>NZ_VCCA02000002.1:0-101459 GCF_005938005.2 Curtobacterium sp. KBS0715 | reverse complement strand
GACGGGAGGCCCGGCGCCAGCTGGCACCGGGCCTCCCGTCCGTCAGGTGGTCGCCGATCAGGCGTCGGCGAAGTCCTTCGACTTCGTCTCGCGCACGAAGAGCAGCGCGACCAGGGTCACGACCGCGGCGATCGTCAGGTACAGGCCGACCAGGAAGATGTTGCCGTCCGGCTTCCAGAGTGCCAACGCGATGGTCGGGGCGAGTGACGCACCGAGGATCGACGCGACGTTGTACGCGATGGCCGAGCCGGTGTACCGGACGTTCGTCGGGAACAGCTCGGGCAGCAGCGCACCCATCGGACCGAAGGTCAGCCCCATCAGCGAGAGCCCGACGACGAGGAACGTCACCACGGTGATCGGCCCACTCGACGCCGCGAACCAGAACTGGAACGTCAGGCCGAACAGCGCGATGCCGATCGTGGTCGGGATGAGGGTCTTGCGGCGGCCGAACCTGTCGGCGAGCAGCCCGGCGATCGGGGTGAAGATGCCGAAGAACACGACGCCGATCATGAGCAGCGTCAGGAACTCGCCACGGGTGTAGCCGAGGCCGACCTTCGGGACGAGCGGGCTGTTCTCGGTGCCGGTGGTGCCGTACTGCAGGGTGAAGGTCGTCAGGAAGTAGAAGAGCACGTAGGTGGCGACCATGCCGAAGGTGCCGATGATGACCGCCCGCCACGAGGTGCGGAACACCCGGCCGAGCGGGACCTTCGCGACCGTGCCGGACTCCTGCACACCGCGGAACACCGGCGACTCGACGAGCTTGAAGCGCACGTAGAGGCCGATGATGACGAGCACGGCGGAGAGCAGGAACGGGATGCGCCAGCCCCACGCCTGGAAGTCGGCGTTCGGGGTCCCGTCTGCGCCGGCGGGCATCGCCGCGTTGATCGCGATGAACAGGCCGTTCGCGAGCAGGAAGCCGATCGGGGCACCGAGCTGCGGCATCGAGCCGAACACGCCGCGCTTGCCCTTCGGCGCGTTCTCGGTCGCGAGCAGGGCCGCGCCGGACCACTCGCCGCCGAGCCCGACGCCCTGGGCGAAGCGCATCACGGCGAGCAGGACCGGGGCCCAGACCCCGATGGTGTCGAACGTCGGCAGGCAGCCGATCAGGAACGTGGCGGTGCCCATCACGAGCAACGATGCGACGAGGGTGGTCTTGCGGCCGATCCGGTCGCCGAAGTGTCCGAAGACGATCGACCCGACCGGCCGGGCGAAGAACGCCAGGGCGAACGTGACGAAGGAGGACAGCTGCGAGGCCGTCGGGTCCTCGTTCGGGAAGAACAGCGTCGGGAAGACGAGCACCGCGGCGGTCGCGTAGACGTAGAAGTCGTAGAACTCGATCGACGTGCCGACGAGGCTTGCGATGACGACGCGGGAGCGCGGGTTGCCGGCGGGTGCCGGAGCGGAGGTGGGGGTTGCGGGTGCCGGGGCGGCGGTCATGACAGTGCGGGGTCTTCCGTGCTGCGTGCTCCCGACGGGGAACACGAGGATCCGAAACGGCGGACACCGATCGGTTCGCGCGGGGTGGCGCGGGCACCGATCGGGTGCGTTCGGCTGAGGGGGGGCCGCTTGTGACGGAAGCCCGATCATACGACAGATGTCGTCTGCCTGCGAATCAGCCCAGAGTCAGCTGGCTGCAGCGTCCGTTGCCGGCGCGTGCTCAGGCGCCCGCGCCGGCACCCGCTTCGAGGTGCTCGGGCAGCTGGTGGCCCATCCGGTCGCGCTTGGTGTCGAGGTACCCGGCGTTCTGTGCCGAGATGCCGACGACGAGCGGCACGAGGGAGTCGACGGTGATGCCGTGCTCCTCGAGCTGGCGGCGCTTCTCCGGGTTGTTGGACAGCAGCCGGACGCGGGTGATCCCGAGGTCGGCGAGGATGCCCGCGGCGCCGCCGTAGGCGCGGGAGTCGGCGGGCAGGCCGAGCGCGAGGTTGGCGTCGAGGGTGTCGAGACCGTCCTCTTGCAGGCGGTAGGCCTTGAGCTTGTTGATGAGACCGATGCCGCGGCCCTCTTGCCCGCGCAGGTAGATGACCACACCGCCCTCGGCCGCGATCGTGTCGAGCGCGGCGTCGAGCTGGGGGCCGCACTCGCACTTGAGCGACCCGAAGGCCTCACCGGTCAGGCACTCGGAGTGCACCCGGACGAGCGCGCCGTCGGTCGGCATCGAGCCGTCCGGCAGGGTGCCGATGATCGCGACGTGCTCCGCGCTCGTCACGAGGTCGCGGTAGGCGCGCATCTGGAAGGTGCCGTGGGTGGTCGGCACGTTCGTCGACACCTCGAACTTGACCGGGCTTCCCGGCGTGGGCGAGGTCAGCGCATCGGTCATGGGGTGCTCCGGTCGTTCGTGGGCCCGTCGTTCCCGAGCCCGGGTGTCGCGTCGTGCTGCTGCTGGCGGTCGTGCTGGTGCTGGTTCTGGTGCTGCGGACGGTGCGGTCGGGCTCGTACCAGCAGGTCGGGGCCGAGGCTGGTGGTCGATAGTACGTCCAACCGCCGACGGTCGGAGATGCTTCCCACCCCCAGGTCGTCGAGGGCGACACGGGGTCCGCCGAGCAGCACCGGGGCGAGGTACACCAGGTACTCGTCGACGAGTCCGGCGGCGATGAGCGCCGAGGCGACCGTGGGGCCACCCTCGACGAACACCGAGTGCACGCCGTGCCCGCGCAGCGCACCGAGCGAGGTGGCCAGGTCGTGTCCGGGCAGGGTGACGAGCCCGCGCGGGTGCCGACGGACCGCGGCGTCGGCCGGCACCGGGCGGTCACCGAGCACCACGGCGAGCGGCTGGTCGGCGAGCAGTTCGCCGGCGTCCCCGCGGGCGGTCAGGCTCGGGTCGTCGGCCAGGACGGTGCCGGTGCCGACGAGGATCGCGTCGTGGGCGGCGCGCTGTTCGTGGACGTGCTGTCGTGCGGCGGCGCCGGTGATCCACTTGCTCGTGCCGTCGGCAGCGGCGGCGCGCCCGTCGAGGCTGGAGGCCCACTTCACGGTGACCCACGGTCGGCCGAGCCGGACCGAGAGCAGCCACCGTTCGAGGAACGCCTCGGCCTGGTCGGCCAGGACGCCGGAGACGACCTGCACCCCGGCGGCGCGGAGTCGGTCGGCGCCGCCGTGCACGTCGGCTCCGGGGTCGTCGATCGCGTAGACGACCCGGGCGATCCCGGCGTCGAGCAGTGCCACGGCGCACGGTCCGGTGCGCCCGACGTGGTTGCAGGGTTCGAGGGTGACGACCGCCGTCGCGCCGCGCAGCAGTGCCGGATCGACCTTGGCCATCGCGTCGACCTCGGCGTGCGGGGTGCCGGCGCCCTTGTGCCACCCCTCGGCGAGAACCTCACCGGTGGGCGAGAGGATCACTGCGCCGACGCGGGCGTGGTCGCCGACGGCGGGCCCGAGGGCCGCGAGTTCGAGCCCGCGGCGCATCGCCCGGACCTCGGTGGGTCGTGCCGTGTCGCTCACGGGCCGAGCCTACCGGCGGTGGTTGGGTGACACGTCACCACGGTTGTGAGCGCGTTCAGGCGCTGGGCCACGGGAGCTCGGAGGTGGGAACACCGTCGGCGCGTCGCAGTGCGGTCCACGCCGTGGTCGGGCCGCCGTCCCGGTCCGGCACCCGGGCTGCGCCGAGGCCGGTGTACGAGAACCCGGCCGCGCGGGCGACCGCCGCCGAGGCCGTGTTGCCCTCGTAGCACTCCCAGTAGACGTCCGGCGCGCCCTGCTCGAACGCCCAGTCGACCACGAGCCGGACGGCGTCGTGCATGAGCCCGGCACCGCGCGCGGACGGTGCGAGCCAGAACCCGAGGTCACGACCGGCCGTGCGGTAGCTGATGATGCCCGCCAGCCACGTCGAACCGGCCGGTCGGATCGCCCACGTGTACTCGCGGTCCGAGGCCCACCCCGGTCCGACCAGGGCGTCGACGAAGGTGCGGGCGTCCTGCTCGCGGTACGGCGTCGGCACCGTTGTCCACCGGACGATCTCCGGGTCCTGGCAGGCCTCGGTGATCGCCGCGGTGTCGGCGCGGGTGGGGAGGTCGAGCCGGACCCGCGCCGACTCGAGCGTGACGGGCTGCACGGTCAGCCGCGCGACCGCGGGACGAACCCGATGCGGTCGTAGACGCGGGCCAGGGTCTCCTGCGCGATCGATTCGGCGCGATCGGCGCCGACGGCGAGCAGCCGGTCGAGCTCCGCCGGGTCGTCGAGGAGTTCGAGTGTGCGGGCGCGGACCGGTTCGAGCTCGGCCACGACGGCGTCGGCGACCTCGCCCTTCAGGTCGCCGTAGCCCTTGCCGGCGAACGATTCCTCGAGCGCGGCGATCGAGGTGCCGGTGAACGCCGACAGGATCGACAGCAGGTTCGTCACGCCGGGCTTGGCCTGGCGGTCGGCCCGGATCTCGCGCTCGGCGTCGGTGACGGCCGACTTGATCTTCTTGGCGGTGCGCTTCGGGTCGTCGAGCAGGCGGATGAGGCCGTTGTCCGACACTGCGGACTTGCTCATCTTGCTGGTCGGGTCCTGCAGGTCGTAGATGCGCGCGGTCTCGGTCAGGATCCGTGCCTCGGGCGTGACGAAGGTGTCACCGAACCGCGAGTTGAAGCGTCCGGCCAGGTCACGCGTGAGCTCGACGTGCTGGCGCTGGTCGTCGCCGACCGGCACGACCCTGGTGTCGTAGAGCAGGATGTCCGCGGCCATCAGGATCGGGTATGTGAAGAGCCCGACCGACGCGGCCTCGGCACCCTGGCGTGCCGACTTGTCCTTGAACTGGGTCATCCGGCTCGCCTCGCCGAAGCCGGTCAGGGTGTTCAGCACCCAGGCGAGTTCGGCGTGCGCGGGCACGTGCGACTGCACGAAGAGCGTCGCCTTGGACGGGTCGATGCCCGACGCGATGTACTGCGCAGCGGTGGCCCGGGTGTTCGCGCGGAGCTCGGCCGGGTCCTGGGGTGAGGTGATCGCGTGCATGTCGACGACGCAGTAGATGGCGTCGTAGTCGTCGAGCAGGGTCCTCCACTGCATGAGCGCCCCGACGTAGTTGCCGAGGTGCAGCGATCCGGCGGACGGCTGGATGCCCGAGAAGATGCGGGTCTTGGTCATGGTGGTGCTCCGGTGCGTCAGGTGAAGCGAGAGAAGAGGGTCAGAGTTCGTAGTCGACGACCACGGGGGCGTGGTCGGACCATCGCTGGTCGTACGCCGCGGCGCGGTCGACCGTGTACTCCGTGACCTTGGCGGCCAGGTCGGGCGTCGCCATCTGGTAGTCGATGCGCCAGCCGGTGTCGTTGTCGAACGCCTGACCGCGCCACGACCACCACGTGAACGGACCGTCGACGTCGCCGGCCTGGGCGCGGCCCACGTCGACCCATCCGAGCCCGGGGCCCGTGGAGCCGTCGGCACCCTCGACCGGTTCGCCGTCGGCGCCGAAGAACCGCGAGAAGTAGGCGCGCTCACGCGGCAGGAAGCCGGCTCGCTTGACGTTGCCCTTCCAGTTCTTGATGTCGCGCTCGTCGTGCCCGACGTTCAGGTCCCCGACGACGACGGCGAGCGGGTTGTGTTCGCGGAGCGCCGGCAGCCGCTCGGTCATCGCGTCGAGGAACTTCCACTTCTCGTCCTGCTTGGGGGTGTCGACCTCGCCCGAGTGCACGTACGTGGAGACCACCGTGACGGTCGTCCCGCCGATCTCGTAGTCGGCCTCGAGCCAGCGGCCGGCGGAGTCGAAGTCGTCGGCGCCCAGTGCGACGCGGTGGATCTGCGCGGAGTGCCGCGAGGCGATCGCCACCCCGGCCCGGCCCTTCGCGGTCGCCGGGTCGTGCACGACGTCCCACTCGTCACCGAGCAGACCGGCGAGGTCGTCGCTCGACGCGCGGACCTCCTGCAGGGCGAGCACGTCGACGTCGCGGGTGGCGAGCCAGTCGCCCATGCCCTTGCGGAAGGCGGCGCGGACGCCGTTCACGTTGACGGATGCGAGGCGCAGGCGTGTCATGCAGAACACCTTATCGGCGGGTGCCGACAGCCCTGGACGCCCCCAAGGACGGACGGGAGGCACGGTGCCAGCTGGCACCGTGCCTCCCGTCCGCTCTGTGGTCGCGTGCAGGACGCGACCTGCGCGATCAGGCCGCGTCGTGGTCCGTCTTGAGGAACTCGACGAGGCTGTCCGCCGTGGTCTCGGCGTCGTCGCCCGACACGGTGAGGGTGACCTCGTCGCCGTTCTCGATGCCGAGCCCGAGCAGGGCGAGGATGCTGCCGGCGTTCCCGGACTTGTCGCCCTTGGCGATCGTGACCTGGTGCCCCGACGCCGTCACGGTCTGGACGAAGAGGGATGCGGGGCGAGCGTGCAGGCCGGATGCGCTGGCGACGGTCACGGTGCGGGTGGCTTCGGACATCGATGTACTCCTGTCGATGGGTGGTTGGCTCATGCTAGCGAGCGCTGGGTGGGCGGGAACGGGGTGCGGTCAGGGTCGGCCGGGCCAGAAGACCTCGGTGCCGGCGGCCTCGACCTCGCGGACCAGGTCGAGGTTGACGGCGGGGTCGGTGATGATCGTGTCGATCGCGGCGAGCGGGGCGACGCGACCGAACTCCTCGCGGCCGAACTTGGTGTGGTCGGCGAGCAGGATGCTCCGTCGTGCGGACTTGATCATCGCGCTCTTCACGGCGGCCTCGGCCATGTTGTGGGTCGTCAGGCCGCGCTCCGGCGTGATGCCGTTGATGCTGATGAAGGCGACGTCGACGCTGACCATGCCGATGAGCTGGTGCGTCCAGGTGCCGACGCCGGCCAGGGAGTCGCTGCGGATGTTGCCGCCGAGCAGGTGCAGGTCGATGCCCGGGCGGTTCGCGACGGCGGTGGCGACGGGGAGCGAGTGCGTGACGACGGTCAGCCCGCGGTCGGTCGGCAGCAGCTCGGCCAGGCAGATGGTCGAGGTGCCGGCATCGATCATGATCGAGCCGTTCTCCGGCAGTTCCGCCAGGGCGGCCTCGGCGATGACCATCTTCTCGGTCTGGTTGATGCCGCCACGGTCGCCGACGCCGGGGTGCAGGGTGATCCGCTCGACGGGGATCGCACCGCCGTGCGCACGACGGACGAGGCCGCGGCGCTCGAGGCTCGTCAGGTCGCGGCGGATGGTCTCGGGCGTGACGGCGAGCAACTCGGCCAGGTCCTTGACGTCCACCCGGCCATGCGCGCGCGCCTGCTCGACGATGCGCTGGTGGCGTTCTGGTGCGTACATCGGACCTCGTCGTCTCGGGTCGGAACGGAACGGACAAGCTCGGGCACGACATCCGCGATGTCGTCCCCTGCGTTCGATCCGCCAGACGCAAACGGGCATCTGTTTCTGTATTTTTATCCCCGGATGTGTTTGTTTGTCAACGCGAAGCGGGGTAGTGTGCTGCTCAGCCGCACGGGCGTGGTCCGTTCCCGTGTCGTGTGCACCGAACGATCCACCCCACCGCAAGCGCGTGTGAGATGAAGGAGTCTCGAATGTCCGAACTGCTCGGCACCGGCGTCGGCCGTGGCGTTGCCCACGGCCCCGTGCTCCGGATGGCTGACCCGCTCGGCGAACCGTCGAAGGACGCCCTGGTGGGCTCGGCCGACGACGCGAAGCAGGCCGTGCACGACGCGCTGGCCGCCGTGGCGGACGACCTCAACAAGCGCGGGCAGCTGGCCGGTGGCGACGCACAGGCCGTGCTCGAGGCCCAGGCGCTCATGGCGCAGGACCCGACGCTCCTCGACGACGTGCACACCCGCATCGACGGCGGCACCAACGCCGAGCGCGCCGTGTACGAGGCGTTCGCCCAGTTCCGCGAACTGCTCGTCGGCATGGGCGGCTACATGGGGGAGCGCGCGGCCGACCTCGACGACGTCGCCCAGCGCATCATCGCCAAGCTCCGCGGCGTGCACGCCCCCGGTGTCCCCGAGTCGGACACCCCCTTCGTCCTCGTCGCCCGCGACCTCGCCCCGGCGGACACCGCGCTGCTCGACCTCGAGAAGGTCCTGGCGCTCGTCACCCGTGACGGCGGCCCGACCTCGCACACCGCGATCCTCGCCCGTGCAAAGGGCATCACCGCCATCGTCGGTGTGACCGGCGCCGACGACCTGGCCGACGGCGTCCACGTCGTCGTCGACGCCGTGGCCGGCACCGTCTCGACCGACCCGTCCGACGCGCTCGTGGCCGAGGTCGACCAGCGCATCGCCGACCGCCTCGCCGCCGCAGCAGCACCGCTCACCGCGGGTGCGCTCGCCGACGGCCACGTCGTGCCCCTGCTCGCGAACCTCGGCAGCCCCGCCGACGCCGCCGGCGCCGTTGCTCTCGGTGCGGAGGGCGTGGGGCTCTTCCGCACCGAGTTCCTCTTCCTCGACTCGCCGAAGGCCCCCACGGTCGACGAGCAGACCGAGTCGTACCGCCAACTCCTCGCGGCGTTCCCCGGCAAGAAGGTCGTCGTGCGCGCGCTCGACGCCGGCGCCGACAAGCCCCTGCCGTTCCTCACCGACAAGGACGAGGAGAACCCGGCCCTCGGGCGCCGCGGCCTGCGTGCCCTGCGGAACCACCCCGAGGTCCTGCGTGACCAGCTCACCGCGCTCGCGCAGGCCGACGCCGCGACCGAGGCCGACCTCTGGGTCATGGCCCCGATGGTCGCCGACGCCGAGGAGACCGAGTACTTCGTCACCCTCGCCCGCGAACTCGGTATCCGCACCGCTGGTGTCATGGCCGAGGTGCCGTCGCTCGCGCTGATGGCCGAGCAGGTCTTCCAGAACGCGGACTTCGTGTCGATCGGCACGAACGACCTGACCCAGTACACGATGGCCGCCGACCGCATGCTCGGTACCGTCGCGTCCTACCAGGACCCGTGGCACCCCGCCGTCCTGCGCCTCGTCGCGCAGCTCGGCACCGCGGGCGCCACCGCCGGCAAGGCCGTCGGGATCTGCGGTGAGGCAGCAGCCGACCCGCTGCTCGCCGTCGTCCTGGTCGGTCTCGGCGCCACCACTCTGTCGATGACCCCCGCGGCTCTGGCCGACGTGCGCGCCGAACTCGGTCGTTACACGCTCGAACAGGCCCGCGAGATGGCGACGGCGGCACTCGCCGCGAGCACGGCGGCGGCCGCGAAGTCCGCTGCCGCGTCCGCGGTGCACGCCGCCTGAGCCACCACCCCCAGCACCACCCCTCCCATCACCACGCAGCAGCTCCACCACACAGAAAGTCACCGCACATGACAACGTCGTCCGTTGCAGCGCCCGACGCACCCGCGAAGTCGCGGGGCGGCGCACGCGTCGCCGTTCAGAAGTTCGGCACGTTCCTCTCCGGCATGGTCATGCCCAACATCGCGATCTTCATCGCGTGGGGCATCATCACGGCCTTCTTCATCCCGGATGGCTGGACGCCGGTCGCGGCGCTCGGCGGTTCCCGCGACGGGAGCGTCGTCGGCGTCGTCGGCCCGATCCTGACGTACCTCATCCCGCTCGCGATCGCGATCCAGGGTGGCCGCATGGTCTACGAGACCCGCGGTGCCGTCGTCGGTTCGATCTTCGCGATGGGTGTCATCCTCGGCTCCGGCACGACGATGATCCTCGGCGCGATGATCTGTGGCCCCCTCGGTGCCTACCTGGTCAAGCAGATGGACCGTCTGTGGGACGGCAAGATCAAGCCGGGCTTCGAGATGCTGGTCAACAACTACTCCGCGGGCATCCTCGGGTTCGGGTTGTTCCTGGCCGGGTTCTTCTGGCTGTCGAAGGTCTTCACCGGTATCGCCGACGCGCTCGGTGTCGCGGTGGAGTTCCTCATCACGCACTCCCTCCTGCCCCTGGCCAGTGTCTTCATCGAGCCGGCCAAGGTGTTCTTCCTGAACAACGCCATCAACCACGGTGTGCTCGACCAGCTCGGCGTCGACCAGGTCAAGGAGTCGGGCAAGTCGATCCTCTTCCTGCTCGAGGCGAACCCCGGTCCGGGCCTCGGCATCCTGCTCGCCTTCTCCTTCTTCGGCATGGGCATCGCCCGTTCGACCGCTCCCGGCGCGATCATCATCCAGTTCTTCGGTGGCATCCACGAGATCTACTTCCCGTACGTGCTGCAGAAGCCGGTCCTGTTCATCGCCGTCATCCTCGGTGGTGGCACCGGCGTGCTGACGAACGTCATCTTCAACTCGGGCCTGACCGCTCCGGCGTCTCCGGGCTCGATCATCGCGGTGCTCGGCAACACGCCCCGTGACAGCTTCGTCGGCGTCATCCTGTCGGTCGTGTTCTCGGCGGCGGTGACGTTCGCGGTCGCCGCGTTCTTCCTCCTCGCCACCCGCAAGCGCGACCGCGCCGCAGGCAACGACGGAGACATGAGCGCCGCCATGGCGAAGCTCCAGGCCAACAAGGGCCGCGACGTCAACGCGGCGACCGCCGGCCTGCTCGGCAACAACTCCCCGGCCAACGAGGAAGAGGCCGAGGCCTCCCTCGGCGGCGTCGGCTCGGCGAGCACGGCGACGGCGACGAAGGTCCAGAACCTGGTCTTCGCCTGCGACGCCGGCATGGGCTCGAGCGCGATGGGCGCCAGCGTCCTGCGCAACAAGATCAAGAAGGCGGGCATCGAAGGGGTCACGGTCTCCAACAAGGCGATTGCGAACCTGTCCGGTGACGAGGACCTGATCATCACGCAGGAAGAACTGACGGACCGCGCGAAGCAGAAGAACCCGAACGCGCAGCACGTGTCGGTCGGCAACTTCATGAACGCTCCGCAGTACGACCAGGTCGTCGAGCAGCTGAAGAACCAGTAACGCCACAACCAGTAACGAAGTGCAGTATCGGAGGGGACGGGGCTGACCCGTCCCCTCCATCTCGTCCTCAACACAAGGAGAACCCCCGATGCCCGTCCTGCAGGAGAGCCAGATCCGCATCCACACCGAGGACACCGCGCCGACCAAGTCGGAAGCGATGAAGGAGGCGGCCGAGATCCTCGAGGCTGCGGGCGCGGTCACGGCCGACTACTACCCGGCCATGCTCGAGCGTGAGAAGAGCGTGTCCACCTACATGGGCAACTTCCTCGCCATCCCGCACGGCACCAACGACGCGAAGGACGCGATCAAGTCGTCCGCCCTGTCGTTCATCCGCTACGCCAGCCCGATCGACTGGGACGGCAACCCCGTGCGCTTCGTCGTCGGCATCGCCGGTGTGAACAACGAGCACCTCGACATCCTGTCGAAGATCGCGATCGTGTTCTCCGACGAGGACGAGGTCCAGAAGCTCACCGACGCCGCCGACACCGCTGCGATCCTGTCTATCCTCGGCGAGGTCAACGAGTGAGCACCAGCACCGCCGTCCACTTCGGCGCCGGCAACATCGGCCGCGGCTTCGTCGGGCTCCTGCTCCACGAGGCCGGGTACGAGGTCGTCTTCGCCGACGTCGCCGCCCCGCTCATCGATGCCCTGGCAGCGGCCGACTCGTACACCGTGCACGAGGTCGGGGCCGGTGCCCAGGACCACGAGGTCACGAACTTCCGCGCACTGAACAGCGCGCAGGACGAGGACGGCGTGGTCGCCGAGATCGCGACCGCAGCGATCGTCACGTGTGCCGTCGGCCCGAACGTCCTGAAGTTCATCGCCCCGGTCATCGCGCGCGCGCTCGTCGCCCGTGACGCGGACGCCGCACCGATCGCCGTCATGGCGTGCGAGAACGCGCTGAACGCCACGGACCGGCTGCGCGAGTTCATCGTCGCCGCCCTGCCCGAGGACGGCCGCGACGCCGCCCTGGCCAAGGCCGTCTTCGCGAACACCGCCGTCGACCGCATCGTGCCCGCGCAGCCCGAGGGTGGCGGACTCGACGTGACCGTCGAGACCTACTTCGAGTGGGCCATCGACCGCACGCCGTTCGGTGGGAACGAGCCGGAGATCCCCGGCGCGCACTACGTCGACGGCCTCGCCGCGTCGATCGAGCGCAAGCTCTTCACGGTGAACACCGGGCACGCCACGGTCGCGTACCACGGCTTCGTCGCCGGGGCCGACAAGATCTCGGACGCCATCGCGATCCCCGCCGTGCGCTCCGAGCTCGAGTCCGTGCTCGCCGAGACGAGCGACCTGCTCATCCGCCGGCACGAGCTCGACCCCGAGGTGCACCGCGCGTACGTGCAGGCGATCATCGGCCGGTTCGAGAACCCGCACCTGCCCGACACGGTGACCCGCGTCGGGCGCCAGCCGCTCCGCAAGCTGTCGCGCGACGAGCGGTTCGTCTCGCCCGCCGCCGCGCTGGCCGAGGACGGCACCGAGCCCACGGCGCTCCTCGACGCGATGGCCGCGGCGCTCCGCTTCGACGTCGCGGACGACGAGCAGAGCGTCGAACTGCAGGCGCTGCTGGCGTCGGATGCGTCCGACGCGGACGTGGCCACGCAGATCACCGGTCTCGCTGCGGAACACCCGCTGCACGCCGCGTTCACCGAGCGGATTCGGTCCGCGCGCGCCTGACGACGTCAGCACCCACGAACAGGAGGCCCGTCACCAGCTGGTGACGGGCCTCCTGTCCGTTCCGGGGTCGCGACGCGTACCGTCGACCGCATGACGAAGCACTGGGTGGCCCCACGGTTCGGCGGCAGCGAAGTCTTGGAGTCCGTCGACACCGAGGTGCCGGCGCCCGGCCCCGGCGAGGTCACGATCGCCGTCCGCGCCGCCGGCATGAACCCGGCCGACACCAAGCACACCCGCCAGGGCGACCCCGCGGACCTGCCGATCGCCGTCGGGTACGAGGTCGCCGGCGTCCTGTCCGCCGTCGGCCCCGACACGCAGATCGCGTCCGGCGGGGGAGCGGTCGGTGACGAGGTCCTCGCGTTCCGCATCAGCGGTGGCTGGGCCGAGTCGGTCACGGTGCCCGCGGCCGACGTCTTCGCGAAACCAGCGTCGCTCGGCTTCCCGGAGGCCGCGAACCTGCTCCTCGCCGGCTCGACCGCCGCCGACATGCTCCGCGTCACCCGCGCCGAGGGGCGCGACACCGTCCTGGTGCACGGCGCCTCGGGCGCGGTCGGCGTCAGCCTGCTCCAGCAGCTGCGGCTGCTCGGCGCCCGCGTCATCGGCACCGCGTCGGAACGTGGTGCGGACGTCGTGCGACGCTTCGGTGGCGAATGGGTCGCGTACGGCGACGGCCTGGAGGCGCGTGTCCGTGACCTCGCACCGTCCGGGATCGACGTGGCACTGGACTGCGTCGGCACCGACGAGGCCGTCGACGTCTCGCTCGCGTTGGTCGCGGACCGGTCACGGATCGTGACGATCGCCGCGCAGGCGCGGGCCGCATCGGACGGCATCGCCGCGGTGGGCGGCGCACAGCCGGCCAGCAAGGCGTTCCGTGACTCGGTGCGGCAGCGGCTCATCGACCTCGCCGGCGCCGGACAGCTCGAGGTCCCGGTGGCGCGGACCTTCCCGCTGGCTGAGGCGAAGGCGGCGGCGGAACTGCTCGAGTCCGGGCACCCCGGTGGCAAGCTCGCGCTCCTGCCCTGACCGCACGGTCGGGTCAGGTGCACGGTCGGGAGAGGAGTCGTCCGCACGGATGACGCTCGCCGGCTCGGGGGAGTGCCACACTCTGTGTGGACCGACAGCCACAGCCGGAAGGAACCCACCGATGAGCGACCAGTACCCGACCCGGGACCCGTACGCCCAGTCCGCGCAGCCCGGTCCGGGCCGGCCCAGCGGCGGCAGGTCCGAGCCGCCGCTCTGGGCACCCTGGTACGGCATCCCGTTCCCCCAGGCCTTCGTGCGCTTCTGGAAGAAGTACGTGCGGTTCGACGGCCGGGCCAGCCAGTCGGAGTACTGGTTCTGGGCGCTCTGGTACCTCATCGGTTCGGTGGCAGCGGGCATCATCGGCAACGGGTTCAACGTGCTGCCGTTCGTCGACGACGGTTCGGACGGTCTCGGCAGCCTCTGGAGCCTGGCCTGCGCGCTCGGCTTCATCGCGTTGACCGTGCGACGGCTGCACGACGTGAACCTCAGCGGCCTGCTCGCGCTGGTGTTCGTCATCCCGCCGATCGGCATCCTGTTCTCGCTGATCGTCGGCCTGATGTCGTCGAACCCGCAGGGGCAGCAGTACGACCGTCCGCTGCAGGGCTGACGCGCGGTACCGGTTCTGACGGCCCCTCAGGAGTTCTGGTTCACTTGACCGTGAACATCGGCCAACACTCGAGGGGGACCACGTGAGCGACCAGTACCCGCAGGATCCGAACAACCAGCCGAACGCCCAGTTCGGCAGCGCAGCGCAGTACGGCGGAACACCGCAGTACGGCCAGCAGCCGCCGACCGG
Organism: Curtobacterium sp. KBS0715; assembly: GCF_005938005.2. NCBI lineage: Bacteria > Bacillati > Actinomycetota > Actinomycetes > Micrococcales > Microbacteriaceae > Curtobacterium > Curtobacterium sp. KBS0715. The sequence goes on along the minus strand of NZ_VCCA02000002.1, from coordinate 87,247 downwards.
ACCGAACGGCGAACCGCCGCTCTGGGCACCGTGGTACGGGATCTCGTTCGGCAAGGCCGTCGGCCGCTTCTTCAAGAAGTACGCGACGTTCAGCGGTCGTGCCAGCCGGAGTGAGTTCTGGTGGTGGTACCTCGCCAACGCGATCGTCGGCATCGTCCTCAGCATCCTGTACGGCATCGGCTTCGCGACGTCCGAGCGCTCGACCGTGTCGATGTCGTCCTCGACGTCGGCCAGCGTCCAGTCCACCGTCACCGAGCCGTCCGCGCTGTTCGTCATCTCGGGCATCCTGTTCCTGCTCTGGGGCCTCGCGATCATCGTCCCGACGCTCGCCCTCGGCTGGCGCCGCCTGCACGACGCGAACCTGACGGGCGCGCTGTGGATCATCGCGATCTTCGTCGGCATCGTCGGCATCGTCTTCGGCCTGCTGCCCTCGAACCCGCAGGGTGCGCGCTTCGACCGTCCGCAGGGCGCCCGATGACCGAGAGCACGCAGCAGTGGGCGCCCCCGCAGCAGCCCGGTCGGCAGACCGACGCCGCGGGGACGCCGCCGCGATGGGCCCCGTGGTACGGGATCTCGTTCCCGAAGGCAGTTGCGCGCTTCTTCGCGAAGTACGCCACGTTCAGCGGCCGTGCGAGCCGGAGCGAGTTCTGGTGGTGGTTCCTGGCGAACACGATCGTCACCGGCGCACTCGTGGCCATCGGCACCGTCATCCGCCTCGCCACGCTCAACAGCCGGACCGTCGACTACTACGGCAACGAGATCACCGTGGTCGATCCGGTCCCGCCGGTCTTCTGGGTCCTGCTCGTCCTGCTGGCGCTCTGGGGCCTCGCGACCCTGGTGCCGTCGCTCGCCCTCGGCTGGCGACGCCTGCACGATGCGAACCTCTCCGGGGCACTCTGGATCATCGCGCTGTTCATCGGCGTCGCCGGCATCGTCTTCGGCCTGCTGCCGTCGAACCCGCAGGGCGCACGGTACGACCGGCCGGAGACGAACCGATGAGCAACGGCGGGTTGCCCCAGTGGGGCCAGCCGGACGGCGACCAGTCGCAGGGGCAGCCGGGCCACGGGCAGCAGCCTGGGTACGGGCAGCAGCCGGGATACGGGCAGCAGCCGCAGTACGGGCAACAGCCGCAGTACGGGCAGCAGCCGGGCTCCGGACAGCAGCCGTACCAGCAGCCGTACGCCGACCCGTACCCGCAGTTCGCGCAGCCGATCCCGCTCGGTCCCGACGGGGTCCCGCCGCTCTGGGCACCGTGGTACGGCATCGGGTTCCTCGACGCGTTCACCCGGTTCTTCAAGAAGTACGCCCGGTTCGACGGCCGCGCCAGCCGGAGTGAGTTCTGGTACGCGGTGCTCGCGAACGCCATCGTGACCATCGTGCTGTTCGGCGGGTTCTACGCCGTCCTCTTCGCGACGGTCGGGGCGAATGGCGCCGTCGACGAGTACGGCAACCCCACGGGGAGCAGCGCGCCGTCGCCGTTCGCCTTCGTGCTGCTCGGGCTCTACTTCCTCTGGTGGCTCGCCACGATCGTGCCGGGCATCGCCCTGGGCTGGCGTCGCGTGCACGATGCGAACCTGGCAGGCCCGTTCTGGCTCATCGCGCTCTTCGTCAGCGCCGCCGCGATCGTGTTCGGCTGCCTGCCGTCGAGCCCGGCCGGCGCGCAGTACGACCGCCCCGACCTGCGGTAGTTCCACGGACCAGAACAGCCCGCCCCACGCGTCGAGCGTGGGGCGGGCTGTTCGTGTGTCGGAGGGCTCAGACCACCCGGAGACGGACGAGCGCACCGTCGACGACCAGGTCACGCACGGTGGCCGACGGGTCGGCGATCTGGAAGCGCAGGGCCCCGCCCGGCTGCTCGAACCACGGCTGGACGAAGCGGACGTTCACCAGGAACGGCCGGTCGACGACGTACCGGTGGGTCTCCGGCGACGAGGTCACGTGCGGGGGCAGCGACCGGCTGGGCAGCGGGGTGTCGAGCGGGTGCAGCAGGTAGCCGTCCGGGCCACCGATGCGGTCGACGGGGACGCCGGCCGGGATCTGGATGGTCAGCCCCTGCTCGCCGGCCTGTGCGACCTGCTGCGCGAGCTGCGGGTAGGTCGACGCCGCGCGGTCGCGGAGCCCCTCGAGCTCGTGGCGGGGGATGTCGCGCGGCTCCGGGAACGGACGGTTCAGGAACCGGCGCAGCATCTCGACCGCGTCGTCCTCGCCCGTGGCCTGCGCGAGACGACGAGCCGTGCCGTAGTCGACGACCTCGAGCGCGTAGCCGGAGGCGTCGGTCTGGACGATGCGGAGCGCCCCCTCGACCGGCGGTTCGTGCAGGGTCTCGCCGGGGAGCTGCACGTACCGGGTCGTATAGCCGAGCTGGTCGAGGATGGGGCGGGTGTCCGCGAACGTCATGGTCGGGAGCCTATCGGTCGGCGTGGTGCTGGGCCTTGGACGGAGCCGGGACTACGCCCGGCCGCGCATGATCGCTTGCTTGACCTCGGAGATCGCCTTCGTCACCTGGATGCCACGGGGGCACGCGTCGGTGCAGTTGAAGGTCGTGCGGCAGCGCCAGACGCCTTCCTTGTCGTTGAGGATGTCGAGGCGGACGTTCGCGGCGTCGTCGCGGGAGTCGAAGATGAACCGGTGTGCGTTCACGATCGCGGCGGGGCCGAAGTACTGCCCGTCGGTCCAGAACACCGGGCAGGACGACGTGCACGCGGCGCAGAGGATGCACTTCGTGGTGTCGTCGAAGCGGGCACGGTCGGCGACGGACTGCACGCGCTCCTTGCCGGGCGTCGGGGCCGACGAGGACTGCAGGAACGGCTGCACCTCGCGGTAGCTCTGGAAGAAGGGCTCCATGTCGACGACGAGATCCTTCTCGAGCGGCAGGCCCTTGATCGCCTCGACGTAGATCGGCTTCGAGACGTCGAGGTCCTTGATGAGGGTCTTGCACGCCAGGCGGTTGCGGCCGTTGATGCGCATGGCGTCGGACCCGCAGACGCCGTGTGCGCACGAGCGGCGGAAGGTCAGGGACCCGTCCTGCTCCCACTTGATCTTGTGCAGGGCGTCGAGGATGCGGTCGGTCGGCAGCATCATGACGTCGAAGTCCTGCCAGCGGGGCTCGTCGTCGACGTCGGGATCGAAGCGACGGACGATGACCGTGACGGAGAAGGATCCGGGAGGAGCGTCCTGCACGGTGTCGGTGCGGGGTGCGTCGGAGACCAGGGTGTCGGTCATCTCAGTACTTCCTCTCCATCGGCTGGTACCGCGTGATGACGACGGGCTTCCAGTCGAGCGTGATGTGGTCGTCGGCGAGTGACGAGTGCGGGTCGCCCGTCAGGTACGCCATGGTGTGCTGCATGTAGTTCTCGTCGTCGCGCTTCGGGTAGTCGTCGCGCATGTGGCCGCCACGGCTCTCCTTGCGGTTGCGCGCGGAGTAGACGACGACCTCGGCCAGGTCGAGCAGGAACCCGAGCTCGACGGCCTCGAGCAGGTCGGTGTTGAACCGCTTGCCCTTGTCCTGCACGGAGACCTGCATGAAGCGGTTGCGGAGCGTGTGCAGGGTCTCGGTGACCCGGGCGAGTGACTCGTCCGTGCGGAACACCTGCGCGTTCTTGTCCATCTCCTCCTGCAGCTCCTTGCGGAGGGCGGAGACGCGCTCGGTGCCGGTCGAGGCACGGAGCTGGTCGAGCATGCCGCGGACGCCGGCCGCCGGGTCTTCCGGCAGGGGGAGGAACTCGGCGGTCTGGACCCACTCGGCGGCGTTGTTGCCCGAGCGCTTGCCGAAGACGTTGATGTCGAGCAGCGAATTGGTGCCGAGGCGGTTGGAACCGTGCACGGAGACGCAGGCGCACTCGCCGGCGGCGTACAGGCCCGGGACGACGGTGGTGTTGTCGTACAGGACCTCGGCCTTGACGTTCGTCGGGATCCCGCCCATCGCGTAGTGCGCGGTCGGCATCACGGGCACCGGTTCGACGACGGGGTCGACGCCGAGGTAGGTGCGGGCGAACTCGGTGATGTCCGGCAGCTTCGTCTCGAGGACCTCGGCACCCAGGTGCGTGCAGTCGAGCAGCACGTAGTCCTTGTTCGGTCCGGCACCCCGGCCCTCGGCGACTTCCTGCACCATGCAGCGCGCGACGATGTCACGCGGTGCGAGGTCCTTGATGGTGGGGGCGTACCGCTCCATGAAGCGCTCACCCGAGGCGTTCCGGAGGATTGCGCCCTCGCCGCGGGCGCCCTCGGTCAGCAGGATGCCGAGCCCGGCGAGCCCGGTTGGGTGGAACTGGAAGAACTCCATGTCCTCGAGCGGCAGGCCCTTGCGCCACACGATGCCGACGCCGTCGCCGGTCAGGGTGTGCGCGTTCGAGGTGGTCTTGTACATCTTGCCGAAGCCGCCGGTCGCGAAGATCATCGCCTTGGCGTGGAAGACGTGCAGCTCACCGGTCGCGAGCTCGAACGCGACGACGCCGGCCGGCTGCTGGCGGGTGACACCGTCGTCACCGACGACGTCGACCATGATGAGGTCGAGCGCGTAGAACTCGTTGTAGAACTCGACGCCGAGCTTCACGCAGTTCTGGAACAGCGTCTGCAGGATCATGTGCCCGGTGCGGTCGGCGGCGTAGCAGGCCCGGCGGACCGGGGACTTGCCGTGGTCGCGGGTGTGCCCACCGAAACGGCGCTGGTCGATCTTTCCCTCGGGCGTGCGGTTGAACGGCAGGCCCATGTTCTCGAGGTCGATGACGGCGTCGATCGCCTCTTTCGCCAGGATCTCGGCGGCGTCCTGGTCGACCAGGTAGTCGCCGCCCTTGATCGTGTCGAAGGTGTGCCACTCCCATGAGTCCTCTTCGACGTTCGCGAGGGCCGCGGCCATCCCGCCCTGGGCCGCACCGGTGTGCGACCGGGTGGGGTAGAGCTTCGAGATGACGGCCGTCTTCGCCTTCGGGCCGGCTTCGATCGCGGCTCGCATGCCCGCGCCTCCGGCGCCGATGATGACGATGTCGAACTGGTGGTGGTGGACGGTGGTCTCGGTCACAGGGGTCTTTCCGTAGACGGTGGGAACGCGGGCAGCAACGGTGGTGGTGCTACTGCGCCGGGCAGAAGGACGGCAGGTCGGCGGCAGCGGCGCCGGCGGGGCACGGGTCGAAGGTCCAGCAGACGAGGAGCCCGAGCACGATCAGCACGACGCAGGCGGCCAGGATCGCGACGAGGAGCGTCCTGCGGATGCCGGGCTTCGACACGTAGTCGTTGACGATCGTGCGCATGCCGTTCGAGCCGTGGATGAGCGCGAGGACCAGCATGAGCGAGTCCCAGACCTGCCAGAAGGGGTTCGCCCACTTGCCGGCGACGAAGGCGAAGTCGATCTGCTTGACGCCCTCGCCCGCCACCATGTTGACGAAGAGGTGGCCGAAGATCAGCACGACGAGCAGCACGCCCGAGGCGCGCATGTAGATCCAGCCCCACTTCTCCCAGTTGGTGGTGCTGCGGGCGGCTGCGGCCGAGCGGGGAGGTTCGACGATCTGCGTGGTCATGTTCGTGCCCCTCAGTTGAAGTCCGCGACGAGGTTCATGAGCTGGCGGGGCAGGAAGCCCGCGATCGCCACCGCCCACAGGACCATGACGATCCAGAACATGGCCCGCTGGTACTTCGGGCCCTTCGACCAGAAGTCGATCAGGATGATCCGCAGGCCGTTGAAGGCGTGGAACACGATGGCCATGACGAGCGCGATCTCGCCGAGGTTCATGATCGGGGTCTTGTACGTGCCGATGACCGCGTTGTACGCCTCAGGGGAGAGCCGCACGAGCGCCGTGTCGAGGATGTGCACGAGCAGGAAGAAGTAGATCGCGACCCCGGTGATGCGGTGGAGGACCCACGACCACATCCCGATCGAACCGCGGTAGAGCGTGCCCTGTGGCGTCCGAGAAGCCCGCGGGGCTTCGATCGAGACGTCGGGCACCGCGGTCGCCGTACCCCCGCCGGTGTGCTCAGCCATGAGCTCGTCCTTCCATAGGACGGGCTCGCCCGATCGGCGAGCCCTTGCCGTTCGTGTTCGTGTGGAACACGACCCATCCTATGCGCGGGCGCTGACCTTCTCGTCCCGACCGGCCCGGAGGCCCCGTCCGACGGGCGGCGCGCCGATGGTGCGGGCCGTGTCGTGGTGGTCGAGGAGCTGGTCGCCGACGGCCTCCCAGGTGGTTCCCTCGACCCGGAGCCGACCGGCGGAACCCATCCGCTCCGCCAGCGCGCGGTCGTGGTGCAGCCGCAGGACCGCGTGCCGCAGGGCCTGCGGGGCATCGGCGTCGTAGAGCTCGCCGTCGAGTCCCGGGGCCACCAGGTCGAGCGGGCCGCCGGACGCCGGCGCGATCACGGGCAGGCCGGAGGCGTGGGCCTCCTGCAGGGTCTGCCCGAACGTCTCGGCCGGACCGGTGTGCACGAACAGGTCGAGCGCGGCGTATGCATCGGCGAGGGCGTCGCCGCGCAGGGGGCCGGTGAAGGTGACGTCGAGGTGCCGGAGCCGACGTTCGAGCATCGCCCGCGACGGACCCCCTCCGGCCACGACGACCCGGATGCCGGGGACACCGCCGAGTTCGGCGAGCCGCTCGACCTCCTTCTCCGGGGCCAGGCGTCCGACGTAGCCGACGATGGTCTCGCCGTTCGGGGCCAGGCGGCGGCGGAGTGCCCGCACGTGCCCGGTCGACCGGCGCGCGGGGTGGAACAGCTCGGTGTCGACGCCGCGGCCCCAGCGGGCGACGCGGGGCACGCCCTCCTCGGCGAGCATCGCGGCCGTCGCGCTCGACGGGGCGAGCGTCAGCGAGGCGCCGGCGTGGATGCGTCCGAGGATCTTCCGCACCAACGGGACGGTCGCGGTCAGGCCGTTGCGGCGGGCGAAACCGGCCACGTCGGTCTGGAAGACGGCGACGGAGGGGATGCCGAGCCTCCCGGCTGCCGTGATCGCGCGCCCACCCAACAGGAACGGACTGGCGGCGTGGAGCACGTCGGCGCCGGAGGCGGCGAGGATCGTGTCGAGCACCGGGTGGGGGAGTGCCACCGGGAACTGCCGGTAGGCGACGGCGGGGATGCGGTGGACGTCGAAGGAGCGGTAGCGCTCGACGGCGCTGCGCGACCGGAACTGCGCGAGGCCCGGGGTGTCCGGGGCGATCACGACCGCGCGGTGACCCCGTCGTTCCAGGTGGTCGAGGACCGCCAGGACACTGGTGGTCACGCCGTTGAGGGTGGGCAGGAAGCTCTCGGTCACGACGGCGACGGTCCGGGGGGACGTGCCGCGCTCCACGCTGCGTGCGCTCATGGTGCTGCCCATGCTCCGGGCGTGACGTGACCCGGCGGGGCCGACGACGTGAACGGGACGCGCGCGCCGGGTGAACAACGCTGCGGGAGCCCGCATGCGGGAATCGTGCGGAGACCACCCAGGATCCGCCCGGTGGGACCGGTACGGTGAGCGCGTGGCTGACGCTCTCGAAGACTTCTACGCGATCATCCCCGCAGGGGGCATCGGATCGCGCCTGTGGCCGTTGTCGCGCGCGGACGCACCCAAGTTCCTGCACGACCTGACGGGTTCCGGCACCTCGCTGCTGCGGCAGACCTGGGACCGCCTGGCGCCGCTCGCCGGCGACCAGCGGATCATGGTCGTCACCGGCCGTGCGCACCGGGTCGCGGTGGAGTCGCAGCTGCCCGGCGTCGAGGACCACAACGTGGTGCTCGAGAGCGAGCCGAAGGACTCCACGGCCGCCATCGGCCTGGCCGCGGCGATCCTGGTGCGCCGCGAGCCCGACGTCGTCATCGGCTCGTTCGCCGCCGACCACGTCATCGGCGACGCACGCGGTTTCCGCCGCTCGGTCCGTGAAGCCGTCGCCGTCGCCCGCGCCGGCTACGTCACGACCATCGGCATCACCCCGACGGAACCCGCGATCGGCTTCGGGTACATCAACGCCGACACCGTCGCGCTCGGCATCGAGGGTGCTCCGACCGCACACGCGGTGAAGTCGTTCGTCGAGAAGCCCGACCTCGACACCGCTCGCTCGTACGTCGAGCAGGGCAACTACCTCTGGAACGCCGGCATGTTCATCGCGCGCGCCGACGTGCTGCTCGCCGAGATCGGCCGCACGAAGCCCGAACTGCTGGCGGGCATCAACGAACTCGCCGACGCCTGGGACACCTCGGCCCGCGGCGCCGTCGTCGACGCCGTCTGGCCGATGCTCGAGAAGATCGCGATCGACTACACGGTCGCCGAACCCGCCGCCGCGGCCGGACGCATGGCGGTCGTCCCCGGTGACTTCGACTGGGACGACGTGGGGGACTTCGCCTCCCTCGCCAAGCTGCAGTCCGGCGGGCGGCCGAACAACCTCGCCGTGCTCGGGGACGGTGCCCGCATCCTGGCGGACTCGTCGAGCGGCATCGTGATCTCGCACAGTCAGCGACTCATCTCGCTCATCGGCGTCGAGGACATCGTCGTCGTGGACACCCCGGACGCCCTGCTCGTCACCACCAGCGCGAACGCGCAGCGGGTGAAGGGTGTCGTGGATGCCCTGAAGATCAGCGGCAGGGGCGACGTCCTGTAGCGCTCCACCGACAAACCCCTCGAACTGGGGGTCTGTGTGCGACCCTGCGTTACGGGCGCGTTTCGGCGGGGTCGCGATCCCGTAACCGATCCGCAGGACCCCCGCAACGGGTCCTGTACCGGCCCGACGGTCGTGTACTGTCGCCACGATCGCCCGGAACGCACGTGGTCCGGGCACGCTCCCCGGAGGAACCAACCCGTGACATCTCGTACCCGACAGGTCGTCCTCAGCGGCCTCGCGCTCGCCGGCACCGTCGCCGTCCTGGCCGGCTGCGCCTCGGCGCCGTCCACCACCGACTCGGCGAAGAAGACCGACTTCCGCCCCTGCATGGTCTCCGACGCCGGTGGGTTCGACGACAAGTCGTTCAACCAGCTCGGCTACGAGGGCATGAAGGACGCCGCCAAGGACCTCGGTGCCACCTACAAGGAGGCCGAGTCGAAGGACGCCACCGTCTACGACTCGAACATCGAGCAGCTCATCGGCCAGAACTGCAACCTCGTCGTGACCGTCGGCTTCAACCTGGCCGACGCCACGAAGAAGCAGGCCGCTGCGAACCCCGACACCGACTTCGCGATCATCGACGACAACTCGATCGACGCGAAGAACGTCAAGCCGATCACGTTCGACACCTCGCAGGCGGCGTTCCTCGCCGGCTACGCGGCGGCGTCCTACTCGAAGACCGGCGTCGTCGGCACCTTCGGCGGCATGCAGATCCCGACCGTCACCATCTTCATGGACGGCTTCGCGGACGGCGTGAAGTACTACAACGAGCAGAAGGACAAGGACGTCAAGGTCGTCGGCTGGAACGTCGACACCGGCAAGGGCTCCTTCACCGGTGGCTTCGAGGCCGGCACGCAGGCCAAGTCGGTCGCGCAGACGCTCCTCGACCAGGACGCCGACGTCATCCTGCCCGTCGGTGGCCCGATCTACCAGTCCGCTGCCGAGGCCATCAAGGACGCCGACAACGGCTCCGTCCTGATCGGTGCGGACAGCGACCTCTACGAGGCCGACCCCCGCTACAAGGACATCGCCTTCACCTCGGTCGAGAAGGGCATGCGCCCGGCCGTGAAGGACGTCGTCGAGCAGGCGGCTGACGACAAGTTCTCGAAGGACCCGTACGTGGGCACCCTCGAGAACGACGGTGTCGGCATCGCGCCGTTCCACGACTTCGAGTCCAAGGTCGACAAGGGCCTGCAGGGCGAGCTCGACGACGTGAAGGCCGGCATCATCGACGGCTCGATCAAGGTCAAGACCCAGTCCTGACCCGGCGAACGCGGGCGGGGGAACATCCCTCGCCCGCGTTCTCGTGCGCCCGGGTGGCGCACACCACATCGTGCATCCGCGGGGTGCACGCGACACCGTGCGCCCGCGTGGCGCGCGCGAGACAGAAATAGACTCCCGAACATGAAGCTCGAACTCCGCGGCATCACCAAGCGGTTCGGCGCCCTGGTCGCCAACGACCACATCTCGCTCACCGTCGAGCCGGGTGAGGTCCACTGCCTCCTGGGTGAGAACGGCGCCGGCAAGTCCACCCTGATGAACGTCCTGTACGGCCTGTACGACGCCGACGAGGGCGAGATCCTGCTCGACGACGTGGTGCAGGACTTCGACGGCCCCGGTGACGCCATGCGCGCCGGCATCGGCATGGTGCACCAGCACTTCATGCTCGTGCCCGTGTTCACGGTCGCCGAGAACGTGATGCTGGGGCAGGAGCAGACCACCTTCGGCGGGCGGCTCGACCTGGCCGGTGCCCGCAAGCGCGTGCAGGAGATCTCCGACCGCTTCGGGTTCGACGTCGACCCCGACGCCAAGGTCGAGGACCTGCCCGTCGGCGTGCAGCAGCGCGTCGAGATCATCAAGGCGCTGTCCCGCGACGCCTCCGTCCTGGTGTTCGACGAGCCGACGGCCGTCCTCACCCCGCAGGAGACCGACGAGCTGATGGGCATCATGCGCCAGCTCCGCGAAGCCGGCACCGCGATCGTCTTCATCACCCACAAGCTGCGCGAGGTGCGCGAGGTCGCCGACCGCATCACGGTCATCCGTCTCGGCAAGGTCGTCGGCGAAGCCTCGCCGACCGCCACGAACAACGAGCTGGCCGCGCTGATGGTCGGCCGTGCCGTCTCGCTCGTGGTCGACAAGGAACCCTCGACCGGTGGCGACGACGCCCTGGTCGTCGAGCACCTCACCGTCACGGACCCGTCCGGCATCGTGCTCGTCGACGACGTCTCCTTCACGGTGCGTCGCGGCGAGGTCCTGGCGATCGCCGGGGTGCAGGGCAACGGCCAGACCGAGCTCACCGAGGCGATCATGGGCCTCGAGCCCGCCCACGCCGGCCGGATCACCCTGGACGGCAGGGAACTCACCGGCCGGAGCGTCAAGCAGGTGCTCGACGCGGGCGTCGGCTTCGTCCCCGAGGACCGCAAGGAGGACGGCCTGGTCGGCGAGTTCACCATCGCCGAGAACCTGATGCTCGACCGGGCCGACCACGCCGAGTTCGTCCGCGCCGGCACGATCCGGTCGGCGGAACGCGACGCCTTCGCCGACGAGAAGATCGCGGAGTTCGACATCCGCACGCCCGGTCGCACCACCGCGGCCGGTCGGCTGTCCGGCGGGAACCAGCAGAAGATCGTCCTGGCGCGCGAACTGAGCCGTGAACTGCGGCTGTTCGTCGCCGCGCAGCCCACCCGCGGCATCGACGTGGGCTCGATCGAGTTCGTCCACAAGCGCATCGTCGCCACCCGCGACACCGGGGTGCCGGTCATCGTCGTCTCCACCGAGCTCGACGAGGTCGTCGCCCTGGCCGACCGCATCGCCGTGATGTACCGCGGCGGCATCGTCGGCATCGTCCCCGCGACCACCCCCCGCGACGTCCTCGGCCTCATGATGGCCGGGGAGATCCCAGAAGGAACGGAGCTGGCCGCGTGACCACCCCACCGCCAGACAACACGCAGCAGCCGACCCCGGCTGCGCACGGCACCGCGGACGCCCCGCTCACCGACGACCGTCTGCAGGAGGTCGAGTCGACCCCGCACCTGATGACGGACTCGGCGGAGGACACCGAGCGCCGCAACGGTGCCGGTGGTGACCGCTGGCAGGCCGCCCTGCAGGGGATCCTGAACGGCTCCGTGCTCGTCACGGTGCTCGCCGTCGTCCTCGCGCTGGTCGCCTGCGGCATCCTCATCGCGGTGACGGACGAGAACGTCCGTGCCACGGCCGGGTACTTCTTCGCCCGCCCGACGGACATGCTCCAGGCGGTCGGCACCGCGGTCGGCGGCGCGTACGCCTCGCTGTTCCAGGGCTCGGTGTTCAACTTCGGCGCGGACTCGTTCCAGCAGGCGATCGGGCCGCTCACGCGCTCCGTCGACTACTCGGTGCCGCTCATCGCCGCCGGGCTCGGGATCGCGCTGTCGTTCCGCGCCGGGCTGTTCAACATCGGCGGCCAGGGCCAGATCCTGATGGGCGCCGCTGCCGCCGGTTGGGTCGGGTTCTCGTTCGACGGGCCCGCCGCGATCCACATCCCGCTCACGATCCTCGCCGGCATCGTCGGCGGCGCGGTCTGGGGCGGCATCGTCGGGGTGCTCAAGGCCCGGACGGGTGCGAACGAGGTGGTCGTCACGATCATGCTCAACTACGTCGCGCTCTACCTGGTCAGCTACCTGCTCCGCACCCCGGGCCTGCTGCAGGCCCCGGGCAGCAGCAACCCGATCTCGCCCGCCACGAAGGAGAGCGCCCTGCTGCCGCAGCTCTTCGGCGTGCGGTACGGCGTGGACCTCGGGTTCATCGTCGCGATCATCGCGGTCGTCGTCGTCTGGTGGCTCGTCAACAAGTCGTCGCTCGGCTTCCGGTTCCGCACCATCGGTGAGAACCCCCGTGCCGCGCGTGTGGCCGGCATGAGCGTCCCGTCGCTGACCATCTGGGTGATGCTGATCTCCGGTGCCCTGGTCGGCATCGCCGGCGCCTACCAGGTGCAGGGCGCCGTCACCTCGGGCTTCACCTCGGGCATCGACGCCGGCATCGGCTTCGACGCCATCACCGTGGCCCTGCTCGGCCGCTCCAAGCCCTGGGGTGTGTTCTGGGCGGCCATCCTGTTCGGCGTGCTGAAGAACGGTGGCTACGCCATGCAGGCCGCCAACGGCATCCCGATCGACATCGTCGGGGTCATCCAGGCCCTCATCGTCCTCTTCATCGCGGCGCCGCCGCTCGTCCGCGCGATCTTCCGGATCCCGCAGCCGGGTGCACGCAAGCGCACGAAGACGAGCAAGACCAGCAAGAAGGCGGTCGCCGCATGAGCACCATCAGCCCCACCGCGGCCCCCGCGTCGCCGCTCGCGGACCGTCCGGTCGAGACCACCAGGAGCTGGAAGCTCCCGATCGGGTACGGCGTGTTCACGCTCATCGCGATCGTGCTGTTCGGCCTGCTGCCGCGCTCCGGCACCACCACGTTCCGTCTCGCGAACGCCGGTGACTTCTTCGCGCTGCCGAACGTCCCGCTGCCCGCGCTCGGGACGGGCATCGTCGTCATCGTCCTGCTCGCGATCCTGACCGTGTACGCGTTCATCGAGACGCGGGCACTCCGCCGGGTCCCGCTGTGGGTCACGTCGGTGTTCGCGGTCGTCTTCGTCATCGGGTTCCTGACCTGGGCCGCGGCCGGCTCGTCCCTGCCGATCCCCGGCCTGCTGCTCGGCGCGCTGAGCCTGAGCGTCCCGCTCGTGTTCGGTGCCCTCGGCGGCGTCATCTCCGAGCGGGTCGGCGTGGTGAACATCGCGATCGAGGGCCAGTTCCTCGCCGGTGCGTTCAGCTCCGCGATGGTCGCGTCGATCACCGGGTCGCCCTGGGTCGGCCTCGTCGCCGCACTCGTCGCCGGCATGCTCGTGTCGTTCGTCCTCGCGGCGTTCAGCATCAAGTACCTGGTCGACCAGGTCATCGTCGGTGTCGTCATCAACGCGTTCATCTCCGGCCTGACCGGCTTCCTGTACTCGCAGGTGCTCTCCCCGAACGAGGAGACCCTCAACATCGGCATCCGGTTCCCGAAGGTCGAGATCCCGCTGCTGCACCAGATCCCGGTCATCGGTCCGGTGTTCTTCGAGCAGACGGTCGTCGTCTACCTGGCCTACATCGCCGTGGCGGTCGTCACCTTCGGGCTGTTCAAGACCCGCTGGGGCCTGCGCCTCCGCGCCGTCGGCGAGCACCCGCAGGCCGCCGACACGGTGGGCATCAACGTCACGAGCACCCGGTTCTGGAACGTCTCCCTCGCCGGTGCGATCGCCGGTCTCGGTGGGGCGTACTTCACCCTCGACGCGGTCGGGCCGTTCACGAAGGACATGACCGCGGGCGCCGGCTACATCGCGCTGGCCGCCGTCATCTTCGGCCGGTGGGACCCGATCAAGGCGACGCTCGCGGCGCTGCTGTTCGGCTTCGCGTCGAACCTGCAGAACACGCTCGGAGCGATCGACTCACCCGTGCCCAGCGAGTTCCTGCTGATGCTGCCGTACGTGGTGACGATCTTCGCCGTGGCCGGCCTGGTCGGGCAGTCGCGCGGCCCCGCCGCGTCCGGCAAGCCCTACATCAAGAGCTGACGGCCTGGAGGCACGACACATGACCGACACGCAGCAACCAGGTGACCAGGCGGTCACCGCCACCGACCCGACGGACGCCGCCACGGGCCTCCCGGCCGACGACGTTGACTGGGGCGTCCTGCGGGACGCCGCCACGGCCGCCATGCGGCGCGCCTACGCGCCGTACTCGTCGTTCCCGGTGGGCGCCGCGGCGCTCACCGACGACGGGCGGATCGTCTCCGGCTGCAACATCGAGAACGCGAGCTACGGGGTGACGCTCTGCGCGGAGTGCTCCCTCGTGTCGCAGCTGCACATGACCGGGGGCGGCAAGCTCGTCGCGTTCACGTGCGTCGACGGAGACGGGGCCACCCTGATGCCGTGCGGCCGCTGCCGCCAGCTGCTGTTCGAGCACTCGACCGAGGGCATGCTCCTCGAGACGCTCTCCGGCATCCGCACCATCGACGAGGTCCTGCCGGACGCCTTCGGGCCGCGGACCCTCGCCACCTACCAGCAGGAGCACTGACATGGCCGTCGAGCCGTTCGACACCGTCGACCTCATCCGCACGAAGCGCTCCGGCGGGGCCCTGAGCACCGCCGAGGTCGACTGGCTCGTCGACGCGTACACCCGCGGCTACGTCGAGGACCCGCAGATGGCCGCGATGGCGATGGCGATCTTCCTGAACGGGATGGAGCGGCGTGAGATCAAGGACCTCACGCTCGCGATGATCGCGTCGGGGGAGCGGATGTCGTTCTCGTCGCTCGGCAAGACGACGGTCGACAAGCACTCCACCGGCGGGGTCGGCGACAAGATCACCCTGCCGTTGGCACCCCTGGTGGCGTCGTTCGGCGTCGCGGTGCCGCAGCTGTCCGGCCGCGGACTCGGCCACACCGGCGGCACGCTCGACAAGCTCGAGTCGATCCCCGGGTGGCAGGCGTCCATCTCGAACGACCGCATGATGCAGGTGCTGCAGGACGTCGGCGCGGTCATCTGCGCCGCCGGGTCCGGGCTGGCCCCCGCGGACAAGAAGCTCTACGCGCTCCGCGACATCACCGGCACGGTCGAGTGCATCCCGCTGATCGCGTCGAGCATCATGTCGAAGAAGATCGCCGAGGGCACCGGTGCGCTCGTGCTCGACGTCAAGTTCGGGTCCGGCGCGTTCATGCCGACCTACGAGGCGTCCAGGGAGCTCGCGCAGACCATGGTCGACCTCGGCAACGACGCCGGGGTCGCGACCTCGGCGCTGCTGACCGACATGGAGGTCCCGCTCGGGCTGACGATCGGCAACGCGCTCGAGGTGCGGGAGTCGGTCGAGGTGCTCGCCGGCGGCGGCCCCGCCGACGTCGTCGAGCTCACCGTGGCGCTCGCGACCGAGATGCTCACGCTGGCCGGACTGCCCGACGCCGACCCCGCAGCGGCGCTCGCGGACGGCCGCGCCATGGACACCTGGCGTCGGATGATCGAGGCGCAGGGCGGGGACCCGTCCGCCGCGTTGCCCGTGGCCCGCGAACAGCACGTCGTCACCGCTGGGACGTCGGGGGTCCTCACGCAGCAGGACGCGCTGCCGTTCGGCGTCTCGGCCTGGCGGCTCGGGGCCGGCCGTGCCCGCGCGCAGGACCCGGTGCAGGCAGGTGCGGGCATCGAGCTCCACGTCAAGCCGGGGGACACCGTGACCGAGGGACAGCCGCTCTGGACGCTGCACTCCGACGACGCGTCTCGGATCCCGCGCGCGCTGGAGTCGCTCGAGGGTGCGTGGACCATCGGCCCGGCGGGCTCCGCTGCCGCGGCACGTGGGCCGATCGTGCGCGAGCGCATCGGGTCCTGAACCCGGCGACCCGACCGACCGGAGGCTCCCTGCACAGCTGTGGGGAGCCTCCAGTGTCTTCGGTTGTGGGTTGTGCACAGGTGCCTGCGCGGCGGCCGTGACCACCGATAGCCTGGGGGCATGAGCGCCGACGCCCCGACCTACCGCCTGCCCGACGCCGGGGCGGTCATCAACGACCTGCCGAAGGTCTCGCTGCACGACCACCTCGACGGCGGCCTGCGTCCCGCGACCATCATCGAGCTCGCAGCGGCGGCGGGTGTGTCGCTCCCCACCACCGACCCGGCCGAGCTCGGGCAGTGGTTCGCCGACCAGTCGAACTCCGGCTCGCTGGTCGAGTACCTGAAGACGTTCGACGTCACCACGTCGGTGATGCAGACCGCACCGCAGCTCACCCGGATCGCCCGCGAGTTCGTCGAGGACCTGGTCGCCGACGGCGTCGTCTACGGCGAGGTCCGCTGGGCGCCGGAGCAGCACCTGCAGGGCGGACTGACCCTCGACCAGACGGTCGAGGCCGTGCAGGCCGGCATCGAGGAAGCCGTCGACGCCGCCGGCGGGCGCATCCGCGTCGGCCAGCTCGTCACCGCGATGCGGCACGCCGACCGGTCGCTCGAGATCGCCGAGCTCGCCGTCCGCCACCGTGACGCCGGGGTCGTCGGCTTCGACATCGCCGGTGCCGAAGCCGGGTTCCCCGCCTCGAACCACCGCGCCGCCTTCGACTACCTGGCCTCCGAACTGTTCCCCGTCACCGTGCACGCGGGCGAGGCCGACGGGCTCGCCTCCATCCGGTCCGCCCTCGTCGACGGCCGGGCGCTCCGCCTCGGGCACGGCGTCCGCATCTTCGAGGACGTCGCCCTGTCCGACGCCGGGGACGGCTCGACGCTGGCCTCCCTGGGCGAGGTCGCCTCGTGGGTCCGTGACCGCGAGATCCCGCTCGAGGTCTCGCCGTCGTCCAACCTGCAGACCGGTGCGATCGCCGCGTGGGGCGACGACCTCGCCGACCACCCGTTCGACGTGCTCTACCAGCTCGGCTTCCGCGTCACGGTGAACACCGACAACCGCCTGATGAGCGGGACCTCGCTGTCGAAGGAGCTCGCGCTGCTCGCGGGCACGTTCGGCTACGACCTCGACGACCTGGCCGCGTTCCAGATCAACGCCGCGCTCGGGTCGTTCCTGCCGCTCGAGGACCGCGAGGAGATCATCGCCACCATCACGGCCGGGTACCAGGAGGCCTGACGCATGGGACTGCCACCGCTGCCGGACACCGCCGTCCTCCTCGGTGCGGACGCGCCCGCGTGGCGTGACGCGATGCGACTGGTCGGCGGTGCGCTCGTCGCCTCGGGCGCCACCACCGACGAGTACACCGACGCCATGATCGGCATGGTGGAGGAGCACGGGCCGTACATCGTCATCTCGCCGGGGCTCGCGTTCGCGCACGCCCGGCCGGGTGGTGCCGTCGTGCGGGACGGACTCGCGATCGTGACGCTGGCTGCTCCGGTGGCGTTCGGCCACCCGCACAACGACCCCGTCCGTGTGGTGCTCGGGCTCGCGGTGGCCGAGGTCGGCACCCACCTGGAGTCGATCGGCGAGATCGCGAACCTGTTCAACGACGCCACCGTGACCGGGCGGATCGCGGCGGCGACCACGGCGGACGAGGTCCGCGCGATCATGGGGGTCTCCGCGTGAAGATCGTGACCATCTGCGGCGCCGGCATCGGTTCGAGCGGCATCCTCAAGGTGAACGCCGAGAAGGCGCTCGACGCCCTCGGGCTCTCGGCGTCCGTCGTCGCAGCGGACGTCGCGTCCGTGCGGGACGTCTCCGACGACGCCAACGTGATCCTGACGAGTCAGGAGTTCGTCGAGGCGATCGGCGACACCTACGCCGAGGTCATCGTCATCGCGAACCACTTCGACCAGGGCGAGATCACGGCGGCGGTGGACCGGGCGCTCGGCGAGCACTGAGGCGGGCGCGGCGGCGGCCGCTGGGGCGGGCGTCCGCCCTTTAGAGTTGGGGCATGAGCACCGAGAACCCGCTGAACGACCCCGCTGCTGACCCATTCGAGGTCGCGCGGGACGCCGCAGCCGCCATCGCCGAACAGTCCGGCATCGAGCGGCACGACATCGCCCTGACCCTCGGCTCGGGCTGGGGCAAGGCCGCCGACATCATCGGTGAGACCGTTTCCGAGATCCCGGCCGAGCAGGTCCCCGGGTTCAGCGCCTCGGCCGTCCCCGGACACTCCGGCACGATCCGGTCGATCCGCCTCGACGACGGCCGCCACGCGCTCGTCATCGGTGCCCGCACCCACTACTACGAGGGCCACGGGGTCCGTCGGGTCGTGCACAGCGTCCGCACGGCGGCGGCGACCGGTGCCTCGATCATGGTGCTCACCAACGGTGCCGGCGGCATCAAGGAGCACTGGACCCCGGGCACGCCGGTGCTCATCAGCGACCACATCAACCTGACCGCGGACAGCCCGCTCGAGGGCGCGACGTTCATCGACCTCACCGACCTGTACTCGGCGCGGCTGCGCGAGCTGGCCCGGACGGTCGACCCGTCGCTCGACGAGGGCGTGTACACGCAGTTCCGCGGCCCGCACTACGAGACCCCGGCCGAGGTCCAGATGGCGAAGACCATCGGTGGGCACATCGTGGGCATGTCCACGGCGCTCGAGGCCATCGCCGCCCGCCAGGCCGGCATGGAGGTCCTCGGGTTCTCGCTCATCACGAACCTCGCCGCGGGCATCCAGAAGACCCCGTTGTCGCACACCGAGGTCCTCGAGGCCGGCAAGCAGGCCGAGCCGGTGATCGCCGACCTGCTCGCACGCGTGGTCGCCGCACTCGGGCAGCCGGCGTCGTGAAGCTCGACCTCGACCAGGTGCTCGGCATCGCGCGGGCGTGGCTGGCGCAGGACCCCGACCCGGAGACCCGCGACGAGCTGACCGCGGCGATCGACGCGGCGGCCGACGGTGACGGTCCCGCTGTCCGGGCGCTCGCCGAGCGGTTCGACGGCAGGCTGCAGTTCGGCACCGCCGGACTCCGCGCGGAGCTCGGCTGGGGCCCGCTCCGCATGAACCGGGTCGTCGTGACTCAGGCTGCTGCGGGGCTCGCACGGTTCCTCATCGACACCGGGCGCTCGCGCAGCGTCGTGATCGGGTACGACGGCCGGGTGAACTCGGACGTCTTCGCACGTGATTCGGCCGAGGTCATGCGCGGCCTCGGGCTCGAGGTCACCCTGCTGCCCTCGGCCCTGCCGACGCCGGTGCTCGCGTTCGCCGTCCGGCACCTCGACGTCGGTGCCGGCGTCATGGTCACGGCGAGCCACAACCCGCCGCGGGACAACGGGTACAAGGTCTACCTCGGTCAGGACGACGACGGCTCGCAGATCGTGCCGCCCGTCGACGGCGAGATCGCGGACGCCATCGACGCCGTCGCCGCAGGGTCCGTCACGGACCTGCCGCGCGGCACGGACTACACCGTCGCGACGTCGGCACTGGTCGACGCCTACGTGGCTGCCACGGCCGCGATCGTGCCCGCTCCCGCACTCGCGGGCGATGCGCAGCCGAAGGTCGTCTACACGGCCATGCACGGCGTCGGGTGGGAGACCGCTCGCGCGGTGTTCGCGGCGGCCGGGTTCGCCGAGCCGGCGGTCGTGCCGGAGCAGATCGAGCCGGACGGTGCGTTCCCGACGGTGTCGTTCCCGAACCCCGAGGAGCCCGGCGCGATGGACCTGGCGATCGCCCGCGGCCTCGCCGTCGGCGCCGACCTGGTGATCG
Organism: Curtobacterium sp. KBS0715; assembly: GCF_005938005.2. NCBI lineage: Bacteria > Bacillati > Actinomycetota > Actinomycetes > Micrococcales > Microbacteriaceae > Curtobacterium > Curtobacterium sp. KBS0715. The sequence goes on along the minus strand of NZ_VCCA02000002.1, from coordinate 67,543 downwards.
CGAACGACCCCGACGCCGACCGGCTCGCACTCGCGATCCCGGACGGTTCCGGTTCCTACCGTCGACTGTCGGGCAACGAGGTCGGCTGGCTGCTCGGGTGGCGGGCCGCCGCACGGGCGTCGGAGTCCGGCGCGACCGGCACCCTCGCCGCGTCGATCGTCTCGTCGCCGGCGTTGTCCCGGGTGGCTGCACGCCACGGGCTGGAGTACCGCGACACCCTGACCGGCTTCAAGTGGGTGTCGCGGGTGCCCGGGCTGCTGTTCGGGTACGAGGAGGCCCTGGGGTACCTGGTCGACCCGTCGGTCGTGCGGGACAAGGACGGCATCTCGGCTGCGCTGGAGCTGCTGTCCCTCGCCGACGAGCTCGCCGCGTCGGGCTCGACGATCGCCGACCACCTCGAGGCCTTCGCTGCCGAGTTCGGAGCGTTCGCCTCGGGGCAGGTCGCGACGCGCGTCGACGACCTGTCGCGCATCGGCGAGATCATGGCGTCGCTCCGGGCCACGCCGCCGACCTCGCTCGGCGGACTGTCCGTGCAGACGGTGACGGACTACGCCGACGGGGTGGCGGGCTTCCCGCCCTCGGACATCCTGCGCTACGACCTGTCCGGCGCCGCCCGGGTGATCGTCCGTCCGAGCGGCACCGAGCCCAAGGTGAAGGTCTACATCGACACGGTCGCGGACACCCCCGCCGAGGCCCAGCGCCTGGTCGACGCCCTCGCCGCCGCGGTGCGCCCCCTGGTGTCGTAGGGCACCGGTCCGCAAAACACCGGTGTTCGCGCTCTGAACACCCGCACAACGCGGTGCAGAGCGCGAACACCGGTGTTTTGCTGTTCCTCCACAGGGGGTGGGGGAGCGAGGGCTGATCACAAAGAGCGGGTCGTCGTCGTGTGGGCCGTGCGAGAGCCGTGACGGTGGGGCCATGGCTCACATCACGGTGTTCGGCGCGGCTCCGGGCGATCCCGATCCGAGAGCGCACCGACGGCTCGCGGAGGCCGCACGCCGAGGGACCCTCATCCGCCTCACGGCCGGCCGGTACGTCGACCGAGACGCGTTCGAAGCAGCGACTGCAGCGGAGCGCCATCGTGCACGGGTCGAAGCGGTCGCGCCGAACATCCACCCCGCCCTCGTGATCTCCCACGAGTCGGCTGTGGCGATGCTCGGACTCCCGTGGCTCGGAGAGTTCCCCGAGCACGTCGTCGCCACCGATCCGCGTCGAGCCACCGGCCAACGTCGCGCCCATCTGCAGAAGGTCGGAGGGGCGGGTCGTCCGATCGCTTGTGCGAGCGTCGGCGGCCTGCCCGTCACGACCCTCGTGGTCACCGGGGTCGACGTCGCGCTCCGAGCGTCGTTCCGCACTGCGGTGGTCGTGTTGGACGCGGTGCTGGCCCGAGGAGTGTCGCCGGAAGCGCTGCTCGCTGAACTACGCAGTCGGGAGCCTCGTCCGCGAGCGTCCACCCGCGCACGACGGGCGATCGAGTTCGCGGACGCGGCTGCTGACTCGCCGGGTGAATCAGTGGCGCGGCTGTGTTGGGCAGAAGCGGGGTTCCCGGCGCCGGTGCTGCAGCAGGAGTTCCGCGATGCGGCCGGCCTGATCGGCCGGGTGGACTTCTGGTTCGAGGACGCCGGCGTGGTCGTGGAGTTCGACGGGCTGGTCAAGTACCGCGACCGGACGATGCGCGCTGGTCGGACCCCTGAGCGCGTCGTCATCGACGAGAAGCTCCGAGAGGACCGGCTCCGTGCGCACCGCTCCGTCCGAAGGGTCGTCCGCGTGACGTGGCCGGATGTCGAGCCGGGCGGCAACGGCCCCGTGGCACTCGAGGCAGCCGGAGTGCATCGTGTTCGATGAAGCAAAACACCGGTGTTCACGAGTCGAACCGCGGTGTGCGCGTGTTCAACCGGCGAACACCGGTGTTTTGCGAGAAGAAGCGCCCGCGCTACGCGAGCTCGAGCAGCACGTGACCGGACGAGACCGTCTGGCCGACCGGGGCGTTCAGGCCGGTGACGACGCCGTCCTTGTGGGCCTGCACGGGCTGCTCCATCTTCATGGCCTCGAGCACGACGAGCAGGTCGCCCTTCACCACGGTGTCACCCTCGGCGACCGCGAGCTTCACCACGGTGGCCTGCATCGGCGACGCGACGGACGACCCCGACTTCGCCAGGCCCCCGCGGACGGCCGACGAACGGCGCTTCGGGGGAGCGGTGGGGCCGGCGGGACGACGACCGGCGAGACCGGCACCGGCAGCACCGCCACCGACGATCGACGGCATGGTGACCTCGATGCGCTTGCCCTGCACCTCGACGACGACGCTCTCGCGCGCAGCCGGGGCCGGAAGTTCCTCGGGGGAGCCGCTCCACGCCGGGATGTCGTTGACGAAGTCGGTCTCGATCCACTGCGTGTAGATGCTGAACGGCTCGTCGTCGGCCGTCGCGAACGCCGGGTCCGACACCACGGCACGGTGGAAGGGGAGCACGGTCGGCAGACCGGTGACCTCGAACTCGGCGAGTGCACGACGCGAACGCTCCAGCGCCTCGGCACGGGTCGCGCCGGTGACGATCAGCTTTGCGAGCATCGAGTCGAACGAGCCGGACACGACGTCACCGGAGACGACGCCCGAGTCGACACGGACACCGGGGCCGGACGGTGCGTTGAAGGCGTGCACGGGGCCGGGCGCGGGGAAGAAGTTGCGACCCGGGTCCTCGCCGTTGATGCGGAACTCGAACGAGTGCCCCCGCGGCGTGGGGTCCGAGTAGTCGAGCACGCCACCCTCGGCGATGCGGAACTGCTCGCGCACCAGGTCGATGCCGGTGACCTCTTCGGAGACGCAGTGCTCGACCTGCAGGCGGGTGTTCACCTCGAGGAACGACACGGTGCCGTCGGCGCCGATGAGGAACTCGCAGGTGCCGGCACCGACGTAGCCGACCTCGCGCAGGATCGCCTTCGACGACTCGTACAGCGCGGTCTGCTGCTCGGGCGTCAGGTAGGGCGCCGGGGCTTCCTCGACGAGCTTCTGGTGGCGACGCTGCAGCGAGCAGTCGCGGGTGGAGACGACGACGACGTTGCCGTGCTCGTCCGCCAGGCACTGGGTCTCGACGTGGCGCGGCTTGTCCAGGTACTTCTCGACGAAGCACTCGCCCCGACCGAACGCGGCGATCGCCTCACGCGTGGCGGACTCGAAGAGCTCCTCGACCGAGGCACGGTCGCGGACGACCTTCAGACCACGACCGCCACCGCCGAACGCCGCCTTGATCGCGACGGGCAGACCGACCTGGTCGACGAAGTCGAAGACCTCGGAGACGTCCTGCACGGGCTCGATGGTGCCGGGGGCGAGCGGCGCGCCCACCTTCTCGGCGACGTGGCGCGCGGAGACCTTGTCGCCGAGGCGCTCGATCGACGCCGGCGACGGGCCGATCCAGACGAGCCCGGCATCGATGACGGCGCGGGCGAAGTCGGCGTTCTCGGCGAGGAACCCGTAGCCGGGGTGCACGGCGTCCGCGCCGGAGCGGCGGGCGACCGAGATGATCTTGTCGATGACGAGGTACGTGTCGGCGCTCGTGGTGCCGTTCAGCGCGTAGGCCTCGTCGGCGAGGCGGGCGTGCAGGGCATCGCGGTCCTGGTCGGCGTAGACCGCGACCGATGCCTTGCCCGCGTCGCGGGCCGCGCGGATGATGCGGACGGCGATCTCGCCGCGGTTCGCGATGAGGACCTTGCTGATACGGGGCATGACACATCAGCGTATTCGTGCGGCGGGAGTGCGTTTTGACTGGCACCCACAAAGAACCACCCGGAACAGGTGCGGATGTCTACAGTGCCCAGAGGTCGTGCCAGGCGATGCCGAAGCCCCGGAGGAGCATTGATCGCAGCACCGGCAGCGACATCCCGATCACGGCGGACGGTGCTCCGTCGATCCGCGTGATGTACGCCGCGGCCCGACCGTCGATGGTGAAGGCACCCGCCACCTCGAGCGGCTCCCCGGTCGCGACGTACGCGTCGATCTCGTCGACGGACACGTCGTCGGCGAAGGTCAGCACCGCGCTGTCGACCGCGACCACGCGGTCGCCGCCGGCGGCCAGCGCCGACCCGCCGGGCGCGACGTCGCCCAGCTGCGGGACGCCGGCGGTGGACGTGACCAGGGACCGGACGGGAGGCACGGTGCGGGCCGGTGCCGCGCCTCCAGGCCGTCCCGTGGCCGGTTCCGGGTCCCGGTGTCGGTCGTCGCGTCGTCGATCGATCACGCAGTGTCCGCTCCACAGCGTCCCGCCGCCGGCGGCGAGCATCTGCCGCCAGCGCTCCCGGGCGACCGCGGGGTCGTGCGGCTTGCCGTACAGCTGCCCGTCGACCTCGAACGCGGAGTCGCCGCCGAACACGACCCCGTCGACCGGTGACCCGGCGACCGCGGAGTCGGCGACTGCGGACGCCTTGGCGACGGCGAGCAGTGAGACGAGCTCCGGCCCGGTCAGGGCGCGGCCGAGCGATGCCGCGGCGGCGGCGCCGACGGCGTCCTCGTCGACCCCGGGGGACACGAGCACGGGTTCGATCCCGGACTGGGCGAGGAGTGCTCGGCGGGCGGGGGATGTACTCGCGAGGTACAGACGCATGGGACCATCTCACCATGGGTGAATCCGTCGGCACGCTGCTCGAACTCGACGTCACCGGGATCGCCCACGGCGGCATCTCGGTGGCACGACACGAAGGACGGGTGGTCTTCGTCTCGGACGCGATCCCCGGGGAGCGCGTCGTCGCCCGGGTGACCGAGGACCGCAAGAAGTCGTTCTGGCGCGCCGACACGGTCAGCGTCATCACGCCGAGCGAGCACCGCGTCGACCACGTCTGGCCCGAGGCCGCGCTCGAGCGTGACCCCGAGACTCGCCCGGGTGGTGCCGAGTTCGGGCACATCGCCCTCGCACACCAGCGCACGCTCAAGCACGACGTCCTCGTCGACTCGTTCGCGCGGTTCGCACGGATGGACCTCGCCGAGGTGCTCGGCCACGACGTCGTCGTCGAGGCCGCGCCCGGCGACGACGCGGCGAACGGCCTCGGCTGGCGCACCCGCGTCCGGCTGCACGTCGACGAGCAGGGCACCGCCGGCCCGTTCGCGGCCCGGTCCCACTCCGTCATCCCGGTGACCGGCCTGCCGCTCGCGACCGCCGTCGTGCAGCAGAGTGCTCCGCTCGGCCGCGGTGCGCTGCCGGGCTCCTCGGTCATCGACGTCCTCGCGCCGAGTGGCTCCGAGGGCGCGCGGCTCGTCATCGACGACCAGAAGCCCACCGTGGTGACCGAGGTCGTCGGGGAGCGCACGTTCCAGGTCGACGACAACGGGTTCTGGCAGGTGCACCGCGCCGCGGCGACCGTGCTCACCGCGGCCGTGCAGGACCTGGTCGACCGCGACCGCCTCGACCCCGAGGGCACCCACCTGGACCTGTACGGCGGTGTCGGCCTGCTCGCCGCCGCCCTCGGCGACCTGGTCGGCCCGAAGGCCCGCATCACGAGCGTCGAGAGCGCCGCCCGTGCCACCGAGTACGCGCAGGAGAACCTGTCCGAGTGGCTCGGCGCCCGCGCGGAGACCGGCCGCGTGGACCGCTGGCTGACGAACACGGTGGCGAACGCCTCGCGCGCCGAGAAGGACCGCTTCCGCGCCGGCACGATCGTGCTCGACCCGCCCCGCGCCGGTGCCGGTCGTGACGTGGTCGTGCAGATCGCCGCGCTCCAGCCTGAGCAGGTCGTCTACGTGGCGTGCGACCCGGTGGCGCTCGCCCGCGACGTCGCGACGTTCGCCGACCTCGGCTACCGGCTCGAAGCACTGCGGGCCTTCGACCTGTTCCCGCACACCCACCACCTGGAAGCCGTCGCGCGCCTGGTCCCCGCACGCTGAGGTCGGGTGGTCGCGCAACCACGTGTCCTTGCGTGTCGGGGTGTCCACCAATCGGCGGACCGGCCAGCGTGGCGCGGCGGAGAAGCCCCGCACCTGAGTCCGGGCTGGGTATCCTGGGTCGTTGATGGCACTCCGGTTTCAGGGGCCGGCGTCGCGCATCGGAACGAGAGGCCACTGTGGCAGCAGGAACGACAACCACCAGCACCGAGACGTCAGGGGCGGCCACCAGGCCGGTCCGGGTCGCGATCGTCGACGACCACGAGTCCGTCCGACTCGGGATCCAGGCGGCGTGCCAGAACGAGGGGTTCGAGGTGGTGCTCACCGCCGCGAGCGTGCCCGAGTACGTCCAGAACCTCGACGGGCGAGAGGTCGACGTCGTCGTCCTCGACCTGTCCCTCGGTGACGGCTCGACCGTGACGGAGAACGTCAAGGGCGTGCAGGGGACGGGATCGGCGGTGCTCGTGCACTCCATCGCGGACCGTGTCGCCAACGTGCGTGAGGCGCTCGCAGCAGGGGCTGCTGGCGTCATCCCGAAGTCCTCGGCCACCAAGACCGTGATGGCCGCGGTCGCCACCGTCGCACGCGGTGACGTGCTCAACAACCTCGAGTGGGCGAGCGCCATCGACGCCGACCGCGACTTCGCCAAAGCCCAGCTCGGCCGCCGCGAGCGCGAGATCCTGCACCTCTACGCCTCGGGTCTCCCGCTCAAGCTCGCCGCCCAGCAGCTCGGCATCGGCTACTCGACGGCCCGTGAGTACCTCGACCGGATCCGCGTGAAGTACGTCGAGGTCGGTCGCCCGGCCCCGACGAAGGTCGACCTGCTGCGTCGAGCCGTCGAGGACGGGATCCTCCCCGGGCTCGACTCGGGCATCGACCCCGACGGTGACGGTCGCTGACACGGATGGCGACCGCGGCTGAGTCGGCGCGGACGGTCGTCGAACCGGCGCCGTTCGGCGCCGATCCGGCGCGCAGCGTCCGCGCCTCGATCACGCAGGCGTCGGTCGAGCGCGCGTTCGCGATCCTCCTCGCGATGGCGGCGATCGGCCTCGGCATCGTCGACGCGCCCGCGGTCCTGCAGCAGCTGCCGTACCTCGACCCGTTCTGGGGGCCGACGCTGATGCTCGCCCTCGCGGCGTCGTTCGTGTTCATCGGGGTCTCGGCCTTCGCGCAGCGGGTCGCGCAGCTGGCGCAGATCGTCTGCGCGCTGCTGTTCCTCGTCGTGCTCGTGACGTGGACGGCGACCGTGCAGGAGCCCATCCCGTCGGCGCAGCAGCCGTGGCCGTGGTGGTTCTGCACGGTCGGCTGCACGGCGGCGGCGATGGGCTTCGCCACGTGGCGTGCGACGGTCTACACCGCGCTCGTTCCGGCGGTGTACGTCGTCATCCGGCTCAGCCCGCTCGGCGGCGACGTCGGGGTCCTCGCCGTCCTGCTCGACGGCGTCTACACGGCGCTGCTCAGCGGTGCGGTGCTCGTCATCGCCGTGGTGCTGCGGCGTGCGGCCACGTCGGTCGACACGGCGCAGTCCACGGCCGTGCGACGATACTCGCTCGCCATCCGGGAACACGCGACCGAGGTCGAGCGGGTCCAGGTGGACGCCATCGTGCACGACAGCGTGCTCACGACGCTGCTCTCCGCCGCCCGTGCCGACACGCTCGAGGCCAAGACCCTCGCCGCGCGGATGGCCCGGAACGCGATCGACCACCTCGAGGCCGCGGCCACCGACGGTCCCGGCGACGTCGCGCCGGTCGCCCTCGGGGAACTCCGGGCGCGCATCCGCGAGGGGGTGGGTGCGTTGCCCGCCCCGGTCCGCCTCGTCCCGACGCCGACCGGGTCGGTCCGCCTGCCCGCGTCGGTCGCCGACGCGCTGGCCTCGGCGGCGCTGCAGGCCGCGGTGAACAGCGTGCAGCACGCCGGCGACGCTGACGTCTCCCGCTGGGTCCGCATCGAGCAGCAGGGCCAGGGGGTGCTCGTCGAGGTCGGTGACGACGGGCGCGGGTTCGACGTCGCGGCCATCCCCGCCGAACGGCTCGGTGTCCGTCGCTCCATCGTGGAGCGGGTCGCGACCGTCGACGGTCGCGCCGAGGTGCACACCGCACCGGGCGAGGGCACCCGCATCGTACTGACGTGGTCGCCGGCCGCGAGGACGACCGCATGAAGGTCTCCCTGCCGGCGAGCATCGCCCTCGGCCTGGCGTCGCTGTTCTCCGTCTACCACCTGGTCCTCGCCGCGGCCACGCTGCCGCGCGTCGACCAGGTCGCCCCGATCATCGCCTGCATGGTCCTGTACGCCGCGGCCACCGGCCTCGCACTGTTCGTCCCCGGCAGGGTCCTGCCTGTCTGGACGGCCTGCTTCTCGCTCGCCACCGCGATCGTGATGCCGGTGATCGCCGCCCCCGTCCTCGTCGAGGGTCGCGGTCCGGGCTCCGCCACCTGGTGGATCGCGGCCATCGGCACGCTCATGGTGGTGCTCGTCGTGCGCGGCCGCGGACCCTTCGCATGGGCCGGCGTGCTGTTCCTGACCGTCTACACCGTCGCCTGGGCCGGTCTCGGCTCGCTCGGTGGGCTCGGCGTGGTCGGCAGCGTCGCCTGGGTCGCGATCGCCACGGTCTTCGCCGCCGCGATGAGCCGCGCCACCCGGAACACCCGTGAGCTCGTCCTCGCCGAGCAGGAGACCGCCGACTGGCAGGCCGCGCAGGACGCCCACGTGTTCGAGCGGCAGTTCCGGCTGAGCCAGACCACCCGGATGGCCCTGCCGATGCTGCAGCGCATCATCGACTCCTGCGGCGACCTCGACGACGCCGACCGTGCCGAGTGCCTGCACCTCGAGCAGGCCATCCGCGACGAGATCCGGGGCCGGTCCCTGTTGTCCGACGACGTCCGCGACGAGGTGATGCGCCTGCGTCGCCGCGGCGCGACCGTCCAGCTGCACGACGACGGCGGGCTCGACGACCTGGACGCCCCGGACATCCGCCGCATCCACGCCCGCGTCGCCGAGGCGCTCCGGCAGGCCCGTGACGCCGACAACGTCATCGTGCGGACGGTCGGCGAGGGGTCCGACTCCGCGGTGACCGTCGTCGGACTCCGCCTCGACGGCGCGGCCAGCGAGTCCGCGGCGCTCGGAGCGGGGCTGGACGACGACGACGGTGACGAGGACGACTCCGTCGCACTCTGGCTGGAGATCCCGCGGCACGAGCCGGCGTAGCGCACGCTGAGCGCGGCACGCTGCGCGCGTGTTGCGACGATGCACCACGTGATCGACAGGTGGATCGTCGCGAACGTGGTGCGCACGGTGCTGCGGACGCGCGTGGTGCGCCGGGCGTGCGGGCGGCGGTGGACGCGATGGGGGACAGCCGGGAGGCCCGTGGCGGCCCCGGCACGGGCCTCCCGGCCGTCACGTGGGTGCGCCGGGCTGGCGCGTGCGTGGAAGCGACCACGTCGCTGTCGTCCGACGTCGACCATGTCGTTCTGCATCGGCTCGGTGTCGCCCCCGCAACCGCCGCAGCACCCGCCACACGCCCCGGAAACGGGGAACGGGCCGGTCGGATACCGACCGGCCCGTTCACGACCCGAGGCTGAGCGACAACCCGAATGTCGCCCTGCCTCGCAGCGGGCGGTGGCTTCGTACCCTAGTCGGCCACCGTCCTGCGATGTCTTTCGTTGAAGGACACCGAACACCAACTACTATGCCCACGCACGAGCTGCGTGTCAGTCGTCATTATGGGGGACAATTCCGGCAGTTCCGGTCCGTATCCGCTGAACGTGTCCCCCGAGTGAGGGGATGCCGACCGGGAAGTGCGCCCTGCAACCGTTCCGGTCGCGTGCGCACCAGGGGTACATCAGCGGAGCGATCGGCCCCAGGCGCCCGGCCCGTGGTCGAGCGGGCGGCGCAGTCCGCGGGCCGCCGCGTCCCACCCCGTGCGGGGCTCGACGACCACGGCGGCGCGTCCGGCCGCTGCGGCTTCGTCGGCCTGGCGCTGCAGGACGGCCACGACGGCGGCGAGCTCCTCGGGCGTGGGGTCGCCGGAGACCACCCGGACGTCCGCCACCGAGGCGGGCTCGTCCGAGGGCACGGCTGCTGCGTGTCGGCCCATCAGAGCGGGATGTTCCCGTGCTTCTTCGGGGGCAGCGTGGCGCGCTTGCCCCGCAGCGACCGGAGGGCCTTGATGACCGACACCCGGGTGGCGTGCGGCTGGATGATGCCGTCGAGCTCACCGCGCTCGGCCGCCAGGTAGGGGGACGCGACGTTGTACGTGTACTCGTTCGCGAGCTTCGTGCGGACCGCGGCGACGTCCTCGCCGGACTCCTCGGCGCGCTTGATCTCGGCGCGGTACAGGATGTTGACGGCACCCTGGCCGCCCATGACGGCGATCTCGGCGGTCGGCCACGCCAGGTTGATGTCGGCACCGAGCTGCTTCGAGCCCATGACGATGTACGCGCCGCCGTAGGCCTTGCGGGTGATGACGGTGACGAGCGGGACGGTGGCCTCGGCGTAGGCGTACAGCAGCTTCGCGCCGCGGCGGATGACGCCGGTCCACTCCTGGTCGGTGCCGGGCAGGTAGCCGGGCACGTCCACCAAGGTCAGGATCGGGATGCCGAACGCGTCGCAGAACCGCACGAAGCGGGCGGCCTTCTCGCCGGCGTCGATGTTCAGCGTGCCGGCCATCGCCTGCGGCTGGTTCGCGATGATGCCGACCGTGCGGCCCTCGACCCGGCCGAAGCCGATCAGGATGTTCGGCGCGAAGAGCGGCTGCACCTCGAGGAACTCACCGTCGTCGACGATGTGCTCGATGATCGTGGTGACGTCGTACGGCTGGTTCGTCGAGTCCGGGATCACGAGGTCGAGCTCGTGGTCGGCGTCGGTGGTCTCGAGCTCCGGGGCGACGTCGTAGGCCGGCGGGTCGGACAGGTTGTTGTCCGGCAGGAACCCGATGAGCGAGCGCGCGTAGTCGAGCGCGTCGGTCTCGTCCTCGGCCAGGTAGTGGGCCACGCCGGAGACCGCGTTGTGCGTCTGGGCGCCGCCGAGCTCCTCGAAGCCGACGTCCTCGCCCGTGACGGTCTTGATGACGTCCGGACCGGTGACGAACATGTGGCTGGTCTTGTCGACCATGATGACGAAGTCGGTCAGGGCGGGGGAGTACACCGCACCGCCGGCCGCCGGGCCCATCACGATGGAGAGCTGCGGGATGACGCCGGAGGCCTGGGTGTTCAGGCGGAAGATCTCGCCGTACTTGCCGAGCGCGACGACGCCTTCCTGGATGCGGGCGCCGCCGGAGTCGAGGATGCCGATGATCGGCACACCCGTCTTCAGCGCGTGCTGCATGACCTTGATGATCTTCTCGCCGGCGACCTCGCCGAGGGATCCGCCGAAGACCGTGAAGTCCTGGGCGTAGACCGCGACGTTGCGGCCGTGGATCGTGCCGACGCCGGTGACGACCGCGTCACCGTAGGGGCGCTTGGCGTCCATGCCGAACGACGTGGTGCGGTGGCGCACGAACTCGTCGAACTCCACGAAGGAGTTCGGATCGAGCAGCTGCTCGATGCGTTCGCGCGCGGTGCCCTTGCCCTTCGCGTGCTGCTTGGCGATGGCGGATTCGCCCGCGGCGGTCACGGCCTCGTGGTACCGGTCGCGGAGGTCGGCCAGCCGGCCGGCCGTCGTCGACAGATCGGGGGTGTCTCCTGAAGTCACCCGCTCACCCTACCGGCGGGTGGGACGCTGCCGGTTGGAGGACCCCCACGGTTCCTGCCCGTACATTTGCGTGCATGTCCACATCCCCGTCGCCGTCGTTCCCCGCCACCAGCGAGGCGGTCCGGTCGGCGGGCGCGACGATCACCACCCCCGCCGAGACCGGGTCCACCAACGCGGACCTGCTCGCCGCCGCCCCGGAGCAGCAGCACGGCAGTGTCCTCGCGACCCTGCACCAGACCGCGGGCCGGGGTCGGCTCGACCGCACCTGGACCGCTCCGGCCGGTGAGACGCTCGCCGCCAGCGTGCTCGTCCGTGCGGACCTGGACGACCACGACCGCGGCTGGCTGCCGCTGGTCGCCGGCGCGGCGATGCGCGACGCGATCGCGTCGGTCCTGCCGGTCGGCGCGGACGTCGTCGTGAAGTGGCCGAACGACGTGCAGGTCGCAGGGCACAAGGTGTGCGGGATCCTCTGCCAGGTCGCCGCTGACGGCAGCGTCGTGGTCGGGGCCGGCGTGAACCTGACGATCCCGGCTGATCGGCTGCCCACCCCGACGTCCACCTCGCTCCTGCTCGCCGGCGCGGTCGACGGCGCACCCGCCCTGGCCGACGCGGTCCTGTCCGCCTTCGTGCGGTCCGTCCTGGAGGCGGTGGCCGGCCTGGTCACGGGTGGTCCAGCCTCCGAGACGGTCCGGTCCCACGTCCGCGCCGCGTGCGGCACCATCGGTCGCCGCATCCGCCTCGAGCTGCCGGACGGCACCGTCGAGGAGGCCGACGCGACCGGCATCGACGACGCCGGTCGCATCACGATCCGGGACCAGGCGGGGCTCACCAGGGGCGTCGCGGTGGGAGACGTCACCCACCTGCGGTATGCATGACGGCATGACCGCCGAGCCCCCGCCCGAACGTGTCGTCGCGCGCCTGCGACCGCACGCCCGTCGGCTGGTGCGCCCGGCGGTGTTCGTCGTGCTCGTCACCGCGGCCGGCGGCTTCGGCTTCGGTGTCTTCCAGGCGCAGCTGGCGTGGCTGAACGCCGTCGTCGCACTCGTCGTCGTGGTGCTCGTCGTGTTCGGCGGCGCCGTCCCGCTGTTCCGCTGGATGTCGGAGCGGTACGTCGTCACCACCCGTCGCCTGGTCGTGGTCAACGGACTCGGCACCCGGACCCGACGGGAACTCCTGCACTCCCGCGGCTACGACGTCACCGTGCGGCGCCGCGGGCTGCAGGGGCTGTTCCGCTCCGGTGACGTGCTCGTGTTCCCCGGGGACGACCCGGCGGTGGTCCTCGCCGACGTGCCGCACGCCGACCTCGTCGTCGCCGTCCTGCACGACCTGGTGGAGGCCTACGAGGCCAGGCGACGGCATCGCGAGCCGGACTGGGACGAGATCGTCGGCGGCCCGGACCGTCCGCCGTGGGGCGACGTGCGGGCCTGACCCGGCCGCTCCGAGCGTCGCTGTGGGCGTCGTGAGGAGAATTCCGGCGAGGAACCGGTACCTTCTTCGACGTGCGTATCTCTGTGATCGGCTGCGGCTACCTCGGTGCCGTGCACGCCGCCTCCATGGCCAAACTCGGACACGAGGTCGTCGCCGTGGACGTCGACCCCACCAAGATCGAGCGGCTCGCCGCGGGCGAGGCCCCCTTCTTCGAGCCAGGCCTGCCCGAGATCCTGACCGAGGCCCTCGAGTCCGGTCGGATCCGCTTCACCACCGACATGGCCGAGGTCGCCGGTGCCCGCGTGCACTTCCTCGCCGTCGGCACCCCGCAGGGTCCGACCGGTGCCGCGGACCTGACCTACGTGGACGCCGCCGTCGCCGCGCTGACACCCCACCTGTCCGCCGGAGAATTCGTCGTCGGCAAGTCGACCGTGCCCGTCGGCACCGCCGCGCGCCTGGCCGCCGAGGTCAGCGAAGCCGTCCCCGGTGCGACGCTCGTCTGGAACCCCGAGTTCCTGCGTGAGGGCTTCGCCGTGCAGGACACCATCGCGCCGGACCGCTTCGTCTACGGCGTGCCCGACGGCGAGGCCGGCGAACAGGCCGTCGCCGCCCTCGACGAGGTCTACGCCGAGGCGCTGTCCACCGGCACGCCCCGACTCGTCGTCAACCTGCCCACCGCCGAGCTCGTGAAGATCAGCGCCAACGCGTTCCTCGCGACGAAGATCTCGTTCATCAACTCGATGGCCGAGATCGCCGAGGTCGCCGGCGCCGACGTCACGGCGCTCGCCGACGCGATCGGCCACGACGCCCGCATCGGCCGCAAGTTCCTGAACGCCGGCCTCGGTTTCGGTGGCGGCTGCCTGCCCAAGGACATCCGAGCGTTCCAGGCGCGGGCGAACGAGCTGGGCGTCGGGGAGTCCCTGGCGTTCCTGGCCGACGTCGACGCCACGAACCTGCGCCGTCGCGCCCACGTCGTCGAGCTGGCGCAGGAGCTGCTCGGCGGGGTCGTCAGCGGTAAGCGCATCGCGGTGCTCGGCCTGGCCTTCAAGCCGAACTCCGACGACGTCCGCGACTCGCCGGCCCTCGACATCGCGGCCCGCCTGCACGAACTCGGCGCCGTCGTCTCGGCGTACGACCCCGAGGCCGTCGTCACGGCGCGCCGCGTGCGCCCGGAGCTCGACTACGTCGAGAGCGCTGCCGAGGCGCTGGGGGGAGCGGAGCTGGTGCTCGTGCTCACCGAGTGGACCGAGTTCCGCGAGCTCGACGCCACCGCCGCTGCGGCGCTCGTGGCGTCGCCCGTCGTGGTCGACGGCCGCAACTGCCTCGATCGCGATGCCTGGACCGCCGCGGGCTTCACGTACCGCGGCATGGGGCGCTGACCGCGACCGACAGCAGGCCCGGTGCCGATCCCACGGACCGGCACCGGGCCTGCTGTGCGTGTGCGCTGCGTCGTCAGCCGATGGCGGCGCGCAGCACCGCGCGGTAGCGCTCGCCGATCCGCTCGGTGGAGAACTCCGCCGCCGACACCACGGCCTGCTCCTGGTACCGCGCTCGTGCGGTGTCGTCGGTGAGCACGCGCTGCAACGCTGTCCGGAGCGCGGGGACGTCGCCCGGGGGCACGAGGACACCGGACACGTCGTCCTGCACGACGTCCCGGATGCCGGGCAGGTCGCTCGCGACGATCGCGGCACCGACGGCCGCGGCCTCGAGCAGGGTGACCGGTAGTCCCTCTTGGTCGCCGTTCGCCGCGGGGACCGACGGCACGGCCACGACGGTGGCAGCAGCCAGGGTCTCGAGCACCTCGGTGCGCCCGCGCTGGCCCAGGAACGTCACCGGCAGCCCGGCGGCCTGCTGCTCGAGCTGCGCCCGGTAGGGGCCGTCGCCGACCACGGTGAGTCGCCACGGCACGTCGTCGCCGAGTCCCCGGAGTGCGGCGATCAGGTTGCCGAAGCCCTTCTTCTCGACGAGTCGCCCGACCGCCACCACGTGGTGTTCCTGTGCGGGGACGCGGGCGCGGGTGTCACGGGCCGGACCGAGGTCGACACCCATGGGGATGACGGTGGAGCGTGCCTCGGGCACACCCCACTCGGTCAGGCGGTCGCGCATCTCGGAGTTCACGGTCGTGACGTGCGCCGAACGGCCGAAGACCCAGCGCTTCAGCCGCACCAGGGGAGCGGCGCGCAGGGCGTAGATGTCCCCGCCGTGGGTCGTGACGACGATCGGGACGCCCGGGGCCGCCAGCGTCGCGACGAGTGCCTGCGGGATGGCCCAGTGGGCGTGGATGACGTCGGGCTTCGCGGAGCGGACCAGGCGCCGGATCGCGAACCACTGCGCGAGCACCAGCGCCGGCACCTGCACGATGCGCGAGCGACGTTCCTTGAGGTTGTCGAGGATCGCGCCGTCGGCCAGGTCCTCGAACGCCTTCGGGAAGTACGGGAACCGCCGGACACCGACGTCGCCGATGCGCTCGGTGGTGGCACCGCCGGGCACCCGGGGGGTGAGCACCATCGTGTCGAACTCGAGCGCCTCCTGGTGGGCGAGGTCGAGCACGAACGCCGGCACACCGTCGTCCGGACGGGCCGGGAACGTCGAGCCGAGGACGAGCAGACGGGGACGGGCGGAGGGGGTGGGGCGGGACATCGTGCCTTTCCGGGGCTGGCGGGGGACGGTCCGGTAGGCTCTCCACCCGTGCGCGTTCTGATCCACAATAGCGATTCGCCCCACAACCGCGGGGACCGGGCGATCCTCGCCGGCAACGTCGAGCTCGTCCGCCGACGGTGGCCGGACGCCGACATCGTCTCGCTGTCCCAGTACCCCGAGCGGGACGCCGCGTGGTTCGGGATCCGGTTCCTGCCGGTCTCCCCGTACAGCACCGGCATCGGCGACCTCTTCGCCCTGCTCCGTGCCGCGCGGAGCGCCGACGTGGTGCTCTGGGGCGGTGGCGAGATCCTGAAGGACTACACGAACAAGCTCGGCCTCGTGTACTGGTTCGGCAAGATGCTGCTCGTCCGTGCGGTCAACAAGAACCTCGTCGGGGCGTTCCAGGGCATCGGACCGACCACCGCCGGGGTCAGCAAGCGCCTGATCCGCGCCACCGTGGACCTCTGCAGCGCGTTCGCCGTGCGCGACGACGAGTCGCGCGAGAAGCTCCTGTCCTGGGGCGTGAGGACGCCGATCGTGTCGTCGTTCGACCCGGCGGTCGTCGGGACGGTCACGGCGCCCGACGCCGATGTGCTCGAGCGGCTGGAGCGCACCACCGGCCTCACCGCCGAGCGGCTCGACGGGTCGATCGGGTTCGGCGTCCGCCGCTGGTTCCACTACAAGCGCAGCGGCTGGATCCCGTTCCGCTTCCTGCCGAAGCGCTTCCGCGAGACCGGCGTCGACAGTGACCGGCTCGTCACGTACCGCCAGGCCGTCGCGGACCTGGCCGACCGCGTCATCGAGCGCTGGGATGCCGACGTCGTGTTCTACCCGATGCACATGGAGGCCTCGGAGGGCGATGCCGCCTTCGCGCGCGAGGTCATCGCGCGCATGCAGCACGGCGACCGCACCCACGTGGTCGAGGCCGACGAGTTCTCGCCCGCCGAGTACGCCGGCCTGATGTCCCGCAGCCGCCTGTTCCTGGCGAGCCGCCTGCACTCCGCCATCGTCGCGACCATCGCGGGCGTCCCGGCCGCCGTGCTCTACTACGTCGACAAGGGCCGGCTGTTCTTCGAGCAGATGGGCCAGCAGGAGTTCTCGAAGCCGATCGAGGCAGCGCTCGAGCCGACGTTCGTCGACGACGTCACGGCCCAGCTCGAGGCACTCGACGCGAACCGCGACGCGGTCCGCGAGCAGCTCGCCGACGGCGTCGCACGGATGGCGACCGCCCTCGACGCCGACTTCGCCGAGGCCACCCGCCGCACGCGCTGACGTCGGGCGGGGTTACTCCGTCTTCTTCGCGAACGCGCGGAGGTTCGCGCCGTCGGCGCTGCGGTAGACGTCCTGGTCGCCGGGGAGCGTCCCGCTGGCCGCCCACTGCCAGAAGCGCCACCCGGTGGACTTCCAGCTGGCACCGAGGGTGCCGGGGCCGGAGAAGTCCTTGACCGGGTAGATCGCGACGAACAACGGGTTCTTCGAGAACCGGATGCTGTTGTTCGTGCAGCGCTTCCACCAGTCGGTCGTGGTGTAGATCGCCGGGTAGCGGTGCGTCTTCTTGTAGACGGTGGCCGAGAAGTCCGCGATCCACGACCGCATCTGCGGCCAGCTCTTGCCGTAGCAGACGCCCTGGGCCGCGGTGCCGTACTCGATGTCGAGCAGCGGGGGGAGCGTGACGCCGTCGGCGCTCCACTGCCCGCCGTGGGCGAAGAAGTAGTTCGCGGTCGCCGCGCCGCTGGCCTTGCTCGGCTGGGCGTACACGTAGCCACCGCGGATGAAGCCCGCGTTCTTGGCGTTCCGGTACTGCGACGCGTACGTCGAGCTGACGTACGAGACGCCCTCGGTCGCCTTGATGTAGGCGAAGCGGGCGCCGAGTCCGTAGGCCGCCGTGAAGTCGACGTTCGGCTGCCAGGCGCTGACGTCCATGCCGTTGATCTTGCCCGTCGGGCGCTTCGCGGCAGCGGCGGCCTGAGCGGTCGTGCGCAGGGAGGTCGGCCCGACGGGCAGGTCGGCCGCCACCCGGGTCTGCCCGGTGTGTGCCGCGATGCCGGCGCCCATCACGTGGTTGCCGGTGGCGTCCATCTCGGCGACGGACGGCCCGCTCGCCGTCGAGCTCGTGGTGCTGGTGCTGGTGCTGGCCGTCGTGGTGCCCGGCGTCTCGGACCACGCCGGACCGGCCACCAGCGTCATCGCTCCGGCCACCACCGTCGCCGTGCCCAGGCCGAGGAACCTTCTGCTGGATCTGCGCATGCCGTCTCGTCTTCCCTGTCGAGATGCGTGGAGCCCTGTCGCCCACGTCGCGTCCGAGCCATGGTAGCCGCCGCCCCACGGCGTACTGGCCGCTCAGCGCACCGTGGACCCGCCCGCCGGCTGGACGGTCTCGACGGTGGGGATCGGTTCCCGCGAAGCCACCTCGGCGGCGGCGTGACGTTGCCGCTGGTTGAGGAAGTTCCGCTCGACCAGCCACCAGAAGCCGACGCAGAGCGCGATCGTCACCGGCACCACGACGACGACCATGACGAGGAACTGCCACTTCGTCGAGAGCCCCAGGGGCAGCAGGAGCAGGTTGCCGAGCGCCAGCAAGGGGCTGTGGAAGAGGTAGACCGAGTACGAGACGAGCCCTGCGAGGACGAACGGTCTCCAGGCGAGGAACCGCGAGAGCCAGGTGTGGTGCCCGGTGACGGCGGCCACTCCGAGCCAGGTGAGGACGATGCCGGAGAGCACGCCGATGGAGATCTCCGACGGCCAGGTCTGCTGCTGGAAGTACAGACGACGCGACGCGAACATCAGGACCATCGCCGCGGTCGCTGCGACGACGAGTGCGCCGGTCACCCAGCCGGTCCACCGCGGCGCGAGGAACCGGAGCCGTCCCGCGAGGTGGGCGTCGCGCGCCCGCACGGTGATCGCCGCGGCGAGCATGCCGATGGCGAAGAGCCCGACGAACCACGGGTGCATCGAGGCGTACCGGTTCTCGACGCCCATCCAGAGCCCGGCCGCGACGAGGACGGTGGTCGTCACCCACCCGCCGAGCAGGCGCCACATCGGCAGGATGAGCAGCGCCATGAGGAAGTAGATCTGCCACTCGATCGCGACGCTCCACATCGGCCCGTTGATCTTGCCGATGTACGTCGGGAAGAAGTCGTGCACCAGGAACAGGTGCGTCAGGAACGCGCCCCACCCCATCGGGAGCTTCGTGTCCCACTGGGTGCCGTGCGGGTTGTGCATCACCGGCACGAACAGGACCACCAGGGCGAACAGCACCAGCGCCGCCCAGTACGGCGGCAGGATCCGTCGGGCACGTCGCCAGATGAACTTCCAGAAGCCGCCGGGGACCCGGTAGCCGTCGGAGCGGGTCATCACCGGCAGCATGAGCACGTACCCGGAGAGCACGATGAACAGGGGGACGCCGAGGTAGCCCCACCCGATGATCGGACGCATCCACGGCATGTCCGTCTTCGCGGCGTCGGTGAGGCCGGTGAACAGGTACGTGTGGTGGAACACGACGGCGAAGGCTGCGAGTCCTCGAAGCCCGTCGAGGTACGTGAACTCGAGTCGGGCGTTCTCCCGTGGCTGGTGGGGCAACGGCATCCTCGGGTCGGTGATCGGTCGGTCGTGTCGGCGGCAAGTTTCGCACACACCGGAGCGGCTAGCATGACCTGAGCTCAGCAGCACCGGCAGGAGACCCGTTTGTCAGGAACCACCAGCGACGCCCCGACCCCCGAGGGGAAGCGTCCGCCGTCCTGGCGACGGCTCCTCGGCAAGGCGGTCCCGATCGTCTTCTACGTGCTCCTCGCGGTCTTCCTCCTGCTCTACGTCCGGAGCGTCGACTGGGGGCAGCTCGCCGGGCTGGACTGGCAGTGGTCCTGGGTCGTCGTGGCGACGCTGATCAGCCTCGGGTTCCGCTACTGGGGCGTCGGCATCTGGTTCTACCTGCTGCGACGGCTCGGCGCGACCGGCCTCAAGGGCTCCGGTGTGACGCTCACCTACGTCTACGCCAAGTCCTGGATGGGCCGCTACATCCCCGGGGCCGCGACCTGGATCATCGGCAAGGTCTACTTCGCCTCGAAGCACGGTGTCTCGAAGGCCCGGCTCGGCGTCAGCGGCCTGCTCGAAGGTGCGCTGCAGATCGCCGCCACCCTGGCCCTGGCGCTCGTGCTGCTGCTCATCGACCCCCGCACGCACTCGCTCAACCCGTGGCTCATCGCGCTCATGATCGCGGCGTTCGTCGGCTGCGTCGTCTGCCTGATCCCGCGCGTCTTCGTCTTCCTGATCGGCATCGCGCTGAAGATCCTGCGCCGCAAGCCGCTCGAGGCCGACGTCCGCCCCAACCTCGGCACGGTCCTCGGCGGCGCCGGACTGTACATCGCCGGCGCGGTCCTGTCCGGGACGGCGTACTACTTCATCACGCTGGCCGTGTACCCGTCGCTCAAGCTCACCGACGCGGCGTTCGTGATCGGTGCGGCGAGCATGGCTTCGGCGATCAGCATGCTGGCCGTGTTCGCCCCCGGTGGGCTCGGCGTCCGCGAGGGCGTGCAGGCACTGCTCCTCGCCATCGTGATGCCCGTGCCGATCGCCCTCGTCGTGGTGGTCGTCACCCGTGTCTGGAGCCTGGCGGTCGACGGGCTGTTCCTGCTCTGCGCCGCAGCCCCCACGTGGTTCCGGCGCAACCGCCCGACCGACGACCCCTCCGCGGTCGAGGGCGGCGTCCCCGCCGCCTGACGCGCACTTCGTGAGCAGCAACGGTCGGGTCCGCGGTGCGCGACCCGACCGTTCCTGCTCACGATCCGGGTGCACCCGACGCGCGTGACGACGGACGGGAGGCCCGGTGCCAGCTGGCACCGGGCCTCCCGTCCGTCTCGTGGGGCGTCCACCCCGTCAGCCGCACGTCCGACGCGTGGTCACGTCGCGAGCCCGGCCACTCGACGGTCGGCACGGGCGACCTGCACGACCGACACGACGAGCCCGACCGCGACCAGGGCCACGACGACCACGAGCACCGTCGGCGGCACCGGCCCGATCTCGGTGTAGCGGAGCAGCCCGCGGCCCGTCACGGGGAACAGGGCGGCGTTCCAGAACCAGGCCGACGCCACCGCGAACCCGTACACACCCACCGCGGGCAGCAGCACGGCCAGTCCCACCGCGACCCACGAGCGTGCGCGTCCGGCGGGCACCAGGCGACGCCACGCCAGGGCGCTCAGCACGATCAGGCAGACGATCGCGGGGAAGTAGTACCGGCCCTGGGTGGCGGCGACCTCGGTCGTCCGGAGGTAGGCTCCCGCGCTCGTCTCGTTCTGGATGCCGATGAGCAGCGCCGGGAACACCGCCAGGCACAGGGCCACCCGCAGGTCCGGTCCGCGCCGGAACGCCCAGCCGACCAGGACGACCAGGACGACGATCGTCAGGACGGCGGTCAGCATGTCACCCATGCTCACCTGGGCCCGGGCGCCGAAGCTGCCCCAGAACGTGCGAGCCAGGGTTCCCCAGCTGACGTCGAGGAAGTGTCCCAGCGTCGGGTGCTCGCCCGGTGGGAAGTCCTTCGGCGGACGGATGGACGCGTAGCCGTTCGGCTGGATCCGGCCGTAGGCGAACCAGTTGTGCAGCCACCACCAGGCGCCGATGCCCCCGGACACGGCCATCGCGACCACGGTGCGCACCACCCGTTGCCGCAGGGACAGCACCCCGGCACCGGCGAAGAGCACGACGACGGCGACGAACGGCACCGCGGGCAGCCCCGTCCCCTTGATCCAGACCAGGGCACCGAGGACCGCCGCCAGGGCGATCGTGGTGCGCCACCGGGTGTCGCCGGTCAGCAGTCTGGTGGCGAGCCACACGACGACGCCGGCGACGAGCAGTACGGGGGCGTCGTTCGAGAACGAGGACCCGATGGAGGCGAGCTCGGGCGTCGCGAACACCGCCAGCCCGCCGACGAGTGCGGCGCGCGGAGACCGGGTCACCCGGCGGACGGACGCCCACGCCAGCAGCGGCAGGGCGGTGACGGCGAGGACGTCGGCGAGTCGGAGCGCGATGAACGCCCGGTCCCACCGCAGGTCGCCGAAGTCCACGGCACGGAGCACGGCGGCACCGGCGAGGTACGCGGTCGGCGGGTGCTGGGTCATCTGGTTGACGGTCGCGGACGGCCCGGGGGCGTTCTGCAGCAGCTCGCTCACGGTCGACCACTGGCTGGACGGCTTCGTGGCCAGCTCGGTCTTCGCGGCCTCGACGGCGTTCGTGACGTGCAGGTCACCGGGAGCGGCCCAGGCGTCACCGACTGCGAGGTGCACCGCGGCGTCGATGTGGGCGGTCTCGTCCGGGGCCTGGAAGACCGGGACGACCAGCGCCCAGGCGACGAGCCACAGGCCGAAGGTGGCGGTGACGACCGCGATCGCCACACGCTCCCAGCGAGCGATGCGGGGTGGCGCCGTGGTGGGGGTGCTGTCGCGGGTGCGGGTGGTGGTCTCGTGGGCCGTCACCCGAACGATCCTAGAGTGCGTCCTGACGTGCGGCGTCGGCTTCCGCGGGCACCGTGGCGGTGCGTTCGGGGTGGTACACCCACACCTTGTAGAGCCAGAAGCGGAAGACCGTGCCGAGCACGAGGCCGACGATGTTCGCGACGTTGTCGGCGAGCACCGAGGTGAGTCCCATCGCGTAGTGGGACACCCCGAGGCAGGCGAGCGCGATGACCATGCCGCCGAGCGACACGACGACGAACTCGACCCCCTCGCGGGTGGCCACCGCCCGTCGCTGCTCGCGGAACGTCCAGTACCGGTTGCCCATCCAGTTCACGAAGATCGCCACGACCGTGGAGACGACCTTCGCCCAGAACGGCCCCGAGTGGACGTCCTCGGGGTTCAGGACCGTGATGCGCAGCACGTTGAACACCGTGGTGTCCACGACGAAGCCGACGGCACCGACGACGCCGAAGCGTGCCAGCTGGGCGATGAGGCGCCGCACGAGCCCTCCAGGATCCGTAGAGTTGTGACCGGTCGTGCAGAGCGCGACCCGAACAGCGATTGTAGACAACGCGTTCACACCATGCGGTGGGAACGCCGGAAGGATCACACAGCATGGCGTTGCGCGTCGGGGTCATCGGTGGGGGACAGCTGGCACGGATGATGGTGCCGGCGGCGGTCGAGCTGGGGATCGACATCCGGGTGCTCGCCGAGGGGCCGGGCATGTCCGCGGACATCGCCGCCACCGCCGAGGGCGACTACCACGACGCCGCCACCGTGCTCGAGTTCGCCCGGCAGGTCGACGTCGTGACCTTCGACCACGAGCACGTGCCGCAGGACGTCCTGCGCAGCCTGGTCGACGCGGGCGTGGCGGTCCACCCCGGTCCGGACGCGCTGGCCGTCGCGCAGGACAAGATCACCATGCGCCGCCGGCTGAGCGACCTCGGGTTGCCGGTACCCGACTGGGCCGCCGTGCACGGTCCCGACGAACTCCGCGCCTTCCTCGCCGAGCACGGTGGCCGAGCCGTCGTCAAGACGCCGCGGGGCGGCTACGACGGCAAGGGCGTCCGGGTCGTCTCGGACGCCTCCGACGTCGACGACTGGTTCATCGCCGTGGCCGAGGCCGGCGGCGACCAGGCCCTCCTGGTCGAGGAGCTCGTCCCCTTCACCCGCGAGCTCGCGCAGTCCGTGGCCCGCCGCCCCTCGGGGCAGGTGGTCGCCTGGCCGCTCGTCGAGACCGTGCAGCGCGACGGGGTCTGCGCCGAGGTCATCGCACCGGCCCCGGACAGCGCCGGCCGGATCGCCGACCTGACCGAGTCGATCGCCGTCCGCATCGCCGAAGCACTCGGGGTGACCGGCGTGCTGGCCGTCGAGCTGTTCCAGACCGACGACGAACGCATCCTGATCAACGAGCTCGCGATGCGTCCGCACAACACCGGGCACTGGACCATCGACGGCGCCACCACGAGCCAGTTCGAGCAGCACCTGCGGGCGGTCCTCGACCTGCCGCTCGGAGCCACCGGCTCGTTCGCCCCGGCGTCCGTCATGGTGAACGTGCTCGGCGGACCCGTGGACGGCGACCTCGCCGCCCGGTACCCCGCAGCGCTCGAGGCCTTCCCCGAAGCGAAGTACCACTTCTACGGCAAGGCACCCCGGCCCGGCCGGAAGATCGGGCACGTCACGGTGCTCGGTGACGACGTCGACGACGTCGTCTACCGCGCCCGCGCGGCCGCAGCGCACTTCGACGACTGAGGTCGCGTCCTCGACGTGACCGGATGACGCCACTGGAGGCCCGTGGCGACGCCGCCACGGGCCTCCAGTGGCGTCGCGGGTGCGGGACGCACTTGTCGGCCGCTCTGCGGACACCCCCTCGGGTGGCACCCGCTCGGGAGGCTGGCGGGGGACGGGAGCGCGTGTTCCCCTGGAACGGTCCGTGCCCACCGTCCAGGGAGTCCCCATGCGCCGCCGTCCGCGACGTGCCGCCGTCTGCGGCGCCGCCGTCGCCCTCGTCGCAGCCGTCGCCGGCCTGCTGCCGACCGCGTCCGCGTCCGCAGCGACCTCGGCCGCGACCATCCGCTCGGCCACGTCCGCGTCGCTCTACGGCGCCGGACCGTACCGGTCGCCCACGAGCGAGGCCGCGAAGGCCCAGGCCGCCCTCGCCGCCACCGACCCGGCCGGAGCCGCCGCGGCGGGGACCATCGCCGGCTACCCCGTCGCCACCTGGCTCGGCGACTGGAGCCAGGGGACGCAGCTGACCAAGACGATCGGCACCGCCCTCACCGGGGCCGAGCAGTCCGGCACCACCCCGGTGTTCGTGCTCTACGCGATCCCCGACCGTGACTGCGGCGGGTACTCCGCCGGCGGCTTCGACGAACGGTCCTACGACGCCTGGGTCGACCAGGTGACCGCGGCGCTCGCCGGGCACCGTGCAGCCGTCATCGTCGAACCGGACTCGCTCGCGATGCTCAGCAACGCCAAGTGCAGCACCGCGCTCGACGAGCAGCGCTACCGCATCCTGTCCCGCACCGTCGCCGGGCTGACCGCCGCCGGGGTCCCCGCCTACCTGGACGCCGGCAACTCGAACTGGGTGCAGCCCGCGCTGATGGCGTCGCGGCTGAACAGCGCGGGCGTGCAGCAGGCCCGCGGGTTCTTCACGAACGTCGCGAACTACTACCCGAACGCACAGGAGCAGGCGTACGCGCAGAAGGTCTCGGCCGCGACCGGGGGCTCGCACTACGTGATCGACACCTCGCGCAACGGGCAGGGCTGGCGCGGCACATGGTGCAACGGGCCGGGCGCCGGGCTCGGCACCTCGCCCCGGGTGGTGTCCGACGGTACGGCGCTCGACGCCCTGCTGTGGGTGAAGACCCCCGGCGCGAGCGACGGCACCTGCAACGGTGCCCCGGCCGCCGGCAAGTGGTTCTCGGCCTACGCGCAGGCACTCGTCGCGAACGCCCGTCTGGGAGCGCCAGCCGCCGACCTGGCGCCCCGCGGCTCGCTCGAGACCGTCGCCGGGACCGGAGGCGGCGTCCGCGTGTCCGGGTGGGCGTACGACGAGGACGACCCCACGCAGCCCGTGCGGGTCCGTGCCACCGTCGACGGCGTCGCTGCCGGGGTCACCACCGCCGGGCTCGACCGCCCCGACGTCGATGCCCGTGCCGGGGTCGGCGCGACCCACGGCTTCGACGTCGTGGTGCCCACCGCAGCCGGCGCTCGCCGCGTGTGCGTCACCGCGGTGAACATCGGTGCGGGATCGGACGCCACGCTCGGCTGCTCGACCGTCCGCGCCTACCGGCACGACCCCTACGTCGTGCTCGAGTCCGCGAAGGCCGCGAGCAGGAGCATCGCCGTGTCCGGCTGGGCGTTCGACGGTGACACGGTGGGCTCGCCGAGCCGGGTCGCGATCACCGTGGACGGCAAGCGGGTGACGTCGCTGGACGCCGGCCGCAAGCGAGCTGACGTCGACGCGACGTGGGGCTCCGGCGGGTCGCACGGCTTCGCGGGCACGGTGCGGGCGGCGGTCGGCAAGCACACCGTCTGCGCGATCGCCCACAACACCGGGAGCGGAGCGGACCGCAGGGCGTCGCCGTGCTGGCGGGTGACGGTGCGCTGAGACGGCGTTCTCCGTGGGGTGTTCTTCGTGCGGTGTTCGACGTCCGGTGCGGGGCACGAGGTGCGAGAGGATGGGCGCATGCCGCGTGATCTCGTCCGCCGGGCCGCCCGACGCCTGCGCCGCGTCGTCGTCGGCGCGCCCCCGCAGCCGGTGCACCCGCCGCAGCAGGTGCCCCTGCCCGTCCTCGGGTACGTCGTCGCCGGTGGTGGCGGCGCACACCCCGCCTCGGCGCACGTCCGCGTCGTCCGCCGCACCGAGCACCTTGCGGCGAGCGGCACCGCCGAGGTGCGCCAGGTGGACCCGGCGGCGTTCGTCGACGGTTCCGACACGACGCCCTACGCGGCGCTCCTGGTGCAGCGGGACATCCTGCCCCGGGGCGGCGTGCAGCCCTTCCTGGCGGCTGCCGGAGCCCGGGGTATCCGTGTCGTGGCCGAGGTCGACGACGACTTCTTCACCGAGTCCGGTCGCGCGCGCCTCGCCCGCGCCGAGTACGACCCGGACCGGCTCGCCTCGATCGACGCTCTGGTGCGTGGTGCCGACACCGTCGTCGTGAGCACGCCCGAACTCGCCGACGTGGTCCGTCCGGTGGCGCGGGACATCGTCGTCGTGCCGAACGCGCTCGACCCGGGTCTCTGGACCGCCGGCCCGACCGAGGACGACGACGAACGGCCCGCGGGGGAGCACCGGGTGCTGTACATGGGCACGCTCACCCACGCCGCCGACCTCGAGCTCCTGCGGGACGTCTTCGCCGACCTCACCACCGGCGACGGCACCCCGATCCGGCTCGAGGTGATCGGTGTCACCGAAGCGGGCGGCGCCGACTGGTTCCGCCGGGTCGAGGTCCCCGACGGGCACTACCCCGCGTTCTCCCGCTGGCTCGTGTCGCACCGGGAGCGCTGGCGCGCGGGTGTCGCACCGCTCCGCGACGACGAGTTCAACCGCGCCAAGAGCGACCTGAAGTTCCTGGAGTACACCGCGCTCGGACTGCCGGCGGTGGTCTCCGACCGTCCGTCCTACGCCGTCGCACGGGCCCACGGCGCCGTGGCCGTGCCGGACGACGTCCGAGCGTGGCGGGATGCCGTCCGGACCGCGGTCGAACGTGGTCGGGCGGACGAGCGCGCGGCGCGCTGGGTCGCGGCGGAGCGGACGATCGGCCGCGACGGCGACCGCTGGCGGCGGGTCCTGCTCGGCTAGGCTCGTCGCGTGACCGACACCGCCGCACGCACACAGCCGCTCGTCTCGATCATCATGGGGTCGGACTCCGACTGGCCGACGATGCGGGCCGCGGCGGACATCCTCACCGAACTCGCGATCCCGTTCGAGGCGGACGTCGTGTCGGCGCACCGCACCCCGGACAAGATGACCCGCTTCGCGCGCGGTGCCGCCGCACGTGGCATCCGGGTCGTCATCGCCGGGGCCGGCGGGGCAGCGCACCTGCCGGGCATGGTGGCCTCGATGACGACCCTGCCGGTGATCGGTGTCCCGGTCCAGCTCGCACGCCTCGACGGTCTCGACTCACTGCTCTCGATCGTGCAGATGCCGGCGGGGATCCCGGTCGCGACGATGGCGATCAACGGTGCAGCGAACGCCGGTCTGCTCGCCGCGCGCATCATCGGTTCCTCGGAGCCGGCGGTCGCCGCTCGCCTGACCGAGTACGCCGACGGGCTCGAGCGCCTGGTCGAGGAGAAGGCGACGCGTCTCCGCGACTCGCTCTGACGAGTGTGCCGGCGGTGCGGCGTCCGGAGGCACGCTACGGTGACGAGATGCGCCGCGTCGTCCCCGTCCTCGTCCTCTCGGTGATCGCCGTGGCAGCTGCGGTGGTGTGCGGGTACAGCCTGGTCGCGGCCGGTCCGCTGAACCCGGTGTCCGGCTGGTTCGGCCCCGCTGAGTGGGGCTTCGTCTCGACGGCGGTGCAGTACGAGTCGATGCGCACGTCGGTGCACGTCGCCGAGGCTGCGGCCGTGGTCGCCGTCGTCGCCGCGGTGGCTGCCGTCGTGGTCGTGGTGGTGGCTCGGCGTCGTCGCGCACGGCTCTGACCCGGCGACGAGACGTCCGCGTGCAGCCGCCCCGGACCCACGCCACGCGCACTGACCAGGGCTTCTTGCCCGACGGCTGATCCTCGCGCAAGACCCTTTTACTGGGGGTGCTCAGGAGTGTCAACCCCCCGGCGCAGATTGTGGACAGCAACTACCGTGAACGCCGGGTAGCCGAGATCCGGCCGCCCGGCACCCACGGGAACGGGTGCGAACAGTCACGTCAGGGAGTGACCGAGCTCATGCAGAAACGCGCCACCAGGAGGGCCGCACTCGCCGTCGTGCTCCTCGGATCAGCACTCGTCGCCGGACCGCTCGTCCCGGCGACCGCCGCGTCCGCCACGTCGGCCCCGACTGCCGACAACGGCGTCTTCAAGATGACGTACCGCGAACAGTTCAGCACCCCGGCCGCCGCTGGCGGGGCCTTCGCCAAGACCTACGCGCAGTCGTGGCAGCCGTACCCGGACGGCACCGGGGGCATGTACTACTCGGGCTCCCAGATCAGCTCGCACGACGGGTACCTGGACGTCAAGCTCGACGGCAAGCACGGTGCCGCCGGCACGTTCGGGACGCCGACCGGCGCCTGGGGGCACAAGGGCGGGAAGTTCATCATGCGGGCCAAGGCCACGGGCGGTGCCGGCAACGGCGCGGCCGTCATGCTCTGGCCGTCGTCGGACAAGTGGTCCGACGGCGAGATCGACTACCCCGAGGCGAACTTCGATCAGCAGCCGATGCTGCACCACCACCTGATGACCCCGGGACAGGAGGCGAACGCGGTGAGCATGAGCACCGGTGTCTCCTGGCGTTCGTGGCACACGTACTCGATCGACTGGGTGCCCGGCAAGTCCGTCAGCTACCGCCTCGACGGCAAGGTGATCAAGAAGGTCACCTCGCACGTGCCGAAGACGCCGCACCGCTACATGTTCCAGGTGGGCAACTGGGGTGCCACCGGCCACCTGTACATCGACTGGGTCTGCACGTACGCGTACAAGCCCTGAGGCGGACCGAGGGTCAGAGATCGGCGTGCAGCTGCCAGGTCTCCGCGGCGGAGTCGGACCAGTCGTACATGCGTGCGCGGTCCGGCCCCGCCACGGCCAGCTGGCTGGCCAGGTGCGGGTCGTTCACGACCTGGTAGACCGCCTGCGCCAGTCGCGTGGGGTAGGACTCCCGCGGTGACCGGGCGACGGTGACGCCGGCGTCCGACGCGACCTCGGCGACAGCGGGGTCGTCGGAGTGGATCACCGGGGTGCCGAAGCTCATCGCCTCGATCACGGGCAGGCCGAACCCTTCGGCGAGGCTGGGGAACACGAACACCGTCGCGCGGTCGTAGACCACCGCGAGGTCAGCGTCGTCGATGCGGCCGAGGACCTTCACCCGGTCGCGTGACAGGCCTGCGCGTTCCGCGGTGCCGTACACGTCCACGTCGCCCCAGCCGTCGGGGCCGGAGATGACGAGGGGGATGTCGGTCGGGGCATCCGGGTGGGCCATCGCCTCGATCAGCGACGCCAGGGCCTTGCGCGGCTCGAGCGTGCCGACCGCGAGGACGTAGCGGTCGGGCAGGCCGAGGCGCTCGGCGCGCAGATCCGCGTCGACGGGGAGTCGAAGGCGTCCGCTCGGAGCGCCGCCGATGACGCGGAGCCGGTCGTCGAACCGGTGGATCTCGTTCAGCGCACCCGCCACGGCGTGGGTCGGCACCACGACGGCGTCGGCGTGCTTCCAAGCCCGCTTCACCATGGCCTTGTGGAAGTGGACGCCGCGCGGCGTCAGCGTCTCGGGGTTGGTCCAGGGCACCACGTCGTGGACGGTCACCACGGTCTGGCGTCCCGGGTCCTGGAAGCGGTCGTGCTTGACCAGTGGTGCGAGCACGCTCGGCGCGTGCACCATGCCCTTCGCGATCCCGCCCACGAAACCGCCCTGCCAGGCGAGCGACAGCTCACGACGCGGCAGCGGCAGTCGCTGCAGGTCGGACAGCCCGGGCAGGAGTGTCCGCAGGTGCGCCATCTCGTCGGACCCGACGGCCGAGACCACACCAGCGACCTCGCAGCCGCTCGGCGCGTGCTCGACGAGGTGGCGCGTGAGCTCCTCGGCGTAGCGCCCGATGCCGCCCGGTACGGGCGCGACGATCTGGTCGACGATGACGTGGAGGGTGGTCATGGTGCTGTGCTCCTCGTCGTGGTTCGTGGACCCGTGGTCAGGGGGCCGAGGGCCGGCCCCGCGCTCGGCTGCCCGACACTACCAGGGTGGTCCCGGCGCCTCCTGGGCGCGGTCGGTGGTCGGACAGGAGGCGCGGGTCGGGTCTGCGACGTCGCGGACCCGACCCGCGCCTCCGGGTCGAGAGCCGTGTCTACGCGGTCAACGCACCCGCCGCGACGGCAGCGTGCAACGCGTCGCGCCAGTCGCGCATCGGCGCGAGTCCGGCGCGCGACCAGCCGTCGTGCCCGAGCACGCTGTAGGCCGGACGCGGAGCCGGTCGGACGAACGCGGCGCTGTCCGTGGGCAGCACACGCTCCGGGTCGAGCCCGAGTTCGCGGTAGATGGCCTGCGTGAAGTCGAACCAGGAACCCTGGCCGGCGTTCGTGCCGTGGTAGGTGCCCGCGGGGGCGTCCCCGTCGACGAGCTCGACGATCCGGGCGGCGAGGTCCCCCGTCCAGGTCGGCTGGCCGACCTGGTCGGTGACGACGCTGACGGTGTCGTGCGACCCGGCGAGCCGGAGCATCGTCGCGGCGAAGTTCGGCCCGTGCGCGCCGTAGATCCACGCGGTGCGGACGACGTACGAGGAGTCCGGGGCGATCGCACGGACGAACGCCTCGCCGGCGGCCTTCGTGCGGCCGTAGGCGTTGATCGGGTCGGTCGGGGCGTCCTCGGCGTAGGGCGCGGTGCCGTTGCCGTCGAAGACGTAGTCCGTCGACACGGTGACGAGCTTCGCGCCGTGGCGGACCGCAGCCTCGGCGAGGAGCTTCGGCCCCGTCGCGTTGACGGCGTACGCGT
This sequence comes from Curtobacterium sp. KBS0715, assembly GCF_005938005.2. Classification (NCBI taxonomy): domain Bacteria; kingdom Bacillati; phylum Actinomycetota; class Actinomycetes; order Micrococcales; family Microbacteriaceae; genus Curtobacterium; species Curtobacterium sp. KBS0715. The sequence goes on along the minus strand of NZ_VCCA02000002.1, from coordinate 36,841 downwards.
CGTCCTCGTGGTCTTCCGCGTCGTCGACCTTCGTGTAGGCGGCCGAGTTGATCACGACGTCGTGCCCGGCGACGGCGGCGTCCACCGCTGCCGGGTCGGTGATGTCGAGGTCCGCCCGCGACAGCGCGGTGACGTCGCGGCCGGCGAGAGCGGCCTGGAGGTCCTGGCCGAGCATGCCGGCGGCGCCGGTGATGAGGTACCTGGTCACGGTGTGCCGGTTCAGCTCAGGGCCGCACGCTGCTTGAGCGGCTCCCACCAGGCGCGGTTGTCGCGGTACCACTGCACGACGTCGGCCAGGCCCTGCTCGAACGGCACGAGCGGCTCGTAGCCGAGCTCCGCCTGGATCTTCGAGATGTCGACCGAGTAGCGCAGGTCGTGGCCGAGGCGGTCGGCGACGCGGTCGACGTACGACCAGTCCTTGCCGGTCGCGTCGAGCAGCAGCTGCGTGAGCTCCTTGTTGGTCAGCTCGGTGCCGCCACCGATGTTGTAGATCTCGCCGGCGCGGCCGCGGGTCAGGACCATCGCGATGCCGCGGGTGTGGTCGTCGACGTGCAGCCAGTCGCGGATGTTGTTGCCCTCGCCGTACAGCGGGACGTGCTGGTCGTCGATCAGGTTGGTGACGAACAGCGGGATGACCTTCTCGGGGAAGTGGTACGGCCCGTAGTTGTTCGAGCAGCGCGTGATCGACAGGTTCAGCCCGTGCGTGCGGTGGTAGCTGCGCGCGAGCAGGTCGCTGCCGGCCTTCGACGCCGAGTACGGCGAGTTCGGCTCGAGCGGGCGCTCCTCGTCCCACGAGCCCTCGCTGATGGAGCCGTAGACCTCGTCGGTGGAGACGTGCACGAAGCGCTCGGTGCCGTGGCGGAGGGCGGCGTCGAGCAGGCGCTGGGTGCCCACGACGTTGGTCTCGACGAAGATGCCGGAGTCACGGACCGAGCGGTCGACGTGGGACTCGGCGGCGAAGTGCACGATCGCGTCGACCGTCGGGACGACCTCGTCGAGCTTCGCGGCGTCGCGGATGTCGCCGTGCACGAACGTGTAGCGCGGGGAGTCCGCCACCGGGGCGAGGTTCGCCTCGTTGCCGGAGTAGGTCAGGGCGTCGTAGACGACGACCTCGGCGCCCTCCAGGCCGGGGTAGGCGTCCTGCAGGGTGCGACGGACGAAGTTCGAGCCGATGAATCCGGCTCCGCCGGTGACGAGGATCTTCACGTGGTCTGGTTCCTTTGCGTTGCCGTTGGCGTTGGATCGACTGCTGATTCTAGGGTGTCGGCCGGGCGGTCGCCGGGTTCGTCCGTCTCGTGGCCGTCGGGACCGGTCCGCGGGTCGTCGCCGGCATCTGCCGCGCGGCGCCGTCGGCGGACGGTCACGGACACGAGCACCGAGGCCGCGAGGGCCACCAGGACCGCTCCGCCGGTGACCAGGCCACCGGGCGCTGCGCCCGGGACCGAGTAGTGCAGGCGGACGGTGTGCTCGCCCTTCGGCACCCACACCGCGCCACCGGCGTTGTCCGCCGTGACCAGGTCGCTGGGCTCGCCGTCCACCGTGGCGCTCCAGCCGGGGCGCAGCACCGAGTCGGCCACGACGAGCCAGCCACCCGCGGACGCGTCGACGTCCGCCACGGTCTCGTTCGTGTCGCCGTCCCGCAGGTCCACGGTGGCGTCGCCGCCGGCGGCCGTGTGGTCGGGCGTGCGGTTCAGGACGACCGTGTCGTCGGGCAGCGACGGGTCCGCGAGCGTGCTGATCCGCTCGGCGGCCGTCGTCACGACCTGCTGGTCGGACGCCCAGCGCACCCGGTCGAGCGCCGAGTCACGCTCGTAGACCGTGGCGTCACCCGTGTGCACCACGGACACGCCGTCGCCGGAGACCGGTCGGGTGATGCTCATCACCGCGTGGCCGTCGTCGTCGGTGCCGATCGGCACGAGCTTCGACTGCCCCGTGATCGTGATGCGGACGTGCCACGACGTGTCGGCGGGGATGTCCGAGCCGGGCAGGGCGATGTTGCGTCCGCCGCCGAGCGCCGGCACCCAGCTCTCGGTCTTCGCGAGCGTCTTGCCGGTGCCGTCGGCGATCACCGCGACGGTCAGGGTCATGCCGCCGTCCGACGTCGTCAGGGCCGGGGGACCGGTGATCGTGATGCCGTTGAGCGGGCCGGTGTTCGAGGCCGAGTCGACCGACGGGTTGTCCGCCGTGAGGTCGGACCACTTCGTCTGTGCGGCGCCGTCCTCGGCCGTCCCGGCGAGCGGTGCCGAGGGGTCGGCGACGAGGTACTTCGTCGCGACGCGGTCGAGGATCGTCGACTCGACGAGTGACGGGATCAGGTTGGGCGAGAAGCTCAGGTACGTGGCGGTCGGGTACGTGTCGGGGTCGAGCGACCGCATGAGCTGCTTCCACTCCCGGGTCTGGAACGCGTGCCCCGTGACCGAGCGGACCCCGTAGTACGTCGCGGAGCCGGGCAGCGTGGCACTGCCCGTGGTCGCGTAGCGCTCCTGGTCGGACACGTGCTGCTGCAGGTACTCGATCGCCGGCGTCGTCGGGTAGAACGTCGACAGCGACGCGATCGGCCACCACTTCTGCGTGGCCGAGATCGCGGGGACGACGACCATCGCGGCGATCGCCACGGCCACGAGGACGTGGACCACGCGCGACCGGAGGAACCAGGCGAGCAGGACGGCCACACCCACGGCGGCGCCGATGATGCCGACCGTCAGGGCCTCGACCTTGGTCTGGTGGACGTACTCGGTCGGGACCGCCTCGAGCGCGAGCATCGTCTGCAGCCCGATGGACAGCGTGAAGAGCACGACGAGGACGATCGCGGCAATCCGCCCGGTCCGGCGGAGCGGGCTCGCGGCACGGAAGCGGGCGAGTTCGTCACGCAGGTTCTCCGGCTCGACGACCCGGCCGAAACCGATGCCGGCGAGCGCCGCCGCGAAGAACCCGACGACCACCCGGGCACGACCGATCGGGTTGCTGTCGAAGACGGGCAGTTCCCGGGCCGCGGCGAGGATCGGGCCGCCGAGGAACACCAGGACGACGCTGAAGGCCAGCATCGCGGCGACGATCGTCAGGACGCCACGGGTGCGACGGCGCTCGAGCACGCCGCGGTCGGCCGACAGCCGGTTCGTGGCCGGACGGATGAGCACCGCGGCGGCGATGAGCACGACCGCGGCGATCCCGATGTAGGAGTACTCCTCGACCGGGTTGCGGTTGCTCCACGCGGCACCGGAGCTGCCGAGGAACGAGACGTCGGGGATCCACGAGGTGACCATCGGGCGCGACCCGAGTCCGCTGCCGCCGTGCTGTCCGCGACCGCCGAAGTCGACGACGTTCGAGGCGCTGATCGCGAAGGGCACGAGTTGCCACGCGGAGAGCAGCAGGCCGAAGACGATGCCCCCCACGGCGATCAGTCCGCTGAGGACCACGCCCCGCAGTGCACGGTGCGCGACGATCGTGCGGGCGAGGAAGAAGATCCCGCCGACGAACAGGCCGTAACCGACCACGGCGGGGAAGCCGCCGAGCAGCATCGAGGCGACGACGGCTCCGACGCTGATGACGTCACGCGCACGGAGCTCGACGGCGGCACGGTCGATGGCCCAGAAGAGCAGGGGGATGAAGGCTGCGACGCGGGTCTGCGGCCAGTTCGACCAGGCCACCATGAAGCCCGACGAGGCGAAGACCAGCGAGGCGATCGGCCAGGCGGCGCGCGGGATGCCCCAGCGGCGCAGCAGGAGTGACATGCCGACGGTGACGGCGACGATCTCGAGCAGCTTCACCGCACCCGGCGCGTAGCTGAACGGCAGGATCCACCACGGCAGCGACAGCGGTGACCACGCGCCGGAGTTCGGCACCCCGCCGAGTTCGACGCCACCGGCGACGAACGGGTTCCACGCGGCGAACACGCCCTCGTGTGCGCTCCGCACCAGCAGCGTGGTCTGCGGGAACACGCTGTCCAGGGTGTCGCTCGTCAGGATGTTGGTCGAACCCGCGGTCGTCTCGAAGGACTCACCCCACGGCGTGTACCGGTTCAGCAGACCGGTGTTCAGGAAGGTGCCGTGGCCGATGAGCGCGGAGCCGATCGTGAACACCACGAACGCCACGAGTGCGGCCCAGGCGACGATCTCCACCCATCCCTGGGGGCGGCGGAGCCAGAGCGCGAAGCGGGTCCCTCGGTCGAGGCGGTCCACCACGCGCTCAGTCGCCATACCGCTGCAGCTTCTGCAGGTCGAGCTGTTCCTCGGCCAGGGTGCGGTTCAGCCGCGTCAGGTCGGCGACGACGCCGATGACGACCGCCAACAGGGCGGTGATGAGCAGGACCACGCCGAGGATGATCGACTGCAGGTGGTTCCCGCCCGTGTGCATGGCCAGGAGCACCAGGTAGCGGACGAGCGGCCACGCGCCGAGCGCCCCGAGGATCGCGGCGACCCAGGCGAACAGCGCCATCGGGCGGTACATCAGGTACACGCGGGCGATGGCCGACCCGGACTGGAACATGTGCTGCCAGATGTTGCTGAACAACCGCGACTCGCGGGTCTTCGGGTTCGTCGTGATCGGGATCGAGGCGATCGCCAGGCGCTTGTAGCCGGCCTGCACGATGGTCTCCATGCAGTAGCTGAAGCGCGTCACGATGTTCAGACGGATGAGCGAGTACTTCGAGTACGCACGGAAGCCGCTCGCCGCGTCGGGCAGGTCGAGTCCGGCTGCGCGCGACGCCACCCAGGAGCCGAAGCGCTGCATCAGCTTCTTGAACCCGGAGAAGTGTTCGATCGTGCGCGTCTGGCGGTCGCCGATGACGATCTCGGCTTCCTGGCGGAGGATCGGCTGCACGAGCTCGGCGATCTGCGCCTGCGGGTACTGGTTGTCGCCGTCGGTGTTCACGACGATGTCGGCGCCGTGGAGCAACGCGTAGTCCACCCCGTCACGGAACGACCGGGCGAGGCCCATGTTCGTGGTGTGGTGCACGAAGTGCCGCACTCCGTGCTCCTTCGCCACCTCGACGGTGCGGTCCGTGCTGCCGTCGTTGATGACGAGGACCTCGATCTCGTCGATGCCGTCGATCTGCCGTGGGATGGAGTCGAGGACGCTCGCGAGGGTGTTCTCCTCGTTGAGGCAGGGGATCTGGATGAAGAGCTTCACGGGTACGCAGTGTCTCGTTTCTGGGTTCCGGCAGGTGCGCGAGGCCAGGACAGCCTATGCGACCACGGGGATCGGTGCAGGTCCGGCCTGCCGCCGGTGACGGTCCGGACGGCTTGGTAGGGTGCAGCAGTGCAGATCCGCGAACTCAAGATCCCCGGCGCGTGGGAGTTCACGCCCGTCCAGCACGGCGACGCACGAGGAGCCTTCCTCGAGGCGTACCGCGCCGACGTCCTCGAAGAGACGGTCGGCCACCCGCTGGACCTCCGCCAGGTGAACATGTCGATCTCGTCGGCCGGCGTCGCCCGGGGGATCCACTACGCCCTCGTCGCCCCGAGCCAGGCGAAGTACGTGACCGCCGTCCGCGGCGCCTTCATCGACTACATCGTCGACATCCGCGTGGGCTCGCCGACCTTCGGGCAGTGGGACTCGGTCCGCATCGACGACGTCGACCGCAAGGCCGTGTACCTGTCCGAGGGCCTCGGCCACGCGATCGTCGCGCTCGAGGACCGGTCGACCGTGAACTACCTGGTCAGCGCGCACTACGACCCGGAGCGCGAGAAGGGGATCACCATCCTCGACCCGACCGTCGGGCTGACGCTGCCGGACGGCATCGGCGAGCCCGTGCTGTCCGAGAAGGACACCACCGCACCGACGCTGGAGGAAGCCGCCGCCGCGGGCCTCCTGCCGACCTACGAGGAAGCGGTGGCCTACACCGAGTCCCTCCGCACGAAGAAGTAAAGGGGAGCACCGTGAAGGGCATCATCCTCGCCGGGGGTTCCGGCACCCGTCTCTGGCCGATCACCAAGGGCATCAGCAAGCAGCTGATGCCGATCTACGACAAGCCGATGGTCTACTACCCCCTGTCGACGCTGATGATGTCGGGCATCCGCGAGGTGCTGGTCATCACGACGCCGGAGTACAACGAGCAGTTCAAGGCCCTGCTCGGCGACGGCTCGGCACTCGGCATGGACATCCAGTACGCGGTGCAGCCGAGCCCGGACGGACTCGCGCAGGCCTTCGTCATCGGCGAGGACTTCATCGGCGACGACAGCGTGGCGCTGGTCCTCGGCGACAACATCTTCCACGGCACCGGCCTCGGCACGAACCTGCGGAAGAACACCGAGGTCGACGGTGCGACGATCTTCGCGTACCACGTGGCCGACCCGAAGGCGTACGGCGTCGTGGAGTTCGACGACGACTTCACCGCCGTCTCCATCGAGGAGAAGCCGGCCGAGCCGAAGTCGAACTACGCGGTCCCCGGTCTGTACTTCTACGACAACAAGGTCATCGAGATCGCCAAGACGATCGAGCCGAGCGCCCGCGGTGAGCTCGAGATCTCCACGGTCAACGAGCGTTACCTCGAGGCCGGCGAGCTCGGCGTCCAGGTCCTCGACCGCGGGACGGCGTGGCTCGACACCGGCACGTTCGAGTCGATGATGCAGGCGTCCGAGTACGTCAAGGTCATCGAGGACCGCCAGGGGTTCAAGATCGGCTGCATCGAGGAGATCGCCTGGCGCAACGGGTGGATCGACGACGCGCAGCTCGCCGAGCTGGCCGCGCCGCTCGTCAAGGGCGGCTACGGCGTCTACCTCCAGCGCCTGCTCGGCTCCTGACCCGCACGTGACCGCCGGTCCTGGTTGGTTCGGTCGCCGTCGTCGCGGGACGACGGCGACCGTCCGCCCCGACCAGGAGGCTCCTCCCATTCCCGCGACGACGGCTCCCGTCGTCCGGGTGACCGGTCTCCACGAGCCTCTGCCGCAGCTCGACGACGACGTCACGGTCCTCGTCACGACGCGCTCGGACCGGCACGGCGAGGTCGGGCGACTCGTCGCGGTCGTCCGCGAGGCCTTCGGCCCCGCTGTCGACGTCCGTGCGGTGAGCTACGTCGCCGACGCCTCGCCGCGTGATCCCTTCGGCCCGGGACTGCCGTGGCTGGGCACGGACCCGCTCGACGGGATCGGGTCGGCGGTCAACGCCGGGGTCGCCGCCGGGGTCGGCCGCACCCTCGTGCTCGTCGACACGTCCGTGACCATCGGGGCCGTCGCGCTCCGGGCGCTCGCGGACGCGGGGTCCGCCGCCGGCGCACGGGTCCGGCTGCCGGACGGCACCGTCCGGTCCGGCGCTCGGCTCCTCCGCCCGGGCGCGCTGCCGTGGTCGGACGACCGGACCGGCGCCGAGGCCGAGGCCGAGGTCGACGCCGACGCCGTGCCCGACGTGGGCACCGTGTTCGCGCTCGACCAGCCGGTGCTCTCGGTACCGGGGGCAGCCCTGGTTCCGGCGCCGTGCCTCCCGGACGAACGCATGACGCTGACCGCCTGGACCCGCGCGGTCGCGGACGTGCACGGCGGGCCGGTGCGCGTGGTCACGGCGGCGAGCCGCTCCGTGGAACCGGGTCGCACGGTCGACGCCGCGACCGTCGACGCGTTCAGCACCTGGCGCGACCGCGCGCCCGAGGCAGGGAGCGTCGTGGCGGGCCCACCGCTGCCGCCGTGGGGGGCACGCCCCGTGTCGCCGGCCACGCAGTCGACCGGTGGCACCGAGTCTCTCCTCTGGTCGCTGAAGATCGCCGCGCCGGCCGGACCCGGGGGCGATGGCTGGGGCGACGTGTACTTCGCGGCCGAGCTGGCGGGCGCGCTCGAACGGCTGGGACAGCGCGTCCGGATCGACCGACGTGACGCGCACGTGCGGGACGACGACGCGGCCGACGACGTGACCCTGGTGATCCGTGGTCTCGACCGCGTGCCGCCGAACCCCGCGTCGGTCAACCTGCTCTGGGTGATCAGCCACCCCGACGACGTGTCGGACACCGAGCTCCGGTCGTTCGACCGTGTCTTCGCGGCCGGCCCCGCGTGGGCGGCGGCGGCCTCCGCGCGCGCGGGGCTGCCGGTCACCCCGTTGCTGCAGGCGACCGACCCAGCCGTGTTCCGACCGGTCCCGGCGCACGGTCCGGACGCCGGCCGCGTCGTGTTCGTCGGGTCGACCCGCGGTGTGGTCCGGCCCCTCGTGGCGGACGCCGTCGCGATCGGTGCGGACCTCCGCGTGCACGGCCCCGGGTGGGACGCTCTGGTGCCGGCCGGTTCACTCGGGGAACCCTCACTGACGCGCTCCGAGGTGGCGACCGCGTACGCCTCGGCGAAGGTGGTCCTGAACGACCACTGGGACGACATGGCGGCCGGCGGGTTCGTGTCCAACCGCGTGTTCGACGTCCTCGCCGCGGGCGGGGTCGTGGTCACCGATCCGGTGGAGGGGATCGCCGACGTCCTCGACGTGCCGACGCTCGCGGTCGCGCGGGACCGCGGCGACCTGGCCGCCCTGCTCGCCCCGGACCGTGGGTGGCCGTCGGCCGCCGAGCGAGCCCGCATCGCCGCCGGCATCGCAGCCGAGCACTCGTTCGACGCCCGGGCACGCGTGCTGCTCGACGCCGCACGGGTCGGTTCCCGGAGGCTCCGGGGCGCGGTCTGATCGTCCGACGGCGCTCCGGATCAGGCGCGGCTCACGCCTTCGCCAACGACCCGCGCTCGAGCTCGGCGACCAGCTGGTCGGGGTGTGCGAGGTCCATCGCGCGGGTGTTCACGTAGAGCAGGCGGTCGAACTGCACGAGCAGACGGACGATGACGTCGTGCTCGAGCGCCAGGAACGCCGCGGCACGGCCGGCGTCGTCCCCGAGGATCGCGAGCATGCTGTCGTTCAGGTCCTCGGACGCAGCGATCGCGTCGGCGAGGTCGTCGACGTTCTCCGTGGTGATCCGTACCTGCTCGACGGCGGGTCCGGTCTTCCGGAGGAACCCGATGGCCGTGTACGGGACGGCGTGCGCGAACACGTCACCCGAGTAGAGCTCGTCCGCGTGGATCCGTGTCGAGATGAGGAACTCGCGGCGCAGCACGCGCTCGAGCACCCATCGCAGGACGTTCTTGGTGTACACGGCGACCTGGTACTTCGTGGGGATCCGCGCGTTCACCAGGTTGCGGATGTTGTACGTGAAGACATGCAGGGGGCGCGCGTACGGGTGCACGCGGCCGGTGGCGAGCTCGACGAACAGCAGGTCGTCGCCGAGCAGCTTGTAGCCCGCCGCCATCAGGGACATCGAGAGCGTCGTCTTGCCGGTGCCGCCGTACGCGGGCAGCAGGAAGCCCTTCTCGGTCGACGCGACCCCGCCGGCGTGCAGGAGCAGGACGTCTTCCTCGAGGAGCTTGGCGTAGACGATCGGCTCGAGCACCTGCGCCTGCAGGTACACACCGATGGCGTTCATGTAGACGCGGTCGACCGGGTGGTGGCGGAACCAGATCGAGACGTGGTCGGTGTCGATGCCCCGGACGATGTAGGAGTACCGGAACAGGCCCTTGAAGCGATCGGTGCGCACGATGTCGCCGGGCTCCGGCTTCGGCGGCCGCTTGGTGACGTGCACGTCGACGCGGAGCGATGCCGTCGTCGTCGTACCGTCGTCCGAGATGCGGGCGTACTCGTTGTCGAAGTACCGACGCCAGCCGGCGTGTTCCGAGTGGAGGACGACGTCGAGGATGCCGTAGAAGCGGTAGGTCAGTGTGCTGCTGGAGCGCACGCGGTGCGGGGCCATGGTGTCCTTCCGTTCACGGCCCGTTCATCTTACGGGCGTCCGGCGGTCACCTCGGCGACACCGCGGGGATCACCTCCGTGTCACCCAGCGGGCGCGGACGGACAGACCCGCGTGCAGGACGGCACGGAGCGGCCAGAGCCACCACGCCCGGTACTTCCGCGAGAGGAACCGGTACGCGCTGCGGTGGTGCTCGATCTCCATCCGGCGACGGTTCGACGACGTCGAGTGCGCCCCGGTGTGGGTGACCACGGCGGTCGGCACGTACACGTTCGCGCGCCCGGAGCGACCCACGCGCTGGCCCAGGTCGACGTCCTCGAAGTACATGAAGTACGACTCGTCGAACCCGTCGAGCTGCCGGAACAGGTCGGTGCGGATGAGGAAGCACGCGCCGGACAGCCAGCCGGCCTCACGCTCGATGACCTGCGTCGTGGACCAGTACCGCTGGCTCCACGGGTTGGCCGGCCAGAACCGCGAGAACGCAGCGTGGCCGAGTCCGGTCCGGAGCGACGGCAGCTGGCGTGCGGACGGGTACGTCTCGCCCTGCTCGTCCAGGATCCGCGGCCCGAACGAGCCGCCGGTCGGCAGCCGGTCGGCGGCGCGCACGAGTTCGTCGATCGATCCCGGTGCGAGGACGACGTCGGGGTTCGTGACGAGCAGGAACTCGGGACGGACGTCGGGCAGGACATCGTCGAGGGCGCTCAGCGCGGCGTCGATGCCCCCGCCGTAGCCGCGGTTGCCCCCGGAGGACACCACGACGGCACCGTAGGACTCGCCGATCGCCCGCAGCGCGTCGATGTCGGTCGAGCCGTTGTCCGCGATCACGACGGCGACCGGTTCGGACGACGCAGCGGCGACGCTCGCCAGGAACGGCCGGATGGTCTCGCCGGTGTTGTAGGTGACCGTGAGCACCGCGACCCGGATCACCGTGCACCCCCGGCGACGGCGGAGTACGCGTCGACGTGCACGGCCGCGGTGGCCTGCCAGGTGAAGACGTCGGCACGCGCCAGCGCGGCCGCCCGGTGCGACCCCACGAGTGCGGGATCGTCGAGCAGCGCGGCCATCGCCTCGGCCAGTGCGGGTGCGGACGGCTCGGTGTACACCGCTGCGTCGCCGCCGACCTCGGGCAGCGACAACCGCCGGGTGGTCAGGACGCAGGCGCCTGAGGCCATCGCCTCGACCACCGGCAGGCCGAAGCCCTCGCCGAGCGACGGGTAGACGACGAACTCCGCACCGCCGAGGTAACCGGAGAGGTCCTCGAGGGGCAGGTAGCCGGCCTCGATCACGTGGTCGTCGGGCTGCAGGGCGTCGAGCCGTGCGATCGCGGACTCGTCCCACCCGCGTGCCCCGGAGAGCACCAGCCACGGGGTCTCCGAACCGGCGGCCGCACGCGACGCCCGCACGGTGGCGTAGGCATCCAACAACGCCGTGACGTTCTTGCGGGGCTCGATCGTGCCGAGGAAGGCGATCCAGGGTGCACCCTCGGGCAGGGTCGCCGCGATCCGGGCGTCCTCGACCTCGGCGATCGACGGCTCGTGGAACACGGCACGGTCGACGCCGAGCGGTGCGACCCGGACGTCGGCGCGGATCCCGTTGACGACCCGTGCGGCCTCGGTCGCGGTGGCCGCACTCGGCACGACGACGACCGGGCGGGTGCGCAGCGATCGCCGGCTCCACCAGGTGAAGAACGTGCGCTTCAGCCGCGAGTGCCACTCGGGGTTCGAGAAGAACGTGGCGTCGTGCAGGGTGACGACGGAGCCGCCGCGCCAGCCGAACGGGAACGTGTAGTGCGGGGAGTGCAGCACCTGCGCGCCGAGCCTGCGGCCGAGTGCCGGCAGGCCGGTCTGCTCCCACAGGAACCGCAGCGGCACGGAGTCGGTCCACGCCGGCGCGGTGTGCACGGTGGCGTGCGGCGCCACGGCGCGGAAGTGCTCGGCGTGCACGGGCCGGACGACCAGGTGGACGTCGAGCTCCGGGTCGGTCAGGTGTGACACGACCCCCTCGACGTACCGGCCCACACCGCCGAGTTCGCGCGGTACCGCGGTCCCGTCGACGAGGACGGTGAGCTGCGGCACGCGTGGGTCCTTCCGAACGGGGGCGCCACGGTCGGGTCCGTCGGCGGGGGAGTGACCAGGATAGCCCTCCGCGCTCATGCGCCCGGGTCCACGCTGCGACGAGGGACGGACGCGCGCCGTGACTCACGGAGCCGCCGCGCGAGGTGCGACGGGAGCGCCCCGACGACGTCCGCGAACGCTGCCAGGACGAGCCGGGCCTCCCGACGGGTGGATGCGGAGAGCAGCCCACGCAGGCCGCGGAAGAGGGTCCGGGCGCTCGCGCGCAGGACGGTGGCCCACGGTGCGTGCCAGAGCGCGACGACCATCCGATTCCGCGCGTTGCGGAAGAGGAACAGGTCGCTCTGCACGCCGGACGACGCCGAGTGGTCGTGCTCCACGACGGCGGCGGCAGCGTGTTCCACACGCCAGCCGCGTCGGCGGAGCCGCCAGGCGAGCTCGGTGTCCTCGTAGTACATGAAGAGCGACTCGTCGAGCAGGCCGACGTCGTCGAGGGCGCTCCGCCGCAGGGCTGACGCGCCGCCGGAGAACCCGAAGACGTCGACGTCCGCGGCCCGGTCGACGGGCGCGAACCAGTCGCGGTCCATGCCGTTCCCGTCGCGGTCGACGCGCACGCCGGTCGAGTTGAGGCGGACTTCGCCGTCGGCCGACGGCGTCCAGGGACGGCCGTCGTGGCCCTGCAGGACGCGCTGGTCGGGTGCGGGCGTCACGCCGCTCGGGAGGCCCGTCCAGCGTCCGGCGAGCACGATGCGGCCCGTCACCGCCGCGACCTCCGGCCCCGCCTGCGCCAGGTGGTCGCGGAGCGCCGCGACGAAGCCGGGCGCGGGGACCGCGTCGTTGTTGAGCAGGACGACGACGTCGGCGTCCGCGTGCCGGATGCCGGTGTTGGCGCCGGCCGCGAACCCGCCGTTGTGCTCCCGCGCGATGACGGTGACGTCGGGCAGGTCACGGCGGAGCACGGCGACGGAGTCGTCCGACGACCCGTTGTCGACGACGACCACCTGGTCGGCCGCACCCTCGGCGAGCACGGCGCGGACAGCAGTGGTGGTCAGGTCAGCACGGTTCCAGTTGACGACGACGACCGCGGTGCGGGATGCGTCGTCGACCGGCGTCAGCCGAGCTCCTCGATGGAGGGCTTCGCGTACACGCTGCCGACCGCGTCGCCGAACGAGGGGACCTCGAACGAGTCGCACTCGGGCAGGTCGTGCAGGTGCCGGCCGGCCGAGTCCATCATCGACACGTTGATGAAGTACTTGCCGGTGCCGAAGTTCGTGTCCGCGATCCGGAGGCGGAGCTTCTTGCGGCCGTGCAGCGGGTCGAGGTGGATGCCCATGATGCCGGTGGTGGTGCCGTACACCACCTGTCCGGCCGTGTTGTTGATCTGGACCGCGGCCTCCCAGTCCTCGACGCCGTCCAGGTGCTCGAACTCCATGTCGACCAGCAGGTCGTCGCCCGGCGTGACGCCGTCGCGCTGACCCTTGCCGTCGGCGTGCACCGAGGCCCCGATGACGGTGCCGCGACCGACCGCCACGTCGGCGCTGAGCTCACCGGCACGGCGCTCCTCGAGGACGTCGCGGAACAGGCTGACCGCACCGATCGGGTCGCCGTCGTGCAGCACCTTGCCCTTGTTCAGGAGCACGACCCGGTCGCACATCTCCTGCACCTGGCTGAGGGAGTGCGTGACGATGATGATCGTCTTGCCCTGCTCCTGGAACGAGCGGATGCGGTCGAGGCACTTGCGCTGGAACGCCTCGTCACCGACGGCCAGCACCTCGTCGACCAGCAGGACGTCGGGGTCGGTGTGCACGGCGACCGCGAAGGCGAGCCGCACGTACATGCCGGATGAGTAGAACTTCACCTGGGTGTCGATGAAGTCGCCGATCCCGGAGAACGCGAGGATGTCGTCGAAGCGTTCCTCGGTCTCCTTGCGCGTCAAGCCGAGCAGGCTCGCGTTGAGGAAGACGTTCTCGCGGCCGGACAGGTCCGGGTGGAACCCGGCGCCGAGCTCGAGCAGGGCCGCCAGGCGTCCGCGGCGCGCGACCGTGCCGGACGTCGGCTGGATGATGCCGCCGATCGCCTTGAGCAGGGTCGACTTGCCGGATCCGTTCTGGCCGATCAGCCCGACGGTGGTGCCGGCCTGGATCGAGACGGTGACGTCGTCGAGCGCCCAGAAGTCCTGCCGGTGCTTCCGGCCGGCGCGGCCCAGGGTGACGATCCGCTCGCGGATGGTGTTGTCCTTGCGGACGACGAACCGCTTGCGGACGTGGTCGATGACGATGACGTCGGGGCGCTCGGCGACGGCGCCGGAGGTCGACGGGGCGACGGGGGTGCTGATGGCCATGGTCTAGAGCTCCTGCGCGAAGTTGCCCTGCAGACGGGAGAAGACCCGCTGCGCCCCGAGCAGGCAGAAGAGCCCGATCACGAGCGCGATCCCGAGCCGCATCATCAGGTGCGGTGGGTAGTCGACGGGGGTCGGGTGGATCCAGATCGCGTTCTGCAGACCCAGCACCGACAGGGTGAGCGGGTTGTTCGTGTAGATCGCCAACAGCCACTGCACCTTCAGCTCGGCGACGACCATCGAGTACGAGTAGACGATCGGTGACGCCCAGAGGAGCACCATGAGCCCGACGTCGATGACGAACTGCACGTCGCGCAGGTAGACGTTGAGCGCCGACAGCACGAGGCCGATCGCCGCGCCGTAGACCAGGATCACCAGGAGCGACGGGATGAGGTAGATCAACCCCTCGTGCCAGGGGAAGACCCCGAGCACCACGGTCGCGGCGATGAGGATCGCGAACTGGATCAGGAAGTTGACCAGGGCGGCGCCCACGCTCGCGAGGGGGAAGACCTCGCGCGGCACGTAGACCTTCTTGATCAGACCGCTGTTGCCGACGATCGACCCGGTGGAGCCGGCGACGATCTCGCTGAACAGCGTGTAGGCGGTCAGGCCCGTGAACACGTAGATCGCGAAGTTGTCGATCGCCCGTGACGAGCCGAGGATCTTGCCCATCACGAAGTAGTAGATCATCAGCTGGGTCAGCGGACGCACCAGCGTCCACACGAACCCGAGTGCCGAGTCCTTGTACCGCGCCTTCAGGTCGCGGCGGATGAGCATCCCGAGCATCTCGCGCTGACGGAAGACGTCGCGCAGTTCTCTCCAGGTGCCTTTGAAGGCGCTCGTCGGAGCGCCGATCACGACGAGGGGCTCGTTCGCGAGCGCCGTCATGCGGGCTTGGTCGACCATACGTCTCTTCGTTCGGTGGGGGCAGGACCGGAACAGCATACTCACTGGACCGCTGAGATCGTCGGCGCGCACCGTGAGCCGGACGACACCCGTCGTCCACCCCCGTGCGGGGGTGAAAGTGCGCAGCAGCAACCCTCAACCTTCACTTTCGGGTTACCGTTGACGCAACCCGGACCCTTGTCAACAACCACAGGACGGCCCGAAAGCATGCAGCTTGCTCCACGGTCGATCGCTGCGCTCGCGGTGGTCGGTGCTCTCAGTCTCTTCACGGCGGGTTGTTCCGCCGGGGACGACCCCACCCCCTCGTCGAGCCCGTCGCGGACCGTCAGCCCCTCGCCCAGCGCGTCGGGTCCGTCGTCCCCGTCGTCGTCCTCGTCCGCTCCCGCGAGCGCTGACCCGTCCGACGACGACGTGCCCTCGGCGTTCCCCGGCAGCGGGCAGACCCCCGAACCCGACACCGACCCCTCGGACTTCCCGGCCACGGCACTCGTGACGTTCTCCGGGTGGGACGCCGGTACCAAGACCCTGCAGGCGGGCGGACTCGTGTCGGGCACGACCGACACGTCCGGCAAGTGCACGTTCCGGGCCAGCAAGGGCGGCGTCGCCCGCACCCAGACGAGCACGGCCGAGGCGAGCGCGTCGTCGGTGAACTGCGCGCAGGTGTCGTTCCCCGCGAGCCAGCTCTCCGCCGGGACCTGGTCGATCACCCTCGAGTACTCGGTCGGGTCGGCCTCGACCACGTCCGACCCGATGACGGCGGAGGTGCCGTGATGCGTTCCATCCTGACCGACGGCGGTCGACGCCGTCCCCTGCGTTCGGTGCTCGGCATGGTGGCCGCGCTCGCGATCGCGGTGAGCGGCCTGACCATCGGCACGATCGTGTCGGAGCAGACGACGACGGAGTCCGCGTCGGCCGCCGTCGCGGCGAACTTCGACCCTGGCAACATCATCAGCGACGCCAACTTCTACAACGGCGGCGCGATGAGCGGGTCGGCCGTGCAGTCGTTCCTGAACAGCGTCGCCCCGAACTGCACGCCGCGGTCCGGTGGCCCGGCCTGCCTGAAGAACTTCACGCAGAACATGAGCGCCATCGGTGCCGTCGCGAACCGGTGCTCGGCGATCCCCGGCGGCAGCAAGTCGGCCGCGACGATCATCGCGCAGGTCGGTGCCGCGTGCGGGATCAGCCAGAAGGTGCTGCTCGTGCTGCTGCAGAAGGAGCAGGGCATCGTCGCGACGAGCTCGCCGACGAGCTACATGTACCTGCACGCAACGGGCTTCGCCTGCCCGGACACCGCTCCGTGCGACCCCGCGTACTACGGCTTCGGCCAGCAGGTGTACGCCGCCGCGTTGCAGTTCAAGCGCTACCAGGCGACCCCGACGTCGTGGGCGTACCAGGCGGGCCGCAACAACGCGATCCTGTACAACCCGAACGCCGCCTGCGGCCGCAAGACGGTCAACATCAAGAACCAGGCGACCGCGGCCCTGTACATCTACACGCCGTACACCCCGAACAGCGCTGCGATGTCGAACCTCTACGGCACCGGTGACTCCTGCTCGGCCTACGGCAACCGCAACTTCTGGCGGATGTACACCGACTGGTTCGGATCGCCCACGGGCGGCTCGTCGCCGATCGGCAGCGTCGACTCCCAGAGCGGCGCGGCCGGCGGCACCATCACGGTGCGCGGCTGGACGGCCGACCCGGACTCGACCGAGTCGATCAAGGCGCAGTTCTACGTCGACGGCGTCGGCAAGGCGTCGGTCCGCGCCGACACCGTCCGCACCGACCTGGCCTCGCTGCTCGGTGCGAACAACACGGCGCACGGCTTCCAGACGACGCTCTCGGGCATCACACCCGGCAAGCACAACGTCTGCGTGTTCGGCATCAACGTCGGCGCGGGTGCGAACACGCTGCTCAACTGCGGGGACGTGACGGTGCCGGCCTCGGCCCCGGTCGGCAGTCTGGAGACCGTCACCGGCGGGACCGGCACCATCGCCGTCAGCGGCTGGGCGCTCGACCGCGACTCGTCCGCCGCCACCGCCTACAAGGTGCAGGTGGACAGCGTCGGCGCGATCGCCGCGACCGCCGACGTCGTGCGCACCGACATCGCTGCGAAGTACCCGGGCACGAGCTCCACGGTCGGGTTCTCGAAGACGATCCAGGGCGTCGCCGCCGGCTCCCGGACGGTCTCGCTCTGGACCCAGGACAAGCCCGGCGCGACGTGGGTCAAGGTCGCCTCGAAGACGACGACCGTCACCGCGGCGACCGGGACCTCCGGTGCGGTGAAGGGTGCCTTCGAGTCAGCGACCGCCGGGGTCCGCTCGGTCGCGCTCAAGGGCTGGGCGGTCGACCCGGACACGTTCGCGCCGGTCAAGTACAAGATCCACGTCGACGGTGTCGGCGCGGCGGCCGGCAGTGCGAGCGCCGCCCGGAGCGACGTGGCGCAGTCGTACCCGAAGTGGGGCTCCGCGCACGGTCTGACGGCGACCCTGACCGACGTCGAGCCCGGTCGGCACACCGTCACCGTCTGGTGGCAGGACCTGCCGAGCGGCAACTACGTCAGCGCCGGCTCGAAGACCGTGACGGTGGCGGCCCCGCCGTCGACCGGCACCACCGGCAAGACCGGTGCCGTCACCGGCGCGTTCGAGAAGGCGACCGCCGGACCGAACACCGTCGCGCTCACCGGCTGGGCGATCGACCCGGACCGGTACGACCCGGTCAAGTACAAGATCCACCTCGACGGCGTCGGCGCCGCGGCGGGCAGCGCGAACGCGGTCCGCACGGACATCGGTGCCGCGAAGCCCGGCTGGGGGAACGACGTCGGTCTCGCGGTGACGCTGCAGGGCGTCAGCGCGGGCAGCCACACGGTCACGGTCTGGTACCAGGACCTGCCCGGCGGCAACTACGTCAGCTTCGGCACGCAGCGGGTGACGGTCCAGGACGCCGTCCCCGCACCGACGGGGAAGACCGGAGCCGTGTACGGCGCCTACGACGCGGCGACCGGCGGCAAGGGCACGGTCGCGGTGAAGGGCTGGGCGATCGACCCGGACACGTTCGACCCGGTCAAGTACAAGATCCACGTCGACGGCGTCGGCGCGGCAGCGGGCAGTGCGAACGCGGTCCGCGCCGACGTCGAGAAGGTCCACCCGGGCTGGGGGTCCGACGTCGGAGTCGCGGTCACGCTCACCGGTGTGAAGCCGGGCAAGCACACCGTGCGCGTCTGGTACCAGGAGCTCCCCGGTGGCGTCTACAAGGACTTCGGCTCGAAGACGGTCACCGTCTCGTAGCGGGTCCACCAGACGGACGGGAGGCGCGCTGCCAGCTGGCAGCGCGCCTCCCGTCCGTCTGCGTCGCCGTCCCGGGCGCGCGGCCGGTCTCGGAGCCGCTCCTGGGCTGGAAGCCGTTTCGTCGCCGTCAGGCGCGTCGGCGGAGCGCGCGGGCGACGCCGCCGAGGCGGTCGAGGGCACGGAACTCGGCCGAGTGCGTCAGCGCGTCGTACCGGGTCGCGATCGCGTCGCGTTCGGCCTCGGCGGCGTGCTGCGCCGCTTCGGCCTCCTTGCGTGCGTGGTCGAGGACGGCGACCGCTTCCTCGGACACGATGAGCCGCCGGTTGATGTCCTCGACCCCCGCGCGGTGCACATCGCGCTCCTGCTCGGTCGCCCGGAGCAGCTCGCGCTGCTGCGCGGTCCAGCGGAGCAGCGGGCCGGCGCCGGTCTTCGCCGCGGCGTGCGAGATCGCCGCGTCGAGCGACGGGGCGACCTGCGCAGCGCGCGCCGCGTAGGAGTGCCGTTCCACCACGACGGAGCGGAGCCGCGCGACCAGGGCGTCCCGTTCGGCGGCCGGCATCGTGATCGCACGTTCGAGGGAGGGGGCGTCGGTGAAGACGGGGACGTCGGCCAGTCCGAGTTCGTCGAGGCCGAGCGCGCAGGAGGTGACCGGCAGTGCCCCGCACGCCAGCGACTCGTAGAGGCGCGAGTTGAGCGTGCCGAACGCCGCGGCGGGCTCGATGACGTCGTCGACCACGAACGCGGCGGCGCGGTACACCGCGGGCAGGGCGAAGTACGACACCGCCGAGCGGAGCTCGACGCCGGGGGCGGGGTCGATGTGCACGGCGTTCGCGGCGAACCAGACGATCGGCTCGGCGGGGGAGACCCGCTGCAGCACGTCCTGCACGCCGCGGCGCGCTCCCCAGAAGTTGACGGTCGTGACGGTGCGGCCCGTCCGCGGCGTCGTCGTCGTCCCGTCCGCGTCGGGGGTGAACAGGTCGAGGTCGACACCGATCGGCACCACCTCGACCGGCACGTCCACCACGCGCGACAGTTCGTCGCGGGCGATCGTCGACGACGCCCACACCGCGTCGAACTCGGCCAGGTACGGCACCGACGCCCACTTGGCCGTCCAGTTCCGCACCCACGCGACGGTGGCGGTCCTCGCCGGGACGAGACCGGGGACGAACGACTCGATCATGCTGACGAGCACCGTCGTGTCCTCGGGGACGTCCTCGGCCCAGCGCCGGATCGGCCAGACGTCCACGCCCCAGCCCTCCGCGCGGAGCGCCCGGGCCAGCCCGAGGGCGACGAACAGGTCGCCCTTGCCCTCGGTCGTGTCGTCGGTCGACACCGCGAAGCGGATCGTGCCCCTGGTCCCCGTAGCGTGGTCGCCGCGGGCGATCGCCTCGTACTCGGCTGCGAGGGGGGACGAGACGGGGGAGGACGGGATCGCGGGGTGCATCACGGTGCCATTGTGCACGAAGCACACCCGACCTCCGCCGAGCGCCGTGCTGCGCCTTGTAGGGTGTTGTCGGTCGCCGGGCATCCCCGGCGCCCGCATCACCGAACCGTGCCGCAGGCGCGGCAGCAGCTGGAGGAACTCGTCGTGACAGAGCGCAAGCCAGGAGTCGTTTCCGTCGTCCTCGTGAACTACAAGGGCACCGACGACACCCTGACGAGCATCGCCGAGCTCCGCAAGCAGGACTGGCCGCAGGACCGGCTCGAGGTCATCGTCGTCGACAACGGCTCCGGTGCCGAGCACGTCGGGCGGCTGAAGGCCTCGGACCTCGACTTCACCTTCGTCGACTCCGGCGCGAACCTCGGCTTCACCGGCGGGTGCAACCTCGGCGTCGAGCACTCGTCGGGCGAGATCGTGGCGTTCCTCAACAACGACGCCCGCCCGGACGCCGGCTGGGTGCGTGAGGCGATGGCCACGTTCGCGTCCGGCGCCGACATCGGCGCCGTGGCGTCGAAGGTCCTCGACTGGGAAGGCGTCAACGTCGACTTCACCGAGGCCGCGATGACCTGGTACGGCATGGGCTACAAGCCGTTCGCCGGGTCGCCGGACACCGGGCGGTGGGAGAGCGAGACCGACGTCCTGTTCGGCACCGGCGCCGCGATGTTCATCCGCGCCGAGCTCTTCGAGCAGCTCGGTGGCTTCGACGACCGCTACTTCATGTTCTACGAGGACGTCGATCTCGGGTGGCGCCTCAACCTGCTCGGCTGGCGCTTCCGGTACCAGCCGAAGTCGGTGGCGTTCCACAAGCACCACGCGTCGATGAACAAGTTCGGCGACTTCCGTGAGACCTACCTGCTCGAACGCAACGCCCTCTTCACGCTCTACAAGAACCTCGGCGACGAGCAGCTGGCCGCGGCCCTGCCCGGGTCGCTGGCGCTCGCGGTCCGCCGTGCCGTGGGCCGCGGCGAGCTCGACTCCACGTCGCTCGACCTGCGGAACCCCGGTGACGACAGCGTCCCGACCATCCCGGTGGCGAAGACCAGCATGGCGGGGATCTACGGTGTCGACCAGTTCGTCGAGCAGCTGCCGTCGATGACCGAGTCGCGCCGCGCGATCCAGGCGACGCGCGTCCGCACCGACCGCGAACTCCTGCGCCTGTTCGGCAACCGCGACGAGCCGGCCTACCCGATCGAGAACTACCTGGCCGGCTACGACAAGATCGTGCACTCGCTCGGGGTGCTCGAGGTCGGTGCACGGCGCCGGATCCTCATCGTCACCGGTGACTCCATCGGCGAGAAGATGGCCGGCCCCGCGATCCGCGCCACCCAGATGGCGAAGCAGCTCGCCGACGAACACGACGTGCGCGTGATCAGCCTCACCCGCTCGACGCAGATCGACCCGTCGTACGACGTCGTCACGGTCCCGCACCGACACCCGCGCCAGATGGTCGAGCACGAGGCCTGGGCCGACGTGATCATCGTCCAGGGCCACGCGCTGCGCCTGTTCCCCGTCCTCGAGTCGACCCGCAAGATCCTGGTGGTCGACGTGTACGACCCGCTGCACCTCGAGCAGCTCGAGCAGGGCCGCAGCGACGACGTCGACCAGTGGAACCGGCAGATCCTCGACGCCTCGGACACGCTCAACCACCAGCTCGAACTCGGTGACTACTTCATCTGCGCGTCCGAGCGGCAGCGCATGTTCTGGCTCGGGCAGCTCGCCGGCTCCGGTCGCGTGAACGCTCGCACGTACTCCCGCGACCCCGACCTCCGGTCGCTCATCGGCGTCGTGCCGTTCGGCCTGTCCTCGACGCCGCCGGTGCACGACCAGCCGCGGGTCAAGGGCGTCGTGCAGGGCATCGGCAAGAACGACAAGCTCGTCGTCTGGGGCGGCGGCATCTACGACTGGTTCGACCCGATCACGCTCGTGCGGGCGATCGGTCAGCTCGCCGAGCGGAAGCCGAACGTCAAGCTCTTCTTCATGGGCGTGCAGCACCCGAACCCCGACGTGCCCGAGATGGACATCGTCGCGAAGGTCCGCGCCGAGGCAGACGCCCTGGGGCTGACCGGCAAGAACGTCTTCTTCAACGACGCGTGGATCCCGTACGAGGAACGCGGTGCCTACCTGCTCGAAGCCGACGCCGGCGTCTCGACGCACTACGAGCACCTCGAGACGACGTTCTCGTTCCGGACCCGGATCCTCGACTACCTGTGGGCCCGTCTGCCCATCGTGACGACCGCCGGTGACTCGTTCGGCGACCTCGTCGCCGCGGAGAAGCTCGGCATCGCCGTGCACGAGCAGGACATCGACAGCCTCGCCGACGCACTCGAGACGGCACTGTTCGACAAGAAGGCGCGCGCCGAGTTCATCGGGAACGTCGACCGCATCCGCGAGCAGTTCACGTGGGAGAACGTCCTCGCGCCGCTCGTCGAGTTCTGCCGGAACCCCGTCCGCGCCGCCGACAAGTCGGTGCGGGACACGGTGGCCGTGGCCGAAGCCCACCAGATGCGCGTGCGGGTGCCGGAGCGCAAGAAGCTCTCGGGCGTCCGCTACGACGTCGGCCGTGCGGTGCACTACTTCCGCACCGAGGGCCCGCGCAGTGTCGCGGGCAAGATCAAGCGGCGCCTGACGAGCCGGTGACCAGGGCGGGCGCCGCGTCCGTGGCGCCCGCGCCCGGGTGATCGCCCGCACGGACCCCGGGTCGGTGGCAGCGCCGACCGGGTCGTCGCACACGTCCGGAGCCGTCGTGCCTGCGGGGGTGCTGCGGGAAGGTGCTGCGGCGCGGGGGCTGCGGTTCAGGGGCGCGGCAGGTGGCGGCGCCACGAGCGCCGCCGGGCAGCGATCACGAGCACCGTCACGAAGACCATCAGGCCCGCGCCGTGCAGCAGGTAGCTCTCCGCGGTGCTCGTGACGGCCAGCAGCACCAGTACCGCGGCCGGCCACACGTACGCCACGCCGGGGAACGTCGTCGCGGTCACCCAGGCCCGCGCGAACGCCAGGAGCGCCGTCACGGCCAGGATGATCGTGCCGGCGAGTCCGATCTGCAGCCAGGCGTCGACGAAGGCGTTGAGCCCTGAGTGGAACCGCATCCCCGCCGGGTCGATCAGGGTCACGTACGGCACCACGGCTTCGCGCGGCCAGGTGCCGACCCATCCCCAGCCCTGGATCGGGTAGCGCTCGGTGAGCACGCGGATCTGCGACCACAGGTCGATGCGCGTGGCGGTGCCGCCAGCGGCACCCATCTCGGCCAGCAGCCGACCGCGGGCGAGGACCGCGACGACGAGGGCCAGCAGGACGGTGGCGCCGAGGACGCCGTTCACCACCGGGCGCGTCGCCGGTCTGGCGTGCCGGAGTGACCAGAGCGCCAGCGCCGTGACGGCCAGGGCGATCATCGCGAGTCCGGTGATGGGGGACTGGACGAGCATCAGCGCGATGACGGCCAGGGCAGTGGAGGCGACGGCCCGCCAGAGGGTGACGGAGCGGGTGAGGAACTCGACCACGAAGGTGACGAGCGCCATGGCGGCGATGAACCCCATGAAGTTGCGGGTACCGCCGATGCCCTGGATCGGGCCGCCGTAGGCGATGTCACCGCGGATGCCGAACGCCGGGAACGGCACGTCGAGCACCAGGCCGGACAGCACCTCGAGGCCGAGGGCGGTCACGAGGAGGATCCGGAACGCATCACCCGACGCTCGGATCACCTGGACGAGGTCGCGTCCGAGCGCCAGGTACAGCCCCAGACCCATGAAGCACACGGTGGCGACGAGCCCCCGCAGCGCGACCCACGAGTACTCGCTCCAGAGCACGCTCAAGGCGCAGTACCCGAGGAACGCCAGCAGGGACAGCGGCAGCACTCCGTGCCACTCGATCCGGTACCGCTGCCCGAGCAGGCTCAGGCCGGCGAGCACGAACAGCGTGACGAGCACCGCCCACGTGCCGGCGGTACCGACCACGGCCCCGACGGTGGGCTGCCCGAACGCGAACAGCACGATGACCGTCGCGAGCGCCTGGCTGAACCGCCCGCCGGCGGAGAACCCGATCCAGGCGGAGAGGTAGCGGCGTGCCCGCACCCGCTTCGTCAGCCGTCCGTCCGTCACCCCACCATCTTGGTGCACGGACCTCGGTACCAGGTCATCGCGGAGCGTCGATATCGACGATGTGTGATGAACCGGCTAGCGTCGTCGGACGATGCAGCACCCTGCGAGCCCCAGCCACCGCCGTCTCGACGGCTTCCGAGTGGTCGCCGCGGCGGTCCTGGTCGGCATCGCCACGGCCGCGCTCGCCTGGTGGCGACTCGGGCCGACGGCACGTGGCACCGTGTGGGCGGAGGACGGCGGGCTGTTCCTCCGGGAACGCATCACCCTCGGCGCCGTCGACTCCCTGCTGCACCCCTACGCCGGCTACCTGCACCTCGTGCCCCGGTTGCTCGTCGACGTCGCCTGGGCGCTGCCGGTCCAGGACTACGCCCGGGCACTGTCCGCTGGGGCCTGCCTCGTCGTGGGCGCGGTGGGCACCACGGTGTTCGTGCTCGCGCGAGACGTCGTGCCGCAGTGGCTGCTCCGAGCCCTGCTCGCCGCGGTGCCGGCCGTGCTCCCGCTCGCCCCCCACGAGATCAGCGGGAACGCCGCGAACCTGCACTGGTACATGCTCTTTGCCGCCCCCTGGTTGTTCGCGTACCGCGCGCGGACGTGGTGGGCCTCCGGTACGGTCGCCGTCCTGACCGCCTTCGCGGTCCTCACGGAGTTGCAGACCGTGCTGTTCCTGCCGCTCCTGCTCCTCGCGTGGTTCCCCCTGCGGGACGCTTCGGGTGCCCGGGCATGGCCACGCGCGGTCCCGGTGACCATCGTCGCCCTGATCGGCGCCGGGGCGCAGGTGGCAGCTGCCCTCACCGACCAGCGATCGCAGCCGTCGGGGACGCCGGCGTTCACCGACGTGGTCGCCGGGTGGCTGCTGCAACCCGTCGCGGGGATCTGGACACCGGACGTCGGTGCCGCCGTCCGCGCCGTCGTGACCCACGGCTGGGGTGTCGTGCTCGTGCCCGTCCTGCTGGTCGCCGTCGCGGTGGTGGGCGCACTCTTCCTCGGGACGTGGCGCGCACGCTGGCTGATCCTCGCGCTCGCCGTCGTGTCCGGCGGCGTGTGGTGGGCAGCGCTGCTCGCCAACGGGGGACAGGAACAGGCGTGGGCGCGCCCGATCCCGGCACTCGCAGCCGTCCCGGCACTGCGCTACGCCGCGGCGTCGGGGATGCTCCTGCTGGCAGCGGTGGTCGTCGCGGCGAGTGTGCTCCTCGACGCACGGCCGGCGCGTCGGGCGGGACGATCGTCGCGTCGAGTGGCACGGCCGGCGGGCGGTGTCCGCTTCGTCCGCGTGCTGGCGGGCTGGTCGGTCGTCGCCGTCCTGGTCGTCGCGGTGGTGGGCAACCTGGCCCCCGGTGCGACACGGCGGAGTGACGGCCCGGTCTGGGCGACGCAGATCCCTGGCGCGGTCGCTGCGTGCGACGGCGACCCCACGCGGGACGTCGAGGTCCGGAAGGCGCCGTGGACGGCCAGGGTACCGTGCGCGAGGCTGCTCGAGCGCTGACCGCCGGGTGCTCCGCGGTCAGCGTGCGATCGGCAGTCGCCACTCCCGCCGGGCCGGCGGGGTGCGCGGGCCGTCGCCGGCCGACCGGGGTTCCTCGCCGACCAGGACGATGCGGGTCTTGATCGCGACGAGGGCGAACAGGACCCAGTTCCCCTGGTACAGCAACCGCGACTCGGCGACGGACTGCACGAGCAGCGCCACGACGACGAGGAGCGGCAGGAGCGACACCGGGTCGAACGACCTGGGGGTCCCGACGGCGTCGTACCCGATCCTGGTCGCGGACGACCACGACCTGTCGAGCGTCGTCACGACGTACAGGGCGAACAGGACCAAGCCGATGATGCCGGTCTGCATCCACACGTCCAGGTACGCGTCGTGGGCCTGCAGGTACGTCACACCCTTGCGGTGCGCGAGGTCGGCGAGCGTGGGGATGTCCGGCCACCAGTACCCGATCCACCCCCAACCGAGGACCGGGTGCTGGTCGATCAGCTCGAGCACGCGCTGCCAGATGTCCCCGCGGCCCGTCGCGTCCGTGCCCTTGCCGAGGAGCTCCGACACGGTCCCACGGGCTGCGAACGCCCCGAGGCCGACGACGGCCGCGCCGACCAGGGCGAGGAGGTACCGCGGCGTCCGGCGGTCGGTGGGGACGCGTCGGATCCAGAGCGCGACGAACAGTGCGGCGGCGACGACGAGCGCGGCGGCGAGCACGGTCGACGAGCGGGTGAGGACCAGGACCGCGCCGGCCACGACGAGCCAGCCGACGGAGCGGTTCCTGCTCATGCGGCCCTCGGCGAACTGCAGGGCGATGGCGATCGCGGCGAGCAGGGCGACCATCGCGAGCAGGTTCGCGTTGCCGGGCAACCCCTGGATGCGACCGCCGGTCAGCAGTTCGGCGCGGGAGAAGTAGAAGGCGTCGGGGATGTCCCGGTCGCCGTAGTCGGTCCAGACCGGGACGATCGGGTGCCGGACGACGACGGCCACCACGGCCTCGAACAGCAGCGACCCCATCAGCACCCAGCGGAACGCGAGGCTCATCGCGTCCAGGATCCGACGCCACGTCAGGGTCGACGCGACCGCGAACGCCATCGCGGCGCAGATCACCTGCGCGGCGATGCTCGCGAGCGTCGCCGGGCGCCAGTGCGACCAGGCGACGGACACCAGGCACCAGGCGAGGAAGAACCAGAGCGCCCACGGTGTCCGGACCAGCGGCGGCCTCGCCCTGACCAGGATCGTCACGCCCCACACTGCGACGAGTGCCCACACTGCAGCCGCCCCGAACCAGGTCAGGGTGTTCGGGAAGGCGTCGCCGGCGAACAGGACGAAGAGCAGCGTCGCACCGAACGAGAACGCCTCGCGCTCGGGTACGGTGCCGCGCGAGAGCGGCCAGGTGTTCGTCACGACGTCAGGGTACGGGGTCATCCGCGTCCGTCCTCGCGGAAGGCGGCGAGCGTGCGGGCGATCTCGTCGCCGAGGTACGGCGCCAGGGTCGTCGCGAACGTGTTCGTCAGGTGGGTGCGGTCGCGGTGCACGAGCACGCCGCCGATGACCGCCGGGCAGGTGGTGTCGGTGCAGTAGTACTGCGACAGGTCGATCACCCGGGCCTTGCCGGGCATCCGGGCGGCAGCCTGCTCCGAGCCGTCGAACAGACCGAAGCCGAACGAGCGGCTCGAGTCGCACGCGCTCGTCGTCGGGCCCGACATCTGGCCGACGCACGCCACCACGTCGGTCCGCGCGGTCGGGTTGTCGCGGAGTGCGAGGACCGGGATGCCCGCGTCGGCCGCTGCCTGCCACGCTCCCACCATGCCGTCGACGACGGTCTCGCTGTCCGACTGCCCGGGCACCGAGGCGACGGGGCCGTTGCCGGTGGAGTGCGTCACGATCACGCCGTCCAGGTCACCGTGCGCGCGCAGGTAGGCCATCGCGTTCTGCTTCCACGCGGTGCAGTCGTCGACCTGCTTCCCCGTGTTCGCCTTCTGCACCGCGGTGGTGAGGTAGCAGCTCTGGTGTCCCGCCACGTCGATGCGCCAGTTGTTCGCCTTCGCGATCGCCGCGTAGGTGTCCACGAAGACGTTGTTGTGCGAGTCGCCGATCGCGATGAGGTGCTCCGTGTAGCCGGACTTCGGCCCGAGTTCGCAGACGTTGAAGGCGCTCGAGTCGTTCGACCAGCACGCCCCCCGGTTCGAGTCGTCGTCGAGCGCGTTCGCGGCCGAGGGGACCCGGACGTCTGCCAGATCGGGGTTCACGCAGGGGGCGGACGACGAGATCCGTGCGGCGGCACCGAAGCAGCGCACGTCGCCGGTGCTGAGGCGCTGCTGGAACTCGGCCGCCTGCACCTGCTGCACGTGCAGCGCCGCCAGCGAGGCGGCACCGAGCGCCACGACGAGCACGGTGCTCAGGGCGCCGTAGAGCGCGACCCGGCGCGGACGCAGTGCCCGCACCCAGCCGGAGAACCGGAGCGGTTCCTCGATGCAGATCGTGGTGACCGCGCCGATGAGCACCGCACCGATGAGGATCGCGACCTTGTCCTTGGCGGTGAGCTCGTGGCGGAGCGCGATCGGCAGGATGACGACGGCGGGCCAGTGCCACAGGTAGACGGCGTACGAGATCCGACCCAGGAACGCGATCGGGGTCAGCCTGCCGACCCGCTGCAGCCCGGAGTGCGCGCCGAAGAGCACGACGAGCGTCGCCGACACGACCGGCAGCGCGGCGGCGATGCCCGGGAAGGGCGTGGACCCGGTGATCAGCACGAGCGACGCGACGAGCCCGGCCGCGCCGACCCAGGCTCCCACGACCCGCACCGTCCGGGCGGGGGGCGTGCGCGGCGCCGCGAGCGGGATCGTCGCCGCGAGCCCGCCGAGCGCGAACTCCCACGCCCGCGTCGCCGTCGAGAAGTACGCGATCCCCGAGGCGGTGTGGGTCTGGACGATGCTCCACCCCAGGGACAGGACCACGACGGCGCCGAGGAGCACCTGCGCGACGACGACCGGGGAGACGCCGTCCCGCCGTGCGCGCCGTGCGACCCACAGCGCGCCGAGCAGCAGGAGCGGGAGGGCGATGTAGAACTGCTCCTCGACCGACAGCGACCAGAAGTGCTGGAAGGGCGACGCCTGGTTGCCCTGCGCCAGGTAGTCGACCGCGTCGGCGGCCAGCTGCCAGTTCTGCACGTAGACCGTGGAGGCGATGAGCTCACGGCCGTACTGGCCCCACAGCGCGCTCGGGACCCAGACCAGCACGGCGGTCCCCGTCGCGGCGATCGTGAGGAAGGCCCCGGGGAGCAGCCGCTTCGCCCGCCGCGACCAGAACCCGGCGAGCCCGATCCGGCCGGTGGCGGTCAGCTCACGCAGCAGGTGCCCGGTGATCAGGAAGCCCGAGATGACGAAGAACACGTCCACGCCGACGAACCCGCCCGGCAACCGGTTCGGCCACAGGTGGTAGAGCACGACGGCGAGGACCGCGAACGCCCGGAGGCCCTGGATGTCCCACCGCGTGGGGTCGGCCGTGCGGCGGGGGGAGGAACGCAGGGATCCTCGGGGCGGTGACTCCACCGTGCTTGCAGACATCGCGGAGATTCTAGTGTCGCGCGCCGCGCCGGTAGGCTCTGGCCCATGTTCCTCGGCATCACGAACACCCCCCGCGACTACGCCTGGGGCTCGGTCACCGCGATCCCGGAGCTCCTCGGCCGCACCGTCACGGGTGCCCCGCAGGCGGAGCTCTGGCTCGGCGCCCACGCCGGCAGCCCCAGCGTCGTCGTGAACCCGGCCATGGTCGGTGGGGCCGACACGCTGCTCGACTGGATCGCCGCCGAGCCGCAGGACGCCCTGGGCGGCGACCGCACCGGCCTGCCGTTCCTGCTCAAGGTGCTCGCAGCGGCGGCACCGCTCTCGCTGCAGGCGCACCCCACCCCGGAGCAGGCCGAGGACGGGTTCGCCCGCGAGGAGCGCGAGGGGATCCCGCTCGACGACCCGGCACGCAACTACAAGGACCCGTTCCCGAAGCCCGAGCTCGTCGTCGCGCTGAGCGAGCGGTTCGAGGCGCTGAGCGGCTTCCGCCCCGTCGAGGAGACCCTGGCCGAGGTGCGCGTGCTCGATGCGGGCACCGGACGGCTCGGTCCGCTCGAGGTGCACCTGCTGCACGGGCTCGAGGACACCGTCCGCTGGCTCGAGACCGCCGACGAGTCCGCGCTCGCCGTGGTGCAGGCCGTGAGCGACCTGGCCGTCTCGCTCGACGACGACCTGCTCACCCCGAACACCGCGACCGTCCGCGACCTGGCCACCAGCTGGCCCGGCGACCCCGGCATCGTCGTCTCCCTGCTCATGCACCGGGTGACGCTCGCCGCCGGACAGGCCATGTACCTGCCCGCCGGCAACATCCACGCCTACCTCGACGGACTCGGCATCGAGCTGATGGCGCCGTCGGACAACGTGCTGCGCGGGGGGCTCACGCCGAAGCACGTCGACGTGCCGGAGCTCCTGCGGGTGCTCGACTTCACCGCGTACCAGGCCCCGGTCCTCGAGCCCGAGCGCATCGCCCCGGGCGTCGACCGGTTCGCGCCGGACGGCGTCGGGTTCGCGCTGCTGCGGGTGGACGGCGACGGCCGCCCGGTCGGACTGAGCACGGGCGGGGTCGCCCCGCTCGTCGGCCCGTCCATCGCCGTGTGCACCGAGGGCGTCGTCACGCTCGTCGGCGCGCGGTCGGCGACCCTGCTCCGCAAGGGCGAGTCGTGCTTCATCACGCCGGACGAGGGCGACGTGACGGTCGAGGCGGACTCCTCCGACGGCATCACGTCGACCGTGTTCATCGCCACCGGCGCCTAGGGCGCGCACCGGCACCGCCACCGGGGCGTCGCCGACGTCCGCTAGCGTGGCGAGCATGAGTTGGCTGGTCACCGGCGGTGCCGGGTACATCGGGTCCCACGTCGTCCGAGCACTGCGCTCGGCCGGCATCGACACGGTCGCGTTCGACGACCTCTCGAGCGGTTTCCGCGCGTTCGTCCCGGGCGACGTGCCGTTCGTCGAGGGCACGATCCTCGACGGCGAGCTCGTCGCACGCACCCTGCGCGAGCACGAGGTCACCGGCGTGGTCCACGTCGCGGGGTTCAAGTACGCCGGCGTCTCGGTCGAGCGTCCGCTGCACACCTACGAGCAGAACGTCACCGGGATGGCGACCCTGCTGCGTGCGATGGCCGAGACCGGCGTCACCAAGGCGGTGTTCTCGTCGAGCGCGGCGGTCTACGGCACGCCGGACGTCGAGACCGTGGTCGAGTCCACCCCGAAGAACCCGGAGTCGCCCTACGGCGAGTCGAAGCTCATCGGCGAGTGGCTGCTGCGCGACATGGAGGTCGCCGCGGGCTTCACCACGACGTCGCTCCGGTACTTCAACGTCGTCGGTTCGGGGGAGCCCGACCTGTACGACGCCAGCCCGCACAACCTGTTCCCGCTGGTCTTCGACGCGCTGCTCGCCGGCCGGACCCCGCGGATCAACGGTGACGACTACGCCACCCCGGACGGCACGTGCGTGCGCGACTACGTGCACGTCGCCGACCTGGCGCACTCGCACGCGGTGGCCGCGCGGAAGCTCGAGGCGGGGGAGCCGCTCGAGCGCGCCTACAACCTCGGCAGCGGCGACGGTGTGAGCGTCCGGCAGATCATGGACGCCATGGCGGCGGGCACCGGGATCGCCTTCGACCCCGAGATCGCGCCGCGGCGCCCCGGCGACCCGGCCCGCATCGTCGCGACCGGCGAGGCCGCCGCCCGTGACCTCGAGTGGGCCATGCGGCACTCCCTGGACGAGATGGTGTCGAGCGCGTGGGAGGCCCGTCGCAGCGCCTCCTGAGCGCCTGAGGACGCGTCAGTTGTCCCCCGGAAGGCCCACCCGCGCGGCGCGACACGCCCAAACGGGGGACATGACACGCTGGAGCGGTCAGTGCCTTCTATGATCCGCGACTTGACTCAGGCGAATGACACCGCTGTAATTACAGGCAACGGCCGCAAGAGTTGGGGTTCGTTGTCGAGGCGGCAGGGGTGATCAGGGTGAACGGTTCCGAGTTCCACGCCGGAGTTCCGGAGGACTGGCACGTCGATCCCGTGGCGCTCGGCGTCCCGGGTGTCCGACGTCCGGAGACCGACGACGAGGAGAACCCGCTCGCCTGGCAGGTCGACTCGCTCTGCGCGCAGACCGACCCCGAGGCGTTCTTCCCCGAGAAGGGCGGCTCCACGCGCGAGGCGAAGAAGATCTGCACCTCGTGCGAGGTCCGGGCACAGTGCCTCGAGTACGCGCTCGAGAACGACGAACGCTTCGGCATCTGGGGCGGCCTCTCCGAGCGCGAACGCCGCAAGCTGCGGAAACGGGCGTAGGAGCGTCCACGGCGCGCCAGCGCCGTGCGACTGCGCCCCTGAGGAGCGTGCGACGAAGGCGCCGGAAGGCGACCACCTCCGCCCGTCCCGCACCGTGCAGTGAGCGCGCCCACAGGTTCACGGCGCGCCGCCGTCCGCAGCCGACACCGCGCCTCCAGACCGTAGAGTGACGCCCGTCATGCAGCCCAGAGTCACCGCGATCCTCGTCGCCGCCAACGGGGCGGCCCACCTCGACCGGACCCTGGACGCGCTCGCCGCCCAGACCCGCCACCCCGAGAACCTGGTGGTCGTCGACGTCGGCACGACCGACGGATCGACCGCCGAACTGTCCTTCGGTGGGTCCGCGCAGCTCGTCCGGCTCCCCGGGGGCAGGGCGTTCGGCGACGCCGTCCGACAGGGCGAGCGCAGCGCGCCGCCCGCAGCGACCGACGAGCCGGTCGACGAGTGGCTGTGGGTCCTCGGCCACGACAACGCGCCGGCACCGACCGCGCTCGCCGAGCTGCTGTCCGCCGTCGAGATCGCTCCGTCGGTCGTCGTCGCCGGTCCGAAGCTCGTCGCCGACGACGACCCGTCGCTCATCCGTGCCTTCGGCGAGAGCATGACCCGCTTCGGCCGGTCGATCGTGCTGGTGCAGGACGAGCTCGACCAGGGCCAGCACGACCGCAACACCGACGTGCTCGGCGTCGCCGCCGGCGGGATGCTCGTGCGCCGCTCGGTCTGGAACGAACTCGGCGGCTTCGACCCTGCGCTGCCGGACGTCGACGCGGCCCTCGACTTCTCGGTGCGGGTCCGCCTCGCCGGACACCGCGTCGCCCTCGTGCCGGAGGCAAAGGTCACCAGTGCCGGACCCATCGAGGAGTTCGGTCGGAAGCGCCTGTCCGAGGCGCGGCGCGTCCGGATGCACCGGCAGGCGCAGCTGCACCGCCGGATGACCTACGCGCCGGCCGCGCTGGTCTGGCTGCACTGGCTCACACTCGTGCCGTTCGCGATCGGCCGCGCGCTCGGACACCTCCTCGCGAAGCACCCCGCCGCCGTGGTCCCCGAGCTCTCCGCCGCGTTCGCCGTCGCGTTCGGCGGTGGCGCCGTGCGCGCGCGCAAGAACCTGGCCCGCACCAAGAAGCTCGGGTGGGCAGCCGTCGAGCCGCTCCGCGTGAGCTGGCGACGGGTGCACGAACACCGCACCACCTCGCGCGACGTCGAGCTCGCCCGGGTCGAGGACGCCCCGATCGCGCGGGCGTCGTTCCTGAGCGACGGCGGCATCTGGGTGGTCCTGGCCGCCGCGGTGCTCAGCGTCGTGACGCTCTACCCCCTGCTCGGGTCGCCGGCCCTGACCGGCGGGGGACTCCTGCCGCTCTCCGCGACCCCGGGGCAGCTCTGGCAGAACGTCGGGTACGGCTTCCACTCGCTCGGCACGGGCTTCACCGGGCCGTCCGACCCCTTCGCCGCGGTCCTCGCCGTGCTCGGCTCGATCGTCTTCTGGTCGCCGTCCACCGCGGTCGTGCTCGTCATGCTCGTCGCGTTCCCGCTGTCCGCCCTGGGTGCCTGGTTCGCGGTCCGCAAGGTCACGACCCGCACGTGGGTCCCGGTCATCGGTGCGTCGCTCTACGCGATCGCCCCGTCGCTCGTCGGCGCGGTGACCACCGGGCACCTCGGCGCCGTGGTCGCGCACCTGGTCCTGCCGTGGCTGTTCGTCGCCGTGCTCGAGGCGCACCGATCGTGGGCCTGGGCCTCCGGCGCGTCGCTCCTGTTCGCCGTCGTCGCCGCCTCGGCGCCGTCGCTGCTGCCGGTCCTGCTCATCGGCTGGCTCGTGGCGCTCCTGGTCGGCTGGCGTCGGGCCCACCGTCGCGTGTTCATCCCGGTGCCGACCGCGGTGCTGTTCCTGCCGCTGATCCTGGCGCAGGCGGCCCGTGGCAACCTGCTCGCCGTGTTCGCCGACCCCGGCGTGCCGTCCGCGACCCGGGCGCCGTCCGCGCTCCAGCTGGCCATCGGACAGCCCCTGCCCGACTGGAGCGGCTGGCTCCCCGCGACGTCCGGACTTGCCTTCGTCACGACGGTCCTGCCGGTCGTGATGGCCGTCCTCGCGCTCCCCGTGGCCGTCGCCGCGATCGGCGCGATGCTCGGACACCGCTGGGCGGTCGCGGGCTCGGCGCTCGTCGTCGCACTCCTCGGCTTCGCGACGGCCTTCGCCGCCACCCACGTCACCGTCACCGGTGTCGGCTCGACCACCACCATCGTCTGGCCAGGCAGCGGTCTGTCCGTGTACTGGCTCGCCCTGGTGGTCGCGGCCTGCATCGGCATCGACGTGCTGCCGAAGGCCGCACCGGTCACCGGACTCGTCGCGACCGTGCTCGCCGGGGTCGCCGTGGCACCGGCCTTCGCGGCGTTCTACCTCGGCACCGCCACGATCGAGCCGACCACGGGCCGGGTGCTCAGCGCCTACGTGAACGCCGAGGCCCAGGCGAACCCCGACGTCGGCACGCTCGTCGTCGTCCCGCAGGACGACGGTTCGCTCGCCGTCACGCTCGAGCGCGGACAGGGCTCGACCCTCGACGACCAGTCGACGCTCGACGCCACCGCACTCCGGCTGAGCGAGTCCGGCGCGCGGCTGACCACGCTCGCCGGCAACCTGGCGAGCCGCAGCGGGTACGACCCCCGGCCGGCGCTCCGCGAGCTCGGCGTGAGCTTCGTGCTCATCGACGACGCCGGCGACGACCCCGAGGCGCAGACGGTGCACGACCGGGCCGCCGGTGCGATCGGTCAGAACGCGCTCTTCACGAGCATCGGTGAGACCACCAACGGGCAGCTGTTCCACTACGAGGGCGAGGTCGACCGCACCCGCTCCGGCTCCGCCGCGACCCAGGCCACCCACGTGCTGTACCTCGTCGTGCTCGGCGTGGTCTTCGGCGCCGCAGCCCTGCTCGCGGTCCCGACGGCACCGCGCCGCCGCCGCGCCACCTCGAACGTCATCGAGGCCGAGGAACCCGCCACCACCTTCGACGAGGAGCGCGACGAATGAGCACCAACCCCTCCTCGGTCCGGCGCTGGATCGTCCGCGGCACCGCCACGGCCGTCGCCGTCGTCGTCGCCGCGGGTGCCGTCACCGCGGCCCACGCCATCGGCACCGAGTCCGAACCGGGTCGACCCGCCGGGCGCACCGTGACGCCGGTCCCCGCCGCCGCCGAACGTGTCTGTGCCGGCAGCGCACTGCGGTTGTCCGACGACTCCGGCAACGACGCGACGCAGGCGAGCACCGTCGGCACCGCGACCGTGGCGACGGCGACGACCGGTTCGACGGTCGAGCGGTCCTCGCTCGACCCCTCGACCACCGGCGGCAGCGACCCCCGGCTCCTGACGGCACCCGCTGGCGAGACGACCCCGCAGGTCGCGGGCAGCAGCTTCCAGAGCGTTTCCAGCGGCGACCTGGTGGGCGCCGGCGCTGCCTCGTGCGACGACCCGACCCAGTCCACGTGGCTGGTCGGCGGTTCGACGGAGACCGGTCGCACGAGCCTCGTCACGCTGTCGAACCCCACCGACGTGAACGCCACGGTCGACCTGACGATCTTCGACGGCTCGGGGACCGTCAGCGCGCCCGGGACCACCGGCATCGTCGTCGCGCCGAACACGCAGAAGGTCGTCCCGCTGTCGGGCTTCGTGTCCGACGCCGCCTCGACCGTCGTGCACGTCACGTCGTCCGGCGGACAGATCGTCGCGCACATGCAGGAGTCCGTCGTCCGCACCCTCACCCCCGGTGGCTACGACATCGTCTCCGGTGGTGCGGCCCCGTCGCGCTCGCAGGTCATCCCCGCCGTCGTCCTCGCCGACGCGCAGGCGGCCCAGCGCGGCGACGACACGGCCGACGCGGTGCCGATCGTCCGGTTGTTCGTGCCCGGCACGAAGTCGGCTCGCGTCACCCTCGGCATCAGCACGGCCGACGGCGGCGGCACGACCGTCAACGCCACCGCGGAGCCCGGGGTCGTCACCGACGTCGCGCTCGACGACTTCCCGGACGGCCGGTACTCGTTCACCGTCACCTCGACCGAGCCGGTCGTCACCGGTGCACGCACCACGACGCCCACCGACGACGCCGGCACCGACCTCGGGTGGTTCGCCTCCGCGGAGCCCCTGGGTGACCGGACGATCACCGCCATCGCCCCGGGCGAGGGTGTTCGGCTGAACCTCGTGAACCCCACCCGTCAGGACCGTCCCGTGACGATGCAGTCGGGCGATGAGCGTCTCAACCTGGTCCTGCTGTCCGGTGCGACGGTGACGCTCCCGGTGCAGACCGCGAAGCAGCTCACGCTGACCGGTACGGAGGGCATCGTCGCGGGGGTCACCTACCGCGGGGCCGACGGCATCGCCGGGTTCCCGGTGCGACCGGCGACCGACGTCTCCACCCCGGTCCGCATCTACCCCTGACGCTGGATGCGGCCCGCCCGGCACCGGCGGCCCGGGCTCACCGGTGCGGCGTGCCCGGCGTGGTCGGCCCGGCTCACCAGTGGCGGTAGCGGTCCGGTGCCAGGTCCCAGGGGTCCTTGCCGATCAGCTCGCCGACCGCGCGGAACACCGCGGTCTCGATGATGATGCGGCGGTCCGAGTCGTCCTTCTCAGGGCTCCGGTTCACCCGTTCGACGGGGATCCGGAAGACGGTCACGCGGCGGGTGTCGCGGTCGATGCGCCAGCGCGGCATCTCGTCCGGCAGGGTCGTGTCGCTCGGCATGTCCGCCACCTGGAACACCACGCCGGACAGCTCCTCGGGCCAGAGCCCGAGCAGGTAGTGCGCGCTGTCACCGACGATCCGGTCGAACGCCTCGGCGCGGGTGATGATCGGGGCGAGCTCCGGTCCGGTGACGCTCGAACGCCCGCCTCGGCCGTGCCGGGAGCGCCCCCGACCGCGGTCGACCGGGGTGACGAGGCGAGGCTTCCGACGCATCCCCACATCGTACGCGGGGACCGGTGCGCGCCGGACGCTCCGCTAGGCTCCCTGACGAGATGGACGTGCGGATCTGCAGCAAGGTGGCGTGTGCCAACAGCGCTTCGTCGACCCTGACGTACGACTACGGCGACTCCATGGTGGTCGTCGGCCCGCTGTCGACCCGGGTCGAACCGCACGGCTACGACCTCTGCGCCCGCCACGCGGCCACCCTGCGCGTCCCGCAGGGGTGGCAGGTGGTGC
>NZ_VCCA02000001.1:0-3473918 GCF_005938005.2 Curtobacterium sp. KBS0715 | reverse complement strand
ACGTCACACACTTGGGCGCGTGCGGTATACCGTGCCTAGGGTGGGGGCGTGAGCACTCCGCGCGTGTACGTCATCCACGAGAACCCCGAGTGGTTCCCCCCGCTCGCCGCCGCCTTCGAGGCCGAGGGTGTCCCGGTCGAGGAGATCCTGCTGACCGAGGGGCAGATCGACCTCGCGGCCGAGCCGGCACCCGGCGTCTACTGGAGCCGCATGTCCGCGAGCTCCCACACCCGCGGCCACGAGCACAGCAAGGAGTACACCCGGGCGATCCTCGGCTGGCTCGAGCGTGCCGGCCGCCAGGTCGTCGGCGGCAGCCACGTGCTCGAGCTCGAGGTGTCGAAGGTCGCCCAGCACGGTCTCCTGCAGCAGGCCGGGTTCGACGTGCCGCGCACGACCGCCGTGTTCGGCACGACGACGCTCAAGGACGCCGCCCGCACCTTCACCGACGGGCAGGACGTCCCCTTCATCACGAAGCACAACCAGGGCGGCAAGGGCCTGGGTGTGCGGCGGTTCGACTCGCTCGCCGAGTTCGACGCCTACGTCGACAGCCCCGAGTTCGAGGCGCCGGTCGACGGCATCACCCTGCTGCAGGAGTACCTGACGGCCCGCGAGCCCTTCATCACCCGCGTCGAGTTCGTCGGCGGCGAGTTCGTGTACGCGGTCCGCGTCGACACGAGCGCCGGCAGCTTCGAGCTCTGCCCCGCCGACGCGTGCGAGGTGCCGCAGGTCATCGCCGGCGCCGTCTGTGACGTCCCCGGCACCGAGACCGTCGGTGCACCCCCGGCGTTCGCCGTCCGGACCGAGATCACCGCCGAGCACCCGCTGGTCCAGCAGCTCCGCACGTTCCTCGCCGACCAGCGCATCACCATCGCGGGCGTCGAGTTCATGGAGACGACGGACGGCCGCACCGTCGTCTACGACATCAACACGAACACGAACTACAACCCCGCGGTCGAGGAGTCCGCGCCGGCCTCCGGCCCGCGCTCCATCGCGAAGTACCTCGGTGGTCTGCTGGAGACGCAGTACGCGGCGCAGCTCACGGCCTGAGAACGCAAGAACCACCGGACTGGAGGCCCGTGGCGGGCCCGCCACGGGCCTCCAGTCCGCCTTTCCCACACCCCCAAGGAACCAACGTGCGATTCGGATACTGGACCCCGCTCTTCGGCGGCTGGCTGCGCAACGTCGACAACGAGAACATGCCGGTCACCTTCGACTACGTGAAGCGCCTGGCGCAGCGCGCCGAGCGGATCGGCTTCGACCTGACGCTCGTGCCGGAGCTCAACCTCAACGACATCAAGGGCACGGCGGCGCCCTCGCTCGAGGCGTGGTCGCTCGCGGCGGCCATCGCGGCGACGACCGAGCGCCTGGAGATCATGGCGGCGATGCGTCCCGGGTACCACCTGCCCGCGGTGACGGCGAAGCAGGCGGCGACGATCGACGACATCTCGTGCGGCCGGTTCACCTTCAACGTCGTGAGCGCCTGGTGGGCGGAAGAGGCGAAGCAGTACGGCGGGATCTTCTCGGAGCACGACGACCGGTACAAGCGCACCGCGGAGTTCGTCGAGGTCATGAAGGGCCTGTGGCGCGAGACCCCGTACTCGTTCTCGGGCGAGTACTACGACATCGAGAACGCGCACCTCGAGCCGAAGCCCCGCGTGACGCCGCGCATCTACGCCGGTGGG
Organism: Curtobacterium sp. KBS0715; assembly: GCF_005938005.2. Taxonomy (NCBI): domain Bacteria; kingdom Bacillati; phylum Actinomycetota; class Actinomycetes; order Micrococcales; family Microbacteriaceae; genus Curtobacterium; species Curtobacterium sp. KBS0715. The sequence goes on along the minus strand of NZ_VCCA02000001.1, from coordinate 3,472,236 downwards.
GAGAGCGAGGCCGGCAAGGCCGCGATCACCGGGTACGCCGACGCCTACGTCACGCACGGCGGCACGGTCCAGGAGCTCCGCGCGAAGATCGACGAGATGAAGCAGCGCCGCGTCGACGCCGGCCTGCCGCCGTTCGAGGCGTTCGGCATGGCCGCGTACGTCATCGTGCGCGAGACCGAGGAAGAGGCGCAGGCCGAGCTCGCCCGGATCACCGACGTGCAGCACGGCAAGGCGTACGAGTCGTACCAGGACTTCATCTCGAAGTCGCAGCTCGAGCACGTGCCCTCGCTCGAGGACTACTCGGTGTCGAACCGCGGCCTGCGCCCCGGTTTCGTGGGGACGCCGTCGCAGGTGGCGGACCGCATCCGGGAGTTCGAGGACGCCGGCGTCGACACGCTCCTGCTGCAGTTCTCGCCGCAGCTCGAGGAGATGGACCGGTTCGGCGAGCAGGTCATCCCGCTCGTCCGGCAGTCGGTCGGGGCGGGGTCCTGATGGCGGCCACGCCGACCAACGCGGAGGACGGCTGGGCGTTCGAGACCCGCCAGATCCGCGCCGGCTTCAAGGCCGATCCGGGCTGGGGCGCGAACGTGCCGCCGATCGCGCAGAGCGCCGCCTACGTCTACCCGTCGGGCGAGGACGCCGCCGCGCGCTTCATGCTCGACGCCCCCGGCCACACCTACACGCGGGTGAACAACCCGTCGGCGGCAGCCCTCGAGCGCCGGATCGCCGACCTCGAGGGCGGGATCGGTGCGCTGGCGCTGGCGTCCGGGCAGGCGGCGACGTCGCTGGCCGTGCTCGGTGTCGCACGCGCCGGTGACCACGTGGTGTCGAGCGCCTCGCTGTACGGCGCGACCTACACGCTGTTCGCCTCGACCCTGCGGGACCTCGGCATCACCTTCACGTTCGTGCAGGACCCGACCGACCTGTCCGAGTGGGCGGCGGCGGTGCGTCCGGAGACGAAGGCGTTCTTCGGCGAGTCCATCCCGAACCCCCGCGGGGACGTCCTGGACTTCGCCGGGGTGGCCGGGGTCGCGCACGAGGCCGGTGTGCCGCTCATCGTCGACAACACCATCGCGACGCCGTACCTGGTCCGCCCGATCGAGCACGGTGCCGACATCGTCGTGCACTCGGCGACGAAGTACCTGGCCGGACACGGCAGCGCCATCGCCGGGCTCATCGTCGACAGCGGGAACTTCGACTGGGCGGCGCACGCCGACGCCTACCCGCAGCTGGCCACGACCGAGCAGTCCGGGTTCGCGAACACGAACTTCGCCGACAAGTTCGGGCGACGGGCGTTCATCCAGCGCACCCGCTCGAAGCTGTCCGCCGACCTCGGGCCCGCGATCGCGCCGTTCAACGCGTTCCTGGTGCTCCAGGGCATCCAGACGCTGTCGCTCCGCATGGACCGGCACGTGTCGAACGCCGCCACCGTGGCGACCTGGCTCGACGCCCACGACCAGGTCGAGCACGTGCACTACGCCGGCCTGCCGGACTCGCCGTGGCACCACCTGCAGCAGCGCTACGTGCCGAAGGGACCGTCGGCCGTGCTGTCGTTCGACCTGGCCGGCGGGGTCGCCGCGGGCCGACGGTTCGTGGCGGCGCTCGAGCTGTTCGACCACGTCTCGAACCTCGGGGACGTCCGCTCGCTCGTCGTCCACCCGGCATCGACCACCCACGTGCAGATGACCTCCGACGAGCGGGCGGCCGCCGGGGTGGGGGACGGACTCATCCGCCTGTCGATCGGCCTCGAGCACATCGACGACATCACCGCGGACCTGGCGCGGGGGTTCACGGCAGCCGCAGCGGGATAGGTTGGGCGCATGACCACGTTGGCCGCACCGACCCGCGTGCGGACGCGCGCCCCCGGCAAGATCAACGTGTTCCTGTCCGTCGGGGCGCTGCAGGACGACGGCTACCACGACGTCGCCACCGCGTACCAGGCGGTGTCCCTGTACGAGGACGTCACCGCCGAGGCCGCCGACGACTTCTCGGTCACCTTCACGGGTCCGATCGACACGAGCACCGTGCCGGTCGACGAGTCGAACCTGGCCATCCGTGCGGCCCGGCTCGTGGCCGACGCGGCCGGACACCGCGGTGGGGTGCGGCTGACCATCGACAAGCAGGTGCCCGTCGCCGGCGGCATGGGCGGTGGCTCCGCGGACGCCGCGGCGACCCTGCTCGCCGTCGACACGCTCTGGGGCACCGCGCTCGGTCGCGAAGAGCTGCTCCGGCTCGCCGCGCAGCTCGGCGCCGACGTGCCGTTCGCCTTCGCCGGCGGCACCGCCGTGGGCACCGGCCGCGGTGACGAGCTGAGCCCGGCGCTGGCCAAGGGTGAGTTCCACTGGGTCCTCGCCCTGAGCGACGACGGGCTGAGCACCCCGGCCGTCTACCGTGCGCTCGACGAGCACCGGGAGCGGTACCGCGCCGACATCTCCCCGGCGCCGTCGCACCCCGTGGTCGAGGCCAACGTGCTGCAGGCCCTGCGTGCGGGCGACCCCGACCTGCTCGCCGACTGCGTCCACAACGACCTGCAGGCACCGGCCATGCGGCTGCAGCCCCGGCTCGCGGCGACGCTGGAGCTCGGTGAGAAGTCCGGTGCCCTGGCCGGCCTGGTGTCCGGCAGCGGACCGACGGTGGCGTTCCTGGTGGGCGACCGAGATGCCGCGCTCGAACTGCAGGTCGAGCTCAGCGCCGCCGGCCTCGTCGCACTCCGGGCCACCGGTCCGGTGCACGGCGCACGCGTGGTGCACTGACCCGACGTCCGGCCCGCCCGGCGAGCGGCTCGACGCCGAGCGGCGGTCAGTCCCGCCGCGGTCGGTCCAGCGTCAGCGGCTGTACTTCCAGAGGATGACCGTGCCGGTGTGCCAGTAGCGCACGACGTGGAAGCCCTCGGCCACGAGCGTCTCGGTGACCTGCGGGCGGATGTTCCGCGACTTGCCGCCGACGAACCACACGGTGTCGATGCCGGAGATCCGCTCGGGCACCGTCGCGGCGACGTCGCCGTTCACGTTCCAGAGCTGTCCGCGTTCGGCACCGGTCTCGGTGACAGCGAGGTCGCGCATCCCGGTGAAGGCTTCGGGGTAGGAGTCGGCGATGACCTGCGCGGTGGTGCCCGGGTGCTCCCAGACGCTGCCGAAGACGACGCCCTCGTTCTGGTCGGTGCGCCGGTCCCGCTCGCGCTCGATGATCGCCGCCGCGTTCGCCCAGTGCGAGTCCTGCTTGGCGTGGGGCAGCCGGACGAGCGTGCTCGTCGGCGCCGACACGAGCAGCATCCCGACGACGGCGAGCGCCAGCCACCGCCGGGGTCGGATCGCCGTGATCGCCAGGCCGATGAGCAGCGCGACGAAGGGCAGGCTCAGGCTGGCGTACTTCGGGGAGTACAGGTGCTCCCCGGCGGCGGTCGCGCCGACGAGCAGTGCGGTGGGCAGGATCGTCAGGGGGACGGCGACGCGGACGGCCTGCATCCGCAGCAGGTCGCGGGCAGCCGGGGCAGGGCGTCGGGCGGCACGCACGGCGAGCACGACGCCGACGATCATCAGGACCCACCCGAGCACCGCGTACGGCCAGACGGCACCGAACCAGGCGGTCGCGACGACCTGGCGCACGGTGGCCCACCCGACGCCGGTGATCCAGCCGACCTGCTTGGCCTGCCCGGCGGCGAGGACGATGAACGGCGACACCACGAGGGCGGCCCCGACGGCGGCGACGCCCCAGCGCACGAACGCGGCGCGGTCGACCATCGGCGCGGCCACCGGACCGCTGCGCTGCGAGAGCACGGCGTCGCGACGTGCGGCGCGGTCGGCGACGGCGGTCCAGAGGAGCACGACCCCGTGCGCGACGACGGCCAGGGCCAGGTAGACGTTGAACAGCACGGCGACCACGGCGAGCAGGGCGTAGACGACCCACCACCGGGTCGCGTGGTGCCGGATCCGGGTGCGCCGGACCGCGGTGATCCCCACGAGGGTCAGCGCGACGGCGAAGGTCGTGACGGTGGCGTACGGGCGCCCCTCGGTGCCGGCCCAGGCGACGCGGGGCAGGACCAGGAACACGATCCCGGAGACGACGCCGAGCCGCACACCGCCGAGACGATGGCCGAGGGCGACGACGAGCCCGGCGGAGACCCCGATGGCGAGGGCACTCGGGAACCGCAGCGTGAACGGCGAGTACCCGACGAGCGTGAACCAGACGTGCATCACGGCGTAGTACAGGCCGTGGACGGCGTCGACGTTCTGCAGCTCGGCCCAGAGCGCCGGCCAGCTCCGCTGCGCGCTCGCGATGGTCGCGGCCTCGTCGTACCAGACCGACGGCACCCAGCTGAAGGCCGCTGCGACGACGACGCCGAGCGCACCGACGGTGATCTCGGGGGTCCGGGCGAGGGCCCGGACGGCCGCCGCGACGAGCCCCAGTGAGCGCGCGCGCACCGACGCGTCCGACGTCGTACGTCGGACCGGGACGGTGCCGGTGCGCGGGGAACTCACGCCCGTGACCGTACCGATCTGCTCTGGGGATCCGCCGCGTCCGGGCACTGAACTCTCACATGCAGGAGTTCGGTGCGACGGGCCAGAATGACGGGATGGAACCCCTCGTCGCCCCCGCCGCCGCGCTCTCCCCGGGGCGGACGCAGCTCGGTTCGCGGACCGCCGCGCTCGCCGACGTCGGGGTCACCGGGCTGCGACGCCTGGCCACATCGCGCATCCTCGTGGTCGGGGCCGGCGGGCTCGGGGCGCCGGTGGTCGCGTACCTCGCCGGGCTCGGTCGGCTCACCGTGGTCGATCCGGACGTGGTCGACGCGTCGAACCTGGCCAGGCAGACGCTCTTCACGGCCGCGGACGTCGGCTCGCCGAAGGCACGGGTCGCTGTGGCCCGAGCCGTCGCCGTCGACCCCGAACTCGACGCGGTCGCCGTGGTCGCGTCGTTCACGCCGGACCTGGTCGCCGGACACGACGTCGTGGTCGACGCCGCCGACTCGGTCGTGGTCACCCGAGCGATCTCGGACGCCTGCGCCGCGGCCGGGGTGCCGTTCGTGTGGGGCACGGTGCTCGGCCACGACGGGCAGGTCAGCGTCTTCCGCGACGCCGGCCCGGACGGCGTCGACTTCCACGACCTACACCCCGACGCCCTGCCCGACGAGGGCTCGTGCGCCCTCGACGGCGTCGTCCCCGCACTGTGCGGCGCGGTCGGCGCGGTCATGGCGGGACAGGTCTTCGCGTTGGTCACCGGTAGCGGTGACCCGCTGCTCGGACGCGTCCTGACCGTCGACGCCGGCCGGTGGCGCTGGACCGAGAGCCCCGTCCGTCGCGGGCCCGCCTCGCGTCGACCGGCACCTGCTGCCGGTGCCGACGCGACGCCGCGCATCGCGCCGTCCGCCCTGGCCGCCAGGGTGGCGGACCCGTCGGACCCGCTGGTCGTCGTCGACGTCCGGACCGACGAGGAACGGGCGGCCGGCGTGGTCGCCGGTGCCGTCCCCGACGACACCGGCGCGGACGAGGTCGTCGTCTACTGCGCACGCGGACCCCGTGCGGACGCGTGGGCGGCGCGGCAGCCGGCCGGGAGGCGCGTGGCGGTCCTCGACGGCGGCTTCGAGGCCTGGCGTCGCGAGGGGCTGCCCGTGGCGATCGAGCACCGGTCCTGACCCAGCCAGGTCACCCCCACCGCCCCTGCCGCCGCATCCGCGGATAGGATCGGTGGATCATGACGCAACTGCGGGTACGGGATGCTGCGGCCTTCCTCGGGATCAGTGACGACACCGTTCGTCGGCTCGTCGACGGGGGCACCTTCACCCGTGCCACGGACGACGCGGGGCGAGCCGTGGTCGACGGTCGAGAGGTCGCCGCGTACGCACGGGAACGCAGCTCCGAGCTGACCGACCCGGCGTCCACGGTGAAGAGCTCGGCGCGCAACCGCTTCGTCGGGATCGTCACCGACCTGGTCGTCGACACCGTGATGGCGCAGGTCGAACTGCAGTGCGGCCCGCACCGCGTGGTGTCCCTGATGAGTGCCGAGGCCGTCCGCGACCTGGGGCTCGAGGTCGGGTCCGTCGCGGTGGCGTCCGTCAAGGCCACGATGGTCGCCGTCGAGGCACCCGCCCACCAGGAGGACCCCCGATGACCCGTCGTCCCCGCTCGTTGCTCGTACCCCTCGCCGTCGTGGCGACGCTCGGCCTGTCGGCGTGTTCCACCGCCGACGCTCCCGCGGGGTCCTCGTCGCCGTCACCGTCGTCGAGCGCGGACGCCGACGCGTCGGGTTCGATCACCGTCTTCGCCGCCGCGTCCCTGCAGCAGACCTTCACGACCCTGGGCAAGCAGTACGAGACCGCGCACCCCGGTGCCTCGATCCGGTTCTCGTTCGCCGGCTCCAGCGACCTCGTCACCCAGATCCAGAACGGCGCCCCCGCCGACGTGTTCGCCGCGGCGGACCAGGCGAACATGACGAAGCTGACCTCGGGTGACCTGGTGACCGGGTCGCCGCGGGCCTTCGCCACGAACACGCTCGAGATCGCGGTCGCCCCGGGCAACCCGCGGGGCATCGGCGGCCTCGACGACCTGACGGCTCCGGGCGTCCAGCTCGTCACGTGCGCCGCCCCGGTGCCGTGCGGTGCCGCGACGGCGAAGGTCGAGTCCGCATCGGGCGTCGACCTCGAGCCGGTCAGCGAGGAGCAGTCCGTCACCGACGTGCTCGGCAAGGTCGAGTCCGGTCAGGCCGATGCCGGACTCGTCTACGTGACGGACGTCAGAGGAGCCGGCGGCAAGGTCGACGGGGTCCCGTTCGACGAGTCGAGCAAGGCCGTCAACACGTACCCGATCGGTGTGCTCCGGGAATCCCAGGACCCGGAGCTCGCGCAGGCGTTCTCGGAGTACGTCCGCTCCGCGGCAGGACAGCGCGTGCTCTCCGACGCGGGCTTCGGGAAGCCCTGACCCGTGGCTCCGCGCGCTGACGGACGGCCGCCGGTCGCGTGGTGGCTCCCGCTGCCCGCGGTGCTCGGCGGGCTGTTCGTCGTCGTGCCGGTGCTCGCGATGCTCGGCCGGGTGGACTGGTCGTCGTTCGTCGGGCTCGTGACCTCCACCGCGTCACTGACCGCGCTCGGGCTCAGCCTCGGCACGGCGCTCGCGGCCACCGGCGTCGCGTTCGTCCTCGGGTACCCGCTCGCCGTGCTGTTCGCTCGGTCGCGGTCGCGCTGGGTCGGCGTCGCCCGGGCCGTCGTGCTCCTGCCGCTCGTGCTGCCGCCGGTGGTCGGCGGCTTGGCCCTGCTCGCGGCCTTCGGTCGGCTCGGGGTGGTCGGGGCGTTCCTCGACGACCACGGCCTGCACATCGCGTTCACCACGACCGCGGTGGTCATCGCGCAGACCTTCGTCGCGATGCCGTTCCTGGTGTCCTCGGTCGAGGGGGCGCTCCGCGTCGAGGGTGACCGGTACGAGCGGGTCGCCGCGACCCTGGGCGCCGGGCCGACCCGGACGTTCCTGACCGTCACGACGCCGCGGGTCCTGCCGGGGATCGTGTCCGGGCTCGTGCTGTGCTTCGCCCGGGCGCTCGGCGAGTTCGGGGCCACCCTGACCTTCGCCGGCAGCCTGCAGGGGGTCACGCGGACCCTGCCGCTCGAGGTCTACCTGCAGCGCGAGGTCGACCCGGACACCGCGGTGGCGCTGGCGGTCGTGCTCGTCGTGGTGGCCGTCGTCGTCATCGGGGCCTCGTCGTTCCGGACCCGCGGAGCCCTGGCGTGACGGCCGAGGGTGCGGTGGGGGTCCGGGCGCACGTCGTCGTCGGGCCGCGGGACGTCGACGTCGTGATCGAGGTCCGCGCGGGGGAGTGCCTGGCGGTCATCGGGCCGAACGGTGCGGGCAAGTCGACGGTGCTCGAGGCCCTGGCCGGGCTGCTGCCGATCGACGCCGGCCGGATCGAACTCGACGGGGTCCGGGTCTCGACCCCACAGCACACCGTGCCCGCGCACCGTCGCCGGACCGGACTCGTCGCGCAGCGATCCGACCTGTTCCCGTTCCTCGACGTCGTCGGGAACGTCGCCTTCGGGCCCCGAGCCGCCGGAGCCGGTCGCGCCGCGGCCCGGCAGCTCGCCCGCGATGCGCTCGACGCCGTCGGGGTCGCCGACCTGGCCACCCGCGACCCACGAACACTCTCGGGCGGTCAGGCGCAGCGCGTCGCGATCGCCCGGGCGCTCGCCACCGACCCGGCGGTGCTGCTGCTCGACGAACCGACCTCGGCGCTCGACGTCGGCGCGCAGGACGAGGTCCGCGCGGCACTCCGGACCGCGGTCGCCGGCCGGCCCGCCGTGCTCGTCACGCACGACCCGGTCGAGGTCGTCGCCCTGGCCGACCGCGTCGTCGTGCTCGAGGGTGGACGGGTGGTCGAGCAGGGCACCCCCGCGGCCGTGCTCGGTCGTCCGACGAGTGCGTTCGCCGCGACGTTCTCCGGACTCGCGCTGGTGCGGGGGACCGCCACCGGGGGTGGGATCGCGATCGACGGCGGGGGCGAGCTGGCGTCCGGGACGCACACCGTGCCTCCCGGCCGGCCCGCCCTGGCCGCCTTCCACCCGACGGCCGCCGTGCTGACGCGGGACGGTGCCGGAGCCGCGCGCACCGTCTCGTCGCTCGAGCCGCGCGACGGACTGGTGCGGGTGCGGGCCGGTGACCTGGTGGCGGACCTGACGCTCGCGCGGCTGACCGCACTCGGGATCGTGCCCGGTGACGCGGTGTGCATCGATGTCCCCGCAGCCGAGGTGGCGGTCTACGCGCCCCGTGGTTGAGACAATGGTCGGATGACCTCCTGGTTCCCCAAGGTGTGGCCCGTGGCCACGCCGATCCTGGCGGCCGTCGTGCTCGCGTTCTCGTACGGCCGCTACGGGCTCGGCACCGCCGTGGTGGTCGTCGTCGCCGTCGTGCTCGCCGTCACGGTCCTGGCTGCCGTCCACCACGCCGAGGTCGTCGCGCACCGGGTCGGGGAACCCTTCGGCTCGCTCGTGCTGGCCGTCGCCGTGACGATCATCGAGGTCGCGCTCATCATCTCGCTGTCGAGCTCGGGCGGTGCGCAGGCCGAGACCCTGGCACGCGACACGGTGTTCTCGGCGGTGATGATCACGATGAACGGGCTGGTCGGTCTCGCGATCCTGATCGGGACCCTGCGGCACAACACCGTGCGCTTCAACCAGGAGGGCGCGAGCGCCGCGACCATGACGGTGGCCGCGCTCGCCGTGCTGACCCTGGTGCTGCCGACGTTCACCACCGGCACCGACGACGCCTCCTTCACGGGGACGCAGCTGGTGTTCGTCGCGATCGCGTCACTGGTGCTCTACGGGCTGTTCGTCGTCACGCAGACCGTGGCGCACCGCGACTTCTTCCTGCCGGTCAACCGTGCCGGCGGGGTGCTCGTCGAGTCCGAGGACGCCCACGCCGCCCGCCCGTCGGGACGCACCACGATGGTGTCGCTCGGGCTGCTCGTCGTCGCGCTCGTCGCCGTGGTCGGGCTCGCCAAGGTGGAGTCGCCCGCGATCGAGGCCGGGGTCGCCGCCGTCGGGTTCCCGCCGTCGTTCGTCGGTGTCGTGATCGCGCTGCTCATCCTGCTGCCGGAGGGCATCGCCGCGTCGAAGGCCGCCGCACGGAACCGGATCCAGACGAGCCTGAACCTGGCGATGGGGTCCGCGATGGCGTCGATCGGTCTGACGATCCCCTCGATCGCGGTCGCCTCGCTGTTCATGCCGGGGACGCTGCTGCTCGGGCTCGGGCCGTCGCAGATCGTGTTGCTCGCGCTGACGATCGTCGCGGCGGTGCTCACCGTGCTGCCCGGTCGTGCCACGCGGCTGCAGGGCGGGGTGCACCTGGTGATCTTCGCCGCGTTCATCGTGCTGTCCGTCTCGCCGTAGGGCGGGGTGGGGTGGGGTGGGGTGCGCCGGGGTCGTTCCGGGCGTGCCGGGTCGTTCCGGGCGTGCCTGGTCGAATCGGGCGTGCCTGGTCGGAAGTTCCGACACGGTATGCCCGGAAACGCCAGGCATCGCGCGCGTTCTGGGAAGGAACGGGCGCGGGGTGGCCGGGCACGGGGTCGAGTCGGGCGTGCCGGGTCGTTCCGGGCGTACCTGGTCGAATCGGGCGTACCTGGTCGGAAGTTCCGACACGGTATGCCCGGAAGCACCAGGTATCGCGGGTGTTCTGGGAAGGAACGGGCGCGGGGTGCGGGGCACGGGCGCGGGCGCGGGGTCGGGTCGGGCTGCGCCGGGTCGTTCCGGGCGTACCTGGTCGAATCGGGCGTACCTGGTCGGAAGTTCGCACCAGGTATCGCGCGCGTTCTGGGAAGGAACGGGCGTTGTGGGAAGGAACGGGCGTACCGCTCAGTCACCGAACTCCGCTGCCGAACTCAGTCGCCGAGCTCAGCCGCCGAATTCAGCCCCCGGCGAAGGGCGGCATGACGTCGACGACCTCGACACCGTCGAGCGACGTCGCCCGGTCACGCGTGGTCACGCCGTCGACCAGGTACGAGCAGCGCTCCTGCAACGCACTCCAGCGCGCAGGGTCCACCACGTCGGCCGCGTCGATCGCGGCGAGGGCGGCCTCGATGGTGGGGCCCGTCGTGGTCAGCGAGTCGACACCCACGGCAGCGCGGGCAGCGGCGAAGAACCGGATCGTGGTCAAGCCTCAGCCGCCGATCGCACTCATGCCGCGTGTCGGGTGCACGAGCTCGTCGCTGTCGTCACCGTGGTCGCGCGGCTTCGCCCACATCGCGAGCCGCCAGAGCTCGGCGACCTCGTCGTCGTCCGCCCCGGAGCGCATCGGTCCGAGCACGTCGGTCTCCTCGTCGGAGAACAGGCAGCTGCGCACGTGCCCGTCGGCGGTCAGCCGAGTGCGGGTGCAGTCGGCGCAGAACGACTCGGTGATGCTCGCGATGATCCCGACGGTGCCGAGGGGCTCGCCGGTGACGGCGTCGTGCACGCGGTACCGCTCCGCCGGGGCACCGTCGCGCGGGGCGTCGTCCGGGGTGAGCACGAACGACGTCGCCAGCAGCGCGCGGGTCTCGGCGGCGGTGATCATCGAGGTGCGGTCCCAGGCGTGGTCGGGGTCCAGGGGCATCTGCTCGATGAACCGCAGCTCGTAGCCACGCTCCAGGCACCAGCGGAGGAGCTCCGGGGCGGCCTCGTCGTTGATCCCGCGCAGCAGCACCGCGTTCACCTTGATGTCGAGTCCGGCGTCGTGCGCGGCCGAGAGCCCGGCGATCACCTTGTCGAGGAACGGGCGGCGGGTCACGGTGGTGAAGACGTCGGGGTCGACGGTGTCGAGCGAGACGTTCACGCGCCGCAGCCCGGCGTCGTACAGGCCCTGGGCGCGGTGGGCGAGGCCGATCGCGTTCGTGGTGAGCGACAACTCCGGGGCGTCGGGCAGCGCGGCGCACCGGGCTATCACGTCGACCAGGTCGTGCCGGAGCATCGGCTCGCCGCCGGTGAACCGGACCTTGCGGACGCCGAACCGCGACGAGCCGATCCGCACCAGCCGCTCGATCTCCGTCGCCGTCATCAGGGCCTCGTCGGGGGCGAACGGCAGTCCGGCCGCGGGCATGCAGTACGTGCAGCGGAGGTTGCAGCGCTCGGTCAGCGACACCCGCAGGTCGACGGCGCGACGCCCGAAGCGGTCGACGAGCCCGGCGGGAGCCGGCTCCACGGAGCCGGTCGTGCCGAGCAGGATCGCGGGTGCCATGGTCGTCAGCGTACGTGTTCCACACGCCGGAACGACAGCCGCTCCCACCACCGTCGCCACTCGGACCGCTCCGTGCGCAGGAGGGTGACGACCACGATGACCACCACGGCCGCGAGCAACCACCACCGGTAGGCGTCCGCCGACGGCCACACCCCGCGCAGCGCGATGGCGAGGCCGATCGACAACCACTCCCACCGCCCGGACAGTACCACGAACGGGATGAGCAGCAGCGCGTACCAGGGGTAGCGCGGCGTCACGGCGAGGAACGTCACGCCGATCATCAGGACCTCGCCCGACCACGGCCGCGCCGGGTCGGACAACCGCCACGCCACGAACGCCGCCAGCAGCACCAGGAGCCCCACCACCAGGGTCGCAGCGTCGCCCTTGACCACGAGCGACACCAGCGCGAACCGGGAGCCGTCCTCGTAGCCCTCCTCGTTCAGGTAGCCGGGCAGGTACCCGAGCACGTCGAGCCCGGTCGTCAGCACGTAGGGCACGTAGAGCAGCCCGAACACCGCGATGCCGATCGGGATCGCCCACCAGGCCCGACCGCGGCCGAGCAACGGCGGGTACACGATCGCCGGGATGAGCTTCGTCGCGGTCGCAGCCCCGAGCGCGATGCCGCCCCAGATCGGCCGGCCGAAGGCGACGAGCACGACACCGGCCGTGGCGAGGGCGGCGCCGACGACGTCGACGTGCGAGTTGGTGACCGCCTCGGACGCGACGAGCGGCGACCAGGCCCAGAGCGCCGCCCACCAGGTCGGACGGCCGATGCGGCGGAGCACCAGGACGAGCCCGACGGTCACACCGAGCGACACGAGCAGCCCGGCGACCTGGAACGGCAGGTACTGCGCGGTCGCCGGCACGAAGAACCGCACCGCGGCGAACCACAGCTGCGCCATCGGCGGGTAGATCGTCGTGACGTCGGGCCGGTTGATCGCGGTGCAGTGCCCGTCCGCGCCGTCGCCGAGCCCGCGGAACCGGGGCTTCAGCGGATCGCACGTGCCGTCCACCTTGTCGGGGAACAACCAGTCGGGTCGGAGACCGGACAGTGCCGCGGACTGGGGGGTGTGCGCGTACGGTGAGACACCGGCATGCTGGACGATGCCGTCCCACGCGTACCGGGCGGAGTCGGTGCTCGTGTTCGGTGGGCCGACCAGCGCGGCGATGCCGATCACCACCGCTCCGCCGATGACCATGGTGGTCATCCACCGGACGGGCACGAAACGCACCGCGAGCACGGCGATCACGAAGACGGTCCAAGCGATCAGCGTCCACGCAACGAATGCAGAACGATGGCCCGATCGGAGGAACCCCAGATGCGTGACGCCGACGGCGATGACGCCCGACAGGGCGAGTACTCCCACGACGGCCAGCACCGTGCCGATCCGGACGGCGGTGCCGTCGGCCAGGGACGGTCGGAGGGCACGCAGTCGGTCGCTCATGGTCCGTCGAGGCTATCCGGCCTCCAGCGCCTGCTGCACGACGGACGAGCAGCTCTGGCGTCCCCCAACCGCAACGCCCGCTCGGCGGTGGTGCTCGGGCGCCTGCTCGGCATCGCGTTCCTGATCTGCTTCGGCACCGGGATCTACAGCCACCTGCTGCAGGAACCGCTCGGCTGGATGCGGTTCCCGACCCGTCCGACGCAGCTGTACCAGTTCACGCAGGGCCTGCACATCACGACGGGGATCGCGATCATCCCGCTGCTGCTCGCCAAGCTCAACACCGTCATGCCCGCCCTGGTGCAGGTGCCGCCGGTGCGCGGCGTGCTGCACCTGCTCGAGCGGCTGTCGATCGCGGTGCTCGTGTCCGCGTCGATCATCCAGGTCGTCACCGGCCTGCTCAACACCTACCAGTGGTACCCGTGGCCGTTCCCGTTCCGCCAGGTGCACAACGCGATGGCCTACGTGATCATCGGGTCGCTGGCCATCCACATCGCCGCCAAGCTGCCGGTCATCGCCCGCTACTGGCGGAAGCGCGACTCCTACGACGCGCACGGCCGGTTCATCGCGGACCCCGCGTCCGGCAGTGAGCTGCTTCCCCCCGGCCTGGCGCAGCCCGCTCAGCGGGATCGCGCCAGCGATCCGCGGGATGCGCCGAGCGAGCTTGCGAGCGAGGGTCCCGCGTCCGCCCCGCACGCTGCGGTCGCCGAGACCACCGGGTCCACCGCCCCCGGCCTGCTGGGCCGCGTGTTCCGCTGGATCGACGGCGTCGACGCCGCCCCCGGCGGCGCCGAGTCCAGTCCCACCGGACCGGACACGGCCCCGGAGACCCGCGAGGTGTCCGCGGAGCCGAGCCCCGACCAGCCGACGGCCGACGTGGGGGAGCCGAGCCGGGCCTCCAGGCCGACGCCGGACGCAGCCACCGGACGACGCCAGCGCATCGCCCGACGCGGGTTCTTCGCCGGCGTGACGGCGGCGACCGTCGGTGTCGTCGCGCTCACGGCGGGACAGTCCTCGAAGCTCGCGGAGCCGTTCAACGCGTTCGGCGCCCGTGGCCGCGGCATCGGTGCGAACGGCCTGCCGGTGAACCGGACCGCGCGTGCGGCCGGGGTGCTCGCCACCGCGACCGCCGCCGACTGGACGCTCACCGTCGTCGGCCACGACGTGAGCCGGACGTTCGTCCGGGCGGAACTCGTCGCACTCGGCACCGCGCAGGTCGACCTGCCCATCTCGTGCGTCGAGGGGTGGAGCCAGATGGCGACCTGGAAGGGCGTGCGGATGCGCGACCTGCTCGACGCCGTGCAGGCGCCGCAGGGGTCGCACGTGCGGGTGACGAGCCTGGAGCGGCACGGCGGCTACCGGATCATGGACATGGGACCGGAGTACGCCGAGGACCCGACGACGCTCATCGCCCTCGAGCTGAACGGTGCGACGCTCGACCTGGACCACGGGTTCCCGGCGCGGATCATCGCTCCCGGGCGGCCCGGTGTGCTGCAGACCAAGTGGATCGAGAAGATCGAGGTGCTCCGGTGAAGGCCGCGCGGATCGTGCTCGTGGTGATCGGCGTGCTGGTCATCGCGTTCGGGGCGTACGTGCTCGTGACGTCCGTCAAGCCGAACCGCATCGGCGGGCTCGGGGTGTGGCTGCTCGCGGCGGTGGTCCTGCACGACGCGGTCCTGTCGCCGTTCGTGGTCGGTGCCGGGTTGCTGCTGCGTCGGGCCGGACGCTCGCTGCGGGCCTGGGTGCTCGTCGTCGTGCAGGCGGCGATCGTCCTCGGCAGCGTGCTCGCCCTGGTGGTCCTGCCGGAGATCGCTGCGAAGGACCACGGACAGAAGAACCCCACCGTGCTGCCGTTCGACTACGGCACGCGGCTGCTGCTCGTCGAGGGGGCGCTGCTCGTCGTGGTGGTGGTGGTGCTCGTGGTCGGGGTGGTGCGGTCGCGTCGCGCTGGCGGTTCGGCCGGTTCGTCCGCGGTGCGCAGCACTGGTTAAAGGGACAACCTTTCGGTATGATCAGGTCATGACCGACGAGACCCCGTGGCTCACCCGCGAGCAGCTGCGCGCGTGGATGAAGCTCGTCGCGGTCATGGAACTCCTGCCGGCGGCGCTCGACCAGCAGCTGCAGCGCGACGCCGACCTGACGCACTTCGACTACATGGTCATCGCGATGCTCTCCGAGACCGACACCCGGACCCTGCGGATGTCGGCGCTCGCCTCGGCCACGAACGCCTCGTTGCCGCGGCTGTCGCACGTGGTGTCCCGCCTCGAGAAGCGCGGGCTCGTGACCCGGTGCCCGTCGACCTCCGACCGCCGCGCCACCGACGTCCGCCTGACCGACGCCGGGTACGCCACCATCGTCGAGGCAGCTCCGGACCACGTCCGCACCGCCCGCCGGGTGGTCATCGACGCGCTCTCCGACGAGCAGGTCGCGCAGCTCGACGGCATCGCGGCGTCGCTCCTGACACGGCTCGACCCCGACGGGCGGTTCGCGGCGCTGACCTACCCGCGCGAGGACGACGACACCGCGATCTGCGAGCAGCGGCTGACGGGTGCGGCGACGGACTGAGGCCGCCTGGCCTCCGCGTCCCTGCAATAGGCTCGCCGCATGACCGACCCCGCCGCGCCGTCCGACACGTACTCCTACCTCGGACCCGCCGGCACCTTCACCGAGGCGGCCCTGAAGCTCGTCGAGGCCGCTGCCGGCAAGCCCTGGCGGAGCGTCAACAACGTCGGTGAGGCCCTGGACGACGTCATGTCCGGCCGGTCGATCGGGGCCGTCATCGCGATCGAGAACAGCGTCGACGGCGGGGTCAGCGCCACGCAGGACGCCCTGGCCCGGATCCCCGGCGTGCGGATCGTGGGGGAGTACCTGGTCCCCGTCGACTTCGTGCTCGTCGCCCGGCCCGGCACGACCCTGGCCGACGTCCGCACCGTGAACGCGCACCCCGTCGCCTACGCGCAGACGCACAACTGGCTCGAGGCGAACCTGCCCGGCCACGGCCACATCCCGGCGTCGTCGAACGTCGCCGCGGCCCTCGCCCTGCTCGAGGCGGACCCCACCGCCGACGCCGCCGTCGCGCCGCCCGGCATCACGGACCACCACGACGTCGTCGTGCTCGCATCGTCCATCGGGGACAACGCCTCGGCGGTCACCCGGTTCGTGCTCGTGTCGAAGACCCTCGCCCTGCCCGAGCCGACCGGCGCCGACAAGACCAGCGTCATCGTCGAGCTGCCCGCCGACCACCCCGGCGCCCTGGTCGACATGCTCGAGCAGTTCGCGACGCGGGGCATCAACATGGGGCTGCTGTCGTCACGCCCGATCGGTGACGAGCTCGGCCGCTACCGGTTCGTCATCGACCTCGACGGGCACGTGCGCGACGAGCGGGTCGCGGACGCGCTGCTCGGCCTGCGCCGGTTCAGCCCGCGCGTGACGTTCCTCGGCTCGTACCCGCGTGCCGACGGTGCCCGCCCCGAGGTTCCGGCGCGCTACTCGGACGCCGCGTTCGTCGAGGCGCGGGACTGGCTGCGCGCGATCGTGTCGGGCGAGCCCGGGGCGCGGTAGCGGCGGAACCGCCCGGGTCAGGGCACCTGGCGCGAGCCGTGGCGGTCGTCCGCCGGGTCCGGCACGCGCACGGAGAGCCCCATCGGGTCGATGCGCGAACGGAAGGCGATGACCTCGCCCACCGGGTCACCGTCGATCTCGAACTCGTCGGGCCGCTCGAGCCGCGCCGTGAACTCCTGCCCGCGCAGGTAGCGCAGGGGCCGCTCCTCGCGTGAACGCGACACGATCTTCTTGCCGACGGCGGTCTTGCCCAGGTTCGACCGGCGGAACGCCCGCAGGATCCCGTTCTCCCAGAACACCCGGGCACCGATCCGCACCCAGCCGAAGAACCCGCGGGGACGCATCACGGCGATGTCGAACACCCCGTCGTCGATCTCGGCGTCGGGCAGCAGGATCGCGCCGGCCTGGAGCATCCCGCAGTTGCCGACGATGAGCGAGTGTGCCCGGAGCGAGTGGTTGCCGTCGTCGTCGAGCTGGTAGCGGAACTCGAACGCGTTGGCGTCGCGCACCGAACGGAACAGCGAGTCGACGTAGGCGAGCCAGCCGACCTTCTTCTTCAGCTCGGGGCGGGTGTTCACGAGCATCCGGGCGTCGAGCCCGAGGCCCGCCATCACCAGGAAGCCGAAGCGTTCGCGCTCGCCGCCGGGGCGCTCGACCTTGAGCATGCCGAAGTCGATCTTGCGGTCGTCGCCGTGGAAGATCGTCCGGACGCTCGCGGCCAGGTCGTCGAGGGGGAGCTTCATGTTGCGCGCGAGCAGGTTGCCGGTGCCGCTCGGCAGTAGCGCGAGGGTCGAACCAGACTCGTGCACGACCTCGGCGACCGCACGGACCGTGCCGTCACCGCCGGCCGCCGCGACGACGTCGGCACCGGCCTCGATCGCCGCGCGGGCCATGCCGCCGCCCGGGTCTTCCTCCGAGGTCTCGAACCACAGGGTCTCGGCCCAGCCGGCCTGCTGCTGGTGTTCCGCGACCGTGCGCTTGAGGGTCGGCAGGTGGACCTTGACCGGGTTGTAGACCACCGCGGCCGTCCGCTGCTCGGTGGGGAGGGCGTCCTGGTCCGCGGGCGCGGTCTCCGAAGGGGTCGACATACGTCCACGCTACCGATCGAGGCTGCGTGCGGTTGCCCCCGTCTAGGATGGGGCGGTGATCGATCCACAGCTGCTTCGCGACAACCCGGACGTCATCAAGGCTTCACAGCAGGCGCGTGGTGCCTCCGTGGCCGTCGTCGACGAAGCCGTCGCCGCCGATTCCGCCCGCCGCAGTGCGATCACCTCGTTCGAGTCGCTCCGCGCCGAGCAGAACGCGTTCGGCAAGACCGTCGCCAAGGCCCCGAGGGACGAGAAGGCCGCGCTCGTGCAGCAGGCCCAGGCCCTCGCCGCACAGGTGAAGGAGGCGCAGGCCACCGTCACCGCGGCCGAGGACACCTTCAACACCGTCGTCCGCGGCATCCCGAACGTCGTGCTCCCCGGGGTGCCCGAGGGCGGCGAGGACGACTTCGTCACGCTCCGCACCGTCGGCACCAAGCCCGAGTTCGACTTCGAGCCGAAGGACCACGCCGACCTCGGCGAGCACCTCGGCATCATCGACATCCCGCGTGGTGTGAAGGTCTCCGGCTCGCGCTTCTACTTCCTGCGCGGCATGGGCGCCCGGCTCGAGATCGCGCTGATGTCGCTCGGCCTCGACCGTGCGATCGCCGCCGGCTTCGAGCCGCTCATCACCCCGACGCTCGTCCGCCCCGAGACGATGGCCGGCACCGGGTTCCTCGGTGAGCACGCGGCCGAGGTCTACCGGCTCGAAGCCGACGACCTGTACCTGACCGGCACGAGCGAGGTCGCCCTCGCCGGGTTCCACGCCGACGAGATCCTTCCGCTCGAGGAAGGACAGGCCCACCGCTACGCCGGCTGGTCGACCTGCTACCGCCGCGAGGCCGGTTCGGCGGGCAAGGACAACCGCGGCATCCTCCGCGTGCACCAGTTCAACAAGCTCGAGATGTTCGCCTACGTCCACCCGGACCAGGCCGAGGCCGAGCACGAGCGCCTCGTCTCGCACCAGGAGCAGATGCTCCAGGACCTCGGCCTCCACTACCGCGTGATCGACGTCGCCGCCGGCGACCTCGGCACGAGCGCGGCGAAGAAGTACGACATCGAGGCCTGGGTCCCGACCCAGGGCACGTTCCGCGAGCTCACCTCGACGTCGAACTGCACGACGTTCCAGGCCCGCCGCCTCGACATCCGGTACCGCACCGAGAGCGGCAAGACCGCTCCGGTCGCCACGTTGAACGGCACCCTCGCCACCACCCGCTGGATCGTCGCGATCCTCGAGACGCACCAGCAGGCCGACGGTTCCGTCGTCGTGCCCGAGGTCCTCCGCCCCTACCTCGGTGGCGTCGAGGTGATCGAGCCCCGATGAGCACCCAGGGACGGTTCGTGGACGGCACCGAGCAGGGCGCGGGCACCGACGCGCCCGCCCGCACCAAGCGCTGGCTGGTCGCGCTCGACATCGACGGCACCACCATGCGCGAAGACGGTGTCATCACGCAGGCGGTGGTCGCCGCCGTCCGTGACGCCGAGGCCGCCGGGCACGAGGTCATGCTCTCGACCGGCCGCAGCGAGGGCATGACCGTGCCCCTGCTCGAGACCCTCGGCATCCGGCCGAAGTACCTGGTGTGCGCGAACGGAGCGCTCATCCTGGCCCGCCGCGCCGACGGCTCCTACGTGCGCGAACACGTCGAGCGGTTCGACCCGTCCGAGGTGCTGCAGACCATCCACGGAGCGCTCGAGAACGCGGCGTTCGGCGTCGAGGACGAGACCGGTCACTTCCTGCTGTCCGGCAACTTCCCCGACGACACGATGACCGTCGAGGGCGAGCACGTGCCGTTCGAGCAGCTGCTCGGCGTCGAGGCCACCCGCGTCGTCGTCATCTCGCCCGGCCACGACACCGAGGACTTCCTGCAGATCGTCGAGCAGATGGGCCTGCACAAGGTCTCGTACTCCGTCGGCTGGACGTCGTGGCTCGACATCGCTCCCGAGGGCGTCACGAAGGCCACCGCGATGGAGCGCGTGCGCGAGTGGCTCGACATCCCGCGATCGCGCGTCTTCGCCGCGGGCGACGGCCGCAATGACATCGACATGCTCCGCTGGGCCTCGACCTCCGGTCGCGGCGTCGTCATGGGCCAGGCTCCCGACGACGTCGTCGACGCCGGCAACGAGCTCACCGGCGGCATCACCGACGACGGCTTGGCAGCGGCGCTCGACTCCCTGCCCCGCTAGTCTGCGCTCGCGCGCACCCCTGCCTGGAGGCCCGGGTAGACTTCCCGGGACGCGATCACGTCTCGCCACGTGGTCGCGTCACTGGAGGGTTGTCCGAGCGGCCGATGGAGCCTGTCTTGAAAACAGGTGGGCAGAGATGTCTCGTGGGTTCGAATCCCACACCCTCCGCGATGGACACACGGTTGCGCCCACTCCGCCTCGACGACGCGGCCGTCCTGGCTGCGGTGATCAAAGCGAACGCTGAGTTCCTGCGACCGTGGGAACCCGCGCGAGCGCCGTCGTACTACACGGAGTCCGGGCAGCGGGACGTCATCACGCAGGCCCTCGCCGCGCAGCGGGCCGGCAACGCGGTGCCGTTCGTCATCGAGTCGACCGACGGGGAACTCCTCGGCCGGATCACGCTGAGCGGTGTCGCCCGCGGTGCGCTGCAGTCGTGCGCGATGGGCTACTGGATCCGCTCTGACCGCACGCGCCAGGGCCACGCATCCCGCGCCGTCCGCGCCGCTGCGGCCCACGCGTTCGACGTGCTCCGCCTGCACCGCGTGCAGGCCGAGACGCTGCCCGAGAACGTCGGCTCGCAGCGCGCACTCGAGTCTGCAGGCTTCACCCGCTACGGCTTCGCGCCGGAGTACATCAAGATCGACGGGGTCTGGCGCGACCACGTCATGTTCCAGCTCCTCGCGCCGACGCCAGCCCCGTGATCGAGGTCGTCGAGTACCGAACGGCCTGGCCGGAGCGGTTCCGGCAGCTGCGTGATGCGTACGCCGCCGCGCTCGACGCCGCCGACGTGCCGTTCCGGAGCATCGAGCACGTGGGCAGCACGTCCGTGTCGGGCCTGGCGGCGAAGCCCGTGCTCGACGTCGACGTCGTGGTGAATGCTGCCGACGTGCCGGCTGCGGTGGTGGCGATGGCGACGATCGGCTTCGAGTCGCGCGGTGAACTGGGGGTTCCGGGGCGGCAGGCGTTCCGGGCTCCGGAGCGCTTCGCCCCGACGAACACCTACGTCGTCGCAGCCGGGTCGCTCGCGCTGCGGAACCACCTGGCCGTCCGCGACGTGCTGCGTGCCGCCCCGGTGCTCCGCGACGAGTACGCCGCGGTGAAACGCCGGGCAGCCACCGAGGCCGAGGACATCGACGACTACATCGAGCGGAAGAGCGAGGTGCTGGGCCGGATCCTGCGCGCCGGCGGCTTGACTGACGACGAGTGCGCCGCCATCACCGCCACGAACCGTCGGATCACCGACCGCGGCGCGGGCGGCTGACGCGATCGGGGCGGGTGACGGTTCTGGTTCACGACCCCGGGTGTTCGTGAACCAGAACCGTCACCGTCCCGACGAGAACAGGTCTCAGGCGCTGGCGAGCATCGGGTAGAGCGCGGTGAGCGGGGCGCTCAGGCCGGCCCGGACGTCACGGCTGACCTGGTCGGCGAGGACCTCGTGCTCGCCGGCCTCCACCGCGTCCCAGATCGAGCGGACGATGTCGGCGGGGTCGGACTTCTCGACGTCGAGGTCGGCGATCATGCCGGTGTCGGTGTAGCCGAGGTGGGCGCCGACGACCTGGGTGCCCTGTGGTGCGAGCTCGAGGCGCAGGGAGTTCGTGATCGACCAGAACGCGGCCTTCGACGCCGAGTACGCGCCGGCGAGGGCGACCCAGCTCAGGGCGGAGTGCACGTCGATCAGCGCACCGTTGGCGATCGAGGGGGCGAAGGCCTTGGCGACACGGAGTGCACCGAAGACGTTGGTGGCGAAGATGCGCTCGACCTCTTCGACGGAGACGTCGACGAGCGGGTCGGAGCCGGCGATCCCGGCGTTGTTCACGACGACGGTCACGTCGGCTGCGGCGCGGGCTGCGGTGTCGACGCTCTCCTGGCTCGTGACGTCGAGGGCGAGCGGGACGATGCGCTCGTCGTCCCAGGTGCGCGGGTTGCGGGCGGTCGCGTAGACCTTGGTGGCGCCACGCTCCAGGGCTTGGCGGACGAACTCGGCGCCGAGGCCGCCGTTCGCTCCGGTGACGAGGACGACGGCGTTGGTGAGGTCGGTCATGAGTGCTCCAGACAAGAGAAGTTGAGTACGGAAACCGAACCTAGCATGTTGTGTCTGGAAATCGAACCCAGCTAGGATCAGCACATGCTCGGCATCCTCGGCGGCGACGAGCGCTGCCCCATCGCACGCTCCCTCGACGTCCTCGGCGAGAAGTGGACGCTCATGATCGTCCGCGACGCCGTCGGTGGCTCGACCCGCTTCAGCCAGTTCCAGCAGAGCCTCGGCATCCCGCGCGAGGTCCTGACTGCACGGCTGGCCTCACTCGTCGACGGGGGAGTGCTCGAGCGCACGACCTACAAGCCCGAGGGGGCACGTGCCCGCGAGGAGTACGTCCTGACCGACGCCGGCCGCGACCTGTCGCTCGTGCTGCTCGCCCTCGGCGGCTGGGCCGACCGGCACCGTCCGTCCGAGCGGGCGTCGGACCTGCGCTTCGTCGACGCCGATTCCGGCGAGCTGGTCGAAGCGGTCGCTGTGACGCAGGGCGCGCATCAACGTGTGCTGCTCGATCGCGTTGAAGTAGTCGGTGACGGATCTCGGTGAGGTGCCGATAAAGCACCTCTGATGAGTATTGAACTTCTGTCACGACCAATCCGCGCAACACCGCCATCAGCGGCTGCATGGAAGACATACATGCCGCAGCGAGGCAACGGTGGCGTTCCGACCGAGCGTGAGGTACGCCGGTACCTCACGGACACGAGGCGGAATGCTGAACTTCGCCAGAAGGTCCTCGCCGAGCTCCGTGAACGAGCCGGGATGGAGTCGAGCCTGCTCGTCAACTCCGTGATCGCAGGAATCGCCATCCTCGCGGTGTTCGCGACCGTCGCGGCCGCCGCGACGTCAGCCCTCGCCGCCAATGACGCGAGCGCTGGCACGGATGCGGCGATCGGTGTATACACGAGTCTCGGGCGGACCGCCGTGGCCATCTTCGTCATTGGGATCGGCTCAGCTATCGTGCGACAAGGACGATCGAGGCATGCATCGTCGTGGCTTGCGGCGTACGAGGAAGCAGAGCGGCGTCCATGGTGGAGGCGCGCGTCCTGAAACGGGGCCGGAAGATTGGTGGGAGGTCCACGGGATCGGCCACGGGCCTCCCGGTCTGCTAGTGGGTGCGTCAGCGACGCACGTCGCACCCGCAACTCGCGCCGAGGACCAACTCGGCGGGGACCAGGTCGCGGTGCCACTGGTTGTCGGCGTCGAGGCCGAGCACGCGGTCGACCGCGGCGACCGCCATCGTCTCGATCGGCTGCCGGACCGTGGTGAGCTGCGGGTTCGTGTAGTCCGCCTCGGCCGCACCGTCGAACGACACGATCGCGACGTCCTCGGGGACGCGCAGACCGAGTTCCCACAGTGCGCGCATGACGCCGATCGCCTGCATGTCGGAGCTGACGAAGACGGCTCTGGGTCCGGTCTCGTCGGCGAACATGCGGAGGCCGGCTTCGTAGCCTCCGCGCCGGGTGAAGTCGGTGCGGACGATGGGGCCGTCGGGCAGGCCGGCCTGGCGCAGGGCACGCATCCAGCCCTGCTCGCGGAGCTCCATCGAGCCGGTGTGCCCCATCACGAGGCCGATCGAGCGGTAGCCGTGCTCGACCAGGTGCTGCGTGCCGTCGAGGGCGCCACGCAGGGCGTCGACACCGATGCTGGCGTACTCGGGGACCTCGAAGAACGTGTTGAGCAGGACCATCGGCAGGCCTGGGTCGGTGACGGTCGACAGGTCCGGGTGGGTCATGATGCTCGTCACGATGATGCCGTCGACCTGGCGAGCGGACAGGCTGCGGAGCCGTTCGCGTTCCTGGGCGGCGTCGCCGTCGCTGTTGGCGAGCAGGACGTCGTAGCCGCGTGCAGCGGCGGCGTGTGTAACGGCGACGGCGAGCTCGGACCAGAACGGGTTGTCGAGTTCGGGCACGATCAGGCCGAGCATCTTCGACGAGCCGGTGCGCAGGGCCTGGGCGCTCGCGTTCGGGCGGTAGCCGAGGACCCGGATGGCCTCGCGAACCCGGGCGGCGGTGGCGGCAGCGACGGGGCGCGGTCCGTCGTGCACGACGTAGCTGACGACGGAGGTGCTGACCCCGGCGTAGCGGGCGACGTCTGCACGGGTGACCGCCCTGGGGTTCGTCGGGACGGTCACGGGTGCCACCTTCGTCGGGTCCGGGAGCGTCGTTCGGGTGCCGGCCCACGACGGACCGGCACCCGAACGACACGTGTTACTCGGACGCGATCGTAGCCGACGACGTGCTGCCGGCCGACGTCGGTGCGCTCGGCGTCGCAGCGCTCGTCGTTTCCGGGGCGTCACCGAAGTCCGGCACCTCGAGGCGGGCGCCGCCCTGCAGCGCGGACTGGTGGGCGATGATGCCCGGCAGGGTGAAGCGCGCGGCGGTCCAGGCGTTCACCGGCGGCAGGGTCCGGTCGACGACGGCACGGACGAAGTCGTCGGCGAGGAACTGGTGGCTGCCCTCGTGCCCGGTCGGCACACCGTCGTACTCGGCGGGCAGGCGGTCGGTGTCGTGCACCTCGGCGTAGCCGGAGACGAACGCGTCGCGCAGGGACGGGTCGACGTCGGCCAGGCGCGGGTCGTCGAGGGACATCGTCGCCTGGGTGTCGATCTTGTCGCTGATGTCGTACGAGTCCTCCTTGTCCTGCCAGACGCTGGTCTTCGCGAGCTGCTCGAAGCTGGCCTCGGTGCCGAAGTAGCGGAAGCGCGACTCACGGATGTGCGACGGGTAGCCGACGCGACGCATCTCGTTGATGCGCATGACCCCGCCGTTGTCGAGCTCGAACAGGGCGGTGGCGTTCGAGAAGTCGTTGTCGAACTGGCTGACGTCCTTGTCGAAGACGCCGTCACCGCGGTCGTCCTTCACGCCGATGCAGCTGACGCTGACCGCGTGCCCGGGGATCGCGCCGAGGACCCCACCGACCGAGTGCGTCGGGTAGAGCATGGGCGGGTAGCTGGCGGTGCGCTTCCACTCGTCGCCGCCGCTGTACTGATAGGCGGCGTAGAAGCCGAGGTCCATGTCGTGCACGTAGTCACCCTCGGCGTAGAACACCCGTCCGAAGGCACCGGCGGCGACCTGCTTGCGGGCGAACACCGTCGCGGGGTTGTAGTAGCTCGTCTCGCCCATCATGTAGGTCAGGCCGGTCTCGCGGACCGCCTGGATGATGTCGCGGATCTCGTCGACGGAGATCGCCATCGGCACGGCGGAGTACACGTGCTTGCCGGCGCGCAGGGCCTTGACCACGAGCGGACCGTGGGTCCAGCGCTGCGTGAAGATCGCGACGGCGTCGACGTCCGAGGCGAGGACGGCGTCGAAGTCCGGGAACGTGCCGTCGAGGTGCTGGGTCTCGACGAGTTCGGACGCGCGCTCGCCGACGAGGTCGGTGACGTAGACCCGGTCGACGTCGGGGTGGAGCTTGAACAGCTTGGCGAACTGGGGGGCGAACTGGCCCGCGCCGACCATTCCGACAGAGATCATCAGTGACCTTTCCAGGGTGTGGGATGCGTCGCCGAGCGGGTCGCTCCGATGCGATCGAGCGCCATCCTGACACACGTTGTCTACACGTGACAACCCCCGTCCACAGCCCGGAAAAAGACCCTTGCCAGCAGTGGTCCCCACGTGTAGATTCCCGGCTCACGGACTGCTGCACGTCAGTCCACCGCAGACGAAGGAGTCGCGATGGCAACCGAGAGCCCTGTGTCGTCACCCTTGACGACCGCCAGCACGAGACGGAGGAGTCGGTCCGCCGACCTCGCCCGTGCCCGCACCACCGCACCACGGCGCCGCCCCAGGAACGACCTGTGGCTCGCGCTCGTCTTCATCGCCCCGGCAGCCGTCGGGTTCGCGGTGTTCCTCGCCTGGCCGACCGTGCGGGGCATCTACCTGAGCTTCACCTCGTACAACCTGCTCACCGAGCCCGAGTTCACCGGCCTGCAGAACTACGCCCGCCTGGTGCAGGACTCGATCTTCTGGCACTCGATGGTGGTGACCGTCGAGTACGTGCTCATCAACATCGTCATCCAGACCGTCGTCGCGCTGTTCATCGCCGTGATGATGCACCGCCTGACCAAGTCGACCTTCGTGCGCGGCATCGTGCTCGCGCCGTACCTGGTGTCGAACGTCGTCGCCGCCCTCGTCTGGCTCTGGATCCTCGACACTCAGCTCGGCATCGGCAACGAGATGCTCGCCGCACTCGGGCTCGACCGCATCCCGTTCCTGCAGAGCGACGTCTGGGGCATCCCCTCGATCGCGCTCATCAACGTCTGGCGGCACGTCGGCTACACGGCGCTGCTCATCTTCGCCGGCCTGCAGTCGCTGCCCGAGACCGTGTACGAGGCCGGACGCATCGACGGTGCGAGCGAGTGGAAGATGTTCTGGCGCATCACGGTGCCGCTGCTCCGCCCGATCCTGTCCCTGGTGCTGATCATCACCGTGATCGGGTCGTTCCAGGTGTTCGACACCGTCGCCGTCACCACGCAGGGCGGCCCCGCGAACGCCACGAACGTCGTGCAGAACTACATCTACAACCTGGCGTTCGGCCGGTTCCAGTTCGGCTACGCGTCCGCGGTCTCGGTCGCGCTCCTCATCGTCCTCAGCATCATCACGATCATCCAGTACCGCCTCACCCGCTCGGGTGAGTCCGACCTGGACTGAACGGAAGCGCCATGACCACGACACTCACCCGTTCCGTCACCACGTCCCGCCCGCCGCGGATGGGAGCCGGCCACCGTCGTCGCCCGTCGCTCGGCCGGGTGCTCGCCTGGGTCGCGATGATCCTCGTCATCGTCGTCACCCTGTTCCCGTTCTACTGGATCCTGCGCACCGCGCTGTCGTCGAACACCGCGATCAACTCCGACCCCACCTCGCTGCTGCCCGTCGGGTTCAGCCTGGGCGGGTTCGAGCGGGTCTTCGGTCTGCAGTCCACCGAAGAGGCGTTGGCCCAGGGCGGGTCCGGCGCCGCGCTGGACTTCTGGCGGTACCTGCTCAACTCGATCCTGGTGTCGACGCTCGTCACCGTCGGCCAGGTGTTCTTCTCGGCAGCGGCTGCCTACGCCTTCGCCCGGCTGCGCTGGCCCGGTCGCGACAAGGTGTTCGGGGTGTTCCTGGCCGGGCTGATGGTCCCCGCGATCTTCACGCTGCTGCCGAACTTCACGCTCATCAAGCAGCTCGGGCTCGTGGACAACCTGCTCGGCATCGCCCTGCCGACGATGTTCATGACCCCGTTCGCGGTGTTCTTCCTGCGGCAGTTCTTCCTCGGCATCTCGAAGGAGGTCGAAGAGGCGGCGCTCATCGACGGCGCCGGCAAGGTCCGCGTGTTCTTCCGGCTCGTCATCCCGATGGCGGCGGCCCCGATCGCCACCCTCGCCGTGCTGACGTACATCACGAGCTGGAACGACTACTTCTGGCCGCTCATGGTGTCGTACACCGACAGCTCACGGGTGCTGACCGTCGCGCTCGGCGTCTTCAAGTCGCAGACCCCGCAGTCCGGTACCGACTGGGCCGGGCTCATGGCCGCGACCCTGGTGGCGGCGCTCCCGATGATCCTGCTGTTCGGCGTCTTCGCCAAGCGGATCGTCAACTCCATCGGCTTCTCCGGGATCAAGTGACCCGGCGCTCGGACAGGACGAACACCATGACGAACCAACTGACCCGTCGCACGCTCTTCGCCGGCGGTGCCTCCGCCGTGGCCCTCGGCGCGCTCGCCGCCTGCTCGTCGCCCGGTCGCCGCACGACGAACCGGTCGGGTGCGCGCACCGTGAGCTACTGGCTCTGGGACGCCAACCAGCAGCCCGCGTACCAGGCCGTCGCCGACGCGTTCCACCGCGCGAACCCGGACATCACCGTGAAGATCACCCAGCTCGGGTGGAACGACTACTGGACCAAGCTCACCGCGGGCTTCATCGCCGGCACCGCGCCCGACGTCTTCACCGACCACCTGACGAAGTTCCCGCAGTACGCCGACCTCGACGTGCTCTACAAGCTCGACGAACTCGACGCCACGAAGGGCATCCGTGACGACGACTACCAGTCCGGGCTCGCCGAACTGTGGAAGGGCCAGGACGGCCACCGCTACGGCTCCCCGAAGGACTGGGACACCGTCGCGATGTTCTACGACAGGAAGGCGATGGCGAAGGCCGGGGTCTCCGCCGAGGAACTCGGGTCGCTCGCGTGGAACCCGGACGACGGCGGCACGTTCGAGCGCATGCTCGCGCGGCTGACGGTGGACTCGAAGGGCCGACGCGGCGACGAGGACGGCTTCGACAAGGACGACGTCGCCGTCTACGGCATCTCGTCGAACGGCTCGGGCGGCGACGGCTTCGGACAGACCCAGTGGTCGCCGTTCACCGGATCGGTCGACTGGTTCTACACGAACGAGAACCCGTGGGGCGACCGGTTCCGCTACGACGAGCGGGTCGTGCAGGACACCCTCGCCTGGTACTACCGGCTGGCCGAGAAGGGCTACATGGCGAAGTACGGGGTGTTCTCGACCACGACCGGCCCCGAGGTCCAGCTCGGCGCCGGCAAGTGCGCGCTGTCCTTCAACGGCTCGTGGATGATCGGCTCGTACCTCGGCATGGAGGACCTCGACGTCGCGGTCGCCCCGACCCCGGTCGGCCCGGCGGGTCACCGTGCGTCGATGTTCAACGGGCTCGGCGACTCGATCACGAAGCAGGCGAAGGACCCCGAGGCCGCGGCGAAGTGGGTGGCGTTCCTGGGCAGCGACGAGGCGCAGCGGATCGTCGGTGAGAGCGGGATCGTGTTCCCCGCTCGTCCCGCGGGCACCGAGGCTGCGGTGGCGTCGTTCCGGAAGCGCGGGCTCGACGTCTCGGCGTTCACCCGGCAGGTCGAGGAGGACACCACGTTCCTGTTCCCGGTCACGAAGAACCCCGCCGACGTGCAGGCCCTGCTGCAGCCCGCCTTCGACGACGTCTACGCGAACGGCAAGCCGATCTCGACGTTGACCGGGGTCAACGAACAGGTCAACAACCTGCTCGCCCTCACCTGATCGAACCCCGAAACCCGACACCCGACACCCGACACCCCGCCCGTCGTCCGCATGCCGCACCCTCCGGTGCGGTGTGCGGACGACTCGTTGACCGTGCCGCCGACCACGATCCAGACTGCAGGGGATGACTTCGCTCACCTCCCTCGTCTACATGTCCGTCGCCGTCGACGACCTGACCGACGACCAGCTGGTCGCCATGCTGCGCGAGGCGCGGCTCCGCAACCACGCGCTCGGCGTCTCCGGGCTCCTGCTCGCCAAGGGCGGCCGCTTCATGCAGGTGCTCGAGGGTCCGGTCTGGAGCGTCGAGGACCGCTTCGCCGCGATCGAGCGCGACCCGCGGCACACCGGCGTGAAGTCGCTGTCGCGTGAGTCCATCAGCACGCGTCGGTTCGACGGCTGGGCGATGGCGTTCGGCAGCCCGACCGGGGACGAGCTCCGTGACGAGCCCGGGTTCAGCACCTTCCTCAGCGACCGCACCGGTCTGCCGACCGGGGTGGCGGGCACGCCCGCCGACTGGCTGCTCCGCTGGTTCCGTGGCCGCGACCTGCAGGACCTGCCCGAGGAGCGCATCACGCTCGGCCGGCATGCGGCCTGAGACGCACCACCCCTCGGACTGGAGGCGCGGTGCCAGCTGGCACCGCCCCTCCAGGCTGTGAGACTGGTCACGTGGAACGACGTGAGCAGATCCTGGTGGCCGCGGCGGAGGAGTTCGACCGCGTCGGCTTCGCCGGCGCGACCATCGCGGGCATCGCCCGCACGGCGGGCGTCTCGCAGGGCACACTGCACTTCCACTTCCCGACGAAGCTCGCCCTGGCGCTCGGCGTCATCGGCGAGCAGAACGCCCGCACCTTCGACGTCGTCAGCCACACCGACAGCTCGCCGGTCGCCGCGTTGATCGGGGCGTCGCACGGCATCGCCGACCTGCTCCGGACCGACCCGATCGTGCGCGCGGGCATCCGGCTGTCGCTGGAGCGCGGCGAGTTCCAGACCGCGACGCTGAGCTTCTACGAGCAGTGGATCGGCGGGATCGTCGACGTGTTCCGGTTGGCGATCGCGAGCGGGGAACTCCGGACGGACCTGACCGCGGAGCAGCTCGGATCGACGGTGGTGCCCTACTTCACCGGCGTGCAGCTCGTGTCCGACGTCCGGACGCGGCGCACCGACCTGATGCCGGCCGTGGCGACGATGTGGCGCGTGGTGATCGCGGCGACGGCGGACCCGAAGCACCGCGACCGGCTGCTCGCCGTCGTCGAGGACGCGTTCGGCGGAGGCTGATCCGGCGACGGAGTCCTGGGTCGGGTCAGAGGTCGTGCAGCTCGCGGTCGCGGAACCACTTCAGCAGCCAGGCCGCACTGGTCCGGTCGAACGAGCGTGGGAAGTCCATCGTGCCGGACAGGAAGGGACTGAAGCCCTCCTCGGAGCGGAGGTCCGAGTCGTCGAGCGCGCGGTAGGCCATCGACCAGCCGTCGAACCGTCGGCGCTCGATGTCCTCGCGCACGAGTGACTTGACCTCACCGTGGCGCGGGTCCTTCGCGATCACGTCGTACCGGTCCTGCACGCTCCACGCGGGCCCCTCGAGCAGCTGCATGAACCGGCCGCCCTTGGCGAGCAGGAGCCCGGAGACCCCGAGCGCTTCGTTGCGCAGCCGGGACTCCGCGAGCAGCACCGCCATGGCCTGGTCGTCGAAGGGGACGACGGCACGGCTCATGTAGACGATGGAGACGAGCACTCCTCCATCCTGCTGGGTGGAAGGCCGCTGCGCGAAGCGGATGTCCGCAACGCGCCCCGAGGATCGGCGCCGCGGATCGCCTCCGCGGGTCAGCCCTGCGGCAGCTCGTGCGCGGTGACGTCCTCGTTGCGCTTCTTCCGCCACGGTCGTGCCGGGGTGTTCGGGCCGTCCCACACCAGGATCGCGCCCCAGGCCGCGGCGATCAGCGGCACCGAGATGATCGCGCCGGTGATGCCGGCGAGGACGGTGCCGGCGGTCAGCCCGATCAGGATGACGAGGCCGTGCAGCTTGAGGGTGCGCCCCATCAAGACGGGCTGCAGCAGGTTGCCCTCGAGCTGGTTCACCAGCACCACGATGCCGATCACGATGAGCGCCTGCACCGGGCCGAGGGCCACGAGCGCGACCAGGGCGGCGAGGACGCCGGCGGCGGTGGCACCGACGATCGGGATGAACGCGGTGATGAAGACGATGACGGCCAGCGGCAGGGCGAGCGGGACGCCGACGATGGCGATGCCGACTCCGATGCCGATCGCGTCGACCGCCGCGACCGTGGCCGTGCCGCGGACGTACCCGCCGAGGGTCGAGACGACCCGGTCGCCGACGCGACGAGCTCGGGCGTAGCGCTCGCCGGTGAAGGGGCGGAGCAGGAACTCCCAGATGCTCGGGCCGTCCTTCAGGAAGAAGAACAGCACGACGATCATCAGGACGAGCCCGGTCAGGAAGTTCGCGGTG
This sequence comes from Curtobacterium sp. KBS0715, assembly GCF_005938005.2. NCBI lineage: Bacteria > Bacillati > Actinomycetota > Actinomycetes > Micrococcales > Microbacteriaceae > Curtobacterium > Curtobacterium sp. KBS0715. The sequence goes on along the minus strand of NZ_VCCA02000001.1, from coordinate 3,440,779 downwards.
GCCGAGGCGCCGGCGAGTGCACCGGATCCGAACTGGGCGCTCGTGACGAAGTCGGACGCCGACGCGACCGCGTCGTCGATCTGCTTGTCCGAGATCGAGAACGGCAGGTTCTTCGCGAACTCCTGCAGTTGCTGGAACCCGTCGACTGCTGACTTCTGCAGCTGCGCCCACTGGTTCTCGACGGCGACGACGATGAGCCAGCCGATCAGCCCCAGGATCGCGAGGACGCCGATCAGCACCGCGAGGGTGGCCACCACCGACGGCACCCGGTGCTTGCGGAGCCACGACACCACGGGGTGCATGGCCGACGCGATGATGAGCGCGAGGAGCACGGGGATCGTGACGACGCTCAGGATGTTGCTCGCCCAGACGACGCCGGCGACGACCACCACGACGATGATGAGCTGCAGGCACCGGGTCGCGAAGTGCCCGGCGGAGTCGGACCACGCGGCCTGGACCCTGGACGGAGCGGCTGGGGTGATCGGGCGCGGAGCATCGCGGAAGAACGGCATGCCCGAGACGCTACCGACCGGACGGCCGACGCGCCGGTTCCGCCGGCTCGATCGTCCGCCCGGTGTCCCGTCCCCGCGTCGCCGGGGCGACCACGAACGCCGCGACCAGCAGGACCAGGGGCACGAGCATCGCCGTCTGCAGGCCGAGGTGCTCCCCGACGAAGCCGAGCAGCGGAGGCCCCACCATGAACGCGATGTACCCGGCAGTGGCCACCACCGACACCCGGCGGTCGCCGTCGGTGGGGTGGTCGCCCGCGGCGGAGATCGACAGCGGGAACCCGAGGGCGATGCCGAGCCCCCAGACGCCGGCGGCGGCCGCGGTGACCACCGGACTCGGTGACAGCACGACGAGCAGGACCCCCACCGCGCCGACCGCGGCACAGACCCGGACGACCGGGGCGCGACCGAACCGGGCGACGAGCGGGGTGCCGGCCGCACGACCGATGAGCATGGCGAGGGCGAACCCGGTGAACACGAGGGACCCGACGGACTCGGGGGCGTCGTGGTCGGTGGTCATCAGCAGCGGGAGCCAGTCGCTCGCGGCACCTTCGGCGAAGGCCATCGCCAGGGTGATCACGGCGATCATGGCGAGCTGCACCGTGAGGACGGAGCGGCGGGCTCCCCGACGGGTGCCGCGGGCATCGGCCGGCGCATCGGTCAGTGCGTCACGGGGCACCGGCCGCAGGTTCAGCGCCGCGAACACCGCCAGCGCGGCCATCACCGCGGCGCCGACGAGCAGGTGCACCCGGACCGGGGTCCCCGCCGCCGTCATGGCGATGCCGACGACCCCGCCGACCACGCTGCCGAGGCTGAAGCAGGCGTGCAGCACCGGCACGACCGGTCGTCCGATCTGCCGTTCGACCGCGGCGGCCTCGACGTTCAGCCCGATCTCGGCGACTCCCGCCCCGAAGCCGATCAGGAACAGCCCGACCCAGACCCCGGCGGCGACCTGTGCCGGGGCGAGCAGCGCGACGAGCACCATGCCGACGACGGGCAGCGCGCCCCCGAGCAGGATGAGCGGGCGGTTGCCGAGCCGCCGCACCAGGGCTCCGGCGCCGAGGATCCCGATCATCGACCCGATCGACAGCCCGAGCAGGACGAGGCCCATCGCCTCGATCGAGGCACCGAGCTCGTCGCGGATCGCGGGCGTCCGGGTGATCCACGTCGCGATCCCGAACCCGGTCACCGTCGACGTGGCGAAGAGTGCGAGTCGATGCCGCCCGGCCATGCCCCCATCTGATCGGTCCCCGGGCGGCCCGTCAAGGGCGACCGCGTCCCGCGCCTAGGATCGGGCGCATGGCGACCGTCCTCCTCGTCCGTCACGGACGCACCACCGCGAACGCCACCGGCGTCCTGGCCGGACGCACGGCCGGCGTGCGACTCGACGCCGTCGGCCGCACCCAGGCCGAGCGGACCGCGGAGCGCATCGCCGCGGTGCCCGTCGTCGCCGTGGTGTCGAGTCCGCTCGAGCGCTGCCGACAGACCGCCCGCGCGATCCTGGACCGGCAGACGGACGGGCAGACGGACCGGCAGACCGGTGCACCCGCCTCGCTGATCGAGCGGGCCATCACCGAGGCCGACTACGGGCAGTGGCAGGGCCGGAAGCTCGCCGACCTGGCGAAGGAGCCTCTCTGGCGCACGGTGCAGGCGAACCCGAGCGCCGTCGTGTTCCCCGGTGGTGAGTCCATGCAGACGATGCAGTCCCGCGCAGTCGCGGCCGTTCGTCGCATCGACGCCGAGGTCGAGGCGGAGCACGGACCCGGCGCCGTCTGGGTCGCGGTGAGCCACGGCGACATCATCAAGAGCGTCCTCGCCGACGCGTTCGGCATGCACCTGGACCTGTTCCAGCGCATCGGCGTCGGCCCGGCCTCGGTGTCCGTCGTGCGCTACGGCGAGCACCGCCCCGAGGTCGTCGCGACGAACACCGAGTCCGGTGACCTGTCCTGGCTGCGCACCGCCCCGGCACCCAGCGGGGACGCCGCGGTCGGCGGCGGCGCGGGCAACCCGGCACCCGACGCGCCCGCGGGTCCTGCCCGACCCTGAACGGCCGGAGCCGAGCGCTCCTACAATGCGGGTATGCCCACCATCGTCCACGGCTTCGACTGGCCGGACCGCCTCGTCGTCGGCACCATCGGCCGTCCGGGTGAGCGCGCCTTCTACATCCAGGCCCGCTCCGGTCGGCGCGTCACCAGCGTCGCGCTCGAGAAGGAGCAGACCGCCGTGCTCGCCGACAAGATCGACGAGCTCCTCGACGAGGTCGCGACCGTCGACGACAACCGCTTCAGTGTGCCGCCGTCGGTGCCTGCCGAGCTCCGCGACCCGGAGCCGCTCGACCAGCCCGTCGAGGCCGAGTTCCGCGCCGGAGCCCTGAGCCTGGGCTTCGACCCGGCCACCGCGCAGGTCGTCATCGAGGCGTACCCGATCGACGACGAGGTCGAGATCGTGTCCGAGGAGAGCGAGGACGGCATCGAGATCGAGGCCGTCGTCGAGATCCCCGAGCCCGCCGAGCTGTTCCAGGTGAAGATCCCGGTCGGCACCGCCCGGGCCTTCGTCGAGCGCACGCGCGAGGTCGTCGCCGCCGGTCGTCCGCCCGGCGACGCATGAGCGACGGCTCGCTCTCCGTCCGGGCGCGCATCCGCGAGGCGTCCAACGCCACCTTCCTCGCCGAACTCGACGGTGCGACCGTCGTCTACAAGCCCATCGAGGGCGAGCGCCCGCTGTGGGACTTCCCGGACGGCACGCTCGCCGGCCGCGAGATCGCCGCGCACCTGGTCTCCGAGGCGTTCGGCTGGGGGGTCGTGCCGCCCACGTGGATGGGGGACGGTCCGTTCGGGCCCGGCATGGTGCAGCGCTGGCAGGACGTCGACCCCGAGCAGGACGCCGTCGACCTGGTGACGCCGGAGCTCGCCGAGGCAGCGGGTTCGCCCTGGCTGCCCGTGCTCGAGGCCATCGACGAACACGACCAGCCCGTCACGCTCGTGCACGAGGACTCCGAGGCCCTGCGCCGGATGGCCGTCTTCGACGTCGTCGTGAACAACGCCGACCGCAAGGGCGGGCACGTGCTGGCGATGCCCGACGGCCACCGCTTCGGCGTCGACCACGGGCTCACCTTCCACATCGAGCACAAGCTCCGGACGGTCCTGTGGGGCTGGATCGGGGAGCCCCTCGGTCCGGACGAGCTCGAGGGCCTCGACCGCGTGTCCGAAGCCCTGCGCGGTGGTCTCGGCGACGAGCTCGCCGAGCACCTGACGGACGAGGAGATCGACACGCTCCGGGCGCGCTGCGCGGCTCTGCGCGCCGTCGGGATCTTCCCGCCGCCGCCCGGTCACGGCCCCGCCGTGCCCTGGCCACTGTTCTAGACGCACCCGACAACGGACGGGAGGCCCGTGGCGGTCTCGCCACGGGCCTCCAGTCCGTTTCGTGTGGGCTTCAGAGCCCCCAGTCGTCGCGGAAGAGCGCGCCACCGGCCCCGCGACGCGAGCCGAGGTACGAGCCGACCACGGCGACCCCGAGGTCGTCGTTCTCCGGTGCCACGACGCTGCCGTCCACCCGCTCCGCCATCGCGTCGATGAACCGGGCCAGCCCCGGGTCCTCGCCGAGCCGGAAGAACGTCGTCTGGGCGCCGAGGCGTCCGGCGTTCTCGAGCTCCCGCACGGTCAGCGCGATCGTCACCGGGTCGGGTGGGTAGTCGAACCAGACCTGCCCGTTCGGCTCCAGGTGCGACGTCGGCTCGCCGTCGGTGACGATGAGGAGCACCGGTTGGGCCGTGGGGTGCTTGCGGAAGTGCCGGTTGGCGAGCAGCAGGGCGTGGTGCAGGTTCGTGCCCTTGTCCCACATCGCGTCGAGACCGACGAGCTGTTCGACGTCCATCACCTCGGCCTCGCGACCGAAGGCGATGAGCTGCAGGTCGTCGCCGCGGAACCGGGTCGACACCAGGGTGTGCAGCGCGAGGGCGGTGCGCTTCATCGGCACCCAGCGGTCCTCCATCGCCATCGAGAACGACGTGTCGACGAGCAGCGCGACGCAGGCCTGGGTGCGCGCCTCGGTCTCCTGCACCTCGACGTCCTCGATGCTCAGGCGCACGCCCGCACCCTGTCGACCGCCGGCCGCCGTCCGCACCACGGCGTTCGTGATCGTGCGGGGGATGTCCCACGGCTCGGTGTCGCCGAACGCCCACTGCCGCGACGCCCCCGAGGGTTCGCCCGCGGCGCCCGAGCGACGGAGGTCCCGCGCGCCCTGGCGACCGGACATCCGCTGGGCGACGTCCTTGAGCAGGCTCTTGCCGAGCTGCCGCATCGCCTTCGGGGTGAGCCGGAGCTGCCCGTCGGCACCGCGGCGCATCGCCCCGGAGTTCCGGAGCGCCTGCTCGAGGCGCTGCAGGGTCTTCGCGTCGACCGCCGCCTCGTCGCCGAGCTGCCGGGACAGCGCGTCGAGGTCCAGGTCGTCGAGCTCCGAGCCCGGCCCGGACTGGGCGAGCTGGTCGGCGAGGGCGTCGAGGTCCGCGATGTCCTGGAACACCCCGGTGCCGTCGCCCAGCCCGAGGCCCTGTTCGCCCTCCATGCGCTCGGATCCGCCCCAGTCCTCGCCGGGACGCAGCGCGCGCAGGGTGTCGTCGAGCTGGGACAGCTGCCCCATGAGGTCGGGGGAACCGAAGGCCTGCTGGGCGAGGGCGTCGAGTTCGTCCCGCTGCTCCTGGGTCATCGAGTTCCGCATGCGCTGCGCCGCGGCCGCGCGGGCTGCCAGGTCGTCGAGCAGCTCGTCGACGTTCGCAGGGTTCGACGGGAAGTACTCCCCGTGCTGGTCCATGAAGTCGTCGAACTGCTGCCGGGTGTCCTCGCCGCGGGCGTGCGCCTCGAGCAGGGCGTTGAGGTCCTGCATCATCGCGCTGACCGCGGCCCGGTCCTGGTCGGTGGCACCCTCGAGCGCCTGCTTCATGCCGGCGAAGCGCTGGTCGAGCACCTCGCGGCCGAGCAGGTCCTTGATCTCGTCGTACTTCTGGCGCGCGGTCGGGCTCGTCCAGTCGTAGTCGCCGAGTTCCTGCACCGCGGCGGCGGGGGAGGGCGACAGGCTGTCGAGCTGCAGTTCGGCCAGGGCCCGGTCGCCGTCGTCGAGGTCGACGTTGCGGGCGAGCTCCCCGCGCTCGGCGAGCAGCGCCTGGTCGAGGAGCTCGCGCACCTGCTGCAGGGTGCCGTCGAGGTTGTTCCTGCTCGTCAGCTCACGGCGGCGCTCGGCCACCCGTCGGGCCAGGTCGTCGAGACCGCGCTGCGTCCGGCCGCCGCGCCGCAGGAACTCCCGCATCGCGCGCTCGGGCGACGTGCCGCCCATCACGTCCTGCCCGATGGCGTCGAGCGCCTCGGCCAGGTCGACCGGGGCGGCGAGCGGGTCCGGTCCGTCGGTGTACCGGCCGTACCGGGTGTCGCGCGTCAGGCGCCGGTTCTGCCTAGCCATAGACGGCTTCGCCCCCGCCGGACTCCTTGCTGATGCGCCGGGCCAGGAACAGGCCCTCGAGGGCGAGCTCGATCGCGCCGGCGCGTTCGCCGTCGTTCGTGGCACCCATCCGGTCGCACACCTGGTCGTACAGGTCGGACTCACCGATCGACGGCAGGCCTTCGAGGAACGCCCGGGCGCTGACCTGCTCGCCCGTGGTCACCATCGTGCCGCCGTCGAGGGCGTCCACGAGCACCGCGAAGTCGAGGCCCGTGAAGCGGGAGCGCACGGTCTCGGCCGTCGCGGTGCGGAGCAGGTGTTCGAGGACCTCGTCGGCCCGGTCCTCTTCGCCGTTCTCGAACTCGATCTTGCCGCCGAGGACGTCCACCGCGGTCTCGAGGTCGATCGGCCGCGCGACCGCCTCGTCCTCGCCCTGGCGAGCTGCGCGGTGCACCGCGGCGGCGGACACCGTCTCGGCACCGGCGATCGCGAACCGGGCGCTCACGCCGCTGCGCTGGTCGACGGCGCTGGAACCACGCAGTGCGCGGGTGAAGCGGGCGAGGATCTCGATCAGGGCGTCGGGGACCTCGGCCGTCAGCTGGGCCTCCTGCCGGATGACGGCGATCTCGTCGTCGAGCTCGATCGGGTAGTGCGTGCGGATCTCGGCGCCGAAGCGGTCCTTCAGCGGCGTGATGATCCGGCCGCGGTTCGTGTAGTCCTCGGGGTTCGCACTCGCCACGACGAGCACGTCGAGCGGCAGACGCAGCACGTAGCCGCGGATCTGGACGTCGCGCTCCTCCATCACGTTGAGCATCGCGACCTGGATGCGTTCGGCCAGGTCGGGCAGCTCGTTGATCGCGACGATGCCACGGTGCCCACGGGGGACGAGCCCGAAGTGGATGGTCTCCGGGTCGCCCAGGCTGCGGCCCTCGGCGACCTTCATCGGGTCGACGTCGCCGATCAGGTCGGCGACGCTCGTGTCCGGTGTCGCGAGCTTCTCGACGTAGCGGTCGTCGCGGTGCCGCCAGCTGATCGGCAGGGCGTCGCCGAGGTCGTCGGCACGCCGGATGCTCGCGGTGGTGATCGGTTCGTACGGGTGCTCGCCGAGTTCGGAGCCGGTGATGACCGGTGTCCACTCGTCGAGCAGGCCCTGCAGGGTGCGGAGCAGCCGGGTCTTGCCCTGGCCGCGCTCGCCGAGCAGGACGACGTCGTGGCCGGCGATCAGGGCGCGTTCGAGCTGGGGGATGACGGTGGTCTCGAAGCCGTGCAGGCCGGGCCACGGATCGGTGCCCTGGCGCAGGGCGGTGAGCAGGTTGTCGCGGATCTCGGCGCGGACCGTCTTCTGGACGTGACCAGAGGTGCGGAGCTCGCCGACCGTGCGGATGTCAGGTCGGGTCACGTTCTGGACGTTACGCCTTGTCGGACGGGAGGCCCGTGGCGGGGCCCGCCACGGGCCTCCCGTCCGTCCGCTTGTGGGTTTCCATCGCACTTGCGATCATTGAGATCCCGGCGACGGAGCCGGATTCGAAGTAGGGGGATCCGGCTCCGCCCCCGGTGGCTCGTTCCGCATCTGAACCACATCGGCGATCTCGGCGTACGGTCCCCTTTCGTGAGCAGCGCGAACGCAACCATCAAGAGCCTGGTGCCCGCCAGGATGGACCGCTTGCCGTGGACCCGGTTCCACTGGAGCGTCGTCGTCGGACTCGGCGTGTCCTGGATCCTCGACGGTCTCGAGATCCAGATCGTGTCGAACGCGGGCTTCCAGGCGGACCTGAACCTGTCCACGCAGCAGGTGACGTCCCTCGGCACGATCTACCTGGTCGGCCAGGTCGTCGGTGCCCTGGTGTTCGGGCGCATGTCCGACCGGTTGGGGCGCCGCAAGCTGTTCATCCTGACGCTCGCGATCTACCTGGTCGGTTCGGGCATCGCGGGCCTCGCGCAGGACTTCTGGTTCCTGGCGGCCTTCCGGTTCGTCGCGGGGTTGGGCATCGGCGGTGAGTACGCGGCGATCAACTCGGCGATCGACGAGCTCATCCCGGCGAAGTACCGCGGGCACGTCGACATCGCCATCAACGGCACGTACTGGGGCGGTGCCGCACTCGGCGCGTTCGCGAACATCTACCTGCTCGACACGTCCTACTTCGCCGAGAACATCGGCTGGCGCATCGGGTTCTTCCTCGGCCCGGTGCTCGGCATCGCGATCATCTTCCTGCGACGGCACATCCCGGAGAGTCCGCGGTGGCTGATGACGCACGGTCGCGAGGAAGAGGCCGAGGCCACCGTCTCCCGCATCGAGGAGTCGGTGGAGAAGGCGACCGGCAAGCCCCTGCCGGAGGTCGACCAGTCGAAGGCGATGACCGTCACGCCGACCGACCGCGTCGGGTTCCTCGCCATCGCGCGCGTGCTGCTGAAGCAGTACCCGACCCGCACGCTCGTCGGCGCGACGATGATGATCACGCAGGCGTTCCTGTACAACGCGATCTTCTTCACCTACGCCCTGGTCCTGACGAACTTCTTCGGCCTGAAGACGGCGGAGACGGCGGTCTACTTCTTCCCGTTCGCGATCGGCAACCTGCTCGGCCCGATCATCCTGGGGCGCTTCTTCGACACCTGGGGTCGTCGCCAGATGATCTTCCTGACGTACCTGGTGTCCGGCCTCGTGCTCGCCACGTCGGCGTTCCTGTTCCGGGCCGACGCGATCTCGGCGACGGTGCAGGTCGCGTTCTGGTGCGTCTCGTTCTTCTTCGCCTCGGCCGGTGCGTCGAGCGCCTACCTGACCGTCAGCGAGATCTTCCCGCTCGAGCTGCGGTCGCAGGCCATCTCGTACTTCTTCGCCCTGGCGCAGATCTTCGGTGCGGTCGCGCCGGCCATCTACGGCGCCTTCATCGGTGACGGGTCGTCGCGGGAGCCGCTGTTCTGGGGGTACTTGCTCGGGTCCGCGGTGATGATCGGCGGCGGCGTGGTGGCCCTGATCTTCGGGGTCGACGCCGCGCGGAAGGGGCTCGAGGACGTCACCCAACCACTCTCGGTGCTCACCGGGGACGCGAAGTCCGACCGGAGGTGAGCCCGGCGGCGGTCTGACATTCTGTATTCAGAGTGTTTAGCGCCGCCGTCGCAGCGCTGTCACTGTGCGTGCATGGCACTCCTCCACAGCACGACACCGGCGACCACGATCCACGGCAGCGACCGCCCTCGCCTCGGGGGTGCCGCCCGTGCGTGAGCCTGGGGTGATGGAGCACACTCCCGCCCGAGCCGGGGCCGACGGCCTCGATCCCCACGGCCTGCGCCGCAGCCTGCTGCGCGACGCGGTGTTCCTGCGACTGCTCGACAACGTCCTGCGGGGGGAGTACCGCCGTGGGCAGCGGCTGCGGCTCGACACCCTCGCATCGGACATGCGGGTGTCGCGCACACCGGTGCGCGAAGCCCTCGTGACCCTCGAGTCCCTGCAGCTGGCCAGTGTGCAGCGGTACGTCGGTGTCGTGATCGCGCAGTGGTCGGTCGACCAGATGATCGAGCGACTGCGGATCGCCCAGGCCCTGCTCGTCGATCCGCCGTCGAACTCCGTCGGGTACCACGACCGGTTCGACAAGGCGTGGCTGCGGGAGTGCTGGACCGAAGCCGGCGCCTTCGTCGAACTCGGGGCCTGGTACCTGCGACGCCGCGGGTCGTCGGTCAGCGGTGACTGGTTGCTGTCGCAGCGCATCGTGCTCGACATGTTCTTCACCGACGACGTCGCCCTGGCGAACGGGATCGATGCGGTGGTCGACCGGCGACGACGGGTCGAGATCGTCGAGCGGGCCGCGGACGCCGCGGAGCGAGACGCCCTCGACGACTGCGCCGCGGCACTCCTCGACCTGTCGGCGGCCCTGATCGCGCTGCCGGACCGCTTCCGGGTGGTCGTGTCGGCCTGAACCGGCGGCGGCTGCGGATCCGCTCAGGTCCGCGTCCGCCGCCGTGGTCCGCAGGTCCCGCCGCCGCGCAGTGAGCGGTGCCGGCGCCCCTCGCACTGGATCGTCAGGCAACGTCGTGGCAGCCTTGACCGGTTGCCGTCCCCGGCGTGTCCACCGACGACAGGAGTGCCCGTGAACGACGTCCGCGATCGATCCCACCGCTTGAACCGAGCACCCGGGATCGCACGGCACGGACGTCTGCGGCGCTCGAGCCCCCTCGCGACCGCTGCCAAGACGGTGTCCGCCGTCGTCGCAGTGGCCCTGGTCAGCTCGGTCTCGGTGACGGCGATCGCGGCGAAGCAGGTCACGGACGACCTCGGGGACGGTGTCGAGATCCAGGGCCAGCCCGCACCGCAGGCGCAGGGCGGTGCGAAGCCGCTCAGCGCCTTCACGGGCGGGTTCAACATGCTCGTGGTCGGCACCGACAACGACCCGGACCAGAGCGCTGCGTTCGGGGAGCGTGACGCGACCCTCAACGACGTCAACATCCTGCTGCACGTCTCGGCCGACCACACCAACGCGACCGCGGTGAGCATCCCGCGCGACCTCGTCACGCCGATCCCGGCCTGCACGAAGACCGACGGCACGGGCACGGCCCCGGCGATGGCCGCGCAGCCGATCAACACCTCGTTCGGCGAGGGGGGCCTGAACTGCGTCACGCAGACGGTCGCCGGGCTGACCGGACTCGACATCCAGTACTCGGCCGCGGTGTCGTTCAAGGGCGTCATCGAGATGTCGAACGCGATCGGCGGTGTGCCGGTCTGCGTCGCCCAGCCGATCACCGACTCGTACACCGGGTTGAACCTGCCCGCCGGCACCTCGACCCTGCAGGGTGACGAGGCCCTGGCGTTCCTGCGCACCCGGCACGGGGTCGGCGACGGGTCGGACCTCGGCCGGATCTCGAGCCAGCAGGTGTTCCTGTCGTCGCTGCTCCGCACCGTGAAGTCGAACGACACCCTCGGTTCGCCGGCCCGCCTGTACAAGCTGGCCCGGGCGTCGGCGTCGAACATGCAGCTGTCGCAGAGCCTGAACGACATCGGGACGATGGTGCAGATGGGCCTGGCGCTGCGGGACCTGCCGCTGGCGCAGGTGAACTTCGTGCAGTACCCGGGCACCACGGGCGGCACCGGTGTCTACGAGGGCAAGGTCGAGCCGACGACGTACCTGGCCGACCGGTTGTTCGCGAAGATCAAGGCCGACCAGTCGTTCTCCCTCGGGGCGGACAGCACGGGCATCGGGTCGGAGACGAGTCCGACGCAGCCGAGCCCGACGCAGCCGAACCCGGCACCCTCGTCGCCAGCGGCTGTGCCGGCGCCCGCGACCCCCGCGACGCCCGCGACCCCGGCGGCACCGTCGTCCGCCGCGCCGCGCACCCCCTCGGCGACGCCCGAGACCATCGACGGGCTCGAGGGGCAGTCCGCCGACCAGCAGACCTGCTCCAAGGCGTTCGGGTACTGAGGCGCGGCGCGGGCGCGGTCGGCTGCGCCTGGTCCCTCGCCCCTTTCGCGAAAGCGACAGTCTGCCGCCGAACACCCGCGGCACTCTGTCGCCCTGGCGCCAGTGACGGCTGAGATCGGCGGCGCAGTGTCGCTTTCGAGGGCCCGACCGTTGCCGTGCGTGCGTGCGCCGGGACGTCAGCAGTGCACCCGCCTCGAACGCAGAAACGGGGGCGCGGTGGTGGGCCGCGCCCCCAGGGGAGTCGCTCCCCGCCGGGCGCCACGCGATCGGGCGCGCCGGGCCCGCACGGGGAACGACGTCGGGTGCTGTGTCGCGACGACGGGGACGAGCCCCGGAACGTGATTGCCGCGTCCCGATGATGCTATGCAGTGGGGTACGCCCCGACAACCCCCACGTGTCCCCACTTCGGGGGACCGAGTGTGACGGGCCGTGCCACGCGCGGGCGTGCGTCGGGTCGAGAGTGGTGCGGTCCTCCTGTATGGTGGTCGCAGCGCTCGCGAGAGTGCTTGGAGACGTCGCATAGTCCGGCCGAGTGCACCACCCTGCTAAGGTGGAGTCCCCTTTGAGGGGACCGAGGGTTCAAATCCCTCCGTCTCCGCACACGAGAAGCCCTTCCGATCCGCATGAACACGCGGGGCGGAGGGGCTTCCGCCGTTTCAGGAAGCGGCCGAGCCCCACAAATCGAACACATCTGCCGCACGCGCCGCGTCGTCCAGGCCGTCCGCGAGGGCCGTCAGGTCGTCGTCGAACAGGTCCGCGTACACGTCCAGCGTCATCGCCGCGGAAGCATGACCGAGCATCCGCTGCACGGCCTTCACGTTCGCGCCCGAGCTGATCGCCAGCGACGCGGCCGTGTGACGAAGATCGTGCGGCGTCATGGGATCCAGCCCGCACTCCGCCACCAGATCATCGCCACCACTGTCGCCCGGCAGATCCGCGACGCCTCCCCCTCGCGTAAGCCCCGAGGTCTCGTCGTGGGGAAGGCGTCGACGAACCTCGTCGCCGACCCGCTGAGCGCACGATCGTCCGCAGGTGACTGGTTCGAGATGACGGGCAACACAGCCGGCGTGACGATCTCGTTCGCGGCAGACACGAGCGGGGAGCTGCCCGCGGGACGGTGGACGCAGTGGGAGTTCGACGCGACCGCTGCGGGCGGTCTGCGCCGCTTCACCGTCCCGAACATCACGCCCCCAGCCGCCGGCACCCGACTCGTCGTCGCGGCACACCTTCAGGTCGAAGACGTTGCCGGCGGGTGGGAGGCGCACGTCGCTGATGGGTCCGCGGGGCTGGCGCTGAACGTCCTGAACGCGAACAGCGGGGTCGGCATCGCCACCGCGCTGCAGCGCACCATCGGGATCCGCCGCACGGACACCGCGGCGGTCTACGACATCGGCACCGTCGTGTTCCCGTTCGACATGCCCGCCGGCGTCACGTCGACGATGCTGGTGTTCTACCTGACGCTCCCGACCGGAGACCACGTCCGACTGCGCGCCGGCGCGGTCGGGGTCCTGAACGCCACCGCGCTGGGACTCGCTAGCGAGTTCACGTACCCGCTCGCGCCGGTCAACAGCCCAGCCTGACCATCGCTAACGGCAAGACCCCCCTCGGGTTCCTTCGGGAGCTCGAGGGGGTTCTGTGTCAGTAGTGTGACCCTTCCGACGTGGAGGGGGATTCCGTGCCCGAAAATGCTTCTCAGGACGACGTACTGACTTCTGGTACCGAGGCGATGCGCCGCCTTCTCCGTGGCCAGACCCCCGAGGAAGAGCTGCGTTCCACTGCAGAGTTGAAAGGCTGGCTGGACGCCATCCCGGTACTTGTCGAACGCGCAGAGAAGCTCGCACAGATTCATTCCAGTCGACGAAGCGTGATGTCCGTGGACGACGAGCATTCGAACCCGATCCAGTTCAGTCACATGGTTCACTTCTGCATGCTCGTCGCGATTGACGACCTCCAAGCGCTCCGTCAACTCATGCACCCAGATGGCGCCGATGTTGTCTCTGTGCCGATCTTCGCGATGTATCCGCTCCTGCGCGGGGTCATCGAAGCATCCGCTCAGGCCATCTGGCTGCTTGAGGGGGCTGACCGCACAGAACGCCTCACTCGCCTCGTCCGGGCACGCTCGACCGAGCTCGCGTATGAACAAGACCTTGCCCGGGAGATCGCCAAGTCCCTGCCCGCGGGACGTGAGCGACAGGAGATGGAGAAGCAGATCAAGAAGGACCGCCGACGGCGCAGGTCGTACATCATTGACGTCATCGAGCAGAACGGCCTCGACCGCGGTGCTTGCGACGTGACTATGCCTGGTTACGGCCCGCTAGTCGAGCTGGCCGGTCCGCATGTGGGTATCAATGGGAACCTCGTGCGGTCGGTCTGGCAATTCGTCAGCGGCCTCACGCACCCATCGACTGCCCGGGCCCTCACTGCTTCGACGCTGATCGAAGTGGCTCCTGCTCGCGGGAACATTCGGAGTGCCCGCGTGGAGGCCGATATCGGGCAGGTCACCGTCGTCTTCCCGCTGGCCATCCGTCTCTACCGCGTTGCTGACAGCCTCCGAAGGACCCGAATGGTTCAGGCTCCGGGCGATGACTAGCAGCGAAACGGCGGACGGTTGTCAGCGTCAAGTGTCTCGGTCTAGCCTCATCGACATGGGAGTCACCAGCCGCGGTTACAACGACGAAGCCATGCTTGCCGGTCTCGAGGCGCTGCCCGACGAGGCCGTCATTGACTACGAAGTCGCGAGCGTCATCAGCTACAGTCCGCCGATCGCCAACGGCATCACTACCGCGAAGGTGGTCGTCACGCAGACGTGGACCGTGGACGTGCCGACCGCTCAGCAGCTGATCGAAGAGTCGAGCTGAGCCTCACGGCTCGGATCGCAGCGACCGCAACCAGCGGATTCCCTCTTCCCGCGTGATGATCGGCTTCATCTTCGCCGGGTAGCAGGGGATCAGCTCGCTGCGCCGGATCGCGCCACGAATCGTCGTCTCCGAGAGGTCGACGGCCTTCGCGAAGTTCGGGATGGAGTACGCGAGCTTCCACTCGACTTCTCGGTCTTCAACGTTCATGGAAGGCAGCGTACGCAGGCGCGTCGCCGGGCCCCACAAATCGCCCACAATTTAGCAGATCGGACGTTATCGCAGGGATCGTTAGGCGCGGCCCGAATGCCGTGATTCCGGGGTTGGGGAGTCATTTGCAACGTACCGAACGGTGTCCAGCAGGGTTCAAATCCCTCCGTCTCCGCAGTACTGAAAACTGCGGCCCTGACAGTTGCAGCACGAAAGCCCGGTCCGATCGGACCGGGCTTTCGTCGTTCCTGGCGCCCGAAGCGCCGGCGTCAGACCGTCGCGATGCTCCCCGTCGTCGTGGTCCGCACTCCCGCGCGCCCCCGACGCACCGCGCTCATCGCCACGAGCGTCAGCACCACGGCCGCCAGGGTGATCCCCGACCCCGCCCAGATCGGCGACGTGTACCCGAGCCCGGCGGCGATGGTCAGACCGCCGATCCAGGCCCCGAGCGCGTTGCCGAGGTTGAACGCGGCGATGTTCGCCCCGCTCGCCAGGGTCGGCGCGTGGTCGGCGTACCGCATCACCCGCGTCTGCAGGGCCGGGACGGTCGCGAACCCGAACGCCCCCATCAGCACGAGGGCGATCACGGTGAGCACCGGCGAGGTCGCGACGAGGGCGAACGCCGCGAGCACCACGGTCAGCACGACGAGCACCACGAGCAACGTGCGGTCGATCGAGCGGGCCGCGAGCTTGCCGCCGGCGAAGTTGCCGACGAACAGCCCGATGCCGAACACGATGAGCAGCCACGGCACCGCCGACGACGGGAACCCGGACACCGAGGTCAGCGTGTACGCGATGTAGGTGAAGGCGCCGAACATCCCGCCGTAGCCGAGCACGGTCATGCCGAGCGACAGCCAGACCTGCCCGGACCGGAAGGCGCTGAGTTCGCGGGCGAGCGACGGGACCTCGGTGGAGCGGACCGCGGGGACGAGGACGAGCACGCCGATCAGGGCGACGACACCGATGGCCGCGATCGCCCAGAACGTCGCACGCCAGCCGGCGGCCTGGCCGAGGAAGGTGCCGAACGGTACGCCGAGCACGTTCGACGCGGTGAGCCCGGTGAACATCAGGGCGACGGCCGACGCGCGCTTGGACCGCTCGACCATGTTCGCGGCGACGACCGAGCCGATGCCGAAGAACGCTCCGTGGCACAGGGCGGCGATGACACGGCCGGTCATCATCACGCCGTAGGTCGGGGCGATCGCGGACAGGGTGTTGCCGACGATGAACAGCACGAGCAGCCCGAGCAGGACGGGCTTGCGGGGGAGTCGGGTGGTCGCGGCGGTGAGCCCGAGGGCCCCGACGATGACCGCCAGGGCGTACCCGGTGACGAGCCAGCCAGCGGTGGTCTCGGTGACGCCGTAGTCGGCCGCCACCTCGGGCAGCAGCCCGGTGATGACGAACTCGGTCAGGCCGATGCCGAATCCGCCGAGTGCGAGGGCGATGAGTCCCGCGGGCATGGATGTCCTTCCGTCGTGCAGCTGTGCCGCGTACGCTGGTTGTTGCAGACGCGGGACATCGATAGTTGCACACGCGGGGTATCCGCGCAAGCAACTGTTGCCGTCTGCACCGACCGAAGGAGCCCCGATGTCTGTCGACGACACCTCCACCGCCGTCCGCGCCCACGGTTGGCGCACCCTGGCGGCGCTGCACGGCCTGATCGAGACGCGCCTGGAGCGGGACCTCCGGCAGGTCGACCTGTCCGTCGTGGAGTTCACGGTGCTCGATGCCCTGCGCCGGCAGGACGGCTTCCACATGCGCATGCAGCAGCTCGCGCGCGCGGCCGCCCTCAGCCCGAGTGCGACCACCCGGCTGGTGAACCGGCTCGAGGAGCGCGCCCTGCTGACCCGCGTCCTGTGCGCCGACGACCGTCGCGGGCTCTACACGGAGCTCACGCACGCCGGACAGGTCCTGCTCGAGCGTGCGACACCGATCCACGCCGCGGCGCTCGAGGGCGCCCTCGCCGAGGCGCACGAGGTCCCCGAACTCGCCGACCTGGCCGAGTCCGTCGAGCGGCTCGAGGGCGCGCGCGTCTGACCTCGGGTCACCTCGCACCCGGCCTGGAGGCCCGGCGCACTCCCGCCCCGCCGGCGTCGGCCCCGGGGCGGTCA
Organism: Curtobacterium sp. KBS0715; assembly: GCF_005938005.2. Lineage (NCBI taxonomy): Bacteria > Bacillati > Actinomycetota > Actinomycetes > Micrococcales > Microbacteriaceae > Curtobacterium > Curtobacterium sp. KBS0715. Next base: position 3,424,256 of record NZ_VCCA02000001.1, on the reverse strand, counting down.
CCACTCAGGCGCGCGGCGGCCCCGTCGTCGCCCGCACGACGAGCGTCGGTGGCACGAGTGTCCGGATGGGATCCGTCGGCGTCCCCGCTGCGGCGCCGATCCGCTCGACCAACCGCGCAGCCGCCAGGCGCCCCACCTCGTCGTTGTGCGGGTCGACCGTCGTCAGGCGCAGCAGGGGTGACGCGGCGAGCGGGGTCTCGTCGTTGCCGATCACCGAGACGTCCTGCGGCACGCGGAGTCCGGCTTCCTGCACGGCGGCGATCGCGCCCATCGCCATGACGTCGTTCGCGGCGAACACCGCGGTCAGGTCGGGGTGCTCCCGGAGTGCGAGCCGCATGCCCTCGTAGCCGGTGGTCTCCGAGGTCGGGCCGGAGCCGTAGACCAGCGGCTCGATGCCGGACGCGACCAGCTGCGCGACGGTGGCCTGACGGCGGACGGCAGCCGGGCCTCCCGAGCCGGTGACGTGGGCGATGCGGTGGTGACCCAGGCCGATCAGGTGATCCGCTGCCAACCGCCCGCCGGCGGCTTCGTCGGAGGCGACCACGTCGAGTTCGCCCGGTACGTCCTCGCGCGCGCCGGCGATCACGACCGGGGTGTCGGCGGGGACGACGACGTCGGGGAAGCCCTCGGCGGCGAGCACCACGCCGTCGACCCGCAGGGAGACCAGGTCGTCGAACGGGGACGAGTCGAGGTGGGCGTTGGCCCGGGTGTCGGCCAGGGTGAGGCGGAGTCCGTGCGGGGCGAGGGCCTCACGGATGCCGTCCAGCATCGGGACGTACCAGGGGTTCCGGAAGTCGTCGACGATGACCCCGATGGTGCGGGTCCGGGTGCCGGCGAGGATGGCGGCGGCGCGGTTCGGGCGGTAGCCGAGCTCCGCGACGGCGGCGAGCACCGCGGAGCGGCGGGCCTGGGAGACCCCGGGATCGTCGCGCAGCACCATCGACACCAGGGATTTCGAGACGCCTGCGCGTGCGGCGACGTCGATGATCGTCGGCGGGCGAGGGGTCACGCTGAGCCTTTCCGGCACGGTGCTTGACAGGACATGGGCTGGTACGGCTACAGTCTACCGACACGTTCTGGAACGTTCCAGAATCGGGATCCAGCGACCTTCTCGAAGGAGAGAACATGAGCGACAGCATCGGCGTCGCCGTCATCGGCGCGGGCATGGCGGGCAAGGCCCACATGGCTGCGTGGCGGAACGCACCCTCCCTCTTCACCGCGACGCTGCCACCGGTCCGGCTCGTCTCGGTCGGCGACGTCTACGAGCCCCTCGCCGCCGAGGCCGCACGGCGCTTCGGCTACGAGCGGCACGACACCGACTGGCGCGCCGTCGCGGCGGCGGACGACATCGACGTGGTGAGCGTCGTCGTCGCGAACACCCTGCACCGCGAGATCGTCGAGGGGCTGCTCGCCGCCGGCAAGCACGTGCTGTGCGAGAAGCCGCTGTCCGACTCGCTCGACGACGCCCGCGCGATGGCGTCCGCCGCTGCCGAGGCCGCGCAGCGCGGGGTGCTCGGCCGCATCGGGTTCACCTACCGCCGGGCTCCCGGCCTCGCGGCCATCAGGGAGCTCGTCGAGGACGGCACACTCGGCCGGGTCCTGCACGTCTCCGGCCGGTACTGGACCGACTACGGCGCCTCGCCCGACGTCCCGTTCTCGTGGCGCTTCGCGGGGGAGCCGGGGTCCGGCGCGCTCGCCGACGTCGGCTCGCACCTGTCCTACGTCGCCGAGTTCCTGGCCGGCCCGGTCCGGAGCGTCAGCGGTGGGACGTTCACCACGTCGATCACCGAGCGCCCCGTGGCCGCCGGACACGCCCTGCGGGGGCAGGCCGTCCCGCTCACCGGTGAGACCGCGGCCGTCGGCAACGACGACTACGCCACGTTCAGCGCACGCTTCGGTGACGGCACGGTCGTCGGGTCGCTCGAGGCCTCGCGCGTCGCGGCCGGGCACCCGAACGGCCTCGTCATCGAGGTGTTCTGCGAGCGCGGCGCCGCCCGCTGGGACCAGGAGCGCGCCTCCGAGATCGGCCTCGCGCTGCAGCCCGACGGCTCGCGCACGGGCGGGTACCGCCAGGTCGTGCTCGGCCCCGACCACCCCTACGTCGCGGGCGGCATGGCGATGGACGCCCCGGGCGTCGGCTGGGGGCAGAACCAGATGTTCGAGTACCAGGCGCGGGCGTTCCTCGACGAGATCGCCGGGCTGACCGGCGCCGTGCCCGACGCCCTGCCCGCGAACGCCACGTTCGACGACGGCGTGCACAACATGGAGGTCCTCGACGCGGTGGCACGGTCCGCCGCGGCCGGAGGCGCCACCGAGACGATCAAGGAAGCAGTGACGGCATGAAGCTCGGTCTCTACGACGCGATCCTGCACGACCGGCCCCTCGCCGACGCGCTCCGGGTCATCGCGGCCAACGGCCTCACCGGCATCGAGCTGAACACCGGTGGGTTCCTGCCCCCGGTGCACGTGCCCGACATCGACGCGATCCTGCAGGACGACGGGGCGCGTGACGCGTTCCTCGCGCAGTTCGCGGGGACCGGCGTCGAGATCGCCGGGCTGAACTGCAACGGCAACCCGCTGCACCCCGATCCGGCGATCGGTCCCGCGCACGCCGAGGACGTCCGGCGGAGCATCCGCCTCGCAGCCCGCCTCGGGCAGGACCGTGTCGTCACGATGTCCGGACTGCCGGCGGGGGAGCCGGGCGGGACGCGGCCGAACTGGATCGTGAACGCCTGGAACTCGGCCGCGCTCGACGTCCTCGAGCACCAGTGGGGCGTCGCGGTGCCGTTCTGGCAGGAGATCGACGCCCTGGCCCGGGAGCACGGCGTCAAGGTCGCGCTCGAGCTGCACCCGCAGAACCTCGTGTTCAACCCGGCGTCGATCCGGGAGCTCGTCGAGCGCGGCGGGCTGACCAACATCGGGGTCGAGCTGGACGCCTCGCACCTGTTCTGGCAGCAGATGGACCCGGTGGCGGTCGCCCACGACCTCGGGCCGCTCGTGTTCCACGCCGCCGCGAAGGACGTGAGGATCAACCCGCATGCCGCGATCAACGGGGTGCTCGACAACTCGTTCCGCCGGCTCACGCCGGACGAGCCGCGCACGAACCTCGGCGGCGGCGAGTGGGCGAACGAGTGGCCGAAGCCGTCGGCGTGGGACTTCGTCGCGCTCGGCAAGGGGCACGACCAGGCGTACTGGACGACGTTCCTCGAGGCCCTGCGTGCGATCGACCCGGACATGTGGGTGAACATCGAGCACGAGGACACCGAGCTCGGGCGCGAAGAAGGGGTCGCGGTCGCCGCGCGCGTGCTGCGCGCCGCGGACGCGGCGCTGGCGCACCGGTCCTGACCGTCCGTCAGCTGACCCGGACACCGCCTGGAGGCCCGTGGGCCGTTCCGCGCACGGGGTGACGGATCGGCGTGTGGTGGGTCGTGCCTCCCGGCCCCACCACGCGCGGATCGGCCACCGGTGCGCGGAACGACCAGTCCGTGCACCCGTACCGGGTGCTGTCACCGGCCCGATGTAGCATGCACGACACCTGTCCCCGACGATGGAGCCCTGCGTGCCGGACCCGACCGACCCCGCCTTCCCGCTCGAACACGTGCGGGCGGTGGGCGACGACATCGTGGCCTCCGTCGCCACGGTGATCGACGGCAAGGCGGAAGCCATCCGCACGGCCCTGACGGTGATGCTCGCCGAGGGGCACCTGCTCGTCGAGGACGTCCCCGGCGTCGGCAAGACCGTGCTCGCGAAGGCGCTCGGTGCCTCGGTCGGCGGATCGGTGAACCGCATCCAGTTCACCTCGGACATGCTGCCGTCCGACGTCACGGGCGTGAACATCTTCGACCAGTCGTCCGGTACCTTCCGGTTCTCGCCCGGCCCGGTGTTCGCGAACGTGGTCATCGGCGACGAGATCAACCGCACCAGCCCGAAGACCCAGTCGGCCCTGCTCGAGGCGATGGCGGAGTCGCAGGTCACCGTCGACGGTGTCACGCGCCCGCTCGACCGGCCGTTCATGATCGTCGCGACGCAGAACCCGATCGACATGGAGGGCACGTACCCGCTGCCCGAGGCGCAGCGGGACCGCTTCATGGCGCGCATCGCGATGGGCTACCCGAGCGTGGACGCCGAACGGCAGATGCTCGCGAACCGTGGCGGCAGCGACCCGCTGTCGCGCCTGCGGCCGATCGTCGACGTCGGCACACTGCGGGCGATCATCCAGACCGTCGCCGGGGTGCACATCGCCCCCGACGTCGAGGCGTACATCATCGCGATCGTCCGGTCGACGCGCACCCACCCCGACCTCGTGCTCGGTGCGAGCCCCCGCGCGACGTTGCACCTGGCGCAGGCCGCCCGTGCGCACGCCGCCCTGCTCGGCCGCCCGTTCGTCACCCCCGACGACGTCGCGACGCTCGCCCCGATCGTGCTCGCGCACCGGCTCGTGCCGGTCGCCCGCGGGCTCGGCGGCACCGGCGAGGACACCGTGCGCGAGATCGTCGTCCGCATCGTCTCCGACACCGCCATCCCGTTCACGGCCACCCCCGTCCGCTCCTGATGGCCGCTCCATCGGCACCGCCGTCGCTGCTGCGACGCGTCGGTGCCGCGCGGTCCACGGCGGCACGGTTCGGCCGACGCGGGCTGTCACTGGCACGCCGCACCCCGTTCCCGCGCCCGACGATCCGGGGCTGGACGGTCATCGCCGTCGGCATCGGCCTGGTCGGCGGCGGCCTGGTCGGCACCACGAGCGTCGCCGTCACGGCCGGCCTGCTGCTGCTCGTGCTGGTCGTGCTCGGCATCGCGATGGCGTTCGTCGTCGCCACCCCGCTCCGCGGCAGCCGCAGCACCGCTCGGGCGATCGTCCAGGTGGGCGAGGTCTACCGGGAACGCATCACCCTCGGCAGCACCAGCCTGCGGATCGGCCCGCGGGCGACGCTGCTCGTGCGCGAACAGCTCGAGGATGCCTTCGCCAGCCTGGCCGAGGCGGAGACCTACGCCGAGGTCGGGCCGAACCTGCCGCCCGCCGTGCTCGACGTCGAGGCGCTCGCGATGCACCGCGGCCGGACGCTGGTCGGGCCGGTGACGATCCGGGTCGAGGACCCGTTCGGCCTGCTCCGGATCGACCGTCCCGTCGTCCCGGTCGAAGAAGTCGTCGTCGTCCCGGCCTCGGCACCCCTCGGGGCGATCGACGCCGGGGCGCTCGCCGGTGCGGTCTCGGCCGACGAGGGCCGGGTCGGACAGGGCGGCTCCGCCGACGACAGCGAACTCCGCCCGTACCGACCGGGCGACCCGATCCGCCGGGTGCACTGGGCCCAGAGTGCACGGCGCGGGGAACTCCACGTCCGCCAGACCACCCAGGCCCAGCCGCCCGAGGCCGTGATCGCCCTCGACGTCCGGCGCGAGTCCTACCAGCGGCTCGGTCGAGAGGACCTCGCCGAGCTCTCCGACCTGGGCGGCGAACAGGCCTTCGAGCACGCCGTCGTGGTGGCCGCCAGTGTCGCCCGGGCGCTCGCCGCCCGGACCTCCCGCGTCGTGCTCGTGTTCGACGGCCCCGAGGGCGCGACCCGGCACGCGGGCGACGTCGGCGGGCTCACCGACGTGCTCGTCGGGCTCGCCGACGTCCGGCTCCGCTCCGACGCGCGACAGGTGACCGACGTCCTGCCCGAGGTCCGTGGCCGCGACGTGCACGGCATGACCGCCGTGGTGACCGGCACCTGCACCGCGGACGAAGCCGCCGAGCTCGTCAGCGCGACCAGTGGGTCGAGCCGCGGCATCCTGGCGACGATCGTGCCGCCGGACCCGGCCGTGCGGGGCATCCTCGACCGTGGCGGCTGGCGGACCCTCGTGGTGCCGGTCGTCGGCGCGACGCCGTCCGGAGCCGCACGGTGACCGGGGTGAGCGCACCCGCGCGTGGCCGTGCCGACGTGCGCGAGATCCTCGAGCGCGACGACGACCTGCGTGACGTCCCGAGCGCCTGGGTCGTGGCCCTCGCGCCGGTGCCCGTGCTCCTCGCCGCACTCGCCATCCGGCCGCTCGTGCAGGGCATCGCCTGGTGGGCGTCGGGCGTCGTCGTCGTCGCCGTGCTCGTCGCCGTGATGCTCGCGGTGCGCCGCCAGACGCCCGGTATCCGCTTCGTCGTCCTGGTCGGCACCGTCATCGCCTGCTCGTGCGCCGCCGCCCTGGTCAACGACATCCAACCGCTCGGGTGGCTCGACGCGGACGGGGCCCTCGGGGAGACGCTCGCCGCGATCCGCCTGAATCCCGCACCGCTGCCGCAGACCGACGCGATCCGGCTCGTGGTCACCGCGTCGATCGGCTGGGTCGCTGCGGTCTCGCTGTTCCTCGCCGCCATCGCGCGGATCCCGTCGCTCGCCGCGGCACCGGCCCTGGTCATCCTGATCGTTCCGGGTGTCATCACCGGGCAGCCGGCCGGCACCCCGCTCGTCATCGCCACGGCGGTGGCGTTCCTCGCCCTGCTCTGGCTGTCCGTCCGCCCCGTGCAGCGCGCACTGCCGGCCGCCGTGGTCGGGGCGATCGGGCTCGTCGTGGCCATCGGGCTGCCGACGATCGTGCCGCTCAACGCCAGCTGGTTGTCCGGCGTGACGGGTGCGATCCAGTCGCCGATCCAGCCCGGACGGCCCGGCACCCTGCTCGAACTCGGCAACGACCTGCGCCGCCCGAGCGAGCTCGAGGTGTTCCGCTACCGCTCGTCGGACGGACAGCCCGAGTACCTCAAGCTCGCCGACCTGGACGAGTTCGGCACGGGGGACTGGGTGCCGACCGTGACGAACGCGGCCGAGGCCGACACGGCCGACGAGCAGCAGTGGGCCGAGGGCGTCAACCCGCGCCTCGCGAGCCGCGGCGACGTGACCGTCCGGATCACCGGGCTGTCCAGCACCTACCTGCCGGTGCCGTCGGGCGCGGTGTCGATCGAGTCGCAGTCCACCAACCTCGACCTGTCGCAGTGGCGGTGGATGGGGAACTCGAGCACCGTCCGGTCGACCGGAGCCGCGACCGCCCGCGGTGCGATGTACGAGGTCTACGGGGCCTCGACCTTCGCCAACGACTACCTCGACGCGGTCGCCGCCTCGGGGGTGCTCGCCCGCTCCGACGGCCGTGGCTTCCGGGAGCCCAGCCGCCAGCAGCTGCGCACCGACCTCGCCCTGCCCGACGACCTGCCGGCGAACATCTCGACCACCGCGACCCGCGTCGCCGCAGCCGCGACCGACGACTACGGGCGGGCACGGGCACTCGAGCAGTGGTTCCGCAGCGACCTGTTCACGTACTCCGAGACCGCCCCCGTCGAGCAGGGCTACGACGGCGACAGCATGGACGTCGTCTCGACGTTCCTGCGGGTCCGCGACGGGTACTGCGTGCACTTCTCGTCCGCGATGGCCGTGATGGCCCGCACGCTCGGCATCCCCTCGCGCATCGCGGTCGGGTACCGGGCCGGGTCGCCGCAGGCCGACGGCGAGTACGCGGTGTCGAACCGGCAGCTGCACTCCTGGCCCGAGCTGTACATCCAGGGCGCCGGGTGGGTCGCCTTCGAGCCGACGCCCGACTCCGACGAGGCCGCGCCGTCCGAGGAGCCCTCGGCCTCGCCGACCGCGGCGGCACCGGAGACCCCGCTGCCGGCGCCCGAGCAGACCACCCCGGCGCAGGATTCCGCGTCACCGACCCCGTCGGCCTCCCCGGCGCCGGGTGCCGCGGGTGCGTCCGGCTCCGGCGACGCGGGTGGCCCTGTCGGGCTGCTCGTGGGGCTGCTGCTCGTGCTCGCGGTCCTCGTCGCCCCGGGCCTCGTGCGCGCTGTCCGCCGCCGGTCGAGGCTGTCGGCGATCGCCGCCGGCCGGTCGCCCGCCGTGCAGGCCTGGCGGGAGTTGCTCGACGACGTCGCCGACCACGGGTACTCCCCGGGCATCGCGCCGCCGGGTGATGCCGCCGCCGTGGCCCGGACCGCCCGAGCCGTGCTCGGACGACTGCGTCCCGGGTTGCCGGCCTCGGTCGTGCCGCACCTGGAGGCCACCGTCGACGCGGTCGATCGTGAGCGCTTCGCCGCCGACGGGGCTGCAGCGGTGGACACTTCGGCGCTGGAGCGGCACGTCCGCGAAGCTCGTGTCGCTCTCGACGCGTCGGTGCCCGCCCTGCGAGTCGTGCGGTCGCGCCTGCTGCCGCCGAGCCTGCTGCCGTCGTCCTCCTGGTCCCACGACGGGCCGAAGCCCCGTCGTCGCGATCGTCGCACGGCCTGACGCGGGCGCGAGCGCGAGCGCGCGTGCGCACCGTGCGAGCCTCGCACGGTGCGGGGTTCGTCGGGTGGTGCGTGGTTGGTGGTTCGGTGCGGGGCTGTGGGCGGGCACGGGGCGGTCGAGCGGGCACGGGGTCGCGAACCTCGCACGGTGCGGGCTCCGTTGGGCGATGGCTCGGCGGGTGTTGCACGGTGCGGGGTGCGTCGGGTGGTGCGTGGTTGGTGGTTCGGTGCGGGGCTGTGGGCGGGCACGGGGCGGTCGAGCGGGCACGGGTTCGCGAACCTCGCACGGTGCGAAGCCCCCGCCCCAGCCCCGACCCCCGCACGCACCGCCCAACCGCCGCACGAACCGCGCAGCTCTGCCCGCGCCCGCGCACGCGCCCGCGCCGAGCCGCGCGTCAGCGCCGGCGGACGACCGCCTCGACCAGCGTCGCGATGAGCTCACCCGGGTCGACGCCGGGCAGCGCCGGCGCGTCGAACACCAGGCCGACGTTCGCCCCGATGAGCACGGTCGCGAACTCCTCCGGGGTCATGCCGACGTCGACCTCGGGGTGCGCACCGAGCCACAGCCGCACCAGCTCGAGCACCCCGTCCTGCAGGACCCGGCGCTGCCGGATGAACTCGGGCAGGAACTCCGGGTGGCGCACGGCGTACCCGCGGAACGCCGAGAGCAGCGCGAACTGCTCGCTCTGGTCGTGCTGCCCGAACGCGGCGCGCAGGACGTCCCCGACGTCGACGGCGGCGATGTCGGCGTGCACGAGCTCCTGCAGTGAGCCGAGCACCAGGTTCGTGGACCGCTGCATGACCTGCGCGAGCAGGTCTTCCTTGGACGAGAAGTTCGAGTAGACCGCACCCTTGCTGAACCCCGCACGTGCGGCGACGTCGTCGAGCCGGGCACCGTACACACCCTGTTCGGCGAAGACCGCGGCTCCGGCGGCGAGCAGGCGTTCCCGGACCTCGGCACGCGGGATGCGCTGGGTGGGGGAAGCGTCGTCGCTCATCGGTTGCTGCTTTCGACCTGTGCAGGTGGTCGTCGGGGAGAGCATCGTGGTGGAGACCTGCCGCGCCGCGCGTCTGATCCCGCGCGGCATCAGCGAAGCCCCCATCCCCACGTCTGCTCGGAACCGGCGCGTTCGGGTCGCGTCGGTGCTGTGCGGACAGCGTTCACCGGGACGATCCCCGGTAGAACTGCCAGGACGATACCCGGCGGTACTGATCGTAGCGTCGCGACGCCGCGGATGACAGCCCCTCAGTCCTCGTGCTCTTCCCGGACACTTCCGGCACCGGTCCGACGGCCCGGACGCCGGAGCAACCGGAGCGCGTCCGGCCGCAGGCTCCGACCACGCCGCAGCAGCGAACCGAGGGTCGACTTCGGCTGCCAGTCACGGCCGTTCGGCAGCCCCCAACCCCGGCGGACCGCTCCCCAGCGGAGCCCGAGCGACAGGGTGATCGCGAGCAGGATGCCGAGCGACGGCGACCCGAGCGCCGAGGCGATCACCATCACGGCCGACGCGGCGACGGCCACGGTGGCGTACAGCGCGTTCCCGCCGAACACCGCCGGCACCCGTCGCAGCAGCAGGTCGCGCATGGCCCCGCCGCCGACCGCGGTGATGGTCCCCATGATGATCGCGGCGGGCCAGTCGAGTCCGGCGTCGTAGGTCCGCTGCACGCCGACCACGGCCCAGAACCCGATCACGGCGGCGTCGAGCACGGTGAACAGCCGGTCCCACGTCACCTCGGAGAACGACACGAGGAACGCGATGAGCGCCCCGGCGACGGCGACCGGCACGTACAGCGGGTCGACGAGTGCGACGGGTGGTCCGTTCTGCAGCAGGGTGTCGCGGAGCATCCCGCCGCCGAGTCCGGAGACGAACCCGACGACCAGGAACCCGAACAGGTCGAAGTCCATCGCGCGGGCGATGGAGCCGCCGAGCAGGGCGGACGCGAAGACCCCGGCGAGGTCGAGCACGTTCGTGACCGACGCCAGGCCGTCGACGGACAGCAGGTTCATGAGAACCATCAAACATCACGTCGCACGACTGGCGGGCCGTTCGGCGGTTAGGTTAGCCTCACCTTCGTCATGCTCGCCACTCTCGTCATCGGTCTCCGTGAAGGCCTCGAAGCCACGCTCATCGTCGGCATCATCGCCGCGTTCCTGCGTCGCAACCGCGTCCCGCTCGCCCCGATGTGGTCGGGCGTCGGGCTCGCGGTGCTGCTCAGCATCGCCGTCGGCTTCGGGCTGCAGGCCGTCGAGCAGGCGCTGCCGCAGGCCCAGCAGGAGGGCATGGAGGCGGTCATCGGCATCGTCGCCGTCGTCTTCGTGACGGGCATGATCGTGTGGATGCGCACGCACGCGCGCACCCTGACGGCCGACCTCGAGGCCAGTGCCACCGCGGCGCTCGGCCGGGGCACCGCCTGGGCACTCGCCGGCATGGCGTTCCTCGCCGTCCTGAAGGAGGGCTTCGAGACCTCGGTGTTCCTCCTCGCCACGTTCCAGGCGTCGTCGGACACCGGCCTCGCCGCCCTCGGCGCCGTGATCGGCATCGGGGCCGCGGTCGTCGTCGGCTTCGGTATCTACACCGGTGGCGTCCGCCTCAACCTGTCGCGGTTCTTCACCGGCACCGGGGTCTTCCTGGTCTTCGTCGCCGGCGGCCTGGTGCTGACCGTCCTCCGCCGCGCGCACGAGGCCGGCTGGATCGTCATCGGCCAGCAGCGCACCGTCGACCTGTCGTGGCTCGCCCCGAACGGTTCGGTGCAGGGCGCCCTGGTCACCGGCGTGCTCGGCATCCCGCCGGACCCGCGGGTCATCGAGGTGCTCGGCTGGTTCCTCTACGTCGTCCCGGTGCTGGCCCTGACCCTGTGGCCGCGCGCCTGGCGTCCGTCGCCGGAGCGCGTGCCCCGGGTGCGCGCCGTCGTCGCCGGTGCACTGGCCGTGGCCGCAGCGGCGCTCGCGATCGCCGTGCCGACGGGCGGGGTCGACCTGCCCCGCACGACCGCGGTCAGTGGCGACGCCAGCTCCGTCTCCGCCAGCGTCGACGGTGCGTCCGGCGTCCTGCGGGTGGCCGGCACCGGAACCGGCCAGGAGGCCCGACTCGACTTGCCGACGTCGGCTCACCGCCGCGTCACCCGCGCGGGCGTGACCGCCGACCGGTGGCGCGTCGTGCAGGACGGGGCCGGCGATCAGGGGAGCGGCGCCGACCGTCCGTCGACGCTGACCCTGGACGACCTCGTCACCCTGTTCGGCCGCCTGCCCGTCGGGGTCTCCCCGTCGACGAACCCCGGTCCGTTCGCGGCCCGCTGGGCCGTGCGCGACACGGTGACCCTGTGGACGGTCCGCGGTGGGGTCCTGGACGCGGCCCGCGACGAACGCGAGGTGCTGACGCTGAGCGGTGGGGGCCTCCCGTCCGCGCGCACCACGAGCCTGGACCGCACCGTCTGGTCTGTCCCCGACGCCCGCGTCGAGCGGTCGGCCGCCTCGGTGGCCGCCGCGGACTCACGATCAGCCGACCTGCTGCTCTGGAAGGCCTGGCTGCCGATCGCCCTCGGCATCGCCGCCGCCGCGCAGGCGCTGCTGGCCCTCCGTGACCGCCGTCGCCGGCGACTCCCCACCACCCCCACCCCCGAACCCGTCCCCGCTCGTGGCCCTCCGGCCGCGGACCCTGCAAGGAGCACCGACCATGTCCTTCGGTAAGCCCGTCCGACCCCTGATCACCCTGGGCGCCCTCGGCGCCGTCACCGCCCTCGCGCTCACCGGTTGCGCCGGTGGGTCCGCCGAGGCCGGCGGCTCCGGCTCCGGCGACGCGAAGGTCTCCCGCGTCACCATCACGCTCACCAACGACGGGCAGGACGCCTGTGCGGTGTCCTCGACGAAGGTCCCCGCGGGTCCCGTCACCTTCACGGTGAAAAACGAGTCGTCGACCGCGATCACCGAGGTCGAGCTGCTGCAGGACCAGCGGATCCTCGGCGAGAAGGAGAACCTGGCGCCCGGCCTCGACGCCGTCCGTTTCACCGCCACGCTGACCGGCGGGAAGTACCAGGTGTACTGCCCCGGTGCCGAGACCGAGCTGACGGACTTCACCGTCACCGGCAAGGCCGCGTCGACCGCGAACAGCAGCGCCTCGACCCTGCTCCGCGACGGGACGAAGGGCTACGCGACCTACGTCGACGGCCAGGTCACCGACATGGTCGCCGCCGTCCAGCAGCTGCAGAAGGACATCGACGCCGGCGACCTCGTCGCGGCGAAGACCGACTACGCGAACGCCCGCCCGTTCTACGAGCACGTCGAGAGCGACGTCGACGGTTTCGTCAAGAAGGGGTTCAAGGCCACCGACAACGCCGGCAACCTCGACTACCTGATCGACATGCGCGCCTCGAACCTCGACCCGGCCGTCGGCTGGAGCGGGTTCCACGCCGTCGAGAAGGACCTGTTCCAGGCCGGGAAGATCACCGCGTCGACCAAGCAGACCGCCGCGGACCTGACCGAGGACGTGCAGCTGCTCGCGAAGCTGGTGCCGACCCTGGACTACAAGCCGGAGGACCTGGCGAACGGTGCCGCCGGCCTGCTCGAAGAGGTGCAGTCGAACAAGATCACCGGCGAGGAAGAGGCGTACAGCCACATCGACCTCGTCGACCTCGCTGCCAACGTCGAGGGTGCCCGTCAGGCCTTCGCGTACCTCAAGCCGGGGCTGACCAAGCTCGACCCGACCCTGACGAAGCAGATCGCGAAGCAGTTCGACGCCACGAACACGCTGATGGACGGCTACCGCGACGCCGACGACCTGGGCGGCTTCGCCAGCTGGGACGCCGCGACCAAGAAGTCTGACGCGAACACGATCTCGCAGCAGATCCAGGCGCTCCAGGACCCGCTGTCCCGCCTGGCCGAGAAGGTCGCGACCGCGTGACCGAGCCGGACGAGGCACCCCGGGCGAACGTCTCCCGCCGCGGGCTGTTCGGCGCCGGCCTGGCCGTGGCCGGTGCCGGGGTCGGGGCGGCTGCGGGCATCGGCGGCGCCACCGCGGCGACCGGCGTGAACCCGTTCACGGCGGCGACGAACGGTGACGAGTCGATCGACCTGTCGCAGAGCCAGCCGTTCTACGCCACCGCGGCACGGCAGCCGCAGGGCGGGATCCGCACCACCCCGCAGCGGTACTGCGTCTACATGACGTTCGACCTGTCGACCACCGTCACGACCGAGCTGCAGGTGCTCCTCGCCCGCTGGTCGGCCGCGATCGCCCAGCTGCAGGCCGGCAAGACCGTCGGCAGCGTCGAACCGGCGCACGGCAACGGGGTCGGCGCCGACACCGGCGAGGCGCTCGACCTCGGACCCGCGTCCCTCACCGTCACGGTGGGCCTGGGGCCCGGCGTCTTCGACGAGCGCTTCGGGCTGGCCGACCGGCGCCCGGCGTCGCTCGCCGACATCCCGACCCTGCCGAGCGACAACCTGCAGGAGGGGCTGACCGGGGGCGACCTGTCCCTGCAGGCCTGCGCCGACGACCCCCAGGTGGCGTACCACGCGGTGCGCGACCTGGCACGGATGGCCCGCGGCACCGCGACCGTCCGGTGGACCGTGCTCGGCTTCGGCCGGGCATCGGCGGGGCCGCACCAGAGCACGCCCCGCAACCTGATGGGGTTCAAGGACGGCACCCGGAACATCACGACCGACGCCGACCACGACCGGTTCGTCTGGCTCGACCGCGACGCCGGGTGGATGGCCGGCGGCAGCTACCAGGTGGTGCGGAAGATCCGGATGAACATCGAGACGTGGGACGCCGACGTCGTCAGCGACCAGCAGCGGGTGTTCGGGCGGACGAAGATCCAGGGCGCACCGCTCTCCGGCGGACAGGAGCACACCACGCCGGACTTCCACGCGAAGGACAGCGACGGTGCGACGAAGATCGACGCGACGTCGCACATCGCGCTCGCCGCGCACGAGGCGAACGGCGGTGTGAAGATCCTGCGGCGGCCGTACAACTACACCGACGGGCTCAACGAGTACGGCCAGCTCGACGCCGGGCTGCTGTTCATCGCCTACGTGAACGACCCGGACCACTTCACGCGGCTGCAGCGGAAGCTCGGCGCCTCGGACCGGCTGAACGAGTACGTCTCGCACATCGGCTCCGCGGTGTTCGCCGTCCCGCCGGCACCCCGCAAGGGGTCGTACATCGGCGAGCAGCTGTTCCGCTGAGCTGAGTCGCTGCGACGCCAGGGTGGGCGTCCTCCGCCGTTTCCCTGGAGGCGGAGGACGCCCGCGTCGCGGAGTCTCGCCGAACGGAACCACCGTCGACTTGCTGAAAGCGACCCGGCACGACGCGTCGCGGTGCGACAACCCCGAGAGTACCCCGCGGATCCGCGGATCCGCAGTGATCGACCGGGATGGGACAGCAACCGTGACCGCCGGGTCGCGCGACGCGTGCGCCGGAGTTGTGCCGGGCCTCCTGACCGACGCGAACGGGCCGCCTCACCAGGGTGAGACGGCCCGTTCGCGTGTGTGCCCGCAGGCTCGGGGTCAGTCCGTCAGGACCGTCGCGGCACGTCGTACGCGGTTGCGGCGGAGGACCACGAGCGCCGTGATCCCGGCGAGCAGGAGCAGGCCCGCCGCGATCGCCGGAGCGGTCAGGTCCGCACCCGTGTAGGCGAGGTCGCCACCGGCGCGCGGGTCGTCGTCGGTCCCGCCGACGCCACCGATGCCGGCGTCGTCACCGCCACCCGCGCCGGGGCCGGGGGTGACCCCGCCGCCCGTGCCCGGGGTCGGGTCGACCGGGTCCGTCGGGTCCGTGGGGTCGGTCGGGTCCGTCGGGTCGACCGCTGCGGCGACCGGGATCGTCACGGCGAGGGTGATGGTCTGGCCGGGCAGGGTGACCACGAGCGGTGCGTCCGTCGTGGCGACGGGCTCGGCCACCGCGGCGAGCGAGACGGAGCCGGCGGTGCGGGCGGCGGCGCGTGCCGCCGGGGCCTCGATCTCGGGGACCGTGACGGTCAGGGTCGCGCGACCCTGCTCGTCGTTCTTGTCGGTGATCGTCGGGTCGATCGCCGACGACGCCAGCTCCTTGCCGTCCGCGCTGACCGAGACGGTGCCGGCCTCCGCGGGGTCCTCGCTGCTGAACACGAGCGACGACAGGTCGAGTTCGATCTCGTCACCGGGCTGGAACCCACCGGCCGGGGTCGGGGTGACCGTGACGCCGACGGCGCGCTGGTCCTTCAGGGGATCGACCTTCGGGTGGTCGGTGAAGTAGTCCACCTGGGCCTGCAGGTCGACCTGGCCGGAGTCGGCGACGTTCGTGCCGGTCGCGAAGGCGGCGAAGTTGTCGCCACCGGTCGACAGGAACGAGTTGACGGTCACCTTGAGGGTGTCGGTCAGCGCGATCGGCTCGCCGTCGAGGGTCATGCCGGTGATGCGCTCGCCGCGGCCCTTCGACGAGTCGTAGGTGTACGCGAAGCCGTCCGAGACGCCGAGCTTCAGGAACGGACGCTCGAGGCCGTCCGGCTGCCACTGCTGCTCGAGGGCGTTCTTGATCTGCTGGCCGGTCATGTCCTTCGTCACCAGGGTGTTGGCGAACGGCTGGACGAGCGCGGCCTCCTTGTAGGTGACGGTGCCGTCCGGGTCGCCGGCGCCGCTGGACGCGTAGACCATGTCGGTGCGGAGGCCGCCCGGGTTCATGAAGGCGACCTTCGAGCCGTTGCGCGCGGTGGCGCTGCGCTGGACCTCGGCGATGTAGTTGCCGAGCACGGACTCGCCACCGCGGTTCTCGGCCTTGCGGTCGGACTGCACGGCGCGACGCAGGTCACCCGTGATCTCGCCGAGCTTCTCGCCGCCCTTGACGTCGGCAACGGCCTTCGCGGCGGTCACGATGTCGCTCACCTCGGTGACCGAGGTGGTGTCAGCGGGGACACGCTTGTCCTCGTTGACGGAGGTGACCGAGGACGTGATGCCGGTGAGCTGCTTGTCCGCGTCCACGGTGAGCTGCAGGTGTCCGAGGTTCACCCCGTAGGACCCGGCCTGGATCACCGGACGCTTCGTGCCGTCGGGGCCGGCGATGGAGTGGTTGTAGGTCGCGTGGGTGTGCGCCGAGACGATGGCCGAGACCTTCGACGAGACGCCGGAGGTGATCTTGCCGAAGGCGCCGGTGCCGGTGGCGTCGGCGAGCGCGCTCGTGGTGGCGCCCTCGTGGACGAGCAGGACGAGCACGTCGGCCTCGTCGTTGTCGTCCCTGCCGTCCGTGAGCTGCTCGGCGTACCGGTTGACCTGGCTGACGATCGGGGCCATCGCGAGGCCCTCGACCCCGCCGGGGCTGACGAGCCCGGGGATGAGGTCCTCGGTGGTCGCGCCGATGAAGCCGACCTTCACGCCGCCCTTCTCCACGATGGAGTACGGCGTGAACGCGGGGTCGGTGGTGCCGGCCGTGACGATGTTCGCCGAGACGTACGGCCAGTCGGCGCGGCCGTCGATGCGGTTCTTCAGGTCGTCCTGGCCCTTGTCGAGCTCGTGGTTGCCGATCGCGCTGACGTCGAGGTCCATGGCGTTCAGGGCGTCGATCGTGGGGGAGTCCTGCTGGATGAGCGAGGTGAAGGTCGAGGCGCCCACGTTGTCGCCGACGCTGGCGAAGATCGTGTTCGGGTTGGCCTCGCGGTACGACTGCACGACGCCGGCGAGCTTCGCGGCGCCGGCGGCCTTGTCGGCGGCGGTGCCCTCGGACTCGATGCGACCGTGGAAGTCGTTGACGTCGATGATGTCGATCGTCGTGTCGCCCTCGGCGGCGACGGCTGCGGACGGGACGGAGAGTGCGACCAGGACCCCGGCGGTGGCGAGGGCCGCGCCGGCGCCGAGGCGTCGTCGGGTCGTCGCACCGGCGGTTCCGGTGGTGTGGGAAGTGTTCATCGCCGTCGAACCTACGAAGACGCACAGGCGACTCGCCAGACCCCTGCCGAACTCGTCACACGACGTTCACATCGGCAACACGCGTGGTCGGTCCACGCGGAGTGGACGGGAGGCCCGGATCACGTGACCGACGTCGGTCACGTGATCCGGGCCTCCAGTCCAAGGCCCCGCGCTCGTTGCCGGTGGGTGCTCGCTACTGCTCCTGCGCGATCAGCGGACGCAGCGTGCGGTGCGCGATGCGCAGCCCCTCGAGCACCCTGTCGTCGGTGCCGCCCCAGAGCGGGTCCTCGTGCTCGACGCTCAGCGTGCCCTCGAAGCCCGCCTCGTAGAGGCGGTCGACGACGCGCGGCCAGTCCACGACACCGCGGCCCGGCACGCGGAACCGCCACCAGCCCATGTCCCACGGGTCGTCGCCCTTGTCGACCTTGCCGAAGAACCCGTACTCGTTGCGCCGCTCGGGGAAGAGCTCCAGGTCCTTCGCCTGGGCGTGCACGATGTGCTCGGCGAACGGCAGGATCGTCTCGACCGGGTCGATGCCGATCCACGTCAGGTGCGACGGGTCCCAGTTCAGCCCGAAGCCCAGACCGGTCACCCAGCCCCAGAGCTCGGGGGAGTACGCGATGTTGCCGGGGTACCCGTCCGGGTGCCAGCCCTCCATCACGCAGTTCTCGATGACCAGCCGCACGCCGCGCTCGCCGGCGTAGTCGACGAGCTCGGGCAGGACCCGGTTCCCCTCGGCCATGTTCTCGCGGACGGACTTCGTGGTGTCGCGCCCGATGAAGGTGCCGACGTACGGGATGCCGAGCGCCTGCGCGGTGTCGATCGCGTGCTCGAGGTGGGTCCGCACCGCGGCACGGTGCTCCGGGTCCCGGTGCAGGTTGTTCTCGTAGTAGGCGAGCGCGGAGATCTCGAGCCCGGTGCGGTCGAGCAGGTCGCGGGTGGCCAGGGCGTCCTCGTCGGTGAACGTGGCGACCGGCAGGTGCGCCGCCTCGAAGTCACGGCCGCCGGTGCCCGGCCAGACGGCGACCTCGAGCCGCTCGTACCCCTGCTGCTGGGCGAACCCGGCGATCCGGTCGAGCGACCAGCCGGGCAGGCAGGCGGTCAGCATGCCGAGCTTCACCGGATCTCCCGCCAGGTCGTCTCGGCCGCGCTGCCGATCACGGCCTCGATGATGTCCGCGGAGCGGGCGCCGTCCGCGAACGTCGGCAACCCGTCGGGGGCCACCCCGGTGTGGACCGCGGTGTAGGTGTCGGCGACGAAGGCCGCGAAGGCGTCGAGGTACCCCTGGGGGTGCCCGGCCGGCACGATCGCCAGCCGGCGCTGGTCCGGGTACCCCTGCGACGGGTCGCGGACCACGATCTGCGCGCCGCGCTCGTTGCCGAACCAGGCCGACTCGGGCTGCTCCTGGTCGAACGCCGCGCTGCCGCGGGTGCCGTCGACCTCGAACCACAGGCGGTTCTTGCGGCCCGAGGCGACCTGCGAGATCACGACGTTGCCGATGCGGCCCGTGGCCGTGCGGAAGGTGGCGACGGCGGTGTCCTCGGTGGTGACCTCGGCGCGTTCGGCCGCGTCGGCCACCGGGTCCGGGTCGGGGGAGCCGGAGAACGACGGACCGGACGCCGCCGGCCGGGTCGGGTAGACGATGTCGGTCGCCGCGGACACCGAGGCGAAGCGCTCACCCGTCACGAACTCGACCAGGTCGCACCAGTGCGAGCCGATGTCCGCGAACGCGCGGGACAGCCCGCTCGAGGTCGGGTCGACGCGCCAGCTCGAGGCGTCCTCGTCGAGCATCCAGTCCTGCAGGTAGTGGCCGTGCACCGCGAGCAGCCGGCCGAGCTCCCCGTCGGCAATGCGCGCCCGGATCTCGCGGACCATCGGGTGGTACCGGTACACGAACGGCACCGTGGCCACGACACCGGCCTCGTCGGCGGCGGCGACGAGCTCGGCGGCCTGCGCGGGGTCGATCGCCAGGGGCTTCTCGCACACCACGTTGATGCCGGCCGCGATCACCGCGAGCGCCTGCGGGTGGTGCTGGTCGTTCGGGGTGCAGATGTGCACGACGTCGGGGGCGTCGGCGATGACCTCGTCGAGGGAGGCGTAGCCACGGGGCAGGTCGAGCTGCGCCGCCACCTGCTCCGACCGGGCGGCGTTCCGGCCGAGCACACCGAGGACCTCGGCACCGGAGGCCCGGGCCGCCCGGGCGTGGACCCCGGCGATCATGCCCGTCCCGACCACGGCGACACGGAGGCGTCGCCCTTCGTACCCACTGCTCATGGTGCTCCCTCGCGCCGGACTGACACCACCGTAGCGGCCCGGCCGTCCACCGGGGACGGTGAGTACGGTCTGCAGCATGTCGAGCCTCCAGACCAGCCTGCTCATCCTCGGAGCCAGCGGCGACCTGTCCAAGCGCCTGCTCCTGCCCGGCCTCGCCACCCTGCTCCAGGTGAAGGACGACTGGGACGTCCAGCTCGTCGGGGCCGGTGTCGAGGACCTGTCCGACGCCGACTGGAAGGCGCAGGTGCGCGAGTCCTTCGAGAACGCGCAGGCGTCCAAGAACGAGGAGGACGAGGGCGCCTCGGGGGAGACGTCACTGCCGGACCGACTGCAGGCCGTGGTCGACGCCTCGACCTACCGGAAGGCCGACGTCACGGACCCGGACGACCTGCGGGCACTGCTCGCCGCGTGCGACCACGACCCCGCGATCTACTTCGCACTGCCGCCGGCGGTCACCGAGAAGAGCTGCGAGCAGCTCGCCCACCTCGACCTGCCCGCCGGCACCCGCCTGGCGCTCGAGAAGCCGTTCGGCACCGACGCCGACAGCGCCTCGCACCTCAACGACCTGCTGCACTCGTTCATCCCCGAGGAGCGCATCCACCGCGTCGACCACTTCCTCGGCCGCTCCACCGTGCTCAACCTGCTCGGGCTGCGCTTCGCCAACCGCATCATCGAGCCGCTGCTGTCGTCGCAGCACGTCGAGCGCGTCGACATCGTCTACGACGAGACCCTCGGGCTCGAGGGCCGGGCGCGCTACTACGACAAGGCCGGGGCGCTCACCGACATGATCCAGAGCCACCTGCTGCAGGTGATGGCCGTCGTCGCGATGGAGGCCCCCGCCTCGATCAATGCCGACGACCTGCGCACCCAGAAGGAGCTCGTGCTGCGGGCCGTCCGGCCGTGGGGTGGCGACGTCGTCACCGCGGGCAAGCGC
Source organism: Curtobacterium sp. KBS0715 (assembly GCF_005938005.2). Classification (NCBI taxonomy): domain Bacteria; kingdom Bacillati; phylum Actinomycetota; class Actinomycetes; order Micrococcales; family Microbacteriaceae; genus Curtobacterium; species Curtobacterium sp. KBS0715. The sequence continues at coordinate 3,403,938 of NZ_VCCA02000001.1, read as the reverse complement.
GCCCGGTACACCGCCGGCACCGTCGGGGACCGCCAGCTGCCGTCGTACGTCGACGAGGACGGCGTGGACCCGTCGCTCGGCACCGAGACCCTCGCCCAGCTCACCCTGGAGATCGCGAACTGGCGATGGGCCGGCGTCCCGTTCACCCTGCGGTCCGGCAAGGCGCTCGCCGCGCAGCGCCGCGAGATCGTCATCACGTTCAAGGACTCCCCGCACGTGCCCGAGGGGCTCACCGGCACCGAGCTGCCCGACCGGCTGCGCATCTGGATCGCCCCGGACGAGATGCAGCTCGAGCTCAACGTCAACGGCGCCGGAGACCCGTACACGATCGACCACACGAGCCTCGAGGTGACCTTCAACCCCGGGCGTCTGAGCGCCTACGGCGAGGTGCTGGCCGGCGTGCTCGAGGGTGACGCCACGCTGTCGGTCCGCGGCGACAGCGCCGTGCAGGGCTGGAAGGTCGTCGGCCCGTTCCTCGACGCGTGGAAGGCCGGCAAGGCGCCCCTCGACGAGTACGCCGCCGGGTCCGTCGGCCCCGACGGCTGGGACAACATCGAGGCCTGAGACCGAGCGGCGGCGTAGCGTCGGGCGACGTGAACACCACCGACGACGTCCTGCAGACCGTTCCCGAACCCGCCGGCGCCGACATCCGTGTCGACGACGTCTCCTACGACCACGAGGGCACCGAACTGCTCGGTGTGCTCGCGAAGGACGCCGCGATCGCGGGCCGTCGTCCGGCCGTCCTCGTCGTGCACGACTGGCACGGCGTGAACGAGCACGTCGAAGCACGGGTGACGATGCTCGCCCGACTGGGCTACGTCGCCTTCGGCGCGGACATCTACGGAGCGGGCGTCCGCCCGGGTGACGACACCGCGGCCCAGGTCGCCGGCGGTTTCTACCAGGACCTGCCGCTGCTGCGGGCCCGCGCCACCGCCGGACTCGAGCGACTGCTCGCCGACCCGGACGTCGACCCCGCCCGCGTCGTCGTCATGGGGTACTGCTTCGGCGGCTCGACCGCACTCGAACTCGCACGGACCGGGGCCGACCTGGTCGGTGCCGTGGCGTTCCACGGCGGCCTCATCGCGCACGACCCCTCGGACGCCGCTGACATCCGGGCGAAGCTGCTCGTCCTGACCGGGGGCGCCGACCCCGTCGTGCCGGACGAGGCCGTGCACGCGTGGCAGGACGAGATGCGGGCGGCGCCGGACGTCGACTGGCAGGTCGTGACGTACTCGGGCGCGATGCACGCGTTCGCGGTGCCCGGTACCGACGCCCCGGACCACGGCGCGCAGTACCAGGAGCGCGCCGACCGCCGATCGTGGCAGGCGCTCCGGGTGTTCCTGGCCGAGGTGTTCGACGAGGAGCCCGCGGCGCTGTGACGGTGCGGCCGTGGGAGACCGCCCGCGACACGCCGAGCACGGGGGCCGGAGCGCCTCGATTGGCGCCCGGGCCGCACCTGTTGTAGAGTCTTCCACGGCCGCAAGGCCACGCGCTCGTAGCTCAATGGATAGAGCATCTGACTACGGATCAGAAGGTTGGGGGTTCGAGTCCCTTCGAGCGCACAGGCAAGCAGGAAGACGAAAGGCCCCGGTGGATTCCACCGGGGCCTTCGTCGTTCCGGCGTTCCGGCCGGCGTGGGTCAGTCCGCGGCGCGGTGCGGGTACTCCGCCGAGCGCCCCTGGAACGCGAGGATCGCCGGGTTGCGGATGTGCCCGTCCTCGATCTCGATCGCCCGACGGATCGTCTCCGACCCCGCCCAGGCTCCGCTGCCGGACATCACGGTCCGCAGGAACGGCAGCAGCGCCTCGCTGATCTCCCAGGTCGACGAGTTCCAGAGCAGCGAGGGGCTGTGGTCGACGGCGTAGTAGTTGGTCGTGTCGCCGACGGTGGTCAACGGTTCTGCGAAGGACGTCGGACGGGCCCAGCTGAAGCCCATGCCCTCGTCGATGGACACGTCGACGATGAGGCTCCCCGGACGGAACGCGCTCAAGTCCTCGACGTCCAGGAACACGAGGGGTGCGTTCGGGTCCTGGAGCGTGCAGTTCACGACGATGTCGTTCTCGGCCAGGTACGGCGCCAGCGGCACCGGCCCGTCAGGGGTCGTGACCACCAGCTCCGACGGTGACGCGTCGTCGGGTCCGAAGCGCAGGATGTCGACGGACGGGATGGGTGACCCGACCGCTGCGACGTCCCGGTTCGTCAGGACACGGACGTCGTGGATGCCGTGGGCGTTCAGGGCGGTCACGGCCCCGCGGGCGGTGGCACCGAACCCGATGACGACCGCGGTGAGGCGTCGCCCGTAGTCACCCGTCGACCCGCAGAGCTGCAGCGCGTGGATCACCGAGCAGTAGCCGGCGAGCTCGTTGTTCTTGTGGAACACGTGCAGGCTGAAGCCACCGTCGTCACGCCAGTGGTTCATCGCCTCCCACGCGATCAGTGCCAGGCGCTTGTCCACCGCGAGCTGCGTGAGCTCGCGGTCCTGCACGCAGTGCGGCCACCCCCAGAGGGTCTGACCGTCCCGCAGGTCCGCGAGGTCGGCCGCCAGGGGCTTGGGCAGCAGGACGACATCGGCCGTCGCGATCACCTGTTCGCGGTCGGCCATCGCGCCGACGAGGGGTTCGAGCTGCTCGTCGGGGACACCGAAGCGGCGGCCGTACCCGCGCTCGAGCGTCATCGCCGCTCGCAGGTCGGGATCGATGCGCTCGAGGTGCGCGGGGTGGATCGGCAGGCGACGCTCGTCGGCCTTCCGGGAGTCGGCGAGCACCCCGAGGTGGAGCAACTGGTGCGCTGGCGCTGTTTCGGTCATGGTGCACTGTACGGTGCGGCTCGACCAGGAGCGCACCGGACGGGCGACCGGTCAGGGACTCGGCGTGTACGGCTGGGCCGCCGCGATGACCTCGGACGCACCGGCGATGCCGAACGACGTGAAGAGCGGTGCCCACAGCGCCTTGAGCTGCGCCACGAGCTCGTCGTCGGTCAGCTGCGTCGAACCGTCCACCATGCCCAGCGTCGTGTTGAGGAGCAGCAGGACGGAAGGCTGGACCGCGGCCGCGTCGACGTCCGCCGCCGCGACCCCGGCGCTGACGAGCTCGCCCCGCGTCATCTCGAACCAGTCGAAGCCGCGCGGCACCGGCACGCCGGCCTTGCCGAGTTCGTGCAGGAGCCGGACCGCGCCGCCCGCCACCGAGCCCCGGCGGACGTCCATCCCGGTGGTCAGGAGGAACACCGTCAGCCGCTCGATGCCGGGCTGCGCGGGGAGTGCGTCGAAGAGTTCACGCCAGCGCTGCTGCTGCAGTTCGATGACGGCCGTCGCCAGGTCCTTCTTCGACGGGAACAGGTGGTACCCGATCGCCGACTTCGGCTTGCCCATCGCCTCGGCGACACGGGAGAACGTGGTCGCCTCGTAGCCGAAGGCCGCGAACTGCTGCCCCGCGGCGTCGATGATGGCTCGTCGAGACGCCTCCATGGCGAGCTGCCGCTGGTTCATCTGGCGCGGTGTCCTTCCTCGCCCGGAGTCGAGCGATCAGTGAACACCACATCCTAGGGCCGCTCATGACGACGGCTCGTCCCCTGCCCGCGTCAGGCGGCGCAGAACGTGTGCCAGGCCACGTCGATCCCCTTCCGGTGCAGCGAGTCGAGTCCGACGTCGAGGTGCTTCCGCTCCGCGTCCACCAGGTGCGCGCACCGGTGGTCCTGGGCGACGGTCTGGACCTGGCCGAGCGCGGTCACCAGGTCCGTGTCGATGGCGTCGAGCTGAGGCCGGATGGTGGCCAGGTCCGGTGCCGTCGTGGGTGCGGTCCACGGGTTGTGCGTCCAGTGGTTGATGAGGCCACGCTGGACGACCTTGCTCGCGGCGATCTGCGCGCGGATCACCCGGGTCACCAGGACGGGGTCGACGCCCTGCTGCTCCGCCAGGGTCACCGCTTCGTCGACGACGGCCTGTTCGCGCGCCGGGTCGGCGACCGGCTTGCCGCTGAGCCACTTCGACTCCGCCACGGGGTCGGCGAGCTCCAGCCGTCGGAGGATGAGCGCGCCGATGGTGTCGAGCTCTGCCGTCGACGCCGCGGGACGGGAACCGTCGTGGGAGATGGTCATCGTGGAACCCGTCGGTTCGGCGGACGTGGGCAGGGGGTCGGCGTTCGCCGCCGTGGTCGGCAGGGCGATGCCCGCCGCGAGCAGCCCGAGGGTCAGGGCCGTCGCGGCGGTCCGACGGCTGCGGTGCCGGGCGGTGGTCGGGGTGGTGTGGTGTGCGGTGTTCACGGGGTTTCCTTCCCGAACCGGCGCCGGAAGCGTCGGGTCAGATCGTCGATGATCGGTTTGATGACCTCGTCGTAGAACGGGTAGACGCCGAAGTGGTCGGCGCCCTCGTCGCAGTAGCAGTCCATCGAGATCGCCTCCTCGAAGTTCGAGAAGACGTAGGTGGCACGGTGCGGGAACGCGGCGCGCGGCTCACGCGGGGTCGTGGTGGTCACGGCGGTGCTCGATCCCGGTCGGCAGCCGGTCAGCCGACCAGCCGAGCCGCGGGGACGCCGGGGTCGCGCCCGGAGTCCACCACGGCGTCGATCTCGGTGGATCCCTTGCCCGACCCGACCGTGCGGTTCTGGATCTGGTTGAGCGACCAGTTGCCCGGTAGGGGCTCGAGCTGGTTGCCCGCCCAGGCCGGTGACATCCCGGCGACGAACGAGAAGTGTGCGAGTCCGGCGCTGCTCACGGCGGTGCACGTGGCGCGGGAGCCGTAGACGCCCGCCTTGTACAGGTTCCCGCGGTCCCGCAGGCCGGCGGCGACGCCGCGGAAGTACGGCACCACGAGCGACTCGTCCTGCGCCGCCGAAGCGTCGAAGTCGGCGGCGAAGTAGACGGTGGTCTGCTTCGGGATCCCGAGCTGTCGGGCGGCGTCGTGGGCGCGGTGGGCGTCGCGGACACCCTGCTCCTCGGTGAACCACGAGGCAGTGAACCCGCCTTCCTCGAAGATCGGCCACAGCCCGAGCCCGGCGCTCGCCATCGCGCGGAGTTCGTCGGGGGTCAGGGCCTTGTCGAGTGCTCCGGACTGCTGGTGGTTGGTGAGGTAGCGGCCGACGCCGGTGGCACCGGACGCACGGACGGCGGCCGCACTGGCGTCGTCGAGGCGCACCGCGGTGTCGGCACCGGTCGTCGCGCGGTCGGGATCACCCGTGCTCGCGGCCAGGGCTGCCCACGTGCCGGCGTCGCACGTCCCGGTCTGCTCGGCCGGCGGGAACGCCTGGAACTGCTGGAACGCACGGACCACCGCGGCGTCCGCTGCCGAGTAGGCGCTGCTGAACACGACGCGCTCGCCGTTCAGCACCAGGAGCGCCTTGACGAGCAGCACCCAGGCGCCGGTTGCCCCGACCGCGACGACGCTCGGTCCCGCGGCACGGAGTGCGGCAGCCGTCCCCGGTCCCCAGGCGCCGTCGACCGTGACACCGACCGCGACCTGCACCGCGCGGATCGCGGCCGAGTACGTGCTCGTGTCGACGAGCCCGCTCGTGCTGCCGTACGCGCCGCCGGTCGCCTCGGCGTAGGTGCGGTTGAGGTACTGCTGCACCGCGCGCACCGATCGGGATCCGCCGGAGGTGAGCCGGACCGGGTCGACGGTCAGGAGGGCGCCGAACAGGTGGGCCGACAGCGGGAGCGCGCCGGGCTCGGCACCCAGGTCGGACCGGAGCGCCTGCACGGCCGCGACGGTGGCCGCGTCGTACTCGCCGGTGAGCGTCACGGTCGCAGCACCCTTGCAGACGAGTCCGGCCTGGACGAGCCGGCACCAGGTCGCGGCGTCGGCACCCGTCTCGGCCCCGACGTCGCCGTGCTGCTCGAGCTTCCGACGGGTCGTCGGCCCGAGCGTCGCGACGACGGGGGAGATGCCGAGGAGCGACTGGGTGGCCTGCACGATCCCGAGCACGGTGCCGCTGCCGGTCAGTCCGTCCTCGTCGACGTGCACCCACCCGTGCAGGTGCCCGAAGGTCGTGTTGAGCCAGCGCTGCACGGCGAGCACGCCCGAGTCGGAGGTACCGGAGGAACCGGTCGATCCGGTGGAGTCCGCCGCGCCGGACGGGGTGGCGGCGTCGGCCGGGGCCGCGAGTGCGGTCGTGACGAGCGGGACGGCGGCGGTGATGCCGATGAGCGCAGTTCGGCGCGAGATGTGCACGGGGGTGCCCCTTCAGTTGCCTCGAGCGTCCGCTGACCGTCGATCGCACTGTGCGATGCTGATGGCCGCGGCATGGTCCGAGCAACTTCGTCCCTCAACTTGGGACGGTCCTGCAATTCGAAAGACGATCGTCTGATGAAGCGCTCAGTCCGGCCGCTCGGGCTGCCCTCCTCAGTGCGCGAACGCCGCCAAGCGGTCCTGCAGCCCGCGCTCCAGGTACGGCGCGAGCGACGAGGCCCACGTCGCCGTCACGTGCGACTTGTCGCGGTAGACCAGCACGCCGCCGATCACCGCCGGGCAGGTCGTCGCGGTGCAGTAGTGGTCCGTCAGGTCGACCTCCGCGGCGTGACCCCCGGCGGCCCTGAACGCCCGCACGGCGTCGTCCGTCGAGTCGGTCTGCCGGAAGGCCTCTGAGCGCGGCTGGTCGCACGAGCTGTTCGTCGGTCCGGACATCCTGCTCACGCACTCCACGACGTCGGGTCGGGGCACCGGGTTGTCGCGGATGGCGATCACCGGCAGGTCGTCGCCGGCCGCCTGCTCCCAGGCATCGACGAGGCCGTCGCGGGTCGCCGCGTCGCGGGCTGCGCCGGCGGGCAGGTCGACCGGTCGCTGGGTGGCCGAGTGGGTGACGACCAGGGCGTCGGCGTCCCGGTGGGCTCGGACGAAGTCGATCGCCTGGTGCTTCCAGTCGTCGCACTTGCGCATGGAGTCGGTGCTGACGGAGCTCTGTCGCGCGGTGGTGAGGTAGCACCCACCGGTGCCCGCCAGGTCGATCCGCCACCCGTTGTCGTCGGCGATCCGCTCGTACGCTCCGAGCAGGGCGTTGCTGTGCGAGTCGCCGATCACGACGAGGTGCTTCGACCACCCGGTCGCCTTGCCCAGGACGCAGGTCGTGAAGACCTCGTTCCAGCACTCGCCACGGTTCGCGTCGTCGCGTGCGGCCGAAGCGGGGGCGGGGATGCGCACGTCGGCCAGGCTCGGGTCGACGCAGGGGTGCGCGGAGCCGATGAGCGCCGCCGCACCGATGCACGACGGGTCGTCCTGGCCACGCTGGCTGGTGAGCTGCTTCGTGAGTTGCTGCGTGGCGCGCTCGGCCTGCACGTCCTGGACGTGGACGACGGTCAGGGTCGCGGCACCGAGGGTGGCGACGGTGAAGGTGCAGATGACGCCGAGCGCGACGGTGCCCTGCGGCCGGAGGTCGCGCATCCAGGCCGAGAACCGGACGGGTTCCTCGAACCAGACGGTCGTGACCGCGGCCAGTCCGAAGGAGACGAGCAGGACAGCGGCGCTGGTCGCCCAGCCGAGCGGGTGTCCGAGGGCGATCGGCAGGATCACGACGAGCGGCCAGTGCCACAGGTAGAGCGAGTACGAGATGCGCCCGGTGAACGCGATCGGGGCGAGGGCGCCGAGCGTCGCGAACACGGTGCTCCCACCGAAGAGCACCATGAGGGTGGCCCCCGCGACGGGGAGCAGTGCGGCGACACCGGGGAACGGCGTGCCGGGGCCGATGGCGACGAGCGACAGGACGAGCGCGGCGGCACCGGTGCTCGCCAGCACGAGGCGTACCCGTCGGGCGACGTCGGTGCGGACCTCGGGCAGACGGACGGTGGCGGCGAGCCCGCCGAGGGCGAACTCCCACGCGCGGGTGCCGGTGGAGAAGTACGCGACGCCGGGGTTCGTGCTGGTCTGCACGATGCTCCAGGCGAGCGACAGCACGACGACGCCGCCGAGCAGCAGTCGCGCGGTCGTCAGGGGCGAGCAGCGCCGACGGACGAGGAACCCGAGCCCGATCAGCGCCAGGGGCAGCGCGATGTAGAACTGCTCCTCGACGGACAGCGACCAGAAGTGCTGGAAGGGCGAGGGATCGTTCGTCGAGGCCAGGTAGTCGACCGCGCTCGCCGCCAGCTCCCAGTTCTGCAGGTAGATCGTCGACGCGATGAGTTCGCGCCCGTACTGGCCCCAGAGCGTGTTGGGCACGGCCACCAGGACGGCGCCGCCCGTGACCAGGATCGTCAGGAACGCGCCGGGGAGGAGACGCTTCGCCCGGCGCGACCAGAACCGGCCGAGGCGGATGGCGCCGGTCGCGAGCTGTTCGCGCACCAGGTGTCCGGTGATGAGGAAACCGGAGATCACGAAGAAGACGTCGACGCCGACGAACCCACCGCGGAGCGCGTGTGGCCACAGGTGGTAGACGACGACCGACAGGACCGCGAAGGCGCGGAGCCCCTGGATGTCCCACCGCGTCGTGTCGCGCGCCTGGTGCGCGGGGCCGCGCTCGCCCGACGTTGCAGTGTTCACTGCCACGATCCTACGAGAAGCGTGTGTCGCCTCGGAACCATCCCCGCAACCGACGGGAGGTCCGTGGCGACACCGCCACGGGCCTCCCGTCCGTCAGGTGGTGCGTCGACTACGCGACGGTCGCGCGCGCCTCGGCCAGCGACGGGTAGTCGGTGTAGCCCTCGGCGGTCGCGCCGTAGAAGAGCTCCGGGCGGGGCTCGTTGAGCTCGGCGTCGTGCTCCCAGCGGTGCGCGAGGTCCGGGTTGGCGATCGCGGCGCGGCCCACGGCGACGGCGTCGGCGTGGTCGCCCTCGACGATCGCGATGGCCTCGTCGCGGGTGGTGAGCGACGAGAAGCCCGAGTTCACGATGAACGGCGCACCCGCGGTGCGGCGGACGTGCTGCACCAGGTCGCCGGTCGGCTCGGCGTGCAGGACGTCGACGAAGGCGAGCCCCAGCGGCGCGAGGCCCTCGGCGACGGCGGTGTAGGTGGCGCGGACGTCGTCGGCGTCGTCCTCGATGACGCCCTGGATCCCGTGCTCGGGCGACAGGCGGATGCCGGTGCGGTCGGCGCCGATGGCCTCGGCGATGGCGATGGTGACCTCGATCGCGAAGCGCGCGCGGTTCTCCGGGGAGCCGCCGTACTGGTCGGTGCGGGTGTTCGACACCGGCGACATGAACTCGTGCACCAGGTAGCCGTTGGCGCCGTGGACCTCGACGCCGTCGAGCCCGGCGGCGATCGCGTTGCGGGCGGCCTGCACGAAGCCCTGCACGGCCTCCTGCACCTCGGCGGTGGTCAGCTCGTGCGGGACGGGCATGTCGGCCTTCGAGCCGTCGGCCAGGTGCGTCTGCCCGGGGGCGGCGATGGCGGACGGGGCGACGATGCGCGGGGTCTGCGAGATGTCGGTGTGCGAGACGCGGCCGCCGTGCATGAGCTGCATGACGATCGTGCCGCCGGCGGCGTGCACGGCGTCGGTCACGCGGCGCCAGCCGGCGATCTGGTCGTCGGTCTCGATGCCGGGCTGCCCGGGGTAGGAGCGGCCCTCCTGCACGGGCCAGGTGCCCTCGGTGATGATCATGCCGAGGCCGGCGCGCTGCCGGTAGTGCTCGACGAGCAGGTCGTTCGGGACGCCGTGCTCGCCGGCGCGGGTCCGCGTGAGCGGGGCCATGACGACGCGGTTCGACAGGGACAAGGCGCCGATGGAGGCGGGTTCGAAGAGCTTCACCTCAGGGCGAACGACGAGTTGTCCGATGCAATTCCGCCTCGGAGCACTTCTTCAGGCAGCGCGGTCAGTCGCGTGGGCACACCAGCGTCGACGAGCGGACCTGGCCCTCGGGCCGGATCACCTGGTGCTGCGAGAGGGGCTTGCCGCACAGGGGGCACCCCCGGTCGATCGTCCGGTCGTCGATGCCCTCGGGGCGACCGGCGCCGATCTGCGAGGGGCCCATCTTGTTGATGAGCGTCGTGTTCCACCGTTCGTACCACTGGCCGAAGCGTCCCACGGTGCATCCTTTCGTTCGTGCACGAATCATTATGGCACCGATGGCCGCGGATCACACCTGGTCGACGCGCTCCAGCAGCTCGGTCAGCTCGTCCTTCAGGGACTCGAGCCGGGCGAGTGGCCACCCGAGCCGGTCGGCGACGGCGAGCGGGACCGCCTGGGCGCGGTCGCGCAGGGCGTGCCCGGCGGTCGTCAGGGAGACCTCGAGCTGGCGTTCGTCGGCGGCGCTGCGCGTGCGGCGGACGTACCCGGAGGCCTCGAGTCGCTTGAGCAGCGGGCTCAGCGTCGCGGAGTCGAGTCGCAGTTCGCCGGCGATCTCGCGCACCGATCGCGGGTCCCGCTCCCACAGGGCGAGCATGACGAGGTACTGCGGGTGGGTCAGGCCCATCGGTTCGAGCAGGTCGCGGTACAGCCCGATGACGCTGCGGCTCGTCGCCGCGAGTGCGAAGCAGAGCTGCCGGTCGAGCGCGAGCGGGTCCGGGGCGGTCTGGGTCATGCGTTCAGGGTACTTCGTTCGTGCACGAAGTGGCGTGCTCGCGACCCGGGGCGGTGGGCGCGACGGCCTGGAGGCCCGGTGCCGGTCTCGTGGACCGGCACCGGGCCTCCAGGGTGGTGGCGCTGGTGCGTCGACTACGCGCGGTGCGCGGGCGGGTGCCCCGAGTCGTGCGCATTCGCGTCCGGCTCCACGGGGAGCGCGTGGGTGCCGGTGTGCGTGTCCTCGTGGCCGGCCACCGGGTGGGTGCGCTCGAGCTTCGCGCCCTCCACGTCGACGTCCGGCACGATGCGGTCGAGCCACTTCGGGAACCACCAGGCGCTCTTGCCGAGCAGGTGCATCGCCGACGGGATGAGCAGCATGCGGACGACGAAGGCGTCGATCAGCACACCGAACGCCAGCCCGAAGCCGATCGGCTTGATGGTGGACGAGTCCGAGAAGATGAAGCCCGCGAACACGGAGATCATGATGATCGCCGCCGCCGTGACCACCGCGCGACCCGCGTGCAGACCGCGCTGGACGGCCACCTTCGCGCTCGCACCGTGGGCGTAGGCCTCACGCATGCCGGACACCAGGAACAGCTGGTAGTCCATCGCCAGACCGAACAGGATGCCGATCTCGATGATGGGCAGGAAGCTCAGGATCGGTGCCGGGTCGTGCACACCGAAGACCGAGCCGAGCCAGCCGAACTGGTAGATCGCGGTCAGTCCACCGAACGACGCCAGCACGGAAAGGATGAACCCGGCGGTGGCGGTGATCGGCACGAGGAACGACCGGAACACGATGATCAGGATGATCAGCGACAGCCCGACGACCACCACGAGGTAGAGCGGCAGCACGTTCGAGAGCTTCTCGGACACGTCGATGTTCGCCGACGCGTTGCCGGCGACGCCGAGCGTGACCTTGCCGTCGTCGGTGGAGACGGTCTGCTCGCGCAGGTCCTTCACGACGTTCTCGGTGGAGACGCTGTCCGGGCCGCCGGCGGGCTTCACCTGGAACGCGATGATGTCGCGGTCCTTCGAGGCCCCGATCGGCAGGACGGCCTCCACGTCGTCGTTCTTCGCGATCGCCTGGCCGATGGTGACCTCGGTCGCGGTGACGTCGCTCTTGCTGATCGACTCCGGCAGGGTCGCCACGACGAGCAGCGGGCCGTTCTGACCGGCGCCGAACTCCTTCTCGAGCGTCTTGTAGGCCTTGTACTGGCTCGACTCGACGGCCTCGGACGAACCGCTCGGCAGGCCGAGGCGCATCTGGGTCGCGGGCAGGGCGATGGTGCCGAGCACCGCGACGCCGAGGACGAGCGTGATGACCGCGCGCCAGCTCGACATCGGCTTGTTCGGGATCCGCGTGGAGTCGGTGTTGCCGATCTTCGCGCGCTCCTTCTTCCGCAGGATCCGCATGCCGATGAGCGACAGCAGGGCCGGGGTGAACGAGGTCGCGATGAGGATCGCGAAGAGCACCGCGACCGCACCGACCGTGCCCATCAGGCCGAGGAACGGGATGCCGGTGATGTTCAGCGCGAGCAGCGCGACGATGACCGTCGCACCGGCGAACACCACGGCGTTGCCCGAGGTGCCGTTCGCGAGCCCGATCGACTCGTGCACCTGCATGCCCTGCTTCAGCTGGGTCCGGTGCCGGTTCAGGATGAACAGCGAGTAGTCGATGCCGACCGCCAGGCCCAGCATCACCCCCAGCACCGGCGTGACCGAGATGAACTCGACGACGCTCGAGAACGACAGGGCGGTGAGCGAAGCGACTCCGACGCCGAGGACGGCGCTGACGAGCGGGACCGCGGCGCCGATGACGGTGCGGAGCATCAGGAGCAGCACGATCGCGGCGATGATGACACCGCCGATCTCACCCGGGCCGAGGATCGACGGCACGCCCTGTGCGATGTCGTTCGAGACGTACACGTTGACACCCTGGATGTCGGCCGACTCGGCGTCGTCCGCGATGGCGGTCTTCGTGTCCGCGGGAACCTCGTAGGTCGACTTCGTGAACTGCACGGTGCCGATCGCGGCGCTGCCGTTGTCCGACACGAAGCGGATGTCCTTCGACAGGTCGAGCAGGTCCGAGCCCTGTTCGAGCTGCTGCTCGTTGTCGTCGAGCTTCTGCTTGTTCGTGTCGATCGTCTTCTGGGCGGTCGCGATCTGCTGCGCTCCGGCGTCGATCTGGGCCTGCTGGGCGTCGATCTGCGCCTGCGCCTGCTGGAGCTGGGCGGCCGCGGCCTGCGCCTGTGCGGCGGGGACGGCCGCGCCGCCGGCTGCCTGCGCCTGGGCCTTCTGCGCGTCGAGCTGCGCCTGGGCGTCCTGGATCTTCTGCTTGCCGGACTCGAGCTGCGCCTTCTGGGCGTCGAGCTGCTGCTGGCCGGTCTCGATCTTCGCGCGACCGGACTCGATCTGGTCGCGCCCGTCGACGATCTTCTGCCGCTGGTCGTCGAGCTGCTTCTGGGTGGCGAAGCCGCTCGTCGTGCCCTTGACGCCGTCGAGCTTCTCGAGGCTGGTCAGGAAGTCGTCGATCTCGGACTGCTGCGACGACGAGAACGCCTTGCCGTCCTTCGTCTCGAAGACGATCGTGCCGTTGCCGCCGTTCGCCGACGGGAACTTGTCGGCGAGCTGGTCCTGCACCTGACTGGTCTTGGTGTTCGGGATCGTGATCGACGACGAGATCGTGCCGGCGAAGAGCGTGTACGTGACGCCCGCGACGGCCATGATCGCGACCCAGGTGATGATCACGAGCCAGTGGCGTCGTGCGGAGAACCGTCCGAGACGGTAGAGGAGACCGGCCATGCGGTTGCCTGCGGTCCTTTCGTTGTCAGGTGCTGGTGGTGCGGGGTGCGCCGGTGGACCCCTGGGGGATGAGGAGGTGGGGCGGTGTCAGTCGTCGGCCATGTAGCCGCTGCGGACGCTGTGCACGAGTCGGGCGAGCAGGTCGTCCCACGCGTCGAGCGCCGGCTGGTCGAGCTCGGGGCCGGACGTCGCCAGCCAGTGCTCCGCGATGACGACGATGCCGCTCATGAGCGACTCGACGAGCAGTGCGGCGTCGAGGGGGTCGGCGGCCGGGTAGCGCCGGGCGACCTCGTGCCGGAGCCGTTCGGTCACACGCGAGAACGCCGTCTGGGTCAGCACCGCGGCCTTCGGGTCGTCCTTGCCGGGGTCGCCGAGGATCCGGTACATGCTGGCGATCGCCGGAGCCAGGTCGGCACCGCGGGCGGCGGACTCGAGCTCGTCGAACATCGACGCCCGGCTGCCGTCGCCCACCGGGGTCCGGGCCATGTCGGCGAGGAACCGGTCGATGATGACGGACAGCTCCTGTTCGCACACGGCCAGCAGGACCTCGTCGAGCGAGGCGAAGTGGTTGAACACGGTGCGGCGGGCGATGTCCGCCCGGGCGGCGAGGTCGTCCACGCTGAAGTCGCGGCCGCCGCGCTCGTCGATCAGGTCGCGAGCGGCCTGCAGGATCGCCGCACGGTGCTTCGCCTTGAGGGCAGCACGGCGGTCGGTCGCGATGGTCACGAGATGGAACACTAGGTGCATCGATGCACTCGGTGCAACGAGGTTGAGTGCATCCCCAGGTTCGTCCCCCGGAGCAGAACGCCTGTGCTGCACCACTGTTCTGTCGGAGGGGTCGGGTGCCAGACTGGACGGACGAACCGCCGCGTCACCGCTCGCGGATCCGCCGCCGTACGAAGGAGTACCCGATGCCCGTCCGCCTGTCCCCGGAGACCCTCGACGAGATCGCCGCGAGCGGTGTCGCCGTGCCCACCTACGACCGCGACGGCATCACTGCCGGCATCGTCCACTTCGGCGTCGGCGGGTTCCACCGCGCGCACCAGGCGATGGTGATCGACCGGCTCCTGCAGCAGGGCGACGCCCGCGAGTACGGCATCTGCGGCGTCGGCGTGCTCGAGCAGGACCGTCGGATGGCGACCGCGATGGCCGAACAGGGCGGGCTGTACACACTCGTCCTCAAGCACCCGGACGGCACCCGCGAGTCCCGTGTCGTCGGCAGCATCGTCGAGTACCTGCTCGCCGTCGACGACCCCGACGCCGTCGTCGAGAAGATGGCGCACCCGGACACCAGGATCGTCAGCCTGACCATCACCGAGGGCGGCTACAACTTCGACCACGTCACCGGCGAGTTCGTCGCCGACGAGCCCGGCGTCGCGGCCGACCTGCGCGGCGACGGCCCGCCCCGCACGGTGTTCGGCCTGGTGGTCGAGGCACTGCGCCGCCGACGGGACCGCGGCCTCGACCCGTTCACCGTGATGTCCTGCGACAACATCCAGGGCAACGGGCACGTCGCCCGGTCGATGTTCACCGCCTACGCCCGGCTGCAGGACCCGGCCTTCGCGGACTGGATGGACGAGCACGTGGCGTTCCCGAACTCGATGGTCGACCGCATCACCCCGGTCACCGCCGACGAGGACCGCGCCTGGGTCCGCGACGAGCTCGGCATCGACGACGCCTGGCCTGTCGTCGCCGAACCGTTCTTCCAGTGGGTGCTCGAGGACGACCACCCCGCTGGCCGCCCGCCCTACGAGGACGCCGACGTCCAGCTCGTCGACGACGTCGAGCCGTACGAACTCATGAAGCTCCGGCTCCTCAACGCCAGCCACCAGGGGCTCTGCTACTTCGGGTACCTGTCCGGGTACCGCTACGCGCACGAGGCCACGCAGGACCCGGCGATCGCGACCTTCCTGCGCCGCTACATGGACGACGAGGGCACGCCGACGCTGCACCCGGTGCCCGGCATCGACCTGGAGGACTACAAGTCGACCCTCATCGAGCGCTTCCAGAACCCCGAGGTGCGCGACACCCTCGCCCGGCTCTGCGCCGAGTCGAGCGACCGGATCCCGAAGTGGCTGCTCCCCGTCGTGCGCGAGAACCTGGCCGCCGGTCGGCCCGTCACGCTGTCCGCCGGCATCGTCGCGTCGTGGGCCCGCTACGACGAGGGCACCGACGAGTCCGGTGAACCCATCGAGATCGTCGACCGGCTCGCCGAGCCCCTGCACCGCATCGCCCTGACCCAGCGCGAGGACCGCCTCGCCTTCATCGCGAACCGCCAGGTCTTCGGCGACCTGGTCGACGACGAACGGTTCGTCGCGGCGTACCGCGACGCCCTGGACGGGCTCATCGCGGACGGCGCGCACGCCACCGTGGCGCGCCTGTCGCGGTCCTGAGACGCGACCGACCGACGGACGGGAGGCCCGTGGCGGCGCCGCCACGGGCCTCCCGTCCGCCTGCTGGCGGCTGCCGTCAGCCGCTCACCGCGCGACGTCGTCCCACGGCACCGGGGTGGTCTCGCCCGTCTCCCAGTCGCGACGCAGCACGCCGTAGCCGACCGACCCGACGGCCGGGCCGCCGTCGACGGGCCACGCCTCGCGGTAGTGGGCCTCCTGCACCCACCCGGCGCGGACGAAGACCCGGCGCATGGCGGTGTTGTCCTCGCGGGTCTGGCCCTCGAAGCGCGTGATCGCCGGCATCGTCGTGAACACGTGGTCGGTCACCGCACGCAGGGCGGGGACCCCGAGGCCCCGACCCCGGAACCAACCGGCCAGGCGCAGGTCGAACAGGGGGACGGGATCGGCCAGGTCCTCGAGGCGGACCAGACCGATGCGGCCGTGGTCGTCGTGGTCGAGCCAGGAGGTGTCGTGCTCGTCGTCGCGGTAGGCACCGGAGTCGACGGCGCTCGCCGCGTCGGCCGCGCTGATGCGGCGTCGGACGTGGAACGGGAACTCCTCGGACGTCAGGAACGCGAGCAACTCCTGACGGTCGGCGCCGGTGGGGTCCAGGCGGGTGAGGTGGACGGCGGGAGCTGGCATGCCGCTCAGGGTAGTTGCACGGTCATCGGGCAGGCTCGGGGCGTGCGAGGTGGGACGGGGACGACGACCGCGGCCCTGACGGCGTTGGTGCTGGTCGGGCTGGTGGGGTGCTCCGGCGGCCCGGGTGGGGCGTCGACCGGGCCGACGTCGTCGGCGTCGGCGTCTGCGTCGACTTCTGCTTCGGGGTCGGCTTCGGGTTCGGCGGGACCGTCGACCGACCCGGCCACCGCCCGGGCCTTCGCGGCGCTGGAACGGCGGTACGACGCACGGCTCGGGGTCGTCGCCGTCGACACCGGGGACGGTCGGACGATCGCGCACCGTGCGGGGGAGCGGTTCGCGTTCGCGTCGACGGTCAAGGTGTTCATCGCGGCGGCGGTCCTCGGCGCCTCGTCCGACGCCGACCTGGCGACCGTCGTGCACTACGACCGCGGCGACCTGCTCGAGTACGCGCCCGTGACGAGCGAGCACGTCGACACCGGGATGACGGTGCGCGAGCTCATCGACGCCGCGCTCCGCTCCAGCGACAACACCGCGGCGAACCTGCTGGTGGAGCGGCTCGGCGGGCCGGACGCCGTCGAGCGGTGGCTGCGCGGCATCGGGGACCGGACGACGCGTGTCGACCGGGTCGAACCCGACCTGAACGAAGCGACCCCGGGTGACCGACGGGACACGACGACACCGGAGCGGTTCGCGGCGGACCTGGGGACCGTGCTGCTCGGGGACGCCCTCGACGCCACCGACCGGCGGGTGCTCCGCGAGGCGATGCTCGGCAACACGACCGGCGACGCGACGATCCGTGCCGGGGTGGACCCGTCGTGGCAGGTCGCCGACAAGACCGGCACGGCGTCCTCCGGGGTGCGGAACGACATCGCGATCGTGACGCCGCCCGGGCGGGCGCCCATCGTGCTCGTCGTGATGACGAGCCGGGCCGATCCCGGTGCGGAGCCGTCGGACGCGCTCGTCGCCGCGGCGACCCGTGTCGCGGTCGCCGGGCTGGCCGACTGAGTCGCACGCGTCGCGGGATCATCGTCGCGGGACTGTCGTCGCGGGACTAGCGGAGGGTGGTCGCCCAGCGCCCGATGGCGTCGTACGCCCGTTCCCGCACCTCCGGCGCGGACAGCACCACGTCGTGCAGGGCACCTTCGAGCCGGCGGACCGTGACCTCCTCGCCCAGGGAGAGCGAGCGGTGCGCCACCGTGTCGACGTTCAGGGCGACGTCGGCGCGCGCCATCCCGGGGTCCCACCGCGGCTGGAGCATGCTCTTGTCGCTCAGCATCACCAGGGTCGGGACCCCGATGCCGAGGCCCTTCTCGACCTGTGCCTGGCCGTCGAAGACCGCGGCGAGCCACCCGGGGTGCAGGGGGAAGCCGCGCTCCGGCCGCCACTTCTGTTCGTAGGTCCACGACCCCTCGCCCTCGGCCGAGACGGTGCGGGTGTAGAAGCCGGGGTCGACGGCGGGCATCGGAGCGAGGGGGTTCCGCCGGGCACCGAGCTTGATGACCGGTGCGACGATGGCCCGGCCGACCGCGGTGGCCTGGAACTCGAGCCACGGGCTGTTCAGCACGAGGCCGTGCACGAGCTCCGGGTGCCGGGCTGCCCAGAGCGACAGGGTCAGGCCACCCGTGGAGTGGCCCATCGGGACGAGCCGGCGGCGGTCCGAGCCGGGGTGCTCGGCCGAGATCGCGTCGAGCGCCGCGGCGATGTCCTCGTCGTACACGGCCAGGTCGTCGACCATGCCCGGGGTCTGGTACGGGCGCAGGCTCCGACCGTACTTCCGCAGGTCCAGCGCGTGGAACCGGGCACCGAGTCGCTCGAGGCGTTCGGCGAGCTCGACCTGGAAGAAGTAGTCCGACCAGCCGTGCACGTAGAGCACGTCGACCCCGTGCAGGGGCCCGCGGCCGTGCAGCAGCAGGTCCGTCGGGGTGTGCCGGCGGCGGACCAGGGTGGCGACGACGGGTCCCTCGGAGTCGGTGCCGAGCGGCAGTTCGAGCCGTTCGTACGGTGCTCCGAGCACGTCCTCGTGCCACCCCTGGTCCGTCATGCGCCGAGCGTATCCGGCGCTGCTGCGGGTGGTGCTGGTGCGGCGGGGTCGCGTTGCCGTCACCCGGCCAGGACCACGACCTTGCCGCTGATCCGTCCCGCGGCCGCCTCGGCGTGCAGCGACGGCAGTTCCGTCAGCGGGATGCGCCGGGTGACCTCGACCGTGAGCGCCCCGGTGTCGACCAGGGACACCAGCTCGGCCAGGCGTTCGCGGTTGCGCAGGACGAACACCGTCGCCGCCCGGACCCCGCGGGACTCGTCGCCCGGCGTGGACATGAACGCCGTGGTGCTGACGACCGCGCCGCCGTCGCGCACGACGTCGACGAGTGCCGCGAAGTCCTGTGGTTCGATCGGGGCGAGGTTGAGCAGTACGTCGACCGGCTGCGTCACGGCGGCGCGGACGTCGGTCGTGGTGTGGTCGATCACCTCGTGGGCGCCGGCTGCCCGGACGGCCTCGGTGCTGCGCGGACTCGCCGTCGCGATGACGTGGACCCCGGCGCGGACGGCGAGCTGGATCGCGTACTTCCCGACGACGCCGCCGGCGCCGGTGATCAGGACGCGCTGACCCGCCTCGAGCCGCCCGTCGTCGAACAGTGCCTGCCAGGCGGTGAGTGCCACCGAGGGCAGCGCCGCCGCGTCGGCCAGCGGGACGCTCGTCGGTGCGGCGACCACCGCATCGGCCGGTGCGACGACGTACTCGGCCGCCCCGCCGTCGAGCTCCATCGGCAGGAACGCGATGACGGCGTCCCCGATCGCGATGCCCTCGACGCCGTCGCCGAGCGCGTCCACGGTGCCGGACACGTCGTAGCCGGGGACGTGCGGCAGCTGGACCGGGATCGGCAGGAACCCGCCCCGCATCCCGTTGTCCGCCGCGTTGAACGCCGAGGCGGCGACGCGGAGTCGCACCTGCCCGGCGCCCGGGGTGGGCTGCTCGACGTCCTCGGTGCGGAGCACCTCGGGACCGCCGACCTCGTGGAACCGTACTGCCTGCATGATCGTGCCCTTCGTCGGTGTTGCACGTTGTGCTTCGAGTTCGAAGCACCTGATGGAGACGCTAGCACTGCTTCGAACTCGAAGCAATGGGTAGGATGGGTTCCGTGACCGATGCGCCGAACTCCCTGACCCCGACGCAGCTCGGGGCGTACTTCGCCTTCACCGAGGTGAGCAGCCTGCTGCGCCACGCGGTCGAGCGGCAGCTGCGCGACGTGGGCGGCCTGAGCTACGTGCAGTTCCAGCTGCTCGCCCGGCTCGGTGACGCCCCGGGCGGGCAACAGCGCATGACCGACCTCGCCGACGGGGTCGTCTACAGCCGCAGCGGGTTGACGTACCAGGCGCAACTGCTCGAGCAGCGTGGACTGGTCACCCGTGGGCCCTCGCCCGACGACGAACGCAGCACGGTCGTGACGATCACCCGTGCCGGTCGTGACGTCCTCGCCGCGGTCTTCCCCGGGCACATCGAGGCGCTGCACACCCTGCTGTTCGCGTCGATGTCGGACGCGGACGTCGACGACCTCGCGCGGATCCTCGGGGGAGCGGCGGAGCACCTGCGTGCGGACCCGCCTCGATCGGCCGCGTCCCGGAAGCGCAGCTGATCGCAGGACGACGGCCGACTGCTCGTGGAGCAGCCGGCCGTCGTCCGTCAGGAGCGGACGCTCCCGTGCGCACCGTCAGGAGCATCCGCTCCCACGGGTGCCGATCAGTTGTACGACGCGAGTCGGTTCGGAGCGGTGTTGCCCGCAGGGGTGGGAACCGCGCCGCCGACGCCGTTGATGATGCTCGAGATGGTGCCCGTGTCGCCGAGCGAGACCGTGACGAGCCCGTGGGCGCGGACGCCGGCGGTCTGCGGGACCTCGAACGCCCGGTCGGCGTGCACGGACGGGTTCGTGTTGAAGAAGGCGTAGACGCCGCCGCCCCAGATCTCGTGCTTCGTGACCGAGGACGCCACCTTGTAGGCCGCGTAGCCCGCGCCGGTCGGACTCTGCCAGGATGCGTTGTCCGGGACGTCGTACGGCATCTCGTTCTGGAAGAAGATCGTCCTGCCGTTCTCACCGTTCCAGAGCACTTCGTACTTCTGGTAGTGCTCGACGAAGAGCCCGGTGGCGAGCACGTCGTTGCCGTTCACCTCGACCCCGGTCGCGCCGGTGTTGACGTTCCAGCCCGTCGGCGCGCCGCCGTGGTCGGCCCGCCAGGCCCAGATGTGGTCGATGAGTGTGTCGTCGGCGTTCACCTGCAGGGTGGTCGTCGCCCTGCCCTGCACGCTCGAACCGACGCGGAAGAAGACGTCCTGGATGCTCTGCGGATCTCCCGCGTGGTCGACGTGCGACCCAGCGCCGCCGAGGCGGACGAGCTGTGCGCTGTTCTGCGCGCCGGCGTCCACGACGAGGTTCGACACGTTCACCCCGGCGACGTCCGTCGACGTCAGCACGGCGTTGCCCCTGGTGGGGACGAGGGTCGGGAAGCCGATGCCCGTCACGACGGTGTCCGCCCTGGTGACGGCGATCGGCGAGTCGAGCTGGTACGTGCCCGGCGTGAAGAAGAGGTTGAGGCCCTGCGCCAGAGCGGCGTTGATCGTGGCGGCCGAGTCGCCCGGGTGAGCGACGTAGAAGTTCCGCATCGGGAGGTCGGTGCCAGCGGTGTTCGGCCACGTGACACCGCTCGCGTTCTGCTTGAGCGAGGGGACAAACACGTGGTACTTGTTCGACGAATCCACGTACAGGTACGGCTTCTCCCGTGTGGTCGGCGTGGTGGCGAGCGTCGTGTAGCTCTTCGAGAAGTCGTTCGCCGGGGCGCCCTGGACCCCGGAGAAGGTCATGTTCCAGTTGCCGCCCTGCCACGCCCCGATGGTCGAGTTCCGCGTGTACCACTGCTGTTGGGACCCGGAGGTCACCGTGCCGTCGACCCTGGTGTCGGCGATGTAGCCGCCGGACGAGTACCCCTGCCCACCGTCCTGGTTCGACGGGCCCATCGTGAGGTTGCCCTTCACGTGGACGCGGCGCATCGGAGCGGCCTGGGACACCGCCCACCGGTCGGTTCCGCTCTCGGGCGTGATCGCCACGTTCTCGACCGACCGCCAGAAGTTCTGTGTCGCGTTCTTCTCGTCGCCGGCATTCCACCCGGAGTCGACGTTCACCGCACCGTTGATCGTGACGTCGTCGGGGTTCTTGCCGAGCCCGGCGACCGACGTGTAGAAGCCGAGGTTCGCCCAGACCCGGCCGTAGCTGCCGGGCTTGAACAGGAAGGCGTGCCGCTGCGTGCCGAACTGCGCCGTCGTGCTGCGGAGCTGGCTGGTGAACGCCGCGTCGACGTCGGCCTGGATGGTCGACGCCGGCACCGTGGGGTCGTAGATCTTCACGTTGCTGCCGAAGTCCGGGGTGTCGCTCGTGGCGATTGCCTGGGCCGAGATCGCCGGAGCCAGTGCCCCCACGACACCGACGCTCAGGGCGAGCGCGAGGATTCGCTTCATCCGTCGTTGCATGATGCTCGATTCGTCATCGTGCGGCGTCGTTGCCGCACGGGACAGACCGTAGACCCGTTGCCGCGCTCGGACAGTCGGGAGAAAAGGGGACAAGTGCCCCCGGTGGGGCACTAGCTGCGGGGAGCCCGCACGAAGAACAACGTGATGGCACCGAGCACGACCGCGGCGACGATGAGCGCCCAGGCGAGCACGATGACGGGCCCGTCCCAGGGGGTGAAGAGCAGTCCGACCCCGATCACCAGGGCCACGGCGGCGCCGATGAGGGCGAGGCGGTGCGGTCGTACCGGAGCGGTGCGTGTCACGGTGCCCACGGTACGCGCGCCGGCCTGGCAGTGCGGCGTCGAGCGGGCACGCCGGTCACACCGTCGTGCGCATCACCCACCGCCACTTGGCGATGCGGCGGTCGCGCACGAACCCGAACTGCGTGAACAGTTCTTCCGGTCCGGTGTGCAGGTAGGCCCCGCGCTGTGGCTTCCGCTCGACCGTCTGCTCCGGGTAGGCCTCGACGGTCCCGCCACCCGCCCGCCGGATCTCCTCGAGCGCGGTCGTGACCGCGGCGCGTGCGACCCCCTGACCGCGATGTCGGGACTCGACGAACACGCAGCCGATCCGCCAGTCCGGCGGCGTCGAGGCTTCCCTGGCGTAGGCGCCGGGGTTCAGGATCGTCGGCAGCTCGACCGGCCGGCCGAACTGGCACCAGCCGACCGCCGTGCCGTCGGCGTAGACGAGCACCTGGTGGTTCGTGCCGTTCCGCACGTGCCGGTGCTTCGCCTCCTGGTGGGACACCGTCGGGTCGGGCGTCCCGCGTGGACCGTCCGGGTGGAAACCGATGCACCAGCACCCGCCCCACACGCCGTTGCTGCGGGTCACGAGCGCGGCGAAGTCGGGCCACGTCTCCTCGGTGAGCAACGCCGTCGAGTACTCCATGGGCCGATGATCCTCCGGCCCCGGCGATCCCGCCACCCCCGCGACCGTGGTGCTCCCAACGGCGCGCGACCGGTGGTCAGGCTGCGCTGCGCCGGGCGGCGACACGGACGCGGTCGGCTGACGGCCCGGAACGAGACCACGAACGGCCTGGAGGCGCGGTGCCAGCTGGCACCGCGCCTCCAGGCCGCCCTGGGCGTGGGTCCTAGGAAAGCTTCTTGCTGTCCTCGAGCCAGCCCGCGAGCTTGGTCATGTAGTCGGCCTGCGACGCGTAGTCGAGGGCCGGGAACGTCCAGCTGTGGACCTGGCCCGCCTCGAGCGCGGCGTTGTCGGCGAAGGTCGGCTGCTTCTCCAGGTCGGCGACCTGGTAGCCCTGCTGCGACAGCAGCAGCACGTCACCGGTGATCTGGCCGGCGTTCTCCCACGAGTAGATGCCCCAGTAGAAGCCCTCGGGCTTCGGGTTGACGAAGTCGACCCCGTACGACGCGTACATCTGCAGCGACGGCTCGTCGGTCGGGCGGGTGACGTAGGCGCCGTCACCGTCGGCGTACATCGAGACGACCGACAGGTCCTTCTCCTTCGAGACCTTCTCGAGCTCGTCGGCCGCGGTGTCGAAGCGCTTCTCGGCGGCGTCGACCGTCGACTCCTTCGCGCCGAGGGACTCGGACAGTTCCGCGATCTTCTCGATGACGTCCTCGCCCTTGCCGCCCCACTTCACCTGGACGACCGGCGCGATGGCCTCGATCTGCTTCTCCTGCGCCGTGTCCTTGAAGCCGTAGCCGGGCTGCTTCGTGTCGAGCGTGCCCTTGGCGTCGGTCGGGTAGACCGACGTGACGACGAGGTCGGGCTTGAGCGCGGCGAGCTGCTCGAGGTCGATGTCGCCGTAGGCGGTGCCGAGCTGCGTGATGCCGTCGGTGTCCAGGCCCTCGAAGCGGGCGTCCTTCGCCATCGTCAGCTGCCCGAAGGTGCCGACGGGCTTCAGGCCGTACTCGATGAACGACAGGGCGATGTCGTTCAGCACGACGACGCGCTTCGGCGTGTGGTCGACCTTCACGGTGGCGCCCGTGGCGTCCTCGTACGACCACGCCTTCGACGCGGCGGTGCCGCCGTCGGAGTCGGAGTCGTTCGAGTTGCCGGTGCTCGAGCAGCCGGTCAGGAGGAGTGCCGAGACGGTCACGGAGGTCAGGAGGGCGGCGCGCAGGTGGCCACGTCGGGAGGTCTTCACGTTAGGAGAGGCTAACCTAAGTTCGCGGCACTTGCCAGCACGTCTTCGGTTTTCGTCGGGACCGTGTGCTCGGTCCGGGCGCCCGGCACGGTGTGCTCGGTGGGAGCGCTCGGCACGGGGTCGTGCTCGTCCGCCTCGGGCACGATCATCGGCGCACCGGTCACCGGGTCGGGGAACACCCGGGCGTGCAGACCGAACGCGTGCTCGAGCAGGGCAGGGGTGAGGACGTCGTGGGGTGTGCCGTCGGCCACGACCCCGCCGTCGTGCAGCACCACGAGCCGGTCGGAGTACCGCGCCGCGAGCGACAGGTCGTGCAGCACCATCACGATCGTCGAACCCTGCTCGCGGTTCAGCCGCCGGACGAGCCGCAGGACCTCGAGCTGGTGCGCGAGGTCCAGGTAGGTCGTCGGCTCGTCGAGCAGGAGCGTCTGGGCCTGCTGTGCGACGACCATGGCGATCCAGGCACGTTGGCGCTGCCCGCCGGACAGGCTCGTGACGTCGCGGTGCGCCACCTCGGTCAGACCGGTGGCGGCGATGGCCTCTTCGGCGACGGCCGCGTCCTCGGCGGTCCACGGCTTCGCCCACGACTGGTGCGGGTTCCGGCCGCGCATCACCAGGTCGAGGACGCTGGTGCCAGCGGGGGCGACGGGGGACTGCGGCAGGATCGCGAGCTTGCGGGCCACCTGGCGGTTCGGCTCCCTGCGGATCGGGGTGCCGTCGAGCAGGACCTCGCCGGCCTGCGGCTTGAGCACGCGGCCGAACGCCTTGAGCAGCGTCGACTTGCCGCAGCCGTTCGCGCCGAGGAACGTCGTGACGGTGCCGCGTTCGATGCGCAGGTCCAGGTCGCGCAGCACGGGCTGGCGGTCGTAGCCGACGGACAGGGCCGTGGCTTCGAGGACGGGGGTGTCGTGCGGGTGCGGTGTTGTCATCGGGACATCTCCTTGCGGTGACGGACGAGGAGCCAGATCAGGTACGGCGCCCCGATCACGGTGGTGATGATGCCGACCGGCACCTGCCACGGGAACGCGGAACGGGACAGCAGGTCGGCGGCGAGCACGAGCACGGCGCCGAGGGCACCGGCGAGCAGCAGCGGCGGCCGGTTCGTGCCGGCGAGCCGGAGCCCGACCTGCGGTACGACGAACGCGACGAATCCGACCGGCCCCGCGGCGGCCACGGCGGCGGCGGTCAGCACGACCGCGAGCGCGATGACGAGCAGCCGGTGCCGCTGGACGCCGAGACCGACGCCCGTCGCGACCTCGTCGCCGAGCTGCCCGATGCCGAGCGCCGCACTCGTCGCCAGTGCGATCGGCACCGCGACGACGGCCACCACGAGCAGCGGCCAGACGCTCTCCCACGAGGTGCTCGACAGACTGCCGACGAGCCACTGCGACGCCGCGGTGGCGACGGTGATCTTCGCGCGGACGAGCAGGTAACTGGTCACGGCGTCGAGCGTCGCGCTCACGCCGATGCCGACCAGCACGAGCCGGTAGCTCTGCACACCGCCGCGCCAGCCCAGGCCGTACACCAGGACCGCAGCGACCAGGGCGCCGATCGTGGCGGCCACCGGGATCCCGCCACCGAGCAGCAGGGACGAGACCGAGTACGTCCCGCCGCCGAGCACGATGGCCGCGACCGCACCGACGCTCGCGCCCGCGGTGACACCGATGATGTCCGGGGTGCCGAGGGGGTTTCGGGTGAAGGTCTGGGTGAGCGCGCCGGCGACCCCGAGCGTCAGGCCGACGAGTGCGCCGGTGAGCACGCGGGGCAGGCGCAGGGTGGTGATGATGAAGGCGTCCGGCCCGGACTCCAGGCCGAGCAGGGACCGGATGACGACCCCGGGAGCGATCCACGTCGAGCCGACCGCCGTCCCGATCACGATGAGTACCAGGACGGTGGCGAGCGAGGCGACGGTGTACCAGAACACCCGCGGGCGCCAGGCGAGGCCGACGGGGCCGATGCGGATGCCGGCGCGGCCGGGGGTGTGGGGAGCGGGGGCGGGCGTGCTGCCGGTGCTGCGCACCGCTGCCCCGCTCACAGCGACACCAGCGATCGGCGACGGGCCACCGCGACGAACACGGGGCCACCGATGACGGCGAGCACGATGCCGACCTCGACCTCGGAGAACCCGCCGATCAGGCGGCCGATGACGTCGGCGAGCAGCACGAGGGCGGCGCCGACCAGACCGGAGACCGGCAGGGTCCAGCGGTGTCCGGTGCCGACGAGCGCACGGGCGACGTGCGGCACGGTCAGGCCGACGAAGCCGATCGGGCCGGCAGCAGCGGTGGCGCCGGCGGCGAGCAGTGTGATCCCGCCCAGGCCGACGAGCCGGGCGACGAGCACGTTCTCGCCGAGCCCCTTCGCCAGCTCGGACCCGAGCCCGAGGGCGTCGAGGGCACGGACGTTCAGCACCGCGAGCACGAGCCCGGCGGCCAGGAACGGCCACACCGCCCCGAGGATGTCGAGCTGTCGTGCGGCGAGCGATCCGACGACCCAGAGCCGGTACGCGTCGAGCGAGGCCTGGTCGGTCAGCACGACGAAGGAGGTCAGGGCCGCGAGCAGGGCCGACACCGCGGCCCCGGCGAGGGCGAGCGGAACCGGACTGGCCGTGCCGCTGCCGGCGATGGTCACCGAGAAGACGACGACGCTGGCGACCAGGGCCCCGACCAGGGCGAACCAGACGGTCGCGCTCGTGCTCGTCACCCCGAACACGTAGACGCCGAGCACCACCGCGAGCCCTGCTCCCGACGAGACGCCGAACAGGCCGGGGTCGGCGAGTGGGTTGCGGGTGTGTCCCTGCATGAGGAGTCCGGCGATGCCGAGGGCCGCACCGACCGCAGCACCGATCAGCGTGCGCGGGATGCGGGAGCCCCACACGATCGCCTCGTCGGTGCTCGACCCGGAGCGTGTGAGCCCCGCCCACACCTCGGCGACACCGATGCGGTTGCTGCCGAGCAGCATGCTCGCCACGGCGACGAGCACCAGGGCGACGACGAGTCCGACGAGCACCGCGGTCCGCCGCCGCATCGCGGTCCGGTGGACGCCGAGGGCGCGGGACGCACCGCCGTCTCGGGCACTGGACGCGTCGGGTTCGGGGGCCTCCGGACCGGAAGCCAGAACGGGATTGGGGGCTGGCACGGAAGTCATCTTAGGTTAGCCTTGCCTCATGGCGAAGACCCCGCGGCTCCTGCCGACGAACCCCCGGCTCTTCCGCGCCCGTGTCCTCCGGACCCAGCGGGTGACCCCCTCGATGCAGCGCGTCACCGTCACCGGGGACGACCTGCACGAGTTCGGCTACCTCGGTTTCGACCACTGGTTCCGCCTGTTCGTCCGACGCCCCGACCAGGACGCCTTCCGGATGCCCGACCTGGACGGCAAGAAGTGGTGGCCGACGTTCCTCGGCATCCCCGAGGACATCCGTCCCCACTGTGCGAACTACACCGTCGCCGCGTACCGCCTGCTCGCCGACGGCACCGCTGAGCTCGACATCGACTTCGTCGTGCACCTGGACCACCGCGGTGAGCTCGAGGGCCGCGCCGCGATCTGGGCCTGCGCCGCACGCCCCGGCGAGGAGCTCGCGATGCTCGACCAAGGCTGCATCTTCGATGTCCCCGCCGGCACCAGCGAGGTCGTCGTCGCCGCCGAGGAGACCGGCCTGCCCGGCGTCGTCGGCATCGCCGCCTCGTTGCCGCGCGACACCGTCGGCCGCATCATCCAAGAGGTCCCGACCGCCGCCGATATCCGCGACCTCGACGCCCCCACCGGCGTGCAGGTGACGTGGATCGTCCGGCAGCCGGGCGCCGTCCCCGGCAGCGGCGCCCTCGCCGAACTGCAGCGGCACGTGCCGTCCGACGACCAGGGCTACGCGTTCGTCGTGGGGGAGTCGCGCCTCGCAACGGAGGGCCGCCGCCACCTGCACCGTGCGGGCCTGCCGAAGTCGCGCATCACGTTCTCCGGGTTCTGGAAGCACGAGACGAAGGTCTCCGTCCCCGCCTGACCCGCGCGGTGCCTGGTGCTTCCGGGCGTACCGCCACAGAACTCCTGCTCAGGTACGCCCGTTCTGCCCAGGTACGCCCGTTCTGCCCAGGTATGCCCGGTCTCGCCAGGTACGCCCGGTCCCGCCGGGTACGCCCGGTCCTTCCCCTGGCGCCCGCGATACCTGGCGCTCTCGGGCGTACTGCTACAAAACTTCCGCCCAAGTACGCCCGTTCTGCCCAGGTATGCCCGGTCCCGCCAGGTACGCCCGCTTCCGCCAGGTACGCCCGGTTCTTCCCCTTGCGCGCGCGTTGCCTGGTGCTTTCGGGCGTACCGCCACAGAACTTCTGCCCGGGTACGCCCGGTTCCGCCAGGCGCGCCCGTTCCCCCTAGGTTCGCCCGGTTCCGCCAGGTACGCCCGGTCCTTCCCCTTGCACCCGCGATGCCTGGTGCTTTCGGGCATACCGTCACGGAACTTCCGCCCAGGTACGCCCGGTTCCACCGGGTACGCCCGGTTCCGCCCAGGTACGCCCGGTCCCGCCAGGTACGCCCGCTCTCGCCAGCCGCGCCGCGCACGCGACGCGACCAACGGACGGACGGGAGGCCCGGTGCCAGCTGGCACCGGGCCTCCCGTCCGTGGTGGGGTGGCGTCAGCCCTTGAGGCCCGAGCCCGTCACGCCCTCCACGATCTGCCGCTGGAAGATCAGGTAGAGGATGATCAGCGGCAGCGCCGCGAGGATCGCCCCGGCCTGGATGTCGGCGTAGCGCTGCCCGAAGCTGCCCTGGACCGTGGCGAGCCCGACCGGGATCGTCATGAGGTCCGGGTTGGACAGCACGAACAGCGGCAGCAGCAGGTTGTTCCACACCCCGACGAAGGTCAGGATCGTCACGGCCGCGATCACCGGACGCGACAGCGGCAGGATGACCGACCAGTAGACCTTCCAGATGCCGGCGCCGTCGATGCGCGCCGCCTCTTCGAGCTCCTTCGGGATGCCGTCGAAGAACTGCTTGAAGATGAACACCGCGATCACGGCGGGCACCTGCGGGAAGATCACCGACCAGTAGGTGTTGAGCAGGCCGACCGCGTTGAGCTCCTGGAAGATCGGGATGATCAGCACCTGCGTCGGGATCATGATCCCGAGGATGATGAGCAGGAACGCGATGTTGCGGCCGCGGAACACCAGCCGCGACAGGGCGAACGCCGCCATCGACGCGAACAGCACGGTGAGTGCCGCGGTGACGACGCTCGTGATGGCGCTGGCGAGGTACCAGTTCCAGATGTCGCCGGCCTGGAACAGCGACGAGTACGAGTGCAGCGTCGGGTTCCAGTTCGACAGGATCGCGTTCGCGCCGAGGGCGGCGACGCCGTTGTCGGACAGCGACGTCTTCAGGGCGAACACGCTCGGGATGAGCCAGATGATCGCGAAGATCGTCAGGACGATCCCCGACGCGATCGTGAAGCCACGACCGCTGACGCCGATCTTCGCGGCGCTCGTGGGAGCGGCGGACGAGACGCCGGTGCGGAGCTTGCGGCCGGTGGTGATGCTCTCGGTGGCGGTCATGTCAGGCCCCGATCTCTCGCTTGGCGGCAGCGCGCTCGACGAGCTGCCGGATGACCGCGATCGCCACGATCACGATGAACAGGAGGACCGACGCGGCCGATGCGGCACCGAGCCGGTTGTCGGTGAAGCCGACGCCGGTGATGAGCTGCAGCGAGACCTGGGTCGAGATGCCCGGCCCGCCGTTCGTCATCAGGTAGACCTGGTCGAAGATCTTCAGGCTCGCGATGATCTGCAGCAGGACGACCAGCGTCGTCGTGCGGCCGAGCAGGGGGAGCGTGATCGACTTGATCTGCTGCCAGTTCGACGCACCATCGACGGCGGCTGCCTCGTACAGTTCGCGCGGGATCTCCTGCAGACCGGCCAGGTAGAGCACGAAGTTGAAGCCGAGGGTCCACCACACGGTGGCGATCGCGACACCGATCATGGCCGTGTTCGGGCTCGACAGCATGCCGGAGCCGGGCGTCATGCCGATCGCCGACTGCAGGCTCGCCCACAGACCGGTGCTCGGCGTGAAGATGAACACCCAGATCAGCGAGATCGTCGCGGACGGCAGGATGAACGGCAGGAAGAACGCCAGGCGGAAGAACCACTGCCCGCGGTTCATCCGGTTCGTCAGCACGGCGAACACGAACGCCAGGATGACGAGCGGCGGGGTCGTGTACAGCGTGAACTGCAGCGTGTGCCAGAGCGACGACCAGAAGTCGCTGCGCCCGAGCATCTCGGCGTAGTTCGCGAACCCGGCGAAGCTGCCGAGCCCGGTGCGGACGGTCGAGGTGTTGAAGAAGCTCGTGACGATCATCCAGACCGTCGGGCCGAGCAGGAAGGCCACGTAGAACAGGCCGAACGGGGCGAGGAACAGCCAGCCGCTGCGGCCCTGGCCGCGGTTCACGCTGGAGCCGTAGGAGCGGTTCCGGCGGAGACGCGGCGCGGTGGCCGCGTCGGTCGGCCGGTCGAGGACAGGTGCTGTGGTCACGTCATCGTGCCTTTCGCGCGGTGTTCACGGCGATCGCGGGGGTCGTCTGCCCGGGGTGGTCCCGCCGGGTGGTTGCGTGCCGGGTCACAGGGGGCTCGGGGTGTTGAGGTACGTCGCGAGCTGCGACTTGATGGCGCTGAGCGCCTGCGCGGGGGACGAGCTGCCCTGCTGCACGAGGGCGAGCTGAGCGCCCACCGTGCCTTCGAACGTCGAACCCGAGCCGCCGTACCAGGCGGCGTCGTCGAACACGGCGGTCTCGGCTGCGGCCGCGTAGTTCGACTGGGGCGTCAGCTTCTTGTACGCGGCGCTGTCGAACGTCGGGATGTAGGCCGGCACGTGCCCGCCCTCGGCCCACGTCAGGCTCTGCTCGAGCATCTGCTTGATGAAGAGCATGTGCTGCTTGCGCTGCTCCGGCGTGCGGGCCTTCTTCGGCAGGACGAACGTGTGCGAGTCCGCCTGGGTCGCCGGCTTGTCGTAGAGCTGGGGGATCGGCGCCATGCCGAAGTTCAGGCCCTTGATCGACTGCGCGGTGCTGATCTCCCACTCGCCCTGCATGAAGAAGCCGGCCTTGCCGTCGAACATGAGCGACTGCGCGGTGGCGTAGTCGAGGGCCTTGTTCAGCCAGCCCTCCTTCACCCACTTCTGGGTGCGGCTCGTGACCTCGTTGTAGGCGTCCTCGTTGACGGTGAGCTTCGATCCGCCGTCGCTGATGAACGGGGTGGCGTCCTTCAGCTGGTTGTACATGGTCCAGAAGAAGCGCCACGGGGTGGCCGTCTCCGGCACCACGTTCGCGACGTTGAGCGCCGTGCCGCCGGTGACCTTGGCGACCGCGGCGAGGGCCTTCTCGAAGTTGTCCATGCCGTTGAGGTCGACGAGGTTGCCGTCGCCGTCGATCAGGCCGGCCTTCTTGCAGACGTCGACGTTGTAGAAGAGGACGAAGGGGTGGGTGTCGAGCGGGACCGCGATGTTGTTGCCGTCGGTCTTCTGCGCCGCCCAGGCCTTCTGGTTGAAGTCGGCGGCGCTCAGGCCGACGCTCGCCAGGTCGTCGGACGTGATCGGGTCGAGCAGGTCACCGTCCCAGAGCGGCTTCGCGCGGGTCAGGTGCGCGACCGCGACGTCCGGCGGCTTGTTCCCGACGGTCGCCAGTGTCAGCTTCGAGTAGTACGGGTTGCCCCACGCGAACGTGGTGCCCTGCAGCGCGCTCGAGCCGCCGTGCTGCTTCGCGTAGCCGTCCTCCATGGACTGCATGCGGACGCCGTCACCGCCGCCGAACAGGTTCCAGAAGACGAGGGTCTCTGGGTTGAGTGCGCTGCCGGCGAGACCGGCGGCGAGGGGGCTCGAGCAGGCGGCGAGCGGCAGGACCGTCGCGGCCGCTGCGCCGGCGGCGAGGAAGCCCCGGCGCGAGAGGCGCGACGCGGGTGTTGCGGGTGGGATCGGCATGGCATCACTCCATCGGGATGGGCCGGGCTCGGGAACAGGGTCGGTGCTCCCGCCGGAGCATCGCTGCTCCGGACCCGGAGCACTGCTGCTCCGGACACGGAACGACCTTCCGGTGCTCCGTGAGCGCTCACATTAGCGCTCGCTCCCGGCATCCGCCACCCCTTTCGCGACGGCGCGGAACCCGGTAGCGTTTCCGTCAGGTGAGCGCTCACTTTCGTGACGGCCCGCTTCGGTTCCCGTCCGTGGCCCCACACGCTCCCCGCACGAACCGCACTGCCACGATCGAAGGAGATCCATGCCCCGCACACACCTCGTCCTCGACGCCGCGTTCACCGTGGGGCCGGTGCGACGTCGCCTGTTCGGCGGGTTCGTCGAGCACCTCGGCCGCCACGTCTACGACGGCATCCACGAGCCCACCCACGAGACCGCCGACGCGCACGGCTTCCGCAAGGACGTCGTCGAACTCGTCAAGGAACTCGGCGTCTCCGCCATCCGCTACCCCGGTGGCAACTTCGTCTCCGGCTACAAGTGGGAGGACGGCGTCGGCCCCGTCGAGCAGCGCCCCCGCCGCCTCGACCTGGCCTGGCACTCGACGGAGACGAACGAGGTCGGCCTGCACGAGTTCCAGCACTGGCTCGACCAGGTCGGCTCGGAGCTCATGCTCGCCGTGAACCTCGGTACCCGCGGCACGCAGGAGGCGATCGAGCTCCTCGAGTACGCGAACATCGACGCCGGGACCGCACTGTCCGAATACCGTCGTTCGAACGGTCGCCAGGAACCCTTCGCCATCAAGATGTGGTGCCTCGGCAACGAGATGGACGGCCCGTGGCAGCTCGGCCACAAGAACGCCGACGACTACGGCAAGCTCGCCGCGATGACCGCCAAGGCCATGCGGCAGATCCAGCCCGACCTCGAGCTCGTCGCCTGCGGTTCCTCGGGGGCGTCGATGCCGACGTTCGGCGAGTGGGAGCGCACCGTCCTCGAGCACACCTACGACGACGTCGACTACATCTCCGCGCACGCCTACTACGAGGAGGACGACGACCTGCCGTCGTTCCTCGCCTCGGGCGCCAACATGGACCACTTCATCAAGACGGTCACCACGGCCGCCGACCACGTCCAGGCGCAGAAGAAGTCCGACAAGCGCATCGACATCTCGTTCGACGAGTGGAACGTCTGGTCGATCACGAAGTGGGAGGCGAAGGCAAAGACCTTCACGCTCGACGAGTGGCCCGTCGCCCCGCGTCTGCTCGAGGACGTCTACACCGTCGCCGACGCCGTCGTCGTGGGTGGCCTGCTCATCTCGCTGCTCCGCCACGCCGACCGCGTCGCCTCGGCCTCGCTCGCCCAGCTCGTCAACGTGATCGGCCCGATCATGACCGAGCCCGGCGGCCCGGCCTGGCGCCAGACGACCTTCTTCCCGTTCTCGGTCACCTCGCGCCTGGCGCAGGGCACCTCGCTGCAGGTCAAGGCCTCGGGCGACACGGTCGACGGTGGCAAGCACGGTGAGGTCCCGGTCGTGGACTCCGCCGCCACCGTGTCCGAGGACGGCAAGGCAGCGGTCTTCCTGATCAACCGCCACCCCTCCGAGCCGACGACGGTGACGATCGACCTGGCCGGCATCGGTGCGACGGGCGACGTCCACGCCGAGGGTGTCTGGGACGACGACCTGCACGCCGTGAACGACCTGGAGAACACCTCACGCGTGGGGCTCCGCACGAACGAGTCGGTCCGTCGCGAGGGCGACACCGTCACGATCGAGCTCCCGCCGGTCTCCTGGACCGCCGTCTCGATCGGCTGACAAGACGCCTCGGCGCACGCCACGGCGGGCGTCGAGTGAGCACAGAGGACGTCGGGCGCTCGCGCCCGACGTCCTCTGCTCGTTGCGCGTGCGCGGCGACCCGGGCGCGAGTCCACGCGGTGGGCGACACCTCACGGGGTGACGGGCGCGTGGACTGTCGCTGGGCCCGTGACGTGGCCCGCGCGGCGGCCGGGAGGCCCGTGGCGGCCTGGCACCGGGCCTCCCGACCGGCGCGTGGTGACTCCACGGCCTGGGCGACACCTCACGGGAACGCGCGCCCGTGGAGTGTCGCTGAGCGCGAAACGCGCGCCGCGTCAGCGCGCCGGCGGCGCGGCCGTGCTCGCCCGCTCGACGAGCCGCACCGGCACCAGGTCGGCCGCGACGCTGACGCGCTCGCCGTCGATCTGGGCGAGCAGGTTCGCCACCGCTCGGCGGCCGACCTCGTCGAAGGACTGGTGCACGGTGGTCAGCGGCGGCCAGAACGAGTCGGACTCGGGGGAGTCGTCGAACCCCACCACGCTCAGCGACGACGGCACCGGGCGACCGGACTCGTGGGCGGCGCGCAGGACCCCGAGGGCGGTCTGGTCGTTCGCGGCGAACACCGCGGTGATCTCCGGCCGTGCGGCGATCTCGAGCCCGGCCTCGTAGCCGTGCTCGGTCGTCCAGCCGCCGCGGAACACCGGGGGGACCGGTCGACCTGCGCGCGTCAGGGTGTCCTGCCACGCGGCGAGGCGACGGGCGGCCGAGTACGACGACTCCGGCCCGGCGACGTGCCAGACGGTCTCGTGCCCCAGGTCGAGCAGGTGCTGCGTGGCCTGCCGGGCACCGTCGGCCTGGTCGGTGTCGATCGCGGGGTGGTCGGTGCTGCCCGTGGAGTCGATGATGACCATGGGCACGCCGTCGGGCAGCACGACCTCGGCGGTGTCGATGATGTGCGACTCGATGATGATCACGACGCCGTCGACGGCCTGTTCGTGCAGGCGCGAGAACGCGGAGCGGACGCCCGCCTCGGTGCGCGAGGCCATCGGCAGCAGGGTGATCGTGAAGTCGGCGACCCCGGCGGCGTCGGCGATCGCCTCGAGCGTGCGCATGTTGCCGAAGGAAGCGAGCGTGAACATGATCACGCCGATGGTGCGGAAGCGGCCGGAGCGCAGGGCGCGGGCGGCACGGTTGGGCCGGTAGCCGAGGGACTCCATCGCGCGCTGGACGCGGTCGCGGGTCTCCGGGCTGACGTTGTCGAAGCCCCGGGCGACGCGTGAGACCGTCTGCATCGACACCCCGGCGGCGTCGGCCACGGCGGCCATCGAGGGGGCGCGGCGGGTGCCGGCGGGGGACTCCATCGTCACGCTGGCGCTCCTTCCGGATCGAGGGCCGAGCGGTCGGCCTCCCCGGACGCTAGCGCATGTTGACGTTGCCATGCTATCGTCACGTCGTTCGATGTTGACGTCAACATCGGTGACCGCCCGGACACCCTGATCCGGCCCGGGCCGAGCCGCCGACATCGACCACCCGAACGCAGCAGACGAAGGAGTCACATGAGCACGCTCGCAGCGCGCCCCGGTGAGGCAGCACCGCGCCCCACCGCCGAGCGCCCCGCCGGCCGCCGCCCCAAGCCGCGGGGACGGTTCACCGGATGGCTGTTCGTCGGCCCGTTCGTCGTCGTCCTGGTCCTGATGCTCATCGTGCCGATCGGCTACGCGCTCTGGCTCAGCCTGTTCCGCGACCAGCTCATCGGCGGCAACCAGTTCGTCTGGTTCGCCAACTACGTGCAGCTCTTCCAGGACGCCAAGTTCTGGTCCGGGTTCGGCCGGGTCGCGATCTTCCTGGTCGTCCAGGTGCCGATCATGCT
Organism: Curtobacterium sp. KBS0715; assembly: GCF_005938005.2. NCBI lineage: Bacteria > Bacillati > Actinomycetota > Actinomycetes > Micrococcales > Microbacteriaceae > Curtobacterium > Curtobacterium sp. KBS0715. Next base: position 3,368,419 of record NZ_VCCA02000001.1, on the reverse strand, counting down.
CGGCCTCGCGCTCGTCGCCGCCCTGGCCCTGGACAGTGCCCGACTGTGGGGGACGAGCTTCTTCCGCATCGCGGTGTTCCTGCCCTACGCCGTCCCCGGGGTCGTCGCGGCCCTGATCTGGGGCTTCATCTACGGCAACCAGTTCGGTCTGACCGGCGCCGCGAACGACGCGCTCGGCATCGACCTGCTGCAGCCGTTCAGCCCGAGCTGGGTCCTGACGTCGATCGGCAACGTGGTCACGTGGGAGTTCCTCGGCTACAACATGCTGATCTTCTACGCCGCGCTCCGCACCGTCCCCGGTGAGCTGTACGAGGCGGCCGAGCTCGACGGCGCCGGCCCGATGCGCACGGTCTTCTCGATCAAGCTCCCGGCGCTCCGCGGCCCGATGGTCATCGCCACGATCTTCTCGATCATCGGCAGCTTCCAGCTCTTCAACGAGCCGAACCTGCTCAAGACGCTCGCCCCGAACGTCATCGGCAGCGCCTTCACCCCGAACATGTACGCCTACTCGCTGTCCTTCAGCGGTCAGCAGTTCAACTACTCCGCCACGGTCGCGATCGTGATGGGCGTGATCACCGCGGTGATCGCCTACGTCGTCCAGGTCCGCGGCACCCGCGAGGAGAACCGATGAGCACCATCCAGCACCCCGCCGGGCCCGCAGCGGCCACGGTGACCGAGGCGACCACGACGCAACGTGCGCCGCGCACCCGGTCGATCCGCGCCTCCAGGCAGCTCCGCACCGCGGAAGGCGGACGCAAGCCGAAGCGTTCCGGCCTGCTCACCGCGGTCATGGTCGTCTTCGTCGTGTACTCGTTCGCCCCGCTGTTCTACCTGCTCGTGAACAGCACGAAGACGCAGGCGTCGCTGCTCTCCACGTTCGGTCTGTGGTTCGGCGGGGACTTCAACCTCTGGCAGAACATCGTCGACACGCTGACGTACAACGACGGCATCTTCCTGCAGTGGTTCGGCAACACGCTGCTCTACGTCGTCGTCGGTGCCGGCGGGGCCACCCTGCTCGCCACCGTCGCGGGCTACGGCATGGCGAAGTTCCAGTTCCCCGGTCGCCGTGCGGTCTTCGCCGTCGTGCTCGGTGCCATCGCGGTCCCCGGCACGGCCCTGGCGGTCCCGACCTTCCTGCTGTTCTCGCAGGTCGGCCTGACCAACACCCCGTGGGCGATCATCCTGCCCTCGCTGATCAGCCCGTTCGGCATGTACCTGATCTGGACCTACGCGGTCGACGCGATCCCGGCCGAACTGCTCGAGGCCGCCCGCATGGACGGTGCCGGTGAGTTCCGCATCTTCTTCACGATCGCGCTCCGCCTGCTCGCGCCCGGTGTCGTCACCGTCCTGCTGTTCGCGGTCGTCGCCACCTGGAACAACTACTTCCTGCCGCTCATCATGCTGAGCGACCCGAAGTGGTACCCGCTGACGGTCGGCCTGAACCAGTGGAACGCGCAGGCCACCGGGTCCGGCGCGCAGCCGATCTACAACCTCGTCGTCACGGGATCGCTCCTCACGATCATCCCGATCGTGGTCGCGTTCCTCTTCCTCCAGCGCTTCTGGCAGTCCGGCCTCGCGGCCGGGTCGGTCAAGGCCTGATCCCTCGGACACCAGGCCCGTGGCGACCCCGCCACGCGCCGACCGGTCCGGCACACAGCAGCACCACCCCCTCCACGAAGAAGTGAAAGGCACTCCCATGAACAAGCGTCTCCGGCGCGGGCTCAGCGCCCTCGCCATCGGCGTCACCGCCGCGATCGCCCTCGCCGCGTGCGCCTCCGGCGGCTCCGGCTCCGGCGGATCGGCCGACGACATCGACAAGGCCCTGAAGGACGGTGGCACCCTGACCTACTGGTCGTGGACCCCGTCGGCGAAGGCCCAGGTCGCCGCGTTCGAGAAGCAGTACCCCAAGGTGAAGGTCAAGCTCGTCAACGCCGGCACCGGTGCCGACCAGTACACGAAGCTGCAGAACACGATCAAGGCCGGCTCGGGCGCCCCCGACGTCGCCCAGGTCGAGTACTACGCCCTGCCGCAGTTCGCGCTGTCCGAGTCGCTGCTCGACCTGTCGAGCTACGGCTTCGACTCGCTCGAGAAGGACTTCGCGAAGAGCACCTGGAGCTCGGTGTCGATCGACGGCAAGGTCTACGGCCTGCCGCAGGACTCCGGCCCCATGGCGCTGTTCTACAACAAGAAGGTCTTCGACAAGCACGGCATCGCCGTGCCGAAGACGTGGGACGAGTACGTCACCGCGGCCAAGAAGCTGCACCAGGCGGACCCGAAGGCCTACATCGCGGCGGACTCCGGCGACGCCGGCTTCACCACGAGCATGATCGCCCAGGCCGGCGGCACCCCTTTCACCACCGACGGTGACAAGGTGACCATCAACCTGCAGGACGAGGGCACCAAGAAGTGGACGAGCACCTGGAACGAGCTCGTCGAGCAGGGCCTGCTGTCGAAGACGGTCGGCTGGACCGACGACTGGTACAAGCAGCTCGGCAACGGTGAGATCGCCACGATGATCACCGGTGCCTGGATGCCCGGCAACCTGGAGTCCGGCGTCGCCCAGGCCTCGGGTGACTGGCGCGTCGCCCCGATGCCGACCTACGACGGTGGCACCGCCCAGACCGCGAACAACGGCGGTAGCGCCCAGGTCGTCATGAAGCAGTCCAAGAACCCGGCCCTCGCCGCGGGCTTCCTCAAGTGGCTGAACTCCTCGAAGGAGTCCACGAAGGTCTTCATGGAGTCCGGCGGCTTCCCGTCGACCACCGCTGACCTCGACTCGTCGGCGTTCCTCGACGAGAAGCCGGAGTACTTCGGCGGCCAGCAGATCAACAAGGTGCTCGTCGACGCGTCGAAGTCCTCGGACAACGACTTCACCTACCTGCCGTACCAGGTGTACGCGAACAGCGTCTACGCCGACACCGTCGGTCAGGCGTACGAGAACGGCACCTCGCTCGACGCCGGTCTCGAGGCCTGGCAGAAGGCCCTCGCCAAGTACGGCAAGGACCAGGGCTTCACGGTCTCGTCGAAGTAGTTCGACAGCATCCCCGCGGGGCCGTGCGGACACGTCCGCACGGCCCCGCTCCACGCCCGGCCCGGCTCCACGCCCGGCTCGGCTCCACGCCCGGCCCGGCTCGACGCCCGGCCCGGCCGGCAACGAAAGAACCACACCATGCGCTTCGCCATCGGCGACACCGACTTCCTGCTCGACGGCGAGCCGCACCGGGTCCTCTCCGGCGCGATCCACTACTTCCGCGTGCACCCCGACCTGTGGGCCGACCGGATCCGCAAGGCGAAGCTGATGGGCCTCAACACCATCGAGACCTACGTCGCCTGGAACGCGCACGCGCCGTCGCCCGGGGTGTTCGACCTGTCGGGTGGCCTGGACCTCGGCCGTTTCCTCGACCTCGTCGCCGCCGAGGGCATGCACGCCATCGTCCGCCCCGGCCCCTACATCTGTGCCGAGTGGACGAACGGCGGGCTGCCGTACTGGTTGTTCGCGGACGGCTCCGTGGGCGTCCGCCGCAACGAGCCCGGGTTCCTCGCAGCGGTCCGGACGTACCTGCAGCACCTGGCCCCCGTGCTGGTCCCGCGGCAGATCGACCAGGGCGGGCCCATCGTCCTGGTGCAGGTCGAGAACGAGTACGGCGCCTACGGCTCCGACCCCGAGTACCTGCGCGCCCTCGAGCAGATGCACCGCGACATCGGGCTGACCGTCCCCTTCACGAGCGTCGACCAGCCGATGGGCACGATGCTCGAGGACGGCTCCCTGCCCTCGCTGCACAAGACCGGGTCGTTCGGCTCACGCTCCGCCGCCCGGCTCGAGCGCCTGCGGCAGGCCCAGCCCACCGGGCCCCTGATGTGCTCGGAGTTCTGGGACGGCTGGTTCGACAGCTGGGGCGAGCACCACCACACCACGCCGGCGTCCGCCAGCGCCGAGGACCTGGACGTCCTGCTCGCGGCCGGCGGCTCGGTGAACATCTACATGTTCCACGGCGGCACCAACTTCGGCTTCACGAACGGCGCGAACGACAAGGGCGTCTACCGTCCGATCGCGACGTCCTACGACTACGACGCACCGCTCGACGAGGCCGGTCGGCCGACGTCGAAGTTCCACGCGTTCCGCTCGGTGATCGCGCGCTACGCGCCCGTCCCGCCGCTGCCCGCGACGATGGAGCCGGGTGGATCGGGTCGACTCGCGGCCGATGCCGCGTCCGGCGACGGCCTGGAGGCCCGGATCACCCCCGCCACGGACCTCGCCGTCCGTCTGGACCGCGTCGCGTCGCTCCGTTCCCTGCTGCCCACGCTCACGACGTGGTCCGCGCACGACGAGCCGCCGACCTTCGACGCCCTCGGGGCCGCGAGCGGCTTCGTCGCCTACCGCGCCGAGGTCGACCTGCCCACCGGAGGGGTGCTGACCGTCGGCACCGAGGTGCGCGACCGGGCGATCGTGTCGGCCGACGGTGTCGTCGTCGGCGTACTGGAGCGTGAGCACCACGACCGCGCCATCGCTCTGCCGCCGGTGACCGGCACGCTCGAGCTCCTCGTCGAGGACCAGGGCCGCGTCGACTACGGCATCCGCATCGGTGAGCCGAAGGGCCTGATCGGCGGCGTCTCGATCGACGGCGTCCCGGTCGCCCGGTGGACGGCATCGCCGCTCGCCCTCGACCCCGTCGCACCTGCCGCCGTGACCGCGCTTTCCGAGGTCGCTCCGACCGGTGGTGAGGTGCTCGCCGGACCGACGTTCGCAGCCGGCTCGTTCGACCTCGACACCGTGGACGACCGGTACCTGTCGCTCGACGGGTTCCGGAAGGGTGTCGCGTGGGTCAACGGGTTCTGCCTCGGTCGGTACTGGTCGCGGGGCCCGCAGCGGACCCTTGCGATCCCGGGGCCGGTGCTCCGCCACGGTCGCAACGAGCTCGTCGTGCTCGAACTGCATGCCGCCGCTTCCCGTACCGCGTGCCTGCTCGTCGAGCCCGATCTGGGCCACACCGAGGCCTAGTCGCGGGCGCGGCGCCTGGTCGAATCGGGCGTACAGGGTCGAATCGGGCGTACCTGGTCGGAAGTCTCGACCAGGTACGCCCGATTCTGCTTTCCATCGCGGGCGTCATGGGACGTTTCGGACCTCGCGAGCCGCCGCCCATGCTCGAACTTCGAGGAGTGCCTCGCGTCGCCACCGCCAGAGCGAAGCGAACTTCGTGCCGTCGTCCTCCCGTGCCCGGGTCAGCAGCCAGATCTGCCGTCGGTGTTCGGCCCCGTGATCGTCGCGCCACTCGACGAACGCGTCGTCGAGCACCGCGGTGATCCCCGCACGCGGTGCGGTCCACGACGAGAGGAAGCCGGAGTACCGGAGGGTGTCGTCGCACAGGTGCACGGTGACGCGTCGGAGCCTGGCCGTGGCCCAGGTCCCGCCGGCGATGAAGGCGACACCGAGGATGAAGACGAACACCCTTACCGATGCTCCGGGCAGGAAGGCCACGCTCGCGAGTGTGACTCCGGTCCCGATGATCACCGGGCCGAAGACGACGGCGGTCAGGGTGCGGTCCAGTCGCGGTGGACGGATCGTCGTCACGGCAGAGTGTCCAGGTCGGCGAGGGCCTGCTCGGCATCGGCGATCCGGTCGGCCTCTGGGCGGCTCCACCACTCGGGGCCGCGTTCGCCCAGGCCGTGCTTGGCCACGCCGTTCCGGTGCCGCGCCGCCGCCAGGGCCTCGTCGTCGCCCTCGCGCTTCGCGGTCTTCACGGCGTTGCGCCCGCGCCCCAGATGGGAGCGGAGTGCGGCGGCGAGCTCCTCGGGCAGGGCGGGGTCGGTGCGGCGCCAGCGTCGGCCGTCCACGACGAAGAAGTGGTCGTCGGGTTCGGCAGTCATGGTCCGAGTCTGCACCGTCGGTGGTGCCGGGTAGACAGGAGCCGATGAGTCACGAACGCGTCCGCCCGATGCTCGACGTCCGACGCATCTACGCCGAGCCGGCCGCGCTCGAACTGCAGCGTGGGCAGGAGATCGTCGGGCGCTGGCCGGACGCCGAGATCGTCCCGGTCGAGTCGCACTGGAACATCCCCGAGGTGCACGGCGACGAACGGAACGTCCAGCGCTGGGTGCGGATCAAGACCGAGGCGCTCGTGCTCGGCGTGAAGAAGTCACTGGTGACCCGGCCGAACGGTCGCTCCGCCGACTTCATCGCACCGTCCACCGCGAACGGCTGCGCGATGGCGTGCGCCTACTGCTACGTGCCACGTCGCAAGGGCTACAGCAACCCCGTGACGGTGTTCGCGAACATCGACCAGATCACCAAGCACGTGGCTCGGAACATCGCCAAGCAGGGGCGGAAGACCGAACCGAACCAGTGCGACCCGGAAGCCTGGGTCTACGACATCGGCGAGAACAGCGACTGCTCGGTCGACGCGATGATCAGCGACAACGTCCGCGACCTCTGCGACCTGTTCCGGATGACCCCGACGGCCAAGGCCTCGTTCGCCACGAAGTACGTCAACCGCGACCTGCTCGACTGGGACCCGATGGGCCGGACCCGGATCCGCTTCTCACTGATGCCGCACGAGACCGCGAAGGTCACCGACATCCGCACGAGCCCGATCGCCGAGCGCATCGCCGCGGTGAACGACTTCGTCGACGCCGGGTACGAGGTCCACCTGAACTTCTCGCCGGTCATCCTCACGCCGACGTGGGAGTCGGACTGGGCCGAGCTGCTCCGTCAGGTCGACGACGTGCTCTCCCCGGCCGCCAAGGCGCAGCTCGCTGCCGAGGTGATCTTCCTGACCCACAACCAGCCCCTGCACGAGGTCAACCTCGGGTGGCATCCCAAGGCCGAAGACCTGCTGTGGCGTCCGGACCTGCAGGAGCAGAAGGTGTCCCAGAACGGCGCCGTGAACGTGCGCTACCGGTCCGGCATGAAGGGACAGCTCGTCGAGCGCTTCCGCGAACTCGTGGCCGAGCATCTGCCGTCGTGCCGGATCCGGTACGCCTTCTGATCGGCGTCCTCCCCGATTAAGGGATGAGCCGGTCCGCCCGGTACCGGGCGAACAGGTCCGCGAAGGCCTGCTCGGTCCTGCGGAACGCCGTGAATCCGGCGTCGCGGCTCTTCCCCATGTCGGTGACGACCTCCATCGCTCGACCGAGGTCGGCGTCGGTGTGCCACCACGAGGCGAGCCGGGTGATGTCCGCCTCGGCGAGACCGTGGCGCTCGGCGATGCCGGCCCACTCGGACTCGTACGGCTCCATCTGCTCCTCGAGCGGTCGCGGAGCGTCCTCGTAGCCCACCACGCGCGCGGGGTCGACACCGAGGTGCGCGGCCAGGCGCGGCCACATCCAGCGCCACCGGAAGACGTCACCGTTGACGATGTTGAACGGCTCGTCCGCACCCTCGGGTGACGTCGAGGCCCACACCATGTGCTCGGCGAGGATGCCGGCGTCGGTCATGTCGGTGAGGCCGTTCCACTGCGCCTCACTGCCGGGGAACACGAAGTCCAGGTCGAGTTCCTTCGCCAGCGTGGCCTGCACGGCGAGTGTGAGGCCCATGTTCATGGCGTTGCCCACGGCGTGCCCGATCACGGTGTGGGAGCGGTGCACCGACCAGGTGAACCCCTGGCGCTCGGCGGCTGCGAAGAGCTCGTCCTCTTGCGCGTAGTAGAAGTTCGGGGTGTCGAGGCGCGGCTCCTCCTCGTGGAAGGGGGTGTCGGGCATCTCGCCGGCGGCGTACGCCTCGAACGGGCCGAGGTAGTGCTTCAGGCCGGTGACGAGGGCGACGTGCTCGAGCGGAGCGTGCGACAGTGCCGCGAGCAGGTCGCGGACCATGCCACCGTTCACTCGGATGTTCTCCGCCTCGGTTTCCTGCCGCTGCCAGGCGGTGAAGAAGACGTGGGTCGGGTGCTCGTCGGCGAGTGCGGCCGCCAGGCTCTCCGGGTCGCGCAGGTCGGCTGCGACGGTCCGGACGCCCTGTTCGGCGAGCGGTCGGCGGGAGAGCGCCGTCACGTCCCAGCCGAGGTCGAGCAGGTGGCGCACCAGGGCGGAACCGGTGATGCCACTGGCTCCGACGACCAGGGCTTCGCGGCGGGCAGGGGTCGGTTCGGTCGATCCGGTTGCAGTCATCCCTCGATGCAACCCACGTTGGGCGACACGTGTTCCCTCACCGCGGACGGCGGATGCGGATCGGACCCTTGGCGGTCGACGGGTCGACGACGGACCCGCCCTGGGTGATCTCGACCTCGCCGCGCGCGACCATGCGGCGGGCGGCTCGACGCGCGGGCTCCATCAGCGGTCGCCAGTCGTCCGGGTCGAGCGAGCGTGCCACCTCGGACGGGCAGATGCTCGAGGTCCGTGCCCGTGCCGCGAGCAGTTCGTCGATGCGCTGTTCCAGAGCCCGGTCGGTGTCGTCGAGACCGTGTCGACGGCAGGCTCCGGAACACCACTTCGCCTCCGGCGCCGCCGACGACGGCATCCGTCGCCCGCACGAGGCGCAGGTGCGCTCGGCGTGTGCCGATTCCGACGCCGACGCATCGGCTTCCGTCCTGATCGCCCGTCCCATGGCCCCATCCTCGTCCTGCTCGGCAGGGCGGTGCACAGCGACCACGCACGCGGTCCAGGTGCGCCTGGCAGCATCGGAGCGGTGAACCCCGACACCGTCCCCGCCCGTCCGTCCGAGCCTGCCTGGGTGCAGCACGTGATATGGTGGCACGTCTACCCGCTCGGCTTCGTCGGCGCCGAGGTCCGCCCCGCGGCACCGGTGGGGGAGCGTCCGCTCGAACACCGCCTCGACCGCCTGACCGCATGGCTCGACCACGTCGTCGACCTCGGCCTGAACGGGCTGTTGCTCGGCCCGGTGTTCGCGAGCTCGACCCATGGTTACGACACGGTCGACCACTTCCGCATCGACCCGCGCCTGGGCGACGACGCCGACTTCGACGCCCTGGTCGCCGCGGCGCACGAGCGGGGCGTGCGGGTGCTGCTGGACGGGGTGTTCAACCACGTCGGCCGTGAGCACCCGGCGTTCCGCGCGTTGTCCGACCACGGCCCGGAGGCGCCGACCGCCGACCTGTTCGCCATCGACTGGTCCGGGTGGCAGCCGGGGCAGCCCGTGCCCGTCGGGCTGTTCGAGGGCCACGACATCCTTGTCGCACTCGACCACGACAGCCGCGCCACCGAGGACCTCGTGGTGCAGGTCATGACGCACTGGCTTGCGCGCGGGGTGGACGGTTGGCGGCTCGACGCGGCGTACGCGGTGCCGCCGGCGTTCTGGGCGCGGGTGCTGCCGCGGGTGCGGGAGCGGTTCCCGGACGCCTGGTTCAGCGGCGAGGTGATCCACGGTGACGCGGCGGCGATCGCGCGCGACTCGACGATGGACTCGCTGACCCAGTACGAGCTGTGGCAGGGGATCTGGCACGGCATCGCGGACCGCAACGGTCACGAGCTCGCGCACGCGATCGAGCGGCACGACGCGCTGCTGGCCACCTTCGCCCCGACGACGTTCGTCGGCAACCACGACGTCACCCGGATCGCGAGCGCGGTGGGGGAGCGGTTCGCCGGGCACGCCGCCGCGGTGCTGTTCACAGTGGCGGGGACCCCGGTGGTCTACGCGGGCGACGAGTACGGCTGGACCGGGGTGAAGGAGGAACGCGAGGGCGGCGACGACGCGGTACGCCCGGAGTTCCCGGCCGAGGTGCCGGCGCCGACGGACCTGACCCACGCGTACGAGGCGCTCATCGCCCTGCGTCGCCGGAACCCGTGGCTGCACCGCGCGCACACCGACGTCGTGCACCTGACCAACACCGCCGTGGTGCTGCGGACCGCGACGGCGGACGCCGCCATGGTGGCCGCCCTGAACCTGTCGGACGATCCCGTCGAGGTGCCCGTGGCCGACGCGACGCAGGTCGAGGCGGGCGGGGCCGATCTCGGGGACGGGACCCTGCGCCTCCCGGCCGGGGGTTGGGCCGTCCTGTCGCGGTCGTGAGCAGAAACGGTCGGGTCCCCATCGAGGACCCGACCGTTTCTGCTCACCAAGCGAACGCGCGAACGCGCACGCGCGCGACCGCTACTTGCGCGCGGACGCCGCCCGGCGCTTGTTGAACACGTCGAACGCGACGGCGGCGAGCAGCACCAGACCCTTGATCAGGGACTGGAACTCGGTGCCGACACCGAGGATCGACATGCCGTTGTTCAGCAGGCCGATGATCAGACCACCGACGATGGCACCCGGCACGGTGCCGATGCCGCCGGTGACGGCCGCACCACCGATGAAGACGGCGGCGATGGCGTCGAGCTCGAAGCCGTTGCCGGCGCCCGGTGCCGCCAGGTTGAGCTGGCCGGTGAAGACCACGCCCGCCAGGGCCGAGATGACACCCATGTTGACGAAGAGCAGGAACGTGACGCGCTTCGTCTTCACACCCGACAGCTGCGCGGCCAGGGCGTTGCCACCGATCGCGTAGATGTGGCGGCCGAACACCGCGCTCCGCATGACGACCGAGTAGATCACCACGAGGGCACCGAGCACGACGAGCACGATCGGGGTGCCGTTGTAGCTGGCGAGCAGGAGCGCCACGTAGATCACGAGCACGGCGCCGAACGCCGTCTTCACGATGAACCAGGCGAACGGCTCGCTCTCGAGCTGGTACTTGCGACGCGTGATGCGACCGCGGAACGCCGCGATCACCATGACGGCCGCGGCGGCGAAGCCGAGGATCATCGTGAGCGGCTCGTACCCGGTGGTGCCGAAGGACGGCAGGAAGCCGGAGCCGAGCGAGCGGAAGCCGGCGGGGAACGGCGAGATCTGCTGGTTCTGCAGGACGATCTGTGCCGCGCCGCGGAACGCGAGCATGCCCGCCAGCGTCACGATGAACGCCGGGATCCCGAAGTACGCGATCCAGAAGCCCTGCCAGGCGCCGACGAGCGCACCGACCACCAGGCAGAGCACGACCGCGATCGGCCACGGGATGTTCCACTGCGTGATCATCACGCCGGCCATGGCACCGGTGAAGGCGACCACCGAGCCGACCGACAGGTCGATGTGGCCGGCGATGATGACCATGACCATGCCGATGGCCAGGATGAGGATGTAGCTGTTCTGGACGATCAGGTTCGAGACGTTGATCGGGGCCAGCGTGATGCCGTTCGTGGTCACCTGGAAGAAGATGACGATGACGATCAGCGCGATGAACAGGCCGATCTGTCGGAGCTGCCCGGTGAGGTAGCCGACGGCGGACTTAAGCGCGTTCATTGACAGGGGTCTCCCGTTCCTGGGTCATGTACTGCATGAGGACCTCGGGCGTCGCCTCGGCGCGCGGGACGTCGGCCGTGATGGTGCCCTCGGAGAGGGTGTAGATGCGGTCGCAGATGCCGAGCAGTTCGGGGAGCTCGGAGGAGATCACGATGACCGCCTTCCCCTGGTCGGCGAGCTGGTTGATGATCGTGTAGATCTCGTACTTCGCGCCGACGTCGATGCCGCGGGTCGGCTCGTCGAGGATGAGCACGTCGGGGTCGGCGTACATCCACTTCGACAGGACGACCTTCTGCTGGTTCCCCCCGGAGAGCTTCCCCGTCACGACGTCGACGTTCGGCGCCTTGATGTTGAGGCTCTTGAGGAACTGGGTCGCGACCGTGGTCTCCTCCGAGGAGTTCACGAAGCCCCAGCTGGCGAGCTTGCCGAGTGCCGACCCGGAGATGTTCCGCTTGATGTCGTCGATCAGGTTCAGGCCGTACCGCTTGCGGTCCTCGGTGACGTAGGCGATGCCGTTGTCGATCGCCTGCGAGACGGTGTGCGTCTTGATCGGGGTGCCGCGCTTGTAGACGGTGCCGCTGATGCCGGTGCCGTAGGACTGGCCGAAGACGCTCATCGCGAGTTCCGTGCGCCCGGCGCCCATGAGCCCGGCGATGCCGACGACCTCGCCGGCGCGGACGTTGAGGTTGGCCTGGTGGATGATCTCGCGCGACGAGTCGAGCTGGTGGTGGACGGTCCAGTCCTCGATCCGCAGCAGTTCCTCGCCGATGACGGGGTTCTCGCGCTCGGGGTACCGGTTCGACAGGTCACGACCGACCATCCCGCGGATGATCCGGTCCTCGGACACGTCGTCGGCCCGCATGTCGAGCGTCTCGATGGTCTTGCCGTCGCGGATGATCGTGACCTTGTCCGCGATCGCCTTGATCTCGTTGAGCTTGTGGCTGATGATGATCGCCGTCATGCCCTCGGCCTGCAGCGAGCGGATGAGCTCGAGCAGGTGCGCGGAGTCGTCGTCGTTCAGCGCGGCGGTGGGCTCGTCGAGGATGAGGAGCTTCACCTCCTTCGAGAGCGCCTTCGCGATCTCGACGAGCTGCTGCTTGCCGACACCGAGGTCGACGACCTTGGTGACGGGGTTGTCCTTCAGCCCGACGCGCTTGAGCAGCTCGGCGGCCGTCAGGTTCGTCTTGTTCCAGTCGATGAAGCCGCCCTTGGACTGCTCGTTGCCGAGGAAGATGTTCTCGGCGATCGACAGGAAGGGGCTGAGCGCCAGCTCCTGGTGGATGATCACGACGCCCGCAGCCTCGGAGTCGTTGATGTTCGCGAACCGCACGGGTTCGCCGTCGAGCAGGATCTCGCCGTCGAAGGAGCCGGCCGGGTAGACACCCGACAGCACCTTCATGAGCGTCGACTTGCCCGCGCCGTTCTCGCCGCAGATCGCGTGGACCTGGCCGCGCTCGACCTCGATCGAGACGCCCTGCAGGGCCTTGACGCCGGGGAACGTCTTGGTGATGTCCCGCATCTCGAGGATGGTGTCCGCCATGTGGACGCCTTTCCGTCGTGCGCGCGTGGGCGCGCTGGTGGAGACGGACTGGAGGCGCGGTGCGGTCTGGCACCGCGCCTCCGGTCCGTGAGATGGGCCTGACTACTTCAGGTCGGCTTCGGTGTAGTACCCCGAGTCCACGAGGACTTCCTTGTAGTTGTCCTTCGTGACGACCGTCGGCTGGAACAGGAAGGTCGGGACGACCTTGACCTTGTTGTCGTAGCTCTTCGTGTCGTTGACCTCGGGCTTCTTGCCGGTGAGCAGGTCCTCGGCCATGGTGACCGACTGCTTGGCGAGCTTGCGCGTGTCCTTGTAGATCGTCGAGTACTGCTGGCCGGCGATGATCGACTTGACCGAGGCGGCCTCGGCGTCCTGGCCCGTGACGGTCGGGAGCGGACGGTCACTCGTGCCGTACCCGGCGCCCTGGAGTGCCGAGATGATGCCGATCGAGATGCCGTCGTACGGCGAGAGCACGCCGTCGAGCGTGGTGCCGCCCGAGTAGGACTTGGCGATCAGGTTCTGCATGCGGGCCTTGGCCGTGGCCGGGTCCCACTGCTGCGTCGCGGCCTGGGACAGCTGGTCCTGGCCGGACTGGATCTTCAGCGTGCCGTCCTCGAGGTACGGCTTGAGCGTCTTCATGGCGCCGTTGAAGAAGAACCCGGCGTTGTTGTCGTCGAGCGAGCCGGCGAAGACCTCGATGTTGAAGGGGCCCTTCTCGCCGGTCTTCTTGCCGTCAGCGTCGAGCACCCCCAGGCCGGTGAGCAGGCTGTTCGCCTGGTCGACGCCGACCTTCTCGTTGTCGAAGGACACGTAGTAGTCGACGTTCTTGTTGCCCGTGAGCAGACGGTCGTACGAGATCACCTTGATGCCGGCCTTGGCGGCGGCGTCGAGCTGGTCGGAGAGCGCGCCACCGTCGATCGACGCGATGATCAGGACCTTCGCGCCCTTGGTGATCATGTTGCTGACCTGCTGGGCCTGCTGCTGGACCTTGTTGTCGCCGTACTCGAGGTCGACCTTGTAGCCGGCCTTCTCGAGGTCGCTCTTGACGGCGTTGCCGTCCTTGATCCACCGCTCGGAGACCTTGGTGGGCATGGCGACGCCGACGAGGGCGCCCTTGTTGTCGCCGCTGCCGCCACCATCGGTGGACGCACGGCCGCCGGCCGAGCAAGCGGCCAGCGAGATCGCGATGCCGACGGCTGCGACGCCCGCGATGATCCTGCGCTTCATCATCGAAGTACCTCTGTTCCTTCGCGTCGTCCTCGACGCGGTCGGGTGCCGGGGCTGCTGTGCCCCGTGGGATGCGCTCGTGTGAGCGCTCACATCTTGTGGGTTCCGTGACGGGGTGTCAACTCAACACCGCCGTTTCGTGATCTTGCCGCGGCGACCGGACCGAGCGGTACGGTTGGCCACGTGAGCACCACGACCGCCCCCGAGGGCAGGGGCGGCAAGCGCCGGAAGGCCCCGACGATCTTCGACGTCGCCGAACGCGCCGGCGTGTCCCACCAGACCGTCTCCCGTGTGATCAACGGCGATCCGACCGTCCGCGAGCAGTACCGGACGCAGGTCACGGACGCCGTGACCGAGCTCGGGTACCGGCCCCGCGCCGCCGCCCGGGCGCTCGCCGGTGGGCGGAGCAAGGCGCTCGGCATCATCACCGCCGGCGACGCGCTGTACGGACCGTCGAGCACCTCGATCGGCTTCGAACGGGCCGCGCGGTCCGCCGGGTACCACGTGCTGCTGTCGACCCTGCCCGAGGAGCCGCGGCCGGCCGACCTGTCCGGGGCGCTCACCACGCTGCTCGCGCAGGACGTCGCCGCGATCGTGCTGGTCGCCGCCGACAACCGGGTGCTCGACGCCCTCGCGTCGCTCACCGTGCCGGTCACGGTGCCCGTCGTGGTGTCGAACGCCGTGCAGCGCGACGCCGTCCGGACCCCGGTCGCGCCGAGCGTCGCCGCCGTCGCCATCGACCAGGCCGCCGGCACCTCGCTCGTCATGCAGCACCTGTTCGACCGCGGACACCGCCGGATCGTGCACATCGCCGGACCGCACGTGTCGCAGGAGTCGGAGGTGCGCCGTGCCACCTACGTGCGGATCATGCAGGACGCCGGGCTCGAACCGGTCGTGCTCGAGGGCGACTGGACCCCGGCGAGCGGTTTCGCGGCCGCCCGGCACATCGACGTGGGGACGGTCGACGCCGTCTTCGCGGGCAACGACCAGATGGCCCTCGGGGTGCTGCACGCCTTCGCCGACGAGGGGCTGCGGGTTCCCGACGACATCGCGGTGGTGGGGTTCGACGACGTCCCCGAGGCCGCGCACTTCACGCCGCCGCTGACCACCGTGCGGCAGGACTTCCGGGCGATGGGGGAGCGGGTGCTCGACACCGTGCGGGCCCTGGTCGAGGGGGAGCCCCGCGACGAGACACTGCTCGCGCCCGAGCTGGTGGTGCGGCGCAGCACGTAGCGCCCCCTCGCACCGTGCGGCGGTGTGCGGGTGGTGCGAGGTTCTTCCTTGCGCGGTGGCGCGGCGCACGGTGCAGCGTTGTGCGGCCGGCGCGAGGTTGGCCGCTCGGTGCGGAGCTACAGTCACGCACCGAGCGGCCAACCCCGCACCGGCCGAGGGGCCGCGCACGGTGCGAAGCCGCGCACGACCCCGAGCTGACCCGACCGTCAGCCCTTCAACGCCCCGGACGACAGCCCGGCGACGTAGAACCGTTGCAACCCGACGTACAGCGCGATGCACGGGATCATCGCCACCACCGACCCGGCGACGAGGTTGCCGTAGGACACCTGCCCGTACGCCCCGGTCTGCAGGTTGAGCAGCGCGACCGGCAGCGTGTACAGCGAGTCCTTCGTCAGGAACGTCAGGGCTCCGAGGAACTCCGTCCACGACGCCAGGAACGCGTAGAGCGCCGCGGTCGCCGCCCCGGGCAGGAGCAGCGGGCGGAGCACCGACACGACGACCCGGAAGCGCGAGGCGCCGTCGACGAAGGCCGAGTCCTCGAGCTCGGTGGGGATCGACTCGAACGCGTTCCGCATCACGAACACCCCGAACGGCAGGTTCACGGTCGTGTAGAACAGCACGAGCCCGAGCAGCGAGTTCGTCAGCCCCATGGCGTTCATCTCGAGGTACAGCGGCGTGAGGATGGCCTGGAACGGCACCATCATCGTCAGCAGCACCAGGCCGAACACGAGCCCGGCGCCCCGGAACCGGAAGCGGGCGAACCCGTAGCCGGCCATCGTCGCGATCACCGCGGTCAGCACCGCCGTGGCGATCGACACGATGAGCGAGTTCACGACGCCGGTGAGCAGGTGCGACGACGAGGCGAACACGGCGGCGAAGTTCTGCCACCCGAGCTGGAAGAACGTCGCCGGGTCCGGGGCCTGTGTGATGACGGCCTCGGACTGGAACGCCCGCAGGATCGACCAGATGAGCGGGACCCCGAACACGAGCGCGGAACCGATGCCGGCGATCGCGTACAGGGTGCGCTTCACGGTGGTGTCGCGGGGGTGCTGGACGCTGCCCTGCTGGTGGCGCCGACGTCGGCCGTCACCCGTGGTGGTCAGGGTCCTGGTGGACACATCCGGCGCCGCGAGGGCCGCACGGGAGGTCGTGGTGCTCATGGCGTCAGTCCTTCTCTCGCAGTGCCCAGAACTGGAACACCGTCACGGCGGCGATCACCACGACGAGGGCGATCGACTGGGCGGTCGCGGCCCCGAGCTGCAGGTTCACGAACCCGCGGTTGTAGATCGCGTTCACGATCGTGGTGGTCTCGGTGCCCGGCCCGCCCTGGGTCAGGATGTAGAACTGGTTGAAGGCGAGCAGCGACCCGATCACCGAGATGATGACGCTCAGCGCGACGGTCGAGCGGATCATCGGGAACGTGATGAGGCGTTCGGTCTGCCACCAGGAAGCCCCTTCGAGCTGCGCCGACTCGTAGACCTCGTCGGGGACGCCCTGCATCGCCGACATGAGCAGCACCATGGTCAGCCCGGACACCGCCCACACCACGAGCACGCAGATGAGCAGCGTCGCCAGCGGACCGTTCACGAGCCACGCGGTGCTGCCGTCGGTGATCCCGAGCCAGCGGAGCACCATGTTGACGGCCCCGGAGTTCGGCTGCGCCTCGAGCACGAGCATGAACGAGAGCGTCGTCAGCCCGACCACGTACGGCAGGAAGAACACCGTCCGCAGGAGCGTGCTGCCACGGCGACGTGCGCGGACGAGCACGGCGAGGAAGTACCCGAGCGCCAGGATCGGCAGGGTCACGATCGCCGTGTACAGCAGCGTGTAGCCGATGGCGTGCACGAACGTCGGGTCCTGGAACAGCGTCAGGTAATTCTGCAGCCCGATGAACCGGTACGGGCCGATCAGGGGCCAGTTCGTGAACGAGATGTAGAGCGCGAACACGAGCGGGACGAGCACGAAGACGGCGACGAACAGGATCGCCGGGGCGACGAGGCCGGCGCCGGTGCGCGGCGGGTGGGTGAGCGAGTTGCGGGTCCGGACGGAGCCGCCACGCCCCGGGCGGCGGCCCACGGTGGGACGGCCCGGGCCGGTCCGGCCGGCGGGGCGCCGGGTGGAGATGGTCGACATGCGTGCACCTCTCTGTGCATCAACAAGAGCGAGACGAGCGAGACGAGCGGGACGAGCGGAGAAGACAGGCAGGCAGGCTCAGGCCTGCACCTGGTCGAGGATCCGCTGGTAGTCGGACTGCGCCGTCCGCATGGCGGCAGCGCTCCCCGACCCGAACACGGCCTCGCGGAACATCGCGAAGTACGGTGACGACGGCTGGTTGTTGAGCAGGTTGTACGCCAGCGTCTGCGGTGCGTAGCCCTTGTCGATGGCGTCGAGTGGTCCGTACGCCAGCGGGAACCGCTTGCGGTACTCCGGGGTGGCGGCGTCGGACCGCGTCGGGAAGTACCCGCCGTCCGGCAGTGCCTGCTGCTGCTGGAGGCCGTTCGCGTACTGCATGAACGCCCACCCACCGGACGGGTTCGCCGCCCCGTTCGGGATGCACATGTTGTCGCCGCCGTCGAAGAACGACCGCTGGCCGTCCCACGACGGGATGAGCACCGTCTGCATCTTCGCCCGCATCGCCTTGGTGGCCGCGGGCACGGTCGCCCCGTACGAGGTCGGGAAGATCCCCACCTTGCCGGCCCGGAAGTCGGCACCCCACGTGGTGCCGGCGTCGGAGTACGTCGCCTTCGACAGCACGCCGTCCTTCCACAGCTGCCGGTAGAACTCGAGCATGCGTTCGAGGGCCTCGTTGCCGGTGATGTTCGCCCGCTGGGACCCCACCTCGCCGGTCATCATGTCGACCCCGGTCGCCCAGACGTGCGGCTGCGTGACGAAGCCGATGATGCCCGCGGCGTTGCCGGAGATCGACCAGCCGTACACGTCGTCGTCGAGCTTCCGGATGGCCTTCGCCGCGTCGAGCAGCGTGGACAGGTCCTTCGTCGACTCCTCGACGTCGAGGCCCGCACGCTCGAACAGCTCGGTGTTCACGAACAGCTGCGAGTTGTCGGCCAGGTAGGGCAGGCCGTAGTACCGGTCGCGGTACTCGAGCAGGCGCAGGTGCCCCGGTGAGATCGCGTCGAAGTAGTCCAGGCTCTCGACCACGTCGGTCAGGTCGGCGAACGCCTCGCGGAAGATGAACAGCTGCGAGTTGATGTCGTCGATGTCCACGACGTCCGGCGGCTCACCCCCGCGGATCGCGGTCGCGAGCTTGGTCACGTACTGCGCGTCCGGCACGGGCGTCAGCTGGACCTGCAGCGCCGGGTTCGCCTTGTTGAACCCGGCGACGGCCGACGTCAGGCCGGCCTGGGTCGCCGACCGGCACCACACCTGCACGGTGCCGGTCGCGTTCTTCCCGAAGCTCGCGGGCTTCGCGACGACCTTCGGCAGGGTGCCGGAGCACCCGGCCAGGGCGAGGGCGGCCCCGCCGGCGACGCCGCCGACGAGGAACGCTCGGCGGTCCACGCCGGTCACCGCGCCAGCGGGAGCCAGACGCGCATCGGCGCGGCTCCCCGGTTGGCCCACGCGTAGTACGGGACCGCGGTCGCGGTGACGTCGCGGCCGTCGTGACCAGCCTGGAGGCCCGTGGTGGCGCCCTGCGGACCGGCCACGTCGTCGACGCGGGTCGCGTCGCGGGCCGTGGTCGCGCCTCCCGGCCCGTCCAGACGCTGGTACGGCCAGGCCGGCTGCACGTGCTCGGCCGGGGCGTGCCCCGGGATCCGCAGCGTGACGACGCCGTCGAGCAGGTCCTCGCGGCGCTCCTCGGTGATCGGCGCGTCCGCGTCGACCGTCAAGTCGTCGACCGTGAAGCCCTGCTGGTCCGCCTGCTCGACCGCGTAAACGAGCGGGCCGCGCTCGATCGCGACCTGCCCGCGGGCGGCGTCGATGCGGGTGTCGGCGACGTAGCGGTGCGGCGTCGTGTCGAAGACGAGCTCGACCGTGTCGCCCGCCGACCACTCGCGGTCGACGACGTGCAGCGTGCCCGCTGTCGGGCTCGCGGACCCGTCCGGACCCGTGACGGTCGTGGTGTCCGACCAGGCCGGGATCCGCAGGCCCAGGGCGAGCGGGCCGTCCTCGGTGACCGTGACACGGACACGGCCGTCGTGCGGGTAGTCGGTCTCGACCCGCACCGGACCGAGGTCGGCGGTGGCGTACTGGTGGATCTGCAGCCCGCCGTCGGTCGCCGTGGCCAGGTAGCCGTCGAGGCTCGCGAAGGTGCGCATGATGTTCGGCGGGCAGCAGGCGCAGTCGAACCATCCGCGTCGCCCGTGGGCGGGGGAGCGGTTCTCGTCCTGGTGGGCGTGGTCGCGCTGCTGCAGCGGGTTCACGTAGAAGTACTCGGTGCCGGCCAGGCTCACCCCGGCGAGGAACGCGTTGTAGAGCAGGCGCTCGATCGCGTCGGCGTAGACCGGCTTGCCGGTCGCGAGCAGCAGCCGCCAGGCCCACTGCACGCCGCCGATGGCCGCGCAGGTCTCGGCGTAGCCGCGGTCGGTCGGCAGCTCGTACGGGTCGCCGAACGCCTCCCAGTCCCAGCGTGCACCGAGGCCCCCGGTGATGAAGGCCTTCGTCGCCATCATGTCCGCGAACTGGCGCTCGCTCGCGGCGAGGAGCTCGGCGTCCCCGGTCTCGATCGCGACGTCCACGGCACCCGCAGCCAGGTACACGGCGCGGAC
Organism: Curtobacterium sp. KBS0715; assembly: GCF_005938005.2. Lineage (NCBI taxonomy): Bacteria > Bacillati > Actinomycetota > Actinomycetes > Micrococcales > Microbacteriaceae > Curtobacterium > Curtobacterium sp. KBS0715. Next base: position 3,348,471 of record NZ_VCCA02000001.1, on the reverse strand, counting down.
GGCGTGCCCCTCGACGGTCGTGGCCTGCCGGCTCGGCACCCGGTCGGAGAAGTACGTCGGCTCGCCGCCGGCGCGCTCGATGATGCCGTGCCCGCGGGCGTCGACGAACCAGTGCGCCAGGTCGAGGTAGTCGCGGTTGCCGGTCTCGCGGTACAGCTCGACCAGGCCCATCTCGACGACGGGGTGGCCGTCGACGTCGCGGGTCTTCGGTGTGCCGTCGGGTGCGGTGCCATCGCCGAACGTGCGGACCAGGTGGTCGGCGTTCTTGATCGCGACGTCGAGCAGCCCGGTGTCGCCCGTCGCACGGTGCTGGGCCACGGCCGCCTGGTACAGGTGCCCGGCGCAGTACATCTCGTGGCTCCACTTGAGGTCCGTGTACCGCTCACCCTTCCCGCGCACCTGCTGCACGGAGTCCAGGTACCCGTCGTCGGCCTGCGCCCGGGCGTACAGGGCGGTGACCTCGCGCTGCAGGTCGAGCAGGTCCTCGGCGGGGGCGCGGCCGTACTCCCACGCCACGGCCTCGAGCCACTTCGTCACGTCGGAGTCCATGAAGATCGGGCCGACGGCCTCGCCCTCCTCGAGCCCGGCGGCGATGCGGAGGTTGCGGAAGTTGCCGGCCGTCTCCAGCTGCTGGTAGCCGCTGCGGACGGCGTCGCGGCCGTTGCGCTCCTGGCGGAGCGCCCAGAAGCCGCCGGTGACCCGGGCGTCGCCGGTCGGCAGCGGCCGGAGCGTGAGGTGCGCGTCGGCGGTCGGGAGGACCGGGGTCGCGGTGTGCGCGCCGCGATCGGTCGCGAGCGTGGTGGTCATGTCGCCTCCTTGCGATGTGACTCGGTGCCGTTCGGATGAGGCTGGCCATCCGGAAAACGGTTTCTGCGGTGGACGTTACGACACGGGGTGCACGCCGCGCAAGGGCATCCCGACGGTTTTGTGTAAGGTCATCGGCACGTCCTCGTCGTCGGAAAGGTGGTTGCCGTGACGCTCGAACGCACCGGTCAGCCGATCCGGATCACCGACGTGGCGGCGCTCGCCGGGGTGTCCATCGGCACCGCGTCGAAGGCGCTGAACGGCACCGGGCAGCTGCGGGACGCCACCCGGCTGCGGGTGAAGGAAGCCGCCGAGAAGCTCGGGTTCGTCGGGGATGCCCGGGCCCGTGCGCTGTCGTCGGGGCGGACCTACACCGTCGGCATGATCACCACCGACTCGTTCGGCCGGTTCTCGATCCCGGTGCTGCTCGGCGCCGAGGACGCCCTGTCCGCCGGGCGGATGGCCGTCCTGCTGTGCGACACCCGCGACGACCACGTGCGCGAGGCCCACTACCTGCGCTCCCTGGCGGCCCGCGGCGTCGACGGCATCATCGTGACCGGCCGTTCCGCCGACGCCCGGCCCCCGATCGACGTGTCGATCCCCGTCGTCTACGCCTTCACGCCCTCGACCGACGACGCCGACGTGTCGATCACCCTCGACGACGCCGCCGGGTCGGCGCTCGTCGCCTCGCACGTGCGCTCGCTCGGGCGGCAGCGGGTGGCGATCGTGACGGGGCCGGCCCGACACCGGTCCGCGGCACGACGGGTGGCAGGTGCCGCGTCGGTCCTCGGATCGCACCTGGTCACCGACCCGCTGTACGGCGAGTGGTCGGAGCGCTGGGGGCGGCAGGCGGTGGACGTGCTCGCGCGGGAGTCGCCCGACGTCGACGCGATCGTCTGCGGCAGCGACCAGATCGCCCGGGGCGTGTGTGACCGGCTGCGGGAGCTCGGGCGTTCGGTGCCCGGAGACGTCGCGGTCACCGGGTTCGACGACTGGGACGTGATGGCGCTCGCTTCGAGGCCGCCGCTGACCACGGTGGACCTGCGGCTCGAGGAGCTCGGACGCGTCGCGGGGCAGGCGCTCCTCGCCCTGATCGACGGCGGGACGGCGTCGTCGGCGGCCGTGACCCCGTCGCTCGTCATCCGCGAGAGCACCGTCGGCGCCTAGGGCGGTCACGGCACCCCGTCCGCCGTGGTCGGGCGGTCACGACTCGTCGCTCGGCGCACCTCCAACCGACAGTTCGTGACCGCGCGGTGACGACACCCCGTCCGCCGTGGTCGAGCGGTCACGACACCCCGTCCGCCGTGGCCGAACGGTCACGACTCGTTGCTCGGCGCACCTCCAGCCGACAGTTCGTGACCGCGCGGTGGGGAGGCAGCGGGGTGTCGTGACCATCCCCGGCGCCGCGGTTCGGGGTGTCGTGGGTTCGGCGGGCCGGTGGTCGGTCACTTGCGTGGGTGCGGGGTGGCCCGTGGTCGGGACTTGCGCGGGTGCGGGGTGGCCCGTGGTCGGGACTTGCGCGGGTGTTGGGTGGCGGGTGGTCGCGACTTGCGCGGGTGTGGGGTGGCGGGCGGTCGGGACTTGCGCGGGTGTGGGGCTGCGGTGGTCGCACGTCGTCGTCGCCCCTCGTTCGCCGCACGGTCACGACCCGTCGTGCGTGCGACGTCGAGTGGTCAGGAACGGTCGGCCACCGATGCGCTGGACGACGGTTCGTGACCGGTGGGGGGGAACTGAGCGGGGTGTTTCGACCGGTGGGGCCGGCGGGAGGGCGGAGGAGCGGGGCGGGCGGGGCGGGCGGGCGGCGCGCCGCGGCGTTGCGTGAGTGAGCGCTCACGTGCCAGGATGTGAGCGCTCACTGGGGACGACGAGGTTCTGGAGGAACGCATGGGCGACGACCGCCGACAGCGGATCGTGGACGGCCGCACCACACTGGGGATCGAGCTCGGCTCCACCCGCATCAAGGCCTGCCTGGTGGACGAGGACCTCGTCCCCATCGCGGCCGGTTCCCACGAGTGGGAGAACGAGTACGTCGACGGCCGCTGGACCTACTCGCTCGAGGCCGTCGAGACCGGACTCCGGGCCGCGTACGCCGCACTGGTGGCCGATGTCGAGATGCAGTACGGCCTCACTCCCACCACGTACCGCGCCGTGGGCGTGAGCGCGATGATGCACGGCTACCTGGCGTTCGACGCCGCGGGCGAGCTGCTCGTGCCGTTCCGCACCTGGCGCAACACCTCGACCGGCCCCGCGGCCGAACGGCTCAGCGAGGCCCTCGGGTTCAACATCCCGCTGCGGTGGTCGATCGCCCACCTGTACCAGGCGGTCCTCGACGACGAGCCGCACGTGGCCGAGATCGCCGGTGTCACGACCCTGGCGGGCTACGTGCACCGACGCCTGACCGGGCGGAACGTCCTGGGCGTCGGTGACGCGAGCGGCATGTTCCCGATCGAGGGCGGCCCCGTCGACAGCGGCCCCGGAGACCCGGGCGCGAAGGACTTCGACCACGCCATGCTCGCCACCGCGCAGGACCTGATCGGCGTGCCGGACCTGCGGTCCCTGCTGCCCGAGGTCCTCGTCGCCGGCGCGGACGCCGGTGAGCTGACCCCCGAGGGTGCGACCTGGCTCGACCCGACCGGCACGCTCGAACCCGGCGCACCGCTCTGCCCGCCCGAGGGCGACGCCGGAACCGGCATGGTCGCGACGAACGCCGTCGCCCCGCGCACCGGCAACGTCAGCGTCGGCACGAGCATCTTCGCGATGGTCGTGCTCGAGCAGCCGCTGACCACCGCGCACGAGGAACTCGACGTCGTCACCACCCCGGCCGGCGACGCCGTGGCCATGGTGCACTGCAACAACGGCGCGAGCGAGATCGCGAGCTGGGCCCGGGTGTTCGGACGCTTCGCCGAGGCCTCGAGCGAGCGGACCGGCTCGACGCCGATCGGCATCGACGACGTCTACGCCACCCTGCTCGCCGAGGCCGTCGCCGACGGCACCGACCCCGACGCCGGCGGCCTGCTCTCCTTCAACTACCTGGCCGGCGAACCCGTCACCCACGTCGAGGACGGCCGGCCCCTGCTGCTCCGCACCCCCGGCGCACGCTTCACGCTCGGCAACCTGGTGCGCTCCGAGGTGCACGGCGCGTTCGCGACCCTGGCCATCGGCATGGACGTCCTGCACGGCGAACAGGTGCAGGTCGACCGCATGACCGCGCACGGCGGGCTGTTCCGCACGCCCGGCAGCCCGCAGCGGCTCCTCGCGGCGGCGTTGCGCGTGCCGATCGCGCTCGAGGAGACCGCGGGCGAAGGCGGTGCGTGGGGGATCGCCGTCCTAGCCGCCTACCTCGAGCACACCGACCAGCAGCTCGCCGACTACCTGTCCGACACCGTGTTCGGCGGGGACGCCGTGCACGTGGCCGAACCCGAGCCGGCGGACGTCGCCGGGTTCCAGACGTACCTGGAGCGCTACCGAGCCGCACTGCCCGTGCAGGACGTCGCCGCGGCGGCGACCCGCCCCAGCGCGACCACCGACGGCGGCGAGCCGACGACGGCAGCCGGGCCGGGCCTCCAGGCCGACACGACCGAGACGACCCAGAAGGAAGTGACCCGATGACGGACGCGATCGACGAGACCACACGCCAGGCGGTGGCGACGACGCGGGAGCGCGTCGCGCGCCTGCACGGCGAACTCGTCCGCTACGGCCTCGTGATCTGGACCGGCGGCAACGTCTCCGAGCGCGTGCCCGGCACGGACCTGTTCGTCATCAAGCCGAGCGGGGTGTCGAGCGACGACCTGACGCCCGAGAACCAGGTCGTCTGCACCCTCGACGGCGTGCCGGCCGAGGGCTGGGGCAACGAGCACGGCCCGTCCAGCGACACCGCCGCGCACGCCTACGTGTACCGGAACATGCCCGAGGTCGGCGGTGTCGTGCACACCCACTCGACGTACGCGACCGCCTGGGCCGCCCGCGCCGAGGCGATCCCGTGCGTGATCACGGCGATGGCGGACGAGTTCGGCGGACCCATCCCGGTCGGCCCGTTCGCGATCATCGGCGACGACTCGATCGGTCACGGGATCGTCGACACCCTGAGCGGCCACCGCAGCCGCGCGGTCCTGATGCAGAACCACGGCGTCTTCACGATCGGCAAGGACGCGAAGGACGCCGTCAAGGCGGCCGTGATGTGCGAGGACGTGGCACGGACCGTCCACATCTCGCGGCAGCTCGGCGACGCCGTGCCGATCCCCGAAGCAGACATCGATCGACTCTTCGATCGCTACCAGAACGTCTACGGACAGAACCCCGAAGGAGCCATGCGATGACGCAGGACACCACCGTCGACCCCCAGGAAACGCTCGACAGCTACGAGGTCTGGTTCCTCACCGGCTCCCAGGGGCTCTACGGCGAGGAGACCCTGCGCCAGGTCGAGGAGCAGAGCAGGGCCGTCCACGCGGAACTCGCCGGGCACCTGCCGGTGAAGCTGGTCTGGAAGCCCGTGCTCAAGGACGCCGACGGCATCCGCCGGGCGCTCATCGAGGCGAGCGCCGACGACAGGGTCATCGGGGTCACCACGTGGATGCACACGTTCAGCCCGGCCAAGATGTGGATCGGCGGCCTGCAGGCGCTGACCAAGCCACTGCTGCACCTGCACACGCAGGCGAACGTCACGCTGCCCTGGGCGGACATCGACTTCGACTTCATGAACCTCAACCAGGCCGCGCACGGCGACCGTGAGTTCGGCTACGCCCTGGCCCGCCTCGGCGTCCGGCACGCCACGGCCGTCGGCCACGTCTCGGACCCCCGCGTCCAGCAGCGGGTCGCGAACTGGACCCGTGCCGCCGCCGGCGCCGCGGCCGTCCGTGAGCTGAAGCTGACCCGCTTCGGCGACAACATGCGCTACGTCGCCGTCACCGAGGGCGACAAGACCGAGGCCGAGATCGAGCTCGGCGTGCAGGTCAACACGTGGGCCGTCAACGAGCTCGCGGCAGCTGTCGACGCCGCAGCAGCGGACACGGCAGCGGTCGACGCACTCGTGGCGACGTACGAGCGCGACTACGACGTGGACCCGTCACTCCGCAGCGCCGGCGGCGAACGGCACGCCGCGCTCCGCGACGGTGCCGCCATCGAGATCGGCCTCCGCACCCTGCTCGCGCAGAACGGCAGCGCCGCGTTCACCACGAACTTCGAGGACCTCGGCTCGCTCAAGCAGCTGCCGGGCCTGGCCGTGCAGCGCCTGATGGCCGACGGCTACGGCTTCGGTGCCGAGGGTGACTGGAAGACGGCGGTCCTGGTCCGCGCGATGAACGTCGCCGGTGCCGGCCTGCCCGGTGGTGCCTCCCTGATGGAGGACTACACGTACGACCTCACCCCGGGCGCCGAGAAGATCCTCGGGGCGCACATGCTCGAGGTCTCGCCGACGCTCACCACCACGAAGCCGACGCTCGAGATCCACCCCCTCGGCATCGGCGGCAAGGACGACCCGGTCCGCCTGGTCTTCACCGCCGACTCCGGCGAGGCAGTCGTCGTCGCGCTGTCCGACACCCGCGACGGCTTCCGCCTCACCGCCAACGTCGTCGACGTCGTGCCCCCGACCGAGGCCCTGCCGAAGCTGCCCGTGGGCCGCGCGGTCTGGGAGCCCCGGCCGTCGTTCCCCGTCGCCGCCGAGGCCTGGCTCACCGCCGGCGCCGCCCACCACACCGTGATGACGACGGCGGTCGGCCTGCAGGTCGTCGAGGACTTCGCGACCATGGTCGGTACCGAGTTCCTGGTCATCGACGAGCACACCACCGCACGCGGGTTCCGCGACGAGCTGCGTCTCCAGCAGACGTGGCACCGTCTCGACCGCGGCTTCTAGAGGAGTCAGGACCCACGATGGACGACGTGATCGCGGCCGAGCGCACCCGCACCAACTGGGCGGGCAACGTCACCTACCGCGCCTCGGCGCTGGCCCGGCCGACGTCGGTGGCCGAGCTCCAGCAGCTCGTCGCCTCGACGCCGCGCCTGACGGCGCTCGGCTCGCGACACTCGTTCAACACCATCGCCGACACCGATGCCGTCCAGGTCGCGTTGTCGGACCTGCCGCCCGTGCTCGACATCGACACGTCGCGTCGCGTCGTGCGGGTCGCGGCCGGCATGACGCACAGCCAGGTCGCGGCCGGTCTGGAGGCCCGTGGCTGGGCACTCGGGAACCTCGCGTCCCTGCCGCACATCTCCACGGCCGGGGCCGTCGCCACGGGCACGCACGGCTCCGGTGTGCGGAACCCGTCGCTCGCGCAGGCGGTGGTCGGCCTCGACGTCGTCCGCGCCTCCGGTGAACTCGTGCACGTCGACGCCTCGTCGCCCGACGGGCTGCTCGACGCCCACCGGGTGGGGATCGGTGCGCTCGGCGTCGTCACCGCGGTGGAGCTCGCGATCGAGCCGACGTTCCAGGTCGCCACGACGGTGCACCTCGACCTTCCGTGGGACGCCGTCGCCGCGCAGTTCGACCGGGTGATGTCCGACGCGTACTCGGTGTCGATGTTCACGTCGTTCGACGACCGCGGTGCCCGGCAGGTCTGGGTCAAGCACCGCGTCGACGAGGCCGCACCGGCTGTCGACCTCGTCGCCCTGGGAGCCCGAGCTGCCTCGGGCCCGGTGCACCCGGGCGAGAACGACCCTGCCGGGGTCACCGAGCAGGGCGGCGTGCCGGGGCCGTGGTCGGAGCGGCTGCCGCACTTCCGGTCCTCGTTCACCCCGTCGACCGGGGCTGAGATCCAGGCGGAGTACCTGATCCCCGCAGCCTCGGCGGTGTCGGCGCTCGAGGCGCTCCGACCGCTGGCGTCGCTGTTCGCCCCGATCCTCATCGCCGCCGAGGTCCGCACCATCGCGGCCGACACCGCCTGGCTCGCGCCGTCGTCCGGTCGGCAGTCGGTGGGCCTGCACTTCACGTTCCGTCGTGACGCCGCCGCCGTGGCCGCGGCGGTTGCCCGGATCGAGGACGTGCTGGCACCGTTCGACCCGCGGCCGCACTGGGGCAAGGTCTCCGCCGCGAGTGCCGAGCGGCTGCACGAGGCGTACCCGCGGCTGTCCGACTTCGCCGCACTCGCCCGGGACCTCGACCCCACGGGGCGGTTCCGGAACGCGTTCCTCGCGCGCATCCTGTCCTGAGCCGCGCCGGTTCCCAGGGGATCGGGATGCGTTGCGCGGGTGTCGCACCGGAGCAGCGCCGGGCCTTCACATGTGAGGACGCAAAGGTCGGGGCATGGCGAACCTCAACCGCATCCTCGGCATGGCCTCCAAGGCCATCGACAAGCAGCTCCAGAAGCGTGGGCAGGGGGGAACCGCGCCCGGCGCCGGATCGCAGCAGGGCGGGACCGACTGGCGCGGCATCGTGCGCAGCGCCGCGGACAAGCTGACCGGCGACGACCGGAACCAGCAGCAGCCGCCGCAGTACGGCCAGCAGCCGCAGCAGTACGGCCAGCCGCAGCCGGCGCAGTACGGCCAGCCGCAGCAGCACGCCGGCACGCCGCAGCACGGGGCCGACGCCGACAAGGTCGCCCTGGCGAAGTACGACTACCTGCTCCGCACCTCGTCGCCGGAGCAGCTCGAACAGGTCCACCACGACGCCTTCGCGCGGCTCACCCCCGCGCAGCGCCAGCAGGTCCGCGACCGTCTGAACTCCGAGCTCCCGCCCCATGAGCACCTGCGCGACGACTCGGCGGGCGGCATGGCCCGTGCGATGACCCGCGGTGAGATGTCGCGTCCGGGTCTGGTCCGACGGGTCCTCGGTGGTTCCGGCCGTAACGGCAACGGCAACGGCAACGGCAACGGCAACGGCAACGGCCGTGGCCGCGCCGGGGCCTTCGCCGGTGGTGCAGCGGTCGGCGCCGGCGCGATGGCGTTCGGTGGCCTCGCCGCCGCGGTGGCCGGGGGAGCGGTGCTGAGTGCCGCCGCCGGGCCGGTCCTGGCAGGGGCCGCCGACCTCGGCGTGGACTTCGAGGGCATCGCCTCGGGCATGGGCGACCTCGGGCTCGGTGACCTCGGCGGTGGCGTCGAGGGGCTCTTCGGTCAGGGCGAGCAGCTCCTCGGCGGGTTCGGCGAGCAGGCCGCGGGCCTCGGGGAGCAGGCGTCCGGTCTCGGCGAGCAGGCGTCCAACCTCGGCAACGACTTCCTCGGTGGGCTCTTCGACCGCTGACGCCCTGCTGTGCGAACGCATCGGGAATAGCGGGACGGCGTCCGGCGCTTGCAATGTTTCGTCGTGCGTCGTCCGTCGCACGCGAGATTCGGACGGGCCACCGTCGCGGTGTCAGGATGGACGCCGCCCGGCGGGTGAACCGTTCCGCCGTCGCAGCGACCGCCACCGCGATCGCGACCCCCTTCCCCGAGGAGCAGCACCGTCATGAGACGCCCCAACCGCCTGACGATCACCGCGGCCGTCGCCGCAGCAGCAGCCCTGGTCCTGACCGGCTGCTCGGGTGGGGGTTCGTCCGACGACGGCGCCGAGGGCACGGCGAAGGGCGGCACGCTCAACATCCTGACGCCGCAGACCACGTTCCACCTCGACCCCGCGACCAGCCAGAGCCTCGGCATCACGTCGCTGGGCCTCGTCGCCCGACGGCTCACCACGTGGGACGTCGAGCCGGGCAAGACGGCGAAGGTCGTCCCCGACCTGGCGACCAACACCGGGGTGTCGAGCGACGACGGCAAGACCTGGACCTACACGCTGAAGGACGGCGTCGAGTTCCAGGACGGCACGCCGATCACCACGAAGGACATCAAGTGGGGCATCGAGCGCTCGTTCGCGCCGACGCTGAGCGGTGGCCTGAGCTACCACAAGTCGCTCCTGGTGGGCGGTGCCGACTACAAGGGCCCCTTCGACGGCAAGTCGCTCGACAGCATCGAGACCCCGAACGACAAGACCATCGTCTTCAAGCTGAACGACGCGTACGGCGACTGGCCGTGGCTCGCGTCGATGCCGGCCTTCACGCCGGTGCCCGAGGGTGACGGCAAGGACACCGGTGCCTACGACCTGAAGCCGGTCGCGTCCGGCCCGTACCAGGTGCAGTCGAACACGCAGGGCTCGCAGGTCACGCTCGTCCGCAACAAGAACTGGAGCGCGAAGACCGACGAGGTCCGCACCGCCGGCCCGTCGAAGATCGTCTTCAAGGAGAGCCAGGACCAGTCCACGGCGACGCAGACGCTGATCGCGGACAACGGCGACGCCAAGAACTCGTTCGGCGCCATCTACCTGGGTGCCGCCGAGCTCAACCAGGTGCGCAGCAACCCTGCAGCCCAGGACCGCCTGGCCACGTCGAAGGCCGGCCCGATCAGCTACATGGCGATCAACACGCAGCGCGGTGAGCTCAAGGACCTCAAGGTCCGCCAGGCGCTGCAGTACGCGGTCGACCGCAAGTCCTTCCGGATCGCCGCCGGCGGCGCGATCGCCGGTTCGTACGCCTCGACGCTCATCACCCCGGGCATCGCCGGGCGCCAGGACTACGACCTGTACGAGACGAAGGCCACCGGTGACGTCGACAAGGCGAAGCAGCTGCTCAAGGAGGCCGGCGTCAGCAACCTGAAGCTGACCCTCGTGACGCAGAACGACCCGACCTACCTCGCCCAGGCGCAGGCGTTGCAGTCCGGCCTGAAGCGCGCCGGCATCGCCGTGACGCTCAAGCCGCTCGACTACGACTCCTTCACGCAGGCGACCACCAACGGCACCGACTTCGACCTGTCGCTGTCGAGCTGGCAGCCGGACTTCCCGAGCGCGAACGCCAACCTGCAGCCCCTCTACGACTCGTCGCAGATCGGTGGCGGTGGCTACAACGTCTCGAAGTACAGCAACCCCGAGGTGGACGCCCTCCTCGCGAAGGCGAGCTCCACGGTCGACCAGGACGACGCGCAGAAGCTCTGGGCCCAGGCGGACAAGAAGATCATGGCCGACGCTCCGGTCGTGCCGCTGATCTACGCGAAGCAGTCCTTCCTCGCCGGTTCGAACGTGCAGAACTTCCAGATCGCGGACTTCCCGGCGTACCCGAACTACCTCAAGGTCTCGCTCAAGCAGTGACCGAACCGATCCTGCAGGTCGAGGGGCTCCGCGTCGCGTTCGGCGACGCGGAGCCCGTCGTCCGTGACGTCTCCTTCGACCTGACGCCCGGCCGGGTCCTCGCCCTGGTGGGGGAGTCCGGCTCGGGCAAGTCCGTCAGCGCCATGAGCGTGCTCGGGCTCCTGCCGCCGCAGGCCTCGGTGTCGGGCAGCGCCCGGTTCCGTGGCGAGGAACTCATCGGTGCCCCCGTCGAGACTGTCCGCGCCGTCCGGGGTGCGGGCATCGGCGTGGTCTTCCAGGAGCCGATGAACTCGTTCACACCGGTCCTCTCGATCGGCACGCAGATCGCCGAGGCCGTCCGAGCCCACCCGACCGGGCTCGACCGCGCCGGGGTCCGGGCACGCGTCGACGAACTGCTCCGTGACGCCGGGCTCACCGACCCGGAGCGCATCCGGAAGGCCTACCCGCACGAACTGTCCGGCGGCCAGCTCCAGCGCGCGATGATCGCGATGGCCCTGGCCGGCGACCCGGTCGCACTCTTCGCCGACGAGCCCACGACCGCGCTCGACGTCACCGTGCAGGCCGGCATCCTCGACCTGCTGCGGCGGCTCGGCCGCGAGCGTTCCCTCGCCGTGCTGCTCATCACCCACGACATGGGCGTGGTCGCGGACGTCGCGGACGACCTGCTGGTGCTGCGCCGCGGCGACCCGGTCGAGCACGGGACCGTCGCCGAGGTCTTCGCCCACCCGACCGCCGACTACACGCGCGAGCTCCTCGCAGCCGTCCCGAGCCTGGAGGGGCGTCCGGCGTCCGCAACGCCGGCTGCGGACCCGGACGCCCGGGCCGACGAGCCCGGCTCACGCGCCCAGCGACAGCTCACGGCTCCGGGTGCGCGTGAGGTGTCGCCCAGCGCGAAGACCGCTGCGGTGAGCGACGAGGCGGACGCGAGTCGCGCCTCCCGGCCGCCCGTGGCGCGCCTGCGCGACGTCGCCGTGCGGTACTCGCGCCGAGGCGGACCGACCGTGTCTGGCATCGACCTCGACCTGCACGCCGGCGAGACCGTCGGCCTGGTGGGCGAATCCGGTTCCGGCAAGTCCACGATCGGGCGCGCGCTCGCGGGCCTGGTGCCCGTCGTCGCCGGCTCGGTCGAGGTGGACGGCAGCGACCTGCGCACCGCTCGCGGACGACGACTGCGCGAGCTGCGCAGCCGGGTCGGCATCGTGTTCCAGGACCCGGCGTCGTCGCTCAACCCGCGACAGACCATCGGCTGGAGCATCGCGGAACCGCTGCTCGTGCACGGCACCGACTCCGCCGCCGAGCGAGCCGAACGGGTCCGTGAACTCCTGACCGCCGTGCAGCTCGACCCGACGTGGGCCGAGCGGTTCCCGCACCAGCTGTCGGGCGGCCAGCGGCAGCGCGTCGCCGTCGCGCGTGCGCTCGCACTGCGGCCGGCACTCGTCATCGCCGACGAACCGACCTCGGCACTCGACGTGACGGTGCAGGCCGCCGTGCTCGACCTGCTCGCCGGGCTGCAGCGGGAGTTCGGCTTCGGCATGTTGCTCATCAGCCACGACCTCGCCGTCGTCCGCCAGCTCGCCGACCAGGTGATCGTGCTGCGCGACGGCCGGGTCGTCGAGCGGGGGAGCACCGACGCCGTGCTCGACGACCCGCACCAGGACTACACGCGCATGCTCCTCGCCGCAGCGCCCGTCGCCGATCCCGTGCGACAAGCCGCTCGCCGCGAGGCGTGGCGCGCGTGGGAAGGAGTGGCCTCGTGACGGCCAACGTCGTCGACCGACCGGTCGCACCGTCCGGCCGCACGACCGGCTTCCGGGCCGTGGTGCGACGTGTCCGGCAGGACCGCTGGGCGGTGGCCTCGGCCGTCGTCATCGCGGTGTTCCTGGTGGTCGCCGTGGCGGCCCCGCTCATCGCGAAGCTGTCCGGGCAGGACCCGTACTCGTACGACATCGACGCCCTCAACTCGTTCGGTGCGCCCCGGGGCGCCGGCGGCGGCATCAGTGGTGACCACTGGTTCGGTGTCGAGCCCCTGACCGGGCGTGACCTGTTCTCGATCGTCACGTACGGTGCGCGGACCTCACTCGGCATCGGACTCGCCGCAACCCTGGTGTCGATCGTCATCGGCGTGCTCGTCGGCGTCACGACCGGGTTCTTCGGCGGCTGGTACGACCGGGTGCTCTCGCGGGTCGTCGACGTGATCTTCGGGTTCCCGTCGCTCGTGTTCATGATCGCCCTCACCGCGATCGTGCCGTCGACGTTCCCGAAGCCCGTGCTCGTCGTGCTCGTCATCGGGTTCTTCGGCTGGCCGGCCGTGGCCCGTGTCGTGCGGGGGCAGACGCTGTCGCTCGTCAGCCGCAACTACGTCGTCGCCTCCACCGCGATGGGCGCCGGGCGCTGGCACGTCATCCGCACGCAGCTGCTGCCGAACCTCGCCGCGACCATCACCGTCTACGCCACCATCTCGATCCCGTCGATGATCGGTGCCGAGGCCGCGCTCTCGTTCCTGGCCGTCGGCGTGAACCCGCCGACACCGTCGTGGGGTCGCAGCATCGGCGACGCCATCGGCTGGGTGCAGACCGATCCCATGTACCTCGTGTTCCCCGGAGCCGCACTGTTCCTCATCACCCTCGCCTTCAACGTGCTCGGTGACGCCCTGCGCGACGCCCTCGACCCACGAGGAGGCACCGCGTGAACGCCGCCACCCTGCGGTTCCTCGCGATCCGCGTGCTCGGGGCCGCCGTCGTGCTGCTCGTCGTCGCGGCCATCACCTACGCGCTCTTCATGCTCCTGCCGACCAACCCGGCCCGGGCGATCTGCGACAAGCCCTGCACGCCCGACCGGCTGCGGGAGGTCCAGGCGTTCCTCGGTACCGACAAGCCCTGGCTCGCACAGTTCGGGGCCTACCTGGCCGGCATCTTCACCGGCCGGACCTTCGGCAGCGGCAACAGCGTCATCGAGTGCGCGGCGCCGTGCTTCGGGTACTCGTTCCAGCTGCACGAGAGCGTCACCGAGCTGATCCTGGCGCGCCTGCCCGTCACGGCCTCGATCGCCGTGGGCGCCGCCGTGCTGTGGCTCGTCGCCGGGGTGTTCGGCGGCACCGTCTCGGCACTGCGCCGTGGCACCTTCGTCGACCGGGCCGTGATGACGGTCGCGGTCGCCGGTGTCTCGTCCCCGGCGTACCTGGTCGGGCTGCTCGGCATCCTGCTGTTCGGGTTCGTGCTGGGGATCCTGCCGACGAGCGGGTACGTGGCCTTCGGCGACGACCCGGTCGGCTGGTTCACCCACCTGATCCTGCCGTGGTGCGTGCTGGCCTTCATCAGCGCTGCGATCTACGCCCGGTTGACCCGCGGTGAGATGCTCGAGTCGATGTCGCAGGACTTCGTCCGGACCGCCCGTGCCAAGGGGCTGCGGGAGCGCCAGGTCGTCGTGCGGCACGGGCTCCGGACGGCGATCCTGCCCGTGGTGACGCTGTTCGGGCTCGACCTCGGGTCGCTGCTCGGTGGCGCGGTCATCACCGAGAAGGTGTTCTCGATGCAGGGTCTCGGCGCACTGCTCATCGATGCGGTGCACACGCTCGACCTGCAGGTGGTCGTCGGCTTCACGCTGTTCTCGGCGCTGCTGATCGTCACGGCGAACGTGATCGTCGACGTGGTCTACGCGTTCGTCGACCCGCGCGTGCGGCGCCGGGCGTAGGGGCGCCGCACGGTGCGAGGTTGTTCACCCCGTGCGGCGGAACAACCTCGCACTGAGTGACCAAGCTCGCCCCGCACGGGAAGACCCAGCAGCCTCAGGCCAGACGACGCACCATTCGGTAGACCGAACCGTCGTCGGTGCGCGTCAGGACGCCGAGGTCCACGGCATCCCGGCGCACGACGGACACATCGGTCGCGAACATGCCGACGGCCGCGTTCAGGACGGGCTCCGGCACGGCTCGGTCCGGTCCGAGTCGCTCGAACACGAGCTCGACGATCCGGACGGACAGCGCATGTCGTTCGACGTCCTTCACCGGCATCCGCTCGATCCGGTCGAACTCGAGCACCGCGGCCGGCGACTGCAGTCGCTGGAGTCCGCGTGACGTCCGGCCGAGCACCGACACGTCGGGACCCTCGTCGGTGAGCCAGTCGAACGAGTCGATCGCAGCCCGGGTGCGGTCATCGACGGGGCTCCCACCGAGCGCGGCCGCACGCAGGGCAGGTGACGCCAGGACGGAGACGACCTGACGCGCACGCCCCACCACGCGGCCGACGTCCATCAGAAGTACGTGATGCCGTGCGGCGTCCGGGGCGGCAGCAGCATCGCGCGGAGCAGCTCCACCGACGCCGGGTCCGTGGCGCGGACGAGCCCCGCGGCGGCCAACGTGACGGGGGAGACGGAGCCGATCAGCAGCGCACCGAGCTCCGCGACGTCGAGCTGGACGTCAGACCCGGCCACGTCGACGTCGTCGGCGATGCGCGTGACGGTGCCACGGGCCTCCTGGACGTCGAGGCGGTACGTGCCGGTGGTGAAGCCGAGCGCGTCGGTGACCCCGAGTGTCAGCGATCCGTCGACGGCGAACGGCCGCGAGGCCAGCACCGCGGGCACGTCGAGCACGCGCAGCCAGACGTGGTCCTCCTCGTGGTCGACGTCGTACGCACGGTTGTCGCCGAGCGCCGCGACGATGGGGTCGTCGAGGCGGGAGCGGTTGTACTTCACGACGTCGTTGAGGTCGACCGAGAGCAGGAACTCCCACAGGGCGGTGTAGGCCTGGTCGTCCGCGTACACCAGGTCGACGATCTCGAGTGCGGTGTCGGAACCGCGGTCCTCCTTGACGCGCCAGGTGACGTACCCGTCGATCTCGTCGGAGCCGTCGGGACGGTGCACCGCCGCGCGGACGTCCTTCGCCTTCTGCCCGTCGTGGCCGAGCAGGCCGAACGCGATCGGCCAGGTGCCGGTGTTGCGGACCATCGAGCCGGGGGTGCGGACGTGGAACCGGTCGAAGACCGCCTTGCCCGGGCCGTCGGCGAGCCACTGCGGCGTCACGACCGACACCGTGCCGGAGGTCGGGGCGAGCAGGGGGAGCGCGCGCTCGCGGCGGACGTGCACGGCACGCTCGCGGATGGCGCAGCCGAAGCCGAAGCGGCGGTAGATGGTGCCCTCGGACGCGGTCAGCGACGCGACCGCGTAGCCCTCGGCGACCCCGCGCTCGAGCGCGTGCGTCATCATCCGGCGCAGGATGCCGCGGCGACGCTCGGTCGGGCGGACGGTGACCGCGGAGATCGCCTGGGTGTCGACGGAGGAGCCGTCGCCCCAGCTCAGCGCCTTGCGGAACCACGTGAAGGTGCCGGCCGGCCACGTCTCGTCGACGGACCCGGGGAACGGCTCACGCACGTAGACCCCGAGGAACGTCTCTTCGTCGGCGATGAAGTACGACGCCATGCGGGCTGCGCCCTCGGCGTCGGGGTCGGCTTCGTGGAAGCCCATCCCGACGGCCTGCATCCACGCTGCCGTCTCGGCGTTCGGTGCCCCCTTGTCGTCCGTCCCGGGCGCGAACTCGCGCAGCTCGTAGCGGTCGTCGAATGCCTCGTTGCTCACGTTCCGACACTATCGGGACCGGGTGACGTCACGACAGGCGCGTGGTCGGTCCGGTCGGACTGGAGGCGCGGATCGCGTCCGGTGGACCGTGTGCGGTGTGGGGTCGGCCGGTTCCGGTGCTGCGGAGCACGGTGCGCGGTTCGTCGGTGCACGGTGCACGGTGCACGGTGCGCGGTTCGTGGGTCGGGGCGGTGGAGATGGCTCGGTGCGTGGTCGTGGCGGGGCACGGGGCGGGCAAGTTCGCACGGGTCGGACGATCCGGCACAGTGCGCAGACACGAGGAACCGGCACGCAGAACGAACCCGGCGCGGTGCGGTTCCGTGTTCGCGTCGTCGGGGCTCGCCCGGAGCCGCACGGTGCGGGGTTCGTGGGTCAGGGCGGTGGAGGTGGTTCGGTGCGGGGTCGTGGCGGGGCACGGGGCGGGCAAGTTCGCACGAGTCAGGAGATCCGGCACGGTGCGGTTGTGTGGCTCTGAGCACGAGCTCGCACCCAGAGTGGGAACGCGCACGGAGTCTCCGGCACTGCACGGTGCGCGTGTCCGCAGAACCGGCACTGCACGACGAACCCCGCACCGTGCGATTCCGGTGCCGCGTCAGTCGGTCGCGCCCCGCGGGGGATTGACGAGCAGCCCGACGCGGTCGTCCAGGTAGTCGGCGAGGGCGACTGCGGCGCCGGCGGTCGGGGACCACCGGACCGACGGCACGTCGTCGATGACGACGAGCACGCCCTCGGTGCCGATCAGGGAGTCGTCGACGGGGATCGGGGCGGCACCGTGGTTCACCGTGTCACCGGCGCTGAAGTGCCCCTTCGCGGCGGCGGCTCGGTAGGCGCGACGGACCTCGGCGGAGACCGACTGGTACTGCGACCGTCCGGGTTCGGTGACCCGGGTGATCGACCCGGTGGCCCAGACACGGCCGGCGGTCTCGGGGGACGACCCGATCAGGAGCGCCCCGACCCGCCACACCCGGCCGAGGGGCCGCATCGTCGCGTCACGACGGATCCCGAGGACGGCCTTCGGCTGCACGTACTCGCCGAGTGCTTCGTCCGGGACGTCCGCGGCGCGGAGCCGTCGGGCCGCTGCGTCGAGGAGCTCCCGCGCCCGCTGCACTCCGTCCGTCACGTCCACCGAGCCTAGACCGGGTGGTGGTCGTCGTCTCGGCCCTGGTCTCGGTGGTGGTCCGCTCGACGTGGTGCGCTGCGCTGCGTCGTCCGTGGCTGCGGCATCCGTGGCTGGCGCCGACGCGGCCGGTGCCGGCTCGGCGACGACGTGCGGCGCTCACGAAGCCCGCGGTCATCATGACCGCACCGTACGTCAGGAGCACGCCGGCGACCGCGGGGATGAGCCAGCTCCGCGACCCGTTGACGACCTGGTTGACGATGCCGATCTCCGGCACGGAGTACCAGACCACGCCGCGGATCTGCACGGCGGTGACCGGTGCCGGGTCGGCCTCGGCGTTGTTGTCGCCCTTGAGCACGAAGGTCCGCTCGCCGTCCGACGACGACGACACCGAGACCACGCGGTGGCTGACGACCGCGGGCTGGCCGGACACGATCTGGTACGTGACGACGTCGCCGACCCGGATGTCGTCGATCGGGGTCGGACGGACCACGAGCAGCGTCCCCGGGGGCAGGGTCGGCTCCATCGACTGCGTGAGGACGGTGAGCGGCATCGAGCCTGTGGCCTTCGGCACGACGATCAGCACGACCGCCAGGGCGGCGACGAGCAGCAGGAGCCCGGTGCTGAGACCGAGCACGACGGCGCGGACGACGGCGCGCCAGCCGGTGCGCGGGGTGGGGGTGCTCATGCGCCGCACCGGATCGCCGCCCCGTTGTCCTGCGTGAAGAGCGTGACCTTGCCGGTGCCCGCGACGGTCGACGTGGGGTTGCCGGCGCTGTCGAGCACCTTGACGGTGACGGTCAGCGTGCCCGCGGTGCCGGCGCTCGCGGGGACGTCCGGCGGCGCGATCGTGATGAACGCGGAGTAGTCCTGCGCCTTCTGCCCGACCGGCGTCGAGCCGACGAAGGCCCCGTACCAGGTGTCCATCGGGCGGTTCGCGGCGTCCCAGCGGATCTCGACGTACCAGCCGCCGTGGTCGGTGCAGACCAGCGACGGGGTGGTGTCGACGGTCGCCGCCGGGGTGGTCAGGGTGAAGCCGCCCGCGACGACGCCCGAGGTCCAGGTGCCGCTCGTGACGGTGAGGTTGACGTTCACCTTGGCGGTCGAGCCGGCCGGGGCCGACGACTGCAGGGTGCTGCGGGTGCACCAGACGGCTGCGGCGCCGGCGGCGAGCTTCGCGCTCATGCTCGGCAGCGACGCCCAGGTGCCGGTGACGGACCCGGTGCCGACGGCCGTGCCCGTGGTGCAGCCCGCGGCCGAGGCGACCGGCCAGGCGACGACGGTGACGGCCTTGGCGAGCGCGGTCGAACTGCCGGACACGACGGAGACCGTGGTGGTGGCGGTGCCGGCGAGGGTGCCCGAGTCGGTCAGGGTGATCGGCTTCGTCGTCGAGGTGACGCTCGACGAGAACGCCGTGGTGAGTGCGCTCGTCCCGCTGATCGACGCCGCGACCGTGCCGACCGTGGTGCTCGCCGCGGTGGTGCCCGACGCGCTCCACAGTGCCCACGCGGCGCTCGAGGTGCCGCCGACGAACACGGCGGTGAGGAGCACGGCGACGAGGAGCCGGAGGCGGCGGTTCATGCGGGGACCTGCGTTCCGGTGACGGTGAGGGTGAAGTCGGTGGTGGCGCCGGCGACGGTCTGCGGGGCGTCGGTGTCGAGGGCCATCTCGAGGCACGCTGTGCCGCTGACCCCGGCCGGCAGGGTGAATGCCCCGGTACCGGTGTCGAAGGTGGCGAGCCGCCCGCTCGTGCCGGTGAGCCCGGGCACGCACTTCGCGGTCGAGGACACCATCACGAGGTGGAGCGTCAGCTCACCGGTCGCCGCCGCGACGGACGACTTCGAGGCCGTCGTCGTGACGCGCATCGACAGCGGGACCGACCCGGTGTTCCGCACCGTGAAGGTGCCGGTGGTGCTCGTGCCCGGCCCGAGGACCGCGGTGTTCATCGCCGTGGTGCTGCTGACGCTGACGGTCGCCGTGGCGGAGCGTACCGTGGTGGCCGCCGTGCTGGCGGTCCCGTTCCAGAGCGCGTACGTGCCGCCGGTGCCGAGGAGTGCTGTTCCGACCGCGACGACCAGGGCGAGCGTGACCGGCCAGACCCAGCGGTGCCGTCGGGCTGCGCGGTGGCGTCCCGTCGTCCGCGGTGTGGCGGTCACGTGCCTGCTCCTGGTCGTCGTGGTCGGTGGGGTGCGATCGGTGGATCAGGAACCGATCGCGGTCTGGGTGAGCGTGAAGGCCAGCGCGCTGAGGTTGATCGAGCCGCCCTGACCGGTGGTCGCCGACGCGGGGAGCGTCACCGTGAAGACGACCTTGACGGTCGACGTGGACGAGGACGGCGAGACGACGAACGTGTTCGTGTTCGACGAGGACTGCACCACCGAGGCGCTCGTCGAGGTGACGGCCAGCGTCTTCGTCGTGGCGGCGAGCAGCGCGGCGTCACCGGTGATGCTCTGGTTGGCGTAGGTCAGGTTCGCCTTGAGGTCCTGGCCGGTCGCACCGATGTTCAGCGTCTGGGTGAACTGGAACGTGTTGCCCGGGACCATCAGGGCCTTCGTCGGGTCGATCGCGGTGGAACGACCGTTCGTGATGTCGGTCCAGGCACCGTCGTTGTTGGCGCTCAGTGTCAGGGTGCCGGCGCTCACGGCGGACGCGGCGCTCGAGGCACTGGCGTTCCAGAGGGCGAACGTGCCCGCGCCGCCGAGGAGGAGTGCGACGCCTGCTGCGCCGGCGATGGCACCGGTGACGATCTTGTGCATTGGGTGGATCCGTTCCTGCGTGCTCGGGGCACGCTGAAGCCCACCGGGGACATTCGGGCGTCGTGTCCGGTGGGGAGGTTGTCATCGACCCAGTGGTTGGAGGGGGTCGCGGCTGACCGGTGCCGAGAGCGGTCGCCGGGCCTCGGAGCGCAGGTACTGCTGCTCGGGCGGGCTGGACTCGCTCTGGTGTCGACGTTAGCTGTCCCCCAAAGTGCGGACAAGCGAGAACGCTCGTTCACCCGGACCCCAGAACGGGGGTCATTTTTGTCCCCGCTAGGGAGGACATGATTTGTACCCCGATTTCTGGGTGTGCGCTTCGCGTCGGCAGAGCGATCACAGAAGGAATGCCGGTAGGCACGGCGTCGTTGCACCGTCCGGAAACGAGGAGGGCCCATGGACATCGTGCGCTGGTTGTTCGACGCGCAGATCGTCATCGGTGACCAGGCAGTGCTCTGGCGCGAGGTGATCGGCAACGTCTTCGGGCTGCTCAGCGCCCTCGGGGGCATGCGCCGGAAGGTCTGGGCCTGGCCGGTCGGACTGGTCGGCAACGCCCTGCTCTTCACCGTGTTCATGGGGGCGCTCTTCGACACCCCGAACCCTGTCAACCTGCTCGGGCAGGCCGGCCGTCAGGTCATGTTCATCATCGTGAGCATCTACGGCTGGTACCGGTGGACGCACCGCCCCGAGGACGCGACGACCGTGATCGACCCGCGCTGGGCCTCCTGGCGGACCCGTCTGCTGCTCGTCGTCGGCCTGGTCGGCGGCACCGCCTTGCTGACCCCCGTCTTCCGCGCGCTCGGGTCCTACGAGCCGGTGTGGAGCGACGCGTGGATCTTCGTCGGATCGCTGCTCGCCACCTACGGCATGGCGAAGGGGTGGGTCGAGTTCTGGCTCATCTGGGTGGCGGTCGACCTGGTCGGCGTGCCGCTGCTGTTCTCCGCCGGGTACTACGCCTCCGGGTTGATGTACGTCTTCTACGGCGTCTTCACCCTGACCGGGTTCTTCGTGTGGATGCGCCAGCGGGTGCGGCCTCCGGCGGTACCCGTCACCGTCGGCTGACCGCCGTGGTCGCGGCGCGCTGACGCCGCCGGGAGCACGGCCCCCGCTCTGGGACGAGACAAACGGCCCGGAATGCGCTGCAATGGTCGGATGGAACCCCTGCACGGCGAACGCGTCGAGGACGACGAGTCCCTCGCAGAGCGCACGGTGCGCGCGGCCATCCGCGCCTACCGGCTGCACCCGTTCGACGCGGTCGACGCGGCGGTCGTCGCCGAGGTGGCCGGCATCCCGCTCGAGACCGTCGAGCGGCTGTTCCCGACCTGGCACGCCCTGCTCCTGGTCACCTACGACCGGTGGGCGCAGCTGCGGGGGACCCGGCGGAAGAACCCGCCCACGTGCACGATCGAGCACGTCCGTCTGACCCTGGCCGAGGACGTCGCCGACCCCGGGCTCGTCCGGGTGCTCGCGGGGCTGATCACCGTGGCCAGCTCGGAGTCGGGGTTCGCCGAACTGTTCCGCAAGCGGTTCGAGGAGTACGCCGAGCAGCTGACCGTCGGGCTGCAGCGCGACTTCGACAAGGGCTCGGAAGAGGCCGGCATCCCTGCGTACCAGGCTGCGACCCAGCTCCTCGCCGTCTACGAGGGGCTGCAGATCCAGATGCTGGTCCGCCCGCACATCGACGTCCTGGTGGAGTTCGACCGCGCGGTGAACACCCTGCGCCAGGGGTGGAAGCGGCACGCCGTCCCGTCGTGGGACCTCGACGAGGCACCTGTCCGCGTCTGACGTTGTGCGGCGCCGACCGGCGAGGTCAGCCCCGCCGGCCCCGCCGCCACGACAGCATCTGCCGCACCGTCACCTTCGACCCGTACTGCGCGACCGAGTGCCGGAACAGGTACTCCGCGAACCACAGCAGCAGCCCGGCGACGACGAACACCTCGACGATGCAGACCACCGACTCCGTCACGGTCAGGGCCCCGACGGCGTTCCGCACCATCGCGGTGATCGGCGTGAAGGTCGGGAAGTACGTGAAGAACTGCGCAACGGGCGACGTCGGCGTCGTCATCACGAAGAACGCCGCGTACAGGGGGATGATCAGCGCGAAGATCGCTGCCGACTGCAGGGCCGAGGCGTCCTTGATCGACGGCACGGCAGCCCCGACGGCGACGAACAGCCCGGACGCCAGCAGCACCCCGCCGACGAGCAGAAGCGCCCCGGTCACCATCCGCCACGGGTCGACCGTCAGCCCGCCGAGCTGCGAGGACACCAACGGCAGGGCGACGAGCAGCCCGACCAGGCCGGGCACGACGAACACGCTGACCTGCACGAAGCCGACGAGCAGCATCGCGATGACCTTGCCGCGGATCAGGTCGCCCGCGGTCACCGTGGTCAGGATCATCTCGGAGATCCGGTTCTCCTTCTCCTCGACCACGACGGTGACCATCCGGGCGGCGAGCAGGATGACGAGTCCGAAGAACGCGGCGACGAACAGGAACGGCGGCACGACGGACAACCAGCCCGGCGCGACCCGGCCGTCGGCGTAGGTGGTGACGTCGGTGGCGGGTGGACTGCGGAGCAGCTGCACGGTCTCGGGGTCGTCGACTGACGCGGCGACGCTCTGCTCGAGCACCCGCTCGGCCAGCGACGAGTACACGCCGTTGGCGAAGAGCCCCCGGTCAGCGGCGTCGACCCGGATGGCCGTCGTGGACGGCGACGACGGGAACGCGATGAAGGCGTCGAGGTCACCGGACCGGACGGCGGCACGGTCGGCGGCGGCATCGGTGGACGGCGTCCCACCCCACTTCGCCGCCACGGACTCCGACACCAGGCCGGACTCGTCGACGTAGTGGAACGGGGTCTTCGTGGCGGACGACCCGGACACCACGGAGTTCGTGCCGGCGGCCTGCCCGATGCCGACGAGCAGTGACACCACCACGATGACGACCGGCAGCGCGAGGGTGCCGATCCAGAACGCGGGCTTCTTGACCGCGCGGACGAACTCGAACCGGACGACCGTGCCGAGGTTGCTCATGCCGCCGCTCCGTCCGACGACGCAGCGGCGAGGGCGTCGTGCCCGTAGACCTGCACGAAGATCTCGTCGAGCGGGATCCGGCGCATCTCGAACGCGGTGACGTGCACCCCGGCCGCGACCAGTTCCGCCAGGACGTCCGCACCGTCCGGAGCGGCGGCCTGGGTCGGGACCAGGTAGGCGACGTGCCCCTCGTGGCGGGCGAGCCGGTACAGCGACGACTTCGGTACGGGGCCGTCGAGCCCCACGCGGGCGACGGCGCCACCGAAGGCGTCCTGCACGTCGGGCACGGATCCGTACGCGGCGGCCCTCCCGTCCTTGAGGAGCAGGATGCGGTCGCAGAGCCGCTCGACCTCGTCCATGTGGTGCGTCACGAGGACCACGGTCGCGCCGTCGGCCTTCCGTTCGTCGACCAGGTCGAGCAGGAGCCGCCGGTTCACCGGGTCGAGCCCCTTGGTCGGCTCGTCGAGGATGAGCAGCCGCGGCCGGTCCATGATCGTGATGCCGAGCTGCACCTTCTGCTGCTGCCCGCCGGACAGCTTGTCGACGCGCAGCTTCGCGCGGTCGGCGAGCCCCACCCGGGCCAGGTAGTCCATGCTCCACGCGGTCGCCTCGGCTCCGCGGAGCCCGCGCAGGCGCCCGAAGTAGGTCATCACGTCGATGACGGACTCCTTGCGGTACAGCCCGCGCTCCTCGGGCAGGTAGCCGATGCCGCCGGTGGCCGGCCGGTAGGGGTGGCCGTCGATCATCAGCGTGCCCGCCGTCGCGGTGGTGATGCCGAGCAGGGCCCGGATCGTCGTGGTCTTGCCGGAGCCGTTGCTGCCGAGCAGCCCGAACGTCTCACCGGGGGCGACGTCGAACGACAGTCCGTCGACCACGTTGCGGTCGCCGAACCGCATCACGAAGTCCTGCACGCTGATGCTCGCCCCGCTCATGCGGTGACCCTACCGGGACTTCCTTCCCAGAACGGCCGCGATGGTATGCGAGAACGGGCGTACCCGGTCGGAACTTTCGACCCGGTACGCCCGTTTCCGGCAGGTACGCCGGTTTCCGTCGGGTAGGCCCGGGTTCCGCGGGTAGACGCGGGCGACGACGGACGGGAGGCGCGGTGCCAGCTGGCACCGCGCCTCCCGTCCGTCATCCGGTCGCGCCCAGGGCGCGAGCGTCGCGTCAGGAACGCAACCAGGCCGTCCCCACGCCCGACAGGGCGCCGTCGACCACGGGGGCCGAGGCGAGCAGCAGCTCGCCGGCCGGCAGCGCGAAGGGCTCGTCGCCGAAGACCGTCACACTGGTCCAGCCGTTCGGCCGACGGAACGCGAGCACGTCGTCGCGGCCGGTCTCGATCCACTCGAGCTGTTCCTCGGACTGCAGCTGGCCACGCAGGCCGAGCGCCTTCCGGTACAGGTTGAGGGTGGAGTCGGGGTCGGCGTCCTCGGCCTCGACGCTGGAGTCCGCGAACCACGCCGGCTGCGGCAGGTGCGAACCGTCCGGACCGAAGCCGAACGACGAGCCGGTGCGCGTCCACGGGATCGGCACGCGGCAGCCGTCACGACCGACGTCGACGCCCGGGTTGCGGAAGAACGCCGGGTCCTGGCGGTCGGCGTCCGGGATGTCGCCGACCTCGTGCAGGCCGAGCTCCTCGCCCTGGTACAGGTAGGCCGAGCCGGGCAGGGCGAGCTCGAGCAGCGTGGCGGCCTGTGCGCGGCGCAGGCCGAGCGACCGGTCGAGCGCGTCCTGCGAGCCGCCGGCGAGCAGCCACGCGCTGCCCTGCTTGTCGGTGCCACCGGCGCGGGGCGGCAGGGCGTAGCGGGTGGCGTGCCGGACGACGTCGTGGTTCGAGAACACCCACGTGGTCGACGAGCCGGACTGCTCGGCGAGGCCGAGGTTGAACTCGATGATCGTTCGGAACTGGCCGGCGTCGAAGTCGGCCTCGAGCAGGTCGAAGTTGAACGCCTGACCGAGTCCCTCGGCGCTGGCGTAGCGGGCACGGCGGTGGGCGGGGACCCAGGCCTCGGCGACCGCGGTGCGGGCCGGCGTGTACTCGTTGAAGACCGTCCGCCACTCGGCGTAGATCTCGTGCACGTCGTCGCGGTCCCAGAGCGGGTGCGTGCCGTCCTTCGGCATCTCGGCGAGCTCGGCCCAGGTGGGCAGGGTCTCGCCCAGGTCCTTCGCCAGGCCGTGGGCCACGTCGATGCGGAACCCGTCGACGCCGCGGTCGGACCAGAAGCGCAGGGTGTGCAGGAAGTCGTCGCGGACCTCGCGGTTCGCCCAGTTCAGGTCGGGCTGCTCCTTCGCGAAGCTGTGCAGGTACCACTGGCCGTCGCCGACGGCGGTCCAGGCCGGGCCGCCGAAGATCGAGATCCAGTCCGCGGGGGCGTCCTCGCCGGACGGTCCGCTGCCGTCGCGGAACACGTAGCGGTCGCGGGCGGAGGAGCCCTTGGGGGCTGCGAGGGCCTCGCGGAACCACTCGTGCCGGTCGCTCGTGTGGTTCGGGACGACGTCGACGATCACCCGGATGCCGGCGGCGTGCAGTGCCTCGACCATCCGGTCGAAGTCGTCGAGGGTGCCGAGGCGCGGGTCGACGTCGCGGTAGTCGTCGACGTCGTAGCCGCCGTCGGCCAGGGCGGACGGGTAGAAGGGGCTGAGCCAGACGGCCTCGATGCCGAGCGAGGCCAGGTACGGCACCCGCTCGGTGATGCCGGGCAGGTCGCCGATGCCGTCGCCGTTCGCGTCGGCGAACGAGCGGGGGTAGATCTGGTAGACGCTGGCCTGGCGCCACCAGGTCTCGTCGTGCGAGGTGGTGGCGGGCTGGGCGAGGGTGTCGGTCACGTCGGGCCTTTCGTGGGTCGAGGGGGTCGAGGGGTGTGTGTCGGTCGGGTCCGCACCGGCGATCGCGGTCGGGTCCGCACCGGCGGTGTCGGTCACTTGATGGCGCCCTGGGTCACGCCGGCCATCACCCACCGCTGGGTGACGAGGTAGACGATGATCGCGGGGGCCATCGCCATCAGGTACGAGGCGAACGACACGTTGTAGTTGTTGCTGAACTGCGTCTGGAACATCTGCTGCAGCACCGGCAGGGTCTGCAGCGCCGGGTCGGAGGTGATCAGCGACGGCATCACGAAGTCGTTCCAGGACGCGAGGAACGCGAAGATGCCGACGGTGGCGCTCATCGGTGCCAGCAGCGGGAACACGAGTCGCCAGAACACCTGCCCCGTGCTCGCACCGTCGATGCGAGCACTCTCCTCCAGCTCCGCCGGGATCGACCGCAGGAAGGCCGTGAAGAGCAGCACGCTGAAGGACAGCTGGAACATGACGTGCAGGATCGCGACGCCGAGCGGGTTGTCCAGGTGCGCGAGCCCGGTGAGCTTCACCTGCGACAGTGCGAGCACCGGGAACGGCAGGAACATCGCCGCGAGCAGGTAGAAGAACGACCAGCGGAACAGTCGCCGGTCCCAGTTCCGGGCGATCGCGTAGGCCGTGAACGCGGCGAGCAGGATCGTGCCGACGACGGTGATCGCGGCGACGAACACCGAGACTGCGAAGGCTCGCGGGAAGTCCGTCAGCTGCCACGCCTGCACGAAGCCGTCGACGCTGAACGGTGCCGGCAGCGAGAACGCGTTGCCGTCGACGGCCTGGCCGGTGGTCTTGAACGCCATCGTCAGCGTGACGTACAGCGGCACGAGCACCGACAGTGCGCACAGCACGAGGACGACGGTGACGGGCCAGTTCGAACGACCGCGGCCGGCCTTGCCCGAGCCGGAGGACCGGTCGGCGTCGACCGAGCGGATGCTGCCGGTCGCGGTGGTCCCCGGTCGCAGGGGTGCTTGCAGGGACATCAGAGCGCTGCCTTCCCGCGGGTCGCCCGCAGCTGGATCACGGCGATGACGACCGCGATGACGAAGAAGATCGTGGCGTTCGCCATCTGGTAGGCGTAGTCGCCGCCGTTGAAGCCCTTGAAGATCGACATCGCGACACTGGTGGTCGAGGTGCCGGGGCCGCCGTCGGTCAGGCCGACGATGATGTCGTACGAGTTCAGGAAGTTCTTGAACCCGATGACCA
The DNA here is from genome assembly GCF_005938005.2 of Curtobacterium sp. KBS0715. NCBI lineage: Bacteria > Bacillati > Actinomycetota > Actinomycetes > Micrococcales > Microbacteriaceae > Curtobacterium > Curtobacterium sp. KBS0715. Next base: position 3,321,103 of record NZ_VCCA02000001.1, on the reverse strand, counting down.
GGTTGATCAGGATGTAGCCCGCGGTCAGCGGTGCGGTGATCGAGACGAGTTGCCGCCAGGCGCTGGCACCGTCGAGGGCGGCTGCCTCGTACACCTCGCCGGGGATCGAGAGGACGCCGGCGATGTAGATGAGGAGCGTCGACGGGATCGCCTGCCAGGCGGTGACGACCACGATCGCCAGCCACGCCAGGTCGGGGTTCGCCAGGATGCTCTGCTCGAGCGGCCCGAAGCCGATCGTGGTGGCGAAGGCCGGCAGGCTGTTCGCGAACAGGAACGAGAACACGTAGGCGATGACGATCCCCGAGATCACCATCGGCAGCACGAACACCGCACGCAGGGCGATCTTGCCGCGGATCTTCGACGTCAGCGCGATGGCGAGCAGGAACGCGATCGCGTTCACGACGATCACGGTGACGAGCGAGAACCCGAGCGTGAACAGGTACGCCTGCAGGATCGCGGGGTCGGAGAACACCGCGATGTAGTTGGTGAGCCCGGTGAAGCGGAACTCGCCGAAGCCGACGGAGTTCGTGAAGCTCAGCACGATGCCCATCACCGCCGGCAGCGTGATGGCGAGCGTGAAGAGCACCAGGGTGGGCAGCAGGAACGCCAGGAAGAGCGGGTCGACGCGGGGCTTGCGTCGTCCGTCCCGTCGTCCGGCCTGGAGGCCCGTGGCGGCTCCCCCACGGCGGCGGCGGTCCGCCGTCGTGATGGATTCGGTGGTCGTGGTTGCCATTCGGACGTCTCCTTACGCGGCCGTGCGGAGCGCGAGACGCGCCCAGTCGGCGTCGAGGGTGCGGAGCTGGCGCTGCGGGTCGCCGCCGAAGGCGATCGACTGCGCGTAGTTCGCGACCGGGATCTCGGCGGGGATGAGCTGCGAGGCGCCGAGGTAGAAGGCTGCGTCGTCGTAGTACGACTGCATGCCGCGGAGGGCGGGGTTCGACGCCGGGGGAGCGTCCTTGCGCACCCCGAAGCCGTTGTTGTCCGCGTTGTACTCGTCGTTGACCCGCTTGGACATCAGGAAGGACAGGAACTCGCGGGCGGCCTCCTGCTTGCGCGATGCCTCCGGGATCCAGAGCGCCAGGTCGACGTTCACGCGCACCTTGCGGTCGGCCGGGTCGTCGGTGACGGGGAGCGGGAAGGTGCCGAGGTCCATGTCCTTCGTGGTCTTGGCGATCTCGCCGAGGGCCCACGGCCCCTGCAGGTACATGCCCGCCTTGCCCTGGGCGAAGGCGAGGTTGCCGTCGCCGTACCCGCGGCTCGCGGCGCCGTCCTGGTGCCAGGCGCGGAGCTGCACCATGCGCTCCATCGGCTTCCGCAGGTCGCGCTCGAACGAGACGGCGGATCCCTTGCCGACGTTCGTGCCCTCGCGGCGGAGTGCCTCGAAGGTCGCCGGGGTGTCGATCATGCCGCCGATCGAGTAGTCGAACATGCCCTGGGCGATCGTCCAGTTGTCCTTGAACGTGCCGTAGATCGGCGCGACGCCGGCCTTGGTCAGGCGTTCGCACACGTCGGCGAACTCGCTCCACGTCGTCGGGACCTCGAGCCCCTGCTGCGCGAAGAGCGCCTTGTTGTAGATCACCGACGCCGCCGTCACCGAGTACGGCAGGGCGCTCTTCCGGCCGGGGTAGTCGGCGGTCTGCTCCATGAGCGGCCACAGGTCGGGGTTGATGGTGTCGGCCTGCGGCAGGTCGGACAGGTCGGTCAGCGCGCCGTGCTCGACGAACGGCACGACCGAGAAGTTGTAGTTCCAGCAGCCGAGGTCCGGCGGCCGGTTCCGCACGAAGTTCGCGGACATGCTCGAGGTCGAGTCGCGCACGACCCGGACCTTCGACTGGCTCTGGTGGAACTGCGCGATGACGTCGTCGAAGTAGCCGATGACCTCGGGCTTCGACACGTAGAACGTGATGGTCTCCGGCTTGGCGCTCGAGGACCCGATCGGGGCGCATCCGGCGAGCGCGAGGCCCGCTCCGATGCCGCCCGCTCCGAGCAGGAACCCGCGTCGGCTGACCGATGCTGCGCTCCTGGCGGTGGCGTGTGCTTGCACGTCGTCTCCGTCCGTCCGGACCCGGCGTCCCTGCCGTTCCGTCCCGCGAGCGGCTCCGATGCTGCTCGCGGAACTAAATGTAGCGAGAAAATCTAATTCCGCAAGGAACTCGTCGCGCGATAGGGTCACGACATGCCGCCACCCCGTGGAACGAGCGCAGAGACGCTGCTCGCGTACGCCTTCGACTCGTCGGCGTTCACCGCGACCGAGGCGATCGACGCCACCGGCCTGACCCGGTCGACCGTGCTGGGAGCGGCCGAGGAGCTCGTGCGGCTCGGCTGGCTCCGCGAGCTCGACGACGCCCGCGCCGCGGGGGAGTACCGGATGGGACGCCCCGCCCGTCGCTACGAGCTCGACACGGTCGCCGGGGTCGTCGTCGGTGTGGACGCCGGCCAGCACCGGGTCACGGCCTTCGTCGCCGACCTGCGCGGCACGGTGCTCGGTCGTGCCGAGGGGTCGCTGGGTGCATCGGGCCTCGACGTGCCCGTGCGACTCGGGGTCCTCGCCGACACCGTGGCCGCCGCCCTCGCCTCGGCCGACGTCGACCGCACCCGGGTCCTGGTCACCGTGCGTGGGCATCCCGGCGCCGGTCGACGCTGCCGGGGCCTCGCCCGACGACGGCGGCTTCTGGGTCCGGATGAACCCGGGGTTCGCCGACGCCGTGCCGGACGGGCGGGTGCTCGTCGAGAACGACGCGAACCTCGCCGCGCTCGCCGAGCGGCCGTCCTCGGGTGACGCCTCGTTCGCGGCGCTGCTGTCCGGCGAACGCTTCGGCGCGGGCCTCGTCGTCGACGGGGTCCTGCTGCGCGGTGCCCACGGCGGTGCCGGGGAGATGCGGGTGCTCGAACTCGTCGAGGGTGTCGGCTCGTCCGACGGCATCGGCGCGGTCGCCCGCACCTTCGTGGCCGACGCCGTCGCCGCCGGGCAGGTCCCCGCGGACGCCGCACTCGCCGGCGACGCCGCCCTGGTGTTCGCGGCCGCGCGGAGCGGTGATCCGGTCGCGCGCACCATCGTCGACCGCCTGGGCGACCGCCTGGCCCGGGTCTGCATCCTGCTCGCGAGCCTGCTCGACATCGACCGCGTCGTGGTCGCCGGCGCGATCGCCCAGCCGGCGGTCGCCGTGATCGACCGCGCGCGCGACCTGCTCGCGAAGGGGCACTTCGACCCGGTGCCGGAACTCGTCGCGTCGTCGCTCGGGGCCGACGTCGTCGTCATCGGGGCCGTGGCCCACGCGGTCGACGCGGTGCGGGCCGACCCGCTGTCGTTCGTGCTCCGGCCAGTGCTCGCATCATGACCACACGGCGCACCGGGTACTCGCAGATCTGACAGAATCTCGTGGTGCACCGTCTCCGATCCCTCCCGATGCCCGTGTTGTTGCCGGTGCTCTTCCTGTTCGCGGGCGGGCTGTGGTTCGGGATCGGGCTGCTCGTCTCCCCTCGAGACATGTCCTTGCTCGGGCGGGCGATCGCCACGGTCTTCTACGCCGGTGCGATGACGGCGTTCTTCGGCGTCTGGATCAGCCAGGCTCGTCGGCGAGCCGGCGGCGCGACGGAGTTGACGGACGTGCAGCGCGGTCTGAAGCGCGGCGAGGTACCCGAGGACGCTGATCTCGCCACGTGGTCCGCCAGGGTCGACGATCACCACCGACAGTTGCGGCGAAGCCTGTGGTTCGGACCAGTCGTCTTCGGGGTGATGGTCGTGCTCGCCATCTGGCTCGCCCTGACCTCGACGCCCTGGTGGTGGTTCGGGGTGGCGTTCTTCGTCGGCTTCTTGCTGTTCTCGGTGATCACGACGCCCCGCGCGCTCGCGAAGGCCGAGGTCGTGCGCGAGGAACTCCGTCGCCGTGCGAACGGGCTCTGACGCGAACCCGGCGCATCAGCTCGGCAGCGGGATCTCCCGTTCGCGGTCCCACGGTTCGGTCCAGCCGAGTCGGTCGAACAGCGCATCCAGCAGCATCGCGGTGAAGCCCCACACCAGGTGCTCGTCCCCGTCGGCCTCGATCGTGAACGCCGGTCCGCGCCACTCCTGACCACTGCGGCGGATCACGGTCACGCCGCGGTTCGCCGGGTCGAGCAGGTCGGCCACGGGGACCCGGAACACCGCAGCCGACTCGTGCTCGTCGACGACGCGGATCGGTGAGGGGTCGCGCCACCAGCCGATGACGGGCCGGACCAGGTGGTTCGAGAACGCCAGGGGCACGGCGGGCAGTGTGCCGAGCACCTCGACGCCAGCGGGGTCGAGCCCCGTCTCCTCCTGTGCCTCGCGGAGTGCGGCGGCGACGGCGTCCACGTCACCGGGGTCGATGCGTCCGCCGGGGAACGCGACCTCACCCGCGTGCGCGCGCAGGGTCGTGGCCCGGGCGAGGAGCAGGACGTCGAGGTCGCGCGGGACCCCGGGTGCTGCTGCCGGTCGGTCGCTCGGGGTGTGGTCGAGCGCACCGAAGAGCATCAGGACCGCGGCCCGACGTGGCGAGGCCGTGCCGCCGGGTTCGACGAGCGGCCCGCCGTCACCCCAGCCGTCCGCTGCGACCGCCGCGAGTGCAGCCCGTACCGATCCGTCGTGCGTCACCCGTTCACCCTAGGTGTGCGCCACCGAGAGGTCCGGCGGGCCCGTCGCTCCGGACGGTTCGCTGGGGGTTGTTCGAGCGCTGCCTGGGAGCCGCACAGGTGGGAACTGTGCGAACCGGAAGCGCCTCGGTGCCCCGTTCGCAGCGGGCCGCCGCCACGATTGCACCGTCCGCCGGGAGGCCCCATGTTCCACGATCTGCTCCGACCCCTGTTCCACGTCGCCGTCGTCGCACCGTCCGTGCTCGTCCCGGTGGACGTCGCCGCGGGGCTCCTCGCCGTCGCCGCGCTCCTGCCCGCGTTCGGTCGTCGCTCCCGGCATCCGGTCCGGGGGCTGGTCTGGCGGCTCGGCGCGATGGCCGTCGGTGCTGTGGTCGGCCTGGTCGCGGTGTGGTGGTTCGGGGACGTGCAGGACCTGTACGGGGTGTCGTTCACCCCGATCACCCGGATGTGGGTGGCCCTGGCGTTCGGCGCCGTCGGTCTGCTCGTCGTGACGGTCGTCCAGGGCGGCTGGGTCCGCCGCGTGCTCGGCGTGCTCGCGGCGGTGGCGGTGGCCCTGGCCGCCGTCCTCGGCGTCAACGTCGACTTCGGGGCGTACCGCACGATCGAGCAGGCCGTCACGACGGATCCGTACCCGTCCGGTCCGCTGGGACACGAGACGGGGGTGGGGCGCGCCTCCAGTCCGGTGGTCGACCCGGCCACCTGGCGGGCACCCGCCGACATGCCGCGACGCGGGAAGGTGCTCTCCGTCGCCATCCCGTCGACCGTCTCCCACTTCCACGCGCGGCCGACGGTCGTGTACCTGCCGCCCGCTGCCCTGACCGAGCGACCACCGACCCTGCCGGTCCTGATCAGCCTGGCCGGACAACCCGGCCAGCCGAGCGACATGTTCCAGGCCGGTCGGCTCGGCGCGGTGATGGACGCGTTCGCCGAGGCCCACCACGGACTTGCCCCGATCGTCGTCGCGCCGGACCAACTCGGGGCACCGGACCGGAACCCGATGTGCGTCGACTCGCCCCTCGGCCGTTCCGCGACGTACGTCATGACCGACACCACGAACTGGATCCGGCAGCACCTGCGCGTCGGGGCAGCGCCCTCGGCCTGGGGCATCGTCGGGTTCTCGCAGGGCGCGACGTGCGCCATGCAGTTCTCCACCGCGCACCCCGGCGTGTTCGGCACGACCTTCGCGATCTCGAGCGAGCTCGCACCCCTGAACGGCTCCGTCCAGCACAGCATCCAGGTCGGGTTCGGCGGCTCCGCCAGCCGGTACGCCGCAGCGGCACCACGGGCGATCATGCGGGCGCACGGGCCGTACCCGGGGCACCTGACCGTCTTCGCCTACGGCAGCGACGACGAGCCCTACGTCGAGTCGACCACGGCGCTCCGCGCAGCTGCGGACGCCGCGGGGATGCAGACCCGACTGTTCGTGTCCGAGGGCTCCGCGCACGACTGGAACACCGTGCGCTACGCCCTGCGCGTCGGGATGCCCGGCGTCATCGCGCACCTGGGCCTCCGGTGAGCGCCGTCGCCGCGGCCCTCGCGTGGGCCACCCCGAAGCGACTCGTGCCGGTGGCCCGTCGGTACCCGCTGACGAGTGTCGTCTCGGCCCTGACCATCGTCGCCGGCATCGCCGCCGTGGTGCTCCGCTGCGTCGGCGCGCTCGACGGCCGGTCGCCCGACACCCTGGGCGGGACGATGGGTCCGCTCGGCGTGGTCGCGGTGACGAGCAGTGTCGTCGGGTTCCTCGTCACCTCCGTCGCCGTCGTGGTGTGCACCGGGGCGTCCGAACGGCTGCTCGGCTGGCGGCGGACCCTGCTCGCGATGGTCGTCACGACCGTCGTGGGGACCGCGCTCGGCGCCGTGCTGCAGCTGTTCGACGGCGCCCCGGCGAACCGCGGGTTCCTCGTGCACCTGGGACACGTCGGCCCCTGGACCTGGATCGTCGGGACCATCGTCACCGCGAGCGCGTTCGCCGGCGCCCTGTGGCGACGCCGGATCCGGGTCGTGTCGATCGCCGTCGTCGCCGCGCTGCTGCTCTACGCCGGACACGCGTCCGACCTGCACGCGGCACTCGCCCTGCTCGTCGGCCTGGTGCTCGGCCGCGTGCTGCGACGGTCGCCGGTGCGGAGCGGCTGGACCCGGAGTTCCTCACGCGAGACCCGGGTGCTGCTGGTGGCCGCGGTGACGGTGTCGGCGGTCGGGCCCGTCCTCGCGCTCGTCACCGGTGCCCAGTTCGGGCTGCTCGCCCCGCTCGCCGTGGTGCTCGACACCGGCCCGACCGGCCGGATGCCGCACTGCTCGGTGACCGGGGTGACCGCCAGCTGCGTCCGGGCGCTCGCCGAAGTGCACCCGCACGGCCTGTTCCGCTCGCTGCTGGCCGTGATGCCGCTCGTGGTCCTGGCGGTCGGCGCCGTGGGTCTGCGGCGTGGGAGCCGGTTCGCACTGTGGCTCGTCGCGACCGTCGACCTGGTCACCGGCGTCGCGACCGCCGTCTCGTACGGGGTGCTGCCCGAGCGGCACCACGCCGTCGTGCAGCGTCTGGCCTCGGACCACCTCGCGGTCTCGCTCTCGCTCGTCGCGTCGGTGCTGGTGCCGATCGCCACCGCCGTCGTGCTCGTCCTGCGCCGCGCGGACTTCCCGGTCCGGACCGACCGGCGACGACTGCTGGGGTTCGCCGCCACGGTCGCGGGCTCGGCCGTGGTGCTCGCGGTCGTCGTCGTCGGCGTCGCCGTGGCTTCGGGCGACAGCGTGCGGGAGCCCCTCCACCTGGCGCTCGCCGTGCTCGGTCCGATCGCCCCCGTGACCCTGCCCACGCACCTCGGACAAGCCGAGCCGGCGCTGCGGTTCGTCGTCGGCATCTCGGGCCCGCTCCTGTGGCTCGCGGTGGCGATCGCCGCGGTCCGGCCGACCGGTGCCGGACGCTCGGACAGTGACCTCGACGGGCAGGACGCCGCGCGGGCGGCTGCTCGGGCGCTCCTGGTCGCCGGCGGTGGCGACACCTTCGGGTGGATGACGACCTGGCCCGGCAACGAGTACTGGTTCACCGAGGACGGGCGCGCCGGCGTCGCCTACCACCGCACCGGCAGCGTCGCTGTGACGACCGGCGGTCCCTTCGGACACGAGGACGCACGGCTCGCGGCGCTCGAGGGCTTCGCACGGGCCGCGGACGACCACGGCTGGACGCCCGTCTTCTACGGCATCGACGCCACCCTCGGTGCTGCACTCGCACGACTCGGTTGGACGACGCTCCCCGTGGCCGAGGACGCCGACCTCGACCCGCGCACCTGGACCACGACGGGCAAGCGCAAGCAGGACGTCCGCACGGCCGTCAACAAGGCTGCACGGTCCGGCACCACCGCGCTCTGGTCGGACTGGGCCTCGCTGCCCGGATCGGTCACCCGCCAGGTCGAGGCGATCTCGGAAGAGTGGGTCGCCGAGCGCGAACTGCCGGAGATGGGGTTCACCCTCGGCGGCATCGACGAGATGCGCGACCCCGCCGTCCGGACGCTCGTCGCCCTGAGCGAGGACGGCACCGTCCTCGCCGTCACCAGCTGGCTCCCCGCGTACCGTGCCGGGCAGGTGGTCGGGTGGACGCTCGACGTGATGCGCCGCGCGCCGGACGCCCCGAACGGTGTGATGGAGTTCCTGGTCGCGAGTGCGGTCGACCGGATGCGGGCCGACGGTGCCGAGCGCCTCAGCCTGTCCGCGGCCCCGCTCGCGTCCTCGGCGGAACCACAGGGCGCCGGCCGGAGCGGCGTCGAGTCGGTCCTCGACGTCGTCGGCGGTGCGCTCGAACCCGTCTACGGGTTCCGCTCCCTGCTGCGCTTCAAGGCGAAGTTCGGGCCCGACCTGCACCCCCTGGTGATGGCGTACCCGGACCCGGTGGCGCTGCCCACCATCGGCGTCGCGATCGTCCGCACCTACCTGCCGGGGCTGTCGCTGCGCCAGGCGGTGGCGATCGTGCGGGAGCGGCGTCCAGCACGCGGCGTCCGGGCCGAGCCCCCGGCGGAACGAGTGGGCTGACCCGGACGGGTCCCGACCGCCGTCGGTACGTTCGGAGCATGGTAACCGAACGGGCCGACGGACCGGCCGTGGACGAGCACGATCCGTACGAACGCCGCCCCGGGTACGTCACGAGTGGCGACGGCCGGACCGACCGGATGACCACGGACATGTTCGTGGGCATCGCGGTCGGGTTCGTCCTGGTGATCGTCTTCGGCTCCTTCCACATCGTCGAGTGGCTCGCGATCGGAGCGGCCGTCGTCATCGGCGCCGCGGTCTGGTTGCTCCTGCGCAGCCGGCGACGGCGTGCAGATCGCCGCGCGGGTCGATCGCCGGACGCCGTCCCTCGTGCTCGGGACCGCGCGATCGCCGAAGCGAACGGTGGGCGCCGGTTCTTCGTCGCCCAGAACCCGGTCGTCGTCATCGTGATGGGCGCGATCTTCATCGGGGTCGCGGTCGCCCCGCTGCTGTTCGGTGGGGTCTCCATCGGCCGGATCGTGACCGGGGTCATCGTCGTCGCGAGCGGTGTCGTCTGCATCGTGCAGGGGATCGGGACCCTGCGGGTGCGTCGTCGGGAGCGCAGCGGCGGCTGAACCTCGGTCGTCAAGCGTCTGGCGGCCCGGTCGAGGTCTGCGGCTCGACGAAGGGGGTTGGCGGACGCGATGGACGCCCCGCGGTACCTGCTGGTGTTGGGGGCGTTCCGTTCGGCTCAGCCGCGGTCGCGTGCCATTCCCGCTTCGGTGTTGCGGGTACCGACGGCGACGCCGTGCGGGGAGGCAGCTTCGATCCGGGCGAGATCGTTCGTGGTGAGCACGACGTCGGCAGCGGCGACGTTCTCCTCGACACGGGAGGCCTTCGTGGTGCCGGGGATCGGGACGGTGCCGGCCTGCATCAGCCACGCGAGCGCGAGTTGGGCGGTCGTGACGCCCTTCTCGTCGGCGATGACCTTCAGCGCCTCGACGACGTGCAAGTTCGCGTCGATGGCCTCGTCGGAGAACCGGGGGAGGGTTCGCCGTGCGTCACCATCGGGCAGGTCGTCCTTGCGGGTGACGGTGCCGGAGAGGAACCCGCGGCCGAGCGGCGAGAAGGGCACGAACCCGATGCCGAGCTCCGACGCGGTGTCGAGGACGCCGTTGTGTTCGGCGTCGCGCTCGAAGAGGCTGTACTCGGACTGGATCGCCGTGATCGGGAACGTCGCGTGCGCACGTCGCAGGGTCTCGGCCGAGGTCTCGGAGACCCCGATGTAGCGGGCCTTGCCGGCGGTGACGGCTTCGGCCATCGCGCCGATCGTGTCTTCGATCGGCACGTTCGGGTCTGCCCGGTGGAGGTACCAGAGGTCGACTCGGTCGGTACCGAGGTGGCTGAGGGACCGGTCGATCGCGCGTCGTGCATGTTCCGGGGAGCCGTCGAGACCGATCGGCTGGCCGTCGTCGGTGAAGTCGGTGGCGAACTTCGAAGCGATGATCACGCGGTCCCGATCCGAGCCGAGCACATGCCCGAGGAGCTTCTCGTTCTCGAACGGTCCGTACGCCTCCGCGGTGTCGAACAGGGTGATCCCGAGGTCGAGGGCGCGACGGATGGTCGTGACGGAACCGGCTTCGGTTGCACCGCCGTAGAAGGCGCTCATGCCCATGCATCCGAGCCCGAGTGCGGACGTGACGAGGCCCTGGGAGCCGAGATGGGTCTGCTGCATGCGTGTTCTCCGTTCGTCGCCGGGATCACCCGGACGATGACGACCCTCTACCCTGGTGTGCACACCATGTCAAGTGGGAGACTCGGCTCATGCTGCTTCCCGAGGTCCACGTCGACGGACCGGTCACGATCGGCGCTGCGGCGGAACTGCTCGGCATCACGGTCGACACGATCCGCTACTACGAGAAGGAAGGGATCGCGCCGGCTCCTGATCGCGGTCCGGATGGGTGGCGGCGGTACGACACGGCGGCGCTGAGCTGGCTCGCCGGGACGGTGATGCTCCGCGGGACCGGGATGAACGTGCAGGAAATGCGTGACTACGCGGCCGCCTACAGAGATGGTGCCGACGATGTCGCACGACTCGCGCTCCTCGAGCAGCACCATGCGACCGTCCTCGCTCGGCAGGCGGAGGTGCAGCGGCACCTCACTGCACTGGAACGGAAGATCGAGGCGTACCGGGAGACCATCGCCGCGACCGGCGCCCCATCGGCGGCTTGACCTTCCTGTCCGGTCGGCAATCAGCTACAGGACGCGACAACGGCGCGGCGCGAGAACCACGACACCGATCGAAGCTGCTCACAGGCCTTGTGACCATGTCAGGATCGGCCGTCACCCGACATCTCCAAGTGAGCGACCCCGCTCCGACCGAGGAAGAGACCACCGATGAACACCCGAACCCGCCTCAGCGTCACCGCGGTTGCTGCCTGCGTCATGGTCGCCGCCCTCGCCGGTTGCGCAGCGAGCGCACCGACTCCATCGCCGTCCGCCACCTCGGCGACGACCGGGGACGAGACCTCGGCCCCGTCCCCGTCTGCGACCGCGACGGACGCCGTGACTCCGTCGACCCCGTCGTCCTCCCCGTCGCAGGGGCCCGCGACGTCCGCGCTCGCGCAGCACGTCTACGACGAGTGCAGCAAGGGCGCCGCGGCCGCCGGGGTCACCCTGACGTTCACGGACGACCCGTCGGGGTACACGGGCAGCGACGGGACCTACCAGCTCGTCTACCCCTTCACCTTCGACGACGGGCACACCGACCCGTACGCCATGTACAACTGCACGCTCACCGACGACACGGTGGGGTCCTCGTACGTCAGCAGCGGGATGACCGACAGCCACTGAGCACGGTCGGTGACGGTGCGGGCGTCGGTGACAGCCCCACCCGCCGGTCAGGGTGGGAGTTCGCGCGACCAGTAGTCCGCTCGGATCACGAGGAGCTCTCCCTGGACCTCCGAAGTCAGGTTGACGACGCGGGGATCCCACAGCGTCCCGGGCAGTCTCGCGCGGCGCGCAGACCGATGAACAGGACGGCCGGGGCACCCACGATCAGAACGGTCGCGACGATCGCTCGTCGGGTGTTCGTCCGGTGCCTGGTCACCTCCGCAGCCGAGGCGGCGGCTCGGGCGGTGGTCAGCGGCCGAGCAGCATCCTGTTGCGCGCATCGATCTGGTCGGCGGTCGCGGGGAAGTAGCTGCTGACTCCGATGTGCTCGGCGTCGTGCTGTACCGCGTCGACGACCGGCCTGAGCGCGCGCTCGTAGCCGGCGAAGGCCTGCTCGACGTCGCCGTCCGCGTCCCGGAGGGCGTCGTGGAGTGCGGTGGCGCCGATGATGGCGAGCGAGCCGCCCATCCCGGCGGCCGGAGAGGGGCAGTAACCGGCGTCGCCGACGAGTGCGACGCGGCCGGACGTCCACGCTGACATCTTGATCTGGCTGAGCTTGTCGAAGTAGAACGTCTCGGCGCCGACGGCCTCGTCGACGTGGTCCGCGAACGGCGAACCGGCCTGGCGCATGTGCTCGCGGAGGATGCGCTTCTGTGCCGCTTCGTCGTGGTGGTCGAAGGGGATCTCCTGCTCGGAGCGGAATCCGAGGACGAGGTCGGTGGTGGTGTCGTACGAGTTGACCAGCATCGTGGCGCCCGGTGCGTTGGTGATCCGGGTCGTCTGCGGTTCGATGACGAGGTCGTCGAGGGTGGCGACGGAGAAGTACGTCCGCAGGAAGTGGCTGTACAGCGCTTCCTGCCCGAAGTGCAGTCGACGCACTGTGGAGTGGTTGCCGTCGCAGCCGAACACCATGGAGAAGTCCCGTTCGGTTCCGTCGCGGAAGGTGACGTGCACGCGCTCCTCGTCGGTCTCGTGCAGGGATGTGATCGAGTTGTTCCACAGCATCTCCACTTCGCCCTCGGTCGCGGCGACGAGGATGTCGAGCAGGTCGTCGCGGTGGATCTCGTAGCCGTCGCCCGTCGATCCGGCCGAGGGTGGCACGGGATCCATCCGCGCGATGCGGTCTCCCTCCGGCGTTGTGAACTCCGTCACCCGCGGCGCGAGCGCCTTCGCCGAAATCTGCTCGAGCAGGCCCATCCGGTCGACGATCGCGATGGTGTCGTCGCGGATGTCGACCGGGGTGCCCCCTCGCTTCAGACCGGGAGCGACCTCGACGATCGAGACGTCGTACCCGAGCCGACGCATCCACAGCGCGGTCGTGAGCCCAGCGAAACTCGCTCCTGCGATGAGTACCTGTTCCTGTGTCTGCGTGGTCATCGATCGTCCTCGTTCCTCGGCATCCACCGAACTTGTAGTGACTCTAAGTTCGGCAAACGTACCAGAACTTTGGGTCACTCAACGTTTCGTGTGAGACTCGGGGGATGGTGGAGTCGAGTACGGGTGTTCCGTCGGGGCTGCGAGAGCGCAAGAAACGGGAGACCCGCGAGCGCCTGGGCGACGTTGCTGCACGGTTGTTCGCTGAGCACGGGTACGACGAGGTGTCGATGTCAGACGTGGCCCGAGCTGCAGGCGTCTCGGATCAGACCGTCTACAACTACTTCCCGACCAAACCCGATCTGGTGTTCGACCGAGCTGACGAGGTGCTCGAGAAGATCCGAGCTGCGGTTGCGGACCGAGGTGCGCACCAGTCGCCGGCGGAAGCGATGCGCACCATCGTCCTCGAGGACGTCGATCGGTACGTCGCAGAGGATCCGGCTCTGGCGCGAGGGGAGTTCCCTGCGCAGTGCCGGCTCAGCGCGGTGCTCCGTCGACGGGCGCTGGAGTTCTACGACGAGGTCACGTCCGCGGTGGCAGAAGAACTGGCGGACACGGGTTTCGACTCGATGACCCGGCGTGCTCAGGCTGCCGCACTCGTGGCCGTCGTGCAGCAGACCACCGAGGCCATCGGCGACGCGGTCCTCGCGGATGCCGACCGTGAATCGACCCGCAAGCGCTTGGTGACCACGGCCGGAGCGGCGCTGGACCACCTGTCCACCTGGTGCGCGCCGGCCTGATCCACGTCGAGGGACAGGACGGGTGCGCGGAACGCATCCCTCGCACCTTGTGGCCCTCTCATGGCGCGGGGCGTCCCGCCGACCTACCGTCTACTTGTCAGACGATCGTCTGTCGAATAGGCCCTCTGGAAGGAACCTGCTCCATGCGTCACGCTCCTCGCCTCCGCCGCACCAACGCGCTGCTGATCACCGGTGGCGTCCTGACGGCGGCAGCGCTCGCTGTCGGGGCAGCGGGGCCCGTCTCCGCGGCCAACGCCGACGGCGCGGCGCCCGCCCAGTCCGTGGCCGCCGTGTCCTCGCCGTCCCGCGGTGACAGCTACGTGGCCCTCGGTGACTCGTACGCGGGCGGCTTCGGCGTCGCCCCCTACGGCTCGGGTCCGGCGGCCGGTTGCTTCCAGTCCACCACCGACTACCCGCACCAGGTTGCGGCATCCCTGGGTCTCCGGCTCGACGACCGCGCCTGCGCCGGTGCCACCACCGGCAACATCACCCGGGTCCCGCAGGCGACCGGTGTCGGCAGCGCCACCGCGCCCGTCCAGGCCGACGCGCTGTCGAAGGACACGGACGTCGTCACGGTGTCGATCGGCGGGAACGACCTGGGGTTCACCGGAGTCATCTCGAACTGCGTCGCGCTGGACAAGGACGGTCCGGTGTTCTCGGAGATCCACGGGAAGACCTACGACCACTGCAAGGACTACTACGCACCGGTCGTGCACGGCGTCGAGCGGGACCGTCTCGCAGCGCGCATCCACAACACGGTCGCGCCACGGCTCGCGCAGGCGTTCCGCGTGATCGCGCAGCGTGCTCCGCGGGCGAAGGTGTTCGTCGTCGGCTACCCGATGATCGCGCCGGGCTCGGCACAGTCCCCGAGGGGGTGCTTCTCGAGCCTCCTCGGTGACTCCGGACTCGAGCCGCCGTTCCCGCAGAACGCGTTCCCCTTCACCGCCACCGACACCGCCTACTTCCACCGCACCCAGAACGCGCTCGACGGAGCGGTGAAGGCTGCGGCGCAGGCTCGTGGCTTCACCTACGTCTCGACGCTCCAGGCCTCTGCCGCGCACACGCCCTGTGCTGCGTCGGGTTCCGCCTGGATGGCAGGACTCACCCTGACCGATCGCGGCACCGCCGCGAACAGCACGCCGCTGGCCGGGACGAAGTACAGCATCCTCTTCGGCGCACTCCACCCGAACGCCGCCGGCATCGCGTACCTGCGTGACCAGACCAAGGCCGCGATCGTCCGATCGCGCTGACGCACCAGCGCCTGCTGGTCGCGTCGTCGACGCGACCAGCAGGCGGACGGGAGGCCCGGTGCCAGCTGGCACCGTCCCTCCAGGCTCGGCCGTCACCCCGCTGGCGCGGTGCGCCGGTACCGGCTGGTGGGGCCCACCTCCCGTCCGTCTCGTGTGGACCACCGGGCGTCGGGTCGCCAGCGCTCGACATGTTGTCGGACCGTGACCCGGCAGGGCGTCTCGTTGAGCCATGCTCGTCCTGTGCAGAAGCCACTGGTCCTCGCCGCCGCCGGACTCGCGCTGGTCGCGCTGCCGCTCCTGTCGGCGTGCAGCGAGCAGCCAGCTGACCCCATCGCATCCGCCCGCACACTCGCCGATGCGCCCGAGTGGGTCAGCAACCCGAGCGGTACCGACTGCGGGGACGTGGAGCTCGAGGCCGACGGTGCGCTCCCCGCCGAGAGCCTGCGGTGCCTGCAGGACGCGAGCGAAGCGGGCGAGGTGGCCTCGCTCCAGTGGGTCCGGTGGACGACCGAGGGTGATCCGACCCCGTCCTTCGTCCGGACGGGTGGTGCAGGGGCCACGGTGGCGTCGACTGCGGCGTACGACACCTACGGCCAGGGTGGGTGGAGCGAGTACGGGTGCACGGACATCGCGGCGTTGCCGAGATGCTCGGACGTGGGGGAGTAGCGGCGGTTCCGGTTGCGGATGGTCTTCGGAGACTGCTTCTCGTGAGTGAAGGCGTTCACCGTGGGATGCTGATGCATGTGCTCCTGCTGACCGAAGCCCCGCGAGGTGACTGGCTCGTGAAGCGAGCCGGTCGATGGGCGACCGTCGGCGGTGTCGCTGGCACGGGCTTCGAGGCGTACGCGCGGCTGCTGCACCCGGTGGATGCGCACCGTACTGACCCGAACACGGTCGACGAGTGGGGCAATCCCGTCGATCTTGAGCACACGCGTTGGCGGTGGGCTGAGGTTGCGCGCCGTAACGGCCGGGTGATGCACCCCCTGGTGCAGTGGTTCCGCATCAGCGATGACGAGCACACGAGGGACTGGCCGGATGGGTGGAGTGTCGGTCAGTCCGACGATGGGTGGTTCAACCCGGAGGACCTCGCGGTCCTGACCACGCACCTGCGGGGCGCGACGCGGAACCCGGACGACCTGGTCATCGGTGCGTGGGAAGGCACCGGCAACCCGCCCTGGGCCGAGGGAGGCCGGAACACACGCGCGCGGGCTCGCATGCAGATGCCATGGCCCGGTCGGGACATGTGGTTGTTCAGCTCGAGCCTGCGCGAGCTTGCTGACCCATCGTGGGCGCAGCGCTCCGTCCCCGGATGGGGATGCAGTCGCCCCCAGCAGGAGGGGCCGTACACGTCGCTGATCTGGCCCGCGGATCACACCTGGGTCGTCGCTTCCGAGGAAGACTGGGACTCGACGATCGTCGCCGGCTCACGCGCACTCGTCGACAGCATCCTCGCGGACGATCACTTCGAGGCCTTCGAGGTGCACGAAGATGACGACCTGAGCTGGGACGGCGATCTTCTCAACCCCCGCCAACAGCCGACGTCAGAGCTCTGAAACGACCAGACCCCCGGTGAGGAATCGGCTACGGGACGGACGGTCACGGGCTCGCTTGCTCGCTCACTTTCGCGCGCTTGTGACTGTTCAGCGGTTAGGTGAGCAGCCCGATGGTGAGCACGACGATCCCGCCCGCCGTGAGCAGGGCCGGTCCCGCGACCCGGCCGGGAGCGGGCCGTTCCGTCGTACGTGCGAAGAAGGCGGCGACGAGCATCGACGTCGAGCCCCCGTAGACGAGCACGAAGGCTTCGGGGAAGAAGCCGATGATGTGGACCACGAGCCCGGCGAGGACCGTCAATGCCGACGTGAACAGGTGGGCTCTGGAAGCTGCTGGGAGCTCAGGCTTTGCTCGTGTTCTGAGGCCAAGGCCGATCAGACACCAGATCGAAGCTGTCGCGAAGAGCGCGCCGCTGATCGAGACGATCGCGGCTCCGATCACGTCGAGGTTCACGCGTTACACCGTTCCGGTAGAGCCGTGTTCGGGTGCTCCGAACCAGGCGGCGAGTGCCTCTGTGAGGGAGGCGGGGTCGCTGTGGGACCAGGCGACGAATCCGTCGGGCCGAATCAGCATCGAGGTCTGTTCGTGCGTTGCGGCAAGCGGCACGTAGTCGACGCGGTCGTTCCATGGAGCGATGGTGTCGCGGTACGTGCCGGTCGCGTCGACCAAGATGGGGTGGGCGGTGCGGAGCAGTTCCGGGATTCTGCGGATGGTCCCGTCGGCGAGTTCGACCCGTTGTGACGGTGCAAACCATCCGGTGGGGCCATCTGGGTTCGCGGGGCTCGTGTCGTAGCGGACGTCCGAGCCGGCGAGGAGATCTGCGATGCGCTGCACGGTGGTCGTGTCTGCGAGCATCTCGGCGAAGAGGTTCCGGAGGGCGGTGACATCCGAGCCGGGCGCCATGAGCGCGGTCTGCGCTTGGGTCTGCATGAAGACGCGTTGTCCGAGCGGGCGCCGCTCAGTCTCGTAGGTGTCGAGCAAGCTCGCGGGGGCCCAGCCGTGGAGGCTGGCGGCGAGTTTCCAGGCGAGGTTCGCCGCGTCCTGGAGCGCGAGGTTCAGGCCGGGTCCGCCTGCGGCAGAGTGCACGTGTGCGGCATCGCCGAGGAGGAAGATCCGCCGGTCGCGGTAGCGGTCAGCGACGCGTGTGTTCCGACCGGTCAGACGGCGCAGCAACGTCGGCTCACCGTCGGCCGGCGCGTTGAGGTCGAGACGGACGCCGAGGACGCGCTCGAGGCTGTCCTCCATCTCGGGCAATGTCATGGCTGCTCCCTCACCGGGGAAGCTGCGGTCAGGCTGGTCCTCCCATTCCGCGGTGTAGACCAGCGGGTGCTCCGGGTCACGGAGGGCGATGGTGACGACGCCGGTTTCAGTGCGGTGGAAGCTCTCCGCGATCTCTCCCAGACCCGCGACGTGCACTTTCCCGGGGCCGGCGGGCGTCAGCTGCTCAGTTGGCGAGATCAGGGCTGTGCGGTCCACGATGTGGTGGTCGGTGTTGCCAGGGAAGCCGATACCGGAGAGCTTCCGAACAGTGCTTCGCGCCCCGTCACTACCCACGAGGTACTGCGCCGACACGGTGCTCTCTGCGCCGCTCGCGACGTCGACAACGTCGACGGTGACGGAGTCGTCGTGTTGGGTGAAGGAGCGCATCTCGACGCCGCGACGGATCTCAACACCGAGTTCTGCTGCGCGGTCGTTGAGCACGCGCTCGAGGTCGCGCTGGTTGATGTGGAGCAGGTACATCGGGTTGCGGTCGCCGAGCGTGTGGAGCGGCAATGGCAGCGCTCCGAAGAAGAAGCCCGGAGCCGGCTCCGGGACGGCCCTCCCAGCACACCGCTCGAACAAGCCGCGGTGGTCCAGTAGTCGGACGACCTGCCCGGTCAAGCCGTGCGCCTTGTCCCATTGGTTGATCTCGGGGAGGCGTTCGAGGACGAGGGGGTTCACACCCGCGAGCTTCAGCTCGCAGGCGACGAAGATGCCCACGGGGCCGCCTCCGACGATGACGACGTCGTACATGATGGTCTTCCTTCTGACGAAGAGTGTGGGATCAGTGGTCAGCGGAGGTGGTCGAAACCGTCGCCGAGGAGTTGGAACGCAGCTCGGAGGAACGGCTGGAGGGGTTGTGGCTCCGCGCGCGCCGCCCAGGACTCCAGCGTTGTCAACAAGGTCGAAAGCGCAGCGGCGGACACCAGACCAGGAATGGGATCCTCCGGTGCTGCGTCTGAGCGCGCCGCGACGGCGGCCGCGAACACTGCGTTCGCTGCGCGAGCACCTCGATCGACGGCTGACTGCATGCCCGGCGTCGACAGCACTGCAAGCAGCCCGCTCTGCTCCTCCCGGGACGGGGTCCTCGTCTCTTCTGCCTCGTACGGCGCGAGCAGCGCCTCCGTGATGGCAGTCCACAACGGCTCCTCGAGTGGCCGCTGGAGCAGATCGTCGGCTGCCCTGCGCACGCGTTGCACGTGGCGGTCCGCGATCGCGTCTTCCTTGCTCGAGAAGTAGTTCCCGAACGTCCGCCTCGACACTCCGACCCGACCGACGATGTCCTCGACACGGATGTTGTCGAGCCCCCGCTCCCGAGCGAGCAGCACAGTCGTCACGCTCAACGCGTCACGGATCGCTGCCTTCTTCTGGTCACGGAACGAGACCTCGTCTGTCATGACACCAAACTAGAACATATTTGCCCATTGGGCAAATTTACTCAATGGGCAACCTGGACCTCGGGGCATCGCTTCACAGACGGTCGATCACGAGACACTCATCGACCCGGGCGAGAGCGGCGTGCCCGAGTGGAACGACCGTTGCGCTCGCCCGGTAGCCTCCTGCGCGTGGGCATCTCCGACTTCGACGTTGCACCCAGCGCCGGTTCGCGGTTCGGGGTGGTCGTGCTCGGAGTCGCGAGCGCGGTCGCCGGAGTTCTCGCCGTCATCGGATGGCCACTGCCCGTCATCTCGTCGACGCACGGCCGAGGTCAGCACGCGTGGGCGCGCACCGTCCGTGGAGTCCACGACTGGTTCGCGCACGACGGGTGGCGGATGTCCGGCGCATCGTGGATCTACGGTGCTCTCGCCGTCGTCGCCCTGGCCGCCGTTGTCATCCTGCGCCATCCTGCCTGGAGCGGCCGCCGCGCGTTGCTGATCATCGTCGTTCCGGCCGGGGTGCTCCTCGTGTTGGGCCCCGCGCTCCAGTGGGCTCTCGGGCTGCCATGGTCGAACTCCGGAAGCGGATCGGCCGGCGGGACGGCCATCGGCATCGTCGTCACGGTCGTGTGCGGCGCCGTGCTCACGGGGGTCCGTCAGGTCCTGCGGCGAAGAGCCCGCCGCGACGAAGAGGCGCCCGCCCGCTGAGGAGGCCGAGGTCGGAGCCAACGGCGACTGCGCCGGCGCGAACTCCGAATCGGCCTTGCTGGTTACCGCAAGATCGGTGAGGAACCGTCGTGTGGGCCGACGGTCCGGCAGTACGGTCCGGGAACAGCCTGACCCGAGGCTGCGAGAAGCCGACCCGAAGGCGACCCGATGGACAACTGCGACGAGCGACGGCCTGGCGCCCTCGCGTTCAAGAAGCATCTCGGCGAGCAGTTCGGTGGTGATCTCCGGCGGACACGAGCAGCTCCGGTCGCGCCACGACTCCACGGCGCGGTGAAGGCGACTGCCGTGCGAGCGCACACCGCCGGCGGCTCGAACGGCGGAATCCGTCAGGTCGTTGCTGAGCCAGTCCCGTTGCGGTTCGAGATGGCGAGCACGGGGCTGTCCCTCGCCGGCCTGGGTGTCGCGATCGGATGCGGAGTCGCGCGCACGATCGGCCAGCAGATCCTGCCAGTCGCGAGGATCGTGGATCCCGAGGCGGGCGACGCGGAGCTCGACGAACGCGGCGTGTTCGAGGCACAGCTCGCCGAGGTGCTCACGGAGTCTTGGCCTCTCACCGTGGAACTCGCTGCAGAGGAGCTGGCGGCGGACACCATCATCATGCCCGTCGTCGGTGATCGCGTGCACTACAGCAGGGGTTCCGGGCACCTCATCGGGCTGCAGGGAGTCGTCGTTGAGTCCGAAGACGGACAAGCCCTGCCGCGCGGGCTGCGGTCCGTGCAGCTCGACGGTGAGGCGTGGCCGATCGTCGTCACGGTGGTGTCCCTGGACCGGATCTAGCTGTTGCTGCGAACAGGAGCCGGTCCCGGCACGAGCGCCGCGACGCGCTCGTGCCGGGACTGCCGTCAAACCGCCGGGCTGAGGAGACGCCCGGTGAACTCGCGCAGAGCCTGCACGGCCCGCCGCGACAGCGTCGCGTCGGGCATCATGCTCGTCGATCCGTGGAACGCTCCCGGCCACACGTGCAGTTCCGCCTGGACTCCTGCCGCCCACAGCGAGCTGGCGTAGGCGACGGTCTCGTCGCGGAACACCTCGGTGCTGCCGCAGTCGATGTACGCGGGCGGGAGCCCGGTGAGGTCGGTCGCGCGGCCGGGCGCAGCGTAGACGGAGACGTCCTCGCCACCCCGCCGGTCACCGAGGTAGGCGTCCCAGCCGAACCGTGTCATCTCCCGGTCGGCGACCCCGACACCGTCGAACTGCCGAGCCGACAGTGTCGCGTCGCGGTCGTCGAGCATGGGACTCACGAGCACCTGGCCGAGGACGGAGGGCCCCTGTCGGTCGCGGGCCAGGAGGGCCGTGCCGGCGGCGAGACCGGCACCGGCGCTCTGCCCGACGAGGACGATGCGCTCCGGGTCGATGCCGAGTTCGTCGGCGTGCTCGGCTGCCCAGACGAGACCGGCGTAGCAGTCCTCGACCGGGTACGGGTCCGGGTGTTCCGGCGCCAGGCGGTAGTCGGGGCTGACCAGGACGACGTCGTGCACCAGCAGCCACTCGTCGTAGGAGTCGAGGTTGCCGAGGTGGTGGCCGAACATCATGCCGCCGCCGTGGATCGCGTAGGCCAGGGCAGCCGTGCCGGTGCGGCCGGTGCGTTGGATCACGGCGAGGTCGATCGGGTCGCCGCGGTGCCCCGGGATCGTGACGCTGCTCCGCTCGAGGCCGCGAGCACGCAGTCCTTCGTCGAGCTGCGCCTCCGTCATGTCCAGTTGTCGCATCTGCGGCAGCATCTGGGTCGTGAGGTGGAAGCGGCCTCGCGCGTCCATGGCCGTGAGGAAGGGCACGAACTCGGGATCGAACGGCGGGCGGGGGAGGGCGATGGTGTCAGGCACGGGAGGTCTCCTCGGTGATGGTGATCGGGTCGGTGTGTGCAGGGGTGGTGTCGGCAGGTTCGGACGGGGCCGCGTCTCCCTGTTCGGTGGGCCGGGCTCGGAGCATGCCGACCACGACGAGCAGCGCTGTGACCGCGGCGAGGCCGAGGCCGGCGACGGTGAGGGCGTCCTGGAAGCCCTCGAGCCGGGCGGCGGTCCAGGTGGTCGTGGTGATGCTCCCGGCGACGAAGGCGGCGACGATGGTCCCCGCCGCGGCGACGGCGGCACCGCCCGCGAGCTCGCTCGAGGTGTCGACGAGCGCAGCTCCGACGGAGGTGCGGTCCGCGGGCAGTCCCGTGAGGACCGACGCGCCGGCGACGACGCCGACGACCCGCATGCCGGCGGCGACCAGCACGAGCGCGACGAGCACCCACGGGTACCCGTGCCGGCTCAGGGCGCCGAAGACCGCGAGCCCTGCGACGACCGAGGCGGCGCTCATCCAGGCGGCGCGGCCCAGGCCGACCCGCTGCACGAACGGCCCGACGAAGCGGCCGCCGACGAGCAGCACGACCACCTGCGGCAGCGTCCCGACCGCGGCCAGGGCCGGCGGCCAGCCCCAGGCGAACTGCAGCTGCAGGGTCACGAGGTACGACAGTCCGGCGACGGCCAGACCCGACGCGGCCTTGAACGCGAGGCCGCTCGAGACGAGTGGTCGGGCGAGCAGGTGCAGGTCGATCAGCGGGTGCCGCGCGGTCCGCTCGCGGGCGACGAACCCCACCGCGCACGTGGCGGCGAGGGCGAGGACGGCCCACCCCCACCAGCCGGTAGCTCCGGACTCGACCAGGATCGTCGGCGCCACGAGTGCTCCGGCCGTGGTCACGGTGCCGAGCAGCGCTCCGACCACGTCGACCGGATCGCGACGGAGCCCCGCCACCTCGTCGCGGGCGACACCCAACCGGATGCCGACGAGCGCGAGGACCGCGATCGGCACGTCGGCCAGCAGCAGCACCTGCCACGGGGCGACGGCCAGCACGAACCCGCCGACGGTCGGACCGATTGCCAGCCCCACGAGCCCGGCCGTCGAGATGACAGTGAGCGCCCGCACCCGGAGGCCTTCGTCGTCGAAGAGGCGGAACGCCAGCGCCATCGACCCGGGCGTCGTCATCGCCGCGGCGACGCCCATCACGACCCGCACGGCGATCAGCTGCTCGGTCGACGTGACCACCGCCGTGGCGAGGCTCGCCAGGGCCAGCAGGACGAGACCGGCGAGCATGACCCGACGGCGTCCGATGCGGTCGGCGACGGCGCCGAAGAGCAGCATCAGCCCTCCGAAGGCGACCGAGTAAGCGCCCGAGACCCACTGCAGGCCCGTGGTCGACGAGCCCAGGTCGCGGCCGATCGTCGGCAGGGCGACGTTGAGCACGGAGTTGTCGAGCATCTCGAACAGGAACACCGCGGACAGTCCGGCGAGGGCGATCCAGGCGTCGCGCAGACGAGGCGACGAGTCACCGGCGGGCACGTGCCGGGTGGTGAGAGCGGGACTGGGGGACACGATGGCGCACTCCTTCGAGGGAAGAAGTGGCGACTCGTTCGATGCCGCGTGCTGGTGCGTCGCAGATCGCGGCGCCTTTTACCTCAGTGATCGAGACCATACACGGACTGCCCGCTCGAGGAAAGTCCGCGGTCGGAGCCCTCGACCGTTGACGCAGTTCGAGGTGGGAGGTGGCAGGACCTACCCTGGACGGATGCTCTCCCGCCGCGAAGCCGCCGTCCGGCTCGACATCCCCCTCGAGATGGCGACCCGCCACGGCATCCCGTCGCGCCTGAGCGAAGCGGAGCTCGACGCGATCGAGCAGGACCCGCCCGCCTGGCTCGTGCAGTCCCGCGCCAACCGCACCGGCACCAAGAAGGTCTGGACGCGCCTGGAGTGCGTGGTCTGCGGCTTCGCCGAAGAGGCGCGCCCGAAGAAGTGGTGGCCCGAATGGGACTACCTGATGTGCGACTACCACGCCCCGTACCAGGCGCCCGAGCCCACCGCCGGCCTGACGCGGCGTGAGGTCGAGGGCATCGGCAGCCGCTTCATCGCGCTCGTCGACGAGAAGCTCTGAGCAGCAGCACGATGCGCCTGCTGAGCAGGTCTCCTCTCCCCGAGGGCTGAGCGGCGCCACCGCGTCGTCCGGAATCCGCCAGCTCGTCGGCGCTCGGACCGATGGGATCGAGGGGTGAACACGACTTCGACCAGAGCCGCCACCTTCCACGGCCTCCACGACCACCCAGCCCGGCCACTCGTCCTCGTCAACGTCTGGGACGCCGCGAGCGCCCGACTCGTCGAGGACGCCGGCGCGACCGCGATCGCCACGACCAGTGCGGGCGTCGCCTGGTCCCTCGGACGACCGGACGGGAACACCCTGACCCGCGCGGAAGCGATGGACGCGGTCGCGCGGATCGCGGCTTCGGTGTCGGTGCCGGTCACCGTCGACGTCGAGTCCGGGTACGCCGACGACGCGGACGGCGTGGCGCGCACGGTGGACTCGGTGCTCGAAGCGGGCGCCGTCGGCATCAACATCGAGGACGGCAGGTTGCATCCGGATGCGCTCGCCGACCGGATCGGGGCGGCCCGGCGCGCGGCGGAACGAGCCGGGGTGCCCTTGTTCGTCAACGCACGGACCGATGTCCACCTCGCCGGTCTCGTCGATCCCGAACGACTCCTGGCCGAGACGCTCCAGCGTGCTCGTCGCTACCGCGGAGCCGGCGCGGACGGCGTCTTCGTCCCCGGAGTCCGAGACGTCGAGACCATCCGTGCGCTGGTGGAGTCGATCGACGGCCCGGTGAACGTGATGGCCGGTCCGGGGTCGCCGACCGTGTCGGAACTCGCCCGTCTCGGTGTGGCCCGCATCAGTCTCGGTTCCGCCGTCGCGCAGGCGGCGTACGCCGTCGCTCGGCAGGCCACGGCCGAACTCCTGACCTCCGGCACCTACGACTCGCTGGTGGCCGGGGTGGACTACGCAGACCTGAACGCGCTCTTCTGAGCGGCGCGCGTGACGCCCGGAACGCGGCCACGCAGACGGACGGGAGGCCCGGTGCCAGCTGGCACCGGGCCTCCCGTCCGTCCGTGGTGCGGACCCGCGGACGCTACTCGGTCGTCGAGACCCAGTCGATGAGCAGGTTGCCCCGCTCGCCCCAGTTGCCGACCTGGAACATGAAGCGGTGCGGGGTCGTCGGCACGTCGTGCGTGATCGTGCCGAGGACCTTGCCGTCGACGCTGTACGTGACGGACTCACCGGGGACCCAGTCGACCTTGTAGGTGTGCCAGTCGCGCCACGAGACGCCGGTGCCGAGCTGGACGCGCTCGGCTTCCTTGCCCGGGGTCATCGAGTGGTGGAACACCGAGGGGCTGTCCTCGAAGTTGCCCTCGGGGAAGTCGATCTCGCCGTCGGCCCACACGTTCGACGTCGGCCACAGCATGAAGGCCGCGCCGTTGCCGTCGCCGCCGGTCGCCTTCGCGCGGACCGAGAACGAGCCGCCGACGTGGTCCCAGGCGCCGTCGGAGGAGCCGAAGGTGCCGGCCGCTCCGGCACCGGTGCCGAGGGCGACGTCCATCACGCCGTCGTGCACCGACACGGTCTTGCTCGGCGCGTAGATGCCCGAGGTGCCGTCGGGGTAGGCCTGCCACGACTGCGGGTACAGCGACGAGACCAGGCCCGTGACGGCGTCCTTGCTGAAGTCCTCGACGAACGAGGCGTCGGGTGCGATCGCGGACAGGTCCGCGGGGGAGCCCTCCGCTTCGGGCACCGCTTCCGGCGCGGCCTCGGGGGCGGGCTCGGCGACGGGGGCGGAGTCGTCGATCGGCGCGGAGTCCTGCTCGGGCTCCGCATCCGGGGTCCACTCGTCGGTGGGGGCCGGGGTCTCCGTCTCGTCCGGGGCCGGCGTCGGGGTGGGGTTCACCGGGGCGTTGTGCCAGCGGCGTTCGCCGTCCCAGCCCCACCAGGTGCGGGCGGAGGCGGCGGTGGGGACACCGAGGACCAGGGCGCCGGCGGTCGCGACCGCCAGGATCGCGCGGTGGCGGATCATCGGGTGCCCCCTCGGGTGGCCGGGGGTGTGGACGTGGTCCGTGTGGTCGTGCCGCTCGAGGGCGTGCACGTGCTTCGGGTCGAGATGTCGGGCTCCTCGTGGATGCTCGGGCGCAGGATGCGGGGAGGGACGGAAGCATCAGCCGGCCGGATGCCGAGGGTTTCGTTGACACGTCCACGGACATCTTGCATCATTTGTGACCCGTTCGGGGGGCGTCACGGAAATCGACCGACGAACGCCCGGTGTCCGACCGTCGAACGTGCACGGTGCAACGTGCGGCGAGCCGACGGGTCAGACCCGGGGGATCGGCTGCAACCGCTGCAGCTGCGTCACGTGCCCCGGCTCGAGCTCGTCGAGCGAGGCCACCCCGAGCAGCCGCATGGTCCGCTCGATCTGCTCGGACAGGATCTGGATCATCCGGTCCACGCCGGCCTCGCCACCGGCCATCAGCCCGTACAGGTAGGCGCGGCCGACCATCGTGAACTTCGCGCCGAGGGCCACGGCAGCGACGATGTCGGCGCCGGACATGATGCCCGTGTCGAGGTGCACCTCGGTGTCCTTCCCGACCTCCTTCACCACGGAGGGCAGCAGGTGGAAGGGGACGGGGGCGCGGTCGAGCTGTCGGCCGCCGTGGTTCGACAGCGTGATGCCGTCGACCCCCAGGTCGGCCAGGCGCTTGGCGTCGGCCAGTGACTGCACGCCCTTCACGACGACCTTGCCCTGCCACTGGTCGCGGATCCAGGCGAGGTCCTCGTAGGTGACGGTCGGGTCGAACATGTGGTCGAGCAGCTCGCCGACGGTGCCGGACCAGCGGTCGAGCGATGCGAACGCCAGCGGCTCGGTGGTCAGGAAGTCGAACCACCACCACGGCCGCGGGATCGCGTTCACCACGGTCCGGGCACTCAGCTGCGGCGGGATCGAGAACCCGTTCCGCTTGTCCCGCAGCCGCGCACCCGCGACGGGGACGTCCACCGTGACGAGCAGGGTGTCGAAGCCGGCCTGCTGGGCGCGGGAGACCAGCGCCATCGACTTCTCGCGGTCCTTCCACATGTACAGCTGGAACCAGTTGCGCCCGTGCGGGTTGGCGTCGCGGACGTCCTCGATCGCGGTGGTGCCCATCGTGGAGAGCGAGAACGGGATGCCGGCACGTCCGGCGGCCCGGGCGCCGGCCCGCTCGCCCTCGGTCTGCATCATCCGCGTGAAACCCGTCGGCGCGATGCCGAACGGGTACGACACCGGCGCCCCGAGCACCTGGCGTGAGGTGTCCACCCTCGACACGTCCCGCAGGATCGCCGGGGTGAACTCGATGTCCTCGAACGCCTGCCGCGCGCGGGCCAGTGAGATCTCCGCCTCGGCCGCACCCTCGGTGTAGTCGAACGCGGCCTTCGGGGTGCGCCGGGCGGCGATGTCCCGGAGGTCCCAGATCGTCAAGGCCTGTTCGAGGCGCTGCCGTCGACCCGGCAGCGACGGCTTCTTGAACTGCATGAGCGGCGCGAGGTCCCGCACCGTCGGCAGCTGCCGCTTGACCCGCGTGCGAGCGGCGGACGCGGACCCGGTCGCGGGCGCCGGTGCGCCGGTTGCGGGGTCGATCCGGTGCTGGTCGTCGGTCGTGGTCATGCGTGGCTCCTGACGGGGGATCGATCGGGGTCGGCGCGCGACGACGCCGAGGGGGTGTACCGCACGGGCTCGACGCTCCGTGCGACGACGCTGCGGAGTGCCTCCAGTGAAGCCCCTCCGAGGCCTGCGAGTCCGACGGCGCGCGCCTGCACCAGCACGTTGCCGAGTGCGGTGGCCTCGACCGGGCCGGCCACGACCGGCAGGCCGGTGCGGTCCGCGGTCAGCTGGCACAGCAGGCGGTTCTGCGAGCCGCCGCCCACGACGTGCACGACCCGGATGGCCCTGCCGGTCACGTCGGCGATGGTGCGCAGGGTCTCGGCGTACGCCGTCGCGAGCGACTCGAGGATGCTCCGGACGAACTCCGCGCGCGACGCGGGGGCGCTCAGCCCGTGCGCCGCGCACCACGCGGCGATCCGCGCCGGCACGTCGCCTGGTGCCGTGAACGACTCGTCTGCTGGGTCGAAGACGGGGACCGGGGCGGTGACGGCCGCGGCGGAGGCGAGCAGGGCCTCCAGGTCGACGTGGTCGCCACCGCGCTCCCAGGTGCGGACGCTCTCCGACAGCAACCACAGTCCGGACACGTTCTTCAGGAACCGGACGCGACCGTCGACACCGCCCTCGTTCGTGCAGTTCGCGCGTCGTGCCGCGTCCGACAGGACGGGCGCGTCGAGCTCGACGCCGACGAGCGACCACGTGCCCGACGAGATGTAGGCGAAGTCCGGCTCCGTCGCGGGGACCGCGACGACGGCGCTCGCCGTGTCGTGCGAACCGACCAGCGTCACGTCGGCCTGCCCGCCGACGAGCGCGGCGACGGACGGCAGCAGAGGGCCGAGTCGGTCGCCCGGGTCGCGCAGCGTGGGCAGCAGCCCGGCCGGGAGGCCCGCAGCAGCCCGCACCGCCGGGTCCCACCCACGGGTGGTCGCGTTCAGGGCCCCGGTCGTCGAGGCGTTCGTGCGCTCGGCCGCCTCGACCCCCGTCAGCCAGTACCCGAGCAGGTCGGGGACGAGCAGCGCACGCTGCGCGAGCTGCAGCGACGGGTCGGCAGCCCACTGGAACAGGGTGTTGAACGGCAGGTGCTGCAGACCGTTCCGGGCGTACAGCTCGGTGGCGGACATCCGGTCGTGCACGGGGACGACACCGCCCTGGTGCCGGTCGTCGCGGTAGTGCGACGGCAGCCCGAGCAGTCGGCCGTCGCGGAGCAGGCCGTAGTCGACCGCCCACGAGTCGATGCCGATGCCGGCGATCGCGGGGTGCTCGGCGAACGCACGCCGCAGCCCCTCGGTCACCTGTCGGTACAGCTCGACGACGTCCCAGTGCAGGGCGTCGCGGCCGGTGTCGGCGTCGCCCTCGTGCAGGGTGACGGGGCCGTTCGGGAACCGCGCGAGGTGGTCCATCCGGACCCCGTCCGGGTCGACGTGGCCGACGATCACCCGGCCGCTGGTGGCCCCGAGGTCGACCGCGGCGACGCTGCCGCTGGTGTGCATGCTCTGCTCCTGCTCGGTGTTCGTCGGTCGTCGCTACCGCAGGAAGGCCGCGGCGACACCGGCGTCGACGGGCACGTGCAGGCCGGTGGTGTGCGAGAAGTCGTCGGTGCAGATGGCGTAGACGGCGTTCGCGACGTTCTCGGGCACGACCTCGCGCTTCAGGATCGTGCGCTGCGCGTAGAACTTGCCGAGGTCCTGCTCCTCGATGCCGTACGTCTTGGCGCGGTTGGCGCCCCAGCCGCTCGCGAAGATGCCGGAGCCGCGCACGACCCCGTCGGGGTTGATGCCGTTGACGCGGACGCCGTGCTCACCGAGCTCGGCCGCGAGCAACCGCACCTGGTGGGCCTGGTCGGCCTTCGTGGCGGAGTACGCGATGTTGTTCGGCCCGGCGAACACCGAGTTCTTCGACGAGATGTAGACGATGTCGCCGCCCAGGCCCTGCTCGATGAGCACCTTCGCCGCGGCCTTCGACACCAGGAACGACCCCTTCGCCATCACGTCGTGCTGCAGGTCCCAGTCCTGCTCGGTGGTCTCGAGCAGGCTCTTCGACAGCGACAGCCCCGCGTTGTTGACGACGAGGTCGAGGCCGCCGAAGTGCAGCAGGGTCTGCTGGATCGCCTGGTCGATCGCGGCGGCGTCCGTCACGTTCGCGGCGACGCCGATGGCCTGGTCGAGGCCGCCGATCTCGGCCGCCGCTGCGGTGGCCTTCTCGAGGTCGAGGTCTGCGATGACGACGGCGGCGCCCTCGGCCGCCAGGCGCTTCGCGATCGCCTTGCCGATGCCGGACGCAGCCCCCGTGACCAGGGCGATGCGCGTCGCGAGCTTCCTGGGCGCGGGCATCCGCTGCAGCTTCGCCTCTTCGAGGGCCCAGTACTCGATCCGGAACTTCTCGGCCTCGTCGATGGGGGCGTAGGTGCTGACCGACTCGGCACCGCGCATCACGTTGATCGCGTTGATGTAGAACTCCCCGCCGACCCGGGCGGTCTGGGCGTCCTTGCCGTACGAGAACATCCCGACGCCCGGCACCAGCACGATGAGCGGGTCCGCGCCGCGGATCGCGGGGGAGTCCGGCGTCCGGTGCCGGTCGTAGTACGCCTGGTAGTCCGCGCGGTACTGCTCGTGCAGTTCGTGCAGGCGGGCGGTCTGCTCGTCGACGCTCGCCGAGGCCGGCAGGTCGAGTATGAGCGGCTTGACCTTGGTGCGCAGGAAGTGGTCCGGGCAGCTGGTGCCGAGGGCCGCGAGCCCTTCGGCGCGCTCGCTCGCCAGGAACTCGAGCACGACGTCGCTGTCGGTGAAGTGCCCGACCACCGGCTTGTCGTGCCCGGCGATACCGCGGATCGTCGGGGCGAGGGCGGCGGCGCGTGCGTGACGTTCGTCGGTCGGCAGTGCTTCGAACCCCGCTCGGACGCCGCCGAACGGGTCGGCCGTGCCGTGCTCCGCGAGGTACCGCTCGGCGGTGTCGATGATCCAGCGCGAGTTGCCTTGCGCCTCGTCGCTCGTGTCCCCCCACGCGGTGATGCCGTGGCCGCCCAGGATCGTGCCGATCGCCTGCGGGTGGTCCCGCTTGACGGCGGCGATGTCGAGCCCGAGCTGGAACCCGGGTCGGCGCCAGGGCACCCAGACGACCCGGTCGCCGAAGATCCGCTCGGTCAGGGCCGGACCGTCCGCCGCGGTGGCGATCGCGATGCCGGCGTCGGGGTGCAGGTGGTCGACGTGGGCGGCGTCGACCAGGGCGTGCATCGCGGTGTCGATCGACGGTGCCGCACCGCCCTTGCCGTGCAGCGTGTAGTCGAAGGCGGCGACCATCTCGTCCTCGCGCTCCACCCCGGGGTAGACGTCCTGGAGGGCACGGACGCGGTCGACGCGCAGGACCGCGAGGCCCGCCGGGGTGAGGGTGCCGAGGTCGCCCCCGGAGCCCTTCACCCAGAGCAGCTCGACCGGTTCGCCCGTGACGGGGTCGGTGTCGGTGCCCTTGGCGGAGGTGTTCCCGCCCGCGTAGTTCGTGATCCGCGGATCCGAGCCGAGCGCGTTCGAGCGCGCGACCAGCGCCCGGATCGTGGTGTCTGCGTCGGTGCCGTGCATTGCGGGGTCCACCCGTGCCTCCACTGTGTTCGTCATGTTCCTACGCGCCCCAGCCGGCCTGGACGCCGCCGACGCGGTCCGCCGCGATCGACTGCTGGTACCCGGACTCCAGGTAGGCGCGCATCGGGTTCGCCGGCAGCCCGCGGGACTCGCGCCACTCGGCCAGGTCCTTCCGGACGTCGGTCTGGTAGGCGTCCATGAAGACCTCGTTCGCGCCGAGGACGTCGTGCGCCTCCTGCGCGGCGGTCAGTGCGACGCGGTCGAGGAGCAGCGCGCGGGCCGTCATCTCCTGCACGTTGAGCACCGAGCGGATCTGGCCGGGGATCTTGTCCTCGACGTTGTGGCACTGGTCGAGCATGAACGCCACGTCGGGGTTGTCGTAGCCGCCCCCGCGGATGACCTCGACCAGGATCCGGAACAGCTGGAACGGGTCCGCGGCGCCCACGATCAGGTCGTCGTCGGCGTAGAAGCGCGAGTTGAAGTCGAAGGAACCGAGCTTGCCGAGGCGCAGGAGCTGCATCACGATGAACTCGATGTTCGTGCCGGGGGCGTGGTGGCCGGTGTCGAGGCAGACCATCGCCTTCGGCCCGAGTGCCGCCGTCTGCACGTAGCTGGTGCCCCAGTCGGGGACGTCCGTGTGGTAGAACGACGGCTCGAAGAACTTGTACTCGAGCACGAGCCGCTGGTCGGCACCGAGGCGGTCGTAGATCGTCGAGAGCGACTCGTGCAGGCGGTCCTGGCGGGAGCGCATGTCCTCTTGACCGGGGTAGTTCGAGCCCTCGGCGAGCCAGATCTTCAGGTCGCGGCTGCCGGTGGCGTCCATCACGTCGATGCAGCGCAGGTGGTGGTCGATCGCCTTCTGCCGGATCGTCTCGTCGACGTGGGTCAGGGCGCCGAACTTGAAGTCGTCGTCCTGGAACGTGTTCGAGTTGACGGTGCCGAGCGACACCCCGTGCTCCTCGGCGTGGCGCTTGAGGTCGGCGAAGTCGTCGACCAGGTCCCACGGGATGTGCAGCGCGACGGTGGGGGCCAGGCCGGTGTACTCGTGCACCTGGGCGGCGTCGGCGATCTTCTCGTAGGGGTCGCGCGGGGTGCCCGGCGTGCTGAACACCTTGAAGCGGGTGCCGGAGTTGCCGAAGGCCCAGCTGGGCAGCTCGATCTGCTGTCGTGCCAGCTGGTCGGCGATGCCGGCGAAGCTCGGGGTCGATGTCATCGTGTCACTTCCTCGTGTGCGATTGAATCGTTTCATACAGTACGGCGCGCGGCGGTCTGCCGCAACCGTGGTGGTGTCGTGGTGCCGTTGGTGCCGCAAAACACCGGTGTTCACGTGTTGAACACGCGCGTTCGGGGGTTCGACGCGCGAACACCGGTGTTTTGCGAGCCAGACCCCTACGCGGCGGGGACCGCGGCGGGGGCGCGGAGGTCGTGCGTTCCGCCGCCGACCCGCTGCTCGGGCGCCCCCGGCAGGCGCACCACGGCCGAGACGCCCTCGGGCACGGTCGCCCGGACGCGCAACTCCCCGTCGACGAGCTCCCACCGCACGGCGACGTGCCCGTGCACGGTGTCGAGCGAGGTCTCCGCCCACGTCAGCCCACCGCCCGGCTGCGGCGCGATCAGGACGGCCGAGTACCCCGGTGACAGCGGCGACAGGCCACCCACCACCCGGTGCATCCAGTCCGCCACGGCACCGAGTGCGTAGTGGTTGAACGAGGTCATCTCACCCGGGTTGATCGTCCCGTCCGGCAGCATCGAGTCCCACCGCTCCCACACCGTCGTCGCGCCCATCGTCACCGGGTACAGCCACGACGGGCACTCCGTCTGCAGCAGCAGCCGGTAGGCGTCCTCCAGGTGGCCCGTCTGCGTCAGCGCGTCGGTGATGAACGGGGTCCCCGCGAAGCCCGTCGAGATCCGGTACCCGGACGCCTCGACCAGCTCGGCGAGCCGCTCGCCGGCCACGGCCTGCTCCTGCTCGGACAGGATCCCGAACACGATCGCCAGCGTGTACACCGTGGTCGCGTCCGACAGGATCCGGCCGTCGTCCTGCAGGTAGTGGGTGCGGAACCCGGCCTGGAGGCGCGTGGCGAGTTCCCGGAACTCCACTGCTTCCGCCTCGTGACCACCCAACAGCTCCGCCGCGTCCGCCACGATCGTCGCGGACCGGTAGGCGCAGATCGTCGCGACGACGCCCTTGTCGGCCTTCGCGTCGGCCGGGGCCTCGGGCGGGGCGTCCGGGTCGAGCCAGTCGCCGAACTGGAACACGGTGTCCCACAGGTCCTCCGGGGACAGGTGGTCACGGACCCGGCGCAGGTGTGCGGCCATCGAGTCGAACTGCTCCTCGAGCACCGCGGTGTCGCCGTACGCCTGGTACAGCGTCCACGGCACCCAGACGCCGGCGTCCGACCACACGGCGGTCGCGTCGGGCGTGCCGAAGTCCTCGGCGGGGGAGTACTTCAGCACGTCCGGCACCACGAACGGGATGACCCCGTCGGCGTGCTGCTGCTCGAGCCAGACGTCGCGCAGCCAGTCGGCCAGGAACGTCCGCGTGTCGAACAGGTACGAGGCCGTCGGGGCGAACGCGGCGATGTCACCCGTCCAGCCGAGTCGCTCGTCGCGCTGCGGGCAGTCCGTCGGCACGCTCAGGAAGTTGCCCTGCATGCCCCGGACGACGTTGTCGTGGAAGGTGTTCAGCAGCTCGTGGCTCGACGCGAACGTGCCGGTGCGGGTGAGGTCCGACCCGACCTGCACGGCGGTGACCGCGGCACGGAGTTCGTCGTGGGTGCCCGGCCAGCCGTCGACCTGCGCGTACCGGAACCCGTGGAAGGTGAACCGGGGCTCGAACGTCTCGGGCTCGTCGTCACCGCGCAGGGTGAAGTGGTCCGTCGCCTTCGCGGTGCGCAAGGGGCGGGTGCCGAGCTCGTCGTGCTCGAGCACCTCGGCGTGCTGCAGGGTGAGCACGGTGCCGGCCGGGCCGGTCGCGGTGACCCGGAGCCACCCGACCAGGTTCACGCCGAAGTCGAGCAGGGTCGCTCCCGACGGGCTCGTCCAGATCGCCACCGGGGCGATCTCGGCGAGCGGGCGCACCGGCGGCACCGTGTCGGCGACGAGTTCGCGCTCGCCGATGTCGACCGTGTGCACCGTGCTCGTCCGCCCCCGGTGCCCGTCGACGCTGGGCACGGTGACCTCGCCCGGCGTCAGGAACGAGCCGTCGCGGAGTCGGGCGTCGATGTCCTGCCCGTCGTAGAGCTGGTCCGCGGTGATCGCGCTCGACAGGGCCTGCCAGTCGGTGTCGGTCGTGACGTGCTGCTCGTGCCCGTCGGCGAACGTGATCCGGAGCTCGGCGAACCCGGCACGCTCGTCGGTGTACCAGCCGCCGCCGCCCCAGGCCAGTCGTCCGGCGGCCCAGCCGTTGCCGATGACGAGCGCGAGCACGGCAGGCTGGCCGGGGAGCGTGTCGGACAGGTGCTCGGTGACGTCGTGCGAGACGACGCGGATGCGCCACTCGTAGCTCGTCCACCCCGGTTCGAGCAGGTGGTCGGAGACGTGCTGCCCGCCGAGCCAGGCCTCGACGACGCCGAGGGCGCTGACGTCGAGGGTGGCGGCGGTGACGGCGCCGTGGCCGTCGTCGAGGGGGAACTCCCGACGCAGGATCGGGGCGCTGCCGAGGTCGGTGTCGGCCGCGATGAACGGTGCGGTCCAGGTGGTCATGTGGTGGTCCTTTCACGCGACCGGTCGTCGTCGACCGGTGCGGGGGTCGTGGGCCCGGCCGTCCGCCCGGCTGGGCGGTGTGGCGGAGGCGGGTCGCGCCTCCAGGCCGGGGTGGGCGGTCAGCCCTTGACGGCGCCGCTGGTCATGCCGGCGACGATCTGACGGTTGAAGAAGACGTAGAGGATCAGCGGCGGGATCGTGATGAGCAGCACGTCGGTGAACAGCAGGTTCAGCTGGCTGACCGACTGGCTCTGGAACGCGTAGAGCGTCTGCTGCACGGTCGCGTTCTCGGACCCCGGCAGGAAGTACAGCGGGTTCGTGAAGTCGTTGAACACCGTCACCGACTGCACGAGCACGACCGTGATGATCACCGGCTTGAGCAGCGGCAGCACCACCCCGAAGAACAGGCGGATCGGGCCGGCGCCGTCGAGCACGGCGGCCTCGTCGAGCTCCTTCGGGATCGTCGCGACGAACGCCCGGAACAGCAGGATGCAGAACGACAGGCCGAAGGTCGCCTCGATCAGGACCATCCCGCCCATGGTCTTGAACAGGTTGAGCCCCTGCAGCACCCAGATGGTCGGCACGATCGCCGGCGGCACGATGAGCCCCGCCAGCACGAAGAAGTTGATCAGGCCGTTCCACTTGCTCGGCCGCCGCTGCAGGACGTACCCGACCATCGCGGAGAACACGACCATGACGGTGACGCTGCCGACGGTGAGCAGTGCGCTGTTCCAGAACGCGCGCAGGATCCCGCCGTCGCCGCTCTGGAACACCGCCTGCAGGTTCTGCCACAGCTGCCAGTCGGTCGGCAGGCTGAAGCCGAGCTGGTTCGCCTCGGCGGGGTTCTTCGCGGCCTGGAGCAGGACGAAGACGAACGGCACCAGGAACACGACGAAGCTGACGACGATGGCGATCGAGCCGATGATCCACCGGCGGGCGCGGCCCGGGTGGCGGTTCCGGCTCGCCGGTGTCGGGCGGCGGCTGCCGGACGCCGGCGCGTGACCGGTCCCGGGAGTGGTGACGGCGGTCACAGGTCCGCCTCCTTGCGGTTGAGGAGCCACGAGACGGGGACCATGATCGCCGTGACGACGACGAACAGGACCACGTTGCCGGCGGTGGACAGGCCGTAGAACCCGGCCTGGTACTGCTTGTAGATCACGCTCGCGATCACGTCGCTCGTGAAGCCCGGCCCGCCGCCGGTCATCGCCCAGATCAGGTCGAACGACCGCAGGCCGCCGATGAGCGACAGGATGATGACGGTGCCCATCGCGGGGCGGGACAGCGGCAAGGTGATGTTCCGGAAGATCGACCACGCGCTCGCGCCGTCGAC
Source organism: Curtobacterium sp. KBS0715 (assembly GCF_005938005.2). NCBI lineage: Bacteria > Bacillati > Actinomycetota > Actinomycetes > Micrococcales > Microbacteriaceae > Curtobacterium > Curtobacterium sp. KBS0715. Next base: position 3,285,272 of record NZ_VCCA02000001.1, on the reverse strand, counting down.
CCGTGCCGCCTCGAAGTACTCCTGCGGGATCGCCACGATGCCGGCGATGAAGATGAGCGTCGCGATGCCGACGCCCTTCCAGACGTCCACCGCGGCGACGCTCCACAGCGCGAGCGCCGGGTCGGTCAGCCACCCGGGGGTGGGCAGGCCGACCGAACCCAGCACGCCGTTGATGATCCCGTGGAACGGGTCCATCAGCGCCTTGAACGTGATGCCGATGCCGATGGTCGACACGAGCACCGGGAAGAACACGACCGCCCGCAGGTAGCCGCGCCCCAGCACGGGCGACGTGAGGAGCAGGGCGAGGGCGAGTCCGAGGACCACCTTCGCCGCGCTCGTCACGAAGCCGTACTGGAAGGTGTGCACGAACCCGGAGACGAGCTGCGGGTCCTGGAAGAACCGGACGAAGTTGTCGAAGCCGATGAAGGTCTGGTCGAACAGCGTCCAGCGGGTGAGCGAGAAGTAGAACCCGGCGAAGGTCGGGACCGCGAAGAACACGACGTACAGCGCGATCGCGGGGATGAAGAACCACGCGGGGTAGAACGAGCGCATCCGCTTGCGCGCTTGTCCGGGGCGGCCGGCCTTGCGTGTCTGCGGCGGGGCCACCGCCGTCGTGAGGGTCGCGGTCACACCGATCACCAGCCCTTGATGCCGAGCTGCTGTGCCTGCTGGACGACGTCGTCGTCGTACTGGTCGGCGCCCTTGCTCGCGGTGGTGATGCCCGAGCCGACCTGCACGCAGATCTTCTCGAGGTTCGGGCCCTTGATCGGGGACAGGAACTCGAGCGCGGGGCTCGCCTTGCCGTCGTCCAGGTACTTCTGCAGGTCGTCGATCATCGGGGGCACGTCGTCCGGCAGTGAGCAGGTCGAGATGACGTACGGGCCGGCTGGGGTGCCGGTGTCGTTCTGCACCTGGCAGCCCTCGGTGGAGTTCGCGAAGGCGATGAACTTCTTCGCCGCCGCCAGCTTGTCACCCGTGGTCGTCTTCGGGATGTACAGGCCGTTCGGCTCCCAGATCGTCAGGTTCGTGTCCGCGGCGTCCTCGGCCGGCAGGGCGAACGCGCCGATGTCGTCGACGGCGTCGGGGGAGTCCTGCTGGATCGCGGAGATCGCGTTCGTGAGCATCGGGTACTGCGCACCGGTGCCGTCGGCCAGCATCTTCAGGCCGTTCGCCTGCGTGGCCGAGGCGTAGTCCTCGTTGTAGAGGTCCTTGTCCTTGCCCTCGGCGAGGTGCTGGAACCCGGCGAGTGCGGGTTCGTCGGCGTAGGACTCCTTGTTGGCGGTGTAGTCGTCCGCCCACTTCTCGTCCTGTGCGGTGATGTTCGCGAAGTCGCCGAGGACGAACAGCTGGCTGGTCCAGGTGTCGCCGTAGGTCTGGATGATCGGGGCGACGTCGCCGGCGTCCTTGATCTTCTCGCTGTTGCTGACGAACTCGTCCCAGGTGGTCGGGACCTTGAGGCCGAGGTCGTCGTAGACCTTCGTGTTGTAGAGCACCGCACCGCCGAAGCTCGTGCCGAACGGGGCGCCGTACATGCCCTTGTCGGTGCTGACGACCTTGGTGAACTGCGGGTCGACGTCGCCCGCCCACTTCTCCTCGGACAGGTCCACCAGGGTGTTGTCCGGGTTGAGGGCCTGCATGAGCGAGCCGGAGTTGTAGTTGAAGACGTCGGCGGCCTCGCCGGTCGACAGCCGGGTCTTGATCAGGTTGTCGCCGTCGGTGCCCTGGGGGCGGGTGTCGAACTTGACGGTGATGTCGGGGTTGGCCTTCTCGAAGGCCTCGATGAGCGGCTTCGCGGTGGCCGCGGTGGCCGGGGCGTTGTCGGCCTGGTAGGTGATCTCGACCTTGCCGCCGCCTTCGTCGGCGGAGCCGCCGGACGAGCACGCGGCGAGCCCGCCGATCAGGACCGTCGCGCCGCCGATGGCGATCGCGCGCTTGGTCATGGAACGAACTGACATTCCTTACCTCCTCGTAAGGCCCGGGGCGGGGGTACCCCGGGTGAAACGGACCCGGATCCCGCGCCGTCGCGGGGTCCGGTCACTGCGTTTAGAACGTTTCAATCAGGATGGAACCACGCGGATTGAAGCGTGTCAATCGCTGTGCCGATTTCGTTACGCGATCCCGCGGAGCGGGGTGCGGGGGTGGGCGGGGTGCTCGCTCGCTCGTCCATTCGTCTGGTGCGAGGTTCCACACTCCGTGACGGGCGCGCGGGCTCGCACGGAGTGCGGAACCGCGCACCGAGCCGACGCGCGGTGCTGCACCGTGCGGTGGTCGCGCCGCCCGCCGCCCGGGAGGCCCGTGCCGGCCCGGCCCCGCGCCTCCCGCCCGGCGTCCGGTCGCGTCCGCGGGCCGGCGTCGCCTCCTGCGCGTCGGCGCGCCGGCCCGTGGCCCGCTGCCCGCACCGCCCGTGCGCGCCGATGTGTCGGCCCGCCGCCCGCTGCCCGCGAAAGCGACAGTGCGCCGCCGAACGTTCGCGCCGATCTGTCGCTCTGGCGGACCGGACGGCGTGGCCTCCTGTGGATGTGTCGCTCTCGCGGGTTGGTCCGCCGCCGGTCAGGCCTCGGTGCGCCTCGGGTCGCTCGACGTGATCGTGCCCGCGACGGCGGACGCGGCGGCTGCTGCGGCCGCGCCCTCGCGACCGAGCGTGCTCTCGCGCGGCACCAGCTCGCTGCCGAGCACGACGGTCCGGTGCACGTGCATCGGGTCGGTGAGTTCCTCGAGCAGCAGTTCCACCGCAGCCGCACCCATCTCCGAGCCGTGCATCGTCACCGAGGTCAACGGCACCGCACCGCCCCACGCCACGGAGTTGTGGTCGCAGCCCGACACGGGGATGTCCTCGGGGACGCGGATCCCGGCGGCTCGGAGCTCGGAGACGACGGCCATCGCGAGCAGGTCGGTCACACCCAGCACCCCGTCGGGGCGTTCGTCCTCGGGCATCCGGGCGATGCGGAGCCCGGCGTCGGTGCCACCCGGCGGGTCGATGTCCCCGGCGTCGACGTCGACGAGCTCGACCCCGGGGTGCGCCGCGACGGCCCGCAGCACGCCGGCCCGTCGGCGGTCGACGGGCTGCAGGTCCGGACGGGCGCTCACGAACCCGATGCGTCGGCAGCCGCGGTCGATCAGGTGCTCGGTCGCCAGGAACCCGGCCTGCTCGTTGTCCACGACCACCGCGCACGCGTCGAGTTCGCTCGGTTCGTAGTTGACGTACACGACGGGTCGGCCGTGGCGCCGCGCGACCTCGACCTGGTCGCGCGACTCCGTCATCGAAGCGAGCAGGATTCCCGACACCCGGGCGCTCTCGAGGTAGGCGAGGTGTTCGCCCTGCGCCTGCAGGTCGTCCTCGCTGCTGGCGATCAGCAGGGTGAAGCCGCGTTCCCGCGCAGCCAGCTGTGCGCCGTTGACCATGTCGCTGAACAGGGAGTTCCGCAGCGACATCACCACCAGACCGATCGCGCGCGTGCTGCCGGACACCAGCGCCCGGGCGTTGCGGTTCGGCGTGTACCCGAGCGCGTCGATCGCGTCCCGCACGCGTGCGGCGGTCGCGTCGGCGACCCGCTCGGGGTGGTTCAGGACGTTCGAGACGGTCGCGAGCGAGACCCCGGCCCGGGCTGCGACGTGGTGCACGCTCGGCGGACCGTCGCGCCGGGGGACATGCACCATGCTCCGATCGTAGGCGGCGGGGGGCCGTGTCCGGACCGCGCCCTAGACGTCGGCGACGGAGGACTGCCGCACCACGAGCTCCGGTGTGAACTCCACGTGCTCGAGGTCGATGTCCTGCCCCTGCTCGACCTGCTTCGTCAGGAGTTCGATCGCGCGACGACCGAGGTCCTGCGCGGGCTGCCGCACCGACGTCAGCGGGACCACGGCGGACTCGGCGAACGCGATGTCGTCGTAGCCGACGATGGCGATCTGCTCGGGCACCGCGATGGTGCCGCGCATGATGAAGGCCTGTTCGAGCCCGACGGCGAGGAGATCGTTGGCGGCGAAGACGGCGTCCGGGCGTTCGGCGGCCGGCCGTGCCTGGATCGCTTCGCCGATGCGGCGCCCTTCGAGCACGGACAGCGAGGTGGTCGGCAGGGCTTCGAGCCGGATGCCCGCGGCCTGTGCGGCGGCGAGTGCCCCGGCGTGCCGGTCGGCGACCTGGCGGATGCCGAACGGCCCGCCGACGAAGGCGATGTGGGTGCGGCCGATCGCCGCGAGGTGCTCGACCGCGATGCGACCACCGGCGATGTCGTCGACCGAGACCGAGGCGAAGTGCTCGTCGTCGGCGCGGCGGTCCACCAGCACCACGGCGGTGCCCTGGTCACGCAGCCGCGCGAGGCGGGACAGGTCGTCGCCGGCGGGGGAGATCAGGAGTCCGGCGACTCGGCGTTCCTCGAACAGGTCGACGTAGGTGCGTTCGCGGTCGGTCGACTCGTCGGAGTTGCCGATCAGGACCGCGAGGCCGTTGTCCATCGCGGCGTCTTCGGCACCCCGGGCGACGTCGGTGAAGAACGGGTTGCCGCCGTCGAGCACGATGAGCCCGACGGTGGAGCTGCGTCCGGCCCGGAGCTGCCGTGCGGAGTCGTTGCGGACGAACCCGAGCGTCGCGATCGCCGACTGCACGCGTTCCACCGTGCCGGGAGCGACCTTGTCAGGGCGGTTCAGCACGTTCGACACCGTGCCGAGGGACACGCCCGCGAGCGCCGCCACCTCTCGCACACTGACCGCCATGTGGCCATCCTGGCATCGGCGCGGTCCGCGCGGTCGGCCCGCGCCGTGATCTGTGGAAAACGCGGACGGGAGGCGCGGGGCGGGCCGGTGGCGGGCCTCCCGTCCATGGGGTGGTCGCGTCCACTGCCCGCGCACGGTGCGAGGCGCGCGGCTGGTGTGAGGCGTGAAGCTGGTGCGAGCCGCGCGGCCGGTGCGAGGCGTGAAGCTGGTGCGAGGCTCCGCACTCGGTGCGGGGTGGAAAGGCTCGTACGGCATGCGCAACGTCGCACGGGGCGAACGCCCCGCGCACGGTGCGGGCGCAACCTCGCGTGGGGCGAGCGCCCGCTCGCACAGTGCGAGGAGCAGCCGGGCGAACCCGCTCTTGCCAGCGCGCACACCGGAGCGCTATCGTCCTCGTCGTCCCGTTGAAACGATTCACCGACGAACACGCGAACGGAGGACCAATGGCGGTCCGCATCGGAGCCCGGAACACCACGGGCTGGAAGGCCACCGTCTCGGTGGCCATGTCGAACTACATCGAGTCGGGGTCGATCATCGCGATCGCCACGAGCCTCAGCCTGTGGCAGGCGGAGTTCCGGATCGGTGACCTCGAGGTCGGCCTGCTCGCGAGCCTGTCCGCGAACGCCTTCGGTGCCGCCGTCGGCGCGATCGTCGGCGGACCGCTGTGCGACCGGTACGGCCGGAAGTTCATCTACACGTACGACCTGCTCCTCTACATGCTCGGCATCCTGCTCGCGGTGTTCGCCGGCAGCTACGGCATGCTCCTGGTCGGCTTCATCCTGACCGGCATCGCCGTCGGCGCGGGCGTGCCGGCGAGCTGGACCTACATCGCCGAGCAGGCCCCCGCGGACAAGCGTGCGGCCCACGTCGGCACGGCGCAGCTCGCGTGGTCGATCGGGCCGATGGTCGGGTTCGCCCTGGCGATCGCCGCGGCACCGCTCGGCCTGCTCGGCAGCCGCCTCATCTTCGCCCACCTGTTCGTCGTCGCCGCGATCGTGTGGTGGCTCCGCCGCGGGCTGCCCGAGTCGGCGATCTGGAAGGACGAGCGCGCGGCCACCGGCACGGCGAACTTCTTCCACGGGATCACGCAGCTGTTCAGCCGCCGGAAGAACCTGACCGCGATGCTGTTCCTGTTCGGCGTCTACGCGCTCTGGAACACCGTCGCCGGGCAGGCCGGCATCTTCCAGCCCCGGGTGTACGCGGCGACCGGGGTCACGAGCGTCACCGAGCAGTACGGACTGCAGATCCTGGTCTGGGGCTGCACGGTGGCCGCGACGTACTTCGGCTTCATGCGGTACGCCGACCGGGTCAGCCGCCGCGCGCTCTACGCCGCCGGTGCCGTGCTGGCGATCATCGCGTGGGCCGTGCTCATCTACGCGCCCGCCAACCTCGGCACCCTGCTGTTCTTCGCCGTGGCGTGGGGCATCTCGTCGGGGATCGGCGCGCAGGCGTTCTACGGCCTGTGGACGAGCGAGCTCTTCGCCACCCGGTACCGCGCCAGCGCCCAGGGCGTGCTGTTCCTGGCCGCCCGCGTGATGGTCGGACTGTTGAGCATCTGGTTCCCGCTGCTGCTGTCGGACATCGGGCTGCAGGCCCTCGGCGGCCTGATCCTCGGGCTCCTCGCGCTGTCGTTCCTGGTCGGCACGATCTGGGCACCGCGCACCCAGGGCAAGACCCTCGAGGCGATCGAGGCCGAGCGCTACGGCACCGTCACCACGGTCACCGGGACGGTCCGCACCGCCGACGAGCGCACCGTCCACGACGCCGAGCAGCGTCGCCGCGAACAGGCCGGCCGGTGACCCGCGTCTGCTTCCGGCTGCAGGTGCAGGTCGAGCTGCTCGACGCCTACCGCGAGCGGCACGCCGCCGTGTGGCCGGCGATGCTCCGGACGATCGCGGCGGCGGGGCGGCGGAACTACTCGCTGTTCCTCGACGACGACGGGCTGCTCATCGGGTACTACGAGACGGACTCGGTGGCCGATGCGGACGCCGCGCTCGCGGCGTCCGAGGTGGCCACGGCGTGGGAGGCGCACATGCGGGACCTCTTCGCCGGGGCCACCGGGCGCGCCGACCAGACGGCGCGGGTGCTGCCCGAGGTGTTCAACCTCGAGGACCAGCTGGCCGCAGCACCGGACTGACGGTCGGACGCAGACTTCGTGAGCAGGAATGGTCGGGTCCGCCGGCGCGACCCGACCCTTCCTGCTCACCAAGCGCCCGCAGCACCGGACTGACGGGGGCCGTGGCTACCGTGGACGCATGCAGCCGCCAGCAGCCGGGACCCTCCGCATCCTCCACCTCTCCGACACCCACCTGACCGGCGACGGAGCCCTGCACCAGGGCGCGGTCGACACCACGGCCGCGCTCGAACGGCTGCTCGCCCACGTCGACCAGGTGCCCGGCATCGGGCTGGTGGTCGTCTCCGGCGACGTCTCCGAGGACGGCACCCCCGAGTCCTACGCGACCGTGCGGGACCGCGTCGGCGGCTGGGCGGAGCGGCACGGTGCAGCCTTCGTCGCGGTCCCCGGCAACCACGACCTGCGCGAGGGCTTCCGGCAGGTCCTGGCGAACGGGCACGTCCTGGGCCAGGGCGGCACGGCGCTGGTGCACACGATGGAGTACCTGCCGCCGACGGTCCCGGTCTCCGGGCAGTCGGTCGTCACCGGGCGCCGGATCGTGACCGTCGACACGAGCGTCCCGGGTGCCGGGTACGGCGAGCTCAGCGACACGGCGCTCGAGCACCTGCGCACAGTCCTGGCCGAGGACGCCCACAGCGGCCCGGACGACGCCCCGCACGGCACCGTCGTCGTCCTGCACCACCCGCCGCTGCCCGCACCGACCGAGCTGCACGAGGCCCTCCGCCTGCAGAACCCCGAGGCGCTCGCCGACGTCATCCGTGGTTCCGACGTGCGGGTCGTCCTCGCCGGCCACTACCACCACCACTTCGCCGGGTCGCTCGCCGGCGTCCCGGTCCTCGTCGCCCCCGGGGTCGCGAACGACACCGACGTCGTCGGCCCGTACGACGAGGAATCGGCCGTCGTCGACAGCGGCGCACTCGTCGTCGACGTCGCCCCGGACGGCTCCGTCTGGTCGACACCGGTCCGCGTGCCCCGGGGCGACGCCGATCCGCGGGCGTTCCGCCTCGACCCCGGGACGGTCCGCGCCGTCATCGCGGCCGCCGGCAAGCACTGAGCCCGGTCCCCACGCGCGGTGGACGCGCGTGACGACGGACTGGAGGCCCGTGGCGGCGCCGCCAGGGGCCTCCGGTCCGTCGTCTGGTCACGTCCACAGCCGCGGTACCCCACGTCTTCGGGTTGCGTGCGGGAACACCGAGTAGCACGGACGCACACCTGGAGCGAAGGAGCACCCATGCGAGTCGGCAGTGCAGTGCAGTACGACCGGTACGGCGACTTCGACGTCGTCGAGCTCGTCCCCCAGCAGAAGCCCGAGGCCGGTCCGGGCGAGATCGTCGTCGAGATCGTGGCCGCGGGCCTGAACCACATCGAGCGGTTCCTGCGCGAGGGGAAGCTCCGCGACCACGTCGACCTCGAGTTCCCCGCACACCAGGGCGTCGACTTCGCCGGCATCGTGCGCGCGCGGGGCGACGGCGTGAAGGACCTCCGCATCGGCGACGAGGTGATGGGGCACGCGCCGACCGGCGGCGCCCACGCCACCTGGATCGCGGTGCCGCGCGGCGCCGTCATCAAGAAGCCGGAGCACGTCGGGTGGGAGGTCGCCGGCGGCCTGTACCTGGCGGGCTGCACCGCGGTGTCGGTCGTCCGGTCGCTCCGGCTCGGACCGCAGGACACCGTCGTGATCTCGGCCGCAGCCGGTGGCGTCGGACACATCGAGTGCCAGCTGGCGCACGACGCAGGCGCGACCGTGATCGCCCTCGGCAGCCCCCGCAACCACGACTACCTGCGACAGATCGGCACGCTGCCCGTCGCCTACGGTGAAGGCGAGGAAGACCGCATCCGCGACATCGCCGACGGCCGACCGATCACCGCGTTCATCGACAACCACGGCGAGAGCAACGCCGAGCTCCTGGCCGAACGCCTCGGGGTCGGCCAGGAGCGGTTCGTGTCGTCGGAGGAGCGCCGGGACATCGAGGTCCGGTTCCTCCGAGCGCCGGCCGAGGACGAGGAGACCCGCGAGCTGCTGACCCTGCTGGCGAAGGCCGTGCAGGACCGCCGCGTGCAGGTCCTGATCTCGGGCTTCTACCCGTTCGAGTACATCGTCGAGGCGTACGAGGACCTGGCGGAGATGAAGTCCCGCGGCAAGGTCGTGATCGGGATGCAGACGGTGGAGACCGGGGCGCGGCTCGACTGGTACCGCTCCGAGAAGGCCCGTGACCTGCGTGACCGGTACGCCGATGCGCGGGGGACCGACACGGAGACGATGGCCGGCGGATCGGCGTCGCCCGCGAGCTGAGCGAGCTGAGCGTCGCAGGGGCTCGACACCTTCGTGCCGGGCCCCTGCCGCGTCAGCTCAGGATGTCCTTGGAGGCGAACCGGCTGTACGCCAGCGCCCCGAACACCACGACGTACCCGAGCTGCAGCACCGCGTTCGACCCGAACGAGTCGAACGAGATCGGGTCGCGCAGCAGGTCGCCGAACCCGAGCCACTGGTGCGAGAACAGGAACGGGTGCAGCCAGTCGAGCTGGGGGAGCTGGTCGAGCACCTGCGACGCCCCGGCGAGCACGACCGTCGCGGCCATCGCGCCGACCGGCACGTTCGTCAGCGTCGACGTGAACATGCCGATCGCCACGAGCCCGAGCATCGACATCGCGACGTACAGCGCGAGCAGCAGGGCACGGCCGGCGTACGACCAGCCGCCCACCTGAGTGCCGGACAGCAGCGTGACGGGGCCGATCGGGAACAGCACGGCGCCGATCGCGGCACCCACCAGCACCACCAGCAGGGTGGCGGCCAGGCAGAACGCGACGGCACCGGCGAACTTCACCAGGATGAACCGCACGCGGCCCGTCGGCGCGACGAGCAGGTAGCGGATCGTGCCGTGGCTGGCCTCGCCCGCGACGGTGTCACCGGCGACCACGCCGACGGTCAGCGGCAGGAACAGCGGGATCGACACGGTCAGTGCGGTGAACGCCACGAACAGGCCGTTGTTGGTGATGTCGCCGAGGAACGCCGGCCCACCGTCGTCGCCGTCCGTGGTGAGCTTCACGGCGACCGCGATCAGGATCGGCACGAGCGCGAGTGCCCCGAGCATCGCCCAGGTGCGGCGACGCCGGAACACCAGCGCGAGTTCGGAACCGAGCAGCGCGAACGGGCGCTGCCGGCGGCGGACGGGCAGGTCGCGCACGGCCGCGTCAGGCTGCGACATCGAATCCCTCTCCGGTGAGTGCGACGAACAGGTCCTCGAGGGTGCCGCCGCCCACGGTCAGGCCGCGCACCCGGACGTCGGCGCGCACGAGCTCCGCGGTGATCGTCTCGGGCAGTAGCTCGTTCGGCAGGTCGGCCACCAGCACGTCGGCCCCGCCGTCGTGCCGCGGGGTGAGCCCGAGTCGGGTGAGGACGGAACCGGCCTGCCCGACGTCGGGCGTCCGCACGGTCACGGTCCGGGCCCCGGCTGCGCGCAGCTCGTCGAGGGGGCCCTGCGCGACGATCTTGCCCGTCCGCATCACGGCTGCGTGCGTGCAGACCTGTTCGATCTCGGCCAGCAGGTGGCTCGAGACGAACACCGTGGTGCCGTCGTCGGCCAGGGAGCGGATGAGGTTGCGGACCTCGCGCGTGCCCTGCGGGTCGAGGCCGTTGGTCGGCTCGTCGAGCACCAGCAGGTCGCGCGGGGACAGCAGGGCGTTCGCGAGACCGAGCCGCTGCTTCATGCCGAGGGAGTAGGCGTGCGCCTTCTTGTCGGCCGCGTGGGTCAGCCCGACGCGGTCGAGGGCACCGGCGACGCGGGCCTTGCGGGTGCGCGGGTCCGACGTGGGGTCGGCGGCGTCGAAGCGCTGCAGGTTCGCCCGGCCGGACAGGTACGGGTAGAAGGCCGGCCCTTCGACGAGCGCGCCGACGCGGGGCAGGACGTCGTGCAGCGCCTTCGGCATCGGTTCGCCGAGCAGCTCGATGGTGCCGCCGCTCGCGCTCGAGAGCCCGAGCAGCATCCGGATCGTGGTGGTCTTGCCGGAACCGTTCGGCCCGAGGAACCCGAAGACCGCGCCACGTGGCACCGCCAGGTCGATCCCGTCGACCGCGCGCTGCTTGCGGAACACCTTCTGGAGGCCCGTGGTGCGGATCGCCAGGTCGGGCGCCGGTGCCGCTGTGCTCGCCCCGCGGTCGGCCGTGCTCGCCCCGGCCGTGCTCACCTCGTGGTCGTCCGCGCTCACTTCGCGGCGTCGACCAGGGAGGCGACCGGCACAGCGCCCGCGAGCACGCGGCCGTCGTCGGTCAGGTAGACCGAGACGAGCGACGTCTGCACGGCACGGCCGCCGTCGACGGGCTTGGTCAGCTGGTCGAGCAGGCCGGAGGCCTCGCCCTCGAGCCCGGACCGGTCCACCGTGCCGGCGGGGAGCTCGGCTATGGTGCTCCAGCCCGTGCCGGTGAAGGTCGGCTCGTCACCGCTCGGGGTGCCACGGTGGTCGCCGTGCTCGCCCTTCGCGTGCGATCCGGCGTCGGACAGGTCCTTCTCGGTGACCTTGGCGTTCGACGGCGGGGTGAAGTCGAAGAGCCGGGCCGCCGGGGCGCCGTAGTCGAGGCTCGTGAACCCGACCTGCACCGCGGGGTCGTCCGCGCCTGCGGCCTGGACGCTCGCGCGGAGCGGGAGTCCGGTCTGCTGGTCGACGGCCAACCGGACGGCTCCGACGAGGGTGTCCGACGACTTCGGCGTCAGGGTGATCTGCCAGGCGTCGTGTCCGGCGACGCTGACCTCGGTCGGCTTCGACACGGTGGTGGTCGGGGTGATCGCGTCGATGGCCTGCTTCGCGATGTCGGCCGGGGTGGTCGTGCCGTCCTGCGGGTCCTTCGCGGTGTCGCTCGGCAGGGTCACGTGCGTGGCCGTGCGCTCCTTCGAGTCCCAGGTCCAGACGTCCGAGCCGTTGCGGACGACGTCCTGCTCGGCGAGCTGCTGCGTCAGCTGGACGCGCTGCTTGTCGGGGCCGTCGACGTAGACCCGGGCGGTGTGCGACGCGGTGAGCAGCCCGAGCACGTCGGAGGCGTCACCCTCGAGCGAGGAGCCGCCCGAACCCGTCGGCAGTTCGGGGAGGCCGAGCGCGCTCGTCTGCGAGAGCTTCCCCGAGTACTGGGCGTCCGACGACTTCGCGATGCTGGCGATGACGGCCGACGCGCTGGGGTCCGTCCCCGCGATCGGGTCGTTCGCGGCGTTCGCGATCATCGGGGCGGCAACGGCGCCGGCGACGACGACCGGTGCGATGACGGCTGGCAGCCAGGCTGACTTCTTCATCGGGTTCCCCTCGTAGAGCATTGGAGTCGTCGGTACGGTACGTCCGGCCCCCGACAGGCAGCTGGGCGTCGCTCGTAGACTCGTGGCGCGACCGGCGGCGGTCGTGTGGCGGCGAAGGAGGCGGCATGCGAGCGGTGCTCGGTCTGGACATCGGGACGTCGAGCACGAAGGCGTTGCTGGCCCGGTTCGACGGCACCGTGCTCGCCGAGGTGAGCCGCCGACACGACGTCGACCGTCCCGAGCAGGGCCTGGTCGAGATGGACTCCGCAGTCTGGTGGGAGGAGTTCACCGCCCTCACCCGCTCGCTGCTCGACCGCGTGCCCGACGTCGAGGTGCAGGCGGTCGGCGTGAGCGGCATCGGACCGTGCGCGCTGCTGACCGACGTCGACGGTGCGCCGCTCGGCCCGGCGATCCTGTACGGCATCGACACCCGCACGGCGACGCTGCTCGACGACGTCACGGCGGAGCTCGGCGGCGAGGGCGCGATCCGTGCCCGCTGCGGCTCCGCCCTGAGCACGCAGGCCGCCGGCGTCAAGCTCGCCTGGCTCGCCCGGCACGGACCCGACGTCTGGGCGCGGGCTGCCCGGTTCACGATGCCGTCGTCCCGCGTGGTCGAGCGGCTGACGGGTGAGTACGTCCTCGACCACCACTCGGCCAGCCAGACGACACCCCTCTACGACGTGCACACGAACCGGTGGATCCCGGAGTGGTGCGACCGACTGGCGCCCGGTCTCGCCATGCCGCGCCTGCTGTGGTCGGGCGACCAGGCGGGCGTCGTGACGCCCGAGGCAGCCGCGGCCACGGGCCTCCCGGCCGGCATCCCCGTGACGGCCGGGACCATCGACGCCTGGGCCGAGGGTGTGAGCGTCGGTGAGTCCGTGCCGGGCCGGATGTTCCTGCAGTACGGAACCACGATGTTCATGATCGTTCCGACGGCCGAACCCACGGCGGTGCCGGGGATGTGGACGACCGTCGGCACGCACCCGGGCCAGCCGAGCGTGTCCGGGGGGATGGCGACCTCCGGGGCGATCACGGACTGGTTGCGACGGCTGGTCGACGGCGAGTGGTCGACCATGCTCGAGGAAGCGCGGTGCTCCGGCATCGGGGCGAACGGGCTGCTGATGCTGCCGTACTTCGCGGGGGAGCGGACGCCGATCGCCGACCCCGACGCCCGCGGAGTGCTCGCGGGACTGACGGTCCGGCACACGCGCGGGGACATCTACCGGGCGACGCTCGAGGCGACGGCGTACGCGGTACGGCACCACCTCGAGGCGCTGCGCGACGCCGGGGTCGAGGTCCGCGAACTCGTCGGGGCCGGCGGCGGGCTGCTCGGACGGCTGTGGCCCACGATCGTGTCGGACGTCACCGGGCTGCGGCAGACGGTGCCGAGCGTGACGATCGGTGCATGCTTCGGCTCGGCGTACCTGGCTGCCGAGCTGGTCGCGGGGCCGAGCGACACCGTGGACATCGGTGCGTGGAACCCACCGGCGACGGTGATCGAGCCTGACCCTGCAGCGACCGCGGCGTACGAGGCCGGCTACCGGGACTACCGCGAGCTGTACGAGGCGACGAAGGCCGTCGTGCACCGCCTGGCCGCCCGCGGCTGAGCGGCGCGGAACGGCTCGCGGGACACCGGTGTCCGCGTGCCGAACACCCGAACGGGCGTGTTCAGTGCGCGAACACCGGTGTCGTGCGCAACCCGAGCGACCTACGCCTGGGCGTCGACGCCGGCGGGCGCGCTGCCGTCGTACTCGCAGATGGCGTTGACCTTCTCGGCGCTGGCACTGGAACGGTCGAACTCGTAGCCGAGCCACTCCTTCGCCAGACGGCGGGCGAGCTCGATGCCGACGACGCGCTGCCCCATGCAGAGCACCTGGGCGTCGTTCGACAGGATCGACCGCTCCACGCTGTAGGAGTCGTGCGCGGTCACGGCGCGGATGCCCGGCACCTTGTTCGCGCTGATCGCCACACCGAGGCCGGTGCCGCAGATCAGGATCGCGCGGTCGGCCTCGCCGTTCGCCACCAGGCGCGCAGCGTCCACGGCGACGTGCGGGTAGGCAGTGTGGCCGTCCGCGTCGACGCCGACGTCGGTGACACCCGACACCCGGTCGTCGGCGAGCAGGTCGGCCTTGATGATCTCCTTGTAGTCGAACCCGGCGTCGTCGGACCCGATCACGAGACGGTACGTCATGCGTGTGTTCCTTCCTTGTCAGCACGGGCGGCGAGGACCTCGCCGATCCGCGTGAGGACCATCCCCATCGAGGTGGCACCCGCGTCGGGTGTCCCCAGGCTCTTCTCGGCCAGCGGCCTTGCCCGTCCGACCTTCGGCGTGAGGTCGGCGGTGGCCTCGGCCTGCTCGACCGCGACCCGCGCCGAGGTCTCCCACGCTGCCACGAGCGGTGCGCCGGTGTCGACGGCCCCGCGCAGTTCGTCCACGAACGGCAGCAGGGCGTCGAGCAGCGTCTTGTCCCCGCGGGACGCCCCGCCCAGGTGGACGATCGAGTCGGCGAAGGCCTGCGCCGCGTCGACGACGTCGGACGCCCGGTACGAGTCACGGTCGTCGCCGAGGGAACGGCCGAACGCCTCGAGTGCGGCGCCCCACAGGACACCGGAGGTACCGCCCGCGAACGCGGCCCATGCGTCACCGGCGCGTCCGAGGACGAAGGCGACCCCGGCCTCCGGGCCGAGCCCGTCGACCGCCTTGCGCGCCGCGCCGATCCCCTTGACCATGCCGCGGCCGTGGTCGCCGTCCCCGGCGACCGCATCGATGCGGCCGAGCGTCTCCTCGTGCTCGCGCAGGAGCGCGTCCATGGCCTCGACGGCGGCTCGCGCCGTCTGCGCGGCCTGCCGGGAGGCATCGGTCGCCTCCGGGACGACCGTCGCCTCGTCCTCGGCGGCGTCCACCGCGTCGGCCGGCACGAGCGCTGCGACCGGCGCCGCCACCTTGCGGTACGCGGGCGTGTAGGCGTCGGCGCGCCAGAGCCGCTCGAGTTCGTCGTCGAGCCACTGCAGCGTCAGCGAGCAGCCGCCCATGTCGAGGCTCGTGACGAGTTCGCCGACCTCGGGTTCGACGACCTGGAGCCCGGCGTCCTGCAGCAGGGGCAGCACCCGGCCCCAGAGCAGGAAGAGTTCCTCGTACTTGGTGTCACCGAGCCCGTTGAGGATCGGGGCGACCCGGGAGCCGGCGGCTGCGGGGCGGTCGGTGAGCAGCCGTTCGGCGAGCAGGGACGCCAGATCCGTCGCACGGAGCAGCGGGACGTCCTGGATGCCCGGTTCGCCGTGGATGCCGAGCCCCAGGCCGAGGTGGCCCTCGGGGACGGTGAACAGCGGTTCGGTCGCGCCGGGCATGGTGCAGCCGGAGAACGCGACGCCGATGGTGCGGGTCGCGGCGTTCGACGCACGGCCGATCCGTTCGACCTCGTCGAGATCGGCTCCCTCGGCAGCGGCGGCACCCATCGCCTTGAAGACGGAGAAGTCGCCGGCGATGCCGCGCCGCTTCGTCTCGTCGTCGGCACTGGCGACGTCGTCGGTGACCACGACGATTCGGGTGTCGATGCCCTCGGCGCGCAGCCGCTCGGCCGCGAGCCCGAAGTTCATGGTGTCGCCGGCGTAGTTGCCGAACGACAGCACGACACCGCGGCCCTGGTCGGCGGCCTTGGCGACCGAGTAGACCTGCGCGGTCGACGGCGAGGTGAAGACGTTGCCGACGACGGCGCCGGTGGCGAAGCCCGGACCGACGACGCCGCAGAACGCGGGGTAGTGGCCGGAGCCGCCCCCGACGACGACGGCGACCTGCGGTGCGGCCCCCTCGGTGGGCAGGGTGACGACGCCGCCGTGGACGCCGCGGACCCGGTCGGCGTAGAGCGCGAGCCAGCCGCTCAGCTGGTCTTCGGCGAACTCGTCCGGGTCGTCGTGGATCGTGGTCATGGTGCGGGTCCTCCGGGGATGGTGGTGGGTGGTGCACCGGGCGACGACGGGACGGCCGTCGTCGCCCGGAACTCAGTGTCCTCGGTCGCCCTGCGGGACCTTGAGGAAGTGGATCATCACGAAGGCGCAGGCGTACAGGCCGACGAACGTCCACGTGGCGGCCTGGCCGCCGCCGCCCAGGGCGAAGACCGCGGCGACGACACCGGTGCCGAGGAACGCGGCGCCCCCGGCGGCCGTGGTGTACATCGCCATCGCGGCGCCCTTGTGCTCGGGGGCGAGCGCCGGCATGATCGCGCCCATCGGCACGAACCCGGCGAGCAGGCAGCCGAACACGCAGCCGGCGACGACGGAGAGCACGTAGCCCCAGTCCGACCCGGCGGGGACGAGCTGCGGCACGTACCACCAGGCGATGAGCCCGAGGGCGGAGCCGACGATGCCGAACCACTTGACGGTGCGCTGCCAGCCGATCTTGTCGCCCACCCAACCGAACAGGGCGTTGACCAGGATGTTCGTCGCGTAGACGCAGACGGTCATGAGCAGCCAGCGGCTCTGGCCCCAGCCGCGCTCGTTCGCGATGACCGCGGGGAGCACGACGAACATGCCGAACTCCGGCGCGGTGTTGATCAGGCGGACGAGGAAGCCCATCAGGATCTTCGGTCGCGTGACCGTCAGGCGGATGCCGCTCGTCAGCACCTGCCAGGCGCTCTCGCCGGCGGGGGCGATGCGCGTGAACCCGTTCGGCAGCCGGACGCCGAACAGCATGATGAGGAACCCGATCACGACCAGGCCGATCGAGGCGACCATCGCACCGGTCTCACCGACCGTGCCGCCGCCGAACACCGGGATGGCACCGATCGCGAACAGCGAGCCGAGGGTCGGCAGGCCACCCGTGAAGGCGACGTAGAACCAGCCGACCGCGGAGCCGTTCCGTTCGACCGGGGTGGTGATGTTCACCCAGACCAGGAACGCGAAGGCGAACAGCGGGTAGCCGAACCCCCGCAACGCGTAGGTGACGGCGGCGAACGGGACACCGCCGGCACCGAGTGCCAGCAGGAACAGGACCTCGAACACGACCCAGACGGCGAAGCCGAGGATCATCACGCGGCGCGGCCCGACCAGGTCGGACAGGGCCCCCGAGACGTAGCTGCCGATCAGTGCGGCGAGGCTGTAGAACGTGACGATCGTCGCCACGGTGGCCTCGGGGCTGCCGAGGACCGCCACCATGTGCGGCGTGATGAAGTTCGACTCGACGCCGTTCCCGGTCATGAAGACCAGGACGGCGACGAACCCGAGGGCGAGCGGACGGGGGATGCCCATCCGGTCCAGGCGGCCCTCGGTGCGGGGCGCGGTCGTGCGGGCGCCGGTGGCGCGGGCTGTCGTCGTTGACATGCTCGTTCTCTCCCTGCTGGCGGAGTCGGTCAGGCCTGTACGGCCTGTGCGGCCGGTGCGGCCGGTGCGGCCGTGGTGGGGGCGGTCAGGGACGGGATGATCGACACCTTGACGCTGGCACCGGCGGAGTCGCCGACCAGGTCGAGGGCCTCCTGGAACTGCTCGAGCGGGAACTGGTGCGTGCAGATCTCCGACATCGGCAGGGTCTCGGCCTCGAGCAGCTTGATCGCCGCCGGCCAGGTGTGCGGACCGAGGTGGGCGCCGCGGACGTCGAGCTCCTTGTCGTCCGAGATGATCGACCAGTCCACGGACACGTCGTCCTTGAACACCGAGTACTCGACGAAGGTCCCGAGCTTGCGGAGCAGGTTCAGTCCCTGCGGCACCGCGGACGGGTGCCCGGTGGCCTCGATGTAGACGTCGGCACCGTAGCCGTCGGTGAGCTCCTTGACCCGGGCGACCGCGTCCTCCTGGGCGATGTTGATCGTGAGGTCGGCGCCGACCTTGCGAGCCAGCTCGAGCTTCGCCTCGACCACGTCGAGCGCGATGATCCGGAGCGGGTTCTTCTGCCGCGCACCGGCGATCGCGGAGAGGCCGATCGGGCCGGCACCGGCGATCACCACGGTGTCGCCGAACTTGATGTCCCCGCGCTCGACGGCGTGGAACGCGCAGGACAACGGCTCGGAGAACGCAGCGACCTGGCCGGGCAGCGCCTTCGACACCGGGTGGGTCAGCGCCTTCGCCGGCACGAGCACGTACTCGGCCATCGCGCCGTCGTAGCCCTTGAAGCCGAACATGTCGTGCACGTTGCACATCCAGTACGCGCCCTCGAGGCAGTAGCGGCACTCCCAGCACGGCACGATCTGCTCGCAGGCGATCCGGTCACCGAGGGCGACGCCACGCTTGGTCAGGGCGGTGTCGTCACCGGCGACGATCGTGCCGACGAACTCGTGTCCGGGGATGCGGTCGCGCTCGGCCCAGGCCGCACGGTTCTCGTCGCCCCAGAACTTCGCGGCGCCGTGGTAGCACTTCAGGTCGCTCGCGCAGATGCCGACGGCGTCGGTGCGGAGCAGGAGTTCCCCGGGGCCGGGCGTCGGGACGGGACGCTCCTCGAGCCGGTAGTCACCGGGGCCGTGGACGACGACGGCGCGCATCGTCGCGGGGATCGTGGTGGGGGCGGTCGTGGCCGCGTTCTCGGTCGTCGTCGACATGAGCTGTTCCTCCGTTGGGTGGCTTCGGCGATGACTGTACACCCTGCAGAACGTTTGTCCAGAACACAATTTCTGGTAGGTTCGGCCGCGAACGCAAGGGAGCGAACATGACGACGGACTTCGCCGCGGCCCTCCGACCGGGCCCCGACACGATCGACCTGACCAACGACTTCAGCGGCCGCACGGCGGTGGTGACCGGTGGGGCGTCCGGCATCGGCAACGCCATCGCCCGGGCCCTGGCCGCGCGGGGTGCCCGCGTCGCCGTCGTCGACGTCCGTGCCGACGGCGCCACGTCGGCGGCGGCCGACCTGCCCGTGTCCGCCGGGCCCGTGACGACCGGGCCGGACGCCGCGGCCGACGGGGCGGACGCGGCCACGGGCCTCCATGCCGGCTTCGCCTGCGACGTGACCGACGCCGACTCCGTGGCCCGCACCGTCGCGGACGTCGTCCGGCACTTCGGCGGCGTCGACGTGCTGGTGAACTGCGCTGGCATCGCCGCGCTCGCCCCGGCAGAGGACCTGGCTGCCGAGACCTGGGCAGCGACCATCGACGTCAACCTGACCGGCACGTTCCGCGTGGCGCAGGCCGTCGGCCGGCACATGCTCGACGCCGGGTACGGGCGGATCGTGAACATCGCATCGCAGGCGGCCCACGTCGGCATCGACGGCCACGCCGCCTACTGCGCCTCGAAGGCCGGCGTCATCGGCCTGACGACCGTGCTCGCACTCGAGTGGGGTGGCCGCGGCGTCACCGTGAACACCGTGTCGCCGACCGTCGTCCTCACCGACCTCGGCCGTGCTGCCTGGGCGAACGAGAACGGCATCCGGCACCAGGACGAGATCCCCACCGGCCGCTTCGCGACCCCCGACGAGATCGCCGCGGCCGTGCTGTTCCTGGCGGGGGAGTCGAGCGCCATGGTGAACGGTGCAGACCTCCGGGTGGACGGCGGGTTCACGATCCGCTGAGGCCTGCTCGGACTACGATCGCGGTGTCCGATCGAGTCGAAGGGTCCTGCTCCATGTCGTCCGAGAGCACCGCTGGCCCCGGCCCCGGCCCCGGCCCCGACGCGTCGCGGACCCGGTTCCCGCTGGACACCGTCTACCAGGCGGCGCGGATGTACTACCTCGAGGACGCCACGCAGGTCGAGATCGCCTCGCGCCTCGGCGTCTCGCGCCCGACCGTCTCGCGGCTCGTGGCCGAGGCCCGCAAGGCTGGACTCGTCCGCATCGAGGTCGTCGACCCGTTCCAGGACGAGACCGTGGCACTCGCCGAACGGCTGCAGGTCGTGCTCGGGCTCCGAGCCGTGCACCTCGCGGCGGTCACCCACGCCGCCACGCTCGGCGCCGACCTGGCCGCACCGCTGGCCGCCGCGGTCGAGGGCATGGGACTCGTCCCCGGCGACGCCGTCCTGATGTCGTCGGGGCGCACGGTGTACGACGTCGCACGGTCCGGCATGCCGACCATGCCCGGCGTGCAGCTCGTGCCGACCGTGGGCGGGCAGGCCGATCCGATGCCGTGGTTCCAGACGAACGAGATCACCCGCACGGCCGCGGAGCACTCCGGCGCGATCCCGGCGTTCCTGTTCGCCCAGGCGCTGCCGTCCCCGGCGATGCGGTCCACCCTCGACGAGGACCCGGCGTTCCAGCACGTCGTCGGGCTGTGGAGCCGGGCGAAGGGCGCGATCCTCGGCATCGGGGCGCCGACGCACACGCGTGACGCCCTGGCCCGGGGCATCCCGGTCGAGGACGCGGCGTTCGACCGGGCCGCCGGCGACGTCTGCCTGAACTTCTACGCCGCGGACGGCTCGCCGATCGAGTTCCCGGGCAGCGACCGGATGGTGCGGACCTCGCGCGAGATCCTGTCGACCGTGCCGCACGCGGTCGGGGTCGCCGTGGGCAGCGCCAAGGTCACGAGCATCGTGGCCGCGGTGCGGGGCGGGCTGGTCAACGAGCTGGTGACCGACGCCGCGACGGCGCGCGCCGTGCTCGACGCACTCGCCTGAGCGCTCCGGCTCGGCGCCCGTTCCTTCCCATCACGCGTGCGATGGAGGGTACTTTCGGGCATACCTGGTCGTTTCTTCTCGGCAGGTACGCCCGGTTTCGGCAGGTACGCCCGGTTTCGGGAGGTACGCCCGGTTCGGGGACGACCGCGTGCGGCCTGGAGGCGCGGGGCGGGGCCGCACCGCGCCTCCAGGCCGGTGGTCCCCACGTCTAGAGCGTGCGCCGCACGTCCCACAGGTGGTGCACCGGGTCGTGCGCGTAGTAGGTGGCGAGCGTCGCGACGGTGAAGGCGCTGCCGTCGGACCGGAGGCCGGTGCGCTCGAGCACCTCGTCGGGCACCGCTGCGAAGGCCCGGGCCGCGCGGTCAGCCGACTCCCGCAGTTCCTCGGCGACGACCGCGGGGTCCTGCTCGCCGTAGCGGTCCTCGACGGCGGTGGCGTCCTGGTCCCAGTTCGGGAACGTCGGGGCGTCCTCGGTGAGCATCAGCTCGAGGCGCTCCGCCATCTTCCGGTGGACGTCCCGCACGTGGGCGCCGTACTCGAGCGGTGACCAGGTCTGGTCGTCGGGGCGGTCGCGCACGTCACCGCGTCCGAGGACCGCGGGCCATCCTGCGGTGTTCTCGTCGATGATGCCCGGCACGTCGCGGACGGTGACCGCGCTGCCGTCGTAGCCGCACTCGGGACACGCGGACTCGATGACCCACGTCCAGTTCTTCGTCTCCGGTTCGATCGCCATGGGCCGATGTTACGGGCTCGTTACTCAGCTTCCGGGTTCGCCGGACTGGTGCGGATCGGCGGCGACCCCCGTTCGGGTGACACGCCGTTCCCTGAGAATCACCGGCCAATGACATTTCGGTTGCTCGGTAACGTCGCTCGCTGTTCTGGGCCGGTTCCCGACGGCCCACCGATCTTCTCGAGGAGCGATGCATGGGTTCCGACCCCAGCAGTACCCACCCCCGACCGCACCGACGGCTGCGCGAGAGCGACGTCACCGTGGTCGACAAGAGCATGATGCGACGAGCCGTCAGCGGCATGGTC
The DNA here is from genome assembly GCF_005938005.2 of Curtobacterium sp. KBS0715. NCBI lineage: Bacteria > Bacillati > Actinomycetota > Actinomycetes > Micrococcales > Microbacteriaceae > Curtobacterium > Curtobacterium sp. KBS0715. The sequence continues at coordinate 3,263,588 of NZ_VCCA02000001.1, read as the reverse complement.
GTCGGCAACACCATGGAGTGGTACGACGTCGGCGTGTACGGCTACCTGGCCGTCACGATGGGGAAGGTCTTCCTGCCGACGGCCGAACCCGCGGTGCAGATCCTGTTCAGCCTCGGGGTGTTCGCGGCGACGTACATCGCGCGGCCGCTCGGTGGCATCGTGTTCGGACGCCTCGGGGACCGGATCGGTCGGCAGAAGGTGCTCGCGACGACGTTGATCATGATGGCGGCGTCGACGTTCCTGCTCGGGGCGCTCCCCGCGTACGCGACGATCGGCGTGTTCGGCCCGATCCTGCTCGTCGTGCTGAAGCTCGCGCAGGGCTTCTCGACCGGTGGTGAGTACGCCGGGGCGACGACCTTCGTCACCGAGTACGCCCCGGACCGCCGTCGGGGGTTCTTCGCGAGCATCCTGGACTTCGGCAGCTACCTCGGCTTCGCGCTCGGTGCCACGGTGGTGTCGGTGCTGCAGCTCACCCTCGGCGACGAGGCGATGACCGCCTACGGCTGGCGGTTCCCGTTCCTGGCGGCCGGTGTGATCGGCGTCGTGGCCATCTACTTCCGCCTGCGGATCGAGGAGTCGCCGGTGTTCCAGGCGACCCAGGCCGCGCAGGAGGCCGCGACCGAGTCCCGTGCGTCCTTCGAGGGGGAGCGCCCGGCCAACGTCGTCGCGATGGTCCGCCAGCACTGGCGTCCGATCGTCATCGCGATCATGCTCGTCGCCGCGTCGAACACCGTGGGCTACGCCCTGACCTCGTACATGCCGACGTACCTGACCGACTCGCTCGGGTACTCCGCCATCGACGGCACGCTGCTGACGATCCCGGTGCTCCTGCTGCTCGCGGTGATGCTGCCGCTGACCGGCAAGCTCTCCGACCGCCTCGGCCGCCGCGTCGTGATGTGGATCGGTGCCGCCACCACCGTCGTGCTCGTCGTGCCGGCGTTCATGCTCATCGGGCACGGGGCGCAGTGGTCGACGCTCGCCGGCCTCGGGCTGCTCGCGCTGATGACCGCGCTGTGGGTGTCGAACCAGGCGGCGTCGCTGCCGGCGCTGTTCCCGACCTCGACGCGGTACGGCGGCATGGGGTTCGCCTACAACATCGCGATCGCGGTGTTCGGCGGGACCACGCCCCTGATCGTGCAGGCGCTGCTCACCGCGACGGGTGACGAGCTCGCGCCGGCGTACTTCCTGATGGCGATGAGCGTCGTCGGAGCGATCGGTGTCTTCTGCATGAAGGAGTCCTCGCAGCGCCCGCTGCCCGGGTCGATGCCGGCGGTGGAGACCGAGGACGAGGCGAAGGAGCTCGTGCTCACGCAGGACACGAACCCGCACCTGGACCTCGGTGACCTGCCGTTCGCGGCGCAGGACGCGGCGGCTGCTGCTGCGCGCGAGGCTGAGGGGGTGCCAGCGCGCTGACGCGAGTGGGGGATCGGACGGCGGGGTGTGTCCGACCGACGTGGAACGACGGGGTCGTTGTCGTACGACAGCGACTCCGTCGTTCGTTGCGTGCGCGGGCTGTTGCACCGTTCGGGGAGCGACGATGTCGCCGTCGTACGACATCGACAGTGTCGTTCGGCGTCCGCACCGGCCGCGCTCGCACCCACCCGCACCAGCCCGCCCCAGTGCGCCCCGCCGCACGCGCCCCCGCCCGCCCGCGCCCCCTCACTCGTGCCGGTGCTCCGAGGCCGGGTCCACCGCGGGCCACACCGGGAACGGGTCCGGCCAGCCGCGCCACACGTCCGGCCCGGCGAGCAGCTCCGACGGCGTGAGCAGCGCCCCGTCGAGCGCCCGCTCGATCGCCCGGACGTCGAGCTGCTCGCCGACGAACCACAGCGCCTGCCCGATCGGGGCGTCGGCGTCCCACGACGGGTTCGCGGTGGGGTCGAGCGCGAGCATCGACCCGAAGCTCGACCACGAGCCGACGTGGTCCGGCCGGGACGCCAGGCGGAAGAACCCCCGCGACCGCAGCACGCGGCCGTTCACCCCGGCGGACAGGTCCTCGGCGATGACGGACGACAGCCGTCCGGGGTGGAAGGGCAGCGGCTCCCGGTAACGCATCGAGACCAGGGCGTCGCGGGCCTCGCGCCCGGTGTCCGCACCGCTCGACAGCGCCCGCATCCAGCCGGCACCGGTGGCGAGCACCCGCGCGGCTCCACCGTTCGACGCCGGCAGGTCGGCGGCGCTGCGGATCGCCGGCAGCGCGACGATCACGGCCTGGGGCGCCATCCGGTGCAACAGTGACACGAGCGCCCGACGCCGACGGCCCGACAGCGGTTCGATGCGGTCGAGGGCGATCACCGTCGCGTACTCGACGAGTGCGGCCATCCGGTCCGCGGCCACGAAGGCGTCGTCGACGTCCGACCACAGCAGGTGCGCGACGTCGTCGGCCCGCAGCACCCCGACGACGTGGCGCAGCACCCGGTCGTCGCCGGTCTCCGACCGTGCCGCATTGGCGAGCAGCATGCCGACCGCTCGGGCATCGGCCCCCGGGTGCAGGGTGACGACGAGCCCGTGGCCCGCGTCGGGTCCGCAGACCCGGTCGAGCTGGTCGGCACGGTCGGCCACGGCGCGGGCGGTGGCGAAGGCACTCCCGGCGACGTGCATCCGGTGTCCGTCCGAGATCCGGGCGGCGACGCGGTCGGCGTCGACCTGGTGCAGGGCGGTGACGAGGGTGATGGCAGCAGCACGCATGTCCGCTACTGTAACTGAAAACCGTTATCAACAAGGAGGCTCGTCGTGAAGGTCCGCAACTCCCTCAAGGCCCTGAAGCAGATCCCCGGCTCGCAGGTGGTCCGACGCCGGGGCCGCGTCTACGTCATCAACAAGAAGAACCCCCGTTGGAACACCCGGCAGGGCTGACGTCAGGGGCGGTCCGTAGGGTGGCGGCATGCGACTGCTGCTCATCCGCCACGGCCAGACCCCCGCGAACGTACACGGCATCCTCGATGCCGTGGTGCCCGGACCGGGGCTGACGGAGCTCGGGCAGCAGCAGGCCGACGCGCTGCCGGCAGCACTCACCGACCGGGGGATCGAGCGACTGTTCGTGTCGTCGATGATCCGGACGCAGATCACCGCGGCGCCCCTCGCGACCTCGCTCGGCCTCGAGCCCGTGGTGCTCCCGGGCCTGCGTGAGATCGAGGCGGGCGACACCCAGGGCAAGAGCGACAAGGTGTCCGTGCAGACCTACATCTCCACCGTGCACGGCTGGTCCGGCGGCGACCGGACGACCCGGATGCCCGGTGCCGAGAGCGGCACCGAGTTCTTCGAGCGCTACGACGACGCCGTCCGGCAGATCGAGGCCACCGGGGTCGCCGTCGCCGCCGCCGTCAGCCACGGTGCCGCGATCCGCACGTGGGCGAGCGCGGCTGCGCAGAACACCCCGGACCACTTCGGCACGAAGCGCCACCTGGAGAACACCGGCATCGTCGAGCTCGAGGGCTCGTTCGCCGACGGCTGGCGCCTGGTCGACTGGGAAGGTGAGCCGGTCGGCGGCGACCAGCTCATCGACCGCACGGCGCTCGACCCCACCGGCGAGCGTTTCTGACGCGACCACGAACGGACGGGAGGCCCGGTACCAGCTGGTACCGGGCCTCCCGTCCGTCTTGTCCTTGCGTCGACTACGCGAGCTGCGACGCCGACGCGGACGTCAGCGGCACGATCACGCCGTGCGACTCACGCAGCACGTCGAGCGTGCGCTGGACCTCGTCCGCGCGCTCCTCGGTCGTCCAGCCGAGCGCACCGGCGAGCACGTCGGCCAGCTCGTCGAGCAGGTCGATCGTGACCCCGCCGACGAACGCCAGGTTCGTGCGGCGCAGGACGACGTCGACCAGGTGGACGGCCTGCTCGTGGCGGGCGAAGTACGCGACTTCGGCGCGGGTGAGCGACGGGTCGGACTCGAGCGGCTCGACCGGGCCGTCGGTCAGGACGTCCACGACCTCGGCGGCACGGGTGCCGTAGCGCTCGAGCAGCCCCTCGACCAGGGACTCGTCCAGGCCGTCGCGGTGCGACTTGATCCACAGGGCGCGCTGCGCGTCCGTGGTCGGGAACTCCTTGCCACCGCCGATCGGCATGCCCGTGGTGTCGACCTTGCGGCTCATGCCGAGCTTGGTCGTCGCCTCGGTGGACAGGTGTGCAGCGAGGGCACGGAAGGTCGTCCACTTGCCACCGACGAGCGACAGCACGGTCGACTTCGGCAGCCCGGCGATCTGGGTGTCCACGATCCGGTAGTCACGGGACACGAAGCCGGGGGCGGTGTCCTCGTGGCGGGGGAGCGGACGGATGCCGGAGTAGCTGTAGACGATGTGGTCGCGGGTGACGTCGATCTGCGGGAACACGTGCTTCACGAGCCCGAAGAAGTAGTCGATCTCCTCGTCGGTCGTCGTGACCGGCTTCGCGGGGTCGGCGTCGATGTCGGTCGTGCCGATGAGCACCCGGCCCTTGAGCGGGTAGATGAGGACGATGCGGCCGTCGTCGTTCTCGAAGAACAGCTCGCGGCCCTTGGTGGCCTCGAGCAGCTCGTCGTTGTGGACGACGATGTGCGAGCCCTTCGTGCCGCCCATGAACTTCGTCTCGCCGCCGAACGCCTCGTTCGTCAGGTCGGTCCAGGGGCCGGAGGCGTTGATCACGACGTCGGCGGTGAAGACGAACTCGTCGCCGGTCTCGCGGTCGCGCAGCAGGACGCCGCCGTCGCGGGTGCCGGCTGCCTCGACGTAGTTGACGGCGCGTGCCTTGTCGGCTCCCGCGGCCAGGCCGTCCTTCAGGACGTCGAGGGCCAGGCGCTCGGGCTCGTGCACACTCGCGTCGTAGTAGGTACCCGTGTACTTCAGGTCCTTGTTGAGGGCGGGCATGTCCTCGAGCGCGGCCTTCTTGGTGCGGAAGACGTGCTTCGGGACGGAGCCGCCGTCACGCGAGAAGGAGTCGTAGATCGTCATGCCGATCTTGATGAGCATCGCGCCGCGCTCCTTGGTGGAGCGCTGCTTGTGCGTCAGCATGCGCAGCGGGGCGTTCATGATGCCGGAGAACGTCGAGAAGATCGGCATGGTCGTCTGCAGCGGCTTGACGTAGTGCGGGGCGATGCGGATCAGGCCGTTGCGCTCCTGCACGCTCTCGCGCACCAGGCGGAACTCGCCGTTCTCCAGGTAGCGGATGCCGCCGTGGATCATGTGGCTCGAGGCCGCGGAGGCGCCGGAGGCGTAGTCGCCACGCTCGACCAGGGCGACGTCGACGCCCTGGAGCGCCAGGTCGCGGAACGTCGCGATGCCGTTGATGCCGCCGCCGACGACGAGGACCTGCGCGTTCGGGCGCTCGGTGAGGGCGGTCACCGTGTTCCGGGGCTGTGTCTTCTTCGACATGGTTCGTCGCTTCCTTCGTCTGTTCGTGGGGTCAGGATCGATCGTGCGCTCGTTCGACAGGGCGGGCAACTCGCGTGCACGAACGTGCAGCACACGTGTCGTCCAGGCCCGACACGGCGGTCAGGAGGCGCGGCAGGGGTTGCAGAGGCCCTGCACGTCCGTGCATGGTTGCGTTCGACAGATCGGAGCACCATGAGCGATGCGGCTCAGCCCATGCGGACGCAGCAGGCGCTGCGCGCCGCCCACCTGTACTACCTGCAGGACCTGACGATGGACGCGATCGCCGACGAACTCGGCACCTCGCGCTCGTCGGTGTCGCGGCTGCTGAAGTACGCCAGGGACACCGGGCTCGTCGACATCCAGATCCGTTCGCCCCTGGACCAGGCCGCTGCGCTGAGTCGGAGCATCCGCTCGCGCTTCGGGGTGCACGCGCACGTCGTCCCGGTGCCGGACCACACGAGCGACGTCGACCGGCTCGAGCGGGTTGCGCTGTCCGCCGCCCGGATCCTGACGCAGTACGTCGAGTCGAACATGGTGATCGGGATCTCGTGGGGCTCGACGGTCAGCGCGGTCAGCCGCTACCTGGTGCCGAAGACCACCCACGGCTCGACGATCGTGCAGATCAACGGCGCCGCGAACACCCGCACCACCGGCATCGTCTACGCGTCCGAGATCCTGCGCCGGTTCGGCGAGGCCTACGGGGCGTTCGTGCAGCAGTTCCCGGTGCCGGCGTTCTTCGACGACCCCGCGACGAAGGAGGCCCTGTTCCGGGAGCGCTCGATCCGCCGTGTGCTCGACCTGCACGAGCGGATGGACCTCGTCGTGTTCGGTGTCGGTGCCCCGCAGGCCCCGGTGCCCTCGCACGTGTACTCCGGCGGCTACCTCGACCCCGAGGACCGTGACGAGCTCACGCAGGCGGGGGTCGTCGGGGACGTCTCGACGGTGTTCTACCGGGCCGACGGCTCGTGGAAGGACATCGGGGTGAACGCCCGCGCCGGCGCTCCGGACCTCGACACGATCAAGCGCGCGCCGCGGCGGGTCTGCGTCGTCGCCGGGCGGTCGAAGGCGGCTTCGCTGCGGGGTGCGCTGGCCGCCGGGCTCATCACGGACCTGATCCTGGACGAGAGCGTGGGGCAGGCGATCCTGCAGCCCTGAGTCGGGATCTGACGCAGTTTGTCGGTGGTCCGTCCTAGGTTCTGGTGCATGGTGCTTTCTCTCGGACAGCCCGGTCAGCGGTACTTCCGGCGAATGGTCGGCAGCGACGTCGACCAGGCGCTCGCGTTCTTCGGCAGCGACTACGACTTCCGGGCACCTCTGGTCCGTCGCACCCACGAGAACGCCCACTGGGACTTCGCCGGCGTCGGTGACGAGCGGATGTCCCTGCGCTCGTCGCGGTTCATGGTCGACCTGCGCAGCGAGAGCCAGGTCGACGACGAGTTCCTGGTCGCGTGGATGCGGAGTGGCTCGAGCCGGATCACCACGGGCGGCGAGACGTTCGAGCTCCAGGCCGGGGTGCCGGTCGTGCTGCCCTTCGCCGAGCCGTACGCGCTGCACCACCACGACATCGCCCTGAACCTGGTGCAGCTCGACCGCGACTTCGTCCGAGCCGTGGCCGGCGACGACGACTTCGCCTTCGAGCCGATGCGCCGCCCGACGGCCGACGGCATCGCGCTGTGGCGGTCGGTGGTGCGGAAGTACTCAGCGACGTGGCTCGACGTCGACCGGTCGATGAGTCCGGTGGTGCAGCACGACATCGCCGAGGCCTTCGCGATCGCAGCGATCCGGGCGTTCCCGCAGCGCAACAAGTGGCGTGCGTCGGTGTCCGGCAGCGGCCCGGAGCACGACCGCCTGCGCCGGGCGCTCGAGTTCGTCCACGAGCACGCGCGTGAAGCGATCGGCACCCCGGACATCGCGGCGGCGGCGGGGCTCAGCCCGCGCGGCCTGCAGCAGTCCCTCCGTCGGCACCTCGACCAGACGCCGGGGGAACTCCTGCGCGGCGTGCGACTCGACGGTGCCCGCACCGACCTGGTCGGCAGCGGCCTGGACGAGACGACGGTGGCCGAGATCGCGCGCACGTGGGGCTTCGGGCATCTCGGGCGCTTCTCGGCGACCTACCGCAGCCGCTTCGGGGAGCTGCCGAGCGAGTCGCTGCGCGGGCACTGACCGACCGGCGGCGGGTGCCGTTCCGCCGAATCTCGTGACACGGATCGCCCTGCCATCGTCCGGATGTTCGGCGCAGCGGTGCTGTGGACGAATCCGGTGCTCAATGGACGGGACGAACGCACCGCCCACGAAGGAGTCAGCATGCGCATCGGCGTCCCCACCGAGATCAAGAACAACGAGTACCGCGTCGCCGCCACTCCGGCCGGCGTCGCCGAGCTCGGCTCGCACGGCCACCAGGTGCTGGTGCAGGCCGGCGCCGGGTCCGGTTCGGCCTTCACCGACGACGAGTACCGCACGGCCGGCGCCACGATCGTCGACACCGCGGCCGAGGTGTGGGAGCGCGCCGAGCTGATCCTCAAGGTGAAGGAACCGGTCGCGTCGGAGTACCCGATGATCCGGCCGGGCCAGGTGCTCTTCACCTACCTGCACCTCGCCGCCGACCGACCGCTGACCGACGCGCTCATCGACTCGGGCGCGACGGCGATCGCCTACGAGACCGTGCAGCTGCCGGACCGCTCGCTGCCCCTGCTGTCGCCGATGTCCGAGGTCGCCGGGCGACTGTCCGCTCAGGTCGGCGCGTTCCACCTGATGCGGACGAACGGTGGGCGCGGGCTGCTGCTCGGCGGGGTCCCCGGCACGCCGAAGGGCCGCGTGGTCGTCATCGGCGGTGGCGTCGCGGGGGAGCACGCCGCGACGATGGCGCTCGGCATGGGTGCCGACGTCACCGTGTTCGACATCAGCCTGCCGCGGCTCCGGGCCCTGGATGCCCGGTTCGACGGCCGCGTCACGACCCTGCGCTCGTCGGCGCACGCCATCGCCGAGGCCCTGCGCGACGCCGACCTGGTGATCGGCTCCGTGCTCATCCCCGGGGCGTCCGCACCGAAGCTCGTCACCGACGCTATGGTCGCCGACATGCGGCCGGGCTCGGTACTGGTCGACATCGCGATCGACCAGGGCGGCTGCTTCGAGGGCTCCCACCCGACCACCCACGACGACCCCACGTTCGCCGTGCACGACACCGTGTACTACTGCGTGGCGAACATGCCCGGTGCCGTCCCGCGCACGAGCACGATCTCGCTGACGAACGCCACGCTGCCCTACGCCGTCGCGATCGCCGACCGTGGCTGGGAGGCCGCGCTCGAGGCCGACCCCGCGCTCGCCGCCGGACTGAACGTGCACGCCGGCCGGGTCACGAACGCCGCGGTCGCCGCCGCCCACGGCCTGGTGGCGTCCGCCCAGTCGTCGCGCTGAGCCCGCGCGAGTCTTCGCGCTGAGCGACACCTCACGGGCCAGCGGCCGCGTGAGGTGTCGCTCAGCGCGAAACGACGCGCAATACCACGCACGTCAGGCCGCGACCGGAGCCGCCGCCCGACCGGCACGCCCGCCGACCCAGCCGGCGCGGGCACGCACCACCACGGTCACGACGACCACGGCCGCCGCAGCCACCACGGCCGCCACCGCCGTCGGCACGGAGACGAGCGGCCCCTCGAACCGAGCCACGGCGACCCACGCCAGACCCCACGCGACCGAGGCCATCGGCGCCAGGCGTCCCCGGCCCCACAGCGCGATGAGGACCCCGACGAGCCCGGCCACCGCGGCGACGACCACACCCCACGGGTCCTGCCCGAGTCCGAAGCCCCGGAAGCCCGCCGCCGTCAGCACCGCAGCGGTGTTGGCGGCCGTCGCGACGCAGACCCACCCGAGGTACAGCCCGAAGGTGCCATCGGTCAGGATCGCCTCGACGACCCCGCGGGACGGGGTCCGGCGCAGGATCGTGAACGTCCAGATCAGCACGACGAGCAGTGCGACGATGATCGGCTCGCTCGCCCACAGGAACCCGAACTGCACGGACAGGATCCACGCGGCGTTGAGGAGCAGGGAGAGCACCGCCGGCACCACCAGCCGCTCGTGCCGCTCGTCGTTCGCGGTGCGGAAGAGCTGCAGCACCGCGTAGCCGATGAGCCCGGCGTAGACGACACTCCAGATCGAGAAGGCGGGGCCGTCCGGGGCGATCGCGGTGGAGGACGCCGACAGTGCGCCACCGGCGGCGTCCTGGATGGGCGTCCCGCCGGCAGCGCCCGACCCGACGTACGCGCCGATGACGGCGACGACCGCGCTCACGGCCACCGCGATGCGCTTCCAGATCCTCTTCATGACAGTCCCTTTCGTCAGCATGCTGATGACCTGCACCGTAGGCGGCCGGTGCCGCCGGTCGTGCAGCGCGCGTTCAGGCAGGACGCGGGGGCGCACGGCGGGCGTGCCACGGGCCTCCAGGCCGGAGACCGGCCACCCTGCGTACGGTGGGCGCGTGAGCGTCGAACTGAACACCGTCTACATCGACCGGATCGCCCCGATCGCGAGTCCGTCCCTCGACGACACCTTCCGGATGCTCGACGAGCAGGGCGCCAGCGCGTGCATCGTCCTGCACCAGCCCGACGCCGAGGAACTCGGCGACGTCGCGGTCGCCCTCGGCCTGCACGAACTCGCCGTCGAGGACTCCGCCGAGGGGCACCAGCGACCGAAGCTCGAGCGCTACGGCTCGACGCTGTTCGTGGTGCTCAAGCCGGCGCTGTACAACGACCGGCAGGAAGAGGTTGCGTTCGGCGAGGTGCACGCCTTCGTCGGTGAGACCTTCTTCCTCGCCGTCGTGAAGGCCGACCCCCGTGGCAAGCAGACCGTTCCCCGGGCGCTGCAGCGGTTGAGCGGCAAGCCGGGGCTGGTGACCGTCGGCCCGCAGGCGCAGCTCTGGGCGCTGATGGACTCCATCGTCGACGGCTACGTGCCGGTGATCGACGGCCTCGAAGAGGACATCAACCAGATCGAGGACCAGCTGTTCTCGGGCGAGGCCGGGGTGTCCCGGCGCGTGTACGAGCTGTTCGGCGAGGTCGTCGACTTCCAGCGTGCGGCGCGTCCACTCGTCTACATGATCGAGAACCTGCACCGCGGCGCCGAGAAGTACCACCTGCCGATCGAGATGCAGCGGCGGTTCCGCGACGTCCTCGACCACGCGATCCGGGTGGTGGAGCGCCTCGACACGTTCCGGCAGCTGCTGCAGAACGCCCTGACCGTCGACTCGACCCTGGCGGCGCAGAAGCAGAACGACGACACGAAGAAGATCTCCGGCTGGGCGGCGATCCTGTTCGCGCCGACGCTCATCGCCGCGATCTACGGGATGAACTTCACCCACATGCCCGAACTCGGCTGGACGTGGGGGTACCCGCTGTCGATCGTCGCGATGGTCCTGTTCGCCGCGATCCTGTACGTGGTGTTCAAGGTCAAGCGCTGGTTCTGAGCCGCGCCGCAACCTGAGCCGCAACCTGAGCCGCGCCGCAGCCGGATTTGCAGCGGACGGCTCCGGACCGGAAAGCTCTGACGTGCAACGACGCCGACTGGAGCCCCGCATGCCGCAAGAACTCGTCCACCTGACCGCCGGTGGCGTCTCGCTCGTCCTGGACTGCCGCGACGACGCGCTCCCCGCCGTCGTGCACTGGGGAGCGGCACTCGGCCCGCTCGACACCGACGCGCTGACGGCCCTCGCCGACGCCGACGTCGCGCCCGTCGCACCGAACGAGATGGACGACCCGGTCCGCCTGTCCGTGCTGCCCGAGCCGCACCGGGGCTGGAGCGGTCGTCCGGGGCTCGCCGGGCACCGTGACGGCGCCGACTGGTCGCCGGCGTTCACGGTGACGTCGCTCGCAGTCACCGACTCCGCGGTCACCGCCGACGCCGAGGACACCGTCGCCGGGCTCACCGTGCGGGTGGCCATCGAGATGCTCGGCTCCGGGCTCGTCCGGGCCCGAGCGGGCGTGACGAACACCGCCGACGGCGTCTACACCGTCGACGACCTGACGCTCGCGATGCCGATCCCGTCGGGGGCCCGCGAGATCCTGGACTTCGCCGGCCGCTGGGGCAAGGAGCGGACCCCGCAGCGCCGCGAACTCGTCGTGGGGACCCATCAGCGCGAGGGCCGGAAGGGCCGCACCGGCACCGACGCCGCGACCGTCCTGACGGTGGGCGAGCCGGGCTTCGGCTTCGCCCACGGTCAGGTCTGGGGCGTCCACACCGCCTGGAGCGGCAACCACCGGCACCACGCCGAACGGCTCGCCACCGGCCGCCAGGTCATCGGCGGCGGCGAACTGCTGCTGCCCGGCGAGGTCCGGCTCGACACCGGCGCCACGTACGAGGGGCCGTGGGTGTACTTCGCGCACGGGGACGGCCTCGACGACCAGGCCCGACGGTTCCACCGCTGGCTCCGCAGCCGCCCGCAGCACCCGACGACGCCCCGCCCGATGACGATCAACGTGTGGGAGGCCGTGTACTTCGACCACGACCTGGCCCGCCTCGTCGACCTCGCCGAGCGTGCCGCGGCCCTCGGCGTCGAACGCTACGTGCTTGACGACGGCTGGTTCCGCGGCCGCCGCGACGACCACGCCGGCCTCGGTGACTGGTACGTCGACGAGGAGGTCTGGCCGGACGGACTCGGCCCCCTGGTCGACCGCGTCCGTGCGCTCGGCATGGAGTTCGGCCTGTGGTTCGAACCCGAGATGGTGAACGAGGACAGCGACCTCGCCCGCGCCCACCCGGAGTGGATCCTGCAGGCCGACGGTCGGCTGCCCGCGCGTTCCCGCGACCAGCAGGTGCTCAACCTGGCGATCCCCGAGGCCTTCGACCACGTGCTCGAACGGATGACGGCGATCATCGGCGAGTACGCGGTCGACGCCGTGAAGTGGGACCACAACCGCGACCTCGTCGAGGCGGGGTTCCCGGGCGGCGGCGCAGCGGTCCACGAGCAGACGCTCGCCGCCTACCGGTTGATGGCGACGCTCGGCGAGCGGTTCCCGTCCCTGGAGATCGAGTCGTGCTCGTCGGGTGGCGGTCGGGTCGACCTCGGTGTCATCGAGCACACCGCGCGGGTGTGGGTGTCCGACGACATCGACCCGCTCGAGCGCCAGCAGATGCACCGGTGGACGCAGCAGCTCCTGCCGCCGGAGCTGCTCGGTTCGCACATCGCGAGCGGCCGGAACCACACGACCGGTCGCGTCCACGACCTCGCCTTCCGTGCCGGCACCGCGCTGGTCGGGCACCTCGGCATCGAGTGGGACCTGGCCGGCGCGACCGCCGACGAGTCCGCCGCGCTGACCGAGTGGATCGCGCTGTACCGCGAGCTCCGCCCGCTCCTGCACGGCGGTGATCTGGTGCGCTCCGACGAGGTCGACGACGCGCGGCTCGTGTACGGCACGGTCGCGCCGGACCGGCAGCAGGCCGTCTTCTTCCTCGCCGGCATCGGCCGCTCCGAGGTCTCCGGCACCGGCCGGGTCACCTTCCGCGACCTCGACCCCGACACGACCTACCGCGTCGACCCGGTGGTCATCGGCGACGATCACGACCTGGTGCGACCGGGCTGGTGGTCCGGCCCGCGGGTGTTCAGCGGCCGGGTGCTCGGCACCGTCGGCCTGCAGCCACCGCTCATGCCGGCCGACTGCGTGGTGCCGTTCCGGGTGACGGCCGTCTGACGACGGGTGGTCGGGGCACCCGCCCTGGAGGCCCGTCCCGCGTCCGGCGGGCGCGTCGCCGTCCGTCATCGGGTGGGTCCAGCCCGTTAGGCTTCCGGTCATGCCGCACTCCGGACACGCGACCCCGGTCTGGGCCCTCAAGCTCGCCGTCGTCACCGCCCTGGTGGGCGTCTCCGGCGGCATCGCCGGCATCGCGGTCTGGCTCGCGCTCCAGCTCATCCAGTTCGTCGCCTTCGGGTACGGGTTCGGCGGGCACCTCGAGGCCGCCGACGCACCGTCCGGCCTGAACCGGTTCCTCGCGCTCACCGCGGCCGGCGTCCTGACCGGGTTCGCCTGGTGGGCGCTCCGACGGTGGGGGCGCTCGATCGTCTCGGTCACCGCGGCCGTCGACGGCAAGCGGATGCCGGCCCTGGCGACGCTCGCGAACGCCGGCATCCAGATCCTGGCCGTGGGGCTCGGCGCGTCCATCGGCAAAGAGGTGGCGCCGCGCGAGGTCGGGGCCTGGCTCGCCCAGCTCGTCACCCGTCGTGCGGGGCTGACCGCACGCGAGACGAAGATCCTCGTCGCCTGCGGTGCCGCGGCCGGCCTCGCCGCCGTGTACGACGTGCCCCTCGGTGGCGCGCTGTTCGCGGTCGAGGTCCTGCTCGGGGAGATCAGCTTCGCGACCGCCCTGCCCGCCTTCGCCACGAGTGCCGTCGCCGCCATCACCGCCCGGCTCGTGATCCCGGACGAGGTGCTGTACCACGTGCCCTCGATGCACCTCTCGCCGTCGCTGCTCGTCTGGGCGGTCGTCGTGGGACCCGTACTGGGGCTCGCCGGGGTCGGGTTCGTCAAGTTGACCAACCGGCTGCAGGGCATCGCCCCGAAGGGCTGGCACCTGCTCGTCGTGCTTCCGGTGGTCTTCGCGATGGTCGGGCTCATCGCGATCCCGTTCCCGGAGATCCTCGGCAACGGTCGGGCGCTCGGTCTCGTCGCGATGAACACCACGCTCGACGACGCCTCGTTCGCCGGCCTCTCACCGATCGTGCTCCTGCTGCTGCTCGGTGTCCTGCGGACCGTGACCACCTCGGCCACCATCGGGGCCGGTGCGGTCGGTGGCACGCTGACCCCGTCGATCGCGATCGGTTCGGCGATCGGCGGTGGCCTGGGCGGTGCCTGGCTGCTGCTGTGGCCGGCCGACGGTCCGAGTCTGGCGGCCTTCGCCTTCGTCGGTGCGGCGGCCTTCCTCGCCACCACCATGCGGGCGCCGTTCACCGCCCTCGTGCTCGTCGTCGAGTTCACCCAGCAGGGCACCGACATCCTCGTGCCCTCGTTGCTCGCGGTGTCCGGGGCGGTCGCCGTCGGGTACGTGCTCGCCCGTCGTCGCAGCGCGCAGATGGTGTGAAGACCCCGAGCGTTCCGGTACGGACGGCTGCCCGGCGGCCTACTGTCGGCGCCAGGACGGAGCGACGGGCTCCGCACCGAGACGAGGAGCAGCCGATGGCGGGGTTCGACGACATCACGAAGAAGGCCCAGGAGTTCCTGAAGGACGGCAAGGTCCAGGACGCCCTGCAGAGCGAGAAGGCCGAGGGCGTCAGCGACAAGGTGCTCGGCGGCGTGGCCGACGCGGTCAAGAAGGCCACGGGCGGCAAGTACGACGACAAGATCGACGGGGCCCGCGACGCTGCGGACAAGAAGATCGGCAACGAGTAGCGAGCAACGTGCACGGCCCAGGACCCGGCGTGGTCCTGGGCCGTCGCCGTGCCGACTGGACGTGGTCGGGAACAACGGACACCATGGACGGGTTGCTCCGGACAGCAGCACCAGGAGGACGAGACGTGACAGTCGTGGCGCCGAACCAGCCGCTCACCGAGACCGAGGTCGAGGCGATCAAGCGGGACTTCCCGATCCTCGCGCAGGACGTGAACGGGCAGCCGTTGGCGTACCTGGACTCCGGGGCGACGGCTGAACGCCCGCGCCAGGTCCTCGACGCCGAGCGCCGGTTCCTCGAGCACGACAACGCCGCCGTCCACCGCGGGGCCCACACGCTCGCGGCGCTCAGCACCGACGCCTACGAGGACGCCCGCGCCACCGTCGCCGGCTTCATCGGCGCCGCCGCCCCGACCGAGGTGGTGTGGACCGCGAACGCCACCGACGCGCTCAACCTCGTCGCCTACGGCATGGCCAACGCCAGCCGTGGCCGCGGCGGTGCCGACGCCGAGCGCTTCCGCCTGGGCGCCGGTGACGAGATCCTCGTGACCGAGGCCGAACACCACGCCAACCTCGTGCCGTGGCAGGAGCTCGCCGCGCTGACCGGTGCCACCCTCCGCTGGATCCCGGTCGCCGACGACGGCACCTGGACCGCCGACGACGCCGCGGCCCTGATCACCGACCGCACGAAGGTCGTCGCGTTCTCGCACGTCTCGAACGTCACCGGGATGATCGCCCCCGTCGAGCAGGTCGTCGGTCTCGCCCACGCCCGCGGCGCCCTCGTCGTGCTCGACGCCTGCCAGTCCGCACCGCACCGTCCCCTCGACGTGCAGCAGCTCGGGGTCGACTTCGCCGCGTTCTCCGGGCACAAGATGCTCGGCCCGAACGGCATCGGCGTGCTCTGGGGCCGTGCCGAGCTGCTCGACGCCCTGCCGCCGTTCCGCACCGGTGGCTCGATGATCACCACCGTGACGATGGAGGGCTCCGAGTTCATGCCGGCGCCCGAGCGGTTCGAGGCCGGCACGCAGCCCGTCTCCCAGGCGGTCGCCCTCGCCGAGGCCGTCCGGTACCTGCAGGGCATCGGCATGGAACGTGTCCGTGCCCACGAGGAGCACCTGGCCCGCCGGATGCTCGACGGTCTGGCAGCAGTGCCCGGCATCCGCGTGGTCGGCCCACCCGCCGGCGTCCCACGCTCCGGCCTGGTCGCGTTCGACGTCGACGGCGTGCACGCCCACGACGTCTCGCAGTACCTCGACGCCCAGGGCATCGCCGTGCGTTCCGGCCACCACTGCGCCCAGCCGCTGCACCGCCGCCTCGGACTCGTCGCGACGAGCCGGGCGAGCACCTACGTCTACACGACCGAGCACGACGTCGACCGGTTCCTCGCAGCCGTCGCCGAGGTCCGCGACTACTTCGGAGCGACCGCGTGAACGCCCTCGACAGCCTGTACCAGCAGGTCATCCTCGACCACGCGAAGGCACGTCACGGCGACGGTGTGATGCCCGACGCGGATGCCTCGCACTTCGAGCGGAACCCCACGTGCGGCGACGAGATCACGGTCAGCCTGCGGCTCGAGCCGGGCACCGACCGCATCGCCGGGCTCGCCTGGCAGGGCGACGGCTGCTCGATCTCGATGGCCTCGGCGTCCGTCCTCACCGACATGGCGGTCGGCCGCACCGTGCCCGAGTTCCTCGCACTGACCGAGGAGTTCCGCACCATGATGCGCTCGCGTGGCGTCGGTGAGCCCGACGAGGACGTCCTCGAGGACCTCGTCGCCTTCCACGGTGTCTCGAAGTTCGTCATGCGGGTCAAGTGCGGCATGCTCGCCTGGGTCGCGGCGGAAGCCGCCGCGCGCGAGGCGACCGCGTCCCGCTGACCCGGGTGCGGCTCGCGATCGCGAGCACCGGACAGTCGGGAGGCCCGTTGCGGGCCCGCCCCGCGCCTCCCGTCCGCAGCACGGTCAGCGGCAGACGTCCTGCGATGCCGCCTTCGTGTCGTTGATGACGATCGTGGTCACGATGTCCTCAGCGCCGGAAGCGCCACCCGTGGTGTCGAAGTGCAGCCAGTGGCCATCCGTGGTCGGTGCCACGTACTCGCGGTAACCGCCGATCGGTGGCTCCCACGTGTCGATCGTCTTCTCGAGCCCGGGGTACGCCGCGCGCACGTCGTCGGCGGTGGAACCGAGCGCGATGCCCGTGGACGTCAGCACGGGCGACGAGAACGCTCCGGGGTCGGTTGCCTGTCCCGCAACGCGGATGTAGCGCACACCGGGTCCGGAATCGTCGGACGTGACGAGGATCCGGTACCCGGACCCGCTGGGGGTGGACAGGTCGGCGGACTGCCACTCCCAGAACGTCGGGCAGCCGCTCGACGGCTGACGCGAGAACCCGGCAGCCGGCAGCACCGTGCTGACGTCCGTGGCACCGAGCTGGACGGGCCCGAAGGACGCGTCGCCGAAGACCCAGCTCGAGGGGCCGCTCGGGCTGGATGACGGCCGGACGCTCGTCGGCGTCGGGGTCGATTTCGGGGTCGTCGTCGGCGTGACGGCCGTCGCACTCGTCTGCGTGGGGCTCGGCGCGCTCGGCACGCTCGGCGCGCTCGGCACGCTCGGCGCGGACGCTGTCGCGCAGCCAGCCGCCCCGATGAGGAGCGTGGCGATGCCGACGGTGAGGATGGTGGTGCGGAGCGTGGTCATGATTCTCCCTTCACCTTGCAGTGTCGTCGTCCGGGCGATCCTGACGGACGTCGGCGCGGACCGATGGCGGTCACGAGCACGTGCACGAGGATGGACCACGTGATCGTCGAGACAGCGCATCCCGGCTCGGCCGGATCCGACGCGATCGTGCGGGACTACCTGACGGAGGTCGCGTCGCGGTGGTTCGGGCGCGTGGCGACGTCGGCCGAGGTCGACCGGGCACTCGACGAGGAGCCGTACGACGACCTGCAGGGGGACTCCGGGGTGTTCCTCGTCGCCGCCGACGGGGGAGCCGTGGTCGGTTGCGCCGCTGGTACACGAAGTCGCTCGCTCCGGAGTAGCGGTCAGGCGATGACGCCGATCTCGCGGAGCGCGTCGCCGACGGTGATGCGCTCGCCGCGTTCCTGCGCCCGTGCCCAGCGGGACTTCGCGAGCGCGACGGCGTCGTCGTCGAGACCGAGGAGTTCGTAGAGGCCGTCCAGCTCTCGGGGAACGAGGTCGGCGAGCGGCACGGGGAACTTCCGTTCGGGGCTCGCGTAGCCCTGCTGGGCGAGCTGTTCGAGCATCTCCGGGTCGGTCTCTCGCTGTTCCATGAGCAGGACGACGGTTCGTGACCTCGTCCCCATGAGGAAGGCGGACCGCACGTTCTCGTCCGGATCGGTCGCCAGGGTGATCTCGACGGCGAGGGGGAGGTCCTCTTCGCACGCGAGCTCCCAGCGCTGCGACGCGTCCCCGTGGATCGCCGTGAACATGTCCGGGTGGACGCCGAGGCCGCGCTCGCCGCGCTCCGGTCGCAGCGAGGTCGGGCGGGAGCCGTCCCCGACGCGGCCCGTGGGGAAGCCGGCACCCGTGTACGCGGTGTGGGCGATCGGCAGGAACTGGAGTGCCTGGTGCAGCGCGGTCGCGGCGTCCTGCACGGCCGGAGCGGTCACGTCACCGTCGGCGGCCGCGATGGCGGTGGCGTAGTCGGACAGCGCGGTGTGCTGCTGGTCGATCGCCAGTGCGAACATCTCCTTGCCCCTGGCGGCGTCGCCGAGGAGCCGCGGGTCCAGGTGCAGCGTCACGGCGCTCGGGTCCTGCAGGTGCCCACGCGGCGTGCCACCGCCCGACATCGTGATCTCGAACGTCTCGTCGTCTTGCTCGTGGGCATCGGTCACGTCGCTGACGCTACCGGCTCAGGGGAGCGTGACGACGAGCTTCTTGGCAGAGACACCCGCGCGGAGCTCGGCGAGGGCATCCGGGATCGCGGCGAGTCCCGATCCGACGACGGATGCGGTCGGGGTGGCGCGGTACCGACCGGTGCGGAGCGCCTCGGGCAGGAAGTCGCGGTAGATCGCGGGGCCGACCTCGGACTCCGTCGGGCGGCCGCCCCAGATCGCGGTGACGTGGACCCCGTGTCGGCGCTCGAGGCGTGCACGGATCGTCGTCACCGGCGTCGGGTACGCCGATGCGAGTCGGCCGGAGCCGGAGGCTGCCCGGACGATCGGGAGCGTGCGGGTCAGCGAGCCCTGCCCGAAGGCGAGGGTGCCGGCGAGCTCGCGGTCGGCGAGTGCCTCGAGGACGCGGCGGGCGGCACCGTCGTCGCGGTAGTCGAACACGGCTTCGGCCCCGAGGTCCTGCACGAACGCGTGGTTCTTCGGCGAAGCGGTACCGATCACGGCGTACCCGGCGGCGCGGGCGAGCTGGACGGCGTTGGCGCCGACGCTCGTGGACGCACCCCACACCAGGACCACCCCGTCGCGGTCGACCGCATCGGCCGTGGGGAGCGGCAGCGCGAGCTGGTCCGGTTCGAAGAGCCCGGCGGCGGCGGTCGAGACGGCGAGCGGCAGGACCGCTGCCTGCTCGGCGGGCAGGGCATCCGGAATCGGGGTCGTCACACGGTCGAGCAGCAGGACCAGGTGCTGGAAGGCTCCTTCGGCAGCGCTGTTCCGGTGCTGCTCCTGTCCCGCGGCGTGCCCGACGACCCGGTCGCCGACACGGAACCGCTCGACGCCGGGACCGATCGCGACCACGGTGCCGGCGACGTCCGACCCGAGGACCGCGGGGAACCGCAGCTTCGGGTACACCAGGTGCCGGAAGAGCCCGCCGACGGCGTCGACCGGGTTGACGGCGACGGCCTCGGCGCGGACGACGAGTTCGCCGGGGCCGGGGTGGGGGACCGTGGCGGGCCCGACGGCGAACCGCCCGGTCGACGTGGTCCAGAGTGCTGCGTTGCCCGATGACGACATGGTGTCCCGATCTCTTGCTCGTAGTGGGTCATGACACGACGTGTCATCACCGAGTCAATCATGACACGACGTGTCATCACCAGTACTCTTGCCCCATGCGCTGGTCACCGGATGCCCGAGGGCGACTCGAGCGAGCGGCGTTCGAGCTCTTCGCCGAGCAGGGCTACCAGGCGACGACCGTGCCGCAGATCACCGCACGGGCCGGCCTGACGACCCGCACCTTCTTCCGGTACTTCGCCGACAAGCGCGAGGTCATCTTCGCCGGCGACGAGATCCCCGATCTCGCCCGGGCCGCCATCGGGGGCGCGCCGGCCGGGATCGACCCGCTCGACATCGTGGTGCGCGGCCTCCGTACCGTCGCCGACGAGCGGTTCGAGGGGCGGCACGGTGAAGTCGGGTCGGTGCGGCGGCTGGTGCTGTCCGAGTCCTCACTGCGGGAGCGCGACGCCCGGAAGCGTGCCGACCTGACGGACGCGGTGCGCGGGGCCTTCGTCGACCGCGGGCTCGATCCGGCCGAGGCGGCGGTGATCGCCGAGACGACCGTGATGCTGTTCCACCTGGCCCTCGAGTCGTGGCTCACCGGACCAGCCGAGCGCCGGATGGCCGACGTCGTCGACGAGCAGCTCAGTGCGCTCCGTGGGGTGCTCGATCGGCGGCCCGCAGCGTCATGAACACGTCGACGCCGTCGTCGGTGTCGAGTACGAAGCCGTGGCGTTCGTAGAGTCGGCGAGCCGGGCTGCCCACCAGCACGTTGAGCCGCGTCGGGCCGTCGTGGGGCTCGTCGAGGACGGCGCGCAGCACCGTCGACCCGACCCCACGCCCCTGGGCGTCGGGCGCGAGGTAGAAGTGCTCGACCCAGCGGACGTCGTCCTCGACCCACACGGTGACCGACCCGACGTCGCGGCCGTCGACCACCACGATGCGGGTCAGCTGCGGCCGGAACGCGTCGCGGAGGCGCTGTCGGACGCGCGTCTCGTCGAACACGCCGAGCCGCGTCAGGTCGTCGCGCAGCACCACGGCCCGGAGCTCGACGAGCCACTCGAGGTCCTCGGTGGTGCTGTCCCGCAGTGCGACGTCCATCCACTCAGCCTACGAACCCCGGCGCACCGTCATCGACCTCGTACGCTTGCCCGATGGACCGCGACGGCGTCATCGACCTGGTCGCGTCCCGTCGTGCCTCGGCGCCCGCACCGATCGTCGTCGGTGTCTCCGGGTACTGCGGATCCGGCAAGTCGACGCTGACGCGCACGCTCGTCGAGGGACTCCCCGGCGCGGTCCGCATCCGCGGCGACGACTTCCTCGACCCCGTCCGGTCCCACCGGCGCTCCGTCGACTGGGACGGCGTCGATCGTCCCCGTCTGGTGTCGTCGGTGCTCGAACCGCACCGGGCCGGTCGGGCGAGCACGTTCCAGCGGTTCGACTGGTCGGTGCGAGCCCTCGGTCCGGCTGAGCCGCTGCCGCAGACGGACGTCCTGATCGTCGACCTGATCGGACTCTTCCACCCCGACGCGCTCCCACACCTCGACGTCAGCATCTGGTGTGACGTCGACCTCGACACGGCAGCACGTCGGGGCATGGCTCGCGATCGCGCGCTCGGGCGCCGGCACGATGCCCTCTGGCGGGACGTGTGGGTCCCGAACGAACGTGACTTCGAGGAGCGCTACGCACCGAAGGACGCCGCGACGGTGCGCTACCTGGCCTGACCTGGATCGGTCTCCGCCGTCGACGGCGCCCTGGGCGATTGCGCGGGCCGCGCCGGCCACGTGACCAGGAGCAGCACGGCGAGCGGGCCGAGGAACAGGGTCAAGAGGGACCAGGTCCAGGCCGAGCGGCCCCGCGAACGCGCGTGGCTGCCGGAGAGCATCGCCAGGCTGAGCCAGACGCTCGACAGGTACAGGCCGGTGAAGTCCTCGTGCACAGCGCTACCCGCCGACGACGCTGAACGAACCGCGGGACGTCCAGAACGTGGCGTCGTACTGGACGGTCACGTAGGCGGCGAGGGCCTTGAAGGTCGCCGACCGCGAGAACTGGTGTGAGCGGGTGTTGAGGATGCCGGACGACACGTCCCGGGAGTAGACGACGCCGAACCCCCCTGAACCGACGAGGCCGTAGGCCCGGATGTGCTCGGCGGCTCGGAGCTTCCTGACCTGCGAGTTCCCCGTCGCCGTGTACCCCGTCCGCCAGCTGTTCGTGATGCCGCTGCCGATGACCGAACCGTGGCACCCCTCGACCCGCCCGCGTCCGTTCACGCCGCCGGTGCGGAGCGTGTTGAAGCAGTTCGCGGCAGTACCGAGCAGCGCGGAGCCGGACGCTGGTGTGCCTGTCTTCTTGATGAACCGCTCATCGGAAGCGGAGAGCTCGTCGCCCACTTCGTACCGCTGGGCGATCTCGGACAAACGAGCAGCTGCGCTCGGGCTCTCGGTGCCGGTGGCAGCGTTCGCCGAGGGCGCCGCCGGTGTCGCTGCCATGCAGGCTGCGAGTGCCAACGCGAGCTGGCTCGTCCGGATGAGTGGGCGCTTCAGTTTCGTCATTATGTCCTCTTCCTCGTGGTCGACGAGGAGAAGCATCAATGTGGAACATCAGTCTGGCGAAACGGACGCGCCGGAAGGGTGAGCGAAACACAACATCCAGATGGCGGGCCCGGCGCGATCAGCCCTGACTGCGGAGCGCCGTGACCATGCTCCGCAGGATCCGGCGGGCCTCGGTCTGCTGGACGATGGTCAGACCGCCGAGCATCCGCTGCTCGACGCCGCGGATCGCCGCACTCGCCTGCGCCAGGCTCCGACGCCCGCTGTCGGTGAGCTGCGTGGGGAGTGCCTTGCCGACCGACGGCTCGGTGGCGCGGGTGACGAAGCCGTCCCGCTCCAGGGCCTGCAGCAGCACGTTCATCGACTGTCGGGTGACGAAGGTGCCCCGCGCGAGTTCGGAGTTCGACAGGCCGGGGCGCTGTGCGAGCAGTTCGAGGCAGGAGTAGTGCGTCACCGTCATGCCGAGTGGGCGCAGCACGGCCTCCATCGACGCGCGGAGGGTGCTCGCAGTCTCCTTGAGCAGGTAGCCGATCGACGTCTCGAGGTGGATGCCGGTGTCGTCTTGACGCATGTCAGTAGTCTGACATAGCTTGTCCCGTGTCAGAAGACTGACACATACCCAAGGAGCACCACATGCCCGTCACCGGCCTCGACTTCATCTCCCTGCAGACCCGCGACCTCGATGCCTCGCAGGCGTTCTACGAGCGGTACCTCGGTCTCGTCCGCTCGCAGGCCGGCCCGCCGCACGCCGTCGTGTTCGAGACCAGGCCGATCGCCTTCGCCCTGCGCGACCTGGCGCCCGGCACGGACCTCGACGCGGTGGCGCAGCCCGGCATCGGCGCCGCGATCTGGCTGCACGCGACGGACGTGCAGGCGATCCACGACGCGCTGGTCGCCGACGGACACCGGATCGTCTCGGCGCCGATCGACGGTCCGTTCGGTCGGACGTTCACGTTCGCCGACCCCGACGGTTACCACGTCACGCTCCACGACCGCGCCTGAGCCGCGGGTGGGTCGTGCGTGCCGCACAACCAAAGCGCGTCGGCGCCGCGCGAACTTCCGGTTCCGAGTGACTTTGGTTGTGCAGTGCGCGTCGGCACCGCCGCCGGCCACCGCGCGGCGACCGTCACGCTTCGTCACGATCCGTGACCGTCCGAGGTCTCCGACGTAGCGTCTCGACCCGTGACCACCAGCAGCGAGCACCGGCAGATCCGCTTCAACGCGTTCGACATGAACTGCGTCGCGCACCAGTCCTCCGGACTGTGGCGGCACCCCCGCGACCGGTCGCGGGACTACCGCGACCTGACCTACTGGACCGACCTGGCGGAGACGCTCGAGCGCGGGGCGTTCGACGGCATCTTCATCGCCGACGTCCTGGGCACCTACGACGTGTACGGCGGCTCGAACGAGGCCGCGCTCCGCACGGGGTCGCAGGTGCCGGTGAACGACCCGATCCTGCTCGTGTCGGCGATGGCGTCGGTGACCGAGCACCTGGGCTTCGGCATCACGGCCGGCACCGCGTACGAGCACCCGTACCCGTTCGCCCGACGCATGTCGACGCTCGACCACCTGACCAAGGGCCGGGTCGGCTGGAACGTCGTCACCGGGTACCTGCCGAGTGCCGCACGGAACATGGGCCAGACCGACCAGCTGTCGCACGACGACCGGTACGACGTGGCGGACGAGTACCTCGAGGTCCTCTACAAGCTGTGGGAGGGCTCGTGGGAGGACGACGCGGTCGTCGCCGACCGCGAAGCCGGCGTCTTCACGGACCCGGCGAAGGTGCACCCGATCGAGCACCACGGCACGCACTTCGACGTGCCCGGCATCCACCTGTCGGAGCCGTCCGTGCAGCGCACGCCCGTCATCTACCAGGCGGGCGCGTCACCGCGCGGCATCCGCTTCGCCGCGGAGAACGCGGAAGCGGTCTTCGTGGGCGCACCGACGCTCGAGCAGCTCGCGTCGACCGTCGCGAAGGTCCGGGACGCCCTGGAGGCAGCTGGTCGCGACCGGTACGCCGCCCGCGTCTACACGCTGCTCACCGTGATCACGGACGCCACCGACGAGCTGGCCCAGGCGAAGTACGAGGACTACCTGTCGTACGCGTCGGAGCTCGGTGCGCTGGTGCTCAACTCCGGCTGGATGGGCGTCGACCTGTCGCAGTGGGACCCGGACCAGCCCCTCGGTGACGTCGAGTCGAACGCGATCCAGTCGGCGGCGGCGAACATCGCGGCGGCGACGGGGGAGGACGGGTCGAAGTGGACGATCCGCGACCTGGCGCGGCAGACGGCGATCGGTGGACTCGGCCCGGTGGCGGTCGGCGGGGGAGCGACCATCGCCGACCGGCTGCAGGAGATCCAGGAGCTCACCGACGTCGACGGCTTCAACCTGGCGTACGCGGTGACGCCGGGCACGTGGGAGGACGTCATCGAGTTCGTGATCCCGGAGCTCCGTGCCCGCGGGGCCTACCCGGAGGAGTACGGGTCGGGGTCGCTCCGCCAGAAGCTGCACGGCCGCGGGGACCGGCTGCCCGACGAGCACCGTGGGGCGTCGTTCAGGATCGGGAGCCGGGCGGTCGTAGGCTGATCGGGTGATCGAGTCGTCCGTGGTCGTGCGTCCTGCGAGCCCGGACGAGACCGACAGCTGCATCGACCTGTGGGCCGCGGCCGTGGCCGCCCGCGACGGTGCCGCCGAGGACCCGGCGGTGCGGGAGCGCGCGCGGCAGAAGTTCGCGGCGGAGCACGTCGCCTGGTTGGTGGCCCCCGGCCCGGACGGTGCGGTCGACGGCTTCGTCCTCGTGACGGCACCCGGCACCGGGCGGTCGACGGACCCGGCGGACGCCGCCTACCTGTCGTTGCTCGCGGTGCGCCCCGGGGTGCAGGCCCGCGGGGTCGGACGGTCGCTGCTGTCCGAGGCGGTGCACGACGCCCGGGCTGCCGGACACCCCCGCGTGGTGCTGCACGTGCTCGGCGACAACGACCGGGCGGTGCGGCTGTACGAGGCGGGCGGCTTCGTGGCGACGGGCGACGAGTTCGCGCACGCGCTGAGCGGGGTCACCACCCGCGTGTACGTCGCGGGCTGACCCGGCTGACGCTGGCTCCGCGGGCTGACGCGGGCTACGCGTCCCGACCGCGCACCGGCGTCCACGTCGGGTAGGTCGCCGAGCGCCCGTCGCCCGACGACGTGCGGGTGATCCGACGCTGCACCCACGGCAGGACGTACTCGCGGTAGTAGCGGAGTTCCTCGCCCAGGCGGGCCCGGGCGGCACCGACGTCCGCGGGCTCGACCGGTGCGGGGCCGTCGAGGACCGCGTGCAGCGCCAGGTCCGCGACGCGCTGGTGCCCGGTGGCGTTCATGTGCAGCCGGTCGTCCGACCAGAACTCCGCGCGGCCGAGGTGCGGGTCGCGCGAGACGTCGACGAACGGCAGACCACGGCGTCGGGCGAGCGTGCCGAGCGCTTCGGCCCAGGCGTCACCGCGGCGGTTGATCAGGGAACCGAGGGGCAGACGGGCGCTCGGGTCGGCCGGGCTGAGGAGCGCCAGGCGTGCCCCGGTGGCCTCGACGCGGTCGGCGGCGGCCTCGACGAGCCCGATCAGCGCGTCCACGTCGAAGCGCGGGCGCAGCAGGTCGTTGCCGCCGGCGCAGAAGGTGATCAGGGTCGGCGCCGGGTCGAGCGCGAGTGCGGCCCCGAGCTGGCCGTCGAGGACCCCGGCGAGCAGTCGTCCGCGGACGGCGAGGTTCGCGTACGAGACGTGGGCGTCCGAGGCTCCCGCCATCGCGCTCGCGAGCCGTCCGGTCCAGCCGGGGAACGGAGCGGGTCCGGCGTCGCCGATGCCCTCCGAGAAGCTGTCGCCGATCGCGACGTAGCGGATGGTGTCGTGCATGCGCCCATCATCGTGCACATGCCTGTGCAGGTTCCCGGCACGGCTGCCGTCCCGGGAACCCGCATCAGCGAACCCTCACAGCACCGCCTTCGGCACCCGGTGCAGGGTGACCGCGCCGACGGCGGCGAAGGGGTGCAGCGGGTCCGGGGCGGTGGAGCCGGTCGGCCCGCCGAGCTTCGAGTCACCGACCGCGCTGAGCACCGCGTAGGCGTCCTCGGCGGTCCAGCCGTGCTCGTCGACCAGGAACGCGAAGGCGTCCTCGTACCCGCGCCGGACGCTCTCCTGCACGGGGTCGCCGAGGCCGACGAACAGCCAGTCGTCGGCGGTCTCGATGCGGGGTGCCCGGAGCACCGGACCGCCCTTCACCAGGTCGACGGAGACGATCGCGGTGCCCTGGGCCTCGATGGCGACGAACGACGACTCGCCCTCGGCCATGAGCGCGTGGATGTCGCCGATCGACAGCAGCGCACCGGGGACCCGGACGGGCAGGGACACCGTCGAGCCGGGGCGGGCCTCGGTGACGTCCATGTTGCCGCCCTCCGGGTAGGCCGGCATGATCGTCGAGTTCTCGCCCTCGGCCGGGGCCGTCCCGATGCACCCGATCATCGGCCGGACGGGGAACCGGTGCCGGTCGGACACCTGCACCGAGCCGTCCGAGATCGGGCAGCGGCGGGCGAAGACCCGGTCGCCCATCACGTGCTGCAGGGCCCCGGAGCCGGGCAGCGACACCGACCAGCCGTGCGTGGTCAGCTCGATGGCGTGGATGGTCACCACGAGGGTGTCGCCGGGTTCCGCCCCCTCGACGAACACCGGGCCGGTCACCGGGTTGATCGGTGCCTGCAGCTGCGCCATGTCGTGGTGCTGGTCGAGTTCGGCGTAGACGGCGTCGGTGGTCTCGAAGCCGATGGTCTCGCCGGTGCCGGGGCGGACCCGCAGCACGGGCTCCCGGTCTGCGGAGAACCCGGGGCGGCCGAGGGTGTTCGGCAGGAAGTGGTCCGCGGTCATCGTGCGTCCTCCGTCGTCGGTTCTGCTTCGGAGCCGACCTCGGTGGAACGGCCGGTGCGTCGGTAGTACAGGAACACGGCCGCGCCGACGATCAGCCAGATGATCCCGCCGACCTTCGCCTCGACCGCGGCGTTGAGCAGGACGTACCCGATGATCAGGAACCCGATCAGCGGCACGACCAGGTGCAGCAGCCAGTTGCGCGACTTCCCCCTGATGACGTGGTGCACGAAGACGGACACGTGCAGGAGCATGAAGCCGAACAGCGCGCCGAAGTTCACGAGTGACGAGATCGTGTCGATCTGCCCGACGAAGAACAGCACCAGGATCGCGGAGAGCACCGAGACGACGATGATCGCGTTCTGCGGCACCTGGCGCCCGTTGAGCTTGTGCAGGAACGCGGGCAGCTGACGGTCGCGGCTCATCGAGAAGAGCAGGCGGCTCGTCGCGGCCTGTGCGGCCATGGCGTTCGCGATGCCGACGGCGAGCACGTTGACGGCGAAGAACGCGGTCGCCCAGCCGCTCGAGGAGGCCTGCTCGACGATGGTGAAGAAGGCGTTGCCGGCCTCGCTGTCCGAGAACGAGTCCCGCCCCGCGGCCAGGGCGGACGCGAGCCAGGTCTGCAGGATGAACAGGAACGCCACGATGACGAGCGCCAGGATCATCGCCGTGCCCGCTCCGCCACGACGGCCGGTGGACTCCTCCGACAGCGTCGAGATGCCGTCGAAGCCCAGGAAGCTCAGCACCGCGATCGACAGGGCCGAGGCGATGAGCGGCGCCGACACCTTGGCGGGGTCCCAGATCTGCTCGGTGCCGAACGACGCGTCGGGGATCGTGCCACCGGTCAGCGCGACGATCGCGATGACGACGAAGATCGCGACGAAGACGAGCTCGATGAGCAGGAAGATGCGGTTCGCGAGCTTGAGCGAGGACACCCCGGCCAGGTTGATGACGGTGTTGATCGCGACGAACACGAGCGCCCACAGCCAGCGGGGCGTGCCCGGGAAGATGCCGACCATGCTCTCGGCGGCGAACACGTAGAGCAGCGTCGGGACGAGCAGGTAGTCGAGCAGGATCGCCCAACCGGCGACGAACCCGGCGGTGGGGTGGATGCCGCGGCCGACGTACGAGAACACGCTGCCGGCGAGGGGGATCGACTTCGCCATCTGCGCATAGGCCAGGGCGGTGAAGATCATCGCGACGAGGCCGACGAGGTACACCAGCGGCACCATGCCGCTGGAGGCGTTGTAGACGGTCCCGAAGATCGCCCACGGGGCGATCGGGACCATGAAGACCAGGCCGTAGATGAGCAGGTCGGTGGTGGAGACGGAGCGCTTGAGCTCCTGCTTGTAGCCGTAGGCCTCGAGCTGCTGCTGTGCGGAGAGCTCACTGTGCTGCTGCGACATGTCGGGTTCCGTTTCGGGTGGAGGGACGGGTGCAGGGGGCGGTGCTGGGGGAAGGGGAGCGGGTGGTGTCGTCGGGAAAGCGGGTGCGGCCGTGGGGGTGGGGACTTCCGATCTGGAGGCGCGGGGCGGGCCTGTCCCGCGCCTCCAGACCGAAGGTGGCCGGGTCAGGCGTCGTCGTGCGCGGCCAGGAAGATCGCGACGACCCGGCGGAACTCCGCCGGCTGCTCCAGGTGCGAGCAGTGGCTCGCACCGGGGAAGACGTGCTGCCGGACGTCGGCGATCCGCTCGACGAACGGGGCCCACGTGGCGGGGGTGGCCTCGTCGTGCTCGCCGGCGACGACGAGCGTCGGCACGGCGATGCGGTCGAGCCGGTCGACGATGGTCCAGTCGCGCATCGTGCCGATGACGTGGAACTCGTTCGGGCCGTTCATCGTGTGGTAGACCGTCGGCTCGCGCTCCATCTGCTCCTCGGAGTCGACGAAGTCCGGATGGCTCGGGACCACGCGGCAGACGTGCCGCTCGTAGAAGACCTGCGTCGCCGCCAGGTACTCGGGGTCGTCGACGGTGCCGGCCGTCTCGTGCCGGGTCAGGGCGTCCTGCACGTCGGCGGGCAGCTGCGCGCGGAGCTCGGCGGCGCCGTCGACCCAGAGCTGCATCGACGCGGGCGAGTTGCAGATCGCCAGCGAGCGGAGGCCAGCGGGCTGCTGCACCGCGATCTCGGCGCCGAGCATGCCGCCCCACGACTGCCCGAGGACGTGGTGGTCGCCGAGCCCGAGGCGCTCGACCAGGGCGGCGTACTCGTCGACGAACAGCTGCGGCTGCCAGGTGTCGACCGGGGCGTCCGGGCGGTGGCTGCTCCGGCCGCAGCCGAACTGGTCGTGGTGGACGACGGTCCGGCCGGTCTCGTCGGCCAGGGCCGCGAGGTTCCGGAGGTAGTCGTGGGCCATGCCGGGCCCGCCGTGCAGGACGACGAGGGGCAGCGCGCCGGCGACCGGGGTGTCGGGCGTGGTGACCCGGTACCAGGTCTCGCCGTCGCGGAACGGCATCGTGGATTCGGTGATGCTGGACATGGGGGTCAGCATGGAGCGGAAAAAGGTCCCACGCAATACCTTTTCTGCTGCCTTAACGTGGTCGTAACACCGCGAAGGGGGTCCGTGTGTCCGATCGTGCGACCGAGACGCGCGTCGACGAGGTCGAGGACCGCCTCGTGACCGCCGTCGCCGTGGGCGAGTACCTGCCCGGCGCGAACCTGCCGCC
This sequence comes from Curtobacterium sp. KBS0715, assembly GCF_005938005.2. NCBI lineage: Bacteria > Bacillati > Actinomycetota > Actinomycetes > Micrococcales > Microbacteriaceae > Curtobacterium > Curtobacterium sp. KBS0715. The sequence continues at coordinate 3,233,875 of NZ_VCCA02000001.1, read as the reverse complement.
GGAACGCGAACTCGCCGGCCTGCTCGGCGTCGCCCGGGTCACCGTGCGGGGCGCGATCGCCCGGCTCGTCGAACGGGGGCTGCTCGAGACCCGTCGAGGCCGGGGCGGTGGCACGTTCGTCCGCACCGAGTGGCCGGACAGCTCATCGGACGCCGTCGGGCGGGTGCTGCTCGCCCGGTGGGAGGCGATCCAGGACACCGCCGACGCCATCGCGCTGCTGCACGGGGCGCTCGCGACGGCCGCCGCGGAACGGGTGACCCCGGACGACGCCGCCCTGATCCGTGCACGGCTCGAGGGGTTCCGAGACGCCACCTCGGGTCTCGAGAAGCAGCAGGCCGACGCCGTGCTGCACCGGACGATCATCGACGCCGCGCGGAACGACGCCCTGCGGACGGCGCTCGCCGGGTTGGAGGCACAGATCTCCATCGCCGCTCCGGCGCACCTGTGGGGCACGGCCGAGGGCATGGCGGAGATGGAGACCCGCGCGCTCCACGAGCACGAGTCGCTGGTGGACGCGGTGTGTTCGGGGCGGGCGCCCGAGGCAGGCGTGATCGCCCGGCAGCACGTCGGGATCGACGTCGAACTGCTCGAACGGGCCGTGCGGCGGACGGGGCAGGTGCCCCGGCACTGAGGCGCGGTCCGTCGGTCGGTGCGGTGGTCGGTCGGTTGGCTGGTCGGTCGGTCGGTCGGTCGGTGCGGCGGTCGGTCGTCAGTGCACGGCGGGTGCCGGCACCGGGTAGACGTCGTCCGGCATCGGCCACGGCGCCCACTTCGGCCGCGGCGCGTACACCAGGTACGGCTGCGGCGTCGGGTAGCTGACGAGCTCGAGCGTCGACCCCCACGGCGTGCGGGTGTACACGAAGCGGTTGCCGGCCCCCGCCTCGTCACCACGCAGCTCGCGCGGGTCGGAGTTCCGGGTACCGCCGGCCGCCTCGACCCGGGCGAGCGTCTCGTCCAGGTCGTCGGCGTACATCGCCAGGTGCTGCCACCCCAGGTCGGACGGGTGTGCGGCGTTCCGCTGCTCGGGCCCCAGGTACTCGAACAGCTCGAGCCCCGGCCCCTCCGGCAGCGCGAGCATCCGCATGGCCCCCTGCGCCATGGTGCTCGGGATGCCGAGGTAGCCGTGCGCCTCGGAACTGCTGTTCGGCGTCTCGTCACGTCGCCGCATGTCGTACAGGACGACGGCGTCGAACGCCGCCTCGAAGAACTGCGTGGCTGCGTCGATGTCCGGCACCGTGACGCCCACGTGGTCGATCCTGATTCCCCTGCTCATGGTCGATTCGTACCACCGGCGGTCACCGTCCCTCGGCTCCGTGCGGCGTCCGTGCGGGGTCGGTGCCCATCGATGCGGCAAGCCGCAGCGCGGGCCTCCTGCCCGGTTCCGGAACGGTCGTTCCAGGACGGGGTGCGGGACACACGACCGTTACACGAGGGAAACGGCGGGGGCGAAGTCGCTCCGTAGCTTCGTGCTCAAGCACGCACCGCCCCGCTTCCCACTCCCTCGGAGGACGCCATGGCTACCGACATCGCGACACCAGTCGCCGCGCCCCACGCCCCCACCACGACCGCCGCTCCCGCCCCAGCGGGTGCCGGTGTCGTCAAGCCCGGGTACGACCCGGCGCTCACGAACGAGGACCTCGCCCCGCTGCGCGAGCAGCGCTGGACGAGCTACAACTTCTTCGCGTTCTGGATGTCCGACGTGCACTCCGTCGGCGGCTACGTCACCGCCGGGTCACTCTTCGCCCTCGGCATCGCGAGCTGGCAGGTGCTCATCGCCCTGGTGGTCGGCATCCTCATCGTGCAGGTCTTCGCCAACCTGGTCGCCAAGCCGTCGCAGCGCACCGGTGTGCCGTACCCGGTGATCAACCGCGCGGTGTTCGGGGTGCTCGGCGCGAACGTCCCCGCCATCATCCGCGGCCTCATCGCGATGGCCTGGTACGGCGTGCAGACCTTCCTCGCCGCCCAGTCGCTGAACATCATCTTCCTCAAGTTCATCCCGGCGTCGGCGGGGCTGCTCGACCACTCGTTCCTCGGGCTGTCGGCACTGGGGTGGATCTCGTACGCGATCCTGTGGGTGGCGCAGGGCGCGCTGTTCTGGATGGGCATGGAGGCCATCAAGCGGTTCATCGACTGGGCCGGACCGGCGGTCTACGTGGTGATGATCGCGCTCGCGGTCTACCTGGTCAGCCAGGCGGGCATCGGCAACATCTCGTTCACGCTGTCGGTCGGCGAGCCGCTGTCCTTCGGGGCATCGATCCCGGTGATGCTGTCGGCGGTCGCCCTGGTGGTCAGCTACTTCTCGGGCCCGATGCTGAACTTCGGGGACTTCTCGCGCTACGGCCGGTCGTTCCGCGCGGTCAAGCGCGGCAACTTCTGGGGGCTGCCGATCAACTTCCTGTTCTTCTCGGTCCTGACGGTGCTCTGCGCCAGTGCGACGGTGCCGGTGTTCGGCAAGCTCATCACCGACCCGATCGAGACCGTGCAGGCCATCGGTGCGCCGTTCGCGATCCTGCTCGGCGGCCTGACGTTCGTCACCGCGACCGTCGGCATCAACATCGTGGCGAACTTCATCAGCCCCGCGTTCGACTTCTCGAACGTGGCACCCCGGAAGATCTCGTGGCGGGCCGGTGGCATGATCGCCGCGGTCGGCTCGGTGCTCCTCACCCCGTGGAACTGGTACGGCAACGACCAGGCGATCCTGTACACGCTCGGGGTGCTCGGTGCGCTGATCGGCCCGCTGTTCGGCATCCTCATCGCGGGCTACTACATCGTCGGCAAGCAGCGCATCGCGATCGACGACATGTACTCCACGAGCCGCACCGCCCGGTACTGGTACCGCGGCGGGTTCAACCCGAACGCCATCTGGACCCTCGTGGTCACCGGCGCGGTCTCGGTCGCGAGCGCGGTCCTGCCCCCGGCACTGGGCGTGCTGCCGTGGCTGGCGAGCTACAGCTGGTTCATCGGGTGCGGCCTGGGTCTCGTCGTCTTCTGGGCGCTCGAGCGTGCCCGGCCGAGCATGCCCGTGCTCGACGCGGACGACCCGACGGTCGACGACGGCGCGGCCGTCGGTCGCGCCTGACCGCCGGCGTCGCAGCCCGTCCTCCACAGGGCGGGTCGCGGCGCTCGGTCGTCCACAGATCCGAGACACGGCCGGGAGGCCCGCCCCGCCCCCCGCCACGATGGTCACCACCCGGCGTCACCCGTTCCACGGCTCCACTCGCTCCACCGGAAGGACCCCGATGCGCATCCGCGTCGTCAACCCCAACACCACCGCGTCGATGACGCGGGCGATCGGCGTCGCCGCCCGTGCCGTCGCCGCTCCCGGCACGCTGATCGAACCGGTCGAGCCCACGATGGGGCCGGCCTCGATCGAGAGCCACTACGAAGAGGCCCTGGCCGTGCCCGGGTTGCTCGAGCAGATCGCCCGCGGCGAGCAGGACGGGGTGGACGCCTTCGTCGTGGCCTGCTTCGGGGACCCGGGGCTCGACGCCGCGCGGGAGCTCGCGACGGTGCCGGTGATCGGGATCGCCGAGGCCGGGTTCCACGCCGCCGCGATGCTCGGCCGCCGGTTCGGTGTCGTCACCACCCTGGCGCGCACGACCGGCCGCGCCCACGAGCTCGCCGAGCGTTACGGCTTCGCCCCGCTCGTCACGGAGATCCGGGCGTGCGAGGTCCCGGTGCTCGAGCTCGACGACCCCGAGTCCGGTGCCCGTGCGCTCGTGATCGATGAGTGCCGAGCGGTCATCGACGGGGGAGCCGACGCCGTCGTGCTCGGGTGCGCGGGCATGGCCGACTTCTGCGCCGAGGTCTCGCTGGCGATCGGGGCACCGGTCGTCGACGGTGTCGCGGCGGCCACGGTCCTGGCGGAGTCGCTCGTCCGGCTCGGGTTGTCCACGGGCAAGCGCGGCGAGTACGCCCTGCCGCCGGTGAAGGCGATGTCGGGGCTGCTGGCGGGCTTCGAACGCCACCCGGCACAGGTCGCGACGGCCGGGGCGGGCGCATGACGGGCCTTGCGGCGGGCGACACGGCGGACCTGGTCGTCCGCGCGCAGCGAGCCTGGGCCGACGGCGCCTTCCGCCCGGCCGCGGTCGTCGTCCACGACGGCCGCATCACCGGCGTCCTGCCCGTCGACGCGGTCGTCGACGCCGTGCAGGACCACACCGTGCCGGACGGGCAAGTGCTGCTCCCCGGACTCGTCGACACCCACGTGCACGTCAACGAGCCCGGCCGCACCGAGTGGGAGGGCTTCGCGTCCGCGACCCGGGCAGCTGCGATGGGCGGGGTCACCACGATCGTGGACATGCCGCTCAACTCGATCCCCGCGACGACCACGGTCGAGGCGCTCGCCGTCAAGCGTGCGAGTGCCGAGGGCCGGGTGGCGGTCGACGTCGGGTTCTGGGGTGGCGCGGTCCCCGCGAGTCTCGGGTCGCTCGACACCCTGCACGATGCCGGCGTCTTCGGGTTCAAGTGCTTCACGGCGCCGAGCGGTGTCGACGAGTTCCCGCACCTCGACCCCGAGCAGCTCCGAGCCGCGATCGCCGAGGTCGCCCGGATCGACGCCCTGCTGATCGTGCACGCCGAAGACCCGGAGCACCTCGTGCCGCACCGGGCGCTCGGTGGCCGGTACGCCGACTTCCTGGCCACCCGGCCCGTCGCAGCCGAACGGTCCGCGATCGCGCAGGTCATCGACGGCGCGCGGGCGACCGGTGCGCGGGTGCACGTGCTGCACCTGTCCGACGCGGGTGCGCTGCCGATGCTCCGTGCCGCGAAGGACGACGGCGTCCGGATCACGGTCGAGACCTGCCCGCACTACCTGTCGTTCGAGGCGGGCACGATCCCGGACGGTGCGACCGCCTACAAGTGCTGCCCACCGATCCGCGACGACGCCAACCGCGACGCGCTGTGGGCGGGCGTGCTCGACGGCACGATCGACCTCGTCGTGTCGGACCACTCGCCCTCCACCGCCGACCTGAAGACCGACGACTGGGGTCTGGCCTGGGGCGGGGTCGCCGGCCTGCAGGTCGGGTTCCGGGCGGTGTGGACCGAGGCCGAGCGCCGAGGGATCCCGCTCGAGGCGCTGCTGCCGCTGTTCACGACCGGTCCGGCCGCCCTGGTCGGGCTGCGCGACCGCGGGGTGATCGCTCCCGGTGCCCTGGCGCACTTCGCCGTGTTCGACCCGTCCGCCGAGTCCGTCGTCGACGTCGCCGGGCTCGAGCACCGCAACCCGGTGTCCGCGTTCGACGGGCTCCGCGTGCGCGGCAGCGTCACCGAGACCTGGCTCCGCGGCCGTCGCATCGCCACGGCGGACGGCGGTGTGGTCGGCGTCGAGGGGCAGCTGGCCGGACGGCCCGTGCTCGCGGCGGAAACACCCCTGTAACGATCGTTCCGGTATCGTCGGATCAGGAACGGAAGGAACCAGCATGCTCCCAGTGAACCCACCCGCCCGTCTCCTCATGGGGCCCGGTCCGATCGACGCCGACCCGCGCGTGCTCCGTGCGCTGTCGACGCCGCTCGTCGGCCAGTACGACCCGTGGATGACCGCCACGATGAACGAGACGCAGGCGCTCTACCGCCGCGTGTTCCGCACCCGCAACGACGCGACGCTCCTCGTGGACGGCACCTCGCGCGCGGGGATCGAAGCGGTGCTGGTGTCACTGCTCGCCCCGGGTGACCGCGTGCTCGTACCGGTGTTCGGCCGGTTCGGGCACCTGCTCGCCGAGATCGCCGGCCGTGCGGGTGCCGAGGTCCACACGATCGAGACCGACTGGGGCCAGGTCTTCACACCGTCCGCCATCGAGTCGGCGATCGCCCGCGTCCGTCCGAAAGTGCTGGCGGTCGTGCAGGGTGACACCTCGACCACGATGAACCAGCCGCTCGACGAGCTCGGGGCGATCTGCGAGCGGTACGGCGTCCTGCTCTACACCGACGCCACGGCGACGGTCGGCGGCAACCCGCTCGAGGTCGACGCCTGGGGGATCGACGCCGTCAGCGCCGGGCTGCAGAAGTGCCTCGGCGGCCCGTCCGGCAGCGCACCCGTCACGCTGTCGCCGGGGGCCGTGGCCGTGCTCGACGAGCGGCGGAGTGTCGAGGCCGGCATCCGCGAACCCGGTGACGACGTCGCCGACGAACCGATCCGGTCGAACTACCTCGACCTCGCGATGATCCTCGACTACTGGGGCCCCCGCCGCCTGAACCACCACACCGAGGCCGCTTCGATGCTCTACGCGGCCCACGAGTGCGCCCGCATCCTGCTCGAGGAAGGCCGCGACGCCGTCGTCGCCCGCCACGAGACCGCCGGTCGGGCGATGCTCGCCGGGGTGCAGGCACTCGGACTCCGGGTCTTCGGTGACGTCGCCCACAAGATGCACAACGTCGTCGCCGTCGAGATCCCGTCCGACGTCGTCGGCGACCAGGTCCGCGGCGCGATGCTCGACGACCACGGGATCGAGATCGGCACCTCGTTCGGGCCGCTGCACGGACGGGTCTGGCGCATCGGCACGATGGGCTACAACGCCCGGAAGGACACCGTCGTCACGACCCTGGCCGCGCTCGAGCACACCCTGCGTCGGGCCGGGCACGCGGTCCCGCACGGCGGCGGTGTCGATGCCGCACTCGACGTCTACCGCGACGACACCGCCGCGGTCGCTCCCGCCCGGGCCGAGGTGCTCGCGTGAGCGCCGTGCCCGTCCTGAACGCCACCGCCGTGGGCACCGCGGACGCCGAACTCGTCGCCCGCTGGTGCGACGAGCTCGCCGCCCTCAGCGCAGAACCCGGCCGCATCACCCGTGTCTACCTGTCACCCGAGCACGCCCGGGCGAACGCCCTCGTCGCGGGTTGGATGCAGGACGCCGGACTCTCCACCTGGCAGGACGCCGCCGGCAACCTGCACGGCCGGGCCGCGGGCGCGACGCCCGACGCGCCCGTGCTGCTGCTCGGCTCGCACCTGGACACCGTGGTGGACGCCGGCCGGTACGACGGCGTCGTCGGGGTGCTCATGGCCATCCGCACCGCCGCCCGGCTCACCGCCGACGGTCCGCTGCCCGTCGCGCTCGAGGTCATCGCGTTCTCCGACGAAGAGGGCACGCGCTTCGGCAAGGCCCTGCTCGGTTCGTCCGCCGTGGCCGGCGTCTGGGACGACGCCTGGTGGGACCTGGCCGACGGCGACGGCGTCACGCTCCGGCAGGCCTTCACCGACTTCGGCCTCGATCCGGACCGCGTCGGTGACGCCGCGGTCGACCCGGCCTCGGTGGTCGGCTACCTCGAAGCGCACATCGAGCAGGGGCCGCACCTCGAACAGGCCGGGCAGGCCCTCGGGGTCGTCACGAGCATCGCGAGTGCCCGCCGGTTCTCGGTCGAGGCCGTGGGAGAGGCCCGGCACGCCGGGGGCACCCCCTACGAGCGCCGGCACGACGCCCTGCTCGCCGCCGCCGAGGCTGCGCTCGCGGTGGAACGCATCTGCCGGGCCTCGCACCAGGTCGGCACCGTCGGCACGATGACCGTCGAACCCGGAGCCGTCAACGTCGTCCCCGGGCTCGCACGGTTCTCCGTCGACCTGCGCGGCGAGTTCGACGACGAGCGCGACGAGGTCTGGGACGAACTCACCAAGGCCTTCACGCTCATCGGTGAACGGCGCGGGGTGAGCGTCACCCCGACCGAGGTGCACCGTGCGCCCGCGGTGTTCTGCGCGCCCCGGCTGATGGACGCCGTCCGCGCCGGGATCGCGTCGACGGGCGAGACCGCGCCCATGGAGCTGTTCTCACGAGCCGGCCACGACGCGATGTCGCTCGGGCTCGTGACCGACGTGGCGATGCTGTTCCTCCGCAACCCCGACGGCATCAGCCACCACCCGGACGAGTTCGTGTCGACGCCGGACATCGCCCTCGGCCTCGACGCCCTGGCCGTCGCCGTCGACCGGGTGGCCCGCGCATGAGCACCGCCGGCCCCGACGTCCGCGCCCGGATCGACTCCGTCTGGGAACAGCTCTCGCCCGCCGAACGACGCGTCGCCGCCATGGTCCGCCACGACCCGGAACTCCTGCTCGTCGGCACCTCCGCCGAACTCGCGGCCGAGTCGGGCACCTCGAAGGCCACCGTCTCGCGACTCGTGCGGTCGCTGGGGTTCCAGGACGCCGCCGAGGTCCGGCAGAACCTGATGTCCGCACGGGGCTCGGGCCTGCCGTGGGTCGCCGAGGACGCTGCCCACGTCGACCAGCGCGCGGTCGAGGCGCGCAACATCGACGCGGCCTTCGCGTCCCTGGGTCGAGCGGACCGCCCGCGGCTGGCCCGTCGGATCGTCCGTGCCCGCCGTGTGCTCGTCCTCGGTGAGCGCGGCGCCTACCCGATCGCGCTGCAACTGCGGTCCCAGCTGGCGCAGGTGCGGTCCGACGTCCGGGTCGGTCCGTCGCCCGGGCAGCGGCTCGGGGAAGAGGTCGCCGACCTCGACCGGCACGACCTCGTGGTCCTGGTGACCGTGCGTCGGCACACCGCCGGGGTGGAGCGGATCGTCCGGCACTGCGTCGACTCCGGGGCCGACGTCATCGTCCTCGGCGACCCGACGGCCGCGGTCATCGCCGCCCCTGCGGCCACCGCGATCCTCTGCCCGGTCGACTCGCCGTCGGCGTTCGACTCGATGGCCGCGCTGTTCGCCGTCGTCGCCGCGATCACGAACGACGTCTACGACGCCTCGGGCCCGGGTGGCCGGGTGCGGGTCGACGCCGTCGCCGCCGCCTACGACGCGCTGGGGGAGCTCGCTGCGCCCTGATCGCCGTGGGATCCGGCGCGCTGCTCGGCACGCAGTTCGGCGGCGAGCGAGGCATTACGGTCGGCGATGAGCCGCGGCATGTACCGGGCCAGCGCGAGCACCTCGGCCAGGCGGCCCAGCGGGCCGAGCGGCGCGCGGAACGTGATGGTGTCGACCATGCGCGTGCCGCCGGCCGACGGCTCGAAGCGGTGCTCGTGGTGGAACCGGGCGAACGGCCCACGCACCTGTTCGTCGACGAACCGGTGAGGGGCCTCCAGGTCGGTGATCTCGCTCGTCATCCGCCAGACGATCCCGAAGTGCCGCGCGCGCCAGGTGACGGTCTCGCCCAGGCCGATCGTGCCGGCCGTCGTGCCGGCGACGGCGCGTTCGTCGGTCGCGGCCATCGATCGCTCGTGCGCGCCGATGTCGAGCGACAGCGCGAAGGCGCGCTCCGGCGGAACCGGCAGGTCCGTCACGACCCGGAACGAGACGGTCACGACGCCGGCCAGACCGTCGCGGCGGACCGATCGTCATCGTGCAGCGCGGCGGCGAGCAACTGGTCGTGCCGGCTGCCGCGGTGCAGCACACTCGACCGGGTACGTCCTTCGAACCGCAGACCGAGCCGTTGGGCGACCGCGGCCGACGCGGTGTTCGTGGCGATCGCGCGCCACTGGACCCGGAGGAGACCGAGTCCCTCGGGCTCTCCGGCGAAGGCCCAGTGCAGCACGCGCTCGGCGGCCTCGGTCATGATGCCGGAGCCGCGACCGTCCGGGTGCATGGCGTACCCGATCTCGGCGGCCCCGTCGGCGAAGGCGAACAGGCCGACCGTGCCGAGCAGCCGGAGGTCGTCCGCGCGCCGGATCCCGAACTCGTACCGGCTGTCCGCCGCCCAGCCGGCCGCGACGACGTCCGTGATCCAGTACCGTGCCTCAGCATGCCCGTACGGCACCGGCACCGGGGTGTACGCGATCACGTCCGGGTCGTTGGCGTAGGCCACCACGTCGTCGGCGTCGCCGAGCTCGGGGGCCGAGAGCACCAGTCGATCGGTGCGGAGTGTGACGGGCTGCACGGTTCGAGCCTAGCCACGATGGCTCGGGCGGTAGCGTCGGGGGATGACGTTCGACGCGCTCCCGTTCCCGGTCATCGACGGCCACAACGACCTGCCGTGGGAGCGCCGTGACAGCCACGACTCCGGCGTCGAGGGCATCGACACCGAGACCGACTCGCTGCACACCGACATCCCGAAGCTCCGCGCCGGCGGCGTCGTCGGACAGTTCTGGTCGGTGTTCGTGCCCGCGGACGACCCGGACCCCGTGACGACGACACTGCAGCAGGTCGACCTCGCACACCGGATCATCGAGCGCTACCCCGACGACCTCGCGCTCGCCCGCACCGCCGCCGAGGTCCGTGCCGCCGTCGACTCCGGCCGGATCGCGTCGCTGCTCGGCGCCGAGGGCGGGCACTCGATCGGCGACGACCTCGCGGTCCTCCGGACCCTCGCGCGGCTCGGCGTCCGCTACATGACGCTCACCCACAACGACGACACCCCCTGGGCCGACTCCGCGACCGGTGAGCGGGCGCACGGCGGCCTGACCGACCGCGGGCGGCAGATCGTCGCCGAGATGGAGCGGATCGGCATGCTCGTCGACCTGTCCCACACCGCCCCGGCCACCATGCGGGACACCCTCGACGTGGCGACCCGACCCGTCGTGTTCAGCCACTCGTCGACCGTCGCGATCGACGACCACCCGCGGAACGTGCCCGACGACGTGCTCGCACGGCTGGCCGACAACGGCGGCGTCGTGATGATCACCTTCGTGCCGAAGTTCGTGTCGCGAGCATGGGCGGACTGGGAGGAGTCGGGCATGTCCGGCGAGCCACCCCTGGTCACGGTGTCGGACGTCGCCGACCACGTCGAGCACGCCCGCGACGTCGCCGGTGTGGCGCACCTGGGCCTCGGCGGTGACTACGACGGCACCCCGGTGCTGCCGCCGGACCTGCGGGACGTGTCGCGGTACCCGGTGCTCGCGGCGGAACTCGTCCGGCGCGGCTGGGGCGAGTCGGACCTGCGTGCGCTGGCTGGCGGCAACGTGCTGCGGGTGCTGGAGGCGACCGACGAGCGGTTCGCCCGGACGGCGTTCGTGCGCTGACGCGGTGGGGCGCGGAGGCATGGCCCGAGGAAGCGGCAATTGGTCCACAGCGTGTGGACCGATTGCTGGGCGCGCACGCGCCGTCACGGACAGGACCGCCTGGGGTCCGGTCGCTAGGATCGGGCGCACACCGCGCCTCCAGGAAGAGCGATGCGCGACCCGAGCTGCGAAGGACGGACCGGATGAGCGGCACCATCTACGAGAACATCTCCCAGGCGTTCGGCAACACCCCCCTCGTCAAGCTGAACCGGCTGCCGAAGGCGGGCGGGGCCGAGGTGCTCGCGAAGCTCGAGTTCTACAACCCGGGCGCCAGCGTCAAGGACCGCCTCGGCGTCGCGATCATCGACGCGGCCGAGGCCTCGGGTGCGCTGCAGGCCGGCGGCACCATCGTCGAGGGCTCGTCCGGCAACACCGGCATCGCCCTCGCGCTCGTCGGTGCCGCTCGCGGGTACCGGGTCGTCATCACGATGCCCGAGACCATGAGCGTCGAGCGCCGAGCGGTGATCCGTGCGTACGGCGCCGAGATCGTCCTGACCCCCGGGCCCGAGGGCATGAAGGGTGCGGTCGCCAAGGCCGAGTCGATCGTCGCGGAGACCCCCGGCGCGATCCTCGCCCACCAGTTCGAGACGGCTGCGAACGCCGAGATCCACCGGAAGACCACGGCGGAGGAGATCCTCCGCGACACCGAGGAGCACGTCGACGTGTTCGTCGCGGGTGTCGGCACCGGCGGCACGATCACCGGTGTCGGGCAGGTGCTCAAGGAGCGCGTGCCCGGCGTGCAGATCGTCGCCGTCGAGCCGAAGGACTCGCCCCTGCTCACCGAGGGCAAGGCCGGTCCGCACAAGATCCAGGGCATCGGCGCGAACTTCGTGCCCGAGGTCCTCGACCAGAGCGTGATCGACGAGGTGTTCGACGTCGAGCTCGACGACGCGCTCCGGGTCGCCCGTGCCCTGGCGACGCAGGAGGGCATCCTGTCGGGCATCTCGTCCGGCGCGATCATCCACGCGGCGCTCGAGATCGCCGCACGCCCCGAGAACGCCGGCAAGCGGATCGTCGCCATCGTGTGCGACACCGGAGAGCGCTACCTGTCGACGGTGCTCTTCGAGGGGCTCACTGCGTGAGTCGTCCTCTTCGACGAGGCGTGCTGCGGACCATCCGGGAGGACCTGGCCGCAGCACGCCGCGGTGACCCCGCAGCCCGGGGCGACCTGGAGAACGCGATCGTCTACTCCGGCTTGCACGCCATCTGGACGTACCGGGTGACCCACCGTCTCTGGAACGCACAGGGGCTGCCCGGGTCCCGGTTCGCGGCCCGGCTGCTCGGGCAGGTCGCACGGTCGGTCACCGGCATCGAGATCCACCCCGGCGCGCGCATCGGCCGCCGGTTCTTCATCGACCACGGCATGGGTGTCGTCATCGGCGAGACCGCGGTCATCGGCGACGACGTGCTCGTGTTCCACGGTGTCACCCTGGGCGGACGCGGGGGCGACCACGGCCCGGGGGCCCGACGGCACCCGGTGGTGGGGGACCGCGTGGTGCTCGGCGCCGGGTCGTCGCTGATCGGGGCGATCACGATCGGTCCGGACTCCGTCGTCGGCGCCAACACCGTGGTGACGAAGGACGTCCCGGCGGGGTCGGTCGTCACCGGGGTCGCCGGGACTCCGCGCCCCCGGTCCGGGCACGAGGGCGTCCCGACGCTCTGAGCACGCCGGGCGCACGCCAGCCGCGGGCGCACGCCAGCCGCGGGCGCACGCCGGGCGCGGGCCGGGCGCGGGCCCGGGCACGCAAGACACCGGTGTTCGCGCATCGCACCGCGGTGTGCGGGTGTTCTGCACGCGAACACCGGTGTCTTGCCGGTGTCACCGAGCGCGAGCGAGCGTCAGCTCTTCTCGCAGGCGATGCCGTCCTTGTCGCGGTCGAGCTTGGCGTTCGCCTTGTACAGGGCGTCGTCCTTCTTCACCGTGCCCTTGAGCGCACGGGTCGTGGTCTTGCCGCCGGAGACGACCTTGTTCTTCGTGACGGACTTCTTGGCGATGCCGCCGGAGTACACCTTGTGCACCGCGGTGCAGTTGGCGTACGACTTCGGTGCCGCCTGCGCGGTCGAGGTCCCGCCGACGACGACGGTGGTCGCGAGGACGGCGGTGGCGGCGGCGATGCCGAGGGTACGGATGATGCGCACGGGTTCCCCCTGGAACTGGTGGTGATCGCGCGAGCGACCGCCGCGTCGGGTACGCGGCGTGGTGATCCTACGACGTGATCGACGCTCATGACCCGCCCCCGAACGGGGTGCGCTGTCGGCGGCCTGCGGCATCCTGGTCACATGGACGGCGAGCAGCTGCACGAGATCGCGAGCCGCACGGCCCTGGGGCTGCCGGCGGCACTCGAGACGCAGCCGTTCGGCGAGGGCTCGGTGGTCTACAAGGTCGTCGGCAAGATGTTCGTGATGGTGACCGAGGTGCGTGGGACCCCGATCGTGAACCTCAAGTGCGCGCCACCGCACGGGGCGGCGCTGGTGCGCGACCACGACGAGATCACGCCGGGGTGGCACATGAACAAGCGGCACTGGATCACGCTGACACCGGGCGACGGCATCGACGAGACCCTGGTCGAAGACCTCGTGGCGAACGCGTACGACCTGGTGGTCGCCGGGCTGCCCGTGGCGAAGCGTCCGATCGACCCCTCGCGCGGCGCGCTGCCGGGCTGAGTCCGGCTCGACGGGCTCGACGGGCTCGTCGGGATCAGACTCGCGCGGCGACCTTCGACAGGTCCTGGACGACCTTCGGTGCCAGGCGCTCGCCCGACTCGAGCACGGCCCGCGCACGATCGGGCGCCAGGTCGCCGAAGATCTCGCCGATGGTCACACCGTGTTCCGGCCGGTACGTCACTTCGATCGGGTCACCCGCGGCGACCGAACCGGACTTGACCACGCGGAAGTACGCCCCCGGTCGCCCTTCGTCGGCGAACCGCTTCACCCACCCGTCGATGCCCATGCGCCGGGCGAAGGTGCCGCAGGGCGTGCGGGGGACCGTCACCTCGAGCACGAGGGTGTCGCCGATCCGCCAGCGTTCCCCGGTCACGGCCCCGGTCACGTCGATGCCGCTGGTGCGGAGGTTCTCGCCGAACAGGCCGGGCGGGACCTCGCGCTCGAGCAGGTCGGCGAAGTACGCGGCGTCCTCGTCGGCGTAGGCGTACACGGCCTGGTCCACACCGCCGTGGTACTTGCGGTTCGCCTGCACGTCGGCGCGCAGGCCGAGCGGCCGGACCCGGACGCTCCCGGTGACCGGGCGCTTGTCGATGGCGGTGACGCCGATGATGCCGGAGTCCGGCAGCAGGCGGTCGACGCGGCAGACGGCGGTGACGAGCGACATGGAGCCAACTCTGGCGCACGCATGCCCGTGCACCAAGCCGCGCCCGAGCGAGAGCGACACATTGGTGCTGGCGGATGAGTCTCCCTCGGAACTACGGTGAACGAGTTCCGGCCTCCCGCCGACGTGGAGGCAGCGGCCAGCCCGCGTCACGAGTGGAACAGACAACCAGGGAGGCACGAGATGGCGTTCGTCACCACGAGCGATGGGGCAGAGATCTTCTACAAGGACTGGGGGCCGCGCGACGCGCAGCCGATCGTCTTCCACCACGGATGGCCCCTGTCGTCCGACGACTGGGACGCCCAGATGCTGTTCTTCCTGGGCAAGGGGTACCGGGTGATCGCGCACGACCGCCGTGGTCACGGGCGTTCGTCGCAGATCGGCACCGGTCACGACATGGACCACTACGCGAGCGACACGGATGCGCTCGTGCAGCACCTCGACCTGCGGGACGCGGTCCACATCGGGCACTCCACCGGTGGTGGACAGGTCGCACGGTACGTCGCGCAGTACGGCGAGCCGCAGGGACGGGTCGCCAAGGCCGTCCTGGTGTCGTCGGTGCCCCCGATCATGCTGCAGAGCGACACCAATCCCGAGGGCACGCCGATCTCGGTGCTCGACGGGTTCCGGAGCGCCCTCGCCGCGAACCGCGCCGAGTTCTTCCAGGCCGTCGCCGAGGGGCCGTTCTACGGGTTCAACCGCCCCGGCGTTGAGGTCTCGGCCCCGGTCGTCGCGAACTGGTGGCGGCAGGGGATGACGGGCAGCGCCCTGGCCCACTACGAGGGCATCAAGGCGTTCTCCGAGACGGACCAGACCGAGGACCTCAAGGCGATCTCCGTCCCGGTCCTGGTCACGCAGGGCGACGACGACCAGGTCGTGCCGTACAAGGCGGCCTCGCTCAAGCAGGCCGAGCTGCTCAGCAACGCCACGCTCAAGATCTACGAGGGGTACCCGCACGGGATGCTGACGACGCACGCCGACGTCATCAACCCCGACCTGCTCGCCTTCATCCAGCAGTAGGACGAGCCGACAAGCACGACGTCAGAGGCGCACACCGGAACCGTCCGGGTGCGCCCCTGACGTCGTGTGTGACGAAACGGGTGCGACGCACGTCCCATCGGTGACCACACCACGAGGAGCCGACGTGACCCGCACCGCTGCAGTCCCCAGGAACGCCCCCGCACACGTGCTCGCCCTGGCGCGTGTCCGCGCGCTCGCCGCCCGGCCGGCCGGACCCTTCAGGGTCGTGCCGGCACACCGGCGCACCCAGCCGTTCACCATCCACCACCAGTAGAAGGAACGCGTGCACCACCAGTCCCTCGCCGAGCTCGACGACGCGGTCCTCGCCGGCCGGTCGTCCGATGGCGACGTCCGGGCCTTCGAGGTCCTGATCCGTCGCCACACTCCGCTGCTCCGCGCCTACGCCCGTCGGACCCTCGGTTCCACCGACGAACTCGACGACGTCGTGCAGGAGACCTTCATCACCGCGTGGGACCGCCTCGACTCCCTCGAGGACCTCGCGCGCGTGAAGTCGTGGTTGATGCGCATTCTCAGCCGGAAGTGCCTCGACCGGATCCGCGCGCGGCGCGTCCACGACGACGTCACCGAGCTCGAGGTCGCCGCGCCGGCCGACGACGCACCCGACCGGGTCGCCGAAGCGCGCTCCCGCGAGGACGCGGTGGAACGCGCGCTGGCCGAACTGCCCGAAGCCCAACGACGGTGCTGGATCATGAAGGAGGTGCTCGAGTACCGGTACGACGAGATCGCCGCCGAACTCGACCTGCCACCCTCGACGGTCCGGGGACTGCTGTCCCGAGCGAGGAAGAACATGATCCGACTCATGGAGGGATGGCGATGACCGACCACGACGGCATCCGGCCGGACCTGCCCGACAGCCCCGAAGCACTCGACGCCCTCGAACCCGGTGACCTGGACGGCCACTCGATCGATGAACTCGCCGACTACCTCGACGCCGGCATGCAGCCGGCGGACCCGAGCATCGACGACTCGCCCGCCTGCCAGAACGCCCTGGCCGCGATCATCCGGGTCCGCCACGCGTCGCTCCGCTCGCTCGAGGCGGCCGCACGCGACGAGGCTCCGGCCGACGAGTCCTGGATCAGCGGCGTCCTGGCGAACATCTCGATCGAGTCCCGCTCCGGTCGTGACGTCCCGCTCCGCCCCCTGTCCGAGACCGAGCGCCCCGTGATGACCGAGGGGGCCATCCGTTCCCTCATCCGCCGCACCGGTGACGAGGTCCCCGGTGTCCTGGTGGCCCGCTGCCACCTCGACGGCGACGTCACCGAACTCGCGTCCCCGATCCGGGTGGTCGTCGAGATCGCGATCGCGTCCGGTCCCTCGATCCCCGCGACCGCTGAGCTGGTCCGCACCGCCGTGGCCGGCGCCCTGGCCGAGCAGACCGACCTGCTCGTCGAGGCGGTCGACGTCGTCGTCCGCGACCTGCTGCCGGACCCCGAGCCCGGCACCGACCCCGAGGAGGCCCGATGAGCACCACCGACGAGACCCTCGCCGCGATCGAGGCCGCCGTCCTCGAGGTCCCGGGCGTCACCGACCTGTACCGCTCCCGCCCGACGGTCGCGAGCGCCGTGCAGGCGGTCCGCAGCATCGCCACGAGCACCGGACCGCTCCGGGTCGTCGTCGACGACGGCGCCCTGCGTGTCGTCATCGGCACCGACGGCTTCCGCCCGGCTCCCGAGGTCGCACGCGCCGTCCACGACGTCGCCCTGGCGACCGCGGCGGCGCACGGCCTGGCGCTCAGTCGCGTCGACGTGCGCGTCGCGCGGGTGGGCTGACCGCGACCAGAAAACGCAACGGGAGGCCCGTGGCGGATCCGCCACGGGCCTCCCGTCCGTCTGCTGGTCGCCTTCGCGACCCGCGCCGATCAGTAGAAGTTGTTCGCCTGCGAGTGCCCCCACGCCGCGCACGGGGTGCCGTACGCCGAGCTGATGTACTGCAGGCCCCACGTGATCTGGGTGGTCGCGTTGGTGCGCCAGTCCGCGGCGATCGTGGCCATCTTCGAGCCGGGGAGCGCCTGCGGGATGCCGGTCGCGCCGCCGTTCGCGTTGACGGCCTGGTAGTTCCAGCCGGACTCCTTGGTCCACAGGTTGTCCAGGCACTGGAACTGGTCGGCGCCCCAGCCGTACTTCGACGACGCGAGCGAGGTCGCCGTGGCCTTGGCGCCGGCGACGGTGTTGCCGGCGGCGAGCTTCCGGGCGGCCTCCGCTGCCTCGGCGGCAGCCTTCCGATCGGCTGCGGCCTTCGCTGCGGCCGCGGCCTTCGCGTCGACGTCCCGCTTGTCCTGCGTGGCGCTCGCCTGCGCGACGTCGGTGGCTGACGCGACCGTCGTCGAGATCCGGTTCGTCAGCGCAGCGCCGGACAGGTCCGGGTAGTCGCTCAGGGCGTCGACACGCTGTTCGAGCGCCGAGGTGTCGACCTTGTCGTTCGCGGTCTGCATGACGGTCTTCGCCGTGGTGATCGTGGCGGCGGCCTGGGCGCGGTCGAGCGCGGTGCCGCGCAGGGCGGGCTCCGCGGTCGCCGAGGCGCTCGCGGTGCCGGTCGGCATGCCGAGGGCCTCGCCGATGGCGGGCTGCGTGCCGACGGTCAGGGCGCCACCGGCGACGGCGAGGACCGCCGCGCCGCCGGCGATCAGCGTCGCGCGGTGCCGCAGGGCCCGGCGCATCCGGCGGGTGGGGGTGTTCAGGGCTTCACGTCGGGTCGAGGCCGTCGTGGTGGGGAGCTCAGGGGTGTGTCGCATCGGTTCCGCAGGTCGGCGGCTCGGTGGGGGAGGGACTCCCGCTCGCGCGACCGAGGTCGTACGGGCACGCCGGAGGCTTGCGGTGTCGGTGACACCGTCGGCGACGACGAGGAGTCCTCGAGCCGGTGAGGACCGGACGGTGGTGTGGGGCCCGTCCGTCCGCCGGACGCAGCCGTGGGGTGGCCGCGGTCAGGCGGAGCCGACACCATGACCGGTCAGACTGGGCAGCGCGTCCAGGAACGCTGGCAGAAAGGTCCGTCCACCGCTTGGTAACGGTTCGGTAACGGTCGTGTGGGGCTTAAAAGGTGTGAGGTTCCTGGGCGTGCTCGCCCTGGGCGACACGCTCGAGCGCGGCCAGGGCGCCGGCGATCGCCTGGACGTCCGACTCGTCGAGCTCGGCGATGAGCCCGGCGACGATCCCGGTGCGGTTCGCGCGGGCCTGCTCGACCGCCTCGATGCCCTCCGGTGTGGCCGTCACCATGAACGCCCGGCCGTCGCGCGGGTCGGCCTCGCGCTGGATGAATCCGCGCTGCTCGAGCTCGGTCAGGATGCGGGTCATCGTGGGCTTCGTGACCACCTCGATCCGCGACAGGTCGCCGGGGCGCAGGGGTCCGTGCCGTTGGATCGACGCGAGCGCCGACACGATGCCGTACCCGAGCGAGGCCGAGTCGGTACGGGCCCGGCGGTTGATCCGACCGACCGCGGCGGCCAGGCGTGCGGCGACCTCGGTACGGTCCGTCGGGCGGGGGTTCATGTGCTGCTCCGGGTGCCTGGTTCAGGTGGTCGCCAGCGATGCTATCGGTCCGCGCGGCCCCGGGACTGGGAGCGTCTCGCGCGTGCCCGGGCAGCCGACCGGGAGGCCCGTGGAGCGTCGACCGCCCGCCTCGCGTCGGCGAGACGGGCGGTTCCTGTACGCGCGTACAGGTGGACTCAGTGCTTCTCGCCCGGCAGCTGGTGGATCGCCTCGGTCGCGAGCTCGGCCGCGACGTTGTCGCCGGACTCGGTCGCTGCCCGCAGGCGCCGGAAGTCCTCGGTCATCCGGTCCCAGTCGACCAGCACGTCGAGGTTCGGCAGGCGCAGCCGGAACGCGAGGCCGTCCATCGTGTCGCGGCAGACGCGCTGCAGGTTCTCGTTGCCGCACTCGGCGACGTACAGGGAAAAGACGTCGAGCGCGTCGTGGTTGACGGCGGCGACCTCGTGGGCCTCGAGCTCGGTGATCGTCTTGTCGAGCTGCGCGAGGATCTTCTTCCGGGCAGCCGACCCCAGGCGCGGGACCGCGAGTCGGACGACGCCGCCGAACAGCACGCCGAGGGTCTGCATCGCCTCGACGACCTCGGTCGGGTCCGGCGTGGTGACGCGGGTGTAACGGTTCGGGGCCATCTCGATCAGGCCGGCGCGGGACAGCTGGCTGAGGGCCTCGCGGATCGGCGTGCGGGAGACACCGAGCCAGGAGATGAGCTCGTCGTCGTTCAGGCGTTCGCCGGGCAGGAGGGTGCCCTCCATGATCGCGTCGTGGATCTTGTGGCGGACGGTGTCACGGAGCAGCTGGTGCTCGGTCGGGGCGCTGCGGGGGACCGGCATGCCTTCTCCTTCGGGGGCGGTGGCGTCGGGGCGCCGGGCGAACGGGCACGGTCGGCATCGCACGTGCTCGCATCACCGTACCTGATATGACAACGGCGTTCCGATCGGCTCAGGGCGTGTCAGTGTGGACGTTCAGATGCCGGTCACGTGCGTGTGCGTCGCGTGCGTCACTCCTGTTCCGAGTGCTCTCCGAGCAAGCGGAGCGTGGCCGGGTCCTCGGCGCCGTCGTACCAGCGGTCGAGCACGGCGACGAACGGCCTCGGGTCGGCCGCGATCCGGGCGAAGAGCGTCATCGACGACCGGAGCTTCACCGCGTCGATGCCCCCGAGCAGGGCGTCGGCGGAGTGGGCGGGGGCGTGGTGTGCGACGTCGGTCGCCGCGAGCAGACGGGGCCCGAGCACCGGGTGTGCCAGGTAGGCGCGGGCTTCGTCCGTCCCGGTGATCGCGTAGCGCACGGCCGTGGCGCTCCGCCCCAGGCCGGCCAGCTGCGGGAACACGAACCACATCCAGTGCGACGACTTCCGGCCCCGACGGAGCTCGTCGAGCGCGACGTCGTGGACACCCTGCTGGGCCCGGACGAAGCGGTCGAGGTCGAACGGATCGTCGGCCTGTGCGTCGGAGCGTGCGTCCGTCACCGGACGACCCCGCCCCAGCCGTACCGGACGGTCGTGCCGTCGACCACGAGCAGGGAGTCCGGCGACCGGTCGAACAACCCCGGCATGCCGACGGCGTCGGGCAGGTCACCCTCGAGCCGGTCGAGCGTGGCCGAACGGGTGGTGAGCACCGGGTGCTGTCGCTGCCAGAACAGGGTCTGCGCCAGGTACCGCGCGTGGATGCCGGCGCGGGTGGTGAGCTCGGCGGCCAGCGGGGTGTCGACGACCTCGCCGGCGGTCACCCGGACCGAGGCCGCGTGCTTCGGCCGCGCCGCGCCGGTCGGGCGTTCCTGCCGGAGCGACCGCGCCCACCGCACCGGGTGCAGTGCGCGGGTCGGGTGCCGGACGGATCGGTGCGCCACAGCGTCACCGCGGCGACGGGAACGTGCGTGCGCGAACGTGTACGGCACCCCGAGCAGCGCGTGCGCGGCCACGATGGCGGGCACGTTCGCGGTGTCGACCGTGCGGTAGGTCACCCCGCGCCGGCCCTGGTCGTCCACCGTGAGCACCTCGATCGTGACCTCGGTCATGGTGCCGAGCCGCCCGGCAGACGGGAACGGCGGCACCCGGGTCTCCCGGAACACGTACGCCGACAGCCCCACCCAGGCGCTGCCGTCGACCACGTCCGGACGGGTCCCGCGGGGGACGAGCCGCTGCAGCGACACCGGGTCGTGCCGCCAGTGCGCGAACACGATGTCCTCCCACGCGTGCTGGGTGACCGGGCGGTGCAGCAACGGCACCGCCGCGCGCGTCCACGACGGCTGGGTCACGGCTTCGGTGCGTGCCGACCGACGCGCACGCCCCACAGCACCAACGGCGCCTGCAGCGGGAGCCGCAGCACCGAGACCAGACGCATCGCCCGGCTCGAGCGGGGGTGGTCGAGCAGGTCGTTCGCCATCTTCACGTTGGCCGGGAACACCGCCGCGAACAGCGCCGCGGCGGCCCACCCCGAGGCGCGGCGGGTCGCGGGGAACGCGAGCCCGGCGGCGATGCCGAGCTCGGCCACGCCGGAGGCCAGCGTGGTCAGCCGCGGGGGCAGCGCGTCCGGCACGATCCGGTCGAAGTGGGTCGGGCGCAGGAAGTGCATGGTGCCCGCTGCACCGAGGGCCACCGCCAGGATGGTGGCCGTGCGGTTGGCACGTCGGATCCGCTCACGTCGTCGCATGCGCCCCATCGTGCTCGCCGGTCCTCGGAACCACGTCAGTGCCGCTGCTTCACGTCAGTGCGGTCGCGACGAGGTCGAGGACCGCCGTCGCCACCTCGGCCTTCGTGCCGGAGGTCTCGCGGACCACCTCGCCACCGGGCACCAGGACCTCGATCGCGTTCTCCTCGCGCTCGAAGCCGGCCGACCAGCCGACGTGGTTCACGACGAGCAGGTCCGCGGGCTTCCGGCTGATCTTGGCGCGCCCGAGCTCGATCCGCGCATCGCGGTCGGGTTCAGTCTCGGCGGCGAACCCGACGACGATCTGCCCCGTCCGCCGTGCCGCCACGAGGTCGGCGAGCACGTCCGGGTTCCGCACCAGCTCGAGCGTCATCCGCTCGCCCTGGGCGTCCTTCTTGAGCTTCTCGCTGAGCACCTCGGCTGGACGGTAGTCGGCGACGGCGGCGGTCATCACGACGACGTCGGCTTCGGCGGCGGCGGTGTGCACGGCCTCGGCGAGCTCGAGCGCGGACCCGACGGGCACCACGGTCGCGTCCAGGCCGGCGGTCAGCGAGCCCTCGACGTTCGCGGCGACGAGGGTCACGGACGCCCCACGACGGACGGCGTCGGCGGCGATCGCGATGCCCTGGCGGCCGCTCGAGCGGTTGCCGACGAACCGCACCGGGTCGAAGGGCTCGCGGGTACCGCCCGCGCTGACGACGACGCGGACGCCGGCCAGGTCGCCCTGTTCGCCACGGGCTCCGGTGCCCGCCCCCGTGCCGTCCGTGCCCCGTCGGCCGGCCGGTGCGGCGTGCTGGTCGAGCACGGCGAGCGCGGCGGCGACGATGTCCTCGGGCTCCGCCATCCGACCGATGCCCGCGTCGTCGCCGGTGAGTGCGCCGACGACCGGTCCGACCAGGTGGACGCCGCGGTCACGCAGAGTCGCGACGTTCGCACGGGTCGCGGGGTGCTCCCACATCTGCGGGTGCATCGCGGGGGCGACCACCACGGGTGCCTCGGTCGCGAGCAGCGTCGTGCCGAGCAGGTCGCTCGCCAGGCCGTGCGCCATCCGGGCCAGCGAGTCCGCGGTGGCGGGGGCGATGACGACCAGGTCCGCCCGGCGACCGAGCGCGACGTGGCGCACCTCGGCGACGTCGTCCCACACGCTCGTGGTGACGGGGTTGCGGCTGAGGGCCTCGAGCGTCGGCAGCCCGACGAAGCGCAGGGCGCCCTCGGTCGGGACGACGTGCACGTCGTGGCCGCGCTTGACCAGGTCGCGGACGACCCCGACGGCCTTGTAGGCGGCGATGCCCCCGGTGATCCCCACGATGACGGTCAGGCCGCGCTCTGCTGCTGCGTTCACCTGGCTCACGCTACCGGGGCCACGTGCGAGGATCGACGGCATGTGCACCGTCGTCGTCCGCGTCGACCCCGGGTCCGCGTGGCCCGTCACCGTGCTCGCCCTGCGGGACGAGTCGCCCGAGCGTCCGTGGGACCCGCCCGCTGCCTGGTGGCCGGACCGCGACCCGGACCTCAGGGGTGTCCGTGACCGCTCCGCCGGTGGTGCGTGGCTCGCCGCGTCCGACCGAGCCGGCCTGGCCGTGGTGCTCAACCGCGCCGAACCCGTGACGAGCGTCGACGGCACCTGGACGACGCGCGGCGTGGTGCCGGTGGACGCCGTCGCCGACGACCTGCTGCCCGGTCACGACGGCACACTGCCGACCACGCGGGCCTTCAACCTGGTGCGCGCCACGGCCGAGGGCGCCTCGGTGCTGACCTGGGACGGCGAACAAGTCCGCACCACCGACCTCGGCCCCGGCGTCCACATGGTCACGCACGGTGCGGCCGACGACCCCGCGGCGCCGCGCATCGGTCGGTGGCTCGAGGCCTTCCGTGCCGTCGACGCCCCTGTCGGCCCGCCGGTGCTCGGCCCGTTCGACGAACTCCGCACCGTGGACTCCGGTTGCGACGCCGGGGACGGCTGGGGCGGCTGGTTCGGCGTGCTGGCGGAGTCCGCAGCGCTGCCGAGTGACCACCCCGACGCGATCCTCCGCGACGTGCACGAGGCCGAGGGGCACATGACCACCCTGTCGATCGTCGCCGCGGCGATCGCGCCGGGCCGCACCGTCCTGCGGCACGCCCGCCTGACCGAGCCCGGTCGGCTGGACGGGTCGGCGGAGCTGCACCGCGCCTGACGCTGGCGGCGTGCCGGACCCGCCCCGGGCCTCCCGGCTGCGCCCCTCGCACCGTGCGACGGACGCGGCCAGCGCGGCCAGCGCGACCAGCGCGACCCCGCGGTCGCGGCTAGAGCGGCGGACGCGTCCCGGTGAGGTCCTCGGCGACGGCCCAGAGTGAGCGGGCGAGGTCGGCGCTCCGCGCGGATCCGGGGATCGACACGGTGGTGGTCGGGCCGGTCATGCCGAACGGACCCGAGGGGCCGTAGTACGCGCCGCCCACGGCGTTCGGCCCGACCGCCGCGTACAGCAGCGGCTCGGTGCCCTGCTCGACGGCCTGGGTGAACGGCAGGGCGCGGTTGCTCGACCGCACCGGCTTCGACCGACCGAGCGAGCGCCCCGCGGCCTGCAGGTTCGTCCGGGTGTAGCCGGGGTGGGCGGCGGTGCTGACCAGGGGCACGTCGGCCTCGACCGTCAAGCGGTGCAGGTGCAGCGCGAGCAGCAGGTCGGCGAGCTTCGACTGCGCGTAGGCGCGCCAGCCGTTGTAGCCGCGCTCCCACTGCAGGTCGGCGAAACGGATCCGACCGGGGATCGCGGCGAGGCTCGACATCGTGACGACCCGGGGCGCCTGGGTCAAGGGACCGTCGGCGAGGGGTGTCCGCGCACGCAGCAGCGAGGGCAGCAGGAGGTTCGTCAGGGCGAACGGGCCGAGGAAGTTCGTGCCGAACTGCAGCTCGAAGCCGTCGACGGTCTCGAAGCGCTCCGGCGGCGCCATCACGCCGGCGTTGTTGACCAGGACGTCGATCGGACGTTCCTCGTCGACGATGCCGCTGGCGAAGCGGCGGACGCTCGCCAGGTCGGCGAGGTCGAGTTCGCGGACCTCCACGTCGGCTGCGGGGTGGGCGGCGCGGATGCCGGCGGCGGCGGTCTCGCCCTTCTCGGTGCTGCGGACGGCGAGCACGACGCTGGCGCCGGCTCCGGCGAGGCGCAGGGCGGCCTCCTGTCCGGTGCCGCTGTTGGACCCGGTGACGACGATGCGGCGTCCGGTCTGGTCGGGGAGGTTCGGCATGCGGGTGACCGTACTCGTCCGGGCTGGCCGAGCCCGGCCGCGCGCGGCCCGGGCCCAGTCCCGGTCCGGCCGCTGACCCCGTGCGCGCACGCCGCCGCCGTGCTATGTTGATGCAAACGCATGGAAGTGCGACCAGGAGGACACCATGAGCAACGCATTCGGCACCGACCGTCCCTCGGACGTCCCGCCGCCCGCACCCGACCGGATCGGACCGCTGCAGCTCGGCCTCGACACCTTCGGCGACGTCACCGAGCGCGCCGACGGCAGCCTGCAGTCCGACGCGCAGAGCATCCGCGACGTCGTCGACCAGGCCGTCCTCGCCGACCAGGTCGGCGTCGACTTCATCGGCGTCGGGGAGCACCACCGAGCCGACTTCGTCGTGAGCGCCCCCGAGGTCGTCCTCGCCGCGATCGCGGCCAGCACCGAGCGCATCCGGATGGGATCAGCGGTCACGGTGCTGTCCTCCGACGACCCCGTCCGCGTGTACGAGCGCTTCGCCACCGTCGACGCGCTGTCGAACGGCCGCGCCGAGGTCATCCTGGGTCGTGGCTCCTTCACCGAGTCGTTCCCGCTGTTCGGCTACGAGCTGAGCGACTACGAGGTCCTCTTCGAGGAGAAGCTCCAGCTCTGGGCGGCCCTGCGCGGCGGCGACGCCGTCACCTGGTCCGGTACGAAGCGTGCGGGCCTGGTCGACCAGGACGTCTTCCCGAAGCTCGAGCACGGAGCCATCCCGACGTGGATCGGCGTCGGCGGCTCCCCGCAGTCGGTCATCCGTGCCGCGTCGTACGGCCTGCCGCTGTTCCTCGCCATCATCGGCGGGCAGCCGGCCCAGTTCGCCCCGTTCTCGCGCCTGTACCGCCAGGCCCTCGCGCAGCTCGACCTGCCGCAGCAGCCCATCGCGATGCACTCGCCCGGCTTCGTCGCCGCCACCGACGAAGAGGCCGCCGAGCGCTACTGGCCCTACCACAAGGCCGTCACCGACCAGCTCGGCCGGGAGCGCGGCTGGCCGCCCCTCGACGTCGCCGGGTACCGCGCGAGCCTGTCGGCCGGCGGTTCGCTCTACGTCGGCTCCCCGGAGACCGTCGCCCGCAAGGTCGCACGCAACATGCGGATCCTCGGCGCCTCGCGCTTCGACATGCGGTACGCCACGGGGCGCCTGCCGCACGCCGACATGATGCGGTCGATCGAGCTCTACGGCACCGAGGTCGCACCCCGCGTGCGCGAGCTGCTGGCGCAGCCCGTCCCCGTCGCCTGACGGACCCGGGCCCGTCCGGGTCTGGTCCGGTCCTGTCCGCAAAACACCGGTGTTCGCGCTCGACACCACCCTTCGCGGGTGTTCGGAGCGTGGACACCGGTGTCTTGCGTGCAGGTTCCGGCGGGCAGAGGGCGCGCGGGCAACGGCCGGGAGGCCCGGGTCGGCCGCCGAGATCGGCTCACGGGGGCCGCGGGTACGGTCCAGGGCATGTCGTCACGCTCCGACCACGCCTCCGGTCCCGCTGCTGGTCGCGCCTCCGACTCCGTCGTCGAACGCCGGTTCCGCGGCCGGATCATGGGCGTCGGCACCACCTCGGGCGTCCGGATCGTCGTCGGCATGTGGGACCGCTCGCCGTTCGGCCCGTTCACGGACGTGTTCCTCGAACTCCCCGACGGCACCAGCGTGCTGCTCGCACCCGACGAGATCGTCGCCGCGTACGTCTCCGGCACCTACCGCTTCGACACCGTCTCGGTCGTCGACGTCCGCGCCCGCCGCACCGCCGGCGGCCTCGAGCTGTCCGCCGGGGCACTGCAGGCCTCGATCGACGTCGGCGGCATCTCGCCGCTCGGCCGGATCCTGCGCATCGTCCCGAAGCCGATCGCCCGCGACCCGCGCTGGCTCGCGGCGATCGACCCCGTGGCACGGCTGCTCGCGCCGGGGTCCGGCACGGCGGGATCGGCGGGCAACGGTCGGCGCGAGTACTACGGCGTGACCGGGGCGCACGACGTCACCGGCGTGCGGGGGACCTGGGCGGGGGAGCCGCTCGGGGACCTGGCGCCGCTCGACCCGCCCGTGGCGTTCGGCTTCGCCTCGATGCCGAAGATCCCGCAGGTCGTCGACGTCGAGACCACCATCCGCGAACCCGCCTGAGCCCGGCCGGCCCCTGCCCCACTTCGTGAGCAGGAACGGTCGGTTCGCCGGTGCGGAGGCGACATCGTGTGCTCACGATCCCGACGTCGTGGACGGCGCGGGCGCCGGAAGGGGGCGGCGAGGCGGAGGTGCGCCGGGCCTCCAGGCCGACCTCGACCGGACCACCTCGACGCGCGGGGCTGACGCGTCCAGCGCCGGAGGGGCACACTGGTCGGAACGGTACGGCCCCGTGCACCGACGGTCGCACGTCGAGCGGAGCGGGGCGCATGACGCAAAGGAGCACCATGACCGACACACAGACGGACCAGCGCGCCGCCATCTCGGACATCGTCCACGGCGCCCACACGGCACTGCTCACCACGGTGAGCGAGGACGGGAACCTGCACGCCAGGCCCCTCGCGGTGCAGGACAAGACGTTCCACGGGACCCTGCGGTTCCTGGTGCAGGACGGCAGCGAGAAGGTCGAGGACATCGCGCGGAACCCGCACGTCAACGTCTCGATCGAGTCGCAGGGCGGGTACCTGTCCATCGCCGGGACCGCGACCGTGACCCAGGACGACTCGGTCGTCGACGAGCTGTGGTCGCCGTTCGCCGAGGCCTGGTTCCCGGAGGGCCGCCAGGACCCGTCGATCCGGCTGCTGACGGTCGAGGGCGTCTCGGTCGAGTACTGGACCCAGGACACCGGTCCGGTCGGCAGCCTGGTGCAGATGTTCAAGGCGGCGCTCGGCAAGCAGAGTCAGCCGGACACCGGCGACCACGGCACGATCGAGCTCTGAGACGCGACGCACAACGCGCGACGCACAACGCCGTCGTCCTGTCCGGACGGCGGCGTCGTGTCGTGTCGGGGCGCGGGGCGCGGTGTCGTGCCCGGTGCATGCTCGGGCCGCGCGTCAGCCGCTCACGGAGGGCCGAGCAGCCACAGCACCGCGACCAGCACCGGCTGCCCGGCCAACGCGCCCGTCACGAGGGTCCACCGCATCCAGGGCTTCGCGACCAGCTCGGGTGACCCGAACAGCGGCGCGAGCGGCATGAGCAGCCGCGGGGTCGAGGCCATCGGCAGCGACACCGCGAAGATGTACAGCGCGTACGCGGCCGAGTACAGCACCGTCGTGGGCCCGAGCCGCAGCGTCGACCGGCGCAGCAACCAGATCGGGTAGGTGACGAGCAGGAACACCACGATGAGGATCCCGCCCACGCCGAGCCAGCGGCCCGCGATCAGGAACCACGGCGTCAGCGGCACGAAGTCCACCCGGCCGATGAAGTTCACCCACCAGGACATCTCGGTCTCCAGGTAGGCGTTCGGCGTCCCGGTGACGTGCGAGGCGATCACCGGCCAGGCGAGCCCGGCGAGGACCATGGTCAGCCCCGCGGCGACGACCCGGACCTGCTCGCGGAGCGGGAAGCCCTCGAACACCCGGCCGGTCTCGCGCCGTGCACGGACCCACCGCACGAGTGCGACGACACCGAGCACGAGCGGGATCGCCAGGGCGCCCGGGCGGGTGAACGCCGCGGCGACGCCGAGTGCCGTCAGGAGCCCGTAGCGCCGACGCTCCAGGGCGAGCAGCGCTCCGAACGACAGCGCGAGGAACATGCTCTCCGCGTACCCGACCTGCAGCAGGAACGAGAGCGGACCGCAGCTGAAGAAGAAGACCGCCCACATCGCCGCGGCGTGCCCGGCACGGTCCCGCACCAGGCGGTGCAGCAGGTAGGTGGCGAGCAGTCCGGCGACGATCGCGACGAGCGGGGCGCCGAGTTCGAACGGCACCCCGGTCGAGGCGGTCAGCGCCCGGATCGTGAAGGGGAACGCCGGCAGGAAGGCCCAGGCGTTCTGCGCGACGTTGCCGGCGGCATCGAGCGGCAGCGCGTCGGGGTACCCGTGCAGCGAGATCTGCTCGTAGTACTGCCCGTCCCACGCCACCAGGAAGGCGCCGAACCCGTGCTCGTTGCCCCAGATCGCGTTGCCCGGGAGCGCACGATCGATGAGCGGGTAGGCGAGCGCGAGCCACAGGGTCGACAGGACCCGGCCGCCCGTCCAGACGAGCAGGACCGCCGCCCACGCCGGCAGGGAGGCCACGGTGTCCAGGACACGTCGTCGGCCGCTGGCCACGCCCGCGGCGACCACGCCGGCGCTGTCGGTGCGGCTCACGCGCGAGGTCCTCGGCGTTCGAGTGGTCGGGTCGGCACCCGGCCAGGGTAGTCGGCCCGAGCATGAGGATCGCCCGGAACCGTGCCTGGAGGCCCGTCCCGCGTCGTGCGGGCTGCTGCGCGTCCGTCCCCCGGCCGGTGCCGCGCCCGGTGGGTGGGGCCGTCCGTGACGGTGCGGACGTCCGCGGGCATAGTCTCGGTGGGCGATGACGACGACGGCGACGACACCCAGACGACGGACGGGCAGCACGGCGGTCGCCGTGCTGGTGGCCGGGACCTTCTTCATGGAGCTCCTGGACGGCACGATCCTGGCGACCGCCGCCCCGGCCATGGGGCGTGACCTCGGGGTCGACTCCGCCGCGGTGGGCGTCGCGATCACCGCGTACCTCGTGACCCTCGCGGTGTTCATCCCGGTGTCCGGCTGGCTCACCGACCGGATCGGCTCCCGGACGGTCTTCGCCGGTGCCATCGCGCTGTTCACGATCGCGTCGGCCCTGTGCGCGCTGTCCACCGGGCTGGTCGAGCTGACGCTGTGGCGCATCCTGCAGGGCCTCGGTGGGGCGCTCATGGTGCCCGTCGGCCGGCTCGTCGTGCTCCGGAGCGCCGGGCGCGAACAACTCGTCACCGCCATCGCCATCCTGACCTGGCCGGCCCTCGCCGCACCGATCATCGCGCCGTTCATCGGCGGCGTGCTCGTCGAGACGCTGACGTGGCACTGGATCTTCCTCATCAACATCCCGCTCGGCGTCATCGCCTTCGTCGCCGCCCTGGTGCTCGTGCCGCAGGAGCGTGCGGCGCAGCGCGTGCCGTTCGACTGGTTCGGGTCGCTGCTCGCCTGCGTCGGGCTCGGCTCGCTCGTGGTGATGGCCTCGCTGCTCGCGCTGGAGGTCGTGCCGGTCACCGCGGTCGTCGTCTCCGGGGCCCTCGGTGCGGTGTGCTGCTGGCTGGCGATCCGGCACTTCCGCCGGGCTCCGCACCCGATCATGGGGCTCGACGCGTTCCGACTCGAGACCTTCCGGGTGTCGCACGCCGGTGGCAGCCTGTTCCGCCTGGCGGTGTCCGCGGTGCCGTTCGTGCTCCCGCTGCTGTTCCAGGACGCCTGGGGCTGGAGCGCCGTGCTCGCCGGGTCCGCCGTGCTCTGGGTGTTCGTCGGCAACCTCGGCATCAAGCCGATGACGACCCCGTTCCTCCGCTGGTTCGGCTACCGCCCGGTGATCATCGTGTCGTCGGCGGTCGCCGCGCTGACCGTGGTCGCGATGGCGTTCATGACCGAGGACACACCGTTCTGGCTGCTCGCCGTGCTGCTCGTCGTCAGCGGTGCAGCCCGCTCCGTGGGCTTCACGGCGTACAACACCATCGCCTTCGCCGACGTCGAGCAGGCGGACATGACCCCCGCGAACACGCTGTCGTCGACGCTGCAGCAGACCGCCGCGGGCTTCGGTGTCGCCGTCGCCGCCGTGGTCATCCGCGCGGCCTCCGGCCTGGGCGGCGACGGACCGTACACGGCCGCGTTCTGGGTCATCGCCGCCCTGCTCGTCGTCGCCTGCGTCGAGGGCATCCTGATGAGTCGCACAGCGGGCGACACCGTCCGCCCGGTCCGCCGTGTCCGCGCCTGATCCCGCCGCTGTCCGTTTCCGTCACGGTCACACGGACGAAACCCGGCAGGCGTTACAGTCTCAGCAACCGTCCGCGGTACCCGAGTACGGTGACCGCGGCAGGGTGACCGGAACACCCGGACAGGAAGGCAGCATGGCCGCGCCAGAGCAGCAGAGCACGATCGCATCAGAGCAGACCGTGCAGCCCACGCAGCTCCGTGTCGTCAGTTACAACCTCCGCGAGCACACCGCGAACAGCGAGCTCGCCGCACTGGCCGAGGCCTCCGAAGCCGACGTCCTGTGCGTGCAGGAGTGCGACAGCAACGACCTCGCACCGTCGATCGGCGGCCTCTCGCTCGCCGCGTCGACCCGCACCAACCGACTCGGGCTCGCGATCTACAAGCGTGACGACCGCTTCGAGGTGCAGGACTTCAGCATCCACTCCCTGCAGAAGTCGCTGCACGACCGGGTCCTCGCACCCGCGCACGAGCGGCTCATCGCGATGCACCTGCGTGACACCGAGGCCGACGCCGAGGTCGTCGTCGCCTCGTTCCACGCCTCACCGCTCACCGCGACGAACTCCCTGCGCCGCAAGCAGATCGAGGCGGCGCACCAGTTCCTGCGCGAGCTGGCGAAGGACGTCCCCGCGGTCATGGTCGGTGACTTCAACTACCCGTGGTTCCAGACGAACCTGCGGCGCAAGATCGAGCAGCACGGCTTCGCCCTGTCGCTGTCCGACCAGCCGACGTACCTGCGCTACCGCAAGTTCACCGGCCACTTCGACTTCGCCACGAGCGTCGGCCTGCACATCGCCGGCGTCGAGACCCTGCCGGCCGGCATCTCCGACCACCGCCCGATCCTGGTGCGTGCCCACTACGAGCACCCCGGCGAGACCGGCGCCGTCACCACCGTCGAGGCTCCCGCCGCCTGACCCGGTGCTGCTGCGCGCCGCTCGTGCCGAGGTCGCTCGACTCGCCGCGGGTGTGCCGCCGAGTGGTCGGGAACTGTCGGTTGCGGGGGCGTCGGGCGACGGTTCGTGCGACCTCGGCGGCGGTGAGCGGGGAGTCGTGACCGCTCGGCGCACGACGCTGGGCGCGTCCGTCGGAGCGGCGACGCACCGGAGGCCCGGCGCCGGTCTCGTGGACCGGCACCGGGCCTCCAGGGCGTTGCACCGGCGCCCCGCGAGCCCGCGTCAGCGACGCAGCGTCGCGCGTGCCAAGCGGTTGCCGATGAACTGGCCGAGCTGCACGATGACGACGATCGCCGCCACCGAGACGTAGACCACCCACCAGTCGTAGCGCTGCGAGCCGTAGGTGATCGCGTACTCGCCGAGTCCGCCGCCACCGATCAGCGCGCCCTGCGCGGTCATGTCGACGATGCCGATGTAGATGAACGTGTACCCGAGGATCAGGGGGCCGAGGCCCTCGGGGATGAGCACCGTCAGCAGGATCGACACGGGGTGTGCACCGGAGGCCCGAGCCGCCTCGACGACGCCCGGGTCGACGGACAGCAGGTTCTGCTCGACGATCCGGGACACCGCGAAGGCCGCGGCCAACGAGATCGCGAAGGTCACTGCGGGGACACCGATCGTGGTCTGCACGACGACCCGTGACAGCGGCGCGATCGCGGCGAGGAAGATCACGAACGGGATCGGGCGGATCAGGTTCACGAACACGTTGAGCACCGTGTACGCGGTGCGGTTGCCGAGGACGTTGCCCGGACGGGTCGCGTACAGCAGCAGGCCGAGCGCGAGGCCGATGACCCCGGCGATGACCAGCGAGACGAGCGACATCACGATGGTGTCGCGGATGGCGGCGAGGAAGACGTCGAACGTGTCGATCACGCTCTGGAAGGAGTTGTTGTTCACGCGGCGGCCTCCTCGTCGGTCGTGACGCCGTCGGCGCGGAGTGCGGCGATCGCGGCGTCGATGGCGCCGGGCGCACCCGACCCGCCAGGACCGCCTGGCCCACCTGGTCGACCGGACCCGCCGCTGGCGTCGCTCAGTTCGTAGGTGAGCGACCCGATCCGGCGCTCCCGGATCTCGCCGACCCCGCCGTAGACGAGCTCGGCGGTGACCCCGGCGGCGCGGAACGCGGCGTCGATGCGGTTCTGCAGCCCGGCCTCGTCGGTGATCTGCACCGTGACGAGCCGACCCGGGTGGCGGTCCCGCAGGCGTCGGAGCGTCTCGGGGGAGGGTCGGTCGTGCAGCGCGGTGCGGACGAAGCGCTGCGCGGCGCCGGTCTTCGGCGTCGAGAACACGTCGTAGACGTCCCCGACCTCGACGACCCGCCCCTGCTCCATCACGGCGACCCGGTCGGCGATCTGCCGGACGGCGTCCATCTCGTGCGTGATGACGATGATGGTGACGCCGAGCTCCCGGTTGACGCGGCGGAGCAGCGCGAGCACCTCGGACGTGGTCTCCGGGTCGAGGGCGCTGGTCGCCTCGTCGGCGAGCAGCAGGTCGGGCGACGCGGCGAGGGCGCGGGCGATGCCGACGCGCTGCTTCTGGCCGCCGGACAGCTGCTCCGGGTAGGCGTGGGCGCGCTCGAGCAGGCCGACGAAGTCGAGCAGCTCGGCGACGCGACGGTCCCGCTCGGCCTTCGGCACGCCGGCGACCTTGAGCGGGTACGCGACGTTGCCGGCGATCGTGCGGGACCGGAACAGGTTGAACTGCTGGAAGATCATCCCGATGTTGCGACGCGCCAGACGGCGGTCCCGCTCGGGGATCGCCGTCAGTTCACGGCCCGCGACGGTCACCGTGCCGGAGCTCGGCAGTTCCAGCGCGTTGACCAGGCGGACCAGGGTGGACTTGCCGGCACCGGAGTATCCGATGACGCCGAGGACCTCTCCCTGGTGCACGTCCAGGGAGACGTCCTCGACGGCCACCACGGTCTCGCCGGTGTCGGCGCGGCGGTAGTGCTTCGAGACGCCGCGGAGTTCGACGAGGACCGGCACTACTGCTTGGCCGCCTTCGCGTCCTGCTCGACCTGGGCGAGCTCGTCCTGCAGCTTCGCGGCGCTCTCGTCGCGGGCGACGGCCTCGGGCAGGTCCTTCGCGAAGGCCTTCTGCACGGCGTCGTCCTGGAACAGCTCCGCCAGGTCGAGGTAGGTCTTGTTGCCCTTGTCCTCGTCGCGGACGGCGAACACGTTCACGTACGGGGCGGCGCTGGCGCTCGAGGGGTCGTCCTGGTAGATCGCGTCCGAGATCGGCAGGCCGGCGGCGGTGGCGAAGTTGTTGTTCACGACGGCGGCGGCGACGGAGCCCTGCTGCAGCGCGTTCGCGGTCTGCGAGGCGTCGAGGGGCTGGACGTCGACCTTCTTCGTCTCGATGTCGTCCGCGGTGGAGAACGCCGAGCCGCCGTCCTTGAGCGTGATCAGGTCCGCCGCCTGCAGGATCAGGAGCGCACGCGCCTGGTTGATCGAGTCGTTCGGGATCGCGACCTTCGCGTTCGCGGGCAGCTCGGACGGCTTGTCGTACTTCGTCGCGTAGAGCGGCAGCGGGTACACGGCGGTCGAACCGATCGGCTGCAGGTCGTCGTTCGAGGTGACGTTGTAGTCCGCCAGGTACTGGATGTGCTGGAACTGGTTGATGTCCAGCTGGCCGTCCTTCAGGGCGGGGTTCGGCAGCGAGTAGTCCGAGAAGTTCGTCAGCTTGACCGTGACGTTGAGCTTGTCCTTCGCGAGCTTCGTGTACGTGCTCCAGTAGCCGAGCGACTTGTCCGCGACACCGATCGTGACGGTCTTCGGGGCGGCGTCACCGGCGGCACCGGCGTCGTTGCTCCCGGAGCGGACGGCTCCGACGATGACGGCGACGACGATCGCCACGACGACGATCGCGGCGGCGACGATCCAGCCGATCGGGCGCTTGCCCTTCGGCTTCTCGGGCAGTGCGGGGGCTGCGGACATGCTGGTGCTCCTCGTGGGCCGTGCGTGTGGGGGCGCCGCGGTGGTCCGCGGCGTGGAGACGAGTGTGACGTGCGGTCCACCCCCGGGGCGAGTTCCGTTCCGCTGTGTTACATCGCCGCCAGGGCGCGGCCCGCTGAACCGTCACGGGGCACCTCGCGGTCCGGGTTGGTTGACTCGGACCGTGCGCAGCATCGAACTCGTCCTCGGTCCGGAGTCGGACGCCGCCGTGCGGTCCGCCTGGCAGGCCCTGATCGACGCCGACCTGCCGAGCCTCGGCCGGCACCCGTCGCCGTCGAACGCTCCGCACGTCACCCTGGCCGCCGGGGACACGCTGCCCGTGCCGGCGGGGTTCCGCACGTCGGTCCCGACCTCGATCCGGCTCGGTGGGCTGCTGCTCTTCCCCGCGGGTTCCGGTCGGTCGGTCCTCGTGCGCGCGGTGGTCGTCGACGCGGCGCTCACGACCTTCCACGCCGAGGTGCACGCGGTCGCTCCCGGCGGCGTCGAGACGTCGCTGCCCGGGCACTGGTCGCCGCACGTCACGCTGGCCCGCCGGGTGCGTGACGAGGACCTGCCGCGCGCCGTCGCTGCGCTGCGCGCCGTGCCGCTGCCGGAGACGCTCGACGTCGGCGGCGTCCGGCACTGGGACGGCGAGACGCGGACGATCACGCCGCTCGCGTTCACGACCGACTAGCGGGGCACGCATCGGGTGCGTTCCCGCCTCTGGAACCAGGTTCCGGACACAGCACCGCGCGATCCCGTGGTGCCGTGTCCGGAACCTGGTTCCGGGGCACGGCCTGGAGGCCCGGCTCAGGTCCCGAGCACCCGCTCGCCGAACGCGGATGCGAACGTCCGCTCCGGGTCGGCCCGGGCGACGAGGTCGCGGAAGTCCGCCAGCCGCGGGTACAGCCCGGCGACCGCCGCCTGGTCGAGCGAGCTCATCTTGCCCCAGTGCGGTCGGCCGTCGAAGGCTGCGAGCCGGGACTCCAGGTCGGGCAGGAGCGCGGCGACCTCGGCCGGGTGCTTCTTCCAGGTGAACGCGATGCAGAGGACGTCCTCGCCCTGGGTCGGGCTGAGCCAGAGCTCGTCCGCCGCCATCGTCCGGAGTTCGCAGACGTGCAGGTGCGGCTGGATCCGGTCGGCGAGCCCCCGGAGCGCGTCGAGGGCGGCCGCCGCGTGCCGGAGCGGGACGAAGTGCTCGCTCTGCACCTCGGACCCGTGGCTCGGGACGGACCCGATCGGGAAGTGCGGCAGCCGGTCCCACCACGGGCCGACCGAGCCGTCGCGCGCGGTCCGGCGGTCGTCGCCGGGGGTGCCGGGCAGGCGGCGTGCGCCGGCCAGCGCGTCGGGCACCGGCACGTCCTCGGCGCCGTCGGGCACGCGCGACTTGACCAGGACCTCGGTGATCGCGTCGCCGAACACCGTGTAGGCGCACACCGAGTACGCGGCGGCGTGCACCTCGGCGACGTTCGCCGTGAAGGTGTCCCAGGGGATCGCGCCGTAGACGTCCTGACGCATCCGGTAGGCAGGTTCCACGTCGAGGGTCACACGGGTCACGATGCCGAGCAGTCCGAGGTGCAGCACGGCACCGTCGAACGCGGGGTCCGTCCGGTCGATCGTCCGGGCGGAGCCGTCCGGGCCGAGCACCTCGAACGCGCGCACCGCGGTGGCGAGCGACCCGAGCGTCGTGCCGGAGCCGTGGGTGCCCGTCGCGACCGCACCGCCGACCGAGATGTGCGGCAGGGACCCCGTGTTGTGCAGGGCGAACCCGGCACGGTCGATGTCGGCCGCGACGTCGCCGTAGCGGGTGCCTGCCCCGATCGTGACGGTGCGGTGCTCGGCGTCGACGACCAGGTCGGTGGGGATGCCGGTCAGGTCGAGCAGGGTGCCCGCGGTGTCGGCGACGTCGTTGAACGAGTGCCGGGTGCCGAGGCCGTGCACCCGGTCGGCGTCGGCCACGACCTGGGCGGCCTCGTCGATCGACGACGGGCGGACGACCCGTTCGGCCGTGTACGTGACCGTGCCGGACCAGTTGAGCTCGCTCGTCGTCGACCGCATGGCGCCCACCCTGCCACGCGGGCCCGAGACGGGAGCAGGCCGGGCGCCGGTCCCGTCACGGGTTCGGCGTCCGGCCCGGCTCGTCGGTCAGTGCGAGGCTCGTCGGTCAGTGCACGGGCAAGGGCGTCGGCGCGCCTTCGGGCACCTCGGGCCGGCGGACGAACACCGACGCCAGGATGCCGAACAGCGAGATGATCGCGCCGACCATGAAGGCGGTACCGACGCCCGACGCGGTGGCCACCTGGACCCCACGGGCACCGGAGCCCTCGACGGCGGTGGCCGCACCGATCGTCAGCAGCGTGACGAACAGGGCCGTACCCGCCGCACCGGCGAGCTGCTGCGCCGTGCCGAGCACCGCGCTGCCGTGCGAGTACAGCTTCGGGGGCAGCCCGCCGAGCGCCGCGGTGAACAGCGGCGTGAAGGTGAGGGCCAGGCCGATGCTCAGCACCACGTGCGCACCGAGGACGAACCACACGCTGGTGTCGACACCGACGGTGGAGAGCGCCCAGAGCACGGCGCTGACGATGATCGATCCGGGGATGAGCAGCACGCGCGGGCCACGGCGGTCGTAGATGCGACCGACGATGGGGGAGAGCAGGCCCATCAGCAGACCACCGGGGAGCAGCAACAGGCCGACCTGCAGGACCTCGAGGCCGAGGACGCGCTCCAGGTAGATCGGCAGCAGGATGAGCGTGCCGAACATCGCCATGAAGCTCAGGCCCATCGCGACGATCGGCACCGTGAAGCCACGGGTGCGGAAGGTGCGCAGGTCGAGCAGGGCGCTGTCGGTGCGCTGCAGGCGCGTCTGCCGGACGATGAACACCGCGAGGGCGACGGCACCGACGACCAGGGCGGTCACCGGGACGAGCGGACCGGTCGCGCCGGCTTCGCCGATGCTGGACAGGCCGTAGACGATGCCGCCGAACGCGAAGGCGGAGAGCACGACCGAGAGGACGTCGATCGGCGCCTTGCGCGGCGTCGAGACGTTCTGCACCTTGACCATGCCGAGGATGAGCGCCGCGATCGCGATGGGCAGCACGAAGCCGAACAGCCAGCGCCACGAGAACGCGTTGAGGATCAGGCCGGAGATCGTCGGGCCGATGGCCGGAGCGACCGAGATGACGATCGAGATGTTGCCCATGATGCGGCCACGGTGTGCGGGGTCGACGAGGGTCAGGACCGTCGTCATCAGCAGCGGCATCATGATCGCGGTGCCGCTGGCCTGCACGATGCGGCCGACGAGCAGGACGGTGAAGCCCGGCGCGAGGAGGGCGATCAGCGTGCCGACCGAGAACAGGCCCATCGCCCAGACGAACACCGGTCGGGTGTTGAAGCGCTGCAGCAGGAACCCGGTGATCGGGATGACGACCGCCATGGTGAGCAGGAAGCCGGTGGTCAGCCACTGGCCGGTCGCGGCGCTGATGTCCAGGTCGTCCATGAGCCGGGGCAGGGCCACGCCCATGATGGTCTCGTTGAGGATGACGACGAACGCGGAGACGAGCAGCAGCCCGATCACGAGTCGGGTCTCGGCAGCGGACGGCTGCGAGACGCTTCCCGTGCGGGGGGCGGAATCGACGGCCTGGGTCATGCGGGTGCTCCTGGTGGGTCACGACGGGTGGAACGGGTGTGGCGCACGACGCGCAGACAGGCCAACTCCCTGAGTGGATGCGATTATTCCGCTTCGATCCGACATCCGCAGGTGAACGATCGGTGCCGAGTACGCCGAGCGCCGGCACCGCTCCCACGCACGTCCGCTCAGTGCAGGATCGCGAACCCGTCGGCGTCCCCGTGCGGCACGACCGACCGCAGGGTGACGTCGGTCACGGTCGCCGACGGCGGCCCGGTGCGCAGGCACTCGACCAACGAGTCGACGGCGACCGAGGGTCCCTCTGCCTCGACCTCCACCGTGCCGTCCCAGAGGTTCCTCGCGTAGCCGACGAGGTCGAGCCCGTCGGCCTTCCGAGCGGTCCAGTACCGGAAGCCGACCCCCTGGACCGTCCCCGACACCACGGCATGCACCCTCGTCACCGTCGTCATGTCCTCCACGCTAACCGCGGCGGCCTGCCGGCAGTTTTCGGCCCCGTGACGATCTGTTTCCGGCT
Source organism: Curtobacterium sp. KBS0715 (assembly GCF_005938005.2). Lineage (NCBI taxonomy): Bacteria > Bacillati > Actinomycetota > Actinomycetes > Micrococcales > Microbacteriaceae > Curtobacterium > Curtobacterium sp. KBS0715. Next base: position 3,195,305 of record NZ_VCCA02000001.1, on the reverse strand, counting down.
CGTGACGAGCGCACCGCGTCGGCAGTGATAGTGTCATCCCAACCCGAACACTTCGAGTCAGATTGACATTATCTCCACCATGGACGAAGCAGGCATCCGCGTCGCGGTCTCCACCGTGATCGTCGCGCTGCGCCCGCACCCCGACACCGGGGCCCCGGCGCTGTGGATGCCGCTCGTCCGTCGCGTCGCCGAACCGTTCGAGGGTTCCTGGGCGCTCCCCGGCGGCTGGGTCGGCGACGACGAGGGCCTCGAGGACTCCGCGGCCGCCCGACTGCGCGAGACGACGAACGTCCAGCCGCGGTACCTCGAGCAGCTGTACGCGTTCGGTGACGTCGGACGCTCCCCGAGCCGCGTGGTGTCGATCGTGTACTGGGCGCTCGTGCACCCGGACGAGGCGAACGTCGTGCCCGACGACTGGAACGTCCGGTGGTTCCTGGCCGACGAGCACCCGCCGCTCGCTTTCGACCACGACCGCATCGTCGAGTACGCCCTGTGGCGGCTGCGCAACAAGATGTCGTACTCGCGGATCGCGCAGGCGTTCCTCGGCGACCGCTTCACCCTCGCCGAACTCCGGGGCGTGTACGAGGCGGTGCTCGGCCGAGCACTCGACCCCGCGAACTTCCGTCGGCAGGTCGAGAAGACCGACGCGGTCCTGCCGACCGACGAGACCACGAGCGGGGGCCGGCACCGTCCGGCCCGGCTGTACCGCTCGAACCCCGACCTGGCCTACGCGGACAACGGCCCGCTGCAGACCGGGGCCGATCAGCACCAGCAGCGGAACCGATAGGAAACCCCGTGTCCATCGCCACGACGATCGAACTCATCTCCAACGGCAGGGCCGCCGGCAGCACCTGCACGCCCGACCTCGCCGTGCCGACGTGGGACTTCGACTCCCGCCCCGGGTACGGTCCGGGGTCGTCGATGTCCGACGTCATCCCGACGAGTGCCCCGCGCCAGGGTGTCCTGCCCGACGAGTACAAGACGGCCCCGACCGACGAGCTCCACGAGCGCATCGAGCGGGCGAAGGCCACCCTCGGCGACCGGGTCGTCGTCCTCGGGCACTTCTACCAGCGCGACGAGGTCGTCCGGCACGCGGACTTCCTCGGCGACTCGTTCCAGCTCGCGAACGCCGCCCTGACGAAGCCCGACGCCGAGGCGATCGTGTTCTGCGGGGTGCACTTCATGGCCGAGACGGCCGACATCCTGGCGCGCGACGACCAGCGCGTGATCCTGCCGAACCTGGCCGCCGGCTGCTCGATGGCCGACATGGCCGACATCGACAGCGTCGAGGCGGCGTGGGCGGAGCTGACGGCGGTGTACGGCACCGAGCCCGACGCCGACGGCCGCGTCCCCGTGATCCCGGTCACCTACATGAACTCCGCCGCCGACCTCAAGGCCTTCTGCGGTCGGAACGGTGGCATCGTCTGCACCTCGTCGAACGCCGCGACGGTGCTCGAGTGGGCCTTCGAGCGCGGGCAGCGCGTCCTGTTCTTCCCCGATCAGCACCTCGGCCGCAACACCGCGAAGGCGATGGGCATCAGCACCGACCTGATGCCGATGTGGAACCCCCGGAAGCCCGGTGGGGGCAACACCGCCGCGGACCTGCTCGAGGCGAAGGTCATCCTCTGGCACGGCTTCTGCTCGGTGCACCGCCGCTTCACCGTCGACCAGATCGACCAGGCTCGCCGCGAGCACCCGGGCGTGCAGGTCATCGTGCACCCGGAGTGCCCGATGGCCGTAGTCGACGCCGCCGACCACGCCGGCAGCACCGACCTGATCCGGAAGACCGTCGCCGCGGCCACCGAGCCGACCACCTTCGCGATCGGCACCGAGATCAACATGGTGAACCGGCTCGCCGCCGAGTACCCGCAGCACACGATCTTCTGCCTCGACCCGGTCGTCTGCCCCTGCTCGACGATGTACCGGATCCACCCGGGCTACCTCGCCTGGGTGCTCGAGGCACTCGTCCGCGGCGAGGTCCTCAACGAGATCGTCGTCCCCGCCGACGTGCAGGCCGACGCCAAGGTGGCGCTCGAGCGCATGCTCGCCGCCAAGCCGCGCGGCTGAGACGCGGACCCGACCGAACGAGGGAGACCACCGTGCACGTCGTCATCGTCGGCTCCGGCATCGCCGGCCTGACCGCAGCGATCCGCGCCAGTGCCCTGCACGACGTCACCCTCGTGACGAAGGGGGCGCTCGCCGACAGCGCCACCGCGTACGCCCAGGGCGGCATCGCGGTGGCGCTGGGCGCCGACGACTCCGCGGCGCTGCACCAGGCCGACACCCACGTCGCCGCGGCGGGCAGCGCCGACGCCCGGGCCGTCGAGGTCCTGTGCACCGACGGCCCGGCCCGCGTCCGCGACCTGCTCGCCCTCGGGGTGCCCTTCGACCGGTCGTCGGACCCGGCGACCCTCGACCGGTACGGCGACGACCTCGCGCGCGGGCGTGAAGCCGCGCACGGCCGGTGGCGCGTCGTGCACGCCGACGGTGACGCGACCGGAGCCGCCATCGAACGCACCCTCATCGCGGCGCTGCACCGCCGACACGTCACGATCCTGGAGCGCACGAGCCTGACCGACCTGGTCGTCCGCGGCGGCGTGGTCGTCGGCGTCGACGTCCTCGACCTGCTCGGGGAACCCCGCCGGCTCGACGCGGACGCCGTCGTCATCGCGTCCGGGGGAGCCGGACACCTGTACCGCGAGACGACGAACCCCCTGGTCGCGACCGGTGACGGGGTCGCCGCCGCCTGGCGCGCCGGCGCTGTCCTCGCCGACCTGGAGTTCGTCCAGTTCCACCCGACGCGGCTGGCCGTCCCCGGCGGCGGCCTGGTGTCCGAAGCCGTCCGTGGTGAGGGCGCCGTCCTCCGCGACGCCGCCGGGCACCGCTTCATGACGGACGTGCACCCGGACGCCGAGCTCGCCCCGCGTGACGTCGTCGCCCGGGGGATCGCCGCCGCGGTGCGCGACCAGGGCGGCGCACCCGTGCTCCTCGACGCCACCGGCCTCGACGCCGGGTTCCTGATCGCGCGCTTCCCCGGACTCACCCGGGCCACCCGCGCCGCAGGGTTCGACTGGACCCGCGAAGGCGTCCCCGTCGCACCGGCCGCGCACTACTCGATGGGCGGCATCGCGACCGACGCCGAGGGCCGCACGAGCCTGCCCGGACTGCTCGCCGTCGGCGAAGCGGCCTGCACCGGGGTCCACGGCGCCAACCGGCTCGCCTCGAACTCCCTGCTCGAGGGACTCGTCTTCGCGGTCCGCGCAGCGGACGCGGTCGCCGCACCGCGACCCGGTCTGCTCCGCCTGCGCGGGGATGCCGGCCTCCACGTGACCAGCGTGCCCCGAGCGGCCGACGCGATCCGCGCCTCTCCCCACCTGCTCGGCCGTCACGCCGCTCCGCAGGCTCCGCAGCGCGCCGGAACCGGCAGGCGTGGGCCCAGTCCGACCCTGCCTGGAGGCGCGACCCGCCTCGACGACGACGGTGCTGTCCGACAGGCGGTCCAGTCCGTCATGACGGACCGCGTCGGGCTGCTCCGTGACGCCGTCGGGCTGGCCAGCGCACGCCGCGACCTCGACACGCTGACGGCGCCGACCGGCGGCGGCGTGCGCGAGCACGAGGACCGTGCGCTCCTCGACCTGGCCCGACTCGTCGCGCTCGCCGCCGAGGCCCGCACCGAGTCCCGCGGGGCGCACGCCCGCACCGACCACCCCGACACCGACCCCACCGCCCCGGCCTCGTACGCCTGGGTCGCCGACCACACCGACGCACACCCCGACGCACACCCCGACGAGCACACGGACGAACGCGCCGACGGCTCCGCAGCCGTCCCGCAGGAGGTACCCGCATGACCACCGACCCCGGCTCCATCCCGCCGCACGCGCTCCGTCGCGTGATCGAGACCGCGCTCGAGGAGGACGCGCCCTGGGGCGACGTCACCAGCGAGACGCTGATCCCCGCGGAGGCGACCGCGACCGCGACCCTCGGCGCGCGCGAGCCGGGCGTGCTGAGCGGCGGGGCGGTGTTCGTCGCCGTGATGCACGCCGTCGACCCGTCGATCCAGGCCGTGGTGCACGTCGCCGACGGCACGCACTTCGCGGCGGGCGACGTCCTCGCGACCGTGACCGGGTCGGCGCGGGCCGTGCTGCGGGCCGAACGGGTCGCCCTCAACCTGGTCCAGCGGATGTCGGGCATCGCGACGACCACCGCGGCCCACGTCGCGGCCGCCGCGGGCACCGCTGCGCGGATCGTCGACACCCGGAAGACGACGCCGGGCCTCCGAGCACTCGAGCGGTACGCCGTCCGGTGCGGTGGCGGACACAACCACCGCACCTCGCTCTCCGACGCCGTGCTCGCCAAGGACAACCACCTGGCGGTGCTCCTGGCCGGCGGGATCGGCATCGGCGACGCGATCGCCCGGGCCCGCCAGCGGCTCGGGCACACCGTGCACGTGGAGGTCGAGGTGGACCGCATCGACCAGATCGAACCCGTCGTCGCTGCGGGGGTCGACACGATCATGCTCGACAACTTCACCCCGGACGAACTCGTGACCGGGGTCGGCATCGTCGCCGGACGGGCGCTCGTCGAGGCCTCGGGAGGCGTGTCGCTCGACACCGTCGCGGCGATCGCGGCCACCGGCGTCGACGTCATCTCGGTCGGGGCGCTGACCCACTCGGCGCGGGCGCTCGACCTCGGGCTCGACATCGACGTCACGGTGCCCGAGCACGTCGCGGTGCCCGTGCGGGACTAGTCGTGTTCTACCTGGACCGCGCCGCCACCACCCCGGTGCGCCGCGAGGTGCTCGAGGCGATGTGGCCCTACCTGACGGGGGTGTTCGGCAACCCCTCGTCGACGCACGGCGTCGGGGACGAGGCCGCGCGGGGACTCACCGCCGCACGGGCCGCCGTCGCCGGGGTGCTCGGGTGCCGGCCCGCCGAGGTCGTCTTCACCACCGGCGGCACCGAGGGGGCGAACACCGCGATCAAGGGGATCGCCCTCGCCATGCCCCGCGGCCGGCACGTCGTCACGAGCGCCATCGAGCACGAGGCGGTGTTGGAGAGCTGCGCGTACCTCGCCCGCTTCCACGACTTCGACGTCACCGTGCTGCCCGTCGGGCCGGACGGCCGTGTGGACCCGGCGGTGCTGCGCGCGGCACTCCGCGCGGACACCACGCTCGTCTCGATCGCCCACGCCGACAACGAGATCGGCACCGTGCAGGACGTGCCGGCGCTCGCAGCGGTGGCGCACGAGGTCGGGGCACGGTTCCACACCGACGCCGTGCAGTCCGCGCCCTGGCTGCCGATTGGTCTCGGGCCCCTGGGCGTCGACGCGCTGTCGTTGTCGGGGCACAAGCTCGGCGCCCCGAAGGGCACCGGCGTGCTCGCCGTGCGCTCCGGCGTCCCGCTCGAGCCGCTGCTGCACGGCGGGGGACAGGAGCGGGGGCGGCGGTCCGGCACCGAGGACGTGGCCGGTGCCGTGGCGGTGGCGACCGCCCTCGGGCTGGCGGCGGAGACGGTGTGGTCAGGGGAGGGTACGGCGACCACCGTGCGCGACGCGGTGCTCGACGGCGTGCTCGCCGCGGTCCCCGGCGGGTTCGTCACCGGGTCGCGGGAGCACCGGCTGCCCGGACACGCGTCGTTCTGCTTCCCAGGCGTCAACGGCGAGACCGTCCTGCTCGAGCTCGAGCAGCGCGACGTGGTGTCGTCGTCGGGCAGTGCCTGTGCCGCGGGCAGCACCGAGGCCTCCCACGTGCTCACCGCGCTCGGGATCCCCGAGGACGTGGCGCGCACCGCGCTCCGCCTGACGTTCGACGCGGCCCTGACGGCCGACGACGTTCCGGTCGTCGTCGGGGCCGTGGCCGACGCCGTGGCGACCGTCCGTGCCCTCGGCTGAGGTGTACTAGACGTTCTACTCCATCTCTGGGTACGTGTCCCCCCTTCTGCGGACAACCGATCTGCGTCAGAGTGTCGTCATGGCAAACGCGATGATGACCCGGACACGACGGGACGACCGCTTCCGAGCGGTGCAGCTCCTGCCGGCGCCGGCCACCCTCGTCGCGCTCGCCCTGGCAGCGCAGCACGACCTCGGCACGGCCCCGCTCGGGATCATCGCCGTGGTCGGAGCGCTCGCGACCGCCGGGAGTGCCCTGCTCCCGATGGTCCGGCCAGCCGCCGCCCACCGGTTGATGCCCGCACCGACCGAGACGGACCGGTACCGAGAGGACACCGAACACCCTTGAGGTCCACCACCGTGCGGTTCCCCTGAACCGAGCCGCGCGGTGGACCCAGACCGGATGTCGACCCCCTGATCGACGTCCGGCGCGGGGCGCGACGTTCCCCCTGTCGTCGTGTCCCGCCGTACACCGCGATCCCGCCGTGGGTCGACGTCCGCACCCCTGAGCGGCGTCGGTTCCCCTGCAGCCCACGGCGGGGTCCGGTTCCCCGGTAGCGTCGTCGCATGCCCTCGTACCGCGTGACCCTGGCGATCGGCGCCCTCGCGCCCGGCACGGCACCGGACGCCGTCCTGCCCGCCGCTGCCGCCCTGGTGCGCGAACACGCCGTGGTCGAGGCCGAGGACGTCCGGCTGCTCCGTGGCGTCCCGTGCGCGGTCGTGCGCTTCGAGACCGAGGACGACCGTGTGGCCGCGGCCGTCCGCGACGCCGCCGTCGACGGGCTGCGGGACGTGGTGGAGATCCGCTCCGACGTCGTCACCCGGCGCGAGGGCGGTCGCTGGATCCCGGTCGCCTGACGGCCTGGCGGTCGCCCGACGGCCTGGCGGTCGCCCGACGGTCAGACAGTGTGCGTCGCTGGTTCGGGGGTCCCCGGCCAGACGTAGTCCAGGTCGTCCGGCACGTCGGGGAACAGCTCCCGGTAGTGCTCCGGCGCCTTCTGCACGAGCTTCGACCGGTGCGAGACGTGCAGGGCTTCGTCGTCGTTCCACGGCGGGATCGGCACGTCGCCGCGCTCGTACGCCGCCAGGTCCTCCGGCACGCGGCCCAGGTCGAGCAGGGTCTTCTCGAGACAGGTGTCGGCGTACCCGCGCTCGGCCCAGACGCGGCACGTGGCCTCCTGGTACGCCATCAGCGCCGGACGGTAGCCGCGCCACATCGCCGTCACCGGGTGGTGCTGCCAGCCGTAGTCCGGGAGCGTCAGGGCACGCATCACCTGCAGGGTCTCGACCCGCTGCTTGCCGAGCCGCCGGTCGTCGAGGACCTCGGCGGATGCCCGGAAGTCGGCGTACGGCAGGAAGGTCTGCATGGCGCGGACGCTACCCCGACCGACTGGCACCCGACACATGTCGTCACGAACGTGCCGCCCGCCCCGGCAGCGTGTGAGCATCGACCGCATGAGCGGAGAACTGGTCGTCGGCGTCAGTGGCAGCCCATCGGACCCGTCGCGGACCTCGACCCTGGTCGCGGCGACGGTGGCCCGGTTGGCCGAGGAGATCGACGGCGCCCGGACCGAGACGATCGAGATCGGCCCGCTGCTGGCCGACCTCGGAGCGGCCTCGGGTCGCGAGACGATGTCCGACCGCACCCGCCGGGCCCTCGAGACGGTGGAGGCCGCGGACGTGCTCGTCGTCGGCAGTCCGGCCTTCCGGGCGGCCTACTCCGGTGCCTTCAAGCTGTTCTTCGACTGGGTCGGCCAGTACGACCTCGTCGACACCCCGGTGCTCCTGACCGCCACCGGTGGCAGCGACCGGCACGCCCTGCTCGTCGAGCACCAGATGCGTCCGCTGTTCGGGTTCTTCCAGTCCACGACCCTGCCGCTCGGGGTGTTCGGGAACGAGCGGGACTTCACCAAGCGCGAGGGTGGCTACGACATCGCGAGCGTCGACCTCGAGCTCCGCATCGACCAGGCCGTGCGCCGGGCCGTGCCGCTCATCCGCGGCGGCTTCGCCACCGCCGGCCTGACCGACGTGCGGCGCCCCGCCGAGTTCTGATCCGCGTGCGCGCGCCCGGTGCTTCCGGGCGTACCTGGTGCTTCCGGGCGTACCGGGTCGGAACTTCTCGTCAGGTACGCCCGGAATCACCAGGCATCGCGCGTGCCATGGGAAGGAACAGGCGCGACCCAGCGTGACCGGATGGCGGACTGGAGGCCCGTGGCGACGCCGCCACGGGCCTCCCGTCTCAGCCGAGCAGGGACGCGACGTGCGCGACCGCCAGGCGGTAGCCGTCGGCACCCGCGCCGGCGATGACCGCCGTCGCGGCGGTGGCGACGTGGTCGACGTGGCGGAACGGCTCGCGCTTCCACGTGTTCGACAGGTGCACCTCGACGACGGGGACCCACAGGGCCTCCACCGCGTCGTGCAGCGCGACCGAGGTGTGCGCGTAGGCGGCGGGGTTGATGACGACCGCGGCGAAGTCGTCGAGCGCCTCGTGCAGCCACTCGACCAGCTCGCCCTCGCGGTTCGTCTGGCGGAAGTCGGCCTCCAGCCCGTTCACGGCCGCCTCGGTGTGCACGATCGCCTCGATCTCGGCGAGCGTCACGGTGCCGTACTGCTCCGGGTCGCGGCGCCCGAGGATGTCGAGGTTCGGGCCGTTGAGGACGAGGATGCGCGACGCGTCGGTCATGGGCCGAGCGTAGCGAACCGGGGGAGCGCTGCGCGGCTCGGACGATGCATGCGCTGGCTATGTGAACGGTCACAAATCGGTGTAACGTCTCCGTCCGGGTCGGCAGAGTTGTCGACTGCAACACACTGACGTGGAGATGTGAATGGTTCTCGCTGCAGCGAACGAAGGGATCCGGCTCGACTTGGGCTGGGTCGACTACCTGATGATCATCGTGTACTTCGCGGTCGTCATCGGGATCGGGTTCACCGCCCGCAAGCAGGTCCGGACGAGCATGGACTTCTTCCTGTCCGGCCGCTCGATGCCGGCGTGGATCACGGGCCTGGCGTTCGTGTCCGCGAACCTCGGCGCCACCGAGATCCTCGGCATGGCGGCCAACGGTGCCCAGATCGGCATGGCCACCCTGCACTACTACCTCGTCGGCGCCGTGCCCGCGATGGTGTTCCTCGGACTCGTGATGATGCCGTTCTACTACGGCTCGAAGGTGCGTTCCGTGCCGGAGTTCATGCTGCGCCGTTTCGGCAAGGCACCGCACCTGGTGAACGCGATCGCGTTCGCGGTGTCGAACGTGCTCATCGCGGGCATCAACCTCTACGCGATGGCCATCGTCATCGAGGCCATGCTCGGCTGGCCGGAGTGGCTGGCGATCATCGTCTCCGCCGGCTTCGTGCTCGTCTACATCACCCTCGGCGGGCTCTCGAGCGCGATCTACAACGAGGTCATGCAGTTCTTCGTGATCATCGCGGGGCTCATCCCGCTGACGATCGTCGGTCTGCACCGCGTCGGCGGCTGGGACGGCCTGTCGAAGGCCATCACCGAGACCCAGGGCGTGCAGCACCTGCAGGCCTGGGCCGGCACCGGCTTCGGCGACGTCACCAACCCGATCGGCGCCAACTGGCTCGCCATCGTGCTCGGCCTGGGCTTCGTGCTCGGGTTCGGCTACTGGACCACGAACTTCACCGAGGTGCAGCGAGCGTTCTCGGCGAAGAACATGTCCGCGGCCCGCCGCACCCCGCTCATCGCCGCGATCCCGAAGCTCTTCATCCCGGCCATCGTCGTGATCCCCGGCCTCATCGCAGCGGCCGTGGTGGGCAACCAGTTCGCCGACGGCACGCTGACCTACAACGACGCGATCCCGAAGCTCATCCAGATGTACCTGCCGACCGGTGTGCTCGGCATCGCGGTGACCGGCCTGCTGGCGTCCTTCATGGCCGGCATGGCGGCGAACGTCTCGTCGTTCAACACCGTCTTCACCTACGACATCTGGCAGCGCTACATCCGCCCGAACATGCCCGACCTGCACTACCTGAAGACCGGACGTTGGGTCACCGTCGTCGGCGTCGTGGTCGGCATCGCGACCGCGTTCATCGCGGCCCAGGCGTCGAACATCATGACGTACATGCAGACGCTGTTCTCGTTCTTCAACGCACCGCTGTTCGCCGTGTTCATCCTCGGCCTGCTGTGGAAGCGCATGACGACGCAGGGTGCGCTCTGGGGCTACGTCCTCGGCATCGTGACCCCGACGATCACCTGGATCGCCTACCTGGTCAACCCGGACCTGTTCGCCACCGCCACCGCGGAGACCCTGTACGGCGCGATCATCTCGTTCGTCACCGTGCTGATCGTCGGCTTCGTCGTCTCGATGCTCACCAAGCCGAAGGACGAGAAGGAGCTCGGGGGGCTCGTCTACGGCGTGGGCAAGATCGACCTGCACGGCGACTCGGTCGCGACGGACACCGCCTGGTACCGCTCGCCCGCCCTGCTCGGCACCGTCGCGCTCGTGCTGTGCGTCGTCCTGTACCTCCCGTTCCTCTGATCCGCGAAGGAGACCACTTCTCATGAGTGACACCACCACCCCCGGCGCGATGACCGAGGAGCAGAAGGCAGCCCTCGTCCGCTCCACCCGCCGACTCGACCTGCGCCGCATCCTCGGCGGCCTGTTCGTGCTCTACGGCGTGATCACGACCATCGTCGGGATCGTGCACTGGAACACCGACCCCGAGAAGACCGGCGGGATCCACATCAACCTGTGGGTCGGGATCTCGCTGCTCATCGGCGGCGGCCTGTTCTTCCTCTGGGACCGCCTGAACCCGGTGCCCGCCGAGGACATCATCGGCCAGGCCGAGGCCGAGTCGCACCAGCGTGCCGCGGGCGAGGGACGCGAGCTGGCCTGAGGCCGCTCGGGTCGGGCGTCCCCGGCCTGACACGGAACGACGAAGTCGCTGTCGGACGACAGCGACTTCGTCGTTTCCGGCCGCGGCGGCCGCGCCTTGACCGGAGCCGAGCACGGCGGGTAGCATTGATATGTCGATCGGGTGCTGCTCGGTCGAAAGTGATCCTCGGATGTCCTGCAGCCAGCGCGGGCCCGAGGATTTGCGCTTTCGGGGGCGTGCGTCAGGAAACCAGGATCGGGCTCGTCAGTCCCTGGTCCCCGGCGAGGCCGGCAACATGAGCCCCGCAGGCGATGTCGGCCAACGCGAGGAGTGGCTCTTCGGACGGGTTGAGGTGCTCGAACCGCACTCCATGACCGACTCCACGATCGCGGAGCGCATCGAACATCGCCCGGTCATCCTTGTCCCGGGCGGGTCCGCGCGTCTCGAGGACCACGTGGCCGACGTTCCGCAGCTCGAGTTCGTGCACGAGGCGTTCGATACACCGTCTTCGCCGACGTTCCGTCCGTGCCACGGCGCCGTCGTACCGGACCACGATGACGGTCACCGCACGCCGGAGGAGATCGAGCCACGAGATGCGCTGAGCTGGCAGCGCCTCGTACGAGTGCAGCTTCCGCATGCGCCGAGGGGGCGCCCGTCGAACCGCCTCGCGAGCTTCTTCCTCGCCGTTGATCCGCATGATCACCGCGGCGAGGACGTACGCGGTGTGGTCCCGCCCACCACCCGGTTCTGACTCGTCCACGAAGGCCCGCATCACGCCAGCATATTGTGTACCGGTTGGTTCCCCCACGAAACGGTTGCGCGCTGCTCCAGGTGGGTCCAGGTTGAGCGTGACGAAAGGAACCGCCATGGACACGATGGTCTTCATCAACCTGCCCGTCACGGACCTCGAGCGCTCGAAGGCGTTCTACGAGTCGCTCGGGTACTCGATCAACCCGGCCTTCAGCGACGACACCGCGGCGTGCGTGGTGGTGTCCGAGTCGATTTACGTGATGATCCTGACGACGGCGAAGTTCGCCGAGTTCACCGACAAGACGATCGCCGACGCCGACACGATCGAGGTCATCAACTCGCTCAGCGCCCCGTCGAAGGAGGACGTCCACCGCGTCGTCGACGCCGCGGTCGCTGCCGGTGGCACCGAGGACCGGCCGGAGATGGACCTCGGCTTCATGTACCAGCGGAGCTTCACCGACCCGGATGGACACCGCTGGGAGTACGTGTGGATGGACGAGCAGGCGACGCAGGACGGCCCACCCACCGAGTGAGCCGGGCGCTGTCGGCGGCGCCCGCCAGGATGGACGCATGAGCAACGAGCCCGTCGACGCCCCGCCCGTGCCTGACCTCGTCACCGGCGACGACGGCCTCGCCCGGCCGGTCTGGGCGTCGTCGGACGAGCTCCTGCGCGAGTACTACGACACGGAGTGGGGCATGCCCGTCCGCGACGAACGCGGGGTGTTCGAGCGGCTCTCGCTCGAGGCGTTCCAGTCCGGTCTGTCGTGGCGCACGATCCTCGCGAAACGACCGGCGTTCCGTACCGCCTTCGCCGACTTCGACGCCGACACCGTCGCGGCCTTCGGCGAGGACGACGTCGCACGGCTGATGGCCGACGCCGGGATCGTCCGGAACCGCGCGAAGATCCTCGCGACGATCACCAACGCGAACGCCACGATCGCCCTGCGGCAGGACGGTGGGCTCGCCGACTTCGTGTGGTCGTTCCGGCCCACGACCACGCCCGAGCCACGGTCCGCCGCCGAGGTCCCGACGAAGTCGGACGAATCCCTCGCCCTGTCGAAGGCACTGCGGAAGCGCGGCTTCGCCTTCGTCGGACCGACGACGATGTACGCCCTGATGGAAGCGCTCGGCATCGTCGACACCCACCTGATGGGCAGCCACCGGCGCGGGACCTCCGGCGTCTGGAGCTGACGGGCAAGCCAGCGAGTACGAGAACGGGAACGGGAACGCCGGGACTATGGTCGCGACATGGCCGACGACATCCGGATCGCGTTCCTGCTGTTCCCGCACCTGACCCAACTCGACCTGACCGGTCCGGCGCAGGTCCTCAGCCGCGTGCCCGGCGCACGCGTCGAGTACATGGCGGCGACGCTCGACCCGGTGCCGAGCGACTGCGGCCTGTCACTCGTCCCGACGACCACGATGAGCGAGGCCCGAGCGGCGGACGTGCTCGTGGTACCCGGCGGCGACGGTGCCTTCGACGCGATGCTCGACCCGGACGTCGTGGCCTTCGTGCGGCGCCAGGCCGAGCACGCGACGTGGATCACCTCGGTGTGCACCGGCGCATTCGTGCTGGGCGCCGCCGGGCTGCTCGCCGGCAGACGTGCGACGACCCACTGGGCCTCGAAGCCGATGCTCGAGGCCTTCGGAGCGCAGCCGGTGGACGCCCGGATCGCCCGGGACGGCGCCGTCGTCACCGCTGCCGGGGTGAGCGCGGGCATCGACATGGCGCTGTGGCTCGCGGGCGAGCTCGCCGGACAGTCGGCGGCCGAGGCGATCCAGTTGCAGATCGAGTACGACCCGCAACCCCCGTTCGACCAAGGATCGGCTGAACGCGCCGACGCCGTCGTCGTCACCCGGGCCCGCGCAGCAGCCGAGGAGTCGCGCGGCGCGAGGGTGACCCGCGCCGCCGCAGCCGTCCTGCGCTGACGTGGACCTTCGGACGGTCACGAATCCCCGTCGGCCTCCGCCGAGTGGTCACGACACGTCGATCCGGGCGCGGCCAGTCGACACTTCGTGACCGCTCGGGGCCATGCACGCGGGGTGTTGTGACCGCGCGGTGACCCGAGCCGCCGCAGCCGCAGCCACCGCAGCCGCAGCCGCAGCCGTCCGGCGCTAGACCAGCGGCTTCCGCATCTGCGCCGACGTCACCTGGTACCCGAGCGCCGCGTAGAGCTCCTGCGCCCCGGTGTTGTAGCCGAACACGTTCAGCCCGATGCTCGTCGCACCGTTCTCAGCGGCGGCGCGGTGCCCGAGTTCGAGCGCCCGACGCGCGTGCCCGCGGCGCCGGTGCGCCTCGTCGATCTCGACGTTGAACACCCACCAATCGGTGCTGCCCGGCGTGAGCGGTCCGATCCACAGGTACCCGATGACGGTGTCGTCCTGGTCGATGACGTCCCACACGAGGTGCCCGTCGGCGGGAGACCCGCCCGGGAACCAACGGTTCCGCGACTGCTGTTCGTTCGCCTCGGCCTGCTCGCGGGTCTCGCCCGCCTGCATCCGTGACTCGACGTACTCGGCCATCGTGCGCTGGAGCCAGGCCGGGAGGCGCGTGGCCGGCATCGGTGCCAGCCGCGTGTCCGTCATCGGTTGCCCTTGGAGCCCCGGCTCGGCTTGCCGCGCATCTTGCCGCGACCCGGCGTGGGTCCCTTGCCGGTGTTCGACTTCTTGCCGCTGCCGGACTTGCCGCTGCCGGGCGACTTGGCTTTGGCCTTGCCGCCGGCGGAGCCGCCCTTGGAGCCCGGCGCGCCTGACCCGCCTGACCCGCCCGACCCACCGGACGCACCCTTGGCGGCCGACCCGGCCTTGGCGCCGCCACGAGCCGGACGCGAGCCGTCGTCGTCGTCGCGATCCGTGCCTCCCGGCTGGCGCGAACTGTTGGCGGTCCGTCCGCGCACCACGCCGATGAACTCCTCGGTGGTCTCGGTGGCGTCCTCGTCCCGCCAGACCAGTGCGATGCGCGTGCCCTCGGCGTTCATGAGCGGACGACCCACCAGGTCCTTGCGGCTGGCGGCGCGGAACAGCGACTGGGGGAGCACGACGACGCCGACGTTCGCCTCGACCAGGTCGAGCGATCCGTCGATGTCGGCCGGAACCGGGCCGGCGTCGATCACGTGGACCTCGGCGTCGCCGAGGTCGACCTCGGCGAGTTCGGCGAGGGGGGAGTCCTTGGGCATCGCGACGACGGCCGTTTCGGTCCAGAGCGGGATGGCCTTGTGCTGCTCGGACACGGGCATGCGTGCGAAGACCATGTCGGCCTCGCCCGCCAGCGTGTCGTCGACGTCGTCGGCGCCGATCGGCCGCAGCCGGAGCTCGACGGAGGGGAAGCGTTCCCGCCAGACACGGGCCCACTTTGCGGGGGAGACCCCCGGCACGAAGGCGATGGTGAGAGCCGCGGTCATGCAGACGAGCATAGGGGCCGTACCCTTGTCCTCATGGCGCAGGAACAGACCATGAAGCCCGAGACGGCTGCGAAGAAGCTCGGCATCTTGCTGACGGCCGCTCCGGAGTCCTTCCAGAGCGCTCCCCTCACGCGGACCGCCTTCGACGAGCTCCGGACCGAACCCCCGACCTGGCTCGAGGACCTCCGACGCGACGGCCCGCACCCGCGACCCGTCGTGGCGCAGAAGCTCGGGATCTCCATCTCCGGCCTGAGCCGTGCGGGGATCGACGACGCGCTGACGACGGCGGACATCAAGACGCTGCTCGAGCAGAAGCCCGAGTGGCTCGTCCGCGAGCGCGCGACGCAGGCCGCCGTGCACGCCGAGAACGCCCGCGTGAAGCAGGAGCGCGCCGCCAAGGCCGCTGCCCGCGCCGAGGACTGACCCCACCCCGCACCACTCCGCCGCACCGAGGACGCCCCACGTGCACGAGACCGTCGCCGACGCCATGCTCGTCGTGCCGCAGTTCGCGTCGGTGTGCTGCATCGTCGGTGACCGCTACCGACCGCGCCCGGGCGTGATCGTGCCGGCCGGCGTGATGCTCGTCGCGATGCTCATGCCCGTCGTCGACGCCGGTGCGGTGTGGACCCTGTTCGCCGCGACCCTCCTGCTCCTGCTCGCGCCGTTGCCCGTGATGCGTCGCCGCCGCGCCGACGGTCGCCGTGCGGAGCCGATGGACGTCCACCGCGCGCTCTCCGCCGTCGTGATGGCCGGGATGCTGCTGATGGGTCACGCCTCGGGCGTCGCCGGCGACCACGCCGGGCACGGCATCGCCCTGTCCGCGGTGCTCGGCGCCGGCGTGATCGGCTACTGCGCGTTCAGCGGCTGGCTGCTCCGGTACGAGTGGGGCCGTGAGGACCGGCGGGCCGTCCGCAGCGGCGAGGTCTTCGCGATGACCGTCGCCGTGGTCGGCATGACCCTGGCGATGTAGCGGAGCCCGCCCCGGCGGTCGCGGCCCCCGCAGCCGGTCCGTCGAGTCCGTCAGTCGCGCGCGGCGCCGTCCGCCCGGGCATCCGCGTGCGTCACCCGCTGCTTCGCCGCCTGGATCGTGTCCTTCGGCACCGGCGGCACACCCCGCCGGATCCCGCGCAGGCCGACGACGAACAGGACAGCGGTCACGATCGCGAACACGACGAACGTGATCCCGGTCGCCGCCCACAGCGGCAGCGCCAGGGCGAGCAGCGCCACCGCGAAGCAGGCCAGCGCGACCAGGGTGGTCAGGGCGAACCCGACGGCCACCCCGGTGAGCACCAGCCCGGTCTTCGCACCGCTCGCGCGCTCGCCGATCTCGCGCCGCGCCGAGGCGACCTCGTCGCGGACGGCGCGCAGCACTGGTTCGAGGGCCTTCTGCACGAGTCCGGCGGTCACCGTGTCGCGGAACGACGGGCGTCCGGGAGCGGTGGTGTCGTCGTGGTCGGTGCTGCTCATGGGTTCTCCTGTCCGGGCGCGGCGGTC
Source organism: Curtobacterium sp. KBS0715 (assembly GCF_005938005.2). NCBI lineage: Bacteria > Bacillati > Actinomycetota > Actinomycetes > Micrococcales > Microbacteriaceae > Curtobacterium > Curtobacterium sp. KBS0715. The sequence continues at coordinate 3,178,941 of NZ_VCCA02000001.1, read as the reverse complement.
CGCGTCCCCTGACGGGACGCGACCGGTCCGATGATCGTCACGCCGACTCGCGCGCGCCCGGTGCGTTCCCAGGTTGTGCGACGGACGGGAGGCCCGCCCCGCGTCGACGACGCTGGACGGGCCTCCCGGGTGGTCGGGCCCACGGCCCTACTCGGTGACCTCCTCGAGGTCGTCGATCCCACGGGCGGCGGCCGCTGCGCGGCGGGCGCGCATCGACGGCGCGGCGAGCGCGGCGAGCACGGCCACGACCGCCACGCCGGTGCACGCCCAGAACCCGATGGTGAACGCGTCGTCGGTCGGCAGTCCCTGCGGCGTGCTGTGCGAGGTGATCAGCGCTGCGATGACGGCGGTGCCGACGCTCGAGCCGATGGTGCGGACGACCGTGTTGGCGCTGATGGCCTCACCGGTCTGGTTCGCGGGGACGCTCTCGATGATCGCGTTCGAGCAGGCGGCGAGGGCCATGCCGATGCCGATGCCGGTCAGGACGCCGGAGGCCACCACCTGCCACAGCTCGGCGTGTGCGATGGCCGGCAGCACGAACGCGGCGACGATGGCGAACCCGCCGATGAGCATCGGCGGCTTCGGGCCGACCTTGCGCACCAGGATGCCCGCGATCGGCCCGGCGACGACCATCATCACGACGGTCGGCAGCAGGAAGAGACCGGCCTGGGTCACGTCCTTGCCGAAGCCGTAGCCGAGCGCCGTCGGGAGCTGCAGGAGCGTCGGCACGAGGACGAAGGTGCCGAACATCGCGAACCCGAAGACGAGTGCGACGACGTGGGCGGTCCAGACCCCGCGGACCGCGAAGAGCCGGACGTCGATGAGCGGCTCGGCGACCCGGAGCTCGACCAGGACGAACACGACCAGTGCGACGGCGCCGAGGACCAGCAGGCCGATGGTCTTGCCGTCGCCCCAGCCCCAGGTCTCGCCCTCGCTGACGGCGAGCAGGATCGCGACGAGCGACACCGCCAGGACGAACGTGCCGGCCATGTCCAGGCGGCCGGGCTTCCGCACCGGGGACTCCGGCATGCCGAAGACCGCGCCGAGCAGTGCGATGACGACGAGCACGGCGGGGAGCCAGAACAGCCAGTGCCACGACAGGTGCTCGACGATGGGTCCGGCGGCGACGATGCCGACACCGGCGCCGATGCCGAAGATCGCGGACAGCAGGCCGATCGTGACGCTGACCTTCTCCTTCGGCAGCTCGTCACGCACGATGCCGATCGACAGCGGCATCACGGCTCCGGCGGCACCCTGCAGCGCCCGTCCGACGATCAGGACGCCGAGGTTCGGTGCGAGGGCGGCGAGCACGGCGCCGACGAGCAGGATCGACAGCACGACGATCAGGACCTTGCGCTTGCCGATCATGTCGCCGAGGCGACCGAGGATCGGCGTGAGCACCGAGGCGGAGAGCAGGTAGGCGGTGAGCACCCAGCTCGTCGCACTGGTGGAGGCGCCGAGGTCCTGCCCGATGGTCGACAGTGCCGGGGCGACGAGCGACTGCAGGACGGCGAAGGACAGGCCGCCGAGGGACAGGTAGACGATGATCGCCGTGCTGTTCGGCCGGCGTCCGTCGGTGGTGGGGTGCGAGCCGGTCCGTGGGCTCTGCATGGTGTCGGTCATCGTGCTCCGTGTCGTCGTGGTAGTCGATGTAAACAATTGCTGACATCACGAGCGTACGCGCTCGAGGGAGCATGTCAACGCTTGCTTACATCCCTGTGAGGACCGATAGGCTGCGCTCCATGAGCAAGGACGCCGCGGCCACCCGACTCCTGCTCGTGCAGGCCGCCCGGCGTCGGTTCGCCTTCGACGGGTACCGCGGGACGACGGTGCGCGACATCGCCGGGGACGCCGGGGTGAACGTCGCCCTCATCAACCGGTACTTCGGCTCCAAGGAGGGGCTCTTCCGCGCCTGCCTCGACCGGGTCGTCCGCGACCTGGGGGCCGAGGAGACGAGCGAACAGGGCCTCGAACGGGCGCTGACCGGCATCATCACGCACATCGTGCGGGCCCCGACCGACGACGACTCCCTGCAGCTCATGCTCCTGCTCCGGTCCTCCGGCGACGACGGCGCCGATGCCATCCGCCGGGAGACGCTGCGCCGGTACGCCGAACGGCTCGCGGGCACGGTCGGCGGTGCGGCGTCCGAGGAGCTGCTCGTCCGTGCCGAGATCGCGCTGGCGGTGGTGCTCGGGATGTCGATGCTCCGGCAGTCCACCGCGGTGGAACCGCTGGCATCCGCCGACGACGCCGTCGTGTCGGCCGCGCTCGAGGACGCCCTCCGCGCCCTGCTCGCACCGCCGCGGTAGCGTCGAGCCGTGTCCGACCGTCCCGCACGTCGCCCCGACCCCGCTCCGCGCCTCGACGAGGTCGACGAGCGCATCCTCTGGACCCTGTCGGCCGACGCCCGGATCCCGAACAACCGGCTCGCGGCCGCCGTCGGCATCGCACCGTCGACCTGCCTGGCACGGGTCCGCGCGCTCGAGGACGCCGGGGTGATCCGCGGCTACCGGGCCGAGGTGGACGTCGCCCGGCTCGGGTTCTCGATCGAGGCGATGGTGTCCGTCCGGGTGCACGCCGCGGCCCGCCACGAACTGCGGGACTTCGCCAAGCGCCTGCTGCGGGTGCCCGTCGTGCAGGACGTGTCGTTCCTGGCTGGGGACAAGGACTTCCTCGTGCACATCGCGTGCGAGTCGACCGAGCAGCTCCGCGACTTCGTCGCCGACGAACTCAGCGGTGACCCCTCGGTGGCGACGACGCAGACGAACATCGTGTTCGAACGGCTCGTCGCCGACCGGGCCACCCAGGGCCGCTCGTTCGACGAACTGCGGCGCTGGCGGGCCTGACGCGCGGAAACCCGGGTCAGCGCTTCCGGGTCATCGGGATGTGCGGGATGCGGTCCTCCAGGTACTCGTCCCCCGAGCGCACGAAGCCGAAGCGGCCGTACCACTGCTCCAGGTGCGACTGGGCACCGAGGGCGATGCTCGGCGAGCGGGACTCGGCGATCGCGGCCTCCATGAGCTGCGCGCCGAGTCCCTGGCCGCGGGCGTGCTTCGCGGTGGCGACCCGGCCGATGCGCTCGGTGCCGTCGGGCTCGCGGAGCAGGCGGAGCGTCGCGTCCACCGAACCGTTGCCGGCCCAGAACTGCACGGTGCCGGGCTCGAGGTCACGGCCGTCGATGTCGCCGTACGCGGCCTCCTGCTCGACGACGAAGACGTCCTGGCGGAGCCGCAGGATCTCGTGCAGCGTGACGATGTCCAGGTTGCGGGTCGGAGCGTTGAAGATCGAGACCACGGACGGCCCTTCCTGAGAATTTCTTCCGAAACAGGGTGTGTTCCGGACCGGATCGGCGTACATTGCCGGTCAACCACTCTACGTGCGCAGCCGAGATCAGGAGGTGAGCGCATGGACCACCCGTTGCGCGCACCCTGGCGCGCCGCACTCCGCATCGTCCTGCTGGGCGTCGGGACCCTCGCCGCCCTCGTGCTGCTGTCCCTGCTCCTCGGCGCGCGACCGGCCTCCGCCGCGACGACCTCTGGCGCCCCGACCGAGCAGCGCGGCCTCGTCGGCAGCGTCGTCGAGGGGGTCGGTGGCACCGTGCAGGGCGTGACCGGCGAGGTCGGCAAGGTCGTCGGCGGCGTGACGGCTCCCGTCCGCAAGGCCGTGGCACCAGCGCCCGCACCTGCTCCTGCTCCTGCGGCACCTGCTCCTGCGGCGCCCGCTCCGGCCCCCGTGCCCGCACCCGCTCCGGCTCCTGCAGCCCCCGCCGCGCCGTCGACCCCGGCTCCGGCCGCGACCACCCCGGCTGCCGCACCCACCACGACCGCCCCCGCGGCCGGCCCGGCCACGCGCCCGGTGCGACAGGTCGTCGACCAGGTGACCAGTGCCTCCCGGCCGGTCACCGACACCGTCGCGAACGTCCTGCGCCCCGTCACCGGCACCGTGGAACGCGTCACCGACACGCGCCCCGTCACCGCCGTCGTCGACACCGTCGACGACGTGGTCGGCAGCGTGCCGGTGGTCGGCACGGTCCTCGGCGACGACACCCTCGGCACCGTCACCGGCCCGGTCACGGGCCTGGTCGACGACACGCTCGGCTCGGTCGGCACGACCGTGGGTACCGTCCCCGACGTGGTCGAGGGCGTCGTCCCGTCCGTCGGCGGCACCCTGCCAGGAGGCACGGCCCCCGTCGTCGACGTCCCCGCACTCCCGGTGGGCGGCGGTTCGAACCCGTCCGCCGGGCCCGTCCCGTCGGTGCCGGTCGCGAACGCACCCGTCCGGCCCGGAACGGTCCCCGCGCAGGGCGCCTCGGCGCCCGCACGCGCCGTCGCCGCCGATGCCCTGGGCCACCGCTCCGCCGGGTTCCGTCCGTCGGAGCCGGTCGCCGCAGCCGCCACGACGGCCACGGTCGGCCCGCTCGTCGCAGCCGTCGAGGCGCAGGACGCGACCCTCGGTGGGCGCGCGCTGCTCGTGCCCGCGGACGGCGAGGGCCACGGGCTCCCGTTCGACGGAGCCGACGCCGGTGTGCTCGGTGGCAGCGCTTCCTCGACCTCCGGCGGCGCAGCAGCCGTCGGCATCGTCGGCTCGACCGACGACATCGTCTCCCTCGCCGCAGGGTCTCGCGGCACGCTCTCCGACGACGCGGTCCCCGCGTCCGTGGTCGGCGAGCACGACGTCGCCCCTGACTGAGATCGGTGCGCCTGTCCGCCACGGCAGGCACGCACACATCCCGGCTGCGTCCGCGGTCGGTGACGATCTCGATCAGGGAGTACGACCATGAACAAGTACGTCTCCAGAGGGCTCTGGTTCGCCCTCTTCGTCGGCGGGCTCACGCTCGGCGGCACGGCTGCGGCGAACGCGGCCACGACATCCGGTGCCGACGGCATCGTCTCGGGCACCCAGGTGGCCCCCGCCGTGGACGCCCCGGTGTCCCTCGGCGGCAACGCGATCACCGTGCTCGGCGACGCAGTGTCGACGGCGACCGGGTCCACGCCCGCCGCTCCGGCTCCGGCTCCGGCCACGACCGCTCCTGCCCCCAGCACCTCGGGCGAGGACGGCACGCTCTCGGGCACCCAGGTGGTGCCGGACGTCGCGGCACCGGTGACGGTCGGTGGCAACGCCGTGGCCGTCGCCGGTGACGCCGTCTCGGCCGCCGCACCCGCGGCAGCTCCGGCGCCCGCAGCACCGGCACCGGCACCGGCTCCGGCTCCGGCGCCTGCCGCTCCTGCCGCTCCTGCCGCTCCGGCTCCGAGCACCTCGGGCGAGGACGGCACGGCTTCCGGCACCCAGGTCGACCCGACCGTGACCGTCCCCGTGACGGTGGCCGGCAACGGGATCGGCGTCCTCGGCGACGGCACCGCGACGTCCACCGCCCCGTCGGCGACCCCTCCGGCGCCGGCTGCCGAAGCGCCGTCGGCGCCCACCACCTCGGGCACCGACGGACTGCTCTCCGGCACCCAGGTGACCGGCCTGGTCGACGTCCCGGTGACGATCGGTGGCAACGGCATCGGCGTCCTCGGTGACGGGACCGCGACGGGCACGACGCCCGCCGCGGGCTCGGGTACCGCGACTGCTCCGGCGGCCGGTGGTTCGACCTCGGGTTCGGACGGCACGGCCTCGGGCACGCAGGTGTCCCCGGTCGTCTCGATCCCGGTCACCGTGGCGGACAACGGCATCGGGCTGCTCGGGACCGGCACCTCGACGGGCACGACGCCCGCCGCGGGCACGGGTACCGGAACCGCGACCGCTCCGGCGGCCGGTGGTTCGACCTCGGGTTCGGACGGCACGGCCTCGGGCACGCAGGTGTCCCCGGTCGTCGACGTCCCGGTGACGATCGGTGGCAACGGCATCGGCGTCCTCGGCGACGGCACGAGCACCGGTGGCACGACGGCTCCGGCCACCGGCACCACGACCCCGACGTCCGGCGGTTCGACCTCCGGCGACGGCGGCCTGCTCTCCGGCACCCAGGTCACCCCGGTGATCAGCCTGCCGATCACCATCGGCGGCAACGGGATCGGCATCGTCGGTGACGGCACCAGCACCACCCCCGGCACCGGCACGAACCCCGGTACGGACCCGGGCACGGACCCCGGTACCGACCCCGGTACGGACCCCGGTACCGACCCCGGCACTGACCCCGGCACTGACCCCGGTACGGACCCGGGCACCGTCCCCACCGACGGGACGGGCACCGGTACAGGCACCACGCCCGGCACGGCGACCATCCCGGTCGGCGTGGTCGGCGTGGTCGGCGTCGTCGAGCCGACCCGGGCCTCCACGGCGGGTGTGGTGACCACCACGACCACTGCCACCGGCGGGGTCCGGACGAGCGCCGCGACCGTCGCGGCAGCCGCCACGGCCGGTGACGGCCAGCCGGAGCTCGCCTACACGGGAGCCGGCTCGCCGGTCCTGCCGGCCGGGTTCGCGCTCCTGCTGCTCCTCGCCGGAGCGGGCACGCTCGTGCTCCGTCGCCGGCACTGACCGCAGGCGAACGAGGGGCGTCGCCATGGTGGCGCCCCTCGTCGTCGCGGCCGCCGGTCGCCGACGGGCCGTGCGCGTTCCCCGACAGGACACCGGACGATCGACGGGTGTCCTGTCGGGACATGTCGGCGCATCGGATGCGTGTGCATGTTCCGACGGAGCGCTCGTCGATCGACTCGTGCATCGTCGCGGCCTGGACGCCGGACACCGCGGGCGCCACGTTCTCACCCTGCCCGGGGGAGACGCCCGGTTACGACGGCGCTGCCACCGTGGCGCGGCCGTCAGCGGCCTGGGGTATCGTTCCGACTACGCAAGCGCTCCGGGGTCGGTGTAATTCCGAGCCGGTGGTGACAGTCCACGAACTGATGACGGGTGCGAACCCGACAGAGGTTGACCCGGTGGGATTCCGGGACCGACGGTGAAAGTCCGGATGGGAGGCGCGCTGGGCGGACAGGACGACTCCACGACCCGTGGAGTGCGACCCGTCCGTCGATGCCGACGATCGTCGAACGCCCCCGGAGTCCCGTTGAGAGGACACCAGTGTTCACCGGCATCATCGAGGAACTCGGCACCGTCACCGCCGTCGAGCAGCAAGGCGACTCCGTCGCGCTCACCGTCCACGGCCCCGTCGTCGTGCAGGACGCCCGGCACGGCGACTCGATCGCGACGAGTGGTGTCTGCCTGACCGTCGTCGAGCAGACCCCCGAGACCTTCACCGCCTTCGTCATGAAGCAGACCCTCGACATGAGCGCCCACGGTGCACTCCGGGTGGGGGACCGCCTGAACCTCGAGCGCGCCGCCTCGGTCGGCGACCGCCTGGGCGGGCACATCGTGCAGGGTCACATCGACGGCACCGCCACCGTGCTCGAGGCGGCCGACGGTGACGGCTGGCGGCGCGTGCGGTTCTCGCTCACGCCGGCGCTCAGCCCACTCGTGGTCGACAAGGGTTCGATCGCGCTCGACGGCGTCTCGCTCACGGTCAGCGCGGTCTCGCCCGAGGACACCGCGCCCGACGCGGCCTGGTTCGAGGTGAGCCTGATCCCCGAGACGCTCGAGGCGACGACGCTCGGGCTTGGCGTGCCGGGTGACCGGGTGAACGTCGAGACCGACGTCCTGGCACGGCACGTCCGCCGCATGCTGCGGCTCGACGCCGCGGCGCACTCGCTCGAGACCGTCGGATCGGAGGCCCGGTGATGGTCGCCGAGGTCGGTGCCGCCCCGCAGGCACTCGGGTTGTCGAGCATCGAGACCGCGATCGCGTCGATCGCGGCCGGTCGCCCGGTGATCGTCGTCGACGACGAGGACCGCGAGAACGAGGGCGACGTCATCCTGTCCGCCGAGCTCGCCTCGCCGGAGTGGATCGCGTGGACCGTGGCGCACTCGTCCGGGTTCATCTGCGCGCCGGTCAGCACCGAGATCGCCGACGCACTCGACCTCCCGCCGATGGTGGCGCACAACGAGGACGTCCGCGGCACGGCCTACACGGTCACCGTCGACGCCGCCGTCGGCGTGACCACGGGCATCAGCGCCCACGACCGCGCCCGCACCCTGCGGGTCCTCGCCGACCCGACCTCGGTGCGCGACGACCTGCACCGCCCCGGACACGTGGTGCCCCTGCGTGCACGACCGGGCGGGGTCCGCGAGCGCGCCGGGCACACCGAAGCAGCGATCGAGCTCGTCACCGCGGCCGGACTCCGGCCCGCTGCGGCGATCTGCGAGATCGTCGACGAGGACGGCAGCATGATGCGGCTGCCGGCGCTCGTCGGACTCGGGGCACGCGAGGGCGTGCCCGTCATCACCATCGCCGCGCTCGCCGAGTGGCTGGACGCGGCAGACCGGGCGGCGGCAGCGACCGCAGCGCCCACGGAAGGAACGACACGATGAGCGGAGCAGGCGCGGCGGACCGCGACCAGGTCGACGGCACCGGGATCCGGGTGGCCATCATCGCCGGACAGTGGCACGACACGATCGCGGCGGGCCTGCTGGCCGGGGCGCAGCGCGAGGTCGAGCGGCTCGGGGCGACGGCCGACGTCATCCCCGTCCCCGGCAGCTTCGAGCTGCCCGTGGTCGCGAAGACCGCGCTCGAGGCCGGTTTCGACGCGGCGGTCGCGCTCGGCGTGATCATCCGCGGTGGCACCCCGCACTTCGAGTACGTGTCGGGCGCGGCGACGAGCGGCCTGACGCAGGTCGCGATCGACACCGGCAAGCCCGTCGGGTTCGGTGTGCTCACGCTGGACGACGAGCAGCAGGGGCTCGACCGTGCCGGGCTGCCCGACTCCAAGGAGGACAAGGGTGCCGAGGCCGCACACGCGGCGATCAGCACCGCGGTGACGCTGCGGTCCCTGCGCGTCCTGGTCTGAGGCGCCGGACCCCACGCAGAACGGCCCCGCACCGGTGAGGTGCGGGGCCGTTCTGTGTTTGCTGGTCTGTGCTTGCTGATCAGCGTTGCTGGTCAGTGCTTGCTGATCAGCGTTGCTGGTCAGTGCTTGCTGGTCAGCGCTTGCCGAACACGTGGATCGGCAGGAAGAAGGAGAGGCTCATCAGGAGCACGCCGGCCATGAAGACGAAGGCCTGGCCCGACTCCACCTGGAAGGCGAACCCGAACAGGTACATCGACACCAGCAGCAGCAGGATCGAGAAAACAGCGGCGATGACGCGGCCCACGGGATACCTCCGGGTGTCGACGAGTGGATCGTTCCCCAGTCTATCCCCAGCCGGGGGTGTGCCGGTTCACGCTCCCGGTCGCGTCGCGATCAGACGGTCGACGACGGTGAGCAGGGTCTCCATGTCGACGCTGCCCCGCTTCGGTCGCACCTCGCTCGCCGCACCGAGTGAGGCCTGGTGGTACAGCCCGTCGCCGAGGAGCTTGACGGCCTGCGCGGTCGGCTCGTCGCCGAGGGCGTCGACGAGGGTCGCGAGCCAGGCGTTCTCGGTGTCGTCGAGAGTGCGTCCGGCCTCTTCGTAACCGGCCTGCTGCAGGCGGCTCGCGGCGAGCAGGGCGAGGTCCAGCTCGCTGCCGACGAACAGGCAGTTGCGGACGAAGTAGCGCGCGGCGCCGTCCTCGGCCTCCTGCATGCGCTCGACGTCGATCGCGGACAGGTCCGACAGCCGTTCGCAGAGCCCCTCGACCAGGGCGGCCTTGGAGCCGAAGTGGTAGAGCAGCCCGCCCTTCGAGACGCCGGCGCGCGCGGCGACGGCGTCGAGCGTGGCGGGACGCTCGCCTTCCTCGCACACGATGGCGACGAAGCTGTCGAGGACACGGTCGCGGGCACTGGCCATGCCGAGAGTCTAGGAGCAGTTCCGGGGGGCGCGGACGACAGCTGCTCCGTGGTCGCCGTGAACGCTCACGAAATGCCGCAGGGCCGTTGCTCATCGTTCCGGTACCGGCTAGCGTCGAGCCGACCGTGAAGGTTCACGAGACGACAAGGATCCGCATGTCAGCGCAGACGGCGAACACCGCCACCACCCCGACCTCGACCACCACCGACCGCCCCGGGTGGGCCGTCCTCGGCCCCGGCAGCATCGCCCGACGCTTCCTCTCGCAGCTGCCCGCCAGCGGGGGTGTCCTGGTCGCGGCCGGCAGTTCGTCCGCGAAGCGGGCGCAGGTCTTCGCCGACGAGGCCGCCGGGTTCGGGTTCGCGGACGTGACCGCCGGGACCTACGACGAGGTCCTCGCCGACCCGCGGGTGGACGCCGTCTACGTGTCGACCGTGCACACCGGGCACGCCCGACTCGTGCTCGCCGCACTCGAGGCCGGCAAGGCGGTCCTCTGCGAGAAGCCCCTCGCCGTGAACCACGGCACCGCGATGGCGCTCACCGACGCCGCACGCCAGGCCGGCCTGCCGCTCGTCGAGGCGTTCATGTACCGCTTCCACCCGCAGACCGCGGCGCTGCTCGACCTGATCCGCGACGGGGTGATCGGCGACGTGACCCACGTCGACGCCTCGTTCGCCTTCCGGACGGGCGAGCGCACCGGTCGACTGTTCGACGCCGACACCGCCGGCGGCGGGATCCTCGACGTGGGCGGGTACCCGGTGACGATGGCCGCGGCGATCGTGCAGGCCGCAACCGGGGTCGCCGTCGCCGAGCCGGTGGACATCACCGCCACGGGCACGCTCGGACCGACCGGGGTCGACGAGTGGACGGTCGCGCAGCTCGCCTACAAGGGCGGGACCACGGCGACGGTCCGGACCGGCGTCTTCGTGCAGGACGACAACGCCGTGTCGGTGTACGGCTCGCGCGGCCGGATCACCCTCACCGACCCGTGGACCCTCGGCGACGACCCCACCATCGAGATCCACACCGTCGACGAACCCCCTCGCTCGCTGTCGTTCGCGGGTGAGCACCCCTACGCCCGAGAAGCCGACGCCACCACCGACGCCCTGCGTGCCGGCGGGGTCGAAGCGGCGCAGATGACCATCGACGAGACCCTCGCCACCGCCCGCACGCTCGACAGGTGGCGCGCGGCGATCGGCCTGCGCTACCCCTTCGAGGCCGAGACCGCCGACATCCCGACGGTGTCCGGCCGACCGCTCACCGTGCAGGACGGCAACCCGATGCGCTACGGCGAGGTGCCGGGCGTCGGCAAGCGGATGTCCCGCCTGGTGATGGGTGTCGACAACCAGCCCGACCTGGCACACGCCAGCGCGATCTTCGACCTGTTCGTCGAGCAGGGCGGCAACGTGTTCGACACCGGGTACATCTACGGCGGCGGTGTGCTCGAGGGCCGGCTCGGCAGGTGGATCCAGAACCGGGGGATCCGCGAGGACGTGGTCGTCATCACGAAGGGTGCCCACACCCCGCACTGTGACCCGGCGTCGATCACCCGGCAGCTGCTCGAGAGCCTCGAGCGCCAGGGAACCGACTACGCGGACATCTACATGATGCACCGCGACAACCCCGACATCCCGGTGGGGGAGTTCGTCGACGTGCTCGACGAGCACCGCCGAGCCGGGCGCATCCGCGTGTACGGCGGCTCGAACTGGACCCCCGCACGGTTCGACGAGGCGAACGCCTACGCACGGGCCAACGGCAAGCACGGGTTCGAGGTGCTCAGCAACCACTTCGGTCTCGCCGAGGCGTACGACGTGCCGTGGGACGGCTGCGAACACGCGACCGATGCGGCATCGAAGGCCTGGCTCGAGGAACGCCAGGTCCCGTTGCTGCCGTGGTCCTCGCAGGCCCGCGGGTTCTTCACCGGCCGTGCGACGCCCGAGGACACCAGCGACGCCGAACTCGTCCGCTGCTACTACTCGGACGACAACTTCGAGCGGCTCCGGCGTGCGCGGGAGCTCGGCGAGCAGTTCGGCGTCCCCGCGACGGCGATCGCGCTGGCGTACGTGCTCAACCAGCCGTTCCCGACGTTCCCGCTCTTCGGACCCCGTACGATCGCGGAGGCCCGGTCGTCCATGACCGGCCTCTCCGTCGACCTCTCCCCGGAACAGGTGGCATGGCTGGACCTCCGCGCCTGACCCCGGGCGGCCGCGCGACGATCATCGACGTCGCCGCGGCCGCCGGGGTGTCCCGGCAGACCGTCACCCGCGCGATGAACGGCATGTCCGGCATCAGCGCGGCGACCAAGGACCGCGTGCTCCAGGCCGCGGCTGCGCTCGACTACCGTCCGTCACGGTTCGGCCGCGGGCTCGTCACGGGTGGCGACCACCAGCTCGGGCTCGTCGTCAACGACCTGCGGAACCCCTACGCACCGGCACTCGCCTCCGCCGTGCTCGGCCTGGCCGCCGCCCGCGGGTGGAACGTCATGCTCGCCGACGTCGGGCTCGCGAGCGACTCGGACCGGATGGTGGAGTCCCTCGGTGCCCAGACCGACGTCGTGATCGGCTACCTCGGGTCCCGTGCGCCGGAGTGGATCGAACGGCTCGGCTCGGTCCCGGTCGTCGAGCTCGACCCCTCGGGACCGGTGACCCGCGCCGCGGTCCGGATCGATCCGACCGCCGCGATCGAGGACCTCGCCGACCACCTCGTCGACGTCGGGGTGAAGCACCCCGTCGTGCTCGACGCCGCGGCCGACGGCGCGCCGAGCCAGCGCGGGGAGCAGATGGTCGCGGCACTCCGGCGTCGCGGGTACCTGCCCGACCTCGTCGTCGCGTCCGCACCCACCGCCGAGGCCGGCGCCGGACAGACGGAGCGGATCCTCGCCGAGCACCGCCGGGTGGACGCGGTCCTGGCCTTCAACGACGTGCTGGCCCTCGGGGTGCTGTCGGCCTGCCGTCGTGCCGGTGTCGACGTCCCCGGTGACGTCCGCGTGGTCGGCGTCGACGGCCTGCCGCTCGGCACGCTCGTCGCGCCGACGCTCACCACGCTGGCCGTCGACCTCGACGAGGTCGCAGGCCAGGCCCTCGACCTGGCGCTCGGCATGCTCGCGGGCGAGCTGCCGCGCTCGGGCGAGGCCATCGAGCGCACGGTTCGACACCGGTTGCTGCTCCGCGAATCGGCGTAGGCCCGACGACGCGACCAGTGGACGGACGCAAGGCCCGTGGCGGGACCGCCACGGGCCTCCCGGCCGTCGTCAGTTGCATTTGCAACCAAAACCGTCCGGACGGTACACTAACGGAGTCCTGACGGGGCGCGTGTCCATCCCGCGTCCCGTCTCGTCTGCCCCACGTACCACCCGCCGTCGACCTGGTCCGGCTCGAAGTCCCAGGAGTCCGCCGTGTCCGCACTGCTCACCAGCCCCGTCGCCACCCGCGTCACCGGGAGCCGCGCCCGACGGTTCCTGGCGCTCGCCGTGCTCATGCTGCCGGTCCTGCTCATCTCGGTCGACAACACCATCCTGAGCTTCGCGCTGCCGTCGATCAGTCGCGCGCTGAACCCGGACGCCACCACGCAGCTCTGGATCGTGGACGCGTACCCGCTGGTGCTCGCCGGCCTGCTCGTCGTGATGGGCAGCATCGGTGACCGCATCGGTCGACGGCGGATCCTGGTGATCGGCGCGACCGGCTTCGCACTGTTCTCGGTGGCCGCGGCCTTCGCGACCGACGCCTGGATGCTCGTCGCGGCCCGCATCGCGATGGGCGTGTTCGGCGCGATGCTCATGCCCGCCACGCTCTCGATCATCCGCAACGTGTTCGTGGACGCGGGGGAGCGGCGGATGGCGCTCGCCGTCTGGTCGACGATGTTCGCGGCCGGCAACGCGCTCGGCCCGCTCGTCGGCGGCGCGCTGCTCGCGCACTTCCACTGGGGCAGCGTGTTCCTCGTCGCGGTGCCGATCCTCGTGCTCATGCTCGTCGGCGTGCCGTTCTGCGTGCCGGAGTCCCGCGACCCGATGCCCGGGCCGGTCGACCTGCCGAGCATGTTCCTGTCCCTCGGCGCCCTCGCACCGATCGCGTGGGCCATCAAGTCGGTCGTGCACCCCGAGGAGCGCGGCCTCGCGATCGCCATGCTCGCGGTCGGTGTCGTCTGCGGCATCGCGTTCGTCCGTCGGCAGCTGCGGTCCCGCACGCCGATGCTCGACCTGCGGCTGTTCCGCAGCACGGCCTTCACGGGCAGCGTGCTGATGAACCTGGCGGCGATGTTCTCGCTCACCGGGTTCCTGTTCTTCATCGCCCAGCACCTGCAGCTCGTGGCCGGGCTCGACCCGTTCGCATCCGGCGTCGTGCTCATCCCGGGGTCGGTCCTGACCATCGTCGCCGGGCTCGCGGTCGTGCCGATCGTGGCGCGTGTCGCCCCGCGCTGGGTCGTGTCGGTCGCGCTGCTGTTCTCGGCGGCGGCGTACGCCCTCGTCGCGGTCCTCGGACACCACGCCTCCATCGCCGCCCTGGCGTTCGCGTTCGTGCTGCTCGGCATCGGGATCGGGGCGTCCGAGACGGTGACGAACGACCTCATCATCTCGACGGCTCCGGCGGACAAGGCGGGTGCGGCGTCGGCGATGTCGGAGACGGCGTACGAGATCGGCGCCGTGCTCGGGACCGCGGTGCTCGGCACGATCCTGGCGACGACCTACCGGGCGCACGTCGTGGTGCCCGACGGATTGTCCTCGGCGGCGCACGTCGCGGCGCAGGAGACCCTCGGCGGCGCGGTCGCCGCGGCGGGGCAGCTCGGCGGCAGCGCCGGGCAGGTGCTGCTCGAGTCGGCGCGGGCGGCCTTCGACTCCGGCGTGACGATCACGGCGGGCGTCGCCGCGGTGCTCATGGTGGTGGCGGCCGCGGGGGCGCTCGTCATGCTCAAGCGCCGCTGAGCGGCCGCGCGGTTGAGCGGCCGCGCGGGCGCACTGCGGGCGCGAGCTGCGCTTCGTGAGCAGGAATGGTCGGGTCGCGCACGGTGACCCGACCATTCCTGCTCACGAAGCGCCGCCACGGCGCGCCCGGCCGAGCCCGAACCTGTGAATCGTTGACCTCAACCAGGGTTCAGGTCATACGTTGGGTGACAGCCGCCGAGTGACGGCAGCCCCTCCCGAAGGAACGACCACGATCACCATGCCCGACGAAGCACCGGCAACCATCGCCGACGCGTACAAGTCCGCCTTCCGCGGGCACCCTGCCGGCGTCGCCGTCATCACGGCCGAAGGCCCGGACGGACCGACCGGCCTCACCGCCTCGAGCGTCGCGAGCGTGGCCGTCGACCCGCCCGTGCTGGTCTTCTCGCTCTCGACGAACTCCGGCTCGGCCGGGGTCGTGCTCGGTGCGCCGCTGTTCGTCGTGCACCTGGTCGACTCGCTCGGGGTCGCACTCGCCAAGCGCTTCGCGTCGACCGGCAGCCCGGCCGCCGACGACCCGATCTGGGGCACGCTGCCGTCCGGCGACCGCTACCTGCCGAGTGCGGCGAGTGCACTCCGCTGCCGACCGCTGTCGACGACGCCCATCGGCAGCTCGACCGTCGTCGTGGCCGAGGTGCTCGACATCATCGTCGGCGCCGACCGCGGCGAGCCGCTGGTCTACCACAACCGGGAATTCCACTCCCTCACCGATCGTTCCCGGCTCTCGTGAGCCGCGGAGCCGCGTCCACAACCCACTGATCGAAAGGACCTCACATGGCTGAGTACACCCTGCCGGAACTGCCGTACGACTACGCCGCGCTCGAGCCGCACATCAGCGGCAAGATCATGCAGCTGCACCACGACAAGCACCACCAGGCCTACGTGACCGGTGCCAACACCGCGCTGCAGCAGCTCGGTGAGGCCCGCGAGTCCGGCAACTTCGGCGCGATCAACAAGCTCGAGAAGGACCTCGCGTTCCACCTCGGTGGCCACGTGAACCACTCGATCTTCTGGACCAACCTCGGCCCGGACACGAAGGTCCCCGAGGGCGAGCTTGCCGCGGCGATCGACGAGTTCTTCGGTTCGTTCGAGAAGTTCCAGGCGCAGTTCGCCGCCGTCGCGAACGGCATCCAGGGCTCCGGCTGGTCCGTGCTGGCCTGGGACACCGTGGGCCAGAAGCTCACCACGTTCCAGCTCTTCGACCAGCAGGGCAACATCCCGTTCGGTCTGGTCCCGATCTTCATGCTCGACATGTGGGAGCACGCCTTCTACCTCGACTACCTGAACGTCAAGGCGGACTACGTCAAGGCCGTCTGGAACATCGTCGACTGGGAGAACGTCGCCGCTCGTTTCGAGAACGCGAAGTCGCAGCGGTTCGTCACGCTCTGATCCGCGTCGGCGGGTCACCACGGTGACCACCTGACGAACGGGAGGCACGGTGCCAGCTGGCACCGTGCCTCCCGTTCGTGGTCCGGGTGCCGTTCCGGACCGCACGCCGTCACCGGATCCGCGACCGGTTCTCTGTCGCGGTCGCGCGCAGCGCGCGGTCGGCGCCGGTCGTGCTCGAAGCCAGGTCGTGGGCGATGCGACGCAGTGCGTCGTCGGCCTCGGTGTGCGCGCGGTCGACGAGCGCGCTCCACTGCGCTCCGCGGGCGGCCATCACCGTGTCCTGTGCCGCACGTTCGGCGAAGACGGGGTCGGCACCGTGTGCCCGGCACCACGCCCGGATGGCCGCCACGTGGCAGCGGTGCGCGCGGCGCTGGCGGTCGCGTCCGTCGAGGGACTCGACCGATCCGAGTTCGAAGGTGAGTCGCGCGGCCAGCGCACGGTGCGGGTCATCGAGCCCGCCGAAGGCCGCGACCAGGTGATCGGCGAGGGCGTCCGCGTCGGCGTCGGGGTCGAGCGTCGCCACCGGCCGCGAGGCCGCCAGGTGTTCGACGACGGAGTCGATCAGGGCTTCGCGTGAGCCGAAGTGGTAGACGACCGGGTAGGCACTCGTCCCGAGCACGCGGCCGAGCCCCCGGACCGTGACGTCCTCGATCTTGGTCTCGACGAAGTGGTCGACGACCTTCTGGAGGATCGCGGGCTTGCGGGTGGGGTCGGGCTTCCTGGGCATGGCATCTCCGTCGTCTGGGCGGTGGTCGCGCGACCGCCCACATACTAGCAGCCAGTATTTCAATGACACCATGGTCGTCGTGTGTGATCCCTCTTGGAAACCTCCGTTTTCACCGATAGAAACGGAGAAAAACTCGGCTCCGGGTACACTGTTCCGGATGTCCATGCCGCACGAGGGCGCTCCGCCGCCATCCCGGCCCGAGGGGACCCGCGCCGGACGGGTGCTCACGGGTCGCCGTCGTGGCGCCGGAAAACGCTTCCTGGTCGTCGGCGACGTCCTGGACGGTGTCCTCGTGCACACCACCGCACACCGGATCGGGGTGCACGACCCCGCTGCGGAGATCCGCCACCGTCCGACCGGCGCCGGTGGCAACACGGCCACCTGGCTCGGCTGGCTCGGGGCCGAGGTCGACGTCGTCGCCCGGGTCGGGGTCGACGACGTCTACCGCCACGAGCGCGCGCTCGAGGACGCCGGGGTCCGCGCCCACCTGCGCTACGACGCGATGACGTCCACCGGGGTCGTCGTCTCGGTCCGCAACGACCACGGTCGCACCGCGATGTCCGACCCCGCCGCGAGCGGGAAGATCAGTGCCGCCGACGTCCCGCCGTCGGTGGTCGCCCGCGCCGACATCGTGCACCTGACCGGGGCCGCCATGCTCGGCGGCGGGGCCGACCGGCTCGCCGACCTGGTGGCGTGCGCCCGGACGGGGCCGGCGCGCGTGGCGGTGGACCCCTCGTCGGTGGCGGTGATCGAGACGATCGGCGCCGACCGGTTCCTCCACGCCCTGCGGGGCGTCGACGTGCTCTTCCCCGACCAGCACGAGGCGCTCGCCCTCGGCGGGGGCGACGACCTCGACTCCGCGGTGCGGCGGCTGACGGAGCACGTCCCACTGGTCGTCGTCACGGCCGGGGCCGACGGCGCGCTCATCGGGCGCCGCGGCCGCAGCGTCCACCGGGTCCCCGCGACACCGGCGACCGTCGTCGACACCATCGGCGCCGGGGATGCCTTCGTCGCCGGGTTCGTCCGTGCGTGGGCGACGGATCCGGTCCGCGTCGGTGCGGCAGCCCGCGAGGGCACCCGGGTCGCCGCGCGGGCACTCGGCTTCGTGGGCGGTCGACCGCCGGTCTGAGCCGACGGGTTCTCGGTCGGCACCCCCGGGTCAGGGCTCCGTCGGGTCAGTGCCCGGTCAGCGCTCCGTCGGGTCAATGCTCCGACGGTTCGGGGACGACGTTCAGGGTCTGGACGCGCCCCGCGGCGGCGGGCGCGAGCCGGATCTCGACGCGCAGTCGCCCGCAGGTGCCGGGGAGCCACCAGCGCAGGTGCGACGGTGCCGCCGAGTACTCGGACACCGGTGCGGCACCGAGGTCGGCGCCGACGTCCGCGACGGCCTGTGCCACCGACCGCCGTCGGCGGTCGTAGGGCACGTCCATGGCCACGTTCGGTGTGCAGATGTCGTCCGCCACGTCGTCGCTCCAGTCGGCCAGGAGGCGCGTCACGGCGGCCTGGGCGGCTCGCGTCGCGCGGGTGGTCGCCGCCACCCCGCTGGTCGCTCCGGCCACGTCGGTGCCGGCTTCCGCCGGGTCGGGTGTCCGAGCCGTCAGCGCCGCGTCGAGCACGAGGTCGTGCGCCTGCTGTGCGGCCGCGGACACCTTGGCCTGCGTCGCGTTCTCGAACGCGACGACCCCGAGGCCGTCGCGAACGGACCACCGCATGTGCGCGGAGAAGCCCGGGTAGCCGCCGGAGTGCGAGACGAGCTCGCCGAAGCGGTCGTCCTGCTCGACGAACAGCCCGAAGCCGTACGCCGTCGCGCGGGCCGAACCCGGGACGACGGACGACGGGACGACCCGCATCGCCTGCTGCATGAGCCGGCGATCTGCGGGGGAGACCGGGCCGGGTTCCGGCGCTGCGGAGAACGCCGAACCGAGGTGCGTCGCCCAGCGCGCCAGGTCGCGGACGGTCGAGAAGAGCCCGCCGATCGACGAGAACGCGCCGGGGCCCGTCATCGGCAGGGGTTCCCAACCGCCCTGGTGGCCGCGGACACCGGTGACGACGAACCCGGTGGACTCGTCGGCGCTGAACACCGTGTCGGTGAGCTCGAGGGGACGGAGCACGGTCTCTTCGGCGGCCGCGGTGAAGGGCCTCCCCGTCACGACGGCGACGACCCGGCCGAGCAGCGCGTAGCCGAGGTTCGAGTAGGCGAAGCGGGTGCCGGGCAGCGAGTCGAACAGCAGGCCGCCGCGCAGGACCTCGTCGAGCTCGGCGTCCGAGATCGACTCCTGCCGGTCGGCCCAGGGATCGTCGGTGGGGAAGCCCGCCGACATCGTCAGCAGCATCCGCACCGTGGGGACGGGGGAGTCCGGGGTCGGCAGGGTGACGGCGCCGAACGCCGGCACGAAGTCGGTGATCGGCGCGTCGAGGTCGAGCGCACGCCGTGCGACGAGGGTCAGCAGGGTCGCGGCGGTGACGCTCTTGGTGCAGGAGGCGATGCGGTAGACGGTGTCGGCGTCCGGTCGACGGCCGTCCCCGCGGTCGCCGTGCCCACCGGACGCGACGAGCCCGGAGCGGTCGAACACGCCCCACACGCTGCTCGGCGCGATGCCCTGTTCGACACGAGCACGGAACAGCTCGTCGACCTGGTCGACGACGGCGGCGACCGCGGGGTGCGACCCGGTCACGATCGACGCATCCGTTCGTAGGCATCGAGCGCCCGCTGCCGCGACGCCTTCAGGTCGACCATCGGCTCGGGGCGCAGCTCGTCGGCGGGGACCCAGCGGTGGACGTACTCGCGGTGCGGGTCGAAGCGCTCGAGTTGCCGGTCGGGGTTGAAGACACGGAAGTACGGGGCGGCGTCGAAGCCGGAGCCCGCGACCCACTGCCAGTTCGCCGCGTTGTTGGCGGGGTCGGCGTCGACCAGGGTGTCCCAGAACCACTGTTCCCCGACGCGCCAGTCGACGAGCAGGTTCTTCACGAGGAAGCTCCCGGCCGCCAGCCGCACCCGGTTGTGCATGGCGCCGCTGTGCCAGAGCTCGCGCATGCCCGCGTCGACCAGGTCGAAGCCGGTCAGGCCCTGCCGCCAGCGGTCGAGCTCGGCCGCTTCCGGGTCACGCCACGGGAACGCGTCGAAGTTCCGACGGACGTTGACGGTGGCGATGTCGTCGCAGTGGAAGTACTCGTTCCAGTTGAACTCCCGCCATGCCAGCTGGCGGAGGAACGCGGCGGCGTTCTGGCGCTGCGCGGGCTCGAGCCGCTCGTGCAGGCGGTGCCACACCTGGTACGGGCTGATCTCGCCCCAACGCAGGAACGGCGACAGGCTGCTGGTGGCTTCCATCGCGGGCTCGTCGCGCTGGTCGTAGTCCTCGAGCGCGTGCTCGACGAAGTGCTCGAGCTGCTGCTGGGCGCCGTGCTCACCCGGGGTCCAGGCGTCACGGAGCCCGCCGGCCCAGTCGGGCTTCGTGGGCAGCAGTGCCCAGTCGGTCAGAGCATCACCGGTGACGTCGGCCGCAGCGGGCAGGTCGTCGGGGTCGGGCAGGGGGTGGCGCGGTTCGGGCAGAGCCTGGACGGCGTTCCAGAACGGGGTGAAGACCTTGTACGGCTCGCCCTGCCCGGTGAGCACGGTCCACGGCTCCCAGAGCAGGTTCGCGGCGAAGCTGTGCGCCTCGACGCCACGGTCGTGCAGGGCCGCCTTGATGCCGGCGTCGATGTCCCGCTCGACGGCACCGTACCGACGGTTCCAGTACACGGCGTCCGCACCGGTGTCGGCGACGAGCTGGTCGATGACCGTCGCCGCGGCACCGCGTCGGAGGACCAGCCGGGAACCCCGTTCGCGCAGGTCGGCGTCGAGGGCGGTCAGCGATTGGTGCAGCCACCAGCGGCTCGCGGCACCGATCGGCCGGAGCCCCGGGGACTGCTCGTCGAGGACGACCACCACGGTGACGTCGCCACCGTGGTCGATCGCCGCACGGAGCGCGGGGTTGTCCGACAGCCGCAGGTCGTCACGGAGCCAGACGATCGCGCCGGTCACACCGTCGCCGCATCCGGAGCAGCCACCGGGCGGGTCGTCGATCGCCGGCCCGGTGCCGTGCCGACCGCCAGCCGGAGCTTCGTGCAGAGTTCGGTGAGGGTGCGCAGTTCGGGGTCGGACAGTCCGGCACCGACCTGCTGCGCGATGCTCGCCGCGTGCTGGACGGCGACCTGGCGGTAGACGTCGAAGCCGTGCGGGGTCAGTGCCACGATCACACCCCGGGCATCGGTGGGGTCCGGCTGCTTCTCGACGATGCCGCGGGCGAGGAGTCGGTCGACCAGGCGGCTGACGCTCGGCTGGGTGAGGAGCAGGTGCCCGGTGAGGTCGCGCATCCGGCAGCGGCGCCCGGGCTGGGTCGACAGGTTGAAGCAGACGTCGTACTCGTTGAACGAGATCTCGTCGCCGGGGAAGTCCGCGTTGAGACTCCGCATCACGGCGACCTGGGCGCGGAAGAGCGCTTCCCAGGCGGCGACGGCGGTCGCCTTCTCACTGCGGCGTGTCTCGCTCACGTTCGCGTTCCCTCCGGTCGTACGGTCTGACCACACTACCGACGGGGTCCGACAGGGACCGGGCGACATGCACGAGGGCCGGCCGCCTGTCGGCGACCGGCCCTCTCCCTTGCACCAAGAGTTTCCTGCAATCACATTCCGCAGGCGGTGCCACAGCAAACACCGTCTGCACCACCGACTGTATAACGAAGCGGTAACGGCGCGCCAGCCTCTCCGGGGCCGGTTCGCTGCGAGTTCACCAAGAGCAGTCGATCAGGCTCAGAAGAGGTCGGGCGACGGGGTCGACGCGTACCGCACGGCGACGTCCGCGTGCCGGTCGAAGCGGTAGCCGACGCCGCGCACGGTGCGGACGATCTCCTCGAACGCGCCGAGCTTGGAGCGGAGCCGACGCACGTGCACGTCGATGGTGCGCTCGTTCGGGGTCTCGTCCTCGCCGTCCGACCAGAGGCCCTCGATGATCGCGGAACGGTCGACGGTCTGGCCCTCGCGGAGGACCAGGAACTGCAGGAGTTCGAACTCCTTGTAGGTCAGGGGTGCCGCTTCGCCGTCGAGGGTCACGCGCTTCCGCGAGATGTCGATGACGACACCGGTCTCCTCGGGCTCGGGCTTCTCGGCCTGCTTGCGGGCGGCCACCGCGGAGCGGTCCTGCAGGGCGAGCCGGACGACGTCGACGTCACGGCCACCTGAGTGCTCGGCGGCGACGGCGACGGCCGCGTAGGTCTCGGACGACGGGACGAGCTGCGCGGTGAGGGCCTTCAGTTGCTCGACGACCGCGGCCAGGGTCGTGCCCGCGGCTGCGGCCTTCGCTTCGTCGATGCCGACGTACAGGGCGAAGCCGCGGGCCTCGGTGCCCTCGGGGAGCGCGCGGTTCCGCTGCGGTGCGACCACGGGGCTCGTCGGCACGGTGGCCGGTCCGGTGGCTGCCGGGGAGGCCGGGCGCGGGCGGATAGGCGTCACCGTGCCGAGGTCGGTCGGGGCCGGTGCGGTGCGGAGCGCGGTGCGGGGCTGGGCGATGGTGAGCGACATGCTGGTTCTCCGGGCGGTGTGGCCGGTGCGCGGGTGGCGCGGCGGCCGGTGTCGAATGCGTCATCCCGGGTACGGCGGTACGCCGATGTGCCCTGCGGTCCTGCTGCGGACCGGGGCCGACCCGGGGGAACGGGAGACAGACCTCGTGACGTGGTGCGCGTCGCCGACGGTGTCCGTCACCCGGGGATCACGCGCTCGCGACGGGGGTGGTGTCGCGGGGGATCCGGCTGGAACGGGTGCCGATCAGGCACACATTCGACAACGCATGACCGGCATGGTCGGCATCATCACGCCGACGGTCCCCACTGCCCCTGCGGAGGAGCACGCCTCGGAGAGGACGCGGGTGGACACGGTTGCAGTCATGTGACGAGTATCTGCGGTATACCAACGCGGTGTCAACCGTCCGCGCGGACGGTGCGGTGGGCGCGACTGCAGGGACGTCGAGCGCCACGCCCGTTCTTTCCAATTGCGCACGCGATGGAAAGTCGAATCGGGCGTACCGGGTCGAAAGAACCGACCTGGTATGCCCGGAACGGGCAGGTGCGCCCGGAACGGGCAGGTACGCCCGGAACGGGCAGGTACGCCCGGAACGGGCGGGTGGGGCCGACGCGACGCACGACCGCACGAACGACAGGAGGCGCGGTGCCAGCCGGCACCGCGCCTCCTGTCCGAGACGTGTCGGGTCTGCGCTACTCGGCCAGGCCGTAGAGGCGGTCGCCGGCGTCGCCGAGGCCCGGGACGATGTACCCGTTCTCGTCGAGCTTCTCGTCGAGCGCACCGAGGACGATCGAGACGTTGCGGTCGCCGACGGCCTGCTCGACCATGGCGAGCCCCTCGGGGGCACCGAGGATGCAAACGCACGTGACCTCCTGCGCGCCGCGGGCGAACAGGAAGTCGATCGCGGCGGCGAGGGTGCCACCGGTGGCGAGCATCGGGTCGAGCACGAAGCACTGCCGACCGGACAGGTCGTCGGGCAGGCGCTCGGCGTAGGTCTGCGGCTCGAGCGTCTCCTCGTTGCGGGCCATGCCGAGGAAGCCGACCTCGGCCGTCGGGACGAGCTTGACCATGCCCTCGAGCATGCCGAGCCCGGCGCGGAGGATCGGGACGACGAGCGGCCGCGGCTTGGCGATCGCGACGCCCATGGTGTGCGCCACCGGCGTGTCGATCGGCGTCGCCGTGACCCGGACGCCCCGCGTGGCCTCGTACGCGAGGAGCGTGACGAGCTCCTCGGTCAGGGCGCGGAACGTGGGGGAGGGCGTCGTACGGTCGCGGAGCACCGAGAGCTTGTGGGTGATGAGCGGGTGGTCGGCGACGTGGACTCGCATAGGGTCGAGCCTAGCGTGCCGCCGACCGTCAGGAGGTCCCGTGGAGGAGCCCGCAGCCCGCCCGTTCGTCCCGGCGATGGAGCGTGCGCTCGACGAGGCCCGACGGTGCCTGGAGACCGACGACGTCCCGGTCGGCGCCGTGGTGCTCGACCGTGACGGCGCCGTGGTCGCCACCGGTCGGAACGAGCGCGAGGCGCGGCAGGACCCGACGGCCCACGCCGAGGTCCTGGCGCTCCGTGCTGCAGCGGCGGTGACGGGGGACTGGCACCTCGAGGAGCACACGCTCGTGGTGACGCTCGAGCCCTGCCCGATGTGCGCTGGCGCCGTCATGGCAGCACGGGTGCCCCGGGTCGTGTTCGGCGCGTGGGACCCGAAGGCGGGCGCCAGCGGCAGCGTCTACGACATCGCCAGGGACCGCCGGCTGCCGCACCGCTCCGAGGTCATCGGGGGCGTGCTCGAGCAGGCGTGTGCCGAGCTGCTCGACGACTTCTTCAGTCCGCGGCGAGGATGACGATCGCTTCGGTCGGCGGCTGCGGCCCGGTGCGCAGGACGTCCGGTTCGACGTAGATCACCCGGGCGATCGGTACGGCGCTCCGGACACGCTGCTCGACGGTGTCGATGCCGGCGGCGACGTCGCCGAGTCGGCGGTCCCCGTCGACGGCGACCTTCACGCCGACCATCAGCTCGTCCGGTCCGAGGTACAGGGTCTTCAGGTGGATGATCGCGTCGACCTCGGGGCCGTCGAGCACCGCCTGCTTGATGCGCTCGACGTCGGCGGCGGTCGCGCCCTCGCCGACGAGCAGGCTCTTCGTCTCGATGCCGAGCACCACCGCGACCGCGATGAGCAGCGCCGCGATGAGCATCGTGCCGATCGCGTCGAACACCCCGTTGCCGGTGATCGCCGTCAGGCCGACGCCGAACAGGGCGAAGACCAGGCCGAGCAGGGCCGCGGTGTCCTCGAGCATCACGACGGGCAGCTCGGGGGCCTTCGCACGGCGCACGAACTGCACCCAGCTCTGCGAACCCTTCTGCGGTCGGGCCTCGTGCAGGGCGGTGCGGAGCGAGAAGCCCTCGAGACCGATGGCGATGACGAGCACGACGAGGGGGAGCCACCAGTTCTCGAGCGGGTGCGGGTGGGCGAGCTTCTCGATGCCCTCGTAGAGCGAGAAGACACCGCCGACCGAGAACAGGATGATGGAGACGACGAACGCGTACACGTAGCGTTCACGCCCGTAGCCGAAGGGGTGCTCCTGGTCCGCCGCTCGCCGGGCCTTGCGGCCACCGAGCAGCAGCAGGAGCTGGTTCGCGGAGTCGGCCAGGGAGTGCACGCCCTCGGCCAGCATCGACGCCGATCCGCTGATCGCCGCCGCGATGAACTTCACGATCGCGATGCCGATGTTGGCACCGAGTGCGGCGAAGATCGCCTTCGTGCCTCCGGAAGCGCTCACAGCTGTCCCCTTCTCGTGGTCTGCGACACGATCCTAGGCGGGTCGCGTCGGTAGGGTCGGGAGCATGACGATCGACCTGCCCCGCACCGCCCTGCTCGGCGTCGGCTCCATGTCCGGCGCGGTCCTCGACGGCCTGCTCGCCGCGGGACTCGACCCGGCCACCGTGACCCTCACCACGAAGTCGGAGGCGTCCGCTGCTGCCCACCGGGAGCGCGGCCTCGACGCCACCGCGAGCGACACCGACCCCGACGCCAACCGGGCGGCCGTCCGTGGCGCGGCCCTCGTCGTGGTCGGCGTGAAGCCGTACATGATCGCGGACCTGCTCGACGAGGTCGCCGACGATCTGGAGCCCGGTGCCGTCCTGGTCAGCGTCGCCGTCGGCACCACCACCGCGAGCATGGAGGCTCGGGTGCCCGCCGGCGTCCGCGTCGTCCGCGCCCTGCCGAACACCCCGATCGGCGTCGGCCTGGGCGTCACCGGCATCAGCGCGGGCACCTCGGCCGACGCCGAGGCCGTCGCACTGGCGTCGTCGGTGTTCACCGCCTCGGGCGAGGTCATCGAGGTGCCGGAGGAGCAGCTCGACGCGCTGTCCGCCGTGTCCGGCTCCGGTCCCGCCTACGTCTTCCTGCTGGTCGAGCAGTGGCAGCGTGCCGCCGAGGAGCTCGGGTTCACCCACGAGCAGGCGGCGACGATGGTGCAGGGCACCGTCCGCGGCGCGGTCGAGCTGCTCGAGCGGTCGGGCCGTGAGCCCGCCGACCTGCGCCGTGCGGTGACGAGCCCGAAGGGCACGACGGAGCGTGCCGTCGCGGTGCTGCAGGACGCCGACCTGGCGGACACGCTGCTGCGCGCATCGCGTGCCGCGATCGCGCGTGCCGAGGAGATCGCCGCGTCGTAGACGCACACCGTGTCGTGGACGCAGCCACAGTGCGGACGGGAGGCCCGGGGCGACGCCGCCACGGGCCTCCCGTCCGTCCGGTGGTCGCTACTCGTACGCGGCGAAGCGCTCCAGGTCGGTCTCGGAACCCGAGACGATGATGACGTCGTCCTCGCCGATGATGCTGTCCGGCGTCGCCGGCACGAACGGGTTGCCGGGCGGCTTGATGCCGAGCACGGTCAGGCCGAAGCGGGTGCGGATCACGGTGGTGGCGAGGTCCTTGCCGCGGACCGCGCGCGGCGGGAACATCTTGACCACGGCGAAGTCGTCGTCGAACTCGATGAAGTCGAGCATCCGGCCGGAGACCAGGTGCGCCGTGCGCTCGCCGGCCTCGCGCTCGGGGTAGACGACGTGGTTGGCGCCGATGCGGGACAGGATCGTGCCGTGCGAGCGGCTGATCGCCTTCGCCCAGATCTGGGGGACGCCGAGGTCGACCAGGTTCGCCGTGATGAGCACGCTCGACTCCAGGTCGCTGCCCGTGCCGACGACGGCGATGGCGAAGTCCTGCGCGCCGATCTGCCGGAGCGCGTCGATGTCGGTCGCGTCCGCCTGCACCGCGTGGGTGACCCGGTCGGACCACTTCTGCACCAGTCCGGCGTCGGTGTCGACGACGAGCACCTCGCGGTCCTGGCGTTCGAGCTGCCCGGCGGTGGCGGCCCCGAAGCGACCGAGCCCGATGACGAGGACGGGAGCGTCGTGACTGATGGCACCGTGCTGGTGCGACGAACGGGTGCGGTCAGCCAACGATCGGCCTCTCCTCGGGACGGCGGAACAGTTGCCGGCTCTGGCTGGCGGCCAGGGCAGCGGCGATGGTCACTGTACCGACCCGGCCGAGGAACATGGTGGCGGCGAGCACGTACTTGCCCGATTCCGGCAGGTTCGCGGACACGCCGGAGGACAGGCCGCTGGTCGAGAACGCCGAGATCACCTCGAACAGCACGCGGTCGAGCGAGTCGTCGGTGATCTGCAGGAGCACCACGGTCGCGACGGCCACGATCGTCGCTCCCCAGAGCACGATGGCCACCGCGACCCGCAGGACGTCGCTCGGGATCCGGCGACCGAAGGCCTCCATGCTCTGGCGGCCGCGCGCCTCGGCGACCGCGGCCAGGAACAGCACCGCGAGGGTCGTCACCTTGATGCCGCCGGCCGTCGAGGCGGATCCGCCACCGATGAACATGAGCATGTCCGTGACGAGCAGGCTCGAGCCGTTGAGCTGGTCGAAGTCGACGAGCGAGAACCCGCCGGAGCGGGTCATCGTCGACAGGAAGAGCGCCTGGAACGCGGTGCGCCCCGCTCCTTCTTCGCCGAAGGTCGTCGGGTTCGACGCCTCGAGTGCTGTGTAGACGACCGCGCCGCCGAGGAGCAGGACCGCGCTCGTCGCCAGGGTGAGCTTGACGTGGATCGGCCAGCGCCGCGGGGTGCGCAGCTGCTTCGTGAGGGCACGGATCACCGGGAACCCGATGGACCCCGCCACGACACCGATCATCAGCAGCGTCAGGAACCAGTAGTCGTGGGCGAACGGGTCGAGGCCGTCGGCGTTCGGCGAGAACCCGGTGTTCGTGAAGGCCATCGCCGCGTAGTAGAACGAGTCGCCGACCGCGGTCCAGAACGGGATGCCGGCGATGAGCACCGACGGCAGGAGCAGCAGGCCGAGGACGATCTCGATCGACAGGGTGCTCACCGCCACCGTCGCGAGCAGGGTGCCGACCTCGCCGAGCCGGACGGCCTGCCCCTCGGGCACGGCGCCGTGGTGGGTGCGGAGCGGGTTCGAGTCGCCGGCCGCCATGAGCTTCGCGCGCAGGCCGAGCTTCCGGGTGACGAACAGTCCGAGGATCGACGCGAAGGTCAGGACCCCGACGGCGCCGATCTGGGTGCCGATGACCACCAGGACCTTGCCGAAGACCGACCAGTGCGTCGCCATGTCGACCGTGGACAGCCCGGTGACGCAGACCACCGACGCCGCGGTGAAGAGGGCGTCCGCGAAGTGGGTGCTGCTGCGGTCCGCCGTGGCCCACGGCGTCATGAAGGCCACCGTGAACAGGAAGATCAGCGCGATGAACACGACGATCGCCAGTCGGGACGGCGACGAGCGCAGCACCGTCGCGATCCGGCTCGCTCGCCGTCGGCCGACACTCACGTGGTGCGGGATCGGCTCGGTTCGGTCGAGCATGCGTATGCCTCCGAGGACATGGGCCGGGACGGTTCGTCATGGTACATCCGTGGTGCCCCGGCTAGCCTTGCCCCATGGCCGACATCTTCTCCGTCGTGGCGGACCCGACCCGGCGCGAGCTGCTCGGCACGCTGTTGTCCGCCTACGGTTCGGACGTCACCGGCGGGGAGCTCAGCGTCGGCCAGCTCGTCGAACGCCTCGGGGTCAGCCAGCCCACGGTGTCGAAGCACCTGCGTGTCCTGCGCGACATCGGTCTCGTCACCAGTCGCGAAGAAGGGCAGCACCGCTACTACCGGCTCGACCCGGAGCCGCTCGTGCACCTGGAGGACTGGGTCCTGCCGTTCACGGGCGCGGTCGACGCCGACGGCACCCCGGCCACCACCGCGTGGACGCCGGACGGCCAGCCCGTGTCGATCCGCCGGAACGGCACGGCCGGCAAGGCGACCGTCGAGGTGGGCACCGAACTCGGCCGTGTGATGGCCGAGGCGTCGTACCGGGCCACCGCGGCGATCTCCGGAGCGCAGCAGGGCTGGGAGCGCGTCGTCGACCGCAGCCGCAAGCGCTTCACCCGCCGGGGCGACGAGGACTGAGCCCGCGGCGCGTCCGGTGCGCACCGGACGCGGACTGATCCTGGACACCGGGTCGCACGCGCCTCTACAGTTGCCACTGACCACACAGGTCACACCACTCCCGTGCGCAGCGCGCGTGCGAGCCCCGAAGGCGGACCATGACCGGCAGTTTCGACGACGTGCGCTTCCTCACCGTCGCTGAGGTCGCCGAGATGATGCGCGTCTCGAAGATGACCGTGTACCGGATGGTGCACGCCGGTGAGCTCCCCGCCATCCGCTTCGGCCGCTCCTTCCGCGTCCCCGAGTCGGCCGTCGCCGACGTGCTGCGCGGTGGCGTGGCGGACGTCGGCTGAGGGCGCGTTCGACATCACAGCGGGCAGCCGGTAGACTCGGGCAGGTTGATTTTCCGCGGTCTCTTCGGCCCGGTGTCCGTACATCAGCATCAGTCCGAGCGAGGTCCACATGGGTTCTGTCATCAAGAAGCGTCGTAAGCGCATGGCGAAGAAGAAGCACCGCAAGCTCCTTCGCAAGACGCGTCACCAGCGCCGCAACAAGAAGTAGACCCTCACAGGTCTGCGCAGGTCGGAGGACCTGCACGAGAAGCCCCGGTTCGCCGGGGCTTTCGCGTTCCCGGACTACGCTGGGACCATGCCCGCAGTGACGTTCCTGACGAAGCCCGGATGCCACCTCTGCGACGACGCCCGACCCGTGGTCGAACGCGTCGTCGCCGACCACCCGGGGGTCACCCTGCAGGAACGCTCGATCCTCGACGACGACGCCCTCCGCCAGGAGTACGCGGAGGACATCCCCGTCGTGCTGATCGACGGGCGCGTCCACAGCAACTGGCACGTCGACGCCGACCGGCTCGCACGTGCGCTCGAGAAGGCCGAGGCCCGCGCATGATCTCCCACGTCGTCTCCTGGTCCCTGCGGACCGATCTCGACCGCACCGCGTCGATCGCCCGCATCCGCGAACTCCTGACCGGTCTGGTCGGCACCGTTGAGTCGATCCGCTCGCTCGAGGTCGTCGAGAACGTCGCCTACCCGGACAAGAACCACGACGTCGCCGTGGTCGCCAGCTTCGACGACCTCGCCGGGCTCGATGCGTACCAGGTGCACCCGGAGCACCAGGCCGCGGCAGCGGCGATCCGCGAACTGGTCACGGCACGGGCCGCCATCGACTGGCAGAGCTGAGCCGGGCCTCCAGTCCGAGCGATCCTCGCTTGGAGTCGCGCGCTTCGTGAGCAGCAATGGTCGCCTCCCGCATCGGGAGGCGACCATTGCTGCTCACCGTGTGCGCGCGGCGGCGCCGCGCGGCGCGGGACCTACGGGGTCAGGCGTGTCGGGCCACGGAACAGGTACGTGACCTCGCGGATCGAGGGCTCACCGAGCATGAGCATCAGCACGCGCGCGAGGCCCATGCCGAAGCCACCGTGCGGCGGCACGCCGTAGCGGAAGAAGTCGAGGTACCAGCCGAGCTCCTCCGGGTCGAGGCCCTTCTCGACGGCCTGCGCCTCGAGCACGTCGACGCGGTGCTCACGCTGGGCACCCGTGGAGATCTCGGCGCCGTTGAAGATGAGGTCGTAGCTGTTGGTGACCGACGGGTCGCCGGGCTTCCGCATGTGGTAGTACGGCCGGATCGAGGCGTCGTACTCGGTGACGAACACGAACTCGGAGCCGTGGTGCTCCTTCGCCCAGGCTGCGACGCGGCGCTCGCCCTCGGGGTCCAGGTCACCGTCGGCGCGGACGACGTCGTAGCCGCTGTCGGCGACGATCTTGCGCGCGTCGGCCAGGGTCACGCGGGGGAACGGCGTCGCGGGGACCTGCAGCTCGAAGCCGAAGACCTCGGCGATGTCCTTGCCGTACTTCTCCTTGACGGCGGTGATGCCGGCGACCAGGACCTCTTCGTGCATCGCCATGACGTCCTCGTGGGACTCGACCCACGAGAACTCGGCGTCGACGCTGGTGAACTCGGTCGCGTGGCGGCTCGTGAACGACGGGTCGGCGCGGAAGGCGTCGGCGATCTCGAACACGGCACCGAAGCCGGCCGGCTGTGCCATCTGCTTGAAGTTCTGCGGCGACTGGGCCAGGTAGGCGGTCGTCTCGAAGTACTCGAGCTGGAACAGCTCGGCGCGCGACTCGGAGGCCGACGCCATGAGCTTCGGGGTGTGGATCTCGATGTAGTCGCGGTCGACCCAGTACGTGCGGAACGCGTGCTCCAGCGTCGTCTGGATGCGGAAGATCAGGTTCTGCTTGCGGTTGCGCAGGTCGAGGAAACGCCAGTCGAGACGCTTGTCGAGCGACGAGTCGTCGGCGATCGGGGTCTCGGGGATCGCGGCGCTCACCACCTGCAGCGCGCCGATCTTGACCTCGAGCCCGCCGAGCTTGACGCGCTCGTCGTGCTTCAGCGTGCCCGTGACGTGCACGAAGGTGCCGTGCGCCAGGCCGGAGATCTCGTTGGTGGTCGCGAGCGCGGACTGTGCGGCGTCGTCGCCGTCCTCGGCCTCGCGCGTCGCCGGGTTCACGAGCTGGACGGCGCCGGTCTCGTCGCGCAGCACGACGAACTGCACCTTCTTCTGGTCTCGGACGGTCTCGACCCATCCGGCCACGGAGACGGGACCGTCGGGGAGGGCTGCCAGGTCGGCGATGCGGGTGCGTTCGATCACGGTGGTCGAGTCTAACCGCCTGCGTCCGGGGGCGTGGGCGGCAGGGTTCCTCCCTCCACACGGCCGGCTGCGTCCGGCGTTCTCCACCGATGGCCGGGAGGCCCGTGGCGGCGCGCGTGGACTCCGTAGCGTTCTCGACGTGGCCGGGTCGCGGGACGAGAGGGGGACCGGGTGGGGACGGGGACAGGGGAGCTCGCGACCTGGCCGCCTGCGGCGGTCGCGGTGGTGGTGGCGGCACTGTGCACGGCGGCGTTCACGCTGCTCGTGGCGTTCGTCGGTGGGATGTGGGCGGTCATCCGGTGGCGGCGGGACGTCGCGCGGGAACAACGGGACCGGGCTTGGTCACGATTCGTCTGGGTGGTCGACCACGTCACGGACGCGGACGTGGGTCGTGTCGAGATCGGGAGACTCGTCGCGGGAGCGATGTACAACATGCAGGTTCTTCGCGAGGCCGACGAGGTCATCGGCAAGCTCGTGCTGGAACTGGTGACGGAAGAGGAGCAGACATGACGCAACGGGACCCGGTGAAGGCCTTGTTCGTGCGGCGGGACGAGGAGTGGAAGGCGAACGTGCGCAGACGGCACTGGTTCCGGCCATGGCGAGCACGTCGGGTGATCGCCGAGCACGATCGGCTGCGGGAGATGATGGAGGAGATGGCCGAAGCCAAGCGGGAACGGAGTCGCCTCATCGCGGCCGGCGTGCTCGAGGGCTCAGGGGAGCGAAGCGCGGAGTGACCCGAGCGTGCCGATGAACTCCTCGGCCATGCCGGCCCGTTCGACGAGCTTGGCGTGGCGGGCTCGGGCGTCCTCGAGGTACGCGTCGAGGCGGGCCGCCAGCGCTGGTTCGTCCTCGGGGTCCTTCGTCGCGAGGGCGTCGACCACCCGGAGCAGCTCGGCCATCTCGTCGAGCGTGAACCCGAGCGGCTTCATCCGGCGGATCACGAGCAACCGTTCGAGGTCCTGCGCCGTGTAGACCCGGAACCCGCCGGTGGTGCGCCCGCTCGGTACGAGCAGCCCGACCTCGTCGTAGTGCCGGATGGTGCGCAGGGACATGCCGGCGCGGTCGGCGAGTTCGCCGATGTGCATCGTGTCGGGGATGTCGCTGGTGCTCACGAGTACGACTCTACCCTCACGTGAGGGTAGAGTTCCGATCGATGTCCGTGATCACACACGCGCCGACGGCCCCGAGCGTCCTCGCCGCCCTCCGCTCGCCCCGCATGCTCACCCGAGAGGTCCTGGCCGGCATCGTCACCGCGCTGGCCCTCATCCCCGAGGCGATCTCGTTCTCCGTCGTCGCCGGGGTCGATCCCGCGGTCGGCCTGTTCTCGAGCGTCGTCATCGCGATCGTGATCTCGATCGTCGGCGGTCGCCCGGCGATGATCTCCGCCGCAGCGGGCTCGGTGGCGCTGGTCATCGCCCCGCTCGTCCGGGAGCACGGGATCGAGTACCTGGTGCCCGCGATCGTGCTGGGTGGCGTGTTCCAGCTCGTGCTCGGGTTCCTCGGGGTGGCACGGCTGATGCGGTTCATCCCGCGCAGCGTCAACGTCGCGTTCGTGAACGCCCTGGCCATCCTCATCTTCACCGCCCAGCTGCCGAACCTGCTCGGCGACGACGTCCCGTTCGTCGTCTGGCCGCTGACCGTGCTCGGCATCGCGATCATCGTCGGCTTCCCCTTCCTGACGAAGGCGATCCCCGCACCGCTCATCGCGGTGGTCGTCGTCACCGGCCTCACGATGGTGTTCAGCATCGCCGTGCCGACGGTCGGCGACGAGGGCGCCCTGCCGACGGCGCTCCCGGGCTTCGGCGGCATCACGACGCCGTTCACCTTCGAGACGCTGCAGATCATCGCCCCGTACGCGTTCGGCGTTGCGATCGTCGGCCTGATCGAGACCCTGCTCACCGCGCAACTCGTCGACGCCATCACGGAGACGGGCTCGAGCAAGTGGCGCGAGTCGTGGGGTCAGGGTGTCGCGAACATCGCGTCCGCCTTCTTCGGTGGGACCGGCGGCTGCGCGATGATCGGCCAGACGGTGATCAACGTGAAGACCGCGGGCGCCCGGACGCGCGTCTCGACCTTCGCGGCCGGCGTCTCGGTGCTGGTCCTGACGATCGTGCTCCACGACCTGGTTGCCCAGATCCCGATGGCGGCCCTGACGGCGGTCATGCTCATGGTCTGCGTCGCGACCTTCGACTGGCACAGCATCCGACCGCGCACCCTCCGACGGATGCCGCTCGGCGAGACCGCGGTCATGCTCGTCACCGTCGTGGTGGTCGTCGTGACCGAGAACCTCGCCACCGGGGTGCTCGTCGGCGTGGTCGTGGCGGCCCTGGTCTTCGCCCGACGGGTGGCGCACGTGGTGACCGTGGTCCGCGAGCCGGTCGACGACCGCACCGTGCGGTACCGGGTCCGCGGGGCGCTGTTCTTCGCCTCGTCGAACGACCTCGTCACACGGTTCTCGTACGCCGAGGACCCGGAGCACGTGATCATCGACCTGGCCGATGCCCACGTGTTCGACGCGTCCACGGTCGCCGCGCTCGACGGGGTCGAACAGCGGTTCGCCAAGCACGGGTCGACCGTCGAGGTGGTGAACCTCGACACGGGCTCGATCGCGCTGCACGGGCGGCTCTCCGGTGAGCTCGGCGGCTGAGTGCTTCCGCATCCGGTGAATCACCTGAGGGGGCGGTGGGAACCGCGGGCGACCTACACTGGAACCCATGCCCGCGACCCGTCTCCACCTCGTCCGGCACGGAGAGGTGCACAACCCGGGCCGCGTCCTCTACGGCCGGCTCCCGGGCTTCGGGCTGAGCGACCTCGGCACGCGGATGGCCCAGGCCTCCGCCACCGCCTGGAAGGACGCCGGCGTCGACGTGCGTCGGATCGTCGCGTCCCCGCTGCAGCGCACACAGGAGTCCGCCGCACCCTGGTCGGCCGCCTACGGGCTCGACGTGACGCTCGACGAGCGCCTGATCGAACCGACGAACCGCTACGAGGGGCAGCCCCCCGGGTTCACGAAGCGCTCGCTCGGCCGCCCGGCGGAGTGGCCGTGGATCGCGAACCCGCTGCGTCCCAGCTGGGGCGAGGCGTACGAGTCGATCGCCAACCGCATGCTCGCGGCGATGACCACGGCGTGGGAGAGCGTGGACGAGGGCGACGTCGTCCTGGTCAGCCACCAGCTGCCGATCTGGATGGTCCACCGGAAGCTCGCGGGGGAGCCCCTGTGGCACGACCCGCGCAAGCGTCGCTGTGACCTGTCGAGCATCACCACCGTCGAACGTGTGCCCGCCACGTCGACCGGTCGGTTCACCGAGGTCGGGTACGCGGACCCCGCGCAGGAACTGCGCGCGAACGCCGTCGACGAAGGAGCAGTGTGAACAGCACGAAGCGTGCGCGCGTCATCAGCAAGCGGTTCGCGGTCCTCGCAGCGACGGCCGTGGCCGCCGTCCTCGTCCTGTCCGGCTGCTCGTCGGACAGCGGCGGCATCGCGAAGCAGTACGGCAACGGCACGACCCAGAACTACATCTCCGGCGACGGCGCCGTGACCGAGGTCTCCGCGAAGGACCGCACCGACCCGGTCACCTTCCGGGCCGAGGACTCGAACGGTGACACCGTCTCGTCGAACGACCTCCGTGGGAAGGTCGTCGTCCTGAACTTCTGGTACGCCAGCTGCCCGCCGTGCCGTGCCGAGGCGAAGTACCTCAACCAGGTGCACGACGAGTACGCCGACGCCGACGATGTCGCGTTCATCGGTGTCAACGTGCGTGACGAAGCGGCGACCGCGGCCGCCTTCGAGCGCACCTTCGACGTGCGGTACCCGACGGTCCTCGACCAGCGCACGGGCACGATGCAGCTGGCGATGTCCGGGCAGATCGCACCGAACGCGGTGCCCGCCACGATCGTCCTCGACACCAAGGGCCGCGTCGCCGCCCGGGTCCTCGGCGCGATCGACGGCACGAGCATCCTGCAGACCCTGGTCAGCGACGAGCTCGACGCCGGCAAGGCCTCCTGACCCGTGACCTCCAACCCCTTCGCCGACGCGATCCTGAGCGGCCAGATGGCCGTGGCGCTGCCCGTGGCGGCGCTCGCCGGGCTCGTGTCGTTCCTGTCCCCGTGCGTGCTGCCGCTCGTTCCGGGGTACCTCGGGTACGTCGGCGGTGTCGCCGAGGGCGGGCAGCGTCGGGGTCGTGTGGTGCTCGGCGTGCTGCTGTTCATCGCCGGGTTCACCGCGGTGTTCGTGGCGTACACGACGGTGTTCGGGGCGCTCGGCTTCTGGCTCGTGCGGTGGCGCGACCTCATCACGCAGGTCCTCGGGGTCGTCGTGATCGCGATGGGCCTGGTGTTCGTCGGTCGGTTCACGTTCCTGCAGCGCACCATCAAGCCCGGCTGGACCCCGGCCACCGGGCTCCTCGGCGCCCCCCTGCTCGGCATCGTGTTCGGCCTCGGCTGGACCCCGTGCCTCGGCCCGACCCTGGCGGCCATCAACCTGCTCAGCGTCCAGTCGGGCAGCGCCTGGCAGGGCATGTGGCTCGGGGTCGCCTACTGCCTCGGGCTCGGTATCCCGTTCGTCCTCGTCGCCCTCGGTGCCGGTTGGGCCACGGGGGCCATCGCGGCGGTGAAGCGCCACATGCGCACCGTCAACATCATCGGAGGAGCGATCCTGATCGTCATCGGTCTGCTCATGGTCACCGGTATCTGGTCGGCCGTCATGTCGAGCGTCGGGGCGGTGATCCAGAGCTTTGTCCCCGCGGTCTGACCTCAACGAGCACGTCCCGACGGGCGCAGGCGACGGGGCCGACAGCGCCTCCGACCCGCAGCGACCGTCCGACCACGTCGACGGCTCCGGCCCCACCGACGGTGGCATCAACCAGCCGAAGCTCGGCTTCGTCGGGTACCTCCGGTTCTTCTGGCGGCAGCTGACGAGCATGCGCACGGCGCTGTTCCTGCTCATGCTGCTCGCCCTCGCGGCCATCCCGGGCTCGCTCGTCCCGCAGCGCACCGCCGACCCGAACGGCGTCGTGCAGTACAAGGCCGACCACCCGCAGCTCTACCCGGTCCTCGACAAGCTCCAGGTCTTCGACACCTACACCTCGGTGTGGTTCTCCGCGATCTACCTGCTGCTCTTCATCTCGCTCATCGGCTGCATCGTGCCCCGCACGAAGCACCACTGGCAGGCCCTGCGGACCCGTCCGCCGAGGACCCCCGCGCGGCTGACGCGACTGGCGGGCTTCCGCACCGTGGCGGTGCAACCCGACGCGATGATCGACGGGACGACCGGGATCGACGCGACCACGGGCCTCCCGTCCGCCGAGCACGCGGTGACGCGCGCGATGGCGATCCTGAAGC
This sequence comes from Curtobacterium sp. KBS0715, assembly GCF_005938005.2. Taxonomy (NCBI): domain Bacteria; kingdom Bacillati; phylum Actinomycetota; class Actinomycetes; order Micrococcales; family Microbacteriaceae; genus Curtobacterium; species Curtobacterium sp. KBS0715. The sequence continues at coordinate 3,142,127 of NZ_VCCA02000001.1, read as the reverse complement.
GGTCCGGGTACCGCGTCGAGCGGTTCGGTGACTCGGTGAGCGCGGAGCGCGGCTACCTGCGCGAGACCGGCAACCTGGTGTTCCACGCCGCCCTCGTCGGGGTGCTCCTGGCGGTCGGTGTCGGCGGCGGCTTCGGCTTCACCGGACAGCGCCTGCTGGTCGAGGGGCAGACGTTCTCGAACGTGCTCGGCTCGTACGACTCGTTCAACCCCGGACGCTGGTTCCAGCAGACCGACCTGCAGGGCTACAACCTCCGCCTCGACAAGTTCGTGACGAAGTACGAGGAGCGCAACCTCGACGCCCTCGGTCAGGCGCTCGACTACTCGGCCACCGTCACGAGCACCGAGAAGGGCGGCGAGCCGAAGACGAGTCGCCTCGGTGTGAACGACCCGCTGCACGTCGGTGGCACGAACGTCTACCTGCTCGGCAACGGCTACGCGATGCAGGTCACGGTGCGTGACGGCGACGGCAACGTGGCGTTCAAGGACGTCGTGCCGTTCCTGCCGGAGGACGCGAACTACACCTCCACCGGCGTCATCAAGGTGCCGGACGCGAAGCCGGACCAGCTCGGCATGGTCGGGTTCTTCTACCCCACCGCGTCGAAGCTCGCGAGCGGCGCGTACTCGAGTGCCTACCCGGACACCCAGAACCCGCTGCTGACGCTGCAGGTCTACACGGGTGACCTCGGGCTCGACAGCGGTGTACCGCAGAGCGTGTACACGCTGAGCACCAAAGGTCTCGACCAGATCGCCGGTCGGCAGTCGGACACCGCGAGCATCGCGCTCGAGCCCGGCCAGACGAAGAAGCTGCCGGAGGGTGCCGGGTCGATCACCTTCGACGGCGTCAAGCGGTACGTGTCCCTCGACGTCCACCACGACCCCTCGCAGCTCTGGGTGGGCGGGTTCGCCCTGCTCTCCACCCTCGGCCTGCTCACCTCGCTGTTCGTCCCGCGCCGCCGCGTCTGGGTGAAGGTCGTCCCGCGTCGCGATGCGCAGGGCGGCGAGTACGACCTCGAGTACGCCGGGCTCGCACGTGGCGAGGACCCGAACCTCGAACGGGCCGTCGCGGACATCGCACAGCGCCACACGTCGGACCTCGGAGTTAGGATGCCCCAGTGAACGACATGACCACGAACCTCGCGACCTACTCGGTCGTGCTCACGTACTCCGCGATGGCGGTGTACGTGGTCGCGTTCATCTCGTTCGCCCTCGACATGGCCAAACGCTCCGGCGAGGTCACGGCCGCCGCGAAGAACGCGGGCGCCGACGACAGCTCGTCCGACGCGGCAAGCGCCGCGTCGGAACGCGGCGCGAAGACGGTCGCGACCGTCCGCGGCGGCACCGTCGTGCTCGAGCAGGTCGCCGCACCGCCGTCGGGTGGCTCGGCCGGTCGCGGGACGAAGTTCGAGCGCGTCGGCATGGCGATGACGATCCTCGCGCTCGTCCTGCACGTCGCCTCGGTCGTCCTCCGCGGCATCGCGGCCGACCGTGTGCCGTGGGGCAACATGTTCGAGTTCTCGCTGACCGGCACGGCGCTGATCACCCTGATCTTCCTGCTCGTGCAGTTCTGGCAGAACCTGAAGTTCCTCGGTGTCTTCATCACCGGCCTGACGATCATCCTGCTCGGCATCGCGACGGTGAACTACTGGGTCCCCGTCGTCCCGCTGCAGCCGGCCCTGCAGTCGTACTGGCTGGTCATCCACGTCTTCGTGGCCATCGCCGGCACCGGGTTCTTCGCGCTCGGCGCGGGGCTCGCGGTGGCGCAGCTCGTGCAGACGTACCGACAGGGCCGCACGGCCTCCGGCAAGCTCCGCTTCATGGCGACACTGCCCGACGCCGACCGGCTCGAGGTCCTGACCTACCGCGTCCTGCTCGTCGGCTTCGTCCTCTGGACCTTCACCCTCATCGCCGGTGCGATCTGGGCGGAACGCGCCTGGGGCCGCTACTGGGGCTGGGACACGAAGGAGGTCTGGACCTTCATCATCTGGGTCGTCTACGCGGGCTACATCCACGCCCGCGCGACCCGCGGCTGGCGCGGTGCGCGGTCGTCCTGGCTGGCCCTCATCGGCTTCGCCGCGGTGATGTTCAACTTCTCGGTCGTGAACGTCTTCTTCAAGGGCCTGCACAGCTACTCGGGTCTGTGAGCACCACGGGTCGCTGATGCGGCCCTGGTCGCGACCACGACCGGACGGGAGGCACGGTGCCAGCGGGCACCGTGCCTCCCGTCCGTCGTCGGGTCGCGTGCACGGCCAGGAAGACGCCGTCGTGTCGGTGGGACGCCGCGTCGTCGGCGAGACGCCGCAGGTTTCGGCGGCGTCTCGATGACTCGGCGGCGTCTCGATCACGCGGCGGCGCCGAAAGGAGACGCCGGCGTGTTGCGAAGACGCCGGCGTCTTGCGGAGACGACGGCGTCTCGCGAGGACGCGGCGGGTGCGCTACCCGGCGGCGAGCAGTGCGTGCACGCGGGCCACCCGCGCACGCCACCACGCCGTGCGCTCCGGCGACGCGGCGTAGCGCTGCACCAGCTCGGGCGCGACGTCGACCCGGCGCACCGGCACCCGACCGCCGACCGGCAACAGGGGATCGGCCGTGACGTCCCCGGCGAACATCGCCGCCGTCCCGAGCCCTGCGGCGTACCCGGGGGTCATCGCCGCGGCGGCCAGGAACGCTCCCATCCCGAGCCCGACCGAGGTGTCGAGCGCGCTGGAGACGACGCACGGCAACCCGGCGTCGGCGATGACGGCACGGGCCGCGCTGATCCCGCCGAGCGGCTGGGCCTTCACGACCAGGACGTCGGCGGCACCGGCCCGGGCGACGGCGAGGGGGTCGCTCGCCTTCCGGACGCTCTCGTCCGCGGCGACCCGGACCCCGAGACCGGCGACGCGCGACCGGAGCTCGGCGAGCTCGGGCACCGTCGCACAGGGCTGCTCGGCGTACTGCAGGTCGAACGGTGCGAGCCGCTCCAGCGCCGCAGTCGCCTGCTCCACGCTCCACAGCCCGTTCGCGTCGACCCGGACCGCGGCCTCGGGCCCCATCACCCGGCGGACCGCGGCGACACGGGCGACGTCGTCGTCGACGGTCGTGCCGGGCTCCGCGACCTTGACCTTGGCGGTGGTGCACCCGGGGTACCGCGCGAGCAGGTCGGCGACGGCGTCGGCGGCGATCGCCGGGACGGTGGCGTTGACCGGCACGGAGTCGGCGGCCGGTTCGTGGTCCGTCCACCCGAAGTCGACGGTGGCCCGCAGCCAGGCGGCGGCCTCGGCGTCGTCGTACTCGACGAACGGCGAGAACTCGGTCCAGCCTGCGGGGCCGCGCAGCACGACCGCCTCGCGCGTGGTGATGCCGCGGAACCGCACGCGCATCGGCAGGGCCACCACGTGGGCGTCGGCGAGGAGTTCGGCGAGGTCGGGGAGCACGTCCGCCATCCTCCCACCGCACCCAGGGGGCCCGCCGGTTCCTCGGAGGGGACCGCCAGGGCAGGGCATTAGCATGCATCGGTCGGCCTCGGTCGGCAGGGGAACGACCCGAAAACGATGGAGGCTCGGTGGCGGTGGATCCGCGGCAGCGCGCAGCACAGCAACGCGCATCGCAGCGCCCGTCCGATCCGTCGAGCGCCGCGGCCCGTCCGGCGTCGGCAGCCCGATCGGCGGCCGCAGCCCGACCGGCGGCGGCAGCCCGTCCGGCAGCGGGCGCTCGACCCGCGGCGGCTCCCGGGCGGGACTCCGACGACTTCGCCCGCCTCATGCAGCGCAACACCGTCGACGTGCGGCAGACGGGCGCCACGAAGCGCCGCAACCCCGTCGTCGGCAAGATCGCACTCGGCCTCGCCGTCGTCTCCGCCGCGGTGGACGCCAGTGCCTTCGCCGTGTTCATGGGCGGTGACACGAACTTCGCCTTCGGGATCTGCTTTGTCGTCGTGTTCCTGACGCTCGTCGCCGCGGTGCTCGGGTTCGTCGCCGCCGTCGGCTCGTTCGGACGCTGGTACGGCGCCGTCGGGGTCGTCCTGGCGTTCTTCGCGAACCCCGTGATCCTCATCGTGATCATGGTGTTCGTCGCGCCGGAGATCCTCACCGACATGGGCGCCTGACCCGCCAGACGCCCGGCGGTACGTTGGGAGCATGGCTGCTCCCGTCTCCGACCTGTTCGACCCCGACGTCTGGACCACCGCTCCGATCGCGGAGCAGTTCACCGACATCACGTACCACAAGCACGTCTCCAAGGGCATCGTCCGGGTCGCCTTCGACCGTCCCGAGGTCCGCAACGCCTTCCGCCCGCGCACCGTCGACGAGCTCTACCGCGCCCTCGACGACGCCCGGCAGGACCCCCGCGTCGGCGTCGTGCTGCTCACCGGCAACGGCCCGAGCCCGAAGGACGGCGGGTGGGCGTTCTGCTCCGGCGGCGACCAGCGCATCCGGGGGCGGAGCGGCTACCAGTACGTCGGCGACGAGGGCGCACCGCCCGAGGGTGTGGACCCGTCCGCCGCACAGGCGTCGATGGGGCGGCTGCACATCCTCGAGGTCCAGCGCCTGATCCGGATGATGCCCAAGGTCGTCATCGCGGTCGTCCCGGGCTGGGCTGCGGGCGGCGGGCACTCCCTGCACGCGATCTGCGACCTCACCATCGCCAGCGCCGAGCACGGGAAGTTCAAGCAGACCGATGCCGACGTCGGCTCGTTCGACGGCGGCTACGGCAGCGCCTACTACGCCAAGCAGATCGGGCAGAAGTTCGCCCGCGAGGTCTTCTTCCTCGCCCAGGAGTACTCCGCCCAGCGCGCGTACGAGATGGGTGCGGTGAACGCCGTGGTGCCGCACGCCGACCTGGAGCGGGAGGCGATCCGCTGGGGCGAGATCGTGCTCGGCAAGTCCCCGACGGCGATCCGGATGCTCAAGTACGCGTTCAACGCCGTGGACGACGGCATGGTCGGCCAGCAGGTGTTCGCGGGAGAGGCCACGCGGCTGGCCTACGGCACCGACGAGGCCGTCGAGGGTCGCGACTCGTTCCTCGAGAAGCGTGCTCCCGAGTGGACCGCGTTCCCCTGGCACTACTGATGCCCCGTCCGCTGCTGACGACCGGCACGTCGGACCCGACGGCCGTGCTGCGCGGCCTGGAGGCAGCACTCGCCGGCGGTCCCGCACTGCTCCCCGTCGCCGAGGGGGCTCCTGCACTGCCGACGCCACCGCCGGCCGAGGTCCGTCAGGCGGTCGCCCTGGTGGTCGAGACCAGCGGGTCCACCGGCACCGGCAAGCGCGTGGCGCTCTCGTCCGAGGCGCTCCTCGCCGGTGCCGCCGCGGCGGACGCGGCACTCGGTGGGCCCGGGCGCTGGGTGCTCGCACTGCCGACGCACTACATCGCCGGCATCAACGTCCTGACCCGCTCGATCACCGCGGGCACCGACCCCGTCGTCGTGCCACCCGGGCACTTCGCGGCCGCCGCGTTCACCGAGGCGGCCGAACGGCTCGTCACCGGTCCGGCCGCGCCCCGTCGCTACACCTCCCTGGTGCCGGTGCAGCTCGCACGCGTCCTCGACGACCCGGACGCCACGCGTGCGCTCGCCCGGTTCGACGCGGTCCTGGTCGGCGGGCAGGCCACCCCGGCGCCGCTCCGGCAGCGGGCGCTCGACGCCGGGATCCGGATCGTGACGACGTACGGTGCGAGCGAGACGAGCGGTGGATGCGTGTACGACGGCGTCCCGTTCGGCACGGTGCGCACCGCGCTGGTCGACGGCGAGCTGCACCTGGCCGGGCCGATGCTCGCCGAGGGGTACCTCGACGACGACGCCCGCACGGCGTCGGCCTTCGTCGAGCGTGACGGGCTGCGCTGGTACCGGACCGGGGACACCGCGACCCTGTCCGGCGGCGTGGTCCGCGTGCTCGGACGCCTCGACGACGTGGTGATCTCCGGCGGCGAGAAGGTCCAGCTCGGTGCGGTCGAACGGCTCGTCCGCGGGCTCCCCGGGCAGGAGGGCGCCGTCGTCGCCAGGCGCTCGGCGGGGGAGTGGGGCGAGGTCCCGGTCGTCGTCACCGAGCAGCCGCTCGACCTCGAGGCCGTCCGTGCCCACGTCGCAGCCACCCTGGGGCGTGCCGCCCGCCCCGCCGACGTGGTCCTGGTGGAGCGGATCCCGATGCTGCCGTCGGGCAAACCCGACCGTCGGGCCGTGCAGGCGCTCGTCGACCCGGTCCGCTCGTCGGGACCGCGAGCCGCCGGGCGTCCGCATCGGCAATAAGATCGGTGCTCGTGGCACGAACGAAGAACTCGACGCAGAAGCAGGGCCGGTCCGGCAACCCGGCGAAGGCCGCTGCCCCCGCCCGCACCAAGCGGAAGGCGACCGCGCGCGACTGGATCGGCGGCGCACGCCTGCGCACGCTGACCCTCGGTGTCGTCCCGGTCGTGCTCGGCACCGCCGTCGCGTTCGTCGACAGCGGTGAGCCCGGCGGCTTCGGCGACTACCTGGCGAAGGACGGCCACCTCGCGGTCGCGCTGCTCGCCCTGGCCGTGGCGCTGTTCCTGCAGATCGGCGTGAACTACAGCAACGACTACTCCGACGGGGTCCGCGGCACCGACGAGTACCGCGTCGGCCCGGCACGACTCACCGGAGCCGGCCTGGCCAAGCCCCGGACCGTGCTCACCGTCGCCCTGACGTTCTTCGGCCTGGCCGCGGTCGCCGGCCTGGTCATCGTGCTGCTCACCCAGCTGTGGTGGCTGCTGCTCGTGGGGGCCGCAGCCATCGTCGCCGCCTGGTTCTACACCGGGGGCAAGAAGCCGTACGGCTACAACGCCCTCGGCGAGGTCTTCGTCTTCGTCTTCTTCGGACTGGTCGCCGTGCTCGGCACCCAGTTCGTGCAGATCCGCGAGGTCACCGTGAACGGCTGGGCAGCTGCCGTCGCCGCCGGGTTCTTCGCCTGCGCGGTCCTGATGGTGAACAACATCCGCGACATCGACGAGGACCAGCTGGCGGGCAAGCGCACGCTCGCCGTGGTCGTCGGGCGTCCGGTGGCCCGCGTCCTCTTCGGCCTGTTCCTGATGCTGCCGTACGTCGTGCTGCTCTGGTTCGTGCTGCTGTACTTCCGCACGGGCTTCACGTACTTCTCGCTGCTGCTGGCCCTGCCGGCGCTGGCGATCGGGGTGTCGTCACGGAAGCCCCGCGAGCTCATCACCGCCCTGCAGCTGTCGTCGTTCGCCTCGCTCGCCTTCGGCGTGGTGCTCGGGATCACCCTGGCCGTCCAGCCGTAGCGGTTCCGGCTGCTCGACCGGGCGGCCCCGCGTCCGGTCAGTCGGCGTCGGTGTCCCGGCGCGCTCCGTGCCGGTCGGCGTCGGACACCGGACGGACGGTCGGGGTGGCCGCGGCGTCGGAGTCGGCGGCGTCGACGAAGTCGTCCTCGAAGTCCGAGTCGGCGTCGCGCTCCGGGGCGCCGCGGCGGTTCGCCAGGCTCAGGGCCACCTGTGTGCGCAGTCCGGACAGGGCGATGTACGAGATGAGCAGGCCCACCAGGGCGGCCACGATCGTCGCCCAGTACCACGGCATCGGCGTCAGGAGCAGGAGGAGCACGAGCGCCACCACGAAGATGCCGAGCCGAGCCAGGGTGTACAGGAGCCACGCTTTCACACGGTGAGTCTACGGAAGCGTCGACCGGCAGGGGCATCACAGGGTCGCGACCTAGACTTCACCGCATGGTCCGCTTGTGGTTGATCGTCGCCGTGGCCGCCGTCGCCTTCACGGTGTACGCGGCGATCGACTGCGGAACGATGCCGCGTCAGCGTGTCCGTTCCCTGCGTCGCGGCGTGTGGCTCCTGCTCGTCATCATCCTGCCCGTCCTCGGCGGCGTCCTCTGGTTCCTGCTCGGTCGCACCCCGGCGGCCGACCCCGGTGCTTCCGCCCGCTACCGTGGACCCGAAGACGACCCGGACTTCCTCGGCACCACGCCGGAGCCGGGCACCACCCTCACGGACAAGGACCAGGACGACGCGACCCTCCGAGACCTCGAAGACCAGTTCCACGAGCGCGACGACGACGGCCGCACCGATCGCTGACGGCCCCGTCGGTTCGGGCAGCCCGGCGACGGACACCGCGCTCGCCCTCCTGCAGGAACTCGTGCGTGCCGGCGTCACCGACGTCGTCGTGAGTCCCGGGTCACGTTCCCAGGCACTCGCCCTCGCGGCAGTCGCCCTGGAACGCGCCGGTGGGCTGACCGTGCACGTGCGGCTGGACGAACGGACCGCCGGGTTCTTCGCACTCGGGCTCGCGGTCGAGACGCACCGGCCCGCAGCGGTGGTGACGACGTCGGGCACCGCGGTGGCGAACCTGCACCCCGCCGTGCTCGAGGCGCACCACTCCGGCGTGCCGATCATCGTCCTGAGCGCCGACCGCCCCGACGAACTGCGCGGCATCGGCAGCAACCAGACCACCGTCCAGCCGGGGCTCTTCGGCCAGGCCGTCACCTTCGTCCGCGACGTCGAGGCCCCGTCGGCGCACGGTGTCGACGCCTCGGTCCGCGACACCCTGCGCACCCTCGCCCGACAGGCCGTCGCCGCCGCAGCGGGGCACACCGGGCAGCCCGGTCCCGCGCAGCTCAACGTCGCGTTCCGTGAGCCGCTGTCCGCCGGGCTCGCCCCGGAGCACGTCAGCCCCGTGCCGGACGACGAGGTCGACCTGGCGTTCGCCACCCGCCGCGCACACACCGGTCTGCCGGTCGCCGAACTCACCCCGGACGACGAGCCGGGCACCGTCGTCATCGCCGGGCACGACGCCGGCGAGGACGCGGAGCGGATCGCCTGGGAGCTCGGGGCGCCACTCCTCGCCGAGGTGTCGAGCGGCGCGCGCTTCGGCCGCAACCTGGTCGTGGCCTACCGCGAACTGCTGCGCGACCCGGACCACGGCGGCGCGGTCCGCCGGGCCGTCGTGCTCGGCCACCCGACCCTCAGCAGGGAGGTCCCCGCGCTCCTGCAGCGCGACGGGGTCGAGACGATCGTGGTCCGCGGACCGGCAGCCGACCCCTTCGACCCGGCCCGTTCCTTCCGACCGGACGCCGTGACCACCTTCGTGTCCGACGTCCGCGTGACGGGCCGGACCCGGCCGGAGCACCGCGCGTGGGTCGGCCGCTGGGTCGGCTCCAGCCGGCGGATCCTGGGGGACGGCGACGCCGGCCCCGACCTCGACGCCAAGCGTTCCGCCGACCGCGCCGAGCGGAACAAGTTCCTGCGTGACGAGGTCGCGCTCCGTCGCCGACCCGTCGACCGCGCCATGCTCGCCGAGGCCGTCTGGGGCGTGACCTGGCCGCACGACCGGCTGGTCCTCGGGGCGTCGCAGCTCATCCGTGAAGCCGATGCCCGGGTGCTCGGCAAGAAGATCCGGGTGCACGCGAACCGCGGCCTCGCCGGCATCGACGGCACCGTCTCGACCGCGCTCGGCATCGCCGCGGCGCTCGAACACTCCTCGGCCTCGGTGGGCACCACCCGCGTGCTCCTCGGGGACCTGACGCTGCTGCACGACCTCGGCGCGTTCGTCACCGGCACCGAGGAACGCACCCACCGGGTGCAGGTCGTCGTCGGCAACGACCACGGTGGCGCGATCTTCCGAGGGCTCGAGGTGGCGAAGACCACGCCGGAGGCCGACATGCGGCGGATGATGTCGACCCCGCAGCACGTCGACGTCGAGCGGGTCGTCACGGGCCTCGGGTGGGAGTACCGCCGGGCGGCGACGTGGGGTGACCTCGAGCGGGTGCTCACCGACCCCGCCGAGCGGGTCGTGATCGAGGTCCCGCTGGCGGACTGACCGGTCGCGCGGCTGCGCCCCGCGCGGCTACGCGGTCGCGCGGCTACCCGGTCGCGCGGATTGCGCGGCTGCCTCAGGCCAGCGCATCGGTGATCGGCCGGAACTTCAGGGCGGTCTCGGCGACCTCGCGCGCCGGCTCCGAACCCGCGACGATCCCGGCCCCCGCCCAGGCCCGGACAGTGCCGTCGTCGTCGATCCGGGCGCTGCGGAGCGCGAGCATCCACTCGCCGTCACCCGTCGCGCTCATCCAGCCGACCGGCCCGGCGTAGCGGCCGCGGTCGACGCCCTCCAGCTCGGCGACCAACTGCACGGCCACGTCCGTCGGGGTGCCGGCGACCGCGGCCGTCGGGTGCAGGGCGTCGGCGACGTCCAGCGACGTGGTGTCGGGCGGCAGCGTCGCCTGTACGTCCGTCGCCAGGTGCCACAGGTTCGGCAGCTGCAGCCGGAACGGTTCGGCGTCGGCGCGCAGGTCCGTGGCGAGCGGGGCGAGGGCCGCGAGCAGGCTGTCGATCGCGAAGGCGTGCTCCTCGACGTCCTTGGCGCTGCTGGCCAGGGCCTCGGCGGCGGCCCGGTCGGACACCTCGTCGGTGCCCCGGGCGGCGCTGCCCGCGAGCACCCGTGCGGTCAGCCGCGTGCCGTCGGTGCGGGCGAGCGTCTCGGGGGTGGCACCGACCAGCCCGTCCACCGCGAAGGTCACGCACTGCGGGTAGGCGGCCGCGAGGTCGAGCAGGACCGCCCGTCGGTCGGCTCCCGGCGGCAGCGTGCCGACGAGGTCGCGGGCGAGCACCACCTTGCGGGCGCTCCCGGCGACGATGCGGCGGACGGCCTCGGACACGTTGGCGGCGTAGGTGTCCTCGTCGATGTGCCCGGGACGCAGCGCGACGGAGACGTGCGGCCCGACGTGGGGGACCGGGACCGAGGTCCGGGTGAAGGCCAGGGGTTCCGCGCCGACCGTCGTGTCGATCGCGGTCAGCCAGGCCTTGCCGCGCCGCCGGCCGAGGACCACCCGGGGCACGATGAGCACGCTCTCGTCGGCGGAGTCGTCGGCGAAGGCGAACGACCCGAACGCGACGAGCCCCGAACCGCGCAGCTGCACCGGGTCGTCGACGACGGCGGTCTCGACGACGCTGCGCCAGAGGGCCGCGGCGTCACGCATCCGGTCCGGGCCGGTGAAGGTGAACCGGAGCGCCTCGCCGATGCCGACGATGCCGTCGCCGTTCCGGACGAAGGCGAGGGGACGGTCACGGAGCGTGTGGCGGAGGACGGCGCCCGGGTCGTCGAGGATCCGGGTCGAGACCGTCAGCGGGGGTGCCGCCGTGGTGGTTCGGGTCACGGCTCCGATGCTACGCGCCGATCCCGCACCGCCCGGGTGGCTGCGAGTCCGGTGAACGCTCGGTCGGGACCTCTAGGATTGATCGTGTGAGCAGAGCGGACCTGAACAAGCGCCCGGACGAGGTGGCGGCGATGTTCGACGACGTCGCGGCCAAGTACGACCTCACGAACGACATCCTGTCGGCGGGCAACGCCCCGCTGTGGCGTGTCGCCACGGTCCGCGCGGTCGACCCGCAGCCCGGCGAGAAGGTCCTCGACATCGCCGCGGGCACCGGGACCAGCGCAGCCGCCTTCGCCAAGAAGGGCGCCGAGGTCACCGCGCTCGACCTGTCCGCCGGCATGATCGCCGTCGGCCGCGAACGCCACCCCGAGATCACCTTCGTCGAGGGCGACGCCGAGCAGCTGCCCTTCGACGACGACACGTTCGACGCCGTCACGATCTCGTTCGGGCTGCGCAACGTGAACGACCCGAAGCAGGCGCTCGCCGAGATGCTGCGCGTCCTGAAGCCCGGTGGCCGCGTCGTCATCTGTGAGTTCTCGACGCCGCCCCGCGCCCTGCTGCGCTTCGGTTACGGCACCTACCTGAAGCGCGTCCTCCCGGGAATTGCGCGGCTCTCGAGCAGCAACCCGGCCGCCTACCGCTACCTCGCCGAGTCGATCGACGCGTGGCCCGACCAGCAGGTGCTCACCCAGTGGCTCCGCGGTGTCGGCTTCTCGGTGGTCGCCTACCGCAACCTGACGGCCGGTATCGTCGCACTGCACCGTGGCCGCAAGCCCGTCGCCGACACGGTGCGCGAGTCCGCGGCACGGCGTGCGAAGGCCCGCCGTGACCACCAGAACACCGGCGAGCAGCCGCGCGTCGACCCGGCCGCCGACTGACCGGTCACCACCCCCGAAGACGGAGCAGCACTTGAATCCGAGCGTCCCGGTCGCACGTCGCGCGCCGAGCTTGCGCGCATCGCTGGGCATCGGCGAGCGGTTGTTCGCCACGCCCGCCGACCGACGCTTCATCTCCGCGGTCGACGACGGGCTCGAACTCGTCGAGCAGGGGCTCGAGGACGCCATGCGTTCCACCGACACCCTCGCCGACACCACCAGCCGGTACCTGCTGTCCGCCGGTGGCAAGCGCATCCGCCCGACCCTGACGCTCCTCATCGCCCAGCTCGGTGACGGCGTGACCGACGCCGTGGTCAAGGCCGCGGTGAGCATCGAGACCACGCACCTGGCGTCGCTGTACCACGACGACGTCATGGACGAGGCGCCGGTCCGACGCGGGGTCCCCGCCGCGCAGATCACCTACGGCAACAACGTGGCGATCCTGACCGGTGACCTGCTCTTCGCCCGCGCCAGCCTGATCACGGCCGACCTCGGCACCGAGGGCATCCGGATGCAGGCCGAGACCTTCCAGCGCCTCTGCATGGGGCAGCTGCACGAGACCACGGGGCCGCAGCCGGACGACGACCCGCTCGAGCACTACATCCAGGTGCTCAGCGACAAGACCGGTTCGCTCATCGCCACCGCGGCACGCGCCGGCGTGATGTTCTCCGGTGCCGACCGCGCTTACCTGGACGCCGTCGGTACCTTCGGCGAGAAGGTCGGCGTGGCCTTCCAGCTCGTCGACGACGTCATCGACCTCGCCCCGGCGACGGACAAGACGGGCAAGATCGCCGGCAACGACCTGCGCGCAGGCGTCGACACCCTGCCGGTCCTGCAGCTGCGCCGGATGGCCGCGACCGATCCGTCCGCGCAGCACCTGGTCGAGCGCATCGAGCGTGACGTCAACGGTGCGCCCGACGACGTGGTCGACTCCACGCCGTACCAGTCGGCCGTCGCCGCGCTCCGCGAGCACGAGGCCACCGCGGCGACCCGCGCCGTCGCCGTCGCCTGGGCACGCGAAGCCGTCGCCGCCCTCGCCCCGCTCCCCGACGGCACCGTGAAACGGGCACTCACCCGCTTCGCGGACTCCGTCGTCGACCGAAGCCGCTGAACACCCCTCCCGACGGCGCACGCACTGCGGCCCGGTCGGGAGGCCCCCGGGAACCCCCACCCGAACGAACTGGAGACGATCAGTGCCCACCCTCCGACTCGCCATCGTCGGCGCCGGCCCGGCCGGCATCTACGCCGCGGACATCCTGCTGCGCGAGGCGCACGGCTACGACGTGTCGATCGACCTGTTCGAGCAGCTCCCCGCGCCCTACGGTCTGGTCCGGTACGGCGTCGCCCCCGACCACCCGCGCATCAAGGGCATCATCAACGCCCTGCGTGATGTCCTCGACCGCGGTGTCGTCCGGCTGTTCGGCAACGTCCGCTACGGCGAGGACATCACCCTCGAGGACCTCAAGAAGCACTACAACGCGGTCGTGTTCTCGACCGGTGCGATCAAGGACGCCGACCTCGACATCCCCGGTGTCGACCTCGACGGCTCGTACGGCGCAGCCGAGTTCGTGAGCTGGTTCGACGGCCACCCGGACGTCCCGCGCACCTGGCCGCTGCACGCCGAGAGCGTCGCGGTCATCGGCGTCGGCAACGTCGCCCTCGACGTCTCGCGCATCCTGGCGAAGCACGCCGACGACCTGCTTCCGACCGAGATCCCCGCGAACGTGTACGAGGGCCTCAAGGCATCGCCGGTCACGGACGTGCACGTCTTCGGCCGCCGTGGCCCGGCGCAGGTGAAGTTCACGCCGCTCGAGCTCCGCGAGCTCGGCGAGGTCCGTGACGTCGACATGGTGGTCTACGACGAGGACTTCGACCACGACGAGGCGTCGAAGACCGCGATCGCGACGAACAAGCAGGTCATGGTGATCAACCGTGTCCTCGAGCAGTGGCGCACGCGCGAGGTCGGCCAGGCCAGCCGCCGGCTCCACCTGCACTTCTACGCGAAGCCGATCGAGTTCGTCGGCGACGAGCAGGGCAAGCTGACCGCCATCCGCTACGAGCGCACCCGGCCGAACGGCGAGGGCGGTGTCGAGGGCACCGGCGAGATCCGCGAGATCCCGATCCAGGCCGCCTACCGCGCGGTCGGGTACTTCGGTTCCCCGCTGCCCGGTGTGCCGTTCGACGAGCGGCACGGTGTCATCCCGAACCACGAGGGCCAGGTCCTCGACGACGACAACCAGCAGATCCCCGGGGTGTACGCCACCGGCTGGATCAAGCGTGGTCCGGTCGGGCTCATCGGACACACGAAGTCCGACGCGATGGAGACCGTGCAGCACATCGTCAACGACCAGGCGAGCTGGTGGACCCCGGAGGACCCGTCCGACGAGGCGATCCCGGCCCTGCTCCGCGAGCGCGGTGTGGAGTACACCGACCTCGAGGGCTGGCACCACCTCGACACCCACGAGCAGGCGCTCGGTGCAGTCGACGGGCGCGAGCGCATCAAGGTGGTGCCGCGCGACGAGATGATCGACGTCTCGCTCGGCCGCGTCGACACCCCGACCAGCTGACGACCATGACCGACACGCGCCCCGTCCCGCCCACCGCGGTGCGGGGCGCGTCCGCGTCGGGGACGCGGCTGCAGGGCGTCGACGTGGCCCGTGCCCTTGCGCTGCTCGGCATGATGGCCGCACACATCGGCGGCATCGCGGAGCAGCTCGACTGGACCGACCCCGCCACCTGGACCGCCGTCGCCCACGGCCGCCCGTCCACGCTGTTCGCGGTCCTCGCCGGGGTCTCGATCGGCCTGACGAGCGGCCGTGCCGACCCGCCCGGCCCGCCCACCATCGGCCGCATCCGTGCCCGGCTCGCCATCCGCGCCGTGGTGGTCGTCGTCATCGGGTTCGCCCTGATGGCGCTCGACACCCCCGTGTACGTGATCCTGCCGACCTACGGGGTGCTGTTCCTGCTGGTGGTCCCGGTGCTCCGCGTCCGACCGGCGGCGCTGTTCGGCATCGCCGCGCTCTGCGCGGTGCTGTCGCCGCTCGCCGCGCTGACGATCGCGCCGGCCTACGCGGACGCCGGCATGATCGGCGTCCAGCTCGGCCTGGTCTACCCAGTGGTCACCTTCCTGGCGTACGTCCTGGTCGGTCTCGCGGTCGCCCGCAGCGGTCTGGGCCCACGCCGCCGGTTCCCGGACGACGCGCCAGCGGCGTACGGGCCGTGCCGGTGGGGAGAGGAACGGGGCCGGCAGGTCGCGCTCCTGGCGGCGGGCGCACTGGTCGCCGCCACCGCGTACGTCGCCGGGTCGGTCCTCGCCCCGGCGCCGGACGACGCGGCCCTGGCGTTCCCCGGGGTCCCGTACGCGGGCGAGGGCTCGACCCCCGGCCAGGCCCTCGCGCAGCTGTTCCTGTCTCCGCGTGACCACTCGTCGTCGGTCGTCGACGTGGTGGGGACGGCCGGGGTGGCGGTCGCCGTGATCGCCCTCTGCCTGCTCGTGTTCGACGGCCGCGGGCGTGTCGCCGAGCAGATCGCGTTCCCGCTGGCCGCGGTCGGTTCGATGCCGCTGACGGTGTACTCGGGGCACCTCGTGGTCATCGCGATGCTGCCGACCTACCCCGAGTCGGTCGAGGCCTGGGGCTGGTTCGCCCTCGGCTCGGTGGTCTTCGCGATGCTGTGGCGGCGGTTCCTGGGTCGCGGCCCGCTCGAGCGGGTGGTCGGGGCCCTGGCGTCCCTCGTCCCGATGCGTTGAGCGCACCTGGCGGGGGCGAGTCGTGCCTCCAGGCGGCTACTGCAGCGCCGCGGTGAGCCGCGCGACGTTGTCGAGCACCTTGGACCGGCGCGGACGGTCGACCCACTCGTCGAGCGTGAGCTCGAAGCTGTGCTCCTTGTACGCTTCCTGCACCTCGCGCAGGGCGTCGACGAAGCGGTGCCCGCGCACCATCACGGAGACCTCGAGGTTCAGGCTGAACGAGCGCATGTCCATGTTGCTCGACCCGATCACCGACACCTCGTCGTCGATCGTGAAGTGCTTCGCGTGCAGGATCGTCGGCGCGCGGTACAGCCAGATCCGCACGCCGGCGCGGAGCAGTCCTTCGTAGTAGGAGCGCTGGGCGTGCCAGGTCATGGCGTGGTCGCCCATCTCGCCGACGAACAGCTCGACGTCGACCCCGCGCTGCGCCGTCGTGGTGATGGCGTAGAGCATCGAGTCGTCCGGCACGAAGTACGGCGACGTGATCGAGACCTTCTGCTGCGCCGAGTAGAGCAGCGCGTTGAACAGGCGCAGGTTGTTCTCGCCGTCGAAGCCCGGGCCGGACGGCACCACCTGGCAGTCGAGCGCATCGCCGCGGTCGGCCCGCTGGACGGGGTCGCTCTCGCGCAGCAGCAGCTCGTCGGTCTCGCTGTACCAGTCGGTGACGAACAGGGCGTTGAGCCCCGCGACGACCGGCCCCTCGAACCGGGCGAACAGGTCCTTGTAGACCATGCCCTTCTCGACGTGCGACTTGATGTCGTACGACGCGTCGATCAGGTTCTGCGAGCCGGTGAACGCGACCGAGCCGTCGATCACCATGATCTTCCGGTGGTTGCGGAGGTCGGGGCGCTGGAACTTCCCCTGCAGCGGCAGGAGCGGCAGCATCAGGTGCCACTCGATGCCCGCCCGGTCCATGAACGCCAGGGTGTCCTTGTAGCCCGGGTACCCGCGGCTCGCCCAGTGGTCGAGCAGGAACCGCACGGTGACCCCACGGGCCTGCGCCCGCGCGAGCGCCTCGAAGAACGGTCGCGTGGTGTCGTCGAGCGTCGCGATGTAGAACTCGACGTGCACGAACCGTCGGGACTGGTCGATCGCGCGGGTCATCTCCGCGATGGACTCCTCGGAGTCGGGGTAGAGCTCCGCGGAGTTGCCGCCGACCAACGGCATCGCGCCGAGTTCGCGGTTCAGCCGCGTGACGCTCTCGAGCCACGCGGGCCACGGGTGGTCACGGCGGACCCGCTCGATGCCCTCGGTCTGCTCGAGGATGTACGCGTTGATCTCGGTCTGCTTCTCGCGACGGGCGCGGGGCAGCTTCGTCGACCCGATGACCAGGAAGACGATGAAGCCGATGTAGGGGATGAGGAAGATCGCGAGCAGCCACGCCGTCGCGGTCTGCGGCTTCCGGTTGATCGGGACGTAGATGATCGAGAAGACGCGGATCGCCAGGTCCAGCAGCACGAGCAGGACGGTGATGACGACGCTGAGCCAGTGCTCCACGGGGTGTCGGGTGTCGTTCGCAGGGGCCGCGGGTCAGCGGAAGTTGATGAACTGCAACGGGACGTCGAACTCTTCACCCTTGAGGAGCTGGATCGTGTTCTGCAGGTCGTCACGGCTCTTCGACGAGACGCGGAGCTCGTCACCCTGGATCTGGCTCTTCACCGTCTTCGGGGCGTTGGCCCGCAGGAACGCGCCGATCTTCTTCGCCACGTCCTGCTCGATGCCGTTCTTGAACTTCACCTCGATGCGGTACTCCTTGCCCGAGGGGTACGGGTCGCCGGCGTCGAGGCTCTTCAGGCTGATGTTCCGCTTGATCGCCTTGCTCTGCAGCACGTCGAGGACCGCCTTGGCGCGCTCTTCCGAGTTCGCCTTGATCAGGACGTCCTCGCCGCTGAACGCGACCGAGGCGTCGGCGCCCTTGAAGTCGTACCGCTGCTCGATCTCCTTGGCCGCCTGGTTGAGGGCGTTCTCCGCCTCCATCTTGTCGACCTTGCTGACCACGTCGAAGGAACTGTCTGCCATGCGGAACAGCCTAACGGCGGACGGGAGGCCCGGTTCCGGTCGCGCGGATCGGCTCGCGGTGGTCACGACCACCGTCAGCCATCCGCTATGCTTTTATGCGCGCCTTCGGTTGGTGATCACACCGGCTGGGTGCGCATGGCAAGTTACCCAAGCGGCCAAAGGGATCTGACTGTAAATCAGCCGGCGTAGCCTTCGGGGGTTCGAATCCCTCACTTGCCACCATCTGATCGGCCCCGTCCACTGCAGACGGGGCCGATGGTGTTTCCGGGAGGATGGGTGCATGGCATCCGACCCCACACCGTCCCAGTTCGCCGACCTCGCCGAGTCGATCGCCCGTGACGCAGCGGCGCTGGCTGCACGCCGCCGCGCCGAGGGGGTCGAGGTCGCGGACCGGAAGTCGAGCATCGTCGACGTGGTCACGGCCGCCGACCGCGAGGTCGAGGCACTCATCCGCGCCCGCATCGCCGAGGCCCGCCCCGACGACGCCTTCCACGGCGAGGAGTCCGGGTCGGCCTCCGGCGCCTCGGGCATCACCTGGGTCGTGGACCCGATCGACGGCACGGTCAACTACCTGTACGGCAGCGCCGAGTACGGCGTGAGCATCGGCGTCGTGCGCGGCGCACCCGACCCGATGACCTGGGAGCCGATCGCGGGCGTCGTCGTGGCGCCGGCGACGGGCACCGTCTTCCGCGCGGCCGTCGGCCAGGGAGCGACCCGTGACGGGGAACCGTTGTCCGTCGCCGCGCCCGGATCGCTCGCCGAGACGCTCGTCGCCACCGGGTTCGGGTACACGGCCGACCGTCGCCGGGAGCAGGTCGCGGTGCTCGCCGGACTCATCGGCGAGGTGCGGGACATCCGCCGCGGGGGAGCGGCGTCGCTCGACTGCTGCGCCGTCGGAGCGGGAGTGGTGGACGCGTACTACGAGCGCGGGATCAACCCGTGGGACATGGCCGGTGGGGCCCTCGTCGCGCAGGAGGCCGGCGCGGCGATCCGCATCTGGGAGGCCGGAGGGACCCGCTCCTTCCTGTTCGCGAGCCCGGCCGTCGCCGACGAACTCGAGGCCCTGGTGCGTGGGCTCGAGGCCGGTGCGCTCGGAGCCGTGCAGGCCTGACGACGTGCCGATCCCCGGGTCCGGCGGCGCCGGGCGGACCTGACCACGACTGGCGACCTGCGACGTCCCCTGCTAGCGTGCTCAGGTCCCGTTATCTGCTCGTTACCAACGAGTGAGCCCTTCTCTGATCAGGATCGCCACCGCACGCATGCCCCGTACTCCTCTGTCGTCCGCTCCCACCGACGGTTCCGTCGACGCCGCCACCCCGGTCGTCCACCAGACCCGACGCGCTCGGATCGAGGCGGAACGAGCAGCGGCGAAGGGCTCGGTCGTGGTGCACGAGGAACAGGGCTCGACGCATCCGAGCTTCGACGACGTGATCGGCGCGGCCACCCCGGGGACCCCCGCGGCCCCGGTGTCACCGATCGACCTCGCACCGGCATCGCCCGTGCGCCCGGCCTCCCGCATCGCGACGCCGCCGGCCCCCACCTCGCCTGTCGTGCACGCCCGGCGGGTCGCTCCCGTTGCCTCCGTCACCCCGGCGTCGCAGCCGCGTCGTGTCGCGGGGCAGGTCCCCGCATCGCGCCGCCGCCGCAGCAGCCGTCCGGCCACGAAGACCCCGGTCGACCGCGCGACCCGTCACATCCGGTCCACCGCCACCACGGCCACCACGACCCCCGCAGCAGCGCGGCCCCCGAAGCAGGGCGCGTCGTTCCGCCGTGCTGCCTCGCGCGTGACCGCGGTCGGCGCACTGCTCTTCGCCGCAGGCCTCGTCGTCTCGACCTCGCTGCCGGCGCAGGCGCTCTGGGTCCCGGCGTCCGGTTCGACCGCGGCCCGTGCCACCGTCGACGGAGCGACCCAGTCGATGCAGGTCGGCGCCTCGGCCGACGGATCGACCGCCCGCGACCAGTACACGGTGTCCGACGCCACGCAGTACGCGAACGTCGACTCCTCCAGCTTCACGAACGACCCGACCGGCACGATCCAGTGGCCGTTCCTGACCGGTGTCCCGATCACCTCGGGCTTCGGTGGACGCCAGGTCGCCGGGTGCTCGTTCTGCTCGACGAACCACATGGGCGTCGACTTCGCCCCGGGCGAGGGCACCCCGATCGGCGTCATCGCCGCCGGCACCGTCATCAAGGTGCAGGCGAACGACGGCGGCTTCGGCAACGACGTCTGGGTCGAGCACGACGTGGACGGCAAGCAGTTCGTCAGCGTCTACGGCCACATGGAGGACAACTCCTTCAAGGTGGTCACCGGCCAGCACGTCGAGGTCGGCGACATCCTCGGTCTCGTCGGCAGCACGGGAAACTCCACGGGCCCGCACCTGCACCTCGAGGTGCACGTCGACGGGGTCCCGGTGGACCCGCTGGCGTGGCTCAAGACCAACGCGAACTAGCGGCCCACGACGCGGCACGCCCGGGCGTCTCGCCCGGTTCCGGAGCAGCGTCGGAGGTCTGCTATCCTCGTGTGGTGCCGTTCGCGGCACATCGCCCCGATAGCTCAGTGGTAGAGCACCTCCATGGTAAGGAGGGGGTCGTCAGTTCAATCCTGACTCGGGGCTCCGACCCGGTGCGCGTGCCGCTCCGGATCTCTGGCGGGGTAGCTCAGTTGGTTAGAGCACACGACTCATAATCGTGGGGTCGCGGGTTCAAGTCCCGCCCTCGCTACACGCAAGGCCCTCTCGTCCAGGATCCCCTGGGTCAGGGGGCCTTCTCTGTTGCCGGCCCCTCTTCGATTGCTGGGGTTCACCCCGCAGCGCGTTCAGTCCGCCGCCGGCACATCGGCCGCGACGTTCTCCTGCGCGGCGAACTGGGTGCGGTGCAGCTCCTCGTACCGGCCACCCGCGGCCAGCAGTTCGTCGTGCGTGCCGCGCTCCACGATCGAGCCGTCCTCGACCACCAGGATCATGTCCGCGCTGCGGATCGTGGAGAGCCGGTGCGCGATCACCATCGCCGTCCGCCCCTCGAGCGCCTCGCCGAGCGCAGCCTGCACCGCGGCCTCGGACGTCGAGTCGAGTGCCGCCGTCGCCTCGTCGAGGATGACGACGCGCGGCTGGGCGAGCAGGAGCCGGGCGATCGTCATCCGCTGGCGCTCGCCCCCGGACAGCCGGTAGCCGCGTTCGCCCACCATCGTGTCCAGCTGGTCGGGGAGCGACCGGATGAGCGGCTCGAGCCGTGCGCGGCGGACGGCGTCCCACACCTCGTCGTCGGACGCCTCGGGCCGGGCGAACCGCAGGTTGGAGCGGATGGTCTCGTGGAACAGGTGGCCGTCCTGCGTCACCATGCCCAGGGTGTGCCGCATCGAGGCGAAGGTGACGTCGCGCACGTCCGTCCCGGCCAGGCGAACGGCACCGCTGTCGACGTCGTACAGGCGTGCGAGCAGCTGCGCGACCGTGGACTTGCCCGCTCCGGACGAGCCGACCAGGGCGACGGTCTGCCCCGGCTCGATCCGGAAGGACAGCCCGTGCAGCACCTCCTCGCCGCCGCGGGTGTCGAGCGTGGCGACCTCCTCGAGCGAGGCGAGGGACACCTTGTCGGCCGACGGGTACGCGAACCGGACGTCGTCGAACTCGACGGAGACGGGGCCGTCGGCGATGGTGACCGCGTCGGGCTGCTCCCGGATGAGCGGTTCGAGGTCGAGCACCTCGAAGACGCGCTCGAAGCTGACCACGGCGCTCATGATCTCCACCCGCGCGTTCGCCAGGCTCGTCAGCGGTGCGTACAGCCGGGTGAGGAGGAGCGCCAGGGTGACGACCTCGCCGGTGTCCAGCCGGCCGGCGAGCGCGAGGAAGCCGCCGAGCCCGTAGACCAGCGCGAGGGCGAGCGCGGAGACGAGCATCAGCGCGGTGAAGAAGACGAACTGCAGCATCGCGGTCCGGACACCGATGTCGCGGACCCGGGCGGCGCGGACTCGGAACTCCTCGGCCTCTTCGTCGGGCCGGCCGAACAGCTTCACGAGGGTGGCACCGGGTGCCGAGAAGCGCTCGGTCATCTGGGTGCTCATCGCGGAGTTGTGGTCGGCGGCCTCGCGGCGCAGGGCGGCCAGGCGGCTGCCCATCCGGCGCGCGGGGACCAGGAAGACCGGGAGCATGACGACGGCGAGGACCGTCACGAGCCACGAGGTGCTGAGCATGACGATCAGGGTGAGGACCAGCGCCACGAGGTTCGTGACCACGCCGGACAGCGTGCCGCTGAAGGCCTGCTGGGCGCCGATCACGTCGTTGTTGAGGCGGCTCACGAGCGCACCGGTCCGGGTGCGGGTGAAGAACGCGATGGGCATCTTCTGCACGTGGTCGAACACGGCGGTGCGGAGGTCCAGGATCACGCCCTCGCCGATGCGCGCCGAGTACCACCGCGTCGTCAGCGACACGGCGGCGTCGGCCACGGCCACCAGGGCGATGACCACGGCGAGCCGGACGATCGTCGAGACCTCTCCGCGGGCGACGATGACGTCGACCACCTGACCGGCGAGGACCGGCGTCGCGACCGCGAGGAAGGCGCCGACGACGGACAGACCGATGAACACCAGCAGCTTCGCCCGGTACGGCACCGCGAACGTCAGGATCCGCCGGACGGACGCGCGGGAGAACCCGTGCTTGCCGCCCTGCGCGGACGAGATCTTGTACAGCGAGCTCCAGGCTGCGCTCTCCATGCTCATGGCGGTTCCTTTCCGGGGCCCCTGGCCCAACCTAGATGGCTGGCCGGGTCCCCGGTGACCGCTCCTGTGGCGATGCGCCGCGCGGCCACCCGCCGGAGACCGTCGGGCCGGCCTACTGCGTGCGGTGGGAGCCGGTGTCCGTGCGCGTCGCGAGCACCCCGGCCGCACGGAACGCGTCCTCGACCGCGGCGGTGACCTGCTGCCAGGCGGCCCGTCGCCGGTTCGCCCCGATGCTGCCGCCCGACACGGCCGTGCCGTGCCCGGCCCGGCGCAGGGTGATCGTGGTGGTGGCGCCGTCCACGACCGTCGACAGCTCGTACCGGCGGTACTCCCGGGCCGGCTGCACGAGCGCACCGAGCAGGATGGTGAGCGTGCGGCTGCCCGCCGTCGCGGTCATCGTGCCACCCGTCGACTCGACGTGGTGGCCCGTGCGGCGCAGCGCGGCGGCCGCGACCTCCATGGCGGTGCACCGGTCTCCCGTGTGCACGGCGAACTCCGTCGTGGTGTCCATCGGCCCTCCCCGTCCCGAACGAACCCGTGCCGCACGGCACGTCCCCATTCCCCCGAATCGGTCTCAGACAGTCTAGCTGATGCGTTCTCATGGATCACCGGCGCCCGGACGGGCCTCGGTAGACTGCCGTGGTGTCAGTGAACCCCGAGCTCGTCGGCAGGACGTTCCCGCCGGCCCAGCCCTACCTGGTCGGCCGCGAGAAGGTGCGCGAGTTCTCGCGTGCGGTCTTCGCGACCAACCCCGTCCACCACGATCCGGGCGCCGCACGTGCCGCCGGGTACGCCGACGTGGTCGCGCCCCCGACGTTCGCCGTCGTCGTGCAGGAGGCCACGCTCGCGCAGCTCCTGAACGAGCCCGACGCCGGCATCGACTTCTCCCGCGTCGTCCATGGCGAGCAGTCCTTCACGTACGACCGGCCGATCGTCGCCGGTGACGAACTCACCGCCACCCTGACGGTCACCGGCGTGAAGACCCTCGGCGGCAACGCGATGGTCACCGCCCAGAGCACCATGAACGACGCCGAGGGTGAGCACGTCGTCACGGCGACCTCCACCCTCGTGGTCCGAGGAGACGACGCATGACCGCCGCAGCCGCCACCGCGATCGAGGTCGGCACCGTCGTCGCCGAGCGTGACGTGCACATCACGCGCGACTCGCTCGTCCGGTACGCCGGCGCCTCCGGCGACTTCAACCCGATCCACTACCGCGACGACGTCGCCGCCTCGGTCGGCCTGCCCGGTGTCCTCGCCCACGGCATGCTCACGATGGGCATCGCCGTGCAGCCCGTCGCCGAGTGGCTCGGCGACAGCGGCTGGGTCGCGGGCTACGGCGTGCGCTTCACGCGCCCTGTCGTCGTCGACCCGGAGCAGGGTGCCACCGTCGGCATCGTCGCGAAGGTCGGCACCGTCGACGAGGACGGTCGACCGAAGCGCATCGACCTCACCGTGACCGCCGCCGGGCAGACCGTGCTCGGCAAGGCGCAGGTCACGGTGGTGTTCCGCTGACCGTGTCCGAGCCGGTGCTGGCCGACCTGACGACGCTCCGTGTCGGCGGGGCCGCCACCCGGCTGCTCACGGCCACGACGACCGACGAGCTCGTCGCCCACGCGCTCGACGCGTTCGACGACCACGAGTGGCTCGTCCTCGGCGGCGGCAGCAACCTGCTGGTCGCCGACCAGGGCTTCGACGGCACCGTCGTGCTGGTCCGGACGACGGGCGTCGACGCCGACCGCGACGCCGACGGCGTGACCGTGCGCGTCGCCGCGGGGGAACCGTGGGACCCGTTCGTCGCCACGACCGTCGCGAACGGCTGGACCGGCCTGGAGGCCCTCAGCGGCATCCCCGGCACGGTCGGTGCGTCCCCGGTGCAGAACATCGGCGCCTACGGGGTCGAACTCGCCGACGTGCTCACCCGCGTCGAGTTCCTCGATGCGGCCACGGGGGAGCGCGCGTGGGTCCCCGCAGCCGAGCTGGCGCTCGGCTACCGCACGTCGACCCTCAAGCACGGTCGGCGCGGTGTCGTGCTGACGGTCGAGTTCCGGCTCGGGCTCGCGGGGGAGCACGGTGTGCCCGTGCGGTACGCGCAGCTCGCCGGTTCGCTCGGGGTCGAGCTCGGTGCGCTCGTGCCGCCCACGACCGTCCGCGACGAGGTCCTGCGGCTGCGCGGCTCGAAGGGCATGGTGCTCGACGGGGACGACCACGACACCTGGAGCGCCGGGTCGTTCTTCACGAACCCGATCGTGTCGCCGGCGTTCGCCGAGACCCTGCCGGCCGACGCGCCCCGCTGGCCTGCGGGCGACGACGTCAAGCTCAGTGCCGCGTGGCTCATCGAGCACGCCGGCGTGCACCGCGGGTACGCGGTGCCGGGCTCCCGCGCGGCGATCTCGTCCAAGCACACCCTCGCGCTCACGAACCGCGGCGGGGCGACGGCGGCGCAGGTGGCCGAGCTTGCACGGTTCGTGCAGGTGACCGTCCTGAACCGCTTCGGCGTCTCGCTCGTCCCGGAACCCGTCGTGGTCGGGGACCTGCTCGGCTGATCGTCCGCACGACGGGACGGACGAGCACGACGCACCACGGGCCTCCCGGCACACAGAACGGGCCACCTCGACGAGGCGGCCCGTTCTGTGTTCCCGAGGTCTACGCGAAGAACGCCGCCAGCCGGGCGACGCCCTCGGCGATGTCGTCGTCGCCCAGCGCGTACGACAGGCGCAGGTAGCCGGAGGGGCCGAAGGCCTCACCCGGCACGACCGCGACCTCGGCGTGCTCGAGGATCAGGTCGGCCAGCTCGAGCGTGGTCGTCGGGGTGGTGCCGGCCCACTCGCGGCCGAGCAGCGCGGTGACGTCCGGGTAGACGTAGAAGGCTCCCTGCGGGGTCGGCGTGCGGAAGCCCGGGATCGCGTTGAGGCCGTCGACGATGGCCTTCCGTCGGCGGTCGAAGGCCTCGCGCATGGCGGCGACGGGCTCCTGCGGACCGGTCAGGGCGGCGATGGCGGCGCGCTGCGACACGTTCGAGACGTTCGACGACAGGTGCGACTGCAGGTTCGACGCGGCCTTGACGGCGTCGGTCGGGCCGATGAACCACCCGACGCGCCAGCCGGTCATCGCGTAGGTCTTCGCGACGCCGTTCACCAGGATCGTGGTGTCGGCGAGGGCGGGGACCTCGGCCAGGATGCCGGCGAAACGGACGCCGTCGTACACCAGGTCCTGGTAGATCTCGTCGCTGATCACCCAGATGCCGTGCTCGAGCGCCCACTCGCCGATGGCCCGGGTCTGCTCGGCGGAGTACACGGCGCCCGTGGGGTTCGACGGCGAGCAGAACAGCAGCGCCTTGGTCGCCGGGGTGCGGGCGGCCTCGAGCTGCTCGACCGTCACCAGGTAGTCCTGGTCGCTGCCGGCGAAGACCTCGACCGGCTCGCCGCCGGCCAGCCGGATGGCCTCGGGGTAGGTGGTCCAGTACGGCGCGGGCAGCAGGACCTCATCACCGGCGTCGACGATGGTCTGGAACGCCTGGTAGACCGCCTGCTTGCCACCGTTCGTGACGATGACCTGCGACGGATCGACGGTGATGCCGGACACCTGGGCGGTCTTGTCGGCGATGGCCTGCTTGAGGTCGGGCAGGCCGGTCGCGGGCGTGTACCGGTGGTTCTTCGGGTCCTGCGCGGCAGCGACGGCCGCGTCGACCACGTGCTGCGGGGTTGCGAAGTCGGGCTCGCCGGCGGCGAACGAGATCACCGGCCGCCCGGCGGCCTTGAGCGCCTTGGCCTTCGCGTCGACCTTGAGCGTCGCGGACTCGGCGATGGCCGCGATGCGGGACGCGATGCGCGGACGATCGGCCGGCGCGGTGGCGAGGGTGTCGACGGACACGTGGGCGGTGGACTCGGGGCCTGGGGCTGCGGTGCTCACGGGGTCCAGCCTACCGGCGCGGCACGCCGTGGAAGGGGCCAAGTGGACACCGTGTGACGGACTCCCGTAGACTCGTCCACCGGAACGCGGATCGGTGTCGAACCGCGTTGCGAAGGGCGGTGGCTCAATTGGTAGAGCAGCGGTCTCCAAAACCGCAGGTTGCAGGTTCGAGTCCTGTCCGCCCTGCAACTCTGGAAGGGTAGAAGTTGGCGAGCAAAGACATGGAGACGACGGCGGACGACGTCGTCGCCAAGGCGAAGCAGGACCGGGCCGAGCGCCGCGGGCCCATCGCTGCCATCGTGCTCTTCATCCGTCAGGTGATCGGCGAACTGCGCAAGGTCGTGACGCCGACCCGCAAGGAACTCTTCAGCTACACGGGCGTCGTGCTCGTGTTCGTCGTCGTCATGATGATCCTGGTGTCGATCCTCGACTTCGTGTTCGGTCTCGGCGTCGGGTACGTCTTCGGCAACGGGCCCACGGCCTGACCCTGACGTCGACTGCCGTGTGCGGTCGTCCTCGAGGAGTACGGTCGCCCGAGACGGCGTCGATCGTGACGGCGTCGCTCGTGACCGTGACCGAACGCCAACCCGACCCGAACCACCGAACGGAAAGAATCGACTGTGTCTGACAACTCCCGCGATGACATCGACCTCGCGACGGCTGCCGAGCAGTCCTCCGAGGTCGAGGAGAACCAGGAAGGCGACGTCGAGACCGGCGAAGGACGCTCCGTCGAGTCCGCTGAAGAGCGTGCGATCTCGATCGAGGGCGACGACGACGAGTCCCTCGGCCTCAGCTCCGAGCCCGACGACGGCACCGTCGACGCCGGCCTCGACGAGGCACTGACGGCCCTGCAGGAAGCCCGCGACCCCGAGGCCGACGCCGTCGTGGACGACGCACTCGAGATCGACTCCACCGACGAGGCCGAGGCCGCCGTCGAGGCCGTCGAGGACGAGGAAGAAGTCGAACTCGAGTCCGAGACCGCCGCCGAGGCGAACGAGACGCTCGCCGCCGACGAGGCACTCGACGCCGAGGACGAGGACGACGAGCCCGCCGAGGTCGACCCGTACGAGGCCTTCAAGGCCGAGCTGCGGATGAAGCCGGGCAAGTGGTACGTCATCCACTCCTACGCGGGCTTCGAGCGCCGCGTGAAGTCGAACATCGAGAACCGTATGGTCTCGATGTCGATGGAGGACTACATCTACCAGGTCGAGGTCCCGATGGAGGACGTCGTCGAGATCAAGAACGGGCAGCGCAAGCTGGTCACCCGCGTCCGGATCCCCTCGTACGTGCTCGTCCGCATGGACCTCAACGAGGACTCGTGGTCCGTCGTCCGGCACACCCCGGGCGTCACCGGCTTCGTCGGCAACGCGCACAACCCGACGCCGCTCCGTTTCGACGAGGCGTTCGGCATGCTCAAGTCCCTCGTGCAGGTCGCCGAGGCCGCCCCGACCAAGGGTGGCGCGAAGGGCAGCGGCCTGCAGGCACAGCCCGCAGCCGAGGTCGACTTCGAGATCGGCGAGACGATCACCATCAAGGAAGGCTCGTTCGCGGGCCTGCCGGGTTCGATCTCCGAGATCAAGCCGGAGAGCGGCAAGCTCACCGTCCTCGTCTCGCTGTTCGAGCGCGAGACCCCGGTCGAGCTCAGCTTCGACCAGGTCACCAAGCTCTAGCGACCACCCAGATGTAGCGATCACCGAGATCGACTACACTGAACGGGTTTGGGCCCGCGCGCCTCGTGCGAGCGGGCCTTCACCGCTGTCCGGAACGGCCGGACCAGCGGGAGAGTGCACGGATCCCCGTGTGTTCGATTCCAGGAGGAAGACAAGTCATGGCACCGAAGAAGAAGGTCACGGGCCTGATCAAGCTGCAGATCAACGCGGGAGCCGCCAACCCGGCCCCCCCGATCGGTCCGGCGCTCGGTCAGCACGGCGTCAACATCATGGAGTTCTGCAAGGCGTACAACGCGGCGACCGAGTCGCAGCGTGGCAACGTCGTGCCGGTCGAGATCACCGTCTACGAGGACCGTTCGTTCACGTTCGTCCTGAAGACCCCGCCGGCCGCCGAGCTCATCAAGAAGGCTGCTGGTGTGCAGAAGGGGTCCTCGACCCCGCACACGGTCAAGGTCGCGAAGATCTCGATGGACCAGGTCCGTCAGATCGCCGAGACCAAGCAGGCCGACCTGAACGCCAACGACATCGAGCAGGCCGCGAAGATCATCGCCGGCACCGCACGCTCGATGGGCATCACGGTCGAGGCCTAAGCACCGATCGGGCTCCGGCCCACCACCAGACACCTTTCCGTGGGAGAGCCTCGCCGGCTCGCCAACCACGTATCTCGCAAGGAGACCACCATGGCGAAGAAGTCCAAGGCCTACCAGGCCGCGGCCGCGAAGATCGAGGCCGACAAGTTCTACACCCCGACCGAGGCCGTCGCCCTGGCCAAGGAGACCGGTTCCTCCAAGACCGACTCCACGGTCGAGGTCGCGCTGAAGCTCGGCGTGGACCCCCGCAAGGCCGACCAGATGGTCCGCGGCACGGTCATCCTGCCGCACGGCACGGGCAAGACCGCCCGCGTCATCGTCTTCGCGACGGGTGCGGCTGCTGAGGCCGCCATCGCCGCCGGCGCCGACGAGGTCGGTGGCGACGAGCTCATCGCGAAGGTCGCCGAGGGCTACACCTCGTTCGACTCCGCTGTCTCGACCCCGGAGCTCATGGGCAAGGTCGGTCGTCTCGGTAAGGTGCTCGGCCCGCGTGGCCTCATGCCGAACCCGAAGACCGGCACCGTGACCCCGAACGTGGCGCAGGCCGTCAACGACATCAAGGGCGGCAAGATCGAGTTCCGCGTCGACAAGCACGCCAACGTGCACTTCGTCGTCGGCAAGGCCTCGTTCACGCCGGAGCAGCTCGACGAGAACATCTCGACCGCGCTCGAGGAGATCAACCGCCTCAAGCCGTCGTCCTCGAAGGGCCGTTACGTCATGAAGGGCGCCGTCTCGACGACCTTCGGCCCCGGCATCCCGCTGGACGTCAACAGCATCTGAGTCCACTGACTCACGGGTCCTCGGACTCATGGAAGGACCCGCACCGGCAACGGTGCGGGTCCTTTCCGCATGTAGGGCGCGTGTCCCGATAGCGTGGTGCCGTGCGCACCCTCGTGAACTCGCTCCGACTGATCGCCGTCATCGCCATCGTCGTCGCGGTCGTGGCGCAGTGGCTCGAGAGCTCGCAGACCCCGACCTACTCGTTCTGGAACTTCTTCGGCTACTTCACGATCCAGTCGAACCTGATCGTGGCCGTGGCCCTCGCGGTGACGCTCGTGGCCGCAGCCCGACGCAAGCGGGCGGGCCTCGCCGTCTCGGTGCTCCGTGGCGCCGCGACGGTGTACATCGCGACGACCGGCATCGTCTACAACACGCTGCTCACGGGCGCGAACGTGTCGGCCTCGGTGCCGTGGTCGAACGACATCGTGCACAAGATCATCCCGGTGTACGCGGTGCTCGATTGGTTGCTGTTCTCGGACCGCGCACGGCTGCTGCTCCGCCACGTGTGGTGGTTCCTGCTCTACCCGGCCGTCTGGACCACCGTGGTGCTCGTCCGTGGCGCGACCGACGGGTGGGTGCCGTACCCGTTCCTCGATCCGGCGCAGGGCTACGGCGTCGTCGCGATCTACGTGGTCGGGATCGCGGTCTCGATCACCCTGCTCGGCATCCTCGTCGTGGGGATGAGCCGACTGCGACTGGTGAAGGTCTAGGAGACGCTAGGAGCGGAAGCCGCGGAGCTTGTCGAGCACCAGGTCGGCGAGCTGGACGAGCCCGCGGATCTGGTCGTCGTCGCGGTCGACCCAGCGGCACTCGGGCTCGTCGGCGACCGGCACGAACCCGTCGTGGCGTTCCCAGACGAACAGGGTGCGGTCGGCACCGAGCACGTACTGCTGCCACCAGATCTGCCGGAGGTAGTGCCGCGGGATGCTCCGCCAGGCCTTGCCGGTGGTCTTGATCTCGGCGAGCACCACGCGGGACGACTCGTCGACCCCGACGCCGTCCGGGGTGGCGAGGTGGGCGCGGTTCGCAGCGGCGTGGAACAGGTGCGCCGAGGGCTGGATTCCGTGGGTGGCGGCCACCCAGGCGGCGATGACCGGTTCGCGGTCCTTGCCGTGCTCGGTGAACGCGTTGCCGGAGAACCGGGAGCCGTAACGCTTCTCGGTGACGACAGCCTCGACGGCGCGCAGCGAGGCGAGCCGGGCGACGTCGGTGGCGGTGATGCCCATGGCGCGGGCGCGGAGCCAGGCGACGCGGTCCGAGGAGTGCGCGACGATGCGCTCGGTGTGGCCACGCAGGGCGGTGAACGCATCACGCGCGGCCGGGACCGGCGCGGACGACCCGGGAAGGGCCTCTCCCCACGAGCTCGGCCCGCCCGCCGCTTCGCGACGCCCGGGTACCGGCTCGCGTGGGCCCAGACCGGGGTCCAGGTCGCCCCACAGGGTGGGCTGCACGATCGTCACCCGACGATTGTCCCCCCGACCACCGGCAAGACCGAAACCGACGCGCTCACGCGATCGCGGGTGTGCGTCAGGAGACCAGTTCGCGGCCCTCGGCGAAGGCGACCAGCTCGTCGACCCCGGCGGGGGAGAGGGCGTAGCCGATGGCGAGGGCCGCAGCTCCCTGCAGCGCGGCGAGGGACCCGGCGCGAGACTGCACGATGACGAGGTGCTCACTCGCCAGGGGCATCGAGCGGGAGTACACGACCTCGCGGACGCCGGCGAGCAGGTGCTCACCGGCCTGCGTGATCGAGCCGCCGAGTGCGATGACGGACGGGTTGATGAGCGAGATGCAGGTCGCCAGGACCTCGCCGATGTCCCGACCGGCCTGTCGGACGGCGTAGATCGCGTCGAGGTCCGACCGGTTCACCAGGTCGATCACGTCCGCACCCGTGTGCGCGTCGTGCCCCTTCGCGCGGAGTGCGCGGGCGATGGCCGGACCGGAGGCCACGGCCTCCAGGCAGCCGGTGTTGCCGCAGTGGCAGGGGACGTCGCCGGCGCGGGAGACCCGAACGTGGCCGATGTCACCCGCGGTGCCCTGGGCGCCGCGCTGCAGCCGGCCCTCGGAGACGATGCCGGACCCGATGCCAGTGGCGACCTTCACGAACAGCAGGTGGTCGACGTCCGGCCAGCCGTGCTCCCGCTCACCGAGGGCAGCGATGTTGACGTCGTTGTCGAGCAGCACGTGGGCGGCGATGTGCTGACGGAGCCACGAGGGCACGTCGAAGCCGTCCCAACCGGGCATGATCGGCGGGTTGGCCGGGCGGCCGGTGGAGAACTCGACGGGCCCGGGGACCCCGATCCCGATCGCGATGACGTCCTGTCGGCTGCGCCCGACCTCGGCGAGCAGGTCGTCGATCGTCTCGACGAGCCAGGACAGGGTCGGCACCGGACCGGCGGCGATGTCGATCCGGGCCTCGCGGGTGGCGAGCGGTGCCGCGACCAGGTCGGTGACGGCGACGCGACCGTGCGAGGCGCCGAGGTCGGCGGCGATCACGAGGCGGGCGCGGGGCTTCAGCGCCACCTGGGCGGGCGGACGGCCGCCGGTGGAGACGGCGGTGTCCACGGCGCCGACCAACCCGATGTCGATCAGGGAGTCGAGGCGCACGCCGATGGTGGAGCGTGCGAGTCCTGTCAGTGCGGCGAGCTCGGCCCTGGTGCGCGGCACGCCGTCGCGGAGGATCTGGAAGAGCTCGCTCGTCCCGACCGGAGGCG
This sequence comes from Curtobacterium sp. KBS0715, assembly GCF_005938005.2. Taxonomy (NCBI): domain Bacteria; kingdom Bacillati; phylum Actinomycetota; class Actinomycetes; order Micrococcales; family Microbacteriaceae; genus Curtobacterium; species Curtobacterium sp. KBS0715. The sequence continues at coordinate 3,110,011 of NZ_VCCA02000001.1, read as the reverse complement.
ACGCTGCCGTCCGGTTCAAGTCGACCATGTGGGGAGTGAAGCACACATCGTTCGCGCCACGCAATGAAGTCCGTCGACATTCCTCGGACTTCTGCTTGACCGCCGACAAAAGTGCTCGTAGTGTGACGATCGGTCAGTGACGACCGCACCATCTCGACGAGGAGAACCCCTGGTGACCCAACCGCTCTCGGTCCAGCTCTACACGGTCCGCGATGCCCTCAGTGCTGATCTGCCCGGCACCCTGCAGCGCATCGCCGACATCGGCTACACGAACGTCGAGGCCTTCGGCTTCGTCGACAACGCCGACGAACTCGCCGCCGCCCTCCGCGACGCCGGCCTCGCCGCCCCGAGCGGCCACGCCCGTCTGCTGGACGCCGGCGAGCAGGACCTCGAGCGCATCTTCCACGCCTCCACCACCCTCGGCTTCGGGACCCTCATCGACCCGCACATCGACGAGTCCCGCTGGACCACCCGCGAGGACGTCGAGGCGATCGCCCGCGAACTCAGCGCCCTCGCCCCGCGCGCCGCCGACCACGGCCTGGTGCTCGGCTACCACAACCACGCGTTCGAGTTCTCGAACCGCATCGACGGTGTCAGCGCCTACGAGGTCTTCGCCGACGCCCTGTCCGACGAGGTCGTGCTCGAGCTCGACACCTACTGGGTGCAGGTCGGCGGGGACGACCCGGTCGCGGTCATCGGCAAGTACGGCGACAAGGTCCAGTTCCTGCACGTCAAGGACGGCGACGGCTCGCACGACGACAAGCAGCAGGTCGCCGTCGGCAACGGCATCATGCCGATCCGCGAGATCATCGCCGCGGCGCCCGACGCACTGCACGTCGTCGAGCTCGACGACCACGAGGGTGACGTCTTCCAGGCCGTCGCCGACTCCTACACGTTCCTCGAGGGGGCCCGCGCATGACCGACACCACGACCGCCGCCGCAACGGCGACCGACAGCGCCACCCGCACCGGCCCCGTCGGCGTCGGCGTCATCGGCGCCGGGGTCATCTCGGACCAGTACCTGTCGAACCTCACCGTCTTCCCCGACGTGACGGTCCGCTTCATCGCCGACATCGACCTGCCGCGCGCCGCCGCCCAGGCCGAGAAGTGGGGCGTCCCCGGATCGGGCACCGTCGAGGAGCTCCTGGCCGACGACGACATCGAGATCGTCGTGAACCTGACGATCCCGGCCGCCCACGTCGAGGTCGCGCTGCAGGCCCTGGCCGCAGGCAAGCACGTCTGGGGCGAGAAGCCCTACGCTCTCGACCGTGCCAGCGCCGCCGAGCTCCGCGACGCCGCGGCCGCCGCGGGCAAGACCGTCAGTGTCGCCCCGGACACGTTCCTCGGCGCCGGCCTGCAGACCGCGCTCCGCACCATCCGCGACGGCCGCATCGGCACCCCCCTGAACGGCCTGACGCTCTTCCAGAGCCCCGGCCCCGAGTCGTGGCACCCGAGCCCCGAGTTCCTCTTCGCCTACGGCGCCGGTCCGCTGTTCGACATCGGCCCGTACTACATCACCACCCTCGTCCAGACGTTCGGACCGGTGAAGAAGGTCACGGCGACGGCGTCGAAGTCCCGCGCCACCCGCACCATCGGCTCCGGACCGAAGGCCGGCACCGAGTTCCCGGTGGACGTCCCGACGAACCACTCCGCGCTGATCGAGTTCGAGAACGGCGGCAGCGCACAGAGCGTCTTCTCGTTCGAGTCCGACCGCGGCCGCACCGGCTTCGTCGAGATCGCGGGGGAGACCGGCACCGTCGTGTTCCCCGACCCGAACAACTTCGACGGCGACACCGAGCTGTACGCCCTCGGTTCCGAGGAGCCCGAGACGATCCCCGCGGTCGGCTCCACCTACTCGCGCGGCACCGGCGTGGTCGACCTGGCCCGCTCGCTGCGGGCCGGCGACGAGAACCGCGTCCCCGGTGCACTCGCCTTCCACGTCCTCGACGTGATGGTCTCCATCGCCGAGGCGGCAGAACGTGGCGAGGCGGTGCTCGTCGAGAGCACCGTGTCGCCCTCCCCGACCCTCCCCGAGGGCTGGGACCCCGCGGAACGCACCCTGGCCTGACCGCCGGGGCGCTGCCCGCAACCCACAGCAGCACCCGACCAGCACCATCCGCAGCACCAGCTCCACCTCTGCACCATCCCCTGCACCATCTCAACGACGAGAAAGTAGAGAGTCATGCGCACTGCCATCCGCGCACTGGCCATCACCGCGGCCGCCGCACTCACCGTGTCCGGCCTCGCAGCCTGCTCCTCCGGATCCTCCGGATCCGCCGGCGACTCCAAGACGCTCACCTACTGGGCGTCCAACCAGGGCACGTCCCTGCAGAACGACAAGGAGGTGCTGACCCCCGTCCTCAAGAAGTTCACCAAGGAGACCGGCATCAAGGTCGACCTCCAGGTCATCGGCTGGAACGACCTGCAGAACAAGATCCAGACCGCCGTCACCTCGGGCCAGGGCCCGGACGTCGTCAACATCGGCAACACCTGGGCGACCTCGCTCCAGGCCACCGGCGCCTTCCAGGAGTTCGGTGACGCCGAGATGAAGGCGATCGGCGGCGAGGACAAGTTCGGCAAGGTCGCCCTGTCCACCGGTGGCGCGCCCGACAAGACGGTCACGAGCGTCCCGCTCTACGGCCTCGCCTACGGCCTGTACTACAACAAGAAGATGCTGTCGGACGCCGGCATCACCCCGCCCACCACGTGGGAGGAGATGGTCTCCGACGCCGAGAAGCTGACCAAGGGTGACACCTACGGCTTCAGCCTCGCGGGTGGTTCGTACACCGAGAACTCGCACTTCGCGTTCATCAACTCGGCGCAGAACGGCGGCGAGTGGTTCGACAAGGACGGCAAGCCGACCTTCACCTCGAAGGCCAACGTCGACGGCATCAAGCGCTACCTCGACCTGATGCAGGACTCGAAGGTCGCGAACCTGTCGAACGCGCAGTACGACAACGCGACGCAGTCCACCACGGACTTCGCGAAGAAGAAGGCCGCGTTCATCCTCAACCAGAACAACGCGAACGCGACCATCGAGTCCCTCGGCATGAAGTCGGACGAGTACGGCGTCGTGGCGCTGCCCGCCCCGAGCGGTGGCGAGCAGATCGCCTCGTTCCCGGCTGGCATCAACCTGTCGGTCTTCAAGAACACGAAGAACAAGGAAGGCGCGCTCAAGTTCGTCAAGTACATGACGAGCATGGACACGCAGACGACGCTGGACAAGCCGTACTCGGCCCTGCCGGTGCTCGCCGAGGCTGCTGACTCCGTCACGGACGAGCAGACGAAGACGTTCCTCGACATCTACAACAACAAGGCGAAGCCGCTTCCGCTGGTGCCCGCCGAGGACCAGTTCGAGTCCACGGTCGGCAAGGCGATGAACGACATGTTCGCCAAGATCGCGACCGGTTCCAAGGTCTCCGAGGCCGACATCAAGTCGGCACTGCAGACCGCCCAGGACCAGGTGTCCCAGGCCGCCGGTTGATCCACCCTGGAGGCCCGGGTCGCGTCCGACGGACGCGCCCGGGCCTCCGCCCCTGACGTTCCAGGGCCGACCACCCGTCGGCCGTGAGGCACACGCCCCACGCACCCCGCGCCTCCCGGCCGCTGCCACGGCCCGCGCGGACCGCACCTGCACGCCCCTCCTGCCGAAAGGCCCCACCAGATGTCCACGACGGTCCTGCCCGACTCGGAGCGCATCGACCTGACGCACACGAAGGCCCCGACGATGTCGGGCCGTCCGCCAGGTCGCAAGCGCAAGACCCACTGGCTGCCCTACGCGCTCGTCGCGCCGGCCATCCTGTTCGAGCTGCTCATCCACATCGTCCCGATGCTCACCGGCATCTGGATCTCGTTCATCCAGCTCACCAAGTACTTCATCGCGAACTGGGGTGCCGCGCCCTTCGCCGGGTTCCGGAACTACCAGGTCGTCGTCGACTTCGACCAGGCGATCGGCCGCGGGGTCCTCAACTCGTTCCTCATCACGTGCGCCTTCACGGTCCTCGTGGTCGGGCTCTCCTGGACCTTCGGCATGGCCGCAGCGGTCGCGCTGCAGAAGCCGTTCGCCGGACGCGGGCTCTTCCGCACCCTGTTCCTGGTGCCCTACGCGCTGCCGATGTACGCCGGTGTGATCACCTGGAAGTTCATGTTCCAGCGTGACTCCGGGGCCCTGAACCACCTGCTCGTCGACCAGCTGCACCTGTTCGGCGGGAACGCCCCGTTCTGGCTCATCGGCAACAACGCCTTCGTCGCCGTCGTCGTCGTGGCGATCTGGAAGACCTGGCCGTTCGCGTTCCTGATGCTCATGGCCGGGCTGCAGTCCGTCCCGAACGACGTCTACGAGGCCGCCTCGGTCGACGGTGCCAAGCCGTTCCGCCAGTGGCGCTCGATCACGCTGCCGATGGTCCGCCCGGTCAACGTGACGCTCGTGCTCGTGATGTTCCTGTGGACGTTCAACGACTTCAACACGCCGTTCGTGCTGTTCGGCTCGACCGCCCAGCCGCCCGCCGCGGACCTGCTGAGCTTCCACATCTACAACGCGTCGTTCATCACCTGGAACTTCGGTTCCGGTGCCGCGATGAGCGTCCTGCTCCTGCTCTTCCTGCTCGTCGTCACCGGCATCTACCTCGCCGTGACCAACCGGAGGTCCGTCCGTGCGTGAGACAACTGGCGCCAAGTCCTTCAAGATCATCACCCTGGTCGTCCTGACGCTGTTCACGGTCGTACCGCTCTACGTGATGATCACCACGGCCATCAAGCCCCTCGGCGACGTGCAGGACAACTTCACGTGGATCCCGTCGAGGATCACCTTCCAGCCGTTCATCGACATGTGGTCGACGGTGCCGCTCGGCCGGTACTTCGTCAACTCGCTCGTGGTCTGCACGGTGGCGACGGTGTTCTCGCTGATCATCGCGACCTTCGCCGCCTACGGTGTCTCGCGTTGGAACTTCAAGGGCAAGAGCACCTTCACCACCGCGGTGCTCTCCACGCAGATGTTCCCCGGCGTGCTGTTCCTGCTGCCGCTGTTCCTGATCTTCACGAACCTCGGCAACACCCTGGGCATCCAGCTCGTCGGGTCGTGGCTCGGCCTGATCATCACGTACCTGACCTTCACGCTGCCGTTCTCGATCTGGATGCTGGCCGGGTACTTCGAGACCATCCCGCGCGAGCTCGACGAGGCCGCGATGGTCGACGGTTCGGGCCCGATGGGTGCGCTGTTCCGGGTCATCCTGCCGTCGGCCCGCCCGGGTCTGGTGGCGGTCGGGATCTACTCGTTCATGACGGCCTGGGGTGAGGTCCTCTTCGCCTCGGTCATGACGAACGGCCTCGGTTCGACCCTGGCGGTCGGTCTCCAGCAGTACTCGACGCAGACGAACGTGTACTGGAACCAGGTCATGGCGGCATCGCTCGTCGTGTCGATCCCGGTCGTGGCCGCGTTCCTCGTGGTCCAGCGCCAGTTCGTCGCCGGCCTGACCGCGGGTGCCGTGAAGTAGGCGGAGGCCCCTTCCGCAAAACACCGGTGTTCGCGCTCGACGCCCCCGCATGACGCGGTGCGCAGCGTGAACACCGGTGTTTTGCCGTTCCCCACCGACCCCACGACCCCGACCACCCGACGACCGACAGGATGGAACCATGAGCGACGAGACCCGAGGGCGGCAGCTGCTGCCCGGACAGACCAGCCGCGTGCACGTGTACGACGTCGAGTCCCGCACCTCGCGGCTTGTGTTCGAGTCGGCCACGGTGCTCGTCGAGGCGCCGAACGTCCTGGACGCCCAGACCCTGGTGCTGAACGGCGACGGCGACCTGTGGCTGCTGCGGCTGCCGTCGGCCGACAGCGGCACCGTCCTCGACGAGACCGCGCTCGTGCCGGTGCCGATGGACGGCGTCGACGAGATCAACAACGACCACGTGCTCGAGCCGTCCGGCAGCTCCATCGTGGTGAGCGCCCGCGACGGCGAGCTCTACCGCGTCCCGCTGCCCGAGGGCGGTCCCGCGACCCGGATCACCGACGTCGCAGCGGCCCTCCCAACCAAGCGGAAGTTCTACCTGCACGGCATCGCCCCGGACGGCAGCGCCCTCGCCGCGATCGTGGGGGAGCTGTCCGAGGACGGCGTCTGGACGACCGACGTCGCGATGGTCGACCCGGAGACCGGCGAGCCGACGTTCGTCACGCGGGACGAGCACCCCGACGACGGCTGCACCATCAGTCCGGCCGGCGGGATCCTGCTCTGGAACACGGAGCGGTTCACCCCCGGCACCGCGCAGCTGGCCGTGCGCTGGCCCGGGCACGACAGCCCGGTCCGCCTGACGAACGACGACCGGGTGAACTGGTTCCCGCACCTGTCGCCGGACGGCTCGCACCTGCTGTACCTGTCGTACGAGCCCGGCGTGCAGGGCCACCCGGCGGACCACCGCGTCGAACTCCGGCTGCTGCCGGGGTCGCTCGTCCGCGGCGCTCGGATCGCGGTCCAGCCGGAGACCCTGGTGGCACTCGACGGTGGGCAGGGGACGGTCAACGTGCCGCCGTGGGCCCCCGACTCGGCGTGGTTCTCGTACTGCGACTACCCGGTGGCGGGGTAGCGGCGGCGTCCTGCGGCGCCGGGGGCGGCGGCGTCCTCACGCGCTGCGCGACAGTCCACGCGCCACCGGACGCGTGGACTGTCGCTCAGCGCGAAACGCGGACGGACACCCCGCCGCCCGCCGCCCCGCCGCCCCGCTAGACCTCGCGGACCTGCCCCTGCTTGATGTGCAGGCGACGCTCGGCACGCTTCGCGACCCACGAGTCGTGCGTGACGATGACGACGGTCAGCCCGCGCTCCCGCCACTGCTTCTCGATGAGCGCCATGATCTCGTCGCGGGTCGACTCGTCGAGCGCACCCGTCGGCTCGTCGGCGAGCAGCACGCTCGGGTTCTTCACCAGCGCCCGGGCGATCGCCACGCGCTGCTGCTGCCCGCCGGACAGCTCGGCCGGCAGGTGCTCCATCCGCTCACCCAGTCCGACCTCGCGGAGGGCGGCGACCGCACGCTCGCGGACCTCGGTCCGTGACCGGTTCGCGAGCGACCCCGCGAACGCCGTCTCGACGTTCTCGAGGGCCGTCAGCGTCGGGATCAGGTTGAAGCTCTGGAACACGAAGCCGATCTCGGTCGCCCGCAGGTCGGTCAGCGCGCCGTCGCCGAGCTTCGCCACGTCGCGGTCGCCACCGAGGTGGATCGACCCGGCACTCGGCCGGTCGAGCGCTCCGAGCATCTGCAGCAGCGTCGACTTCCCGCCGCCGGTCGGCCCCTGGACGGCCACGAGTTGCCCCTGCGGGATCGTCAGGTGGACGTTCGTCAGGGCGGTGACGGTCCGGTTCTTCTGCTGGTAGGTCTTGCTGACGTTCGTCAGCCGGTACATCGGACTGGAGGCACGGCTCGCCTCCGCCTCGCCGGTCGCGGTGTCGGTGCTGGTCACGGTTGCTCCTGTCGTCGGTTCGGTCGTGTCGGTGCGCCCGGGCATCAGGCCACGCTCCGGAGCGCCTCGGCCGGACGGAGCCGGCTCGCCCGCCAGCCGCCGAGCGCGCCGGCGATGAGGCCGCCGAGGATCGCCAGGCCGATCGCCAGCAGGATGATCTCGACGGTCACCGGGGCGTGCAGGACCACGTCGGTCGTCGACGCCGTGCTCGCGCCGCCGCCGAAGCCCCCGGCCGGTGCACCGCCCGTCGTGCCGCTGCCCGCGGCCGCGGTCGCTGCGCCGCCGGGCATGCCACCACCGCCACCGGCACCCCCGCCGGTCGTGCTCGAGGCGCTCGCCGAGATCGTCGGACTGATGACGTTCACGACGAGGATGCCGATCAGGCCGGCCGCGGCGCCGAGCACGCCGCCGATCAGGCCCTGCACCAGGGACTCGCCTGCCACCTGTCGGGTGATGCGGCCGTTCGACCAGCCGATCGCCTTGAGGGTCCCGAACTCGCGGGTGCGGCGGGTCACGCCGGAGATCGTGAAGAGGATCGCGATGAGGAACGCCGCGGCGAGCACGACGATCGACAGCCACCTGCCGAGGTTCGAGACGAGGCTCGACGCGGTGCTGAGCGACCCGGACACGCTCGAGGCCAGGTCGGCCTCGGTGGAGACGGTGGCGCTCGTCAGCTTCGCCTGCAGTGCGGACTTGATGGTGCTGACGTCGGAGGACGACTCGGCGGAGACGGAGATCGAGGTGACCTTGCCGTCGAGGTCGGCCAGCGCCTGTGCGGTGTCGAGCGGGATGTAGGTGTTCGAGCCCGTGGTCGAGGCCGAGCCGGTGGAGCTGACGATGCCGATGACGGTGAAGTCCGTGCCGCCGATGTCGACGGTGTCGCCGACCGCCTTCGACTCGCTCTTCGCGTACGACGCATCGAGCACGACGACGTCCTTGCCCGCGTCCTTCGCGGCGAAGGTGCGCCCCTTCGTGAGCTCGGTGCTCGTGAGCGGACCGACCGTCGCGCCGGAAACCGGGATGCCGGTCACCGTGAACGAGTCGACGCTGAACGACCCACCGCCGAACCCGCCGCCACCGCCGGTGTCCCCGCTCGGCGGGCCCTGCTGGGTCGTGCTGTCGCTGCTGGAGTCGCCGCTGCTGTCCGTGCTGCTGTCGTCGGTCGACTGCTGCTGGACCTGGCCGGAGAACGTGCTGTTCTCGAGGGTCAGCACACCCGTCGCGGCCTTGACGCCGTCGGTGCTCGTGATGGTGGACAGGTTCGCGGCGTCCAGGGTGCTCGTGCCGCGCGCGACCGCGAGCCGCGACTGCGACAGGTCGGTCGAACCGCTGTCGTCGTCGCTGTCGCCCTGGCTGCCGAAGTCGAAGCTCGGACGCCCGCCGTTCGTCGACGCCGTCGCGGTCTTGGTGACGGTGATGTCGGTGCCGACGCCGTAGACGGACTGCAGGACGCTCGACTGCGCTGCCTGCACGCCACCCGAGATCGACGACACGATCACCACGAGGGCGATGGCCAGGGCCATCCCGATCGCGATGATGACCGTCTGCTTCTTGCGGTTCGTGAGTTCGCGCCTGAGGTAGGTCAGGAACATGGTTCTCCTCGGTGGTGGCCGGCTGGGGTCACCGGCCGCGCAGAGCACGCGGCGGGGCCGACGGAGGAGAACCTAGGCACGCTGTCGATGACCGGCCCATCGCGCACCTATGTGCCGGCTAAGGGCGCATCAGCCGACGTCGCCGTACCGCTGGCGCAGGTGCTCCGCGTACCCGCCGGGGGTCCGGCCGGCGAAACGCCCGCTCGTCACCACCGGCAGGTCGACGGTGGCGTCCACCCGGAAGCCGAGCGCCCGCGCCCGGGCCACCAGCCGCGCGTCCTCGTGCTCGGGCACGGGGTCGAACCCGCCGAGGCTGACGTACGCCGCGGCGAGCACGCCGAGGTTCGCGCCGTGCACGTGGCCGAGGGCAGCACCGGGCGGGTGCGCCAGCCTCCAGCGGTCGAGCACCGCGGGCGCCAGGTCATCCGGGTCCGGGACGACGGCGCCGACGAGCACCTGCGCACCGGACGCCAGGGCGTCGGACTGCTGGACGAGCCACCGTTCGTGCACCCGCGAATCGGCGTCGGTGTGGGCGAGCCACCGGGCCGCCGGGTCACCGTCGTGCGCACGGAGGGCGTGCGTCGCCCCGATGGTCCGTGCCCGACCGACCCCGACACGGTCCGTGGTCAGGACGTCGACCGGGTACCGCTCGACCACCGAAGCGGTGCCGTCCGTGCAGCCGTCGAGCACCACCGTGACGGCGGCGTCGACTCCGGGTCGCTCCGCGGCGAGCCGGCCGACGGCCACCAGGAGCGCGTCGAGGCACGCGGCGATCCGGTCCGCCTCGTCGTGCGCGGGGACGACGACGTCGATGCGCGCACGCGGTCCCGGTCGGGTCACCGGACGATCCCCTCGGCCCGGGCCACCGAGGTGACCGCCGGGCCGGGCAGGACGCTCAGCACGAAGTCCTCCTCCACGTGCCGGAGCAGAGCGGGACGCGGCCACCGTTCGGTCAGCCGCGCGTCCACCGCGTCACCGCTCGACACGGCCTCGTCGTCGGGGTGCCGCCAGTGGCAGGCCACGAGCACGCCGTCGTCGTCGAGCGACCCGAGCACACGGTCGATCGTCGCGTCGAGGTCGGCGGGCGACAGGTAGTACCCGACCTCGGACATCACCACCAGGTCCCAGCGCCCGTCCGGCCACTCCGCCGGCAGGGCCGCCTGCACGAACCGCGCGGTCGGGGCACGGCGGGCAGCACGCTCCAGCGGTGCCGCCGAGATGTCGGTGCCGAGCACGTCGTCCGCACGTTCGGCGAGGGCGGCCGTCAGGACCCCGGTGGCACAGCCGAGCTCGAGCGCCGACCGGTAGCGCGGGCGGGGGAGCGCCGCCAGCGTCACGGCCCGCTTGCGCTGCTCGTACCAGGACCCGTCGAAGTCCCACCCCTCGGGCTTCCGGTCGTAGTGGGCGTCGAACGACTCGCGAGACCGCGACGGGGCCGACCCCGGCGCGAAGAACCACTCCGTCGTCCGCAGGTGGTGGGCGGCGTGCCGGTCGTCGACGATCGCCTCGTCCCCCGGCGCGGGCGACAGGGGCCGGGTCTGCGACGGGTAGGCGTCGAGGGCGGCACGCTTCCGGGCGACGAGGTCGTCGGGCAACGACAGGGCCCGGACGTCGTCCCACGGCGCGACGGAGCGGTCCGGGTCGTCCCAGTGCCAGGCCCAGACCGGGTACGCGAGCAGGTCGACGTCGGCGGCGCTCGCCGCGGCGGCCTCGGCGACCTCGCCGGCGATGCGGTGGTCGCGGTGCCCGTCCCCGTGCCACGGCGCGACGAGCAGCACGGGGCGGGCGGCGCCGGCGAGCACCGTGTCGAGGGTGTCGACGACACGGTCCCGGTGTTCGCGGGTCGCGCCGTCCGGGATCCCCACCGAGGTCGACGTCACGTCGGGGTGCAGGGTGCGCAGGGCCGCCACGAACTCGTCGTCACGGGCGGCGGCGAGCGCCTCCGGGGTCGTCGTGGGGGAGTCCGGGTGGGAGCGCTCGCCGCGGGTGAGCAGCAGCACGTGCACGGGGACGCCGGCGTCTGCGGCGGCCGCGATCAGGCCACCGGCGCCGAGGGTCTCGTCGTCGGGGTGCGGTGCGACGACCACCACCGATCCGGTGCCGGCCAGGTCGATCGCCGGTGCGTCCAGGCCGTCGAGGAACCCCGTCCACGCCGCCGGGTCGGTGCCCGGCTCACGGTGGTCGAAGCTCACCACGCGACACCGCCCCGCTCGAGCACCATGCGGCCGATCCGGGCCAGGTCGCGGGCTCCGTGGTCCTGCAGGACGTAGAGCTCGAGGTCGGCGACCCGCGCGGCGACGGCGGCGTCGGCGGTCAGCGGAGCCGGGCCGATCGTGGCGACCACCCGCTCACGCACGGCGTCGACCGATCGGCGCACCCGCGACCGGACGGTCTGGGCGAGCAACCGCCAGTCGGTGTCGTCAGGACCCGTGTCGGACCCGTCGATCCGGGCTGCGGCGTCGGCGAGGGCGTCCTCGGCGTCGGCGAGGTCGGCCACGGTGGCGCCGAGGGCGGCCTGCAGCAGCTCGGACTCCGGGTGCGCGGCCGCGGTGTCGCGGAGCACCCGGGCGAGCCCGACCGCACCGCCCCACCAGCAGGCCGCGACGCCGATGCCGCCCCAGGCGAAGCCGGGACGGCGGAGGTACCAACCGGGAGCGCCGACGGGTCGTGCCCGGACGCCGTCGAAGTCGACCGGTCCGCTCGGCACGTCCGGCATGCCGCGTGCGACCCAGGCGTCGTCGTGCACGGTGACGCCGGGCTGTCGCAGGTCCACGGCGACGAGGACCCGCTCGTCGCCCAGGTGCGCGGTGACCAGGGCGTGCGAGAGCGTCGAGGCGAGCGAGCACCACGGCTTCGTGCCGTGCAGCAGGACCGTGCCGTCGTGCTGGGGCGCGGCATCGAGCCGGAGGCCCGGCCCCTCGGCGGCGAAGACGCCCCAGGTCGAGTTCTCCGGCGCGTCGACCCCGGCCTGTGCCAGGATCCCGAGCGCGTCCAGGTGCGGTTCGACGGTGCGGGCGGTGGCGACGTCCGCCGCGGCGACCGCGGCGAGCGTGCCGAAGAACCCGCCGGCCGTCCCGGCGGACAGGGGTGGGGTGGTGGCGGCGACCGCTCGCGCGACCGCGAGGCGGTCCGTCGGTGTCGAGCCGGGCCTCCCGGTCGTCCGTTCGATCCGCGCGGTGTCCAGGTGCCGGGCCGACGGGGGCCAGGCTGCAGATCGCAACATGCTCCCAACGTACGGAGCGGCACACGTGGACGTGTCCTCGATCCACAGAACGCACTGGGCCGTGCCACAGGCGACTCATAGGAACTTCTCGATACTCGAAGACGTGACCATCTCCCAGCCCGCAGCAGCCCCGCGCCTCACGCGTGCCGACGGAACCCCGTTGCGCATCCTGGTCGTCGACGACGAAGCCAGCCTCACCGACCTGTTGTCCATGGCGCTCCGCTACGAGGGCTGGGACGTCAAGAGCGCGAACGGCGGCCAGGACGCCCTGACGACCGCGCGGGAGTTCAAGCCCGACGCCATGGTGCTCGACGTGATGATGCCGGACCTCGACGGGCTGCAGGTGCTCAGCCGGCTGCGGCAGAACAACGACGACACCCCCGTGCTGTTCCTCACCGCGAAGGACTCCGTCGAGGACCGCGTGACCGGACTCACCGCGGGCGGCGACGACTACGTCACCAAGCCGTTCTCCCTCGAGGAGGTCGTGGCGCGTCTGCGCGGGCTCATCCGCCGCTCGCAGATCTCGATCTCCGAGGCCGGCGACTCCCGCATCGTGGTCGGCGACCTGGTGCTCGACGAGGAGTCGTACGAGGTCTCCCGTGCCGGCCGCCCCGTCGAGCTGACCGCCACCGAGTTCGAGCTGCTCCGGTTCCTGATGCGCAACCCCCGTCGGGTGCTCTCGAAGGCGCAGATCCTGGACCGCGTGTGGTCGTACGACTTCGGCGGCAAGTCGTCGGTCGTCGAGATCTACATCTCCTACCTGCGCAAGAAGATCGACGCCGGTGAGACCCCGATGATCCACACGGTGCGCGGCGTCGGGTACGTCATCAAGCCGACCTCGTGACCCTGCGGCGCCGGCTCGTCCTGAGCATCGTCGCCCTCGTCGTCGCCGTCAGCGCGGTGATCGGGGCGGCCAGCATCATCGCGCTCGCCTCGATCCAGACCAGCGCGATCGACAAGCAGATCACGAGCGCCACGCACCGGGCGCAGCGGTACCTGCAGCAGAACCAGTCGGGGCAGCCGAGCATCGACCTGTCCCGACCGTCCGGGCAGGCCGCCGGAACCCTGACCGCGTACTTCGTCGACGGGCAGGTCGTCATCGCGAACGTGCTCGACGACTACGGCCGCCCGAGCGGGGTCCCGCAGACGAGCGCCGAGGCACTGGGGTCCGTCCGTGTGGACGCCGACCCGGAGACGATCGACCTCGGCTCGGACGTCGGGCGCTACCGCCTCGCCGCCGTCAACGTCGGCCCGGCCGTCCTGGTCGTGGGGCTCCCGATGGCCCCCGTCTACGACAGCGTCTGGAAGCTCTTCGGGGTCGTCCTCGCCGTCGTGGCGACCGCACTGGTCGCCGGTTCGGTCGTCGCCGCGTTCGTGGTCCGGCAGTCGCTCCGACCGCTCGAGCGCGTCGCGGAGACCGCGTCCACCGTCGCGCGGATGCCGCTCGACCGCAGCGACGCCCTCGACGGTGTCCGCGTGCCCGACACCGACCCCCGAACCGAGGTCGGCCGGGTCGGCAGCGCGTTCAACCGCATGTTGGGGCACATCGGCAGTGCGATGCAGGCGCGGGAACGCTCGGAGCAGAAGGTGCGGCAGTTCGTCGCCGATGCCTCGCACGAGCTCCGGACCCCGCTCGCCTCGGTCCGCGGGTACGCCGAGCTCACCCGGCGCATGGGCGGCGACCTGCCGAAGGACGTCGTCTACGCGATGAGCCGCATCGAGTCCGAGTCCATCCGGATGACCTCGATGGTGGAGGACCTGCTGCTCCTCGCCCGGCTCGACGAAGGCCGCGAGATCCAGTTCGCCGAGGTCGACCTGACCGGTCTGGTGCTCGACGCGGTGAACGACGCACACGCCGCCTCGCCCGAACACCCCATCGAGGTCGACGTCCCGCCGGAGCCGGTGACCATCACGGGCGATGCCGCACGCCTGCACCAGGTCATCGTGAACCTCGTCACCAACGCCCGGACCCACACACCCGAGGGCACCCGCATCACGGTGGGCCTCGCGCCGGTCGACGGCGGAGTCGACCTGACCGTGCGCGACACCGGCCAGGGGATCGACCCGGAGTTCCTGCCGAAGCTGTTCGAGCGCTTCGCCCGGGCAGACAGCTCGCGGTCCCGCACGGTCGGGTCGACCGGCCTCGGGCTCGCCATCGTGGACGCGGTGGTGCAGGCGCACGGTGGCCGGGTCGAGGTCACGAGCGAGCCGGGAGACACCGTGTTCACGGTGCACCTTCCGCGCGACCCTGCTGCGGCTGCCGCCGCGGCGGGGGCTGTCGCGTCGTCGTCGGTTGACCCTGCCGGGTCCGCGGACTGGTCGGCGACACCCGCTGCGGTGGACCGTCCCCACTGACGGTCGGGAGGCGCGGGGCAGGGCCGCCCCGCGCCTCCAGTGGGGGTGTTTGGTGACGCCCACGGCGTCTGGTACAGTTCTCGAAGCCAAAGACCGCCGGATGTCGTGCTGCTCGCAACGTGTTTGTGAACATCGTGACCGAAGGTCCTCACTCGTGAGGCATCCCGCGCAGGTGTTCCGAACCACTCCCACCATCTGGTGAGAGCAGCTCCGAGCCTCTGCGCCGGAGCTTTTTTCGTTCGTGGACCTGGGGCTGCCGGCAAGACCCCCAAGGAGAACCATGGCGAACAAGGAAGCTGCGGTCGCCGAGCTCACGGAGTCCTTCCGTAGCTCGAACGCCGTTCTGCTCACCGAGTACCGCGGTCTCACGGTCGCGCAGCTCAAGGAGCTCCGCAACTCGATCCGTGAGCACGCCACGTACGCCGTGGTGAAGAACACGCTGACCAAGATCGCGGCGAACAACGCCGGCATCTCGTCGTTCGACGACGAGCTCGCCGGTCCGTCCGCTCTCGCTTTCGTCCACGGTGACACCGTCGCCGTCGCGAAGTCGCTGCGTGCATTCGCCAAGGCGAACCCCGAGCTCGTGGTGAAGGGCGGTTACTTCGACGGTAACCCGCTCACCGCGACCGAGGTGGACAAGCTCGCCGACCTCGAGTCCCGTGAAGTGCTGCTCGGCAAGCTCGCCGGCGCACTCAAGGCCTCGCTGTTCGGTGCTGCGTACCTGTTCCAGGCACCCCTCTCGCAGGCCGTCCGCACCGTGGACGCCCTTCGCGAGAAGCAGGAGTCCGCGGCCTGATCAGGCTCGCGTTCATCAACCACACGTACTAGCTAGTAGTAGGAGAAAATCATGGCGAAGCTTTCGCAGGACGAGCTCATCGAGGCCTTCAAGGAGCTCACGCTCATCGAGCTCTCGGACTTCGTGAAGAAGTTCGAAGAGGTCTTCGAGGTCACCGCGGCCGCCCCGGTCGCCGCTGCCGCCCCCGCCGGCGCAGCTGCTCCGGCCGAGGCCGCTGAGGAGAAGACCGAGTTCGACGTCATCCTCAAGTCCGCTGGTGACAAGAAGATCCAGGTCATCAAGGAGGTCCGTGGCCTGACGTCGCTCGGCCTCGGTGAGGCCAAGGCGCTCGTCGAGACCGCCGACGCCAAGATCCTCGAGGGTGCGAACAAGGAGACCGCCGACAAGGCGAAGGCGACCCTCGAGGCCGCTGGCGCCACGATCGAGCTCGCGTAGTCTCGACCGTTCCGGTCACGAAGGCCGCTGCCCCTCGGGGCGGCGGCCTTCGTCGTGTGCGGGGGGCGGGGGGCGGCGAAGTTTCGCGCTTTTTGTCACTTTCGCCAAAGCGACAGATGGGCCCGGGAAGATCACGGATTCTTGTCGCTTCGGCGCCTCTGACGGTGCCCGCTTCCGCAGAGTCGTCGCTTTGGCATCGCCGCATGGCGGTCTGGAGGCGCGTGGGTTCTCCACAGTCCGGCGAACGTCGCCGACATCGGTTGCGCTGGCCGACAAAGTGTTGCCATGCACCCTGCCAACGCCATCGCACTGTTCCGGACGAACAGACTCGATCGCGCGGACGCACGACAGCTGCAGCGCCGCAAGCTGGCCGGCGAACTCGTCCGCGTGCGGCAGGGCGTCTACGTCGACCGCTCGGCGTGGGACGCGCTCGACGGCCGGAGCCGACACCTCGTCCGCATGCGGTCCGCTCTCCCGCTGCTCCGCGGAGGCGCTGTGTGGTCGCTCGACTCAGCGGCTGCGATCCTCGGCGCACCTCGTCTCGACCCGTGGCCGGAGCGTGTCCATGCGAACGTGCCCGCGCTGGAGTATGACCTCCGACGTACCGGGCTCACGATGCACGCCGGGTCCTCGCTCGTGTCGGGGCACCGTTTCCACGGCGTCGAGTACACCGCTCTTGCGCAGACGACGATCGAGCTTGCTCGTCGGACATCCTTGGCCGCGGCGGTAGTCGGGCTGGATCACGCGCTCCGCAACGGAGTCCGGCACGAAGACCTCGAGCGTCTGGCGCTGATTGCCGGTCCGTGGGGCGCGGTCCGCCTTGAGCACGCGTTGGAGATCTGCGATGTCCGCCACGAGTCGGTGGGCGAGTCCTACTTCGCAGCGCGTGGGGCCGAGCTCGGCTGCCCCGACATGGAACCGCAGCACGAGTTCGTCGGCGTGGACGGTGCCGTCGACCGGGTCGACTTCTGGTTGCCGAGGCAGGGGATCGTGATCGAGTTCGACGGCCGGCAGAAGTACGAGGACCGCGAGATGCTGTGGGGGAGGAGCGGCGCCGACGCCGTCTGGAGGGAGAAGCAGCGCGAGGACCGGGTCCGTGCTCGCGGCGAGGTCAACGCGTTCGTCCGCGTGTACTGGGAGCACCTCGTGGTGCCGGAGCGCCTCCGAACCCTGTTCCGTCAGCACGGTGTGCCGTGCCGATGACGACCTGGCATCTTGGTGCTGCCAGAGCGACACCTCTCGCGGGAAGGACGTCACGCCTCCCGGCAGAGCGACAGAGCGCCGCGAACGTTCCGCGTGCATCTGTCGCTTTGGCGGGAGTGAGCGCGTGAGGTCGGCGCGCTTGCGCGGCGGCGCGTCAGCGCAGGGTGCTGTGGCGGCGGCCGTAGGCCAGGTAGAGCAGGGCGCCGGCGACCATCCAGATGCCGAAGGCGATCCAGGTGGTGGCGCCGAGGAACACCGCGAGCAGCACGCAGCTCAGGGTGCCGAGGATCGGCACGACGGGGAACAGCGGCACCCGGTACGAGCGCTGCAGGTCGGGCTGCGAGCGGCGGAGCACGATGACGGACACGTTCACCAGGGCGAACGCGACGAGGGTGCCGATGCTCGTCGCGTCGGCGAGCTCACCGAGGGGCACGAGCGCGGCGACGATGGTCACGGCGATGCCGATGATGAGCGTGTTCGCGATCGGGGTGCCGGTGCGACGGGAGACCCGCCCGAAGACCTTCGGTACCAGGCCGTCGCGAGACATCGTGAGCAGGATGCGGGTCTGGCCGTACAGGACGGTGAGGACGACGCTGGCGATGGCGACGACGGCGCCGATCGAGAACACGAGGGCGACGAGCGGCTGCCCCGTGACGTCGACCACGATGCGGACGAGTGACGCTTCGGACGACGAGAACGCCGTCCACGAGCGGGCCCCGACGGCGGCGATCGCGACGAGGATGTACAGCGCGGTGATGAGCGCGATCGAGCCGATGATCGCCCGGGGCAGGTCACGGCGGGGGTTCTTCGCCTCTTCACCGGCGGTCGAGGCGGCGTCGAAGCCGATGTAGGAGAAGAACAGCCGTGACGCGGCGGCGGTGACCCCGGCGGCGCCCATCGGGGCGAGCGGCTCGAAGTTCTGCGCCCGGAAGGCCGTGAACGCCACGATGACGAAGAAGACCAGCAGGGCGATCTTCACGATCACCATGACCGTGTTCACCCAGGCGCTCTCGCGGGCACCGGGCAGCAGCACGACGGTGGCGAGCAGGACCAGGACGGCCGCGGGCAGGTTGACCACGCCGCCGTCGACCGGGGGAGCGGCGAGCGCGGTGGGCAGGTGCAGGCCGAACACGCGGAGGGTCTCGTCGACGTACTCGCTGGCACCCACCGCGACCGCGGCCACCGAGACGGCGTACTCGAGCACGAGGCACCAGCCGCAGATCCAGGCGATGCCCTCGCCCATCGTGGCGTACGTGTACGAGTAGCTGGACCCCGAGGTCGGGACGGCGCCCGCCATCTCGGCGTAGGACAGCGCGGACAGCAGCGCGGCGATCCCCGCGACGACGAACGAGATCCAGACGGCGGGACCGGCGAGCGGGACCGCGGTGCCGAGGACGACCAGGATGCCGGTGCCGAGCGTGGCCCCGACGCTGATCATCGTCAGCTGCCAGACCCCGAGCGACCGACGGAGCGGTTCACCGTTCACACCACGGGACGCTTCGGCCTGCAGCTGCTCGATCGGCTTGCGGCGGGCGAGCTGCGCCCCCAGGGACGTGGGACGTGACGGCGCGGACGACATGGGACCTCGGTGGTGCGGGGACGGGGACGGCACATGCTCGCACGCCCCCTGAACGGGGTCAAATACTGCGGTGCTGTGGAGCGGGCGGTCGATGTCCGAGCGCGGGGCTACGGTGGCTCCATGAGCATGGGACACGGCGGGCGAGGCGGCGGCCCGCGCGGGGGTGGGCGCATCTCGAGCGGCGACTTCCGCGCACAGAAGGCCGCCAATGCCGAGGCGCCGAGGATCCCGCACCTGGTCCGGCGCATCGCCGCGCTGTTCGAGCCGCACCGTCGAGCGATCATGCTCACGGTCGTCCTCGTGCTGGTCGGTGCGGCCATCTCGGTCGTGCCGCCACTGCTCACCCAGCAGGCGTTCGACCGCGGGCTGTTCCCGCCGTCGGGTCGCCCGGACGTCCCGGTGCTGATCGAGCTCGTGTCCGCGATGGTCCTGCTCTGGATCGCGAGCGCCGGGGTCGCCGTCTGGCAGACGTACCTGACCGCGACGGTCGGCAACAAGGTCATGGGCGCGATGCGGATGCGCCTGTTCGCGCACCTGCAGCGGATGGAACTCGCGTTCTTCACCCGCACCAAGACCGGCGTCATCCAGTCACGCCTGCAGAATGACGTCGGCGGTGTGGCGAGCGTGCTGAACAACACGATCTCGTCGGTGCTCGGCAACACCGTGACCGTGATCGCCGCCGTGGTCGCGATGCTCCTGCTGAGCTGGCAGATGACGCTGGTCGCCGTCGTCCTGCTGCCGCTGCTCGTGATCGCGCAGCGCCGAGTCGGCCAGGTCCGGGCCCGCATCGCCGCGCAGACGCAGGAGTCGCTGTCCGACATGACGGCCATCACGCAAGAGGCGCTGAGCGTCTCCGGCATCCTGCTCGCGAAGAGCTTCAACCAGCAGGCCAGCGAGACCCGCCGCTACGGGGACGAGAACCGCAACCAGATCACCCTGCAGGTGCGCCAGCAGATGTCCGGGCAGTGGTTCTTCGCGATCGTGCAGATCTTCCTGTCGATCATCCCGGCGATCATCTACGTCGTCGCCGCGTACCTGATCATCGGCGACGTCCCGATCACGGCCGGGACGATCGTCGCGTTCACGACGGTGCAGTCCCGGCTCCTGTTCCCGACGGTCGGGCTGCTGCGCGTGGTCCTCGACCTGCAGACCTCCGGTGCGCTCTTCGCCCGCATCTTCGAGTACTTCGACCTCAAGCCGGCCATCACCGACTCGCCGACCGCCCGGCCCGTGGACGAGTCGAAGGTCGGCCACGTCGCCTTCGACGACGTCGTCTTCACCTACCCCGACGGCGAAGCCGACAAGCCGACCCTGCGCGGGGTGTCGTTCGAGCTGCGCCCCGGGCAGTTCGCGGCCTTCGTCGGTCCCTCCGGCGCGGGCAAGACGACGGTGTCCTACCTGGTGCCCCGGCTGTACGAGGCGACCGAAGGATCGGTACGGTTCGCCGGGCAGGACGTCCGCGACCTGGTGCACGAGGACCTGATGCGGCACGTCGGCATCGTCAGCCAGGAGACGTACCTGTTTCACGCCACGATCGGCGAGAACCTGCGGTACGCCAAGCCCGACGCCACCGACGACGAGCTCGAGCGTGCGGCCCGTGCGGCGAACATCCACGACACGATCGCGTCGTTCCCGGACGGCTACGACACCGTCGTGGGGGAGCGCGGCTACCGCCTGTCCGGTGGCGAGAAGCAGCGCATCGCCATCGCCCGGGTCATGCTGAAGGACCCGCCGGTGCTCGTGCTCGACGAGGCCACCAGCGCGCTCGACTCCATCTCGGAGCACGTCGTGCAGACGGCGCTCGACACGGCGGCGGCCGGCCGGACCACCATCTCCATCGCGCACCGGCTGTCGACGATCCGCGACGCCGACGTCATCTTCGTCCTCGACCACGGCCAGATCGTCGAGCAGGGCACGCACGACGAACTCCTCGCCCTCGACGGCACGTACGCGCAGCTGCACCGACAGCAGAACTCGTCGGCGGACGTCGTCCGCCCCTGACGGTCGCGACCGGGCGCCGGACAGGAGGCCCGTGGCCGCGTCCGCACGGGCCTCCCGTCCGGCGCGCAGCGCGACCAGGGCTCGCCGTCCGCCGCGGGATGCCGGGACGCTGTCCGCACACGACACATCCCAGCGGGACGCGGGGACCGCGTCCTAGACTCGACAGCGTGCGTTACGCGAACTCCGTCGTCGACCTCGTCGGCGACACCCCGCTCGTCAAGCTCAACCGGGTGACCGAGGGGGTGCGGGCGACCATCCTCGTGAAGGTCGAGTACCTGAACCCCGGTGGGTCGTCGAAGGACCGCATCGCCACCCGGATCATCGACGCGGCCGAGGCCTCTGGCGATCTGCGCCCCGGCGGGACCATCGTCGAACCGACCTCCGGCAACACCGGCGTCGGTCTGGCCCTGGTCGCACAGCAGCGCGGCTACCGGTGCGTCTTCGTGCTGCCCGACAAGGTCGGCGAGGACAAGCGCAACGTGCTGACGGCGTACGGCGCCGAGATCGTCGTCACCCCGACCGCGGTCGCGCCGGAGCACCCCGAGTCCTACTACTCGGTGTCGGACCGGCTCGTGCAGGAGATCCCCGGCGCCTACAAGCCGAACCAGTACGCGAACCCGAACGGTCCCCGCAGCCACTACGAGACCACCGGTCCGGAGATCTGGCGCGACACCGAGGGGCAGATCACCCACTTCGTCGCGGGCGTCGGCACCGGCGGCACGATCTCGGGCACCGGACGGTACCTGAAGGAGGCGTCCGACGGCGGCGTCCGCATCGTCGGGGCCGACCCCGAGGGCTCCGTCTACTCCGGCGGCACCGGTCGCCCGTACCTGGTCGAGGGCGTCGGCGAGGACTTCTGGCCGAGCGCGTACGACGCCGGCGTGCCGGACGAGATCATCGCTGTGTCGGACGCCGACTCCTTCGCGATGACCCGGCGCCTGGCGCGTGAAGAAGGACTGCTCGTCGGCGGCTCGAGCGGCATGGCCGTCGTCGCGGCACTCCGCGCCGCCCGTGACCTGACCGAGGACGACGTCGTCGTCGTGCTGCTGCCGGACGGCGGCCGCGGCTACCTCGGCAAGATCTTCAACGACCGGTGGATGCGCTCCTACGGATTCGCCGAGACCGACGACGAGCGCACGGTCGGCTCGCTCATCGCCGGCAAGGACGGCCGCCTGCCCGACCTGGTGCACGCGCACCCGGCGGACACCGTGCGCGACGTCGTCGACATCATGACCAAGTACGGCGTCTCGCAGATGCCCGTGCTCAGCGCAGAGCCGCCCGTCGTCATCGGCGAGGTCGTCGGCGCCGTCGAGGAGAAGGCGCTGCTCGAGCAGGTCTTCACCGGCACCGCGAAGATGTCGGACGCGCTCACCGGCTTCGTCGGCGACCCGCTGCCGCTCATCGGCGTCGGCGAGTCGGTCTCCGCGGCGCGTCGTGCGCTCGAGTCGGCCGACGCGCTCCTCGTCGTCGAGGACGGCAAGCCCGTCACCGTGCTGACCCGGCACGACCTCCTCACCTACCTCTCCGAGTAAGGAACCACCGAGCATGACCGAGTTCAGCACCCGAGCCGTCCACGCCGGCCAGGAGCCCGACGAGACCACCGGCGCCGTCATCCCGCCGATCCACCTGACGTCGACGTACGTGCAGGACGGCGTCGGCGGCATGCGCAACGGCTACGAGTACTCGCGCGCCGGCAACCCGACGCGCGACTCGCTGCAGGTGCTCCTCGCCGACCTCGACGGTGGCGTCGCGGCGTCGTCGTTCGCGTCCGGGCTCGCCGCCGAGGACGCTCTGCTCCGCGCGGCGCTGGTCCCCGGTGGCCGTGTCGTGATGGGCAACGACGTGTACGGCGGCACCCACCGGCTGGTGAGTCGGCTGCACGTTCCGTGGGGTGTCGAGCTCGTGGTCGTCGACATGAGCGACCTCGACCAGGTCCGCGCGGCACTGCAGGGGGCACCGGCCACCACGGTGCTGTGGGTCGAGACGCCGACGAACCCGCTCATGAAGATCGCCGACATCGCCGCGCTCGCGACCCTCGGGCACGAGTCGGGCGCCCTGGTGGTCGTCGACAACACGTTCGCGTCGCCGTACCTGCAGCAGCCGCTGTCGCTCGGCGCCGACGTCGTCGTGTACTCGACGACGAAGTACCTCGGCGGACACTCCGACGTCGTCGGCGGAGCCGTCGTGCTCGCGGACGAGGAGCTCGCGGCGAAGGTGCAGTTCCTGCAGTTCGGCGCGGGCGCGATCTCGTCGCCGTTCGACGCCTACCTGACCACCCGTGGTATCAAGACGCTCGCGGTGCGGATGGAGCGGCACTCGCGGAATGCGCAGGCCGTCGCCGAGGCGCTCGTCGGCGCGCCCGGCGTCGAGCGCGTCTACTACCCGGGCCTGCCCGACCACCCGGGGCACGACGTCGCCGCCCGCCAGATGCGCGGGTTCGGCGGGATGCTCTCGGTCGCGCTCTCCGGTGGTGCCGAGGCCGCGAAGCGGTTCGCGGAGTCGACGGAGCTGTTCGCCCTGGCCGAGTCGCTCGGTGGCGTGGAGTCGCTCATCGGGTACCCGAGCGAGATGACCCACGCGTCGGTGAAGGGCACCGAGCTGGCCGTGCCCGAGAACGTCGTGCGGCTGTCGGTCGGCATCGAGGACGCCGGCGACCTGGTGGCGGACCTGGAGCAGGCGCTGACGCGCTGACGCGTGGCCCGGTGACGCGGGACCGCTGCCACACCGTCACCCCTCGCCCCTACGATGTCGTAGGTGAGCACAACGGCGTCGCGGACCAGCCTGCTGAGCGGGCCCTACGCCCTCGCGACGATCGGTATGGTCGCCATCGTCGGCGTCGCGGCGTTCCAGAACCTGGCGATGACGACGATCATGCCGGTGATCAGCCGCGACCTCGACGGCGAGACCCTGTACGCGCTCGCCTTCGCCGCCCCGCTCGCCGCCGGGGTGCCGGGGATGGTGCTCGCTGGCAACTGGACCGATCGCGCCGGTGGCCGGATCGTGGCGTGGGTGTCGGCGGCGTTCTTCGCGGTGGGGACCGCCGTGGTCATGCTCGCGCCGACCATGGAGGTGTTCCTGGCCGGTCGACTCATCGAGGGGTTCGGCGCCGGGGCCATCGACGTGGTGCTCTACGTGCTCGTCGCCCGGATCTTCCCCGCCGAGCTGCACGGACCGGTGTTCGCCGGGTTCGCCGCCGCCTGGGTCGTGCCGGCGTTGGTCGGCCCCGCCCTGGCCGGCATCGTCACCGACACCTGGAACTGGCACTGGGTGTTCGCCGGGGCACTGGCGATCGCGCTGGTCGCCTTCGCCCTGCTCGTGCCGACCCTCGGCCGGGTGCACGCCCCGGCCGC
This sequence comes from Curtobacterium sp. KBS0715, assembly GCF_005938005.2. Lineage (NCBI taxonomy): Bacteria > Bacillati > Actinomycetota > Actinomycetes > Micrococcales > Microbacteriaceae > Curtobacterium > Curtobacterium sp. KBS0715. Next base: position 3,086,028 of record NZ_VCCA02000001.1, on the reverse strand, counting down.
GTCGCTCCGCCCGCCGTGGCAGCGGCTCAGGATCGGCTGGTCGGTGGCCGCTGCCGTGTCGATCCTGCTGCTCAACGTCGCGCCCGACCTGCCCCCGTGGGGCATGGTCGCGGCGGTGCTCGTCGGGCTGGTCGGCACCTGGTTCGCCCTGCGGCCGCTGCTGCCGACCGGCACGTTCCGGGCCGCGGCCGGGCTGCCGTCGGTCGTGCTGCTGCGCGGGCTCGTCGCCGCGTCGTTCTTCGGGAGCGAGGCGTACGTACCGTTCCTGCTGCAGGCCGAACACGGGTTGTCGCCGTCGGCTGCGGGGCTGGCCCTGACGGTGGCGGCGCTCAGCTGGGCAGCTTCGAGCTGGGCGCACGGTCGTCTGGGGGAGCAGCGGCTCACCGCCCGTCGCACCTTCGGGGTCGGGCTCACGCTGGTGCTCGTCAGCCTGGTGACCGCGCTCGCGGTCGCGACGTTCGACCTGTCGTGGTGGGTGCTGGTCGCCGGCTGGTTCGTCGGCGGTGCGGGCATGGGTGCGATCTACCCGCGCGCCTCGATGCTGACCCTGCGGTTCTCCGGCGAGGGCGACGACGGCTTCGCGAGTTCGGCCCTGACGATCGCGGACGCCGCGGGCAGCGTGATCGGTCTCGCGGTGACCGGTCTGCTCTTCACCGCGACCGGTGGTGCCGACGGCACGGTGTCGTTCCCCCTGGTCTTCGCGGCGATGATCGGTTTCGCTGCTCTGGCGATCGCGGCCGTCCGACGGCTCGGCCCCGTGCCGGCGCCGGCGACGACGGCCCCGGCAGGCCCGGGCGGATCCGTCCCGTCGCGGACTCCGTCGTCGCACGGCCCGGCCGCCGGGTAGCGTGGCAGACCGGACCGAAGAGGAGACCCCGTGCTGCGCATCGTCGCCGTGACCGTCGCCCTGGTGGCGGCCCTGACCCTGGCCGGGTGCCAGGGCACGACGTCGGCTGCCCCCACACCGGTGCAGAGCACCGACCTGACGAGCTCCGACGGCGGTTTCGACCAGCAGGCCGTGATCGGCGTCGTCCTGCTCCACGACGACGCGGCCCTCGCCGACCGGCTCCGCACCGACCTGGCCGACTCCGGGTTCCGACCCGACGTCCGAGTCGCTCCGGCATCGGGCGCGGCGGCGTCCCAGCGGACCGCGGTCGCCCAGCTCGTGCGCAAGGGCGCCAAGGCCCTGCTCGTCCACGCCGCCCGACCGTCCACGCTGACCGGTGTGATCCAGACCGCCCACGACGCCGGGGTCGTCGTGGTGTCCCTCGGCGATCCGCTGCCCGCCGCCGGCACCGGGGGCGACGGGGTCTCCGCCGACTACCGCGTGCCGTCGGAGGGCGACGACGCCGACACCGCGGCGACGGCGGTCGAGGTCGTGCAGTCCCTGCAGCGCGGCGAGAAGCCGGAGACCGACCCGTCGGACGGCGACACGACCGACGCCGAGTAGGCACGAGCAGCACGAGCAGCCCGAGCACGGCACCACGAGCACGGCAGCAGGCCAGCACCCACGCGATCACGCGATCACGCGATCACGCGATCACGCGATCGGAACGAACGACCCGCTCAGCTCCACCACGCCGGGAACGACAGCGTGATCGTCTCCACCAGCGCCTTCCGCGACCGACGGGGCCCGGCCAGCCAGGCCTCGATCGCCCCGACGAACCCCTGCGCCACGAACCCCGCGGCGACGTCGTCGAGCAGGTCGGGCCGGTGTGCGGGGTCGAGCTCGCGGATGTGCAGGGCACTCGACACCGTGAAGTGCTCGACGAGCAGCCGGTGCAGCGACGCGTCGTTCGGGTCCGGCAGCGCCTTGCCGTAGATGTCGCGGTGCGTGGTCACGTGCTCGACGACGGCGTTGATGCCGCGCCGGGTGATGGCTGCGAGCTCGTCGGCTCCGGCGCCCCGGTCGGCGGCGGCTCGGCGCTCGTCGGCGTCGTCCTGCCGGATGCGGTCGAGTTCCGGCGTCAGGACGTCGGCGAGCAGCGACCCGGGGGAGACGGCGTGCGAGTAGAACGTGGCCCGGTTGATGCCGGCGGCACGCGTGACGTCGGCGACGGTGATCTCCGAGACCGGTCGGTCCGCGGCGAGTCGCAGGATCGCCTCGCGCAGCGCTGCAGTGGTGTGCAGGATCCGGGCATCCACCATGACGCCCACCCCCTTCTGATCCGCTTCACCCGGAAGGCCCCCGAGCAGTCCGACGCTACCGCATGGTCCGCGCGCGGCCGAGGGGCAGCACGAGCCGCTTCACGCGGGCGGCCGGCACCGGCGGCGCCGAGCACGCACCGGCGACCGTAGGATGGTTCCGCGGACGAATCGATTCGATAGACCCGCGATCACCCCCCCCGCCCCCTCATCGTCGAAGGACTCCTGTCTCGTGACCGCGCCCGCCACCACCGGTTCGCTCCGGGTCGTCCTGCACCCGGGAGACTCGCTCTCCCGCGGGCAGCGACTCGTCTACGTCTTCGTCCTGGGCGCCCTGACGGCGCTCGGTCCGTTCACGATCGATCTGTACCTGCCGGCGTTCCCGGCGATCAAGGACCAGTTTAGCGTCACCGACGGTGCGGTCCAGCTGACGCTCACCGCGACCACGCTCGGCTTCGCCATCGGGCAGCTCCTGGTCGGCCCGTGGAGCGACAAGGTGGGTCGCCGACTGCCGCTGATCATCGCGACGACGGTGCACATCGCCGCGTCGATCGGCGCCGCGACCGCGCCGGACATCGAGCTGCTCGCCGTGTTCCGCGTGCTGCAGGGCATGGGTGCCGCAGCCGGTGGTGTCGTCGCGATGGCGACGGTGCGTGACCTGTTCGGCGGCAAGCCGCTGGTGCGGATGCTGTCCCGTCTGGCGATGGTGAACGGCCTCGCGCCGATCCTCGCGCCGCTCATCGGTTCGCAGATGCTGCAGTTCACCAGCTGGCGCGGCATCTTCGTCTTCCTCGCCTGCTACGGCCTGGCGGTGGTGATCGCGTCGATCCTGCTCATCGTCGAGACCCTGCCGCCGGCCCGCCGGCACGAGGCCGGGCACTCCACCATCGGCCAGCGCTACAAGGCGCTGTTCTCCGACCGGATCTTCGTCGGCGTCGCGCTCATCGGCGCCATGGTGTTCAGCGGGCTGTTCTCGTACCTCAGCGCGTCGCCGTTCCTGTTCCAGCAGGTCTACGGGCTCGACGCGCAGCAGTACGGGCTGCTCTTCGCCGTCAACTCGGTCGGCGTGGTCCTCGGCGTGCAGATCTCGTCGCGGCTCGCCCAGCGGGTCGGTCCGCAGTGGATCCTGGCGTGCTCGACCGCGACCCTGCTGCTGGCGTCGCTCGCGATCATCGTCCTCGACCAGCTCGGCGCCGGTCTGGTCGGCGTGCTGGTGCCGCTGTGGTTCTTCATCGCCGCGTGCGGGTTCTCGTTCCCGCTCGTCCAGGTCATCGGTCTCGCCGCCCACGGGAAAGAGGCGGGGACCGCAGCCTCGGTGCTCGGTGCCCTGAACTTCGGCGTCGCCGGGCTCATCTCGCCGGTGGTCGGCTGGCTCGGCATCACGACGGCCACCCCGATGGCGATGGTGATGGCGTCGACCGCCGCCGTCGCGATCCTGATGCTCTGGTTCGTGGTCCGCCCCCGGACGGTCCCCGCACTCACGCACTGACGACCCGGACCGCCGCGCGCTCCGGTCCCTAGGCTGTGCCCATGAGCGACGCGACGGAGCGGGCACGGGCGGCTGCCGAGGCAGCGAGACAGGCCGCCGACGAGGCACGTCGGCTCGCCGACGAAGCGGCGCGGCGAGCCGAGGAGCTCGCCGCCGCACTGGCGGTGGAGGAGCAGACGGAGCCCACCGCCGACGCGGAACCCGCGGTCGTCGGGTCCCCACCACCCACCGGCCTGGAGGCGCGGCTCACGCCCGACGCGGAGCCCGCCCCTGCGGCCGCACCGGCTCCGACCACCCCTGCCGCGGCGGTCGAGGCGACCGCCGCGGATCCGGTGGCGACGGCGGCGACCGGCGCCGTGCCTCCCGTCCGGGGTGGGATCGGCCCGCTCGGACCGGACGCGGTCGCGGCGATCCGTGACGGCTACGCCGTCGCCGGTGGTGCGATCGAACTCGGTGCCCTGGTCAACGGCGCAGCGGTGCCCGAGGTGCAGGTCCGCATCCCGCTCGCGATGCTGAACCGGCACGGGCTGGTGGCCGGGGCGACCGGCACCGGCAAGACCCGCACGCTGCAGGTGCTCGCCGAACAGATCGCGGCGAACGGGGTGCCGGTGTTCGCCGCCGACATCAAGGGCGACCTGTCCGGCCTGGCCGTCGCGGGGCAGGCGACCGACAAGCTGCTCGACCGCACCGCGGGCATCGGCCAGCAGTGGCAGGGCGTCGCGAGCCAGGCCGAGCTGTTCTCGCTGGGCGGGCAGGGCACCGGCGTGCCGATCCGTGCCACCGTCTCCGGGTTCGGGCCGCTGCTTCTGTCGAAGGTGCTCGGCCTGAACGACACGCAGGAGTCCTCGCTCGGCCTGGTGTTCCACTACGCCACGCAGCAGGGGCTGGCGCTGGTGGACCTCGACGACCTGCGGAGCGTGCTGACGTTCCTGGTGAGCGAGCAGGGCAAGGGGGAGCTCGCCGAGCTCGGGGGCCTGTCGAAGCAGACCGCCGGGGTGATCCTGCGCGAGCTCGTCACCTTCGCCGACCAGGGCGCCGACCGATTCTTCGGGGCGCCCGAGATCGACACGCAGGTGTTCCTGCGGACGGCGGCGGACGGGCGGGGGATCGTCAGCCTGCTCGAGGTGCCCGGTGTGCAGGACCGGCCGGAGGTCTTCTCGACGTTCCTGATGTGGTTGCTGGCGGACCTGTTCAACGAGCTGCCCGAGGTCGGCGACCAGGACGAGCCGAAGCTCGTGTTCTTCCTGGACGAGGCGCACCTGCTGTTCAACGGGGCGTCGAAGGACTTCACCGAGCAGATCGTGCGGACCGTGCGGCTCATCCGGTCGAAGGGCGTGGGGGTCTTCTTCGTGACGCAGACCCCGAAGGACGTGCCGAACGACGTGCTGGCGCAGCTCGGGTCGCGCATCCAGCACCAGCTCCGCGCCCACACCCCGGACGACGCGAAGGCGCTCCGGGCGACGGTTTCGACCTACCCGACGAGCGACTACGACCTGGGCGAGGTCCTCACGTCGCTCGCGACCGGCGAGGCGATCGTCACGGTGATGAACGAGCGGGGCGCACCGACCCCCGTCGCGTGGACCCGGCTGCGTGCACCCCAGGGGTCGATGGCCCCGATGCCGGCCGACGAGATGGCCGCGCGGGTGCAGGCCTCACCGCTCCTGTCGACCTACGGCACCCGCGTCGATCCGGACTCGGCGCGCGAGGTGCTCGCGCGCCGGATGGAGGCGGCGGCCGCCGCAGCCGACGCCGCTGCCGCAGCCGACGAGGCCGCTGCCGTCGCGGCGGACGCATCGGCGGATGCCCAGCAGGAGTACGAGCGGCAGCAGCGGGAGTTCGAGCGGGCCGAGCGAGCGTCGGACGCCCGGCGGTCCGGTCGATCCGGCGGCTCCGGTCGGTCGGGCGGGACACAGCGGTCCGGCACGCGGCGATCCGCGGGGGACCCGCTGTCGGACCTGCTCGGCTCCGGGCTGGGCGTGACCATCGCGAAGGAAGTGGTGCGCGGGATCTTCTCGACGCTGCGGCGTCGGCGCTGACCGGTGCCGCGCTGACCGTTTCTGTGCTGACCGGTGCCGTGCTGACGGGTGCCGTGCGGTGGCCGCTGGCCGGTCCGCCGGTGGGTCAGGGGGCGTTGAGGCCGGCGAACTCGACGGCGAGCAACCCGCCGACGACCAGCACGACGAGGCCGCCGACGAGCAGGAACGCCGACCGCTGCTCGTACCAGGCGCGGCTCGTCGGGTAGCGCTTCGCGAAGGTGCGGGCGGAGACCGGCCGCGACTCTTCGACGACCTGCACGCCGAGCGCGTCGACCACTCGGTCGAGCCCGTCGTCGCCCCACACGTCGGCGCGGAGCCGGAAGAGGTGGGTGCCGGTCCGGTCGAACGCGACGAGTTCCCGCACGGTCCGGTCCACGGACGAGCCGAAGGTCGTGGCGAGCACCAGGCTGTGCACGCGGTCGCGGGGGATCCGACGGTGCGCCGTGAGGACGCCACGGATCGTCAGACCGTCGTCGTCGATCCCGATGAACGCGGTGTGCAGTCGGACGAACACGATGCCGACGGCCGCGGCCATCGCGACGACGATGCCGGCGAACACGGCCCACGTGCGGAACGGGAACGAGACCCAGACCAGGGCGACGGCGAGCGGCACGGCCGAGAAGGCGATGCTCAGCGCGGTGGAACGGACGAGGGACCGGCGCGGACGGAGGACCGTGTCGAAGACGGCGGGCCGCACGGGCACTGCGGGCACGGTGGTGTCCCCCATGGCGCGTCTCCTCGTCCCCTCGGGTGTTCCGGGCACGCTGACCAGCACGCCCTCCGAGCGACGCCCCTGCCGCTCGATGCACCGCGGTCGGCTCGTCCCGGAGCCGTTCGCTCGGCCAGCATAGGCGACCGACGGGTACCGGGGACAGCCCGTTCCACCCCTGGTCGGCGTTTCCCGGCCAACCGAGGGGGAACAGGGCACACGCTCGTCCGCAGGGTGGGGGACCGATCGACCGTGGAACGACGAAGGACCCGCACCGATCGGTGCGGGTCCTTCGTGGGTGTTGCGGTCTTGCTCGCTGCGGAGAATGGGGGATTCGAACCCCCGAGGGCTTGCACCCAACACGCTTTCCAAGCGTGCGCCATAGGCCACTAGGCGAATTCTCCTGACGCCGTCTCTCGACGGCGACACCCAATGGTACAGGTTCTCCGAGGTGCTCACGACCGCGTGTCGTCGGCGACGGTGCTCCCAGATGTCGTGACATGTGCGGCGACTACCCTGGGCCTCGTGTCGACCCGCATCTACATCACGTCAGCAGAAGGGCACACGGGCAAGAGCACCGTCGCCCTCGGTGTCCTCGAGACCCTCGCCCGGTCCGTCGGCCGCGTCGGCGTGTTCCGGCCCGTCGCCCGCTCGGTCGTCGAACCCGACTACGTGCTCGAGCTGCTGCTGCAGCACACGGCCGTCGGCATCTCGTACGACGACGCCGTCGGGGTCACCTACGACGACGTGCACGCCGACCCCGAGGCGGCGCTCGGCACCATCGTCACCCGGTTCGCCCAGGTCGAGCGGCAGTGCGACGCCGTCGTGGTGCTCGGGTCCGACTACACCGACGTGGGCAGCCCCACCGAGCTCTCCTTCAACGCGAAGGTCGCCGCGAACCTCGGCGCTCCAGTGCTCCTCGTGCTCGGTGGGCGCGACGCCGCCGAACGTGCGGCCCGCACCCCCGAGGGCATGGCGCAGGTCGCCGACGTCACGACGAGCGAGCTGCGGGCAGCACACGCGCAGCTGTTCGGCGTCGTGGTGAACCGTGCCGACCCGGACGCCCTGGCCGCCATCGTGACGAGCGTCGAGCAGGCCGTGCACGACGACCACCCCGACGTCCCGGTGTGGGCGATCCCCGAGGACCGCGTGCTCGTCGCCCCGACCGTCCGTGCCCTGCTGCAGGCCACCGGCGCCACCCTGGTCCGCGGTGACGACGCCCTGCTCGACCGCGAGGCCCTCGGCACCGTCGTCGCGGGCATGAGCATGGAGAACGTGCTGCCCCGGCTGATCGAGGGCGGCATCGTCGTCGTCCCCGGAGACCGGAGCGACGTCCTCATCGCCACGCTGCTCGCCAACCAGTCCGAGACGTTCCCGAGCCTGGCCGGCGTCATCCTGAACGGCGGGTTCGAGATCGCCCCGCAGGTGTCCCGGCTGCTCGAGGGCCTGTCGAGCTCGTTGCCGATCGCGCAGAACGACCTCGGCACGTACGACACCGCCCTCCGGATCACCCAGACCCGGGGGCGCCTGGCAGCCGACTCGCCCCGGAAGGCCGACCTCGCGCTGGCCCTGTTCGAGCAGCACGTCGACGCCGAGGCCCTGCGCGACCGCCTGCAGCTCGCCCCGTCCGGGGTCGTCACCCCGCTCATGTTCGAGCACGGCCTGCTCGACCGGGCGCGCAGCTACGGCAAGCGCATCGTCCTGCCCGAGGGCGAGGACGACCGCATCCTCCGCGCCGCCTCCACCCTGCTGCAGCGCCAGGTCTGCGAGCTGACGATCCTCGGCGACCCCGCCGCCATCCGCACGCGGGCGACCGAGCTCGGCCTCGACCTCGAGGCCGCGCAGCTCGTCTCGCCGTTCGACCCCGAGCTGCGTGAGCGCTTCGCCGAGGAGTACACCCGGCTCCGTGCCCACAAGGGGATGTCGATCGAGCTCGCCCGCGACACCGTCACCGACGTCTCGTACTTCGGCACGATGATGGTGCAGCTCGGGCTCGCCGACGGCATGGTCTCCGGCGCGAAGCACACCACCGCGCACACCATCCGGCCGTCGTTCGAGATCATCAAGACGCGTCCGGACACCTCGATCGTGTCGAGTGTGTTCCTGATGGCCCTCGCCGACCGCGTGCTCGTGTACGGCGACTGCGCGGTGATCCCGGACCCGACCAGCGAGCAGCTCGCCGACATCGCGATCTCGTCCGCCGAGACCGCGACCCAGTTCGGCATCGACCCCCGCGTCGCGATGCTCAGCTACTCCACCGGCGACAGCGGCTCCGGTGCCGACGTCGACAAGGTGCGCGCCGGCACCGCGTTCGTGCGGGAACGGCGGCCCGACCTGCTCGTCGAGGGCCCGATCCAGTACGACGCCGCAGCCGACCCCACCGTCGCGTCGACGAAGATGCCGGACTCCCCGGTCGCCGGCCGCGCGACGGTGTTCATCTTCCCGGACCTCAACACCGGCAACAACACGTACAAGGCCGTGCAGCGCTCGGCCGGCGCCGTGGCGATCGGCCCGGTCCTGCAGGGCCTGCGCAAGCCGATCAACGACCTGTCGCGCGGCGCCCTGGTGGGCGACATCGTGAACACCGTCGCGATCACCGCGATCCAGGCCGGCACCGCGACCGACGCGGCCTGACCGCCCGACCCGCACCGCGCCTCCAGGCCCGACAGAAAGTGACCACCCCGTGACCGCAGCCCTCGTCGTCAACTCCGGCTCGAGTTCGTTCAAGTACCAGCTCATCGAACTCGAGGACGAGCGCACGCTCGCCTCGGGGCTCGTCGAGCGCATCGGCGAGTCCGCCGGGGCCTGGAAGCACACCAACGCGCTGACGGGGGAGTCGTCGTCGAACGACGCCGCGTCGGTGCCCGACCACGCGGCCGGGTTCCAGGCGATGATCGACGCGTTCGCGAAGGTGGGCCCGTCGTTCGACGAGCACCCGCCCGCCGTCGTCGGCCACCGTGTCGTGCACGGCGGCACCACCTTCGACCGCGCGACGGTCGTCACGGACCAGGTCGAGCAGCAGATCGAGGACCTCAACAGCCTCGCGCCGCTGCACAACCCCGCGAACCTCGAGGGGATCCGCGCCGCGAAGCAGGTCTTCTCGGACGTCCCGCACGTCGCCGTGTTCGACACCGCGTTCCACCAGACGATGCCGCCGCACGCGTACACGTACGCGATCCCCGCTGACCTGGCCGCCGAGTACGGGATCCGCCGCTACGGTATGCACGGCACCAGCCACAAGTACGTCTCCGAGCAGGCCGCGGAGTTCCTCGACCGGCCACTCGCCGAGCTCAAGACGATCGTGCTGCACCTGGGCAACGGCGCCTCGGTCGCGGCGATCGACGGCGGGAAGTCCATCGAGACCTCGATGGGACTGACCCCGCTCGAGGGGCTCGTCATGGGCACCCGCTCCGGCGACCTCGACCCCGCGGTGCTCATCCACCTGCACCGCGAGGCCGGGATGACCTTCGACGAGCTCGACACCATGCTCAACAAGCGGTCCGGTCTGCTCGGCCTGACCGGCAACGGCGACATGCGGGACGTGCAGGACGCCGCCACCAAGGGCGACGAGCAGGCGGAGGCGGCGCTCGCCGTGTACCGCCACCGCATCCGGCGCTACGTGGGCGCCTACACGGCACAGCTCGGCGGGCTCGACGCGGTCGTGTTCACCGCGGGGGTCGGCGAGAACAACGCCCTGCTGCGGCGGCGCGTGCTCGCGGGGCTCGAGCACCTGGGCATCGAGATCGACCCGGACCGCAACGAGCTGGCGTCGCGCGACGCCCGCCGCATCTCCACCGACGGCTCACGGGTCGCGGTGCTCGTGATCCCGACGAACGAGGAGCTCGAGATCGCTCGGCAGTCGGCTGCGGTCGCGCTCTGACGGGTGCCGCCGCGTCGCGGCGGCACGGTGCGGTGTTCGTCGGTGGGTGTGGGGCTGCCTGCTGGGTGCGCGCTTGCAGCGTGGCACGGGGCGCGGAAGCCCGCACGGGGTGAGCAGGTGCGCACGGTGCGGACGGGAGGCGCGGGGCGGGCTGGCTCCGTGCCTCCCGTCCGTCCGCGGGGTACGTCCACCGCACGGTGCGGTGTTCGTCGGTGGGTGCGGGGCTGCCTGCTGGGTGCGCGCTTGCAGCGTGGCACGGGGCGCGGAAGTCCGCACGGGGTGAGCAGGTGCGCACGGTGCGGACGGGAGGCGCGGGGCGGGCTGGCTCCGTGCCTCCCGTCCGTCTGTGGGGTACGTCCACCGCACGGTGCGGTGTTCGTCGGTGGGTGCGGGGCTGCTTGTCGGGTGCGCGCTTGCAGCGTGGCACGGGGCGCGGAAGTCCGCACGGGGTGAGCAGGTGCGCACGGTGCGCGGCCCGGCACCTTCGGCGAGGAGACCGCACGGGGCGACGAAGCGCGCACGGTGCGGCGTTCGCGGACCGTTCAGGTGAGGGCGCCCAGCGCCGCCGGGATCGGGGTGTCGCCGCTGGTGACCTCGAACTGCACGCCCACCGCGGCGTCGTCGAGCAGGGCGTGCAGGACGACGGTCGCGACGTCCGCGCGGGGGATCGAGCCGCGCGGCACCGTCCGGCCGACGTGGACCGTGCCCTGCGGCGGCGTGTCGAGCAGACCGCCGGGACGCACGATCGTCCAGCGGAGGCGTCGGGCCCGCAGGTTCGCGTCCGCCTCGGCCTTCGCCCGCAGGTAGACCTGGAACACCGCGGCGTCGTCCTGCGCGGGCACGACGGCGAGCTCGGGGTCGTAGGTGTCGGCCGCCATCGCGGAGATCATCACGTAGCGCTCGATGCCGGCACGCTCGGCGGCGTCGGCGAGCAGGATCGCACCGTCACGGTCGACGGTGAGCTTCCGCTCGGCGCCGCTGTTCGGCCCGGCACCGGCGGCGAACACCACGGCATCGACACCGCGCAGGCGGAGCGCGAGGTCGTCGTCGCCGAGCTGCTCCAGATCGGCGACGATCGCACGCGCCCCCTGTTGCTCGACGTCGGCCACGTGCGCGGGATTGCGGACGATCGCGACGGCGTCGTGGCCGGCGTCGGTGATCTGGCGGGCGAGGAGCAGGGCGATCTGGCCGTGTCCTCCGGCGATGGCGATCTTCATGTGTTCGAGTCTGCCCGTCGCGTCCGGTAGACTTCTCGGCGGCTCCTCACGTGACGCCATCCAGGCCAACTCCCCCAGGGCGGAAACGCAGCAAGGGTAACCAGGCTCTGGCGGGTGCGTGAGGAGTCTTCTTCGTTCCGGGTCGAGTCAGCTCCCCGGTGTCGCCCCCCGTTCGGGAGGTCTCGCGTCCTTTTTCGTCGATGCTTGCGGACAGCTTCCTGATCATGTGTAAAGATCTGCCTCAGGAATCCCCAACCAGGGTTCCGACCCTCCACCGCCTCACCAGCGGAGGAGCCTCCACCGCCTCACCAGCGGTGGATTCCGAGGATCAGGTGGCGGGCGCGCCCGCCAGGAAAAGAGACACGCATGCGCAGGCACGCGTCGCTGCCCGGTACCCCCGTACCCTCCGCAGCGGACGAACGGACACGACGGATCACCCGCGCCGACGGCCGAGCTCGAGGACGAGCGACGGACGGTCGGCGGCTCCTCCTGCGCGGCGGCGTCATCGCCACGGTGACGGCGCTCATCGCCGCCACCGTGGCGATCCAACCCGCTGCGGCCGCCCAGACCGACGTCACCGAGGCCGAGGGGCTGCTGCTCAGCGGCTCCGGCATCGTGAACGCCGACGCGGTCGCCCAGCTCGGCGGCGCGTACTCCGCACGTGGCGCGAGCTCCGGCGGCGGCACCACGAACCAGCCGCTCAACCTGACGGCGCTCAACGCGGTCGGGGTGGACCTCGGCAACGACGTCGACCTGCTCGGCGCGAACGGCATCCTGACCCTCGGCGTCGACGGTCAGTACGCCACGACCTCGGCCACGGGCGCGACCGCGTCGTCGGGACTCCTGACGAACGACGGCGGCATCGGGGTCGGCACCGGGTCCGGCACCGGCGCTGCGACGGTCAACCTCAACCCGCTGTTCTCGCGCGTCGGCGCCGACACCACGGTGCTGTCGAACGCGCAGCTGCGGATCGGGGCCCTGGCGTCCCGGATCCAGGCGACGCGCGGCACCACGGTGGGGACGACGACGGACTACCGGATCGCCGGCGCGGATCTCAACCTGACGAGCCCGGCGGTCGCCGGACTCAGCACGGCGCTCCGGAACGACCTGCGCACCTTCTCGGGCACGGTGAACTCCGCGGTCGGTGCCGACGGGGCGCTGTCCGGCACGACCACGGCGCTGACGAGCGAGCTGCAGCGGCTCCTCCGCACGACGAGCCTCGGACTGGTGAACGTCAACGGCACGACGGTCACCGCGACCGTCGACCTGAACCTCGACGACGCCCTGACCCGTGTGCTGCAGCAGCCGCTCACGGACGGTGCGGTGACGATCACCCCGTCGACCGGCGCGATCACGGTCGACCTCGACCGGCTCACCACCCTGAACGGTCAGCCGGCGAACACGTCGGTGCTGACCGAGGCGGCCGTGAGTTCGATCAACCGGAGCATCACGACGATCCTCGGCACGCAGCTGCCGACGGCATTGCAGACCGCGGTCGTCAACACGATCAACTCGACCGCCGTGCGGGTGAACGTCACCGCGAACGTCAACCTCGCGGGCATCCCGCTCACCGCACTGGCCCTCCGCGCGGACACCACGCTCGGCGCCCTCGCCGGCACCTCGCCCGCCACCGCGACGGTGACGGCGACGGGCGGGCCCCTCGGCCTGAACGTGCTCGGTACCCTGCTCGCCCCGGCGGTCAACGCCGTCGTCATCCCGGCACTGCAGACCATCGTGCGTCCCCTGGTGACGGGCACGGCCCTGACGAACCTCGGCACGACGCTCACGGCGACGACCTCGGCCGTCTCCACCCTGCTGAGCCCCGTCGTGCTGCTGCTCCGTCAGGTCGTCGACCTCACCGTGAACGCGCAGGACACGACCGGCTTCCGCGACCCCCGCGGGTACGACACCGGATCGCGGAGCGTGCACGCCCTGCAGCTCTCCGTGCTCCCCGGGGCGAACGTCGCCACCGTGGACCTCGCCACCTCGACCGTGCGTGCCACGGCCTTCGCGGCACCGACCATCACGGCACCCACGGCCGGACAGCAGTTCACCGTGCCGTCGGCGACCTCGACCCGCAGCGTCGTCGTGAGCGGGGCCGGGGAGCCCGGTGCCGCCGTGGCCGTCAGCCTCGGCGGGGACCGGACCGGCACCGCGACCGTCGCTGCCGACGGGACCTGGACGACGACCATCGCCGACGTCCCCACCGGTTCGTACACCGCGACCGCGACCCAGACGGTCGGCGGCACCGCGGCCGGCACCGCGACGCAGGACTTCTCCGTCGTGGCCCAGCGCGCCCTGACGATCACCACCCCCACGGCCGGTCAGACCTTCACGACGACGGGGGAGACCGCCCCGGTCACCCTGACGGGCACCGCGACGGCGAACGCGCGCATCAGCGTCGACCTGGGCGGCGGCGTGACCGCAACGGGCACGGCGGACGACGCCGGCGCCTGGAGCGTCACCGTCCCCGAGGTCCCGGTCGGCGAGCAGACGGCGAGCGTCACGCAGACCGTCGGCGACACGACCTCGGCACCCGTGACCCGGTCCTTCCGGGTCGTGGCCGCGGCCGGCCTGACCGTCGACACCCCCACGGCGGACCAGGACTTCCCGCTCGCCGGCGACACCCGGTCCGTCCCGTTCTCCGGCAGTGCCCAGGCCGGTGCCCGCGTGGACGTCGACCTCGGTGACGGCCTGACCGCCACCACCCGCGCGAACGCCGACGGCACCTGGTCGACGAGCGTCACGGACGTCCCGGCCGGGGAGTACTCGGCCGAGGTCACCCAGACCGTCGGCGGTACGACGAGTGCCCCGGTCACCCGGGACTTCACCGTGACGGCGGCCCCCGCGCTCACCATCGACGAGCCGGCCGACGGCAGCACCATCACCGTCGCCGACGAGAGCTCGACCACCCCGGTGACGGTGTCCGGCTCGGCCGCCCCGAACGCCCGGGTCACCGTCGGCATCGGTGGATCCTTCACCGCCGCGGTCACCGCGGACGAGGACGGCGCCTGGACGACCACGTTCGTGGGGGTCCCGGTCGGCAACCGCACCGCCACGGCGCGTCAGACCGTCGACGGCACCACGTCCGGCCCGGTCGAGACGACCTTCACCATCGAGGCGGGTGACCCGCTCGCGATCACCTCGCCCGACGACGGCGACGTCGTCACCGTCCTCGACGCCGACACCACCACCGACCTCGACCTGGCCGGCACGGCCGAGGCCGGTGCCGAGGTGCGGGTCTCGCTCGGCGACGGGCTGACCGCGACCACGACGGCCGACGACGACGGCACCTGGACGCTGACCGTCACCGACGTCCCGGTCGGTCGGTACACGATCTCGGCGACGCAGACCGTCGGCGGGACCACCTCGCCGGCCGTCCGCCAGGTCGTCACGGTGCAGGCGGGCGCCCCGCTCGCCGTCACCGCTCCGGCGCAGGACGCCACCGTCACGGTCGCGACCGACGACTCCGTCCTCGACGTCACCGTGCGGGGTACCGCGCAGCCCGGCGCCCGCGTCGAGGTCGTCCTGGACGACGGTGAAGCGGTGTCCACGACGGCGAACCCGGAGGGCACCTGGTCGGTGCTCCTCACCGACGTCGGCACCGGCGACCACACCGCGACGGTCACCCAGACCGTCGACGGTGCGACCTCGGCACCGGTGGACCGTGACTTCGCGGTCGAGGCCGGCGACGAGCTCGTCATCGTGGCACCGGGTGACGCCCAGCAGGTGCCCGCCGGCACCGGCGGCCAGGCCAACGTGGTCGTCCGCGGCACCGCGGAGCCCGGCGCGACCGTCGCCGTCACGATCGACGACGGCGACCCCGTCGAGGTCGTCACGGACACGGCCGGCAACTGGGAGCTCCCGACCACGCAGCTCGGCATCGGCGAGCACACCGTCGAGGCCGTGCAGACCGTGAACGGCACCGACGGCCCGGTGGTCACGCGTGACTTCACCGTGGTCCCCGGCAACGCCATCGTCATCGACACCCCAGCGAGCGGCGCACGCTTCGTCGCGGTCGACGCCGATGCCACCGCGACCGTCCGAATCACCGGCACGGCCGAGCCCGGTGCCGCGGTGACCGTCTCGGTCGGACCCGGCACCCGGTTCACCACCACGGCCGACGACGACGGGCGGTGGGCGGTCGACGCGACCGGTCTCGCCCCGACCGGCCTGTACACGGCGTCGGCCAGCCAGGAGGTCGAGGACGTCGTGACGAGCGCCGTCCCGATCACCTTCGAGGTCGTCACGGCCAACGCGCTGACGATCACCGGTCCGGACACGGACCCGATCTCGGTCGCAGGCCCCGACGTCGAGCGCGACGTCACGGTCACCGGCACCGGCCAGCCCGGCGCCGCGGTCACGGCGACCCTCGCCGGCTCCGAGGACCAGGAGACGACGGTCGGTGCCGACGGCACGTGGTCGGTCACGTTCCCCGACCTCGGCGTCGACGTGCACCAGGTCACGGTCACCCAGACCCTGGCAGGCAGCGTCTCCGACCCGCGCACCTCCGACCCGGTCGAGCGCACGATCACGATCGAGGCCGCCGAAGCCGTCACGATCACCGCACCGGCGACCGACGCGGTCCTGCTCGTGCCGGACGCCGACGCGACGCGCGACGTCGTGGTCACGGGTTCGGCGGAGCCGGGCGCGCCGGTGACGGTGCGACTCGGCGACGACGAGGCGACCACCACCGCGGACGCGGACGGCGACTGGACGGTCACGTTCGGTGGGGTCGGTGTCGGCACCCCGACGCTCACCGCCAGCCAGACGGTCGGCGGGACCACCGCCTCCGGTCCGGACCAGACCGTCACGGTGCGGGCCGGGACCGCGCTCACCATCGTGACCCCGGAGGACGGCGACGTCCTGACGGTCGCCGACACGTCCGGCACCGCCGACGTCGAGGTGACCGGTCGGGCGCAGCCCGACGCCGAGGTGACGGTCCGGATCTCGACCGGCGAGACCGAGACGGTGACGGCGGACGAGGACGGCCGGTGGGAGACCACCTTCCAGGACGTCCCGGTCGGTGACCACCGCGTCACCGCGACGCAGGTCGTCGGCGGGCAGACCTCGGCGCCGGTGACGGCGGCGGTGTCGGTCCGTGCCGGAGCCCCGCTCGTCGTGTCCACGCCGCGGGGTGCCACCACCGTCACGGTGGCGGACGACGACGCCACCACCGGGGTCGACTTCGCGGGTACCGGTGAACCGGGCGCGACCGTCACGGTCGACCTCGGCGACGGCGGGACCGCGACGGCGACCGTGGACGAGGACGGCCGCTGGGCGACCACGGTCGAGGACGTGCCGACCGGCTCGTTCACGGCCTCGGTCACGCAGGCCGTGAACGGCACCACGAGCGCTGCGGTCGAACGACCGGTGTCGGTGGTCGCCGCTGCCGACCTGGTCATCCGTGAGCCCGGCGACGACCCGATCACGGTGGCCGACGGCGACGCGACGACGACCGTGACGGTCGCGGGTGACGCCCAGCCCGGCGCCACGGTGACGGTCACCGTCGACGACCGCGACCCCGTCGAGGTCACCGCCGGCGACGACGGCTCGTGGAGCGTCGACGTGCCGGACCTCGGTGTCGGCGAACACACCGTCGCGGTGACGCAGACCGTGGACGGCTCGACCTCGACCACCCCGGTCGGGACGACGTTCGAGATCGAGGCGGGCGCGCCCGTCGTCATCACCGAGCCGACGGCCGACCAGGAGTACACGGTCGCCGACGGGGACGGCACGACGACGGTCGACGTCGCCGGCACCGCCGAGCCGGGCGCGACCATCGTGGTCGACCTGGGCGACGGTCGCACCGAGTCGACCACCGCGGACGACGACGGCGCCTGGAGCGTCTCCGTCCCCGGTGTGCCGGCCGGCACCACGACCGTCAGCGTCACGCAGCGCATCGACGGCACCGAGTCCGCGCCGGTGACGGTGGACGTCCGCGTCCTCGTCGCCGACCCGATCACGATCGCCACCCCGGCGGATGGCACCACGATCCGGGTCGCCCAGCGCGACTCGCTCGCGACCCTCACCGCCGCGGGGGCCGCTGAGCCCGGTGCCGAGGTCCGTGTCACGATCGACGGCGGCAACGCCCGGACCGTGACCGCGACCGACGCTGGCACCTGGAGCGTCGACCTGCCGGACACCGCCGTCGGTGAGCACACGATCCGTGCGACCCAGACGGTCGACGGCTCGACGTCCGCAGCGGTGCGCAGCACCTTCACCGTCGCACCCGGTGCGGCGCTGACGGTCACCGCCCCGGCTGACGACACCACGTTCACCGTGCCGAGCACCGACCCCACCGCGACCGTCCCGGTCGGCGGCGAGGGCCAGCCCGGCGCGACGGTCCGCGTCGTCCTCGACGACGCCGACCCGGTCGTGGTCCGTGTCGGCACCGACGGACGGTGGGAGACCACGCTGGTCGACGTGCCGGCCGGCGAGCACACGCTCGTCGTCACCCAGGTCGTGAACGGCACGACGTCCGATGCGATCGAGCGCGACGTGACCGTCGTGGTCGCCGCCGCGGACGCGATCGTCGTGACCAGCCCGGCCGACGGCGCCGACCACCGGGTGCTCGGCGGCTCGACCGACGTGCGCGTGACCGGTACCTCCGCACCGAACGCCGCGGTCTCGGTCCGCATCGACGACGGCACCGCGGTCACCACGACCGCGGACGACGACGGCGCGTGGTCCGTGACGGTGCCGGACGTCGCCGAAGGGACCCACACGATCGCCGCCAGCCAGACGGTCGACGGTGCCACCACCGACGCCCCGCGGGTCGGCTTCACCGTGACGGCCGCGACGCCGGTCGTCATCTCGAGCCCGACCGACGGCCAGGCGTTCCCGACCTCGGGGTCGACGAGGTCGGTCCCGGTGAGCGGCACCGCCGAGCCGGGAGCGACCGTCACGGTCGACGTCGACGGCCGGACCGCCACGACGACCGCCGGCGACGACGGCTCGTGGACGGTCACGATCGGTGGGGTCCCCGTCGGGGAGCACACGGTGTCGGTGACGCAGACGGTCGGCGGTCGGACCTCCGACCCGGTGACCGCCGACGTCACGGTCGTGGCCGCGCAGGAGACGGGCATCGTCATCACGAGCCCCGACCCAGGGCAGCTGATCACGGCGGACGGGTTCGGTGACACCGGCTCGTTCACGGTGACCGGCCAGGCCACCCCCGGCGCCGCGGTGACGGTGACCCTGTCCACCGGGCAGGTCCGCGCCACCACCGCCGACGACGAGGGCGCGTGGAGCGTCGCGTTCGAGCGTGTCCCCGAGGGCGAGTGGACGATCGGCGCCACGCAGTCGGTGAACGGCACGACCTCGGCGGCGCCCCGGGTGCCGATCGTGGTCGACACCCTGGAGCCGCTCGCGGTCACCTCACCGACACCGGGTGAGCAGCAGATGGCGGACGAGGACGGCGGGGTCGACTGGATGGTCACCGGGACCGCCGAGCCCGGCGCGACCGTCACCGTGCAGCCGATGGGGCGCGACGCGGTCGCGACGACGGCCGACGAGGACGGCGAGTGGGCGACCACCGTCTGGTTGCCGGTCGGCGTGCACATGCTGCGGGTCACCCAGTCGGTCGGCGGGTTCACCTCGCAGGCGCAGATGGTCCGCGTCATGGTGATGGACGACGCCGTCGACCCGGGGGAGCCGGGCACGCCCGGCACCCCGGGGACGCCCGGTACCCCTGGAACGCCGGGTGCGCCCGGTCTGCCCGGCACGCCGGGGACCGGCGGTGGCTCCGGCACCGGCAACAGCACCGGCGGCGGCTCCGGGAACGGCTCCGGCACCGGGATCGGTGGCTCCGGCAACGGCACCGGTGACCTCGCCTGGACCGGCGCGGACGTCGTCCCGATCGCCGGCACCGCGGCGGGCCTGGTGGCCCTCGGGTTCCTGCTGCTGGGGCTCTCCCGCCTCGCCCGCGGGTTCCGTCGCCGCACCCGCGGCTGAGTCCGCACCAGCGTCACACACCGCGCCTCCCGCCCGTCGACCAGACGGACGGGAGGCGCGGTGCCGTCCGGGCGCTCGGCCCACCGCCGGTGGGTGGTCCGGCCCGGCGGGACGACCTGTGGACGGGCACGCGGGTTGTCGGTCGTGACGGCTACCCTTGTCGCGTGGTCACCGCCCTGTATCGCCGTTACCGGCCCGAGAACTTCGCCGAGCTGATCGGGCAGTCGCAGGTCACCGACCCGCTCCGCACGGCGCTCCGCACGAACCGCGTCAACCACGCCTACCTGTTCAGCGGCCCGCGTGGCTGCGGCAAGACGACGTCGGCCCGCATCCTCGCGCGCTGCCTGAACTGCGCCGAGGGCCCGACCGACACCCCCTGCGGCGTCTGCCCGAGCTGCGTGGAACTCGCCCGCGACGGCAGCGGCTCGCTCGACGTCATCGAGATCGACGCCGCGAGCCACAACGGTGTCGACGACGCCCGTGACCTGCGCGACCGGGCCGTGTTCGCCCCGGCTCGCGACCGCTACAAGATCTTCATCCTCGACGAAGCGCACATGGTGACGCCGCAGGGCTTCAACGCGCTGCTCAAGCTCGTCGAGGAACCCCCGGAGCACGTCAAGTTCATCTTCGCGACGACCGAGCCCGAGAAGGTCATCGGCACCATCCGGTCGCGCACCCACCACTACCCGTTCCGGCTCGTCCCGCCCGCGGTCATGCTCGAGTACATCGAGCAGCTCTGCACGCAGGAGTCCGTGTCGGTGGCCCCCGGCGTCCTGCCCCTGGTGGTGCGTGCCGGCGGCGGATCCGTCCGTGACACCCTGTCGCTGCTCGACCAGCTGATGGCCGGCAGCGAAGACGGTGCGATCGCCTACGAGCGTGCCGTGGCCCTGCTCGGCTACACCGACGCCGCCCTGCTCGACGACGTCGTCGACGCCCTGGCCGTCGCCGACCCGGCGTCCGCGTTCGCCGCGATCGACCGTGTCGTGCAGACCGGACAGGACCCCCGCCGCTTCGTCGAGGACCTGCTCGAGCGCCTGCGCGACCTGATCGTCGTCGCGGCGACGAACGAGAGCGCCGCCGCGGTCCTGCGCGGGGTCTCGCCGGAAGAGCTCGACACCATGAGCCGCCAGGCCGGGGTCTTCGGCGCGACCGGGCTCTCCCGTTCCGCCGACATCGCGAACCGGGCCCTCACCGAGATGACCGGCGCGACCTCCCCCCGGTTGCACCTCGAACTCATGACGGCCCGGATGCTCGTGCCCGAGGCCGACGACACCCAGCGCGGAGCCCTCGCCCGGGTGGAGCGGCTGGAGCGTCGTGTCGGGGTCGGCGACGCCGGTGGACACCAGGCCGGGGCCGGCGACCAGTCCGCTCCCGCCGTCGCCGCTGCACCGCGTCGTGAGCAGCCGGCAGCCGCGGCTCCTGCAGCGCCTGCTCCCTCGCTTGCCCCGACGCCCGCTCCGGCAGCGGCTCGCACGACGCCCGAGCGTCCCGTCGAGCAGCCCGTCGCGCCGCAGGCCGACTCCGGAGCCGTGGCTCGTGACGCCGCAGCGTCGTGGGCAGCGGTCGCTCCGAGCGCTCCTGGAGCGCCCGCGCAGACGTCGACGGAGCCCGCGAAGTCCGAGCCCTCGAAGCCCGAGCCTTCGACGCCCGCTGCTGAGCCGGTCAGTCCGTCGTCCACCGGTCAGGGCACGACGATCGGTGACGAGCCCGCCGTCCGGACCGTCGGTGCCGTCGGGTTCCAGCAGATGCGCGACTCCTGGCCGCAGATCGTCGAGCACGTGCAGCACGCCAAGCGTTCGGCGTGGTCGGTGGTCGTCACGGCGCAGGTCACCGCGCTCCGAGACGACGTGCTGACGCTGACGTTCCCGAGCCAGCAGGACGTCGCCTCGTTCAAGGAGATGTCCGACCCCTCGGCGAGCGTCAGCGAACTGCTCCGTGCCGCCATCGTGGACGTCCTCGGTCTGCGCGTGAAGTTCGTCGCCCGCGGGACCGGACAGCAGCAGCGTCCCCAGCAGCAGCAGCAGCCGGCTCCGGCGCAGCAGGCCGCGCCGGCCCAGCGTCCGGCTCCCGCCACGCAGGTGCCCGCCGCCGCTGCCCCGACCCCGGCCCCGGCTCCGGAGCCCACAGCACCGGAAGCCCCGGCGCCGGCGTCCGCTGCCACCCCCACACCGACGGCCACCCCTGCCACGGAGCCGAAGGCAGCGCCGACCGCGCCCGCGCCGCAGCGCGAGCGGACACCGGCCGAGCCGACCCCCGCTCCCTCCGGTGCGCCGGTGACGGACTGGGCGGTCGCGACCATCCCCGCCAGCGACCCCACCACCGACGCCGTCCCGGAGTCCGTCGAGCCCAGTTGGGCAGCACCCTTCGGCACCGTGCCGGCGTCCGCGCCGGTCGCTCCCGCCGAGACGAGCACGCCCCAGTCGACCGAGTCGGCACCGTCGGCCGCACCCGCGCGACCGGCCGGTGCCACGGCCGGGCAGCCCGAACAGCCGACCGCCCCGGGTCCGCAGGCGGCGTCCGGAGCGTCAGCCGTGCCTCCCGGCGGTCCCGTCGCGCCGGGCGTACCGGTCGACGACTACCCGCTCGACGACGAACCGTACGACGACGGCGCACCGTTCCCCGACCCGGGGATCGGGCGCGGCGCAGCGCCCGCAGCCGCGGCGCCGGCAGCCCCGGCGCAGCAGGCCGCACCGCAGCGCGCGGCCCAGCCCGCCGCTGCTCCCGCACGCACCGCACCGCCCGCGCGCCGCGCCCCGGTCGCCGGCCGGTACGGCGAGGCCGTCGTGCGTGAGATCCTCAACGCCCAGTTCATCGAGGAGACCGCTCTCCACCAGGACGGTGCCTGATGTACGACGGGATCGTCCAAGACCTCATCGACGAGTTCGGCCGCCTGCCCGGCATCGGACCGAAGTCGGCGCAGCGCATCGCCTTCCACATCCTGCAGACCGAGTCGTTCGACCCGAGTCGTCTGTCCGAACTGCTGGCCGACGTCAAGGAGCGGGTCCGCTTCTGCGAGATCTGCGGCAACGTCACCGAGAACGTCCAGTGCAGCATCTGCCGTGACCCGCGCCGCTCGCCGGCCACGATCTGCGTCGTGGAAGAAGCGAAGGACGTCGCCGCGATCGAGCGCACCCGGGAGTTCCGTGGGCTGTACCACGTGCTCGGCGGGGCGATCAGCCCGATCGACGGCATCGGACCGGACGACCTCCGCATCCAGCAGCTCATGACGCGCCTGGCCGACGGCACCGTGGCCGAGGTCATCATCGCGACCGACCCCAACCTCGAGGGTGAGGCGACGGCGACCTACCTCAGCCGGCTGCTCGTCCCGATGGGCATCCGCACCACGCGGCTCGCGTCGGGGCTGCCGGTCGGCGGCGACCTGGAGTACGCCGACGAGGTCACGCTCGGTCGTGCCTTCGAGGGGCGCCGCGTCGTCGGCGGCTGACCCCCACGCAGGATCCTTGCGTCGGGGCCCGCTCGCACGCAACATCCCCGAAACACCGACTACCATTGTGAGACCGCGTGACCTCGCGGTGTCGCCGTCTCCGGGAGTACCAGCCAGTGGCCTTGATCGTGCAGAAGTTCGGTGGTTCATCCGTCGCGGACGCCGAGAGCATCAAGCGCGTGGCGAAGCGGATCGTCGAGACGAAGAAGGCCGGCAACGACGTGGTCGTGGCGGTGTCGGCGATGGGCGACACCACCGACGAACTCGTCGACCTGGCGCACTCCGTCACGCCGATCCCCGCCGGCCGTGAGCTCGACATGCTCCTGACCGCAGGGGAGCGCATCTCGATGGCGCTGCTCGCGATGGCGATCAAGAGCCTCGGGGTCGAAGCGTCCTCCTACACCGGCAGCCAGGCCGGCATGCTCACCGACGCCCAGCACGGCAAGGCCCGCATCGTCGACGTCACCCCGAAGCGCGTGCGCGAGGCGCTCGACTCCGGCCACGTCGCGATCGTCGCCGGGTTCCAGGGCTTCAACCGCACCACGGGCGAGATCACCACGCTCGGCCGCGGCGGCTCGGACACCACGGCCGTCGCCCTCGCCGCAGCACTCGACGCCGACGTCTGCGAGATCTACACCGACGTCGACGGCATCTTCACCGCCGACCCCCGTGTCGTGCCGAAGGCCCGCAAGGTCGACCGCGTCACCAGCGAGGAGATGCTCGAGCTCGCAGCCTCGGGTGCCAAGGTCCTGTACATCCGCGCCGTCGAGTACGCCCGGCGGCACGGCGTCACCCTGCACGTCCGGTCCTCGTTCAACAACAACGAGGGCACCATCGTCTACAACCCTGCCGAGGGGGAAACCGTGGAAGAACCGATCATCACCGGGATCGCCGGAGACCTCTCCGAGGGCAAGATCACCGTCGTGGGGGTCCCGGACCAGCCGGGCAAGGCCGCCGAGATCTTCACGAACGTCGCGCGCGCCGGGGCGAACATCGACATGATCGTCCAGAACGTGTCGGCGGCGTCGACCGGGCGGACGGACATCTCGTTCACCCTGCCGAAGGACCAGGGCCAGACCGTGCTGACGGCGCTCGAGGTCGCGAAGGCCGACATCGGCTACGAGAGCATCCAGTACGACGACCAGATCGGCAAGCTCGCCCTGGTCGGCGCCGGGATGCGCACGAACGCCGGTGTCTCGGCGCAGCTCTTCCGTGCCCTGCACGACGCGTCGATCAACATCGAGATGATCTCCACCTCCGAGATCCGCATCTCGGTCGTCACCCGCGCCGACACCCTGAACGAGGCGATGCGCGTCGTGCACAGCGCGTTCGGCCTCGACGCCGATGCCGAGGCCGTCGTCTACGCCGGCACCGGCCGCTGACGCCCGCCGACCCGTCGATCCGCTGAACCACCAGGAGCACCGCATGAGCACCCTCACCGTCGCCGTCGTCGGCGCCACCGGCCAGGTCGGCGCCGTGATGCGTCGCCTGCTCGAAGAGCGCGCGTTCCCGGCCGACCGGGTCCGTTTCTTCGCGAGCGCCCGTTCCGCCGGCACGACGCTGCCGTTCCGCGGCGAGCAGATCGTGGTCGAGGACTCCGAGCTCGCCGACCCGTCCGGCATCGACATCGCGCTGTTCTCCGCCGGGGCCACCGCCTCGCGGGCCCTCGCGCCGAAGTTCGCCGCAGCCGGGGCGCTCGTCGTCGACAACTCGAGCGCCTGGCGCATGGACCCCGACGTCCCGCTCGTCGTGAGCGAGGTGAACCCGCACGCCATCGACCAGGCGCCGAAGGGCATCATCGCGAACCCGAACTGCACGACCATGGCGATCATGCCGGTGCTCAAGGTGCTCGACACCGAGTCCGGGCTCCGCCGACTGGTCGCGACGACCTACCAGGCGGTCTCGGGTTCCGGGCTCGCCGGGGTCGAGGAACTCCTGGGTCAGGCGAAGGCCGCGCTCGAGCAGGACACCGCTGCGCTGACGCACGACGGATCCGCCGTGACGTTCCCCGAGCCCGTCAAGTACGTCCGCCCGATCGCCTTCGACGTCGTGCCGCTCGCCGGCAGCATCGTCGAGGACGGCCTGGGCGAGACCGACGAGGAGAAGAAGCTCCGGAACGAGAGCCGGAAGATCCTCGAGCTCCCCGACCTGCTCGTCGCCGGCACGTGCGTGCGCGTCCCCGTGTTCACCGGGCACTCCATCTCGGTGCACGCCGAGTTCGAGCGTCCGCTGTCGCCCGAGCGTGCGACCGAGATCCTGTCGAGCGCAACCGGAGTCGAGCTCTCCGACGTCCCGACCCCGCTGCAGGCCGCCGGCCAGGACCCGGCGTTCGTCGGCCGCATCCGTGCGGACCAGTCCGCGCCCGAGGGGCGCGGCCTCGTCCTGTTCGTCAGCAACGACAACCTGCGGAAGGGCGCCGCGCTCAACGCGGTGCAGATCGCGGAGACGATCGTCGCGCGCCGCTCCGTGGACGCGTAGCGCGCCGAGCGCGACCAGCAGACGGACAGGAGGCCCGTGGCGACACCGCCACGGGCCTCCTGTCCGTCTGTCGGGTGCCGCCGGTAGGATCGACGGGTGGCAGAGCAGCAGGTGGAACCCATCGACGTCGTCCTGATCGGCGGAGGCATCATGAGTGCCACGCTCGGGGCCATCATCCACAAGCTCGAGCCCAGCTGGAAGATCCGCGTGTACGAGCGGCTCGGCACGGTTGCGCAGGAGTCCTCGAACCCGTGGAACAACGCCGGTACCGGGCACTCGGCACTGTGCGAGTTGAACTACACGCCGGAACTGCCGGACGGCCGTGTCGACATCGCGAAGGCCGTCACGGTCAACGAGCAGTTCCAGGTCTCGCGGCAGTTCTGGGCGCACCTGGTCGAGACCGGCGTGCTGCCGGAGCCGTCGAACTTCATCAACCCCACGCCGCACATCTCCTTCGTGTGGGGCGACGCCAACGTCGCCTACATGCGTGCCCGGTACGAGGCCATGCGTGACCACCCGCTCTTCGCGGGCATCGAGTTCTCGGACGACCCGGCGCAGATCCGGAAGTGGGCGCCGGCACTGATCCCCGGCCGCAAGAAGGACCAGCCGATCGCGGCGACGTACTCGGCAGCCGGCTCGGACGTCGACTTCGGGTCGCTCACCCGCCAGCTCTTCGACCAGCTCGAGATCGACGGTGTCGAGTTCGAACCCTCGCACCAGGTCACCAACCTGACCCGCTCGAAGGTGTCCGAGGGCTGGGTGCTCAACGTCCGCAACGAGATCGGCCGGTCGACGCAGCGCATCGCCGCGAAGTTCGTCTTCGTCGGCGCCGGTGGCGGAGCCCTGCACCTGCTGCAGAAGTCCGGCATCCCGGAGATCCGGGGCTACGGCGGCTTCCCGGTGTCGGGCGAGTTCCTGCGCACCGACGACCCCGAGGTGGTGCAGAAGCACTCCGCCAAGGTCTACGGCAAGGCCAGTGTCGGCGCCCCGCCGATGTCGGTGCCGCACCTCGACACCCGCATCGTCGACGGTGGTTCGTCGCTGATGTTCGGGCCGTACGCCGGGTTCAGCCCGAAGTTCCTGAAGCAGGGCTCGGTCCTCGACCTGTTCCGCTCGATCCGGCCGCACAACCTCCGCCCGATGCTGAGCGTCGCGTTCTCGAACTTCGACCTGGTCCGCTACCTGGTCGGCCAGCTCCTCGCGTCGAAGCACACCAAGTTCGAGGCGCTCCGTGACTTCATGCCGAGCGCCGAGCCCGAGCACTGGCACCGCATCACCGCTGGGCAGCGCGTCCAGGTGATCAAGCCCGACAAGGACAAGGGCGGCGTGCTGCAGTTCGGCACCGAGGTCATCACCGCCGCCGACGGTTCGATCGCGGGGCTGCTCGGGGCGTCGCCGGGAGCCTCGACCGCCGTGCCGATCATGCTCACGATGCTGCACCGGTGCTTCCCGGACCGGTGGGACGCCTGGCAGGACGACGTCCGAGCAATGGTGCCGACCTACGGGCAGGACCTCGGCGACGACCCGGAGCTGGCGGACGCCACGCTCGAGCGCACCGCGAAGGTGCTCGGCCTGCACCACTGAGGACTGCCCCGGACCGCTCCGGCTTGCGGTCCGTTCGAACGTGTGTTCGAATGACGGCATGCGGTGGAGTGGACAGGCGATCGATGCCGAGCAGAGTGGCGCGCTGCCCGGGATGGAGTCGAACAGCGGGTTCGTCCGGAGCGTGACGACGCCCGAGTTCGCCGGGGTGACCTTCCACGAGGTCCTGGCGAAGAGCGCTCTGAACCGGGTGCCGAGCGCGGACGGCTCGGGGACGTACGGCTGGACGATCAACCCGTACCGCGGGTGCAGCCACGCCTGCGTGTACTGCTTCGCCCGCCCGACGCACACGTACCTGGAGTTCGACGGCGGCGCCGACTTCGACCAGCAGATCGTGGTGAAGACGAACGTCGCCGAGGTGCTGCGGCGTGAGCTCGGCAAGCCCTCGTGGGACCGCCACCCGGTGGCGCTCGGCACGAACACCGACCCGTACCAGCGGGCCGAGGGGCGGTACCGCCTGATGCCCGGTGTGATCGAGGCGCTGGCGGAGTCGCGCACCCCGTTCAGCATCCTGACGAAGGGCACGCTGCTGCGCCGCGACCTCCCGCTGCTGGTCGAGGCGGCGAAGGTGGTGCCGGTCGACCTCGCGATGTCGATCGCCGTGTACGACGACTCGCTGCAGCAGTCGGTCGAGTCCGGCACCCCGACGACGTCGGCCCGGCTGGCGACCGTGCGGGCCATCCGCGACGCGGGGCTCGACTGCGCGGTGTTCCTGATGCCGGTGCTGCCGTACATCACCGACACCCGCGCACACCTCGACGACGCCATCGGTCGGGCGACCGCGGCCGGCGCGACGAGCATCATGTACTCGGCGCTGCACCTGCGACCCGGCGTCAAGCCGTGGTGGTTCGAGTGGCTCGGCCGCGAGCGACCCGACCTGGTGCAGCGGTACCGCGCGATGTACCTCGACAACACGTACGCGCCGAAGGACTACCGACGGTGGCTGTCGGAGCGCATCCGCCCGATCCTGGCGGCGCACGGGGTCGGACTGGGGCGGGTGGACCCGGCGACGGGGTCGATGGGCTTCTCCGAACCGCGAACGCTGCAGTCGGGCGTGCCGCAGGAGCAGTCGGTGCCGACGGTGTCACCGCTGAAGCGCGCCGACCCCGGGTTCGACCGGCGGCTGCTCCGGCCGGCGGCGGCACAGACGCTGTTCTGAGGGGCGCCCGTCCGGGGCGTGTCCGGTCCACGTTCGGGGGACAGCAAGACCCCGGTCCGGGCCGCTATCATCGTGCGGGTCGCCGCACGGCCCCGGATTCGGGGTACACGGCCGCTGCTCCGGTGGTTGGATCGTGGACGGCGCCCTCGCCACCCGGAAGGATCCACCTCGTGCTCGGCATCCCCACGCACCTCGCACCGCGAGTGAACGCGTGGTCGACCGTGCGCGCATTCCACGCCGGTGCCATCGGGTCCCTGTCGGCCGCGGCCATCACGCTCGTGCTCTACGGCCTGTCCGAGCCCGGGGTGCAGGTCGTCGGCACCGCGCTGGCGGTCGTCCCGATGCTCGCCATGATCGGTGTGCACGTGCAGTTCGGCACCCGGGTCTCGGCGATCGCGTTCCTGGCCGTCGGCGGTGTCTGCGCCTGGTGGTTCGCCGTCGGGGTCCAGCAGCAGGTGCCGACCGGGTGGGTGACCTCGTACCTGATGTCCCTCGTCGTGATCCCGCTCATCCTGGTCGGGGGAGCGGGGGCCGTGCCGAGCCGCGTCGTGCTGTGGTCCTTCGTGGGCTTCCTGACCGGACGACTCGCGACCTGGATCGCCATCGTGCAGGCCGACCAATCGCCCCGTCCGCTCATCCTGGCCTGGGTCACCTTGGGCTTCGTGGTCGCGCTCGTGCTCTTCACGACCCGCAGCACGGGGCGGAGCGAACGGGTGCAGCCCGAGCTCCTGCGCTCGGCGCGCGAAGAACACGTGTCCGCCTACCGCGCCGGGGTCGAGGCCGAGGCGTCCGCGATCCTGCACGACACCGTGCTCAACCACCTGGGCGCGATCACCCTCGCGCCGGACGGCCCGATGGACCCGCACCTCGCCGAGACGGTCGACGCCGACGTCGCGGTGCTCACCGGCAAAGGGTGGCTCGCGCCGGCCGCCCGCCCGCGTCCCGGGGCTGCGGCCGAGGCGTTCGGTGCCATGGTCGACGAACACCGGACGCTCGGGCTCGACGTGACCGTCTCCGGTGACACCTCCGCGCTCGAACGGCTGGACCAGCGTGCACTGTCGGCGGTCGTCCGAGCCGTCGGCCAGTGCCTGGCCAACGTGCGGAAGCACGCGGGCACCGACGCCGCCGAGGTGAGCGTGTTCGACGACAGCGCGTCCTGCACCGTCATGGTCGTCGACGACGGTCGTGGGTTCGACGAGGACGCCACCGGAGCCGACCGGATGGGCCTCCGCGGTTCGGTGCGTGAGCGGATCGGCCGGGTCGGCGGTGACGTCCAGATCTGGTCGTCGCCCGGCTCCGGCACGAGCGTCATGATGACCGTGCCGTACGGACCGGTCACCGGCGCGGTCACCGTGCCCGTGATCAGTGACGACCGGGGGACCGGGCGATGACGGCGGCACGGCAGCGCGGGTCCCGCCGCACCGCGCAGCAGTACGACCCGCTCGGCGCGATGGGGTCGCGGCCCCTGGCCCTCGTGCTCGGGGCCGGCAGCGTCGTCTGGGCCCTGCTCGTGTCGATCTTCGACCGCGACGTCGTGGGCAGCCCCACGCTCAGCGCCCTCACGGTGCTGCTCGTCGCGGCCTCGGCGGTGGTGGTGCTCGCTGCCTCGAGCCCGTTCCGTGCGCCGTTCCCGCGGTCCGCGTTCGTCGCGCACGTGGGCTTGCTCGGCCTGGCGTCGGTCATGAGCGTCGCGGCGCAGTGGGGGCCGGACCGCAGCGCCCTGAACGACTTCATGTCCCTGATCACCGCGACCGGCATCGTCATGGTCGCGCCGTACCGTCCGTGGACCGACCTGACGATCGGCGGGCTCGTCCTGGCCGCCGTGAACGCCGTGACCTGGGGCGCTGGTGCAGCCGAGTTCCCGCACGAGGTGCCGGTCGCCGTCGCGGCGTTCCTGGCCGCGGCCCCGACGCTCGTGCTGACCGCCGCGTCCGCGGTGTTCGCCTGGACCTTCGCCGGGCTCGCCGAACGGGTGCAGATCCGTGCCGGGTCGTACTCCGTCGCGCGTGCCGAGCGGGACGGCATCGCGGCGAGCGTGCAGCAGGACCGCTCGACGATCCTGTCCCGCGACGTCGCCCCGTTCTTCGCCGAGCTCCGCACGCGCGACGTCATCACCGACGCCGACCGTGCCCGTGCCCGCGCGATCGCCGACGGCATCCGGGCGTCCATGGTCGCCGACGCCGATCGCACCTGGTTCGAGCACGCCGTCCGGGTCGACGGCGGCCAGGCACCGGTGGTCGACGACCCCGACGGCCTCATCGCGACGCTCGACACCGACCAGCGGGCGGTCGTCCGCACCTTCGTCCGTGCGGCCCTCCGCGCGTCGACCGTCGACCCGGCCGGGTTCCGCGCGACCGTGCGACGCGCACACACGGTGGCGGACCAAGCAGCCCAGGCACCCGCACCTGCTCGTGTGTCCGTCGACATGGAGCTCGCCGTCGCGGACTCCGACATCGGCATCCACCGCACCTTCGACCCCTACTTCGCCGTCCTCCGCGTGACGTTCCCCGACCTCGACGTCGCGGTCCGCCCTTCCGCCCTCGCACTAAGGTTTTCCTATGACCAGCACTGACCCGAACAGGCTCTCGGAGGGGTCGCCGTCCCTCCCGAACCCGGGAGCACGCCGTGTGCGGCTGGCCATCCTCGACGACCACGAGGTGCTGCTGGACAGCCTGTCGAGCTGGATCGCGGTGAACGCGTTCGACTTCGACCTGGCCCTGACCGCGCACACCTGGCTCGAGATGGTCCACAGCGACAGCTTCCCGACCGACCTGGTGTTCCTCGACTTCCAGCTCAAGGAACCCGTCTCGATCGAGGCCCGCGTCCGCACCTGCCGTGCCGCCGGCGCGAAGGTGATCGTGCTCTCGAGCGTCGACAGCCGTGAGTCCCGCGACCGTGCCCTGGCCGCCGGCGCCGCGGCGTTCCTGTCGAAGTCGCTCCCGATGCGCGAGGTCATGGACGTCGCCCGCGAGATCATGGGCGTCGCCCGCGAGACCCCGCAGCCCCGGGAATGGCGTCCGCTGCCGACGGGCGCCGCCGCCCACCAGCGGCCGAAGCTCAGCGCCGGTGAAGAAGAGGCGCTGCGGCTCTACGTGTCCGGCTACTCGACGAACGAGGTCGCCGCGCAGATGAACGTGCAGTACGAGACCGCCAAGACCTACCTGCGTCGCGTGCGCGAGAAGTACAGCAAGGTGGGCCGCCCCGCCTCGAAGAAGTCCGACCTCATCCGGCGGGCCGCCGAGGACGGGTTCCTCGCGTAGTGGCGAAGCTCTACTTCCGCTACGGCGCGATGAACAGCGGCAAGAGCACGGGCCTGCTGCAGGCGGCGTACAACTACGAGGAGCGCGGGCACCGGGTGCTGCTCGCCAAGCCCGCCGTGGACACCAAGGGCGACCGTGAGATCGTCTCGCGCCTGGGCGTCACCCGGACCGTCGACATCGTCTTCTCCCCGGATGCCGACGTGCGCCAGGCCGTGACCGCCGCCGGTGCCGTCGACCCCGAGTCGGGCCGCCTGGACGGCATGGTGCGGCCCGTCAGCTGCGTGCTCGTCGACGAGGCGCAGTTCCTCACCCCGCGGCAGGTCGACGACCTGCTGCGCATCGCGGTGCTCGACGAGATCCCGGTCATCACCTACGGCATCCGCACGGACTTCCGCACCGAGGCGTTCCCCGGCAGCGCCCGCCTGCTCGAGGTCGCGCACTCCCTCGAAGAGCTGAAGACCATCTGCCGCTGCGGCCGCAAGGCGGTCTTCAACGCCCGCACGGTCGACGGTCGGTTCGTCTTCGACGGCTCCCAGGTCGCGATCGACGGCGTCGACGTCGCCTACGAGTCGCTCTGCGCCAACTGCTACCTGACGGAGTCCGGCGGCCGCCTCGACGGCGCCTGACCGCGCGGCGCCCGAGACGCAACCGAAGGGCGGACTGGAGGCGCGGCGCGGCCCCGCCACGGGCCTCCAGTCCGTCGCGTGCACCGGAATGCGCGCGCGCCCGCGCGCGTTGGTGACCACATGACCGACGACACCCTGCACCTGTCCGTCCTCGACCTGGCCACCCGCGAGTACGGCCAGTCCAACACCGAGGCCCTGCAGGGGTCCATCGACATGGCCGTGCACGCCGAGCAGCTCGGGTACGAGCGGTTCTGGGTCGCCGAGCACCACGGGATGCCTGGGATCACGTCCTCGGCCCCGGCGGTGCTGCTGAGCGCCGTGGGTGCGGCCACCTCGACCATCCGCATCGGTTCGGGCGGCGTCATGCTGCCGAACCACGCGCCCCTCGTCGTCACCGAGCAGTTCGGCACGCTCCGCGCCCTGTACGGCGACCGGGTCGACCTCGGGCTCGGGCGCGCTCCCGGCACCGACGGCGCCACGGCGATGGCCCTCCGTCGCACGGACCGACTCGACGTCGACGACTTCCCGGACCGTCTGGCCGACCTGATCGGGTTCTTCACCGGCATGGGCGCGGAGAACCCGCTGGCCGGCATCCGCGCCGTGCCGGGCTACGGCGACGTGCCGGAGTTCTGGCTGCTCGGGTCCTCCGGCTACAGCGCCCAGGTCGCCGGTGCGCTCGGCATCTCGTTCGCGTTCGCCCACCACTTCGCGTCGGACAACACCGAGGCCGCGCTCGCCCTGTACCGCGACTCGTTCCGTCCGTCGCGCTTCCGCCAGACGCCGAACGCGCTGATCGGGGTGCAGGTCGTCACCGACGAGGACCCCGCCGTCATCGACGAGCAGAGCGCCCCGGGCATGATCTCGTTCATCCGGATGCGCTCGGGCCGGAAGCCCGAGCCGGTGTCGATTGACGAGGCGCGTGCGTACGAGTTCAACGACCTCGAGCGTCGGTTTATCGCGGCCCGCACCGAACGTCAGGCCTACGGCAACGCCGAGCAGGTCGCCGAGAAGATCAACGCGCTCGTGGCGTCGACCGGCGCGAACGGCGTGATCGTGTCGCCCGGTGCTGCGCAGGCGCGGTACCGGCACCAGGCGCTCGACGTCGTGGCCGGGCTGCACGCCGCCGGCAAGCTCCTGCCCGCGGGTGCGGCTGCTGCGTCCGTCGGCTAGTCAGTCGAGTTCGTTCGCTTCGTGAGCAGGAATGGTCGGGTGTCCACTGGGCACCCGACCATTGCTGCTCACGGAGTTCCGCGGAGGCTCAGGTGAGCAAGCCCAGGCGCGTGGCCGCGGCGACGGCACCGACGCGGGAGCCGACGTCGAGCTTGCGGAACACGTTGTAGACGTGCCGCTTGACGGTGCCGATCGCGAGCTGCAGGTCGGCGGCGATCTCGGCGTTGCTGCGTGCGGCGGCGATGAGTCGCAGGACCTCGAGCTCGCGGTCGCTCAGCGGTGAGCCGGCACGGGCCTCCGTGACCAGGTCGACGGGGAACGTGACCGGAGCCGCATCGGCATGTGCCGCACGCGCGATCCGGTCGACGAGTTCGCGGCTCGGGGTGTCCTTCGTGACGAAGTCGACCGCACCGGCGTCGAGCAGGGTGCGGCGGAGGACCGCGTCGCGGTGCATCGTGAGCACCACCACCCGGATGTCCGGGCGGGTGCGGCGGATCGTGGCGATCGTCGTCCGTGCCGGAGGACCGTCCAGTTCGACGTCGAGCAACAGGACGTCGACCGCGGCGGCCTCGGGGGAGTCGAGCACCTCGGCCGGTCGCTCGCCGTGTGCGACGACGCGGATCGTGGGGACCGCAGCCAGGATGGTGGCGAGCCCTTCACGGAACAGCCGGTGGTCGTCGACGATGGCGACGTGGGTGACGGTCACAGGGTGCCCCTCGGGATCCTCAGGCGGACGGTGGTGCCGTGCTGTCGGCTGCCGCGGGTGCTCTCGACGTCGAGCCGTGCGCCGATCACCGCGGCGCGCTCGCGCATCGTCTGCTGCCCGAGGCGACCGTCGGCGTCGCGCTGCACGTCGAAGCCCGGGCCGTCGTCGGTCACCGTCACCACCACGGCAGCGGGGGACCACGCGAAGTGCACCGAGGTCGTCGACCCCGGGGCGTGCTTGCTGCGGTTCGTGAGCGCCTCGAGCAGGATCGTCAGCGCTTCCTCCGCCTGCCAGTTCGGCAGTGGACCGGAGGTGCCCGTCGACTCGATGGACAGGTGGTCGTCGTCGGGGAACAGGTCGTGCACGTGCCGACGGAGCGCGTCGTCCAGCAGTGCGTCACCGACGCGGGCGTGCAGGCTCACCGCGAGGTCCTGCACGTCGCCGAGCGCACTCCGGAGCAACCGTGCCGCGTCGTCGAGCTGCGCGGCACGCTCGTCCGAGGGCGGGTCCGTCAGCAGGACGAGGTCGAGGCGCTGCAACCCGGCGAGGATCCCGTGTGCCACGCGGTCGTGCAGGTCTCGCGCGATCTGCGTGCGGGAGTCCAGGTGTGCCGTGGTGACGCGCTGGCGCAGTGCCTCCGTGTACGCGACCGCCCCGGCCGGGAACCGGCTCCAGATGCCGGCGTGCAGGGCTCTGGTGGCACGCAGGACCTCGGCAGTGGACTCCGCGCCGACCTCGTCGACGAAGACCGGCAGGTAGGCGTCGAAGAGCATCTCCGCCGCGAGCATGGCGCCGGCCGGGTGCTGGGCGTGCTCGGCGTGCAGACTGCCGGTCGCCAGGTGCTCGGGGTCGAGGAACGTGTGGCTCACGACGCTGCCGTCGGCCCCCGCCGCGTAGCGCTCGTGGGCCTCGGCGATCATCGACGTGACGTTCTCCGTCAGGTTCTTCGCGAGCACCGGGTCGTCCGCGATGTCGGGGAACTCCGCGGCGATCGTGGTGAGCACGGCGGCGAGGGGATGGTCGTTCTGCATGGCGCTTGCGAGCGTAGCGGGAGGTGGTGTTCACAGCGGGGGACGAACGGACCGAGTGGGTCGTGCGACCCATCGGACAGACGAGCTGTACCGGAAAGCAGAAGGCCCTGGTTCCGGAGAACCAGGGCCTTCTTCGTACTGTCTCAACACAGTGTCGGGGTGACAGGATTTGAACCTGCGACCTCCTCGTCCCGAACGAGGCGCGCTACCAAGCTGCGCCACACCCCGCGGTGTGATCACTCCGTACCGGAGCAACCCGACAATACTATCCGATGATCCAGGGTGCTCACGACCATCCGGCGAACTCCCGGGCGCGTCGGCTCAGGAAGCCCGTGCGGTGAGGGTGACCACGACGGCCTCGGGCCGGCAGGCGAACCGGACGGGGGCGTAGATCGAGGTGCCGAGACCCGCGGAGACCTCGAGCCACGACCAGTGGTTGCGGTGCTCCCACTTGTGCAGCCCGCTGGCGTACCGGCGGGGGAGGTCGCTGTTCGTGACGAGCGCACCGACCCCGGGGACCGCCACCTGACCGCCGTGGGTGTGCCCGGCGAAGATGACGTCGGCGCCCTGGGTCACGAAGGCATCGAGCACGCGACGGTAGGGGGCGTGCGTGACACCGATCGCGACCGGCGCGGGGCCGTCCTCGTCCTCGGACCACGGCACGTCACTGCGCATCTCGTCGACGTTGGTGGGCAGCAGGTCGAGGCGGTCCCAGTCGCGGTGCGCGTCCGAGGTGCCGAACAGCTCGAAGCGGGAGCCGCGGAGTTCGATCGCGTGCGCCTGGTCGTTGAGGTCCAGCCAGCCGAGCGACTCGAAGAACGCCGTCTGCCGATCGATGTCGAGCCCGACGGGCTCCGCGGCCTTGTGCATCCGGCTCGGCCCGGAGAAGTACTTGAGCGGGTTGCGCGGGGACGGCCCGAAGAAGTCGTTCGACCCGTAGGCGAAGACGCCGGGCACCCCGCGGAACGGCTCGAGCGCGTACTCCACGGCGGCGTTCGCGGTCGCGTGGCCGAGGTTGTCCCCGGTGTTCACGATGAAGTCCGGTTCGACCAGGCTCAGGTCGCGCAGCCACTGCTGCTTGTCGGCTTGCCACGGGGCCATGTGGATGTCGGACAGGTGCAGGACCGTGACGTCACGGGAACCCGGCGGGAGCACCGGGACGGTCTCCCACCGGATCCCGAAGCGACGGCGTTCGACGAGCGAACCCCAGGCTGCCGAGGCAACTCCGACGGCCGCACCGGCTGCGAGGACCCCGAGTGCCGCGCGCCCGCGGGTCACTTGCAGTCCTTGGGCGCCTTGCCGTTCTTGTCGCCGTACAGCTTGATCCGCACCTGGTCGCCCTTGTTCGCCGTGGCACTGATCGCCGGGTCGACCGCGGCGACCTTGCAGGTCTTGTCACCGCCGCCCTTGGCGTAGTCCTCGGTGAGGCTGACGTTCGTGAAGCCAGCGTCGTTCAGGGCCGAGCGGGCATCCCCGAGGGAGTCGCCGCCGATCTCCGGAACCGTCGCCTGGGTGCCGTCCGACGTGTAGACGGTGACGCTCGAACCCGAGGACAGGAGTGCACCGGCCGCCGGGGACGTCGAGGTCACGGAACCGGGGTTGCCGGGGCCGGGTCGGGCACCGCCGTCGACGTAGGTGAACCCGGCGCCGGAGATGGCCGCACGGGCCTCGTCTGCGGTCTTGCCCTGCAGGTTCGGCAGCGCCTTGGCGTTGCCGCGCAGCGCCGAGCTGTTCGGGTCGGTGAACGCGCCGGCCGGGTACGTGGCGTTGATCGGGGTCATCGCCTGCCTCCAGACGTCGGCACGGACACCGGCGTACGTGCCGTTCACCCCGTTGCTGTAGTGACGGAGGTTGTTCAGCTTGCCGTCCGTGTTGCCCTGCCAGTAGGCGGTCGCGACGCGCGAGCTCGCACCCACGAGCCAGATCTGGTTCGCGGTGTCCGTCGTGCCCGTCTTCGCGAAGAGCTGCGTGCCGTCCGGGGTCTGGGCGCCACGCGCGGTACCGCTCGTGATGGTGCCCTTCATCGCGTAGACGGCTGCGTGCGCGACCTCGGGGTCGATGGCCTGCTTGCAGTCCTTCGTCTGGCCGCCGAGCTTCTTGCCGGACGGCGAGGTGATCTCGTCGATGGCGATCGGCTTGCAGTAGATGCCGTTGTTGGACACGGCTGCGTAGGCGGCCGCCATCGTCATGGGCGCGATGTCGTTCGTCCCGAGGACAGCCGACGGGTTGTACTGCAGCTCGCCGCCGTCCGCGCGGTGCACACCGAGCGACTCGGCGGTGTCCCGGATGTCACAGAGGTCGAGCTTCTGCGCCATGTTCAGGAACGCCAGGTTGATGGATCCGGCAGTCGCTGCTGCGACGGTGTAGTTGCCGCTCTCACCCGGGCTGTCGTTCTTGGGGTTGTAGTCGCCCGCGTAGACGGGCTGCCCGCACGCGGTCCAGCCGGTCGACATGTTCCGCGGCGCACCGCTCACGACCTCGTTGAGACCGTGTCCGGCCTGCAGCCAGGCGAGCAGCGTGAAGAGCTTGTACGTCGATCCCGTCTGGAAACCGCCGGAGTTGCCGTACTTGTAGTCGACGCTGTAGTTGATGCTCGTCGACGTCGGCGCGGACTTGAGGGACTGGTCGTAGTCCTTGTTCTGCGCCATCGTGATGATGCGTCCGGAGCCGGCTTCGATGGAGTTGAGCGTCGCACCGAGGGCGAGGTTGGTCTCGGCCTTGTTGTCGTACGTGTTGACGAGGCGCTTCTGCTCGGCGTTCAGGTTGATGTTCAGCGTCGTCTGGATCTTGTAGCCGCCGTTGCGCCAGGCGGTGTCGCGGGCCTTCTGCGACGAGCCGAGCTGCGACATCTCCTTGACGACCTTGACCGCGTAGTCGCAGAAGAACTGCGAACCGTCACCGACCGAGGCACGGCAGCCCTGCGAGGGCTCGGTCAGGTGCACGTAGTCCGCCGGCTTCGACTGGCGGGCCGTGCGGTACTCGGCCTCGGTGAGGTTCTTCTGGTCGTACATGGAACGGAGCACGACGTCGCGTCGGGCGACATTGGCCTCGTACTTCTTCGGGTTCGACAGGTTGCGCGCCTCGGGGTACTGCACGATCGCGATGAGCGACGCGGCCTCGGCCGGGGTCAGGTCGGTGGCGCTCTTGTTGTAGTAGTGCTGCGCCGCCGCCTGCACGCCGTACGTCTGGTCGCCGAAGTAGGCGATGTTCAGGTAGGCGGTGAGGATCTCCTTCTTGGAGTACTTCTTCGCCAGGCCGATCGCGAGCTTCATCTCCTCGAGCTTGCGGGGGATGGTCTGCTCGACGGCCTCGTTGTAGGCCTTGACCTGCTCCTTCTTCGTGGGGAGCTCGAGTGCCTGCTGCATCTTGATGTTGCGGACGAGCTGCATCGTGAGCGTCGACCCGCCACCGGATTCGCCCAGGCCACCGGCGATGCTGCCCACACCGGCACGCACCAGGGAGGTCATGTCGACGCCGCCGTGGTCGTAGAAGCGCTTGTCCTCGCCGTCGATCGCGGCGTTCTTCAGCTGGTCGCTGATCTGGTCGAACTTCAGCTCTTGGCGGTTCTGGTCGTAGACCGTCGCGAAGTGCGTCGACTTGCCGCCCGAGTACGCGTACAGCTCGTTGCGCTGGGGGAGGTCACCGATCTCGATGTACTCCGGCAGGGACTCGAACACCCCGATCGTGGACGTCGTCGTGACACCGGCGACCGCGATGGCCGGCGTGACGCCGATCGTGACGAGCAGGCCGGCGAGGGCACTGAACCCGACGAATCCGATGAAGGCGCCGACTGCTGAGACGGGCTTGGTCCGCGATGCAGACGTCTTCTGGGCAGACATAGGATGCAGCCTAAACGACACCCCCGACTGAAAGGCTGGCAAGGAACCGCATGACTCGCTGGGAGTACTTCACCACGCCGCTGATGATCCACAACACCACCGCGATCCTCAACAACTACGGGGACGAGGGCTGGGAGCTGGTCCAGATCGTCACCGGACCCGAGGGCGGTCTCGTCGCCTACCTGAAGCGCCCCAAGGCCGACGCATGAGCGTCTCCGACCGGCTCGCCGCGCTCGGCCTGACGATCCCCGCGGTCGCCGCGCCCGTCGCCGCGTACGTGCCCGCCGTCGTGACGGGACAGTACGTCTACACGGCCGGCCAGCTGCCGTTCGTCGACGGCGCCCTGCCCGTGACCGGCAAGGTCGGCACCGCCGTCGACGCCGAGACCGCCGCCGCCCAGGCCCGTGTGGCCGCGCTGAACGCCCTGGCCGCCGTGCAGTCGGTCGCCGGGTCGCTCGACCGCGTGGCGCGGGTCGTCAAGGTCACGGTCTTCGTCGCGTCGGACCCGTCGTTCACCGGGCAGCCCGGTGTCGCGAACGGGGCGTCGACCCTGGTCGGCGAGGTCTTCGGTGACGCCGGCGTCCACGCGCGGAGCGCGGTGGGCGTCGCGGTGCTCCCGCTGGACGCGCCGGTCGAGGTCGAGCTGGTGGTGGAGCTCACCGCCTGACGGACCGTCAGTCGAACGCAGGACGTGAGCAGGGCCTCCAGTCTGGATCTGACTGGAGGCCCTGCTTCCGTCTGGCGGGACTACATGAGTTCCGAGATGGTCGCCATGATCGTCGGGTCGGCGAGCGTCGTCGTGTCGCCGATGCGGCGGCCCTCGGCCGCGTCGCGGAGCAGCCGACGCATGATCTTGCCGGAGCGCGTCTTCGGCAGCTCCGGCACGATGACGACCTGGCGTGGCTTCGCGATCGCGCCGATCCGCTTGCCGACCCAGTTGCGGAGCTCCGCGGAGGCGGCGTCGCGGTCGACGTCGGCGGCGGCGTCGGCCGTCAGGATGACGAACGCGACGACGGCCTGCCCGGTGGTCTCGTCGGCGGCACCGACCACGGCCGCCTCGGCCACGCCCTCGTGGCCGACCAGGGCGGACTCGATCTCGGCGGTCGACAGGCGGTGGCCCGAGACGTTCATGACGTCGTCGACGCGTCCCTGCACCCAGATGTCGCCCTGCCCGTCGAGCCGCGCGCCGTCGCCGGCGAAGTAGCGGCCGGGGAACCGCGACCAGTACGTCTCGACGAACCGGTCCGGGTCGTTCCAGATCCCGCGGGCCATCGACGGCCACGGCTCGGTGATCGTCAGGTAGCCGCTCTCGCCCGGGTCGGCGCGGTTGCCGTCGTCGTCGACGATCTCGGCGACGATGCCGGGCAGGGGCGTCTGCGCGGCGCCGGGCTTGAGCTTCGTGACGCCGGGCAGCGCGGAGATCATGATCGCGCCGGTCTCGGTCTGCCACCACGTGTCGACGATCGGCGTGCGGTCGTGGCCGATGACCTGCCGGTACCACTGCCACGCCTCGGGGTTGATCGGTTCGCCGACGCTGCCGAGCAGGCGGAGGGTCTCGAGGCTGCGCGCCTCGGGGATCTCGCGGCCGGCCTTCATCGCCGCGCGGACCGCCGTCGGTGCGGTGTACAGGACGGTCACGCCGTAGGCGTCGACGAGGTCCCACCAGCGGCCGGGCTTCGGCTCGTCGGGGGTGCCCTCGTAGAGCACCTGGGTGACGCCGTTGGCGAGCGGGCCGTAGACGACGTAGGAGTGCCCGGTGATCCAGCCGATGTCGGCGGTGCACCAGTAGACGTCCTTCTCCGGGTGCATGTCGAAGACGTTCTTGTGCGTGTAGGCCGCCTGCGTCAGGTAGCCACCGGAGGTGTGCACGATGCCCTTCGGCTTCCCGGTCGTGCCCGAGGTGTACAGGATGAAGAGCGGCGTCTCGGCGGGGAACGCCGGGGCCTCGTGGTTCGGCGCCGCCTTGGCGAGCTCGTCGTGCCACCAGAGGTCGCGGTCGTTCCAGGCGATGTCGTTGCCGCCGCGCTTGACGACCAGGACGTGCTCCACCGTGTCGGTGCCCTCGCCGGTCAGTGCCTCGTCGACGGCGGGCTTGAGCGGTGAGACGACACCCCGCCGCCACCCGCCGTCCGCGGTGACGACGAGCTTCGCGCCGGCGTCCTCGATGCGGGCGCGGAGGCTCTCCGCGCTGAACCCGCCGAAGACGACCGAGTGCACGGCACCGATGCGGGCGACGGCGAGCATCGTCACGACGGCCTCGGGGATGAGCGGCAGGTACACGACCACCCGGTCGCCCTGGCCCACACCGAGGTCGGTGAGCATGTTCGCGGCGCGCTGCACCTCGGCGGTCAGCTCGGCGTAGGTGATGCGGCGCGTGTCGCCGGGAGCACCCTCGAAGTGGATCGCGACCCGGTCGCCGTTGCCGGCGCGGACGTGTCGGTCGAGGCAGTTCTCGGCGACGTTGAGCGTGCCGTCGGCGAACCACTTCGCGAACGGGGCGCCCGACCAGTCCAGGGTCTGCGTGAACGGGGTGCGCCAGTCGAGCAGGGAGCGGGACTGCTCGGCCCAGAACGCCTCACGGTCGGCTGCTGCCGCGTGGTGGAGGTCCTCGCCGGCGACCGCGTCGGCCACGAACTCGGGCGGCGGTGCGAAGGTCGCTCCGTCGTCGCCTCGGGGGTCGGTCTGGGTCGGAGTGGACATCGATGTCCTTTCGCGTCGTTGCGGCCTCTAGTGGCATCCGTCGTGGTTGCGTGCGTGCATCCGCGGCGGTTGCGTGCGTGCATCCGTCGCCGGTGCCTGCGTGCATCCGGAGACTACCCCTCGGCCGGGTCGGGGCGCGGCACGCCCGGAGGTCGTGTCCGGGGTTGCCCTCGAGGGCCGATCGTGGGGTACAGTAGTTCCCGCTGGACTCGTTTCCGGCGGCATCGAATCGGATTCCCCCCAATCCCTCGATGTCAAGGCGGCACCTGTTCCCCCCAACCGGTGCCGCCTCTTCTGTTTCCCGGGGTCCGACTCGAGCGACGGTTGCTCGTCGGGCCCCGTCGTGTGCCCCGATCCGCGCAGGGACGCCGGTCGCGTGGACAGACCGGTCCATGCTCGTGCATGCATTCTGCATGTTCTCGCGTAGCAGGTGCTACGCACAGTCCGGCCGTGGGAAGCGGGGGTGGTGGGTCACCCCGAGCGCGTCGGTGTCGCATCATCAACCGGGGTACGGCTTTCCGTTTCGGGGGACAAACCGGTCCGTTGGTGGGGCATACCGACGTTGTCCACAGAAGTGGGGACCGTCTCATCGGGGCGGTCGGTCGCTCCCTACCGTCGGCGGCATGCCCCTGCACCGTGCTCCTCTTCCTCCCCGCGCGTCGGCGTCGGAGTCCCCTTCGGCCTCGGTGTCCGCCGCGTCGCCGTCTCATGCCTCGGCACCCTTCCTTCCAGGGGCCGCGCCGCCGGCGCGTCGCCGGGCCGCCGTGGTCGTCGAGTTCGAGGAACTCGCCGCCCTGGTGACCGATGCCACCGTGACGGACGTCCTGGTGCTCGGCGGCGTGGGGACGTGGGTCGACCGCGGGACCGGCCTCGAAGCCGTCCAGCCGCGACTGACCGAAGCGCGCGCCCGCGAGCTCGCGACCCGCCTCGTCGCGCTCGGCGGTCGCCACGTCGACGAGTCGAAACCAACTTTTTGACAGATTTCTGACCTGGGAGTTTCATTTTTTCGCAGTCCGGGAGCGGACTTCGCGCTCATCGTGCGGCTGACACGGTCCGGAGCTCCCTGGCGAGGTCTCCGAGGCCAGTCACGTGCGCCCAGGGTGTCACGTTCGGCTCTGTGCCCGGCGGCAGTGCGCACCAGGCGCGCAGACTGTCGACCTGCACGGTCGTCCGACCGAACTCGGGGACCTGACCCTCTGGCAACTCGGGCGGGCGCACGTCGAGGAACGCGAACAACGCCTTTTCCATCCCGGTCGGACCGACCCCTGGGCCGATCGAGGCCACCGCTCGAGCGCAGGTGGGGCAGAGGTAGCCGTACAGGTCGTCCGGCCGGCGCCTGCCGCCGAGCAGTCCCGGAGCCACGGCGCGGAGGGGGCCCCAGACGTACTCGGTCTGCTTCCGCATCGCGGACACTGCGCCCACCCCGCACAGGAGGCAGCCTCGCATGGCCGTCCGGAACTCGGTTCCCTCGGGCGGTGGGACGAGCCGCGGGCCGTCGGTCAGGTCCGCCAGCATCTCTCCGTACGCCTCGCGGAAGGAGTCGACGAGGCGTGCACTGAGGTGCGCCCAGCGGGCCTCGGTGGGCATCACGAAGTCATGCCGGATTGTCGGAGTGATCGAGGCTGACCATCGGGCCGCGCCGCCAAGGCCGCGGAATCGGTGCATCGCGGTCCGGACGCTCTTCTGGCCTCCCCGGACGATCGAGCGCCAGTCCATCCCGATGACGTCCGGCACGAGCAGCATCGCCTCGAAGGCGAGCGTGGCGTACCAGCGGTCGCCGAGTGTGCGGGCGAGCGTGGGGTACTCATCCACGAGTGCAGCCGCGGCCCGGTTCCGCGTGCGGCACCGCCTGCACTGCGAGACCTCCACATCAAGCGGCTCGATGTCCTCGGTGCGGATGAAGGGCTGGCCACCCCGCATCGGGAACGCG
The DNA here is from genome assembly GCF_005938005.2 of Curtobacterium sp. KBS0715. Classification (NCBI taxonomy): domain Bacteria; kingdom Bacillati; phylum Actinomycetota; class Actinomycetes; order Micrococcales; family Microbacteriaceae; genus Curtobacterium; species Curtobacterium sp. KBS0715. The sequence continues at coordinate 3,042,650 of NZ_VCCA02000001.1, read as the reverse complement.
ACTTCGCGAGCGGTGGCGGTGACCAGTTCGGTCGGGCCATCGACCGCCAAGACGATCGTTCCGCAGTCTCGGCAGGGGAGTCCCGGAGTATCGCCGGGCTCCTGGATGCGCCCACTCATGAGGAACTCCCGCCACTGCGTCGGGTTGAGGGCCGGGCTCATCGACGGCTCCGATCGGTCTTGCCTGGACGGAGGCGGGAGGCACGGACGCGCGCTGCGAGGGCCGCGGCCCGTTCTTGCAGATCGTTCTGCGCGCGGGTGTTGTAGTCCTTGGCCCAGGCGGGAGGTTCGGCCTCGAAGCGTGTCGGCTCGATGATCGCGGCGAAGGCATCCGGGTGGTCCGGCTCACCGTGGCCGTGCGAGTGCTTGCCGCAGTTGCAGGAGAACACCTGGCGCACGGAGCCGCGTTCATCCACGCGGATCCCGGCCTGCCACCGCTGCTCAGCAGGAGCAATCGGGTCAACGACCGTGAAGGTCGCCTTGCGAGCGCGGTCGTTGTGAATCCGTTCGGCTGCGGCCTCGTGGTCCTGCTTGGAGGCCTGCTGGGCATCCTGCGAGGCGACCGCATCGGCGTGCGTCACGCGCACGAAGCGCGGCTGGGCGGGGCTCATCGGGCAGCCCTGACCGGGTGGCGGTTCGGGTGGCGTCGATCCGGGGTGGTCTTCGCCTCGGGCAGGGTGAGCGCGGGGCTCGACAGCCCGCGCGGGCCGGGAGCCGGGATCGAGAGGGTCAGGCCCTTCTCGTAGCGATAGTGGCAGAAGCCATTCACGCGGGGGAGGCAGTAGACGCCCGGCTGCGCAGCGCACTGCGGGCACGGGAGGGCTAGCGCGTTCTCGACCCGCTGGCGCGAGAGGGCGAGGCTGTTTCGGGTCCGGCGCTCGTCCTGGAGCTCCAACCCGATGCGCATCGCTTCGGTCTTGGTAGGGGGCATGGATCGGCCTTCGATCTCAGGCCCGGCCCTACTGCCAGCGGCGTCCGTGGACGGGGGAGATGCCTCCCGCGTCTGGTCACACCGTACTACTGTTGCAGGCAAGGTTTCGACCTATAGTAGGCAGGGATTGGCGACGCTCGCTCTGGGTGCCCGACTTCATGCGGAACGCGGCCGCAGGCGCTGTGCAGTGGGAACGACCACGGCGCTGGGGTCGGGCTCCCTGACCGGGCGTTGCCTTTCCGACGAAGGAGACGAAGGAGCAGCCATGAGCGAGCAGCAGAAGACCACCCAGACGATGACGGCACGCACTCAGACGTTCTCGTACCAGCCGTCCCAAAGCACGAAGGCAGCACGCTCCCTCGCCGCCGTGGATCGGATCCGGGACCCCGAGAAGCGCTACCAGGCGTTCTCTCGGCACATGGCTCAGTTCCCGCCAACGATTGCTTCCTACTGAACGTCGGGTCCGACGGCGAAAGGCTGTCCTACCTACTCGGTACAGTCATGTCATGCCCGATGCCCCTCACCCGCGCATTCTCTTCCAAGGAGTGCCGGACGATCTTTACCCCGAGCTGTCAGCGCTGGCCGGAACCGCGTTCCGGATGACCTCGAGTACCGTCCCGTGGGAGATCCACGATTCTGACTGGGATCTGCTTGTTTCGTTCGCCGGCACCCCATATCGAGGCCGAGCTATTCACAGCCTGACCTTTGGTGCAACCCACTTCCGCTCCTTCCGGCAAAACGGCGTTGAGCGTCAGACGGTGCGGCTGAACCCGCTTTTTGCTAGGGAAACCAAGGTTGCTGATGATGTTGCCGAGGGCGAAGTTCGTCGGCTCCTCGAGCGGTCGGTGGTCAGGAACGACCCCGGCCCGGGCGCGCGGAAGGGGCTTCACATGTTGCCCCCTCGCTTCACCAAACTCGTTACAGCGGGTGACGAGAATACAGCGTGGGCCGCGTTGTTCGACTACCAGACAGAACTGGTGTGGGCACTCCCTGGAGAAACTTCACATCATGTGGAGTGGCTGGCACTCGTGCTGCGCCTTCTGAACGAGGTTGAGCCTGAGAGGTTCCCACCTGAGCCAGATTGGCGATCGCGCGATGACTGGGCGACGCCAGACGTGCTTGCCGTGCGCACACAGCTCCGTGACCTCCGCCTGGAGAGGGAGCGAGCGATCGCGGAGTTTGAACGTCGAGATGCAGAGCACGTTGCGAAGCTGAAGGTACAGCAAGCGGAGGCGTCCTTGGGAGCGCTTCGACTGCTGACGGAGCAAGGCGAGCCTCTGGTAGCTGCCGTGGCGCACGCTCTCGAATGCTTCGGCTTCGAAGTCGCGGACATGGACGATCACCATGACGAGAAGACCGGATCGAAGCTCGAAGACCTGCGAGTGAGCTTCACCGCCGAGGGTGGCGTCACCTGGACAGCGCTCGCGGAGGTGAAGGGCTACGGCAGAGGTGCAAAGGCGAATGACGTAGGCCAGGTCGTCGGACGGCCGGCTCTCGTGTACTTCAAGGAAACGGGTCGAGAGCCGGACGGGCTCTGGCACATCGCGAACAGCTTCCGGGAGCATGACCCATCGACTCGTCCTAAGGCGCTGGCGGGTTCCGCGGATCTAGCGATTCTCGCTGCGAACGGGGGCTGCTTCATCGACACTCGCGATCTGTTCCGTGCTTGGCGTGACGTGGCCGAAGGGAAGGAAACCCCGGCGGCGGTGCGGGCGACCCTGATGGCTTCGCGCGACCGATGGGTGTGGCCTACTCCTCCGGTCGATTGATCCTCGCAAGTGTCCGGTGTCCTGTGTCCCTAGTAGGGGAGTGTCCCTGGACACTCACCTCTCACTAGGACACGGGACACGGGACACGGGACGCAGGACGCAGGACTCAGTGGGATCAGCGGTGCTCGGACAGGAACCAGCGGGAGCCTCTGCCCTCGGCGATGGAGAAGATCAGGCCCGCCTCCACGAGCCGATCCCGTGCCTCACGGCGAAGCGCGCCCTCGCGCCCGTGACCGGTCAAGTTGGTCCCCGTTAGGCCCGCCTTCCCAGCCACCGTTAGACGCGTGAGCACGTCCTGATCACACGCCTCACCCTCGTCGCGAGTTTCGGTCGGGCCCGCGTCGGCCTCGTTCGAGGTCGTTCGTCCTGCTGGCTGGGTGTCTCTCGACACAAGCCGCATCATTCCGTCATCACCCATCGTCATGCGGTGGTTGAGTACGACCGGATCACCCATCCGCGGTGCTGTGTAAAACTCTCGGCCAGTGGACGCGAAGACCGGGAAGGATGACGCGCCGAAGTACCAGATCCCGTCCCACTCGCCCATCGATTCGACGCCGTTCATCGGTGTCGGTGCCCGGCCGGCGCCCACAGCCGACATGGGCGAGTGGAGAACTCCGAGGCCGTTCGAAATACCTGCCTCCTGCAACAAACGTCGGAAGCCGGACGTCCAGACTCCGTAGCCGCTCGTGTTCGAGCCCAGCATGGCCGTGACGCCGTCAGCGATCACGGTCAGCGGCGGCTCGCGCCGAGCAGCGAAGCTGATCAGTCGTTCCTCCCAGAGTCGCCGCTTGGCGTCATCGGTGAGGTCGAACGAGACCGCCCCTCCGTTTCTGGGCAGGTGCTCGACGATCAAGACTCCTTGGTGCTCCCAGTCGAGAACTGCTGGGTCGTGGTAGCAGGGCACGCCTTCTCGATAGCCGAAGGCCAGACCTGCGCGCTGCAGTTCCTCATGTACCGCGCTCGGGTGAGTCTCCGAGTTGATGAGCCACACGTCTCTGCGTCGTTCCTCGGCTGAGACCTCCGCGGGCTCGAAAATGCCGAGGAACCGTCTGTTCCGGATGATGAGGGCCGCGCAGAGTTGGCAGACGAACGTCGTCTTGCCGACGCCCTTTGGGCCAGAGAGCGCCGGAATACGGCCGTGGTTCATCAGTCCTGCGATGTAGGCCCGGGTGGGCGGTTCCTGAGTCGGGTCGAAGATCGGTAGGGCCTTCTTGGAGCCCGTGATGCGTTCTCGCCACTCGTCCTCGCGGTTCTTCGGCACGGGCTCGTCCCCAAGCCGTAGCGGACCGCGGAAGAGCGCTTCCTCCACGGATCGCGACTGCAACGGAGCGAAGGCTTCCCGCCAATCCGGTCCCCACACGTCGGATGGAATCTCGGTCCACCCGTACTCGCCCTGTGCCGGGTACTCGTGTACCGAGATGGCTGCTTGCTTTCGAGGGCTCATCCGTCCAGGCGCTTTCTGAGGTCATCGAGCGCTGCTCGTGCTTCGTCCTGAATGGCCCTTGCTCGCTCCGAACTCACGATCGGTTCGGACTTCGGCGGTCGGAGCGACAGCATGCGTCGTGACCAGGACGCGGAGCGGCACTGCACGGAGCAGAACCTGCCGCCCTTGGTCCAAGGCCGGAACCGGCGTCCGCACTCGTCGCAGTCCTTCGGTGAGCCCTTGCGAGAAGGGCTGTTCGGGTTCTTGACCGGTGGGAGGTTGGCGCTCATCGGGTCGCCTCGGGAACACGCCCCAGTGTGAGCAGCGCAGCAACGCGCGCGACCTGAGCATCGGTGAGGGGCGGGAGGGCGCGTGCCCGAGCATGAGCAGCGTCCTGACGGTCGCGGGCGTCGAGCTCCGCCGTGACGCGGGTCACTTGGCGTCCTCAGCGGCAGGCTCGCGGGTGATCGGCAGCGGAACGATCCGTGCCTTTGAGCCGTAGCGCTTGCGCGGGTCGCGCATCTTCCCGGCTGCGAAGGCGGCTTCGATCTCGTCGAGGTCGACGAAGATGGTGCCAGTTGTGTTGCGGTAACCGGCGACCCAACCTTCTCGGACCCAGCGCTCGACGGCCCGAGGGCCACAGGTAAAGTAGTCGGCGGCGCCGGCGTAGGTCCTGTAGCGCTTGGTGCGGCGCTGATCGCCGCTTGAACCGGACTCGGGCTCGGCGATGTGGCGGAGGAACGGCCTGTATGAGCACAGGTTGGACATGAGAATGGCTCCCTGGGAGAACCACCTGTTCCGAGGGTGGGTCTGGGGGAGCCGTACTGCGAAGCTGCCGCGCTGTGCCGATCGGCACTCGTCCCTGTCGCGCGTGGCCTGCTGGATGCGAGGCGCAGGCACCGTCCTCGTTTACATTCTAGCGGTTTGGGCGGTTCGCTCGCGTGCCGAAATCCGCCGTTTTGCGGCGCTGCGCACCCCGCGTTCTGGCAGGGAGACCGGCTCACGTTTTCGACGCGCCAGCGGAGCGCACAGCGCCGCAAATCGACAGATTTCGCGCGTGGTCAGCTTGCGGGGTGCGGCTCAGGCGACGTCTGCTCGGGTTCAAGCGGGTCCTTCAGGAAGTCCAAGAACCGTTCGCCGAAGCCGGAGACCGTGACGCTGACTCGCGTCTCAATGGTCTGCTCCACCTTCGGCTCACCGTTCGGGCCTCGCCGGAAGGAGGGCTGTCTCCGTTCCTTGATCTCCGTCTTCTCGTCCTCGTCCACGAGACCGAGGCTTACTAGCAGGGCGATCCGAGTGACTAGGAGATCTGGCTTCGGAACTCCCCACCGTTCGAAGGCTTTCGGCACGCTGTGTCGTGGGCTCGTGTACTTGCGCCTGTGCGCTCCCTCCCAGCGTGTCTCTTCTTCGAGCGCGACGAGTACGCGAACGTCAGTCGCGTCGCAGGAGTCCAGCGCCCGCTCGAACCCGTCCGCCCCATCGAAGCCTGCGGCACGGTTTAAAAGCGCGTTGCGGAGAAGCTTCCGCTTCTCGGTGGACCCACTCTCTAGCAGACGCCGGATGGTCCGATGCATTGCCGCTTGGAAGTCGTCGGATTCTGCAAGGTCCATTGTGAACGTTGCCCGTCCCGACTCCTCGAGCCGTATCAGGTCGTCGCGCATCTCCGTAAGGATCTGCTTCGTGCGACGCTCGAACGACGACCCCATAGTGCGATTCGCGAAGACCGCCAAGAACGGTCCGACCCCCGGGACGAGAGACATTAGCGCCTCAAGGGTCGCCCCTCCGATGTCCTGCGACCAGTCTTCGAGCTGGTCTTTCCGATCCTCGTTCACCCTACGAAGTCGTGCTTGTCAGGCCGCCAAAAGGTTACTGGGATAGTCCCCTCCGCCTGGTAGATCCGGTCCCGAGGGTCGTTGACGCGGTAGTCGAGGCCGAAGCGCTCGGCAAACTCGGCGGCCAGCGGCCGGACCTCTTCCTCGTCGGCGTACGGCGACGAGATTGCCATCACCGGCTTCTTCGCTCCCGATCCGCGTGGCTTGAACCGCTTGGTGTGGTCGAAAAGCGCCCCGAAGTGACCGTGGTCACTACTCGGCTTGTCGTCCCGAAGGTCTTTCTGGATCAGGTCGTTGATGTCGTAGGGGCTGCCGTACTGGCCGTCCCAAATCAGTCCCTCGCGGTCGGCAATCTCGTTCACGTTCACGTACAGGTTGTCTTTCGGGAAAACAGGCATCCGTGTCTCCATGTCTCACCAGGGCACGCTGCCATGGTCCTGTGCGCAATCTAGCTCAAGGCACAGCCATCCTCGAGAGAGGGCGCGCTCCAACTGTTCACGCCGCGTTCTGCGCCGTGATCCAATCACGAGCCATCTGCAGAGTCAGCTGACCCTTCAGGCCACGCAGGTGAGACCTCAAATGAGCCCGGTCGGATGCATGCTCGTCAGCCCATTCGGCGAGGACAAATAGTGCGGCCGAATCGAAAGCCAGACCGTCTACAGCGGCGAGTGCCTTCAGTTCGTCCTCTCGGAAGACGTCTCCGCGAACGTCTGGATCGCGGTCGATCAGCCTGTTGACGATCAACCACTGGCCGGGTGCGGCGGGAGGGTGCTCGAGCAAGACGAATTTGGTCGCATAGCCCCCCAACGTCTGAAGCTTCGAAGCCTTCGCGCCCTTCGCCACGCCTGTGGCATCACCGATCACAATCCAACTGGGATCGTCCGCGTCCCGGATTCGGAAGTCCTCCCGTCGTTCTCGATCAGGCCAGACCTCGTCCATGTCCTCGACATCGAAACCAAGCGCGGTTAGTGCTTCTAGCGCCGCGGTCTGGAACGCGTCATCTTGAGCGGTAAGGAGGGCTCTACGACCCGAGCGAGCCGCCTCTCGTTCGCCGGCGAGTTCAGCGGTGAGCCGCAGCGCGTTCGCCTCGTAGTCGACGCGGGCTCGCTCAAACGCGTCTCGCAGTTGCGCTACTTCGGCGTGCAGTTTCCGCTCCGTCCCTGTCATCCAGAGCTCGTCATCTTCCCAATGAGCCACCGCGGGGAACGTTCCCGGTTCACGACGATGCCACTCGAGCAGCGCTTGTGAGAACCACGCCTCTGGCTGCGAAACATCGCCGGGGATGATCCATGCCGAGCCCCCATCGATCCGTTCATAGCTTCCCGCGAGGATCAAATCTTGCGGACCGATCAAAAAGGGGCGTAGCCGCTTCAACCCGGAAGGACGCTTGTCGTAGACAACTTCCGTGAACCCGTGCTGGTAGTCCCGTTGCTCAACCACGGCGAGGAGATCTGACTGAACTAGGTCCTGTAACGCCTCCGGCAGCCCGTCTACGCGACGAACTTGGTGCCCGGCGACGTTTGCTGCTGGCTCGAGTACCGATACTGGAGCACCGTCGACCCATTTGAGTGGTTGATTCGAGCCAGTGGTATTGGCGAAGTCGAGTGGCTGACCTTGTAGAAGTGTCGCGTCGTAGGTGAGCACGCCGAACACGTACATGGACGCTGGAATCGCCCTTCGCAGCACGGTAGAGCGGAATCCGTTGCGGTCCTGCCCCCACTCGGCAAACTGCTGGTCAGTGACCAGTAGATCCCACTCGTTCAGATCCACCTCGGAGAGATAGTCAATCTTCCTCAAGGTGCCAACCAGGGGCTCGAGCCAAGAGAACCGGGAAGGCCTGTCTGTCCATAGAAGCGTTCGGGGCCGCTTCCTCTCGTTCAGTACACGGCCGGGCTTGTAATCAGTGGTCATCGTCGCTCTGGCTCAGTCCTCGCGGCAGTGGGAAGCTCGGTACGAGCAGTACCGAAGGTAGAGGTCAACCTAGCCGATCGGAGACATCCTCAGGCGCTCGGCGCTCCACTTCGAGCCGCGGGTGAACGCAGGAAGGACTTCGACGCGGAGCACAGAGGCGAGGACAGCGCGCTGCACGTCGATCGGGGCGTCGAGGAATGCCTGTCCCGGGTCGGGAGCGCGCAGCACGGACGACGACGCGGACCGGCTGAGGCCCTTCGCGAGCCGGGCGTCCACCTTCGCGAGTTCGGCTTCTACGGTGGCGGTGGCCTTGGCGAGCTGGGCGCCGGTGATGTTCCCGAGTGCGTAGTCCGTCTCGAACGCTTCCAGGCGAGCGGAGAGGACGGTGCGCTTCTCGCGGTCGGCGGCGAGGTCTGGCGTACCGGGACTCATCGCGGCGACGATCCGTGGATCCCGCACGATTTCGGCGACGACGCCGCGCACGTAGTCGTCGGTCTGCTTCTGGCCGACGGTGAGGTGGGCTGATTCCGTGCAGCGGTACAGGTAGCGGCGCTCGTACTGGCGGGCGTACGTGCCGCCGTGCGGGGTTGCCCGGAGCGTGCCTCCGCACGGGTGCTCCTGGCCGCGCTCATCCACGACAGGGACTCCGCAGCGATAGATGCCTGACCCGAGCCACTTCGTCTCGTTGGAGGGCGTCAGGCGGCGCGAGGGGTCCGTGACGAGCCCCACGAGGGCGCGCCACTCGTCCTCGGACACGATCGCGGGCCACGAGGCGGGTCCCAGCACCTCGAACTCGTAGAACTGTCCCTTCTTGCCGGGTAGACCACGGGCCAGCAGGCCGGCATTCCGAGGGCGGATCAGCATGTCCCGCAGAGCGCCGTACTTCCACGTCTCGGAGCGTCCAGAAGTCTGGACACCGCGCTCGTTGAGCTCGCGCGTCAGCGCGGCGAGAGTGCGTCCTGCGAGCACGGCCTTCGTCGCGTCGCGGATGACCTGAGCCTCGGACTCGCGGATCGTCACGCCGTCCTTCTCGAAGCCGAAGGGGCGGATGCCACCGCGGTACTTCCCGCTCGCGGCTGCCTGCTCCTTGGCGCGCTGCACCCGCTCTCGGCTGTGGTCCACTTCGTGCTGCGCCGCTGCTCCGAGCATGCGAGCGACCATGCGTCCCGATGAGGTCGCGAGGTCGTACGAACCTGTCTGGACGGTCTGAATCTCGAGGCTGTGCGCTTCGGCCACGGTGATGAACTCCTCGAGTTCGGCTGCCCGGCGGTGAAGCCGGTCGGGGTGCCAGGCCACTACCCCGCGAACCTGTCCGGTCCTCACCGCTTCGAGCATCGATCGGTACTCCGGACGCACCTTGCGGCGGTCGTAAGCGCTGATGTCGTTGTCCACGAAGACCGCCACCACGTCCCAGCCGAGGCGTTCTGCAAGAGCCCTGCAGTCCGCCTCCTGACGGTCCACACCGAGCCCTGCTCCGGCCTTGTCGCGGCTGATTCGGGCGTAGATTGCGGCCGGGAGACCCTTCCGGGCGCTCGCGGCCGTCTGACGTTCTTCCATAGTGTCAATTTTACGGTTTCGACGAGACCACCCCGTGCGCGGACGTCCGGCACGGCGACGGCGTCCGGGTCCACGTCGTCCTTGCTCCGGTGTCCGTCGGCGGCACCGCCGTGTCGATCCGGCTGCCACAGGTCCAGCGACCCTCCCTCGCCGCCCTCGAGCGCGGTGGGGCCTTCGCGTTCGTCCCGCGGTCGGTCGTCGAGGACACCGTCGCCGCCCGCCGGAACGTGCTGGTCACCGGTGCGACCGGCAGCGGCAAGACCACCCTGCTCGCGGCGATGCTCGGGAACGTCCCCGTCGACGAGCGCATCGTGACGGTGGAGGACGTCGCCGAGCTCCGGATCGCCCACCCGCACGTCGTCGCGCTCGAGGCGCGGCAGGCGAACGCCGAGGGGGTCGGTGCGCTCGGCCTCGACCGGCTCGTGCGCGAGGCGCTGCGGATGCGGCCCGACCGGATCGTCGTGGGGGAGTGCCGCGGCGCCGAGGTCCGCGAACTCCTCTCCGCCCTGAACACCGGGCACGACGGAGGAGCCGGCACCGTGCACGCCAACGGCATCGCCGACGTGGCCGCTCGCCTCGAAGCACTCGGCGCACTCGCCGGCCTCGGCGCCGAGGCGCTCGCCCGGCAGGCCGTCAGCGCCTTCGACCTGGTCCTGCACGTGGAGCGACGAGCAGGACAGCGGCGGCTCGGCGGCGTGGGCACGTTGTGCGTCGGCCCGGACGGGAGGCTCGAGGTGCGCCCGGTGGACGGGCTGCGGTGAGCCGACCCACACCCGACGGCCCGGCGCGGGTGGCCGGGGTACTCGACCGGGTGGCGACGCTGGTCGCGGCGGGGGTCCCGCCGCCGCGCGCCTGGCGGCTCGTCGGCGGACTGCCCGGGGCCGGGGGACCCGCCCAGCAGGACATCGTCGTCGTCCTCCGCGTGGCGGACCGGACGGGAGCGCCCGTCGCGGAGACCCTCCGCGGGCTCGCCGGCGCGCTCCGACGCGCCGCCGCCTCGGACCGCGCGATCCGGGTCGCCCTGGCCGGTCCGCGGACGAGCGCCCGGGTCGTGCTCGCGCTGCCGCTCTTCGGGCTGGGCCTCGGTGCGGCCTGGGGTGCCGGCGCCGTCGAGGTCCTGGTCGGTTCACCGGCCGGTTGGGCGTGCTCGTGCACCGCGGCGGCCCTCGTCCTGGCCGGTCGGAGGTGGACCGCCCGGCTGGTCCGTTCCGCGACGCCCGACGGCCGCGTCCCCGGGGTGCTCCTCGACGCCTGGGCCGTGGCGGTCGCCGGAGGCGGGTCGTGGACCACCGCCGGGCAAGCCGTCGCCGAGGCGTCCGCGGGGGCCGCCGCGCCCGCTGGCGACCTGGACCGCCTGCGCGACGTCCTCGACCTCGCACGGCGGGCCGGGGTCCCCGCCGCAGGGTTGCTCCGCCGCGCCGCCGAGGACGTGCGCGACGAGGCCGCTGCCGACGGGCTCGTGGCGGCGGAACGACTGGCCGTCCGGCTGGTGCTGCCACTCGGGGTCTGCGTCCTGCCGGCGTTCGTGCTCGTGGGGGTGGTGCCCGTGGTGGTGGGGGTCCTCTCCTCCACGGTGGGCGGTACCGCGTGAGCTCTCCACAGATGCCACCGGGACCCCCTCGCCGACACCCCATCCCGGACACGCTGGTCCCACCGAACAGAAAGGACGGACACCGTGAGCACCACGTCATCCCCCGACCGCCGCACCAGTCGGGCCATCCGCCAGAGTCACCCGCGTCCCCCCGTCGCCCGGTGGTGGTCCCGACTGCGGGACGACCGGGGATCGGCCACCGCCGAGTACGCGGTCGTCATCCTCGCCGCCGTGGCCTTCGCCGGTGTGCTCGTCGCCGTCATGCGCTCCGGCGAGGTCCAGACCATCCTCACCGACCTCGTCCGTGGCGCGCTCTCGCTGTGAGCGCGGCTCAGTGACCGTCGAGTTCGCGGTGGCGCTCCCGGTGGTGGCGCTCGTGCTGACCGCCCTGGTCGCGGCGGTCCTCGTCGTCGACGCGCAGGGCCGCCTGCAACTCGCCGCAGCCACCGCCGCCCGGGCGATCGGGCGCGACGACGAGAGCCAGGGTCGGTCCGCGGCCGACCGGATCGCTCCGGAGGTCTCGCTCGTCGTCCGGTCGGACGGTGACCTGGTCTGCGTCGACGCCACGCGCGGCGGGACCGGACCCTTCGCGGCGCTCCCACTGGCCGCGACGGGGTGCGCCGTGGCCCGAGGGGGCTGACGTGACGAGTGCCGACGGCCAGCGCGGCTCGGCGACCGTGCTGCTCGTGGCGGTCCTCGGCGTGGGAGTCCTCGTCGGGTCGTCGGCGCTCGCCGCAGCTGGTCACCGGACACAGGCCATCCGCGCCCAGGGCGCTGCCGACGCCGCCGCCGTGGGCACCGCGGCTGCCGCCACCGGACTGGTACCGGGGGCGCCCTGCGCCCTCGCCACCCGGATCGCCACGGCGAACGGGGCCACCCTCGACGCCTGCGAACTCGTCGCCACCACGGCCCGGGTCCGCGTGGTCGTGGGCACCGGTCCGTTCGTCGTCGGCGCACTCGCGGTGGCCGGTCCGGCAGGCGACCCGCCCGAACACTATGTGTATGGTGTGCCTGTCGGCCCGCGGTCACCGATGTCCCGGTCGACCCGGACACGCTCGTGGACAGGGCCGATCAGCACCATCGATCAAGGAGACACGTGCCAGGCACGAAGAAGCTCGTGATCGTCGAGAGCCCTGCGAAGGCGAAGACGATCGCGCAATACCTCGGTGACGGATACGAAGTCCAGGCCTCGGTCGGACACATCCGCGACCTCGTCGAGCCGAAGAACCTGCCGGCCGAGCTCAAGAAGGGCTCCCTCGGCAAGTTCTCGGTGGACGTCGACAACGGCTTCGAGCCGTACTACGTCGTGTCCGACGCCAAGAAGAAGACCGTCTCCGAGCTGAAGCGCGCCCTCAAGGACGCCGACGAGCTCTACCTCGCAACAGATGAAGACCGCGAGGGTGAAGCGATCGCGTGGCACCTGCTGCAGGTCCTGAAGCCGAAGGTCCCCGTCAAGCGGATGGTCTTCCACGAGATCACGAAGGAGGCGATCCAGCGCGCGCAGGAAGCCACCCGTGAGCTCGACACCGCCCTCGTCGACGCGCAGGAGACCCGCCGGATCCTCGACCGTCTCTACGGGTACGAGGTCTCCCCGGTCCTGTGGCGCAAGGTCGCCCCCGGTCTGTCCGCCGGCCGTGTGCAGTCCGCCGCCACCCGTCTCGTCGTCGACCGTGAGCGCGAACGCCTGGCCTTCGTCTCCGCCAACTACTGGGACCTCTCCGCCCGGTTCGAGAAGGCCGGCGAGTCCTCCTTCTCCGCGCGACTCGCCCGGATCCACGGCACCCGTGTCGCCTCCGGTCGTGACTTCGACGACCGCGGCACGCTCAGCGGTGACGTCGTCCGGCTCGACCAGGCCGCTGCCGCGTCGCTGACGACGGTCCTCGAGCGCGCCGGTGACGCCACCGTCCGCAGCGTCGACTCGAAGCCGTACACGCGACGCCCGGCCGCCCCGTTCACCACCTCGACGCTCCAGCAGGAAGCCGCGCGCAAGCTCCGTCTGTCCCCGCGACAGACCGCTCGTGCTGCGCAGACCCTGTACGAGAACGGTTACATCACCTACATCCGTACCGACTCGGTCTCGCTCTCGAAGCAGGCCATCGACGCCGCTCGCAAGCAGGCAGCCGACCTGTACGGTTCGGCCACCGTGCCCGACAAGCCGCGGCTCTACGCGAGCAAGAGCAAGAACGCGCAAGAGGCGCACGAGGCGATCCGCCCCGCCGGCGACTCCTTCCGCACCCCGCAGGACCTGCAGGGAACCCTGACCGGTGTGGAGTGGCGCCTCTACGACCTCATCTGGAAGCGCACCATCGCGTCCCAGATGGCGGACGCCAAGGGTTCGACCGCGTCGATCGTGCTCGGCATCTCCTCCACCGAGTCGGTCGAGGGGATCGCCTCGACCGCGAACGGTACCGACGCCGAGTTCACCGCCTCCGGCACCGTCATCACGTTCCGCGGCTTCCTCAGCGCCTACGAAGAAGGCCGTGACGAGGACCGCCACGAGTCCTCCGAGCGTGCCGGTCAGGACGTCGCCCTGCCGAACGTGGCCCAGGGCGAACACCTCGCGGTCACCGACGTCGAGGCGAAGGGGCACGACACCACCCCGCCGCCGCGCTTCACCGAGGCGAGCCTCATCAAGACGCTGGAAGAGCTGGGGATCGGGCGTCCGTCGACCTACCCCACGATCAGCCCGACGATCATCGACCGCGGCTACGTCTCGCTCCGCGGCACGCAGCTGGTGCCGAACTGGATCGCGTTCAGCGTGGTGCGCCTGCTCGAGGAGTACTTCGGCGAGCTCGTGGAGTACGACTTCACCGCCGAGATGGAAGAAGACCTCGACCGCATCGCCCGCGGCGACGCCGACCGGGTGGACTGGCTCAAGGGCTTCTACTTCGGTGGCGGCGACGACGACCAGCGCGGCCTGCGGACCGTCATCGACAACCTCGGTGAGATCGACGCCCGCGAGATCAACTCGGTCGAGCTCGCTCCAGGCCTCACGCTCCGGATCGGCAGGTACGGCCCCTACATCGAGGTGCCGAGTGACGACCCCGGGAAGCCGCGGCGCGTCAACGTCCCCGAGGACCTCGCTCCCGACGAACTGACCGTCGAGAAGGCGAAGGAACTCGTCGACGCCCCGGTGATCGGCGACCGCGTCGTCGGGATCAACCCGGAGACCGGAAAAGAGGTCCTGGCGAAGGATGGCCGCTTCGGTCCCTACGTCACGGAGCGCACCCCCGAGCCCGAACCCACCGTGGACCCGAAGACCGGCGAGGTCGTCGAGGCACCCCCAGCGGCAGAGGCCCCGGCGGCCGAGGCAGCTGCTGCGACCGCGACGAGCGAGACGGCGACGGCGAAGAAGGCCCCCGCCAAGAAGGCGCCCGCGAAGAAGACGACGAAGAAGGCCGCGGCGCCGAAGGAACGCACCGCCTCGCTCTTCAAGTCGATGGACCCGCAGACCGTCGACCTCGAGACCGCGCTGAAGCTCCTCGACCTTCCCCGCGTCGTGGGCCAGGACCCGGAGACGGGCAACGACATCACGGCGCAGAACGGCCGGTACGGGCCGTACCTGAAGAAGGGGACCGACACCCGAACCCTGCCCGGCGAGGACGCGATCTTCGACATCGACCTGCCCGGTGCACTCGAGCTGTTCGCGCAGCCGAAGTACGGCGGCAACCGCACCGCGAGCGCCGCGCTCAAGGAGTTCGACGCCGACCCGGTGTCCGGCAAGCCGATCAAGATGAAGGACGGCCGGTTCGGCCCGTACGTCACCGACGGTGAGACGAACGCGACCATCCCGAAGGGCGAGGACGTCGAGGCGGTCGACCACGCCCGCGCGGTGCAGCTCATCGCCGACAAGCGTGCCAAGGGGCCGGTCAAGAAGAAGACCCCGGCTCGTCGGACGGCGGCCAAGAAGAAGTGACCGGTCGCTTCATCACGCTCGAGGGCGGCGACGGCGCGGGCAAGACGACCCAGGCGGAGCTGCTCTCGGCGTGGCTCGGTGCGCACGGCCGGACCGTGGTGCGCACCCGTGAACCCGGCGGAACGGACCTCGGCGTCCAGATCCGGCAGATGGTCCTGCACGAGCGGGGCCACGTCGCTCCCCGGGCCGAGGCGCTGCTGTACGCGGCCGACCGTGCCCAGCACGTCGAGACGGTCGTCCGTCCGGCGATCGCCCGTGGCGAGGTCGTCCTGCAGGACCGCTACATCGACTCGTCCGTCGCCTACCAGGGTGTCGCGCGCGGGCTCGGCGCCGAGCAGGTCCGCTCCGTCTCGGAGTGGGCAGCGGACGGTCTGGCACCGGACCTCACGATCCTGCTCGACCTCGACGTCACCGTCGGACGTGCCCGGGTGGCAGCAGCAAGAGGGGACACCTTCGACCGCCTCGAGTCCGAGGCTGCGGCGTTCCACGAGTCCGTCCGTCAGGCCTTCCTCGAGATGGCCGAGGCCGAGCCGGCGCGCTTCCTGGTGGTCGATGCCTCGGACCCGACCGACGCCGTGCAGGACGCGGTCCGTCGAGCGGTCGCCCCGCTCGTCGGGATCGACCCGGCATGACGGTGGTCACTGACAGGATGGTCCCGTGAGCGTGTGGGACGGCCTGACCGGGCAGGAAGAAGCGGTCGCGTCGCTGCGCAACGCGGCCGAGTCGACCGACGGCACCGGTGGCATGACGCACTCGTGGCTCATCACCGGCCCGCCCGGGTCGGGTCGGTCGAACGTGGCGACCGCCTTCGCCGCGGCGCTCGTGGGCAACAGCCCCGACGACGACCACACCCTGCGGCAGATCACCGCGAAGACCCACCCCGACGTCTCGGTGCTCACCACCCAACGGGTGATCATCACGATCGACGAGATCCGGCAGCTCGTCACCTCGTCGTACTACTCGCCGTCGGTCGGGCGGTACCGCGTCGTCATCATCGAGGATGCCGACCGCATGACCGAGCGCACCTCGAACCTGCTGCTCAAGGCGCTCGAGGAACCCCCGGAGCGCACGGTCTGGATCCTCTGCGCCCCGAGTGAAGCCGACCTGTTGCCGACGATCCGGTCGCGCGTCCGCTCGGTCCGTCTGCGTGTGCCCGGCATCGAGTCCGTCGCCGACCTGCTCGTCGCCCGCACCGGTGTGGACCGCGCCCTCGCGATGGACGCTGCTCGTCAGGCGCAGAGCCACATCGGCATGGCGCAGCGCCTGGCCACGAGCGAGCCCGCACGTGACCGCCGCCGCCGGACCCTGACGACCGTGCTCGGTGTGCGGAGCGTGGGTGACGCCGTCATGGCGGCCGCCGAGCTCCTCGCCGTCGCCGACGAAGACGCCAAGTCCATCACCGAGCAGCGGGACTCCGAAGAGCGCGACGCGGCCCTGCGCTCGCTCGGGGTCGAACCCGGCGGGACGATCCCGCCGGCGCTCCGGTCGCAGCTCCGCGCCCTCGAGGACGATCAGAAACGCCGTGCGACCCGCAGCCTGCGCGATGGCCTCGACCGGATCCTGGTGGACGTCTCCTCGCTGTACCGCGACCTGCTCCTGCTGGGGCTCGGAGCCCCGGCGGAACCGGTCAACCTGGCCATGCGAGACCAGCTCGAGCACGCGCTGCCGACGACACCGCCCGCTGCCGCGCTCGAGGTCCTCGACGCCGTCGCCCTGGCGCGCCAGCGCATCGCGGCAAACGTGGCGGCACTCCTGGCGCTCGAAGCACTGCTCGTCACCATCGCCCGCGCCCGCCGCTGAGGCACGGCGTGCGACAATCACGGCATGCCCGACGCTGAACCCGGCCTGCGCGAACGGAAGCGCCGCGCCACCCGGCGCGCCATCCAGCAGGCCGCGCTCCGGATCGCCATCGAGGACGGCCTCGGCGCGGTCACGGTGGACGAGATCTCCCGGCGGGCCGACGTCTCGCCCCGGACGTTCTTCAACTACTTCCCGAGCAAGGAGCAGGCGATCCTCGGGGACGACCCGCAGCTGCCCGACGACGCGGCGTTGCAGGCGTTCGTCGACGGTGGCCCGAGCGGGGACCTGCTCGCGGACATCGGCACGCTGCTCGTGCACTCCACGCGCGAACTGATCGAGGAGCGCGGGCTCATCGAGGAGCGGCAGCAGGTCCTCCGCGCGAACCCGGAGCTGTTCAGCCGTCGGATGGCGTCCATGAAGGAGTTCCAGGCGGAGCTGCAGGCGGCCGTCGCACGGCGTCTCGAGCACGCCGACCCGGAGCTCGCCGCGGACCCCGAGGCACTCCGTCGTCGCGCGGGTCTCGCGGCCATCGTCGCCCTCGCCGCCCTGCGCCACGCATGGTGGGAGTGGTCGGGTTCCGAAGCAGGGACACACCTGGTGGACGAGCTCGAACGGTCCTTCTCCGAGCTCGGCGTGCTGGTTTCGCGTTCACTCGTCTGAACCTGTATAGTCATTGCTCGTGCCACTCCGGACATGGAGTGTGCGCCGCCTTAGCTCAGTCGGTAGAGCGATTCACTCGTAATGAATAGGTCGTCGGTTCGATTCCGACAGGCGGCTCCGTGAACACCCCGGCAGGCCCACGCGAAGTGGCTCTGACCGGGGTTTTCGTATTCCGGACGAAAGCCGTGTCCCTCGCCCGAGGGGCAGACGTCGGGCGTGTCCGCGGGCTAGCCTTGTCCGCGATACGGGGGACACGATGACCGACCACCAGCCCAGCGCTCCACCGGCGGTGACGCCGTGCTGAAGCGAGTCCTCGTCATCGTCGTGGTCGCCGCCACCGCCGGAGCTCTCGCAGTGACCGCGGCAGCCGTGCCCGAGTCCGGCGCGACGTCCGCGTCGACCTCGTCGCCGAGCACCGGTCCGTCCGCGACCCCGACGGCGTCCGCGGCCGGCCCCGCGTACCTGGCCGACCGCGAGCCGACCTTCTCCGAGGACTTCGACACCCCCGCCGCCGCCGGCGGCCCCTTCGCCGAGACGTACCGGAACTCGTGGCAGCCGTACCCCGACGGCACCGGTGGCAAGTACTACTCGGACAAGCTCATCAGCGCCCACGACGGCTACCTGGACGTCGCGATGGACGGGGAGCACGGTGCTGCCGGAACGTTCGGCACGCCCACCGGCGCCTGGTCACACGTCGGTGGCACCTTCAGCATCCGCGCGCGGGCGACCGGCGGAGACGGCAACGGGATCGCGGTCATGCTCTGGCCGACGTCGAACGCCTGGGCCGACGGCGAACTGAACTACCCGGAGGGGCAGTTCGCGGGGTCGCCGCGTGTCTTCCACCACTCGATGCTGCAGGGCCTCGAGCGCCGATCCGAGCACTACAACACCCGGGTGGCCTGGAAGGACTGGCACACTTACACGACCGAGTGGGTGCCCGGGAAGATCATCCGCTACTACCTCGACGGAAAGCTCGTGTTCACGGTGCCGCGCAACGTGCCCACCACCCCGCACCGCTACATGTTCCAGGTCGGCAACTGGGGCGACCCGGGGCACGTGCAGATCGACTGGGTCCGCACCTACGACGCGGAGTGACCAATCCCCCCGGACGGGGGCTCCGAATCAGTCCGGTCGTACGACCCGACACCCGTGTGCTCGCGTCGATGACCCGAACCTCGACGCGGGTGCGCGGGCGGGAACGATCCCCGTTCTGGGGCTGCCCGTCGGGGCCCGCTCGGGCCACGATGAGAGACGAACCCGTTCCGTCGTCACCGAGAGGTCGTCATGCTGCTGTCCCTGGTCTACATGAGCGCGGCGAACGAGGTGTTCGACCAGGAGCGGCTCGACGCACTGCTCGAGCACGCACGGGTCCGCAACACCGCGTCCGGTCTGTCCGGTCTGCTCGTCTACAAGGACGGCCGGTTCATGCAGCTGCTCGAGGGTCCCGAGGCTGCTGTGCTCGAGACGTACCAGCGCATCATCGACGACCCGCGGCACACCGACGTCGGCCTGCTCGTCGAGGAGCGCATCCACACCCGGCGTTTCGGCGAGTGGAAGATGGCGTTCCACCGCGAGCCGGACGCCGACCTGCCCGACGGCTTCGACTCGTTCCTCGCCGAGGGCGATGCGAGCGCCGACACGAGCCGTGCCCGTGAGCTCCTGCGCTGGTTCCGGAACCACCCGATGGCCGCCCCGGACGCCGCGCTCGGCAAGCACCGCCGCTGACGACCCGAGCTGCCCCCGCCGCTGCCGCGCCGCCACACCCCACCCCGCGCTGGTAGACAGGACTCATGACGGTTCGCTGGGGAGTCATCGGCACGGGCGGCATCGCACGCTCCTTCGTGGGTGACTGCTCCGCGGCCGGTATCGTGTTCACCGCCGTGGGCAGCCGCACCCGCGAACACGCCGAGGCCTTCGCCGCGGAGTTCGGCATCGAGCGGGCCCACGGTTCCTACGAGGACCTGGTGGCGGACGAGCGCATCGACGCGGTCTACGTCGCGACCCCGCACGTCCGGCACGCCGAGGACGCCCTGCTCGCGATCCGGGCGGGCAAGCACGTCCTGGTCGAGAAGGCCTTCACGATGACCGCGGCGGAGGCCCGGACGGTCGTCGACGCCGCTCGGCACGCGGGCGTCGCGGTGATGGAGGCGATGTGGACCCGCTTCCTGCCGCAGATGGCGATGATCCGCGAGATCGTCGCCGAGGGTCGGATCGGTCGCCCGATGGTGGTCGAGGCGACCCACCACCAGGCCCTCCCGACGGACCCCGACCACCGTTTGCGCGACCCGGCACTCGGTGGGGGAGCGATGCTCGACCTCGGGATCTACCCGGTGTCCTTCGCGGTGGACGTGCTCGGCGTGCCGACCGCGCTCGTCGCAGCGGGCACGCTGAGCGAGCAGGGCGTCGACGAGCAGATGGGCCTGGTCATGACGCACGCGGGCGGCGCGCAGTCGATGATCCACTTCGGGATGGACCTGCGGAGCCCGAACACGGCGTCGATCATCGGTGAGACCGGCCGCATCGACCTCGACTCCACCTGGTACACGCCGACCACCTGGCGGATCCGCGACCGCGACGGTGCCGTGGTCGAGGAGTTCGACGGTCGCGAGGAACTCGCCGGCTACGAGCACGAGGCCCGAGCTTTCGAGACGATGATCACGTCGGGCCGCCACGACGGCGGCCCGATGGACCCGGACGAGACCGTCGCGATCATGGCGGTGCTGGACGAGGCACGTCGCCAGGTCGGGGTCCGGTACCCCGCCGACGGTCCCGTCACGGCTCCCTGATCCGGCGCCCGTCCTCGACGGATCCCGTCCCCGGCCTGGAGGCTCCTGCCGCAGTTCCGTAGGATCGGTCACGATGTCCGAGCAGCAGCCCACCCCGCGTTCCGTCCCGGAGCGGTTCCGCGCCGCCGTCACCGCGGCGCGCGCCTCCGCCGCACGACGCCCGGTCCCCTGGATCGCGGGTGGTCTCGCGGCGCTGCTCGTGGTCGGCTCCGGTGGTGCCGTCGCCGTCGCAGCGGCCACGACCCCCGACTCCCGGTCTGCCGCGCCGAGCTCGACCCGGACCGCGTCCTCGGCTCCGGACCGGGCGACCACCACGAAGCGCCCGACGGCGAAGCCGTCCCCGACGCCGACCGCCGACGCCCGTGCGGTGCCGGACGACCTCGCCGGCCCGTCTGCGCTGCGGACCTGCTCGATCGCGACGGCTGCGTCGGCGAGCGGCCTCGGCGACTTCGAGGGGTACGTGATGGACGCCGAGACGGGCAAGGTCCTGTTCTCGAAGCACGGCGAGCGGGCCGCCCAGACGGGCAGCGTCATGAAGACCCTGACCTCGGCGACCGCGCTCTCCGTGCTCGGGGGCGACCACCGCATCCCGACGACCGTCACACGGGAGTCCGCGAACACCGTCGCCCTGGTCGGGCACGGCGACGCGACGCTGTCCGCCGGCGGCGGCACCGTGTACCCGGGCGCCCCGACCCTCGCCCAGCTCGCGCAGCAGGTGAAGGCGAAGGTGGGTGCCACCCCGGTCACCACGATCGTCACCGACGACTCCTACTGGAGCGATGCCGACGCCTGGGACCCCACGTGGCCGGTCTCCGAGCGCACCATCGGGTACCAGCCGGAGGTCACCGCGCTGATGGTCGACGGCGACCGAGCGAACCCCGCAGCGGCGACGTCACCGCGGTCGGAGGACCCGGTCGGACGCGCGGGCGTCGCCTTCCGCACGGCACTGGCGAACGCGGGCGTCGCGGGCGCCGGTTCCGCGCAGATCGTCAAGCGGGCGACGACGGGCACCGAGACGATCGCCACGGTGTCCTCGCAGCCGGTGTCGACGCTCATCGGGCAGATGATCCCGAACTCGGACAACACCCTGGCCGAGATGCTCGCCCGGGTGTCCTCGAAGGAGTCCGGGTCGAACGGCTCGGCGGCGTCCCTGTCGTCCGTGTACCAGTCGGCACTGCGCTCCTACGGCCTCGACCCGGCCGGCATCGTGATCAAGGACGGCTCGGGCGAGAGCGCCTCGAACGCCGTGTCGCCGGAGTTCGTCGCCCACCTGATGGTGCAGGTCGCCTCCGGAGCGAAGGGCCTCGGGACGCTCGCGAACGCCCTGCCGGTGTCCGGTCAGTCCGGCACCCTCGCGAGCCGGTTCACCGGCGCGAACGCGGTCGCCCGTGGCAAGGTGCACGCGAAGACGGGTTGGATCGACAGCGCGAACACCCTCGGCGGCTACATCGACGCCGCCGACGGGTCGCGGCTGACCTTCGCCTTCTACGCCATCGGTTCGCCGCGTGCAGCGGCACTGCCGGCACTCGACGCGGTGACCGCCGCGACCTACTCCTGCGGGAGCAAGCTCACCGGCTCCTGAGCCGACGGGTGTTGGATGGACCCATGGCAAGAGCACTGCTCGTCGTGGACGTCCAGAACGACTTCACCGAGGGCGGTGCGCTCGCGGTCACCGGGGGAGCGGCGCTCGCGAAGCGCATCACCGCGTTCCTCGGTCGGCACGGGGACGAGTACGACCTGATCGTGGCGTCCCGCGACTGGCACCACGGCGACGACGACAACGGCGGACACTTCGCCGGACCCGACGGACCCGACTTCGTCGACACGTGGCCTGTGCACTGCGTCGCCGGCACACCCGGCGCCGATTACCACCCCGATCTCGACACCGCACTGATCGACGTCGACGTCCTCAAGGGGCAGGGGACGCCGGACTACTCGGCGTTCCAGGCCCGGACCGAGGCGGGCGTCCCGCTGGCCGAGGTGCTCGCCGAGCGCCGCGTGCACACGATCGACGTCGTCGGCATCGCGACCGACCACTGCGTCCGTGCCTCGGCGCTCGACGCCCGTGCCGCGGGCCTCGACGTCGCCGTGTACGAGGACCTGGTGGCCGGCGTCGACGCCGAGCGCAGCGCCCGGGCGCTCGACGAGATCCGGGCGGCCGGCGGACACGTCGACCGCAGCGACATGGACGAAGGCCTCGCGAACCCAGGAGGAGCACGACTGTGACCGACACCACCACGAACGAAACCACCACCACCACCACCACCGTCGCCGACGAACACGTCCGCGTCGAGGGCGTCCCCACCGGACTCTTCATCGGGGGCACCTGGCGTGCCTCGTCGAGCGGGTCCACGTTCGCCGTGCACGACCCGTCGACCGGAGCCGTCCTGGCCGAGGTCGCCGACGCCACCCCCGAGGACGGCATCGCCGCCCTCGACGCCGCGGCCACCGCGCAGGAGTCCTGGGCAGCCACGGCCCCGCGCACCCGGTCGGACATCCTGCGCCGGGCCTTCGACCTGGTGCACGAGCACGCCGACGACCTCGCGGCCCTGATGTCGCTCGAGATGGGCAAGCCGCTGGCCGAGGCCCGCGGCGAGGTCGTCTACGGCGGCGAGTTCCTGCGGTGGTTCTCGGAGGAAGCGGTCCGCATCACCGGCGACTACCGCACGAACCCCGAGGGCACCGGCCGCGCGATCGTGCTGAAGCGTCCGGTCGGCCCCGTCTACGCGATCACACCGTGGAACTTCCCGCTCGCGATGGCGACCCGGAAGATCGGACCGGCCTTGGCCGCTGGTTGCACGGTGGTCGCGAAGCCGGCCGACCTCACCCCGCTGACGACCCTGTTCCTGGTCGAGCTGTTCCGCCGTGCCGGGCTGCCGGACGGTGTGCTCAACGTGATCCCGTCGAGTGACGCCAAGGGGCTGTCGGAGCCGATCATCGCCGACCCGCGCCTGCGCAAGCTGACGTTCACCGGTTCGACCCCGGTCGGTTCGGCGCTCCTCAAGCAGGCGGCGGACAACGTGCTCAAGACGAGCATGGAACTCGGCGGCAACGCCCCGCTGCTCGTGTTCGACGACGCGGACCTCGACGCGGCGGTGGACGCGGCCATGCTCGCGAAGTTCCGCAACACGGGCGAGGCCTGCACCGCTGCGAACCGGTTCTTCGTGCAGGACGGCATCGCCGACGCGTTCGTCGCGGCCCTCACCGCGAAGGTGGACGCCCTGCGCGTCGGCCGGGGAACCGAGGACGGCACGACGCTCGGACCGCTCATCGACGACCGGGCCGTGGACAAGGCCGCGTCGCTCGTCGACGACGCCCTCGGCCGCGGTGCCCGGCTCGTCACCGGCGGCCACCGGATCGACCGCCTGGGCACCTTCTACGAGGCGACGGTGATCGACGACGTGCAGCCCGGCTCGGAGATCATGACGACGGAGATCTTCGGACCGGTCGCCTCGGTGACGCGCTTCAGCACCGAGGACGAGGGGATCCGGCTCGCGAACGACACCGAGTACGGACTCATCGCCTACGCCTTCACGACCGACTTCCGGCGCGGCCAGCGACTCGCTGAGCGTCTGGAGACGGGCATGCTCGGGCTGAACACGGGCGTCGTGTCCAACGCGGCGTTCCCGTTCGGCGGCGTGAAGTCCTCGGGCCTCGGCCGCGAGGGATCGCACGAGGGCATCGAGGAGTACCTCGAGACCGTCTACGTGCTGACGCCGGACCCGTTCGCAGCCTGAGCCCGAGTCGCCGGGTACGGCCGCGGTGCACGCGGCCGTCCCCGGACTCACACGAGCAGCTGGTGCTTCGCCAGGTCGCGGTAGAGCGGCGTCGACTCCACGAGCTCGGAGTGCGTGCCGCTGCCGACGACGCGGCCGTGCTCGAGCACGACGATCACGTCGGAGTCGACCACCGTCGACAACCGGTGCGCGATCACGAGCAGCGTGCGGTCCTCGGCGACGGCGTCGATCGCGAGCCGCATCTTCTGCTCGTTGACCCCGTCGAGTGACGACGTCGACTCGTCGAGCAGCAGGATCGGGGGAGCGGCGAGCAGCGCGCGGGCGATGGCCAGGCGCTGCCGTTCCCCACCGGAGAGCATCACGCCGTCCTCACCGACCTGCGCGTCGAGACCGCGGGGATCGCGGTGCAGGACCTCGCCGAGGTTGACCGCCTCGAGCACCCGGACGCAGTCGTCCTCGGTGGCGTTCGGCGACCCGAGCAGCAGGTTGGCGCGGATCGTGCCGGCGAGCACGGGGGCGTCCTGCTCGACGTAGCCGATCTGGGCACGGAGCTCGTCGCGGTCCATCCCGCGGACGTCGATGCCACCCAGGCGGATGACGCCGTCGGTGGGGTCGTAGAACCGCTCGATGAGCGCCAGGGTCGTCGACTTGCCGGCACCGGACGGGCCCACGAGTGCGACGCGCGAGCCGCGGGGCACCCGGAACGACACGTCATGGAGCACCACGTCGTCGGCCGGTCGCTCGTCGTCGACGTGATCCGGGCCTCCTGGGCGGTCCGCGGGGTCGGACGCGACCGCGCCGTCGGCACCCGAGGCGTCCGCCTGAGCGCGGTAGCGGAACGACACGTGCTCGAACGCGATGGCGTCGTCGGTGGCGACCGCTGCGGCGGGTCGGACCGACTCGTCGTCCTGGGACTCGGTCGGCAGGTGCAGGATCTCCTCGATCCGGCCGAGCGCGCCGAGTGCCTGGGCGACGGCCACGGCCGCGCCCATCGCCTGGCCGAGCGGCATGATCATCATGAAGAGCAGCAGGATGAACGTGATGAGCGTCGCGATGGTGATGGTGCCGGCCGCGACCTGTGCCCCGCCGACGCCCAGGACGGCGATGAACGCGACCTGCATGACGATGCTGGCGACGGGGACGACGAAGGCGGACATCTTGGCGATGTCGAGGCCCCGCTTGTAGGCCTCGGTCGCGTGGCCGTCGACCTCGCGAACCTCGCGCTCGGTGGCGCCGGCCGCTCGGATGGTGCGGACCGCGCCGATCCCGCGTTCGACGGCGGCGGTGAGGTCGCCGACCTTCTCCTGCGCACGCTTGGAGGCCACCCGGATGCGACGGCTCAGCCCGCCGACGACGACGATGGCGATCAGGACGATGACGACCACGATGCCGAGCAGCAGCGGGTCGATGATCGCCATCGCGACGATGGCGCCGACGAACGTGAGCGCGCCGCCGATCGACTCGATCAGTCCCTGGGTCAGGACGGCCCGCAGGAGCGTGGTGTCGCTGCCGACGCGGGACACCAGGTCACCGGTCCGGCGGGTGTCGAACTCCGAGATCGGCAGGTTGAGGATGCGGGCGATGAGCTTGCGGCGGGTGGAGAGCACGACGCCCTCGCCCGCGCGCTGCAGCAGGAAGTGCTGGACGCCGTTCAGCACCCCCGCGACGATGACGAGCCCGACCAGCAGCCACACGAGCGTGCTGAGGGTGTTGCCCTGCTGCACCGCGGTGATGACCTGGTTGACCAGGAGCGGCTGCGCAAGCGAGGCCCCCGCACCGAGGACGCTCAGCACGATGATCACGACCATCGCGGGTTTGTTCTCGAACAGGTAGGACAGCAGGCGACCGAACGTGGCGCGGGGGCCGTCGGAGGTCTTCGGGCGTGCGAAGGGGAAGCTCATCGTGTTCCTAGTTTCTGCCGTACTTCTTGTGCACTGCCTGTCGGCTGACACCGAGCAGCGTCGCGATCTCCTGCCACGAGGCGCCGGCGGTGCGTGCACGTCGCGCGGCGAGCTCTTCGGTCCGGTCGAGCTCACGGCGCAGTTCCCGCACGTTGGCGAGGGCGGAGAACGGGTCGTCCCCCGATGCTCCGGCCGCGAGGCTCGTGATGGTCGGTCGGTCCACGCCTGTCAACCTACATTGACGCACCGACATCCGTCAACCTACGTTGACGGCGTCTCGCCGCGCTGCATCGGGTGCGCAGACGCCGGCGTCTTCGATCGACGCCGCCACGCGCGCGAGACGCCGCCGAATCCGGCGGCGTCTCGGAGGGCATGCGGCGTCCCGCTGACACGACGGCGTGTTGCGGGGGGGGGGGGGGGGGGGGGGGGGGGAGCCGCTGCCGCGCGACGCCGACTGACGGCTCGCGTCCGCGACGTGCCGCGGTGGTCGGACGGGAGGCCCGTGGGACGTGACCCGGATCGGCCGGTGATCCGCGCCTCCCGGCATGGAAGACTGTGGGCATGCCCACCGAAACCCGCACCGCTGCTGCGTTCCGCGTCGCCGACCTGTCCCTCGCCGAGCCGGGCCGGCACCAGATCCGCCTCGCCGAGAACGAGATGCCGGGCCTGATGTCCCTGCGTGACGAGTTCGCGGCGTCGCAACCGCTCGCCGGCGCGCGCATCGCCGGGTCCCTGCACATGACGGTGCAGACCGCGGTGCTCATCGAGACGCTCGTCGCCCTCGGCGCGCAGGTGCGATGGGCCAGCTGCAACATCTTCTCCACCCAGGACGAGGCCGCCGCCGCCGTCGCCGTCGGACCCACCGGCACCCCGGACGCCCCCGCCGGTGTCCCGGTGTTCGCGTGGAAGGGCGAGACGCTCGAGGAGTACTGGTGGTGCACCAGCCGCATCTTCGACTGGAGCGACGAGGCCGCCGCGGCCGGCGCCGACTGGACCGGGCCGAACCTGATCCTGGACGACGGCGGCGACGCCACGATGCTCGTGCACACCGGTGCCGACGCCGAGGCGGCCGGCGCCGCTCCGGTCGCCGAGCCGGACGCGAGCACCGAGTGGAAGATCGTGCTCGACACCGTCGCGCGGTCGCTCGAGACGTCGTCGGACCGCTGGACCCGCATCGCGGCCGACGTCCAGGGCGTCACCGAGGAGACCACCACGGGTGTGCACCGCCTGTACGAGCTGTTCCGGAACGGCGAGCTGAAGTTCCCGGCGATCAACGTCAACGACTCCGTGACGAAGTCGAAGTTCGACAACAAGTACGGCATCCGGCACTCGCTGCCCGACGGCTTGAACCGCGCCACCGACGTGCTCATCGGCGGCAAGGTCGCCTTCGTCGTCGGCTACGGCGACGTCGGCAAGGGTGCGGCCGAGGCGCTCCGCGGGCAGGGCGCCCGGGTCATCGTCAGCGAGGTCGACCCGATCTGCGCGCTGCAGGCGGCGATGGACGGCTACCAGGTCGCGCGCCTGGCGGACGTCGTCGACACCGTCGACATGGTCATCACGTGCACCGGCAACCTGGGCGTCGTCGGGGTCGACGAGATGCTCGGGCTGAAGCACCTGGCGATCGTCGCGAACGTGGGGCACTTCGACAACGAGATCGACATGGCCGGGCTCGAGGCGCTGCCCGGCGTCTCGAAGGTCGAGATCAAGCCGCAGGTGCACGAGTGGCGGCTGCCGACCGGGCGGTCGATCCTGGTGCTGTCCGAGGGGCGGCTCATGAACCTCGGCAACGCGACCGGGCACCCGTCGTTCGTGATGAGCAACTCGTTCACGAACCAGGTGCTGGCGCAGATCGAGCTGCACACCCGGCGCGAGGAGTACCCGACCGGCGTGTACGTGCTGCCGAAGCACCTGGACGAGAAGGTCGCGCGGCTGCACCTCGACGCCCTCGGGGTGCAGCTGACGTCCCTGCGTCCGGAGCAGGCGGCGTACATCGGCGTCCCCGTCGAGGGTCCCTTCAAGCCGGACCACTACCGCTACTGAGCGCGGCGTTCCTGCGCTTCCGCAAGACACCGGTGTTCGCACGTTGAACCCCTGCGCGCGGGTGTTCAGCGCGCGAACACCGGTGTTTTGCGAGCCGCGCCGGCGCCGCGCGCCGGCGCCGCGCGCCGGCGCCGCGCGCCGCGCGTCAGCGCGGGAAGCCCGGCGGGGGCGCCGCCGCCGTCGCCCCCGCGGCGGTGAGCAGTTCTGCGCGGGCCCCCAGCGCCCGGACGTCCCGTCGGCGCCGCAGCACGACGACCCCGGCCAGGAAGACCTCCGGCGGGACGGGCGGCACGGGGTGCGCGAACGCGGACACCTCGGCCGCCAGGGTCTGCGCCGCAGCCTCGCGCAGCTCGGGGCGCATCAGAGCAGCCCCGCGGAAGAACGCACCGAGACGGTTCTCCAACCGCTGCGGCAGCGCCGAGACGTCCGCGACGACGGCCCATGCCGTCAGTTCCGGAGGCAGCAGCACCTCGGGGTCCCGCTGCTTCGGCAGCCGCTCGTGCTGCACGATCGTGCCGGCGAGCAGGTCTCCGAGGCGCCGAGGCCGACTACCGAACAGCGCGACGAGCAGGGCGACCGAGCCGAACGTCATCCAGAGCTCGAACAGGCCGACGAGCGCTCGGGTGAAGGCGTGCCGGAACCCGATCGCGCCGCCGTCGAGCCGGACGACCCGGGTGCCGGTGGCGAACCGTCCGACGCTCCGTCCCTTCGTCACGGTCTCGACCGCCGCGGGCACCAGCACCAGCACGACGACGAGCAGCACGATGCCGAGCGCTGCGCCCCAGGCCGGGTCGATGCCCCTGGGCCAGAGCCGCGAGACACCGAAGAGCGCGAGCACGAACAGGACGAGGACGCACAGGCCGTCCAGCAGCGCGGCCGCGAGCCGCAGCACGAGTCCGGCGGGCTGGACGTCGAGCGCGACGCCCTCGCCCACCACCAGCTCGTCGGCGGTCTCGTCGAGGTCGCGCGAGAACCGGGTGTCGGCGAGGTCACGCGGCGTGCGGGGCTTCGGCATGGGATCATTCTGTCGGAGATCGCGCGACCTGAGGGGGAACACGTGGACCTGGATGCCTACACCGAGGTGCACCGTGACCGGTGGCAGGAGCTCGACCGTCTGGCGCGTGCCCGGCACCGGTCCGGTGCGGACGTCGACCGGCTCGTCGCCGGCTACCAGGAGGCCGCGACCGACCTCGCTCGCATCCGGGGCGCCGCACCGCGCACCGTGGCCGGCGACCGGCTCTCGCTGACGCTGTTCCGCGCCCGCCTGCGGTTCACGGGGACCCCCGTCGACCCGCTGACCGCGGTCGCCCTGTTCTTCACGCGGCAGCTGCCCGCGGCGCTCTACCGGATCCGCTGGGTGACCATCTGGGTCGCGCTCGCGACGGTGGCGATCGCGGCGATCGTCGCCGTCTGGATCACCACCACCCCCGGTGCGACGGCGACGTTCGGCAGCGACGAGGCCCTGCGCCGGTACGCCACGCAGGACTTCGTCGACTACTACTCCGACCGTGGCCTCGGGGCCTTCACCGCGCAGGTCTGGACGAACAACGCCTACATCGCCGCGACGATGGTGGCGTTCGGCATCACCGGCGTCTTCGTGCCGTTCTCGATCATGCAGAACGCCGTCAGCCTCGGGGTCTCCGCGGCGATCATGCACTCCCAGGGGCGCCTGGCCGACTTCTTCCTCTACATCTCCCCGCACGGGCAGCTCGAGCTCTACTCGGTGTTCCTCGCCGGCGGCGCGGGGCTGATGATCTTCTGGTCGTGGGTGGCACCGGGGCCCGGACGCACCCGCGCCCAGGCCCTCGCCGAGGACGGCCGTGCACTCATCACCATCGCGATCGGCCTGACCCTGACCCTGCTGCTGTCCGGCATCGTCGAGGGCGTGGTGACGCGGCAGGACTGGCCGTGGCCGATCAAGATCGGCATCGGTACCCTCGCCCTGGTCGCGGTGCTCGCCTACCAGTGGGTGCTCGGCGGCCGCGCGTACCGAGCGGGGGAGCGCGGCGACCTCGAGGAGTTCGAGCGCGGCTCCACCGCTCTGGTCGCCGGTTAGCGTCCGTCCTGGTTCAGAGCCGGCCGGTGGCCTTCGCCCGGATGTACGCGTCCGCGACGAGCGGCGGGACGTCCGCCGGTGCGCCGCGCACGACCTCGGCGCCGGAGCGCCGTGCGACGTCCGCCGCACCGTCCGCGTCGAGCAGGGTGCGTTCGGCGGCGGCGCGTCGGTAGACGTCGCGCTCCGCGCCGGTCGGGAGGCCCGGCACCCGTCCGCCTCGCGCGGTCCGGATCGCCGTGGCCGGGTCCACCCCGCGGCGCGCCATCCGCTGGACGGCCGGGTCCTCGATGCTCGTCACGACGACCGCGTGCCGTCGGGACAGCCGGGGGAGCACGGCGAGCAGGTCGCCCGAGGCACCGACGGAGTCGAGGCTCGAGGCGAGCACGACCAGGGCGCGCGAGGTCGTGATCGAGTCGACGAGTGCGGGCACGGATGCCCAGTCGGTCGCGGCGAGCCCGGGTTCGGCCATCGCGAGCGCCTCGCCGAAACGCTGCACGACGTCGGTGCGGGTGGCGCCGTGCACCCGGTCGTGTGCCGTGTCGTCGAGCACCACCAGGTCGACGCGGTCACCGGCGGCTGCCGCGAGGGCGCCGAGGAGCAGCGCCGACTCGATGAACGTGTCGAGTCGGGGTTCGTCGGCGACCCGGCCGGCACCCGCCCGGCCCGCGTCGACCACGACGACGACGCGCCGGTCGCGTTCCGGCCGCCAGGTGCGGACGACGAGGTCCTGCCGTCGTGCGGTGGCGCGCCAGTCGATGGACCGCACGTCGTCACCGCGCACGTAGTCGCGCAGCGAGTCGAACTCGGTGCCGTGCCCACGGAGCTGCAGCGTGGTCTCGCCGTCGAGCTCGCGCAGCCGAGCCAACCGTGACGGCAGGTGCCGCCGCGAGCGGAACGGCGGCGTCACGACGAGTTCGCCCGGTGCCGCGACGACCCGCTGCCGTGCGGCGAGGCCCAGGGGACCGAAGGACCGCACGGCGACCCCGGTCGTGCGGCGTCGACCACGACGGAACGGTGTGAAGCGCATCCGCGCCGTCCGTCGTTCCCCGGCGGGGACCGCCATCCGGATCCGGCGGGGACGGTGGCCGGCCGACGGCTCCCACATGTCGCGGACCACACCGCGGACGGTCCGGGAGCCGTCGTTGGCGAGCACGAGGGTGCCGTCCGCGGTGCTGTCGCGTCGAGCGAGCCGGGGCATCCGCCGCTCCACGCGGACCCGTCGCGGGTCGGCGGCGAGCACGACGTCGAGCGCCGCGGCGAGCAGCACCACCCCGACCCACGCCAGACCGGCCCACCCGCTGCCGAGCAGCACGGTGGGCACGAGGGCGACGGCGAGGAGCGCGACGAACCGGCCGGAGACCGCCACTAGATCGGCACCCGCACCTGCTCGAGCACCTGCTGGAGCACGCCGTCGGCGCCGACGCCCTCGAGCTCGGCGTCGGCGGCGACCCGCAGGCGGTGCCGCCAGACCGGCAGGGTCATGGCCTGCACGTGGTCCGGGGTGATCGCGTCGTAGCCGGTGAGCCAGGCCCAGGCCTTGGCTGCCGCGAGCAGTGCCGTCGCACCGCGGGGGCTGACACCGACGCGGACGGACGGTGCCTGCCGGGTGGCCCGGGCGAGGTCGACGATGTAGGCGAGCACGTCGTCGCGGGCGCCGACGGCGCGCACGGCACGCTGTGCACGGACCACCTCGTCGACGCCGACCACGGGGGTGATGCCGGCCGACCGGACGTCGCGCGGCACGAACCCGTCGGCGTGGCGACGGAGCACCTGCCACTCGACGTCGCGCGGTGGGATGTCGAGCGTGAGCTTCATCAGGAACCGGTCGAGCTGCGCCTCGGGCAGCGTGTACGTGCCCTCGAACTCGATCGGGTTCATCGTCGCGGCGACGAAGAACGGGTCCGGCAGCGCCCGGGCGTCACCGTCGACGCTCACCTGGCGTTCCTCCATCGCCTCGAGCAGCGCCGACTGGGTCTTCGGCGGCGTGCGGTTGACCTCGTCGGCGAGCAGGACGTTCGTGAAGACGGGACCCTCGCGGAACGGGAACGTGCCGGTCGAGGCGTCGTAGACGAGCGATCCGGTGACGTCGCCGGGCATCAGGTCCGGCGTGAACTGGATCCGCTTCGTGTCGAGCGTCATCGCGGCGGCGAGGCTGCGGACGAGCAGGGTCTTCGCGACACCGGGGACGCCCTCGAGCAGCACGTGCCCCTGCGCGAGGAGTCCGACGATCATGCCGGAGACCGCGCCCTCCTGGCCGACGACGGCCTTCGCGACCTCGGTGCGGACCCGGCCGAACGCGTCGCGCAGGTCGGAGACGGCCGCGGTCGTGGGGTCGTGCTCCGGCGCGGTGTGCTCGGTGGTGGCAGGGGGCAGGTCGGTCACGGTCGTGCTCCTGGTCGGTCGGGGTCAGAGGTCGGTCGGTCGCCGGAGGTCGCCCGGCGCACGGCGCGTTCGAGGTCGTCGAGCGCCGCGGTGCCGTCGACGAGCGCACGGTCGTCGGCGGTGGTCCCGCCGACGAGCACGGCACCGACACGGGTGTGCGGGATGCCGGTGGCCTGGGCTGCGGCCCGGACGACCTCGTCGACGTGGGCCGAACGGGGGAGTCCGAGCATCCGGCCGATGCGGCGGACGGCGGCGACGCGCAGGGTGTCGAGGGCGTGGGTGCGGTCACGGGTGCGGGCGTACATCCGGGCACGCCCCTCGGTGGTCTCGGCAGCACGGACGACGACGGGCAACCGCTCGACGACGAGCGGGCCGAGCCGTCGTCCCCGCCAGACACCGGCCGCGACGGCGACGAGGGCGAGCAGTGCGAGGGCGCTCGGGACCCACGGCGGGGCGAGCTCGCCGAGGGTCGGGGCGGCGTCGGGGGTGCCGACCGCCGGGGTGTACCAGACGAGCCGCTCGTCGGCGCCGAGCAGCCCGAGGGCGAGCGCGGCGTTCCCGGCGGTGGCGATCGTGTCGTTCCGGAACGCCGAGGTCGTGCCGAGCAGGGTGACGTCGCCGCCCGGCGTCGCGGTGCGCACGAGTCCCCAGACGCGCGAGCCGCCGTCGCCCGTCGGCGCGCACCGTTCGGCGGCGGCGTCGTCGTCGTCGTCGTCGTCCACTCTGTACCCGGAGCCGGCGGTGGTGACCCGGGCAGCCGAGGCCGCCGCCGGGATCCCGCACGAGGCCGTCGAGACGGTGGCGTCCCCGTCGACCTGGACGGCCGGGTCGACCGGGAACCCGAGCAGTGCCTCGAGTCCGGCGCCGCTCGTGCCGACGACCACGACGTGCCGCGCCGTGCGGGCGATCCGTTCCGCGACGTCGGGGTCGAGCGCCCCGTCGGCGTCGTCGATGAACACCGTGCCGCCGTCGATCCCACCGACGCCGTCGACGGTGTCGGTGACGGAGACAGCGGTACCCCGCTGCTCGAGCACCCGGACCAGGGCGGCCGAACCACTGGCCGTCGTCGAGGCCGGGTCGAGCGCGCGCGGTGCGTCCGGGTCGGTGCCCTGCACGAGGGCGGTCAGGGCGGCGAGCAGGACGCCGACCAGGACGATGGCGACCCAGAACACGACGCGGAACCGGCGTCCCTCGGCCGGGACCGGAACCGGAACCGGAGCCGGAGTCGGCCTGGTGCTCGTCCGCGTGGCGGTGTCGGTCGTCATGCCGGTACCACCGGTCCCTCGGCCCGGGCGGGGCGGGCCTGCCGGACAGAGCGCTCGGTGTCGAGCACGCGGAGGGCCGCGGCCTCGTCGGCCTCGCCACCGAGGTACCGGACCGCGTCGAACGCGGTCGCTGCCGCGTCGAGTGCACCGGCCGACGCGGGGAACGGCACGGCGCCCCGTGCGGCGATCGTCCGCGCGGTGGCTCCGGGCACGTCGGGCACCAGGTCGCGCTCGCCGAGGCCCCTGGCGATCGCGCGGAACCCGTCGAGCACCGCTGCTGACCAGTCGGCGCGGCGGACCGCGCCCTGGGCCGCCTCGAGGAGTTCCCGGGCGGAGCGCAGGTCGTCGGCGTCGAACACGCCGCCGGTCTCACCGTCACCGGCCCGGGCGCGCCGGCGGGGGAGTCCGCGGGCGACGACGACGAGCACGACGACCGCGACGAGGACCACGATCGCGATCACCAGCGCCGTGCGGGCCGCAGCGGGGGAGTCGATGCCGTCAGCGCGGAGCGACCCGAGCCAGTCGAGGAAGGAGCGCGAGGCACGGTCCCACCACGTCGCCTGGGCACCGTCGTAGGCGGACCGGTCGAGTTCGCGCTCGAGCAGGCGACGCGCCTCGTCCGGGTCGACCGCCGTCACGCGGAGCCGTTCGGCGGTGCCTGGCCCGGACCCTGCTGCCACGGCTGCTGCTGCTGACCGGGCTGCCAGGGCTGCTGCTGTTGCTGCTGACCGGGCTGCCAGGGCTGCTGCTGCCCGGGCCACTGCTGCGCTGGCCACGGTTGCTGCTGCGCCTGCCACTGCTGGCCACCCCACTGCTGCTGCGGCGGCCACGGTGGGCGTGCGACGGGCTCGGACGGCGCGAACGGGTCGGTCGGCTGCCCCGAGTCGAGGTGCGACGCGATCCGCTGGTCGAGCGCCTCGGTGCGGATCCGCCGGTCGATGGCGAGGAACGTGGTGATCGACGCGCTCAGCACGTCGGTGATGCACTGCACCGCGATCGCGAGCAGGCTCCCGACGACGATGGCGATGACCGCACCGGTACCCGCACCCGACGTGCCGCCCGTCTGCCCGAGGGGGTCGAAGGTGCCCCCGATGAGCACGGCCCCGATGGTGAGCGGGATGGACGCGATGGACGCGGCGAACCCGAACATGAGCTGCACGAGCAGCAGGATGCCGAAGGTCCGCCAGAAGGCCCCGCGGGTCAGGCGCCACGACTGGGCGGCAGCGGCGAAGACCGGCCGGCCCTCGAGCGCGATGGTCGGGACGGTGAGCACGAAGCGCGTGGCGAGCCACACGACGACGACACCGATCCCGAGCACGAACAGCACGAGCGCCAGCACGAACCACCCGGCGCCGGAGTCGGCGGCACCCATGGCCGCGAACACCCCGAAGAACACGAGCCCGGCCAGGATCGCGAGGACCACGCCGGCCCCGATCTGCACGAGCATCCACGCGACGACGGACCACCGGCGGCCGGCGAGCAGCGCCCACAGCCCCCGGAACGTGGCTCGACGGCCGAGCACCCGCTGCCCGGTGTCCGCGGCGACCGGCGCCACCAGGAACCCGCGACCGAGGTAGGCGAGGAACGGCAGCACGACCGAGAGCAGTGCCGTGAGCGTCAGCGTGCCCGCGACCACCGAGTCGGCACCGCTGCCGCCGTCGAGGGCCGAGAACATCCGCGACTGCAGCGCCTGCTGCCCGAATGTGCTGGCCAGCGTCGAGAGCAGGCCGAGCACACCGCTCAGCAGCACGCTCCAGAGCAGCAGCACGCGGGCGTTCCGGCGGAAGACCGTGAACGCGCCGGCCAGGACGTCACCGAGGCCGAGCGGGCGCAGGGGGATCACCGGACGCGAGCCGCCGGACGGGCCGCCCGGTCGCCCTGGACCCGGCCCCGGGGCGGGCAGCGGCGGCACGGAGAAGCGGGGCGGGCCTCCAGACAGGGGTCCTGGTCCGGACGCCGGCGGCGTCGGCGCACCCTGCTGCCCACCGCCCGGTGTGTGCCAATCGGACATGACTCCAGCCCCCTCGTCGTGTCGGACCGAGCCAGCGATGCACGGTCCACCTCCATCCTGGCGGAAAACCCGGCGCGGCGGGGCCTCGGCTATCGTGTGGGGACACGTGCCGACCACGGCACCCGCACGCCACCCGGAGTCCAGATCACATGACACCGCGCATCCTCGTCGTCGACGACGACCAGGCCCTCTCCGAGATGATCGGCATCGTGCTCCGCTCCGAGGGGTACGAACCCGAGTTCAGCGCCGACGGCAACGACGCCGTCGACGCGTTCCACGCCACCAAGCCGGACCTCGTCCTGCTCGACGTCATGCTGCCCGGCATCGACGGCATCGAGGTGTGCAAGCGCATCCGTGCCGAGAGCGGCACGCCGATCATCATGCTCACGGCGAAGAGCGACACCGCCGACGTCGTCCTCGGGCTCGAGAACGGTGCGGACGACTACGTCGTGAAGCCCTTCAACCCGAAGGAGCTCGTCGCCCGCATCCGGACCCGCCTTCGTCCGAGCGCGTCCGACGCCACCGTGCTGCACGTCGGCGACGTCACGGTCGACGTCGCCGGGCACGAGGTGCGCCGCGGTGACACCGTGATCGCGCTCACGCCGCTCGAGTTCGACCTGCTCCGGGCGCTCGCCGAGAAGCCGAACCAGGTGTTCACCCGCGAGATGCTGCTCGAGCAGGTCTGGGGCTACCACTACAAGGCGGACACCCGCCTGGTGAACGTGCACGTGCAGCGGCTCCGCGCGAAGATCGAGCACGACCCGGACAACCCGAAGACCGTCACCACGGTCCGCGGCGTCGGGTACCGCGCCGGAGGAGCCTGAGCACCGTGCCGCCCTCGACGCGCCCGTCGGGCTCGGCACGCTCGGGCCGGGCCGGCGGGGCCAACCGGGCCGGCCGGGCCAGCGGCGCCGGTGGGGCCGGCGGTGCCACCGTCTCGATCGGCGTCGTCGACCGCAGCCGCCGCCGGATGCGGCGCTGGCTCCGACGCGCCTGGCGTCCGATCGCGTACCTGTGGCGGCGCTCGCTCATGTTCCGCTCGGTCGCCATCACCGTGATGACGACGGGGCTCGCGGTGGGGATCATCGGCACCGCGGTCATGGTGAGCATCTCGACGAACGTCTACTCGCAGCGCCGTGACCAGATCGAGTCGGAGTCGGCCCGGGCCACCATCGTCGCCCAGGGGATCTTCGACGCGGCGACCGCGGGCGAGGACAACAACCAATCCGAGCTCGAGACGCTGCAGAACGAGGCACGGCAGGCGATCCTGTCGAACACGACGAGCCCGGGTGGCACGAGCATCGCGATCGAGCGGAGCCCGGACCAGTCCACCCCGCAGACGCTGCAGACCATCGCCAGCCAGGGCTTCCCGGACGCGGTGATCACCGATGCCCTGCGCAAGGAGGTCGCGCAGAACACCGGTCGGCTGAGCCTGCAGCCCGTCGAACTCGACGACGACGGGCGCCGGGTGCCGGGGCTCGCCGTCGGGTCCACGCTGCAGATCCCGAGCGCCGGCCAGTACGAGCTCTACCTGGTCTACGACCTCTCCGACGCGCAGCAGACCCTGGACTTCGTCTCCCAGACGCTCTCCATCGGCGGTGTGGCGCTCATGGTGCTCATCGCCCTCGTCACCTCGCTCGTCGTCCGGCTCGTCGTCGTGCCGATCCGCGGTGCCGCCGAGACGAGCCGGAAGATCGCCGCCGGACGCCTCGACGAACGCATCCCCGTGCGCGGCCAGGACGACCTGGCGACCCTGGCCCGGAGCTTCAACGGGATGGCCGAGGCGGTCAGCCGCCAGATCACCCAGCTCGCCGAGCTCTCCCGCGTGCAGCAGCGGTTCGTGTCCGACGTGTCGCACGAGCTCCGCACCCCGCTCACCACGATCCGGCTCGCCGGCGACATGCTCTACGACTCCCGGCACGCGTTCGAACCGTCGGTCGGCCGGTCCGCCGAACTCCTGCACGCCCAGGTGGAGCGCTTCGAGATGCTCCTCGCCGACCTGCTCGAGATCTCGCGGTACGACGCCCAGGCGGTGCAGCTCGACACCGCACCCGTCGTCCCGGCGTCCCTCGCCGCGGACATCGTCGACGAGTTCCGTCCGCTCGCCGAACGCGCCGGCGTCGAGCTGCAGCTGGCGACCCCCGGCGGCCACACGACGATGCGGCTCGACGCCAAACGGGTCCGCCGCATCCTGCGCAACCTCGTCGGCAACGCCATCGAGCACGGTGACGCCAAGCCCGTGCAGGTCGTCGTCGACAGCGACGCACGCACCGTCGCCATCGCCGTCCGCGACCAGGGCGTCGGCATGCCGCCGGAGGACGCCGCACGGGTGTTCGACCGCTTCTGGCGGGCCGACCCGAGCCGGAAGCGCACCATCGGCGGCACCGGGCTCGGCCTCGCGATCAGCCTCGGCGACGCGAAGCTCCACGGCGGGCGCATCGACGTGTGGTCCCGACCCGGCGAGGGATCGACCTTCGTGCTCACCCTGCCCCGCAACGAGCAGGGCACCACCGCCACCTCGGCCATCCCGCTGCCCGAGCTCGACGAGTCGTACGACGGCCCCCGCGCCGTGCGAGAGGAGTCCTGATGCGCCACCGGATCCGCCACGTCCTCGCCGTCGCGCTCGCCGCGGTCAGCCTGTTCGCGGTCACCGCCTGCGCGGCCATCCCGACCGACGGTGCCGTGCGCACCGGGCAGACGATCAAGGACGAGTCGCTCTCGGGCGTCGACTTCCGGCCGGACAAGCCGATCACCGGGTCCGACCAGACGGCGATCCTCCGCGGGTTCATCGCCGCAGCCACCGGTGCCCAGGACAACTACGCGATCGCCCGGCAGTTCCTGGCCGCCGACTTCGCCCAGCGGTGGAACCCGCGGCAGGGCGTCACGATCCGGGACGGCAGCGGCACCGTCGAGCGCGCCGACGACCGCGAGCTCACCTACACGATGACCGCCAGCGCCACGGTGGACTCCGACGGGGAGTACACCCAGGCGGTCCGCCCGACCTCGTCGACGCTGACGTTCCAGTTCGTCCGCGAGGACGGCGAGTGGCGCATCGCCTACGCCCCGGACGGCATCATCCTGTCGCCGGTCAGCTTCGAGTCGGTGTTCCAGTCGCACGCGCTGTACTTCTACGACCCGACCTACCGCTTCCTCGTGCCCGACCAGCGCTGGTTCCTCGCACGCTCCTCCACGAGCACGCGCATCGCCAGCGCCCTGCTCGCCGGCCCCGCCGACTGGCTGAAGGGCGCCGTCGTCTCGTCGTTCCCGGAGGGCACCCAGCTGTCCCTCAACGCGGTGACGATCGACAGCGGCACCGCCCTGGTCGACCTGTCGAGCGACGCCCTGCGTGCGAGCACCGTCGACAGGGTCCGGATGCGCGAACAGCTCAGCAAGTCCCTCGCCTCGGTCGCCACCATCTCCTCGGTCTCGATGACGATCGAGGGCGCGACGCTGTCGGTGCCGGACTCCGGGGGAGCGGACGCCCAGCTGAACCCCGACGTCGACCCCCGACCCCTGGTCGACGAGGACGGTGTCGTCGGCTACGCCGCCTCCGGCACCGGCAAGGTCGCCGAACTCGGCAGCGGCGTCGGGGACGCCATCGCCGGCCTCGACCCGACCTCGATCGCCCTGTCGGCGTCCGGCACCACCGCGGCCGTCGGCAACCGGGACGGCGTCGTCGTCGTGCGCGGCAAGGACCGTCTGCGCGTCGATGCCCGCGACGACCTCATCGCCCCCGCCGTCGACGACCTCGGCTTCGTCTGGGCGGGGCAGCGGTCCGACACCCGACACATCACCGCGTACGGTCTCGGCGGCGACCCCCACCAGGTCCGCACCACCCTGCCACGCGGCGACCTCGTGTCGTTCCAGGTGTCCCGCGACTCGACCAGGGCGCTCGCGCTCATCGAGACCGCGGACGGCCCCGGCCTGTACGTGATGGCGATCATCCGCGGGACCGACCGCTCACCGACCTCGTTCGGCGCCCCGGTCCGGGTGCAGGCCGCCAGCGGCACCGCGGTCGACGCCACGTGGGTGAACGACACCGACGTCGCCTCGGTCGGGCAGACGCCCACCGGTCCGAACATCGTCCGCACCACCATCGGCGGCAAGTCGAGCACCCTGCCGAAGCCCGACGGGCGCGCCACCGCCATCAGCGGGGGCAGCGGCGGCGCGCTGCTGCTCCGGATGTCGAACGGCGACGTCCTGCAGTCCACCGGGGGCGGCTGGGACACGACGGGCGTCACCGCCGACGTGCTCGGCGTCCAGCGCTGACACGACGGTCCTCCACACCCCACCCGGCCTGGAGGCCCGTCCACCGTCCGGCGCACCGGCCCACCGCCGTCGTCCGGTCACCGCCACGGTCGTGGGCATGCCCCCTGATGACGCCCCCACCCCGTGGCGCGACGCCCTGCTCGCCGTGCTCGGGCTCGTCCTGCCCGTCACCTGCCTGGGCTGCGGACGCCCGGACCGCGCGCTCTGCCCACCGTGCCGCGCGGCGCTCGCCGCACGGCCCCGGCGGGTCCGGCTGGTCGCCGGTGTCCGGCT
Source organism: Curtobacterium sp. KBS0715 (assembly GCF_005938005.2). Lineage (NCBI taxonomy): Bacteria > Bacillati > Actinomycetota > Actinomycetes > Micrococcales > Microbacteriaceae > Curtobacterium > Curtobacterium sp. KBS0715. The sequence continues at coordinate 3,002,541 of NZ_VCCA02000001.1, read as the reverse complement.
CGACGCGGCCTTCGAGTACGAGGGGCTGGTCCGCACCCTGGTCCTCGAACTCAAGCTCCGGGGCCGGGTCGACGTCGCCCGTCCGCTCGGCGTCCGCTTCGGTGCACTCGTCCGTGCGGCGCTCGCGGCGGCCCCGGACGGCACCGTGGTGCTCCGGGTGCCGCCGTCCCGGACGGGTGCCCGACGGCGTGGGTTCGACCCGGTGGTGCTGCTGCTCGCCCGTGGTGGTGTCCGGCACACGGGGCGCCTCGTCCGCACCCCTGCCGGACGCCGGCGATCCGGACCCGGGCAGAAGGAGCGGTCGGCGGTGGAACGCGTCGCCGCGACCGTCGGGACCCTGCGTGCGACCGGTGTCGACGGCCGCGACGTCGTGCTCGTGGACGACGTCGTCACCACGGGCGTGACGATGGCTGAGGGCGTCCGGGCCGTGCGGGCAGCGGGCGGGCGGGTGGCGCGCTGCGTCGCCGTGGCGAGCGTCGACGACTGATGCTCGCTGAACACCCGGTGGCCGCTGTGTGTCCGGTGAGTGTCCGACGGACTCGCCGCCTCCCCGTGACGCCGAGGGTGCGCCGGGTCTAGCCTCGCGACAAGGCGTTCGGGTCGCCGGACGGAGGCGACGCGCCGACACTGGATGGGAGCCGCCACATGGACGTGACGATCACGGGCCGGAACGTCGGGGTCACCGACCGTTTCCGCACCTACGTCGAACAGAAGTCCGAGAAGATCGACGTGCTCGCCGACCGCGCCCTCGCCTTCGAGGTGCGCATCAGCCGCCACCACGAGAAGTCGAGCGGCAGCCAGGGCGAGGACCGCGTGGAGCTCACGCTGATCGGACCGGGGCCGCTCGTACGGGCCGAGTCCGCGGCGTCGGACAAGTACGCCGCCTTCGACCTCGCCTTCGCGCGGATCATGGAACGCCTCCGTCGGGCGCGTGACCGCCGCAAGGTGCACCACGGCCGGCACCGCCCCACCTCGGTCGCCGAGGCCGCGGGCAGCGGCTTCGACGGCATGGGTGTCGTCCCGGCCGACGGCAAGCTCATCGAGGACGTCGCGACCGGTGCCGTCCCGGTCGTCGACCAGGAGACCGCCGAGGACGAGAACGAGGTCTACAGCCCGGTCGTCATCCGGCACAAGGTCTTCGAGGCCGCCCCGATGACGGTCGACGACGCCCTGTACTACATGGAGCTCGTCGGGCACGACTTCTACCTGTTCCTCGACGCCGAGACCCGCCGTCCGAGTGTCGTGTACCGACGCAAGGGCTGGGACTACGGCGTGATCGGCATCGACGAGGTGCCCGCCGGCCAGGCGCCGGCCGCGGTCGACACGGACACCGAGGCGGAGCGCGCAGCCGCGATCGCCTGATCCCATGCGGGGCCTCCGGTCCCGCACCGTGTGCGCGGTCCGTTCGCGGGCCGCGCACACCCGTGTCCGCGAGAGCCGCGTCGCTCACAGCGCCGTGCGTTCGCGGGTTGCTAGCATGACTGGTCGATCGGGCGTGCAGGTCGCGCGCGACGACCTCGTAAGGAGTTCACGTGGCAAACGTGCTGGAGAAGGTCCTCCGCATCGGCGAAGGACGAACCCTCCGCCGGCTGAAGGCGTACGCCTCGGCCATCAACGACCTCGAGGACGACTTCTCGAGCCTCACCGACGAGGAACTCCACGACGAGACCAAGGAGCTGCGCGAGCGGTACGCCAACGGCGAGACCCTCGACGACCTCCTGCCCGAGGCGTTCGCCGCCGTGCGTGAAGCCGCGAAGCGGACCCTGGGCATGCGGCACTTCGACGTGCAGCTCATGGGTGGCGCGGCCCTGCACCTCGGCAACATCGCCGAGATGAAGACCGGTGAGGGCAAGACCCTCGTCGCGACGACCGCCGCCTACCTCAACGCCATCCCGTCGCGCGGCGTGCACGTCATCACGGTCAACGACTACCTGGCGTCGTACCAGTCCGAGATCATGGGCCGCGTCTTCCGCGCGCTCGGCATGACCACCGGCTGCATCATCGCGAACCAGAGCCCGGCCGAGCGTCGCGAGCAGTACGCCGCCGACATCACGTACGGCACGAACAACGAGTTCGGCTTCGACTACCTGCGCGACAACATGGCGTGGCAGGCCTCGGACATGGTGCAGCGCGGCCACTTCTTCGCCGTCGTGGACGAGGTCGACTCGATCCTCATCGACGAGGCCCGCACGCCGCTCATCATCTCCGGTCCGTCCTCGGGCGAGGCCAACCGCTGGTTCACCGAGTTCGCCTCGATCGCCAAGCGCCTCACCCCGGGCGAGGACTACGAGGTCGACGAGAAGAAGCGCACCGTCGGTGTCCTCGAGCCCGGCATCGAGAAGGTCGAGGACTACCTCGGCATCGAGAACCTGTACGAGTCGGCGAACACCCCGCTCATCTCGTTCCTGAACAACTCCATCAAGGCCGTCGCCCTGTTCAAGAAGGACAAGGACTACGTCGTGATGAACGGCGAGGTGCTCATCGTCGACGAGCACACCGGCCGCATCCTGATGGGCCGCCGCTACAACGAGGGCATCCACCAGGCGATCGAGGCGAAGGAAGGTGTCGAGGTCAAGGCCGAGAACCAGACCCTCGCCACCGTCACGCTGCAGAACTACTTCCGCCTCTACCAGAAGCTCTCCGGCATGACCGGTACCGCCGAGACCGAGGCGGCCGAGTTCATGTCGACCTACAAGCTCGGCGTCGTCCCCATCCCGACGAACAAGCCGATGCAGCGCATCGACCAGACGGACCTCGTCTACAAGAACGAGAAGGCGAAGTTCGAGCAGGTCGCCGAGGACATCGCGGAGCGCCACGAGAAGGGCCAGCCCGTCCTCGTCGGCACCACGAGCGTCGAGAAGTCCGAGTACCTGTCGAAGCTCCTCGCCAAGCAGGGTGTCAAGCACGAGGTCCTCAACGCGAAGAACCACGCCCGTGAAGCCGCGATCGTCGCCCAGGCCGGCCGCTTCGGCGCCGTGACCGTCGCGACGAACATGGCCGGTCGTGGTACCGACATCATGCTCGGCGGCAACGCGGAGTTCCTCGCCGTGCAGGAGATGCACGCCAAGGGCCTGTCGCCGACCGAGACCCCGGACGAGTACGAGGCCGAGTGGGACGACGTGTTCGCCCGCGTCAAGGCCGAGGTCGAGGAAGAGGGCGACAAGGTCCGCGCCGTCGGCGGCCTGTACGTGCTCGGCACCGAGCGCCACGAGTCGCGCCGCATCGACAACCAGCTGCGTGGTCGTTCCGGCCGTCAGGGTGACCCGGGCGAGAGCCGCTTCTACCTGTCGCTGACCGACGACCTGATGCGCCTGTTCAACTCCGGTGCCGCCGAGAGCCTGATGGGCCGCTCGAACGTGCCGGACGACCTGGCGATCGAGAACAAGCTCGTCGGCCGTGCGATCCGGTCCGCCCAGGCGCAGGTCGAGGGCCGCAACGCCGAGATCCGCAAGAACGTCCTGAAGTACGACGACGTCCTGAACCGCCAGCGCGAGGCGATCTACAGCGACCGCCGCCACATCCTCGAGGGCGACGACCTGCACGACCGTGCGCAGTCGTTCCTCAAGGCCGTCATCGACGACGTGATCGACAGCCACACCGGCGAAGGCTCCCCGGACGACTGGGACCTCGACGCCATGTGGACCGAGCTCGGCACGCTCTACCCGATCTCGATCTCCATCGACGAGGTCATCACCGAGGCCGGCTCGAAGGGCAAGGCGTCGCGTGACTTCCTGGCCCGCGAGATCCTCTCGGACGCCAAGCTGGCCTACCAGCAGCGTGAGGAGCTCCTCGGCGACGAGGCGATGCGTGAGCTCGAGCGTCGCGTGGTGCTCTCGGTGATCGACCGCCGCTGGCGCGACCACCTGTACGAGATGGACTACCTGAAGGACGGCATCGGCCTCCGCGCGATGGCGCAGCGCGACCCGCTGGTCGAGTACCAGCGCGAGGGCTACGCCCTGTTCCAGACGATGATGGGACAGATTCGCGAAGAGTCCGTCGGCTACCTCTTCAACCTCGAGGTCCAGGTGCAGTCCGACGGCGAGAACGCGGTGATCGAGGCCAAGGGTCTCGGCGAGGACGAGGTCTCCGGCCTCGAGTACTCGGCACCGTCGATCGACGGTGAGGTCGAGGTCCGTGACGAGAAGGGGCGCCTCGAGCAGGCCGCGACCGCTCGTGCGCAGCGCGCCCAGGCCGAGGCCGAAGCGGCCGCCGAGCCGGAGCAGGGCTCCGCGTTCGGCAACGCGGCCACGGCCTCCGGTCAGGCCGCGGCGAGCAACCGCGCCGAGCGTCGCCAGGCGGCCAAGAAGAACTAGCGTCCACACAGGACCGACAGGAGGCACGGTGCCGCTGGCACCGTGCCTCCTGTCCGTCCGCCACCCGGCTACAGGACCCCGATCGCGGTCGCCTGCCAGCGCCCGTGTCGCTCTTCGAGCCGCATGGCGACCGCTCGCGCGTGGCTGCGCGTGTGCACGACCACCGTCGCCTCGGCGACGCCCGCCGCGGGGCGGCAGACCAGGACGCTGCCGACCCGGAGCACCGGGCGCCCGCGTGCCCGCCGACCTGAGCCCCGGGCGTGCGCTGCCACCGCGGCCCGCTGCTGCAGGTGCCGCTGCACGTCGTCGCTGATCCACCGGGCGATGCTGTCGACCTCCCGCGCGCCGGTGAGCACCTCGGCGACGCAGAGCCCGAGCGCTCGTGCGGTCGTCGCCGGGTCCGGGGGACCGGTGGCCGCGGCAGGCTCCGGCAGCGGTTCGACGATCCGCAGTGGCGGTGGGTACGCCGTCGTCGTCTGGTGATCGATGCGGCGTGCCTGCTCTGCCACCCCTGCCCCTTCCGTCGTTGGAGCGAGCGTAGGGGGCGTGCGACATACGAAATACGAACCGGTCTGCCCTGTGGAGAGGGCGACGTTCTCCACAAGGCGGCGGACCTAGACTGGCGGGGTGTCGACCCTCAGTGACCTCGTCCTCGCGCAAGGCCGTTCCTCGGAAGCAGACGTGGAGTGGCTCCACCTGCTCGTGGGGGACTGGCAGCTCCTCGCCGACCTGTCGTTCGCCGACATGGTGCTCTGGGTCCCGACTGCCGAGGACGGCTCGTTCGTGGCCGTCGCGCACGCCCGGCCGAGCTCCGCGGCGACGCTGTTCTACCGCGACATCGTCGGGCAGGAGATCCGCGAGGAGTGGCGCGGCCAGGTGACCGAGAGCTTCGCAGGGTCCCGGGTCGTCGACTCGGCCGAGCCGGACTGGTACGAGGACACCCCGACCCGCGTCCGCGCGATCCCGGTGCTCCGCCGCCTGAGCCCGAAGAGCGCCGAGACCACCGAGCGGCCGATCGCCGTCGTCACCCGGCACTCCAACCAGGACGAGATGCGGACCCCGAGCCGCCAGGAGCTCAACTTCACCGCGAGCGCGAACGACCTGTTCGGCATGATCGCCACCGGTGACTTCCCCGACCTCGGTGCACCGGCGGGCCCGCGTCGTGGTGCGCCCCGCGCCAGCGACGGCCTGCTGCGCCTCGACACCGCCGGCATCGTCACGTTCGCGAGCCCGAACGGCCTGAGCGCGTTCAACCGCATGGGCTTCGAGGGGGAACTCGAGCGGAAGTCCCTCGCCGAGGTCACCACCGAACTCATCGGCGCCCAGCTCGACGTGGACGAGTCCCTGCCACTCGTCGTCACCGGTCGTGCACCGTGGCGGGCGGACATCGAGTCGAAGGGCGTCACGGTGTCGCTCCGCTCGATCCCGCTCCGCGACCACGGTGAGCGCATCGGTGCCATCGTGCTCTGCCGCGACGTGTCCGAGCTGCGGCACCAGGAGCGCGAGCTCATCACCAAGGACGCCACGATCCGCGAGATCCACCACCGCGTGAAGAACAACCTGCAGACGGTGGCGTCCCTGCTGCGGATCCAGGCGCGTCGCACGCACTCGGACGAAGCGCGGACCTCGCTGCAGAACGCGATGCGCCGCGTCGCCGCCATCGCCGTCGTGCACGACACCCTGTCGAGCGGCCTCAGCCAGACGGTGGACTTCGACGAGGTGTTCGACTCGGTGCTCAAGCTCGTCACCGAGGTCGCCGCGTCGCACAACACCACCGTGCACCCGAAGAAGACCGGCGAGTTCGGGGTGCTGCCGTCCGAGGCCGCGACGCCGCTCGCCCTCGGCCTCACCGAGCTCGTGACAAACGCCGTCGAGCACGGGCTGGACGGCCGTGACGGCGAGGTCGAGATCGTCGCCCGCCGCTTCGACGACCACCTGGAGATCGAGGTCCGCGACAACGGTGTGGGGCTCCCCGAGGGCAAGGTCGGCTCGGGCCTCGGCACGCAGATCGTCCGCACGCTCATCCAGGGCGAGCTCGGCGGCACCATCGACTGGCACACCCTGACGGGCAGCGGCACCGAGGTGACGATCACCATCCCGTTCCGCTGGTTGACCGCCCCCGCCTGACGCCGCTCGGCGGTTCGAGTCCGCAAAACACCGGTGTTCGCCGGTCGAACACCCGCATTCCGGTGTTCGATGCGTGAACACCGGTGTTTTGCAGAACCCGCCCCGCGCGCACGACGACGCCCGCCGCCCCCGAGGGGACGACGGGCGTCGTGGTGTCAGACGACCGGGGTCAGGACGCGCGGCGAGCGCGGGCGGCGCGGCGCTTCAGCGCACGACGCTCGTCCTCGCTGAGACCACCCCAGACACCCGAGTCCTGGTTGTTCTCGAGTGCGTACTGCAGGCACATCTCGGTGACCGTGCAACGCGCACAGACCGACTTGGCCTTCTCGATCTGGTCGACGGCGGGCCCGGTGTTCCCGACGGGGAAGAAGAGCTCGGGGTCTGCGGTGAGGCAGGCAGCCTTGTCACGCCAGTCCATGTGTGGTGCTCCTTGATGTCGATGCTCGAACGGCAGGCCGGGGCCGTGGTTCGGGGGATCGGAACGCTGACCATGCATGCGGCATGGAGGGGACAACTGTGGGGAGGAGTCCGCAGGAAGCGTGTCTGACGCCCGCGAGACGCTCGGGGGAGGAGCGATGAACCACGGGAGACGCACACCACATCGTGCCGTCCAAACGACCTCCAATATCGTTCCATACTGGTAGGGCCAAATCAAGGGTTCCGATGCTGGAGGATCACTGTGCACGACGACACCCCGAACGACACCGATCCCTCCGCACCCGTCGCGCGCCGGTCGCCGGCGATGCTGGGGTTGCTCGCCGTGGTCGGCCTCGAGTTCCTCGCGCTGGTGGTCGTGACCGTCGTCCTGGTGGTCGAACTGCTCGTCGCCCCGGCCACGAGCATCGCCTCCGGCATCGCCCTCACGATCCTCGTCGCCATCGCCGCGCTCTGGCTCGGTGCGCTGCTGAACGGCCTGTGGCAGGGCCGGGCATGGGTGCGCTCCGGGATCATCGTCTGGCAGGTGCTGCAGGGCGCCATCGCCATCGGGGCGTTCCAGGGCGTCTTCCGGGTCGCCGCGGTCGGCTGGTTGCTGCTCGTCCCGGCCCTGCTCGGCATCACGCTGGTGCTGTCGCGGTCGGTGACGGCCGCGCTCGCGCGTCCGGCCGAGTAGACGGTCTGGTCCGCCACACGCTGGAGGCCCGGTGCCGGTTCTCGGAACCGGCACCGGGCCTCCGGTGCGTGGCCGGTCCTCAGACCAGGCCGAGCTTCTTCCGCAGGTTCGCCACGTGACCGGTCGCCTTGACGTTGTAGAGCGGCAGCTGCACGGTGCCGTCCTCGTCGACCACGATCGTGGACCGGATCGTGCCGGTGACGATCTTGCCGTAGTTGTTCTTCTCGCCCCAGGCCGCGTAGGCCTTGTGCACGGCGAGGTCGGGGTCGCTCAGCAGCGGGAAGGTCAGCGCCTGCTCGTGCTGGAACGTCTTGAGCTTCGCCTGCTCGTCCTTCGAGACGCCGAGGACCTCGTAGCCGGCGGCCTGCAGCGACGACATGTTGTCGCGGAAGTCGCAGGCCTCGGTGGTGCAGCCCGGGGTGGACGCCGCCGGGTAGAAGTACACGATGACCTTCTTGCCGCGGAGGGCAGCGAGCGAGTGCTCCACACCGTCCTGGTCGGGCAGTGTGAAGTCGGGGGCGGTGTCGCCGGGGACGAGACGGTCGGTCATGGTGCTCCTGTTCGCGTCGTGCGCCCACGAGTGGTCGTGGGCGCGCGAAACCCATGCTATTGTTGATTCCCGTTGCGGCACGGAAGCCGGAACATGCACCTCTAGCTCAATTGGCAGAGCAACTGACTCTTAATCAGTGGGTTCTCGGTTCAAGTCCGAGGGGGTGCACCGCAGGACGAACGCCCCGGCTCATCGAGTCGGGGCGTTCGTGCGTTCCGGGCAGGTTTCCACGCCGAAGCGGAGACACGCCCGAGGTGTGCAGGAACCGCGGATTCAGTCGGCGGGGACGTCGACGATCCGCTCCTCGCCGATGACGGGTTCGAGCGAACCGGCCGACGCGGCGGCGAGGTCGGCCGTCAGGGCGCCGAGCGACTCGTGGGGGACCCACACCTCGAAGGTCGCCGCCTGCCCGTACTCGGTCGGGCCGAGCGTCGCGTGGTGGTGCCGGACCCAGTCGCGCAGCACGTTGTCGAGCCGCCCGGCGTCGGCGTGGTCGACGTCGAAGCGCACCTGCGTCAGGGCCTCGCGGCGGACGAGGACCGCCGTGTCGAGCGCCTCGGACACCGAGGTCGAGTAGGCCCGGACCAGTCCGCCGGCACCGAGCTTCACCCCGCCGAAGTACCGTGTGACGACCGCGACGACGTCGGTCAGGCCACGGCGTCGCAGGACCTCGAGCATCGGGACGCCCGCGGTGCCGGAGGGTTCCCCGTCGTCCGAGGAACGGGCCTGGTCCCCGAGCACGCCGGTGACCATCGCCGTGCAGTTGTGCCGGGCGTCCCAGTACCGCCGGCGGACCTCGGCGATCACGCGGTCGGCGTCCTCGACGCCGGAGACCGGCGCGACGGTGGTGATGAAGCGCGACTTCGTGATGACGATCTCGTGCTCGACCGGTGCCGCGACGGTGGCGGGGAAGCGGCGGGGCATGCCCACGAGGGTAGCGGCGCGCGTGGCGGGCGCCCGCGCTAGCATGGCGTCCACGCGCCGGACCCACACCTCGCGCGGACACGGCTGGGGAGGAGTCCGACATGGACACGGGTGATCTGAAGGGCGGGGCGCTCGACGCCGCCGAGCTCGCGCGCCGCCTCAACCTGCTCCTCGACTTCGAGGAGTCCCAGCGTGGCGCCCCGGTGCCGTTCTCCTCGATCGAGGAGTACGTCGCGGCCCACGGTGGGTCACTGTCGCGGGCGAAGTGGACCTACATGCTCTCCGGCGACGGCCGCCGCAACCGCGACACCGAACTCCTGCGTCTGCTGGCCGGGTACTTCGAGGTCGACGAACGCTTCCTGCTCGAGGACAGCGAGGTGCCGGAGCGGATCGGTGCCCAGCTCGCCCTCGTCCGGTCCCTGCGCTCCGCCCGCGTCAGCGGATTCGCGGCCCGGACCTTCCCCGGTGAACTCTCACCCGACGCGCTGCGGCGCATCGCCGAGGTGCTCGAGGAGGAATCGCAGCGGGGGAGCGTCGCATGACCGACGCCCTCGTCGAGGCGTTCTGGGCTCGTGGAGCCGCCGAGGGGTGGTCGGACGTCGACCAGGCCGTCGCCGCCGCCGCTGACGTCGTCGGCAAGCCGATCGTGGTGCGCGAGGAGTCGTTCCTGGCCGCCGAGCCCGTCTGCGGCTTCGTGGCCACGCTCGAGCACGCGCACCTCGTGATGATCTCACCGACGGCCTCGCCGACGTTCCGGTCGTTCGTCATCGGCCACGAGCTCGGGCACGTCCTGCACCGGCACCAGGAGCACGCCCCGCAGAGCGCGTACATCCGTGACGTCATCCCCGACCTGCCCGAGTACAAGGTCGAGCGTGCGCTGGCCCGTGGCATGTTCTCGAACACGTACGAGCACGAGGCCGAGGTCTTCGCCGACCGCCTGGCCACCGTGATCCGCCAGCACCGCGGCCGCCCGAGCGCCTTCCGAGGGGTCTTCGGGTGATCATCGCCGTCGTCCAGGCGGTGCTGCTCATCGTCGGGACGATCGTGCTGTTGGTCCTGCAACGTGGGCAGGACCGAACGCTGGCGTTCACGTTCCTGCTCTTCGCCGCCACCATCGTGACGAACGTCGACCCGCTGTACCGGTGGCTCGACCCGCTGCTCGGTGGGTACAACGTCGTGACCGTCATCAGCGACTGCCTCATGGTGGCCGGCACGAGCACGCTGCTGTGGGGCGTGGCGAAGGCGGTCGGCGCGGCGCGACCCTGGCTCCGGAACGCGGTCGTGGTGTCCTTCGCCGTGGTCGTCGTGGTGGTCGTCGTCGCGTTCACCGTGCTCGACAAGCCCGAGACCACGACGACCTTCATGCTCGACGCCGGCTCCCACCCGGCGGCCACCGTCTACTCGATCGCGCAGACCGTCTACCTCGGCGTCGCGCTCGGCGCGACGGGGTTCATCTGCGTGCTCCGGCTCCGCGAAGCCCGGACGACCACCGACCTGGTGGGCCTGTGGGTCCTGGTCCTCGGTGGGGTGCTCGGGGTCGTCCGCATGGTCGTGGTCGTCGTGATGGACGTCGCCCACGTCGCCGGTGACCTGGACGTCACGCACGCGCTCTCGCTGCCGTACGACGTCACCACGCCGGGAGCCGTGCTGTGCGTGGCGTCCGGCATGCTGCTGCTCGTCGTCGGCCACCGGATCTCCCGCCGACGCCGGGCCCGCCGCGTGGACGATGCGCTGCGCCGGCTGGCGCCGCTGCACGGACGGGTCGGGGTGGACAACGCCTACCCGCCGACCGAGGACCCCGCGACCCGGCTCAGCCGCCGCATCGTCGAGATCAACGACGGCGTCCGGGGTGCGCGGGCGTCACTGTCCGATGCCGAGCGTGCCGCCCTCGCCGACGCCGAGGCGGCCCTCGAGACGGCGTAGTCCCTCGACGCTGCCGGACAGGCCGTGTACAGTCTGTAGCAGGTGCTACAGATCCTGTGGCCTGCCGGGTCGGGACTCGGCCGCGTTGGGGGCGGCCGAGCACCACCCGCCCGGCATCGCCGGACCAGCACCACCCGCCCGGTGGTCAGTAGGATCGTCCCGTGCTCGTCTTCGCCGCAGTCGTCCTGTTCATCGGCGCCGTCTTCAACGTCGTCACCTGGCCGCGCTTCTTCCAGCGCGTCGCGAAGGACTCCCGTGCCCGCGACGCCGCCGGCAAGCCGACGACGTTCTACACGGTGCACCTCGTGCTCCTGCTCATCGCGCTCGCGATCGCGGTCGCGTCCGTGATCGCAGGGATCCTGCTGCTGGTCTGAGCCGGCCGCTTCAGCCCTGCTTCAGCGGGGCACGGCAGGATCGACCCCATGCGTGTGCTGGTGGTCGACGACGAGGTCCGGCTCGCCGACGGGGTGCGCCGCGGCCTCGAGGCCGAGGGGTGGGCGGTCGACGTCGCGAACGACGGCGTGGACGGTCTGTGGCACGCGCGTGAGTTCCGCTACGACGCGATCGTGCTCGACCTGATGATGCCCGGCCTGAGCGGCTGGGCCGTGTGCGCGCAGCTCCGCGCCGACGGCGACTGGACCCCCGTGCTCATGCTGACCGCCAAGGACGGCGAGTGGGACCAGGTCGAGGCGCTCGACGCGGGGGCCGACGACTACGTCACCAAGCCGTTCTCGCACCCGGTGCTCGTCGCACGGCTCCGGGCGCTCGTCCGACGAGGTGCCCGCGAGCGCCCCACTGTGCTGACCCTCGGCGACCTGGTGGTCGACCCCGCGGCGCGCACCGTGGCCCGGGGCGAGACCCCCGTCGAGTTGACCAGCCGCGAGTTCGCCGTGCTCGAGTACCTCGCACGGCACCCGGGGCAGGTCCGGTCGAAGCGCGACGTCATCGAGAACGTCTGGGACGTCGACTTCGAGGGCGACCCGAACATCGTCGAGGTGTACGTCGGGCACCTCCGCCGGAAGCTCGACCGGCCGTTCGGGCGTGCCGCGATCGAGACGGTCCGTGGCGCCGGGTACCGCTTGGCGGCCGACGGTGGCTGAGCGGCCGGACAACCCCCGTGCGAGCGGGGCCGCACGAAGCAGGCCACGGCGCCCCCGGTCGGTCCGGGCTCGAACCACCCTCGGCGCCGGGGTCGTCGTCCTCGCGGCCCTGGTCATCGGCGCCGTCGCGTTCGTCGTCGTGCTGCGGCTCGTGCTGCTCGACGGTGTGCGCACCTCGGCCGAGGCCGGTCTCGAGCAGGTGTCCTCCCGGGTCGAGGCGGACGGTGCGGCCGCGGTGACGGGCTACGAGGACGTCCTGGTGCAGGTGATCGGCGACGGCGGGGCGGTCCTGGCGCACGGCGAGGACGCCGACGGCGGTGCCCTGCCCACCGCCGACGAGTCCCGGTGGACCCACGACGGCGAACGCTGGTTGCTCGTGGCGGACGACGTGGACCTGCCCGGCGGCGGTGAGGCGACGCTCGTCTACGGTGCCACGCTCGACCAGGCCGACACCGCGGTCCGCACCGCCGTCGTGCTCCTCGCCGTCGGGGTACCCGTGCTGGTGCTCGTGCTCGTCGCGGTCACCTGGGCCGTCACCGGGCGCTCGCTGCGGCCCGTGGAGCGGATGCGCACCGAGGTGGAGACGATCCGAGCGGCCCGTCCCGACGCCCGGGTCGAGGTGCCGGACACCGGCGACGAGGTCGCCCGGCTCGCGAGCACCATGAACGCCATGCTCGACCGTCTCGAACGGTCCGCCGAGAGCCAGCGGCGCTTCGTGTCCGACGCCTCCCACGAACTCCGGTCGCCGATCGCGTCGATCCGGCAGCACGCCGAGGTCGCCGTCGCGCACCCGGAGCGGACCGAGGCGGCCGACCTCGCCGACGTCGTCCGGTCCGAGGCGGTGCGCCTGCAGGACCTGGTCACCGGGCTGCTCGAGCTCTCCCGCCTCGACGAGGGCGGGATCCGCACGCGGCGCCCCGTCGACCTCGACGACCTGGCGTTGGACGCGGTGGCCCGCGCGCGAGCACGTTCGACGGCCGGTGACGCACCCGCGCGGGACGGCGACGCCCCGGCGGTCCGGGTGGACGGTTCGGCGATCTCGGCAGCGCGGGTCCTCGGCGACGAGCGCGTGCTGGCGGGGGTGGTCCGGAACCTCGTCGACAACGCCGTCCGGCACGCGAGCGCACGCGTCGCCGTGTCGCTCACCGAGCACGACGGGTCCGCGGTGCTCACGGTGGACGACGACGGCACCGGCGTCCCCGAGGACGAGCGTGAGCGCGTCTTCGAGCGGTTCGTCCGTCTCGACGAGGCCCGCAGCCGGGACGCCGGTGGAGCGGGGCTCGGCCTCGCCATCGTCCGCGACGCCGTGCGGGCGCACGGCGGCGACACGACCGTGGTCACGTCCCCGCTCGGCGGCGCGCGGTTCGTCGTCCGCATCGCACTCGGCGGCTGAACAGGCGGCTTCAGGGCTGCTTCAGCACCCCGAAGCGATGCTCGTCCACATGAACTTCCGCACCCAGCACCAGAAGCCCTCCGCCCGCCGCATCGCCGCGTTCGCCGCCCTGCCGATCGTCGCGGCGCTCGCACTCACCGGTTGCGCCAGCGACGACTCCGACGACGACACCGGCTCGGCCGGCTCCGGCTCGGTCGGCTCGTCGGCGACGGACTCGTCGGGCTCCGGTTCGTCGTCGGCCGGTGCGTCCGGCGCCGCGTCCACCGGCTCGAACACGGCCCTGCTCGCAGCGGTCGCCACCGCACGCGGCGAGGTCGGCTCGGGCACCGTCATCTCGGTCGAGCAGGAGCAGGGCGCCTCCACCTACGAGGTCCTGGTCGTGACGAAGGACGGCAACGAGCACGAGGTGCACACGAACGCCGACGGCGCCTCGGTCGCCGGCAACCCGCAGACCGAGGCCGCCGACGCGGACGACAAGGCCGAGCACGAGCGCTTCGTCGCCGCCGCCGACCTGAGCGTCAAGCAGGCCGTCGACGCCTTCCAGGACCTGCACGCGGGGACCGTGACCGAACTCGGACTCGACGACCACGTCGGCACGGTCGTCTGGGAGGGCGACGTGCTCGACTCGTCCGGCACCAAGCACAGCGTGCGCATCGACGCCGGCTCCGGTGACGTCGTCACCGACCGCGTCGACACCGACGACTGACCCGGGCACCCGGGCACCCGGGCACCCAGCGACCCGGGCAGCCGGGCACCCGGCACCCGGGAGGTCGGCACCGGCGTCCTCAGGACTCCAGCGGCGGGCCGAGCACCTTCCGGATCGCGAGCGCAGCGAGCTGCTCGTCCGGGGTGTCGAGCAGCACCCGGTAGGTGTCCTGCCCGGCGAGGAACTCGACGCAGACGGCGTCCTCGTCGCACGGCCCGAGGCGCCACCCCTGCACCGCGTCCATCGGCACCGTCGTCCGCGTCTCGCGCTGGTAGTCGGTCTCGGCCTCGAGACGATCCGCGAACACCCGGAGGCGTCCGTAGGCACCTCGCCAGCTGAGCTGCAGGTCGAGGGTGGGAGAAGGAGAGCGGTCCGGCACCCGCTGATGGTAGCGACGGGTGCCGGACCGCTCGTGTTCGGCGCTGGGGGCCTTGCGTTCCGGGGACAAGCGGAGCGCTAGCTCCCGTCGTCGTCGCGTCGCACCGAGGCGGCGGGGTTGCGGACACCGATCGGGTAGGGACCCGTGACGCCCTCGCGCAGGGCGGCGATGCGCAGGATGCGGTCACGCTGCAGGAACCAGCCGACGACGAGCAGCGGGATGATGATGACGAGCGACGCGATCGTGTACGTGCCGACGGGGTAGTCGATCGCCATCAGGACGATGACCGAGGCGAGGAACGCCAGGGTGAGCCAGGCGGTGACCGGCGCCCCGGGGAGTTTGAACGAGGGTTCCTTCGCGAGCCCCTGCTTGGCCCACTGGCGCAGCCGCATCTGGCACAGGATGATCGTGCCCCACGCGGTGATGATGCCGAGGCTGGCGATGTTCAGCGCGATCTCGAACGCCTGGCTCGGCACGAAGTAGTTCAACACGACGCCCGCGACGGTGAACGCCGCGGTGAGCAGGATGCCGGCGTAGGGGACGCCGCCCTTCGACATCTTCGTGGTCCACTTCGGCGCCGAACCGTTCATCCCCATCGAGTGGAGCGCACGTCCGGTGGAGTACAGGCCGGCGTTCAGGGATGACAGAGCAGCGGTGAGCACGACGAAGTTCATGATGCCGCCGACGATCGCGCCGACGTGCGGGTTGCCGAGCGACGAGAAGAACGTCACGAAGGGGCTCTCGCCCTCCTTGTAGGCCGTGTACGGCAGCAGCAGGGAGAGCAGGACGATCGACCCGACGTAGAAGACCGCGATGCGGAAGACGACCGAGTTGATCGCGCGCGGGATGACCTTCTCGGCGTTCTGCGTCTCACCCGATGCCGTGCCGACGAGTTCGATCGCGGCGTAGGCGAAGACGACCCCCTGGATCACGATGACCGCGGGGAGCAGCCCGTTCGGGAACAGTCCGCCGTTGTCGCCCCAGATCGAGAAGCCGGTCCGGACGGCCTCGCCGCCGGCCTCGACCGGGAACGCGAAGACGAGCCAGATGATCGCGACGACGAGGAACGCCACGAGCGCGGCGACCTTGATCAGGGCGAACCAGAACTCGAGCTCGCCGAACACCTTCACGGCGACCATGTTCGCCGCGAGGACGACGACCAGGGCGATCAGCGCCAGCAGCCACTGCGGTGCGGCGGTGAAGGCCGACCAGTACTGCAGGTAGATCGCGACCGCGGTGGTGTCGACGATCGAGGTCATCGCCCAGTTCAGGAAGTACATCCAGCCCGCGGCGTACGCGAACTTCTCGCCGTAGAACTCACGGGCGTACGAGATGAACGACCCCGAGGACGGGCGGTGCAGCACCAGCTCGCCCAGGGCCCGCAGGATGAAGAAGGCGAAGATCCCGGCGACCAGGTAGGTCAGCGCGAGCGCGGGGCCCGCGGTGTGCAGGCGTCCACCGGCACCGAGGAAGAGGCCGGTGCCGATCGCGCCGCCGATCGCGATCATCTGCAGTTGCCGGGGCTTCAGACCGTGCTGGTAGCCCTCCTGCTCGTGCGAGAAGTCGTTCGCCGGCGCTCGGTTGCCACCCGTGTCGTTCTGCGCTGTCATGCGAGAGAACCTACATGCGCACCGGACCGGGCCGTCACGCAAACCCCGGTTCGGGCGAACCGCAGCTGCTGAACGTCCACACAGCCGACGGTGGCCCGATCCTGAACGACGACCGTCGTCCGTTGCTTGCATGGAGGGATGGACATCCTCCTCCGACTCCTCGTCGCGATCGGGTTCGCCCTGCTCGTCACCGCCGTCGTCGCCCTCGTCCTGCACCTGGTCCTCCGGGCGATCGCGCGCCGGGAACGCTGGGCCGGCGTGCTCTCGCGACGGACGAAGCACCCGTTCCGCACCGTGCTGCTGGTGGTCCTGCTCTGGATCGCCTTCACGTCGAGCATCCCGCGGAACGCCGACGCCTACCCGTGGCGCGACGAGGTCGCGCACGCCTTCCTCATCGTCACGATCGCGACCGGGTGCTGGCTCGCGTGCCAGGTCGCGATCTTCCTCGAGGACCTCGGGCTGCACCGCTTCCGCATCGACGTGCCCGACAACCGGCAGGCGCGTCGCATCCGCACCCAGGTGCTCATCATCCGGCGGCTCACCGTCGCCGTGCTCGTCATCATCGCGGTCGGCGCGATCCTGCTGACCTTCGACGGGGTCGAGGCGGCCGGCGCGAGCGTGCTCGCCAGCGCCGGCCTCATCTCAGTGGTCGCGGGCCTCGCCGCGCAGTCCACGCTCGGCAACGTGTTCGCCGGCATGCAGCTGGCGTTCTCCGGGTCGATCCGGGTGGACGACGTCGTCGTGGTCGAGCAGCAGTGGGGCCGGATCGAGGAGATCACCCTGACCTACGTCGTGGTCCACCTGTGGGACGACCGTCGGTTCGTGCTGCCGTCGACGTACTTCACGAGCACGCCGTTCGAGAACTGGACGCGGACCGGCAGCGAACTGCTCGGCGCCGTGGAGTTCGACCTCGACTGGCGGGTGAGCCCGGCCGACATGCGCGCGGAGCTCGACCGGATCCTCGACACCTCGACGATCTGGGACCGCCGGGTGAAGGTGCTCCAGGTCACGGACGCCGTCGGGGGACTCGTCCGGGTCCGCATCCTCGTGACCGCACCCGACGCCGGTGGCCTGTTCGACCTCCGCTGCTACGTCCGCGAGGAGATGGTCGAGTGGATCCAACGCACCCACCCGGACGCCCTGCCGGTCCAGCGGGTACAGCTCACCGAGCCGAGCGCGACGGCGCCGCGGCGACGCGGACGCCCGGCAGAGGGGGATTCGCAGCTGTTCGGCGACGACGAGCGCGGTGCGCTCTTCACCGGACCGATCCAGACCTCCGGCATCCCGGAGTCCGAGCGCTGACCCGCTGACCGGATCGGCGTGCCCTGCACGGCCAGGACGACGAACGGGAGGCACGGTGCCAGCTGGCACCGTGCCTCCCGGTCTCGAGGTCGGTCGTGTCTGCGACCGCCTGCCGCGTCTGGTCCTACTGGCGCGCCTTGACCGCGCGGTCGTCCTCGACGACCGTGCCGATCGCCACGATCGTCGTGGCGAGCCACGCGACCCAGGTCAGCGCGAGCCGCCAGTCACGCGGTCCCTGGCGGGTGGTCTGCAGCACGCTGTAGCCGCTGATGAGCGAACTCCACACCGCACCGTTGAACATGAACTTGCGCACAGAGGCCTCCTGTCGTCGTGCTGACAACGCTACCGGCCCGTACATTGGAGCGCCGCCGGTCACCCTGCCGCGGTGTCCGACGGAGGAGTGTTCGTGCGTCAAGCGGTCATCGGAGCGGCCCTGCTCGTGGTCGGCGCGGTCTGCGTCGTGTTCGGGCTGCTGCCCCTCGACGACCTCGCCGTCCTCGCCGACCGGGTCCTGCCGGTCCTCGGGTTCGTGCTCGGACTGACCATCGTCGCCGAGCTGGCCGCGGACGCCGGGGTGTTCGACCGCCTCGCCGACGTCGCCGCCCGGGTCGGTGGCGGACGCACCATCGGGCTCTGGGGTGCGGTCGTCGTGCTCGCCGTGCTCTGCACCGTCTTCCTGTCGATCGACACCACCGCGGTGCTCCTCACCCCCATCGTCATCTCGCTCGCACGGCGTGTGGGACTGCCCCCGATGCCGTTCGCCCTGACCACGGTCTGGCTCGCGAACACCGCCTCGCTGCTGCTGCCGGTGTCGAACCTGACGAACCTGCTCGCCGTCGACCGGATGGGGCTCGGCGGCCCGCTGCCGTTCGCCGGACTGATGGCCTGGCCCGCGGTCGCCGGGGTGGTCGTGCCGTGCGTCGTCCTGCTCGTGGTGTTCCGGGGCAAGCTGTTCGGCCGCTACTCGCCGGTGTCCGTCCGCACGCCGAGCGACCCCGTGTTCTTCTGGGCCGCCTCCGCCGTGCTCGTCGCGCTCGTCGTCGCCCTGACGGCCGGGGTGACCGTGTGGATCGCTGCGGTCCTGGCCGCCGTGGTGCTCGTCGTGGTCGCGGCGTTCCGTTCCCCGTCCGAGCTCCGGGTGTCCCGCGTGCCGTGGTCGACCCTGTTGTTCGCCGCCGGGCTCTTCGTGGTGGTCGAGGCGCTGCACACGACGGGCATCACCGACCCGATCGTGCACGCGCTGCAGGGCGGCACCGGGACCGGCCCGCTGCTGCTGCTCGGCGGTGCGGGCGCAGTCGCGGCGAACGGCATCGACAACCTGCCGGCGTACCTGGTTCTCGAACCGGCCGCCGGGCACGAGGCAGTGCGGTACGCGGCGCTGCTCATCGGCGTGAACGCCGGCTGTCTCATCACGCCGTGGGCGTCGCTCGCGACGCTCCTGTGGCACGCACGGCTGTCGGCCGAGGGCGTGCACCTGTCGTGGGGCCGGTACATGGCGCTCGGGTGCGTCGTCGCGCCGCTCACCGTCGTCGCCGGGGTCCTGGCACTCGCGCTCTGACGTCGGCGGGGCCTCGGACCGTTCGGGTGCCGGAGCCGTCCGTGGTCAGAGCCAGTCGCGGGTCTTGAAGACGCGGTAGAGCACGAGCGACGACGCGGTGATGATCGCGAGCGACGCCCAGAGCCCGCTCCAGGCACCCTCGCCCGGGAACTCGACGTTCTGCCCGAAGAAACTCGTCACCCCCGTCGGGATCGCGATGATCGCCGCCCAGCTCGTGACCTTCTTCATGACGGTGTTCTGCCGGTTCGACGCCAGGTTCAGGGTCGTGTCGAGCACGCTCGACACCGTGTCGCGGAGCTGCTCGACCGAGTCGGCGATCGAGACCAGGTGGTCCTCGACGTCGCGGAAGTACGGCCGGATGCCGTTCGAGATCGTCTCCGCGTCACCGTGCAGCAACGAGGCGACGCTGTCCCGCGTCGGGACGACCAGCCGCCGGAGCACCCCGAGGGTCTTGCGGAGCCGGAACGACCGCCGCTGGATCTGCTGCTCGCGGGGGTCGCCCGGCTCGAACAGGTCGTCCTCGAGCGCGTCGATCTGCCGCTCCAGGTCCTCGACGGTGTCGGTGGCCCGATCGACGACGGCGTCGAGCAGCGCCCAGACGAGCCAGGGCACGCCGTGTTCGGCGATGTCGGAGTTCGCGGTGAGCCGGTGTTCCATCGGGGTGGTGTCGACGTCGGACCCGTGGATCGTGACGAGCGCTCGTTCGGTGACGAAGGCCTTGACCTCGTGCGTGATCAGGTCGCCCTCGTCGTCCGTGCCGCCCACGTCGTAGACGACCAGGAACAGACTGTCCCGGTACCGGTCGAGCTTCGGCCGCTGTCCGTGCTCGACGGCGTCCTCGACCGCGAGCGCGTGGATGCCGAGCTCCTCCTCGATCTGCTCGAGGTCGGCCGACGTCGGGTCGGTGTAGTCGATCCAGACGAAGGTGTCCGGATCGGCGACGAGGTCGGAGATCCGGTCGACGGGGAAGTCCCGCTCGACCGTGTCGCCCTTGCACCACGCCCGTGTCCTGACCATGCTCGTCAGCCTACTGAGACGGCCGACCCGGGAGATCCCGGGTCGGCCGTCGTGGTGCTGCGGAGCCGCTGAGCCGGCTCCTGCTCAGCCGGCTCCTGCTCAGTAGGCGGAGACGAGCTTGCCGTCCTCCACCTTCAGGTACTGGTTCACATCGAACGAGTCCTCGCCGCGCTTCTTGTCGCCGAGGTACGAGGTGTAGCTGTACGAGACGCTCCCGTCCTTCGTGCTCGTCACCATCACGGTGCCGGCGCGGGACGCCTCGACCTCCAGCTCGGGCATCGACGTGACGTCGTACTGCACGCCGCCGTCGGCGTCGTAGGGCCCGTACCAGGGGCAACCGCTCAGGGCCCGGAGCTCGGTCTTCTCGGCGCAGTCGTCGATCAGGTCGGTCACGTACTGCTCGGCGTCCTGCTCGAGTGCCTTGGTCGCCTTCGGTGCGAAGTCGACGTAGCCGGACGTGGCCGCGCCCACGGAGACCTTCTCGGTGCCGCCGGTGAAGTACTTCGTCCCGCCGACCGAGACCTGGTAGGTGCCGGGGTAGGCGAGGGACGTGAACTTGCCCTCGCTGATCTTCCCGATCTCCTTGCCGCCGACGGTCACGGGTGCACCCTCGAGCACGTCGGAGGCCGTCAGGGTGACCTGCTGGGCGAGCGGCTGCGTGACACGCCACTCGTCCTTCACCAGGAACGAGGTGCCCGTGCGCCGCAACGACACCTGGCCGGAGCGGTTCTTGCCGTCCTGCGTGTAGCTCAGGGTGGCGATCGCGGTGTCACCGGTCCGGGCGACCCGGCCGACGCGGATGTCCGACGGGCGGTCCTTCGCGCTCCCGAGCACCTTCGAGTCGAGCATCGCGGCGTCGTCGGGGACCTCGCTCAGGTCGGCGGCGGTGTCGGCGTCACCGCTGGCGATGGCCTGCACGTAGGACTTGACGGTCGGGGCCGGACCCCACACGTTGGCGCGGAGGACGCTCGTCGTGACCGCGCCGGCGATGACGACGACGATCACGGCGCCGCCGGCGATGAGCGAACGGACCAGGATCTTCTTGGACCGCGGGGACATCGGTGCCGGAGCTGGGGCACCACCGCCGATGAACGGCTGCGACCCGTAGGCGGGTTGTGCGCCGTACGGGGGCTGCGTGCCGTAGGGCGGCTGCGACCCGTACGACGGCTGCGCACCGGAGATCGACTGCACGCCGTCCGCGGGCTCCTGGCCGGGCCCGGCCGGCGGGTACGGTGCCTGCTGGCCGGCGGCCGGGGGAGTGTTCCACGCGGCGGCGGCCGGAGCGTCGGCGGCGACCGGCGCGCTCGGCGCGGCGGGAGCATCGGGAGCGGCCGGGTCGACCGAAGCGGTGGGCGCCACGGGGGCACCCGGACCGGCGACGGGCCCGGCCGGGAACGCCTGCGGCACGACGGGGCGGGGGTCCGCACCGACCAGACGCGACGTCCGGAGCACCACGGCACCACCGAGGCGGGGCAGGAGCACCGGAGCGAGGTACCGGGCGACGACCTCGATCGCGCCGCCCCACAGGGCGAAGACGATCGGCGTCCACGGCGCGACGCCGATCGACCCCGATGCGTCCACGGAGTTCGTGCTGCTCACCTGGTACGAGGCGACGCCGGTGCCGAGGACGAAGAAGAGCAGACCGAGTGCGAACCACACCAGCGGCGTGACGACCCAGTCGAGGGTGGTGCGGATCCGGTCGTTGCGGCGGACGGCGAGTGCGAGCCCGGCCACGACCGAGGTGACGACGACGAACAGCACGACCAACCAGGTCCAGCCGCCGGCCCCGCCGAACACCGAGGCGGTGTCGCTGGCGGACCCGAAGCCGGAGGTCCCCACACCACCGAAGAACCCGAGCGCGGTCAGCCCGACCGCGACGTTGCCGAGCAGCAGCGGCAACGCGGAGCCGAAGGACGGCTGGGCGATGACGGCGACGACGAGGACGACGAGGGCGACCAGCACGACGAGGACCGTGAGCTGCGACGCGGCGACACGCAGTGTGCCGAGCAGTCGGGCGGCGAAGACGTTGCCACCAGCGAGGACGGAGGGCCGGGCGAGGAGCGCGGCCAGGGCACCGATGACGAACGCGCCGAGGATGCTCCCGACACCGACGGCGTGCACCGGCTCGATGACCGCGCCGGACACCGACGGGAACCGGATCGCGAACAGGGCGGCCGCGACGTTCGTGAGCACGGTGGTCAGGAGGCCGGAGACCACCGCGGTGACGAGCACCTGCGTGCGACCGAGGCCACGCGTGCGGATCCGGCGGGTGAGCACGACGGCCACGACGACCTGCGCGGCGAGCACCAGCGCGGGCACCACGGCGAGCGAGCCCGAACCGGAACCGAGGAACCCGATGGACCCGGACAGGTGCAGACGGCCGAGGTCGGCGAGGGCCACGAGCTGCGCCGGCGCACCGAGCAGGACGCTCACGCCGGAGAGCAGTGACTCCACGTCGGGGGCCGAGCCCGCGCCGAGGTCGGTGCCGGACCCGGTGGACGGAGCTGCCGAACCGCTGCCGCCGGACGCGAGCAGGCCCACGGTGATGAGCAGTGAGAGTCCCGCGACGACGTACGCCGCGACCCAACCGCCGACGGCGGCGAGCACGGCCGCCAGCCAGTCGCGACCGGACACGGAGCGCAGGAAGCGGCCGAACGCATCGGACGGCTGTGCGGCGGGGGCGGGCTGACCCGACCACTGCTGCGGGCCTCCAGGCTGCTGCTGCCAGGCGGGCTGGCCGGTCCCGGCGGGCTGGCCGGGAGCGTACTGGCCGGGACCGGGCTGGCCGGAACCGGGCTGGCCGGGACCAGGCTGCGACGGCGGGACGGGCTGGTTGGGCGGTTTCTCGCTCACGGCTGGGGGTCCTCTCCGACCGGGAGGCCGGCGCCGCACTCCAGCACCCGTGTCCCCCCGACACGTGCCTGCAGCGTAGCGGAACCGCCGATCCGCCGTGAATACGCTGTCCCCACGCTGGTAACTTCGGCATCGCGCCCGGCGCACCACGCCGGCCGTCGCACCCGTCGCACCCGACGCACCGACGCACCCGGCCCCGGCCGGGCGGAACGGAGATCACACCACCCCATGCCTGCAGACCGCACCGAACAGACCCGCTACTCGTTCGTCGTCGCCTCCAACCGACTCCCGGTGGACCGCGTCGTCGACCAGGACGGCAACGAGGGCTGGCGGCACTCGCCGGGCGGCCTCGTCACCGCCCTCGAACCCGTGATGCGCGCGAACGACGGCGCCTGGGTCGGCTGGGTGGGGCAGGCCGAGGTCGAGGTCGCGCCGTTCGACAACGAGGGCATCCACATCGTCCCCGTCCCGCTCTCCGACGACGACGTCGAGGAGTACTACGAGGGCTTCAGCAACGACACGCTCTGGCCGCTGTACCACGACGTCATCGAGCACCCGAGCTACCACCGCGACTGGTGGAACGCGTACAAGCGGGTGAACGAGCGCTTCGCCACGCAGATCGCCGAGATCGTCGAGCAGGACGGCATCGTCTGGGTGCAGGACTACCAGCTGCAGCTCGTGCCGGCCCTGCTCCGTGCGAAGCGTCCCGACCTGACCATCGGCTTCTTCAACCACATCCCGTTCCCGCCGGTCGGCATCTACGCGCAGCTGCCGTGGCGGGCGCAGATCCTCGACGGGCTGCTCGGCGCCGACGTCATCGGCTTCCAGCGCCACGACGACGCCAGCGACTTCCTGCGTGCGGTGCGGCACATCAAGGGCTACACGACCAAGGGCACCACGATCGACGTCCCGGTGGACGACCCGGCAGCCCCGCGCAGCCGCAAGGGCATCACGGTCCGCCACGTCGAGGCCCGGCACTTCCCGATCTCCATCGACGCCGAGAGCTTCGAGGCGATCGCCCGGAAGCCCGAGGTGCAGGAGCGTGCGCGCGAGATCCGCGAGAGCCTGGGCAACCCGAAGACGGTGCTGCTCGGTGTCGACCGGCTCGACTACACCAAGGGCATCCGCCACCGCATCAAGGCCTTCGGCGAGCTGGTGGAGGACGGCCGCATCGCGGTCGAGGACGCCACCCTCATCCAGGTCGCGAGCCCGAGTCGCGAGCGTGTCGACTCGTACGCGGCGCTCCGCGACGAGATCGAGCTGAGCGTCGGCCGCATCAACGGCGACCTCGGCGTCATCGGCCACCAGCCGATCTCGTACCTGCACCACGGCTACCCGCGCGAGGAGATGGTGGCGCTGTACCTGGCCGCCGACATCATGCTCGTCACCGCACTGCGCGACGGCATGAACCTCGT
Organism: Curtobacterium sp. KBS0715; assembly: GCF_005938005.2. Lineage (NCBI taxonomy): Bacteria > Bacillati > Actinomycetota > Actinomycetes > Micrococcales > Microbacteriaceae > Curtobacterium > Curtobacterium sp. KBS0715. The sequence continues at coordinate 2,978,260 of NZ_VCCA02000001.1, read as the reverse complement.
CGCGAAGGAGTACGTCGCCGCCCGCTTCGACAACGACGGGGTGCTCATCCTGTCCGAGTTCGCGGGTGCCGCCGACGAGCTCAAGCAGGCCGTGATCGTGAACCCGCACGACATCGGGGCGCTCAAGGACTCGATCGAGCGTGCCATCCAGATGCCGCGTCGCGAGCGGTCGACGCGCATGCGCGCGCTCCGCAAGCGCGTCCGCGACAACGACGTGGCGCGCTGGTCGCGCTCGTTCCTCGAGGCGCTCGACCGGCACGCGCCGCGGAACGCCCAGATCGACCCGTCCGCCGCCGACCCGCGCGAGCAGCACCGTGAGGCACAGACCGACAACATGTCGATCTTCGACCAGGACGCCCAGTCCGCCAGGGCTGCCGAGGACACCCGGGAGGCACGTGATGACTGAGACCACCACCGACCAGACCGCCATCGACGCGGCCCTCGAGACGCTCGCGGCTGCGCCGCGACTGATCGTCGCCCTCGACTTCGACGGCACGCTGGCCCCGTTCGCCGACGACCCCTCGCAGGTCGGCGCGCTGCCCGGCTCGTGGGCCGCGGTCCTGACCCTGCACCGTGCGAAGGACACCGAGGTGGTGCTCGTGTCCGGGCGTCCGCTCGGCAGCCTGGCCGCGGTGACCCATGCACCCGAGGACATGGCGCTCGTCGGCTCGCACGGTGTCGAGTGGCGCGTGGACGGCCACGACGAGGCCGCGCTGTCCGATGACGAGGTCGGTCGTGTGGCACGGATCGGCGCCGCGCTCGACGCGGTCGGCGAACGGTTCCCGGGCGTCGTCATCGAGCACAAGCCCGCCGGGCACGGGCTGCACACGCGCCGCGTGTCCGCCGAGGTCGCTGCCGAGGCGAACGCGGCGGCGAGCCGTGCGGCGCACGAGGCCGACCCCGAGGTGCTCGAGCGCGGTGGCAAGGACATCGTCGAGTTCGCGGTGCGCCACGTCACGAAGGGCGACGCGATCGCCCGGCTCCGCGAGTTGCACGGCGCCGACGCGGTGTTCTTCGCCGGCGACGACGTCACCGACGAGGACGCCTTCCGCGTGCTCGGCGACGGCGACGTCGGGGTGAAGGTCGGGCCGGGCCAGACCCGGGCCGGGTACCGCATCGCCGACCCGGCGGCCCTGACCGGGGTCCTCAAGCAGCTGGCGAGGCTCCGCGCCACCCGCTGATCGCGGTCCCGGAGCATGAGAATGCACGGGGGTGCACGGCTGGTATCCCAAAGCGTCCTAGACTCATCCCATGCCTGATATCGACGTCAAGCCGCGCAGCCGGGTCGTCACCGACGGGATCGAAGCAACCACCTCGCGTGGCATGCTGCGGGCCGTCGGTATGGGAGACGAGGACTGGAGCAAGCCGCAGATCGGCATCGCGTCCTCGTGGAACGAGATCACGCCGTGCAACCTCTCGCTCGACCGCCTCGCACAGGGTGCGAAGGAGGGCGTGCACTCCGGTGGCGGCTACCCGCTCCAGTTCGGCACCATCTCCGTCTCGGACGGCATCTCGATGGGCCACGAGGGCATGCACTTCTCCCTCGTCTCGCGTGAGGTCATCGCGGACAGCGTCGAGACCGTCGTCAACGCCGAACGCCTCGACGGCACCGTCCTGCTCGCCGGCTGCGACAAGTCGCTGCCCGGCATGCTGATGGCCGCGGCGCGCCTCGACCTGGCGAGCGTGTTCCTCTACGCCGGTTCGGTCATGCCGGGCTACGTGAAGCAGGCCGACGGCACGATGAAGGAAGTCACGATCATCGACTCCTTCGAGGGCGTCGGCGCCTGCAAGGCCGGCACCATGAGCGAGGAAGAGCTCAAGAAGATCGAGTGCGCCATCGTCCCCGGCGAGGGCGCCTGCGGTGGCATGTACACCGCGAACACGATGGCGAGTGTGGCCGAAGCCCTCGGCATGTCACTGCCGGGGTCCGCCGCCCCGCCGAGCGCCGACCGTCGCCGCGACTACTACGCGCACCGCTCCGGCGAGGCCGTGGTGAACATGCTCGAGCACGGCATCACCGCCCGCCAGATCCTCACCAAGGAAGCCTTCGAGAACGCGATCGCCGTCGCGATGGCCCTCGGCGGCTCCACCAACGTCATCCTGCACCTGCTCGCGATCGCCTACGAGGCCGAGGTCGAGCTGTCGCTGGACGACTTCAACCGCATCGGTTCCAAGGTCCCGCACCTGGCCGACATGAAGCCCTTCGGCAAGTACGTCATGGTCGACGTCGACCGCAACGGCGGCATCCCGGTGATCATGAAGGCGCTGCTCGACGCGGGCTTGCTGCACGGCGAGTGCATGACCGTGACGGGCAAGACCGTCGCCGAGAACCTGGCCGAGATCGACCCGCCGGCACTCGACGGCGAGGTCTTCCGCACGCTCGACAACCCGATCCACGAGACCGGTGGACTGACCGTCCTGCAGGGCTCCTTCGCCCCCGAGGGTGCCGTGGTGAAGACCGCGGGCTTCGACGCCTCCGTCTTCGAGGGCCCCGCCCGCGTGTTCGACCGCGAACGTGCGGCGATGGACGCCCTGACCGAGGGCACGATCCAGAAGGGCGACGTCGTCGTCATCCGCTACGAGGGCCCCAAGGGCGGCCCGGGCATGCGCGAGATGCTCGCCATCACCGCGGCCATCAAGGGCGCGGGCCTCGGCAAGGATGTACTACTCTTGACCGACGGTCGATTCTCAGGCGGCACAACCGGCCTGTGTATCGGCCACATCGCACCGGAAGCAGTGGACGCAGGTCCAGTCGCTTTCGTTCGTGATGGCGACCGCATCCGTGTCGACATCGCGGCTCGCTCGCTCGACCTACTGGTCGACCCGGCCGAGCTGGAGGCCCGCCGTGACGGCTGGGCCCCGCTGCCCCCGCGCTACACCCGCGGAGTCCTCGCGAAGTACGCCAAGCTCGTCAAGTCCGCCGCCCAGGGCGCGGTCACGGGCTAGCGTCCGACACCCGCACCACCGCCACCACTCAGGCAAGGACCACTCATGCCCACGGAAGCAACTCCGTTGTCCGCGGCCGCCGGTGCACGCCGGTCGCCGGAGATCCTGACCGGCTCGGGAGCCGTCCTCCGGACGCTCGAGCACCTCGGGATCACCGACGTCTTCGGCCTGCCGGGCGGCGCGATCATCCCGTTCTACGACGAGCTGATGGCGTCGACCACGATCCGCCACATCCTCGTCCGTCACGAGCAGGGCGCCGGCCACGCCGCCGAGGGCTACGCCTCGTCGTCCGGCAAGGTCGGCGTCGCCATCGCGACGTCCGGCCCCGGCGCGACGAACCTCGTCACGGCCATCGCCGACGCCTACATGGACTCGGTGCCGTTCATCGCGATCACCGGTCAGGTGTTCTCGACGCTGATGGGCACCGACGCGTTCCAGGAAGCCGACATCGTGGGCATCACGATGCCCATCACGAAGCACTCGTTCCTGGTGACCGACCCGGCCGACGTGCCGGCGACCCTCGCCGCGGCGCACCTCATCGCGACGACCGGTCGGCCCGGTCCCGTGCTGGTGGACATCACGAAGGACGCCCAGCAGAAGTCGGCGCCGTACGTGTGGCCGCCCAAGATCGACCTGCCAGGCTACCGGCCGGTGACCAAGGCCCACGGCAAGCAGATCACCGCGGCCGCGCAGCTGCTGTCCGAGTCGAAGCGCCCGGTGCTCTACGTCGGCGGCGGGGTCATCCGCTCCCGCGCGACCGCCGAGCTGCTCCGCTTCGCCGAGGCGACCGGTGCGCCGGTCGTCACGACCCTGATGGCGCGCGGCGCGTTCCCGGACTCGCACCCGCAGCACCTCGGCATGCCCGGCATGCACGGCACGGTGCCCGCGGTGCTCGGCCTGCAGGACAGCGACCTCATCGTCGCTCTCGGTGCCCGCTTCGACGACCGCGTGACCGGCAAGGCCGACGAGTTCGCGCCGGACGCCAAGGTCGTGCACGTGGACATCGACCCGGCCGAGATCTCGAAGATCCGCTTCGCCGACGTCCCGATCGTCGGTGACGCCCGCGAGGTCCTGGTCGACCTGCTCGACGCCTGGGGCGGCATCGCCGTCGAGGACCGCGCGTCGACCGACGAGTGGTGGGCGAAGCTCCACCAGCTCAAGACCGACTTCCCGCTCGGGTACGCCGAGCCGACCGACGGACTCCTCGCGCCGCAGGGCATCATCAAGCGCATCGGTGAGCTCTCCGGTCCCGAGGCCGTCTACGCCTCCGGTGTCGGCCAGCACCAGATGTGGTCCGCGCAGTTCATCAAGTACGAGCGGCCCAACGCCTGGCTCAACTCCGGTGGCGCCGGCACCATGGGCTACTCGGTCCCCGCGGCGATGGGAGCGAAGGTCGCCCAGCCGGACCGCGTGGTCTGGGCGATCGACGGCGACGGCTGCTTCCAGATGACCAACCAGGAGCTCGCGACCTGCGTCATCAACGACATCCCGATCAAGGTCGCGATCATCAACAACTCGTCGCTCGGCATGGTCCGGCAGTGGCAGACCCTGTTCTACGACGGCCGGCACTCCTTCACCGACCTCGAGACGGGGCACGCCTCGCGCCGCGTCCCGGACTTCGTGAAGCTGGCCGACGCCTACGGTGCCCTCGGCATCCGCGTCGAGAAGGCCGACGAGGTCGACGCCGCGATCGAGCTCGCCCTGGCGACCAACGACCGCCCGGTGGTGATCGACTTCGTCGTGAGCCGTGACTCGATGGTCTGGCCGATGGTCCCGCAGGGCGTCAGCAACTCCTCCATCGAGTACGCCCAGGCACTCGCGCCCACCTGGGACGACGAGGACGCCGACATGACGGGAGAAACCGCATGAGCCACGTCCTCTCCCTCCTCGTGGAGGACAAGCCCGGTCTGCTGACCCGTGTCGCCGGACTCTTCGCCCGGCGCGGGTTCAACATCGAGTCGCTCGCCGTCGGCAACACCGAGGTGGACGGCCTCAGCCGGATCACGGTCGTCGTCGACGTCGAGGACCTCCCGCTGGAACAGGTGACGAAGCAGCTCAACAAGCTGGTGAACGTCATCAAGATCGTCGAACTGGACTTCTCGCAGTCGGTCCAGCGCGAGCACATGCTCGTGAAGGTGCGCGTCGACAACCAGACGCGCTCGGCGGTGCTCGAAGCAGTGAACCTGTTCCGTGCCCAGGTCGTCGACGTGGCGACCGACTCCCTGATCGTCGAGGTGACCGGCGACCCCGGCAAGATCCAGGCGATCCTCCGCGTGCTCGAGCCCTACGGCGTCAAGGAGCTCGCCCGCGCGGGCCTCCTCGGCATGGGCCGCGGACCGAAGAGCATCACCGACCGGGTGCGCTGAGCGCCCGTCACACCCTTCCCGGGCGCCGATGGTGCCCGGCACAGACCACAGAACCAAGGAGACACACCCTCGTGACTGACATCGTGTACGACGCCGACGCCGACCTGACGCTCATCCAGGGCAAGAAGGTCGCCGTCATCGGCTACGGCTCGCAGGGCCACGCCCACGCCCTCAACCTCCGTGACTCGGGTGTCGAGGTGAAGATCGGCCTGCAGGAGGGCTCGAAGAGCCGGCAGAAGGCCGAAGAGGCGGGCTTCGAGGTCCACACCCCGGGCGACGCCACCGCCTGGGCCGACGTCGTCGTCATCCTCGCGCCGGACCAGGTCCAGCGCATCGTCTACGCCGAGGACATCCGCCCGAACCTCAAGCCGGGCGCGACGCTCGTCTTCGGCCACGGCTTCAACATCCGCTTCGGCTACATCGAGGCGCCCGAGGGCGTCGACGTGTCGCTCGTCGCGCCGAAGGGCCCGGGGCACACCGTCCGCCGCGAGTACGAGGCCGGCCGTGGCGTCCCCGTGATCGTCGCCGTCGAGGTCGACGCGTCCGGTTCCGCCTGGGACCTCGCGTGGTCGTACTCCAAGGCCATCGGTGGCCTCCGCTCCGGCGGCATCAAGACGACCTTCACCGAGGAGACCGAGACCGACCTGTTCGGCGAGCAGGCCGTCCTCTGCGGTGGCACCTCGCAGCTCATCCAGTACGGCTTCGAGACCCTGGTCGAGGCGGGCTACCAGCCGCAGATCGCCTACTTCGAGGTCCTGCACGAGCTCAAGCTCATCGTCGACCTCATCTGGGAGGGCGGCCTCACCAAGCAGCGCTGGTCGATCTCCGACACCGCCGAGTTCGGTGACTACGTCTCCGGCCCGCGCGTGATCTCGCCGGACGTCAAGGAGAACATGAAGGCGGTGCTCGCGGACATCCAGAACGGTGCCTTCGCGAAGCGCTTTATCGAGGACCAGGACGCCGGCGCTCCGGAGTTCAAGGCGCTCCGTGCCAAGGGCGAGGGCCACCCGATCGAGGCCACCGGCCGTGAGCTCCGCGCGCTCTTCGCGTGGAAGCAGAACGACGGCGACTACGTGGACGGCTCGGCCGCACGGTAGTCTTCCGAGAACCACTCGACGTCGAGGCGGCGGTGCACCTGCACCGCCGCCTCGCGATGTGACCCGAACGTTATGCAGCAGCTCTTCTCCAGCCCCGACGCCGCGGACCGGCGTCCCTCCGCCGTGCGCGCGGACGATTCCCGACACCCGTCGGCCCTGCTGCGCACCCGCGGTCAGGACCGCCCCGACCAGCATGGGATGATCGTTCGATGGCGGTGACGAAGCGAGCGGTCCACATCGGCGCCGGCAAGATCGGGCGTGGGTTCGTGGGCCAGTTCCTCGTGGCGAGCGGCTACGAGCTCACCTTCGTCGACGTCGACGAACGCGTGGTTTCGGCCCTCAACGAAGCCGGCCGGTTCGTGGTGCACGAGGTCGGCGAGATGCCGGTCGAGCACCTCGTCTACGGGTTCCGTGCGCTCAGCAGCAAGACCGACCGCGAGCGTGTGGTGCAGGCCATCGCCGAGGCCGACGTGGTGACCACCGCCGTGGGCGCACGCACGCTCCCGCTCGTCGCGCCGCTCATCGCCGAAGGGCTCGCGGCACGCCCGCTCGAGCGCGGTGACGTCACGATCGTGGCCTGCGAGAACGCGTTCAACGCGACCGACTCCCTGCACGCCAGCATCCGCCGCGCCCCCATCCTCGAAGACCGCGACATCGCCGCCGTCTTCGCGAACTGCGCGATCGACCGCATCGTCCCGGACCAGTCCGGTGTGCTCGGGCAGTCCGGCGGCCTCGACGTCGTGCTCGAACCGTTCTACGAGTGGGTCATCGAGCGCACCCCGTTCCTCGGCTCCGACGCCGAACCGCCGACGATCGAGGGCGTCACCTGGGTCGACGACCTGCAGCCATTCGTCGAGCGGAAGCTCTACACGGTCAACACGGCGCACGCCACCGCCGCCTACCACGGCTACGTGCGGGGCATCCGGCTCATCCGCGAAGCCCTCGAGGACGACGCCGTCCGCGCCGAGGTCGACGGGGTGCTCGCCGAGACCACCGCACTGCTGATCGCGAAGCACGGCTTCGACCCCGAGGACCACGCGCGCTACGTCGCCGCGAACCTCTCCCGCATCGCGAACCCGCACCTGCCGGACTCCACGGCACGCGTCGGCCGCAACCCGCTCCGCAAGCTCGGCCGTCGTGAACGCTTCGTCGGCCCGGCGTCGCAGCTCGCCGAGCGCGGCCTGCCCGTCGAACACCTGCTCGGCGCAGTCCGCGCGGCGCTCGCGTTCGACGACGAGAACGACCCGGAGTCGATCGAGCTGCACGCACTCCTGCGCTCCGGGGCGACCGCGCACGCGCTCACCGAGATCCTCACGGGCCTGATGGAGAGCCACCCGCTCTTCCCTGCCGTCCGCGACGTCGTCGCCGAGGTCCTCGCGACGCAGCCGGCCGACGTCTGACGTAGACCTCCCGGCCGTCGCTGGTCTCCCCGGGGTCGTGTCCCTCGTAGAATCGGGGCATGACCACGGCAGCATCCCCACCAGACGGGTCGATCGACCCGGACGTGCCGAACGCCGTCGACACCGACGACGCCGCCCTCAGCTGGGGTGACGCGGACGACGCCACCCACGTCGACGCGGCGCACAACCCGGTGGCGGTGCGTGACCGCGGAGCCCGTGACCCCGAAGCACCCGAGACCTCCGGCGCGCTCGTCGGGTTCGGCGTCTTCGGTGGCCTCTACCTGCTCTACACGGTGGCCTGGCTCCTCACCGCGTCGACCGCGTACGTCTCCGGCGTCGACACCGTCCTCACGCTCTTCGTCGAGGTGCTCCGCTTCCTCGCGATCCTCGCGCCGGCACTCTGGTTCACGGTGGTGCTCTGGGCAGCGCGCAGCAGCCGCACGCGGACCCGCCTGCTCTGGATGCTCCTCGGCGCCGTCGTGCTCTTCCCCTGGCCGTTCCTCCTGACGCGGAGCTTCGGGTGACCGGGGCAGTGCCGGCGGCGACCCGCCGGAACAGTGCCCCCGTGGTCGCGAAGATCGTGGTCTGGGTCGTGTTCGCGGCGCTGTTCGCGTACATGACGGTGCAGGCCGTCGGCAACCTGACGCAGATCAACCAGCGGGTGGACGCCTTCAACGCGTTCCTCCAGACGACCTCGGGTGGCGACTCGCTGCAGACCAGCACCCCGTGGCTGTGGCTCGTGCTCGACATCCTCATCGCGCCGGTCGCGTTCGTCGCGGCGATCGTCATCACCCGGCGCGCGAGCCTGCCCGTCACGATCGCGGTGTTCGTGGTCGCGTTCGCCGGTGCCGGCGCCCTCTGGCTCGACCTCCAGCTGTTCGTCCCGACGCTGCTGGACTTCTGACGCGCCCCGCCCACGGCCAGGAGGCACGGTGCGGCCCCGCCCCGCGCCTCCCGGCCGTCGTGTGGTTCTCCACAGGACCGCTCCCGCGGTCGTCACCACCGGCTCGCGTCGATAGCATGGTGGGATACCAACCGTCTCGAGTGAGGAAACAGCTGCTGTGTCGAAGCCGGTCGTCCTGATCGCCGAAGAACTCTCGCCCGCAACGGTCGACGCCCTCGGGCCCGACTTCGAGATCCGGAACGTGGACGGCACCGACCGTCCGGCGCTCCTGGCGGCGCTGTCCGACGCGCACGCCGTCCTCGTGCGGTCCGCCACCAAGATCGACGCCGAGGCGATCGCCGCGGCACCGAGCCTCAAGGTCGTCGCCCGTGCCGGCGTCGGCCTCGACAACGTCGACATCAAGGCGGCGACGACCGCCGGCGTGATGGTGGTGAACGCCCCGACCTCGAACATCATCTCGGCGGCGGAGCTCACGGTCGGGCACATCCTGTCGCTCGCGCGGCACATCCCGGCCGCCCACGCCTCGCTGGCCGCCGGTGCGTGGAAGCGCTCGTCGTACACCGGTGTCGAGCTCTACGAGAAGACCGTCGGCATCATCGGCCTTGGCCGCATCGGCGCGCTCATCACCCAGCGGCTGCAGGCCTTCGGCGTGACGGTCATCGCGTACGACCCGTACGTCACCACGGCACGTGCGCAGCAGCTCGGGGTCGAGCTCGTCTCCCTCGACGACCTGCTGCGCCGGGCCGACTTCACCACGATCCACATGCCGAGGACGCCGGAGACCCTCGGCATGATCTCGGACGCCCAGTTCGCCCTGATGAAGCCGACCGCGTTCGTCGTGAACGTGGCCCGCGGCGGCCTGATCGACGAGGACGCCCTGCACCGTGCACTCACGGCGAACACCATCGCCGGCGCCGGCCTCGACGTCTTCGTCGCCGAGCCCCCGAAGGACTCGCCGCTCCTGGCGCTCCCGAACGTCGTCGTGACGCCGCACCTCGGTGCCTCCACCGACGAAGCGCAGGAGAAGGCAGGCGTCTCGGTCGCCAAGTCGGTCCGTCTCGCCCTCGGCGGCGAGCTCGTGCCCGACGCGGTCAACGTCGCCGGAGGGGTCATCGACCCGTACGTGCGCCCCGGCATCCCGCTCGTCGAGAAGCTCGGCCAGGTCTTCACCGCCCTGGCGACCTCGCCGGTGACGAGCATCGACGTCGAGGTGCACGGCGAGCTCGCCGAGTACGACGTCAGCGTGCTGAAGCTCGCGGCGCTCAAGGGTGTCTTCACCGACGTCGTGAGCGACCAGGTCTCGTACGTCAACGCCCCGCTCATCGCCGAGCAGCGCGGGGTCACCGTCCGCCTCATCACCGAGACCGACAGCCCCGAGTACCGCAACGTGCTGACGATCCGCGGCGCCCAGTCCGACGGCCCGGCGATCAGCGTGTCCGGCACGCTCACCGGCCCGAAGCAGGTCGAGAAGCTCGTCGAGATCAACGGGCACGACGTCGAGGTGCCGCTCGACCGCCACCACGTCGTGATGGAGTACACCGACCGACCGGGCATCGTCGCGGTCTACGGCAAGGAGTTCGGCCAGGCCGGCATCAACATCGCCGCGATGCAGATCTCGCGCGAAGCCGCCGGTGGCCAGGCGCTGAGCGTCCTGACGGTCGACTCGCCCGTGCCGGCCGAGATCCTCGAGCACGTCCGCTCGGCGATCGACGCGTCCTCGCTCCGCGAGATCGACATCACGCTCTAGGGGAGTGGCGGACATGAGCAGCGCGCAGACGATCCGACTCGCGGTCATCCGTGGTGACGGCATCGGCCCCGAGGTCGTCGACGAGGCCCTGAAGGTCCTGCACGCGGTCCTGCCGGACGACCTCGTGGTGCAGGAGACCCCGTTCTCCCTCGGCGCCGCACGGTACCTGGAGACCGGCGACATCCTGACCGACGACGACATGGCAGCGATCGCGCAGCACGACGCGATCCTGCTCGGAGCGGTCGGCGGTGACCCTCGTGACCCGCGGCTCGCCGGGGGCATCATCGAGCGCGGGCTGCTCCTCAAGCTCCGCTTCGCGTTCGACCACTACGTGAACCTCCGGCCGACGATGGTGCACCCGGCCGTCCCGACGCCGCTCGCCGACCCCGGCGAGGTCGACTTCGTGGTCGTGCGCGAAGGCACCGAAGGGCCCTACGTCGGCAACGGCGGTGCCATCCGGACCGGTACCCCGCACGAGATCGCGACCGAGGTCTCGTTGAACACCGCCTTCGGTGTCGAGCGGGTCGTGCGGTACGCCTTCGCGCTGGCGGACCGACGCCCGCGTCGCCACCTGACCCTCGTGCACAAGAGCAACGTCCTGGTGCACGCCGGAGCCCTCTGGCAGCGCACCGTCGCGGCAGTCGGCGCCGAGTACCCGGACGTCACGGTCGACTACCAGCACGTGGACGCGGTCACCATCCACATGGTGCGCGACCCCGCACGGTTCGACGTCATCGTCACCGACAACCTGTTCGGCGACATCATCACCGACCTGGCCGGCGCGATCAGCGGCGGCATCGGTCTGGCGGCCTCGGGCAACATCAACCCGGACGGCACCTTCCCCAGCATGTTCGAGCCGGTCCACGGTTCCGCGCCGGACATCGCAGGTCAGCAGCTGGCCGACCCCACCGCCGCGATCCGTTCCGTCGCCCTGTTGCTCGACCACATCGGTCGCGGTGACCTGGCGGCCGCGGTGACGGCTGCGGTGGAGTCCGACCTCGCCGACCGGGGCACCACGCCGCGTCGCACGGCCGAGATCGGCGACGCGATCGCCGCCGCGGCCACGGCACGCACCACCACCGCCTGAGAAGGAGTCCTCCCCATGAGCAACGACACCGCCTTCGGACTCGAGTTCGCCAGCACCCCGTCCGCCGACCGCCGCGCGGCCGCCGAGCGTGAGCAGATCCTCGCCGACCCGGGCTTCGGCAAGCACTTCACCGACCACATGGCGACGGTCGAGTGGACGCTCGACGACGGCTGGCACAGCGCGTCGATCCACCCGTACGGGCCGCTGTCCCTCGACCCCAGCGCGAGTGTCCTGCACTACGCCCAGGAGATCTTCGAGGGGCTCAAGGCCTACCGGCACGCGGACGGCTCGGTGTGGTCGTTCCGACCGGACGCCAACGCCCGACGGTTCCAGCGGTCCGCCCGACGGCTCGCGCTCCCGGAGCTCCCGGTCGAGGCGTTCGTCGAGTCGATCCGGCAGTTGGTGCAGACCGACGTCGACTGGGTGCCCTCGGCGCCCGAGACCAGCCTGTACCTGCGGCCGTTCATGATCGCGACGGAATCGTTCCTCGGGGTCCGGGCGGCACAGGCCGTCGCGTACCACTGCATCGCGAGCCCGGCCGGTGCGTACTTCACCTCGGGCCCGAAGCCGGTGTCGATCTGGCTGTCGACGCAGTACGCCCGTGCCGGCAAGGGCGGGACCGGTGCGGCGAAGACCGGCGGCAACTACGCCTCGTCGCTGCTGCCCCAGCAAGAGGCCTACGAGCACGGCTGCCAGCAGGTGATGTTCCTCGACTCGGTGGAGGGCAAGTACCTCGAAGAGCTCGGCGGGATGAACGTCGTCCTGGTCAAGTCCGACGGCACCCTCGTCACGCCCGACTCCGACTCGATCCTCGAGGGGATCACGCGTGACTCGATCCTGCAGCTGGCCGAGGACCGCGGCCTGACCGTCGAGAAGCGCCGGGTGACCCTCGACGAGTGGCGCGACGGCGTCGCCGACGGCTCGATCACCGAGGCCTTCGCGTGCGGCACCGCCGCCGTGGTCACCCCGATCGCCGAACTCCGGGGCGACGGCTTCACGATCGGTTCGCCGACCGTCGGGGCGGGGGAGCTCACGATGTCCCTGCGCGACGAGCTCACCGACATCCAGTACGGCCGTCGTCCCGACCCGCACGGGTGGATGACCAAGCTGACCGACGCGTCCTGATCGACCGGCGGGCGTGGGTAGGGTCGAACGGTGAAGATCGCACGGTTCAGCAGCAAGGGTGAAGACCCCCGGTACGGCATCCTCGACGAGCGCGCTCTGGTGGTGCTCGCGGGAGACCCGATGTACCAGGGGTTCGAGACCACGGGGGAGCGCGTGGCACTCGCCGACGCCAAGCTCCTCGCCCCCGTCATCCCGCGCTCGAAGGTCATCGGCGTCGGGCTCAACTACTCGGAGCACGCCTCGGAGATGGACGAGCGCGCCGGCGACGACCCGGTGGTGTTCCTCAAGCCGAACACCTCGGTGATCGGTCCGGACGAGCCGATCCGGCTCCCGGTCGACGTCGGACGTGTCGACCACGAGGGCGAACTCGCCATCGTGATCGGCTCGCTCGCGAAGAACGTCCGGCGCGAGGACTTCGCGAGCGTCATCCTCGGCTACACGATCGCCAACGACGTGACCGCCCGTGACCTGCAGGCGCGCGACGGCCAGTGGACCCGGGCGAAGGGGTTCGACACGTTCTGCCCGCTCGGCCCCGTGATCGAGACCGAGATCGACCCGTCGGACATCCGCATCGAGACGCGCGTCGACGGTGACCTCCGGCAGGCGGCCTCGACGAACGAGATGGTGCACGACATCCCGTCGCTCGTCGAGTTCGTGTCCTCGATCTGGACGCTCCTGCCCGGCGACGTCATCCTGACCGGGACCCCGGCCGGTGTCGGACAGATCCGCGACGGCGAGATCGTCGAGGTCACCATCTCGGGCATCGGTTCGCTCAAGAACCCCGTCATCGCCCGGCACTGACAGCGCTGCCGAACGGCCCGTTCCCCCAGGTGGGGAGCGGGCCGTTCGTCGTTCTCGGGGGAGTGCTCAGCATGGGCCCAGTGGGCGACACGCCCGGGATGTGGCCCGGCTTGGCGCTGCCGTTCACCTCTGCGTAAAGTAATCACTCGTTGCCGCTGAGGCGGAGAACGGAACGGCCGAGACGATCACCGGGTTGAAAACCTGGAGATGCAGTCCGGACGGGGTCCCGCTCAGGCAACCAACTCCTCGGAACCACGACCTTTGGTTGTGCGCCCAGGATGTTGTACAAGACGAATGCCTCTCTGGCGGAACCTTTTGTGGGTCGAGCGGGGAGTGCGTCTGGTCCTTGAGAACTCAACAGCGTGCACATTGTCAATGCCAATTTATTGATTGACCTCGTGCCTGGTCGGCTTGCTGACCGGGTCATGAAGCAATTCCTTTTGGATTGAAGATTGTCAGTAGACAGTCAACAGTCAGAATCAACTCGGTCTGATGCCTTCGGGTGTTGGGTCTGTATTTTTTTACGGAGAGTTTGATCCTGGCTCAGGACGAACGCTGGCGGCGTGCTTAACACATGCAAGTCGAACGATGATGCCCAGCTTGCTGGGTGGATTAGTGGCGAACGGGTGAGTAACACGTGAGTAACCTGCCCCTGACTCTGGGATAAGCGTTGGAAACGACGTCTAATACTGGATATGATCACTGGCCGCATGGTCTGGTGGTGGAAAGATTTTTTGGTTGGGGATGGACTCGCGGCCTATCAGCTTGTTGGTGAGGTAATGGCTCACCAAGGCGACGACGGGTAGCCGGCCTGAGAGGGTGACCGGCCACACTGGGACTGAGACACGGCCCAGACTCCTACGGGAGGCAGCAGTGGGGAATATTGCACAATGGGCGAAAGCCTGATGCAGCAACGCCGCGTGAGGGATGACGGCCTTCGGGTTGTAAACCTCTTTTAGTAGGGAAGAAGCGAAAGTGACGGTACCTGCAGAAAAAGCACCGGCTAACTACGTGCCAGCAGCCGCGGTAATACGTAGGGTGCAAGCGTTGTCCGGAATTATTGGGCGTAAAGAGCTCGTAGGCGGTTTGTCGCGTCTGCTGTGAAATCCCGAGGCTCAACCTCGGGCTTGCAGTGGGTACGGGCAGACTAGAGTGCGGTAGGGGAGATTGGAATTCCTGGTGTAGCGGTGGAATGCGCAGATATCAGGAGGAACACCGATGGCGAAGGCAGATCTCTGGGCCGTAACTGACGCTGAGGAGCGAAAGCATGGGGAGCGAACAGGATTAGATACCCTGGTAGTCCATGCCGTAAACGTTGGGCGCTAGATGTAGGGACCTTTCCACGGTTTCTGTGTCGTAGCTAACGCATTAAGCGCCCCGCCTGGGGAGTACGGCCGCAAGGCTAAAACTCAAAGGAATTGACGGGGGCCCGCACAAGCGGCGGAGCATGCGGATTAATTCGATGCAACGCGAAGAACCTTACCAAGGCTTGACATACACCGGAAACGGCCAGAGATGGTCGCCCCCTTGTGGTCGGTGTACAGGTGGTGCATGGTTGTCGTCAGCTCGTGTCGTGAGATGTTGGGTTAAGTCCCGCAACGAGCGCAACCCTCGTTCTATGTTGCCAGCGGGTTATGCCGGGGACTCATAGGAGACTGCCGGGGTCAACTCGGAGGAAGGTGGGGATGACGTCAAATCATCATGCCCCTTATGTCTTGGGCTTCACGCATGCTACAATGGCCGGTACAAAGGGCTGCGATACCGTAAGGTGGAGCGAATCCCAAAAAGCCGGTCTCAGTTCGGATTGAGGTCTGCAACTCGACCTCATGAAGTCGGAGTCGCTAGTAATCGCAGATCAGCAACGCTGCGGTGAATACGTTCCCGGGCCTTGTACACACCGCCCGTCAAGTCATGAAAGTCGGTAACACCCGAAGCCGGTGGCCTAACCCTTGTGGAAGGAGCCGTCGAAGGTGGGATCGGTGATTAGGACTAAGTCGTAACAAGGTAGCCGTACCGGAAGGTGCGGCTGGATCACCTCCTTTCTAAGGAGCATCTGGCCTCGTGTTGTCCCTTATCGGGGCACGCATGGTCCAGGCGCCTGATTCGGACCGAACGTGTCCGACGGGTAGCTCATGGGTGGAACATTGACAGTGCAGTTGGGAGTGATGCTTCCGACCTCAGTACGCTCTGCTTGCAGGGTTGGGACGGGTCGGGGTGGAGCTGCTGGCTGGTGCACGTTGTTGGGTCCTGAGGGACCAGGCTTCCTGTCGTCACGTGAGTGGTGGTGGGGGTTGGGCCTACGGGTCCTTCGTCGGGCCAGGGTGAACCTACTGTTGTGGTGGGGGAGTGCTGGTGCCGATCGTATGTTGAGAACTACACAGTGGACGCGAGCATCTTTGATTCGCGTCATCCATGATCAGCCTTCGGGTTGTTGATTGGTGACGTTGGATCGCAATTTTAATCTTTGTGGTCAAGTTTCTAAGAGCAAACGGTGGATGCCTTGGCATCTGGAGCCGATGAAGGACGTAGAAATCTGCGATAAGCCTCGGGGAGCTGATAATCGAGCCTCGATCCGAGGATTTCCGAATGGGGAAACCCCGCCAGGCGTTTTGCGACCTGGTGACTCCCGCCTGAATATATAGGGCGGGTAGAGGGAACGTGGGGAAGTGAAACATCTCAGTACCCACAGGAAGAGAAAACAACATGTGATTCCGTGAGTAGTGGCGAGCGAAAGCGGATGAGGCTAAACCGATCATGTGTGATAGCCGGCGGGCGTTGCATGGTCGGGGTTGTGGGACACGTCACTCAGTTCTGCCGGACTGGGACGGTTACAGCGCATCATAGTCGAACCGGTTTGAAAGCCGGGCCGTAGTGGGTGCCAGCCCCGTAGACGAAATGGTGTTATGGCCGGATGTGTATCCCAAGTAGCACGGGGCCCGAGAAATCCCGTGTGAATCTGTCAGGACCACCTGATAAGCCTAAATACTCCCAGATGACCGATAGCGGACAAGTACCGTGAGGGAAAGGTGAAAAGTACCCCGGGAGGGGAGTGAAATAGTACCTGAAACCGTTTGCTTACAAACCGTCGGAGCCTCCTTAGTAGGGGTGACGGCGTGCCTTTTGAAGAATGAGCCTGCGAGTTAGTGATATGTGGCGAGGTTAACCCGTGAGGGGCAGCCGTAGCGAAAGCGAGTCTGAATAGGGCGTTTGAGTCGCATGTTCTAGACCCGAAGCGAAGTGATCTATCCATGGCCAGGTTGAAGCGACGGTAAGACGTCGTGGAGGACCGAACCCACTTCAGTTGAAAATGGAGGGGATGAGCTGTGGATAGGGGTGAAAGGCCAATCAAACTTCGTGATAGCTGGTTCTCTCCGAAATGCATTTAGGTGCAGCGTTGCGTGTTTCTCGCCGGAGGTAGAGCTACTGGATGGCCGATGGGCCTCAACAGGTTACTGACGTCAGCCAAACTCCGAATGCCGGTGAGTGAGAGCGCAGCAGTGAGACGGTGGGGGATAAGCTTCATCGTCGAGAGGGAAACAACCCAGACTACCAACTAAGGTCCCTAAGCGTGTGCTAAGTGGGAAAGGATGTGGAGTTGCACAGACAACCAGGAGGTTGGCTTAGAAGCAGCCACCCTTGAAAGAGTGCGTAATAGCTCACTGGTCAAGTGATTCCGCGCCGACAATGTAACGGGGCTCAAGCACACCACCGAAGTTGTAGATTTCGCACTATAGACAAGCCTTCGTGGTTCAGTCGTGCGGAGTGGTAGGAGAGCGTCGTGTGGCGAGTGAAGCGGCGGAGTGATCCAGCCGTGGACGCTACACGAGTGAGAATGCAGGCATGAGTAGCGAAAGACGGGTGAGAAACCCGTCCTCCGAAAGACCAAGGGTTCCAGGGCCAGGTTAATCCGCCCTGGGTAAGTCGGGACCTAAGGCGAGGCCGACAGGCGTAGTCGATGGACAACGGGTTGATATTCCCGTACCGGCGAACAACCGCCCAAGCTAATCCAGTGGTGCTAAGAGTCCTAACCCGGTACAACCGGATCCCTTCGGGGTGATGGTGGCCGGTCTAACGCTCGACCCCATGCTGGTGCGGTTAGCGTATGAACAGGTGTGACGCAGGAAGGTAGCTGAGCCAGGCGATGGTATCCGTAAGGTGAACCTGGTGTAAGGATGTAGGGCTGACGATAGGCAAATCCGTCGTCTGTGTGCCTGAGATCCGACGCGTACCCGTAAGGGGAAATCAGTGATCCTATGCTGCCGAGAAAAGCATCGACGCGAGGTTGCAGCCGCCCGTACCCGAAACCGACTCAGGTGGTCAGGTAGAGAATACCAAGGAGATCGAGAGAATCGTGGTTAAGGAACTCGGCAAAATGCCCCCGTAACTTCGGGAGAAGGGGGGCCGGACACGTGACCGGATTTACTCCGTGAGCGTTGAAGGCCGCAGAGACCAGTGGGAAGCGACTGTTTACTAAAAACACAGGTCCGTGCGAAGTCGCAAGACGATGTATACGGACTGACGCCTGCCCGGTGCTGGAAGGTTAAGAGGAAGGGTTAGCCTTTGGGCGAAGCTCTGAATTTAAGCCCCAGTAAACGGCGGTGGTAACTATAACCATCCTAAGGTAGCGAAATTCCTTGTCGGGTAAGTTCCGACCTGCACGAATGGCGTAACGACTTCCCAGCTGTCTCAACCGCGAACTCGGCGAAATTGCACTACGAGTAAAGATGCTCGTTACGCGCAGCAGGACGGAAAGACCCCGTGACCTTTACTACAGTTTGGTATTGGTGTTCGGAGTGGCTTGTGTAGGATAGGTGGGAGACTGTGAAGCGGGCACGCTAGTGTTCGTGGAGTCATTGTTGAAATACCACTCTGGTCACTTTGGATGTCTAACGTAGGACCCTGATCGGGTTCATGGACAGTGCCTGATGGGTAGTTTAACTGGGGCGGTTGCCTCCCAAAGAGTAACGGAGGCGCCCAAAGGTTCCCTCAACCTGGTTGGCAATCAGGTGGCGAGTGTAAGTGCACAAGGGAGCTTGACTGTGAGACTGACAGGTCGAGCAGGGACGAAAGTCGGGACTAGTGATCCGGCAGTGGCTTGTGGAAGCGCTGTCGCTCAACGGATAAAAGGTACCTCGGGGATAACAGGCTGATCTTGCCCAAGAGTCCATATCGACGGCATGGTTTGGCACCTCGATGTCGGCTCGTCGCATCCTGGGGCTGGAGTAGGTCCCAAGGGTTGGGCTGTTCGCCCATTAAAGCGGTACGCGAGCTGGGTTTAGAACGTCGTGAGACAGTTCGGTCCCTATCCGCTGCGCGCGTTGGAAATTTGAGAAGATCTATCCCTAGTACGAGAGGACCGGGATGGACGAACCTCTGGTGTGTCAGTTGTTCTGCCAAGGGCACCGCTGATTAGCTACGTTCGGACCGGATAACCGCTGAAAGCATCTAAGCGGGAAGCCGTCTTCGAGATGAGATTTCCATGCACCTTGAGTGTGAGAGGCTCCCAGCAGACTACTGGGTTGATAGGCCGGATGTGGAAGCGGGGACTAACGACCCGTGGAGCTGACCGGTACTAATAAGCCGAAGACTTGATAACACACTGATTTCCGTGCACTTGTTGCACGGGCTCGCGTCCACTTTGTGGTTCCCGACAGACGATCGGGAATCGAAACTGAATACACCGCTCTGCCCTCTTCACCGGGGGCAGCAGTCGGGACAGCTTTGAGACCAAGTATGATCTGGTCGAGAGTGTTCCGGTGGTCATAGCGAGAGGGAAACGCCCGGTCACATTCCGAACCCGGAAGCTAAGCCTCTCAGCGCCGATGGTACTGCAAGGGGGACCTTGTGGGAGAGTAGGACGCCGCCGGACTTAACGTAGAAGAACCAGGGAACCCCTGACCATTCGTGGTCAGGGGTTTTCTGCGTTTGCGGCCCGTCCACGGGGCAGGTGGGAGGGACAGGTGCCGCGGTAGGGTTGACGGGTCATGACTGCGCCTTTCACCACTGCCTCCGGCTCCGACATCCGCGTCCGCTTCTGCCCGAGCCCGACGGGGACCCCGCACGTGGGGCTCATCCGTACGGCGCTCTTCAACTGGGCGTACGCCCGCCACACCGGCGGCAAGCTCGTGTTCCGCATCGAGGACACCGACGCCGCCCGCGACAGCGAGGAGTCGTACGCGCAGATCCTCGATGCGCTGCGCTGGCTCCGGCTCGACTGGGACGAGGGGGTGGATGCCGGCGGCGAGCACGGACCGTACCGGCAGTCCGAGCGCACGGCGATCTACGACGACGTGATCGCGAAGCTCAAGGAGTCCGGCCACATCTACGAGTCCTTCGTCACGCCGGACGAGATGGAAGCCCGCAACAGGGCCGCCGGTCGTGACCCCAAGCAGGGCTACGACAACCACGAGCGTGACCTGACTGACGCCGAACGCCAGGCCTTCCGCGACGAGGGCCGCGAGCCGGCACTCCGGCTGCGGGTCCCCGACCGTGACCTGAGTTTCGACGACCTGGTGCGCGGCGAGATCACCTTCAAGCAGGGCACGTTCCCCGACTTCGTGGTGGTGCGCCCGAACGGCACGCCGCTGTACACGTTCACGAACCCGGTGGACGACGCCCTGATGGGCATCACCCACGTGCTCCGGGGCGAGGACCTGCTGTCGTCGACGCCGCGGCAGATCGCCCTGTACGAGGCACTGTACGAGATCGGCCTCGCGCCCTCCATCCCCGTGTTCGGGCACCTGCCGTACGTGATGGGGGAGGGCAACAAGAAGCTCTCGAAGCGTGACCCCGAGTCGAACCTGTTCCACCACCGTGCCGCCGGCATGATCCCGGAGGGGCTCGTCAACTACCTGGCGCTGCTCGGCTGGTCGATCGGTCCCGACCGCGACGTGTTCTCGATCGACGAGATGGTCGCGGCGTTCGACGTCACCGACGTGAACCCGAACCCGGCCCGCTTCGACCACAAGAAGGCCGAGGCGATCAACGGGGACCACATCCGTCTGCTGGCGCCGGAGGACTTCCGGTCGCGCCTGCTGCCGTACCTGTCGGAGTTCATCAGCGACCCCGCGACACCGGAGCAGCTCGAGGTCCTGACCAAGGCGGCTCCGCTCGTGCAGGAGCGCATGCAGCTGCTCGGCGAGGCACCGGCGATGCTCGGGTTCCTGTTCACCTCCGACGCCGACCTGGTGGTCGAGGACGACGCGCTGTCGTCGCTCAAGGGCGACACGGCGACGGTGCTCGAGGCGAGCATCGCCGCGCTCGAGGGCGTCCAGGACTGGACCACCGAGGCTGTCGAGGGCGCGCTCCGTGCGGCCCTCATCGACGAGCTCGGCCTGAAGCCCCGCGTCGCCTTCGGCCCGCTGCGCGTGGCGGTGTCCGGACGTCGGATCAGCCCGCCGCTGTTCGAGTCGATGGAGATCCTGGGCAAGGAGTCCACCCTGACGCGCCTCCGCGCCCTCGCGGCGCGCTGACCGACCGTGAGCAGCACGGAGCACGCCGTCCCGGTCGTGCACGACGTGGCGGTCATCGGCGCTGGTCCGGCCGGGCTGAGCGCTGCGCTCAACCTGGTCCGGGCGAAGCGCACCGTTCTGCTCGTCGACGCGAACCGCCCCCGGAACGCCGCGACGCTCCGGTCGCACGGGTTCCTGACGCGGGACGGCATCTCGCCGCTCGAGCTCCGGAAGCTCGGGCGGACCGAGGTCGAGGGGTACCCGGAAGCGACGGTCGTGCAGTCCGTCGTCGACCTGGTGACCCCGGACCCCGACACGGACACCTGGCGGGTGCACGGTTCGTGGCGCGGAACCGAACTCGACGCCCGAGCCCGGACGGTCGTCGTGGCGACGGGGTTGCGTGAGGAGTTCCCGGCACTGCCGATGCTCCGCGCGTTCTACGGCACCGCGGTGCACAGCTGCGTCGAGTGTGATGCGTACGACAAGGCCGGGCAGCCGCTCGCGTTCATCTGCGAGACCGACGACGTCGTCGACCGGGCGCTGCTCATCGCCTCGTGGACCGACGACCTGATCGTCTACACGAACGGGGTGGCGCCGCTCGACGACGCAGGCCGTGTTCGACTGGCGGCGGCGGGGGTCGTCGTGGACGAGCGGGTCGTCGCGGACCTCGAGGGCGATCGCTCCGGGATGACCGGCGTCCGGCTCGCCGACGGCCACGTCGAGCCGCGGACCGGTGGGTTCGTCCGACCGGTGTGGCACGCCGACCTCGACTGGCTGCGCACCAGCGCCACCACGAGTCCGGGCGCAACGAGCGGGAACACGGCCGCGAACGGCGACACGCCCGGAGCGCTCGAGGGGCTCCAGCGCGACACGCAGGGACTCCTCGTGGTGGACCGGGTGGGCCGGACATCCGTCCCGGGGCTCTACGCCGTGGGAGACGTCACGCCTCCCGGGCCGGAGCAGCTCATCGTCGCCGCCGGACACGGAGCCGCGACCGCCGCCGCCGTGCACCGAGACCTGGTGGGTGGTCTTGCGGACCTCCGGGATGCTGTACAGTAGTTGATCGTGCCCCGGGTGACCGGGCCAGAAGGCCGACAGGCCTTTTGGGGTATGGTGTAATTGGCAACACAGCGGTTTCTGGTACCGTCGTTCTTGGTTCGAGTCCAGGTACCCCAGCACTCGATGAACAGCCCCCGGGATCTCCCGGGGGCTGTTCTCGTTCCGGACCGTTCTCGTTCCGAGCGTCCTCATCGGGGATGCACGGCTCATCCACGGTCACGCCACGGCTGATCCGGAGGTTGCGCGGAACCGCACGATCCCGAGCCGGGGCGAGCCGCCGTGGGGAAGGCGCCCACGGCGGTGGTCCGGTCGTTCCGGAGCCGTACCGTCCGTGGCGGGCGCCGTCGCGCCTCCAGGCCGGTTGCGGTTCCCCGCACCGGGCTCTCGACTGCTCGCGGGCAGGGGGAGCGCGGACCTACGGTCGGAAGACCGTCGCGGGAGTCGTGACGGTCCGCTGCTGAGCACCCGAGGTGTCATCGTGACCTCCGTCGACCCGCTGACGACCGTCGATCCCTGGAACCACCCCGCAGCCGTGCCCGCGGCGGCCGACCACTCCGTGCTGGACCGCTGGGACCGCGTGGTGGCGCTCCGGGGCGACGCCGCCGCGCTCGCGGGCGACGGCCGCCCCTACACGTACACCGAAGCGGACCGGGCCTCGCGCGCGCTGGCCGCAGCACTGGCCGTGACGCTCCGACCCGACGACCACAGCGGCGCCGGCGTCGGCGACATCCCAGGCGGGGCGTCGAAGCCGGTCGGGCTGATGGCGGGGCAGTCGACCGAGGCCGTGATCGGCATCCTCGCGCTGGTGCGTGCCGGACGGACCGTGGTGGTGCTCGACGACCACCTGCCCGCAGCACGTCTGGCGCACGTGGCCAGGCTCGCCGGCGTCGACGAGATCGTGGCCGACACCGAGCGTGCGGCGCTGGCCGCTGCCGTCGTCGCGGAGCGGGACGGCCGGGTGCACGCACTCGGCGAACTGCTGGACGCGGGCGAACTGCTGGACGCGGGCGGTCCCGGCGCGGCCCCGTCGGCGGACACCGTCGGCGTGCGCCCGGGCGGTCGGGACCCCTTCGCCATCGTCTTCACCTCCGGCTCGACCGGCATGCCGAAGGGCGTCGTCCTGACGCACCGGCAGCAGATCGCCGATGCCGAGCAGGACGCGGTCGCGCTCGGCCTCGGCCCCGGCGACCGGCTCGGTGTCGTCCTGCCGCTGTCCTTCGCCGCCGGGCTCCTGTTCTCGTTCGACACGTTGCTCTGCGGCGGCACCATCGTGCTGCTCGAGCCGCGTGAACTCGGTGTCGAGCGGCTGCTCGGGCGGTTCCGGGACGACGACGTGAACGTGCTCGTCTGCACCCCGCACCTGCTGCGGTCGATCATCGGGTCGCAGAGCGCCCCCGGGTCGCACGGGACGGCCGCCGGGACCGCACCGGTGCTCGGCGGGCTGCGCTTCCTGATGACCACGGGCGAGTCCGTCACCGGCGCCGACCTCGCCGCGGCTCGACCCCACCTGGACCCGGACACGCTGCTCCTGAACGCCTTCGGCTCGAGCGAGACCGCGTGCGTCGCGTACTGCCCGGTGGCCCCGGGCGAGCCGGTGCCCGAGGGCGTCGTGCCCGCCGGGTGGCCGTTGCCCGGCAAGACGGTCCTCGTGCTCCGTGAGGACGGCAGCCCTGCCGACCCGGGGGAGACCGGCGAGCTCGTCGTGGTCTCCGACGCCCTGACCGCGGGCTACTGGGGCGCGCCGGAGAAGACCGCCGAACGGGCCGGACGCACCGGCGAAGCCGAGGCCGTCGCCGGCATCCCCGTCGGGACCCCGAGCTGGCGGCAGGGCGACCTGGCCCGCGTCGACCCCGACGGGCGGCTCGTGCTGCTCGGCCGATCAGACGACGCCGTGAAGGTCCGCGGCTACCTGGTCGAGCCGAGTGAGGTCGAGGCGGCCCTCCGCGCGGTCCCCGAGGTGCACGACGCGGTCGTGACGGCACAGGTCGACCCCGGTTCCGTCACCCGGCTCGTCGCCTACGTGGTCGGTCGCCCGGGGCACCGCACTCCGGCACCGGGCGCGCTCCGCCGGGCGCTCCGTGAGCGGCTGCCCGAGTACATGGTGCCGGCGTCGATCGTGCCGATGACCGAACTGCCGCGGAACGAGCGCGGCAAGGTCGACCGGGCCGAACTCCCGGGGGCGCCGAGCGTCGAGACCGAGATGGTCGAGGGTGAGTACGACCAGTGGGAGCTCGTCGTCGGGCAGATCTGGGCCGAGGTGCTCGGGCTCCGGGGCGTGCACCTGGACGAGGACTTCTCCGCGCTCGGCGGCGACTCGCTGTCCGCCGAGGAGATGCTCGCCGTCGTGCAGGACCGGCTCGGGGTCGACCTGCGCTCCTCGGACGTGCTCGAGCACCCGACGCTCCGCGCCTTCGCCCGACGGGTGCGGAGCGGGACGAGCGCGCTGCCGAGCCATCCCGACGTCGTGAAGGTGTCCGAGGCGCGCGAGGGCGGCCGTCCGCCGGTGTTCTGCTTCGCCGGTGGCGGTGCCCTGGCGCTGACGTTCCTGCCGCTCTCGCGGCACCTGCCCGCACACGACCTGTACGCGTTCCAGCAGCACGCCCTCGAGCGCCGTGGGATGCCGGACTGGAACATCGAGCGGAGCGCCCGCCGCTACCTCGCCCTGATGCGCATCGTGCAGCCCCGCGGCCCGTACCTGCTCGTCGGGCACTCGCTCGGCGGACTCGTCGCGCTCGAGATCGCCCGGCTCCTGACGGAGAGCGGCGAGCAGGTGGAGCACGTCGTCCTGCTCGACACCTACCTGCCCCGCACGAAGTCCGAACAGGCACGCCTGCACTTCGGCCGGATGGAGCCGCGCGACCAGCCGAACACCGCCGTCCGCGCCGTGCAGCGGGGGCTCGACCGCGCCGTCAGGCGGGTGCTGCCCGCGGGTGTGCCGTACGGAGCGCTGTTCGCCAAGCGGCTCCGTGCGTACACGGCCGGCGTGCTGCGGCACGGTGGGCAGAAGGACTTCGACGCGTTCTTCGACCAGGCCGAGATCGTCACCAGGCGCCACCACCCGACGCCGTTCCACGGGAGGGCCACCTACGTCCTCGCCGACGCCAACCCCGACGCCGCCGGGTGGTCCGCCCTGCTGCGCGGGCCCACCCAGATGGTGCGGATCGCGAGCGAGCACACGTCGCTGCTGCGGGAACCGCACGTCGCCGAGCTGGCGGTCGCGCTGCGGGCCGCCTTCGAGACGTCGGACGTGCCGCAGGTCTGAGACCGGCCCACGACCGGACGGGAGGCGCGGTGCCGGCTGGCACACCTCCCTCGCAGGCTCGGTCAGCGCGCCCCGCGCAACGCTTCGCGTTGCCGCTCTGCGGGGCGCGCCCGTCCGCTCGTCCTGCGTCCACCAGCCGCCGGCCGCCGCGCCGGAGGGCCGACCTGCACGAGGGTTGCGGGTTTCCGTATCCGCACCCGGGTGTCCGCAAGGGACCGCACCGCGCATTGACCCTCCCGCTGGCCACGGCGATGGTTGGAACCGCGGGGGAGAGTACCCACTCACCCGCGGCAAGCAGGCGGCGTCGTACCCGCGTCCCGCTGCTCGACCGACGACGGTCACCGTCGTCGATGCGTCAACCGAGGACGCGCCGCTCGTCTCGACGAGCCACCACCCGACAGCAACCCTGACCCGACAGGACCGCGCCATGCCCGCACGTACCGTTCGCCCTGCAGACCCGAGGGTCTCCGTCGTCATCCCGGCACGGAACGAGGCCCGCAATCTCGAGATCATCCTCCCGAAGCTCCCGCCCGTGTACGAGGTGATCCTGGTAGACGGCAACTCCGTCGACGACACCATCGCCGCCGCCCAGCGCGTGATGCCCGACATCCGCGTCGTGCACCAGACCCGCAAGGGCAAGGGCAACGCCCTGGCCTGCGGTTTCGAGGCCGTCACCGGCGACATCGTCGTCATGTTCGACGCCGACTGCTCCGCGGACCCCGACGAGATCCCGCGGTTCGTCCAGGCGCTCGTCGACGGCGCCGACGTCGCGAAGGGCACCCGGTACTCGCTCGGTGGTGGCAGCGACGACATCACGATCGTCCGGAACATGGGCAACCGCGGCCTGAACATGCTCTGCAACATCATCCTCGGCACCCGCTACAGCGACCTCTGCTACGGCTACAACGCCTTCTGGGCGGACGTCCTGCCGGAGATCGGTCTGCTGTCGTCCGAGCTGCCGAAGCCGGCCGACGGTTCGATGCTGTGGGGCGACGGGTTCGAGATCGAGACCGTCCTGACCTGCCGCTGGTCGGCCGCCGAGCTCGCGATCACCGAGGTGCCGAGCCACGAGAAGCTCCGGGTGCACGGTTCCAGCAACCTCAACGCCGTGACCGACGGCATCCGCGTGCTGAAGTCGATCATGCACGAGCGTCGTCGCGCCGCCATCGGCCGTGCCGAGGTCCGTCGCGCCGCGATGAGCGTCGTGCCGCCGGCCGAGCAGCTCGCCGCGCCGGCTGCTGCTCCTGTCGCTGCTGCGCCCGCCGCCGCGACGCCGGTCGCTGCGTCCGTCGCGACCCCGGTCGCTGCGTCCGCCGTTGCCGGGGCGTCCGTCGTCGCGTCCGTCGTCGCCCTCGAGGAGGACGTCGCGTGACGACCGTCGCGGTCGTCATCTGCGCCTACACCCAGCAGCGCTGGGGTGACCTGCAGGACAGCGTCGAGTCGGCCAAGCGCCAGCCCGAGGGCCCCGAGGTCGTCGTCGTCATCGACCACGAGCCCGAACTCCTGGCCCGCGCCGCCGCGCGCTGGCCGGAACTCCGGGTCGTCCCGAACACCGAGGACCGCGGACTCTCCGGGGCCCGCAACACCGGTGTCGCCCTGACCGACGCCGACGTCGTCGCGTTCCTGGACGACGACGCCACCGCGGACCCCGACTGGCTCGGGCACATGCTCACCGCGCTCGAGGACCCTGACGTCGTCGGTGTCGGCGGTCGTGCCACGCCGTCCTGGCCGACCGCGACCGGCCCCGGCCCGTACGCCGACGAACTGCTCTGGATCGTCGGGTGCTCGTACCGCGGGCTGCCCGAGACCCCGGGCGACGTCCGCAACGTCATCGGGTCGAGCATGGCGTTCCGCCGCGACGCGATCCTGCTCGCCGGCGGTTTCCGCTCCGGCATCGGCCGCGTCGGCAACCAGCCGCTCGGCTGCGAGGAGACCGAACTCTGCATCCGCATCGCCCAGGCCCGTCCCGGCGCGCGGATCCGGCACGAACCGCGCTCGAACGTCTCGCACCGGGTCTCCCCGGACCGTGTGACGATGCGCTACCTGCGCCGCCGCAGCTACTACGAGGGCATCTCGAAGGCCGTGCTGAGCCGTCGGGTCGGCACCGGTGACTCGCTCGCCAGCGAGTCGACCTACCTGACCCGCGTGATCCCGGGCGCCGTGCTGCGCGAACTGCGTCACGTCGGTCGTGGCGGAGGCCTGCGGGCGTACGCCATCGCGCTCTCCGTCGTCTCGACGGTCGCCGGCTACGCCGTGGGCCGGGTCCTCGGCACCGTCGTCGTGCGGACCCCGCCCGCACCCGCCCCGCTCCCGCAGCCGGTGGGCACACCGTGACCCGCGCGACCCTGGCGATGGTCCTCTCGCCGGTCGTGACCGGGCCGCTCGTCCCCACCTGGGACGGCGCGCTCTGGGTCGGCGAGGTCGACCGTGCCGACGTGCACGCGTCGAGCCACCGGGACGTCATCGCCCTGCAGGGATCGGCCGGGTACGGACGTGCACGACTGCTCGTCCGCGACCACGGCGAGCCGCTCGGCTTCGTCGAGGCCGAGATCACCGAACGCCGCCGCATCGGCGGCACCATCGACGTCCGTGCGCTGCAGCGCGCGATCCGGCCCATGCCGGCACCCGAGCGTCGGCCGGCAGCAGGTCTGGTGCTGCCCTCCGTCACCGTGGTGCTCTGCACGGACGGCGCCGCCGGCACGACCATGCGGTCGGTGCTCGCGAACGGACACCCCGACTTCGACGTCGTCGTCGTCTCGCACGGCGCCGACGACGGCGGTGTGGCGACCGTCGACATCGGCGGACGCCGCGTCACCACCATCCCCGCGCCCGACGGCGGCCTCGCCGCCGCGCGGAACGCCGGCCTGCTCGTCGCGACCGGCGACGTCGTCGCGTTCGTGGACGAGGGCGCCGTCGTGGACGGCGGCTGGATCGCCGCGATCGCCCGTGCCTTCGCGGCCGACCCGGACGTGGCCTGCGTCACCGGGCTCGTGCCGAGTGCCGAGCTCCGGACGCCGGCGCAGCGCTGGCACGACGACCGCACCCCCGGCGGGCGGACCGTCCGCCGCCGGGTGTTCCGGCTCGACGACCCGGTCGACGACCTCCCGCTGCACCCCTTCGCCGCCTCGGCCTACGGCACCGGCGCGAACCTCGCCGTGCACCGCGCGACCGCGCTCCGGATCGGTGGGTTCGACACCGCCTTCGGCCCCGGCACCCGCGTCGGCGGCGGCGACGACCTCGACCTCTTCACACGACTGCTGTTCGCCGGATCCGCGATCGCCGTCGAACCGGCCGCGATCGCGTGGCAGCGATCGGCGGACGACGTCGCGTCGCTCCGCGCCGCCGCTGCCGCGCACGGCCACGGACTCGGAGCCTGGATGACCAAGAACGCACTCGACCGCGACACGCTGACCGCCTCGGTGGACGCGGCACCGGAGGCCATCAGCGCCTTCGCGCGCCTCGGCCTCGAGCAGGGCGACGACGCTGCCGACGCTGCTCCGGCGAACGGCCACGGGACGGGCTCCGCGCGCGACGCGGACACCGTCGACGCCGTCGACGCGGAGTTCGCGGCGACGAAGCGTCGGTTGCGTCGCGTCGAGCGGCGATCCGTGCTCACCGCTCCGGTCCTGGCGCTCCGGGAACGCATGGGCGGCGCGGGAACGATCGACCGCACGGCGCACGGCCGCCACGAGCTGCAGCGCGGCCTCGACACCGCGGGGCCGGCGCGACCGACCCCCGGTGGCGCGATGGGGCCGGCGGCGCGACTCGGTGCCGCCGCGATCGTCGTGCTGACGCTCGTGCTGGCCGCCGTCGGCAGCGTCGTCGAGCTGCCCACCCTGCGGGCGAGCGCCGTCGCGGTCTTCCTGTTCGCCCTGCTCGGGGTCGCCCCGATGCTGCTCGTCCGCCCGATGTCCCTCGCACGGTTCGCCGTCCTCGCCGTCACCGGGTCGCTCGTCGGCACGATCGGCATCGGGTACACCATGGCGACCTTCCACATCTGGGCGCCGACGGTCCCCTTCGTCGGTGTCGTCGTGCTCACCGCTGCGGCGCTCGCCGTCTCGGTACCCCGTGACGTGGCGGAGCTCCGTCGCGCCGGACTCGAGCACCGTGCGACCGCACGGCCCCGGTGGAGCGCGACCGCCACTGTGACGGCGCTCTCGCTCGGCGGGCTCGTCGTCGTGGTCGTCGCCGCGCTCACCCACATGGGCGACCCGGTGCCGGCCGGCCTGTTCGGCTCGCTCGGCCCCGGCCTGGTCGTCGGCCTCGCGCTCGTCGTCGTCGCCGCGGTCATCGCCCTGGTGCGCGGCCGCGGGCTCGCCGTGCCCGTCGTCGTGCTCGGCGGTGTCGTGCAGCTCGCCCAAGCGATGACGTACGGCGTGCCGACCGTCACCGCCGCGGCCCGGCACATCGGTGTCGTCGAGTACATCCGCCAGTTCGGTGGGACCAACCCGTCGGCCGACATCTTCCAGACCTGGTCCGGCCTGTTCGCCGGCGCTGCCTGGGTCGCCGACGTCGGGGGCATCGTCAACACGATCCTCATCGCCGCCTGGGTGCCGGTCCTGCTCGCGTTCAGCACGACCATCGCGGTCGGGGTCCTGGCGGCGCACTGGCTGCCCGGTGCCCGTCGGCCGTGGATCGCAGCGCTGCTGACCGCGATGACCGGTTCGCTCAACACCACGTACTTCTCGCCGCAGTCGACCGGCATCCTGATGTCGATCGTGATCCTCGTGCTCGCCACCGGACCGCTGCGCGACGCCGCTGTCACCACCGCCGACGGCTCCGTCGCCGCCAAGCCGCGGGCACGGCGGGTGGGGCTCTCGCGGATCATCGCGATCACCGTCATCGGCGTCGTGCTCGCCGTGACGCACCAGATCTCGCCGTACCTGACGGTCGCCGCACTCGTCACGCTCATCGTCTTCCGGATGCTCCGCCCCTGGTGGCTGCCCGTCGTCGTGCTCGTGCCGGCGGTGGTCTTCGCCGCGCTGAACGGTGACATCCTCGGACGGTTCCTGTCGCTCGCGGCGGTCGGACGCGTGCTCGACAACGTGCAGCCGCCCGCGCACGACATGACCGTCCTGCCGAAGCCGCTCGTCACGCGCCTGGCGTTCGACATCCCGGCAGCCGCGCTCGTGGTGCTCGGGCTCATCGCCCTGGTGACCGTGCTGATGCGGCGCGACCGGACGCACTGGGCGCTCCTCGCCACCGCTGCGAGCCCGATCTCGCTGCTCGTCGCCACGAACTACGGCCAGGAGGGCGTCTTCCGCGTCGTGCTCTTCGCGACGCCGTGGATCGCGATCCTGGCGGCGGCGCTCCCGATGCCCGCCGGTCGGTTCGCCCCGGTCGGTGCGTTCCTGCAGCGGGGGATGCGTCCGTCCGCCGTGCGGTTCGCGGTCGCCGGAGCAGCGGTGGCGGCGCTCGTCGCGATCGGTGCGTTCGGGCAGACCTCGCTCGACTGGAACCGCGTCATGACCCGGAGTCAGTCCGCGGCGACGCAGTACTACGACCGCACGGCACCCGCGGGCTCCGTGATGCTGCTCACCGGTTCGGCCAACGCCGTCCCGAGCAACACCGGCGCACGGTACTTCGACGTGGGCTACCTGTCCCGCGAAGCACTCGGCCCGTACCCCGACCCGACCGGTGGCTACGACGCCGAGGCCGACCTGTCGAACGTGACGCGGGAGCTGGTCGTGAACTGGTCGGCAACCGGCTACTACGCCCTGGTCGCGGAGCCCTTCGGCGCCTACGACGAGCGGTACGGCTACCAGAGCGACGCCGACTACCAGGAGCTCGCCGCCGCCATGGCGTCCTCGCCCTACTGGAAGCGGGTCTGGTCGTCGGGGACGACCGCGATGTACGAACTGACGACGGAGGGCCTGCGCCATGCAACCGACTGAACCGACCTCCGACAGACCGCGACGGACGCGACGGGCCACCGTCGCGTCCGTCGCGGGCGTGGTCGCCACGGTGCTCGCCGTGCTGGTCGCGCCGAACCTCGCGGTCCAGCCCGCCGTGGCCGCGGCCGCGGACTGCAGCGCCGGGCGGGTGCTCAACGTCGTCGCCCACCCCGACGACGACCTGCTCTTCCAGGGCACCGACCTGCGGAAGGACATCGACGCGGGGCGCTGCGTCCGCTCGGTGATCGTCACCGCCGGTGACGCCGGAAAGCCCGACTGGTACTGGCAGGAACGCCAGGTCGGGCTGATGGCCGCCTACGCGAGCATGGCCGGCGTCGACCCGGCATCGACGACCGGCTCCACGACGGTCGCCGGACGGACCCTGCTCACCGAGACCCTGACGGCCGACCCCCGGATCAGCCTGGTCTTCATGGACCTGCCGGACGGCAACGTCGAGGGGAACGGCTTCTGGGCGAACGGGTACGAGAGCCTCCAGCGCCTGTACACGGGCGACATGGACACGCTGCACACCGTCGCCGACGCCCCGCACAGCGCCACGTACACGCTCGCGCAGCTCCGGGCGACGCTGCAGGGGATCGTGCAGGACTTCGCACCGACGGACATCCACACCCTCGACCACGAGGGCGAGTACGGCGACGGGGACCACAGCGACCACCACACGGTCGCCTACCTGACCGACCAGGTGCAGCGGCAGTACACCGGCGCGCACGGATTCACCGGGTACATGGGGTACCCGATCGCCGACCGTCCGGCGAACCTGACGACAGCACAGACCCAGGCGAAGGCCGACGCGTTCTTCACCTACGCCGCCCACGACGGTGAGACCTGCGCGTCGTACCAGGCCTGCTCGGCGCGACCGGAGACCTCGTGGCTCAGCCGGCAGTACACCGCCGGCTCGCCGGTGCCGACGAACCCCACCGACCCCACGGACCCGACCCCCACCCACACGGACGTGACGGGTTCGGCGTCGGTGACGGCGAGTGCGGAGAACCCGGCTGACGGTCAGACGGCCGTGAAGGCGGTCGACGGTGTGGTGAGCGGGTACCCGGATGCGCCGACGGCGGAGTGGGTCGCGCCGTCTGGTCGTGCGGGGACGTGGATCCAGCTCGGGTGGGCGAAGGCGACGGCGTTGGACGCGGTCGACCTCGCTGATCGGCCGAACACGGTGGACCAGGTGCTGGGCGGGACGTTGACGTTCTCGGACGGCTCGAGTGTGCAGGTGCCGGCGTTGAGCAACGGTGGTGCGGTGCAGCGGATCACGTTCGCGGCGCGCAGTGTCACGTGGGTGCGGTTCACGGTGACCTCGGTCAGTGGCGGGACGCAGAACGTGGGTCTCGCCGAGATCCGCGCACTGGCCCCGGCCGACACGACGCCGACACCGACCCCGACGCGGACGGACGTGACGGGTTCGGCGTCGGTGACGGCGAGTGCGGAGAACCCGGCTGACGGTCAGACGGCCGTGAAGGCGGTCGACGGTGTGGTGAGCGGGTACCCGGATGCGCCGACGGCGGAGTGGGTCGCGCCGTCTGGTCGTGCGGGGACGTGGATCCAGCTCGGGTGGGCGAAGGCGACGGCGTTGGACGCGGTCGACCTCGCTGATCGGCCGAACACGGTGGACCAGGTGCTGGGCGGGACGTTGACGTTCTCGGACGGCTCGAGTGTGCAGGTGCCGGCGTTGAGCAACGGTGGTGCGGTGCAGCGGATCACGTTCGCGGCGCGCAGTGTCACGTGGGTGCGGTTCACGGTGACCTCGGTCAGTGGCGGGACGCAGAACGTGGGTCTCGCCGAGATCCGCGCACTCTCGCCGGCGAGCAGCAGCGGCGGCACGACGCCGACGCCGACGCCGACCCCGACGCCCACGCCGACCCCGACGCCGACGCCGACGCCGACCCCGACGCCGACCCCCACGCCCACGCCCGCTCCGGGCCTGCGGGACGTCACCGGCTCGGCCACCCCGACGGCGATCGCCGACAACCCGGCCGACGGCCAGACCGTCGCGAAGGCCGTCGACGGCGTGGTGTCCGGCCACCCGGTCGACCACACCGCCGAGTGGGCCGTCCCCTGGGGACGGACCGGCATCTGGATCCAGCTCGACTGGGCCGCCCCCGTCGCGCTCCAGCGCATCGTCCTGCACGACCGTCCGAACAGCGACGACCAGATCACGAGCGGCACGCTGACGTTCTCGGACGGCAGCCAGGTCGCCGTGGGTGAGCTCCCGAACGACGGCAGTGCCCGGACGGTGGACTTCACCGCCCGGAACGTCACCTGGGTGCGGTTCACCACCACCGGGGTGTCGAACAGCACGATCAACGTCGGTCTCTCGGAGGTCCGCGCATGGGCAGCTGGATGACCCCGGACGAAGACGGCCCCCGCCCCGTCGCCGAGCAGTCGGCCGCCGCGCACGGCGCAGCACCCGCGCACGGCCTCGGCGCCTCCCGCCACCGCACCCCACTCCGGACGCGAGGACGACGGGTCGCGATCGTGGCCGCGGCCCTGGTGGTCGCCGTCGGCGCCGTCGCCGCGGCGACCACCGGCACGACGTCCGTCGGCCCCGGCCCCAGCGGGGTCGCGATGCCGACCGGCGACGGGGACGGCTGGAAGCGGGTGTTCTCCGAGGACTTCGACGACACCACCCCGTCCGGCGGGTTCGAGGCGGCCTACGACGACCGGTTCACCGTCTACCACGGCTTCGCGGACACCGCGGGGACCGGCCGGTACCAGGCGTCCACGCTGAGCGCCCACGACGGGATGCTCGACATGCACCTGCGCACGACGAAGGCGGGCACCCCGCTCGCCGGCGGTGTCGTCCCGCTCGTCGACGGACGATGGGGTGGTCAGACCTCCGGGCGCTACAGCATCCGGATGAAGAGCGACGAGGTCGACGGGTACGGGGTGGCGGTGCTGCTCTGGAGCGACGAGAACGTCTGGGCGCACGGCGAGATCGACTTCCCCGAGGGTGCGCTCGGTGCGCCCGCCTGGCTGAACGTGCACTGCCTGGTCGACCCGGCCGAGAAGTGCGTCCACCACGAGACCGACGCGTCGCTGGCCGACTGGCACACGTACACGATCGAGTGGACGCCCTCGCGGATGTCGTTCCTGGTCGACGACGAGGTCGTCGGGAGCACCACGCAGGACATCCCCGTGGAACGCATGCACCTGGTCGTGCAGACGGGATCCCTCGAGGGCCTGCCGCCCCGGGACGCCGCCGGGTCGTTGCTGGTCGACTGGATGACGATCGACGTACCCGCCGACGGCGAGAGCCCCCGGGCCACGCTGCCGTCCACGGGACCCGCCGCCGGCTGACGGCGGCGGGCCCGGCCCGGTCAGCGCCGGGCGTGTGCCAGCAGGGCCAGCAGCAGCGCTCGCACGTGCGGCTCGCGCCCGTAGCGGTCACGGACCCACGCGCGGCACCGTGCGGCGAGGGACGGGTCGAGCTCGGCTTCGTCGAGGGTGTCGAGCAGCTTCTCCGCCAGTGCGTCGGGGTC
Source organism: Curtobacterium sp. KBS0715 (assembly GCF_005938005.2). Lineage (NCBI taxonomy): Bacteria > Bacillati > Actinomycetota > Actinomycetes > Micrococcales > Microbacteriaceae > Curtobacterium > Curtobacterium sp. KBS0715. Next base: position 2,943,615 of record NZ_VCCA02000001.1, on the reverse strand, counting down.
GGCCGGGTCGACGGTGTACCGCGCCCAGTCGCCCGACAGGATCTCCCCGGTGCCGCCCGATGCGGCGGCGACGACCGGACGGCCGGCGGACATCGCCTCGACCACGACCCGCCCGAAGCCCTCGGGCTCGAGGGACGGCGCCACCACGACGTCGGCGGCGTGCAGGAGCGGGACGACGTCGTCCCGCTCGGGGAGCACGAGCACGGAACCGGCGGGGAGCGCGTCGATCGCGGAGTGCACGGCGTCGGCCTCTTCCGGGTAGAGCGCACCGGCCAGCACGAGGAGCGGCGCGGGCGCCGCGTGACCGGCCACGGGGGGAGTGGTGACCGGCACGCGTGCCGCGGCCGCCGTGCGGACGCGACCCCATGCCTCCAGGAGGGCGAGCACGCCCTTCGACCGGGTGAGCCGACCGTAGTACAGCACCGTCGGGGTGTCCTCGGGGATGCCGAGTGCCGCGCGGGCGTCGAGCACCGATGCCGGGGTGGCGGCCGGGAACGCGTCGGTGTCGACACCGTTCGGCACGATCGTGATGCGGTCCGTCGGCACGCCGGACTCCGCCCAGGCGCGCGCCATCGCGTGCGAGACGGCGAAGTAGCGGGTGCGGCCGCCGGCGATCGGTCCGAGCCGCCGGTAGTTCGGCGCGTGGTGCAGGTGCACCGCGAGCGGGACGCCGGAGACCAACGACGCGACCCGGCCGAACGGCAGGTACTCGGGCCGGTTCAACCAGAGGACGTCGAGGTGCGATCGTCGGATCCGCAGCCCCTCGCGGGCGAAGCGCCAGGCGTCACGGAGCGCGGTCGTGATCCCGAACCGGTAGTCGGTGGCCTCCACCAGCGTCACGCCCATCGCCTCGTAGGGCGGTGGGCCCTCGGCGGCGCGCGGGGACTGGGCGTTCCGGTGCCAGACCTCGACCTCGTGGCCGGCGGCGACGAGCTCGCGGGTGTCCTCGAGCACACAGCGTTCGAGTCCGCCGGTGATGGCGAGTCCGGTCACCAGGACGCCGACGCGGAGTCGGCGGGTGCCGTCGTGTGCAGTCTGTCGCGGTCTCACGAGACACCACCCCTTGCGGTCTTCAGTCGGCGGAGGAACCAGGGGAGGCAGGCGACCACCCCGGCGATGCGGATCCAGTTCCAGAGGACGTCCTGCGGCAGGAGCAGGGACGCGGCGGCCACGACGAGCGCGGCGAGGGTCGTCAGGACGATCCGGGGCCCCGGTCCACGCCACTCACGGCGGTCGGGCAGGGCCAGCAGCTGCATGGCGGCGAGGATCGCGTAGGCGACGACGGTGGCCAGGCCCGCGCCGGCGATGCCGAGCACGGGCACGAGCACGAGGTTCGCGCCGATGTTCACGGCGCCGGCGATCGCGGCGATCACCCCGACGGCGACACCGCGGCGTTCGACCAGGAGCAGGCGTCCGGTCGCACCGCTGGCGACGACGGGGAACGCGGTGATCGCGACGACGAAGACGACGACCGAGAGCTCCTGCACGCGGTACGACGCCGGGGCGAGGATCGGCAGCGCGACCGGTGACACGAGGGTCACGGCGAGCAGGACCGGTCCGAGCATCTTGTACAGCTCGTCGCGGGAGTGCATCGCGAGCTGCCGGCGGGCGACCGGGTCGCGGAGGGCGGCGAAGTGCGGCGCCCACGCCTGGTTGGTGAAGGTCAGGAGCAGGATGACGGCCGAGCCGACGACGTAGGCGATCTGGTAGCGGGCCACCTCGTCCGGGCCGAGCAGTCGCTGGACGACGATCCGGTCGCCGGCGTTCAGCACGAAGTACGACAGGTTGCCGAGGGCGATCGGTACGCCGAGGCGGAACGCCCGGGCCGTGGTCTTGCGGTCGAACAGGCCGGCGAGACGCGGGCGGGTCGCCGCGATGCCGATGACCATCGCCACGCCCTGGGCGACGACGCCGCCCCACGCGTAGGTGGTCGCGTCGGCCTGCACCCAGGTGAGGAGCCCGAGGCCGATGACCGAGCCACCGATCGAGGACAGCAGGCTCGTCACCGCGAAGACCCGGATGCGGTCCTGGGCGACGAGCAGCGCGAGGGAGATCTGCACGATGGCGGCCGGGCCGGTCCAGAGCACCGCGACGAGGAGCAGCGGGTGGTTGCCGACGAAGCCGGCGGCGTCCGCCCAGACCGGGATCGTGGTGAGCGCCGCGACGGTGACGACGATCGCGGTGACCATGCCGACGGCGAGCAGGCCGCGCGCCCGGCGGTCGTCGCCGTCCTCGGCCCGCTGCAGCACCGACGCCTGGTCGATGCCGAGCACGGCCAGCACGACGAGCGCCTGGTACAGGGCGATGGCCGAGGCGAGGACGCCGAACTCGGCCGGCGGCATGAGGTGGGCGAGCACCGGGGAGATGAGCGACGAGACGACGAGCTGCATCGACCAGACGACGACGTACAGCAGGCCGCGGCCGAACAGGACGGAGGCGCCCTTCCGCACCGCGACCGACCCGGTGTCGAGCGACTCGGGCACGGGTGCGATGGGCTCCGCGGCGAGGGGCACGGGCACCTCGGCCTCGCGCGCTGCGCGGGCCTCGCGGCGGGTCTGCGGGGGGAAGCTCACGGCGCGACCACCGCTGTCGCATCCTGCCGTGCCGACGCCGACGCCGTCGCCGCGCCCGCGCCCTGGCGCAGCCCGAAGGCCGCGTCCACGACGTCGAGCAGGTCACCGCTCCGGTCGGTCGAGAACTTCCGTGCGAACAGGTGGTGCACCTCGACGTCCGCGTCGGTCCGACGCTCGAGCAGCTGCCCCGCGTCGGCGACGGTCAACCACGGCGGGCTCTTCCGCGCGGTGCCGTCCCACCCGATCCACCAGAGCGGCTGGGAGACGTGCTCGTCGGCGAACCCCGGCGTCAGCGACGGCGAGTTGAGCACCGACGGTACGAAGGTCTCGTCGGCGACCCAGGTGCGCTGCCAGAACCGGACGAGGTCGGGGCGCTGGTCGACGGTGTCCACGACGGCGGCGGCGTGCCGGCGGGCGAGGACCTTGAGCTGCGAGCCACCGGCGAAGGAGACGTTCGCCGGCACGCGGCGGGGGACCGGCAGCCGGAGCATGTGCTTCCGCCACGCCCAGTGCCGGAACCGGATGCGGGAGATGCCGCCGTCACGGCCCCACGGTGCGAACGGCAGCGGGTTGACCGAGATGAACGACTCCTCGCGGTGCGCCTCGAGCAGGGCCGTGATCTCGGCGGGGTTCGCGAGCGGGTAGTCGCTGCCGGTCAGCACAGCCACGTGCGAGGCGTCGGTCTCGGCCAGGGCGGCCCGGTAGCCGGACACCTCGGCGGCGACGTTCTCCCAGCGCGCCCAGCCGGTCCGGATGCGGGGGAGGATCCGGACACGATCCGGCAGTCCGTCGGTCATGGCGCGGAACACCGTCTCGGGGGTGCGCGCGTCGCAGTGCAGGAACACCGGGAACGGGTCGAGCGCCTCGACGAGTCGGCGCACGTGTGCCGGGTCCTCGTGGGCGAGGACGATGCACGCGGGGACCGCGGGGGAGATGGCCATGGACGCGACGCTAACCGCGCCGTTCCGGGGCCGACAAGGCGACCCGTGCCCGTCTGCGGGGAAGCGGCGGTTTCCCGCACCGCCCCCGATCGATCAGTGCCCGGAAGGCCTGATCAGCGCTTCTTGCGGAACTTCTGGCAGTCGCAGAGGGCGCAGTCCGTGCCCGGACGGTAGTGCTCGTGGGCGTCCTGCACGTGGCCGCAGACGCAGGTCACAGAGTCGACCACGAAGACGCTCTGTTCCGAGGGGAGCACGGCGCCGAGCTCGTCGGTGGGGCCCATCGACATGCGTCCTCCTCGTGCCCGGCGTGCTGCCGCCGAGTCGTCCTCACGATCCTACCGTCCGGGGGCGTGTGCTGGCGGCAAACCGCAAGTCGGACGACCGTCGCCGCAACCGCGGGCAGCCGCCGTTGACCCCGCAGCAGCCCCACCGGAGCATCGGACCATGACCGACCAGCAGGCCACCACCACCCGCGTGCTCACGCTCACGCCCGCGATGCCGTCCCCGGACGTGCCCGCCTGGGCCGGCGCGGCCTGGGTCGGCGCCGTCGACCGACAGGAGGCGCTCGCCGCGTCCGCCGTCGAACTCGCCGGCGCCACCGGCTTCCGCCGCGCCCGCCTGCTCGTCCGTGACGGACGCGAGATCGCCGGGTTCGTCGACGTCGGCGTCGACGCGGACGGCGGCGTGGACCCGGCCGAGCTGGGACCGGCCCTGCGCGCCCTGCGCACCACGGGCCTCCCGACCGCCCCCGCGGGGACGCCGGTCGGACGCGTCTCCGTCGTCATCGGGACCCGCGACCGGCCCGAGGACCTGCGCCGCTGCGTGCGCTCGGTGCTCGCGTCCGAGCACGACGACTTCGAGGTGCTGGTCGTCGACAACGCGCCCACCACCACCGCGACCCGCGACGTGGTCACGTCGCTCGCGGACCCGCGCCTGCGGTACGTCCTGGAGGCCCGACCCGGCGTCTCGCGCGCACGGAACGCCGGACTCGCCCTCGCGTCCGGGGCCGTGGTCGCCTTCGTCGACGACGACGTGGTCGTCGACCGGCACTGGCTCGCAGCGCTCGCCGACGCGTACGCCCGCGACGCGGACGTCGTCTGCGTGACCGGCCTCGTGCCCAGCGGCGAACTCCGGACCCCCACGCAGCGGTACTTCGACGAGCGCGTGACCTGGGCGCGCAACACCGACCGCCGGGTGTTCCGCACGTCGGCGCCGCCGGCGGACCTGCCGCTCTTCCCGTTCTCCGTCGGCGCGTTCGGCACCGGTGCCAACATGTCGCTCCGCCGTTCGGCCGCGCTCGCCCTGGGCGGGTTCGACGTGGCACTCGGCCCGGGCACCCTGGCCCGCGCCGGCGAGGACCCCGACCTGTTCACCCGGGTGCTGTTCTCCGGCGGCGCGCTCGCGGTGGAGCCCTCGGCCGTCGTCTGGCACAAGCACCGGCCGGACCGTGCGGCGCTGCGCTCACAGGCGCTCGGCTACGGCACCGGCCTCGGTGCGTGGGTCGCGAAGCTCATGCTGCGACCGCGCACCGCACTGGCCGTGCTCCGTCGGGCGGTCGGGGCGCTGCGGCAGCTCGGGGCGCTCGGACAGGGCACCGGCGCCGGTGCGGACCAGGTGTCCGCCGCGGTGGACGCCGTCGGCGGGTGGCCCGTCGACGACGCGTTCCGCGAGGCGACGGCCGGCCTCAAGCGCGTCGAGCTCGTGGCGGCGCTGGGCGGACCGTGGCGCTACGTCGTCGGGCGGTCGCGGCGCGGGTGACCGCGGCGCGGGTGGCCGCGCTCCGCGTGCACGGCACGCACCGCGTGCACTGCTCCACCGCACGCACCGGAACGGACGGGAGGCCCGTGGCGACGCCGCCACGGGCCTCCCGTCCGTTCCGGTGCGGACGTCTGCTGCTCCGCCTACGGACGGAAGCGGCCCTCCTCGACCTCGCGCCAGAACCGACGGCTGCGGAAGTAGGCAGCCGGGCCCGCCGGGAAGCCGCGGAACTCGTGGTACGCCAGCGAGCGCGGGATCCGGGTCGTGGAGGCCTCGGTGATGCTCTCGGCCGCGGCGTCACGCCGGCCGGCCAGTCGTGACACGAGCTGCTTCAGCTTGATCTTGCCGGCGCGGGGCATCAGCCGCGCGAGCACGATCGCGTGCCGGCGGTCCTTCGCGATGAGCTCGCACATCAGCGCCGTGAACCCGACGCCGTTCGAGTGGAGCTGCCCGTGCAGCCCGGCGAGGTCCTGCCGGTGCCGGTGGTGCACGACCGCGCGGGGTTCGAAGCCGATCCGGCCACCGCTCCACAGGATGTCGATGAAGATCGCCAGGTCCTCGCCACCGCGGGCGGGCACACCGGCCCCGAGCACGGGGTCGAACCCGCCGACGGCGTCGAACGCCGACCGTCGGACCGCCCAGTTCGCGCCGGCGCCGTAGCCGCCGATGCCGTACACGGCGAAGTGCTTCTGCACCGAGCCGTCGGGGCGGACGGCCCGGGCCTGCGCGTGACGCATGACCCCGGGGACGTCGTCCGGCACGATGGTCACCGGCTGGAAGGTGCGCTCGCCGCTGAAGCCGCCGTAGTACGCCTCGTACCAGATCTGCGCGGGGGTCTCGAGTTCGACGGGCAGGATCATCCCGGTGACCGCGGCGACCTCGGGCTCGCGGACGAAGCGCGTGCCGATGGACCGGAGCCACTGTGCGTCCACCCGGACGTCGTCGTCGGTGAACGCGATGATCTCGCCGTGCGCCGCGGCGACCCCGGCGTTGCGACCGGCGGAGCAGCCCGGACGGCGTTCGGTGACCAGCCGGACGTCGCGGCCCTCGAGCAGCCCGGGCAGGGCGTCGACCTCGGGCAGCTTCACGCGGTTGTCGACGAGGATGACCTCGTACCGCGGGTAGTCGAGGTGCTCGAGGAAGTCGAGCAGCTTCCGGATGTCCTCGACCCGGGTGACGATGGTCGACACGACGATCGAGATGAGCGGGAGGTCGAGGTCGGGGATCGGGGTCTGGGACGCACCGGAGGTCCGGGCGAGGCCGTCCACCAGGGGTGCGATCGCGCGGGCGGCGTCGGCCGGGTCCGCGGTGAGCAGCACGTCGAGGGTGGTGACGGGGAAACCGTCGCGGTAGCCGACGACGAGCGCGGAGGACCCCGACTCGTCGGCGACCAGGCGCGGCAGCGGAGCGTCGAGGTCGACGCTGACGACCCGACGGGGGCCGGGCACGGTGACGGAGGAGTGCAGGGTCATGGTCGGGACGCTACGACCGCCCGCGGTGTCCGGACAACGGACCGGACCAGCAGTAGCGGGGTTCGTGCGGGGTTCCGCAGCGCGGTGCGTGTGCCCCCGACGGGGGTGAGCGCTCACCCAGGAAGCCACGGGAACCTCATGGGTCACGCTCAGGTCACGGAACCGATGCAACCGGTTGCGCTCCCGCTGGACCGGGCGTAGCTTCCTCCACCAGCAGGCAGCGGCGCTTGCTCCAGGGCCGTGTCGTCGAACCCGGTCGATGCCCCCTGGTGATCTCAACGAGGAGACAACGCTGTGAAGACAACACGCTCAAGGGTGCGGTTCGCATCCGTTGCCGGGGTCGCCGTCATCGGCCTCGTGCTCACCGGCTGCTCGAGCGGGAGCTCCGGCGCCGGCTCGGACGACGCCAAGAGCGGCCAGGACAGCCGCGGACCCATCACCTACGTGCAGGGCAAGGACAACTCGAACGTCGTCCGCCCGCTCATCGCGAAGTGGAACAAGGCCCACCCGGACGAGAAGGTCACCTTCAAGGAACAGTCCGACCAGGCCGACCAGCAGCACGACGACCTCGTGCAGCACTTCCAGGCGAAGGACGAGAACTACGACGTCGTCGACGTGGACGTCGTCTGGACCGCCGAGTTCGCCGCGAAGAGCTGGCTGACGCCGCTGACCGGCGACATGAAGCTCGACACCTCGAAGCTCCTGCCGTCGACGGTGAAGACCGCCACCTACAACGACACCCTCTACGCCGCACCGCAGACCTCGGACGGCGCGCTGCTCTACTACCGCAAGGACCTCGTCAAGACGCCTCCGACCACGTGGAAGGAGATGATGGACGACTGCAAGATCGCGAAGGACGCCGGCATCGGTTGCTACGCGGGGCAGTTCGCGAAGTACGAGGGACTGACGGTGAACGCCTCCGAGGCGATCAACGGCTCCGGCGGTTCGGTGCTCGGCAGCGACGGCGCGCCCGACGTCGACACCGACAAGGCGAAGGCCGGCCTGCAGAACCTGGTGGACGCGTTCGAGGACGGGAACATCCCGGCCGAGGCGATCACGTACCAGGAGGAGCAGGGCCGCACCGCGTTCGAAGCCGGCAAGCTCCTGTTCCTGCGCAACTGGCCGTACGTCTACAGCCTCGCCAAGACCGACGGCTCGTCGAAGGTCAAGGACACCTTCGGCATCGCGCCGATCCCCGGTGCCGACGGCGTCGGTGCCTCCACGCTCGGTGGGCACAACGCGGCGATCAGCGTGTACTCGAAGCACAAGGCCACCGCGCACGACTTCCTCGAGTTCCTGACCTCGGACGAGACGCAGAAGTTCTTCGCGACCCAGGGCTCGCTCGCCCCGGTCGTCGGTGATCTGTACACCGACCCCGAGCTGACGAAGGAGCTGCCCTACCTGCCGACGCTGCTCAAGTCGATCGAGTCGGCGGAGCCGCGCCCGGTCACGCCGTTCTACCCGGCGGTGACGAAGGCGATCCAGGACAACACCTACGCGGCGCTCAAGGGATCGAAGTCGGTCGACGAAGCCATGAAGGACATGCAGGACGCCCTGAAGTCGGCGACCAGCAGCTGACACACAGCGGCTCACGCCGCGTCGGACGGGAGGCCCGTGGCGGGTCCGCCACGGGCCTCCCGCCCGCCCATTACTTGCGTTCCGACACCCCCGGCAAGGAGGCCGACACGTGTCAGCAGCAACCGAGATCCCCGCAGCCATCCCCAACCCGACGGGCATGGAACCGAAGCGCCGACGGCGCAAGGGCGGACTCAACGCCGAGCACGGCCGCTGGGCCGTGTACCTCATCGGCCCGACGATCCTGCTCCTCGCGATCGTCATCGGCTACCCGGTCGTCAGTGCGATCATCCAGTCGTTCCAGCTCGACCAGGGCCTCGACAAGGCCACCGGCCTGTTCGTGCAGGGCGGGTTCGCCGGCATCACGAACTACGCGCACTGGCTCGGCCAGCAGTGCGGCAACGTCACGTGTCCGCCCGGCAGCCTCGGTTCCCAGTTCTGGGTGTCGATGGGCAACACGTTCTTCTTCACCGTCGTCACCGTGCTCGCCGAGACGGTCATCGGCGTGTGGATGGCCATCATCATGAACCGCAACTTCAAGGGCCGCGCCCTCGTCCGTGCCGCGATCCTGGTGCCGTGGGCGATCCCGACGGCCGTCACGGCGAAGCTCTGGTACTTCATCTTCGACGCGAACGGCGTGCTGAACCACGTCCTCGGGCAGCAGATCCTGTGGACGAGCGGCGAGTGGGCGTCCCGGTGGGCGGTCATCATCGCCGACACCTGGAAGACCACGCCGTTCATGGCGCTGCTCATCCTGGCGGGGCTGCAGCTGATCCCGGAGGAGGTCTACGAGGCCGGCAAGATGGACGGCGCCTCGACGTTCCAGCGCTTCGTGCTCATCACCCTGCCGCTCATCAAGCCCGCGCTCATGGTCGCGATCCTGTTCCGCGTGCTCGACGCGCTGCGCATGTACGACCTGCCCGCGATCCTCACCGGCGGCGGCGGTGGTTCCGGCAACGCCACCACGACCCTGTCGATCCTGGTCGTCGAACAGATCCGGCAGGGCTTCAACTCCGCGTCAGCACTGTCGACCATCACCTTCCTGGTGATCTTCATCGTGGCGTTCGTCTTCGTCCGGTTCCTCGGCGCCAACGTCGTGCAGACGCAGGCCGCCCAGCAGAAGGGTGAACTCAAGTGACCCTCGCAGCAGACCGCCCCCGGTCCTCCGCAGCAGCACGCGACCGCGCCGTCGACCGCACCGAGGTGCGCGTGCGCCGCGACACCGGGCCTCGCATCCGCACGGCCGTGCAGGCGATCGTCATCGCCGTGTGGTGCCTCCTGCCGTTCTACTGGATGGTGGTGACGAGCTTCCGCGACGTCGGGTTCACGTTCGACGCCACCCCGTGGCCGACGCACGTCACGCTCGACAACTACGCGACGGCCTTCTCCACGTCGCTCGGCAACCACCTCGGTCGGGCGCTCGCCAACAGCCTGCTCATCGGTGGGGTCGTGACGATCATCGCCCTGCTCGTCGGCACCACGGCGGCGTACGCCCTCGCCCGGCTCGAGTTCCGCGGCAAGTCGCTCATCGCCGGCGCGATCCTGGCCGCGTCGATGTTCCCCGGCGTCGCCCTCATCTCGCCGCTGTTCCAGCTGTTCACCGACATCGGGTGGATGGGGTCGTACCAGGCGCTCATCCTGCCGAGCATCTCGTTCGTGCTGCCGCTGACCGTGTACACGCTCGCGTCGTTCTTCCGCGAGATGCCGTGGGACCTGGAAGAAGCAGCCCGCATCGACGGGTGCACCCGGGTGCAGGCGTTCCGGCGGATCATCCTGCCGCTCGCGGCGCCCGCGGTGTTCACCACGGCGATCCTGGCGTTCATCTCGAGCTGGAACGAGTACCTCATCTCGTCGCAGCTGTCGAGCGACGCGACCCAGCCGGTGACCGTGGCGATCGCCTCGTTCGCCGGGTCACAGCCGCACCAGGAGCCCTACACGGCGGTGATGGCCGCCGGCACGATCGTCACGATCCCGCTCGTGGTCCTCGTCCTGATCTTCCAGCGGCGCATCGTGGCGGGGCTCACCGCCGGCGGCGTGAAGGGCTGACGACCATGGCGCAGCGCGGACCCACCCGTCCCACCGCCCGCATCGAGGAGGCGATCGGCTTCGTCGGCATGTTCGGCGTCCTGTTCCTCGGCATGACGGTGTTCTGCGAGCTCACCGGGCGACCGGCGCTCGGCTGGGCGCTCACCCTGCTCGTGTGCGTGCTCGGCGTCGTCGCCCTGGACCGGTGGCGGGTCGCCGTCCTCCGCCGCACCACACCGCAGGACGGCACGGGTGCGTCCGTACCCCGGGGCGTCGGTGCTGCGCCCGCGGTGGCCCCGGTGCACACGTCGGTCACCGACCCCACCGGTCGCGGGCCTCGACCCGGCGCGGACGGACGGGTGCACCAGCACGCCGGCTGGGACGAGGTCACACCGGCTGCACGACGGCCGGTGCGCACCGCACGGGTACCGGAACGCCGGGCGGACCGCGGCGTGCCCGCGGTGGCGGCCCGACGCCGTGGACCCGACGCACCGGCGGACGTGACGCACGGCACGGACGGCTGACGGGCCTCCCGGGTCGCACCGATGGGGATCCAGGAGATCGCGACCGTCACGGGGCTGTCGAAGTCCACCGTGTCGCGGGCGCTCCGCGGCATGTCGAACGTGGCCGACACCACGATCGAGCAGGTGCAGCGGGTCGCCGACCAACTCGGGTACGTCCCGAGCTCGGCGGCGGCCGGCCTCGCCACCGGTCGTCAGCGCGCCGTCGGGGTGGTCGTGCCCGTCATCGACCGCTGGTTCTACGTCAAGGCGCTCGGCGGTGTCGACGCGGAGCTCCGCCAGGCCGGGTACGACCTGGTCCTCTACAACCTCGGCGGCCCGGGCGGCGACCGCGACCGGGCGTTCCGACGCTCGATGCTGCGGCACCGCGTCGACGGGCTCGTCCTGCTCTCCCTGGTGCTCGACGCCACCGAACGGGCCGAACTCGAACTCAGCCGGCACCCCATCGTCGTCATCGGCGGGCCGGCACCGGGCCTGCGGAACGTGGGCGTCGACGACCGCGAGGTCACCCGGATCGCGGTCGAGCACCTGCACGGCCTCGGCCACCGGCGCATCGCCTACGTCGGCGGGCAGGACGAGGCCGGCATGAACGTCGCCGTGCCGCACCTGCGGCGGGACGGGTTCCTCGACGCCGTGCGGTCGTCGGGACAGGCCGTACCGGAACGGTGGTCGCTCGACGGCCGGTTCTCGTTCGCCGGCGGGACCGCCGCCGGGGCCGTGCTGTTCGCCGAGCCCGCGTCGGAACGACCGACGGCGGTGCTCTGCGCCTCGGACGAGATGGCCCTCGGTGTCCTGCTCGCCGCACGCCGAGCCGGACTCGCGGTCCCGGAGGACGTGTCCGTGATGGGGGTCGACGGCCACGAGTACGGCGCCACCGTCGGACTCACCACCGTCGCGCAGGACCCGGTGGCGCAGGGACGGACCGCTGCCCGTGCGGTGCTCGCCGAGGTCGACGGCGGTGTCGCCGGCCCGATCGCGGCGGCACCCGCGCACCTGGTCGTCCGCGCGACCACGGGGCCCCGCCCGCACGGTGCCGCGTAGGGTCGCCCGCATGGAGGTCACCAAACTCGAACACGCCTGCCAGGTCATCGCCGAGGGGGACACCCGCCTTGTCCTCGACCCGGGGAACTTCACCCGACCGGTCGACGCGACCGGGGTCGTCGCCGTCGTCGTCACGCACGAACACCCGGACCACGTCACCCCCGAGCAGGTCCGGCGCATCCTCGACGCCAACCCCCGTGCCGTCGTCATCGGACCGGAGGGGGTCCGCGCGGCGCTCGCCGAGGCGGGTGTCACGGTGGACGTCGTCACGGACGGTGACCACCGGACGGTCGGCCCGTTCACGCTCACCTTCCACGGCACGCGGCACCAGCTGATCCACTCGTCCGTGCCGATCGTCGACAACACCGGCGTGCTCGTGAACGGCCGGCTGTTCCACCCGGGCGACTCCTACACGGACCCGGGCGTCCCGGTCGAGGTCCTCGCGGCACCCGTCGGGGCGCCGTGGCTCAAGGTCGCCGAGATGATGGACTACGTCGCCGCGATCGCGCCGTCCCGCGCGTACCCGATCCACGAGGCCACCCTGTCCGAGGTCGGGCTCGGCATGCACACGGGGCGGCTCCGCGAGGCCGTCGAGCCCGCCGGGTCGCTCGTCGTGCTGCGTCCGGGGGAGTCGCTCACGCTCTAGGGCTGCGCTGCGCTGCGCGGCCTGGAGGCCCGTGGCGGCGCCGCCACGGGCCTCCTGTCCGCATCGTGTGCAGGAACGGTCGGGTCCGTGCGCCCGAGGCGACCATTTCTACTCACGAAGCGCGGCGCAGTCGCGCCGCGACCAGGCGGTCGAGCGTCAGGGCGTCCCACGGAGCGTGCCGCTCGGCGTCGTTGTCGAGGTACACGTAGACGTCACGGCCGGCCTCTGCGTGCTCGAGGACCGTCGTCGCCCACCCGCCGAGCGCCCGGGGCGAGTACCCGTCGTGGTAGGTCCGGGGCGCGCCGTGCAACCGGAGGTAGGCGAGCGGTGCCCCGGTGTCCGCCCGGACGCGGGGGAAGTCGCCGGCGTGCGAGTCGACCAGGGCGACGCGGTGCCGGCGGAGCACGTCGAGGTGCTCGTCGCCGAAGCCGGCTGCCCGGACCTCGAGCGCGTGGTGGATCGACGTCGCCGGGTCCTCCGGCTCCACGAGACCGTCCGGTCCGGCGGGGACCTTGTCGTCGTGGTGGCGTGCGCGCTCGGCGGCCGCACCGTGCGTCCGGGGGAGCACCCGGAGGAACGCGTCGAGCACCTCCGGCGTCGGCAGCAGGCGCTCGGGCAGCTGCCAGAGCACCGGCCCGAGGGTGTCCCCGAGCTCGAGCGGACCCGAGGCGAAGAAGTTCGCCAGCGCGGTCTCGACGTTCCGCAGCCGCAGCATGTGCGTGACGTACCGGCCGCCCTTGACCGCGAACCGGAACGGCTGCCCGCCCGAGGCCGCACGCCACGCCCGGTAGCGCGCCGGACGCTGCAGCGAGTAGAAGGATCCGTTCAGCTCCACCGTCGGGAACCGCGACGCCACGTGCTCGAGCCACCGCCGCTTCGCGAGGCCCTCGGGGTAGAAGTCCCCACGCCAACCGTCGTACTGCCACCCGGACAGGCCGATCCGGACCGTGGCCGAGGGGCTGCCGCCGACGTGACGAGGCGCTGCGATCGCGTCGTCGTCGGCCGTCATCGACCCACCGTATGCCTGCTCCGACATGGCGGCACACCCGGGCGACACGCCCCGTTTTGGTGCGGATGCGGGCCTTGTGCAATACTTGTCGAGTTGTCGGAACGGCCCCATCGTATAGCGGCCTAGTACGCTGCCCTCTCACGGCGGTAACGCGGGTTCGAATCCCGCTGGGGTCACCACAGGTGACATGCTCCGAGTCCGACAACAGCCGCGGCCCCATCGTATAGCGGCCTAGTACGCTGCCCTCTCACGGCGGTAACGCGGGTTCGAATCCCGCTGGGGTCACCAGCACGCAAACCCCCGTCCAGCTCCGGCTCGGCGGGGGTTTCGTCGTCTCGGCTAGCCTGGATCGTCCCCGTCGTCCGGGGAGAACGCCTCGCGACGGGAGCACGATGCACGCCGAACGCCCACCGCACCTGCGCTGGAGGCTCGTCGCCCTCGTCGCCCTCGGCGGCGCGATCGGGACGGCCGTCCGCGCACTCCTCGCCACGGTGTTCCCCGCGCACGACGGGATCAGCTGGACCATCCTCGCGATCAACGTCGTCGGGGCGTTCTGCCTCGGGTTCCTGCTCGACGCGCTCGCGCGCCGCGGCCCGGACGTGGGTCGTCGTCGCGCGGTCCGGCTGTTCGTCGGCACCGGCGTCCTCGGCGGTTTCACGACCTACAGCACGCTCGCGGACGACACCGCGCAGTTGCTCGACCTCGGCCGCTGGACGGCGGGCGGCGGGTACGCCCTGCTGTCGGTCGTGCTCGGACTCGTCGCGGTCGTCGTCGGTCTGTGGGTCGCCGCGGCCACCCGGCCCCGCACCCGCCCCGAGCCGCTGCAGGACGCCCGATGAGCCCGGTCGAACTGGTCCTGGTGGCCGTCGGCGGGGGAGCCGGCGCCGCCCTGCGCTTCGTGCTCGACGGGGTCGTCAAGGGCCGCGTTGCCGGGTCGCGGTTCGCCGGGTTCCCGGTCGGGACCCTGCTCATCAACGTGTCCGGGTCGCTCGTGCTCGGGGTCCTGACGGGCCTCGGGCAGGCGGGCGCCGTCCCCGCCTCGACGGTCGCTGTGCTCGGGACGGGCATGATGGGTGGGTACACGACGTTCTCGACGGCGAGCGTCGAGACCGTACAGCTCCTCCGATCCGGCAAGACCCGGCTCGCCGTCCTGAACGGCCTCGGGATGCTCGTCGTCTCGGTCGGCGCAGCTGCGCTCGGCCTCTGGATCGGAAGGAACTCATGACCTCGGAACGCCCCGGCGAACTCGTCCTCGTCCGTCACGGAGAGACGGAGTGGTCGAAGAGCGGGCAGCACACCGGCCGCACCGACATCCCGCTCACCGACAACGGTGTCGAGCAGGCGAAGCGCGCGGGCCGGTACCTCGGGGACCGGTCGTTCGCGCTGGCGCTGTCGAGCCCGCTGCAGCGCGCCCGCGACACCGCGCACCTGATCGGCGTCGAGCCTGAGCTCGACGAGGACCTGTACGAGTGGGACTACGGCGCGTACGAGGGCCTCACCACCCCGCAGATCAAGGTGCTGCGCCACGGACCGTGGGACCTCTGGACCGACGGGGTCCCCGCCGGCGACACCCCCGGTGAGAACGCCGCCGAGGTCCGGGTCCGCGTCGAGCGCATCCTGAACCGTGCCCGACCGGTGCTCGCTGAGGGGCACGACGCCGTGTTCATCGCCCACGGCCACGTGCTGCGGGCACTCGGTGCTGCATGGATCCGGCTCGCGCCGCAGGACGGCGCCGTGCTGAAGCTCGGCACCGCCTCGGTCAGCATCCTCGGCTACGAGCACGGCCGCCCCGTCATCGACGCCTGGAACATCCAGCCGCGCGACTGACGCGGGGTGGGGTCGACGGGTCCGGCGGGTCCGGTGTGTCCGGCGGGTCGCGAAAGCGACAGGCCCGCGGTACGAGGGGCCGTCCCGTCCGCGAGGGCGACAGATCCCTGCGGATGGTCCGCAACGATCTGTCGCTTTCGACGGGCGCGGTGGTCGCGACCACGGACGGACGGGAGGCCCGTGGCGGCGCCGCCACGGGCCTCCCGTCCGCTGTCTGCGCCCGTTCCTTCCCCTGTCACGCGCGATGGCAGGTGGAATCGGGCGTTCCCGGTCGAAAGGAACGAGCAGGTACGCCCGGTTCGACCCGGTACGCCCGGTTCGACCCGGTACGCCCGGTTCGACCCGGTACGCCCGGTTCGACCCGGTACGCCCGATTCGACCCGGTACGCCCGGAATGACCGGGCGCGTCAGACGGTCCGGATCGCGCTCGTCGCACCCAGGGCACGCCCGCGCCGGCGTTCGATCGCACGCCCGACGAGCAGCAGCCCCACGCTGACCACGGCACCGAGCACGGTCTGCGCGATGCGGTCGAGCGCCAGCAGCTGGGGTGCCTCGGGCAGGCTCAACCACGACACCGCCAGGGCGAGCGGGGTGAGGAACAGCAGGCACACGGCGTAGTTCCGGGCGACGAAGATCTCTGCGAAGAACTGCCCGACGACGGCCAGCACGACGATCCACCAGGCCGACGGCTCGAGCAGCAGGATGCCGACCGCGATGACCGTGCCGCCGATCGTGCCGACCACGCGCTGCCCGGCGCGGACCACGGTGTGCCGCTGGCGGATCGCCGGCAGGGTCGAGACCACCGCGATGACCGCCCAGTAGGGGTGCCCGAGCCCGGGGATCGACTCCGCGACGGTCCCGGCGACGAGTGACCCGACGACGTTGAGCGCGACGGTCTCCCACAGCGCGGGCGTCCGCAGGACCGCGAGCGACCGGTGCTTGCGGTCGGCCAGTGGGCGGAACCGGTGCGGGGCGTGCGGGTGGAACACCCGGCGGAGCACCGCACCGGACATCGCGACGAGCCAGGCCCAGACCACCGAGCAGACGATGATCGTCGTGACGAGCGGGACGTCCGCCGGGCGCATCGGCACGAGTGCGGACACGACGAACGCGAACACCGGGAAGATCGGCTGCGCGGGGATCGCCCGGAGCGTCGAGAGGGTGCAGACCGCGACCACCAGGACGACGACGAGACCCACGGCCTGCAGCCAGAGCGGCGACCCGACGAGCCCGACCCCGATGCCGGCGAACATGCAGAGCGCCTGCAGAGCGCCCGCGACACCGGTGGTGACGGCACGCTGCCGGTAGGGCTCGGTCGCACCGAAGATGGCGGTGAACCCGGCGAACATGGCGAAGGCGGCGTACCCCGGCATGCCGAGGGCGATGAGCAGCGCGAGCGGTGCGCCACCGGCGATCGCGGCGCGTGCCGCGCCCTCGAGGTTGATGGTCCGGGTCGAGTGCGCAGGTGTCGTCATGTCGTCACCATCTTCCCACCGCGACGGGTGTCGGGGAGTCGCCACGGGCCTCCAGGCTGTGCCGCCACGGGGTGACGGACCCGCGACGCACGGGGTGCCGCGCGTTGGTATACCAATGGTAGAGTCGCCTGATCGGGCCGCGGTCGCGGCGCAACGACGAGGACGAGGAGGGCTGAGCTGATGGGAAAGACGCTCGCCGAGAAGGTGTGGGACGACCACGTCGTGGTCAAGGGCGAGGACGGCAACCCCGACCTCCTCTACATCGACCTCCACCTCGTGCACGAGGTGACGAGTCCGCAGGCGTTCGACGGCCTGCGGCAGGCCGGGCGACCGGTGCGTCGCCTCGACCTGACGATCGCGACCGAGGACCACAACACCCCGACGCTCGCCATCGACCGCCCCATCGCGGACCCGACGAGCCGGATCCAGATCGAGACGCTCCGTCGCAACTGCGAGGAGTTCGGCGTCCGGCTGCACTCCCTGGGCGACAAGGAGCAGGGCATCGTCCACGTGGTCGGCCCGCAGCTCGGCCTGACCATGCCCGGCATCACCGTGGTCTGCGGTGACTCGCACACCAGCACCCACGGGGCCTTCGGTGCGATGGCGTTCGGCATCGGCACGTCCGAGGTCGAGCACGTCCTCGCCACGCAGACCCTGCCGCTCAAGCCGTTCAAGACGATGGCGATCACGGTCGAGGGGACGCTGCGCCCCGGCGTCACCGCGAAGGACATCATCCTGGCCGTGATCGCGAAGATCGGAACCGGCGGCGGGCAGGGCTACGTGCTCGAGTACCGCGGCTCCGCGATCCGCGCCCTCTCGATGGAGGGCCGCATGACGATCTGCAACATGTCGATCGAGGCCGGTGCCCGCGCCGGCATGGTCGCCCCCGACCAGACCACCTACGACTACGTGCAGGGCCGTGACCACGCGCCCACCGGTCAGGACTGGGACGACGCCGTCGCCTACTGGGAGACCCTCGCCACCGACGACGACGCCGTCTTCGACGCCGAGGTGTTCATCGACGCGGACGATCTCGAGCCCTTCGTCACCTGGGGCACGAACCCCGGCCAGGGCGTCTCGCTGTCCGAGAGCGTGCCGGACCCGGCCGCCTACAGCGACCCCAACGACCAGGCCGCCGCCCGCCGTGCCCTGGAGTACATGGACATCACCGCCGGCACCCCGATGAAGGACATCGCCGTCGACGCGGTGTTCATGGGCTCCTGCACGAACTCGCGCATCGAGGACCTGCGGGCCTTCGCGTCGATCATCAAGGGCCGCACCAAGGCCGACGGCGTCCGGGTGATGGTCGTGCCCGGCTCCGCGCGGGTCCGGCTCGAAGCCGAAGCCGAGGGGCTCGACAAGGTGTTCACCGAGTTCGGTGCCGAGTGGCGGTTCGCCGGCTGCTCGATGTGCCTCGGGATGAACCCGGACCAGCTGGCACCGGGGGAGCGCTGCGCGAGCACCTCGAACCGCAACTTCGAGGGTCGCCAGGGCAAGGGCGGCCGCACGCACCTGGTGTCGCCGCTCGTCGCCGCGGCCACCGCGGTGCGCGGCACGCTGTCCAGCCCGTGGGACCTGGAGACCGACGACGAGATCGCGGCGGCGACATCCGCCACCGCCACCGAGGGGACCTTCTGATGGACAAGATCACCACCGTCTCCGGCATCGCCGCGCCGCTCAAGCGGTCGAACGTCGACACCGACCAGATCATCCCCGCGGTCTACCTGAAGCGCGTCACCAAGACCGGCTTCGAGGACGCCCTGTTCGCCGGGTGGCGGCAGGACCCCGACTTCGTGCTGAACCAGGAGCGCTACCAGGGCGCCCGTGTGCTGGTCGCCGGGCCGGACTTCGGCACCGGTTCGTCCCGCGAGCACGCCGTCTGGGCGCTCCGCGACTTCGGCTTCACGGTGGTCGTCTCGCCCCGTTTCGCGGACATCTTCAAGGGCAACGCCGGCAAGCAGGGCCTGGTCACGGCGATCGTGACCGAACCGGAGGTCGAGCGCCTGTGGGCCGCCATCGAGGCGAACCCGGGCATCGAGGCGACGGTCGACCTCGAGACGCAGCGCGTGTCGCTGGGGGATGTGGACGTCCCCTTCGAGATCGACGCTTACACTCGTTGGCGGTTGATGGAAGGGCTCGACGACATCGGGCTCACCCTCCGTGACGAGACCTCGATCACGGAGTTCGAATCCCGCCGCTCCAGTTGGCGGCCGAAGACATTGCCGGTGAAGTAGTGAACTCTCTCGTACAGGACGCAGCGGCCGCAGGGGCGCGCGTGGGCCTCAAGTCGGACGAGATCGTCATCCGCGGGGGCAAGCCGCTCGTGGGACGCATCGAGGTCCGTGGGGCGAAGAACCTCGCGACCAAGGCCATGGTGGCGTCGCTGCTCGGTGACACCCCGTCGATCCTCCGTGACGTGCCGGACATCTCCGACGTCAAGGTGGTCCGCGGGCTGCTCGAGGTGCACGGCGTGCGCATCACCGATCCTGCACGAGGCGAACTCATCCTCGACCCGTCGCGGGTCGAGTCGGCGCACTTCGCCGAGATCGACGCGCACGCCGGTTCGAGCCGCATCCCGATCCTGTTCTGCGGTCCGCTGCTGCACAAGCTCGGCGAGGCGTTCATCCCCGACCTCGGCGGCTGCCGCATCGGTGACCGCCCGATCGACTTCCACCTCGATGCCCTCCGCGCCATGGGTGCGGTCGTCGACAAGCAGGTCAACGGCATCCACCTGACGGCCCCGGACGGCCTGAAGGGCGCCTCGATCGAGCTGCCGTACCCGAGCGTCGGCGCCACCGAGCAGGTCCTGCTCTCGGCGACCCTCGCGAAGGGCGTCACGGAGCTGCGGAACGCCGCGATCGAGCCCGAGATCATGGACCTCATCGCGATCCTGCAGAAGATGGGCGCCATCGTCTCGGTCGAGCCGAACCGCGTCATCTTCATCGAGGGCGTCGAGTCGCTCCGCGGCTACACGCACCGCGCGATCAACGACCGCAACGAGGCCGCGAGCTGGGCCTCCGCCGCGCTCGCCACCAACGGCGACATCTTCGTCGAGGGCGCGAACCAGCAGGAGCTCATGACGTTCCTCAACGTCTTCCGCAAGGTCGGCGGCGGGTTCGACATCCAGGAGGACGGCATCCGGTTCTACCGCGAGCTGGACACCCTGAAGCCCGTCGTCATCGAGACCGACGTGCACCCCGGCTTCATGACGGACTGGCAGCAGCCGCTCGTCGTCGCGCTGACCCAGGCCGAGGGCCAGAGCATCGTGCACGAGACCGTCTACGAGAACCGCTTCGGCTTCACCGACGCGCTGAACGAGATGGGTGCCGACATCGTCGTGCACAAGGAAGGGCTGCCCGGTCACGACCGCCGCGTCGCCCGCCGCCCGTTCGAGCAGGCCGCCGTCATCACCGGTCCGACGAAGCTGCACGCCGCCAACGTCCGCGTCCCCGACCTGCGCGGCGGGTTCAGCCACCTCATCGCGGCGCTGACCGCCGACGGCGAGTCGCACATCACCAACGTCGGCATCATCAGCCGCGGCTACGAGCACTTCATCCCGAAGCTGCGCAAGCTCGGCGCCGACTTCGACTTCGCCGGGTAGGCACGGTGCCGGCAGAAGCGAGAGGCGACGGTCTGGAGGCCCGTGGCGGCTCCGACGCGCAGGTCACGACCGGCCTCCCCGTGCGTGGGCGCCGGTGGCGCCGCGGTGAGCTGAACACCGCGTTCCGGATCGTCGCCTCGATCGTCATCCCGACGTTCCGGTTCTCGGCGCGCTACCACTGGCACGGCCCGAACCGCCTGCCGGCGGAGGGCGCGTTCGTGCTCGCACCGAACCACTTCACGAACATCGACCCCCTGGTCGTGGGCACCGCCGTGTACATCTCGAAGCGGGCGCCGCGGTTCCTGGCGAAGGCGTCGCTGTTCAAGGTCCCCGTGGTCGGCAAGCTCATGTCCGGCATGGGACAGATCCCGGTCGAGCGCTCCGGTCGGACGCGCCTGAGCGACCCGCTCGGGGGTGGCCGGTCCCTGGTCGAGCAGGGCGGGGCGATCATCGTCTACCCCGAGGGCACGCTCACCCGCGACCCCGACCTGTGGCCGATGCGCGGCAAGACGGGCGCGGTGCGGATCGCGCTCGAGAACGACGTGCCGCTCATCCCGATGGCCCACTGGGGCACGCAGAACATCATGGCCAGGTACGGCAAGAAGCTCCGGCTGTTCCCGCCGTCCCGCGTCGACGTGATCATCGGTGACCCTGTCGACCTGTCGGCGTACCGCGGTCGGCAGATCGACCAGCAGATGCTCGGCGAGGCCACCGAACTCGTCATGCGCGAGATCACCGCGCTGCTCGAGGTGCTCCGTGGCGAACGGGCACCCGCGACCCGCTGGGACCCGGCGGCGAACAACCAGAAGGAGACCGGCCGGTTTGAGTGACCTCCGACCCCACGACGACCGACCCGACCCCGCCGCCGCGGCTCCGGGGGCCTTCGACACCGCCGCGATCCGGGTGGTCATGCAGTCGACCGACAAGCCCCGGGTGGCCGTGATCGGTGCCGGCAGCTGGGGCACCACGTTCGCGAAGGTGCTGGCCGAGGGTGGTGCGTCCACCGTGGTGTGGGCCCGTCGCCCCGAGGTCGCCCGCGAGATCACCGAGACCAAGCGCAACTCGGACTACCTGCCCGGCATCAACCTGCCCCGCACCCTGACCGCGTCGACGTCCCTGGAGCACGTGCTCGACGGCGCCTCGCAGGTGTACGTCTCGGTACCGTCGCAGACCCTGCGCTCGAACCTCGCCGCGATCCGCGAGCTGCTGCCCCCCGGCGTGCCGGTCGTCAGCCTGATGAAGGGCGTCGAGAAGAGCACGGGACTGCGGATGAGCGAGGTCCTGCTGCAGGGCCTCGGCATCGACCAGGACCGCATCGCCGTGGCCAGCGGCCCGAACCTGGCGCTCGAGATCGCCCGACGGCAGCCGACCGCCGCCGTGGTGTCGTCGTCGTCGCTGGAGACCGCCACCGACGTCGCCGCCGTCGCGACGAACCCGTACTTCCGGTCGTTCATCAACACCGACGTCATCGGCACCGAGTTCGGCGGCGTGCTGAAGAACCTCATCGCCGTCGCGATCGGCATCGTCGACGGGGTCGGCTACGGCGAGAACACCAAGGCCTCGATCATCACGCGCGGCCTCGCCGAGATGACCGACTTCGCGGTGTCGCTCGGCGCGCAGTCGTCCACGCTGTCCGGGCTCGCGGGCCTCGGCGACCTCATCGCCACGTGCCAGTCGCCGCTGTCGCGGAACAACACCGCCGGGCGGTTGCTCGGCCAGGGCTACCGGTTCGACGAGGTCGTCCGCCAGATGAACCAGACGGCGGAGGGGCTGGCTTCGGTCGCCCCGATCCTCGAGCTGGCCGCGGCGAACGGCGTCGACATGCCCATCGTCAGCCAGGTCGGCGAGGTCCTCGCCGGTAGGCTCGATCCGCGCAACATCGCGCCGCACCTCACCGAGACCGACGAGCCGCAGGGCGAGTGACCGGTCCCGCACCGAGTCACGAAGGGACTCCCGTGCCCACGATCCCCGAGGGAACCCCCATGCCCAGGACCACCGTCGCCGTGCTCTTCGGCGGTCGCTCGAGCGAGCACGAGATCAGCTGCGTGACCGCCGGCGGCATCATGGACGTCGTCGACCGGGCCGAGTACGACCTCGTGCCGATCGGGATCACCCAGGACGGTGCCTTCACGCTGCAGTCGGACGACCCGGCGCAGTGGACCATCCGCGACGGCGCGCTGCCGACGGTGCCCGACAACGGCACGCGGATCGCGTTCCCGACCTCGCCGGCGACCAACGAACTCGTCGTGTCCCACCCCGACGGCACGGTCACCGCGATCCCGGTCGACGTGGTGTTCCCGATCCTGCACGGCCCCTTCGGCGAGGACGGCACGATCCAGGGTCTGCTCGAGATCGCGGGGCTGCCGTACGTCGGCGACGGCGTGCTCGCGAGCGCCCTGGCCATGGACAAGCACGTCGCCAAGGCCGTGCTCGAGCACGCCGGGCTGCGGGTCGCACCGTGGACCACCGTGCTGCGCCGGCAGTGGGTGGCCGACCCGGTGGACGTCGCCGAGACGATCGCCGCGCACGGCTGGCCGCTGTTCGTCAAGCCGGCCCGCGCCGGGTCGAGCATGGGCGTCTCGCGCGTCGACGAGCCCTCGCAGCTGGGTGCCGCCATGGACCTGGCGTTCGAGCACGACTCCAAGGTGATCGTCGAGCCCCGTGTGGTCGGCCGCGAGGTCGAGGTCGCCGTGCTCGAGGGCCGTGACGGAGTGCCGCGCACGAGCCTGCCGGGCGAGATCGTCGTGGCCGAGGACGGCTTCTACGACTTCGCCTCGAAGTACCTGGGCGGCGACGAGTCGCTGCTCTGCCCGGCACCGCTGACCGACGACCAGACCGACGAGATCCGCTCCATCGGTGCCCGCGCGTTCGAGGCCATCGGTGGTTCGGGGCTCGCCCGTGTCGACTGCTTCCTGACCGACGACGGTTTCGTCGTGAACGAGGTCAACACGATGCCGGGCTTCACGCCGCTGTCGATGTACCCGCGCTGCTGGGCGGCGTCGGGGGTGTCCTACGGCGAGCTCGTCACCGAGCTCATCGAGCTGGGTCGCGCGGCCGTCCGCTGACGGGCGTCAGCCCTGCACGTCGTCGGGGTCGAGGCACTCGTGTCCGTCCTTCGGCAGCGAGGACACGGCGTCGGACAGCTCCTGCACCACCGTCGACGTGGTCTTCGTCGAGTCGACCACGACCTGCACCGCCGGCGACCGACCGAACGTCGTGAAGACGACCTGGTCGCCCCGGTCGTCGCGGATCCAGTCGACGCCGCCCTGCGAGAAGCACGGCAGGTCGGACACGGTGGGGACGGCGACACCGCAGTGGTAGATCGCCACCTCGGGGTCGCCCCAGGCAGCGGTCGCCTGCGCGTTCGTGTTCCGCAGGTCGAACTTCGAGTCCACGGTCGCGGGCAACCGGACCTGCACGGCGGCGCACGCCGCTGCGTTGGCCGACGGGGCTGCGGACATCGACACGGCGTTCGTGCACCCGGTCAGCCCGGCGGCGAGGGTGATCACGGCCCCCACGATCGCGAGGGTGCGAGGGGTGCGGCGCGCGGTGTCCATCGTCGTCCAGGCTACCGTTCTCGTGTGGATGCGACGGACGACGCCTGGGCCGGACCGACGGTGGGGGAACTCGGCGAACTCGTCGTCCTCGACCGGATCACGAGTCGCCTGCCCGCAGGCACACCGATCCTCGGCCCCGGAGACGACTGCGCGGTCGTTGCCGCCCCCGACGGCCGCTTCGTCGTGACGACGGACATGATGGTGCACGGTCCGGACTTCCGGTGGGCGTGGTCGTCGCCGACGGACATCGGCTGGAAGGCGGCCGCCACGAACCTCTCCGACGTCGCCGCGATGGGTGCCGTGCCGAGCGGCCTCGTGATCGCCCTCGCCGCACCGCAGGACACCCCCGTGGCCGTCCTCGAGGGCATCGCCGACGGCTTCCGGCTCGCCGTCGACGCACTCGCGCCGGGGTGCGGGGTCGTCGGGGGAGACCTCTCCACCTCGGCGACGTTCACGGTGGCCGTCACCGCCTTCGGCGACCTGCTGGGCCGAACGCCCGTGCTGCGGTCGGGTGCGAGCGTCGGTGACGTGCTCGCGGTGTCCGGCGAGCTCGGACGTGCCGCCCGTGGGCTGTCCCGGCTGTTCCGCGACGGCGTCGACGACCGGGGCGAGCCGGACCGTGCCGCGACGGTCGCGAGCGGCGCGGACGTCGACCCCGACGTCGGACGCCAGCGCCGCCCGGTGCCCCCGATCGCCGACGGGCCGCTCGCGGCCGGGGCCGGGGCCACCGCGATGCTGGACCTGTCCGACGGCCTGGCGATCGACGCCGGTCGGCTCGCCCGTGCCAGCCGGGTGACGCTCGAACTCGATGCCGCCACCGACCTCGACGAGGTCGCCCTGCACGGTGGCGAGGACCACGGACTGCTCGCCACGTTCCCGGCCGACGCGGTCCTGCCCGGGGGCTTCCGGCGCATCGGTGTCGTGCGGGAGCGCGGCGACACGGACCTGCTGCGCGCCGGTGCCGTCGTGCCGACGACCGGCTGGGACCCCTACGCCGACTGGGACGGCGCCGCCGGCTGATCCGGCCGGGTCGGTGCACGACCGTGTGGCGACAGAACACGCGTCGTTCGACAGGTGCACTGTCGCCGGGCGCGTGCACACGGGCAGGGCGCCTCAGCCGGCGGCGACGGCCTCCCACGCGACGGTCTCGCCGTAGCTGCGCTTGCTGAACGGCGCGAGCCCCGCTGGCCAGGTGGGCTCGGGGGAGCGCTTGCTCCGCTCGACCACGACCACGGCATCCGGCGTCAGCTTCGGCGCCAGGGCCTCGAGCACCTCGGCGAGCTCGTGCTCGGTGACGTCGTAGGGCGGGTCGATGAACACCAGGTCGAAGGTGCGGACGGTCCCGCGCAGGTACCCGAGCACCGGCTGCGGCTGCACGTCGATCCGGACGCCCGGCACCCGCTGCTGCACCGCCTTCGCGTTCGCCCGGCAGGCCTGCGCGGCGGCGGACGCCCGGTCGACCAGGACCACCTCGGCCGCACCGCGGGACGCCGCCTCGAGCCCGAGCGCGCCCGTTCCCGCGTACAGGTCGGCCACCGACGTGGCCTCGACGAGCCCCCGTGCGTCGAGCGACGAGAACAGCGCCTCGCGCACGCGGTCGCTCGTCGGGCGGGTGCCGGACTTCGGCACCCGGAGCGTCAGGGAGCCGGCGGCGCCGGCGATGATGCGGGTCATGCAGCCACCGTATCGGCCCGGCGGGTCCGGTCCGGTGTTCTCCACAGGCCGCTCGGGAGGCACGGGTGGGGTCGGTCGTGCCCGGTACCGTTGGAGCGTGGTCACCTCCGGAACCCCCGCTGCGCCGGCCGCGCCCGACCTCGGTCAGGCGCCGCTCGACGCGCGGCTCGCGAACGTGCTCGGCGGTCGGACGGCGACCGCGATCGAGAAGGCCTTCGGCTACCGCACGGTGGGGGAGTTCCTCGAGCACGCGCCCCGCCGTTACGCCGAGCGTGGTGCACTGACGGCCCTCGACTCGCTCGCGATCGGCGAACCCGTCACCATCGTGGCCGAGGTCGTCGACGTCCGTGAACGCACCATGCGCGCGCGCCGCGGTTCGATCCTCGAAGCGAAGATCGGCGACGGCAAGGGCCTGCTCACCCTCACGTTCTTCAACCAGGGGTGGCGCACGAAGGACCTCGTCCCCGGCGCCCGGGGCATCTTCTCCGGCAAGGTCAGCGACTACCGGGGTGCCCGGCAGCTCGCCCACCCCGACTACGAGCTGTTCGACCCGGACGACCCCCGCGCCACGGCCGAGCCCGGTTCCGACGAAGCGATCCGGTGGTCGCGTCAGCCGATCCCGATCTACCCGGCGACGGCCTCGCTCACGTCGTGGCAGATCGCGAAGTCCATCGGGATCGTCCTCGACACCCTGCCGGACCTGCCCGACCCGGTGCCGGCGTCCGCGCGGTCCCGGCTCGACCTCGTGCCGTTCCGCCGTGCCCTCGAGCTGCTGCACCGCCCCGAGAAGGTCGCGGACTTCAAGCGCGCGCAGGACGCCCTGCGCTACCGCGAGGCGTTCGTGCTGCAGACCGCCCTGGTGCAGCGGCGGATCGCGGCCCGTCGCACCGCGGCCACCCCCCGCGTGGCCGCCCCGGGTGGCATCCTCGAGCGCTTCGACGCCACCCTGCCCTTCACGTTGACGGACGACCAGCGGGCCGTCGGTGCCGACATCGACCAGGACCTCGCCCGCACCTGGCCCATGCACCGGCTGATCCAGGGCGAGGTCGGGTCGGGCAAGACCCTCGTGGCGATCCGGGCGATGCTCACGGTGGCCGAGTCCGGCGGCCAGTCCGCGCTCATCGCCCCGACCGAGGTGCTGGCGGCCCAGCACCTGCGCTCCATCGTGAAGTTCCTCGGGCCGGACCTGGCCGCCGAGCTCCGACCGGTGATCCTGACCGGGTCGCAGTCCACCGACGAACGTCGCCGGGCCCTGCTCGCCGCGGCGTCGGGCAGCTCACGGCTGGTCGTCGGCACCCACGCGCTCCTCGGGGACCGGGTGGACTTCGCCGAGCTGGGGCTCGTGGTGGTCGACGAGCAGCACCGCTTCGGTGTCGAGCAGCGCGAGGCCCTCCGCACCAAGGGCACGACCCCGCCGCACGTGCTCGTGCTCACCGCGACGCCGATCCCGCGCACCGTCGCGATGACGGTGTTCGGCGACCTCGACGTCTCGACCATCACGGGCATGCCGTCGGGGCGCGCCGGCGTCGAGACCTTCACGGTCCCGCTGGCGGAACACCCCGGGTGGGAACCCCGGATCTGGTCCCGCATGGCCGAAGAACTGGCCAAGGGCCGCCAGGCGTTCGTCGTCTGCCCGGCCATCGACGACGCCCACACCGAGGACGACGGCGAGCCGGAGCCGGCCGAGGGCGAGGACGACACCCCGAAGCGTGCCCCGGCGACCGTGCTCGCCACCGCCGAGCGGATGCGCACCATGCCGGTGCTCGACGGGCGCTCGATCGCGGTCCTGCACGGACGGATGACCGCCGACGAGAAGGACCGCGTGATGACGTCCTTCGCCGCCGGCGACCTCGACGTGGTCGTGGCGACGACCGTGATCGAGGTCGGCGTCGACGTCCCGAACGCGGCGATGATGGCCGTCCTCGACGCCGACCGGTTCGGGGTCTCGCAGCTCCACCAGCTCCGCGGCCGCATCGGTCGTGGGCAGTGGGCCGGGGTCTGCCTGCTGGTCACCTCGGCCGAGCTCGAGACCACCTCGCGCGAGCGCGTCGACGCGGTGGCCGCCTCGGACGACGGGTTCGAGCTCGCCCGGGTCGACCTCGAGCTCCGGCGCGAGGGCGACGTCCTGGGCGAACGGCAGTCCGGTGGGCGGTCCTCGCTCAACCTGCTCCGGGTGGTCGAGCACGCCGACCTCATCGTCGATGCGCGCGAAGAGGCCGAGCGCGTGCTCGAACCGGATCCCGAGCTCGAGGGGTCCCCGGCCCTCCGTGACGCCCTCGCCCGGCGCCTCGACGAGTCCGACGCGGCGTTCCTCGGCAAGAACTGACCCCGGAGCACGACGGCCCGCGCGGTATCGTCGCTGCCATGGCGCAGATCGCGGTGGTCCCCGGTTCCTTCGACCCCGTCACCCTCGGGCACCTCGACGTCATCGGCCGCGCGGCCGGGCTCTTCGACGAGGTGCACGTCCTCGTGGTGCACAACCCCGACAAGAAGCCGGCGATGTTCGAGGCGGTCGACCGGGTGCGGCTCATCCGCGACTCGCTGGTCGAGGTCGGCGCGCCGGACACGGTCACGGTGGGCGAGTGGACGTCCGGGCTGCTGGTGGACTACTGCCGCCAGGTCGGGGCGAAGGTCCTGGTGAAGGGCGTGCGGTCCGGCGAGGACGTCGCGTACGAGACCCCGATGGCCATCATGAACCGCCACCTGGCCGACGTCGAGACGGTGTTCCTGCTGCCCGAGGCGTCGCGGGCGCACGTGTCGAGCTCGCTGATCCGGCAGGTGTCGTCGCTCGGCGGAGACGTCACGCCCTACGTGCCGAAGACGGTCGCCGACGCGCTCGCGGCCCGCTGAGGGCGCCTGCACAGCCCGGCCGGCACGCGCACTGCGCCCACCGCGTCCGGACACGCCTGTCGCCACCTCGACTCTCGGCCCTGATCGCGCTAGGCTTGTCGATCGTGTCTTCCCCCGTGAACAGCCCCTACGCCCTGCGCGTGCGCGACCTCGCGCACCGGCCGGGTGAGATGCGCGAGCACTCGCTCGACATCGAGGTGCCCGACGCGATGGGGGCCGGTCTGATCGGCGTCCGACAGGGTGCCGAACTGCACATCGACGTCAAACTCGAAGGCCTGCACGAGGGTGTACTCGTGTCCGGACACGCTTCGGCCGACGCCACGGGGGAGTGCTCGCGCTGCCTCATCGACATCAGCGAACCGATCGAGGTCGATTTCGCCGAGCTGTTCGCGTATGATGCCTCGGAGGATTTCGACTTCTTCGTTCGCGATGACCACGTGGACACCGAACAGGTCGTTCGAGATGCGGTGGTGCTGTCGCTGCCGTTCCAGCCGGTCTGCCGACCGGACTGCCCAGGACTCGACCCGGTGACGGGCGAGCGTCTGGCCGACCTCGGCGAGCAGCCCGCTCGTCAGGTGCTGGATCCCCGCTGGGCAGCGCTCAGCGCGATCGAGCTCGACGACAGCACCGACGGTGACACCACCGCACCGAAGACCACCGAGGGCGAGGAGCGGGCCGAGACCGAGTAGGTCCCGACACCGCCAGCCCCCGTACCGACCACCGACCAACCGAAAGAGATTCACCATGGCCGTTCCCAAGCGCAAGCAGTCCCGTGCGAACACGCACGCCCGTCGTTCGCAGTGGAAGGCCACGCCGATCCAGCTCGTGAAGACGATCGAGAACGGTCAGGTCACCTACAGCCTCCCGCACCGCGCGAAGGTCGTCGAGGACTCGGCCGGCACGCCCCTGTACATGGAGTACAAGGGCCGCAAGGTCGCCGACGTCTGATCGGACCGAACGCATGACGACAACGTCCGGCGCTGCGGGGTCTCGCCCCGCGGGGCCGGACGTCGTTCGTCTGCAGGGCATCCTCGGGGCCGACATCGACCTCGAGCTGCTCCAGCTCGCCCTGACGCACCGCTCCTACGCCTACGAGCACGGGGGCATCAAGCACAACGAGCGCCTCGAGTTCCTCGGGGACTCGATCCTCGGCCAGGCCGTGACCGTGAAGCTCTACCGGTCCTTCCCCGACCTCGACGAGGGTGACCTCGCCAAGCGTCGGGCGAGCCTGGTGTCGACCGTGGCGCTGGCCGAGATCGCCCGGATGATCGGGCTCGGCAGCTACCTGCGCCTCGGCAAGGGCGAGGAACAGACCGGCGGGCGCGACAAGTCGTCGATCCTGGCCGACACCGTCGAAGCCGTCATCGGCGCCACGTACCTGTCGGCCGGTCCCGACCCGGCCACCGAGCTCGTGCTCCGCCTGGTCGAACCGCTCATGATCGACCCGGACCGCTTCGGCGCCGCGATGGACCCGAAGACGAGCCTGCAGGAGCTCGCCTCGAGTCGTTCCCTCGGCAACCCGGCGTACCGCGTCACCGAGACCGGCCCGGACCACGACAAGACCTTCATGGCGACGGTCGTCCTGCAGGGCGAGGACATCGCCACCGGCACCGGCTCGAGCAAGAAGGCCGCCGAGATGGCCGCAGCGCTCGACGCCTGGACCCGGCTGTCCGGCCGAGCGGCCTGACCGCGTGCCCGAACTCCCCGAGGTCGAGGTCGTCCGCGCCGGCCTCGAACCCGCCGTCAGCGGCGCGCGGGTCCTGCACGTCGACGTGGTCGACGACCGTGCCCTCACCCGGCACGACGGCCCCTCGGAAGACTTCGCCGACCGTCTGACCGGTCGCACGATCGCCGCTGCCGTGCGCCGGGGCAAGTTCCTCTGGATGCCGCTGCAGCCCGAGCACGACGGGGACCGCCCCGAGGCACTCGTCGCCCACCTCGGCATGAGCGGGCAGATCCTGCTCGGCCGTGGTCGACCGGCGGCCAAGCACCGTCGGATCCTCATCGACGTGCAGCCCGCGGGCACCGACCGCTCGGGTGCGGCGGAGCCCCCCGTGGAGCTCGAGTTCGTCGACCAGCGCACGTTCGGCTCGATGGCGATCGACGCGATGGTGCCGACGGTCGACGGTGCTCCCGCCGGGTTCGGCGGGCAGGTCGACGCGATCGACCCCGATGCCGTGTGGCGTCGGTGGGTGCCCGGGCAGGTGTCGCACATCGCCCGTGACCCGCTCGACCCCGCCTTCGACGACGACCGGTTCACCGCGATGGCGCGGAAGCGTTCGAGCGGCATCAAGCGGGTGCTGCTCGACCAGGGCGTCGTGAGCGGCATCGGCAACATCTACGCCGACGAGTCGCTCTGGGCCGCGAAGCTGCACTACGACCGCGCCGCCGACCGCCTCACCCGAGCCGACCTGCGTCGGCTGCTCGACGAGGTCCGCACGATCCTGCGCCGGGCGCTCGAGGACGGCGGCACGAGCTTCGACGCCCAGTACGTCAACGTCAACGGGCAGTCCGGGTACTTCTCGCAGCGCCTGAACGTCTACGGGCAGCAGGGGAAGCCGTGTCCACGCTGCGGCACGACGATCGTGCGCGAGGCCTTCATGAACCGGTCGAGCCACATCTGCCCCGTGTGCCAACCCCGTCCCCGCGCCCGCACGCGTTAGCCTGACGCCAACCAGAGCATCCGGAGACCGCATGTACTTGAAGAGCCTGACCATCAAGGGGTTCAAGTCCTTCGCGCAGCCGACGACGTTCGCGTTCGAGCCGGGCGTGACGTGCATCGTCGGCCCGAACGGCTCCGGCAAGTCGAACGTGGTGGACGCCCTGGCCTGGGTGATGGGGGAGCAGGGGGCGAAGACCCTGCGCGGCGGCAAGATGGAGGACGTCATCTTCGCCGGCACCTCGACCCGCGGTCCGCTCGGTCGTGCCCAGGTGCTGCTGACCATCGACAACAGCGACGGCCTGCTGCCGATCGAGTACTCCGAGGTGACGATCGCACGCACGCTGTTCCGCAACGGTGGCAGCGAGTACGCCATCAACGGCGAGAACTGCCGGCTGCTCGACGTCCAGGAGCTGCTGAGCGACACCGGCCTCGGCCGTGAGATGCACGTGATCGTCGGGCAGGGGCAGCTCGACAAGGTGCTGCACGCCACCCCCGAGGACCGCCGCGGCTTCATCGAGGAGGCCGCGGGGATCCTGAAGCACCGTCGCCGCAAGGAGAAGACCCTCCGCAAGCTCGACGCGATGCAGACGAACCTGACCCGCCTGTCCGACCTGGCCGGTGAGATCCGGCGGCAGCTGAAGCCCCTCGGGCGGCAGGCCGAGGTCGCACGCAAGGCCCAGTCGGTGGCCGCGGTCTTCCGCGACGCCAAGGCCCGCATCCTCGCCGACGACGTGGTGCGCCTGCGCCGTGAGCTGCACGACCACCAGGAGGTCGAGGCGGGCCGCAAGTCCGAGCGCATCGTCCTGACCGAGCGGCTCGACCAGACCCGGGTGCGTCAGCAGCACGTCGAGCAGAGCATGGTCGGCGACGACGTCGACCGCGCGCGCACCGTCGTGCACCGGCTCGAGAGCGTGCAGGAGCGCCTCCGTGGCCTGTCAAGCCTGGCGAACCAGCGCCTGATGTTCCTCGCGCAGCAGGCCGACGCGCCACAGCAGGGCCCGACCGTCACCCAGGAGCAGGTCGCCGGGGTCCGTGCCGAGGCCGACCGCCTCGCCGCCCGCGCCGACGAGATGCAGGGCGGCTCGGCGACGACCGCCCGCGCGGTGCAGGACGCCCGCGCCTCGCTGGACGTCCTGGACGAACGCATCGCCGCCCAGGCTGCCCGGGTCTCGCAGCACGACCTCGAGGCGCAGCGGCTCGCCAGCGCCGTCGACGTCGCCCGGTCGAAGCGCGGTTCCGCCGTCGCCGACCGCGAGCGGCGGGAGCGGGCTCTGGCCGAGGCGGGGGAGCGTGCCGAGCGTGCTGCGGCGGCCCTCGCCGAACTCGGTGTCGACCCGTCCGAGGGGGTCGACGAGACCGCGCTCGCGCAGACCCTCGAGCAGGCGCGCGCCGAGCTCGAACGGGCCCAGACCACGCGCGACGAGCAGCGCGACCGGCTCCACGCCCTCGAACGCGAGCGGGACGCCCTCGACGCCCGGGTCACCGCGCTCGGCATGTCGATCGAGGTCCGCGACGGTTCGCAGGCACTGATCGACGCCGGTCGCGCGGGCATCGTCGGTCGCCTGGCCGACAGCCTGACGGTGTCGCCCGGGTTCGAGGCCGCGATCGCCACCGCGCTCGAGGGACTCGCCGATGCCGTCCTCGCCGACGACCGCGGCGCGGCGCTCGACGCCGTCGACCACGCCCGCGCTGCCGACCTCGGCCGGATCGACGTCGTCGTCGCGGACGCCGCGTCCGCCCCAGCGGCCCTGCCCGAGACCCTGCCGGCCGGCGTCCGCCGTGCCACGGACCTGGTGCAGGGACCGCCGGCGCTCGCGTCGATCCTGCGGGACACGCTGGTCGCGGAGACCGACGACCTCGACCTGGAGGCCGTGCTCACGGCCGCCCCGCTCGCCACGGTGGTCACGCGGTCCGGCGACCTCGTCCGTGCGGTCCGCGTGACCGGCGGCGGGGAGCGCGTGACCTCGCGCATCGAGCTCGTCGCGGAGCGCGACGACGCCGTGACGCGACGCGACGCGATCGCGACCGACGCCGAGGACGCGGCCACGGGCCTCCAGGCCGCGCGCAGCGCCGTCGAGGACGCACGCCGCCGTGCGGACGAGGCCGACGCAGCATCCCGCGCCTACACGCGGGCGAAGGCCGAGTACGACCGCACGAGTGCGTCGACGCGTGCGAAGGCGGAGAACGCCGCGGCCGAGGTCGAGCGGCTGCGTGCCGCGCTGGCCGAGACCGACGGCGCCGTCGAGACCGCCGAGGCGGTGCTGGCCGAGGCCGAGTCGGCGCACCGTGCCTTCACCGACCAGGAGCGCCCCGTGGTCGACGCGTCCGAGCGTCCCGCGCTGCAGGACGCGCTCGAGGCCGCACGTGCCGCCGAGGTCGAGCAGCGGATCCAGGTGGAGACCGTGCGCGAGCGTGTGCGCGCCGAACGGAACCGCGCCGACCAGCTCGAACGCCAGCTCGAGGCCGAGCGCGCCGCCGCCGAGGAGGCCGCGCGCCTCGCCGTCATCCGCCGTGGCCAGATCCGGACCGCCGAAGCCGTCCTCGCCGACCTGCCCGGGGTGCTCGGTGCGGTCGACCGTTCGCTGGCCGAAGCCCGGGTGCAGCTGGCGACGGAGGAATCCGAGCGGTCGAAGCGCAACACCGAGCTGCAGACGGTCCGCAACGAGGAGCGCGAGCTCCGGGACCGCCTGCAGACCATCACCGACGGCGTGCACTCGCTCGAGATGGAGATCTACGAGAAGAAGCTGCACGTGTCCGGCGTCCTCGACCGGGCGCAGAGCGAGCTCGGGCTGTCCGAGGCCGTGCTGGTGGCCGAGTACGGGCCGCACGTGCCGGTGCCCGTCGACGTGCTCGTGGACCCGCGGGTGCGCGCGCGGAAGCACCGCGAGGCGGAGCGCGCGGCTGCGGCCGCCGCCGAGGCCGCGGGCGTGACCGAGCCGCAGGAAGCTGCGGCAGAAGCCGGCCCCGAAACCGACGACGTGGCCCTCGTCGACGCGGAGTCCACCCTGCCCGGCGGCCCGGCGCTGCCCGAGTTCGACACGACCGACGAGATCGACCCCGCCGATGTCGAGACCGTGCCCTACGTCCGTGCCGAGCAGGAGCGCCGACTCAAGGCCGCGGAGCGCGACCTCGGACAGCTCGGCAAGGTGAACCCGCTCGCGCTCGAGGAGTTCCAGGCGCTCGAGCAGCGGCACGCGTTCCTCGCCGAGCAGCTCGAGGACCTGCAGAAGACCCGGACGGACCTGCTGACGATCATCGACGAGCTCGACACGAAGATGCAGACGATCTTCGAGTCCGCGTTCAACGACACGAAGGAAGCGTTCGACGTCATCTTCCCGATCCTGTTCCCGGGCGGCTCGGGGTCCATCAACCTGACCGACCCGACCGACCTGCTCGGCACCGGGATCGACGTGCAGGTGAAGCCCGCCGGCAAGAAGATCGACCGCCTGACCCTGCTGTCCGGCGGCGAGCGGTCCCTGGCGGCGGTGGCGCTCCTCGTCGCGATCTTCACCGCGCGGCCGTCGCCGTTCTACATCATGGACGAGGTCGAGGCGGCACTCGACGACGCCAACCTGGGCCGCCTGCTGACCGTGTTCGAGCGTCTGCGCGAGTCGTCGCAGCTCATCGTCATCACGCACCAGAAGCGGACGATGGAGATCGCGGACGCCCTGTACGGGGTGTCGATGCGGCAGGACGGCGTCTCGGCGGTCGTCGGGCAGCGGGTGCAGAAGCGCGAGCCGGCGGACGCGGTCGCGTAGGCGTCCTGGTCGCGACCGGACGGCAGACGGGAGGCGCGGTGCCAGCTGGCACCGCGCCTCCCGTCTCTCAGGTGCGTCCGGACAGGACGACGGGTCGCTACGCGCGACCGCGGATCGTCCGGAGCAGCCAGCCGATGACCGCCAGCAGGATGAGCACGATGCCCACCCAGAGCAGGAACTTCAGCGCACCGACGAAGATGCCGCTGAAGAGCAGGACGAGGCCGACGATGATCGCGATGATCAGCAGTGCGGGCATGAGGGTCTCCTATCCCTGGAACGAGACCGAGCAGATGCCCGGGCCGTCAGGGACGCTACTCCTCGGCGTGCCGACGCGTTCGCTCAGCCGACGAGGTTCTGCACGAACACGTGCGGCGTGAAGCCGGTCAGGTCGTTGATGCCCTCGCCCTGCCCGATGAGCTTGATCGGGATGCCGGTCTTCTCCTGCACGCTCAGCACGAAGCCGGCCTTGGCCGAGCCGTCGAGCTTGGTGATGACGAGGCCGGTCACGCCGGCACCCTCGATGAAGGCCTGAGCCTGTGCGAGGCCGTTCTGGCCCGTCGTGGCGTCGAGGACGAGCAGGACCTCGCTGATCTCGGTCTGCTTCTCGACCACGCGCTTGATCTTGGTGAGCTCGTCCATCAGGCCGGCCTTGGTGTGCAGACGCCCGGCGGTGTCGATGACGACGATCTCGGTCTGGTCGCGGATCGCCTTCTCGACGGTCTGGTACGCCACCGACGCCGGGTCCTGCCCGGGCTGCGACGGACGGACGACGTCGACCCCGGCGCGCTGGGCCCAGGTGGCGACCTGCTCGACCGCCGCGGCGCGGAACGTGTCCGCCGCCCCGACGAGCACCGTGCGGTCGTAGGTCTTCAGGAACTTGGCGAACTTGCCGATCGTCGTGGTCTTGCCGACGCCGTTCACCCCGACGACGAGCACCACGGCGGGCCGCGCGCTGAGCTTCAGGGTGGTGTCGAGCTTCGAGAGCCGTTCCTCGAGGACCTCGCGGAGCATGCGCTGCAGGTCGGCGGGGTCGGTCGTGCCGTACCGGTCGACGCGGGCGTGCAGGTCCTCGATGATCTCCTCGGAGATGTCGGGCCCGAAGTCGGCGCCGATGAGGGCGGTCTCCAGGTCCTCCCACGTGGTCTCGTCGATCGTCTTGCGCTGGAAGAGGCCGCGCAGCCGTGAGGACAGTGACCAGGAACTCGCCATGCTCCCAGCTTAGAGCGCGGCACATGTCCGCTGTGCCCGGTATGCTCGGGAACACGAAGGGGAGTATTCCCTCTCGGTGACCCCGTCAGTACGGTCCGGAACGATCCGGCCCCGGGGCGCCGGTCGTGCGACACCGGTTCCGGTGCCGGGCGACGGAAGAGACCTTCAGGCCTCGGCGTACCCGCACATCAGCGGCGCGCCCTACCTGAAGGAAACCGTGGACGTCCCACTCTTCGTCTGGCTCATCACGATCGCCGGCATCCTCGCGCTGCTGGTGTTCGACTTCTACTCGCACGTGCGCACGCCGCACGTGCCCCACATCCGCGAATCCGCGTTCTGGTCCGCCTTCTACATCGGCCTGGCGATCCTGTTCGGCATCGGGATCCTGGTCTTCGGCGGCGGGCAGGCCGGTGGTGAGTACTTCGCCGGCTGGCTGACCGAGAAGGCGTTGTCGGTCGACAACCTCTTCGTCTTCCTCATCATCATGTCGAGCTTCGCCGTGCCGAAGGAGTTCCAGCAGAAGGTCCTGCTGGTCGGCGTCGCGATCGCGCTCGTCGCACGCGGTGTCTTCATCGCCCTCGGCGTCACGATCATCGAGAACTTCTCGTGGGTCTTCTACCTGTTCGGTGCGCTGCTGTTCTGGCTCGCCTGGTCGCAGGCCCGCAGCGGCAACGACCACGGCAGCGAGGGCGAGTCCCGGCTCATCCGGATCCTCAAGCGCATCATCCCGACCTCGGACCACTACGACGGCGACCGCCTGACCACCCGTGTCGACGGCAAGCGGCTGTTCACCCCGATGCTGCTCGTCATGGTCGCCATCGGCCTGACCGACGTGCTCTTCGCGCTCGACTCGATCCCCGCGATCTTCGGGCTGACGCAGGACGCCTTCATCGTGTTCACGGCGAACGCGTTCTCGCTGCTCGGCCTCCGGCAGCTGTACTTCCTGATCGCCGGCCTGCTCGAGCGCCTCATCTACCTGGGCCAGGGCCTCGCCGTCATCCTGGCGTTCATCGGTGTGAAGCTCGTCTTCCACGCCATGCACGTCAACGAGCTGCCCTTCATCAACGGTGGCGAGCACATCGAGTGGGCGCCGGAAATCCCGATCTGGTTCTCGCTGGGCTTCATCGCGCTGACGATCGCGGTCGCCACGACCGCGTCGCTGGTGGTCTCGAAGCGCCGCCAGGAGCGCGGGCTCACCCCGACCGGTCAGCCGAAGGAGTCGGTCGAGGCCGAGGCGAAGTAGCCGTCACCATCTGACGGCCGGGAGGCGCGGTGCCAGCTGGCACCGCGCCTCCCGTCCGTCCGCGCGTTGTCCGGACGCACCGAGTTTCGGCCTGAGCGACAGTTCACGTGCTCCGCAGTCCGTGAAGTGTCGCTCAGCGCGAAACGCCGGCCGCGCCGCGTACGCCGCGACGCGTACGCCGCGCGAGCCGCGCGAGCGTCAGACGGCCTGGCGACCGGGGGTCGCGTCGAGCAGGTGGGCCAGGTGCTCGGGAACCGAGCCGCCGCGGGCCACCGTCGCCCGTGCCCACAGCCGGCCCGCCCGGTACGACGACCGGACCAGCGGTCCGGCGAGCACCCCGGCGAAGCCCATCTGCTCGGCGACCTGACGGAGCTCGACGAACTCCGCAGGGCTGACCCAGCGGGCGACCGGCAGGTGCCGGGGCGACGGGCGGAGGTACTGCGTCAGCGTGATGATGTCCGTGCCCGCGTCGTACAGGCGCTGCAGGGCGTCCTCGATCTCGACGCGCTCCTCGCCCATGCCGAGGATCAGGTTCGACTTCGTGACCAGTCCGGCGTCGCGGCCCTGCGTGATGACGTCGAGGGACCGTTCGAACGTGAACGCCGGCCGGATCCGCTTGAAGATCCGCGGGACGGTCTCGACGTTGTGGGCGAAGACCTCGGGGCGGGCGTCGAACACCGGGCCGAGCTGGTCCGGTCGCCCGTTGAAGTCCGGCACCAGGATCTCGACGCCGGTGCCGGGGGAGTGCTCGTGGATCGCGCGGATGGTCTCGGCGTAGAGCCAGGAACCGCCGTCGGGCAGGTCGTCGCGTGCGACGCCGGTCACGGTCGCGTACCGCAGGCCCATCTCCGCCACGGAGTCCGCGACCCGGCGGGGCTCGTCGCGGTCGAGCGGTTCCGGCTTGCCGGTGTCGATCTGGCAGAAGTCGCAGCGACGGGTGCACTGCGAGCCGCCGATCAGGAAGGTGGCCTCGCGGTCCTCCCAGCACTCGAAGATGTTCGGGCAGCCGGCCTCCTGGCAGACGGTGTGCAGCTGCTTCTCGCGCACCAGGCTCGACAGCTCGCGGAACTCGGGGCCCTGCGTGGCACGGGTCTTGATCCACGCGGGCTTCGTCTCGATCGGGGTCTCGGCGTTCCGGGCCTCGACCCGGAGCATGCGGCGGCCTTCGGGGGCGAGGGTCATACGAGGGTCTCCTGTCGGGCGGGCGCGGTGCTGGTGCTCGTGCTGGTGCTGGTGCTGGTGCTGGGGGCCGTCGTGCTGATCCGGCGGCCGCTGTGCATGCCGTCGACGGCCTGTCGGACGCGGTCCGCGACCAGGGGTGCGAGGTCGTCGACGGTCACCTGGGCACACCCCACGTACGCCGCCGCGGCGCTCAACGTCGTGACCCCGGCGTCCGCGATGCCGCACGGGACGATCGCGGCGTAGGCGTCGAGGGCGTTGTCGCAGTTGATCGCGATGCCGTGGCTCGTCACGCCCTCGGCGACGTGCAGGCCGATCGCCCCGACCTTGGCGGCGGGGGAGCCGTCCGTGCCCGGCACCCAGGCGCCGCTGCGACCCGCGACCCGTTCGGCGTGCACCCCGACGGCAGCCGCGGCGTCGATGACGACCTGCTCCAGGTCGCGCACCCAGGCGACGACGTCGAGGGGTTCGGCGAGCCGGACGATCGGGTAGGCGACCAGCTGCCCCGGTCCGTGCCAGGTGATGCGTCCGCCGCGGTCGGTGTCGACGACCGGGGCGCCGTTCGTCGGCAGGTCGGACGGTTCGGTGCGGCGTCCGGCGGTGTACACGGACGGGTGCTCGCACAGCACGAGGGCCCCGGGGGAACGGCCGGCGACGACGTCGGCGTGCAGGTCCCGCTGCAGGGCGAGGCCGTCCGGGTAGTCGAGCAGGCCGTGGTGGCGGACGATCTCGAGTTCCGGCATGCGGCGAGCGTACGACAGTTTCTGGACGGCGTCCAACAACCAGATGCTTGACCTCAACAATGGTTGAGATGGTCCGATGAGGGCATGGACATCCGACAGGTACAGCTCGCCACCCGCTCGCTCGACGACACCGCCCGATTCTACGAACGGCTGGGGTGCTCGGTCGAGATCGTCGACGCCACGGTGCGGATCGTGGTGGGGTCGACGCTCCTCGTGTTCCGCGAACTGCCGGAGATGACCGGAGCCCTGCACCTGGCGATCACGATCCCCACGGGGACCTTCGACGCGGCCAAGGCCTGGATCGCCGGACTGACGACGGTGCTCGGTACCGCTGACCAGGACGAGTTCGAGGGGCCGCCGAACTGGAACTCGCGGTCGGTCTACTTCGAGGGGCCCGACCAGCAGCTCCTCGAACTCATCGAGCGGCGGGACCTGGAGCCGGGCGCCCGGCGCGTCGGCGTCGGCGCCGGCGACGGTACCCGCACCGGCACCGGCAGCGACTCCGACGCCGGCGTCCCGCTCGTCTCGGTCAGCGAGGTCGGCGTCCCCGTGCCCGACGTCCTCGGCGCAGCCTCGGCCCTGCGACGCGCCGGTCTCGAGCCGTACGCCAACCCGCCGGGGGAGTCCTTCGCGGCGGTCGGCGACGTGGACGGTCTCGTGATCCTGGTGTCGCCCGACCGGCGCTGGTTCCCGACCGGCGACCGGAGTCCGTCGAGCGCGCCGGTGGTCATCGACGTGGGGCTCGACGCACCGGTCGGACTGACCGAGGGTGTCCTCCTGCGGTGAACGGGCCGGTGCCGTCGGCGGGAGCCTTGTAGAATCGACGGATCATGGCGCAATTCGGTTCACTCTCCGATCGGCTGACCGAGACCTTCCGCAATCTGCGGAGCAAGGGTCGGCTGACTCCGTCCGACGTCGACGGCACCGTCCGCGAGATCCGGCGGGCGCTCCTCGACGCCGACGTCGCGCTCGAGGTCGTCAAGGCGTTCACCGCATCGGTGCGCGAGCGTGCCCTCTCCGACGAGGTCAACCGCGCGCTCAACCCGGCGCAGCAGGTCGTCCAGATCGTCAACGAGGAACTCGTCGGCATCCTGGGCGGGCAGCAGCGACGGCTCGAGTTCGCCAAGAAGCCGCCGACGGTCATCATGCTCGCGGGTCTGCAGGGTGCCGGTAAGACCACCCTCGCGGGCAAGCTCGGCAAGTGGCTCAAGAAGGACGGCCACACCCCGATGCTCGTCGCGGCGGACCTCCAGCGTCCGAACGCCGTGCAGCAGCTGCAGGTCGTCGGCGAGCAGGCCGGCGTGCACGTCTTCGCGCCCGAGCCCGGCAACGGCGTCGGCGACCCGGTCAAGGTCGCCAAGAACGCCATCAAGGCCGCGATCGACCAGCAGTACGACACCGTCATCGTCGACACCGCCGGTCGACTCGGTGTCGATGCCGAGCTGATGAAGCAGGCCGCGAACATCCGCAAGGCCGTCGACCCGGACGAGGTCCTGTTCGTCATCGACGCGATGATCGGTCAGGACGCCGTCAACACGGCCCGTGCGTTCCAGGAAGGCGTCGACTTCACCGGTGTCGTGCTCTCGAAGCTCGACGGTGACGCCCGCGGTGGTGCCGCCCTGTCGGTGGCCAGTGTGACCGGCCGTCCGATCATGTTCGCGTCGACGGGTGAGTCGCTCGACGACTTCGAGCCGTTCCACCCGGACCGCATGGCGAGCCGCATCCTCGACCTCGGCGACATCCTGTCCCTCATCGAGCAGGCGCAGGGCGCCTTCGACGAGGAAGAGGCGCGCAAGGTCGCCGACAAGATCGCGACCGACAACTTCACGCTGAACGACTTCCTGCAGCAGATGCAGCAGCTCCGCAAGGCCGGCTCCATCAAGGGCATGCTCGGCATGCTCCCGGGAGCCAAGGGCATGCGCGAGGCGCTCGACAACTTCGACGAGCGCGAGATCGTCCGCACCGAGGCGATCATCCAGTCGATGACGCCCCAGGAGCGCGAGCTCCCGAAGCTCCTGAACGGTTCGCGCCGTCTGCGCATCGCGCGCGGTGCCGGATCGACGGTCACCGAGGTCAACGCGCTGGTCAACCGCTTCGAGCAGGCCGCCAAGATGATGAAGACCGTCGCCCGCGGGGGCGTGCCGCAGATGCCGGGCATGGGTCCGATCCCGGGCATGCACGGCGGCAAGAAGCAGCAGCAGGGCGGCAAGAAGAAGTCGAAGGTGGGCAACCCCGCCAAGCGCGCGGCCTTGGCTGCCGGCGCGGCGGCTGCGCCGCAGCAGGCCCCGCAGGGGTCCGGCCTCGGCCTCGGGGGCGCCAAGGGCGGCAAGGCACCGACCGAGGAAGAGCTCGCGTCGCTGCAGAAGTTCCTGGGTCGCTGACGCGGCTCGCGATCGCGACCACCTGACGGACGGGAGGCCCGGTGCCAGCTGGCACCGGGCCTCCCGTCCGTTTCCGGTCGCGTTGCGTCGTTCCTTCCCATCGCACGCGCGATGGAAAGTGGAATCGGGCGTACCTGGTCGAAAGGAACGACCAGGTACGCCCGATTCGACCAGGTACGCCCGATTCGGCCAGGTTCGCCCGATTCGGCCAGGTACGCCCGATTCGGCCAGGTACGCCCGAGGCGGTGCGGTCGCGGCTAGAGCGCGTCGCGGAACTCGGTGACCAGGTGGCGGACCACGGCGCGCAGGTCACCGCCGTTCTCCTGCGCGACCTGCAGCTGCCGCTGGTACGAGGCGCCGCGCTCGATCATCGTGTCGAGGTGGTGCAGCTCGTCGAGGCAGCCGAGCCGTTCGGCGATCGGGTCGAGCCGCTGCACCAGGTCGTGCACCTCGTCGGTCACGAGCCGCTCGTCGCCGGCGACGTTCGTGATGATCTCGGCCTCCATGCCGTAGCGAGCCGCGCGCCACTTGTTCTCGCGGATGAACCACGGCTGCATGGTGGGCAGGGTCTCACCGGCGTCGAGGCGGTCCGAGCAGGCGGTGACCAGGCACTGCACGAGCGCGGTGACGGCGCCGACCTCGTGCAGGGTCGAGATGCCGTCGGAGACCCGGTTCTCCAGGGTGCCCCAGCCCGGCGACGGTCGGATGTCCCAGCGCAGGTCCTTCACGCCGTCGATGACGCCGGTGTGCGTGAGGTCGCCGACGACCTCTTCGAAGTTCGCCCAGGCGCCGAGCTGCGGCGGGAGCCCGCCGGTCGGGAGCTGCTGGAACATGAGGGCGCGGTTCGAGGCGTACCCGGTGTCGGTGCCGCCCCAGAACGGGCTCGACGCGGTGAACGCCTGCAGGTGCGGGACGTAGGCGAGCATCGCGTTCATGATCGGGACCGCCTTGTCGCGGTCGTCGATGCCGACGTGCACGTGCACGCCCCAGATGAGCATCTGGCGTCCCCACCAGCGGGTGCGGTCGATCAGCGTCGTGTAGTGCTCGCTGTCCGGGGTGATCTCCTGCTGGTCCCACACCGCGAACGGGTGCGTGCCCGAGCACATCACCTGGGCGTCGAGCGGTTCGGCGGCGTCGATGACCTCGCCGATGATGCCGGACAGCTCGCTCGTCGCAGCCCCCACGCGGTCGTGGACGCTCGAGACGACCTCGACCGTGTTGGTCAG
This sequence comes from Curtobacterium sp. KBS0715, assembly GCF_005938005.2. Lineage (NCBI taxonomy): Bacteria > Bacillati > Actinomycetota > Actinomycetes > Micrococcales > Microbacteriaceae > Curtobacterium > Curtobacterium sp. KBS0715. The sequence goes on along the minus strand of NZ_VCCA02000001.1, from coordinate 2,900,669 downwards.
CAGCTCCTCGGTGACGCGGTCGTGGTCGCCGAGCCGCTCGTGCACGGCGGCGATGACGGCGGGGGCGCGGGGAGCGAGGTCGCCGGTCGCCCGGTCGACCAGGGGGAGTTCCCACTCGACGCCGATGGTCGACGGGCGGGACTCGGTGAAGCGGATGTCCATGCCGTCCATCCTGCCCGGGTCCTTGTCGGACACGCACAACGAAGCGTTGTCCCGATCGTGCGGATCGTCCTCCAACTAGTTCCACTGTGGGCGTACCGTTGAAATGTTCCTACAGGGAAGAGGTACGCATGCAGTTGGTGGTGCGCGGGACGAACGCCCCGCTCGTCGGAGAACTCGACATCCCGGTCTCGAAGTACCACGCGCACCGCGCGCTGGTGCTCGCGTCGCTGGCGGAGGGGACGAGTGTCGTCTCCGGGGTCAGCGCGACGCGACAGGTGGAGTGGACCGTGGGCACGCTCCGCGCGCTCGGCGTCGACGTCAAGCGTCGCGGCAACGCGTACCACGTGACCGGATTGGGCGGCCGGTACCAGGCGACCGACGTCGTGGACCACGGTTCGCGGGGTGCCGACGGACTGCTCAACATGGGGTCCTCGGGCACCACGCTCTACTTCATGACCGGGCTCGCCTCGCTGGCCGACCGCCCGATGACCCTGTCGGGCATGAAGTACTTCCAGCGCCGCCCGATCAAGGCGCTGCTCACCTCGCTGACGCAGATGGGTGTCGAGCTCGAGGCGACGAACGACTGTCCGCCCGTCACCGTGCAGCCCAGGCGTCCGCGCGGCGGTGACGTGACGATCGCCGGCACCCTGTCGCAGTGGGTGTCCGGGCTGCTGCTGGTGGCACCGTTCGCCGAGCACGAGACCCGGATCCACATCACTGGCGGGCGGCTCAACGAGCAGCCCTACGTCGAGCTCACCGTGCGGATGATGCGGCAGTTCGGCCTGACGGTCGAGGTCTCCGACGACTGGCTCGAGTACCGGATCCCGGCGGGCCAGCAGGCCACCCCGCACGACTACGTCATCCCGCCCGACATCGGCTCCGCAGCGTTCGGCATCGCGGCGGCCGGCACCCGCGAGTCGAACGTGCTGCTGCGCGGCATGACGGCCACGACGACGGCCGAGACGGACCACCCGGAGAGCGAGTTCCTGGACCTCGCGACCGCGATGGGCGTGCCGATGCGGATCGACGAGGAGACCGGCTTCGTCCGGATCGAGCACGACGGGTCCCCGCTCCGGCCGCTGGACGTCGACTGCCGTCCGATCCCGGACCTGCTGCCCGTGCTGTCGACGATGGCCACCTTCGCCGAGGGCACGAGTCGACTGTGGAACGTGGCGCACATCCGCCTGAAGGAGTCCGACCGGGTCGCGGCGATGCTCCAGCTGAACCGGATGGGCGGCCGTGCCGAGCAGGGCGCGGACGAGCTGCGGGTCACCGGCGTCGGCGCGGCCGGGTTGCACGGTGCGCCGATGTCCTCGTTCAACGACCACCGTGTGCTGATGTCCCTCGCGGTCGCGGCGTCGAGTGCCGACGGGGTGTCCGGCCTGACCTACCCGCGTGCCTACCGGATCTCCTACCCGACGTTCCTCGAGGCGATGAACTCCGTCGGGCTCGACATGTCCGTCGGTGACCGGCTCGCAGCCCAGGTTGCGCGGGACGACCGGATCGACGCCGCCGAGGCCGACGGGGTCCGCACGCACCTCGGCACGCCCCTCGAGACGGCTGCGGCGCCCGAGCCGACCGACCAGCCGGTCGCGCAGCCCGCCGCACAGCCCGCCGCCCCGCAGCCCGCCGCCCCGCAGCCCACCGCCCCGCAGCCCGCCGTCGCCCTGCCCGAGCTCGCCGGCGTCGACGCCGACCCGCTCGTCCTGAGCGAGCGGGTCCGCGCCCTGTCGCAGACCGACCCCGGGGGCCTGGCCGTGATCGAGGTCGGCGGTGCGACCCCCGCGAACACCACGTGGAAGGAGCTGCAGGACGAGGCCGACCGGGTCTCCGCCCTGCTGCTCGAACTCGGCGTGCGCACCGGTGAATCCGTCGCGATGCAGCTGCCGAACTGGCGCGAGTTCGTGTCGATCACCCTCGGTGCGATCCAGATCGGCGCCGTCGCGACCCCGATCATGCCGGTGTTCGGTCCCCGCGAGACCACGATGACGCTGGCGCGTTCGAAGGCCCGCGTGGTCTTCCTGCCGAACGTGTTCCGGAAGCGCCGTCCCGCGCTCGAACTCCTCGACGTCATCGACGAGGCGGCCGCGCAGGACCGTCGCCTGTCGCTCGAGCACGTCATCGTGCTCCGCGCCGAGGCCCGCGGGCAGGGCGACACCCCGACGAACCAGCCGCCGCTGCCCGCCGACGCCCTGGAACGGGTCGTGGCGAGCGACTGGCACTGGCGCTACTTCGAGAACGCCCTCGCCGCCGTGCACGTCGACGTCGACGAGATCGCGTCGCACGCTCCCGGGCCGGACGACGTCTGCCAGCTGCTCTTCACCTCCGGCACCACGGGGGAGCCGAAGGGCGTGCAGCACCCGCACCGCACGCTCGGACTCGCGACCGCCATGCACGTGGCGCAGTCCGGGCTGACCAGCGCCGACCGCATCTACATCCCGTCGCCGCTCGCTCACCAGACCGGGTTCCTGTACGGCATGCTGCTGGCGTTCCGGCTCGGTGCCCCGCAGGTCATCCAGCCGGTGTGGGACGGCCGGGTCGCACTCGAGCAGGCGTTCGGCGTCGCCCGGGCGTCCTTCGTGCAGTGCGCGACGCCGTTCCTGACCGACCTCGTCGACCTGGTCGAGGCCGGTGCCGGGCAGCCCGAGTCGCTCCGGATCTTCGTGCCGACGGGCGCCGCGGTGCCCCGTGCACTGGCCCAGCGAGCGAGCACGGTGCTCGGCAGCGCCATCCTCGGCGCCTTCGGGACGAGCGAGACGTGTCTCGGGGCCCTGTCCAGCCCGAGCGACGACCCCGCCGACGCCCACGGCCACGACGGCCGGGCGCTGCCGGGCATCTCGATCCGCATCGTCGACGACGCGGGGATCGAGCTGCCCGCCGGCACCGAGGGCAACTTCGAGCTGCACTCGCCGACGATGTTCGCGGGCTACCTCGACCGCCCGGACCTGACCGACGACGTGTTCACGGCGGACGGCTGGTACCGCACGGGCGACCTGGCGAAGGTCGACGAGAAGGGCTTCCTGTCGATCACCGGGCGCGTGAAGGACGTCATCAACCGCGGCGGCGAGAAGATCCCCGTCGTCGAGATCGAGAACCTGCTCTACCAGCACCCGCTGGTCACGGACGTCGCGATCGTGGCGATGCCGGACGAGCGGCTCGGTGAGCGTGCCTGCGCCTGGGTCGTGAACGCCCGCGCGGACGAGCCGCTCGACTTCGCCGGGATGCAGCAGTACCTCGACACGGCCGGCGTGAGCAAGTACTACTGGCCGGAACGACTCGAGTACACCACCGAGCTGCCGCGCAACGCGGTCGGCAAGGTCCAGAAGAACATCCTGCGCGAGCAGGCGGCCGCGCTCGTCGCGACGAAGGAGAACGAGACACGATGACGATCCTCGAGCAGACGAGCACGGGCTTCGACGAAGCCGCCTTCCAGCAGCTCAAGGCCGAGGTCACCGAGTGGGTCCGCGGCCCCGGCGAGGCGTGGGCGGAGGAGATCGAGCGCACGGGCCGGGTCGCCCCCGAGCTGTTCCAGGAGCTCAAGGAGAACGGGTGGCTCAGCCTCGCCGCCCCGACGGAACTCGGCGGACGGGCGATCCCGTTCTCGCGCTACCTCGAGATCATGGAGGTCGTCTCCCGCTCGCACGCCTCCATCCGCATGCTCGTGCACGTCATCAACGGCACCTGGCGCGCGATGGCCCCCTACGCGACGCCGGAGCAGATCGAGCAGGTCGTCAAGCCGTCCGTCGCCGGTGACACGCTCGTCGCGTTCACCCTGACCGAAGCCACCGCGGGCACCGGAGCGGACATCCGCACGACGGTCCGGCGCGAGGGCGACACCTACGTGATGAACGGCGAGAAGCACCTCATCACGTTCGGGGTCACGGCCGACCACTGGCTCATCGCCGCTCGGCTGGAGGGCAGCACCGGCCAGGACGGCACGGTCGCGTTCCTGATGCCGAACAGCGGGCTGCCGGGTGCCGAGGTGATCGACGACTCCGACACCATGGGCATCCGTGGCACCGACCACGCGATCCTGCGGTTCACCGAGACCCCGATCCCAGCCAGCGCCCGCCTGGGCGCCGAAGGCCAGGGCCTCGAGGTCGCGCTCGGCGGCTTCCTGCTGCCGAGCCGGGTGTCCGTCGCGATGAGCGCCGTCGGTCTCGCCGAGCGGGCGAACGAGCTCGCCGTCGAGTACGCGAACAAGCGCGAGACCTTCGGCAAGCGCCTCTCCAGCCGCCAGACGATCCAGTTCTACCTGGCCGAGAACTACGCCGACATCGCCGCCGCCCGCGCCCTGGTGCTCGAGGCCGCCCGCGCCTACGAGGACGACCGTCCCGACGCCGGCACGCTCTCCAGCGCCTCGAAGATGGTCGCCGTCGACATGCTCGCCCGGGTCACCGACAAGGCCCTGCAGGTGCACGGCGGGCAGGGCTACTGGAAGCGCAACGCCATCGAGCGCGTCTACCGCGACGCACGCGCGCAGCGCTTCGAAGAGGGCACCAACGAGATCCAGAAGCTGATCGTCGGCCGCGCCGTCGTGACCGGCGCAGCCGGGTTCTGAAACCGACCGACGACCGCGGGCCCGCCCCGCGCCTCCAGTCCGTCTCCCACTCACCTGAAGGACCGCAGTGACCGACAGCACCAACGCACCCATCGCACTCATCACCGGCGCTTCGCGCGGCATCGGCCGCCTGCTCGCGCAGAAGCTCGGCCAGCGCGGCGTCACCGTCGTGGTGACGTACAAGGGCAACGCCGACCTGGCCGAGGAGTCCCTGGCCGACGTCAGGGCGGCCGGCGGCGACGGCATCACGGCGCAGGTCGACATCGAGCAGCCGGAGTCGATCGACGCCCTGTTCGACCTGGTGCGCGACACCTACGGACGCCTCGACATGTTCGTCGCGAACGCCGCGGCCAGCGCGTTCAAGCCCGTCGCCGACCTCAAGCTGCACCACCTCGACCGCAGCTACGCCACGAACGCCCGTTCGTTCGTGCTCGGCGCCCAGCGCGCGGCGGAACTGATGGACCGGGGTGGCCGCATCGTCGTCGTGACGTCGTACGGATCGCTCCGGGCGTTCCCGACCTACGCCGCACTCGGTGCCGCCAAGGCCATGAGCGAGGCGTACATGAAGTACATGGCGGTGGAGTTCGGTCCGCGCCAGATCACCGTCAACGCGGTGAACGGCGGCCTCATCGACACCGACTCGCTCGAGTACTTCTACACGAAGGTCCCCGGCCAGGCGCCGATGGACACCGTCCTCGAGAAGCTCCCGCTGCAGCGCCCCGGGTCGGCCGACGACATGGCCGACGCCGTCGACTTCCTGCTGTCGGACAAGGCCGGGTACATCACCGGGCAGGTGCTCTCGGTGGACGGCGGTCTGACGGTGATCGCCCCGCCGTACTGGTCGGACACGACGTCGCCCCTCCGCGACGCGGTGCTGCCGGCCGACGCTCCGGGCGCGGACACCGCAGAATAGGCGCATGAGCAGCGTCGCTTCCGCCCCCGTCGTGCCGGAGTCCCTCCGGACCGTCGCGTCACCCTGGACCCTCGGCCCCCTGCACCTGGCGAACCGGGTGGTGATGGGGTCGATGCACACCGGGCTCGAGGTGCACGACGACGGCGGCGCCGGCATGGCCGCCTTCTACCGCGAACGGGCGGCCGGCGGGGCGGCGTGCATCATCACCGGCGGCATCGCGGTGAACGACGAGGCCCGCGGCGGTCCGGACTTCGCGGTGTTCGGCGTCGGGGGAGCCGACGAGCGGTTCCGGGTGGCGGTCGACGCCGTGCACGACGAGGGTGGGACGATCCTGGCGCAGCTGTTCCACGCCGGGCGGTACGCGCTCGCGTCGGGCATGGTCGACCGGCACGGCGACCCGCAGCGCGTCGTGGCGCCCTCGGCCCTGCCGTGGGCGGCCGCCCGCGGTGTGGTGCCGACCGAGCTGACGTCGGCCGAGGTCGAGCGGACCATCGAGGACTTCGCCGCCGCGGCCCGCACCGCCCGCGCGATCGGGTTCGACGGCGTCGAGATCATGGCGTCCGAGGGGTACCTGATCAACCAGTTCCAGTCGCCGCTGACGAACCTGCGCGACGACGAGTGGGGCGGCGATGCGGAACGGCGTCGGCGCTTCGCGATCGAGGTCGTCCGGGCCGTGCGCGCCGCGGTCCCCGAGCTCGCCGTGACGATCCGGCTGTCCGGCGCGGACCTGATGCCCGGCTCGTCGACCGACGACGAGGTCGACGCGCTCGTGCACGACCTGCTGCCGCTCGGGCTCGACGGCATCTCGGTCGGCATCGGCTGGCACGAGTCCCGCACCCCGACCGTGCAGGCCTCGGTGCCGCACGGGGCCTGGCTGACGTACGCGGCACGGATCGCCGCGGTGGTGCGCTCGTCCGCGTACCCGGACGTCCGCGTGATCGCCTCGAACCGGATGACGGACCTGCGCGACGGTGAGGCCGTGCTCGGCGACGGACTGATCGACGCCGTCGCCCTCGCCCGGCCGTTCCTCGCCGACCCCGCCATCGTGTCGCGCTCGCTCGCGGGCGGGTTCGCCCTGGTGAACACCTGCATCGGCTGCAACCAGGCGTGCCTCGACCGCTCGATCATCGGCGCACCGGTGTCCTGCCTCGTGAACCCCCGTGCCGCCCGCGAGGTGGCCTTCCCCGCCCGGCCGACCGCGGACCCGAAGCGCGTCGACGTCGTCGGTGGCGGGCCGGCCGGACTCGCCGCCGCGGTGGACGCCGCACGCCGGGGTCACGACGTCACCGTCTGGGAGGCCTCCGACCGCCTCGGCGGCCAGTTCGGCCTCGCCGCACTCGTCCCGGGCAAGGAGGACTACGCCGCCACGGTGCGGTCCGCCCGCGCCGAGCTCGCCGAGCGGGGGGCCACGATCCACCTCGGACGCCCGGCCACGGCTCGGGACCTCGTCGACAGCGACGCCGTCGTGCTCGCGGCCGGGGTGGTCCCGCGGAGCATCGACGTCCTCGGCAGCGACCTGCCGCACGTGCTGTCCTACGAGCAGGCCCTGCGGAACGGCGTACCCGAGGGCACCGTCGCGATCATCGGCGGCGGCGGCATCGGCGTGGACACCGCGGCGTTCCTGACCGAGTCGCCCGACGAGGTCGTCCGAGCCGCCGAGTTCGCGGCCCGCTGGGACCTCGACGTGTCCGAGGAGCTCGTCGGCGAGGTGCCGCAGCGACTCCCCGCGGCACGGCGCACCACCCGACCGGGGTCCGAGGTGACGGTGCTCCGGCGTTCGGGCAAGTTCGGCCAGGGGATCGGCATCACCTCACGCTGGGTCGCGATCGGCCGGCTGCGGGACGCCGGGGTGCGGATGGTCGGCGGCGTGCAGGAGTACCTGCGCATCGAACCCGGGGTGCTCTGGATCCGCGACGAGCACGGGGACGAGGTCGGCGTGCCGGCGGACTCCGTCGTGGTCTGCGCCGGGCAGGAGCGCGCGACCGACGCCGAGGGTGACGCGCCTGGCGGACTCGCCACGGGCCTCCAGGCCGCCGGCGTGCCGTACGCCGTCGTCGGCGGTGCGCGGGACGCACGGAGCGTGGACGCGGTCCGGGCGACGTCCGAGGCCCTCGAAGCGGTGCGGCGCCTCGCGCCGTAGCGAGTCGGCTCGCATCACGGCCGGGAATCTGCAAGAATGAACGGTCGAATCGCCGCAGCTCGACCCTCTATCCAGCTGTGAGCGATCTCTCTCGAGCTTTCGCCGTGTGTGCCCCCACGCCCGCGGTTCCAGTTCAACCACAACGAAAGCAAACAGGAGCAATTGTGGCTGTCAAGATCCGTCTGAAGCGTCTCGGTAAGATCCGTGCGCCCTACTACCGCATCGTCGTCGCCGACTCGCGCACCAAGCGCGATGGTCGTGTCCTCGAGGAGATCGGTCAGTACCACCCGACCGAGGAGCCCTCGGTCATCAAGATCGAGTCCGAGCGTGCGCTCTACTGGCTCGGCGTCGGCGCGCAGCCGACCGAGCAGGTCGCGGCCCTCCTCAAGCTGACCGGCGACTGGGCCAAGTTCAAGGGCGAGAAGGACACCGAGTCCAAGGTCAAGGTCGCCGAGCCGAAGCCGGCCTTCCAGGTCGACTCCTCGAAGAAGGCCGTGCTCAAGCCGAAGTCGGAGAAGACGGCTCCCGCCGCCAAGGCCGACGACGCCGAGACCGCCGACGAGACGACCGAGGCGTAGTCCTTGCTCGAATCCGCGCTGACGCACCTCGTCAAGGGGATCGTCGATCACCCTGACGACGTGCGCGTCGCCAGCTCCACCTCCCCACGCGGCGAGGTCCTCGAGGTGCGCGTGCACCCCGAGGACCTCGGCCGCGTGATCGGTCGCGCCGGGCGCACCGCCAAGGCGCTCCGCACCCTCGTCACGGCCCTGGCCGACGGCAAGCGCGTGCGGGTCGACGTGGTGGACACCGATTCCTAGGGAGACGACCCAGCTCCGGGTGGGTCGAATCACGAAGGCGCACGGGCTCAAGGGCGGCATCAAGCTCGAGCTCTACACCGACGACCCGGATCGTCGGTTCACTCCGGGCGCCACCTTCACGCTCCAGGTCCCCGACGACTCCCCGTGGTCGGGCAAGACCCTCGAGCTGGACGAGCTCCGCTGGTACAACGGTCACCCCGTCGCGTTCTTCGCCGGGATCGACGACCGCACCGCGGCCGAGTCCCTGGCGCGCATCATCCTCTGGGTCGAGCAGGACGCCGACGCCGAGACCGGTGAGGACGACGCCTGGTACGACCACCAGCTCGTCGGGCTCAAGGTCCTGCGTGACGGCGTCGAGGTCGGCACGGTCGCCCGTGTGGACCACATGCCCGCCCAGGACCTGCTCGCGATCGACACGCCGTCCCGCGGCGAAGTCCTCGTGCCCTTCGTCTCGGCCATCGTGCCGGCGGTCGACATCGCGGCCGGCACCGTCACGGTCACCCCGCCGCAGGGGCTGTTCGAGGACCCCGAGGACACCTCGCGCCCCGAGACGGTCACGGACTAGTCCCCGTGCGGATCGACATCGTCACGATCTTCCCGGAGTTCTTCTCCGTGCTCGACGTGTCCCTGCTCGGCAAGGCCCGCTCCGGTGGACTGCTCGACCTGCACGTGCACGACCTGCGGTCGTGGACCACCGACCGGCACCGCACCGTCGACGACACCCCGTACGGCGGCGGCGCCGGCATGGTGATGAAGCCGGAGCCGTGGGCCCAGGCGCTCGAGGCGCTCTTCCGGCCCGACGGTTCGTCGACCCTGGTGGTCCCGACGCCGGCCGGCACGCCCTTCACGCAGTCGATCGCGCGGTCACTCGCGTCGACGTCGGAGCACCTCGTGTTCGCCTGCGGGCGCTACGAGGGCATCGACGCCCGCGTCTTCGAGTGGGCGGCGTCGCGCGCCACCGTCGTCGAGCTCTCGCTCGGCGACTACGTGCTGAACGGCGGCGAGGTCGCCGCGATGGCGATGATCGAGGCCGTCGGCCGACTCGTCCCCGGTGTCGTCGGCAACCCCGAGTCGCTGGTCGAGGAGTCCCACGAGGACGGCCTGCTCGAGTACCCCTCGTACACCAAGCCCGCGTCGTGGCGCGGCCTCGACGTCCCCGACGTCCTGCTCAGCGGGCACCACGCCCGCGTCGGCGCCTGGCGGCACGAGCAGCAGCTGGAGCGGACGCGGCGCGTCCGTCCGGACCTGCTGCCGCCTGCCTGACCGGCTGGCGCGCTTGTCCGCTGGACGATTTTCGGGCTGAGCGACACTCCTCGCGGTTCGTTCCGCGTGGACAGTCGCTGAGCACGAAACCCGGCCCCGCCGGCCCCGCCGGGTCTGCCTGGAGGCGCGGGGCGGGCCCGCACCGTGCCTCCAGTCCGTCAGACGGTCGGGTCGGCGCGCTGGGCGCGACGCAGGGTCAGGACCTCGGGGCCGGCCTCGGTGACCGCGACCGTGTGTTCGACGTGCGCGGCACGTGAGCCGTCGACGCTGCGCAGGGTCCAGCCGTCGTCGTCCTGGTAGAGCTCGTCGGTCGTTTGCATGAGCCACGGCTCGATCGCGACGACCAGCCCCGGCCGGAGCTTCAGGCCGCGACCCGGACGGCCGTCGTTCGGCACGTGCGGGTCCCCGTGCATGGTGCGACCGACGCCGTGCCCGCCGAACTGCAGGTTCACGTCGTGACCGGCCTCGTGTGCGACGTGACCGATGGCGTGCGAGACGTCGCCGAGCTTGTTGCCGGGAGCCGCCTGGGCGATGCCGGCGGCGAGTGCTCGCTCGACCGTGGCGATCAGGGCCTGGTCCTCGTCGCGCGGCGTGCCGACCTGGACGCTGACGGCGGAGTCCGCGACCCAGCCGTCCACGCTCGCGGCGAAGTCCAGGCTCACCAGGTCGCCGTCCTGCAGGGTGCGGTCGTGCGGCAGGCCGTGCAGGGCGGCGTCGTTCACCGAGGTGCAGAGGTTCTTGCCGAACGGCGACATGCCGAACGACGGGTGGTAGTCGACGTAGCAGCTCTCCGCGCCGCGTTCGGCGATCATCCTGGCCGCGACGCGGTCGAGGTCGAGCAGGTTGACGCCGACGTCGACGGTCTCGAGCAACTCGTCGAGGACGTCGGCCACGAACCGGCCGGCGACGCGCAGTCCGTCCAGCTCGGCGGGGGTGCGGAGTTCGATCATGGGTCCATCCTCGTCGTTTTGTCTCCCGCGCTCTCTGTGGCAGTATTGAACGCTGTGCCCTGGCTGGACTCTGCCACGGGGGAGTCGCCGACACCGGGCACGCACCACCACTTTCCGAACCTTCGATCCGCGGCGACCCGTGCGCGTCCGCAGAGAGTGAAACCCACCATGAGCCAGCTCCTCGACAACGTCGACGCAGCATCGCTGCGTACCGACGTCCCGGACTTCCGTCCCGGCGACACCATCAAGGTGCACGTCAACATCATCGAAGGCACGCGCTCGCGTATCCAGGTCTTCCAGGGCGTCGTCATCGGCCGTCAGGGCCACGGCATCGGCGAGACCTTCAAGGTCCGCAAGGTGAGCTTCCAGGTCGGCGTCGAGCGCTGGTTCCCCGTGCACTCGCCGATCATCGACCACATCGAGATCGTCACCAAGGGTGATGTCCGTCGTGCGAAGCTCTACTACCTGCGCGAGCTCCGCGGCAAGGCGGCCCGCCGCAAGATCAAGGAGAAGCGCGACGCCTGATCGCCTTCACAGTGAACGTCCGCGAGCCGGACGACGCTGCGAGCCCCTCGTCCATGTACGGTTGTGCATCGACGGGGGGCTCTTCCCATTGCGGGGAGTCAGTGGTTCGAACGAGAGCGGAAATGACGGACACGACAGAGGATTCCGGGCGCAGGCCACGTGCCGAGAAGCAACGGAACGGTGTCCTCACATTCCTCCGCGACCTCGTCATCATCTTCATCGCGGCGCTGCTCGTGTCGTTCCTGGTCAAGACGTTCCTGATCCGGTCGTTCTACATCCCGTCGGCGTCGATGGAGAACACGCTGCAGATCAACGACCGGGTGATCGTCAACGAGCTCGTCCCCGGCGCCGTGGCGCTGAAGCGGGGAGACGTCGTCGTGTTCAAGGACCCGGGCGGTTGGCTCACCGGATCCGAGGTGCCGAGCGTCACGCCGGACACCCAGCCCGCCAAGGCGATCGACTGGGCCCTGACCCAGGTCGGTCTCGGCACCGGCGACAGCGACGACCACCTGATCAAGCGCGTCATCGGTCTGCCCGGTGACAAGGTGTCCTGCTGCAACGACCTCGGGCAGATGTCGGTGAACGGTGTTCCGATCAAGGAGCCGTACCTGAAGCTCCCCGCCGGCGCCCCGGCCTCGGCGACCGACTTCTCGGTCACCGTGCCAAAGGGCACCGTCTGGGTGATGGGCGACAACCGGAACGACTCGAAGGACTCCCGGTACAACGGCGACACCCCGTCGAAGGGCTTCGTCCCGATGTCCGACGTCACGGGACGCGCGTTCGTCATCTCGTGGCCGGCGAGCCGCTGGACGTGGCTCGACGACCATCCCGAGGTGTTCGCCGGCGTGGAGGAGCGCGACGAGTGACCGCCGTCCGTCCGTCGCTCCGGCTCGAGAAACGTCTGCTCGCCGAGGGCCGCGTGACGGTCATCGGCATGGACGAGGTCGGCCGTGGCGCCATCGCCGGTCCGGTCGGCGTCGGTGTGGCCGCGGTGACGCTCGACATCGGTCGTGTGCCCCAGGGGCTCGCTGATTCCAAACTGCTCTCCGAAGCGCGCCGCACCGACCTGGTGCCCGTCGTGCAGCGTTGGGCACGCACGGCGGTCGGCATGGCATCGGCGGACTTCGTCGACCAGCAGGGCATCGTCCCGGCCCTCGGCGCAGCGGGTGCGCAGGCGCTCGGCTCCCTGGTCGCCGACGGGGTGTCGCTCGACGGCGCGGTGGTGGTGCTCGACGGCTCGTTCGACTGGTTGAGCCGCGCCCTGCCCGCGTCGCTCCGTCCGGCAGCCGATCCGCTCGAGGTCGTCGTCCGGGTCAAGGCCGACCGCGACTGTGCCTCGGTGGCCGCGGCGTCGGTGGTGGCGAAGGTCGCCCGTGACGCGCTCATGATCTCGGCGCACGACGAGGCTCCGCACTACGGGTGGGTGTCGAACAAGGGCTACGGGTCGACGGCGCACTACGACGCGATCCGGACGATCGGGGCGCACGCGCTGCACCGGAAGTCCTGGTTGCACCAGGCTTCGAGCGTCGCGCTGGACGGCTTCGACCAACTCGACGCCGTCGCGGGTTGAGCCCGTCGCCCGCTCGGCCCTGGGTCGCCGTAGACTGTGGGCGCAATGGATGAGGACGAATTCGACGACTACGACCGCGAGGTCGAGCTGGCCCTGTACCGCGAGTACCGAGACGTGGTGTCGCAGTTCCGTTACGTGGTCGAGACGGAGCGCCGTTTCTACCTGGCGAACGAGGTCGAACTCGTGCGCCGTGACACGGAGCACGACTTCTACTTCGAACTGACGATGAACGACGTCTGGGTCTGGGACGTCTACCGTTCCGACCGGTTCGTCAAGGGTGTCCGGGTACTCACGTTCAAGGACGTGAATGTCGAGGAACTCACGACGCGGGAACTCGAACTGCCGAAGGAACTCGCACTCGACGAGTGATCGTCAATTTACTTTCTTCTGCTTCTTTCTGGGTGAATCGCCGCTGATCCGGACCGGCGGTGAATTGTTCGCGCTATTCTGATGGGGATTTAACCGCCCCACGAACAGGAGCACCCCATGGCACAGAAGGTCACCGTCCAGCTCGTCGACGACCTCGACGATTCCCCCATCACCACCGGTGAAGGCCGGACGGTCGAATTCGCGTTCGACGGCTCGTCGTACGAGATCGACCTGTCGAACGACAACGTCGACAAGTTCCGCGAGGCGATCTCTGATTACATCGCCGCAGCGCGCAAGGTCTCCGGTCGTCGCACCGGCGGCGGTTCCGCCCCGAAGTCCGCGCCGAAGCGTGGCAACTCGGAAGAGCTCGGCAAGATCCGCGAGTGGGCCAAGGAGAACGGGTACGAGGTCTCGTCCCGCGGCCGCATCTCGACGCAGGTGCAGGAAGCCTACGCAGCAGCGCACTGACGCTCGTCGCAGCAGGACCCGGGTGATCTCGATCGCCCGGGTCCTTCTTCTTTCCTCCACAGAGGGCAATTCGCCCGTGCTGATTCCACAGACTCTCTGACTCCGCCGATCGTGGCGTTCGTTCTGGAGATCGTTGTCGTGGAGGCAACGACATGGAACAAGACGTGCAACGTCCACCGGGGCGGTCGCTCCGGAACGGTCGACTCGGACGATTCGGTGAAGAACGAGCGGTGGTCTGGCTCGAGGCGCGGGGATTCCGCGTGCTCGAGCGGAACTGGCGGTGTGCCCGCGGCGAGATCGACATCGTCGCGTGGGATTCCTGCACACTCGCGTTCATCGAGGTGAAGACCCGTTCCGGGGCCGCGACCGGTCACCCGTTCGAGGCGATCACCGCCGCGAAGCTCACCCGGATGCGACGACTCGTGCCCGAGTGGTTCGACGCGCATCCCGAGGTCTCGGCGCGCGCGGTCCGGGTGGACGTCGTCGCGGTCCACGTCGACGGTCCCCGCACCGTCGTCGAGCACCTGGCGGGTGTGCTGTGACGGGCATCGGTCGCGCTGCCGCGGTCGCGCTGCTCGGGGTCACCGGTCGCCGTATCGAGGTCGAAGCGCACCTGACCAGTCAGCTCCCGGCGTTCAGCATCATCGGTCTGCCGGACACCTCACTCGGAGAGGCACGGGAACGCGTGCGATCCGCGGCGGCGAACGCGGGGTGCCCGCTGCCCGCACGTCGGATCACCGTGAACCTGACCCCGGCGGCGATCCCGAAGCGCGGATCGGGGTTCGACCTCGCCATCGCGATGGCCGTGCTCGCCGGAGCCGGTCTCGCGCCGGACGTCTCGGAGCGCATCGTCTACATCGGCGAGCTCGGGCTCGACGGGCGGGTGCGTCCGGTCCCCGGGGTGATCCCGATGCTGGTCGCCGCGCGCGACGCCGGTGCGGACCGCGTGGTGCTGCCCGTCGGCAACCTGACCGAGGCCCGCGTGGTCGGCGGGGTGCGGATCAGCGGCGTGGACTCGTTGCGGGCGGCGGCGATCGACGCCGGGGCACTCCTGCCGGCGGTCGAGGTCGATCCGGTGCTGCCGGTCCCGGTCACGTCGGTGCCGCGTCCCGTGGCCGAGCTGTCGGACGTCGTGGGGAACCCGGTCGGCGTCCGAGCCCTCATCGCCGCGGCGGCCGGGGGACACCACGCACTGCTGCTCGGGCCACCGGGCGCGGGCAAGACCATGCTCGCCGAGCGGCTGCCCGGGTTGCTGCCCGACCTCGACGACGAGACCGCGCTCGAGGTCGCCGCGGTCCGGTCCGTCGCCGGGCTGGGTCCCGCCTCGTGGAGCACGAAGCCACCGTGGGAAGCCCCGCACCACTCCGCCTCGGCGGTCTCGCTCATCGGCGGCGGGTCGGGGGTCCTGCGCCCCGGGGCCGTGTCGCGCGCCACCGGGGGCATCCTGTTCCTCGACGAGGCGCCGGAGTTCCCGCGGGCCGTGCTCGACGCGCTCCGGCAGCCGCTCGAGTCCGGTCGGATCACGATCCACCGTGCGGCGGGCGCAGCCGAGTTCCCCGCACGCTGCCAGGTCGTCCTGGCGGCGAACCCCTGCCCGTGCGGCAACGCCGGTGGTGCGCACGGGCAGCCGTGCGAGTGCTCGCCGAGCACCGTCCGCCGGTACCTCGGCCGGATGTCGGGGCCACTGCTCGACCGGATGGACATCCGGGTCCTGGTGCCCCGGGTGACGACGGGTCGGATGCGGGACGCGGACGGCAGCACCCCGACGACGGCGGTCGCGCGTGCGGCGGTCGCGGCAGCCCGCGCCCGGATGGCGGAGCGCCTGCACGGGACGGGATGGTCGCGCAACGCCGAGGTCACCGGGGCGTGGCTCCGGGCCGAGGGGCGCATCGAACCGGGTTCGACGGCAGACCTCGACCGCGCACTCGACCTCGGCACCCTGACGATGCGCGGCTGGGACCGCGTGATGCGACTGGCGTGGACGCTGGCCGACCTCGACGCGGCCGAGCGGCCCACGGGTGCGCACGTCCGCGGCGCCTTGGCCCTGCGGAGCGCGCTGTGATGCCGGCAGGCACGGAACTCCTCGACACGGTGGCGCGCCTGCTCGGGCCGAGCGGTGCGGCGGTCGACCCGGTGCAGGCCGCGGCCCGCGTCGCCTGGTCGGCCATCGTCGAACCGGGCGACTCCGTGGCCGGCGAGCTCCTCACCGGACTCGGACCGGAGCGCGCGCTCGGTGCGGTGCTGCTCGCCGCTGAGAAGGACTTCGATTCGCTGCTGGGATGCTGCGTCGATGCCGAGGTGCCGGGCGCCGAGGACCCCGCGGTGCTGCTCGGGGTGCTGCAGACCGCGGTGGAACGGTGGCGGCCCCGATTGGCCACTGTCGAGGTGGGCGACGTGCTCGCGGCGGCCGGTGCGGTCGGAGCCGGTCTGCTGGTCCCCGGGAGCGACGGGTGGCCGTCGGCGATGGACGACCTCGGGCCGCACGCCCCGGTGGTCCTCTGGACGCGCAGCTCAGGGGCGCACCTCGGCGACGGGATGCCGGCGCTCGGGGTCGTGGGGTCCCGGGCGAACACGGTGGCCGGTGCCGAGGCCGCGGCGGAGATCACCTCGACGGCGGCGGACGCCGGGTGCCGCATCGTGAGCGGGGGTGCCTACGGCATCGACGCGGTGGCGCATCGTGTCGCCATCGCCGCCGGAACGCCCACCGTCGCAGTCCTGGCCGGCGGCATCGACCAGCTCTACCCCGTGGGGAACGCGCAACTGCTCCACAACGTGGCCCGGCAGGGGGCGTTGCTCGCCGAGTCGGCACCGGGGACACGACCGACGCGGTGGCGTTTCCTCGCCCGGAACCGGCTGATCGCCGCGCTGGCCGACGTCACGGTCGTGGTCGAAGCGGGCGCCCGGTCCGGGGCGCTCAACACCGCCCACCACGCCGCGCAGCTCGGCCGGCCCGTGTTCGCGGTGCCGGGAGCGTTCGCGTCCTCGGCCTCGGTCGGGTGCCATCGGCTCATCGCACAGGGGCGGGCGCAGATCGTCGTCCACCCCGGGGATCCGGCAGCGGCGGCGAGGCCCGCGACCGGGACCAGCGGGGGAGCGGTGCCGGACGAACCGCTCCTGTCCGGCCGGCAGGACCCAGAGGTGCTCCGGGTGCTCGACGCGCTCGGCCGTCGCGCCCTGCCCGAGGCCGAGATCGCCCGCCGGGCCGGCATGTCGACGGCCGACGTCGCCGACGCGCTCGCGCTCGCACAGCTGCAGGGACTCGTCGTCGCCACCGGCGGCGGGTGGGGTCGGGCATGACGTCCGGTCGCCGTACGCTGGCGTCGTGGTTGCGCGGACGGACGGTCGACTCGTGGTGGCGGTGGACGCCTTCCTCGGCCACGCCCGGCACGCGCGTGGCCTCAGCGAGCAGACCCTCCGCGCGTACGCCAACGACCTCGAACAGCTCGTGGCGTTCGCGGACGGTCGCGGCATCGACCGCGTCGCCGACGTCGAGCTCGAGCTCCTGCGCGACTGGCTGTGGGACGCCGACCACCGGGGGCTCGCCCGGTCGACCATCGCCAGGCGGTCTTCGTCCGTGCGGGCGTTCACGCGTTGGGCGAGCGAGACCGGGGTGACGACGACCGACGCCGGGGTCCGGCTCCGCGCCCCGAAGGGTGGGGCACACCTGCCTCGCGTGGTGTCGGCCGACCAGGTGCGCGCCCTGCTCGACGGACTCGGTTCCCGGGCGGCGACGGACGACCCGACGGCGCTGCGGGACCTGGCCCTCGTCGAGCTCCTGTACGCGGCGGCCATCCGGGTCAGCGAACTCGTCGGGATCGATGTGACCGACGTCGATCGCGGACGCTTGACCGTGCGGGTGCTCGGCAAGGGCGGCAAGGAACGCGTGGTGCCGTTCGGGGTTCCGGCACGGGACGCACTCGAGGCGTGGCTCGAGCGCGGACGGCCCACCCTCGCCGCACGGGCGGAGGGGCCTGCAGGCACGGCGCTGTTCCTCGGCGACCGTGGTGCCCGACTCGGCGTCCGCAGTGCCTACCGCGTGGTGGCCCGGTTGCTCGGTGACCTGCCGGGCGAGGGCCCGAGCGGTCCGCACACCTTCCGGCACACCGCGGCGACGCACCTGCTCGACGGCGGAGCGGACCTGCGCGCGGTGCAGGAACTCCTCGGTCACGCCAGCCTCGGGACGACGCAGATCTACACGCACGTGTCGTCGGCTCGGCTGCGTGAGGTGTACCGGACGGCACACCCGCGCGCCTGACCCTGCGCCGACGTGCGTCCCGTCCGGTTCCGGTCGGTTCCCGGTCGGTTCCCGGTCGGTCCAGGTCGTTCGGCTCACCCGGGCCAGGCCGACTCGGGCAGCAGCACCGGCCACTCGGCCGGTGGCAGGTACGCCATCGGATCGACGTAGCGACCGTCGACCCGAGCACCGAGGTGCAGGCACGGCGCCGACGCCGGACAGTGCCCGACCGAGACACGCCCGACCGGCGCGCCCTGCAGGACCTCGTCCCCGGCGGCGACCAGGGGCGTCACCGAGTCGAGCGTGCTGACCAGCCCGTCGCCGTGGTCGATCGTCACGACGGTGCGGCCGCCGACCGCGCCGGCGAACGCCACGGTACCGTCGTCCACCGCCGAGGCAGTGGTGCCGAGGGCGGCCGGGACGTCGATGCCCCGGTGTCCGGCGGCGTAGTCCGAGGACGGTGCTTCCCACGCGCGCTCGACCACCCGCGATCCGGTGGGCCAGACCCAGCGAGCCTCGACCCGGCCCGGCTCGGTCGCACTGCCCACCGACGCCCCGGCTTCCGTCGACGGCGCGGCACCGAACACCATCGTCCCGCTCAGCACCGCCGCGCACACCACGGACAGCAGGACGGGACGCGGGTTCGATCGCATGTCCCCAGCCTGGGCAGTGGAACCCGGCCCCGGGGCGGACCGGGGCGATCTGTGGAGGGGGAGTCGCGCCTCCAGGCCTCGGGAGGAACGGGCCCGCCCGACCTCGCGCCGTCCCGATCACGCCCCGGTTATGACCAGATCCTGAGCGAGGAGTACAGTCGGGGCCGCTCCGGAACACGCAACGCCGCTCGGACGGCGAACCAGCCGACCGCCGGGGCACCGTGCTGCACACCGGCACGGCGGCAGAACCCAGGAGCATCGTGTCCACCACGACCACCGGGCACGGCGAAGACCGTGCGTTCAAGGGGAAGGTCACCCTGTTCGCCATCGCGGCGGCGGTCGGTGGCTTCCTGTTCGGCTTCGACTCGTCCGTCATCAACGGCGCCGTCGACGCGATCAAGGGCGAGTTCAACCTCTCCGACGCGGCCAGCGGCTTCGCCGTCGCCTCGGCCCTGATCGGCTGTGCGTTCGGCGCCTACTTCGCCGGCCGCCTCGCCGACCGCTACGGCCGCACCCGGATCATGTTCTGGGCCGCCGTGCTGTTCTTCGTCTCGTCGATCGGTTCGGCGTTCGCGTTCGCGACGTGGGACCTCGTGATCTGGCGTCTCGTCGGCGGTCTCGGCATCGGTACCGCCTCGGTCATCGCACCGGCGTACATCTCCGAGGTCTCCCCGAAGGCGATCCGCGGGCGGCTGGCCTCGTTCCAGCAGCTGGCGATCACGCTCGGTATCTTCGCCGCGCTCCTGTCCGACCAGCTCTTCGCCGTCACCGCGGGCAGCGCCTCGGCCGAGGTCTGGGGCCTGGCGGCCTGGCGCTGGATGTTCCTGGTCGGGGTGATCCCCTCGGTCGTCTACGGCGTCCTGGCGATCACGCTGCCGGAGTCCCCGCGCTACCTGCTCACCAAGGGCCGGAGCGACGACGCCCGCGAGGTGATGGGCAAGATCGTCCCGCGCGACACCGTGAACACGAGTCTGGAGGAGATCCAGGACGGCATCGAGAAGGAAGCCAACGAGAAGAAGGGCTCCATCCGGGGCAACCGCTTCGGGCTCCAGCCGATCGTCTGGGTGGGCATCATCCTGGCCGTGCTGCAGCAGTTCGTCGGCATCAACGTGATCTTCTACTACTCGACGACGCTCTGGCAGGCCGTCGGGTTCAAGGAGGAGGACTCGTTCCTCATCTCCACGATCACCTCGGTGGTCAACGTCGCCGTGACCTTCATCGCGATCTTCCTGGTCGACAAGGTCGGCCGCAAGCCGCTGCTCGTCGCCGGTTCGGCGGGCATGTTCGTCTCGCTCACCATGGTCGCCATCGCGTTCTCGCAGGCGACGATCGTCGACGGCAGCCCGAGCCTCCCCGGCTCGTGGGGCGTCATCGCGCTGATCTTCGCGAACCTCTTCGTGGTGTCCTTCGGCGCCACGTGGGGTCCGCTCATGTGGGTGCTGCTCGGCGAGATGTTCCCGAACCGCATCCGCGCCACGGCGCTGGGCATCGGCTCGGCCGCCAACTGGATCGCGAACTTCATCGTCACGATCTCGTTCCCGGTGCTGTCCGGCTTCAACCTGACGGTCACCTACGGCATCTACGCGCTGTTCGCGTTGCTGTCGCTGTTCTTCGTCATCGCCAAGATCCCGGAGACCAAGGGCCGCTCGCTCGAGGAGATGGGCATCTCCGCCGACGGCGACACGGTGGACGCCAAGGCCTGATCGGCCGGTCGCGCACCGCGTCCGTTCCGCACGGATCGCCGGACAGGAGGCCCGGATCACGTCAGCCGCGAGGCGCGCGTGATCCGGGCCTCCCTTCTGTTAGCATCTATCCAGCAGCGTGCTGATGCGCGCTGACTTCGCGTGTCCACCAGGCCCTCACGGGCTCGGTACCCGACCACCGGTCCCGCTCTCATGAGCGGGCGGTCGCGTGCCAGGACACCAGGGACCACGACCGACGGTCGTGATCGACACAACCGCAACAGGTCCGCAGCGATGTGCGAGAGCACGGCTGTGCGCCGAGAACACAGAAGGAGGACGGCACATGGCCGTCGTCACCATCCGCCAGCTGCTCGACAGCGGCGTCCACTTCGGACACCAGACCCGTCGGTGGAACCCGAAGGTGAAGCGCTTCATCCTCGCCGAGCGCTCGGGCATCCACATCATCGACCTGCAGCAGTCGCTGGCCTTCATCGACCGCGCGTACGACTTCGTCAAGGAGACGGTCGCGCACGGTGGCACGATCCTCTTCGTGGGCACCAAGAAGCAGGCCCAGGGCTCCATCGCCGAGCAGGCGACCCGCGTCGGCCAGCCGTACGTCAACCAGCGTTGGCTCGGCGGTCTGCTCACGAACTTCCAGACGGTCTCCAAGCGCCTCGCGCGCATGAAGGAGCTCGAGGAGATCGACTTCGACGACACGACGAAGGGCTTCACCAAGAAGGAGCTCCTCATCAAGAAGCGCGAGCTGGACAAGCTCCACAAGACCCTCGGTGGTATCCGCAACCTCACGCGGACCCCGAGCGCGCTCTGGATCGTCGACACCAAGAAGGAGCACCTCGCCGTCGACGAGGCGCAGAAGCTCGGTATCCCGATCATCGGCATCCTCGACACCAACTGCGACCCCGACGAGATCACGTACCCGATCCCGGGCAACGACGACGCGATCCGCTCCGTCGGCCTCCTGACCCGCATCGTCGCCGACGCCGCGGCCGAGGGCCTGAAGACGCGCCACAACGGTGGCGACGAGGACGAGGCCAGCGAGCCCCTCGCCGAGTGGGAGCAGGAGCTCCTCGGTGGCGAGACCGCCGCCACGACCGAGGCGCCCGCCGCCCCCGTCGAGGAGAACGACGCTGACGCGCAGGTCGCCGCGAAGGAGATCGGCGAGCCGATCGCCGACGAGGCGAAGAACGCGGAGCCGACGGCCGAGGCCGAGGCAGCCGCGGAGACCACCCCCGCCGAGTGAGTCGCCGGGGCGCCGGACCCCACCGGGTCCGGCGCCCCGACTGCACTCCACTCTCCACACACGTACAGTCCAGAAAGGACTCCAGTCAATGGCAAACTTCACCGCTGCTGACGTGAAGAAGCTCCGCGAGGACCTCGGCGCCGGCATGATGGACGCGAAGAACGCGCTCGTCGAGGCCGACGGCGACTACGACAAGGCCGTCGAGCTGCTCCGCATCAAGGGTGCCAAGGCCGTCGCCAAGCGCGACGACCGTGCCACCTCCGAGGGTGTCGTCGTCGCGACCTCCGAGAACGGCGCCGCCACGGTCGTCGAGCTCGCGAGCGAGACCGACTTCGTCGCGAAGAACGAGAAGTTCACGACCCTCGCCGACAAGGTGCTGGGCGCGGTCGCCGCTGCCGGTGCCGCCGACGTCGCTGCCGCCAACGCCGCACCGCTGGACGGCAAGACCGTCCTCGAGGTCGTCAACGAGTCGGCCGCCGCGCTGGGCGAGAAGCTCGAGGTCCGCACGGTCCGCCGTGTCGAGGGCTCGGCCTTCGAGATCTACCTGCACAAGACCAGCCAGGACCTGCCGCCGCAGATCGCCGTCGTCATCGCGTACGAGGGTGACAACGCCGCCGAGGCACGTTCGATCGCGCAGCACGTCGCGTTCGCGAACCCGACGTACCTGACCCGCGACGAGGTCCCGGCCGAGGCCATCGAGAAGGAGCGTGCGACCGTCGAGGCGATCACGCGTGAAGAGGGCAAGCCCGAGGCTGCGCTCCCGAAGATCGTCGAGGGCCGGGTGAACGCCTACATCAAGCAGGTGTCGCTCCTCGACCAGGACTACGCGAAGGACAACAAGATCTCCGTCGCGAAGGCCGCCGAGAACGCCGGCATCACGATCCAGGGCTTCGCCCGCGTCAAGGTCGGCGCGTAACGAACCCGTGACGGGGTCAGGAACCAACCAGGTTCCTGGCCCCGTTTTTCGCGCGCACCGGCACGGCACGCGCGCGACACAGCCGCGAGTACATTTCCACGAGACCACGACGAAGGGTGCGGACCAGATGACCGACGAGAAGACCGGACGACGCCGCGTTCTGCTGAAGCTGTCGGGAGAGGCGTTCGGCGCCGGCTCCCTCGGGGTGAACCCCGACGTGATCGGCACCATCGCCAAGGAGATCGCCGTCGCCGCGCGCGAGGTCGAGATCGCGATCGTCGTCGGTGGGGGCAACTTCTTCCGCGGTGCCGAGCTCTCGCAGCGCGGCATGGACCGCGGCCGCGCCGACTACATGGGCATGCTCGGCACGGTGATGAACGCTCTCGCGCTGCAGGACTTCCTCGAGCAGGCGGGAGCTGCGACCCGCGTGCAGTCCGCCATCGCGATGACCCAGGTCGCCGAGCCGTACATCCCGCGGCGCGCCGAGCGGCACCTCGAGAAGGGCCGGGTCGTCATCTTCGGCGCCGGTGCCGGACTGCCGTACTTCTCGACCGACACGGTCGCGGCGCAGCGTGCGCTCGAGATCAAGGCGGACGAGGTCCTCGTCGCCAAGAACGGCGTCGACGGCGTGTACACCGCCGACCCGAAGAAGGACGCCTCGGCCGAGAAGCTGCACCACGTGACCTACCAGGACGCGCTGCTGAAGGGCCTGAAGGTCGTCGACGCCACCGCGTTCTCGCTCTGCATGGACAACGGCATGCCGATGCACGTCTTCGGCATGGAGGGCGAGGGCAACGTCCAGGCCGCGATCCGTGGCGAGCGCATCGGCACCGTCGTCAGCAACTGACCCCCGCGCTGACTAGACTCGACGCCAGTACCGAAGGAGTAACACCGTGATCAGTGATGTCCTGACCGAAGCCACCGAGAAGATGGCGAAGGCTGTCGAGGTCGCCAAGGACGACTTCTCGACCGTCCGCACCGGCCGCATCAACGCGGCGCTCTTCCAGAAGATCCCGGTCGAGTACTACGGCACGCCGACGCCGCTCGCGCAGCTCGCGTCGCTGCAGACGCCCGAGGCCCGCACGCTCATCGTGACGCCGTACGACAAGACGGCGCTCAAGGAGATCGAGCGCGCGATCGCGACCTTCCCGAACCTCGGCGCCAGCCCGACGAACGACGGCGACATCGTCCGCGTGACGATCCCGGAGCTCACCAAGGACCGACGCAAGGAGTTCGTCAAGCTCGTGCGGACGAAGGGCGAAGACCACAAGGTCGTCGTCCGGAACATCCGCCGCAAGGCCAAGGACGACCTCGACGCACTCAAGGGTGAGATCTCCGACGACGAGATCTCGCGCGGCGACAAGGACCTCGAGGCCCTGACGAAGAAGCACGTCGACCAGATCGACGAGTCGCTGAAGAAGAAGGAAGCCGAACTCCTCGAGGTCTGATGCGTCGCTCCGACCAGGGCGATGACCGCCCCACAGCAGAGCACGGGCCCGTGTCGAGCGGGCCCGTGAAGAAGGGGCTCCGTCAGGACTTCGATGCGCGTGCACGAGCGGCGCGCACGGACTTCGAGGCGCAGCTCCGCCAGCGCAAGGCCGACTTCGGCGCGCGCAACGAGGCGCTGACCGCGCGGACCGGGCGCAACCTGCCGGCCGCGATCGGCATCGCGCTCGCGTTCGCCGTCGTGATGCTCGGCACGCTGCTCCTCTGGCCGCCGTCCTTCATGGTGGTCGCGGCGTTCCTGCTCGGCGTCGGCGTCTACGAACTGACGAGCGCGATGCGGTTCGCCGGGCGCGACGTCCCGCGGATCCCGAGCGTCGCCGTCGCGATCGCGATCGTGCCGGCGGCGTTCCTGGTCGGGCAGGTGGCGGCGCTGTTCACCCTGCTCGGCGGCATCGTCCTGATCAGCGTCTGGCGCCTGGTCGAGGTCGCCGTCGCGCGGCAGAAGCCCCCGGCCGGCAGCGTCGCCCGTGACCTCACCAACGGGTTGTTCGTCCAGGCCTACATCTCCCTGCTCGGCGCCTGCGTCGTGCTGCTCTCCGCCCAGCCGGACGGCAACCTCTGGGTGATCGGGTTCATCCTCGTCGTCGTCGCGGTCGACACCGGCGCGTACGCCACCGGGCTGAACCTCGGCAAGCACCCGATGGCACCCCGCATCAGCCCCAAGAAGACGTGGGAGGGCTTCGCCGGGTCCGTGGCGGCGAGCATCGTCGTCGGCGTCCTGGTGGCCCTGTTCATGCTCGGGCTGCCCTGGTGGACGGGTGTCCTGCTCGGTGTGCTCATCTCCGGCTCGGCCACGCTCGGCGACCTGACCGAGTCGATGATCAAGCGCGACCTCGGCATCAAGGACATCTCGTCGTTCCTGCCCGGACACGGCGGCCTGCTCGACCGCATCGACAGCATCCTGCCGTCTGCCGCGGTCGCCTACGTGCTGTACCTGATCGTCAACCACTGACCGCGCTCGGGTCGGCTGAACGCCGCACTCAGCGCGTCCAGGTTGTGCCACGGGTCCGGACTGGCAGAATGACGCCGTGGCCACCACCTTCCCGACCGCAGCCCGTTCCGCCCTCGGTTACGACGTCGACGAGGTCGAGCGTTTCCTCGAGGACGCCCGGCGCGCGTACTCCGCCGACGACAGCGCCCCCGGCATCGAGGCCGCGAAGATCCGCGCCACGGCCTTCTCGATGCGCAAGGGTGGGTACTCCACGTCGCACGTCGACGCTGCGCTCGAGCGACTCGAGGACGCCTTCGCGGCCCGTGAGCGGGAGCGGGAGATGAGCGAGGTCGGCAAGAAGGCCTGGTACGCCGAGGCACGGACGAAGGCCTCCGACGTCGTGGCGCGGCTCGAGCGGCCCGACGGGCAGCGGTTCAGCCGGGTCAGCGTGCTCGGTGCCGGCTACCACCCGAAGGACGTCGACGCGTTCGCCGCCCGGCTGGCCGGGTACTTCCGCGAGGGCAAGCCGCTCAGCCTCACCGAGGTCCGCTCGATCGTCTTCCGCCCGAAGCACGGTGGGTACCGCGAGGCGCAGGTCGACGCGCTGCTCGACGCCGTCGTCGAAGTGATGCTCGCTGTCCGATGACGACGCGCTGTCCACAGGTGCTTCGCTTTCCGTGATCGTTCCGTTACCCTGGTCCTACTCATGGGCAGGCACACGGCAGACTCAAGCTCCGACCGCGATACCCGCGAGCACCTCAGCCTCCAGGCTTCCGGTGAGCGCCGCGCGGCAATGCAGCGAACCCGCACGACGGAGACGTCGGCGTTCGGGGTGACCCCGCAGGCAGCGCCCGCGACGACGGGTCCGGTCGCCACGCCGAAGTCGGTGGCGGCGAACCGCGTCTCCGACGAGCGCGTGGCGTCCTTCGCCCATGACGCCCTCGTCGACGCCGACCAGCGTCCCGCGAAGCAGCGCACCGCGACGGTGCAGCGCCGCACGACGCCGAAGCTCGGCAAGCCCGCCGCTTCGTCGGTGAACGCCGTGGCCCGCAAGCGCGCGACCGCCCCGATGATGTCCTTCGTCGGTGTGTTCCTGTTCGTCGGCGGCTCGCTGTTCAACCCGCTGCAGGCCGACGTGGCACAGGCCGCGGTCGACACCCCGGTGCTCGTGAAGACGCCGCCGGCGCCGCAGCAGTACACCGCGCACGGCACCTACGCCGTGGCCGCCGCCGACCGTGACGGCTACGACGTCACCGTCCCGGCGCCGAAGGTCGTCAAGCCCGTCGTCGAAGAAGACGAGGCTGACGCCGAGACCACCGACGACACCGCGGCGACCGAGACCCAGCCGGTCTCGGCCGCCAACACGCTCGCCGCCACCGCCGCGACGCCCGACCCGGGCAGCGCGCAGGCGATCGCCCTGCAGCAGGTCACGGCGCGTGGCTGGGGGACCGACCAGTACAACTGCCTGGTCTCGCTGTGGAACAAGGAATCCGGCTGGCGGGTGAACGCCTACAACCCCAGCGGTGCGTACGGCATCCCGCAGGCCCTCCCCGGCAGCAAGATGGCCACGGCCGGCGCCGACTGGCAGACCAACCCGGCGACGCAGATCACCTGGGGTCTCAACTACATCGCCGGCGTCTACGGCACCCCCTGCGGTGCCTGGGGGCACAGCCAGGCCAACAACTGGTACTGATCGGCTGCTCGGGTGCCGCGCAGCAACCGACCGCGGCGTCCCCGTGGTCGCGACGTCGAGCCTGACGAGGAGACCACCCTCGACCGGCTGATGAGCTCGTGGAAGCGCACCGAGGTCCGTCACGGTCGCGAGTACCAGGTGCAGCCGATCTCGGCCGCGTCGGCGCAGAAGGAGTACATCTGCCCGGGGTGCGGCGGAACCGTCGTGCCCGGTACCGCCCACGTGGTCGTCTGGCGCGCGGACGGCGTGCTCGGTGACGCCGCCGACCTGGCGTCACGCCGGCACTGGCACAACCACTGCTGGAGCATCGCATGACCGAGCACGACGTGAGGCACGACACCGAGATCCGGTCCGCCACCGAGCTGCCGGCCCGTCGCACCGAGGTCGAGCTCGTCACGGACGACCACCTGACGCTCGTCGGTGAGCTCGCCGAGCCTGCCGACACCTCGGCCCGCGGAACCATCGTCACGCTCCACCCGCTGCCGACCGCGCACGGGTTCATGGACTCACACGTGCTCAAGAAGGCTGCCGCACGGTTGCCCGCCCTCGCCGACATCGCGGTGCTGCGGTTCAACTTCCGGTCCGTCTCGTCGCCGCGCGGCACCTCCGAGGGCGTCTTCGGCGAGGGTGTGTCCGAGGGCTTCGACCTGCGAGCCGCCGTCGCCGAGGTCATCGACCGCGGCCTGCCGACCCCGTGGCTGGTGGGGTGGTCCTTCGGCACCGAGGTGATCCTCAAGCACGCGCTCGAACACGTCGAGGCCGGCACGGTCGCCGGGGTCGTCCTGCTGTCCCCGCCGCTGCACCGCACCTCGGACGAAGAACTCGCACGCTGGGCTGCCGTCGGTGTCCCGGTCGTGGCGCTCGTCCCGGAGCACGACGACTTCCTGCGGCCCGAGGCCGCGGCGGCACGGTTCGCGCTCGCCCCGAACGTCCGGGTCGTGCCGGTCGCGGGTGCGAAGCACCTGTGGGTGGGGGAGCGGTACGTGCGGATCGTCCTCGACGCGATCGCCGACCTCGTCGTGCCGGGCAGCGCGCCGCTGCCGACCCACTGGCCGGTCTGACGACGCCCGGAAGACGCCCTGCGGCCCGCCATCTGCACCAGGTGGCACTGCCTGGAGGCGCAGGTCGCGCCTCCAGGCAGTGGACCGTCAGCGTTCGGTCGCGTCCACGTCGTCGTCAGCGTCCGCATCGGACGCTGCGGCGGGTGCCGTGCCGAGCAGGCCGGTGGCGTTCGTGAGGACCCCGCGGAGGTTCTCGAGGTACCCCGCGACGGCTTCGCGTTCGGTCCGGATCGCCGCCAGGCGGTCCTCGGCCTCGGCGATGACGCCGGCGGTGCGCTCCTCGGCGTCCGCGACCATCCGGTGCACCCGGTCCTGCGCGTCGGCGACGATGGTGCGCGCGTGCTCCTGGGCTTCGGCCGTGCTGGTGCGCTCGAGGTCGTCGGCCTCCTGCTGCAGGCGCTCGGCGCGTTCACGGGCCTCGGTCGCACGACGCGTGGCCTCGGCGAGCTGCAGGTTCGCCTCGTCCAGGTACTTCTGCGTCTCGGTCACCGTCTCGTGGTGCTTCCGCAGGTAGTCCTGCTCGGCGTCGTCACGTCGGGAGGCGAGCTCCGACTCGAGCGTCGTGCGGGCTTCGTCGCGCTCCCGGGCGATCTCGGCGCGGACCTCGTCGCGCTCCTTCACCAGGGCGGCGCGGGCGGTGTCGATCTCCTGCCGCAGGGCGGTGCGCTCGGCCTCGAGCACCCCGAGCTCGGCGGTGCGGCGGTCGGCGATCTCGGTGTCGACCTCGGCGTGCTCACGCTCGCGTCGGGCGGCGATGGCGTTCTCGTGCTCACGGACAGCACGCTCGGCTGCCGCATCGGCCTCCGCGCGCTCCTGCGCGATCCGGGCGTCGTGCTCCTCGAGCTCACGGGCGATCCGGTCGGCGGTCTCCTGCACCAGGCGCGCGTTCTCGACGCGGGTCTGCTCCTCGTCGACGCGGAGCTGCGCACGGGCCGCCTCGGTCTCCTGTTCCAGTGCGGTGCGGGCGGCGGCGAGTTCGCGGTCCCACTGGGCGCGGGCGGCGGCGAGTTCCTCGTCGAGCTCGCGGCGGCGGTCCGCGACCTCGGTGTCGAGCTCGGCGCGGCGACGCGTGACCTCGGACTCGAGTTCGGCGCGACCGGTCTCGAGGGCCAGCGCGTGTGCCTGCTGCTCCTCGTCACGCTCACGGTGCCAGGCGGCACGACCCTCGGTGACCTCGCGCTCGAGGGCCTCGCGTCGGGTCGTCTCCTCGCGGTCGAGGTCCTCGGTGCGACGGGTGTGGTCGGCCTCGAAGACCGAACGGCGGTGCTCGGTCTCGCGGTCGAGCTCGGCGGCGGCGGTGCGGGCCTCGGCGGACTCCCGCTGGGCGATCTCGCGCAGCTCGGCGACCTCGTGCTCGACCTGGGCGCGCAGGGCGTTCGTCTCGCGGATGGCGATGGAGCGGACCTCGGCGGCCTCGGTCACGGCGGCACCGCGGATCGCGGCAGCTTCGTTCCGGGCGTCCTGCGTGAGCAGACCGGCTTCGGCGCGGGCGCGCTCGACGGTGTCGGCTGCCTCGGCGCGGGCGCGGGTGAGCTCGTTGGTGGCGCGGGTGCGGGCGTCCTCGAGGGTGTCGCGCGCTTCTTCCTGCGCTTCACGGACGGTGCGCTCGGCTTCGGTGCGGCTCGAGGCACGGAGCCGCTGGGCGTCGATGTCCGCCTGGCTGATGAGCCGGGTCGACTGCTCCTCGGCCACACGCAGCGTGGACTCGAGGCGGGTGCCGAGCCCGCTGTACGTGGGGGTGCCGGCTTCGTCGAGCTCGCCCTGCAGCTCGGAGACCCGGGCCTGCAGGAGACGGATCTCCTTCGCGGCGTCGGCGCGGTCGTTGTTCGACTTGATGAGCTCGCGTCGCAGGTCGTTCAGCGAACGCTCCACCTCGTCGCGGCGGTACCCGCGCAGCTCGGTTCCGAACTCGGCCTCGTCGTTCGCCACGTGTCGCTCCTGGGGTCGGCAGCGGGCCAGGTTCGGCCCGCGGTCGATTGTAGTGGGGGCCGGAGCGGGGCGTCTGAGTCCGGCGACAGCGCGGATTGATGCACTGTCCAGCGTTGCTCGCTATCCTGAGTCGCTGATTCGCGCGCCGACATCCCCACCCCGGCGCGGTAGGGAGAGAGTTCGTGCGATTCGTCCTGGCGATCGTCAGTTTCGTCATCGGTCTGCTGCTCGTGGCGCTGGCGGTGGGACAGCGGACCGTGTTCGCGCCGCCGTCCTCGCTCGTGGCCGAGAGCTCGACGACCAGTTCCGCCCCGGTGACGGTGATCCCGGGGACGACCCTCAACGCCAACCCCGGCTACCAGCGCATCAACGTGTCCGGCTCCGGCAAGGTCTTCGCGGCCTACGGCAAGACGGCCGACGTCGACGCCTGGATCGGTGAGGCCGAGCACACCACCCTCCGCTTCGACGCCGAGAAGGGTTCGCTGGTCGGGTCGACCACGGGCAGCGAGACCAGCGTCCCCTCGCCCAAGGGCAGCGACCTCTGGTACCAGGAGTACGACGGTGCCGGACAGTTCACCGTCCGCCTGCCGCAGGACGTCTCGGTCCTGGTCGTCAGCGACGGCAAGGCAGCAGCGCCCAGCGACGTGTCCGTCACCTGGCCGCAGGACACCGCGACGCCGGCGGTCGGTCCGCTGCTCGTGGCCGGCGGCGTGTTCGTCCTCGGAGGCCTCGTGCTGCTCGTCCTCGCCTTCCTGCACCAGCGCCGTGGCCGCGGTCCCCGCCGTCGCAGCGGGGGCAGCCGACCGCCGCGAGTGCGTGCCTCCCGTCGAGCCGCCGCCGCCGGTGCCCAGGTGCCGCGTCGCGGTCGTCGTGGCACGCGTGCGTTGATCGGCGTGCCGGTGCTGCTCGTCGGCGCCCTGACCCTGGCCGGCTGTTCCTCGGACTACTGGCCGCAGGGTGGCGACCCGTCGCTCGCCACGCCGACCCCGACGGCGACTGCCACGGGGGCTGCGGAGACGACCGAGCCGACGGCTGCGACCAAGCAGCAGATCACCCGTGTCGTGCAGCGCACCGCCGCAGTGGCGAAGCAGGCCGACGAGGCCCGCGACAGCAAGCTCGCCGGGACCCGTTTCACGGGTGCCGCGCTCGAACTGCGCGAGGCGAACTACGCGATCCGCGCGAAGGACGCGGACGTCAAGGCGCCGCCGGCGATCTCGGCCGCGCAGGTGTGCGTCGCGCTGCCGCAGCAGACCGACAGCTGGCCGCGCACGGTCTTCACGATCGTCGCCGAGGACTGCGACGCCAAGTCGGCGCCGCAGGCCCTGACCCTGGTGCAGGATAGCGCCCGTGATCCGTACAAGGTGGCGTACGACGTCTCGCTCGAGGCCGACGCGAAGATCCCGAGCCTCGCGCCGACGACGATCGGTGCCGCACTGCTCGCGCCGGAGTCGAAGCTCCTGACGATCCAGCCCGACCAGGTCGCGACCGCGTACGGCGACATCCTGTCGAAGGACACCGCCAGCGAGTACGCCGACCTGTTCGCGACCGAGGGCGATGCGCTCCGCACCACCATCGGCAAGGCGTACAAGGACAAGAAGGCCAAGGCCCTGCCGGACACGGCGAAGATCGAGTACTCGTCCGAGGTCCCCGCCGACTCCGCCGTCGCCATCGCGACCGACGACGCCGGTGCCCTGGTCTCCGCCGACCTGGACGAGGTCGAGAAGGTGACCCCGACCGCCTCCGGCGCCGAGGTGAACACCGAGGGTGCCGTCAAGGCACTGTCCGGCGTGGACACGAGCAAGAAGGGCATCAGCGCGACCTACAGCGTCCAGCTGCTCTTCTACGTGCCGCCGGTCGCCTCGGATGGCAAAGTGGTCCTGCTCGGGTTCACACAGGGCCTGACCGCAGCGAGTGAGGTGCAATGAGCAACATCCCCCCGACCCCGTCCGGGCTCCGCGGAGCCGTGGACCTGTCGTCCCTCGTCGACCGCGCACAGCGGCCGCCCCAGCCGCCCGGTGCTCCGGCCCCGGCGGGTGCTGCCGGCGGTGTCGCGCCCGGCACCGAGGCCGACGCCGTGAACGGCGCTGACCTGACCGTCCCGTCGCTCGTGATCGACGTCACCGACGCGACGTTCCAGGACGTCCTGCAGCTGTCGACCGTCGTCCCGGTCATCGTGGACATCTGGGCCGAGTGGTGCGGGCCGTGCAAGCAGCTCTCGCCGATCCTCGAGCAGCTCACCGCGGAGTACGACGGCCGCGTGGTGCTCGCCAAGGTGGACGCCGACACGAACCCGCAGCTCGTGCAGGCGTTCCAGGCGCAGTCGATCCCGACCGTGGCCGCCGTGATCGGCGGACGCCCGCTCGGGCTCTTCGTCGGGGCACTGCCCGAGGCGCAGGTCCGCGACGTCTACGAGCAGGTGCTCCAGGCCGCCGAGCAGAACGGCGTGACCGGTCGCGTCACCGTCGACGGCGCGGCAGCCCCCACCGACGCCGAGCAGGGCGAGCCGGAGCCGGAGCCGCTCCCGCCGCACCACCAGGCCGCGTACGACGCGATCGAGCGTGGCGACTACGCCACCGCCATCGAGGAGTACAAGACCGCGATCCTGCAGGACCCGCACGACCAGATGGCCGTCGCCGGACTCGCACAGGTGTCGCTGCTCGACCGGCTGAACGGTCGGACGGCCGACGAGATCCGTGCGGCAGCAGCCGCCGGCCCGCAGGACGTCCAGGCACAGCTGGCGGTCGCCGACCTCGACATCTCCGGCGGGCACGTCGACGACGCCTTCGGGCGTCTGCTCGACCTCGTGCCGACGGTGTTCGGCGAGGACCGCGAGGCCCTGCGTGTCCGGCTCGTCGAGTACTTCGAGCTCATCGGCAGCGAGGACCCGCGCGTCGTCGCGGCGCGTCGCCGCCTGGCGAACGCCCTGTACTAGCCCGAGCAGGGTCTGCGCGGCGAAGAAGACGCCGTCGTCACAGCGAGACGCCGCCGGATCCGGCGGCGTCTCGTTGTCTCCTGGGTGTCCCGAGGACACGACGGCGTCTCGCGGACACGACGGCGTCCCGCGGACACGACGGCGTTTCGCGCATCGCGGTGGACCCGGCAACGGACAGACGGGAGGCCCGGTGCCAGCTGGCACCGGGCCTCCCGTCTGGCGGTCGGTCGCGTCGCGGACGCTGGCCGGGCTACTGGGCCAGCTTCAGCCAGACGGCGCCGAGGGGCGGGACCACGAGGTGCGCCGAGGCCGGGCGGCCCGCCCACGGGGTGTCCTCTGCCGTGACGACGCCGAGGTTGCCGACCCCGGAGCCGCCGTACTCGGCCGCGTCGGTGTTGAGCACTTCATGCCACTCGCCCGCGGTCGGCAGCCCGAAGCGGCGCTCCACCGGCACACCGGAGAAGTTCACGAACACCGCGACCCGGTCGTCGCCGTCCTTCCGCAGGAACCCGAGGGTCGAGTGCGGTGCGTCGCCGCCCTCGAGCCACTCGAAGCCGTCGGCCGTCGAGTCGTGCGTCCAGAGCGCCGGGGAGTCCTTGTAGACGCGGTTGAGCTCCGCGACGAGGTCCTGCACACCGCGGTGGCCGGGCTGGTCGAGGAGCCACCAGTCGAGGCCCTTCGCCTCGGACCACTCGGCAGGCTGCGCGAACTCCTGGCCCATGAACAGCAGCTGCTTGCCGGGGTGCGCCCACATGAACGCCAGGTAGGCACGCACGTTGGCGAGCTTCTGCCACTCGTCGCCGGGCATCTTGCCGTACAGGGAGCCCTTGCCGTGCACGACCTCGTCGTGGCTGATCGGCAGCGTGAACTGCTCGCTGAACGCGTAGACGAACGAGAACGTAATCTCGTCGTGGTGGTAGCTGCGGTACGCGGGGTCGCGCTGCACGTACTCGAGCGAGTCGTGCATCCAGCCCATGTTCCACTTCTGGCCGAAGCCGAGCCCGCCGGCGCTCGTCGGTTGGGTCACGCCCGGCCACGAGGTGCTCTCCTCCGCGATCATCACGATGCCGGGGTAGCGCTTGTACGCCGTCGCGTTCGTCTCCTGCAGGAACGAGATCGCGTCGAGGTTCTCGCGGCCGCCGTGGATGTTCGGCAGCCAGTCGGTGCGGGAGTAGTCGAGGTACAGCATCGAGGCCACCGCGTCGACCCGCAGGCCGTCGATGTGGAACTCCTCGAACCAGTACAGCGCGTTCGCGACCAGGAAGTTGCGCACCTGCGGCTGCCCGAAGTCGAACACGTAGGTACCCCAGTCGAGCTGCTCGCCGCGGCGGGGGTCCGGGTGTTCGAACAGCGCGTAGCCGTCGAAGCGCCCGAGGGCCCACTCGTCCTTCGGGAAGTGCCCGGGGACCCAGTCCATGATCACGCCGATGCCCGCGGAGTGCAGGCGGTCGATCAGGTAGCGCAGGTCGTCGGGCGAACCGAAGCGCGCGGTCGGTGCGTAGTACCCGGTCACCTGGTAGCCCCACGAGCCGCCGAAGGGGTGCTCTGCGAGCGGCAGGAACTCCACGTGGGTGAACCCGGTGTACTCCATGTGCCCGATGAGCTGATCGGCGACCTCGCGGTACGACAGGCCGGGTCGCCACGAGCCGAGGTGCACCTCGTACACGCTCATCGGGGCGTCGTGCGTGGTGGTCTGCGCGCGGCGCTCCATCCACGCGGCGTCGCCCTCGGACCACATGTACGTGGACTCGGTGACGACCGAGGCCGTCGCCGGGGCGATCTC
This sequence comes from Curtobacterium sp. KBS0715, assembly GCF_005938005.2. Taxonomy (NCBI): domain Bacteria; kingdom Bacillati; phylum Actinomycetota; class Actinomycetes; order Micrococcales; family Microbacteriaceae; genus Curtobacterium; species Curtobacterium sp. KBS0715. The sequence continues at coordinate 2,866,349 of NZ_VCCA02000001.1, read as the reverse complement.
GGCTTCGCGGGCGAACGGGTCGGCCCGCTCCACCCATCCGGAGTCGGTGAGGATCTGGAACTTGTAGCGCTGGCCGACGACGGCGCCGGGCCAGAACAGTTCCCAGACGCCGAGGTCGCTCAGACGGCGCATCGCGGTGGTGCGGCCTTCCCAGCCCTCGAAGTCGCCGATCACGCGGACGGCGGTCGCCCGGGGTGCCCAGACGGCGAACGCGACGCCGTCGACGCCGTCGACGGTGCGGGCGTGCGCGCCGAGGTGGTGCCAGAGCTGCTCGTCACGGCCCTCACCGAACAGGTGCAGGTCGAGTTCGCCGAGCGTCGGGGCGAACCGGTACGCGTCGTCGGTCGTCCACGTGGCGTCGTCCTCGTCCGTGGACTCGTCGTAGTCGTACTCCGACTCGACGCGGTAGCGACCGAGGATTTCGGCGGTGGCGCCGGCCCAGAGCCCGTCACCCTCGTGCGTGAGTTCGATGTCGTCGCCGTCGGGGCGGACGATCCGCACCGCACGGGCAAGGTGCCGGACGACGCGGACGCTGGTGCCGCCGTCGACCGGGTGCGGGCCGAGGACGTCGTGCGGCTGGGACCAGCGGCCCTCGGCCACCTGCAGACGCAGCCAGTCCTCGATCGGAGCCGGACGCGGATCCGTGGCCGTGCCGGTGGCGGCGGGAGCCGAGGCAACAGCCGGCGCCGAGGCGGCAGCGGTGGGGGCGGCCGGAGCCTCGACGGAGGCCGGGCGGACCACGGGGGCGGCGCCCCCCGTCGGTGCCGTCGGGGCGTCGGACGCCGAGGCGGCCGCGACGGGCGGCTGCCGCGGGTGCGTCGGGTCGGCGGGGTGCCCGGCGAGCGTGGCGGACTCCGCCACCCCGCGGTCGGGAGCCTCGCGCTGCACCGGCGGGGCGCCGGGCAGGTCCTCGTCGGGCGCGGAGACCTTCGGTTCGTACCGCGGCACGGCCGGCGGCGGAGGCGGCACCGGCGGGACGGCCGGTCCGCGCTTCGTGGGGTCGGTCGGTTCGGGGGTCATCGGTGGGGTCCTTCCACGACGAGCAGGTGCACGGGCTCCTGGAACGCATCCAGGCGGACGTAGTTCGACGCGCCCCAGGTCCAGCGCTGACCGGTCACGACGTCACGGACGTCGAACAGGCCCTCGGTCGGCAGACCGAGTGCGGCGAGGTCCAGGTGCACGGTGGTCTCACGGGCGGAGTGCGGGTCGACGTTGGCGACCACGATCACGGTGTCGGGGCGTCCTGACCGGATGTACTCGCCCGACAGGTGCTTCGAGTAGACGACGATCGCCGGGTCCTCGGCGGCGTGCACGTGCAGGTTCCGCAGCTGCCGGAGGGCAGGGTGCGCCGCACGGAAGCGGTTGAGCATCGTGACGTACGGCGCGAGCGACGCCCCCTCGGCCTCGGCCAGGGCGAAGTCACGCGGCTTGTACTCGTACTTCTCGTTGTCGATGTTCTCTTCGGAGCCCGGTCGGGCGACGTCCTCGAAGAGCTCGTACCCGGCGTACATGCCCCACGTCGGTGCACCGGTGGCGGCGAGCGCCGCACGGACCTTGTAGCCCGCACGGCCGCCGAACTGCAGGTACTCGGTGAGGATGTCGGGGGTGTTCACGAAGAGGTTCGGGCGCAGGTAGTCGCTCGTCTCGTGCGAGAGCTCCGTGAAGTAGTCCTCGATCTCGTCCTTGGTGTTGCGCCAGGTGAAGTACGAGTACGACTGCTGGAACCCGGCTTCGGCGAGCGCGCGCATCATCGCCGGGCGGGTGAACGCCTCGGCGAGGAACACGGTGTCGGGGTGCTCGTCGCGGATCTCACGGATGACGCGTTCCCAGAACCAGAGTGGCTTGGTGTGCGGGTTGTCGACGCGGAAGATCCGGATGCCGAAGGCGATCCAGTGGCGCAGGACACGCTCGACCTCGGTGACCAGGCCCTCGGGGTCGGTGTCGAACTGGATCGGGTAGATGTCCTGGTAGCGCTTCGGCGGGTTCTCGGCGGTCGCGATGGAGCCGTCGGCGCGCTGCGTGAACCACTCGGGGTGCTGGGTGACCCAGGGGTGGTCGGGGGAGCACTGCAGCGCGAAGTCGAGCGCGACTTCCATGCCGGTGTTCTTCGCCGTCTCGACGAAGTCGCGGAAGTCGTCCTCGGTGCCGAGGTCGGGGTGGATCGCGTCGTGCCCGCCCTCGGGGGAGCCGATCGCCCAGGGGCTGCCGGGGTCGTTCGGCCCGGGCGTGAGCGTGTTGTTCGGCCCCTTGCGGGCGGTGGTGCCGATGGGGTGGATCGGCGGCAGGTAGATGACGTCGAAGCCCATCCGGGCGACGGCGGGCAGGCGGCGGGCCGCGGTGCGGAAGTCGCCGCTCTTCCAGGAGCCGTCGGGGTTCTTCTTCGCGCCTTCGGAGCGGGGGAAGAACTCGTACCAGGCTCCGACGCCGGCGCGGGTGCGCTCGACGTCGAGCAGCTGGGTGGCGGAGTGCGTGCGGAGCGAGGTGAGCGGGGCTTCCTCGACCTCGGCGACGATACGAGGGTCGTCGACGGCGGCCAGGCGTTCGGCCGGGTCGAGGTCGGTGTCACGGACGCGTGCGGCGGCACGGGTGGCGGCGGGGGAGTCGGTCTCCTCGGCCAGCCGGTCGAGCAGCACGGCACCGTCGAGCAGGGTCGCCTCGGTGTCGACGCCGGCCGCGATCTTCAGGCGTGCGCCGTGCAGCCAGCTCGCCCAGTCGTCGGAGTACGACTCGACGTGCCAGGTCCAGACGCCGACGTGGTCGACCTGCACGGTGGCTTCGTAGCGGTCGGTGCCGGGGGCACCGAGGGTCATGGGGACGGTGCGGGTTCCACCGTCTGGGCGTTCGAGGACGAGGTCGGCGCCGATGATGCCGTGTCCTTCTCGGAAGACGGTTGCACCGAACGTGATCACCTCGCCGTCGAATGCCTTGCCGGGGAAGCCGTTCGGCGTCCTCGGGGCGAGCTCGGTGATCGGGATGCGCCCGATCTTCGGGCGGCGGGGTCGGTCTGCGGTGGCCACGGAAGCGACGCTACCCGGCGGGCGGCTCCGCGTTCCCCGGAATCGGCCCGCTGTGGAGGGCCGGGCGCGCCGTGGAGCCTGTTGAGGACCGGACGCAAGGCCCGGGGCGGGGCCGCCACGGGCCTCCCGTCCGTCGGTCGGTCGCGACGCCGGGCCGCACCCGACTGCTCGGCGTTACGCCACCTCGAACAGGTGGATGCCGGGGCCGTAGGCGGTGAAGACCTGCCCGGCAGGTCGGAGCCGCTCGTGGTCGCGGTGCTTCTCGCTCGACCAGGCCAGGCGGTACCCGAGGACGTCCTCGCGCACCGGCAGGGTCAGGTCGCGGGTGCGGCCGCTGCCGTGCACGACCACCAGGACGCGGTCGAAGGGCTCGTGTTCGGGCGTCGACTCGACGAAGTACTGCAGGGCGCGGTGCACCGGCTGGTCCCAGCCCTCGATCGTCATCGGGTGCCCGTCCGGCCCGTACCAGGACATCCGCGAGGCCCCGGGGGTCTCCTGCCCCTCGACGCCGAAGCGGGTGGGGCGGAGGGCCGGGTGCGCCTGCCGGAACCGGGCCAACGCGGCGACGGCCTCGGTCATCGTCTCGGCGTCCTCGTCGTCGGACCAGTCCACCGGGGTCAGGTCGTCGGACACCACGTAGGCGTTGTTGTTGCCGTGCTGCGTGCGGCTCCGCTCGTCGCCGGCGGTGAGCATCGGCACCCCGGCGGACAGCATCAGGGTCGCCACCAGGTTGCGCATCGACCGGCCGCGCGCGGCGCGGACCCCGCGGTCGGCGGTGTCACCCTCGATGCCGTGGTTGAACGAGCGGTTGTCGTTCGAGCCGTCGCGGTTATCCTCGCCGTTCGCCTCGTTGTGCTTGCCGTCGTACGACACCAGGTCGAGCAGGGTGAAGCCGTCGTGCGCCGTGACGAAGTTGACGCTCGCGAGCGGGCCGCGGTCGGCGCCGAAGACACTCCTCGATCCCGACAACGCCTCAGCCAGCCGGCCGATCCCGGTCTGCGGCAGGCCGGTGCGGCGCTCCTCGGCGATGTCGGTGAGCCAGAACTGGCGGACCGTGTTGCGGAACCCGTCGTTCCACTCGCTCGTGCGCTGGCCGGCCGCGCCGAACTCCCCGGTCTTCCAGCCGTCCGGGCCGACGTCCCACGGCTCGGCGATCACCAGGGTGTCCTGCAGGTCGGGGTGGTTCCGGATGCGTTCGAGCAGCGGGTGCGACGGGTCGAACCGGTGCTCGCCGTCGCGGGCCAGGGCGGCCATCAGGTCGAAGCGGAACCCGTCGACCTGCACCTCGCGCGCCCAGTACACCAGGCTGTCGACGATGAGGTCCGCCGTCGCCTCGACCGAGGTGTCGAGCGTGTTCCCGCACCCGGTGGTGTCGTAGTAGGTGTCCCGGCGGGGCGGGTCGGTCTGCGCCCAGCGGTAGCGGTTCGCACCGTCGATGCCACGCAGGCTCGTCGTCGGACCACCCAGTCCTTCTTCTGCGGTGTGGTTGTAGACGACGTCCAGGACGACCTGGATGCCGGCCTCGTGCAGCAGCCGGACCATGCCCTTGAACTCGCGCAGGACGGCGTCGGCGCCCTCCCGCTGCGCCGGCGCCGAGGCGTGCGCTGCGTGCGGGGCGAAGAACCCGAGCGTGTTGTAGCCCCAGGCGTTCTGGCGGCCGGCGTCGCGGAGCCACCGCTCGGTGTCGAACGCCTGCACGGGCAGCAGCTCGAGCGTGGTGACGCCGATGCGGTGCAGGTGCGCGATCGTGCTCTCGTGGGCGACCCCGGCGTACGTGCCGCGCAGGTGCTCCGGCAGGTGCGGGTTCGCGGCCGTCAGGGTGCGGACGTTCGCCTCGTAGACGACGGCGCGGTCGAGCGGGACCTGCGGCTTCACGACGCCGCCCCAGTCGAACGCGTCGTCGACGACCACGCTGGTCCAGCGGGGGCCGACCGCTTCGTCGTCGCCGGTCGGCAGGATGCCCCGCGCGTACGGGTCGAGCAGCGGACGCGTCGGGTCGAACTCGTGCCGCGGCCCGACCGGCCCGTCGACGAGCAGGTGGTAGCGGTCGCCGGGCTCGATCCCGGGGACCTCGCCGGTCCACACGTCGGTGTCCGGCACGCGCTCGAGCGGGTGCCGGGTCGGTCGGCCGCCGGAGCGGTCTTCCCCGTCGGCCCCGTCGGCGCTTCCCGCGCTCGCCACCACCAGGACGACGTCCGTCGCCGTCGCGGACCGCAGGGTGAACCGGGGGACGGTCCCGCCCAGGGCGAACCCCGGCGTGAGGTCGATCGCTGTCTCGTGCACGCGACAAGGGTACGAGGACCGGCGCGTATCCTGGACACTGCTCGATCCAGGGGGTGCATTTGTCGGTCTACCTCGACCACGCCGCGACGACGCCGATCCTGCCGGAGGCGCTCGCCGCCTTCACCGATGCCCTGGGCACCGTCGGCAACCCGTCGTCCATCCACAGCGCCGGTCAGCGCGCCAAGATGCTGCTCGAGGACGGCCGCGCCGCCGTCGCCCGCTCGCTCGACGCCGACCCGGTGGAGGTCGTGTTCACCTCCGGCGGCACCGAGAGCATCAACCTCGCCGTGAAGGGCCTGTTCTGGGCTCGCCAGCGCGACCGCCAGCGGCCCCGCATCGTCGTCCCGGGTGGCGAGCACCACGCCACCGTCGACACCCTGACCTGGCTGGAGACCCACGAGGGCGCCGTCATCGACGTGGTCCCGTTGGACGCGCAGGGTCGCGTCGACCTCGCCGGACTGGAGGCGCGGCTCGCCGACGCCTCGGACGTCGCCCTGGTCACGTTCCTGTGGGCGAACAACGAGGTGGGCACCATCCAGCCCGTGTCCCGGATCGTCGAGCTCGCGCACGCCGCCGGCGTGCCCGTGCACAGCGACGCGGTCGCCGCCTACGGGCAGGTGCCGGTGTCGTTCGCCGGGTCCGGCCTCGACGCGCTCAGCGTCTCTGCGCACAAGGTCGGCGGGCCCGTCGGCATCGGTGCGCTCGTGCTCGGACGGAAGGCCACCGTCGAACCCCTCATCCACGGTGGTGGGCAGCAGCGGCAGGTGCGGAGCGGCACCCAGGACGCCCCGGCGGCTGCGGCCTTCGGTGTCGCGGCCAGCGTGGTCGTCGCCGAGCCGATGCCGCACCCGTCGCTCGTCGCCCTGAGGGACCGCGTGGTCGCCGGGGTCCGTGCGGCCGTGCCGTCAGCGGTGCTGATGGGGGACCCGGTCGACCGGCTGCCGGGCAACGCGCACTTCACGTTCCCCGGCTGCGAGGGCGATTCGCTCCTGTTCCTGCTCGACGCCGCCGGGGTCGCGGTCTCGACCGGGTCGGCGTGCCAGGCCGGCGTGCCCGAGGCGTCGCACGTGCTGCTCGCGATGGGGCTGTCGGAGCAGGACGCCCGTGGTGCGCTCCGGATCACGCTCGGCCACACGACGACCGATGCCGACGTCGACGCGTTCCTGACGGCGCTGCCCGATGCCGTCGCTCGGGCCGGTGCCGCGGGGATGGCGTCGAGGGAGCCGCTGCTCGGGCGGTAGGCCGCCCGCGATCCCGACGGTTGACTCCTGCAGTGATCGGGCCGCTAATATTCCAGCACGCACAACGGAGTGGTCGGAGCGTGACGGCGCAAGCGGAAGGAGTCGGTCATGATGAGCAGGTCAGCCCGAGCCGCCGTGCTCGCGATCGGGGCCGCGTTCGCGGTCGCCGGGATCGCACTGGTCGGTGTCGCTTGGTTCGCTTTCGCCCCCGACGACCCGGCGGCGATGACGCTGACGGTCGGCGCGTTCCCCGTCATCGGTCTGGGCGCCGTTGCCCTGCTGGCCGTTGTGACATCCGACCGTCGCAGGCGGAACTAGCCGCGGACAGGGTCGGGCTCTGCACCGAAGACGAGCAGGACCGCGCGCTCGCCGTGAGCAGACCCGTTCCAGCCGGGGCGCCCTCGGCAGTGCCTCGCGATGCAGCCCGAGCGCCCGACGCGATGTCCACGAGGGGATCGCCACCGACGCGCATCGTTGTGATACTTGGACATGCTCGAGTTGGTGAGACCGCAGACGGCGTTGTACGAGGCGTGGGCTGAAGCGCATGCCGAGTGGGGGCCGGGCGCGCACGAGGACGGGTTCGGGATCACCACCCACGACGACGTCGGTGACGAGGACGGGTTCCGCGCCTGGGTCGGCCGACTGCACGCCAGACCCGGTGCGCTCTGGTGGATCGTCGAGGACGGACGCGTCCTGGGCGGGATCGCACTCCGGGCACCGGGAGACGCCGCCGGAGTGCAGCGGTTCGGCCACGTCGGGTACGGGATCCGTCCGTCGGCGAGGGGCCGAGGCGTGGCGACCTGGGCGCTGGGCCAGGTGCTCGCGCACGCCTCGCGCGTCGGCATCGACCCGGTGATCGCCGTCTGCCGCGATGACAACGACGGCTCCATCGGGGTGTTGGAGCACTACGACGCCGTCCTGCTGTCGACCGAGCGCCGCGGGGGCATGCGGCTGCGGCGGTACGCGATCGCCAGGTCGCACCGGAGGCCCGGGTAACGAGGGGCGGGCGGTGATCCCCGAGGAACACGTGTCGCCGTCTCACGCGAACCCGCGCTCAGTGGATGCCCGGTCGATCCGGTCCTGGTGCCGCTGTCGACGTCCCCGTGACCAGCGGGACGGACCTGCGCCGGGCCTCCAGGTCGGCCTTCCGGGTGCGCGCCGGGCAGGCGGGCGCGCTGGGACCCCGGACCGTCGGCGACGCCGTCGTCAGCGGTCGCCGTCCGTCGGTCTCGGACCGCTCGTGGTGCGCCGCACCACGAGTGACACCGGCACTCGGTGCACGCGCGGCTCCGGGTCTCGCCCCTGCACGCGTTCACCGAGCCACCGTGCCGCCTGGGCCCCGATCGCGAACGTCCCGTTGTCGACCGTGGTGAGCGAGATGTGCCGGATGCTGCCGAGGTAGGTGTCGTCGTACCCGACGAGTGACACGTCGTCCGGGACGACGAGGCCGAGGTCGTCGGCCGCGGACAACGCGCCGATGGCGACGAGGTCGTTGTAGGCCACGAGCGCGGTCGGACGGTCGGCCGTGCCCAGGACTCGTCGGGCCGCCGCGTAGCCGCTCTCCTCGCTCATGCCGGCCGGCACCACGACGGCGTCGGCACCGTGGCGGGTCATGGTCGCGCGGAAACCCTGCTCGCGGAGCTCTCCGACGCGCCCCGGGCCGACGAGGTGACCGATCCGGGTGTGTCCGAGCGCGAGGAGGTGCTCGGTCGCGATCGATGCGCCGGCGTGGTCGTCGTTCACGACCACGTCGGCGTGCAGGTCGTCAGGCTCGTACGTCCCGGCGAGGACCACCGGCACCTCCTGGACCGCCCGACGGAGGGCGGCGTCGTCCTCTGTGGTGCCGACCACGACGATGCCGTCCACCTGTTGTCGCAGGAGCATGTCCACGGGCGAACCGCCCACGCGCCGTGTGGTCGCCGAGTCGACCAGGATGGGTGCCAGTCCGACGGTGTCGAGTGTCGCGGTGAGGCCGGCGAGCAGGTCGACGAACCAGGGGTTCCGCAGGTCGTTCAGGAGCACTCCGACCGTGCCCGTCCGCTGCTCGCCGAGGCTCCTGGCTGCGCGGTTCGGTCGGTAGCCGAGTTCGTCGACTGCTCGTTCGACGGCCGCCCGACGGGCGTCGCTGACTCCTGGGTCGCCGCGGAGCGCGAGCGAGACCAGCGACTTCGAGACCCCGGCGCGCTCGGCGACGTCCCGGATGGTCGGAGCGTGGTTCGGTCTCGACATGAGAGCAGGCTAGTCCTATTCTGGACCGGTCCAGACTGTTCCAGTGCTGTCCAACGAAGCGAGCGCAGATGCCCCCGAAGATCTCCATGAACGTCACGACGACGTTCCACGGCAACGTCGTCCAGGACGTCCGCCTCGCGAAGGAGGCCGGCTACGGCGGCATCGAGCTGCAGAGCCCGAAGCTCTACCGGTACCTCGACGCCGGGTACGACGTCCAGACACTGCCGCCGCTGCTCGAGGGTCTCGAAGTGACAGGGCTCGGTGCCGTGCTCGACATCGAGCGTCAAGGTGCCGGTCGCGACGAATTCGTCGCGGAGGTCGAGCGCATGTGCGGTGTGGCCACCGCCGTCGGTGCGCCCATCGTGCAGCTGTGCACCGGGCCGGTCGATTCCGCGGTCGTCCGTGACCACCGCGCTGGCCGACTGGCCGACGACGACACCCGGTACCGGGCGACGCTCGGACTCGACGAGGACGCAGCGGTCCGCATCACCGGTGCGAACGTCCGTCTGGCGGCGGACATCGCCGCGGACCACGGGCTCGAGGTCTACCTGGAGCCCCTCGCCTGGGCGCACCTCAACCGATGCCGGCACGCGCTGGACATCATCGAGGAGGCCGGGCGCGACAACGTGGGGATCGCACTCGACACCTGGCACTTCTGGACGACCGGGGACACGCTGGCCGAGGTCCGAGCGCTGCCCGCGTCGGTCATCAAGGCCGTCCACCTGTCGGACGGGTTCGACCTGGACCGCGACCGGACGGTTCCCGACCAAGCCGTCCACCGGAACGTCGTCATCGGGGGCGGTGCGATCCCGCTGCAGCAGTGGGTCGACGCGATCAAGGCGACCGGGTACGACGGATGGTGGGTCACCGAGATGTTCTCCGACCGGGCGAACGAACAGGATCCCGCCGTCGTCGCACGCACCATGCACGACCTGACCGCGATCCTGGTGAGCTGACCATGACGCAACGCTTCGCACTCGTCGGTGCCGGGTTCATCGGCGCCGTGCACGCCGCGTCCCTCGCAGCGCACCCCGACGTCGACTTCGTGGGGATCCACGACGTCGACCGTGACCGCGCTGCATCGCTGGCGGCACGGCACGGCACGCGGGCGCTCACCCAGGACGAGACGTTCGACGCGGCGCAGGTCGACGCGGTCTTCGTCGCTTCCTCCACCGACACGCACGCGCAGCACCTGCGCGCTGCCGCCGACGCCGGGATCGCCGTGCTCTGCGAGAAACCCATCGCTGCCGGGTACGCCGACGCGGTCGCGGTGGTGGAGCACGTGCGTGCCAGCGGCGTGCCGGCGATGCTCGACTTCAACCGGCGGTGGGATCGCGACCACGCCGAGTTGCAACGCATCGTCGCCGCGGGGGAGATCGGTGCGGTCGAACTCGTCCAGCTCAGCTCCCGCGGCCCGTCCCTGCCGCCACTCGACTACCTGCGGGTCTCCGGCGGCCAGCTCCGCGACCAGACCGTGCACTTCTTCGACCTCGTGCGGTGGATCACCGGCGAGGACCCGGTGACGGTCGCGGTCGCGGGTGCGGCGCTCGTCGACCCGGCCATCCGCGAGTTCGGCGACGTGGACACGTCGGTCACGACCCTCACGATGCCCTCCGGCGCGCTCGTGCAGATCGACAGCGTGCGGCGCACCGGGTACGGCTACGACGAGCGCATCGAGGTCATGGGGTCGTCCGGGCTCGTCGAGTCGCGGCGGAACCGCCGCGGGAACGTCGCGCGCTACACCGACGGGCAGATCGTCGCTGACGGACTCCACGACGGCTGGTTCGAGCGTGTGCAGCCCACCTACGCCGCGACGCTCGCCGCCTTCGTCGCGTCGCTCGAGTCCGGATCCGAGCCGCCGGTGTCCCTGGAGGACGGGCTGAGGGCCCAGGCCATCGCCGAGGCAGCCACTCGTGCCCTGTCGTCGGCACGGACGGAGCACATCGACTACTGACCCCGGTCGGCCGAGTCGGACTCGCGCCGGTAGGATCGATGACCATGGTCGAACTGGACTTCACCGAGCAGCTCTCCGCCCTTCGCGAGACCTTCGGCAACATCCGCTCGGTGGTCGACGTCGACCGCCTGCAGCGTGAGATCGCCGACCTCAGCGAGCAGGCCGGGGCCCAGGACCTCTGGGACGACGTCGACCACGCGCAGCAGGTGACGAGCGCGCTCTCGCACCGCCAGTCGGAGCTGAAGAAGATCACCGACACCGAGCAGCGCATCGACGACCTCGAGGTGCTGGTCGAGATGGCGAACGAGGGCGACGACCAGGAGTCCGCCGACGAAGCCCTCGCCGAGCTCAAGGCGATCCAGAAGATGATCGGCGACTTCGAGGTGCAGACCCTCCTCGACGGCGAGTACGACGACCGTCCCGCGGTCATCACGATCCGCGCCGGTGCGGGTGGTGTCGACGCGGCGGACTTCGCCGAGATGCTCCTCCGCATGTACCTCCGGTACGCCGAGCAGCACAACTTCAAGACCACCGTCATGGACACCTCGTACGCCGAAGAAGCGGGCATCAAGTCCGCGACGTTCGAGATCGACGCCCCGCACGCGTTCGGCACGCTCTCGGTCGAGGCCGGCACCCACCGCCTGGTGCGGATGTCGCCGTTCGGTGCCGCCGGCAAGCGCCAGACGTCCTTCGCCGCGGTCGAGGTCATCCCGCTCATGCCGGAGACCGCCGTCATCGACATCCCCGAGAACGACATCCGCGTCGACGTGTTCCGCTCGTCGGGCCCCGGCGGGCAGTCCGTCAACACGACCGACTCCGCGGTGCGCCTGACGCACATCCCGACCGGCACCGTCGTCTCGATGCAGAACGAGAAGTCGCAGATCCAGAACCGTGCTGCCGCCATGCGCGTGCTGCAGTCGCGCCTGCTCCTCCTGAAGAAGGAAGAGGAGAACGCGAAGAAGAAGGAACTCGCCGGCAACATCACGGCGAGCTGGGGCGACCAGATCCGCTCCTACGTCCTGGCGCCGTACCAGATGGTCAAGGACCTCCGGACGGAGCACGAGGTGAACAACCCCTCAGCCGTGTTCGACGGCGATCTGGACGGCTTCATCAACGCGGGCATCCGCTGGCGCAAGCAATCCGCCGCCGAGTAGGGATTCGTGAGCCGCGCGCCTCGCTTGCTTTCCAAGCGCGGCGACCTACCCTGATCCGGTCATGATCAAATTCGACCAGGTCACCAAGGTCTACTCGGGCAACCCGAGTCCGGCGCTCGACAACCTCACCCTCGAGATCCTCAAGGGCGAGTTCGTGTTCCTCGTGGGCGCGTCCGGTTCCGGCAAGTCCAGCTTCCTGCGCCTCGTGCTCAAGGAGGAGAAGCCCACCAGCGGGCAGATCCACGTGCTCGGGCAGCGCCTCGGGTCCCTGGCATCGCGGAAGGTCCCGTACTTCCGCCGCAACCTCGGCGTGGTCTTCCAGGACTTCCGTCTGCTGCCCAACAAGAACGTGTTCGACAACGTCGCGTTCTCGCTGCAGGTCATCGGCAAGAGCAAGGGCTTCATCAGTGAGGCCGTGACCGACGTGCTGAAGCTCGTCGGCCTCGCCGGCAAGGCCACCCGCATGCCGCACGAACTCTCCGGTGGTGAGCAGCAGCGTGTGGCCATCGCCCGCGCCGTCGTGAACAAGCCGGCGATCCTGCTGGCCGACGAGCCCACCGGAAACCTGGACCCCACCACGTCAGCTGGCATCATGGCGCTCCTCGAACGCATCAACCAGGGAGGCACCACCGTGCTGATGGCGACGCACGACGCCAGCATCGTGAACCAGATGCAGCGGCGGGTCATCGAGCTCTCGAACGGCACCGTCCTGCGCGACGAGCAGTCCGGCGGCTACCAGACCCAGGCCGTCCCGATCCAGCGAGGCACCGTGTCCAACACCACCGGCATCCAGACGATCCCGGGGCTCATCCGATGAGGCTCGGGCTCGTCATGTCCGAGGTCGGCTCGGGCCTGCGGCGCAATGCGTCGATGGTCGTCTCCGTCGTCCTCGTGACCTTCATCTCCCTGACCTTCGTCGGTACGGCGATCCTGCTCCAGATGCAGATCAACCAGATGAAGGGGTACTGGTACGACCGGGCGCAGGTCGCCGTCTACCTGTGCACCGACACCGACACCACGGGCAACTGCACCGGCGCGAAGGCCACCGCGGACCAGCGCGAGCAGGTCCAGGCGCAGCTCGACTCGTCGACGCTCAAGCCGTACATCGAGAAGACCTACTACGAGAACCAGGACCAGGCCTTCACCCGGTTCAAGGAGCAGTTCAAGGACTCGGCCGCGACGGAGTTCGTCAAGCCGGAGTACCTGAACGAGACCTTCTGGGTGAACCTGAAGAACCCCTCGCAGGCCGACGTCCTGGTCGAGAGCCTGTCGAAGGTCGCCGGCGTGCAGAGCGTCGTCGACCAACGCGGGTACCTGCAGCCGATCTTCAACCTGCTCAACGCCTCGTCGTACACGGCGATCGGCATCGCGGCCCTCATGCTCGTGGCGGCGGTGCTGCTCATCGCGACGACGATCCGCCTGTCGGCGTTCAGCCGACGGCGAGAGCTCGGCATCATGCGGCTCGTCGGTGCGTCGAACCGGTTCATCCAGACACCGTTCGTGCTCGAGGGGGTGATCGCCGCCGCCATCGGAGCCGTCCTGGCCGGTGGCGCGATCACCGCCGTGGTCTGGTTCTTCGTCCGGAACTTCCTGGCGGAGCGCTTCACCGGCACGGCGTTCATCGGCATGGGCGACGCGGCCATCGTGGTCCCCGCGGTGATCGTGATCGGGGTGCTCCTCGCCGCGGCGTCGGCGTCGATCGCCATCCGCCGGTACCTGAAGGTCTGACGCAGCACCGCATCCGCGAGCGGGCGGCGCGCCGGGAAGGTGCGCCGCCCGCTTCGTGTTGAGTAGTCTGTAGGGCTGCGCGGAACCACCCACGCAGCGCACTGCACCGGTCACCATCGAGAGGAGTCGTCATGGCGAAGGAACGCGGGGAGAAGATCGTCGCAACGAACCGTCGCGCCCGGCACGACTACCTCATCGAGGACACGTACGAAGCGGGCATGGTCCTGTCCGGCACCGAGGTGAAGTCCCTGCGGATGGGTCGGGCGTCCCTGGTCGACGGGTACGCCTACATCGACGGTGGCGAAGCGTGGATCGACGCCGTGCACATCCCGGAGTACACCGAGGGCACGTGGAACAACCACTCGCCCCGACGGAAGCGCAAGCTGCTCCTGCACAAGCAGCAGATCGTGAAGATCTCCCACAAGACGGCCCAGGGCGGGTACACCCTCGTGCCGCTGCAGATCTACTTCCACGACGGTCGGGCCAAGATCGAGATCGCCGTCGCGAAGGGCAAGCGCGAGTTCGACAAGCGCCAGGCGCTGCGCGAGAAGACCGACAAGCGTGAGGCCGAGCGGGCCATGCGCACCCGGAACCGCGTCGGCGAGTAGCGCCGACGCATCTCCTCGGCTAGACTGAGGGACTGCTCCGACAGGGGCATTGGCAACTCAACAGCGTGACAGCGGCTCGCACGTCCGGCCCGCATGGGGATGATCGGTTTCGACATTGCCTGTGTGCCGACGGGAAGCGGGCCGAGGACCCACGGTTATCTCGTAAACGATCCGTGGAAAACAACAAGTGCCAATTCCAAGCGCACTGACTTCGCTCTCGCTGCGTAAGCAGCCCAGCACATGAAGTCCGTCGGCCAGGTGACCGTCTTCTAACCTGATCCCGGCGTCATCCAGAGGACTTGCTGCACGGTTGCGCCTCAGGGCCGTGCGGGACTTGCACTGAGACTGGGCCCGTCGTCCTAGAAGCCGGTAGCAAAGGACGGGGCCGAGCAGAACGAACTATCCGGATACGCCCGTAGAAGACGTCGAATTGCAGCGATGGACGGGGGTTCGATTCCCCCCATCTCCACCATTCGCCGAACGACGAACCGCTGTCACGCTGCGCCACCTGAACGCCCCGGCACCGTCCCCTGGACAGTGCCGGGGCGTTCGCTGTTCCGCCACGTCCGAGGACTACGCTCCGGAGCAGGCGCGCAGAACACGCTCGCGTCGAACCCGAACGAGAGGTCAGCACGTGGTGCAGGAGATCGCGATCCGTGTCCGTCTGCGGGAGCAGGAACGAGTGGTGCTCAGCGAGTACGAGCGGATCGTGGGCTCCGTCGCCACGGTCGCCGCCCTCGCCGCATGGCTGCCGAACCCCGACACCCGCCTGGTCGTTCGCGGCCGCGGCGCGGAGCCGGTCCGCCTCGAGACCGTCACCTACGGCTCGGTGGTCGAGATGCTCGTCGTGCTCGACCAGCGCTCCGCCGGGGTCGAACGTGCCGCCGCCGCCATCGCCGCGCTCATCGAGTCGGTCCGCCACGAGCACGTCGCCGACGACGTCTCCGGGGTCGCCGGGGAACTCGATCGACTCGACCGCGCCGCACCGCGCGGACGCTCCGCCGTGGAACGTGCCCTGCGCACGTTCCTCGAGGGGGCACGGTCCGACGTCCTCGCGCGCAAGGCGACCACCCGGGTGCGGACCGCGCCGGCCCTGCTCCGGCTCGCCGAGGCGGACGCGGTGCTGACGGTCGAGCGGGTCGCCGACGCCCTGGCACCGGTGCTCGAGGAGCACGCGGTCGACGTCGAGCTGGACACCGGATCGGCCGTGGTCGTCGAGCCGATCGACGGGGTGGAGTCGCCGGAGACCGGTGCGCCCGGCGACGCCGACGCCGACGCCTCGCAGGCGGAGCCGGAGGCCGTGTCGGCCGTCCTGCCGCTGCCGACGGGTGCGAGCAAGGCGAAGTCCAAGAAGGACGACGACAAGAAGAAGTCCAAGAAGAACGACGACAAGAAGAAGAAGTCCAAGAAGAACGACGACAAGAAGAAGTCCAAGAAGGACGACGACAAGAAGAAGTCCAAGAAGGACGACGGCAAGAAGAAGTCCAAGAAGTAGCAGGAGCGGCACAGCCGATCTCCGACCGGGGGTCCGTACCCTGGTGCGGTGCCCCCGGTCCCACCCTCGTCGTCCTGGCACGGGCTGGGCCGGCTCCTCAGCCGCCGGGCGAGCACCCTCGCCGCCGCAGCCCTGGCGCTCGTCACCGCCGTCGGGACGCTGCGGTACCACCAGTACCACGCCGGTGAGCCGCTCCAGGTCGTCGCGGTGACCCTCGGGGTCGCCCTGATCGCAGCGGGCTCGGCCAATGCCGTCGTGCTCCTGGGCCGGCCCGTCCCCGTCGCGGTGCCCCTCGGGCTGACGCTGCTCGCGGTCGTGCTCGTCGTGGTCGCCCCGAGCGCCGCGTGGAGCGTCGTCCCGCTCGTGGTCCTGCTGCAGACGACCGCGCGGGTCGTGCCGGCCACGCTCGCCAGCGCTGCGGCGATCGTCGTCGCAGCGGTCTCGGTGCCTCGGCTGACCGGGAGCGACGACCCCGGGCTGCTCGTGGGGTGTCTGCTGTCCGGCTCGGTGTTCCTCGCCGCGATCGTGGTGTCGCGGGTGGCACTGCACGAGCGGTCGCGAACCGTCCGGCAGCTCGTCGCCACCCGCGCGCGACTCGTGGCCTCCGAGCGGCGGGCCGGCGCACTCGAAGCACGCCAGCACGTCGCCGCTGAGCTGCACGACACGGTGGTGCAGTCGGTGGCGGGCGCACTGTTCCTGACCGAAGCGGCGGAACGGTCCGGGGACGACGCCCTCGCGCAGCAGGCACGTCGTGCACTGCGCAGCGCGGTGGTGGACACCCGCGCGCTGGTCGACGGCCTCGGAGCAGATCACCCGGACGTCGGCGAGTCAGCGAACGGCGCGGCGGACGGGCCGACGGACTCGTTGACGGCCGCCCTCTCCACGGCCGCCGAGCGCGTGGGCGCCCGCTGGTCGGTGGTCGGGGAGCCGCAGACGGTGACGCCGATACGTGCAATGGCCCTGCTGCGGAGCGCGCAGGGGGCGCTCGGCAACGCCGAACGGCACGCCGGCGCTGCGTCGATCTCGCTGGAGTTCCGGAACCGGGACGACTCGGTCGCAGTCGTCGTCCGCGACGACGGCCGTGGCTTCGACCCGAGCCTGCCGGTCACGCCCGGGCCGACCGGGGGACACGGCCTGACGATGATGCGCCGGCGACTCGAGGCCGTCGGGGGCACGCTCGACATCCGCTCCGGCCCGGACGGTACGGTGCTGCGGGCGACCGTCCCGTTGGAGGAACCATGACCCGCGTCCTGCTCGTCGACGACCACCCGGTGCTCCGGTCCGGTGTCGCTGCAATCCTCGGGACCTTCCCCGACATCGAGGTCGTCGCCTCGACCGGCGACCCGGAAGCCGTGAGCGCCCTGGTCGCCGATGCAGCTCCGGACGTCGTCGTGCTCGACCTGGGCCTGGGGACGCGGAACGGCGTCGACCTGATCCCCGGACTGGTGCGGACCACTCGCGTGCTCGTGTTCACGGCCACGGCGACCGACGTGTCGATCATGCGGGCGCTCGATGCCGGGGCGACGGGGTACCTGCTCAAGGACGCGACCGCCGAGGAACTGGCCGCCGCGGTCCGGGCCGCGGCCACCGGGACCGCCGTGTACACGCGGGCCGTGGCGGAACGCATGCTTGACCGTGGTCGCCGACCGGACGAGACCCTGACCCCTCGTGAGCTCGACGTGCTCGAACTGCTCGCCGACGGCTCGACGAACCGGCTGATCGCGGGGCGGCTCTTCATGAGCGAGTCGACGGTGAAGACGCACCTGGTGCGGGTGTTCGCGAAGCTCGGTGTCGACGGCCGAGCCGGGGCGGTGGCCGAGGCGACCCGACGGGGCATCATCGCCCTCGACGGCCTGGCGCACCCCGCGCGGTCGCCGGACGGCCCGACGACGTGACGACGGCGGGGCGACCGATGGTCGTCCCGCCGTCGCCGTGACGGACTCAGCGTCGTCGGAGCACGCCCCGACGTCGCCGGGTCACTTCGTGATCGCGTCGAGCCCGGCCTGCGCGTACTCCTGGTCCGTGGCACCCGACGGGGTGCCGCCGACACCGATGCCGCCGATGGAGGCCTCGCCCGCCTTGACCGGCACGGCCCCGGCGAGGAACAGCGTGCCGGGCAGGTCCTTCAGCCCGGCGTTGTCGCCCGTGGCGCGCTTCGCGAGTTCGGACGTCGGCGACCCGAAGGCCGCGGCGGTGTACGCCTTCTGCCGCGAGGCGCTGATCGTGTGGGAAGCGGCGTTCTCGCCGCGGACGAAGGCCTGCAGCTGGCCGTTGCGGTCGACGACCGAGACGCTGACGAAGCCGGCGCCGTCCGCCTCTGCGGCGGCGAGGGCGGCCGAGGCCGCCCGCATGGCGTCGGCGGAGCTCAGCCGCTTGGACTCGACGACGGCATCGCCGGTGACGGCGACGGTGCGGGCGTCCGTGGTGGTGCGGACGTCGGCGGTGGCGCTGTTCGACGAGGTGACGGCGGCGCCGGCCGTGATGCCGGTGACGGCGAGGGCTGCGGCGGCAGTGGCGACGAGGGTGCGGGGGAGACGCATGGGGAAGGACCTTCCGTTCGGTGTGGTGGGTCCAGCCTCACGCCGACGGGCGGTGCCACACATCGACCGTCCGGACCGCGGATCCGGACCGAACGGTCGACGGGGCGCCCGTGCCGCCGGACAGCGACGCAGACGCAGCCGCTCCCGCTAGAAGTCGAACAGGTTCGCTCGGATCCCGCCGGCGCCGTACTCCCGTCGCAGCAGCCCACGGCGCCGGAGCACGGGTACCAGGTCGCCGAACATCCGGTGGATCTGCGCCGGGTGCAGGTCACCGGAGAAGATGATCCCGTCGTTGTCGGCGTCGCTGCCGAGCTCCTCGATGAAGTCCGCGAACTCGTCGGCGGTCCCCACGAACCCCGAGCGTGACGTGATCCGCCCCTGCCGCGCCTTGCGGGTGAGTAGCTCCCGGAGCGGTGCGTCCGGGGTGTCCCCGAGCAGCCCGCGGATCGTGCCGGCCGAGACGTGGTCACCGAAGGTCCCGTCGGGCACCGGGGCGTCCAGGTCGAGCGCGAGCAGGTCGGTCTCGGAGTCGCTCGACCACGCGATCGCCGCGGCACGCAGCGCGTCGTCGGTGGGGTGCTCGGACGCCGCGACGATGCGGTCGGCCTCCTCCGGCGAGGACACGATGACGGGCTTGAGCACGAACAGGATCCGCAGGTCCGCGGTGGACCGCCCGGCGGCCTCGGCTGCCGCGATCACCCGGGCACGGTAGTCCGTCACCGCGGCGGCGGACAGCGGCGCGAGCGCGAGCTGCACGTCCGAGTGGGTGCCGGCGAACGCGAGCCCCCGGCCCGAGCCACCAGGGGACACGACCACCGGGTCCGAGGCCAGCGGCAGGGCGTTGAGCGGACCGTCGGCGGTGAAGTGGGCGCCCTCGTGGTGGAACGCGTCGAGCGCGTCGCCGTCCGCGAAGTGCCACGAATCCGGAGCGCCGACGTACGCGTCGCCCCACGAGTGCCAGAGCCGGCGGAGCAGGGTGATCCACTCCTCGGCGCGGTCGTACGCCTGGTCGTGCGGCAGCGGCGGCAGGCCGGCGTGGCGCGCGCTGCCGACGTCGGTGACGACGTTGATGCCCAGCCGGTCCGAGGACAGGTGCGCCAGGGTCGCGAACTGCCGTGCCGCCAAGTACGGCGGGGTGATCCCGGCGTTGACCGTCGGCGCGATGCCGATGTGCGAGGTGGCGGCGAACAGGTACGGGGCGAGCAGCAGCGGGTCGTGCTTCGGGCCGCCGTACGCCTGCCGGATGCGCAGGTCGAGGGTCGCGGGGGAGCCGAGCGAGACGGCGTCCTCGGCGATGACCAGGTCCATGCCGGCCTGCTCGAGCGTCCGGACGGACTGCTGGTACAGGTCCGGCTTCGTCCAGTCGTGGCCCCAGTCCCAGTCGGACCGTCCCCAGGCCTGCGGGCCGAAGCCGCGCGAGAAGAAGTACCCGAAGTGCTGCAGCTCGGCCATTCAGCGCTCCTGCCGGTCGAGGGCCGGCCAACCGGCTGCCGTGCGCTGCGCGTCCGACGCTCCACGTGCCTCCAGGCCAGCGGCGGCGTCTGCGGACCGCACCGCGGCGAACCCGCGTTCCAGGTCGCGGAGCAGGTCCGCGACGTCCTCGATGCCGACCGACAGGCGGACCAGGCCGTCGCTGATGCCCTGCTCGGCTCGCTCTTCCGGCGTGCGGCCGGCGTGCGTGGTGGTCGCCGGGTGCAGGATCAGCGAGCGGACGTCGCCCAGGTGGGTCATCCGGCTGAACAGCTGCACGGCGTCGATGAACGCCCGCGCGGCGGCTTCGCCACCGGCGAGCGTGAAGGCGAAGACGGACCCGGCTCCGCGGGGCAGGTAGCGCTGGGCGAGGTCGTGGAACGGACTGGAGGCCAGGCCCGCGTGGTCGACGCTCGTCACCTCCGGCTGCTGGTCCAGCCAGGATGCGACGGCCAGCGCGTTCGCGCAGTGGCGTTCCACCCGCAGCGACAGCGTCTCGATGCCCTGGCGGAGCAGGAACGCGTTGAACGGGGACGGCGCCGGGCCGATGCGTGCGGCCACGACGTCGCGGGCGAACACGGCGAATGCCCGGTTGCCGTACCGCTCGACGTAGCTCTCGCCGCCGAGGGACCGTTCGGGGCTGGTCAGGTGGGTCCAGCGCTCGGGGGCGGCGGTCCAGTCGAACCGGCCGCCGTCCACGACCACGCCGCCGAGTCCGGCTCCGTGGCCGGACAGGAACTTCGACGCCGAGTGCACGACGATGTCCGCGCCGTGCTCGACCGGGCGCACCAGGTACGGCGTGGCGAGGGTGTTGTCGACGATCAGCGGGACGCCGGCGCGGTGTGCGGTCTCGGCGACGCCGGTGATGTCGAGGACGTCGTTCTTCGGGTTCGGGATCGTCTCGGCGAAGAACGCCTTCGTGTTCGGGCGGACCGCGGCGGCCCAGGCGTCGAGGTCGCGGGCGTCGGTGACGAAGTCGACCTCGATGCCGAGCCGGCCGAGGTTCTGCAGCAGCAGGCCGCGCGTGCCCTCGTAGATGCTCCGGGCGCTGACGACGTGGTCGCCGGCCTGCAGCAGCCCGAGGAACGCCACGGTCGCCGCGGCCTGACCGCTGCCGACCAGGATCGCCTGGACACCGCGTTCGAGCAGCGCCACGCGACGCTCGACGTCGGCGTTCGTGGGGTTGCCGAGGCGCGTGTAGGTGTAGCCGTCGTCGGTGTCGGCGAAGCGGTCGCGGGCCTGGTCGAAGTCGTCGAACAGGAACCCGGAGGACATGTGGATCGCGGGGACCCGGGCGCCGTGCCCGGCATCGGGCACGAAGCCGCCGTGTACCTGCTCGGTCGCGAAGCCGTGGTCGTCGGTCGCCATGGGACACCTCCGGGGGTCGTCTGGCGGTAGCCTCGCAGCCCCTCGCCGCGGACAGGCGATTGCGGCCCCCGGTTACGCGAGCGCAGCCTCAGACGAGCGCGCGGACCCCGGCGACGACGGTGTCCCAGACCTGGAGCAGCGGCTCGCGCGCCAGCCACACCGCGACGGCGTTCACGGCGACGAACAGCACGAACCACAGGGACGCCGGCACCCGCATCTCGGCCGCGGCGATGTGGAAGTCGGTCTGCACCCGGGCGCCGGTGACCAGCCAGCGGCCGACCTGCACCACCGAGCGCAGGCCGTCGACGACGAAGAAGGCCCCGACGCCGGCGACCACCAGGACGGTCGTCTCGGACGGGCGGACGGCCACCCACAGGGCGAGCGCGTCGAAGCCGAGCACGACGAGCAAGCCGAACCAGTTCCGGACGAACGCCAGCGCGACGAGCCCGATGACCGCGAGCACCACCACGGGCAGCCAGCGGGAGCCGTGCAGCACCCCGGTCACCAGGAGCACCCCCGCCCAGAGGGGTGCGCTGTACCCGGCGTACAGGTTCAGGATCCGGACGAGCCACCGGATGCCGCCGGGCACCCGGCCGAGCTGGACCCAGGCCTCGCCGGACCCGTCCGGGTGCAGCTCGATCCGCTGGATCCGCCCGCCGAACGGCACGACGACGATCGCGTGCCCGACCTCGTGCGCGATGGTCGCGGCGATGCGGGCCACCCGGCCGACGAACGGCACGAACGGCAGGACGGCGCCGACGAGGAGCGCGACGAAGACGAGGGGCGGGGCTGCGGTGGTCAAGTGACCAGCATCGCAGCCCCGCCCAGGAAGACCCTGCGGGACCGGCGTCAGGGGAGCACCGGCGTCGTCAGCACCACCGTGACCAGGACCACGGTGCCGGTGATCGCCAGGGCGGTGAGGACGGCGAGGAACACCGTCAGGCGGTTCACGCGTCGGCGCCCGGCTATTCGACCGTCACCGACTTCGCGAGGTTCCGGGGTTTGTCGACGTCGCACCCGAGCTGCAGGGCCAGTTCCCGCGCGAGCATCTGCAGCGGCACGACGGCCTCGAGCGGACCCCACGGCGCGGTCATCGCACCCCAGGCCAGGTCACCGGTGCCACGGCGGCCGAGCGCGGGGATGTCCGCCGACTCGCCGCCGATCGTGATGACGAAGCCACCGCGGGCCCGGACCTCGGCGATCGCCGACTGGATCTTCGGCTCACCGTGGTCGATGACGACCACCGGGGTGCCGTCGTCCACCAGCGCGAGCGGCCCGTGCTTGAGTTCGCCGGCGGGGTACGCCTCGGCCCAGCGGTAGCTGAGCTCCTTGAGCTTCAGGGCGCCCTCGGCGGCGTACGGCAGTCCGGCGCCGCGGCCGAGGAACAGGAAGCCCGTCGCCTCCTTGACGCTCGACACCAGCAGCGGCATCCGCTCGGCGGACACCCGCGCGGCGTGTTCGATCCGTGCGGGCAGGTCGAGCAGCTCGTCGACGAGCACCTGGGCGCGCGACGGTTCGATGCGGCCGGAGGCCACCATCGCCGAGATCATCGCCGCGACGCCGACGACGACCTGCGCCGTGAACGTCTTCGTGGCCGCGACCCCGATCTCCGGGCCGGCGTGGCAGTCCAGCACGGCGTCGGCCCGTCGGGCGAGCGAGGAGTGCATGTTGTTGGTCAGCGCGAGCACCGGGTGGCGGTCCTCGAACCGGTCCAGGGCGCGGAGCACGTCGGCCGTCTCACCGGACTGGCTGATCGCGACGACCAGGGTGCCCGGACCGAGCACGGCCTGGTCGGCCTCGCTCGCGACGACGATGTCGGTCGGCACACCACCGATCCCGCGCAGGGCGGTCGCGATCACCTGGCCCGCGTTCAGCGACGTGCCGCAGGCGACGATCGCCAGCCGGTGGAAGCCGGCCAGGCCGAGGCCCACCCACATGCTGCCGTCGGCGGTGCGGCGGGTCACCCGGTCCAGGATCGTCGCGACGACGTCGGCCTGCTCGCCGATCTCCTTCGCCATGTGGTCGGTGTGGTCGCCGAGGTCGAGCGCGGCGGCGGCGAACGGGGACGGCGTCGGGAACGGCACGGGAACCGTGATGCCGTCGGACGACCAGGTCCAGGCCTCACCGAGCTCGACGACGTCGCCGTCGCGCAGCGCCACGAACGTCTCGCACCACTCGGCGATCGCGCCGATGTCGCTCGCCACGAAGTCGCCGCGGCCGGAGCGGGCGACGACGAGCGGCGACCGGTCCGCCGCCACGACCATGCGGCCGTCCCGGGCGTCCAGGACCACGATCGCCCACGAGCCCTCGAGCTGCGCCGTCGCGATCTGCACCGCGAGCATCAGGTCCGGGTCGACCGCCAGCGCCCGCTCGACCAGGTGCGCGATGACCTCGGAGTCGACGTCGGACCGGAAGCGGTGGCCCTGCGCCTCGAGCGTCTGGCGCAGCCGGTCCGCGTTCTCGACGATGCCGTTGTGCACGATCGAGATCCGGCCGGTGCAGTCGGCGTGCGGGTGCGCATTCGCCTCGCGCACGGCACCGTGCGTGGCCCAGCGGGTGTGGCCGATGCCGACGCCGGTGAGCGCGTCACCGGAGCGTGCAGCGACGAGCGTGCGCAGGTCGCCGACGCGGGAGACCGAGCGGATCGTCTCGGTGCGGCCGACGGCCGTCCGGACGGCGATGCCGGCGGAGTCGTACCCGCGGTACTCGAGTCGTTCGAGTCCGTCGAGCAGGTAGGGGGTCGCGTCGTCAGACACGCGGGCCGCGATGATGCCGCACATCGGCTGTCCCTTCGGGGGAACGAGGGTGGGTGGAACGGGGAGGTGGGACTGGTGCGGCACCGACCGCCGTCGGGTCTGCCGCGCGTCCGGGGCCTCCCGGCCCGGGAACCGACGCCCGTCCTCGGATCAGGCGAGGACGGACGTCGGTGTCGTTGGGCCGAGGGGTTCGGGTACCGGACGGGGTACCGCGGGCTGGCCCCCGGGGGAGGGGCACGGCGGTCGGTGCAGGAGAAGCCTCACCCGCCGCCGACCACACGGCAACACCCGTCGGACGCTCTTGCGGTTCCCCGCGTGCGGGGGCACACCGCGCTGCGGTCGCGTGCGGACTCCCGCAACCGCCGTCGCACCAAGCGAGGGACGACGGACGGGAGGCCCGGTACCAGCTGGTACCGGGCCTCCCGTCCGTCCTGTGGTGCGTCTCCTACGTGAGGAGCGCGACCAGGTGCGATCGCGACCGCGCGCCGACCTTGCGGTAGATCTGCGTGAGCCGCAGCTCCACCGTGCGCTGCGACATGAACAGCGACGAGGCGATCTCGCGGTTGCGGTACCCCTCGGTGACCTTCTGCACCACCGCACGCTCCTCGGCGGTCAGTGACGTGAGCACCGCCGACGCGTCGGGGGCGCTGCGCGGCGTCCCTGGGAACGCCGGCGAGAGCACGGGTCCGGACCGGATCGACGACGAGCCCGTGCCGAACTGCGGCATCGCCGCAGCCGGCGCAGGCGTCACCAGCGGTCGACGCAGGCCGGCCGCCTCGTACGCCGCTGCGGCCGCCGCACCGAGGCGCGGACGCTCCGCCGGGTTGCCGACCGCGGCCAGCGCCGCGAACGTGCGAGCCCGCTCGTACTGCGAGTCGTGCGGCTGGAACAGCTCCAGCGCACGGCGACGAGCCGTCTCGCGGGTGGTGTCGTCGGCGACGAGCGCGAGGCTCCGCGCCAGCACGAGGGCACCCCAGCGCCCGGGGCGGGCATGGTGGTCCGCCGCCAGGCGGGCCGTGATCGTCCGCGCGTCGTCGGTCCGTCCGAGACGCACGTACGCCTCGACCAGGTCGCCGAGGTGTCGGAGCACCGCGGGGTTCCGGAGCGACCGACCGATGGCGTCGGCGGCCTCGAGCGCGGTGGCTGCCTCGTCGAGGCGGCCGTCGAGCAGCAGGACCTTGCCGCGGAGCGCGTGCAGCTTCGCCGTCGCACCCCAGAGCCGACTCGTCGATCGGTGCTCGAGGCACCGGTCCACGACGTCGAGCGCCTCGGCGGAACGGCCCTCGGCGAAGTGCCGCCACGCGACGGCGATCGCTCGGGAGGGCTCACGCAACCGCTCGGCGACGGACGAACCGGACTCCCACACGTCGATCGCGCGGAGCGCCTGCCGGAAGTTGCCGGAGCGCACCTCGTTCTCGGACGTCAGGTAGCGGGCCGCCTCGGTCCACACCGCCGCGGTTTCCTGCCCCCGGGCGAGCACGAGTGCGAACACCCGTCGCGCGCTCCGGTAGCGCTCGCCGATGCTCAGCGCGTGGGCGAGGAGCAGCAGGGCCGGGTCCGACATCGCCACGAGCTCCGAGGTCGCGAGCCCGTCGTGCAGCTCGGTGTCGGGCGGCAGCACGCCGTCCACGGCGGCGATGAGCTCCCGCGCGGTCGTCGCGATCTCGAGGGTGTGCGCGGACGCCGACCCCTCGAGCGGTTCGATCCGGTGCAGCAGGTCCTTGGCCTGGTCGAGCTCCCACGCCTCGGCACGGAAGCACGCCACCATGGCCATCAGCCCGGCGACGGCGTCCACCTCCGACGGTTCGGTCGCGTCGACGGGGACGAGCAGCTCGTCCGCGTGCACGGCGTCACCGCTGAGGTACTCGGCCGAGTACTGCAGCCGGAGCCGGCGGACCTCGTTCGGCGTCGTCCGGAACGGACGGAGCGCCGCGAGGTACCGCGCAGCGAAGCCGAGCAGGCGCTTGCCGAGCATGGCCTCCGCGACCCCGAGGAGCGCGACGTGCTCGTCCTCGGTCCCGCCACCGATGTGCAGGGCACGCTCGGTCAGCGCGATCGCGGCGTGCACGTTGCCGTCCACGACGTACGACCGTGCGGCCTGGAGCAGTGCGACCACGTCGGGGACGTCGTCGACGAAGCTCCGGTGCCACGCGGCCGACCGCGGGTCGGTCTCCGCGCTCGCCGTGGCCAGCTCGGCGTGTGCCGCACGACGGTCACGGGCGGGCATCCGCCAGTAGAGCGCGGAACGGACCAGCGGGTGCCGGACGGTGACGCTCTGCCCGCGGACGGTCGCGAGACCGGCCCCGACCAGGTCGTCCAGCTCGTCGCGGTCCCACGCCGTGGTCTTCGCGACGGGTACCAGGGCGAGCTTCGCGAGGACGTCCAGATCGCGTCCCGCGGCGGGCCCGAGTGCGAGCGCCGCGATGGCCTCGGTCGTCGGAGTGGGTCGGAGCGGGAGCACGATCGGCTCCGCGCCGGTGAGCTGCTCCCGGGTGAGCACCGCGAGCTGTTCGCGGAGCGCGCCGGGGTTGCCACCGGTCTCCTCGGCGAGGACGGCGAGGACGCCGTCGTTCGCCTCGGCCGGTGCCATGGCCCTGGCGAGGACCAGGGCCTCGTCAGACGGCAGCGGTTCGATGCGCAGGATCGGCAGGGCCGCGAGCGGACCGTCCGACGGCACCGAGCGGACCGTCGCCACGACGCGCAGGGCGGTGCCCGCGAGTCGTCCGGCGAGGAACGCGATGAGTTCCTGGCTCTCCGTGTCCATCCGGTCGAGGTCGTCGATGAGGACGAGCGTCGGCGGGAGGGTCAGTGCGTGCACGGCGTCGAGGAAGTCGTGCGCCGCCGCCAGTCCGGCCGTCACGGCCGCTGCGGTCCCGCCGGCCTGCAGCAGGTGGGCGATGTGTGCGGTCGCTCGGGGGTCGTCGAGCGCGGTGAACAGGGAGGTCACCCCGGCCAGTGGCCAGCGGGATTCACTCCCGTTGACACCGACCCGGACGACGGGGAGGGAAACGCGGTTCGAGACCGCGTCGAGGACGCTGCTGCGTCCGGAACCAGGGTCGCCGACCACGACCATCGCGGACTCCCGTGGGAGCACTGCGAGGGTCGCGATCCGGTCGACCTCGAGACGTCGACCGGTGAGTGCCATGACTCACCGGCCTCCGGGTCCGGAGGCGGATGCTGCGAGGAGGGCGTCGGCGAACACGGGGGCCGCTGCGACGGGGCGCACGGAGGCGGACCGGACTGCTGCACGGCGGGTGACCGTGGCGGAGTGCGGACGAGCGGCGGCGACTGAGCGCGCGCCGGAACTGTCGTGGATTGGATGCGGTCGACGAGTGTGGGTGCACTCGGTTCCGCTCGGGAACGATGATGTCATCGTCTGTATCACCCCTCGGGTTAGGGTCTTCGGACGAACACGACCGGTCTGTTCCGCCGTCCGGATCTAGGGAATCCGAGAGCATCACGTGACCTGCCGTCTGGAGCACGATAACTCAGGTACCGGCCCGCCGAGCGGACTCCGGTGAGTAGATGTCCAGAACGGTGCCCCCAGTACGGGGGGCCACGAGGGGGGTGTGGCACCCGCCCTCTGCACCCCGATCCGGGCCCGCCGGACGGAACCGGGGTACAGGTCTGTCCGGACCCCGTTCGTCGTCGCAGGTGTAGCACGGACGGGATGTCCAACGCCGAACCGACCGACGCCCGCCTCGATGACCGCACCCGCTGGCGGGCCTTCGCCGTCTGCGTGGCGGTCGCGGCCCTGACGATCCTCGACCTGTCCAAGGTGAACGTCGGGCTGCCCTCGATCGAGCAGTCCCTCGGAGCCACCAGCTCGTCGCTCCAGCTCATCGTGGCGGGGTACGCGCTGGCGTTCGGCCTCGCCCTCGTGCCCGCGGGTCGGCTCGGCGACCTGAAGAGCCGGCGCGTCATGTTCATCGTGGGGCTCAGCGCGTTCACCGGATCGAGCCTGCTGTGCGCCGTCGCCCCGAACATCCAGGTCCTCATCGTCACCCGGATCCTGCAGGGCTTCGCCGCCGGGATCCAGATGCCCCAGGTCATCGGACTGGTGCAGCAGCTGTTCCGCGGACCGGAGCGGGGTCGCGCGTTCGGGCTCTTCGGGGCGATGATCGGCATCTCCACCGCCCTCGGGCCGACCATCGGCGGTGGCCTCATCGCGATCGGCGGCGAGGAGTCCGGCTGGCGGCTGCTGTTCTGGATGAACGTGCCCCTCGGGATCGCCGCGCTGCTCTTCGCCGTCCGCCTGCTGCCGAAGGGCGCCCAGGGGAAGGCGCAGGACCGCGAACTGGACGTCGTCGGCATCGTGCTGCTCGGTGCCGCGATCATCACCCTGATGCTGCCGTTCGTGCTGACCAGCGGCGGTGGTGGTTCCGCGACCCGCTGGTTCTGGCTCGTCGGCTTCGCGGTGTTCCTCGTGCTGTTCGTGCTCTGGGAGCAGCGGTTCAAGCGGCAGGGCAAATCGCCCGTGGTGCACTTCGAGCTGTTCCGGCTGTCGTCGTACCGCAACGGGTTGTCGATCGTGGCCGTCTACTTCGCGGCGCTGCCGGCGTCGTTCCTCATGGTCACGCTGTACCTGCAGGAGGGCCTCGGGTTGTCGCCGTTGTTCGCCGGCATGGTGAGCATCCCCTTCGCCGCGACGAGTGCCGTGGGCTCCTACATCGGCGGACGGATCGTGGACCGGGTCGGGCGGGCGCTGGTGGTCGCCGGGCTCGGGATGGTCGTCGTCGGCTTCCTGCTGCTCATGGTCGCCGCCGTCGCCACCCCGCCGGAGGTCACGCCCTGGGCGATGGCCGGCGCGTTCCTGGTGGGCGGACTCGGTGGCGGGTTCGTGGTGTCGCCGAACCAGACCCTGACCCTGGCCGAGATCCCCGTCGAGCAGTCCGGGGTGGCGGGGTCGATGCAGCAGCTCGGGCAGCGCGTCGGCACGGCGATCGGCACCGCGGTCGCGACCAGCATCTTCTACGGGATCGTGCGGAGCGAGGCGGCGGGGTCGGGATCCGGCGGGTCGGGCGGGCGTCTCGACGCGTACCACGACGCGTTCCGCAGCGGCACGACGTTCACGGTGTCGCTGATGGCGCTGGCGCTCGTGCTGGCCGGCGTGGACCTGGTGGCGCGTCGGCGGGCGGCGCGGCGGTCCGATGAGGAGTCCGAGCACCGTGGCTCGGCTGCGGGGTCCGCCGAGCGGGGCTGACCGGGCCTAGGCGTCGCGGCGGATGATCTCGACGACGGCGTCGTGCACCAGGCCGTTCGAGGCGAGGGCGCTGCCGTGCCACGGCCCGGGGTCGCCGTCGAGCGAGGTGAAGCGGCCGCCGGCCTCTTCGACGATGGGGACGAGGGCCGCGATGTCCCACGGCTTCAGGTCCGGTTCGCCGGCGACGTCGAGGACACCCTCGGCCACCATCATGTACGACCACATGTCGCCGTAGGCGCGGGTGCGCCAGACCCGGCGCGACAGGTCGACGAGCGGCTCGAGGCGGTCGTCGTCGTCCCACTGCTGGATGCTGTTGTAGCTCAGGCTCGCGTCGGCGAGGTCGGACACCCCGGAGACCCGGAGCGGCCCGTCCAGCGAGAACGCGCCGGAGCCTTCAGCTGCCCACCAGCGCTTGCCGAGGGCGGGAGCGCTGACGACGCCGAGCACCGGGCGGCCGTCGACCGCGAGCGCGATGAGGGTCGCCCACACCGGCACGCCGCGCAGGTAGTTGGCGGTGCCGTCGATCGGGTCGACCACCCACTGGCGGTGCCCTTCGCTGACGGCCTCGGCCCCGGTGTCCGCCGTCGTCTCCTCGCCGAGGAACGCGTCGTCCGGTCGCTCGGCGGCGAGTCGCTCGCGCAGGGCCCGTTCGACGGCCTGGTCGGCGTCGGTGACGTGCGTGCTGTCGGCCTTCTTCGTCACGTGCAGGTCGGCGGCACGGAAGCGCTCGAGGCTGATCGCGTCGGCGGTGTCGGCGAGGGAGCGGGCGAAGTCCAGGTCGGCGCTGAGGTCCACGTCGCCCAACCTACCGTCGCTACGCGGCGACGACCTCTTCTTCCTCGAGCCGGGTGACCTCGCGCTCGCGAGCGATGCGGGTGCGGCGGGCGACGAGCCCGTGCACGACGACGCAGAGCAGGAGCGCGGCGGCCAGCCAGAGGGCGAGCACGAGCGACGACCGACCGAGCGAGGCGTCCGGGAAGTACTGCAGGTCCTGTGCGGCCTGCAGCCACGCGGCCCCGCTCCAGAAGGTGTGCAGGGCGGCGAAGAACCCGGGCTGGAACGCCGGCTGGAAGATCCCGCCGGACGACGTGAAGTTCAGCATCACGAACAGCATCGTGAGGATCGGGGTGGTCCACCGGCCGAGCACGGGGTGCAGCCCGACGCCGAGCGCGACGATGATCGCGTCGTAGAGCCAGGCGAACAGGAACACCTGCCAGTGGTGGGTGGTGATGACGCCGTAGATCGGTCCGGCGACGATCACGCCGATGCCGGCGACGACCCCCGCGGTGGCGAGCCCGATGACCGCGGTCCACACGGCACGGAGCTTCGTCGCGACCGAGGCCACGGCGATCGCGGACGCGTACCCGCCGACGCTCAGGGCCACGAGCAGGAAGAACAGCCCCTGGCCGGTGGTGTCCTGGTCGCCGGTGGGTACGACGTCGACGACCCGGAACGGCACGTGCTGGTCGTAGGCGATCGGTAGGAACACCTTCTGCGCGGCGCTCGCGGTGGTCTCCGACGCGGCGGTCGACACGTAGAGCGTGGCACCTGTCGGCGTCGGCGCGTACACGGCGGCGAGGTCGCGGTCACGCACCTGCTGCTCGGCCGCCTTCGTCGAGGCCACCACGTGGGCCACGAGGGCGCCGTCGGACTGGTCGGTCACGGTCTGGGCGAACACCTGGGTGGCCGCGCCCTGGCCGACGATGCCGACGGGCAGTTCCTGCGGGGCCGGGGCGTGGAAGGCGCCGAGGTACGCCAGACCCATGCCGGCGGCCAGGAACAGCGGCACGAGGATGTGCGAGGCGAACGTCAGCAGCACGCGACCGAGGCCGGCGGGCCGCAGGACGCTGTCGGACCGCTGCGACTTCGGGGCTCGTGGGGACTTGTGGGTGGGGGAGTGGTGCGCGTGCGACGTCGTCGTCGTGCTCGGGGACGGGGCGTCGACAGCGGGGGTCGGCGCAAAGTTGTACTTTGCAACTTCAGACACGACCGCAACTGTACAACCCCGATGCGCGCTTGTCGACGCCGGCCCGGTGCCGAGACGTCGTCCGGTCCGAGGTTGCCCAGTCGGTGCGAGGCCCGCGAGCTCGCACGGAGTGCACAACCTCGCACCGTTCCCGCGCCCCTCGCACGGTGCGAGGTCTGCGCGGTGCGAGGGGCGCGGGAACCGGGCGCCGGTGCGAGCAGGCGCCGGAGCGGTCACGACTCACCGTGCGCCGACGCTCGAGTGGTCACGAACTGTCGGGAGCCGCGTCGCCAGTCGACAGTTCGTGACCGCTCGACGCACACACCGCGGGGTGTTGTGACCAGCCGCCGACCAGCAGCCGACCAGCAGCCGACCATCCGCCGACCAGCAACTGACCAGCAGCCGACCAGCAGCCAACCAGCGCCAGCGCCGCGCGCTACTCGGAACCGGGGTCGGACGCACCCATCCCGGTCAGCAGCGCCCGGAACGAGTCAAGCCGCTCGACGCCGGTCGGCCCCAGCTCCCCGTCCTGCACCCGGTCGACAATCTCCCAGTCGTGCGCCTGCGCCAGCGGGATGCCGTCCCGCGCGGGCAGCACCGGCACGGCGTGCGACGCGAACGCCCGGAAGACGTTCGCGGGGTCGACGTGCCCCAGGCCGAACGACCGCACACCCGGCGTGTCGATGATCCACCCGCCGTCGCGGACCCGCAGCGCGATCGACGACGACGACGTGTGCCGCCCGCGACCGGTCACGGAGTTCACGACGCCGATCGCGCGCGTCGACCCGGTCAGGGCGTTCACCAGGGTCGACTTGCCCACACCGGAGTGCCCGACGGTCACGGTCACCTTGTCGTCGAGCAGCTCGTGCAGCGCCTCGAACGGGACGTCGTCCGATCGGCTCGTCACGATCCGAAGGTCCAGGCACGCGAAGTGCGCCAGGAACGCAGCGGGGTCGGCGAGGTCGGTCTTCGTGATGCAGAGGATCGGGTCGAGACCGGCGTCGAACGCGGCCACCAGGTACCGGTCGATCAGGCGGGTGCGCGGCTCGGGGTCGGCGGCGGCCACCACGATGAGCATCTGGTCGGCGTTCGCCACGATGACGCGCTCGACCTCGTCGGAGTCGTCGGCACTCCGCCGCAGCAGTGTGGTGCGCTCGGCGACCTTCACGATGCGTGCCAGCGAGCCGGGATCCCCGGAGACGTCCCCGACGAGCGACACGTGGTCGCCCGTGACGACGGACTTCTTGCCGAGCTCGCGGGCCTTCGTCGCCGTGATGACGTGGTCGTCGATCAGCACGCCGAACCGCCCGCGGTCGACGTTCGTCACCCAGCCGACCGGGGCGTCGTCGTACGTCGGACGGGTCTTCGTGCGCGGCCGGTTGCCCTTCGGGTTCGGGCGCACCCGCACGCTCGACTCGTCGTACTGCCCGTACGGCTCGTCCCCGTCGGAGTCGTCAGCGTCGGTGTCGTCCCACCAGCTCATGCGTCAGTCCCCACTCACCGGTGCAGTGGCCACCGAGGACGCCACGAGCGCCGCCCACAGCTCCGGGAACTGCGGCAGCGTCTTCGCGGTCGACCCGATGTCGTCGACGGCGACGCCGTCGACGACGAGCCCCACGATCGCGCCGGCGGTCGCCATCCGGTGGTCGTCGTACGCGCCCCAGGCGCTGCCGTGGAGTGGCGCCGGCTCGATCCGCAGGCCGTCGTCGAGTTCGTGCACCGCGCCTCCAGACCGGTTGAGGTCCGCCGCCAGCGCGGCCAGGCGGTCCGTCTCGTGCCCCCGCAGGTGACCGATGCCGGTGATCTCGCTCGGGCCGTCCGCCAGCGCGGCCAGCGCGACGAGCGCCGGGGCGAGTTCGCCGCCGCGGCTCAGGTCGAGTTCGAGACCCGGCAAGGAGGCCCCACCCCGGATCCCGACGCCGCCGTCGACGACCAGGTCGTCACCGTCACGGGCCACGCTCGCCCCCCACAGGGGCAGGAGCGTCTCGAGGTCGGCGCCGACCTGCGTCGTCTCGGTGGGCCAGGTGCGGATGCGGACCGTGCCGCCGGCGACGAGCGCGGCGACGGCGAACGGCGCCGCGTTCGACAGGTCGGGCTCGATCGTGACGTCGCGCGCGCCGATCGGGCCGGGGTGCACGACCCACTCGCCGACCGACGGTTCGTCGACGCGGACGCCGCGGGCACGGAGCGCCGCGACGGTCATCTCGATGTGCGGCATGCTCGGCAGACGTTCGCCCACGTGGGTGAGGTGCAGGCCCTCGGCGAAGCGGGGCGCCGACAGCAGCAGCCCGGAGACGAACTGCGAGGACGCCGACGCGTCGATCGTCAGGGCGCCACCGCGGACCGAGCCGGTGCCGGTGAACGAGAACGGCATCGAACCGCCGCCGTCGTCCGTGACGTCCACACCGAGGCCCACGAGTCCCTGCACGATGGCGTGCATCGGCCGCTTGCGGGCGTAGGGGTCACCGTCGACCGTGACGGGTCCGACGGCCAGGGCGGCGAGCGGCGGCAGGAAGCGCATCACGGTGCCGGCCAGTCCGCAGTCCAGGCGGACGTCGCCGTGCATCGGGGCGGGCGTGATCCGGAGGTCCGGGCCGTAGGGGTTCGGGGCGGTGCCGGCCGCCGGCTCGAGCTCCTCGATGCCGACGCCGAGCGCACGGAGGCCCGCGATCATCAGCGCCGAGTCACGGGAGTGCAGCGGGAGCCGGATCGTCGAGGGGCCGTCCGCGAGTGCCGCGAGCACGAGCTCACGGTTCGTCAGCGACTTCGACCCGGGCAGCGCGACGTCGCCGCGCAGCGGCCCCCCTGCGACCGGGGCGATCCAGGGGTCGGCGGGCTGGGCCCCGCTGTGGGAATGCGTCGTGTCTGCCATCGGTTCACCAGGGTACTGAACGCACCGGGAGGATCAGTGGCGACAGCAACACTCGCACGAGAGCGGACCGGCACGGCGACCGTGCTGACCGCGGTGCCGACGACGCTCGGCACGCTCGGCCTAGACTTGGCCGCGATGACGACCGACGAACCGCAGGCAGCTCCGCACCACCTGGTCGACGAGACCGAGGTGCAGCTCGACGCCGTCGAAGACGAGCAGACTGCCCTCGACGACGCAGCCGACGAGCCCGTGGACGCGAAGACCGTCTCCGAGGCGGAGCTGCGGTCCCTGTTCGAGGACCAGGCCCTGCCCTTCATGGACCAGCTCTACGGCGCCGCCATGCGGATGACCCGCAACCCGGCCGACGCGTCGGACCTGGTGCAGGAGACCTTCGTCAAGGCGTTCGCCGCGTTCCGCCAGTTCAAGCAGGGCACGAACCTGAAGGCCTGGCTGTACCGGATCCTCACGAACACGTTCATCAACACGTACCGCAAGAACCAGCGGAACCCGTACCAGGGCACCATCGACGAGCTCGAGGACTGGCAGCTCGGCGGCGCGGAGAGCGTCACCCAGTCGATCTCCGCCCGGTCCGCCGAGGCCGACGCGATCGAC
Organism: Curtobacterium sp. KBS0715; assembly: GCF_005938005.2. Classification (NCBI taxonomy): domain Bacteria; kingdom Bacillati; phylum Actinomycetota; class Actinomycetes; order Micrococcales; family Microbacteriaceae; genus Curtobacterium; species Curtobacterium sp. KBS0715. The sequence goes on along the minus strand of NZ_VCCA02000001.1, from coordinate 2,831,853 downwards.
CACCTGCCGTCCTCCGCCGTGAAGGACGCCCTGCAGGCCATCCCCGAGGACTTCCGGATGGCCGTGTACTTCGCCGATGTCGAAGGCTTCTCGTACCAGGAGATCGCCGACATCATGAAGACCCCCGTGGGGACGGTCATGAGCCGCCTCCACCGTGGCCGCCGGCTCCTCCGTGGGCTCCTGGCGGACCACGCCCGCGAGACCGGCATCGTCCCGGACGCAGCGTCGACGGCGACGATGCGTGGACGGGGACGAGGCGCGGCACGGACGACGAAGGCAACCGCGGCCACGGGTCGCACCGGACGGAAGGACGCACGATGAGCGGCTGCGACTGCTCGAAGGCGAAGGCCGAGCTCGAGGAGTTCCTGCACGACGAGCTCCGCCACGAGGACGCTGCGGACATCCGCGAGCACATGGACGGGTGCGAGGACTGCCAGACCGAGCACCGCGTGGGCGTCGTGCTCATGGAGACCGTCCGTCGCGCCTGCAAGGAGACCGCTCCCGACCAGCTGCGCAGCGAGATCCTCGCGCGCATCCGGGTGGAGCAGGCGACGCACTGACAGCACGGCTCCGTCGAACGGCCGGGCTTCAGCGTCCTGCCTGGAACGCCCGTGTGATCGCGGCCGCATCGAGGACGCGCTCGTGCACCCGGACCGTGTCCACGTCGCCGGTGTAGACGTAGTCGCCGGCGTTCGGCCAACCGGCCAGTGTCTGGCGTGCTGCCCGCCAGTGACCCGAGTACTGCCGCAGGGTGACGGCGTCGGACCGGGTGCCCTGCAGCTCGCCGTCGACCCAGAGCGCCATCGAGCGAGCCTGGAAGGTGGCGACCGCGTGGTGCCAGGCTCCGTCGGTGACCGTGGAGGCCGACCCGAGCGTGAACTTGAACTGCGACCCGGAGCCCTCGACGCCGAAGCGCAGGACTCCGTCGGCGCCGATGTAGAGGTGCCGATCGCGGTACTGGGACGCCGCCGAGCGGTCCGAGCCGAAGCCGAACACCCGCCCACCGCCGGTGTCCTGGGTGCGGAACCAGACCTCGATCGTGAAGGCGTTCGGTGCGTTGACCGCGGTGTCGGTGACCGCCCACCCCTCGGCCCCGTCCTCGGTCCAGAACGTCGCGTAGGGGTTCGTCGCGCAGTCCGCATCGACCCGGGCGGCAGCGGCGGGCGTGAAGGCCCCGTCGGCGCCGGACCCGCTCGAGTCGACGACCCGTGGCCCGTTCTTCTCGGCGAAGTCCCACGCGAGTGACGTGCCCGGCGCCGGCTGGTGGAAGCACCCGAAGCCACCGGTGCCGAGCGCCGAGGCGGTCCCGGTCGAGCCGCTGAACCCGGCGCCCGCGCCAGCTCCGGCTCCTGCTCCGGCGAGCAGGGTGAGGGTGATGGCCGCTGCCGTGAACACCGCGACCGGCACGGTGGTCGACGTCGGAGCGGTGACGGTCGCCGTCCGGGGCTCCGCGACGACGGGTGAGCGAAGGTCACGGCGTGGCGTGCCGCAGGTGTGGCACGGGCGTCCGGCGACGATGTCCCGATCGGCCCGCCCGGCGACGACGAGCACGGCGGTGACGACGCCGGCCAGCAGCAGGGACGTCCAGTCGCCCCCGCGGATCCAGACGCCCGGCAGCCCGATCCACGGGAACCGCAGCACCCCGACACCGAGGACCGCCGCGGGTTCGACGGCCGTGCGGTCGGCCGTCGGGTTCGCGTCCCCGCGCAGACGCAGGGCCCCGTCCGGTTCGATGCGCTCCAGCCGGTGCAGACGGAGACGATCCCGGTGGTCCGGGTCCTCGACGAGCAGCACCCGTCCGGCTTCGAGGTCGTCCGGGTCGACGGGCATCGCGGCGACGACGTCCCCGGTCCGGATGCCGGGGGCCATCGAGTCGGAGACGACCGTCGTGACGTGCCACTCGAACGCCGCGGGGAGCGACGCCCACAGTGCGAGCAGCAGCACCGACCAGAGGACCGTCCGCGCCGAGACCGCGAGGAGCAGCCGGGGCAGGTCGCCGACGCAGCGGGCGTGACGGCGGGTGGCGACGTTCGGCATCGGCTGCTCCTCGGGTCGGGCGGGTCGGGCGGGACGGGCGGGTCGGGTGGGACGGATCGGGACGGGGATCAGTCGGTCTGCGCTTCCCACACGAACGAGGTGCCGGCTTCGGACGACTGCACGGTGTTCGGGGCGCCATCGCTCAGGTCGTAGCTGACGCGGTAGGTCGTGCTCGCCGTACCCGTCGCCGGCTTCCACGCGTCGACGCCGGTGCCGAAGGACTCGGACTCCATGAGGCCGGCGAGCGTCCCGTCGTGCACGGTCGTCGTCGCGGTGAACGTGCTGCAGTCGTCGGGGGTGCCGAGGCTGCCGCGCTCGACCGTCAGCCCGACGTGCTCGGCGAGTGCGTCGTCGTCGGCCGCGTTGGCGGTGAAGAGCTTCACGGTCGAGGCGTTGGTGGTGTTCGCCGTCACGGTGATGCAGTTCGATCCGGCGGACCCGGGCACCAGGTCGTCGACGTCGAACATCGCGACGCCCTGGTCGTCGTCGGTGAGGGAGACGGCACCGGTGCGCCAGCTGTTCGCGGCGTTGTCGGTGCTGCTCGAGAAGGCGGCGTACGAGGCCGTGGCGATGAGTGCGCCGCTGGCGACGACGGCGAGCGGGAAGGCGATCCAGGCGGCGGTGCGGCCGTGGCGGGAGGTGATGTGCATGGCTGTCCTGTCGGTCGGTTCACCCGGCGGGTGATATGACAGCAGAGTATATGAATATCAGTTGTTATGGAAGCCCGTCGCAACACGACCGACGGCCCGGGTAGGTTGGCCGACATGACCCTCTCCGTCGAGTCGACCACCACCTGGTCCGACACGGACGTCGCCGACGTCGCCGCCCTCGTCCGCCTGCTCGGTCACGACGTCGACGACGCGTCGATGCGCGCCCGCCTCGACCGGCTCACCCCCGAAGCCGGGCACCGCACCTGGGTGGTCCGGGGGGACGACGGACGGGTCGTCGCCGTCGCCGGCGCGCAGGTCACGTGGGCGTACGCCAGCGACGAGCCGACGGCGCAGCTGCTGCTGCTGGTCGTCGACGACACGGCCAGGAGGCTCGGCACCGGTTCGGCGCTCATCGGCACGTTCGAAGCATGGGCGGTCGAGCAGGGCGCGCGTCGCCTCAGTGCCGTCAGTGCGGCCGCGACGGACAGCGCGCACCGCTTCTACCAGAAGCGCGGGTACCACGACGCCGGGGTGCGGTACACGAAGATCGCGTAGCGCCGCCGCCTTCCCCACGAACGAGGAAGCGCCCTGTGCGGGAGTCCCTCGGACTCCCGCACAGGGCGCTTCCTCGTGGCTAGGCCGACGCGCTCAACGCGGTGCTGATGACCTCGGCGGCCTCCTGTGCGGAGCGCTTCGAGGAACCCGTCGCCGGTGCGGCACTCGCCGAGCGGGCCGCCACGGACAACGGGCGGCCGCCCAGGTGCGGCGACAGGTTCATGCAGACGAACGGCCAGGCGCCCTGGTTCTCCGGCTCCTCCTGCGCCCACACGACGTCGGCGTCCGGGTAGCCCGCCAGCACCTCGAGCAGGCGGTCGAGGGGGAGCGGGGCGAGCTGCTCGAGCCGGACGAGTGCGACGTCGGTGATGCCACGCTTGTCGACCTCGGCACGCAGGTCGTGGTGCACCTTGCCGGAGTGCAGCACGACGCGGCGCACGGCACCCTTGTCGGTGATCCGCCCGTCGTCGAGCACGGGCTCGAACGTGCCCGTCGTGAAGTCCTCGACCGCGCTCGTCGCCTGACGGAGCCGGAGCATCGCCTTCGGGGAGAACACGACGAGCGGCTTCTGCGGCCGGGCCCAGGCCTGACGGCGGAGCAGGTGGAAGTACGACGCCGGGGTCGACGGGCGCGCCACGATCATGTTGTCCTCGGCGCACAGCTGCAGGTAGCGCTCGATGCGTGCCGACGAGTGGTCCGGCCCCTGGCCCTCGTACCCGTGCGGCAGCAGCAGGACGAGGCCGGAGCGCTGACCCCACTTCTGCTCGGCGGACGAGATGAACTCGTCGATGACGATCTGGGCGCCGTTCGCGAAGTCGCCGAACTGTGCCTCCCAGAGCACGAGGGACTCGGGGCGCTCCACCGAGTAGCCGTACTCGAACGCCATCGCCGCGTACTCGCTCAGCAGGGAGTCGTACACGTAGAACCGGGCCTGGTCCTCGGTGAGGTTCGACAGCGGCAGCCATTCCTGGCCGTTCACCCGGTCGTGGAACACCGACTGGCGCTGGACGAACGTGCCGCGTCGGGCGTCCTGTCCGGCGAGGCGGACGGGCTTGCCCTCGACCAGGATCGACCCGATCGCCATGAGCTCGGCCATCGCCCAGTCGATGCCGCCGTTGCGCGTCATCTCGGTGCGCTTGGTCAGCAGCTGCTGCAGCTTCGGGTGGATGGAGAACCCGGCGGGCGGGTTGCTGTGTGCGTCGCCGATCGCCCGGACGAGTTCTTCGGACACGGCGGTCTCGTGCACCTCGACCTCGGAGTCGTCGCGCTGCGCGGCCGGGCGTTCGAGCCCCTGCACCGCACCGTCGTCGTCGACCTCGATCACCGGGATGGTGCCGGTCTGTGCCTCGTGCGTCTCGGCGAAGGCGCGTTCCAGGCGGTCCTGGAAGTCGCGGTGCGCCTCGTCGTACTCCTCTTGCGTGATGTCACCGCGGCCGACGAGCGCCTCGGTGTACAGCGTGCGGACGGAGCGCTTCGCCTCGATGAGATTGTACATCAGCGGCTGCGTCATCGAGGGGTCGTCGCCCTCGTTGTGCCCACGACGGCGGTAGCAGATCAGGTCGATCACGACGTCGCGGTGGAACTCCTCGCGGTACGCGAAGGCGAGTTCGGCGACGCGGGCGACGGCCTCGGGGTCGTCACCGTTCACGTGGAAGATCGGTGCCTGGATCGTCTTCGCGACGTCGGTGGAGTACACCGAGCTGCGCGCCGACTCGGGCGGGGTGGTGAACCCGACCTGGTTGTTGATGACGAGGTGGACCGTGCCGCCGGTGCGGTAGCCACGGAGCTGCGACATCTGCAGCGTCTCGACGACCACACCCTGACCGGCCATCGCCGCGTCGCCGTGCACGAGCACGGGGAGCACACCGAAGCTGCCGGGGGCCTCGCGGTCCTGCTTGGCGCGGACGATGCCCTCGAGCACGCCGTCGACGGCTTCGAGGTGGGACGGGTTCGCGGCGATCGTCACCGGGATGCTCGAGCCGTCGGACGTGCGGAACACGCCCTCGGTGCCGACGTGGTACTTCACGTCGCCGGAGCCCTGACCGGACACCGTTCCCGGCAGCGAGGACCCCTCGAACTCACGGAAGATCTGCCCGTAGGTCTTGCCGGCGATGTTCGTCAGCACGTTCAGGCGGCCACGGTGGGCCATGCCGATCGCGACCTCGGCCAGTCCGGCTCCGGCGGCGTGCTGGATCAGGGTGTCGAGGAAGGCGATGGTGGACTCGCCGCCCTCGAGCGAGAAGCGCTTCTGGCCGACGTACTTGGTCTGCAGGAAGGTCTCGAACGCCTCGGCCTCGTTGAGCTTGCCGAGGACCCGGAGCTGCTCTTCCTTCGAGGGCTTCGAGTACGGCACCTCGATGCGCTCCTGCACCCAGCGACGCTGTTCCGGGTCCTGGATGTGCATGTACTCGATGCCGACCGTGCGGCAGTAAGCGTCGCGCAGGATCCCGAGGACGTCGCGCAGTGGTGCCGAGGTGGTGCCGGCGAGCCCACCGGTGACGAACTCGCGGTCGAGGTCCCAGAAGGTCAGCCCGTGGCTCTCGATCTCGAGGTCGGGGTGCGTGCGCTGGCGGTACTCGAGCGGGTCGATGTCGGCCATCAGGTGCCCACGGACGCGGTAGCTGTTGATGAGCTCCTGCACTCGCGCGGTCTTGTTCACCCGGTGTGCCAGGTCGACGTTGATGTCGTTCGCCCACTGGATCGGCTTGTAGGGGATCCGGAGCGCCGCGAAGATGCCGTCGTAGAAGCCGTGCTCGCCGATGAGGCGCTCGTGCACGTGCTTGAGGTACTCGCCCGACCCGGCGCCCTGGATGACGCGGTGGTCGTAGGTGCTCGTCAGGGTGATGGTCTTGCCGATGCCGAGCTCGATCAGGGTCTTCGACGCCGAGCCCTGGAACTGTGCCGGGTACTCCAGGGCACCGGCGCCGATGATCGAGCCCTGCCCCTTCGTCAGACGCGGGACCGAGTGCACGGTGCCGATGCCGCCCGGGTTGGTGAGCGAGATCGTCGTGCCCTGGAAGTCCGCCGGGGTGAGCTTGTTGTCACGGGCACGCTTGACGAGGTCTTCGTAGGCGGAGAGGAACTGCCCGAACGTCAGGGTCTCCGCACGCTTGATGCTCGGCACCAGGAGCGAGCGGGTGCCGTCCTTCTTCGGGACGTCGATCGCGATGCCGAGGTTCACGTGCGCCGGGGCGACGACGAACGGCTTGCCGTCGCGCTCTTCGTAGAAGACGTTCTGGCTCGGGAAGTCCTTGATCGCCTGCACCATCGCCCAGCCGATCAGGTGCGTGAAGGAGATCTTGCCGCCGCGGGCGCGTCGCAGGTGGTTGTTGATGACGATCCGGTTGTCGATCATCAGCTTCGCCGGGATGGTCCGGACGCTCGTGGCGGTCGGGACCGTCAGCGAGGCGTCCATGTTCGACGCCAGCGTCTTCGCCATGCCCCGGAGCGGGGTCGCCACGTCCTCGTGGGTCTCTTCGTGGTCGTCGGCGGCGTCGTTCGCCTCGGCCGGGATCGGCTGCGGTGCCGGCTGGCGCGAGGTGGTCTTCGCCTGGATCGGGCCCGCCTTCGCCTCGCCCGGGGTGTCCCCGGTGGCCGGCTGCTGCGTCGAGGACTGCTGCTGGGTCGGCGCCTGCTGTGCGGGGGCCCCCGTCGGAGCCGGAGCGTCACCGACCTGCGTGCGGTGGTAGCTCTCGAGGACCGGCCACCAGGACTTGTCGACCGACTCCTTGTCCGCGACGAACTGCTCGTAGAGCTCGTCGACGAGCCACTCGTTCGCCCCGAATTCGCCCGCGGTCTCGTCCGTTCCGGTCAGATGGCTCGACACAGCCGATCGCCCACTCTCCGTCGATAGATGCTCGTGTGTGTCGTGCGGAGCAACCCTGCGCCGCACAGGTGCCAAGCCTAGCCGCTCCGACATGTCCGTTCCGTGTCAGCCGCGGCGCGAGTCGGCAGCCCCCGAGCACCCGGTCGGGGCCCTGACGGGAGCCGTACAGTGGAGCGCATGAGGTTCTACGAGACGCGGCCGACGCACGACCTGACCTACTCCGACGTCTTCCTCGTCCCGAGCCGTTCCGGCGTGACGAGCCGCTTCGACGTCGACCTCGCGGCGAACGACGGCAGCGGTGCCACGATCCCGATCGTCAGCGCCAACATGAACTCCGTCACCGGCCCCCGGCTCGCCGCCACCCTGGCCCGCCGCGGCGGTCTCGGCGTGCTGCCGCAGGACATGCACCTGCAGGACCTCGACGCCGCGATCCGCTGGGTGAAGGACCAGCCGGTCGACTTCGACACCGCCTACGACATGGGGGCGCAGACCACCGTCGCCGAGGCCCTCGAGCAGCTCCTGCCGGTGGCCGGCCGTGGTGTGGTCGTCCGCGACGCCGACGGGGAGTACCTGGGCTGCGTGCCCGCGACCCGCCTCGGCACCGCCGGCCCCGACGCCGTCCTCGGCGACCTGCTGCACGGCGCCTCGACCGCGATCGACGCCGAGGACGCCGGCACGCCCCGGCACGTGTACGACGTGCTCTCGGCCGCCGAGGTCGACTTCGCGCCGGTGATGCGGCACGGCCGGGTCGTCGGTACCACGAGCCAGACGAGCGCGATCCGCTCCGACATCTACACGCCCGCCGTCGACGGTTCCGGCCGGCTCCGGGTCGCCGCCGCGCTCGGCATCAACGGCGACGTCGCCGCCAAGGCGAAGGCACTGGCAGCCGCGGGCGTGGACGTCCTGGTCCTCGACACCGCGCACGGCCACCAGGACGGCATGCTCCGTGCACTCCGCACCGTCGCGTCGCTGCAGCTCGGCATCCCGCTCGTCGCCGGCAACGTCGTCACCGCCGACGCCGTCGCGCACCTGGTCGGGGCCGGAGCGGACATCATCAAGGTCGGCGTCGGGCCTGGTGCCATGTGCACGACCCGCATGATGACGGCCGTCGGTCGTCCGCAGTTCTCCGCCGTGCTCGAGACCGCCGCGGCGGCACGCTCGCTCGGCGCGCACGTCTGGGCGGACGGCGGGGTGCGCTACCCGCGCGACGTCGCCCTCGCGCTGGCAGCCGGGGCGTCCGCCGTCATGATCGGCTCGTGGTTCGCCGGCACGCTCGAGGCCCCCGGCGTCCTGCGTCGCGACGCTGCGGGCAAGGCGTACAAGGAGAGCTGGGGCATGGCCTCGGCCAAGGCCGTGCGCGAGCGGTTCGAGCGGCTCGACCCGTACGAGCGGGCCCGCAAGGCGCTCTTCGCCGAGGGGATCTCGTCGTCGACGATCTACCTCGACCCGGAGCGCCCGAGCGTCGAGGACCTGCTCGACATGATCACCACCGGCGTCCGCAGCTCCGCCACCTACGCGGGCGCGTCGTCCCTCGCCGAGTTCTCCGAGCGTGCGCTGGTCGGCATCCAGTCCGCCGCCGGGTACGAGGAGGGCAAGCCCCTGCCCGTCAGCTGGTAGCGCGGACGGGGCGCGCGTCGCCCTGGTCGCGACCACGAACGGACGGGAGGCCCGTGGCGGTGTCGCCACGGGCCTCCCGTCCGTCTACCGGCGTCGGGTCGCGTCCTCGACCTCGCCCACCAGTTCTTCGAGGATGTCCTCGAGGAACAGCACGCCTATCGTGCGGCCGTCCGCGTCGAAGGCGCGGGCCACGTGGCGCCCGGCGGCCCGCATGGTCGCGAGCGCGTCCTCGAGGTCCATCTCGGTGTAGAGCGAGATGAGCTGGCGGATGCGCTTCGGCGGCACCGGATCGTCGAACTCGTCCGGCCGCAGGTCGATGACGTCCTTCACGTGCACGTATCCCGTGGGGGAGCCGTCCTCGCCGACGAGCACGTAGCGGGAGAACCCGCGCTGCGCCACGGCGTGCTCGACGTCGGCCGGGGTGGCGTCGTCGGGCAGGGTGACGAGCTCGGCCATCGGCACGGCGACGTCACGGACCTTCTTCTCGGTGAACTCGAACGCCAGGGCGAGCTTGCCGTCGTCGGTCAGGGTGCCCTCGCGGCGGGACTGCTCCACGATGGTCTGCACCTCTTCCACCGTGAAGGCGCTCACCGCTTCGTCCTTGGGCTCGACGCGGAACAGCCGCAGCACGGCGTTCGCGACCTCGTTCAGGCCGACGATGACCCAGTGCAGGCCGTGACCGATGTACCAGAGCGTCGGCACCAGCAGCAGCGCGGCGCGGTCCGGCATCGAGAACGAGATGTTCTTCGGGACCATCTCGCCGAACACCACGTGCAGGAACGACACGAGCAGCAGCGTGAACACGAAGGCCACGGTGCCGATCACCTCGGCGCTCCAGCCGGTCAGGTGCAGCGGGACCTCGAGCAGGTGGTGGATCGCCGGCTCGGACACGTTCAGGATGAGCAGCGAGCAGACCGTGATGCCGAGCTGGGTCGTCGCGAGCATGCGGGTGGCGTGCTCCATCGCCCACAGCGTCATCTGCGCGGCCTTCGAGCCCTCTTCGGCGCGGGGCTCGATCTGCGAGCGGCGTGCGGAGATGACCGCGAACTCCGCCGCGACGAAGTACGCGTTGCCCATCAACAGGACGACGAGCCAGAAGATGCCCCACCAATCGGAGCTCATCGGGTGCTGCCCTTCGTCGTGGTGGCCGCGGCCTTCGTGGTGGTCGGGGTGCTCTTGGTGGACGGGATGATGATGGCGGTCGCCGCCGTGTCGGTCGACGGGCGCGTCGGGGTCCAGCGGATGCGGTCGATCCGACGGCCGTCCAGCCGCTCGACCCGGAAGACGCCGCCGTCCAGGGGCACCTCGTCGCCGACGACGGGCAGACGGCCCAGCGTCGACATGACGAACCCGCCGACGGTCTCGTACGGGCCCTCCTCGGGCACCTTCACGCCGGCGCGGTCCTCGAGCTCGTCGGGACGCAGCAGACCGGGAAAGGTCAGCCAGTCACGTGAGCGGACCACGTCGATGCGGGCGCGGTCGTGCTCGTCGGAGACCTCGCCGACGATCTCCTCGATCAGGTCCTCGAGCGTGACGACCCCGGCGGTGCCGCCGTACTCGTCGACGACGATGACCATCTGGTAGCCGCGACCGCGGACCTCGGCGAGCAGGGTGTCGCCGGGCATGGTCTCCGGCACGCGTTCGGCGTCGGTCATGAGGGCCCCGACGGGGACCTCCGGACGCTTCTCACGCGGCACGGCGACCGCCTGCTTGACGTGCACGATGCCGACGACGTCGTCCGCGTCCTCCTCGATGACGGGGAAGCGGCTGAAGCCGGTCTTGCGGGCGAGGGCGATGACGTCCTCGGCGGACTCGGACACGCGGATGGTGGAGAGCCTCGGGCGCGGGGTCATCACGTCGCTGGCGCTCAGCTCGGAGAACGAGATGGTGCGCTCGAGGAGCGTCGCGGTGTCCTGTTCGAGCGAGCCCTCGGAGGCCGAGCGGCGCAGCAGCGAGGTGAGTTCCTCGGCGCTGCGGGCACCGGAGAGTTCCTCCTGCGGCTCGATGCCCAGCGACCGGAGCACGGCGTTCGCGGTGCCGTTCAGCAGCGCGACGGCGGGCTTGAAGACCGTCGTGAACGCGATCTGCAGCGGGACCACGAGCCTGGCGGTCTGCAGGGGCAGCGCGAGCGCGAAGTTCTTCGGCACCAGTTCGCCGAGGATCATCGACAGCAGGGTCGCGATGACGAGCGCCACGATCGAGCCGACGGTCTCGACGATGCCCTCTGGCAGGTTCATCGCCAGGAACGGCGCCTCGAGCAGCTTCGCGATCGAGGGTTCGAGCAGGTAGCCGGTCAGCAGCGTGGTCAGCGTGATGCCCAGTTGTGCGCTGGACAGGTGCGTCGAGGTGACCTTCAGCGCGCCGATGACCGGTGCGAGGCCGGCTTCACCGCGGTCGCGCCGCGCTTCGACGTCGGCGCGGTCGAGGTTGACCAGCGCGAACTCGGACGCGACGAAGACACCCGTGCCGAGGGTCAGCAGGATGCCGCCGATCAGCATGACGATGTCGATCGGACTCATGATTCACCCCCGTTCGCGCACAGGGATGACGTGCAGCTCACCGAGTGAGCGGCGGATGAGTGAGGCGAAGAACTATTCGGGGGATCGTCCACAGTGCTGCCAATCGTACTGCCTGCGCGGTCGCTGAACCGTGAATCCGTACAGAACGGGTCGCGCCTACGCGGTGATCCGCGCGCGGTGGTACTGCTGCGGCTCGTAGTCGACCGGCACGCGGAGTTCGACGGCGGCACGGAGCGCGAACGACGGGTCGCGGAGCATCTCGCGACCGATCATCACGACGTCGGCCAGGCCGGTCGCGACGATCTGCTCGGCCTGGAACGCCTCGGAGATCATGCCCACGGCGATCGTCGGGATGCCGGCGTCGCGCTTGATCGCCGCCGCGTGCGGCACCTGGTAGCCGGGGCCGACCGGGATCGGCGCGCTCGCGACGTTGCCGCCGGTCGACACGTCGGCCAGGTCGGCACCGTGCTCCGCGGCCCAGCGGGCGACGACGGTGGTCTCGTCGAGCGTGAGCCCGCCGTCCACCCAGTCGGTGGCCGAGAAGCGGACGACGATCGGGAAGCCCTCGCCGACCTCAGCGCGCACGGCGTCGACGACCTCGAGCAGCGCGCGGGCACGGTTCTCGAGCGAGCCGCCGTACTGGTCGGTGCGCTGGTTGCTCAGCGGCGAGAGGAACTGGTGCAGCAGGTAGCCGTGGGCCGCGTGGATCTCGACCAGGTCGAACCCGGCCTCCACCGCGCGCCGGGCGGACTGCGCGAAGGCGAGGGCGACGACGCGGATGTCCTCGACCGCGAGTTCACGCGGGACGTCGTAGCCGTCGAAGGCGACGGCCGACGGAGCGACCGTGGTCCAGCCGCCCTGGTCGGCGGGGACGGTGCCGTGCGTGGTGTCCCAGGGGCGGTAGGTCGACGCCTTGCGGCCGGCGTGCGCGAGCTGGATGCCCGCTGCGGCGCCCTGCTCGTGCAGGAAGTCGACGATCGGCTTGAACGCGTCGCGCTGCTGGTCGTTCCACAGCCCGAGGTCCTGCGGGGTGATCCGTCCCTCGGGCACGACGCCCGTCGCCTCGACCACGACCGCGCCGGCGCCGCCCTTGGCGAACCCGCCCAGGTGCACGAGGTGCCACGGCGTCGGGACGCCGTCCTGCTGGTCCACCGAGTACTGGCACATCGGGGAGACCCAGATGCGGTTGCGGACGGTCAGGTCACGGACGGTGATCGGGTCGAACAGGGCGTGCGTCACGCGGGCTCCTCAGAGGACGGGTGCCGGCGCCTCGGCCAGTTCCGTCAGGAACGACCGCAGCGACGCCGGCGACGTGTAGTGGTGGCCGACCGCCCCGATCGCTTCCGCACCGGTGGCGTTCTCGGCCCTGTTGTCCACGAACACCATCTGACCCGGGTCGATTCCCAAGCGCGCACAGGTGTCGCGGTAGATGGATGCCGCGGGCTTCAGGACGTGCTCCTCGGCGCTCACCACGACGGTCTCGAACAACGAGCCCATCGGGGAACGGCGGTACGGGTCGCCGAAGTCGAAGCCCGCGTTCGAGAGCAGGGCGACACGGGTGCCGGCGTCGTGCAGCTCCTCGACGATGTCGAGGGTCTCCGGCTCGACCTCGAACCACCCGGTGAAGTCGATCGCCCAGAACCGGTGGATCTCCGAGATGCTCCAGGTCCGTCCGGTCCGTTCCGCGATCGCACGCCAGTACGCCACGACGGACAGGTCGCCGCGGTCCAGGTCGTGCCGGAGCTCCTGGTACACCGGGAACAGCTCGTCCGCCGGGACCCCGGTGGCGGCCACGAGGGCGTCCCGCGAGGCGTGCGGCGTCCGGCTGATCACCTCGCCGTAGTCGAAGACCACCACGCGACCAGGCAGGAACAGGCTCATGCGCTCCACCGTAACGTGGGGCCGGTGAACGACTTCGTGCCCGTCCGACCGTCCGATGCCGCCGCGTGGGTCACCGCGCCGACGGGGGAGTCCACCAAGTACCGCCGGGGAGTGCTCGGCGTCGCCACCGGCTCCGACCAGTACCCCGGTGCCGCGGTGCTCGGGGTCGACGCCGCCGTGCACACCGGCGTCGGCATGGTCCGGTACGTCGGACCGTCACGCGCCACCGACCACGTGCTGACCCGCCGCCCCGAGGTCGTGTCCGGAGTCGGCCGCGTGCAGGCCTGGCTCGTCGGCTCCGGCATCTCGGCACCGTCGCTCGGTGACCTGGACGCGACGACGGCGTCGGGCTTCTCGCATGCCTCCGACGACGGCGTCCCGGTCGTCGTCGACGCCGGGGCGATCCCGCTCGTCGACCTCGGGCCGCTCGCCGTGCTCACCCCGCACGCCGGCGAGCTCGCATCGTTCCTGGGGGTCGATCGCGCTGAGATCGAGCAGGACCCGGCCGCCGCGGCACTCCGTGCGGCGGAGCAGACCGGCAGCGTCGTGCTGCTCAAGGGGGAGCGGACCCACGTGGTCACCCCGGACGGGTCGGTGCGGCTCGTGGCTGCGTCCGCGACGCCGTGGCTCGCGGCGGCCGGTGCCGGGGACGTGCTGGGCGGGGTGCTCGGGGCTCTCGTCGCCGCGCGGCAGGGCGCCGTCGAGGCCGCCGGGTCCTCGCTCACGCCGGCGGACCTCGCCCACCTGGCCGCGTCGGCCGCCGTGGTGCACGGGCTGGCGGCGCGGCGGGCCTCCGGCGGCGGGCCGTTCCCGATGGCGACGCTCATCGCCGAGCTGCCGGGGGTCGTGCGGGACCTGGTCGTCGACGGGGATGCGCGCGGTTAGTCGTCGACGTGGAACGACGGTGTCGACGTCGTACGACATCGGCTTCGTCGTTCGTTGCAGGCGCGGGGTGACAACAGTGTCGGTGTCGTACGACGTCGGTGGTGTCGCTTGTTGTCGACGCGAGCGTGGGACGGACGGGAGGCCCGTGGCGGCGTCGCCACGGGCCTCTCGTCCGATTGCGGTCACGTCACGGGCGCGACGCGCGTCGCGGACGTCAGCTCGCGGGGGTCGCGTGCACCAGGAACTCGACGGAACCGGCGTCGTCGACCTTGACGAACCCCAGGCTCGGGGCCTGCACGCCGTAGTCCGAGAAGGTGATCGGGACCGAACCGGAGATGTCGACACCGTCGCCGTTCAGGCCGACCTGCAGCTTCGCGGTGACGTCCTTCGTGACGCCGTGCAGGGTGAGCTTCCCCGGAGCCGTCACGGTCGTCGTGTCGGAGCCGCTCGGGACCGCGTCGGCGATCGGCGCGGTGAGTTCGAAGGTGGCCTCGGGGAAGGCCGCGGCGTCCATCGCGGAGTCGCGGAAGTAGGCGTCGCGCTGGTCGGAGTCGGTGGTGATGTCGGCGACCTGCACCGTGATCTTCGCGGCGGTGATGCTCGTGCCGTCGACGGTCGCGGTACCGGAGACGCTGTCGGTGCGGCCGGTGACGGTGACGTCGGAGCCGTTCAGGACCTCGTGGACGCGGTACCCGGCCTCGGAGTCGCCGCCGACCGTCCACTCGCCGGACAGGTCCGTGTCGTCGAGGGTGGAGGCCTGGCGGGTGGCGGCGACGGACGGCGCGGCCGAGGCCTTCGCGTTCTCGGTGCTCGTGTAGACGTTCGTGAAGACCACCGCACCGACGACGCCGAGGACGACGACGGCGGCGATGACGGAGATCCAGATGACGGCCTTGCGGCGCTTGCGCGGGGTGTCGGAGGTCACGAGCTGAACGGTGACACGTCATGCTCGGGAGAGCCTGAGATCGTGACGGCGATCGCCCCCGGTCCGGCCGCTACGCTCGTCCGGTGCAGAGGACCTCGACCCGGTGGCTCGAACTCGCCGGCTTCGTCCTGGCGTTCGTCGCCGTGCACGGGTTCCTGTGGTGGCTGACCCTCGTGTCGGCGAACCTGCCGCTCGGTGACGTGACCATCACCTACAGCCGCTGGATCGAGACCGGGCGGACCGCGGACTTCTGGGTCGGCATCGACGGCGCGTGGGTGTACCCGATCCTGGCGATCGTGCCGATGGCAGCCGCGGCGCTCGGGGGAGTCGAGTCCATCGGTACCGGATGGCTGCTGCTGATGGTGGTGCTCGACGCCGTGGCGTGCGCGTTCCTGTGGCGGTTCCGGGCCCGCGTCGGGTCGTCCGACCGCTTCGGCGTGCACGGCGTGCGGGTCGTCTGGTGGTGGCTGCTGTTCCTGCTCGCGCTCGGGCCGATCGCGCTCGGTCGGATCGACACCGTCGCGACGGTGTTCGCGCTGGTGGGCGTGGCGTTCGTGGCCTCGAGGCCGGCCGTCGCCTCCGCACTCTTCACCGCCGGCGCGTGGACGAAGGTGTGGCCCGCGGCGCTCGTCGCGGTGCTGCTGCTCCTGCGACGCGGACACCGCCGGGGTGTGCTCGCCGGGGCCCTGGTGCTGAGCGCCCTGATCGTGCTCGTCGACGTGCTGTGGGGCGGTGCGCCGTACCTGCTGTCCTTCGTCGGTGAGCAGACCGGCCGTGCGCTGCAGATCGAGTCGCCGCTCGCAACACCCTTCATGTGGGCCGCTGCGTTCGGGGTCCCCGGAGCGGCGGTGTTCTACGACCAGGAGATCCTGACCTTCGAGGTGTCCGGTGCCGGCACGTCCGCCGCCGCCGCGGTGTCGACGCCGCTGATGGCCGTCGTCGTGGTGGCCGGGGTCGCGCTCGCGCTCTGGGCCGCACACCGGGGTGCCCGTCGGGCCGAGCTCGCACCGGTCCTCGCGCTCCTGTTCGTGGCCGCGCTCATCGCGACGAACAAGGTCGGGTCGCCGCAGTACATCGGCTGGTTCGCGGTGCCGATCGTGTGGGGGCTCGCGGCGGGCACCCCGAGTGCGCGTCGGTTCGTGCCCATCGCGGTGCTCGCGCTGCCGATGGCCCTGCTCACGCAGGTGGTCTACCCGGGTTACTACGACCAGTTGCTCGGCGTGCAGCCGTGGATCCTCGTGGTGCTCACGGTGCGGAACGTGCTCGAGGTGGCGATCCTGGTGTGGAGCGTCGTCGTGCTGGTGCGGATGGGGCGCTGCGCGGGGTCCGGACGGTTGTCGGCGCGCTCATCGCCGTCCGTGCGCGACCAGCCAGAGCCGGGCAGGATGGACGCATGATCGTCGCCTTCTCCGTCGCTCCGTCCGGTGGTCCCGCTGCAACGTCCGACGGGTCCGTGCACGAAGCCGTCGCGGCGGCCGTGCGCGTGGTGCGCGAGAGCGGGCTGCCGAACCGCACCTCGTCGATGTTCACCGAGATCGAGGGGGAGTGGGACGAGGTCATGGACGTCGTCAAGCGCGCCACCGAGGCCGTCGGTGCGTACGGCACACGAGTGTCGCTCGTGCTCAAGGCCGACATCCGCCCCGGGCACACCGGCGAGATCGACGGCAAGCTCGAACGGCTCGAGACCGCGCTCGGCGAGTAGCCCGCGGCGGCACGGACGACACGCCGGAGCGGTCCCTCGGATGTCGGTGGTCGGGTGTCTCATGGTCTGCATCGAGCCACATCGGGTGGCCTGCGAGACGACGAGGAGCGCGTGATGATGCACGACGGCTGGTGCCCCGACTGCGACCTGCGAACGGTCGTCATCGACACGGACGAACACGGCGACAACGCCTGGGCGACCTGCGCGGAGTGCGGCACCGGATGGGTGCACCGCGACGAGCTGCCCGAGCAGACCCCGGCACGGACCCGCACGCCGGAGCGCCAGGCGGCCTGATCTCGAGCGGGCTTTCGCTGGTCCGTTGGAGCGGTCTACACTCGACGGACCAGGACATCACGGCCGCCCCGTCCGGTGGGGTGCTGCACCGTCGTCCCGCTCCGCCCGCACGAGAACAGGCCCCATGTCACAGCTCACGCCTGCGCGTCGCACCCTCGCGCTCATCTCGCTCGCCCTCGGCGGGTTCGCCATCGGCTCGACCGAGTTCGTCGCGATGGGGCTGCTGCCGAACATCGCGCAGGCCCTGCTCCCCGAGCAGTACGGCATCGACCCCGACGCCGGGATCGCCCACGCCGGCTGGCTCGTCAGCGCGTACGCCCTCGGGGTCGTCGTCGGTGCGCCGACGATCGCGGCGATGTCCGCCCGGTTCCCGCGCAAGGGCCTGATCCTCGTGCTGCTCGTCGGGTTCGTCGTCGCGACGATCGCGAGCGCGCTGCTGCCCTCGTTCGGTCTGGTGCTCGTCGCCCGCTTCGTCGCGGGTCTGCCGCACGGCGCCTACTTCG
This sequence comes from Curtobacterium sp. KBS0715, assembly GCF_005938005.2. Classification (NCBI taxonomy): domain Bacteria; kingdom Bacillati; phylum Actinomycetota; class Actinomycetes; order Micrococcales; family Microbacteriaceae; genus Curtobacterium; species Curtobacterium sp. KBS0715. Next base: position 2,814,459 of record NZ_VCCA02000001.1, on the reverse strand, counting down.
GCATCGCGTCGATCGTCGCCGGCGACATGATGGGCCCGGGCAAGCGCGGCAAGGGCATCGCCATGGTGCTGCTCGGCCTGTCGGTGGCGAACGTCGTCGGGGTCCCGGCGATCACGTGGGTCGGACAGGTGGCCGGGTGGCGGGTCGCCTACGGCGTCGTCGCCGCGCTGTTCGCCCTGACGTTCCTGGCCGTCGCGGCCTTCGTGCCGAAGAGCGCCCGCGACGAGCACGCCACGATCGGCCGTGAGCTCCGGGCGTTCCGTGTGCCGCAGGTGTGGATCGTGATGGGCCTCGGCGCCGTCGGGTTCGGCGGGTTCTTCGCGGTGTACTCGTACATCTCGCCGCTCGTGCAGAACGTCACCGGGATGCCCGAGTCGTTCGTGCCGATCGTGCTCGTCGTCGTGGGCATCGGCATGGTCGTCGGCGGGGTGCTCGGCGGACACCTGGCCGACCACAGCGTGAAGCGCACGATCTATGTCGGCATGTTCGCGCTCATCGGCGCCCTGCTCATCACCGTCCTGACGGCGCAGTGGCTCTGGGGCATGCTGCTCGGCGCGTTCCTGCTCGGGGCGACCTCGTCGGCGATCCCGCCGGCGGTGCAGTCGCGCCTGATGGACGTCGCGGGGGATGCCCGCACGATCGCGGCGGCGCTGAACCACTCGGCGTTCAACATCGGCAACTCGATCGGTGCGGCCCTGGGCGGCGCGGTCATCGCCGCCGGCTTCGGGTTCCTCGCACCGGGCTGGCTCGGCATCGGCCTGGCGCTGCTCGGCGTCCTGGTGACGATGGTCAGCTACGCGGTCGAGCGGCGGAGCACCCGTCGTGCCGCGGTCCGCTCCTCGTCACCGTCCACCGGTCCGATCACCGCACCGGTCCCGACGGCCTGACACGCGGGGTGCGCGCACGCACCCACCGGACGGGAGGCCCGTGCCGACGCCGCCACGGGCCTCCCGTCCGTCACGTGGTGCGGCCACCGCACATGGTGAGCAGCAATGGTCGGGTCCCGTGACGGGACCCGACCATTGCTGCTCACGAAGCGGAACGCGCGACGCGTGCTAGAGCCCCAGGGGGCTGCCGTCCTGCACGATGATGCCGTCGGTGATCGCACGCTTCCGGAGCGCCACCTTGGTGCCCACGTCGAAGCCGGCGACGCGGTACTTCTCGCGGATGCGCTTGAGGTAGCTCTTCGCGGTCTCCTCGGAGATGCCGAGCTGGTAGGCGACGCTCTTGACGGGCTCGCCACCGCCGTACAGGGCCATCACGCGACGTTCCTGGGCGCTGAGCTTCGGGACACCGCCGACGTCGCCGCTGTTGATGGCGAGGTCGAGCTCGGCCGAGACGTACTGCTCGCCGCGCTGGGCGGAGCGGATCGCCTCGACGATCATGTCGGCGTCCTCGCTCTTGACGAGGTACCCGAGGGCGCCGGCGCCGAGGGCCTCGCGCACGACGTTCGGCTCCGAGTACGTGCTCATCACGACGGTCTTGACGCCCGCGGTCTTGAGCGTCGAGATCTTCAGCGACACCGGGATGGAGTCCTTGAGGTCCAGGTCCAGCAGCACCACGTCGACCGGGAACGCCGGGCTCGTCAGGAGCTCGGGCCAGGTCGTGACGGCGGCCACCAGGGTGATGTCGTCGGCCGCGTTCCGGATCCACTCCGTGAGCGCGCCGAGGAGCATCCTGTGGTCGTCGACCAGTGCGAGTCGGATCGGTTCCTCTGGAGTCGCCATGCTGGCGTCCTTTCTCGGTGCGGATTGCTCGGCCGATCCTAGGAGGATCCGGGCCGGAAGTCGGTCAGGCGTGCGGGTGTCCGGCGGCTACATCGACGGATGTCGGTTCACGACGCAGTGCGCGACGATGTGCAGCGCGCCGTCGCGGACGGTCTCGGTGTACGGGCCGATGCGCTGCAGGGCACTCCAGGCCGTCGGGCCGAGGCTGCGCCGGGGCACCCCGCGGGACTCGATGACGACGGGCACGTCCATGGTGTCGTCGCTGACCGGATGGCCGTCGGAGCCGATCGGGCCGAGCGTGACGGAGACGACGGGCATGCCGGGCTGGGCGGTTCGGCCGTCGCCGACCATCTGCCAGATCGCCTGCAGCAGCCCGTCGCGCTGGGTGGGGGAGAGGTGCCCCGCCAGGGCGGTCGGGTCGGCGACGCTCACCGAGCGACCGAGGTGGTCGGACTCGGTGATCGCGTGGTACAACCACGTCTCGCGACGGCCCTCGATCAGGTGCAGGCGGAGCTCGGTGGCGAGCGACGCGGCGACGGAGCTCGAGGCGTCGGACAGCGGCAGCGGGTCGGTGCCGTTGGCGACGGCGTCGAGCAGCTTCTCGGCGGCCAGGTCGAGGCGGGCGAGCTCGTCCGAGGCGAGCATGCCGACGGCGAACTGCGGCGCCTGCACGTTGCTCTGCACGAGCACCCGGTCGAGTTCGCGCTGCACGAGCTGGCGGAACCGCTGCACGACGTACAGCGCGAGCGACGGCGGCACCACGACGAGCGACAGCAGGGACACGATGCCGGGCATGGTGTCGTTCGTGATCGGCGTCGACACGACGGCCATCACGATGAACGCGATGCCGAGCACGCCGATGGCGACGGCGACCTCACGGGCGGGTCGGAGCGTGGCGATCGGCAGCAGGGCGAAGCCCGCGGCCATCGACGCGGTCGCGGTGTGCGCGATGTCGTGCTCGGGCCAGATGCCGATGAAGTCGAGCGTGACCACGCACGCCAGCACGACGCAGATCAACGCGAAGGCCGGTCCGGTCAGCCGTTCGCCGTAGGTCAGGACGCTGAGTCCGACCCCGACGGCGGCGACGACGTAGAGCCCCCAGGCGACGGCGGGCAACCACGGGTCGGAGTACTCGTTCCAGCGCACCAGGAAGAACGCGATGCCGGCGACGGCCTCGATCGCGGTGAGGACCGCGGCGCCGAGGCCGAGGTAGCCGGCACCGAGCGATGCGCCGGGCTTCGCGGCCTGCCGCAGGGACCGGGCGCCGGTGGACGTGGACGGGAGCCCTCTGGCCTGGCGACGTTCGCTCGTGCGGTACCGCTCGCGCGCCTCGCGGCGGGTGCGGGGTGCCGGCGGCGCGGTCTCGCCGGGCAGACGGCGGCCGATGGTGTCCTCGGGGACCCGGGTCATCGCGGTGCCTCCAGGACGACGGTGGTGCCGGAGCCCGGCGCGGAGAAGAGCTTCGCGTCGCCGCCGACCTCGCGCAGGCGGTTCACGACGCTCTCCTTGAACCCGAGTCGCTCGGCACTGACGGTGGTGAGGTCGAAGCCGACGCCGGAGTCGGTGACCATCGCGCGGACGACCTCGTTGTCGTGGACGATCGTGACGTGGGCTTCGCCAACGCCGGCGTGCCGACGGACGTTCTCGAGGCACTCACCGAGGGCGAGCAGGAACGCGTCGAGCACGTTCGACGGCAGCAGGACCTGCCCGGTGCCGTGCCAGCTGACCTCGAGCCCCATCCGGCCGAAGCGCTGCTTGACCGACTCGAGGGTCTGCCCGAGCGGTGACTCCTCTTCGCGGGTGAGCGAGTAGTCACCGGACTGCGAGGGCTGCGGGGTCGCACCGAGGCGCAGGTGCCGCAGCAGTCGGGCGTCCTCGGCGGCCTGCTCGCGCATCGCCTGCTCGGAGACGCCGACGCCGGAGTGCGCCAGCAGCGTCAGGGTCGCGAGCACGGTGTCGTGCAGCAGGCGGGCACCCTGGCGGCGCTGCGCCTCGGTCTCGCTGGCCTGCCGTTCGGCGCGGTGGGCGGTGCCGATGCTGTAGATGCGGCGGGCGACGCGGGGGATGCTGCGTGAGATCCAGATCGCCACGACGGCCATCAGGATCCACCCGAGCAGTGCGCCGCTGACCGGGGTCGACAGGAGCGAGCCCGACCCCCAGACCATGAGCACCACGACGGCGCCGCCCCCGGCGATGGTGATGCCGAGACCGACCGGGTGCCCGCGCTGTGCCATCAGCGGTGCCGAGAGCCCGCCGGCGGCCAGGGGCATCACGGCGCTGGCGACGAGGGGCCTGGCCGAGTCGTCGACGCCGGTGAAGAGCAGCACCATCGTGGCGAGCCCGGCGACGACGATGGCGGCGGTCCACCACACCTCGCCGCCGCGACCGAAGCACACGAGGGCGGTGATCATCGCGGCGATGCAGAGGAGTGCGCCGATGAGGGGCGGCGTGGGCACGGCGGCGGCGGAGAGGATGCCCACGACGCTGACGAGCGCGCAGACGATGCCCACGACACGGGTCGCCGACCGCAGCAAGCGGTCGCGTTCCTGTGCGATGAAGTCCATCGATGTCCTGGTTGGTGACGATCTGGGTGGTGCGGGAAACCGAGCGTCGGTCAGTGCCGGGCTCCACGCCATCATTCCACGCGCGCCACCCGTTGGGGGGTCTTCGGCGCGCCGCGGCGGCGGCAGGCCCCGCTCAGGACTCCAGCAACCGCCGCAGGTGCGCCCCGACCTGCTCGTGCTCGATGAGGAACCCGTCGTGTCCGAACTCACTCTCGATCACCGCTGCGGTGTCCCCGTCGAGCGCGTCCGGCACGCCCGCGGCGATCCGGTGCTGGTCCTCGACGGGGAACAGCCGGTCGCTCGAGATCCCCACCACCAGGGTCCGTGCGGTCACCAGCCCGAGGGCGGCCGACACCCCGCCGCGACCGGCACCGACGTCGTGCGAGTCCATCGCGTACGTCAGCGTGACGTAGCTCGAGGCGTCGAACCGCCGCGTGAACTTGTTGCCGTGGAAGTCGAGGTAGCTCTCCACCGAGAACCGGCCGTCGTCGCCGAGCGGGGAGACGTCGCTCTGCCAGGACCGCGCAAAGCGGCTGTTCAGCTCGTCCGAGGCGCGGTACGTCATGAGCGCCATCCGCCGGGCCAGCGACAGGCCCCGGTGCGGTCCCTCGCCGGCCTCGGCCTCGAAGTAGTCGCCGCCGGCGAACGCCGGGTCCATCTGGATCGCCGCCCGCTGCAGTGAGTTCGCCGCTATCTGGTCGGCGGTGGTCTGCGCCGTCGACGCCAGGACCGCCAGCCGCTGCACGCGCGCGGGGTGGGAGACCGCGAACTCGAGGGCGTGCATGCCGCCCATCGACCCGCCCACGACGGCCGCGAAGGTCTCGATGCCGAGCCGGTCGGCGAGCTGCGCCTGCACCTCGACCTGGTCGCGCACCGTCACGAACGGGAACCGAGCGCCCCACTCCGCGCCCGACGGCGACACCGACGACGGCCCGGTGGTGCCCTGGCAGCCGCCGAGCATGTTCGGCGCGATCACGAACCACCGGTCGGTGTCGATCGCCCGCCCGGGCCCGACGACGTCGCCCCACCAGCCGGCGGTGCGGTGGCCCGGGCCGGCGGCACCCGCGACGTGCGAGTCCCCGGTCAGCGCGTGCAGGACGAGCACCGCGTTGTCGCGGGCGGCGTTGAGCGTGCCCCACGTCTCGTACGCCACGCGCACGGACGGCAGGCGGCCGCCGCGCACCCACTGCTCGCCGAGGGACTCGAAGTGGCGTGCACCCGGGTGGTCACCGGGACGCCAGGCACCGGTCACGGGCGGCTTGCCGAGGGTGCCGAGTTCGGTGCCGGGCACCAGGGTGGACGGCACGGAGTCCTCGGGGGTCGTCTGCCAGTCCATCGTGCGTCCAGTCTGCCGGGAGGCGCGGGTCGCCGCCGCCGTGTTACGTCACGCCCGGCGCGTGGCCGGCCTTCGGACCGCGCTCGCCGTTCCGTGCGTGCGCATGTTCCGACATCGTGCGCGTCGTTCGACTCGTGGATCGTCGCACCATGCGCACGCACCGGATGCGTGTGCAACGAGCGACGTCCCACGCGTCGATCGACACGTGGGACGTCGCAACATGCACGCGCATCGCCAGGCAGGCAGGCCCCGCGGGCTCTACGCGCGCTGGCTCTCCTGCGCGATCGCCCGGGCCGCGGCGAGCCCGGCCTCGAGGTCGGCCTTCAGATCGGCGATGTTCTCGATGCCGACCGACAGGCGCACCAGGCCGGGCGTGACCCCGGTGGTGAGCTGCTGCTCGGGGGTGAGCTGCGAGTGCGTGGTCGACGCCGGGTGGATGACGAGCGAGCGGACGTCACCGATGTTCGCCAGGTGCGAGAAGAGCTGCAGGTTGTCGACGAACGCCTTGCCCGCGGTCACCCCGCCCTTGAGCTCGAACGACAGCACGGCGCCGACGCCCTTCGGCGCGTACCGGTTCGCGGCCGCGTACCAGGGCGACGTCGGCAGCCCGGCGTAGGCGACGGTGGCGACGTCGGGGTGCTGGTCGAGCCACTCCGCGATCTCCTGCGCGTTGGACACGTGCCGCTCGATGCGGAGCGACAGGGTCTCGATGCCCTGCAGCAGCGCGAACGCAGTGTCCGCCGAGTTCGACGCACCGAGGTCGCGGAGCAGCTGCACGCGGGCCTTCACGATGTACGCGAGCTCGTTGCCGACCGCCTCGGCGAAGACTGCACCGTGGTACGACGGGTCGGGCGTGTTGAACTCCGGGAACCGGTCGGCGTGCTGCGACCAAGCGAACTTCCCGCCGTCGACGATGATCCCGCCGATGACCGTGCCGTGGCCACCGAGGAACTTCGTGGCCGAGTGCACCACGATGTCGGCGCCGTGCTCGAACGGACGGATCAGGTACGGCGTCGCGATCGTGTTGTCGACGATCAGCGGGACGCCGGACTCGTGGGCGACGTCGCTGACGCCCGTGATGTCGAGGACGTTGATCTTCGGGTTGCCGATGGTCTCGGCGAAGAACAGCTTCGTGTTCGGGCGGACCGCGCGGCGCCACTCCTCGAGGTCGTCCTGGTCCTCGACGAACGTCGTCTCGATGCCGAGCTTCGCCAGCGTGTACTTGAACAGGTTGTACGTGCCGCCGTAGATCGACGACGACGACACGATGTGGTCACCCGCCCCCGCGATGTTCAGCACCGCGTACGTCTCGGCAGCCTGGCCGGACGCGACGAGCAGGGCCCCGGACCCGCCCTCGAGCGCGGCGATCCGCTGCTCGACGACGTCGTTCGTCGGGTTCATGATCCGGGAGTAGATGTTGCCCGGCTTGGCGAGCGCGAACAGGTCGCGTGCTTCGTCCGAGTTCGCGAAGACGTACGAGGTCGTCTTGTAGATCGGCGTCGCTCGGGCGCCCGTGGTCGGGTCCGGCTGTGCGCCGGCGTGGACCTGGGTGGTCTCGAACTGCCACTGCGCGGCGTCGTGCTCGGTCATCTTGGTGCTCCTGTCCGGTGCGGCTGGTCGTCGGGTCGCCCTGCGCTCGGCCCGGAGGCTCGGCGCTGCTGTGCGTCGGGTGTCACGGTACGCAGGTGGTCGGGCCCGCACCACCGCACCCGCCTCGGGACGTAACGCGCGCGCCCGACGCGCCACGGGCCTCCCGGCCAGGAAATGTCACGCGTCGCGGCGGAACAGCCAGTCGACCTTCGGTTCGAGCAGCCACCGCATCCCGCGCCGTACGAAGGGCTGCGCCAGGAACAGGCTGACGACGCACGCGATGCCGACCATGAGGAGCACGAACGGCCAGGCCGAGTGCTCGCCGGCCAGGACGCCGGACTCCCGGATCGGGTAGAGGACGAACGTGTGGAGCAGGTAGACGTACATCGTCGCGGCGCCGAACTGTGTGATCCAGACGTTCCGACGGGGGATGAGCACCAGGAACGACGCCGTCAGCAGGGTCGCGAGCAGCATCAGGCCGAAGCGCACCGCACCCGCCCACCAGGCATCCTCGCCGAGCCCCGAGTAGGAGTCGTCGTAGAAGAACCAGTGGTGCAGGTCGAACTCCTTGAACTGCGGGATCCAGACCGCGCACGACACCGCCCACGCGGTGAACACCACGACGGCGGCGATCCGCACCCGGACGACCGTGCGACGGGACGCCTCGTACCAGCGGTCGAAGACGCCCCACTGCTTGACCTGCCACCCGAGCAGGAAGAACGGCAGCAGGCTGATCGCGCGGGACAGCGAGAGCGTGGAGTCGACGTTGTCGAAGTAGCCGACGCCGATGCTGAACACGACCGCCCAGAACAGCGGCCACCGCAGCTGCGCCAGGTACGGCAGGATCAGCTTGAAGATGCCCAGGGCCAGCAGGAACCACAGGGTCCACGTCGGCTTCGTCGGGTTGAAGTCCTTGCCGCCCTCGACGATGCCCTGCACCACGGTCCAGATCGTCTGCATGATGATGTACGGCACCACGATGTCCGTGATCGTCCGGCGCATCCGCTTCGCCGTCGGGGTGTCCGCCGACGAGAAGTACCCGCTGATCACGCCGAACGCCGGCATGTGGAACGCGTAGATGAACGTGTAGAGGGCCAGGGCGTGCTCGCTCGCCGGCGTCTGCCGCTGGATCGCGTGCCCGATGACCACGAGCGTGACCGCGACGAACCGCGCGGTGTCCCACATCGGGATCCGGCGCGGGGCTCGACCGGGCTCGAGCTGCGTCGCCGGGGCCGAGGGGGCGGGAGGGGCGGCATCCGTCGTCATCGCCGATCACGTTACCGGATCGTGATCTGGACGGCCCGGTGCGGTGCCGGAAGCGTCCCGCTCGGTACGGTGGTCGGACCGGGCCACCACGCGCCCCGGTCACCGACGCAGGAGGCAGATCACATGGCAGCACGGCGCGCAGTCGTCACCGGAGCGAGCTCGGGCATCGGGGCGGCCACCGTCCGGCTGTTCCGGTCGCGGGGCTGGGACGTGCTCGCCGTGGCCCGCCGCGCCGCGAAGCTCGAGGCGCTCGCCGCGGAGACCGGGGCCGACACCCTGGTGGCTGACATCACGGACGCCGACGACGTGGCGGCGCTCGCCGCGCGCGTCGCGGACCTCGGCGGTGCCGACGTGCTCGTGAACAACGCCGGTGGGGCGTTCGGTTCGGCGAGTGTCGAGGAGTCCGACGTCGACGACTGGCGCGCCATGTTCGAGGTCAACGTGATCGGCACGAAGCGCGTCGTCTCCGCGCTGCTGCCGCACCTGCGCGACCGTGCTCGCGCGTCCGGGGGAGCGGACATCGTCACGGTGACCAGCACCGCCGGGTTCGTCGCGTACGAGAACGGTGGCGGCTACAACGCCGCGAAGTTCGCCGAGCACGCCCTGGTCGGCGCACTCCGGCTCGAGCTGAACGGCGAGCCGATCCGCGTCGTCGAGATCGCGCCGGGCATGGTGAAGACCGACGAGTTCGCACTCACCCGGTTCCGCGGGGACGAGCAGAAGGCCGCCGCGGTGTACGACGACGTGCCGGAGCCGCTCGTGGCCGACGACGTCGCCGAGGCGATCGTGCACGCGGTGGAGCTGCCGGCGCACGTGAACCTCGACCTCGTGACGATCCGGCCGGTGGCGCAGTCGGCGCAGCACAAGCTCGCACGCGGCCCGCTGACGCCCCGCTGAGCAGACCCCGCGCCGCACCCGCGCCCGACCCGCGCAGCGCCCCACGCCGGACCCACGCCGGACCCGCGCAGCGCCCGGGCGGCGGCCGCGGGTCGCGGGCGTGGGCTCCCTGCCGGTACCGTGGTCGGATGCCGATCAGCAGCGAACCCGAGCCCGCGGCTCCGTCCACCGTGACCGTGACGAGCGGGCCCGAGGTACTCGGCTGGCTGGAGTTCGGTGACGCCGCACGCCTGCTCGCCAAGGACGTCCTGTCCAGCGGCTTCGAGCCCGAGGTCGTCGTCGCCGTCGCCCGCGGCGGACTGATCATCGCCGGCGCCGTCGCGTACGCCCTCGGTACCAAGGAGTGCGGCTCGATCAACGTCGAGTTCTACACCGACGTCGAGCAGCGGCTGGAGGAGCCCGTCGTGCTCGCCCCCGCCCTCGACGCCCCGAGCCTGGCGGGCAAGCGGGTCCTCGTCGTCGACGACGTGTCGGACTCCGGCCGCACCCTGCGCCTGGTGGTCGACATCATCCGGAACGCCGGTGCCGACGTCCGGAGCGCCTGCCTGTACTCGAAGCCCGGCACCGTCCTCGAGCCCGACCACGTGTGGCGTCGGGTCGACGGCTGGATCACGTTCCCGTGGAGCGCCCTCGCCCCCGTGACGGCCGAGTCGTGAGCATCCACCTGGTCGGCGGCGGTCTGTTCGCCGCTTCGGACGCCGCAGCGCCGTTCCTCGCCGAGGCCACCGCCCGTTCGGCAGCGGTGGGCCGGAGCGTCCCGCGCATCGCCCTGCTCTCCGTGGCGGGCCCGGACGGCGGCAGCCCGTCGTCGACCGCCGACATCGCCGAGGTCCTCGGCGGCCCGCGCACGGCCGAGGTGCTCGTCACCGAGGTCGCGGCCGGTCAGGTCTTCGACACCACCGTCCTGAGCGACGTCGATGCCCTGGTGGTCGGTGGCGGCGTCACCCCCGACTACCTGGCGGCGATCGCCCCGCTCGTCGACCAGCTCCGGCTGCTCGTCTCCGACGGACTTCCCTACCTCGGCTACTCGGCCGGTGCGATGATCGCCGCCGACCGTGCCCTGGTGGGCGGCTGGCGCATCGGCGGCGTCGAGATCTGCCCCGAGGCGGCCTCCGAGGGGCTGGACGAGGTCGAGCTCCGCGAGGGCCTCGGCCTGGTCGACCTGACCATCGACGTGCACGCGGTGCAGGCCGGCACCCTCGCGCGGCTCATCGCAAGCGCCGAGGCCGAGTTCGTCACCGCCGGACTCGCGATCGACGAGGACACCACGCTCGTCGTCGGCGAGGGCGCGCTCGAGGTCCGCGGGACCGGCAGCGTCTGGCGCGTGATGGCCGGCGAGGAGTCGGTGGCCGTCGCCACCATGGGCGCGTAGCCGACGTGGAACCACGGCCGCTCGCCGACCTGGTCGACCCCGGCTGGGCTGAGGCCCTCGCACCCGTCGAAGCCGACGTGCACCGGATCGGCGCATGGCTGCGGGACGAGACCACTGCGGGCCGCCACTACCTGCCCGCTGGCGGCGACGTGCTGCGCGCCTTCACGAGCCCGTTCGACGCGGTCAAGGTGCTGGTCGTCGGGCAGGACCCGTACCCGACGCCCGGCCACCCGATCGGCCTGTCGTTCGCGGTCGACCCGGCCGTCCGTCCGGTGCCGCGCAGCCTGGCGAACATCTACCGCGAGCTCGCCGACGACCTCGGGGTGACGCCGCCGCAGCACGGTGACCTGCGGGCCTGGTCCGACCAGGGCGTCCTGCTGCTCAACCGGGTGCTCACCGTGCAGGCGGGCGAGGCCGGCAGCCACCGCGGCAAGGGCTGGGAGGCGGTGACCGACCAGGCCGTCCGCGCGCTGGTCGCCCGTGGCACCCCGCTCGTCGCCGTGCTCTGGGGCGCCCAGGCCGGGTCGGTGCGACCGCTCCTCGGCGACACCCCGGTCGTCGCCTCGGCCCACCCGAGCCCGCTCAGTGCGTCGCGCGGGTTCTTCGGCAGCCGCCCGTTCTCGCAGGTGAACGCGCTGCTCGAGTCGCAGGGCGCACCGCCCGTCGACTGGACGCTGCCCGCTCAGTAGGCTCGGCACGTGCTCGAGGAGGAATACCAGCGACGGCGGGTCCTGCCGCGACACCTGCGTGCCCCGGCTGCGACCGAGACCGCCTTCGAGTACCGCATCCGTGCGGCCGAGGTGGGGGACCTGCCCCACGTGCGCGAGATCCACACGCACTACGTCCGCAACTCGTCGGTGACCTTCGACCCGGCGGCGTTCACGTACGCCGCGTGGAAGAAGCGCTACGACGACATCCGGAAGCGCCGCCTGCCGTTCCTGGTGGCGGAGAACCCCGCCGGGCAGATCCTCGGGTACGCCCTGGTCGACGCCTGGAACCCGCGCGACCGCTCGAACCACGTGGTCGAGGACTCGATCTACCTCGGTGCCGCGTCCGGTGGCAAGGGGCTCGGCCGCGCGCTGATGGAGGCGCTGCTCGACGAGTGCCGCTCGGCCGGCGTGCGCGAGGTCGTCGCCGTCATCGCGGACCGCCAGGCGGAGGCGTCGATCCGGCTGCACGAGCGGCTCGGCTTCGAGGAGGTGGGCCGGATGGGCAAGGTCGGCTACAAGTACGACCGCTGGCTCGGCACCGTCACGATGCGGCTCCGCCTGCACGGCCCGCGGCTGTTCGCACGACGACGCTGACGGAACCGACGCGGTCGACGCGCGTCACGCAGGCGAACCTGGGCAGGGCGGACGGGAGGCCCGTGGCGGGCCCGGCACGGGCCTCCAGGCCGTCCCCTGGTCGCGCCGGACCGCCGTGGTCGGGTCAGTCCGCCGGGGCCTCGGTGACGAACTCGTCGCGGGTCACGCGGAGCAGCGCGGTGGCCGCCGCCGCCGCCGCGTCCGCGTCACCGTCGACCGCTGCGCGCCCGACGGCATGGTGCCGGAGCGCCGCCTCGCGCGTCCAGCGCGTGATGGGATCGCGCGACTCCGAGGTGCGGGTGCGGAGCAGGGCCTCGACCGTGCCGGCGAAGTGCGCGAACACGGCGTTCCCCGACCCGGCGAGCAGTGCACGGTGGAAGCGGACGTCGGCCTCCAGGTAGGCGCGGCTGTCCTCGCGCCCGCAGGCGTCGAGCATGTCCTCGGCGGCGGCGAGCACGGCGTCCGCGCCCTCGGAGCCGGCGGTCAGGGACGCCGCGACCGGTTCGACGCCGAGCCGGAGCTCGACGAGCTCCCGCTGCTGCACGAAGTACGCCGGTGAGGTACCGCGCCACCGGATCACGGTGGGGGCGAGCAGCTCCCACGCGGTGATGTCGCGGACGAGCGTGCCGACCCGCTGCCGGGGCTCGACCAGGCCGAGAGACTGCAGGACGCGCAGGGCCTCGCGGACGACCGAGCGGGACACCCCGAACTCGTCGGCCACCAGTTCGGGTCGGACGACGGCGCCTGTGGCCAGGTCGCCGTCGACGATCCGCTGGCCCAGGGTGTCGAGCACGTGGGCGTGCAGTCCGCGTGCGGTGGGCATCGTTTCCTCCGTGCAGTACGGGTCACGCGGTCGTTGTGACGCCGGTCCCATCGAAGCGGCAGACTCCGGGGACGGGCGGTTGGCGCGCGGGACGACGTCGTATAGTCTGATTAATCAGATTATTGAGGGTCGGCGTTCGTCGCGCCAGTCCACCCTCGACACGAAGGCGACGGAGCCGCGCAGCAGCGACTCCAGGAAGGGGCGCTGATGCCTCACGCTCTCCCGGACCACCTGCTCGCCGCGGGTGGCACCACCGAGACGGTCGACCCGTCCGGTTCGATCCCGCAGCTGATCATCGCGGCGCTGGTCGGCATCGTGGTGATCATCGCGCTCATCACATGGCTGAAAGTGCACCCGTTCATCGCGCTCACGATCGGCGCGCTCGGCGTCGGCATCGGCGCGGGCCTGGCGCCGGACAAGGCGGTCACGAGCTTCGGCGACGGCTTCGGCGCGACCATGACGAGTGTCGGCATCCTGGTCGGGCTCGGGGCGATGTTCGGCAAGATGCTCGTCGACTCGGGCGCAGCGGACCGCGTCGTGGACACCCTGGTGCGGAAGTCGTCGAAGGCGGCGCTGCCGTGGACGATGGCCCTGATCGGTGCGCTGATCGGGCTGCCGATGTTCTTCGAGGTCGGCCTCGTCCTGCTCATCCCGATCATCGTGCTGGTCGCCAAGCGGAGCGAGGTGCCGATCATGAAGATCGCCGTCCCCGCCCTGGTCGGCCTGTCGACGATGCACGCGTTCGTCCCGCCGCACCCCGGCCCGCTCGTCGCGATCTCCACCGTCGGTGCGAACCTCGGCACCACGCTCGCCTTCGGCATCGTGCTGGCGATCCCGGTGATCATCCTGGCCGGGCCGCTCTTCGCCCGGTTCGCGGCCCGCTGGGTCGACATCCCGGTCCCCGACATGTTCGGGTCGCGTGGGGCGGTCGCGACCGCCGGGCCGGGTTCGGGTTCGGGGTCGGGTTCCGGGTCCGCCTCCTTCGCCGACGACCCGGCACACCCCGGACGGGAGGCCCGGCGCGGCCCCGCCACGCAGGACACCGCGTCCCTGCCCAACGGCAAGAGCGACTTCACGCGCGTCATCAGCGAGCCGCGCAGCCCGTCGTTCACCGTCGCCCTGATCGGCATCCTGCTGCCGGTCGTGCTCATGCTCGCCCAGGCGATCCGTGAGGCCACCGCCCCCGACGCCGCCGGCTCGTGGGTGAGCCTGCTCGACTTCCTCGGTTCGCCGATGATCGCCATCGGCATCGCGGCCGTCTACGCGATGGTCTTCTTCGCGATCGGCGGTGGCATGGACCGCTCGGCGGTGTCGAAGTCGCTCGAGAGTGCCCTGCCCCCGATCGCCGGGGTGCTGCTCATCGTCGGTGCCGGCGGTGGCTTCAAGCAGGTGCTCATCGACACCGGGATCGGCGGCGTGATCGCCGACGCCGTCAAGGACTCCGGCGTCTCGGTGCTGCTCGTCGCCTGGGTCGTCTCGGCATTGGTCCGCGTGGCGACCGGGTCGGCCACGGTCGCCACCGTGACCGCCGCCGGCATCATGGCGCCGATCGCCGCCGACCTGTCGACGCCGATGACGTCGCTGCTCGTGCTCGCGATCGGTGCAGGCTCCGTGTTCCTGTCGCACGTGAACGACGCCGGGTTCTGGCTGGTGAAGGGGTACCTCGGCACCACGGTGGGGCAGACGTTCAAGACGTGGACGGTGCTCGAGTGCCTCATCTCGGTGTTCGGTCTGCTCGGGGTCCTGCTGGCCGGGGTGTTCATCCGATGAGCGGCGCAGCAGACCTCGGTCCGGCCGCAGCTGCCGGGGCGGCCGACACCGGGCTGGACGCACGTGTCCTGGTGGTGATGGGGGTCTCCGGGTCCGGCAAGTCGACCGTCGCCGCCATGGTGGCGGAGCAGGTCGGGTGGGAGTTCGCCGAGGGCGACGCCATGCACCCGCCGGCGAACGTCGACAAGATGCACGCCGGCACCCCGCTCACCGACGAGGACCGCTGGCCGTGGCTCGACGTCGTCGCCGGCTGGATCCGCGGACACCTGGACGCCGGCACGAACGGCGTCGTGACCTGCTCGGCCCTGAAGCGCTCGTACCGCGATGTGCTGCGGGCCCCCGGCGTGGTGTTCGTGCACGTGGCCGGTGACGGCGCGCTCATCGAGGAGCGGATGTCGCAGCGTTCCGGGCACTTCATGCCGACGTCGCTGCTGCAGTCGCAGCTCGCCACGCTCGAGCCGCCGCAGCCCGACGAGGCCCACCTGACGATCGCCGCCGACCGCACCCCCGAAGAGGAGAGCGCCGAGGTCGTGGCGCGGCTCGGACTGGTCCGGATCCCGAGAGCCTGATCCGCGGAACCGATGCTCAGCTGAACTGGATCGGGGTGCCGACGGGCAGCGCAGCCAGGGTCCGGGTCATCTCCGCCGAGATCCGGACGCAGCCGTGCGAACTGCCGGTCGGGTCCGGGTAGTAGTGCAACGCGGTCAGCGCAGCGTTGCCGCCGTACGACGGGATCCGGGACGAGTGCGCCCCGCTCAGGATGATCGGGTTGCCCTGCGTGTACGCGAGGCGGGTGTCGACGTACGCCGCCTCGACGTAGGTGGCGGTGTCGGCCGGCGTGGGGTCCTCCGGCGTCCCGAGCCGGGCCGCCTCGGTCGCGGTGACCTTTCCCGACCGGGTGACGACGGACACGGTGCTGGCGGCGACGTCGACCCGGATCATCCGGTCCGTCCCCGTCACGGTGAAGTCGGCCGCCCGGGCCCAGGCGAACGTCGCACTCGGCGCGTCCGGGTCGCCGCCGTCACCGGGGGTGCGGTTGCGGGACGGCGTCGACACCAGGAGCATCCCGCCGTCCTGGCCGGGGGAGCGACCCCACACCGCGGTCGCCGCGGGTCGGTTGATCGTCGACACCAGGTGGGACAGGGTCGCCACCGGTCGGGCGCGGCTGGACGGGCTCGCGTACAGGGCGACGAGCGGCGTGCGCGGGGTCGCGATCTGCCAGGTGTCCACGGGCTCCACGTCCCCGCCGTCGAGCAACTGCGGCACGACGGCGTCGTGGAACGCCAACGGCAGCGCGGCCAGGGTCGCGTCGGACGGTGCGGCGGGGACGGCCGCGAGCGTCGGGGTCGGCGTGGCGCTCGGGATCGGAGTCGTCGTCGCCCGCGCCGCCCGGGTCGGCTCCGGTGCCGGCGACCCGACGGTCACCCCCACCACGACGGCGGCGACGGCGAGCACCACCACCCCGGCGGTCGTCGCGATCCAGGTGCTGCGTCGCATGGTGCGTCCCCCTCGGTCGATCCGTCAGCGTTCGGTGACGGTGCCGCCCTCGACCCGCCACTGCCGGTCGAGTCGGACGGTCTCCAGCATGCGCCGGTCGTGTGTGACGAGCAGCAGGGTCCCGTCGTAGGACTCCAGCGCCTGCTCGAGCTGCTCGATCGCGGTCAGGTCGAGGTGGTTGGTCGGCTCGTCGAGCACGAGCACGTTCACCCCGCGGGCCTGCAGCAGTGCGAGCCCGGCCCGGGTGCGCTCGCCCGGGGAGAGCGCCGAGGCCGGTCGGCCGACGTGGTCCGCCTTCAGCCCGAACTTCGCGAGCAGCGTCCGGACGTCGGCGGTGGTGTACTCGGGCACGATCGCCTCGAACGCCGCCGCCAGGGGCTGGTCGCCGGTGAACGCCGCACGCGCCTGGTCGACCTCGCCGACCGCCACGCTGGAGCCGAGCGACGCCGTGCCCGTCGTCGGTGCCTGCTTGCCGAGCAGCGCCCGCAGCAGGGTCGACTTGCCGGCGCCGTTCGGACCGGTGATGCCGATCCGGTCACCGCCGTCGACCTGCAGCGAGACCGGGCCGAGGGTGAAGTCGCCCTGGGTGAACGTGGCGTCCGACAGCGTCGCGACGACGGCCGACGACCGGGGTGCACTGCCGATCGTGAACTCGAGCTGCCACTCCTTGCGCGGCTCCTCGACCTCGTCGAGCCGGGCGATGCGGGACTCCATCTGCCGGACCTTCTGCGCCTGCTTCTCGCTCGACTCCGAGGCGGCACGGCGGCGGATCTTGTCGTTGTCCGGGCTCTTCTTCATGGCGTTCCGGACACCCTGGCTCGACCACTCGCGCTGCGTCCGGGCCCGCGAGACCAGGTCGGCCTTCGTCGATGCGAACTCGTCGTACGCGTCACGCTTGTGCTGCCGGGCGATCTCGCGCTCCTCGAGGAACGAGTCGTACCCGCCGCCGAACAGCCGGTTCGACGACTGTGCCAGGTCGAGCTCGAGCACCGAGGTCACCGAGCGCGCCAGGAACTCACGGTCGTGGCTGACGAGCACCACCCCGCCGCGCAGCCCGCGCACGAACGCCTCGAGCCGGTCGAGGCCGTCCAGGTCGAGGTCGTTGGTCGGCTCGTCGAGCAGGACGATGTCGAACCGCGAGAGCAGCAGCGCGGCCAGCCCGACGCGGGCGACCTGCCCACCGGACAGCGCGGTCATCAGGGAGTCCGGGCCGACGCCGTCCACACCGGAGTCGCCGGTGCCGGGTTCGAGGCCGAGGTCGGCGAGCACCGCCGGGATCCGGTCCTCCAGGTCCGCGGCACCCGCGGCGAGCCAGCGGTCGAGCGCCGCCGAGTACCGGTCGGCCGCTGCGTCGCCGGCATCGGGGTCGCCGAGCGCCGCCGCCGCTGCGTCCATCGTCGTCGTCGCCTCGGTGCAGCCGGTCCGCCGCCCGAGGTACGCCGCGACGGTCTCGCCGACGATGCGCTCGTGCTCCTGGGGGAGCCACCCCACGAACGCGTCCGTCGGCGCCAGGGACACCGTGCCGGCCAGCGGCTCGTCGACCCCGGCCAGCAGCCGGAGCAGCGTGGACTTGCCGGCACCGTTCACGCCGACGACCCCGATCACGTCGCCCGGCGCCACCGTCAGGTCGAGGGAGTCGAACAGCGTGCGAGCGGCGTACCCGCCGGACAGGCCCTTGGCGACGAGCGTGGCGGTCATGCGCCCATCGTCCCACGCGGAGCGGGCACCCCACGTGCAGCAGACTGGGCCGATGGACTCCTGCGTCTTCTGTGCCGTGATCGCCGGTGACGAACCCGCCGTGTGGGTCGAACGCGAGGAGCACGCCGTCGCCTTCGCACCCCTGCCCGACTCGGCGCTGGCTCCCGGCCACACCCTGGTCGTGCCGGTCGAGCACACCGCCGACCTGCTCAGTGCCGCACCCACGGCGCTCGCCGCCACCACGGCCCTGGCGCAGCGTGTCGCCCGTGCGATGAAGGGGGCCCTCGGCGCGACCGGGACCGTCGTGCTGCAGGCATCGGGTGCAGACGCCGGCCAGAGCGTGCCGCACCTGCACCTCCACGTCGTGCCGTGCTGGCCGGACGACGCCACGACGCACTGGCCGGAGCGACGATTGGCGCACGTGGTCGACGGTGACCCGCACGCGCTCCTCGCCGAGATGTTCGAGTAGTCGCCCGAGCAGACCCTGCCCGGCCCGCCGCGACCCTCAGCCCCGCGGCGTCAGCCGACCCGCACCCACCGGCAGCAGCCCGCCCCGGTAGTCCAGCGCCGTCGCGCCGCCGACCGACACCGAGGCCGCCCCGAACCGCCACGCTCGGTTGAACAGGTACACGCCGATCACCGTGTCGCCGTCGTCCGGCACCGCCCACGTGCCGGTGCCCCACTGGGCCGGGTGCCCCACCCCGTCGACGGTGACGGTCGGCCGGGCGAACCAGGCGAACAGGGGCCGGACGAGCCGGAGTTCGATCCGGCGCTTCGTCGTGCCGGAGGGGAGAGTGGTGTCCACCGTCGAAGGATACGGGCCACCGTCGCCTAGGCTCGGAGCCGTGTTCGAACTCCACCACCTCTCCGCACAGGAACTCTGGGACTGGATCCGCCGGGGCGAGGCGACCGCCCTCGAGGTCACCGAGCACTACCTGTCCCGCGTGGAACGCCTGGACGCCGGACTCGGCGCCTTCGTGACGGTCACCGCGGACGCTGCCCGTGTCCGAGCCGATCGCCTCGGCCACCTGGTGCCGACGTCGAGACCGTTGTGGGGCCTCCCGTCCGCCGACAAGGACCTGTACGACCGCGCCGGGGTCCCCACGCGGAACGGCACCGCGAGTCTGCCGGAGCGGCCCGCGTCGGCCGACCACCCGCTCGTCGCCGCGCTCGACGCGGCCGGCACCGTCAGCCTCGGCAAGACCGCGTCACCGGAGTTCGGCATGTCCTCGTCGTCCGAGACCCGGCTCGGCGTGACGCGGAACCCCTACGACACCACGCGCGCGCCGGGCGGGTCGTCGAGCGGTGCCGCCGTCGCCGTCGCAGCCGGACTCGTGCCCGCCGCGGTCGGGTCGGACGGCGGCGGATCGGTGCGGATCCCCGCCGCGGCGACCGGCCTGGTCGGGCTGAAGCCGAGCCGCGGCCGCGTGCCGTCGATGCCCGGCCGCTCCGGCGTCGGCGGTCTGTCCGTCGCCGGGCCGCTCACCCGGTCCGTCGCCGACGCCGGTATGCTGCTCGACGCGCTGGTCGCGCCGACCGGGCTGCCGGAGCCGTCGCCGTACGCGCTCGTCACCCCCGACGTCGGCGAGGGGCCGTTCACCGCGGCTGCCGTCCGCGGCGAGGGCCGGTTCGTCGTCGGGGTGCTCGACGGCTCGCCGTGGGACGACACCGTCGACGTGGTCGTCGACCCCGCGGCCCGGGCCGCCGTGGAGACCGCCGTGCGGGTGCTCGGCGAGGTCGGGCACGGCGTCGAGGACGTCCGGATGCCCCGCGTGCCGTACGCCGACGCGTTCCGGGTGGCGTGGGAGAGCTCGGCCGCCCGCCTGCCGCAGGTGCCCGGCATCGACCTGTCGTCGCTGACCCCGCTCGTGGCGTGGCTCGTGGCCCGCGGGCAGTCGCTGTCCGGCACGCAGGTCCTCGACGCGATGTCGACGCTCGACTCCTTCTCGACGACGCTCATCGGCGCGTTCGACCGGTTCGACGCGGTGCTCACGCCGACCCTCGCGATGACGCCGCGGCCCCTCGGCTGGTACGGCGACGACCCGGACGAGGACTTCCGCCGCCAGTGCGCGTACTCGCCGTGGACGTCGATGGCGAACGTGTCCGGGCTCCCCGCGATCACCCTGCCGGTCGGCGTGACCGAGGACGACCACCCCGACGGTGGCGGGCTCCCGATGGGCGTGCAGCTGATCGGGCGCCCCGGCGGCGAGCGCGTCCTGCTCGCGATCGGCGCGCAGCTCGAGCGCCGGTTGCGCTGGCAGCGGCGGCACCCGGCTGCCTGGACCGCCTGACGGCGGGCCCCGGCGGCTCCGGTGCGCGGGGCGCGGGCGCTCGGCGCACCGTGTGGCGGGGCGCGCACGGTGCGGTTTCCTGCGCGTGGTGCTGCGTTGCTTGCTCGGTGCGGCCTTGTAGGCCGCCTCCGTGCGGGCAAGCCCGCACGGAGTGGCGGGGCGCGCACGGTGCGGTTTCGTGCACGTGGTGCGGCGTTGCTTGTTCGGTGCGGCCTTGTAGGCCGGCTCCGTGCGGGCAAGCCCGCACGGAGTGGCGGGGCGCGCACGGTGCGGTGGACTCGTGTGCGTCTGGTCTGGAGGCGCGGGGCGGGCCGGTGCCGTGCCTCCTGTCTGTCGCACGGTGCAGTTTCGTGCATGCGGTGCGGCGTTGCTTGCTCGGTGCGGCCTTGTAGGCCGGCTCCGTGCGGGCAAGCTCGCACCGAGTGTCGGAGCGCGCACGGTGCGGTGGACTCGTGTGCGTCTGGTCTGGAGGCGCGGGGCGGGCCGGTGCCGTGCCTCCTGTCTGTCGCACGGTGCAGTTTCGTGCATGCGGTGCGGCGTTGCTTGTTCGGTGCGGCCTTGTAGGCCGGCTCCGTGCGGGCAAGCTCGCACCGAGTGTCGGAGCGCGCACGGTGCGTCCCGCCCCGTCCCGCCCCGTCCCGCCCCGCTCAGCCCCGCCCCGCCTACGGCAGCGTCGGCGCCGCCGCCACCAACGCCCGCGTCACCGGGTGCTGCGGCGCGTCGAGGAGCGACACCGGCCCGTGCTCGACGATGCGGCCGTCGGACATCACCGCGACCGTGTCGCACAGCCGCTGCACCACGCCGATGTCGTGCGACACCAGCACGAGCGTCAGCCCGAGGTCGTCGGCGAGCGACCGGAACAGCTCGATCACCCGAGCGCGGACGACCACGTCGAGGGCACTCATCGGCTCGTCGCCGAACAGGATCCGGGGCGAGTGCACCACGGCCCGGGCGATCGCGATCCGCTGTCGCTGCCCGCCGGAGAACTCGTGCGGGTACCGGTCGACCGTGTCGGCGGGCAGGTCGACGCGCTCCAGCACGGCACGGACCAGGTCGTCGTGCGAGCCCGGGACCCGCAGGGCCCGCAGCGGCTCGGCGACGATCGCGCCGACGCGCATCCGCGGGTCGAGGGACGCGTACGGGTCCTGGAACACCACCCCGGTCTCGCGACGGAACCAGCGCAACGCACGCGCGGACCGGGACGCGACCACCGGACGGCCGGAGGCGGCGACGGTGCCTGCGGAAGGGGCCTCCAGGCCGGCGAGCAACCGGACCAGCGTGGACTTGCCGGATCCCGATTCGCCGACGATGCCGAGCCGTGCGCCGGGGGCGACCATCAGGTCGACACCGGCGACGGCGGTGCGGACCGGACCGGGCTCGAACGGGCCGCGGCGGGGGAGCCGGTAGGTGCGGTGGAGACCGGTGGCCTCGAGGACGGGGAGGGTCACGGGGCGGTCCTCCTGGCGGTGGCACGTGCGGCGTCGACGAGCGCGGCGGTGGCGGGGTGCTGTGGTGCGGCGAGCAGGTCCGCGACGCGGCCCTGCTCGACCACCCGGCCGGCGTCGAGCACCACGGTGGTGTCGGCGATGCGCGCGAGCACGGCGAGGTCGTGGGTGACGAACACCATGCCCGCCGGCAGGTGCTCGAACAGGTCGAGGATGCGGGCCTCGGTGGTGACGTCGAGCGCCGTGGTCGGCTCGTCGGCCACCAGGTACGACGGCTCGCCCGCCATCGCCATCGCGATGCAGATCCGCTGTCGCTGCCCGCCGGACAGCTGGTGCGGGTACTGCCGCAGCAGCGACTCCGGATCGGGCAGGCCCACGGACGCCGCCAGGTCGACGGCTGCCGCGCGGGCCGCACGCCGGTCGAGCCCGCGGTGGAGCCGGAGCGGCTCCGCGATCTGCGCGCCGACACGGCGCAGCGGGTCGAGCGCGGTCCCCGGCTCCTGGAACACCATCGCGATGCCCGACCCACGGTGCCTCGCGCGCTCGCGGTCGGGCAGGCCGACGAGTTCGGTGCCGTCCAGGCGGACGCTGCCGGTCACGACGGCGCCGGTGGGCGCAAGGCCCATCAGGACGAGCGAGGTCATCGACTTGCCGGATCCGCTCGCGCCGATCACGCCGACGCGCTGGCCGGGAGGCACGGTGAAACTGACGTCGTCGAGGATCGTCCGCCCCGTGATGCGGACCGACAACCCGCGCACCTCGAGCCCGGAGGCTGCGGTGGCGTGAGCGGTGCCGGTGCCGGTGGCGGTGCCCGTGCCGGTGGCGTGGTCGGCGCCGGCTGCGTCGGCGGTGCCGGCTGCGTGGTCGGTCATGCGGTCACCCCCGGCGTGGTCGTCGCCGGGTCGGCGCTCCGGTCGCTCGCGGTGCCGTCGGCCGTCGTGCCGTCGGTCGTCGTGCGATCGCTCGTCGTCAGCCGCGGGTCCGAAGCGTCACGCACCGCGTCGCCGAGCAACGACAGTGCCGCGACGACGATCGCGATGGCGGCTCCCGGCCAGGTCGCACTCCACGGGTGGACCCCGATGTAGGTCTGCAGGTCGGACAGCAGGCTGCCCCACGACGCGGTGTCCGACCCGGCGCCGTAGCCCAGGTAGGACAGCCCGGCCTCGGCGAGCACGGCCGTGGCCATCGCAAGCGACAGCTGCACGGTGAACAGCGGCGCCGCGTTCGGCACCAGGTGACGGAAGAGCACCCCGGCACCGCCGACGCCGGACGCCCGGGCCGCGGTCACGTAGTCGCTGCGGGCGATCCGCCGGATCTCACCGCGGGCCACGCGGGCGATCGTCACGCCGAAGGACAGCCCGACGCTGACGATCACCACGCCGAGCGACCCGCCGAACACCGCGGTCAGGAGCATCGCGGTGAGCAGGGTCGGGAACGCCACCAGGATGTCGAGCAGGACCGCGGTGCCCTCGCGCACCCAGCGGGCGGTGAGCGAACCGATCGCGGTGAGGACGATCCCGACGACGCTCGCGATCACCCCCGAGCCGACGGCGACGAGCACGGTGGTACGGGTGCCGGCGAGCAGGTAGCTCGCGATGTCGCGGCCGGCGGCGTCGGTGCCGAACCAGTGCGCGGCGCTCGGCCCCTCCCACTGGTGGAACGGGTCGGCGCGGAACGGGTTCTGCGGTGTCCAGACGAGCGACACGGCGGCGAGCACGAGCAGCAGGCCGAGCACGACGACGGCGAAGACGCCGGTCGGTCGGGACACCAGGCGGCGGATCATCCCTGCACCTCGCGCTGTCGGGGGTCGAGGGTGCGGTGCACGACGTCGACGGCGAACCCGACGAGCAGCACGAGTCCGGTGAGCACGAGCAGTTCCGACTGCACCTTCGTGATGTCGCGGCGGCCGACGTCGGTCACGAGCATCCGGCCCACCCCGGGCAGGGAGAACAGCTGCTCGACGACGACGGCACCGACGAGCAGCCCGGCGATCTGGACCCCGAGCACGGCGAGCACCGTGAGGGCGACGCTCGGCAGGCCGTGGCGGAGCAGCGCCTGCGTGCGGGTGAGCCCGACGGCGGCGGCGGTGCGCAGGTGGTCGGCGTCGAGGACGGACAGTGTGGCGGACCGGGTGAACCGCAGGATCACGGCGCCCTCGACCGCACCGATCGTCAGCGCGGGCAGCACGAGCGACGCGAACGCCCGCCCGGGTTCCGACCAGCCGTCGAGCGGGAAGCCCTGCGTCGGCAGCCAGTGCAGCGTCACCGCGAACAGGGCGACGAGGAGCATACCGGCCCACACGACGGGAACGGCGGCGACCGCCTGCGCCGCGAACCCGATCACCGCACCACCCGGGCGGCGACGGAGCACCGCGGCGACCACCCCGAGCGGGACGCCGATCACCAGCGCGGTCGCCAGCGACATCGCGGCGAGCGGCAGGGTGATCGCGAGCTTCTGCGCGATCTCCGGCGCGACGGCGCCGTTCGTCACGAGGGAGCGGCCGAGGTCACCGCGGAACACCCCAACGATCCAGTCGAGGTACTGCACCACGACGGGCCGGTCGAGTCCGAGCTGCTGCCGGAGCTGTTCCACCTGCGCGGGGGTCGACTGCGTGCCGGCGACGACCTGGGCGACGTCACCGGGCAGCACGCGGAGCGTGGCGAAGATGATGACGCTCGCCACGAGCAGGCCGACGACGAGCAGGAGCACCCGCCCGATGAGGAACCGGGTCACGACACCGATGCTACGGGGACGGACACCCCGCCGCGGCCGCTCCGGTTCACTTGACCGCGAGCTTCGCCAGGTCGAGGCGGGAGTTCCCGCCGTCGACCGGGAAGCCCGTCACGCCGGAGCGCACCGCGGTGATCTCGGTCGCCGTGTACAGCCACTCGCCGGCCGCGTCCTCGCTGACGATGCGTGCCGCCTTCCGGAGTGCCTCCGTCTTGGTGGCCTCGTCGGTCGCCGCGATCGACTGGGCGTAGAGCGCCTGCACCTTCGCGTTGTCGTACCCGAAGTAGTAGTCCGGGTTCGCCCAGTTGCCGAAGTCACGGGCCTCGACGTGGTCGACCATCGACAGGTCGAAGTCCCGCTCGCCGGTCTTCGGTGCCTGGAACACCGAGGACAGCCAGGTGGCGAAGTCGACACGCTTGACCGTCAGGGTGATCCCGACGTCGGCGAGCTGCGACTTCAGCACGTCGCCGATCGTGGTCGGGTAGATGTTCGCGTAGGTGAGCGTCAGCTTCAGGTCCTGCTGGCCGGCGGCGGCCAGGAGCTTCTTGGCGTTCGCGGGGTCGTACGCGTCGATGTCGGTGAGGTCCTCGT
Organism: Curtobacterium sp. KBS0715; assembly: GCF_005938005.2. Lineage (NCBI taxonomy): Bacteria > Bacillati > Actinomycetota > Actinomycetes > Micrococcales > Microbacteriaceae > Curtobacterium > Curtobacterium sp. KBS0715. Next base: position 2,789,558 of record NZ_VCCA02000001.1, on the reverse strand, counting down.
AGCCGGGGTCGAGCTCCGGGATCGGGCCGCCCTGCTCCACACCGGTGCCGCCGATCGCCTTGATGAGCGCCTTCGCGTCGATCGCCTGCCGGATGGCCCGGCGCACGCGCTCGTCCGTGAACGGTTCCTTGCGGTTGTTGAACGCCAGCGTGTACTTGTCGGTCGTCTTGCCGCTGTGCAGCGCGATGTCGGCGTTGCCCTGCAGCTGGCTCTTGAGCGTGCCGTCGACCGGGTTCAGGACGTCGAGGTCACCGTTCGCCATCGCGTTGACGGCGGTCGACGGGTCCGTGATGTACCGGAAGACGATCTTCGCGACCTTCGCCTTCGTGCCCCAGTAGTCCTCGTTGCGGTCGAAGGTGAGCGAGTCGCCCTGCTTCCAGTCGGCCACCGAGAACGGACCGGTGCCGTTCGCGCTGTCGGACAGGTCGTTGTCCGCGGCCTTCTCGAGCACCAGGCCGGAGCGGCCGGTCAGGTTCCAGAGCAGGTCGGAGTCCGGCTTCGCCAGTTTCAGCACGACGGAGTCGTCCGACGGCGAGGTGATCGACGTGACCCCTGCGAGCTTGGCGGAGTCGACGTACGAGTCGTTCGACTTGACCTGCTCGAGCGACCACACGACGTCGGCCGCGGTGACCGGCTTGCCGTCCTGGAACGTCGTGCCGTCCCGCAGCGTGAACGTGTAGGTCAGGCCGTCGTCCGAGACCTCGTGCGACGAGGCCAGCACGTCACGGATCTCGCCGTCGGCGGTCCGGCCGACGAGCCCCTGGTACACGTTGTCGATGAGCACCTGGTCGAGCGCCGCCCCGGACTGGGTGCGGATGTCGAGACTCGTCGGCTCGAGCACCAGCCCGACGCGCACCGTGGCGTCCTTGCCGCCGGTGGTGTCGGACGAGCCGGAGCAGCCGGCCAGCGCCAGGGCGGAGACGACGGCGACCGCGGTGGCGGCGAGGGCAGCGCGCCCGATGCGCGAGGTGCGCGCGGTGCGACGGAGCAGGAGCGGACTCATGGGGTGGTGGGTTCCTTCCGGGCACGAGGGCTGGGATCGGGCCTCGCGCTCGCACGAGGGTACCGGCGGCTGGCGCCGTCCGGCGACGGTTCTTCGATCGGGTGCAACAATCCGTGCCGCTCGGCCCATGCCCGGATCGCCGAAGCCAGTTCGAGGGGCGCCTGGTTCTGCACCGCGTGCCGCGAGGTGACCGTCACGATCTCGGCGTCCGGCAGGCGTTCGGCGAACCCGGCGTGCAGCTTCGGGGAGACGTACCCGCGGTCACCCCGGACGAGCAGGATCGGCACGTGCAGTGCCTCGAGGTCCGGCCACGCATCGGCGAAGCGCCCCACCGACGACGTCCGCCCGGCGGGCAGGTGCGGGAAGTGGTGACGGCGCACGAGTCGCCCGTCCGCACCGAGGGCTGTCGTGTGCCGGGCCTCGCGCAGCAGCACCTGCCGGTCGTCGCCGACCCGCGCCTCGATCGCCCGGTCGACGACCTGCTCGAGCGATTCGAACGGCTCCTCGGCCTCGAGCGCGCGGGCGATCCGGTCCACCGCACGCTGCGCGAAGTCCGGCGACATGTCGACGAGCACGAGTCCGGTCACCCGCTCCGGCGCGGTGGCCGCGAGTCGAGCGGACAGGATGGCGCCGAGCGAGTGGCCGACGACGATGCCCGGCGGCACCGCGAGCGCGTCGAGCGCGGCGAGCACGCTCGGCGCCGTCGCGGTCGCCGCGTAGTCCGCGTCCTCCCGCCACGACGACCGGCCGTGGCCGGGCAGGTCGAGGGCGACCGCCGGCTCGCCCACGACGAGTGCCGTGGTGTCGAAGCTGTGGGCGTCGATGCCGAGCCCGTGCAGGTAGGTGATCCGGGCCTCCTGGCCGTCGTCGCCCCAGCGGATCGCGGAGATCTCCTGCCCGTCCGCGGTGCGGACCACCTGCCTGGAGGCGCGGAGCCGCGCGTCCACGCCGCTCGCGCTGGCGAGGGCGGGCAGGTCGGCGAATTCGTCGTCGGGGGCTTCGGACACGGGGACGATCCTCGCACCGTTCCGGGGGCCTGGAGACGTTAGGTAAGGCATGCCATACTCGATTCCGTGGCAACCCGGTATCGCGTCTTCTCCGTCCGCGTGGCCGCCGTCACGTCGCTCACCCCGAACTTCGTCCGGGTGACGCTGACGGGCGACGTGCTCGCCGACTTCTCCTCGGTCGGTCTCGACCAGCGGATCAAGATCGTGCTGCCCCTGCCCGGCATCGGCTTCTCCGAACTGCCGGAGGACGAGGACTGGTACGCCGCCTGGCGCGCGCTGCCGGACGAGACCCGCAACCCGCTCCGCACGTACACGGTCCGCTCGTTCCGGCCGGACGCCCGCGAGCTCGACATCGACTTCGTCGCGCACGGCGACACCGGTCCGGCGTCGCGCTGGGTGTCGGCCTGCCGCGTCGGTGACGAGCTGCGCATCGTCGGGCCGCGGGTCCCCGAGTCGCCGGAGGACCTGCCGACCGGGGCAGCCGAGTTCGCTCCCGGGCACGCGAACCGGATCCTGCTCGCCGGGGACGAGACCGCCGCACCGGCCATCTGCGCCATCCTCGAAGCCCTCGACGTCTCGACCGTCGGCCACGTCTTCATCGAGGTACCCACCGACGCCGACCGGTTGCCGGTCACCGCGCCCGCCGGGGTCGAGGTCCGCTGGATCGCCCGCAACGGCGCCACCCACGGGGTCCGGATGACCGACCAGGTGCACGCCTGGGCCTCCACCGTCGCGCCGTCGTCCGCCGCCGCGTGCGAGCCGGCCGCCGAGTTCACCGACGTCGACGTCGACGAGCAGGTGCTGTGGGACGTCCCCGCTCCGGTCGACGAGCGCCCCGTGTACGCCTGGATCGCTGGTGAGGCCGGCTGCGTCAAGGAACTCCGCCGCCACCTGGTGCGCGGCGTCGGCATCGACCGCAAGCAGGTCGCGTTCATGGGGTACTGGCGGCACGGCAAGGCCGAGCACTGATGTCGGCCGCGGGCACCGCGCTCGGTCCGGTCCCGACCACCGCGCTGGGGGCCCGCGGGCTGACCCTGGCCTACGACGACCGGGTCGTGGTGGACACGCTCGACGTCGACATCCCCGACGGCGAGCTGACGGTCATCGTCGGGCCCAACGCCTGCGGCAAGTCGACGCTGCTGAAGTCCTTCGCCCGCACCCTGAAGCCGCGTGCCGGCACGGTGTTCCTCGACGGGGCGCCGATCGACTCGTACCGCCCGAAGGCCGTCGCCCGGCGGGTCGGCATGCTCCCGCAGACCCCGATCGCCCCCGACGGCATCACCGTGCGTGACCTGGTGTCCCGGGGCCGGTTCCCGCACCAGGACCTGCTGCACCCGTCCTCCGGGTCCGACCGGCAGGCCGTGCAGGCCGCACTCGAGCAGACCGAGACGGTGGAACTGGCGGACCGGAGCGTCGACGAGCTCTCCGGCGGGCAGCGGCAGCGGGTGTGGATCGCGATGGTGCTCGCGCAGCAGACCGACATCGTGCTGCTCGACGAGCCGACGACGTTCCTCGACATCGCGCACCAGTACGACGTGCTCGAACTCGCCTCGGCGCTGCACGCCGCCGGTCGGACGGTCGTCGCGGTGCTGCACGACCTGAACCAGGCTGCGCGCTACGCCACCCACGTCATCGCGATGCGCGACGGGGCCATCGTCTCGGCGGGGGAGCCGGCATCGGTGCTCACCGCGGACCTCGTCGAGGACGTGTTCGGCCTGCCGTGCGTCGTCGTCCCCGACCCCGAGACCGGCACGCCCCTCGTGGTGCCGCGGCGGCGCGCGGCCTGAGGCGCGGGCGGCGCCGCCGCCGGGCTGCCGCGCTGGGCCGGCCTGCCGCCGAGTGGTCACGACACGTCGTGCGCCGGACGCCGTGTGGTCACGAACTGTCGGCTGGCGGCGCCGCAGGCGACGGTCTGCGACCGCTCGCCGCGCTCCCGGCGGGGTGTTGTGACCGGCGGGCGTGTGCAGTGGGGCGGGGCGCGCCGGCCGGGAGGCCCGTGGCGGGCCCGCCACGCGCCTCCCGGCCGTCGACCGGTCGCGTTTCGTCGCCTGGCGGGCCTGCCGCCGAGTGGTCACGACACGTCGTGGCCCGGGCGCCGTGTGGTCACGAACTGTCGGTTGGCGGCGCCGCAGGCGACGGTCTGCGACCGGTCGCCGCGGGGTCGGCGGGGTGTTGTGACCCCGCCGCACCGCACCCGCCCCCGCCCGCGCACCCGTCAGCGGTAGCCGCCGTCCTCCAGGCCGGCCTCGACCTCGAACCGGTTCCGCAACGGGTCCCGTCCGGCGACGGCGTAGAGCAGCGGCATGAGCATCCCGTACCGGCGCCACTGCTCGACGTGCACCCGCTCGTGCCGGAGCACCCGCGGGCCGTCGTTGTCGCGGGTCAGGTACACCGAACCGACGCAGGTGCCGCCGCGCCGGAAGACCCAGCGCGGCAGCCCCGTGCAGACCACGAGCCCGTCCTCCACCCGGACCCGCCCGGTCGACAGGGGGACGCCCACGGCGAGCCCGACGGCGGTCGCGAACACCCACCCCGCACGGGACACGGGGGAGTCGAGCAGCGGGTTGCGCACGCTCAGGCCGGGCGGCCGTACGTCTCGAGCAGGCGGAGCCAGATCTCGTTCATCGTCGGGTACGCCGGCACCGCGTGCCACAGGCGGTCGATCGGGACCTCGCCCACGACGGCGACGGTGGCGCCGTGCAGCATCTCGGCGACGTCCTGGCCGACGAAGGTGACGCCCACGACGACCCCGCGGTCCTCGTCGACGACCATCTTCGCGCGGCCCGTGTACCCGTCGGCCTGCAGGGAGGACCCGGCGATCGCACCGAGGTCGTACTCGACCGCGCGGACGTTCAGCCCCTGCTCGCGGGCCTTCGCCTCGGTCAGGCCGACGCTCGCGACCTCGGGGTCGGTGAAGGTGACCTGCGGCGAGGCGGCGTGGTCGGCGGTGGCGACGTGTGCACCCCACGGCTCGGTGTGCAGCGGCGTGCCCTGGTACCGGGCGGCGATCGCCTCGCCGGCGGCCCGCGCCTGGTACTTGCCCTGGTGGGTGAGCAGGACGCGGTGGTTGACGTCACCCACGGCGTACAGCCAGTCCGTGCCGTGCACGAGCATGGTGTCGTCGACGTCGAGCCAGTCACCCGCGGTCAGGCCGACGGTCTCGAGCCCGAGGTCACGCGTGTGGGCGGCGCGGCCGGTGGCGGCGAGCACCTCACTCGTGATGACCGTGGTGCCGTCGTCGAGCTCCGTGGTGACGAGACCGTGCTCGTCGCGGTCGACACGGACCGGGTTGACGCCGGTGCGGACGTCGACGCCGAGTTCGCGCAGGGAGTCGGCAACGAGTTCCCCGGCGAAGGGCTCCATGCCGCCGAGCAGACCGTGCCGGGCGACGAGGGTGACCTTCGCGCCGAGGGACGCCCACGCGGTCGCGAGTTCCGAGCCGGAGACGCCGCCGCCGATGACGAGCAGGCTCTCGGGGACCTGCTGGGCGCTGGTGCCCTCGCGGGTGCCCCACGGCTTCGCCTCGGCGAGACCGGGCACCGGGGGCAGCGTGTGCAGCGAACCGGTGACGACCGCGACGGCGGCGCGCGCGGTGTGCGTCTCGCCGTCGACGTCGATGGTCTTCGGGCCGGTGATGCGGGCGTGCCCGCGGATCAGGTCGATGCCGGCGGACTCGAGCCACGAGACCTGGCTGTCGTCCTTCCAGTCGGAGGTGAACGAGTTGCGGCGGGCGAGCACGTGTGCGGCGTCGAGCGTGCCGGTCACGGCCTGCTTCGCACCGTCGAGCCGCTTGGCGGCGGCGAGGGCGTGTCCGCTGCGCAGGAGCGCCTTCGAGGGCATGCACGCCCAGTAGGAGCACTCGCCGCCGACGAGCTCGGCCTCCACGATCGCGACCGACAGGTCGCGCTTCCTGGCGTAGTCCGCCACGTTCTCGCCGACAGCGCCGGCTCCGATCACGATGAGGTCGTAGTCCGTCATGCTGCCGAGCGTACGCGGACCGGCAGGGGGTCCGCCGGTCGCGTCGTGCCCGTGGTCAGCCCACCCGGGAGGCGCTGGTCACCGCTCCGACGACGCGCAGGATCACGCCGAGGTCGTCCACCGCCCGGTCCGGGTCGACGGGGGCGAATCCGGTGAGCGCGGCGCCGACGAGGCGGCGGCCGCGCGTCGCGGCCTGGATGCGCTCGACGAGCGCTGCGCCGTCGAGGCCGAACGGGACGGGTTCGAGGAGTCCGTCGACCTCGGACGGGTCGAGGACGTCGAGGTCGACGTGCACGAAGACCGATGCGGCACCGGTCCGCTCGACCGCTGCGGCGAGGGCGTCCGGGGTGGTGGCGTCGACGTCGAGGTGCACGATCCCGGCCTTGTCGAGGGCGGCCCGTTCGGCGTCCTCGACCCCGCGTACCCCGGCGACGACGACCGAGGACGCCGGCACCACGGGCAGGCCGGGGAACAGGTCGTCGGGGCGGTCGACCAGCAGGCGCAGGGCGGCGGTCTCGGCGGCGACGGGCTGGGCTCGGTTGAGCGCGCGGTAGCCGCTGGATCCGGAGATCCGGACGAACGCGGTGTCCGGTGCGAGGGCGGCGGTCGCACCGAGGACGCTGGCGCCGTCACCGCCGACGACGAGCACCGGTTCGGTGGCGACGGTGGTTTCCTCGGCGACGCGTTCGGCGACGGCGAGCACCGAGGTGTAGCGGGCGACGGCGGTCTCGAGGCGGTCACCCGCTCCGGCCGGGACGTCGACCACGGTGGTGGACGCCCGGGGGAGGTCGGCCGCGATCGCCGACGCGCCGTCCCCGAGCCGCATCGCGCGCGACGACGCCGAACCCTGCCACTGACCGACCACGAGGAAGTGCATCGTCTCAGTCTGTCAGCTGGGGTCCGGCGTCGTCAGGGCGTTCGTCAGATGCTCGAGGATCCGCCGGACTTCAGCGCGGCGAGCCGTGCCTCGACCTCGGCGTCCTTGCCGACGTCCTCGAGGCTCTCGAACTGGGCGTCGAGGCTGGACGACTGCAGCTCCTGCTGGCCGAGCACCTTCGCCTCTTCGCGGCGGACCTTCTCCTCGAAGCGACCGAGGTCGCTCGTCGGGTCGAGCACGTCGATGTTGCCGAGGGCGTCGTTGACGCGGGACTGCGCCTCGGCGGTCTTCGAGCGGGCGACGAGGTTGTCCCGCTTCGCGCGGAGCTGCTCGAGCTTCTGCTCCATGCCGGCGAGACCGGTCTTGAGCTTCTCGACGGCCTCGTTCTGCGACGCCAGGTTCGGCTCCGCGTCCTTGACCTCCTGCTCGGCGGCGATCTGCTTGCCGATCGCGATCTTGGCGAGGTTGTCGAACTTGTCCGCCTCGGCCGACTTGCCCTCGGAGCGGTACTTGTCGGCGGCGGCGGATGCGTTGGCGGCCTTCTGGCCCCACTCCACCGCGGCCTTCTTGTCCTCTTCGTGGTCCTGCTCGAGCAGGCGCACGTTGCCGATGGTCTGCGCGATCGCGGTCTTCGCGTCCGCGATGTTGTTCGTGTAGTCGCGGACGAGCTGGTCCAGCATCTTCTGCGGGTCCTCGGCGTCGTCGATGATCTGGTTGATGTTCGCGCGCACGAGGGTGGAGATGCGTCCGAAGATGGTCTGCTTGGCCATTGCTGTTCCCTTTCGTGGAAGTCCTGTGGACGGTGTTGTCGGGTCGGGTCGTGTCTGGTTCTGGGGACCGGGGGAGTCCGTCGGGTCAGAAGCGGCCGCCGCCGGAGAAGCCGCCGCCGCCGCCCCCACCGCCGCCTCCGCCGAAGCCGCCACCGCCGCCGAAGCCCCCGCCGCCTCCGCCGAAGCCGCCGCCCCCGAAGGAGCCGCCGCCGTAGCTGCCGCCGCGACCGCCGAGCAGGCCGCCGAGGACGAGTCCGGTGACGAGGCCGCCGAGCTGGGCACCACCACCGCCTCCGCCCTGGCCGCCACCCCAGCCGCCGAGGTCGTCGTTGGCGGCGTCCATCGCTGCGGCGGCGTACTGCTCGGCCGCGCGGGCGGCGTTGAGTGCCTGGCCGGGGTTGCTCGGGGCGAGCTCGACGGCGTCGTCGTAGGCGCGCTGGGCCTCGGACAGCCGGGTCCGGGCGGTCGGGCCGATGCCGCCGCGGTGCAGGGAGACGTAGTCGCGGGCCTGGCTGATCCGGTTCCGGGCGTCGCGCAGGGCCGCGTCGAGCGCCTGGGTGGCGCGCTGGCGCTGTTCCTCGGCACCCCGTGCCGCGGCGATCGCCTGGTCGATCTCGGTGTTCGCCCGGGTCAGCGCGTCGACGGCCGCCACGGGGTCCTTCGGGTCGAGCCCCTTGCGGAGCACGGCCTCGGCGCGGGTGACCGCGGCGGCGAGGTCTGGGCCGCCCGAGCGCAGGCTGCGGGCGGCGGCGACGTCGCCCTGGATGTCGATGCGCATCGCCTCGGCGCGGGCGGTGGCCTCGTCGAAGGACTGCTCGGCGGCGAGTGCGCCGTCGGTGAGCTGCTGCACCTGGGCGAGCGCGTGCTGGGCGTCGCGCACGGCGACGACCGCCTCGCCCTTGTCGCCGGCGGCGATGGAGGCGGTGGCGGCGTTCGAGCGTTCGGTGGCGAAGGCGAGCACCTGGTGGGCCTGGTCGACGTTGTTCGCCACGGTGGCGAGGGTGCGGCCGGTGTAGCGGGCGCGGACGCGGTCGAGTGCGGCGGCGGCGGCCCCGACCGATGCCGGTGCGGCGGCCACGGCCTGGGCGAGCGACGCGGCTGCGTCCTCGATGCCGTCCTCGAGCGAGCGGAGCTGGTCGAACGCCTCGGTCTGCTCCTCGATCGCGGCGTGGGCCCGTTCGCAGATGACGATGATCTGGTTCGCCCACTCGGCGCGCTGCTGGGGGGTGTCGGGGATCTCGTCGTCGAGTTGCTGCCGGATCGTGAAGGCCTTGCGGACCTCGCGCTGGGCGGCCTGCACGGCGTCGGCGAACGGCTTGGCGGCGTCCGGGCCGAACTGCGCGCTCGCGAACCCGACCTCTTGCTCGGCGGTGCGGAGTTCGTCGTCGATGGTGACCAGGGCGCCGCCGGCGGTGCGTTCGAGGTCGGCGAGCGAGGCTTCCTGCGCCTTCGTCGCTGCGGCGGTGCGGCGCTTGTTCCGGGTCCGGATGACCAGGACCACGACGATGAGCCCGACGACCACGACGAGCAGCAGGATCCACAGCCAGGTGAGGTCCACCGGGGCCTGCGACTGGGTCAGCCCGTCGGCGAAGGCCACGGCGGCGCCGGACCAGTCGCCCTGCTTGAGCTCGGGGAGCAGCGCGTCGTTGACGGCGTTCTCCACGTCGGACGAGGAGATCGCGGTCTCGTTCGTCTGCTGGACGTCGTAGTTGCGCTCGTCGACCGCGACCGAGAGCAGGATGCCGTCGGTGTCGATCTGGTTCTGCTCCATCACGGCCCGGCCCCACTCGGTGTGGTCGGTGGGGTCGGTGAAGGACGGCACGAACACGACGAACAGCTGCGTCTGGGTCTCGGAGTACAGGTCCTGCACGGCCTGCTCGACCTTCGACTGCTGGGATGCGGTCAGCGCGTCGGCCTCGTCGAGGACGTACGCGCCGTCCAGGTCGACGGGTGCCGTGGCGTGGGCGGTCGCTGCCGGAGCCAGGACGATGAGCATCGCGACCAGGGCCGCCGTTACACGGCTCCACAGCCGCGTTGTCCCCCTGTGCCCGCTCGATCCGTCCGTGCCCGATCCGTGCTGGACCGCTCGCATCCGTCCTCCGTCCGTCGCCGGTCGGTACCCCGCGGCACCGCACCGGACCGCGCCACGAGGGCGCTGTCGCCCGGAGTCTATCCAGGCCACGCAGGGGCACCGCCAGACTCTGGGGGAACGCTCCGGACCGTGCTTCCTGTGGACGTCTTGTCCCCCGTACCGGGGTATGCTGGCGCCACTGTTCGAGGATGAACGGAAGGGGAAGAACGATGGAACGCACCACGAGCACCGAGGTCGTCCCGCTCGAGGACGGCTACCACCGGGTGTCGACTCCGGCGACGGGTGTGATCGGCTTCGTGCGCGAGCACGACGGCCGCTACGAGGTCCTGCGCGGACGAGTTCGCCAGGCGACCCGCTCCGAGGGTCAGTACAGCACCATGAACGTCGCGCTCATCGCGCTGACGCACGCCTGATCCGCTCTGGGCGCGACCACACGACCGACGGGCGCTACCCGGGTCGGTGGGTCGCGCCTCCAGACCGTCACGGTGACGCTCCGGACGCCGGCTGCTGACCGCGCGGACGACCGGGAGGCCCTGGTCGCCGCCGTCGCGTCGGCGACCGGCGTCGAGCCGGTCGCGGTGCGCGCGGGGCGCGTCTGCCCGCACTGCGCGGGGACCGACCACGGTCGTCCGTGGGCGACCGTCGCGGGCACCGCGGTGGGCGTGAGCCTGGCGCGCGCACCGGGGGTCGTCGCCCTCGCGGTCGGGCCGTCGGCGCTCGGCGTCGACGTCGAACGGGTGTCGCGGGTCGCTGCCGCACCGCTCGACGTCTTCACCCCGGATGAACTCCGTCGCGCCGACGGAGACCCGGCGCTCCTCGCCGCCGCGTGGGCGGCCAAGGAGGCCGTGCTGAAACGCGACGGTCGCGGGCTGCGCGTCGACCCGCTCGCGGTCGAGGTCGACGTTGCCGCCGGAACCGCCCGGTTCGAGGGTGTCGGACAACCGCTCACCGTGCTGTACCCCGCGCCGGACGTGGTGCTCGTCGTCGCGGCGGGTGGCCTGTCCGTCGAGGTGGTCGGGACGGTCAGCGGGGGAGCGTGAGCACCTCGGCGCCGTCCTCGGTGATCGCGATGGTGTGCTCGGTGTGGGCGGTCCGCGCTCCGGTGGCACTCCGCAGCGTCCACCCGTCGGCGTCGGTGACCAGGACGTCGGTGTCCGCCATCACCCACGGTTCGAGCGCGAGCAGGAGTCCGGGTCGGAGCGTGTAGCCGCGGCCGGGGCGCCCGGTGTTCGACACGTGCGGGTCCTGGTGCATGGTCGAGCCGATGCCGTGCCCGCCGAACTCCACGTTCACCGGGTAGCCCGCGGCTTCGAGGACCGTGCCGATCGCATGGGACAGGTCACCGATGCGGGCGCCCGGTCCGGCGGCGGCGATGCCCGCGGCCAGCGCGCGTTCGGTGGCGTCGATGAGGGCGAGGTCCTCGGGGCGCGGGGTGCCGACGACGAAGCTGATCGCGGCATCGGCGGCGATGCCGTCCAGGGACACCGCGAGGTCGAGGGTGAGCAGGTCCCCGTCGTGCAGCACCCGGTCGTGCGGCAGCCCGTGCAGCACCGCGTCGTTCACGGCCGTGCAGATGTGGTGGCCGAACGGACCGCGGCCGAACGAGGGCGCGTAGTCGACGTAGCAGGAGTCGGCGCCGGCGGCCTCGATCATCTGCTTCGCCCACCGGTCGATCTCGAGCAGGTTCGTGCCGACGCGGGTGCGTTCGCGCAGGGTCTGCAGGATCGTGCCGACGAGGGCTCCGGTGGCGCGGCCCTTGTCGACCTCGGCGGGGGTCAGGATCTCGATCACGCGGATGATCATACCGGTATTACTATGTGGTCATGGTCCGTCTCCCACTCCGCCCCGACGAGGTCGCGCGCGGTCGTCGCCTCGGTGCACTGCTCCGTCGTGCCCGTGGTCCGCGGTCGATCGTGGACACCGCCCTGGCCGCGGGGATCTCGCCGGAGACGCTCCGGAAGATCGAGACCGGCCGCATCGCGACGCCGGCGTTCTCGACGATCGCGTCGGTCGCGGGCGTGGTCGGACTGTCGCTCGACGCGGCGTGGTCCGAGGTCAGCTGCGACCCGGCCGACGGCGAGCTGGCCGGCTAGTCGACGCGGCGGCGTCGCGAGCTGGTCGACGCGGCGGCGGAGCTAGCCAGCGGGCAGCGTCGGCACCGACGCCTCGTCGATCCAGGGTCCGGTCACCGCCCGGACGTCCGCGACGGAGCGGCCGGTGGCGTCCGCGAACGCACGGAGCACGTCGGGCACGGTGACGGATCCGTGCCGGTGCCGCTCGGTGATGCTCCGCAGCCCGGTGAAGAAGGCGTCGTCGCCGATCGTGCGGCGGACGGCGTGCAGGGCGAGGGCGCCGCGCTTGTAGACGCGGTCGTCGAACATGTCCTTCGCGCCCGGGTCGCCGACCACCAGGTCCTCCGGCTGCTCGAGCAGTCCCTGCCGGTACCGCTCGGCCAGCTGGTCGGCGGTGTCGTCGCCGCGGTCCTCGGACCACAGCCACTCGGCGTAGCAGGCGAACCCCTCGTGCAGCCAGATGTCCTGCCACCGGGTGACCGTGACGGAGTTGCCGAACCACTGGTGGGCGAGCTCGTGGGCGATGAGGCGGTCGGTGCCGTGTTCGCCGTCGACGTGGTTCCGGCCGAACACCGCCAGGCCGTGGGCCTCGAGCGGGATCTCCAGGTCGTCGTCGGTCACCACGACGCCGTACGCCGCGAACGGGTACGGGCCGAACCGGTCACCGAACAGCGCCAGCATCTCCGGCATCTGGCCGAAGTCGGTCTTCGCGGCGGCGGCGAGGTCGGCGGGGTGGTGCAGCGTGACGGGGACCCCGCTCGTGCGCAGCTTCGTGGTGCGGTACCGGCCGATCTGGACGGTCGCCAGGTAGGTCGCCATCGGCTCGGTGGTGGCGTAGGTCCAGCGGGTGCCGACGCGGTCGCGCTCCTTGGCGAGCAGCTCCCCGTTCGCCAGGACGTCGTACGCCGCCTCGGCCGCGATCTCGATCCGGTACGTGGCCTTGTCGTCGGGGCGGTCGTTGCACGGGAACCACGACGGCGCTCCCGTGGGCTGCGCGGCGACGATGACGCCGTCGGACAGTTCTTCCCAGCCGAGCTGCCCCCACGCGCTCCGGACGGGGTGCGGGGTGCCGCGGTACCGCAGGTGCACGCTGAACACGGTGTCGGCGGCGATGGGGTCGGCCGGGGTGACCGTCACCTTGTGGGTCGCGGTCGAGACCTTCTTGGCCCGGCGTCCGTCGACGTCGACCCGGTCGACCGTGAGCCCGTGCAGGTCGATCACGACCCTGTCGAGCGGCTCCAGGGCGCGTGCGGTGATCGTGGCGGTGCCGTCCAGGCGGTTCGTGGCGACGCGGTAGTCGAGACGGAGCTCGTAGTGCTCGGCGCTCCACCGTCGGTCGCCGCTGTGCGGGGTGTACGGGTCTGCGGCGGGATCGGAGGGCACGGGGACAGTCAACCTCATGGCGCCGGTGGGGCGGTCACCGAGGGGGCTGCCGATGTCCACGGAGCGATCGGGTTGCCGGACCAGCGGGAGCCCGTCGGTACCTGCTCGCCCCGCATCACGAGCGAGGACGGCCCGACGGTCGCCCCGGCACCGATGCCGGCCGCCGGCAGGACCACGCTGTGCGGCCCGAGCGTCGCACCCGCGTCGATCCGGACGGTGTCGAGCTGCATCACGCGGTCGTGGAACAGGTGTGTCTGCACGACCGTCCCGCGCGCCACCGACGCCCCGGAGCCGATCGTGACCAGGTCGGCCTCGGGCAGCCAGTACGTCTCGAGCCAGGTGCCGCGGCCGATCGTCGCACCGAGGCTCCGCAGCCAGACGGCCAGCGCGGGGGTGCCGGTGGCCTGCTCGGCGAACCAGGGGCGCGCGACGGTCTCGACGAACGTGTCCTGCACCTCGTTGCGCCACACGAACGACGACCACAGCGGGTGCTCCCGGGCGGTGATCCGGCCGACGAACGCCCACTTCGCGATCGTCGACACCACGGCGGCGACCGCACCGGCGGCGATGAGCACCGGCCCGGCGAGCAGCACCGTCCACCCGATCCCGACGGCCGACCACAGCGCCAGCAGGGCTCCGGCCACGCCGAGCGCGATGGCGGCGGAGACCATCGGGGCCACCAGGCGCAGCAGCTCCCAGCAGCCGCGGGCGACCTTGAGCCGCCTGGACGGGCGGAACGTGCGCGCCTCGTCGAACTCCGTCGCCGCACGCCGCAGCCGCACCGGGGGCGACCCGAGCCACGACGACCCGCGCTTGGCCTTCTTCGGCACCGCGGACAGCACCGCCACCAGGGCCTCACGTGGCACCGAGCGTCCGGCGCCCGTCATCCCGCTGTTGCCGAGGAACGCCCGACGGCCGACCTTCGAACGACCGATCCGCACCCGACCGCCGCCGAGCTCGTACGTCGCCACCATCGTGTCGTCGGCCAGGAACGCCCCCGACGCGATCTGCGTCAACGCCGGGATGAGCAGCACCGTCGAGATCTCGGTGTCCCGACCGACCCGGGCACCGAGCAGCCGCAGCCACACCGGCGTCACGAGCGAGGCGTACAGCGGGAACAGCAGGGTGCGCGCCGCGTCGAGCACCCGCTCGGTCGACCACACCTGCCAGCCGATCCGGGAGCGCACCGGGTGCCGCCCCTCGTGCAGGCCGATGCCGAGCAGCCGCACCGCGACCACCACCAGCAGCGCGTACACCGCACCGGCGACGACCGTCGCCAGGGGGACCGTCACCAGCGCACGGAGCACCGCGTCGCCCAGGGTCGACGCACGCCCGACCAGGGCGAGGGCGACCAGCAGTCCGACCGCGACACCGGCCACCGGCAACCCGGCCACGGCCAGGGACCCGGCCCCGTACGCGAGCAGCCAGCGTCGACGGGTCGCGGGACGGGCCTCCCGGTCGTCACGAGCCGACCCGGTGCGCTCCGCCGGCGCCCCCGCCCAGCGTTCGCCAGCGGGCACCGTGCCGCCGACGGCGGAACCCGCCGTGATCTCGGCACCCGCACCGACGTGCGCCCCCGGCAGCAGCGTCGTCCGGCTGCGCACCACGGCGTCCTCGTCGACACGGACGTGCCCCAGGTGGAACACGTCGCCGTCGAGCCAGTGCCCGGCCAGGTCGACCTCGGGCTCGATCGACGCACGCTTGCCGATCGTGAGCATCCCCGTCACCGGCGGCAACGTGTGCAGGTCGACGTCCCTGCCGATCCGCGCACCGAGCGCCCGGGCGTAGTAGCTGATCCACGGGGCACCCGCCGTCGAGGGGCCGTCGACCGCCTCGGCGATGCGCTCGGCCAACCACACCCGCAGGTGCACCGAACCACCGCGGGGGTACGACCCCGGCCGGACCCCGGCGAGCAGCAGCCGCGCCAGCACCACCGTCAGCGCCATCTTGCCGATCGGCGTCACGAACACCAGGAGCGCCAGCACCAGCACCGGCCAGGGCAGCACCGGCAGGAACGGCAGCGTCGTCGCGTGCAGCACCGCAGCCACCAGGGCCGTCCACGTCAGCACCCGCAACCCCCGGAGCACCTGCACCGGCAGCCCGAGCAGCGTCATCAGCAACCCCGTCGCCGGCGGCACCGGCGTGACGTCACGCGACGACGCCTCGACCGGGCCGGACTCGTCCAGCGCCGCCGCCAACGCCCCGATCCGCGGGTGGTCGTACACGTCCGCCACCGTCGTCGTCGGGAACCGCTCGCGGATGGCCGACACCAGCTGCGCCGCCGTCAACGACCCACCGCCGTGCGCGAAGAAGTCGTCGTCGACGCTCGCCACCGGCACCCCCAGGATCGCCGACCACCGCTCGGCGATCCACGCCACCGTGTCCGGCAGCATCGCCGCGTCCGAGGCCCCCGGCAACGGCCACGGCAGCGCGGCACGGTCGACCTTGCCCGACGTCCGCGTCGGCAGCGACTCCACCACGGCCACCAATGGCACCAGTGCCGCCGGCAGCTCCTGCCGCAACCGGGCGTTCGCCGCAGCCACGTCCACCGTCGCCCCGGCCACCGGGGCCACGTACCCGACCAGCACCTGGTTGCCCGCCGGGGTCCGCTGCACCACCGCGGCACCACCCGCCACGTCGTCCAGGGCCTGCAGCGCCGCATCGATCTCGCCGAGCTCGATCCGCCGGCCACCGAGCTTCACCTGGTCGTCCGCACGCCCCTGGAACACCAGCCCCTCGGGCTCGTACCGCACCAGGTCCCCGCTCCGGTACGCCCGCTCCCACCCGAGCTCCGGGAACGGCGCGTACTTCTCCGCGTCCTTCGCCGGGTCGAGGTACCGCCCCAGCCCGACCCCGCCGATCACGAGCTCACCGACGCCGCCCGGCTCCACCCGCTGTCCGGCACCGTCCACCACGGCAAGGTCCCACCCGTCCAGCGGCAACCCGATCCGGATCGGCTGGCTCCCGTCGAGCAGGGACCCGCACGCCACCACCGTCGCCTCGGTCGGCCCGTACGTGTTCCACACCTCACGGTCACGACTCGCGATGCGCGCCGCCAGCTCCGGTGGGCACGCCTCACCACCGAAGATCACCAGCCGCACCTGCTCCAGCGCATCGTCAGGCCACAACGCCGCCAGCGTCGGCACCGTCGACACCACCGTGATCGTGTGCGCGATGAGCCACGGCCCCAGGTCCACCCCCGTCCGCACCAACGACCTGGGCGCCGGCACCAACGCGGCACCGTGCCCCCATGCCAACCACATCTCCTCGCACGACGCGTCGAACGCCACGCTCAGCCCCGCCAGCACCCGGTCACCCGGACCGATCGGCGCCGCCTGCAGGAACATCCGCGCCTCGGCGTCCACGAACGCCGCAGCACTGCGGTGCGTGACCGCCACACCCTTCGGCACCCCGGTCGACCCGGACGTGAAGATGATCCACGCGTCGTCGGTCTCGCGGGGGAGCTCGGCGCTCGCCGGAGGGTCCGTCACCGGCAGCTCGGCGCCGGCACGGTCCCGCAGGACGCCGCCTGCGCCGATCACCCCGACGACACCGGCCTCGCCGAACACCAGGGTGGCGCGCTCCTCGGGGTCGTCGGCGTCGACCGGCACGTACGCCGCTCCGGCGGCGAGGACGGCGAGGATCGACAGGTACAGGTCGCGCCCGCCGGAGGGGATCCGCACCCCGACCCGGTCGCCCCGTCGGACACCGCGGCGGGCCAGGTCGTCGGCCTGCGCGCGCACGAGGTCGAGCAGGGCGGCGTAGTCGACACTGCCGGCGGGGTCCTCGAGGGCGGTCGCGTCCGGGTGGGTCGCCGCGGTCGCCGCCAGGACGTCGAACAGGGTCCGTGGGGCGGGTGCGTCGCCGCCGCGGGCGAGTTCGAGCTGCGCGTTCCCGGTGCCGATGGTCATCGAGGCCTCTTCCCGGTCGCGTGCGGGACGACCGGCCCGCGATCCTAGAGGGTCGAGGTGTCCTGCTCGGGAACGGACGGTGCCGCACCGGTCGGGCCGAGCGCCGCGCGTGCCGCGTCGAGCGCCGTGGCGATCCCGATCGAGTCGTCCAGCGAGTGCACCGGCGACTCCGTGCGGCCGTCCGCCACGTACTGCGCGAGCGCCGCCGCCTGCCACACGAGTCCGTGACGGCCCCGCAGCCCCGTCGGCTCTGCCCAGTGGTCCTCCCCACCCGGGTGGTGCACCGCGAACGACGCGGGGAAGACGAAGTGGTCGGTGTACCGGACCGTGGCCCGGGTCCCGGCGATCACCGCCAGCCCCGGCGTCCACGCCGTCATCGACGTGGTCACCACCGACTGCGCGCCACCCTCCGCCGTCGACACCGTGACGGACTGGAGGTCCACCCCGCGATCCGAGACCGCTCCCGTCGTACTGCTGGTCACCGGGGCGCCGGTGGCGAACCGTGCGAACCAGTGCCCGTACACACCGGCGTCGAGGAGGGCACCCCCGCCGGCGGCGGGGTCGAACATCCGGTCCGCCGGGTCCGGGTCGTGCGGCCACCCGACGTCGACCGTCGCGAGCCGGACGTCGCCGAGGACCCCGTCCGCGAGCAGACGGGCGACGACGGTGGTGCCCGGCAGGTACCGGGTCCACATCGCCTCCATCGCGAGGACACCCGCGGCCCGTGCGGCGTCGGCGAGGGTGCGGGTGTCCGCCGACGAGGTCGTCATCGGCTTCTCGACGAGCACGTGCTTGCCGGCGGCGATCGCGAGTAGTGCGTGCCCGAGGTGCTGCGGGTGCGGCGAGGCGACGTACACCACCTCGACGGCGGGGTCCGCCACGAGGGCCTCGTACGAGCCGTGCACCCCGGGGACGCCGTGGCGGGCGGCGAAGGCCGCGGCACGCTCGGGGGAGCGGGAGCCCACGGCGACGACGCGCTGGTCGGAGTTCGCGTGCAGCGTCGTCGTGAAGTCGTTCGCGATCTCCCCGGGACCGATCACACCCCACCGCAGCACGGGTCCGCCCCGCAGTGCGTGGACCTCGGGCTCCGGGAGCGTCATCGTCATGCCCGAACGCTACCGGGCGGGCGCGTTGCACGCCGTCGAGGCACCCAGCCACGAGACCGGCGACGAACCCGGAGGAGTCTCAACGGGGAGAGGTCGCCGCAGGCGACATCGCGCGCAGCTGACTGAGCGAAGCGAAGACAACTGCTTGCGCGGAGATGTGACTGTGCCCCCAGGAGGATTCGAACCTCCGCCCCTGCCTCCGGAGGGCAGTGCTCTATCCCCTGAGCTATGGGGGCCAAGGGGTGTCAACAACCGTAGCAGGTCCGGCGGGTGGTCCTGGACAGCGCGTGTCGCGCCGTGGACGTCACGACGGGCGGCTTGGAGGCGCGGTGCGGGCCCGCCACGGGCCTCCCGTCCGCACCGTGCGAGCGTCGCGATCCGGTGCGAGGTTCCGTGTCCCGTGCGGCGCTGCAAGCGCGCACCACGCGCGCAACCGCGCACGGGGCGGCCGACTCGGCACCGTGCGTCCGTCGCGATCCCGTGCGAGGTTCCGCGTTCCGTGCAGCGCTGCAGACACGCACCGCGCGCGCAACCTCGCACTGGACGGCGGACCCCGCACCGTGCGTGGTCGCCGCCGGCCGGGAGGCGCGGTGCGGGCCTGCCACGGGCCTCCCGTCCGCACCGTGCGTCCGTCGCGATCCCGTGCGAGGTTCCGTGTCCCGTGCGGCGCTGCAGACACGCACCACGCGCGCAACCTCGCACGGACGGCGGCCCCGCACCGTGCGTGTCCGCAGTGCCGCGTCAGCCCGCGGGCGTGGCCGTCGCCGACGCGGACGGTTGCAGCGCTGCCCGCACCGCGTCGACGACGGGCTGCGCCCCACCTGGTTCGGTGAACAGCGTCGACTGCGCGGTGATCCAGTACGGGTCGGCGAAGGCGTCGGCCCGGCCGACGTCGCCGCTCAGGGCGAAGTACCCCTCCACGCGGTAGGTGGGGACGGACCCGCCCCGCTCGTACAGGGCGTCCTTCAAGTTGGTGAGCGACTTCTCAGGCAGGTCGGCCACCGCGAGCGTGATCGTCGTGGCCTCCGCGCCGGTGCTGACGAACCGGCACACGCGACCCTGCTGCTTCGCGATGGTCGCAGCGGGGGAGCCCTTCGCCGGGGTGAAGGAGTCGTCGAGCTCGAAGGTCTGCCCGTACACCGACAGCGCGCTCGTCGGCAGGAGCTCTGCGCAGGTCTCTGACACCGGCTTGCCCGCCGGGGTCGCGGTGGCCGACGGGGTGCTGTCCCCGCCGCCCGAGCACCCGGCGAGCACGACGGCTGCGGCGGTGGTGAGGGTGGCGACGGTGAGCGCCCGGGCACGGCTGCGGGGGGTCATCCCGACATGATGCTGCATCGACCGGTGCGGACCTGGGCGTCCCGGTAGGATCGGTCCTCGTGACTCCTGCCGAACTCTCCGCCGCGTACCTGTCGATCCTGACCGGGATCGTCGAGCGCCGAGGCGCGTCCGAGACCGTGACGATCGAGGAGTCCCACGTGGTGCTCGAGCGTCCGAAGAACCGCGCCCACGGCGACTGGGCCTCGAACGCCGCCATGCAGCTCGCGAAGCGGCTCGGCACGAACCCGCGCGAGCTCGCGACCGAGATCGCCGGCGAGCTGACCGAGCTCGACGGTGTGGACTCGGTCGACGTCGCCGGCCCCGGCTTCATCAACATCACGCTCGAGGCCGCCGCCGCGGGTGAGATCGCGCGCACCATCGTGGACGGCGGCGAGTCCTTCGGTACCGGCGACCTGTACGACGGCGTCCGGATCAACCTGGAGTTCGTCTCCGCCAACCCCACCGGCCCGATCCACATGGGCGGCGTCCGCTGGGCCGCAGTCGGCGACAGCCTGGCCCGCGTGTTCCAGGCGCAGGGCGGACTCGTCACCCGCGAGTACTACTTCAACGACCACGGCGCGCAGATCGACCGGTTCGCCCGCTCCCTCGTCGCCAGCGCACTCGGTGAGCCCACGCCCGAGGACGGCTACGGCGGCGCCTACATCGCCGAGATCGCGGCACGGGTCATCGCGACCCTCGAGCCGGGCATCGACGTCCGCGACCTGCCGCGCGACGAGGCGCAGGAGCTCTTCCGTCGCGAGGGCGTCGACTTCATGTTCGCGGACATCAAGTCGTCGCTGCACGACTTCGGCGTCGACTTCGACGTCTACTTCCACGAGAACGCCCTGCACGAGTCGAAGGCCGTCGAGCGTGCCATCGCCCGACTGCGGTCGGCCGGCGTGATGTACGAGGCCGAGGGTGCCGAGTGGCTGCGCACGACCGACTTCGGCGACGACCGCGACCGCGTCGTCATCAAGTCGGACGGCGAGCCCGCGTACATCGCCGGCGACCTGGCGTACTACCTCGACAAGCGCGAGCGCGGGTTCGAGCGGAACCTGATCATGCTCGGCGCCGACCACCACGGCTACGTCGGCCGGATGATGGCGATGTGCGCCGCGTTCGGGGACGAGCCGGGCAAGAACCTCGAGATCCTGATCGGGCAGATGGTCAACCTGCTCAAGGACGGCGAACCGATGCGCATGTCGAAGCGCAACGGCACCATCGTCACGATGGAGGACCTCGTCGACGCCGTCGGTGTCGACGCCGGCCGGTACGCCCTGGTCCGGTTCGCCAGCGACACCGCGATCGACATCGACCTCGACCTGCTCACCAAGCGCACGAACGACAACCCCGTCTTCTACGTGCAGTACGCCCACGCCCGCACGCAGTCGGTGGCTCGGAACGCCGCGGCGGCCGGGGTCGACCGGTCCGTGTTCGACGCCTCGCTGCTGACCCACGAGTCCGAGAGCGCGCTGCTCGGAGCCCTCGCCGAGTACCCGCGGGTGGTCCGGCACGCCGCCGAGCTGCGCGAGCCGCACCGCATCGCGCGGTACATCGAGCAGCTGGCCGGCCTGTACCACCGCTGGTACGACTCCTGCCGTGTCACGCCCCTCGGTGACGAGCCCGTGACCGACCTGCACCGCACGCGCCTGTGGCTGAACGACGCCACCGGGCAGGTCGTCCGCAACGGCCTCGGCCTGCTCGGCGTTTCGGCGCCGTCCCGCATGTAGCGGCACTCCTTCCGCAAAACACCGGTGTTCGCGCACCGAACACCCGCATTCCGCGGTGTCGAGCGCGAACACCGGTGTTTTGCATCCCGGCCGCAGCTGGGCCGCAGACCGGACTGGCAGGGTAGGACGCATGCCCGCAGCCACCGAACGCCCCACCACGCGCCGCCGCTGGCCCGTCGTCCTGCTCGTGGTCGTCGTCGTGCTCGCCGCCCTCGTCGTGCTCGCCGAGTTCGTGCTGCGCGGCGTCGTCGACCGGATCATCGCCCAGCAGGTCGAGCAGTCGCTGCCCGACGGCACGACCGGCGAGGTCGACGCCCACGCCGAGGGCATCGTCATCCCGCAGCTCATCAGCGGCACGCTCGACCGCGTCGAGATCTCCTCGGCGAAGCTCACGGTCGACGGCATCCCGCTCGCCGCCGACGTCACCGCGCAGGACGTCCCGGTGGACGGCAAGGGCGACGTCCGCGACGTCGACGGCACGGTCACCCTGGCGTCGTCGAGCGTCAAGGACCTGGCGAAGTACAGCCCGCTGTTCGACCGGCTGAACCTGGTCGACGGCGGCGTCGAACTGACGGGGTCGTCGTCGGTGCTCGGCTACGACATCACCTACGCCGCCAAGGGGGCCGTCGTCGCGCAGGACGACGGCCGCGGAATCACCATCACCCCGGAGAGCGTCCGGATCACGAACTCCGACCTCGGCCTCAAGGTCGACTCGATCCCGGGCGTCACCGGCGTCCCGGTGCAGGTCTGCACCGCGCAGTTCCTGCCCGAGGCGCTCCGGGTGCGCTCGCTCGACGTGTCGAAGTCGGACGCGACGGTCCGGATCACCGCGGACGCGCTGCCGCTCAACGAGGACGGCCTGCGGACCGTCGGCAGCTGCGGCTGAGCGGACGGGTGCGTAACGCGGCCTGGAGGAACGGCTCGCGTCGGTAGGATCGGGTCCCGTGAGCGAGAACCCCCTTGCACCGCCGCGGCTGCGGTTCCCGACGGACGCCTCCGAACTGGTGGACCGCATCTGGCCCGCGTCCGCGACGCGGACCGACGACGGCACCCTGGCGATCGGTGGCATCAGCGCGACGGACCTGGTGGCGCAGTTCGGCACGCCCCTGTACGTCGTCGACGAGCGTGACGTCCAGTCCCGCGCAGTCCGCGTGCGGAACGCGTTCGCCGAGGCGTTCGAGCGCATCGGCAGCCACGCGCACGTCTACTACGCCGGCAAGGCCTTCCTGACGACGCAGGTCGTCGCGTGGATGGCCGAGGCCGACCTGCGCGTGGACGTCTGCACCGCCGGTGAGCTCGCGGTCGCCCTGGCCGGCGGCATCGACCCCGGCCGGCTCGGCTTCCACGGCAACGACAAGTCCGACGCCGAGATCGCCCGCGCGGTCGAGGTCGGCATCGGCACGATCGTGCTCGACAGCCACGAAGAGGTGCAGCGCGTCGCCCGTGCCGCCGCCGACGCCGGGGTCGTGCAGCGCGTCCGCATCCGGATCAACACCGGCGTGCACGCGTCCACCCACGAGTACCTGGCGACCGCTCGCGAGGACCAGAAGTTCGGCATCCCGCTGTCCGAGGCCGTCGAGGCCGCGGCAGCCGTCCGCGCCGAGCCCTCGCTCGCCTTCGTCGGGCTGCACTCGCACATCGGTTCGCAGATCTTCGACGACGCCGGCTTCCGCGAGGCCGCACGCCGACTGATGGACGTGCACGCGACGCTCGTGGCCTCCGGTCCGGTGCCCGAGCTGAACCTCGGCGGCGGCTGGGGGATCGACTACACCGAGGCCGACTCGGCCTTCGCCCCCGAGGACGTCGCCGAGGCACTGGCGACGATCATCGGCGAGGCCTGCGCCGAGCGCGGCATCCCGGTGCCGGACATCGCCGTCGAGCCGGGCCGCTACATCATCGGCCCGCCCGGGGTGACGCTCTACCGCGTCGGCACGATCAAGCCGGTCACGCTCGAGACCGACGACGGCGGCAGCGCGACGCGCACGTACGTCTCGGTCGACGGCGGGATGAGCGACAACATCCGTCCTGCCCTGTACGGCGCCGACTACACGGCCCGGCTCGCCCGCACCTCCGACGCCCCGGCGGTGCTGAGCCGCGTCGTCGGCAAGCACTGCGAGAGCGGCGACGTCGTGGTGGACGACGAGTACCTGCCCGGCGACGTGCAGCGCGGCGACCTGCTGGCCGTCGCGGCCACCGGTGCCTACTGCTGGGCGCTGTCGAGCAACTACAACCACGTGGGCCGCCCGCCGGTCGTCGCCGTCGCGGACGGCACAGCCCGTATCCTCGTGCGGGGCGAGACGATCGACGACCTCCTCGCCCGTGACACCGGGGTCGCCGCCGTGCCCGCCGACGGCACCGGCCGCTGACCCCCGACCCGACCGGGTCCGCCCACCCCGCAGGGCGCACCCCCACCGACAGGAACCGCTACCAGATGATCGAATACCGCAACGTCCGTGTCGCGCTGCTCGGGGCCGGCTCGGTCGGTTCCCAGGTCGCGCGACTGCTCCTCGAGCACGGCGACGAGCTGGCCTCGCGCGCCGGTGCCGGGCTGGAGCTGGTCGGGATCGCCGTGCGCGACGTGGACGCCCAGCGCGACGTCGACCTGCCGGCGGAGCTCTTCACCACGGACGCGGCATCGCTCATCCTCGGCGCGGACATCGTCGTCGAGCTCATCGGTGGCATCGAGCCGGCGCGCACCCTCGTGCTCCAGGCCCTGCAGTCGGGCGCGGACGTCGTCACCGGCAACAAGGCGCTGCTCGCGACCCACGGCCCGGAGCTCTTCGCCGCGGCCGAGCAGGTCGGCGCGCAGCTCTACTACGAGGCCGCCGTGGCCGGGGCGATCCCGATCATCCGTCCGCTGCACGACTCGCTCGCCGGTGACCGCATCGTCCGGATCATGGGCATCGTCAACGGCACCACGAACTTCATCCTCGACCTGATGGACCGCAAGGGCTCCACGTTCGAGGACGCCCTGGCCACCGCGACGGAGCTCGGGTACGCCGAGGCCGACCCGACCGCCGACGTCGAGGGCTACGACGCCGCGCAGAAGGCCGCGATCCTGGCCTCGCTGGCGTTCCACACCTCGGTGCCGCTCGCCGCCGTGCACCGCGAGGGCATCACCCACGTGACGATCGACCAGGTCCGCGCCGCCCGCAAGGCCGGCTACGTCGTGAAGATCCTGGCGACCGCCGAGCGTCTGACCGACGAGGACGGCCGCGAGGGCGTCAGCGCCCGCGTCTACCCGGCCCTCGTGCCCGAGTCGCACCCGCTCGCGAGCGTGCACGGTGCGAAGAACGCCGTGTTCGTCGAGGCCGAGGCCGCCGGTGACCTGATGTTCTACGGCGCGGGTGCCGGTGGCGTCGAGACGGCCTCGGCGGTTCTCGGCGACCTGGTCTCCGCGGCCCGTCGGCACGTCATCGGCGGCCCGGGGGTCGCCGAGTCGACGCAGTCCGAGCTGCCGGTGTTCCCGATCGGCACCGTCCGCACGAGCTACCAGATCACCCTGCACGTCACGGACGCCCCCGGCGTGCTATCGACGGTCGCCGGCGTGCTCGCGAAGCACGGCGTCAGCGTCGAGACGGTCGAGCAGACCACCACCGGCGCAGCCGAGGGGACCGCGACGCTCGTCATCGGCACCCACCTGGCGCGTGAGGCCGACCTGGCGGACACCGTCGTCGCCCTCCGTGGCGAGGACGTCGTCCTGGACGTCACCAGCGTCCTGCGCGTCGTCGGTCGCTGACGCGACCACGGGCCTCCAGGCCGACCAGCAGGCCCACCGGGCCGAACCACCACCAGATCCACCCCACCGGACAGAGAGAGAAGCCTGATGGCCCACCAGTGGCAGGGAGTCCTGCGCGAGTACGCCGACCGACTCGACGTGACCGAGGCGACGCCCATCGTCACGCTGGGAGAGGGCGGCACGCCGCTCATCCCGGCTCGTCGGCTCTCCGAGCGCACCGGCGCCGAGGTCTACGTGAAGTTCGAGGGCATGAACCCGACGGGTTCGTTCAAGGACCGCGGCATGACGATGGCGATCTCGAAGGCCGTCGAGCACGGCGCGAAGGCCGTCATCTGCGCCTCGACCGGCAACACCAGCGCCTCGGCCGCCGCGTACGCCACGCACGCCGGCATCACCGCTGCGGTGCTCGTGCCCGAGGGCAAGATCGCCATGGGCAAGCTCAGCCAGGCCGTCGCCCACGACGCCCAGCTGCTGCAGGTGCAGGGCAACTTCGACGACTGCCTCGACATTGCCCGCGACCTGGCGGCGAACTACCCGGTGCACCTCGTCAACTCCGTCAACAACGACCGCATCGAGGGGCAGAAGACCGCCGCGTTCGAGGTCGTCGACGTCCTCGGTGACGCACCGGACTTCCACTTCCTGCCCGTCGGCAACGCGGGCAACTACACCGCGTACTCGCGCGGCTACCGCGAGGACGTCGCCGCCGGCCGCAGCACCAAGCTGCCCCGCATGTTCGGGTTCCAGGCCGCCGGTTCCGCCCCGATCGTGCACGGCGAGGTCGTCCGACACCCCGACACCATCGCGTCGGCGATCCGGATCGGCAACCCGGCCTCGTGGCAGTTCGCGCTCGAGGCGCAGCAGGAGACCGACGGCTACTTCGGTGCCATCACCGACGAGGCCATCCTCGCGGCGCACCGCATCCTGTCGGCCGAGGTCGGCGTGTTCGTCGAGCCCGCATCGGCCATCGGTGTCGCCGGGCTGCTCGAGCGTGCCGACGCCGGTGTCGTGCCGAAGGGCGCGAAGGTCGTCATCACGGTCACGGGCCACGGCCTGAAGGACCCGCAGTGGGCCCTCCGCACGCCGGACGGCGGCGAGGTCACCCCGACGAGCGTGCCGGTCGACACGAAGTCGATCGCCGACGTGCTCGGTCTGGTCAGCGAGCAGTGATCTCCGACCGCTCGTCCGGACCGGGTGAGGGCATGACCGCCCGCAGTGCTGTACCGGCCGGACGGGCGGTCCGTGCGCTGCCGACCGGATCGGCGGTGCGCGTCCGGGTGCCGGCCACGTCGGCGAACCTCGGCCCCGGCTTCGACTCGCTCGGCCTCGCGCTCTCGCTCTACGACGAGGTCGTGGTGCGCGTCCGCCGCGAACCCGGCGCGACCGTCACCGTCGAGGGCGTCGGTGCCGGCGAGGTCGCCACGGACGACACGAACCTCGTCGTCCGTGCGGTCCGCCGGGGCCTGGAGCACGCCGGTGTCGACCAGCCCGGTCTCGAGCTGCACGCCACGAACGCGATCCCGCACGGCCGCGGTCTCGGTTCCTCCGCCGCGGCGATCGTCGCCGGGCTGATGGCTGCCCGTGGTCTGCTCGAGGGCATCGTCGACCTGGACGCCTCGACGCTCCTGACCCTGGCCACCGAGATGGAGGGCCACCCGGACAACGTCGCGCCGGCGCTCTTCGGCGGCCTGACGATCGCGTGGATGACCGCCGAGGGCCCGGCCTACAAGCGGCTCCTGGTGCACCGCGGTGTCGCCCCGGTGGTGTTCGTGCCGACCTCGACGCTCTCGACCAAGCTCGCGCGCTCCCTGCAGCCCGAGCAGGTCCCGCACGCCGACGCCGCGTTCAACGTCTCCCGCTCGGCGCTGCTCGTCGCGGCGCTCATCCAGAGCCCCGAGCTGCTGCTCGCCGCGACCGAGGACCGTCTGCACCAGGCGTACCGCGCCAGCGCCATGCCCGAGACCGACGCCCTGATCCGGTTGCTCCGACAGCACGGCCTCGCCGCGGTGGTCTCCGGTGCCGGGCCGAGCCTGCTCGTCCTCGGCAGCGACCCGGCGCAGCGCCTGACCGCCGCCGAACTGGTGCAGCGACACGCCGAATCCGACTGGCGGCCGCTCATGCTGGCCGTCGATCTCGGTGGTGCTACAGTGGCAGCGCACTCGGCGCTCGAAGCCGAACCCGCGTAACCGTACGGATCGCTCGTCCTCAGGACAGCTCCTGCGACGTCGCAGGGTCCGGTGCGCGAGTGTGCATCTCTTTCTGATCACCGAATCCCGATCCGTCGTCTGAACGGCGGTCGATGCTCACCTGCATCCGGGACGGTGGAAACTCTCCGCGTTCTGCGGTTCGAAAGGAAACACCGACCTTGACCGACAACAACTCCGCCCAGGTG
Source organism: Curtobacterium sp. KBS0715 (assembly GCF_005938005.2). Lineage (NCBI taxonomy): Bacteria > Bacillati > Actinomycetota > Actinomycetes > Micrococcales > Microbacteriaceae > Curtobacterium > Curtobacterium sp. KBS0715. Next base: position 2,762,184 of record NZ_VCCA02000001.1, on the reverse strand, counting down.
GAGATCCCCAGCGACCTGCGTGCCCTCCGTCTCCCGGAGCTCCAGCGCATCGCCTCCTCGCTCGGCATCACCGGGCTCTCCAAGCTCCGCAAGGGCGACCTGATCGCCTCCATCGAGGACAAGCGTCCCGTCGACGAGACGCCGGCCGCCCCGGCCGCCGCCGTCGCCGAGACCCCCGCCGAGCCGGCCGCCGCCGAGCAGCCGACCCTGCCGGAGCCCGCCGAGACCCCCGCGCAGCCCGCTGCCGAGGCACCCGTCGCCGACCCCGAGGCACCCGCCGAGTCGGCAGCCCCGAGCCGTGCCCGTCGTTCGCGCCGCGCGTCGTCCGGTGGCACCGTGAACGCCGCGCCGACCTCGGCCGCCGAGCACACCAACCACGGCCAGACCGGCACCGAGGACCTCCTCGCCGGGCTCGACCAGGTCCGCGCCGAGAAGGACGCCCAGGAAGCCGCGCAGTCCGGCGCGCAGCGCCGTGGCCGTGGCCAGCGGAACGCCGAGCAGCGTGGCACCGACCAGGGCCAGCAGGCGTCGACGCCCGCCGAGGCCGAGCAGCCGAGCCAGGCGGCCCAGCAGGGCCAGCAGGCCCCGACGTCCGCCGTCCAGGCCGACCAGGACCAGAACGAGTCCGGCGACCAGAACGAGCAGGGCGACCAGAACTCCGAGCAGGGCGAGGGCGGCTCGCGTCGCGGTCGTCGCAGCCGTGGTCGCGGTCGTGGCCGTGGGCAGAACGCCGAGAACGGCGAGCAGCAGAACGGCGCCGACCAGCAGAACAGCGGCCAGAACGGCGGCCAGAACGCCGGCCAGCAGAAGCAGAACGGCGCCGACCAGCAGAACCAGCCGAAGCAGAACGGCGGCGAGCAGCAGAACGGTCAGCAGAACGGCCAGCAGAACGGCGGCCAGAAGCAGAACGACCAGCCGAAGCAGGCCGAGGCCAAGCAGGACGACAAGGCCGACCAGAAGCAGCAGCAGAACGCCGGTCAGCAGAAGCAGCAGACCAGCGGCCAGCAGAAGCAGCAGCAGCAACAGCACGCCGACGAGGCCGAGAGCGGCCGCAGCCGTCGCCAGCGCGACCGCAAGCGCGGCCGTGGCGGCCAGAACGACGACTTCGAGCCCGAGGTCACCGAGGACGACGTCCTGATCCCGATCGCGGGCATCCTCGACGTCCTCGACAACTACGCGTTCGTCCGCACCACCGGGTACCTGCCGGGCCCGAGCGACGTCTACGTCTCCCTCGGCCAGGTGAAGAAGTACCACCTGCGCAAGGGCGACGCCGTCGTCGGTTCGATCAAGCAGCCGCGTGACGGCGAGCAGCAGAGCCGCCAGAAGTACAACGCGCTCGTCGCCGTCGAGTCGATCAACGGCCAGTCCGCCGACGAGGCCGCGGCCCGCGTCGACTTCAACGACCTCACCCCGCTGTACCCGAACGAGCGCCTGCGTCTCGAGACGGAGCCGGGCAAGCTGTCGACCCGCATCATCGACCTCGTGTCGCCGATCGGCAAGGGCCAGCGCGGTCTCATCGTGTCCCCGCCGAAGGCCGGCAAGACCGTCGTGCTGCAGGCCATCGCGAACGCCGTCGCCAAGAACAACCCCGAGGCGCACCTGATGGTCGTCCTCGTCGACGAGCGGCCCGAAGAGGTCACCGACATGCAGCGCACGGTGAAGGGCGAGGTCATCGCCTCGACCTTCGACCGTCCCGCCGAGGACCACACCACCGTCGCCGAGCTCGCCATCGAGCGTGCGAAGCGCCTGGTGGAGCTGGGCCACGACGTCGTGCTCCTGCTCGACTCGATCACCCGCCTGGGCCGTGCGTACAACCTGTCGACCCCGCCGTCGGGCCGCGTGCTCTCCGGTGGCGTCGACTCGGCGGCGCTGTACCCGCCGAAGCGCTTCTTCGGTGCCGCGCGCAACATCGAGGACGGCGGCTCGCTGACCATCCTCGCGACCGCGCTCGTCGAGACCGGCTCCAAGATGGACGAGGTCATCTTCGAGGAGTTCAAGGGCACCGGCAACATGGAGCTCCGCCTCAACCGTCACCTCGCCGACAAGCGGATCTTCCCCGCCGTCGACGTGAACGCCTCGGGTACCCGTCGCGAGGAGCAGCTGCTCTCCGCCGACGAGGTCAAGATCACCTGGCGTCTGCGCCGGGCCCTCGCCGGGCTCGACCCGCAGCAGGCCCTCGAGATCGTGCTGCGGAACCTCAAGGAGACGCAGTCGAACGTCGAGTTCCTGGTGCAGGTGCAGAAGTCGGTCCCCACGACCGGCGCCCACCACAACGGTCACCAGGAGTAACGCGTGTTCGAGTCGGTAGCGGGGCTGCTGGCGGAACACGAGGACCTGACGCAGCAGCTGTCGGACCCCGCGCTCCACGCCGATGCGGCCCGGGCGAAGAAGGTGAACCGGCGGTACGCCGAGCTCAACCAGATCAAGTCCGCGTACGAGGCCTGGCAGGCGGCGGGGGACGACCTCGCCGCCGCCCAGGAACTCGCGCGTGAAGACGCAGCGTTCGCGGACGAGGTCCCCGGGCTCGAGGAGCAGCTGTCGGAGCGCCAGGAGCGTCTCCGCCGGCTGCTCATCCCGCGCGACCCCGACGACGGCCGTGACGTCATCATGGAGATCAAGGGAGGCGAGGGCGGCGAGGAATCGGCGCTGTTCGCGGCCGATCTGCTGCGCATGTACTCGCACTACGCCGAGACCAAGGGCTGGAAGGTCGAGCTCCTCGAGCGCACCGAGTCCGACCTGGGTGGCTACAAGGACGTCCAGGTCGCGATCAAGTCGAACACGACCGATCCGTCGCAGGGCGTCTGGGCCCACCTGAAGTACGAGGGTGGTGTGCACCGCGTCCAGCGGGTGCCGCAGACCGAGTCGCAGGGGCGCATCCACACCTCGACCACCGGCGTGCTGGTGTTCCCCGAGGTGGACGAGCCCGAAGAGGTCCAGATCAACCAGAACGACCTCAAGATCGACGTCTACCGGTCCTCCGGCCCGGGCGGACAGTCCGTCAACACGACGGACTCCGCGGTCCGCATCACCCACCTGCCCACGGGCATCACGGTGGCGATGCAGAACGAGAAGTCGCAGCTCCAGAACCGCGAGGCCGGCATGCGCGTGCTCCGCGCACGCATCCTCGCGCGGCAGCAGGAGGAGCTCGATGCGATCGCCTCGGACGCGCGCAAGTCGCAGATCCGCGGGATGGACCGTTCGGAGCGCATCCGCACGTACAACTTCCCGGAGAACCGGATCGCGGACCACCGCACCGGGTACAAGGCGTACGACCTCGACCGCGTGATGAACGGTGCCCTCGAGCCCGTCATCCAGTCCGCCATCCAGGCGGACGAAGAGGCACGTCTGGCCGCCATCGGCGACCAGGACGCGTAACCGCTCACCCAGCCTGGAGGCCCGGATCACCGCCGACACGCCCCTCACGTACGCCGCGGATCGCCTGCTCGAGCAGGCGACCGCGGCGCTCGTCGCCGTCGGCGTCCCGACGCCCCGAGTCGACGCCGAGTTGCTGCTCGCGTGGGCGACCGACACCTCGCGCGGTGCCGTCCAGGCCCGTGCGCTCATCGGTGGCGGCATCGCGCCGGAGCACGTCGAGCGCTTCCGGCACGCCGTCGCGCGCCGGGCCACCCGTGAGCCGCTGCAGCACATCACCGGGCAGGCGTACTTCCGCGCGCTCACCCTGGCCGTCGGACCGGGCGTGTTCGTGCCCCGTCCGGAGACCGAGGGCGTCGTGCAGTTCGGCATCGACGCGCTGCGGGCGACCGCGGTCCCCGAGCCGATCGCCGTGGACCTGGGCTCCGGCAGCGGTGCGATCGCGATCGCGATGGACACCGAGGTGCCGAACGCCGTGGTCTACGCCGTCGAGCGGTCGGCCGAGGCCCTGCACTGGACCCGGCGGAACGTCGACGCCCACGGTGGGACGGTCCGACTCGTCGAGGGTGACCTCGCCGACGCGCTGCCGGAACTCGACGGCACCGTGTCCGTCGTCGTGTCGAACCCGCCGTACGTGCCGGACGACGCGATCCCGATCGACCCCGAGGTCCGCGACCACGACCCGGCGATGGCCCTCTACGGCGGTCCCGACGGCCTCGACGCCGTCCGGGCTCTCGCCGAGACGGCCTGGCGGTTGCTGGTGCCCGGGGGAGTCCTGGTCATCGAGCACGCCGAGCCGCAGGGCGCCGGTGTGCGGCAGGTCCTGGCGCGTCGGGGGTTCCGCACCCCGGAGACGCACGTCGACCTGACGGGGCGCGACCGCACGACCACCGCCACGCGCTAGCCGGAGCCGAGCCGCGCCTCCCGTCGCTCGGCCGTGCGTGCGTGTGCCGAGCGGATCCGGGCGTACCGGGTGAGATCGGGCGTACCGGGTCGTTCGGAATGACCAGGTATGCCCGTTCCTGCTTTCCAGCGCGACCGTGATGGGAAGGAACGGGCGTGGCGGGCGCGGGGCGGGCCTCCCGTCCCTCACTCGTGCGTGCGTGTGCCGAGCGGATCCGGGCGTACCTGGTGGGATCGGGCGTACCGGGTCGTTCGGGATGACCAGGTGTGCCCGTTCCTGCTTTCCAGCGCGACCGTGATGGGAAGGAACGGGCGTGGCGGGCGTGGGGCGGGCCTCCCGTCCCTCACTCGTGCGTGCGTGTGGTGGATCCGGGCGTACCTGGTGGGATCGGGCGTACCGGGTCGTTCGGAATGACCAGGTATGCCCGTTCCTGCTTTCCAGCGCGACCGTGATGGGAAGGAACGGGCGTGGCGGGCTACGCGACGGGGGAGGCCTCGCACTGCTGTGCCGCGACGAAGGCGCGGACGTGCTCGCGCAGGTCGGTGTCGTGCTCGACCAGGACCGCGTGGATGCCGATGCTCCGCGCTCCCGCGACGTTCTCGGGCATGTCGTCGGCGAAGAACGTGCGCTCCGCGGGGACGCCGTGGTGCGCGACCGCACGCTGGAAGACCTCGGGCTCGGGCTTCCGGGCACCGAAGTTGCTCGACGTGTCCAGATGTTCGCCGAAGACCTCGGGCAGGGACGGCGCCCACTCGTGGATCCAGCGGCCGGCGAGCGGACCGTTGTTCGTGAGCAGTCCGACACGCCCGTGCTCGCTCGCGATCCGGACCGCCTCGATGCGTTCCGGCAGCTCGGTCATGGCGGATCCGCGGATCCGGGCCCAGTCGGCCTCGGGGACATCGCACTCCATCGCGCGCTCGAACGCGGCCAGGTACTCGTCGCCGTCGGCGAACCCACCGGCCTCGGCACGCATCTCGTGGCCGCAGTCCCACCAGCGGCGACGGAGCTCCTGGAACTCGTGTCCGGTGAACTCGGAGAGTGCGGCCATGCGCACCTGCCAGTCGTACCGGACCAGGACGTCGTCCATGTCGAAGAGGAACAGGAGCGGGGGTGCGGGCGTCTCGTTCACGATGTCCACCATTGTGTCGCACTATCATCGTCGAGTCATGGCATCCCGATACGACTGCACCGACTCCGACGGGCTCCTGACCGGGATGCGGCTCGCACGCGCCGCCCTCGGACGCGGAGAGCTCGTCGTGGTCCCCACCGACACCGTCTACGGCCTCGCCGCGGACGCCTTCAGCGCGACGGCCGTGCAGCGGCTGCTCGACGCGAAGGGCCGCACGCGGCAGTCGCCGCCGCCCGTGCTCATCCCCGGTCCGCCCACGCTCGACGCCCTCGCCAGCGAGGTCCCGCAGCCGGTGCGCGACCTGGTGGCCGAGTTCTGGCCGGGCGGGCTGACCGTCATCCTGCACGCTCAGCCGTCGCTCGACTGGGACCTCGGCGAGACACGCGGCACCGTCGCGCTGCGGATGCCGGACTCGCGGATCGCCCTCGAGCTGCTGCAGGAGGTCGGGCCGCTCGCGGTCTCGTCCGCGAACTCCACGGGCGACCCGGCCGCGATGGACGTCGACGCCGCCGAGCGCATGCTCGGAGACAGCGTCGCGATCTACCTGGACGGCGGACCCGTCGAGGTGCACGACGGCTTCGAGGCCAGCACCGGGTCGACGATCGTCGACGCCACCGGGTTGTCGGACGGCGGGAAGCTCCGCATCGTCCGACACGGGGTGATCCCCGACGAGGAGATCATCCGGGTCGTCGGAGCCGACCTCGTCACATGAAGTACTACCTGCTCGCCGGGGCCATCGCCGCGGTCGTGAGCTTCGTGATGAGCCTGATCGTCTGGAAGCTCGGGCTGAAGTACAAGTGGTACCCGCAGGTCCGCGAGCGGGACGTGCACCGCACCCCGACGCCGCGGCTCGGCGGCATCGCGATGTACATCGGCGTCATCGTCTCGCTGCTCGCGGCCTGGTTCCTGTTCCCGTCGATAGCGGGGACCGACTACTTCCGGCTCGTGTTCTCCGAACCGGGTCGCGTGCTCGCGGTGCTCGGGGGAGCGACCATCATCGTGGTCCTCGGTGTCGCGGACGACATCTGGGACCTCGACTGGATGACGAAACTCGCCGGGCAGATCATCGCGGCGGGCATCCTCGCCTGGCAGGGCGTCGCGATCGTCTCGCTGCCCATCGGCAACACGCTGGGCGTCGGCTCGTCGTACATGAGCCTGATCTTCACCGTGCTGGCGGTGGTGCTCGTGATGAACGCGGTGAACTTCATCGACGGACTCGACGGACTGGTGGCCGGCGTCGCGATCATCGCCGGCGGGGTCTTCTTCCTCTACACGTTCTTCATCAACCGCGTGGTCGTGCAGACCGAGTTCTTCTTCAACCTGCCGTCGCTGCTCACCGCGGTGCTCGTCGGGGCCTGCTTCGGCTTCCTCATCCTCAACTGGCACCCCGCCAAGCTCTTCATGGGGGACGCCGGCGCGCTGCTCGTCGGGTTCCTGATGGCCACGAGCGCGGTGTCGGTCACGGGCAACATCGACCCGGCGGCGGTGCAGACACGCCAGGCGCTGCTGCCGGCGTTCATCCCGATCCTGCTGCCGTTCGCGATCCTGATCGTGCCGATCCTGGACTTCGGTCTCGCGGTCACCCGACGGCTCAGCGCGGGCAAGTCGCCGTTCTCGGCCGACCGCAAGCACCTGCACCACCGTCTGCTCGACATGGGGCACTCGCACTTCCACGCGGTGCTGATCTTCTACGCGTGGACCGCGACCGTCGCCTTCGGGTGCCTGCTGTTCCTCTTCGTGGACTGGTACTGGGTCGTCGTCTTCGTGTCCGTCGGCTTCACCGTCTGCGCCGTCGCGACGTTCGCGCCGCTCGGTCGGAAACGCACCGAGATCGCCGCCCAGACCGCCAACCGTTCCGCCGCCGTGGTGGACGCCAGCCTCGACCCGCTCGACCGGGCCGCCAACGACCGCACGATCCCTGGAGACATCACGTGACCGCACCGAACGCGCTCGACCACGTCCGGCCGGTGTTCCGCCGCATCATCACCTGGGGAGGGGTCCTCGCCGTCGCCCTGGCGGTGGTCGGCGGGCTCATCGGGTTCCTCGTCGCAGACGGCCCTGGGCTGGTCGGGGGACTGCTCGGCGCCGTGCTGAGCGTCGTGTTCCTCGGGCTCACGGCGGTCAGTGTCCTCGTCGCGCTGCGCGTCTCCAAGGGCCAGATGATCTCCGGTGCCTTCTTCGGCATCGTGATGGGCACCTGGCTGCTCAAGTTCATCGTCTTCATCGTGCTGCTGGTCCTGCTCAAGGACCGTGAATGGGTCGACTTCCCGGTGCTGGCGATCGTGATCATCGCGGGGGTCGTCGGCTCCCTGGTGATCGACGTCGTCGCCGTCGCGAAAGCCCGCATCCCGATCGGCGTCCGGCTGCCGGGCGACGGCCTCGACGACTCCGCGGACGCTGGGAACCCGACCCCCCGCGTCTGAGAAGCCGGGAAGCCTCTCGCACCTGATAGGCTTCTTCAAGTCCGCTACCGGAGCCTTTCGCTCGGGGCGGACGAGCCTCCACAACGTCCACCATCGCGTGCCATGATGTGCGCGCGCCGACACAGGAGACAGCGCTGCTATCCCACGCTCTTCCCCTGTCCCTCTCCGCTGCGGTTGACACCGTCGCGGCGGGGAGCAGCAAGGCCGCCGAGTTCCATGGTCCGTCGATCAACGAGTTCTTCCCGGATGCGATCTTCTTCGCCGGGACGCCGTTCGAGATCGATCGGGTCGTCCTCATCCGCTTCTTCGCCGTCGCCGTGCTCCTGGTGTTCGCGTTCGTGGGTACCCGTGCACTGAAGCTCGTGCCGAACCGCGGTCAGGCGTTCATCGAGTACGCGTTCGACGTCGTCCGTCGCAACACCTTCGACAACCTCGGAGAGAAGGACGGCAAGCGTTTCCTGCCGCTCCTCGCGACGATCTTCTTCGGCGTGCTGTTCATGAACCTGACCGGTCTGATCCCGGGCATGAACCTCGCCGGCACCAGCCGTATCGCGATGCCGATGATCCTGGCGATCGTCGCGTACCTCGCGTTCATCTACGCCGGTCTCCGCAAGCACCCGGGCACGTTCCTCAAGAACTCGCTCTTCCCGCCCGGGGTGCCGTGGCCGCTGTACATCATCGTGACGCCGATCGAGCTCGTCTCCACCTTCGTGCTCCGTCCCGTCACCCTGACGCTGCGACTCCTGATGAACATGGTCGTGGGGCACCTGCTGCTCGTCCTGTTCTTCTCGGCCACGCAGTTCTTCTTCTTCGACGCTTCGCTCGGCTTCAAGGCCTTCGGCGTCGGGACCATCGCGTTCGGCATCGCGTTCAGCTTCTTCGAGGTCCTCGTCGCGCTGCTGCAGGCCTACGTCTTCATGCTCCTCACCGCCGTCTACATCCAGCTGGCGCTGGCTGACGAGCACTGATTCCTCACTGACCCCCTACGGGACCGGCGACCGTCGGACCCGCACCTCGAAAGGAAAACACGTGGACGCAACGACCGTTCTCGCGGAGATCAACGGCAACATCGCGACGGTTGGCTACGGCCTCGCAGCGATCGGCCCGGCCATCGGTGTCGGCATCGTCGTCGGTAAGACGATCGAGTCCGTCGCTCGCCAGCCCGAGCTCCAGGGCCGCCTGACGACCCTCATGTACATCGGTATCGCCTTCACCGAGGCCCTGGCCTTCATCGGTATCGCCACGTACTTCATCTTCACCAACTAAGGTTCCTCGATGCAGAACGCACTCATCATCGCAGCGGAGGAAGCGCACAATCCGCTGATCCCGCCGGTGTACGACATCGTGTGGTCGGCGCTCGCCTTCGTCATCATCTTCCTGGTGATGTGGCGTGTCGTCACGCCGCGCATCACGAAGATGCTCGATGAGCGCACCGAGGCCATCGAGGGCGGCATCAAGAAGGCCGAGGCCGCTCAGGAGCAGGCCGCTGCTGCGCTCGACGAGTACAACAAGCAGCTCGCCGATGCACGTGCCGAGGCTTCGCGCATCCGTCAGCAGGCCCGTGCCGACGCCACGGCGATCGGTAACGAGGTCCGCGAGCAGGCGGCCGCCGATGCAGCACGCATCACGGCCAACGCCCAGGCGCAGATCGAGGCCGAGCGCCAGAGCGCCGTCCAGGCACTCCGGTCCGAAGTGGGCACCCTCGCGCTGGACCTCGCGTCCGGTGTGATCGGTGAATCCCTCAAGGACGACGCCAAGTCGACCGCAGTGGTCGACCGCTTCCTCGCCGACCTCGAGGCCTCGCAGGCCACGAAGACGGGGGAGCACTGAGCATGCGCAGCGCTACCAGAGAAGCACTCGCGTCCACCAGGGCGGTGCTGTCGGACCTCGGTCCGAGCGCCGGCCTGGCCGCGGGTGCCGAGATCCTCGCCTCCGGGCGTGCGATCGCCGGTGCGCCGCAGCTGCTCGGGCTGCTGTCCGACCCCACGGCCGACGCGGCCGGCAAGAAGGTCCTCATCGACCGTGTCTTCGCCGGACAGTCGGAGGCGACGCGTGCGGTCCTGACCGCGGTGGCTGGCTCGCGCTGGTCCTCGCAGCAGGACCTGCTCGCGGGCATCGAGGACGCGGGCATCCGCGCCGTCGCCGCCACCGCGGGTCCGGACTCGTCGATCGAGTCGGAGCTGTTCGCCTTCGAGACCGCCGTCCGCTCGGACGCCGGCCTCGAGCTGGCGCTCGGCACCAAGCTCGGCAGCCCCGAGCAGAAGGGCGCGCTCGTCGAGCGGCTCCTCGGTGCCAAGGCCTCGGAGCAGACGATCACGATCGTGTCGGCCCTGGTGCAGCAGCCCCGCGGCCGCCGCATCGGTGAGATCGTCCGCGACGCCTCGCGCATCGTGGCCGAGCAGGCCGGCAAGCTCGTCGCGACCGTCGTCACGGCGACGCCACTGACCCCCGCCCAGTCGGCCCGCGTCACGCGCGGTCTGTCCGAGCGGTACGGCAAGGACATCAGCATCAACCAGGTCGTCGACCCCACGGTCGTCGGCGGGGTCCGGGTGCAGATCGGCGGCGACGTCATCGACGGCACCGTGTCCACGCGACTCTCGGAGCTCCGGCTCCAGCTCGCCGGCTAGGCGTACGGTCGAAGCCGCTCCTCCCCAAGTCCACAACGGGAACTGCCGAGTCCGGCAGCGTCACCCTCTCGGAGCCGAAGGGCCCCGGAAAACCACAAGGAAAATCCCATGGCAGACATCACCATCAGCCCCGATGAGATCCGTGATGCCCTGAAGGACTTCGTCTCGAACTACGAGCCGACGAAGGCCTCCACGGCCGAGGTCGGGCACGTCACCGACGCCGGTGACGGCATCGCCCACGTCGAGGGTCTCCCCGGCGTCATGGCGAACGAGCTCATCCGCTTCGCGGACGGCACGCTCGGCCTGGCGCAGAACCTCGACGAAGACGAGATCGGCGCCATCGTGCTCGGCGAGTTCGGCGGCATCGAGGAGGGCATGGAGGTCACCCGCACGGGTGAGGTCCTCTCCGCCCCCGTCGGCGACGCCTTCCTCGGTCGCGTCGTCGACCCGCTCGGCGCCCCGATCGACGGTCTCGGCGAGATCGCCGCAGAGGGCCGTCGTGCCCTCGAGCTCCAGGCTCCCGGCGTCATGGCCCGCAAGTCGGTCCACCAGCCGCTGCAGACCGGCATCAAGGCCATCGACGCGATGATCCCCGTCGGCCGTGGTCAGCGTCAGCTGATCATCGGCGACCGCCAGACCGGCAAGACGGCCATCGCGATCGACACGATCATCAACCAGAAGGCCAACTGGGAGTCCGGCGACGAGGAGAAGCAGGTTCGCTGCATCTACGTCGCCATCGGTCAGAAGGGCTCCACGATCGCCTCCGTCAAGGGTGCGCTCGAGGACGCCGGTGCGATGGAGTACACCACCATCGTCGCCGCTCCGGCCTCCGACCCGGCCGGCTTCAAGTACCTCGCCCCGTACACCGGTTCGGCCATCGGCCAGCACTGGATGTACCAGGGCAAGCACGTCCTCATCATCTTCGATGACCTGTCGAAGCAGGCCGAGGCCTACCGTGCGGTGTCGCTCCTCCTGCGTCGTCCGCCGGGCCGCGAGGCCTACCCGGGTGACGTCTTCTACCTGCACTCCCGTCTGCTGGAGCGTTGCGCGAAGCTGTCCGACGAGCTCGGCGCCGGTTCGATGACGGGCCTCCCGATCATCGAGACCAAGGCGAACGACGTCTCTGCCTACATCCCGACCAACGTCATCTCCATCACCGACGGCCAGATCTTCCTGCAGTCGGACCTCTTCAACGCGAACCAGCGTCCGGCCGTCGACGTGGGCATCTCGGTGTCCCGCGTCGGTGGTGACGCCCAGGTGAAGTCGATCAAGAAGGTCTCCGGCACGCTGAAGCTCGAGCTGGCCCAGTACCGCTCGCTCGAGGCGTTCGCGATGTTCGCGTCCGACCTCGACCAGGCGTCGCGTCGTCAGCTGGAGCGCGGTGCGCGTCTGACCGAGCTCCTCAAGCAGCCGCAGTACTCGCCGTACCCGGTCGAGGAGCAGGTCGTCTCGATCTGGGCCGGCACGAACGGCAAGCTCGACACCGTCCCGGTGCCGGACGTGCTCCGCTTCGAGTCCGAACTGCTCGACCACCTGCGTCGCAACTCCGACGTCCTCACGACGCTGCGCGAAACGAACCAGCTCAGCGACGAGACCGTCGCCGAGATGGACAAGCAGATCGACGAGTTCACGAAGAGCTTCCAGACGAGCGACGGCAAGACCCTCGGCTCCGAGCAGTTCGACGCGGCTGACGCCGAGGACGTCGACCAGGAGCAGATCGTCAAGGGTCGTCGCTAGATGGCAGCGCAGGTCCGGGTCTACCGCCAGCGGATCAAGTCGGCGAAGACCACGAAGAAGGTCACCCGCGCCATGGAGCTGATCTCGGCGTCGCGGATCCAGAAGGCGCAGGCCCGCATGGCTGCGTCCGGTCCGTACTCGCGGGCCGTCACGCGTGCGGTGTCGGCCGTGGCGACGTTCTCGAACGTCGACCACGTGCTGACCACCGAGCCGGAGTCGTCGACCCGTGCAGCCGTTGTGCTCTTCACCTCGGACCGCGGCCTGAACGGCGCGTTCAGCACGAACGTCCTCAAGCAGGGCGAGGAGCTCGCCTCCCTGCTCCGCAGCGAGGGCAAGGACGTCGTCTACTACCTGGTCGGCCGCAAGTCCGTCGGGTACTTCGCGTTCCGTGAGCGTCCGTCCGAGCAGCAGTGGGTCGGCAACACCGACCAGCCGGAGTTCTCGACGGCCAAGGAGATCGGCGACGCCGTCGTGGCGAAGTTCCTCCAGGACACCGCTGACGGCGGCGTGGACGAGATCCACATCGTGTTCAACCGGTTCATCAGCCTGGCGACCCAGGAGCCGCAGGTCGTTCGCCTGCTGCCCCTCGAGGTCGTCGAGGGCATCGACGAGCCCGAGGGCAACGAGCCCCTGCCGCTCTACGAGTTCGAGCCGGACGCCGATGCGGTGCTCGACTCGCTGCTCCCGGTCTACATCGAGAGCCGCATCTTCAACGCCATGCTGCAGTCGGCTGCTTCCGAGCACGCCGCGCGTCAGAAGGCGATGAAGGCGGCCAGCGACAACGCCGACTCGCTGATCCGTGACTTCACCCGACTCGCGAACAACGCGCGTCAGGCGGAGATCACCCAGCAGATCTCCGAGATCGTCGGCGGCGCCGACGCCCTCTCGTCGAAGAAGAAGTAGTCCGCGTCGTTCGCGGACAGATACCCACCCTCAGGAAGGCACCAGCCATGACCGACACCGCAACCACCGCGGTCGAGACGTCGTCGGCGCCCGGTGTCGGCCGGATCGCCCGTGTCACGGGCCCCGTCGTCGACATCGAGTTCCCCCACGACGCAATCCCGGAGATGTACAACCTCCTGTTCACGACCATCACCATCGGTGACTCGTCGCAGGAGATCGGCCTCGAGGTCGCGCAGCACCTCGGCGACGACCTCGTCCGTGCCATCTCCCTGAAGCCGACCGACGGCCTGGTCCGTGGCCAGGAGGTCCGTGACTCGGGCGCTCCGATCTCGGTCCCCGTCGGCGACGTCACCAAGGGCAAGGTCTTCGACGTCCTCGGCAACGTGCTCAACACGGACGAGAAGCTCGAGATCACCGAGCGCTGGCCGATCCACCGCAAGGCCCCGGCCTTCGACCAGCTCGAGTCCAAGACCTCGATGTTCGAGACCGGTATCAAGTCCATCGACCTCCTCACCCCGTACGTGCAGGGTGGCAAGATCGGCCTCTTCGGTGGTGCGGGCGTCGGCAAGACCGTCCTCATCCAGGAGATGATCCAGCGCGTTGCGCAGGACCACGGCGGTGTGTCGGTGTTCGCCGGTGTCGGTGAGCGCACCCGTGAGGGCAACGACCTCATCGGTGAGATGGAAGAGGCGGGTGTCTTCGACAAGACGGCCCTCGTGTTCGGCCAGATGGACGAGCCGCCGGGAACGCGTCTCCGCGTGGCCCTGTCGGCGCTGACGATGGCGGAGTACTTCCGCGATGTCCAGAAGCAGGACGTGCTCCTCTTCATCGACAACATCTTCCGCTTCACGCAGGCCGGCTCCGAGGTCTCGACGCTGCTCGGCCGCATGCCGTCCGCCGTGGGCTACCAGCCCAACCTCGCCGACGAGATGGGTGTGCTCCAGGAGCGCATCACCTCGACGCGTGGTCACTCGATCACCTCGCTGCAGGCGATCTACGTGCCGGCTGACGACTACACCGACCCGGCTCCGGCCACCACGTTCGCGCACCTCGACGCGACGACCGAGCTCTCCCGTGAGATCGCGTCGCAGGGTCTGTACCCCGCGATCGACCCGCTGGCGTCGACGTCGCGCATCATGGACCCGCGCTACCTGGGTGCCGACCACTACGAGACGGCCACGCGCGTCAAGCAGATCCTCCAGAAGAACAAGGAACTGCAGGAGATCATCGCCATCCTCGGTGTCGACGAGCTCTCCGAAGAGGACAAGATCACGGTCGAGCGCGCTCGTCGTATCCAGCAGTTCCTCTCGCAGAACACCTACATGGCGAAGAAGTTCACGGGCGTCGAGGGCTCCACGGTGCCGCTCAAGGACACCATCGAGTCGTTCCGCGCCATCGCCGACGGCGAGTTCGACCACGTTGCGACCCAGGCGTTCTTCAACGTCGGTGGCATCAACGACGTGGAAGAGAAGTGGGCTCAGATCCAGAAGGAGAACCGCTGACATGGCGGGTCTCAGCGTGAGCGTCGTCTCGGCTGACCGTGAGGTCTGGTCGGGCGACACCACCATGGTCGTCGCACGGACGACAGAGGGCCAGATCGGAATCCTCGCCGGACACGAGCCGATGCTCGCGATCCTGGCGCAGGGTCAGGTCCGCATCACGCGGGCCGATGGGTCGACCGTTGCGGTCGACGCCGAGGACGGCTTCCTGTCGGTCGAGCACGACACGGTGACGATCGTCGCGCGGCAGGCCGCGCTGGCGTCCTGACCGGACTGACCGTCCTGCTCCCGCCTTCGGAGACGAAGCGGGAGGGCGGGGACACGAGCCGCACGCTCGATCTGCGTGCACTCTCGTTCCCGGAACTGGCCGATGAGCGGGCCGCGGTGATCACCGCGGCCCGCTTCGTCAGTTCCGAGGAGTCCTCGGCCAGGACGGCACTCAAGCTCGGTCCGAAGTCGATCGCCGAGCGCCTCCGGAACCTCGAGCTCGACACCGCGGGCACCATGCCCGCGATCGAGCGGTACACGGGGGTCCTCTACGACCCGTTGCGCGCGCAGGACGCGGACGCCATGACGCGTGCATGGTGGGCGGAGCACGTGATCGTGCAGTCCGCGATGTTCGGCCCGATCGGCGCCGGTGACCCGATCCCGGCGTACCGGCTGTCGCACGACTCGCGGCTCGGTTCGATCCGGTTGGCCGCGCACTGGCCCGCGGTGTCGACCCGTTCCCTGCTGACCCGTGCGGACGGCCTGGTACTCGACCTGCGGTCCGAGGGGTACCGGCAGCTCGGGCCCGTGTCCGGAGCGGTCACACCACGGGTGGTGAGCGTCGACGGCTCCGGTCGTCGTCGTGCACTGAACCACTGGAACAAGACCGCGAAGGGCCGCCTGGTGGCGTTGCTCGCCCGCACCGGCGCGAGCATCGGCAGCATGGGCGACCTGGTCGTCTGGGCGGCGGCGAACGGCGTGGTCGTCGAACGCAACGAGGGCGGCTGGGACCTGGTCGCCGAGAGCCTGGAGCCCGTCGCCGCCTGAGCGGTTTCCGCCTGCTCGTCCTCCACAGGCGTGGGTGGGGCAGCTCCGGTCCACAGATGGCCGGGGCGCCCCTGCCTGGAGGCCCGCAGCACGCTTCGATGGCGTGCATGATCCCTCTCACGGCAAAGTCCGGCCCCGGCTCCGCAGTCCGTTTCCCTCGCGAGATCGCCGCGGCGGTCACCCTCCCCGCCGCAGCGGCCGCGCTGGTCGCGCCCGGCCGGGCGGACCTGTCGACGGTGGCTGCGACGGCCGTGGTGACCGCGTGCGGCGCACTCGCGCCCCGGATGGCCCTGGTGCCGTTCATCGCGGCGCAGGGCACGCCGGACCCGCGGTCGATCCGGGTGTTCGACCCCTTCGCCGACCCGACACCACCGGCGCTCCACGGTTTCGGCCCGGCTCCCGATCGTGCCCGCGTGCGGCTCGCCGGTGACCGGTGCGCCGACGCGTGGCGAGTGTGGCGGGCGCAGGACGGCCCCTTCGACGGATCGTCGGGTGCCGCCGGTGCCCTGTCGCTCGGTGCCTGGTGTGCGTGGGCGCTGGGGTCCTGGGCCCGGGCGGAGACGCGTGCCCGGTACGCCCTCGAGACGCGCGCCGACGACCCGCTCGCGGGGCTCGTCCTGCGCTCGGTCGTCGCGGGCAGCGGGCCGTCGTGGGAGCGTCGATGACGTGGGGTCGACCGGATCGTCTACGGTGGGGGAGACCACACTGGGAGGGCTCCGGTTGTACGACGACGACATCGAGGACACCGTCATCCGGCGACCCCGACGATCGCCGGCGGGCGACCGGACGGCGGACGCCGTCGGTGACACCGTCATCCGCGGCGAAGGTCCCGTCCTCCCCGGAGCCGGAGCCGGAGCCGGCGCCGGTCGCGATCCTGACTCTGACTCCGACGACGGAGTCCTCGGTGACACGGTCATCCGACCCCCGGTCGGTGCACCCGGCCAGTCACCGGCAGCGGTGGACGACGTCGATCCGGAGGACACCATCGTCCGGGTGCCGGCGCGACCCGGCGCCGGAGCGGGCCCGCTCGTGGGTGCCGCCCCGGGCCTCCAGTCCGCCCCGTCGGCACCCGCCGCACCTGCGGCACGTGTGCCCTCGATCCGCATCGGCGACCGCACCTTCCGGCTCGACCACCCGGTGGTCATCGGCCGCCGGCCGTCGCTGCCCCGGGTCACCCGTGGTCCGCAGCCCGAACTCGTGACCGTGCGGTCGGCGTACGGGCAGGTGTCGTCGTCCCACGTCCTGATGCACGCCGAGGGCGAAGCCGTCGTCGTGCAGGACCTCCGGTCGACGAACGGCACCGTGGTCCGCCCGGCCGGTGCGCCCGCCTACCGCATGGCGTCGGGTGCGTCGATCGTCGCGCTGACGGGTACGGTAGTCGAGATCGGTGACGGCAACGCCATCGAGGTCCTCTCGCCGTACCTCCGGGTCGCACCGACGGCAGAGGGTCTGCCTCCGGTTCCCCCGTGGCCCTCCGATCAGACAGCACACGGCACGCCCCGACCCACCAGAGAGCGATCCTGACACGTGACCGAACTCGGCCGAGCAGCCACTGCGCACGCCATCGACGTCCCCGGTGCCGACGGCGCCACCCTGACGCTCTCGTGGGGAGCCGCGACCGACGTCGGTCGACGGCGTGACCACAACGAGGACAGCTACATCGTGGGCGCGCCGTTCTTCGTCGTCGCCGACGGCATGGGTGGGCACCTCGCGGGCGACCGCGCCAGCGACGCGGTCGTGCGTCGGCTCGAACAGGTGACGGCCGAACCGTTCACCACGCGCCAGGGCATCCAGCGTGCCCTGCTCCTCGCGACCGCCGACATCGAGCGCGCAGCCGGCGGCAACGCGATCGGCGCGGGCACCACCGTCACCGGGATCGCGCTCGTGGCCTCGCTCGGTCAGCCCGCTGCGCTCGTGTTCAACGTCGGGGACTCCCGCACCTACCGCATCGAGGACGGCGTGCTCCGCCGCGTCACCGTCGACCACTCGGTGGTGCAGGAGATGGTGGACGCCGGTCTGCTGCGCGCCGAGGATGCCGAGCAGCACCCGGACAGCAACGTCATCACTCGTGCGGTCGGCTTCGGCGAACCGCCGGCACCGGACTGGTGGACCCTGCCCCTGCGGGCCGGTGACCGCTACATCGTCTGCTCCGACGGGCTGACCAAGGAGCTCGGCGACGCCGGCATCGCGCGCATCGCGGCACGTGAGCCGGGTGCGCAGGACCTGGCGGAGCGCCTGGTGGGCGACGCCGTCGTGGCCGGCGGTCGCGACAACGTCACCGTCGTCGTGCTGCAGGTCGATGCCGCGCCGGACGACGGCGACCTCGAGGACACGCTGCCGCGGCACTAGCTGGCCCCCGAACTGGGGGAACACGTCGAACTGTGGGGGATCGGCGTGCGGAATGTCGGTCACCCACGCTTCGTACAATGACATGGCCACGTCGAGAGAGCTGGCCGCTCGGCCGGGGGAGGAGAGGACCATGGCGAGACGCCTGCCGTCCAACCCGCCCGTGATCGGCGGGTTCAGTCCCGTCCACGTCCTCGGGTCCGGTGGCTTCGCCGACGTCTTCCTCTACGAGCAGGACATGCCCCGACGACAGGTCGCGGTGAAGGTGCTGCTGGACGAGGTCGTCGACGACCGCGTCCGGCAGATGTTCCAGGCCGAGGCCAACCTGATGGCCCGGCTCAGCACCCACCCGTCGATCCTCACCGTCTTCCAGGCCAGCGTCGCCGCTGACGGCCGTCCCTACCTGGTCATGGAGCTCTGCTCCTCGTCCCTCAGCGAGCGCTACCGTCGCGAACCGATCCCGGTGTCCGAGGTGCTGTCGATCGGCATCCGCATCGGGTCGGCGCTCGAGACCGCACACCGTGAGGGCGTGCTGCACCGCGACATCAAGCCGTCGAACATCCTGCTGACGGCCTACGGCAACCCCGTGCTCTCCGACTTCGGCATCGCCGCGACGATCGGGGGCACCGACCCCGACGAGCCGATCGGCATGTCGATCCCGTGGTCCGCGCCCGAGGTCCTGATCGACGAGTCGCGCGGCACGATCCAGTCCGAGGTGTACTCACTCGCGGCGACGGTGTACTCGCTCCTCGCCGGCCGCAGCCCGTTCGAGGTCCGCGGCGGCAAGAACGGTGCGAACGACCTGATGCACCGGATCGACAAGGGCGGCGTGAAGCCCACCGGTCGAACCGACGTGCCGCCCTCGCTGGAGCGCCTGCTCGCCTCGGCGCTGTCCCGCAAGCCGCAGGGACGCCCCGCGACGGTGATGGAACTCGTACGGGGGTTCCAGCAGGTCGAAGCCGAGCTCGGCATCCCGCAGACGTCCGCCGACGTCGCGGTCGAGGCCTGGGCGATCTCGACGCCCACCGCGCACGGTGACCGCACCGTGATCCGTGAGCTGCAGCCACCCACCCGGGTCGGTGCGCGTCGTCGGACCCGCCGCGCGGTGCAGGGCGGGGTCGTGGCCGGCGGTTCGCACAGCGTCGGCACCGTGCACCGCACCGGGTCCGTGACCCGTGCCCGTCGCCGGACCCGTTCGACCCTGGTCTGGGCGACGTCCCTCGCCGTCGTCGTGGTCGCCGCCCTCGTGATCGCCACGGTCGTCGTCGTGGGTCGGCTCGGCGCGGGGGCCATCCCGGTCGTGGCCGAGGTCCGGGCCGAGCCGTCACCGCAGTCCGTGTCCTTCAGCTGGACCGACCCGGGGCTGCGCAGCGGCGACACGTACGTCATCTCGTCCAACGGGTCCTCGAGCCAGCAGACCGGCACGACCTTCGTCGTCTCCGGTGAACGCGGCGACGAGGAGTGCATCGCCGTCGCGGTGAACCGGGACGGCAAGACGGGCGCTGCGAGCGCGCAGAAGTGCGCGACGATCGGGAGCGCCGGGTGATCCGCGCCCTCCTCGCGAAGCACCGCTCCGCAGCCGTGACCACCGGCGCCTCGGTGCTCGTCGCCGCTGTCGTCGCGACCACGGCCATCGTCTCCACCGGGTACCACACACAACGCGTCGACCTCGGCGACGGCACCGTCTGGGTGCCCTCTGCCCAGTACGGCGCCGTCGGCCGGGCGAACACCGGCATCCTGCAGCTCAACACCGCGGTCGAGACCGCCAGCGACGACCTGTCCGTGCTGCAGCGCGGTTCCACCGTCTACAGCGTCGACGAGACCAAGGGCACGGTCGCCCGGGTCGACGTCGCCGACGCCACCGTGGGTGATGCGATCACGCTGCCTGCCGGGACGCCGCAGGTCTTCTTCGCGGGCAACACCGCGGTCATCGGCAACGCGGACACGGGCGAGCTCTGGTCGACCCCCGCGAGCGACCTCGCCGAGTTCGACGCGTCCGCCAAGGCCGACCTGACACTGGGCGCCGACACCGTCTTCGACGCCTCCGACGGCCACGTGGCGGTCTACTCCGCGAAGACCGGGACGGCGTCGCTGGTCGACGTCGGCGCGACACTCACCGTCGCCGAACGGTGGAAGGTCGACATGGACCGGGGCGACGACTTCCAGGTCGCCACGTTCGACGGGCACCTCGCCGTGCTCGACCGCACGAGCGGTGCCCTGTCGGTCGACGGCCGCACCGTCGAGCTCGGCGACCGGGTGGGGTCGTCGCCGGCCCTCCAGCGGTCGTCGGACCGCACGGCCCAGGTCACGGTCGCGGGCACGGCGGGCCTGGTCCGTGTCAGCGCCTCCGGCGCCGTGGACGCCACCGCGCTCCAGGTGTCCGGACGAGCCGCGCGGCCCTACGTCGACGGCTCCTGCACGTACGCGGCGTGGGCGGGCGGACAGGCGATCGACACGTGCGACGGCAGCGCGTTGCAGCGGCTGGCGAGCACCGGCGGCACGAGCGAACTGCAGATCCTGCACAACGGCGACACCGTGGTCGCCAACGACCCGACGAGCGGCCGATCCTGGGCGATCGACCGGAGTGGTCAGCTCATCGACAACTGGGCCGACCTGATCAAGCAGGACGACGAGCAGCAGCAGGAGCAGGTCTCCGACGACGACCCCGAGGTCGACAAGGACCAGAAGCCGCCGGTGGCGGTGGACGACGAACTGGGCGCTCGTCCGGGACGCACCACGAGCCTCCCGGTCCTGCTGAACGACTACGACCCGAACGGCGACCCGATCATCGTGAGCGAGGTCGGCACCATCTCGAAGTCCGCCGGACGCGTCGCGATCGTCGGCGACGGCCAACGTCTGCAGGTCACGCTGTCGTCGCGCGCCACCGGGACCGTGACGTTCCCGTACACGATCACTGACGGCAACGGCGGATCGGACACCGCGACGGTCCGGATCAGCGTGCGCCCCGACAGCGAGAACGAGGCGCCGCGGCAGGTCCGTGACACCTCGGCCGACGTCGTCCAGAACGGGCACGTCGTCTCGAACGT
Organism: Curtobacterium sp. KBS0715; assembly: GCF_005938005.2. Classification (NCBI taxonomy): domain Bacteria; kingdom Bacillati; phylum Actinomycetota; class Actinomycetes; order Micrococcales; family Microbacteriaceae; genus Curtobacterium; species Curtobacterium sp. KBS0715. Next base: position 2,741,162 of record NZ_VCCA02000001.1, on the reverse strand, counting down.
GCTCGGTGACTGGATCGACCCGGACGGCGACCCGGTGTACCTGGAGTCGGCGACCGCGTCGAACGGCGACCGGGTGTCCACCACACCGGACGGCCTGCTCGACTTCCGGAACGACAGCGGCCGCACCGGTGAGCGGTCGGTGCAGCTGGTCGTGAGCGACGGACGCGCCGACGGCCGAGGTGCCGTGACGGTGCGGGTGGCCAAGCAGGGCACCGTCCCGCTGCGCGCCGATCCGTTCCCCGTGTCCGGGTACGCCGGCAAGGCCTTCACGGTCGAGCCGCTCGACCACGTGCGTGGTGGCAACGGCACCGTGACGCTGACCAGCGTGTCGTCGGCATCCGGGCTGACCGTCACCCCGAGCTACGACGCCGGGACCTTCCGGGTGCAGGGAGAGCGGGCGGGCGACCACCAGCTCGAGTACACGGTGACCGACGGTGTGAAGACGTCGAGCGGCATCGTCCGGGTGACTGTCCTGGCGCCGCCGGACGCCTCGACGGCGCCGATCACCACGCCGAAGACGGTGTTCGTCAACACCCTGTCCACCAAGGACTCGGACGTCACCGCGACCGACATCGACCCGGCGGGCGGGGTGCTGCTCGTGACGGCGCTCGACGGACCCGAACGGGGCAGCGGCGTGCAGGCGAGCATCCTCGACCAGCACAAGGTCCGCGTCACGCTCACGGCGCCGCTCGACGGCCCGGTGTCGTTCGGGTACACGGAGACGAACGGGTTGGCGTCGTCCCCGGGCACGATCACCGTCGTCGAGATCCCGAAGCCCGACCGGATCCAGCCCCCCGTCGCGCAGCCCGACACCGCCACCGTGCGCGTGGGTGACGTCGCGAACATCGACGTGCTCGGCAACGACACCCAGCCCGAGGGCGAACCGTTGACGCTGCAGCCCGAGCTGGTGCAGAACGTGCCCGGCGACGGCGGCCTGCTGTTCGTCTCCGGCGACCACCTGCGCTACCTCGCTCCGAAGACCCCGGGCAACTACACCGCCGTCTACCGGGTGGCCGGCCCGGACGGCCAGTACGCCGACGCCGCCGTGTCGATCTCGGTGCGCGAGCGTGACGCCGCGACCAACAACCCGCCGGTCCCGCAGACCGTCACCGCGCGCGTCGTCGCCGGGTCGTCGGTGCGGATCAGCGTGCCGTTGAACGGGATCGACCCGGACGGCGACTCCGTCCAGCTCGTCGGCGTGGGCTCCAACCCCGACAAGGGATCGGTCGCCGACGTGGCCTCGGACGCCCTGACCTACGAGGCGGGCGACTACTCGGCAGGGACCGACGAGTTCACCTACACGGTCGTGGACGCTCTCGGGGCCCGCGCGTCCGGCACCGTGCGGGTGGGCATCGCACCCCGCGCCGAGCAGGCCTCGAACCCCGTGGCCGAGGCCGACCACGTCACGATCCGTCCCGGTGGGTCGGTGACGGTGCGTGTCCTGCAGAACGACTCCGACCCCGAGGGCGGGCAGCTCACCGTCGCACAGGCCGAGCCGACGGCCGAGGACGTCACCGCGAAGATCCTCCGGAAGCAGCAGATCCGTGTCACGCCCCCGAAGTCGGCGAAGCGCGGTGACTACGCGGTGCTCTACACCGTCGCGAACAGCAGCGGGGGATCGAGCACGGCCTTCCTCACGGTGACCGTCGACCCGGACGCACAGCCGCTCCGGCCCGAGGTCGACGACACGACCCTCGACCTGCAGGACATCCTGCGGCGGCAGAGCGTGACCGTCGACGTGCTCGACAACGTCTTCTTCGCCGAGGGCACCGCGGCCGACCTCCGGGTCGGGGTCGTCCCCGGCTACGGCGACACGGCGACGCCCACCGACGACGGCCGCATCACGGTCCGGTTGACCGACGAATCGCAGGTGATCCCCTTCTCGGTCGCCCGGCTCGACCACCCGGACATCGTCTCCTACGGCTTCATCAACGTGCCGGGCTTCGACGACGCCCTGCCCCAGATCAACCGCAGCGCCGGCGCGGTCACGGTGAAGAGCGAGGCCACGGTCCGCATCCCGCTGCAGGACTTCGTCGTGACGGCGAACGGCCAGACCGCGAAGATCACCGACCGCGGCACGGTCAAGGCCACCCACGCGAACGGGCAGGGTCTGGTGGTGGACTCGTCGACGCTGCAGTTCACGTCGTCGAAGCTCTACTACGGCAAGGCGTCGATCTCGTTCGAGGTCACCGACGGCTCGTCGGCGAACGGCGGCAAGGGTCGCGTCGCCACCCTCGTGCTCCCGATCACGGTCACGCCCCGGTCGAACCAGCCGCCGGCGTTCGCGGGTTCCTCGATCGAGATGCAGCCGGGCGAGACGCGGAAGATCGACCTGACGAAGCTCACCGACTACCCGTACCCGAAGGACCTGCCGGAGCTCCGGTACTCGATCGTCGGCCGGCCCGCCGCCGGGACGACCGCGTCGATCGCGAAGCAGCAGCTCACCATCGCGGTCGCCGACACCGCGAAGAAGAACACCACCGCGTCGATCGGGATCGGGGTCGCGGACGACGCCAACGCCGGTCGCGCGGGCACGGTGACCGTCGGCGTCGTCGCCTCCACCCGGCCGGCGGTCCAGCCCGGCGCCGACCGCGCGGTGACGAAGCGCGGGTCGACCACCACCATCGACGTCCTGAGGAACGACCAGCCGACCAACCCGTTCCCCGGCGAGCGGCTGCGCGTCGTGAACATCCGCGGTCTGTCCGGCGGACTCCCGAAGGGTGTCACCGTCACGCCGAGCGGTGATCGCTCGCGTCTGCAGGTCGCGGTCGCCGGAACCGCGAAGCCCGGCGACGCGCACCTGCAGTACCAGGTGGCGGACGCCACGAACGACCCCGACCGGTACGTCTGGGGCGACGTCACGATCTCGGTGCAGGACGTCCCGGACGCACCGGGTGCGCCCACCCGCACCGGCTCCTACGTCGGTGGCCAGGCCACGCTGACGTGGGCGACCCCGCAGGGCAACAACTCGCCCATCACGGGCTACCGCGTCATCGGGACCAACGGCGTCTCGAAGAACTGCGGGACCGCGACGGTGTGCACGGTCACCGGCCTCGACCCGAAGGCGTCCTACCGGTTCCAGGTCGTGGCGACCAACGCGATCGGTGACTCGAAGCCGTCGGCCCGCTCGGGTCCGATGAGCGCGGACTTCGTGCCGGCACCGCCGAAGGGCATCACGGTCACGCCCAGTAGGTCGACGCCGAACCAGCTCGACGTCAAGTGGGGGAAGGTGTCCGCGCCGAACAACGGCAGCGCGGTCGACAACTACGTCGTGACGATCGAGGGTCCGGGCTTGTCCGACACCCGCAACACCGGCACCGCCACGAGCACCTCGTTCACCGGTGCCCAGAGTGCCGCCCAGTACACGGTCACCGTGTCAGCCCGCAACGCCGCAGACCGCAACGGCACGGTGGTGCAGTGGAACTCCGCGTCCGCCACCGGGAGCGCAGTCGGTGTACCGACAGCCGTCTCCGTGGGGGATCCGAACGTCGATGCGTCCTCCGGTCGCACGGTCGTCAGCGTCGATTACTCCAAGTCCGACGGTCAAGGTGCGCCGATCCAGTCGTACGCGCTCGTCCGGGTCGGGGGGCAGGTCACCTGCGGCCCGATCGGCGGCGGTCAGCAGGTCGACAGCACGGGCCCCGGAGGCGGGACGCTGCGCGACGGCAACGCTGCGGACGGCAGCACGACCAGTTACGTCGTCGTGGCGTCCAACACCTACGGGTTCTGCAGCGTCAGCCGAGCGACGACGTCCGTGACGAGCTACGAGCGTCCTGGCCAGGCCAGCACACCCTCGATCCGTGTCGTGAAGACCGACCGGGACAACGGCGTGTACCAGCTGGTCGCAGAGGGGTACGGCGTGAAGTCCGGACGCGCCGATCACTACCGTGTTCGCTACAACGGTGGTGGATGGCAGGACGCACCTTCCGGGCCCACGGCAGCACTGGGCTACGGGACGGCGGTCTCGATCGAGGTGCAGGGCTGCCGCGGACCGAGCAACAACTACGACTACTGCGGTCCCGCGTCTTCGGAATCCAACTCCGCAACCCCGATCATCACCAAGCCGATCGTGCAGCAACCCGTCGAGGGCGCGGCCCTCAACGTTCAGGATCCCTCGAACGGTCGCGCCACCCCCACGTACACCGTGCGCTTCGACGGTCGTGGGAGCGACGATCAGGACGTGGCGTACACGACGAACTCGGTCGTGCCGACATCTGCCCTGTCACCGCTCCGGACCACCACCGTGACCATCGAGGTGCAGATCGCCGGGCAGACGGACACCTGGACGTACGAGTCGGACGCGGCCCCCGCTCCCGAGCAGCCCGCCCCGGAACCAGCCCCCGGCGGCTGACCCCCGCCGCTCCGACCCGCCAACGCCGCCCTCCCGCCACGACCGAAGGACCACCCCGCATGAGCATGACCCCGGAGCAGGCCACCTGGTTCGCCGACGTCGCAGGCCGCATCGTGACCAACGTCGAGCAGGTGCTCCTCGGGAAGACGTTCGTGATCCGCCTCGCGGTCACGGCGATGCTCAGCGAGGGGCACCTGCTCCTCGAGGACGTTCCCGGAACGGGCAAGACGAGCCTCGCCCGAGCGATGGCGCAGAGCGTGCAGGGCACCACGAACCGCATCCAGTTCACCCCCGACCTGCTGCCGGGCGACATCACCGGCATCAGCGTCTACGACCAGCGGACGCAGGAGTTCGACTTCCACCGCGGGCCGGTCTTCGCGAACATCGTGCTCGCCGACGAGATCAACCGTGCGAGCCCGAAGACCCAGTCCGCGCTGCTCGAGGCGATGGAGGAGTCCGCGATCACGGTCGACGGCGTCAACCACCGTCTCGCCGCGCCCTTCATGGTCATCGCGACCCAGAACCCGATCGAGCAGGCCGGCACCTACCGCCTGCCCGAGGCGCAGCTCGACCGCTTCCTCATGAAGACGTCCATCGGTTACCCGGACCACGCCGCGACGGTGAAGATCCTCGAGACCTCGTCGGCTCCGTCGGCGTCGGTCCCGCTGGCGAGCGTCGTGCCCGCCGCGACCATCACCGAGATGGCCGCCCTGGCGCGCACCGTGCACGTCGACGCCGTGATCGCCGACTACGTCGCCCGCCTGGTGGACGCGACCCGCTCCGCGAGCGAGGTCCGGCTCGGCGTCAGCGTCCGCGGGGCGATGGGCCTGATCCGCGCTTCCCGTGTCCTCGCGGCGCTGAGCGGTCGCCACTACGTCACACCGGACGACGTGAAGGCGCTGGCCGTCCCGGTCCTCGCGCACCGCCTGGTGCTCGACGCCGAGGCCGAGTTCGACGGCGTCAGCGCACCGAGCGTCATCGCGCAGCTCCTGGTGGAGACCCCGCCGCCCGCCGACCGAGTCACGACGTGACGGACCGCCGGCCCGTCTCCACGCGCTCGCGCCGTCCGTCCTCGACGCGGTCGCGTCGTGGCACGACGGCGTACGAGCGCACCGGGACGGTCACCGGCATGACCAACGTCCGGACGCGGATCGTCGGTGACCGCGAGGGCGTCGCAGCGGATGCGGTCATCGGGATCGTCCGGCTCTGGGCAACGGCCTGGAGGCTCGTCCTGCGTCTCTGGGGCGAGGTCTCGTCCGTCGTCACCGGGCTCGGGTGGACGGTCGCCGCGCTGACGCTCGTCGCGTTCGTGGCCGGGTACCGGTTCGGTCTTCGGGAGATCGTCGTGGTCGGGTTCGCCGGCGCCGTGCTCGCGGTGGTCGCTGCGGTGGCCTTGATCGGCCGATCGCGGCTGGTGATCCGGATGCGGCTGCCGCAGCACCGTGTCGCCGTCGGTGACGACGCCGGCGTGATCATCACGGCGGAGAACCCCACGCGACTGCCGTCGGTGCCGACCACCGTCGAGGTGCCGGTCGGGTCCGGTCTGGTCGACGTCGCGATCCCGGCCATCGGGCCGCACGGCACCTTCGAGCGGCAGATCCCCGTCCCGACGCTCCGCCGCGGGGTGCTCGACGTCGGTCCCGTGACGGGGGTCCGCGCCGACCCCGTGGGACTCGTCCGCCGCGAACTCGTCTGGACCGCCCGCGAGCAGGTCATCGTGCACCCGCGCACCATCGCGATCCCGTCGACGAGCACCGGCCTGGTGCGTGACCTCGAGGGGCAGGCGACCACGGACCTGTCGCCCGCGGACATCGCCTTCCACGCCATCCGCGAGTACATGCCCGGCGACGACCCGCGCACCATCCACTGGAAGTCGACCGCGAAGTCCGGCGCCCTCATGGTCCGGCAGTTCGAGGACACCCGCCGCTCGCACCTCGTCGTCGCGCTCGGCATCGCGCGCGGTGAGTTCGCCGACGACGAGGAGTTCGAGCTCGCGGTGAGCGCGGCCGCGTCCCTCGGCGCGCGGGCGATCCGCGACGGCCGCGAGGTCTCGGTGGTGGTGTCCCAGCGCACGCCGGAGTTCGCGAAGCGCGCGGTGTACGCCGTCCGGACGCTCCCCACCGTCACGCCGACGCGCCTGCTCGACGACTTCGCCTCGGTCGGCCTCGCCGACGCGTGCCTGCCGATCGCCGAGGTCTCCCGGATCGTGGGGAGCGACACCGACGGCATCTCCGTCGCGTTCCTCGTCGTGGGCTCGACCGTCGGCCTGCCCGCGCTCCGACTCGCGGCCACGCGGTTCCCCGTCGGGGTGGAGGTCGTCGCGGTGATCTGCGAGCCGGAGGCCCAGCCGCGGTTCCTGCGTGTCGCGGGTCTGACGGTGATGACGATCGGCTACCTGGACGACCTCCGGCACGCCCTGCACCGATCGGCGTCGGCAGCATGAGCGCCGCACCCGTGACCACCCCGGCCCCGGCGCCGGCACCGGACCGCGCGAGACGCTCGACCCGACGGTCCGACCGTCGCGATGCCCGCCGGCTCGTCCCGTTCCGCCTCGCCGGTGGCACACTGGCGGTCTGGCTGTTGCTGGCCGTCGCGAGCACATCCTGGTGGCCGGTGTACCGGGACGGCGCGATGATCACCGCCGCGGTCACGGCGATCGTCATCGGGACGGTCGTCGCGCTCCTCGGCACCCTGCTCCGGCTCCCGATGGCCGTCGTGGCGATCGCGACCGTCGCCGCGTTCACGCTGACCGGCGTTCCCGCCGCCGTGCCGAGCCAGGCGAACGGCCTGCTGCCCACCGGACACGGACTCCTCGATCTCTTCGCCGGTGTCGCCCTCGGCTGGAAGCAGCTGGTGACCATCAGCCTTCCGGTGGGCTCCTACGAAGCGCTCCTCGTGCCGTACTTCGTGACGCTGCTCGTGGCGACGGTGACCGCCGTGAGCGTGGCGACCCGCGCCTCCAGGCAGGAACTCGCGAGCATCCCGGCACTGGTGCTCTTCGCGGTGGGCGTGGTCGTCGGGCCGAGCCGGCTCGACACCTCGATCGTGACGGCGGTCGTCCTGGTCGGCCTCGCCCTCGTCTGGGCGCTGACGGTCCGGCACGCGCGTCGCGCGGTCGCCGTCGCGACCACCATCGGTTCCCGCGTGCCGGTCGCACGGTCCATCGTCCGACCCGCGCTCGTGGGCACCGGCACCATCGTGGCCGCGGCGGTCGTCGCGACCGGGCTCGGCCTGGTCGCACCGCCCTCCGGCGACCGCACCGTCGCTCGCACCGACGTCGTGAAGCCGTTCGACCCCCGCGACTACGTCAGTCCGCTCAGCGGGTTCCGCGCCTACGAGGAATCCACCGCCTCGGACGCGACCCAGCTCCGGGTGACCGGCCTGCCCGAGGGCGGGTTCGTCCGCATCGCGACGCTCGACACCTACGACGGCGTGGTCTACCGGGTCGGCGGTGCCGACGGCTCGGCGGGCTCGGGCACCTTCGAACGCGTGCCGACCTCGGTCGACGTCCGTGGCGTCCGGGGCACCACGGTCGACGTCGGTGTGACGGTCGACGGGTACCGCGGTGTGTGGCTGCCGACGGTCGGCGACCTGGAGCGCGTGGAGTTCACCGGGCAGGACGCCGACGACGAGCGCGGCGCGTTCTTCTACAACGGGTCGACCGGCACCGGCGCCGTGGTCGGCGGAGTGGGGGACGGCACGTCCTACGACCTGACGGCGGTGCTGCCCGACCAACCGACGGAACGGCAGCTGGCCACCGCGCGGCCGGGGAACGCCGCCGTCCCCACCGCACGGGACGTCCCCGACGCCGTGCGGGACACCGTGGAGTCGACGACGAAGGACGTCTCGGCACCCGGAGCGAAGCTCCTCGCCGCCGTGCAGGCACTGCAGCGGAAGGGGTACGTCAGTCACGGTGTCGGAGACGATCGGATGAGCCGGTCCGGCCACGGTGCCGACCGTGTCCAGGAGCTCCTCACCGCGCCCCTGATGATCGGTGACCAGGAACAGTACGCCGCGGCGGCCGCGCTGATGGCCGACCAGATCGGGTTCCCCGCGCGGGTCGTGATGGGCTTCACGGCCGGGGGTGACTCGGGCAGCGACGGCACCGCAGCGCGTGGCGGGACGACGACCTTCCGCGGGTCCGACGTCACGGCCCGCATCGAGGTGGACACCGCGCAGTGGGGGTGGGTGATGCTCAACCCCAACCCCGAGGTGCGCGAGATCCCGGACGAGCAGCAGCAGACCCCGCAGCCGGTGACCCGTCCGGAGACGGTCGTGCCGCCGCCCCCGGTGGACCAGCAGGACCAGGACCAGCAGACGCCTCCGGAGAGTGACCGGAACACGCCGCCGGTGCAGCCGCTCTGGCTCCGGATCCTGCTCGCGGTGCTGCCCTGGGCCCTCGGGACCCTCGGCGTCGTCGCAATCGTCCTGCTGCCGTTCGCCGTGATCATGCTGCTGAAGCGACTGCGACGGCGACGACGCCGGAACGCCACCACGCACCGGGGTCGCATCGTCGGTGCCTGGGACGAGTACCGCGACGCGCTGCTCGACCGCGGGCACGACGTGCGGCGTTCGGCCACCCGGCGTGAAGCCGTCGTCGGTGCACCGGGTGACGGCGGCACCGGACTGGCGGCGCTGGCCGACCGTGCGGTGTTCGGTCCGAGCGACGCTGACCAGACCACCGCCGATCGCATGTGGGCGGCGACGGACGACGCGATCGGTTCGCTCCGGACCGGGCGGACCCGGCGGGAGCGGTTCCGCACCGCCGTGTCGCTCCGGTCGCTGCGGGGAACCGGGCGTCGTCCGACGGCACGGTCGCGTCGTGGAACCGACGGCCAGACTGCGTCGGGGCACGGCGACTACGATGTCCAGAGGCCGGACGAGCGTCGTGGACGGCCGAGTGAGGACAGAGGCACCACGTGATCAGATGCGAACACTGCGGATCGATGCTCCCGGACGGAGCGATCTTCTGCGGTGAGTGCGGACGCGCGGTCACCGCCGCGGCGAGCCGTCGCCCGGTCGCGCCGACCCCCGTCGAACAGGCACCGCCGCCACCGTTGCAGCAGCCCGACGCGCACGGCCGACGGTCCGACCCGGCCTCCGACGCCTGGTTGCCCGAATCCACGCTCGACCCCGCCACCCGCGCCTGGCTCACCGGTGCCGACCGCCGGGGAACCGAACCTCCGGCACCCGTGCCGGTGCAGCGTCCCGACGACTTCGCGCCGCGCCAGGCACCCTCCCACGTGCACGGCGCCGGATCCGGACTCGGGGACTGGTCGGGCGCGCCGGGCCAGTCGGATCGGGAGCCGGCTCTCGACCCCGACGCCTACCCGTCCGAGCCCCTCGACGCCGACGACCCCGAACGCACCCGCATCGCCCCGGCTCCCGGTCGCCCGGCGACGCCCGCGGCCCCGGTGCGCGATGCCGCGACACCTGGTCCGGAGCAGACGGCGCAGCAGCCCGTCGCGCCCCCGCACACCGCAGAGACGGCTCCGCCCGTGTGGGCACCGCCGGCCGCCACCGCACCCCCAGCGGCACCCGCCGGTCCGTCCTGGTGGGTGGGCCGTGGTACCCCGGCTGCCGAGACGCCGTCCGAGCCGGTCGTTCCGCCGGTGCCAGGAGCACCTGCCGACCCGGTCGCCGAGCAGGGCTCCGCGGCTCCTGCGTCGGACCCACAGGACGGACAGGACCCACAGGGCGCACAGCATGCCTTGCCCGGCTCCGAGCCGGAGCGCGACGAGGTGATCGTGGCGGCGTCGGAGACGAGTGCCGCCGACGACCAGCCCGCCGTCGTGTCGCCCCCGCAGCCCGGGGACACCGCCGTGGTCGAGCCGCTCATCGACCGACGGCCGCCGCGTCCGGCCCCGCTCGTCACCCCCGGCATGCACGAGACGACCATCTGCCACGTCTGCGGCAACCGGCTCGAGCCCGACGACATCTTCTGCGGCGAGTGCGGAGCCGTCCGTCCGGCGGTCACCGCGGCCTTCACCGGCCCGGTCATGCCCCTGCCGATGACCCGACCCGACTGGGCAGCAGAAGGCTCCGACGAGACCCATGGGTCTGACGGCACCCATGTGTCTGACGGCACCCATGGGTCTGACGGCACTACGACGTCCGGAACAGCCGACGATGCGGACGAGTCCGACGAGAGCGGCTCCGACGAGAACAGCGCCGACGAGAACAGCGCCGACGAGAACAGTGCCGGAGAACTCGCTGCGCACGACGAGCAGGGCGATGAGCCGGTCCGCGCCGGGGTCGAGCAGTCCGGTTCGGGCCGTCGCGCCCGACGGGCGCACGCTGCCCCGGTCGGCGAACCCGAGGCGTCCGCCGTGCCGCGCACCTCGATCCCGCCGGTGCCCGGTTCCGTGACCGTCCCGTCCTCCGCGCCGTCCGCCACCACGGCCGGTGCGCCCCTGGCTGCGCCGCTGCCCCCGATCCCGGGAGCGACCGGACCCGCGCTGCCGCTCCCGCCGGCGAGCCCGTCGGAGTCGAACGCCGGAGCCGAGGCGCCCGACGACGACGTCGACGAGACCCGCATCGTCGCGAAGACGCCGACCCGGGCGCCGTTCGTCCTGCACTTCAGCACGGGTGAACGGCTCGGGGTGCACGGCACCGGCCTGCTCGGCCGCCTGCCGCGACCGCAGCCGGGGGAGCGGTACGACGACCTGCTGACCGTGCACGATCCGGGAAAGTCCGTGTCGAAGACCCACCTCGAGCTCGGCCGCGACGGCGACGACCTGTGGGTCTCCGACCGGTTCTCCGGCAACGGCACGGTGGTCCGGCACATCGACGGATCGATCCGCCGCTGCGAGCCCGGTCGCCGGTACCGCGTCGAGCGTGGTGCCCGCGTCGACATCGGCGAGCAGTTCTTCCTCGTGCAGTAGGCGACTTCTCCACAGATCCCGTCGCGGACCAGCGCTGGGCCGTTCGCACCTGGTGCGATGGGGACATGTCCCGTTTCGCCGCCCGCTGTGTGATCGTGGGGGCAGCGGTCGCGCTCGTCGTGGCCGGTGTCCTCGCGCCGATCAGCGGTGCCGGGCAGAGCGTCCTGCTCGGCGCGGGCGCGTGCTGCGCCCTGGTCGACGTGGTGCTGCACCGATCGGCGCCGCTGGGTACCGGAACCCGTGCGGCCCAGGTCGTTGCGCCGGGTGGGCCGGACCAGCCCGCCGCGGCGGACCCCCTCGGCTCGCTGGAGCAGCCGACCGGCACGACCCCCGAGGACGATGACGGCACCCCGGCACTCGTCCTCGGGCACGGCTCGGGCGGCAACCTGCTCCGCGTCGACGCCTGCTCCCACATCGTGGTCGTCGGGGCCGGAGCACTCGCCGTCGCGGTGTTCCGTGGGCTCGCCGAGCAGCTCCGCGTCGCTGCCGTCCACGCCGACGACGATCTGCGGTGGGCCGTCGCGCCAGGACTCCTCGACGCCGCGGGCTCCGGCAGCGACGATCCGTCCCCGACCACCTCAACCACCTCGACCACCTCGACCACCCCGACCATCCCGCCAGTGGAGACCCTCCCGTCGGGGACCTCGGTCGCGGTGTGGATGGGCATCGACGGCCGACCGCACGGCACGGTGGTGCTCGTGCCCGGACTCGGAGCAGCGCCCCGACACCGGGACGTCACCGTCGAGGTCTCGCGGTACGGCTGCTCCGTCCGTCGACTCGACGGCCACAGGGCCGTCCGCGTGTCCCCGGCGCTGCCGGTCCTCGCCCCCGACCCGGTCAGCGCGGACCCGGGATGATCAGCGCGGACCCGAGATCAGCACCCGCGACGGATCAGCGCAGCCCGGCGCCGACGCGCACCGTACCGACGGGGACGCCACCACCGAGTACCCGCTCACCGGTCGCCTCGAGCACCTCGGCCACGCCGTCGGACGCGACGAGCCCGTTCCGCTCGAGCAGGGCCAGTGCCGCCAGGGTGCCGGCCCGCTGCGAGCCGTCGAGCACCTTCACCGCCACCGCGGCACCGCCGGGCAACCCCATGACCATGACGCCCTCGGCACCGAGCTTCGCCAGCACCTGCAGCCGCTCGATGGTGACCGTGTTCGCACGCCCGACACCGTCGATCGCCCACGGGTGGGCCAGGACCGCGTCGGTCAGCGCGGCGGAGTCGTCGTCGGCCCGTGCCACGACACCGGCGAACCCGCGTGCCAGCCCCGTCAGGGTCAGCGGGAACACGGGTGCGCCGCAGCCGTCCGTGCCGACCAGGTCGACGGTCTCGTGCGTGTACTCCTCGACCACGGAACGCACCCGCTGCTGCAGCGGGTGCTCGATGTCGAGGTACGTGGGCTCGTCCCACCCGTTCACCCGGCAGGCCGCGAGCATACCGGCGTGCTTGCCGGAGCAGTTCATCGCCAGACGGCGGGGTCCGTCCATCGTGCGGGCGGTGCCGCGGTCGAACGGCATGTCGGGCGGGCAGCCGAGGTCGGCCTCGACGTGGTCGAAGGACTCGAGCATGTGCAGGGCGAGCGCCTGGTGCGCCGCGGTCCCGGCGTGGCTCGCGGTGGTGAGGACGAGCTCCTCGTCCGAGAACAGCGCGCCGGCGCGTCGGACCGCCAGTGCCTGGAACGGCTTCATGGTGGACCGCGGGTAGATGCTCGCCGTCACGTCACCCACGGAGTCGATCACCGTGCCGGTCGCGTCGACGACGACGCCGGCGCCGACGTGTCGGCTCTCGTCGAACCCTGAGCGTTCGAGCACCGCCAGCTCGACGGAACCGTCGGCGGTGAGAGGATGGCGATCACTGCGGACTTCGGGGCTCACCGTCATGCCGCCATGCTAGCCAAGGCGAAGGGGCGCACCCGTGCACGACCACTCCTACGAGGTCTCCGTCAGCTGGACCGGCGACCGCGGGACCGGCACGTCCGGGTACCGCGACTACGGCCGCGAGCACGTGGTCTCGGCGACGGGCAAGCCGGACGTCCCCGGCTCCGCCGACCCGACGTTCCGCGGGGACCGTGACCGCTGGAACCCCGAGGAGATGGTGGTCGCGGCGCTGGCCCAGTGCCACATGCTCAGCTACCTGCACGTCGCGGTCACGAAGGGCTTCACCGTCGTGGACTACCAGGACACCGCGACCGCGTCGCTCCGCCTGAACCGTGACGGTTCGGGTGAACTGACCGAGGCGACCCTGCACCCGGTCGTCACGATCCTCGAGGCCGATCGCGTCGCGGACGCCGAAGCCGCACACGTCACCGCCAACCAGCTCTGCTTCATCGCGCGCTCCGTGGCGTTCCCGGTGCACCACGAGCCGCGGCTGGTCGTCCGACCTGCGTCATTGGCAGGGGACTCTTCGACTGGTGGGGCAGACTAGGTCCTCGTGAAGCGTCTCCGCCTGCTCCCGATCGCCATCGTCCCCGCCGTCGTGCTGGGACTCGCCGCCTGCTCCGGCTCCGGTTCGAACGGGTCCTCGGCCTCGCCGACCCCGTCGGCCAGCGCCACGGCCTCGGCGATCACCTCCTGCCCCGACCCGGGCAAGGCCTCCGACGCCGTCCAGGCGACCGGGTCGTTCGGTGGGACGAAGGCCCCGACCGTCGAGTTCGTCTCGGGCCTGTCCGCGAAGACGCCGCAGGCCACCCGGCTCGTGAAGGGCAAGGGTGCGGCGCTCGACGAGGGCGACTACGCGCAGGTGTCGTACAGCGTGTACAAGACGTCGGACGCCAAGAAGCTCGGCACCGTCGGCTTCGACGAGGGCAACCCGCAGGTCCTGTCCGTCGGCGGGTCGGGCTTCGGCGCACTCCTCGCCTGCTCGAAGGTGGGCGACCGGATCGCCGCGGTCGGACAGTCCTCGGCACTCGGTTTCAACACCGGCGGCGAGATCGTGGTCGTCGCCGACGTCGTCGCGCAGACCCCCACCAAGGCGAACGGCACCCCGAAGGACCAAGATCCGGCCCTGCCCACGGTCAAGGACAAGTCGAGCGGCGAGCCGGAGATCACGATCCCCGACGGCGTGAAGGCACCCACGAAGACCACGGTCGAGGTCCTCAAGCAGGGCAACGGCTCCGCGATCGCCGACGGCGACACCGCACTCGTGCAGTACAAGGGCGTCGTCTACGACACGGGCAAGGAGTTCGACTCCTCGTGGTCGAAGGGCGTCCCCACCACCTTCACCGTGTCGGAGAGCGCACTCATCAAGGGCTTCGTCACCGGGCTCGTCGGGCAGAAGGTCGGCTCACAGGTCCTGATCGTCGCCACGCCGGAGGACGCCTACGGCGCCAACCCGCAGGAGGGCTCGGGCATCCCGAAGAACGCCACGCTCGTCTTCGTGGTCGACATCCTCGCCAAGGGCTGATCGTGACGGACGGTCGCCTCGGCAGCACCGGTCCGGCCCGCAGACGCATCATCGTCCTCGGCAGCACCGGTTCGATCGGCACCCAGGCGCTCGACGTCGTCGCCCGCAACCCCGACCGGTTCGAGGTCGTCGGCCTCACCGCGGGCAGCAACCGCGACCTCGTCGCCGAGCAGGCCGCCCGTTTCGGCGTGCGCGACACCGCGTTCGGCGCGGCCGACTCGGAACGGCTCGTCCGGAGCGTCAAGGCCGACGTCGTCCTCAACGGCATCACCGGTTCGGTCGGGCTCGGTCCGACGTTGGCTGCACTCGAGAGCGGTGCCACCCTCGCCCTCGCGAACAAGGAGAGCCTGATCGTCGGCGGCTCCCTCGTGCAGCAGGCCGCGGCACCCGGGCAGATCGTGCCCGTCGACAGCGAGCACTCCGCGATCGCGCAGGCGCTCCGCTCCGGCGTCGACACCGAGGTGCAGCGGCTCGTCCTCACCGCGAGCGGGGGCCCGTTCCGCGGGCGCACCCGCGAGCAGCTCCGCGACGTCACCCCTGCCCAGGCGCTGGCGCACCCCACCTGGGACATGGGGCTCGTCGTCACGACGAACTCCGCCACCCTGGTGAACAAGGGGCTCGAGGTCATCGAGGCCCACCTGCTCTTCGACGTGCCGTACGACCGCATCGACGTCACCGTGCACGCGCAGTCGATCGTGCACTCGATGGTCGAGTTCGTCGACGGTTCCACCATCGCCCAGGCGTCGCCGCCGGACATGCGCCTGCCGATCGCACTCGGCCTGGCCTGGCCGGACCGGGTGCCCGGCGTCGGCGTGCCGCTCGACTGGACGACCGCGAGCACGTGGACGTTCGAACCCCTCGACCAGGACGCGTTCAGCGCCGTCACCCTCGCCAAGCGGGTGGGCGAGCTGGGTGGGACGTTCCCGGCCGTGTTCAACGCCGCGAACGAGCAGGCCGTCGCCGCGTTCCACGCCGGCGCGATCGGTTTCCTGGACATCGTCGACACGGTCGAGCGCATCGTCGAGGAGCACACCGCGGGGGAGCCGTCACTCGACGGCGTGCTCGCGGCGGAGCAGTGGGCGCGCACCGCTGCGGACCGCGCGCTGACCCGCTGACGCGAGTCGCGCCTCCCGTCCGACGCGGCGGTGGCAGACCGCGGACGGCGACGAACGGGAGGCCCACATCACCTCTCAGACGGCGCTCGGCTCCGTCATGGAATCAGTCCCGTACTCTTTCCCGGTGACCGTCGAATCCGTCCTGCTCTTCGTCCTCGGCGTGGTCGTCTTCATCATCGGCCTGCTGGTCTCGATCGGACTCCACGAGCTGGGACACCTGTCCTTCGCGAAGCTCTTCAACGTCAAGGTGACGCAGTACTCGCTGGGCTTCGGCAAGGCGATGTGGTCGTTCAAGCGGGGTGAGACCGAGTACGGGATCCGTCCGATCCTGCTCGGTGGGTACATCTCGATGGTCGGCATGCTCAAGCCGCGCGCCTCGGGCCGGGCGAACGCCATCACGAACACCGGCATGTACGGCGCGTTCGTGCAGGACGCCCGCCAGGCCAGCGCCGAGCAGATCGCGGACTCCGGTGGCGACGACTCCCGTGCCTTCTACCGCCTGACGCCGTGGAAGCGGATCATCGTGATGGTCGCGGGTCCGGCCATGAACCTGGTGATCGGCATCGTGCTGTTCGGTGTCCTGCTGTGCGGGTTCGGGGCGCCGACCACGACCTTCACGTCGAGCGTCGGGTGCGTGCTGCCGAACAGCCGGACGACCGAGTGCTCGCCCGGCGACGCCGTGTCCCCGGCGAAGCAGGCGGGCATCGAGTCCGGCGACGTCGTGCTCTCGGTGAACGGCGAGCAGGACCCCACGATCACCCGCGTCTCCGAGGTCTTCCAGGAGTCCGCCGGTGAGCAGGTCACCGTGGTGGTCGAGCGCGACGGTGCCCGGAAGACCCTCGAGATCACCCCGACGACCGCCACCCGCGACGTCTACGACGCCGAGGGCAAGGTCGTGAAGAACGACGACGGCACCACGAAGACCCAGCGTGTCGGCGTGGTCGGCGTCAGCATCGGGCAGTCCCTGGTGCGGCAGTCCCCGGCCGAGGTGCTGCCCGCGACCGGCGCCCAGATCGCGGCGTCGGCGCACCTGATCATCGACCTGCCGCAGCGCCTGGTCGCGGTGTGGAACGCCGCGTTCGGCGCCCAGGAGCGGTCGCAGGACAGCCCCGTGTCGGTGGTGGGCGTCGGCCGTGCGATCGGCGAGGTCTCGTCGATGAGCGGTGTCCCCGTGGTCGACAAGGCGTACACGATCCTCGGGCTGCTGGCCTCGCTCAACATCGGCCTGTTCGTGCTGAACATGGTGCCCCTGCTGCCGCTCGACGGCGGACACATCGCGGGTGCGCTGTGGGAAGCGATCAAGCGACGGTCGTTCAAGCTCGTCGGCAAGGCGGACCCGGGGCCCATCGACCTGGCGAAGACGATGCCGCTGACGATGGTGGTCGTGGTGCTCCTGGCGGGCATGAGCGCCCTGCTCATCTACGCCGACATCGTTCGTCCGGTGAACCTCTTCGGGTAGGCCTGCCGAGCCACTACGCTCAGCGCATGAGCACAGCCGCCACGAACCCGCCCGAGGTTCGCGCCGTCGAACGCCAGGGGCTCGACGTCATCGCCGAGTCCGACCGGAAGGGCACCCCGAGGGGGCTGTTCTGGCCGTGGTTCGCCGCCAACATCTCCGTCCTCGGCCTGAGCTACGGCTCCTTCGTCCTCGGCTTCGGCATCTCGCTGGCCCAGGCGACGATCGTCTCGGTGATCGGGGTGGTGTTCTCGTTCCTGCTGTGCGGCGTCGTCGCGATCGCCGGCAAACGCGGGTCCGCGCCGACGATGGTGCTCAGCCGCGCGGCCTTCGGGGTCCGCGGCAACCGGGTGCCGTCGTTCCTCAGCTGGGTCCTCACCGTCGGGTGGGAGACGTCGCTCGCCGCGCTGGCGGTCCTGGCGACCTCGACGGTGTTCACCGAGCTCGGCTGGGACGGCGGGGTGCTGACGAAGATCGTCGCGCTCGTCGTGGTCGCCGCACTGATCGTCGGAGCCGGCATCGCCGGGTTCGACGTCATCATGCGCCTGCAGACCGTGATCACCGTCGTCACCGCCGTGTTGACCGTCGTCTACATCGTGCTCGCCGCGCCGACGATCGACTTCGCAGCGCTCGGTGCCCTGCCGTCCGGCAGCGGGCAGAACGTCATCGGGGCGCTCGTCCTCGTGATGACCGGGTTCGGACTCGGCTGGGTGAACGCCGCCGCTGACTACTCGCGGTACCTGCCACGGAACGCCTCGACGGGCGGCGTCGTCGGCTGGACGACGTTCGGCGGTGCCCTCGCACCGGCGGTCCTCGTGGTGATCGGCGTGATGCTGGCGGGGTCGTCACCGGACCTGAACGACGCGATCGGAGCCGACCCGATCGGCGCGCTCACGACGGTGCTGCCGGTCTGGTTCCTCATCCCGTTCGCGATCGTGGCGATCCTCGGGCTCGTCGGGGGAGCCGTCCTCGACATCTACTCGTCGGGCCTCGCACTGCTGAGCGTCGGTGTGAAGATCTCGCGTCCGGCCGCCGCGGGCGTCGACGGCGTGATCATGGTCGCCGGTGCCGTCTACGTCGCCTTCTTCGCGCAGGACTTCATCTCGCCGTTCCAGGCCTTCCTCGTGACCCTCGGTGTCCCGATCGCCGCGTGGGCCGGGATCTTCGTCGCCGACGTCCTGCTCCGTCGACGCGCCTACGCCGAAGCCGAGCTCGACGACCGCCGCGGGCGCTACGGCGACGTCCGGTGGCTGCCCATCGCGCTCGTCGTGCTCGGTACCGTGCTCGGGTGGGGCCTGGTGACGAACACCTACGGCGTCCCGTCCTGGCTCAACTGGCAGGGCTACCTGCTCGGCCCGTTCGGCCTCGGTGGCCGCGAGGGGCCCTGGGCGTACGCGAACCTCGGTGTCCTCGTCGCCCTGGTCGTCGGGTTCCTCGGCACGCTGCTGTTCGCGCGCGGGTCGATCCGCCGGCAGGAAGCACTCGGAACCCCGGAAGCACTGCACACCCCGGAAGCACTGCGCACCCCGGACGCCCTGCGATGAGCGAGGAGATCCCCGACGACGCCTGGCTCGTCGTGATCGACATGCAGCAGGTCTTCACCGGCGAGAACCCGTGGGCCGCACCGCGGTACGACCACGCCGGCGCCGGCATCGAGCGGCTCCTGCCGCGGTTCACCGGCCGCACGGTCTTCACCCGCTTCGTGGCTCCGGCGCAGCCCGAGGGTGCGTGGGTGCCGTACTACCGGGACTGGCCCTTCGCACTGGTCCCGGACGCCGACCCGCTGTACGCGCTCACCGAGCCGTTCGCGTCGGCGGCAGCGGACCGGAACGACCCCGTCGTGACGGAACCGACCTTCGGCAAGTGGGGGACGAGCCTCCAGGCCGTCGTCGGCGACCACCCGCACCTGGTGCTCACGGGGGTCTCGACCGACTGCTGCGTGCTGTCGACCGCGCTGGCGGCGGCCGACGCCGGTGCGACGGTGACCGTCGTGGCCGACGCCTGCGCCGGCGGGACCGACGAGGACCACGACCGTGCGCTCGCGGTGATGCGGCTCTACGCCCCGCTCATCACGGTCGTGGACTCGGTCAGGGAGCTCTGAACGGACGCACGGGGACCGGACCCGGCACGGTCAGACCGAGCGCGTAGAGTGCTCACGTGCCCGCAGTCAACCTCGGTATGCCCAAGTCCCCCGAAACCCTCGCTCCGCGTCGCAAGTCGCGGCAGATCCGGGTCGGCAAGGTGCTCGTGGGCGGCGACGCCCCGGTGTCCGTGCAGTCGATGACCACGACGCAGACCACCAACATCAACGCGACGCTGCAGCAGATCGCCGAGCTCACGGCCTCGGGCTGCGACATCGTCCGGGTCGCCGTGCCCACGCAGGACGACGCCGACGCGCTGGCGATCATCGCGAAGAAGTCGCAGATCCCGGTGATCGCCGACATCCACTTCCAGCCGAAGTACGTCTTCCAGGCGATCGACGCCGGCTGTGCGGCCGTCCGCGTCAACCCGGGCAACATCCGCAAGTTCGACGACCAGGTCGGCGCGATCGCCAAGGCAGCCAAGGACGCCGGCGTCTCGCTCCGGATCGGCGTGAACGCGGGGTCGCTCGAGCCGAGCCTGCTGCAGAAGTACGGCAAGGCCACCCCTGAGGCGCTCGTCGAGTCCGCCGTGTGGGAAGCCTCCCTGTTCGAGGAGCACGACTTCCACGACTTCAAGATCTCGGTCAAGCACAACGACCCGATCGTGATGGTCAAGGCCTACCGGCAGCTCGCCGCAGCCGGTGACTGGCCACTGCACCTCGGCGTGACCGAGGCCGGCCCGGAGTTCCAGGGCACCATCAAGAGCGCCACCGCGTTCGGCATCCTGCTGGCCGAGGGCATCGGCGACACCATCCGCGTGTCGCTCTCCGCCCCGCCCGCGCAAGAGGTCAAGGTCGGCCTGCAGATCCTGCAGTCGCTCAACCTGCGCGAGCGCAAGCTCGAGATCGTCTCCTGCCCGAGCTGCGGTCGCGCGCAGGTCGACGTCTACCAGCTCGCGAACGACGTCACGAAGGGGCTCGAGGGCATGACCGTCCCGCTCCGCGTCGCCGTCATGGGTTGCGTCGTGAACGGCCCGGGCGAGGCGCGCGAGGCCGACCTCGGTGTCGCGTCGGGCAACGGCAAGGGGCAGATCTTCGTCAAGGGCCAGGTCGTCAAGACCGTGCCGGAGGCCGAGATCGTCCAGACGCTCATCGACGAGGCGAACCGCATCGCGGACGAGATGGGTCCGGCAGCCGCCACGGGCACGCCCCAGGTGATCATGGCGCCGTAGGCGCGACCACCCTTCCGACCGGAGGCCCGGTGCCAGCTGGCACCGGGCCTCCGGTCCGTCGTCGGGCGGTGTCGGCGCGCGCGCCAGCGCCGGTCGGCACGGTGCGCGCTTCGCGCTGCCGTGCCGGGTTGCTCGCCCGGTGCGAGCCTGCAGGCGCGCACGCAGCGGCTGGTGCCGCACCGGCCAGCGAACCTCGCACCGTGCCGAACGGCGCGGCTCGCGCCCAGCGGCGGGGACACCGCCGGGAACCCGCGCCGTCGGCCCGCCGCCACTAGGCTTGCCCCGTGGTCACACGGCTTTCGCATCTGTTCCTCCGTACGCTCCGCGACGACCCCTCCGACGCCGAGGTGACGAGCCACAAGCTGCTCGTCCGCGCCGGGTACGTCCGTCGCCAGTCCCCGGGGATCTTCGCCTGGTTGCCGCTCGGACTCCGGGTGCGCGCCAAGATCGAGGCGATCATCCGCGACGAGATGGTCGCCGCCGGCGCGCAGGAGGTCCTGCTGCCGGCGCTGCTGCCGCGTGAACCGTACGAGGCGACGAACCGCTGGACCGAGTACGGCGACGGCATGTTCCGCCTGCAGGACCGCAAGGGCTCCGACTACCTGCTCGCCCCCACGCACGAGGAGATGTTCGCGCTCCTCGTGAAGGACCTGTACTCGTCGTACAAGGACCTGCCGGTGACGCTGTTCCAGATCCAGGACAAGTACCGCGACGAGGCCCGCCCCCGCGCCGGACTCCTGCGCGGCCGCGAGTTCACCATGAAGGACGCGTACTCGTTCGACCTCACCGACGAGGGCCTCGAGCGCAGCTACCAGGTCATGCGCGACGCGTACGAGAAGATCTTCGCCCGCCTCGGCCTCGACTACGTCATCGTCAAGGCCGACGCCGGCGCGATGGGCGGCTCCAAGTCCGAGGAGTTCCTGCACCCGATCGGCGTCGGCGAGGACACCTTCGTCCGCAGCGCCGCCGGCTACGCGGCCAACGTCGAGGCCTACGTCACCCCCGTCCCCGAGTCGCTGCCGATCGAGGGCCAGCCCGAGCCCGTGCTGCTGCCGGCGTCGGACACCCCGACGATCGACACGCTCGTCGCCCACGCGAACCAGGTCGCGCCGCGCGAGGGCGCCCCGTGGACCGCGGCCGACACGCTGAAGAACGTCGTCCTCGCGCTCACCCACCTCGACGGCACGCGCGAGGTCGTGGTCGTCGGCCTGCCCGGTGACCGCGACGTCGACCTGAAGCGCGCCGAGGTGTCGTTCGCCCCGGCCGAGGTCGAGGCCGCCGGCGACGACGACTTCAAGAAGCACCGCGGCCTGGTGAAGGGCTACATCGGCCCGCAGGTACTCGGCGCCGACAGCGCCACCGGCCTCCGCTACTTCGTCGACCCCCGTGTGGTCGACGGCACGAGCTGGATCACCGGCGCCAACGAGCGCGGCGTGCACGTCTCCGGCCTCGTCGCCGGCCGTGACTTCGTGGCCGACGGTGTCGTCGAGGTCTCCGACGTCCGCGCCGGTGACCCGTCCCCGGACGGCTCCGGCCCGCTCGAGACCGCGCGCGGCATGGAGATCGGGCATGTGTTCCAGCTCGGTCGGAAGTACGCCGAGGCGCTCGGCCTCAAGGTGCAGGACGAGAACGGCAAGCTCGCCACGGTCACGATGGGCTCGTACGGCATCGGCGTGACCCGCATCCTCGCGATCCTGGCCGAGTCCCACAACGACGAGAAGGGCCTGGTCTGGCCGAAGAACGTCGCGCCGTTCGACGTGCACATCGTCGCCACCGGCCGTGACCAGGTCGCCTACGAGCTGGCGGCCTCCGTCGTCGCCGAGCTCGAGGGCGAGCGGTTCGACGTGCTGTACGACGACCGCCCGAAGGTGTCGCCCGGCGTGAAGCTCCGCGATGCCGAGCTGCTCGGCATGCCGATCGTCGTCGTCGCCGGCCGCGGTGCCGCCGAGGGCGTCGTCGAGCTGTGGGACCGCGCGACGGGCGACCGCCGCGACGTGCCGGTGGCCGACCTGCTCGACGCGGTCCGCGCGATCTAGACGCGACCCCTGACGGACGGGCGCGCCCCGCTCAGCGGTGACGCGCCAGCGCCACGCGGGGCGCGCCGACCGAGCCTGCGAGGGAGGGGTGCGACGCCGCCACGGGCCTCCTGTCCGTCTCCTGGTTCTGGGGTACGCTTGTGGCCGACTTCTGCGCAGTTCCACCCCGCAGGAGCGACTCATCTGAATACGGAGGCACCTCGGTGAAGATCGATCTCGCAGTCCTGCGACTCATGGAGCGCGAGCGGGAGATCCCGTTCGACGAGCTCGTCCAGATCATCGAATCTGCCATCCTGACCGCCTACCAGAAGCACGCCGACGAGAACGGCGAGCCGGCCCACGCGCAGTCGCGTGTGGAGCTCGACCGCAAGTCCGGCGAGGTCAGCGTCTACGTCCCCGAGCTCGACGACGAGGGCACCGTCATCGGTGAAGCCGTCGACCAGCCGAGCGACTTCGGTCGCATCGCGGCCTTCGCGGCGAAGCAGGTCATCAACCAGCGCCTGCGCGACATCGGCGACGACAAGATCCTCGGCGAGTTCCGCGGCAAGGAAGGCGACATCGTCGCGGGCGTGGTCCAGCAGGGCCCGAACCCGAAGATGGTGCACGTCGACCTCGGCACGATCGAGGCGATCCTGCCGCCCGAAGAGCAGGTGCCGGGGGAGTCCTACACGCACGGCTCCCGCATCCGCGTCTACGTGACGAGCGTGGCCCGTGGCAACAAGGGCCCGCAGATCATCGTGTCGCGCACGCACCCGGGTCTGGTCCGGAAGCTCTTCGCGCTCGAGGTCCCGGAGATCGCGTCCGGTGTCGTCGAGATCACCTCGCTCGCCCGCGAGGCTGGGCACCGCACGAAGATCGCCGTCAAGGCGAACGAGCCCGGCGTGAACGCGAAGGGTGCCTGCATCGGCGAGCTCGGCGCACGTGTCCGGGCCGTCACGAACGAGCTCGGTGCCGAGAAGATCGACATCGTCGACTACTCCTCCGACCTGGCGTCGTTCGTCGCGAGCGCCCTGTCGCCCGCCAAGGTGACGAGTGCGTTCGTGCTCGACGCCTCGACGAAGGCCGTCCGGGCGCTCGTGCCGGACTACCAGCTGTCGCTCGCGATCGGCAAGGAAGGGCAGAACGCCCGCCTCGCCGCGAAGCTCACCGGTGCCCGCATCGACATCCAGCCGGACTCCATCCTGGACGGCGAGGACTAGGACGGTTTCGCTCCCGGCGCGCCCTGCGAGGGCGCGCCGGATCGCGCACGTCCGAGGCAAGGAGTAGAGTGGTTCCCGTCAGAACGTGCATCGGCAGTCGTCGTCGCGCTTCCCGATCCTCCCTCCTCCGAGTCGTCGCCCTGAGCGACGGTCGTGTGGTGGCGGATCCGAAGGCAGTCATGCCGGGGCGGGGAGCATGGCTCACACCGACCGTCGATGCCTACGATCTGGCCGTCAAGCGCAGGGCTTTCCGCCGTGCGCTCCGGTTGGATCGCGATCCCGACACGTCCGCGGTGCTCGACCACATCGTCGGTCTCCCACAGGAACCGGCCGAGCGCCCGGACATGACAGAACAGGCTGAACGGCTTATGGACAACTGATGAGCGGCTCGAAATGAGACCCGTCATCCATTGAGTCCTGCCCCTTCACGGGGTGGGACCCGTGAAGGAGAACAGTGGCTAAACCACGCGTACACGAGATCGCAAGCGAACTCGGCGTCGACAGCAAGACCGCACTCGAGAAGCTCAAGGAGCTCGGCGAGTTCGTCCGGGGTGCCAGCTCGAGCATCGAGCCCCCCGTGGCACGGAAGCTCCGTGCCGCCCTCCAGGCAGACGGCGCCCCCGCGGCGAAGCCCGCCGCCTCGGCCTCCGCGCCGAGCGCACCCGCCAAGGCCAGCGCGCCGAAGTCGAGTGCACCCAAGCCCGGCGGCCCCCGTCCGGGTCCGGCTCGTCCGGCACCGGCTCCCGAGCCCGAGGCCCCGGCAGCACCCGCTGCCGACGTGCCCGCGCCGGCCGCACCGAAGTCCGTCGCCCAGCGACAGGCCGAGGCCGAGGCCGCGCAGAAGGCCCGCGCCGAGAAGCAGGCCGCTGAGAAGCAGGCCGCCGAGGCTGGCGGGACGACCGAAGCGGCGCCGAAGTCCGACGCCGTGAAGCCGGGCACCAGCCCGAAGGCTCCCGCGGCCGCCGGTCCGAAGCCGGGTGGCCCCAAGCCCGGTGCACGTCCGGGCAACAACCCGTACTCGTCGAACCAGGGCATGGGCTCGCGCCCGCCGCGCCCCGGCAACAACCCGTACTCGTCCAACCAGGGCATGGGCCAGCGCCCGGCCGCCGGCGCAGCCGGTGGCGGTGGCATCCCGCGTCCGCAGCCCCCGCGTCCGGGCACGCCCCGTCCGGGTGCTCCGCGTCCGGGTGGTCCCGGTCAGGGCAACCGTCCCAACGGCTTCGGGCAGCGCCCGGGCCAGGGTGGTGGCCGTGGCGGCCCCGGTGCCCGTCCGGGTGCCGGCGGCGGTGCCGGTGGCGGCTTCCCGCGTCCGGCCTTCAGCGGCCCGCGTCCCGCCGGTGGCGGTGGCCGTGGTCGTGGCCCCGGTGGTGGTACCGCCGGTGCGTTCGGTCGCGGTGGCGGCAAGAGCCGTGCCCGCAAGTCGAAGCGGACGAAGCGCGCCGAGTACGAGATGCGTCAGGCACCGTCGCTCGGCGGTGTGCAGGTCCCTCGCGGCGACGGCAACACGGTCGTCCGACTCCGTCGTGGTGCGAGCATCTCGGACTTCGCGGACAAGATCGACGCCATGCCCGGCAACCTCGTGACGGTGCTGTTCCACCTCGGTGAGATGGCGACCGCGACCGAGTCGCTGGACGAGGCCACGTTCGAGGTCCTCGGTGACGAGCTGGGCTACAAGATCCAGATCGTCTCGCCCGAGGACGAGGACAAGGAGCTCCTCGAGGGCTTCGACATCGACCTCGACGCAGAACTCGAGGACGAAGACGACGACGTGCTGCAGCAGCGGCCGCCGGTGGTCACCGTCATGGGTCACGTCGACCACGGCAAGACCCGCCTCCTCGACGCGATCCGCAACTCGAAGGTCGTCGAGGGCGAGGCCGGTGGCATCACCCAGCACATCGGTGCGTACCAGATCGTCGCGCAGCACGAGGGCATCGACCGCCCGATCACCTTCATCGACACCCCGGGTCACGAGGCCTTCACGGCCATGCGTGCTCGTGGTGCCCAGGTGACGGACATCGCGATCCTCGTGGTCGCGGCGGACGACGGCATCATGCCCCAGACCATCGAGGCGTTGAACCACGCGCAGTCGGCCGGTGTGCCGATCGTCGTCGCGGTCAACAAGATCGACAAGGAAGGCGCGAACCCCGCCAAGGTCCGCCAGCAGCTCACCGAGTACAACCTGGTGGCCGAGGAGTACGGCGGCGACGTCATGTTCGTCGACGTGTCGGCGCGGCAGAACATCGGTATCCAGGAACTCCTGGACGCCGTGCTGCTCACCGCGGACGCCGGTCTCGACCTGCGTGCGAACCCCGACAAGGACGCCCGTGGTGTCGCGATCGAGGCCCGGCTCGACAAGGGTCGCGGTGCAGTCGCCACGGTCCTCATCCAGTCCGGCACGCTCCACGTCGGTGACGCCATCGTGGCGGGCACGGCCTACGGCCGAGTCCGTGCGATGACGGACGAGAACGGGGTCGCGGTCAAGGCCGCGACGCCGAGCCGCCCGGTCCAGGTGCAGGGTCTGTCCTCGGTGCCCCGCGCCGGCGACACCTTCCTCGTCACCGAAGAGGACCGCACGGCTCGTCAGATCGCCGAGAAGCGTGAAGCCGCCGAGCGCAACGCCCTGCTGGCGAAGTCGCGCAAGCGCATCTCGCTCGAGGACTTCACCCGTGCGCTCGAAGAGGGCAAGGTCGAGTCGCTCAACCTCATCATCAAGGGTGACGTCTCCGGTGCCGTCGAGGCACTCGAGCAGTCGCTCCTGGACATCGAGGTCGACGACAGCGTCCAGCTCCGCATCCTGCACCGCGGTGTCGGTGCGATCACGGAGTCGGACATCGACCTCGCCACGATCGACAACGCCATCGTCATCGGCTTCAACGTCCGTCCGGACGTCAAGGCCCGTGAGCGTGCGGCGCGTGAAGGCATCGACGTGCGCTTCTACTCGGTCATCTACAACGCACTCGACGACATCGAGCAGTCCCTCAAGGGCATGCTCAAGCCCGAGTACGAAGAGGTCCAGTCGGGCGTCGCCGAGATCCGCGAGGTGTTCCGTTCCTCGAAGTTCGGCAACATCGCGGGTGTCATCGTCCGCTCCGGCACGATCACGCGCAACGCCAAGGCGCGCGTCATCCGTGAAGGCGTGGTGATCGCCGATGGCCTGGCCATCGAGTCGCTGCGTCGCTTCAAGGACGACGTGACCGAGGTCCGCACGGACTTCGAAGCCGGTATCGGTCTGGGCAAGTTCAACGACATCCAGATCGGCGATGAGGTCGAGACGACCGAACTCGTCGAGAAGCCGCGCGACTGATCGCGTGACTCCTCTGGGCCCCGGCCTCCCCGTGCGGGAGGCCGGGGCCCGACCCCTTTCCCACGCAGGACCACCGGCGGGAAGCGTCCCGCCATCGCCTCAGGAGGCACCCAATGGCCGATCCGCAGCGCGCACGCAAGATGGCGGACCGCATCAAGGAAGTCGTCGCACGTCGACTCGACAAGGGTCTGCGGGACCCGCGACTCGGGTTCGTCACGATCACCGACGTCCGTGTGACCGGCGACCTGCAGCACGCGTCGATCTTCTACACCGTGTACGGCACCGACGAGGAGCGTGCGGACTCCGCCGCGGCGCTCAAGGCCGCGACCGGCATGCTCCGGTCCGAGGTCGGCAAGAACATCACCGCCCGGCTCACGCCGTCGCTCGAGTTCATCGCCGACGCCCTGCCCGAGACCTCGGCGCACATGGAGGACCTGCTCGTTCAGGCCCAGGTCCGTGACGAGCAGGTGCGAGCAGCGTCGGTCGGCGCGACGTACGCCGGCGACGCCGATCCGTACAAGCGCGACGAGGACGACGACACCGACGACGCCGCCGAGACCGACGGCTCCGCCGAGCCGCGTTCCTAGATCCCGGGCAGCTGGTAGCCGCTCGCGTCGTCCCCGACGGCCAGTCCGTCACGCAGGAGCGACGCGAGCGCCCGGTCGCGCTGGTCGGCGTCCGGCCACACCGGTTCGATCTCGTACCGGGTGACCGGCACGTCGCTGGCGCGCAGCTCGGCCATGATCAGGCCACGCACCTGGCGGTCACTGCCGGCGAACCTCGCCTGCCGCGGAGCCCGCGGCCCGTCGTGCTCCGGGTACCCGGCCGCACGCCACGCGCAGCGGTCCGCGATCGGGCACGCATCGCACGCGGGGGAGCGGGACACGCACACGAGCGCGCCGAGCTCCATCACGGCCGCGTTCGTGGCGGCTGCGTCGTCGCGGTCCGCCGGCAGTACAGACTCCATCAGCGGGAGGTCCTGCTTCGCCTTCGCCGGCCCGGGTTCGCCCTGGCCGAGGACCGCACGAGCGAGCACGCGGCGCACGTTGACGTCCACCACCGGGTGCCGGTCGCCGTACGCGAAGACCGCGACGGCCCGCGCGGTGTAGTCGCCGATGCCCGGCAGCGCGAGCAGCGCGTCGACGTCTCGCGGCACGACGTTGCCGTGGTGGGTCGCGATCGCGGTCGCCGCCGCGTGGAGCGCGAGCGCGCGTCTCGGGTAGCCGAGCCGGTCCCAGGCGCGCACCGCCTCGGACGGCGGCGAGTCCGCGAGGTCGCGAGGCGTCGGCCACCGGGTGAGCCACGCCTCCAGACGGGGGATCACGCGCGCGACCTGCGTCTGCTGCAGCATGATCTCGCTGACGAGCGTCCCCCACGCGGGGAAGCCGGGGCGGCGCCACGGCAGGTCCCGCGCCTGCTGCCGGAACCACGCGATCAGCGGGGTCGCGATGTCGGGCCGTTCCGGCGTGGCCGGCTCCTGCACACCGCGTCGCGCGGTCGGTTTGTCCACATCCGGTCTGGAGGCCCGACTCGCGTTCACCTCGACAGCCTACGGTGGAGGCATGGCACGCTGGGCACCCGAAGAGACCGACACGATGGCTGCGATCGCCGCAGAGGCGATCGCGCAGGTCGGCACGAACCGCACCGTCATCGGCGTCGACGGGCAGGACGGCACCGACCTCGAACGGGTCGCGGCCGCGCTCGTCAACGGTTTCGAGCAGCACGGGGTCTCCGCGATGGCGGCCGCCGCGCCGTCCGCCGACCAGGACACGCTGCGGTCCGACCTGGTGACGCCCTTCCGCACGACCGGAGCCGGCGACGGTGTCCTGATCGTGCACGGACGGGGCGTCCTGGCTCCCGGGGTGCGCACCCTGTGGCGCTGGTCGCTGTGGGTGGAGCAGGAGTCCGGCCGGCTCGAGCGCCGCGCCGATGTAAAGATCGCTGCCTCCGCCGTGCTCGACGTCACCGATCCCGAGCACCCTCGCCGCGAGTGGAACGACGCCTGCTGACCGGCGCTGGTAATCTCGCCTGGTGCTCGAAACCGCGCCGGACGGCATCCTCCTCGTCGACAAACCGCAGGGGATCTCCAGCCACCGGGTGGTCTCCATCGCCCGACGGCGCCTCGGCCTGAAGAAGGTCGGCCACGCCGGGACCCTCGACCCCATGGCCACCGGGCTGCTGCTGCTCGGCATCGGGCCGTCCACCCGGTTGCTGACGCACCTGGTGGGCCTCGACAAGACCTACACCGCGACCATCCGGCTCGGCGTCTCGACGGACTCCGACGACGCCGACGGCACGCCGACCGCTGCTGTCGGTGTGGCCGCTGCCGACGTCTCGGACGACGCCGTCGAGACCGCTGTCGCAGCACAGCGGGGCGTGATCGACCAGGTCCCGTCCACGGTCAGTGCGATCAAGGTCGACGGGCGCCGCGCCTACGACCTGGCGCGCAAGGGCGAGGCGGTGGAGCTCAAGTCCCGCACGGTGACCGTCTCGCAGTTCGACGTGACGACCCGGAACGAGCGGACCGTCGCCGTCGACGGCACCGACGTCGCCGTGGTGGACCTCGACGTCGTCGTGACCTGCTCGTCGGGCACCTACGTCCGCGCACTCGCCCGTGACGTCGGCGCTGCCCTCGGCACCGGGGCGCACCTCGTCGCGCTCCGGCGGACCCGCGTCGGACCGTTCGACGTGCAGGACGCCATCGACCTCGAGGACGACGCCGTCGACGTCCGCGCCGCGCTCGCACGTCCGGCGGACATCGCCCGGCGACTCTTCTCGTCCGTGACCCTCGACGCAGCCTCGGCGAAGGACCTCACCGACGGCAAGCGCGTCGCGGCCGAGCACCCCGACTCGGACGGTCCGGTGGCAGCGGTCACCGCGTCCGACGACCGGCTGGTCGGCCTCGTCTCCGTCCGCCGTGGACTGCTCCGGGTCATCACGAACTTCCCGACGCCCGGTGCGTCGTCCTCCTCGCAGACCGGAGCGCGCGCGTGATCGAGTGGTACATGTGGGTGCAGCTGGTGCTCGCCGTGATCGTGGGGCTCTTCGCGGTCGTCGTGGGGTTCATCGGCTGGAAGCCGAACGACTACACCGTCGGCGCCCTCGTGCTCATCGAACTGCTGCTCCTGGTGCAGGGCGTCATCTCGATCGTGCTGCCGGCGACGGGCAGTCCGCCCGACGGCAACGCGCTCGAGTTCGGGGTGTACGCCGTGTCGGTGCTGCTCGTCCCACCGGCCGCGGTCGTGTGGGCACTGATCGACCGCACGAAGTGGAGCACCGTGGTGCTCGGTGCCGGCGCCTTCACCGTCGCGGTGATGGTCTACCGGATGTACCAGATCTGGTTCGCGTTGAACTGACGCCGGAGGTCATGCGCGGAGCCGCGCGTCGGTAGAATCGGTGCAATGGCGACCAGATCCTCACTCGCGACCGGCATCGGCCGCGTCCTCATCGCCGTGTACGGCATCCTCGCGCTGGCGGCGACCGGACGCAGCGTCGTGCAGATCATCGAGAAGTTCTCGTTCGCACCGTTCGCCTACACGCTCAGTGCCATCGCTGCCGTCGTCTACATCGTCGCGATGATCGCCCTGATCGTGCCCGGCCGGTTCTGGTACCGGGTCGCCTGCGTCACGATCGTGTTCGAGATGACCGGCGTGCTCGTCATCGGCACCCTGTCGCTGTTCGACCGCCAGCTGTTCCCCGACGACACCATCTGGTCGTACTACGGCATGGGCTACGCCTTCGCGCCGCTCGTGCTGCCGATCGCCGGGCTCTGGTGGCTCCGCAAGCACCACCGCACCGCCATCACCGAGTCGGCGGCACCGGCTGCGTCCTCGTCCACCGCCCCGGCGAGCGAGTAGGAGCCACCGTGCAGTTCTACGAGGACACCGCCGACGTGGCGGACGGGTTCGGGCCGAGTGCGGTCACCATCGGCAAGTTCGACGGCGTGCACGTCGGGCACCGTGCCGTCATCGCACACCTCGAGCGTGCCGCCCGCGAGCACGACCTCGTGGCCACCGTGGTCACGTTCGACCGCCACCCGCTCAACGTCATCGACCCGCCGCACGTCCCGCCGGCCCTGACGAGCACCGCGCAGCGCCGCGAACTGCTCGAGGACGCCGGGGTCGACGCCACCCTGCTGCTCCGCTTCGACCAGGAACTGCAGTCGAAGTCGCCCGAGGCGTTCGTGTCCGAGATCCTCGTCGACACCCTGCACGCCCGGCTCGTCTTCGTCGGCAGCGACTTCCGCTTCGGCGCGAAGGGCGCCGGCGACGTCGAGCTGCTGCGTGCCCTGGGGGAGCAGCACGGGTTCACGGTCGAGCTCATCGACGATGTGGACCTGATCGACGACGTCCGACCCGACGGTGAGCGCCGGGTGTCCTCCACCTGGATCCGGGAGCTCCTGGGCCAGGGCCGCGTGGCCGAGGCCGCACGACTCCTCGGGCGGGAGCACGCCGTGCGGAGCGTCGTGGTGCACGGCAACCAGCGCGGCCGGGCGATGGGGTACCCCACCGCGAACCTCGACCCGGCGTGCGAGGGCTTCGTCCCCGCCGACGGCGTCTACGCCGCCCGGGTGCTGCACGACGGCACCGTCTACCCGGCAGCGGTGTCGGTCGGCAACAACCCGACGTTCGAGGGCGTGCCGGCGAAGCAGATCGAGGCGCACCTGCTCGACGTCGACATCGACCTGTACGGGGACCGGATCTCGGTGCTCTTCGTGTCGTACGTGCGCGGCATGGTGAAGTTCTCGTCGATGGACGAGCTCGCCGCGCAGATGCGGCAGGACGACCTCGACATCCGACTGCTGCTCGGACTGCCCACGCCGGTCTGACCTGCCGGCACGCTGGCCTGGTTCGCCCGCTGGTGCCCCTGGTACGGCGACGCCCCCGTGACCGATCGGTCACGGGGGCGTCGTTCGTGGTGCGGAGGCTCAGCCGCCCAGGGCGTCGAGCCAGATCTTGCGGGCGTCGAGGGCTTCCTGCGCGTCCTTGATCTTCCGGGCGTCGCCGGTGGCCTGTGCCGCCGCGAGCTCGGACTGGAGCTTGCCGATCGCGTCTTCCAGCTGGCTCGCCAGACCGTTCTGACGGGCCTTGCGCTCCGGGTTCGATTCCTTCCAGTGCGCGTCCTCGAGCCCACGGACGTGGTCCTCGACGGCGCGCAGGCGGTCCTCGACCCGACGGACGTCGCCGCGGGGGACTTTGCCGATCTCGTCCCACCGGCGCTGGATGCCGGTGAGGGTCTTGCGCGCGGCGACCCGGTCGGTCGCCTGCAGGAGCGGCTCGGCCTCGGTCAGCAGGGCCTGCTTCGCCTCGAGGTTGGCGGAGAACTCTTCGTTCTCGGCTGCGCTCTCGGCGTGGCGCTGCTCGAACAGCACGTCTCCGGCGGCCTTGAAGCGCGCCCAGAGCGCGTCGTCGTGGCGCTTGCCGGCACGCCCGGCGTTCTTCCAGTCGTCGAGGAGCTGGCGGTAGTCCGGGATCGCATCGGAGCCGCGGGGCGCGAGGGCCTCGGCCTGCGCCACGAGCTCCTGCTTGCGGGTCCGGGCGTCACGGTGCTGTGCGTCGAGCTCGGAGTAGAAGGCACGACGGTGCTGGTCGACGGTGGACCGCGCTGCGCGGAACCGCTTCCAGAGGTCGTTGGCCTCGTTCTTGGGGATCCGCGGCCCGTCGTGCTGGTGCTGCTGCCAGCGCGCGAACACGTCGTCGAGCTGCGCCGTGATCTGCTTCCACTGCGCGCGCGCCGGGTCCACCGCGGCGAGTGCCTCGGCTTCCTCGACCAGGGCGGTGCGGTGCGCCAGGGCGTCCTGCAGCGCCTGCTGCGCCTGTTCCGCCTGCTCCTTGGTGAGCGAGCCGAGCTGCTCGGTGAGCGCGCCCACGCGGGTCTCGAGCGACTTGATGTCACCCACCACGCGTGCATCGGCGACCAGGGCGGTCAGGTGCTCGACCGTCCGGGCGACGTCGTTCGCCGACGCACCACGCTGGACGCGCTGCTCGGCGATCTTCACCTGCCCCTCGAGGTCGGCGTACTTCCGCGCGAAGTAGGCGAGGGCTTCTTCGGGGGTGGCGTCCGGGTACTCACCGACAGCACGTTCGGTCTCTTCGTACCGGACGTACACGGTCCCGTTCTCGTCGACCCGCCCCCAGGTCGTTGCTTCGTCAGATCCCACAGGTCTCGCCTCGATCGTGGTCGTGCATCGCCGACGTCACCGTCGGCACGGTCAGGTCGTCAGCCTATTGCACGGACGGGCTCCGCCGCCCGACCGGTGCGACGGGTTGTGGACTACTTCTGCTCCGCGATGGTCGCGTCGGTGATCTTCGTCGCCACCTTCGGCTCGCCGGTGCCGTCGCTGCCGGGCGACGCGATGCCCTTCGCGGCGATCTTCGACTCGAGCTCGGACAGCCCGCTCGTGACCTTGCCGACGACCGTGTATCCGCCAGTCGAGCCGTCGAGCGTGGTGTCCCCGTAGACGATGAAGAACTGCGTCGACTGCGAGTACGGGGAGTCCGACCGTGCGATCGCGATCGTGCCCTTCTCGTAGACGCCGTCCTCCGGCACGTTCTCGAGCGGGCCGTACTCGAAGCCGGCGTCGCCGGTGCCGTCGCCGTTCGCGGAACCGCACTGCAGGAACTTCAGCCCGTCGCTGTCGGCGAGCCGGTGGCAGGTGGTGCCGTTGTAGAACTGCTCACGGATCAACGAGATCTCGGCACTCGTGGCCTGCGGCGCCTTCGCGCCGTCCAGCTCGATGCCGAGGTCGATGTCCTTGTTGAGCGTGAGGGTGCCGGTCCAGGTCGCGCCCTTCGCGATCGACTTGCTCGGCACGTCGCCGGTGTTGCCGGCCGTGGCACTGGCCGACGGCGTGGCCGTCGACGACGCGGAGGCGCTCGGGGCCGGGGCGTCCGACCCCCGCGATCCGGCGAAGGCGAGCTGCGACCCGGTGGCGAGGGCCGCGACGAGGACGAGGGCACCGGCGCCGATCAGGTTGTCCCGCACGCGGCGGCGTCGCTGCCGCTCGTGGAGGCCCTGGCGGGCCTGGTAGAGGCGGAGGCGCTCGCGTGCCTCACGGTTGTCACGCGCTGGGTTCTTCGGTGCCACGGTGCTGGTCTGCCCTCTCGTCGCAGTGTGCAACGAGCGTAGCCGAACGGTCGCCGTCACCAGCAGGGAGGCGCGGCCTGCGTCGGTGGACCGGCCTACGATTGCAGGATGGCAGCGGATCGTTCGGGAATGCACGCGCCCACCACGGGTGGTCGCGCCGGTCTCGCGCAGGGTTCCGTCCCGCTCGCCGTCCGGATGCGCCCCACCAGCCTCGACGAGGTCGCCGGTCAGCAGCACCTGCTCGGCCGGGGTTCGCCCCTGGTGCAGCTCGCCACCGGCACGCGTGAGAACCCCGGCGGGGTCTCCGTGATCCTGTGGGGACCGCCCGGCACCGGCAAGACCACGCTGGCGCAGGCCATCGCACGGCAGTCCGGTCGCGAGTTCGTCGAGCTCTCCGCCGTGACCGCCGGCGTGAAGGACGTGCGCGAGGTCATGGAGAAGGCGCTGACCCACCGCGACCTGTACGGGTCGACCACGGTGCTGTTCCTCGACGAGATCCACCGGTTCAGCAAGGCCCAGCAGGACGCCCTGCTGCCCGGTGTCGAGAACGGGTGGGTCATCCTGATCGCCGCCACCACCGAGAACCCGTCGTTCTCGGTGATCTCGCCCCTGCTGTCCCGCTCGCTGCTCCTGACGCTCAAACCGCTCACCGATCCCGACCTCGGCATGCTCGTCGACCGCGCCGTGGAGGACCCCCGCGGGCTCGGCGGTGCCGTCGTCCTCGGTGACGAAGCCCGCAGCGCGATCATCCGGCTCGCGTCCGGTGACGCCCGACGCGCCCTGACGGCGCTCGAGGCCGCGGCGGCGTCGGCCACCGCCGCGCAGGACGAGGACGACGACACCGTGCCCGTCGTCGACGCCGACACCGTCGCGGCGGCGGTCGACCGGGCCCTGCTGCGCTACGACCGACAGGGTGACGAGCACTACGACGTCATCAGCGCGTTCATCAAGTCGGTGCGGGGGAGCGACGTCGACGCCGCCCTGCACTACCTCGCCCGGATGATCGAGGCCGGCGAGGACTCGCGGTTCATCGCCCGGCGGATCATCATCTCCGCGTCCGAGGACATCGGCATGGCCGACCCGCAGGCCCTGCCCATCGCCGTCGCGGCGGCCCAGGCCGTCCAGCTCATCGGGATGCCCGAGGGACGGATCCCGCTGGCCGAGGCGGTCGTCTACCTGGCGACGGCGCCGAAGTCGAACGCCGCCTACAACGGGGTCAACCAGGCGATGGCCGACGTCAAGGCGGGGCGCATGGGCACGGTCCCGATGCACCTGCGCGACGCGCACTACGCCGGGGCGAAGCGCCTCGGGCACGGCAAGGGGTACGTCTACTCGCACGACGCCGAGCACGGGGTCGCCGAGCAGCAGTACCTGCCGGACGCACTCGAGGGCACCGAGTACTACACGCCGACGGCCAACGGCTACGAGCGCGAGGTCGGGCCGCGGCTCGAACGGCTCCGGAAGATCACACGCGGCCACTAGCGTCGGTGCTTCTGCGCTCGCCCCGATGCTGCTAGCATTACCGGGCCTACGTCCTGGTCCTCGAGCACGGCTGCGTCGAGGACAGAGTGCCACTCCGGTGGTACGGGGGCAGAGGTTCGGACTGTAGCCGTCCGATCCCACAGGCTCATCCCTCTGGATCCCGTCGTCGGGGCCACCGGCACTCGCGTGCCCGGCCTCCGGTGAGTATTCAGTTCGAACAGAGAAAAGGACCCTGTGTCTACCAAGTCACGTACCCGCAGCAAGACCCGTCTGTCGCGCGCACTCGGCATCCCGCTGACGCCGAAGGCTGCCCGTTACCTCGAGAAGCGCCCCTACGGGCCCGGTGAGCACGGCCGTACGCGCCGTCGTGCGGACAGCGACTACGCCGTCCGCCTCCGTGAGAAGCAGCGTCTGCGCGCCCAGTACGGCATCCGCGAGAAGCAGCTCCGCATCGTCTTCGAAGAGGCCCGCAAGACGAAGGGCCTGACCGGTGAGAACCTGGTCGAGCTCCTCGAGCAGCGCCTCGACGCCCTCGTGGTCCGTGCCGGCTTCGCCCGCACCACCGCGCAGGCCCGTCAGCTGATCGTGCACCGCCACATCCTGGTCGACGGCAAGCTCGTCGACCGCCCGTCCTTCCGCGTCAAGGAGGGCCAGCTGATCCACGTCAAGGCGAAGTCCGAGTCGATGGAGCCCTTCCAGGTCGCCGCTGCCGGTGGCCACCAGGAAGTCCTCCCGAAGGTCCCGGGCTACCTCGAGGTCGAGATCGAGAAGCTCCAGGCCCGCCTCGTGCGTCGCCCGAAGCGCGCCGAGGTCCCCGTGACCTGTGAAGTGCAGCTCGTCGTCGAGTACTACGCAGCTCGCTGATCCACTGATCACACCCGAACGGCGGGTCGTCCTCTCGAGGGCGACCCGCCGTTCGGCGTTCCGGCACCGGCGACTAAGCTTGTCCGGGCATGCACCGCCCGGGTGCACAGAGGGAGAGGCACCGTGAAGCAGCTGTTCTTCGTCGCCGTCGGCATCGTCATCGGGTTCGCCGTCGCACACCGGGTCGCCCAGACCTCCGGTGGCGCCCGGCTCTTCGCCGAGGTGAACGCCAAGACGAAGGCCTTCACGGGAGCCGTCGCGGACGGCTACCGGTCGCGCGAGGCCGAGCTCCGTACCGACGTCTGAGCGCTCCGACCGAGCAGCCACGACCCTCCTCCACCCACGACCTGAACCCAGGAAGCACCATGCAGACCGCAGAGATCCGCCGCCGTTGGCTCCAGTACTTCGGTGACCGCGGCCACACCGTCGTCCCGTCCGCGTCCCTCGTTTCAGACGACCCGTCGCTCCTCTTCACGGTCGCCGGCATGGTGCCGTTCATCCCGTACCTGACCGGTCTCATCCCGGCCCCGTTCCCGCGGGCGACGAGCGTGCAGAAGTGCATCCGCACGAACGACATCGAAGAGGTCGGCAAGACCCCTCGCCACGGCACGTTCTTCCAGATGAACGGGAACTTCTCGTTCGGCGACTACTTCAAGGAGCAGGCGATCCAGTTCGCCTGGGAGTTCCTGACCAAGCCGGAGACCGACGGCGGGCTCGGCTTCTCGCCGGACGACCTCTGGGTCACCGTCTACGAAGAGGACGACGAGGCGATCGGCTTCTGGAAGCAGCACTCCTCGCTGCCCGACGAGCGGATCCAGCGCCTCGGCAAGGACACCAACTACTGGTCGACCGGACAGCCCGGACCGGCGGGTCCCTGCTCGGAGATCTTCTTCGACCGTGGCCCCGAGTACGGCATCGACGGCGGCCCGGCGACGGACGACGACCGGTACGTCGAGATCTGGAACCTCGTCTTCATGCAGTACCAGATCGCCGACGTGCGGTCGAAGTACGACTTCGAGATCACCGGCGAGCTGCCGAACAAGAACATCGACACCGGCATGGGGCTCGAGCGCGTCGCCTTCATCAAGCAGGGCGTCGACAACATGTACGAGATCGACCAGGTGCGCCCGGTGCTCGACCGCGCGGCCGAGATCTCCGGCCGGCGCTACGGTGCCGTGCACGAGGACGACGTGCGGATGCGCGTCATCGCCGACCACGTCCGTTCCTCGCTGATGCTCATCGCCGACGGCGTGAGCCCGTCGAACGAGGGCCGCGGGTACATCCTCCGTCGGCTGCTCCGTCGCACCGTCCGCGCGATGCGCCTGCTCGGTGTCGAGGCCCCCACGTTCCCCGAGCTCTTCCCGGCGTCCCGCGACGCCATGCGCGACGCCTACCCCGAGGTGGCGTCCGACTACGACCGGATCTCCCGCATCGCCTACGCGGAAGAGGAGACCTTCCTCCGCACCCTGGCGCAGGGCACCACCATCCTCGACGTCGCCGTCGAGCGCGCGAAGCAGGACGGCGCCCCCTCGATCGGCGGCGACACGGCGTTCCTGCTGCACGACACCTTCGGGTTCCCCATCGACCTGACGATGGAGATGGCCGAGGAAGCCGGCGTCCACGTCGACCGCACGGCGTTCGAGACCCTGATGTCCGAGCAGCGTGCCCGGGCGAAGGCCGACGCGAAGAGCAAGAAGACCGCGATCGCCGACCTCAGCGTGTACAGCGCGTTCCGGGCGAAGGGCGAGACGACGTTCCTCGGCTACGACGCGCTCGAGGCCGAGACGCGCGTGCTCGGCATCATCGTCGGCGGCGTGAGCGTCGACCGTGCGGTCGCCGGCGACATCGCCGAGGTCATCCTCGGCGAGACCTCCCTGTACGCCGAGTCCGGCGGCCAGGACGCCGACCAGGGGTCGATCGTCGGCAACGGGTTCGACCTCGAGGTCCTCGACGTCCAGCGACCGGTCTCCGGACTGTGGAGCCACACCGTGCAGGTCCGCTCCGGTGAGGTCGGCGTCGGCGACGCCGCGAGCACCGTCGTCGACGCGGAGTACCGCCGCGGTGCGACCCAGGCGCACTCCGCGACGCACCTGGTCAACGCGGCCCTCCGCGACATCCTCGGGCCGGAGGCGCTGCAGGCCGGTTCGTACAACAAGTCCGGCTACATGCGCCTCGACTTCTCGTGGTCGCAGCCGGTCTCGCTCGAGACACGCTCCGAGATCGAGGAGGTCGTGAACACCGCGATCCGCACCGACCTCGAGGTCTCCACGCGCATCCTGCCCATCGACGAGGCGAAGGCCCTCGGGGCACAGGCCCTGTTCGGTGAGAAGTACGGCGCCGAGGTCCGCATGGTCGACATCGGCGGCCCGTGGTCCCGCGAGCTCTGCGGTGGCACGCACGTCGCCTCGAGCGCGCAGATCGGGCTCGTCAACCTGGTGGGGGAGTCGAGCGTCGGTTCGACGAACCGCCGGGTCGAGGCACTGGTCGGGCTCGAGGGGTTCCGCGACCTCGCCGTCGAGCGCACGATCGTGTCGCAGCTCTCCAGCGCGCTCAAGGCCCCCCGTGCCGACCTGCCGGCCCGCGTCCAGAACCTGATGGAGGACCTCCGGTCCGCCCAGAAGAAGCTCGCCGAGTACGAGTCGGCGAACCTGCAGCAGCGCGTGCCCGCCATCGCCCGCAACGCCACGACCGTCGGTGCCACCACCGTGGTCGCCGAGACGGTCGACGGCCTGCAGTCCGGCGACGACCTGCGCTCGCTCGCCACCGGCGTGCGAGGCCAGCTCGGTGACGGCGCGGCCGTCGTCGTGCTCGGGGCGGTCGTCGGTGGCAAGCCGATCGTGATCGTCGCGACCAACGACGCTGCTCGTGCTGCGGGCGTGCAGGCGGGCCCCCTCGCGAAGGAGGCCGCCGGCGTGCTCGGTGGCGGTGGCGGCGGCAAGCCGGACCTGGCGCAGGGCGGCGGGACCGACGCGGCCGCGCTCCCCGCGGCGCTGCGTGCCGTGACCGCACGGCTCGCGGGCTGACCGTGGGCATCCGGTCCGGGCGTCGCCTCGGCGTGGACGTCGGACGCGCCCGGATCGGGGTCGCCGTGTGCGACCGCGACGGCCTGCTGGCGACGCCGGTCGAGACCGTCCGGCGTGACGACTCGGGGGACCTCCGGCGGATCCTCGAGCTCGCGGACGAGTACGACGTGCTCGAGGTCGTCGTCGGGCTGCCCCTGTCGATGTCGGGTGGGGACACGGCCTCGACCGAGGACGCCCGTGTCTTCGCCGCCCGGATCGCGGCGCGACGGCCGGTGCGTCTGGTCGACGAACGACTGTCGACCGTGACGGCCCAGCGGGGGCTGCACCAGGCCGGCAAGAACACGAAGAAGTCCCGGGCCGTGATCGACCAAGCAGCCGCTGTTATCATTCTGCAACACGCGCTCGACCACGAGCGCAGTGCCGGTGCCCCTCCGGGCACCACGCTTCCCTGACAGGGCTGCCCGGTACCGCACATGGGTGCTCTCGTCGTCAGCTGCGAGGACGACGGTGCCCAGGTGGAGTTCCCGACCGAGAGACCGAGGACGTTGGCAGACGATCTGGACTGGAACGCGATCATCGCGCCCGGCAACGACGCCGAGCGGCGGAAGACGACTTCCGACCGCACGACAGGCACCGATGACCGCGACGACGCTGGTCAGGTGACCCCACCGCCGGTGCCTCCGATGTCCCGACGCGAAGCCCGAGCCCTCGAGGCCGAACGGGCCCGCGTCGCAGCGACCGACGAGTCGCCGGTCGCCGAGCGGACCATCGATTCCCCACCAGCCGCACGTGACGAACGCCCCACGTCACCCGCCGACGCGCCGATCGCCACCCGTCCCGAAGACCTGCACCCCGAGGTCGCCGCACTGCTGACCGGCGAGCTGCCGACGGAGCGCGCGGCGACCGCTGCGGGCGGCGGATCCGGGGCCGACGGGACGGACGACGGTGACGTGACCGGCGGCGGTGGCGCCGCGGGAGGCGGTGGCCGCGGGGGACGAGGCGGGGGAGGCCGCGCCTCCAGGCCGCCCCGGGAGCCACGGCCGAAGCGCCGACGCGGACCGCTCGTCGCCGGACTCGTCATCGTCGCGGTGGTGCTCGCCGCCGGCGTCGGCGCCTACACCTTCGCCGCACCCAAGTTCCAGCAGCTCATCGCGGCGATCAGCGGCGCGCAGGAACCCGACGACTACACCGGCGACGGCACCTCGAAGGTGACCATCACCATCAAGCAGGGTGACATCGGCGAGAACGTCGCCGCGACGCTGCAGCGCAGCGGCGTCGTCAAGGACTCGAAGGTGTTCTACAAGCTCCTGCTGGCCTCGCCGGACGTGCAGTTCCAGCCCGGTTCGTACGCGCTGAAGAAGCAGATGAGCTCGAAGTCCGCGCTCGCGGCACTGCAGGACACGAAGAACCGGGTGCAGGCGTCGATCATCATCCCCGAGGGCACCGCACTCGCCGACATCGAGGCCGGGATGGTCTCGAAGGCCGGCCTGACCAAGCAGGAGGTCGACGCGGCCGCGAAGGACCTGACGGCCTACGACCTGCCGTCCGGCGTCACCACGCTCGAGGGTTGGCTCTTCCCCGCGACCTACCCGATCAACCCGGGCTGGACCGCCGAGCAGTACTTCAAGTCGATGGTCGACACCATGAAGGAGCACCTGTCCGCCGCCGGCGTCAAGGAGGCCGACCAGGAGCGCACCATCGTCTTCGCGTCGCTGGTGCAGAAGGAAGCCGGCCTCGCGGCCGACTACCCGAAGGTCGCCCGGGTGTTCCAGAACCGCCTCGACCAGGGCATGCGCCTGCAGTCCGACGCCACCGTCGCCTACGGCACGGGCAACACGCACACCGTGACGACGACCGACGCCGAACGGGCCGACGAGTCGAACGCGTACAACACGTACGTGCACGAGGGGCTGCCGCCGGCACCGATCTCGAACCCCGGGGACATCGCGATCAAGGCCGTGACGAACGAGGCTCCGGGCAAGTGGCTGTACTTCGTGACGGTGAACCTGGAAACCGGCGAGACGGTGTTCTCGAACACCTACGACGAGCACCTCGTCGCAGTGAAGCAGTTCCAGGCGTGGCTCCGGGCGCACCCCGACTACCAGTAGGACGGCGACGTCGCACGGCGGTGCGCTGTGGGAGGATTGCCGCATGCTTCGTTGGTTGACTGCTGGTGAGTCCCACGGACCCGAACTGATCGCCATGCTCGAGGGCCTGCCCGCGGGTGTCCCGGTGTCGTTCGAGTCCATCCGTGCCGATCTCGCGCGCCGCAAGCTCGGCTACGGCCGTGGCTCGCGGATGAAGTTCGAGCAGGACGAGCTGCACGTGTCCGGCGGCGTCCGGCACGGCTACTCGCTCGGCAGCCCCATCGCGATCCGCATCGGCAACACCGAGTGGCCGAAGTGGGTCGAGGTCATGAACCCCGAGCCGATCGAGTCCACCGAGATGTCCCGCGGGCGGAGCGCCCCGCTCACCCGACCGCGTCCGGGTCACGCCGACCTGGTCGGCATGCAGAAGTACGGCTTCGACGAGGCCCGCCCGATCCTGGAGCGCGCGAGCGCCCGCGAGACCGCTGCCCGTGTGGCGCTCGGCGCCGTCGCGAAGTCGTTCCTGGCCGAACTCGGCATCCGCTCGGTGGCGCACACGCTGCAGGTCGGGACCGTCCGGGTCCCGGACGGCACGGAGCTGCCGCTGCCCGACGACGTGGACCGGCTCGACGAGGACCAGCTGCGCTGCTTCGACCCCGAGACCTCGGCACGGATGGTCACCGAGGTCGAGGCCGCGAAGAAGGACGGCGACACCCTCGGCGGCGTCGTCGAGGTGCTGTTCTACGGTGTTCCGCCGGGCCTCGGCTCGCACGTGCACTGGGACCGCCGGCTCGATGCCCGCCTCGCCGCGGCGATCATGGGGATCCAGGCCATCAAGGGCGTCGAGGTCGGCGACGGCTTCGCGACCGCCGGGCGCCGGGGCTCCGCCGCCCACGACGAGCTGTACCGCGAGGACGGCGAGATCTACCGCACGAGCGACCGCGCCGGTGGGACCGAGGGCGGGATGTCCACGGGCACCGTGCTGCGGGTCCGCGCCGGCATGAAGCCGATCGCGACCATCCCGCACGCCCTGCACACCGTGGACGTCGTCTCCGGTGAGGACGCCTCGGCGCACCACCAGCGTTCGGACGTCTGTGCCGTGCCCGCGGCGGGCGTCGTCGCCGAGGCGATGGTGGCCCTGGTGCTCGCCGATGCCGTGCTCGAGAAGTTCGGCGGCGACAACGTCGTCGAGACGAAGCGCAACCTCGACGCCTACCTCGCCGCGATCCCGGAGACCCTGCGGACGCGCCGGACCGAACCGTCGGCGACCTCGACCGACCTGTGAGCACCGACATCCGACGCGCCGATGCGCCCGTGGTCGTCATCGGCCCGATGGGCGCCGGCAAGTCGAGTGTCGGCAAGCGGGTGGCGAAGGTCCTCGGCGTCCCGTTCACGGACACCGACCGGGTCATCGTGCGCGAGCACGGGCCGATCCCCGGGATCTTCGCCGACCGCGGTGAGCCGGCGTTCCGCGCCCTCGAAGCCGAGGCCGTGCGGGCAGCGCTGGCCATCGGCGGCGTGATCGCCGTGGGTGGCGGAGCCGTCACCCACGCGGACACCCGGCAGGCCCTGAGCGGGGCGCGCATCGTCCTGCTCACCGTGTCGCCCGAGGCCGTCGCCGACCGCATCGCCGGGTCCGACCGGCCGCTGCTGGCGAACGGCGGGATTGACGCCTGGCAGACGATCATGGATGAGCGGGCCGCCACCTACGCCGAGCTCGCGCACGTCGTGGTCGACACGTCCCGCCGGCCGATGTCCCGCGTGGTCGACGAGGTTGTCACGTGGCTGCGGAGCGACGCCGGCACCACCGAGCGCAGCGACGCCGGCACCACCGAGCGCAGCGACGCCGGCACCACCGAGCGCAGCGACGCCGGCACCACCGAGCGCAGCGGCACCACCGCCGCGCCCGGCAGCACGACCAGCAGCACCACCAGCACCGAAGGAGCACCGTGACCGAGTCGACCCTGCCCGCCGGGACCACCGAGATCCGGGTCGGCGGTGACGACGGCTACACGGTGGCCGTCGGCACGGACCTGCTCGGCGCCCTGCCCGCGATCCTGGGCCCGCGTGTCGCCAAGGTCCTCATCGTGCACTCGCCGACGCTCGGTGCCCGGGCGAACGAGCTCCGTGCGCTGCTGGTCGAGGCCGGGCTCGAAGCCCTGATCGCCGAGGTCCCCGACGCCGAGGGCGCCAAGCGCGTCGAGGTCGCGGCGTTCTGCTGGCAGATCATGGGGCAGGCCGACTTCACCCGAACCGACGCGGTCATCGGCCTCGGTGGCGGTGCCGTCACCGACCTGGCGGGCTTCGTCGCCGCGACCTGGCTGCGCGGTGTGCCGTACGTGGCCGTCCCGACCAGCGTGCTCGGCATGGTGGACGCCAGCGTCGGCGGGAAGACGGGCATCAACACGAACGAGGGCAAGAACCTGGTGGGCGCGTTCTATGCCCCCCGCGCCGTCGTCGTGGACCTCGACCTCGCCCGCACGCTGCCGCGCAACGAGATCCTGACCGGCTTCGCGGAGATCGTGAAGGCCGGGTTCATCGCCGTGCCCGAGATCCTGGACATCGTCGAGGCCGACGTCGACCGGGTGACCGACCCGACGACGCCGGAGTTCCGCCGGGTCGTCGAGCTCGCCATCGCGCTCAAGGCCG
Organism: Curtobacterium sp. KBS0715; assembly: GCF_005938005.2. Lineage (NCBI taxonomy): Bacteria > Bacillati > Actinomycetota > Actinomycetes > Micrococcales > Microbacteriaceae > Curtobacterium > Curtobacterium sp. KBS0715. The sequence goes on along the minus strand of NZ_VCCA02000001.1, from coordinate 2,696,908 downwards.
AGGTCGTCTCGGACGACTTCACCGAGCAGGGCCGACGCGAGATCCTGAACTACGGACACACCCTCGGGCACGCGATCGAGCACGCCGAGCGGTACCAGTGGCGCCACGGGGCGGCGGTGTCGGTCGGCATGGTGTTCGCCGCCGAACTCGCCCGGCTCACCGGCCACCTGGACGACGCCACGGTCGACCGGCACCGGGCGATCCTCGAGTCGCTCGACCTGCCGACCTCGTACGGTGTCGGTCGGTGGCAGGGGCTGCTCGCCACGATGCGTCGCGACAAGAAGGCCCGTGCCGGCATGCTGCGGTTCATCATCCTGGACGGCGTCGGCAAGCCCGTCGTGCTCGAGGGACCCGAGGACCACCTGCTCTTCACCGCCTACCAGGAGGTCGGCGTCTAGCCACGCCGGTCATCGCAGGACCCGTCGCGTCCTGCGCCACCACCAGGTGACACGCGTCGAGACGGTGACCCAGGTGAACCGATGCCAGGCCACGCCCCGAACCGGCTGACGACGGCCGCGACGATCGCCGCTCCGGCGGCGATGCACGCCGCGATCAGTGCGGTCTCCACGGCACGAGTGTCCGCTCCAGGACCGAGCCCCGCGCCGGGCCCGCGCCGACCTGTGGAAGCCGCGCCGGGCCTCCAGGCTGTGGAGGAGGACGGGACCACGTGACGGACCGCACCACCCGCACGCTGCGGACCCAGCACCGGGGAGCAGACTGGCGGGCGTGCCCACCCCACCCCGACTGAGCGACCTCTCCGGCCCGCGCGATGCCGACACCGGCACCCTGCGCTCCCGTGGTCGGCGCTTCACCGAACTCCTCTCGATCGCCCGCCGCCACCACCTGGTGCCGTTCCGTCGTCTCGACTTCTCGCACGACCCGGCCACCTCGGACCTGCGTCGTGACCAGGCCGAGCACCTGCGTCGGGCCCTCGAGGAAGCCGGCGGTGGGTTCGTGAAGATGGGCCAGCTGCTCTCCACCCGCGACGACCTGCTGCCCGAGGAGTGGACCGAGGGACTTGCACACCTGCAGCGGAACGTCACGGCGGCGCCGGCGGACGAGGTCCGTGCGCTCCTCGAGCAGGAGCTCGGTGCCCCGGTCGACCAGGTCTTCGCGACCTTCGACCCGGTGCCTGTCGCAGCGGCGTCCATCGCGCAGGTGCACCGCGCCCGGCTGTCCGACGGCACCGCGGTCGCCGTGAAGGTGCAGCGGCCGGGGATCGACGCCGCGGTGCGTCGCGACGTCGACATCGCGCTGCGGGTCGTCCGGTTCATGGCCCGGTGGTCGACCGAGGCGCGGCAGGTCGGGGTGCAGGACATCGCCGGCCAGTACGCGGACGACCTGATCCGGCAGGTGGACTTCGTCTCCGAGCTCCGGAACCTCACGGCGCTGCGTGCGGCCCAGGCCCGCAGCGCGCGTCCGGACGAGGTCCGGTTCCCGGACCCCTACCCGGACCTGTCCGGCCGGCGTGTGCTCGTGATGGAGTTCCTGGAGGGCGACACGCTCAGCGCGATCCGCGCCGAGCGTTCCGAGCGGGACCTCGACGCGCCGATGCGCGCGATCCTCCGCGCCTTCCTGCGCCAGGTCGTCTTCGACGGCCTGTACCACGCGGACCTGCACCCGGGGAACGTCCTGGTGCTGCCCGACGGGCGGCCCGCGTTGATCGACTTCGGATCGGTCGGGAGGCTCGACCCGGGTCTCCGGGACACGGTCCAGGACCTGTTGGCCGCCTACCTGCAGGACGACACGTCGCGGATCGCCGATGCCGTCCTGCGGATGGCGCCCGTGCGCGATGCGCACGACGAGCCCGACTTCCGTCGGGACATCGCCCGCTTCGTCGCGGACGAGCTCGGCCCGGGTGCGCGCATCGGTGTCGACACCGTGGACGACGCGGTCGAGGTCTTCGGGCGGTACCGGTTGAAGCCGCCGCCGGACTTCGTCGCCGCGGCCCGCGCCCTGGCCATCTTCGAGGGCACCCTCCGCACGCTCGCACCGTCGTTCGACCTGCTCGAGGAGTCCCGCGGACTCGCCCGGGAGCAGATCACCGACCAGCTCCGGCCCGGCAAGCTCCGCGACCTGGCGGCGAAGGAACTGCTCGGCGTCGTGTCGGCTGCCCGACGCCTGCCCCGCCGGGTGGACCGCATCGGCGAGGCGATCGAGACCGGACGGTTCACGGTGAACATCCGGCTCTTCGCGGACAGCCGCGACCGGCAGCTCGTGTCCGGCATGATCCGGCGCATCCTGCTCGTGCTGCTCGGCGCGGGAGCGGGGATCCTGGCGATCGTCTACCTGGCGTTGCCGGCACGACCGACGGCGGCCCTGTCCACCGGGGTCGCGGGCGGGTTGCTCGGGGGAGCGGCGGTGGTGCTGCTCGGCTGGGCGGCGATCGACGCCTGGCTCGCCCGACGGCGACGCTGACCGCGGCGCGTGCCGCTCCGGCCGCCGGGCGGGCGTCCGCTACACTCGTCCGGGGCCGTCCGCGGCCCGAGGACACTTCACAACACGACCGAACGGGACACCGACGACTCATGGCCAGTACCACAGACATCAAGAACGGCGCCGTTCTCATCATCGACGGCCAGCTGTGGTCGGTCGTCGAGTTCCAGCACGTCAAGCCGGGCAAGGGCGGCGCGTTCGTCCGCACGAAGCTCAAGAACGTCGTCTCCGGCAAGGTCGTCGACCGCACGTTCAACGCCGGCGCGAAGATCGACACCGCGACCGTCGACCGTCGTGACTACCAGTTCCTCTACGAGGACGGCGACTCCTACGTGTTCATGGACACCGACACGTACGACCAGATCCCGGTCTCCGCGACCGTGGTCGGCGACGCCAAGAACTACCTGCTCGAGTCCGCGATGGTCACCATCGCGATGAACGAGGGCAACCCGCTGTACGTCGAGCTCCCGACGTCGATCGTCACCGAGGTCGAGACCGAGCCCGGCCTGCAGGGCGACCGTTCCTCCGGTGGCACCAAGGACGCGACCATCATCGCGACCGGCCACCGCATCCAGGTCCCGCTGTACCTGGAGAGCGGCACCCTGGTGAAGATCGACACGCGCGACGGCAGCTTCCTCGGCCGCGTCAACTCCTAGGCGCTGACCGTATGAGTGCTCGTTCGAAGGCCCGCAAGCGCGCCCTCGACATGCTGTACGTGGCCGAGGTGCGTGAGCTGCCGATCGCGGACGTGCTCGCCACCGAGACGGTCCGGCACCTGGACCAGCCGGAGCGTGCCTCCAGCTGGGACTACGCGCGCCAGATCGTCACCGGTGTCGACGACGCCCGTCACGAGATCGACTCCGTCATCGTGGACCACGCCCAGGGCTGGTCGATCGCCCGGATGCCGGTCCTCGACCGCTGCATCCTGCGGATGGCCGTGTGGGAACTCCGGTTCAACCCTGAGGTCCCCGACGCCGTCGCGATCGCCGAGGCGGTCGAACTCGCGCAGTCGCTGTCCACCGAGGACTCGGCGGGCTTCGTCAACGGCGTGCTCGGGGCCGTCGCCGGCGGTCGCGCACCGTCCGGTCGGACGGTCGCAGGAGACCAGGAGTCCCGGTAGGGTTGACCACGTCAGCATCCTTTAATGCCGTCCAGTGAGGCGGGGAAGGGGGTCGACGTGGGAACCAGAACGGTCCTGCAACAGCCCGACATCACGCGTGCCCTGACACGCATCGCGCACGAGATCCTCGAAGCCAACCACGGGGGCTCGGACCTCGTGCTCCTCGGCATCCCGACCCGCGGCGCCGTCCTGGCCGAACGTCTCGGCCGGATCCTGGCCGGCATCGAGCCGGAGTGGTCCTCGGCCGCCGGCGGCATCGGGACGGAGCGTGTCGGCACGCTCGACGTCACCATGCACCGGGACGACCTGGGCCACGGCATCGGTCGCGCGCCGCACCGGACGGTCATCCCCGCCGGCGGCATCGACGGCAAGGTCGTCGTGCTCGTCGACGACGTGCTCTACTCCGGGCGCACCGTCCGTGCCGCGCTCGACGCGCTGCAGGGCATCGGGCGGCCGCGTGCCGTCCGGCTCGCCGTGCTCGTCGACCGTGGCCACCGCGAGCTGCCGATCCGCGCGGACCACGTGGGCAAGAACCTGCCGACCGCGTCCGACGAGCGGGTCACGCTGCACCTGGCCGAGACCGACGGCGACGACACCGTGTTCATCGAGCAGGGGGTGGCGTGATGCGGCACCTGCTCTCCACCGCCGACCTGTCCCGCGACCAGGCCGTCCACATCCTCGACGTCGCCGAGGAGATGGCCGAGGTCAACACGCGCGAGGTCCGGAAGCTCCCGGCCCTGCGCGGCAAGACCGTGGTGAACCTGTTCTTCGAGGACTCCACGCGCACGCGCATCTCGTTCGAGGCCGCCGCGAAGCGCCTGTCGGCCGACGTCCTGAACTTCGCCGCGAAGGGCTCGAGCGTCTCGAAGGGTGAATCCCTGAAGGACACCGTGCAGACCCTCGGCGCGATGGGCATCGACGGCATCGTCATGCGCCACGGTGCATCGGGCGCCCCGCGGGTGCTCGCCGACGCCGACTGGATCGACGTCCCCGTGGTCAACGCCGGTGACGGGACCCACGAGCACCCGACGCAGGCACTGCTCGACGCGTTCACCATGCGCCGTCGCCTGCACGGCGCCGGGTCGCGCGGCCAGGGGCTCGACGGCGTGCGCGTCCTGATCATCGGCGACGTGCTGCACAGCCGGGTCGCCCGGTCGAACGCGTGGCTGCTCCGCACCCTCGGGGCGAGCGTGACGTTCGCCGCGCCGCCGACACTGCTGCCTGCCACCCCGACCCCGTTCGGCGCCGCGGTGCACCACGACCTCGACACCGCCCTGGCCGAGGACCCGGACGTCGTCATGACGCTCCGCATCCAGCAGGAACGCATGAACGACGCCTTCTTCCCGAACCCGCGCGAGTACACGCGGCACTGGGGCCTGACGGCGGCGCGCTTCGGGCGGCTGTCCGAGCGCACGCTGATCATGCACCCCGGTCCGATGAACCGCGGGCTCGAGATCGCTGGCGTCGCCGCCGACGACCCCCGCTCGACCGTCGTCGAGCAGGTCGAGAACGGCGTCTCGGTCCGGATGGCCGTCCTCTACCTCGCCCTGACGGGCAGTGCCGGCAACGGCACCGACGCGAAGGAGTCCGCCGCATGACCGCTCACCTGATCCGTGGCGCGCAGCTGGTCGACGGCTCGCGTGCCGACATCCGCCTGGAGGCCGGGCGCATCACCGCGGTCGGGTCCGGTCTCGACGCGGCCGGCGCCACCACCGTGGACGCGGACGGCCTCATCGCCCTGCCCGGTCTCGTGGACCTCCACACGCACCTGCGCGAGCCCGGTCACGAGGAGTCCGAGACGGTCCTCACCGGCTCGCGTGCCGCGGCTGCCGGCGGGTTCACCGCCGTCAACGCCATGGCGAACTCGAGCCCCGTCGCGGACACCGCCGGGGTCGTCGAGCAGGTCCAGGCGCTCGGTGACGACGCCGGCTACGTGACGGTCCGCCCGATCGGTGCCGTGTCACAGGGGCTGCAGGGCACCCACCTGTCCGAGATCGGCGCGATGGCGACCTCCCGGGCGAAGGTCCGGGTCTTCTCGGACGACGGCTCCTGCGTGGCCGACCCGCTGCTCATGCGCCGCGCACTCGAGTACATCAAGGGCTTCGGCGGGGTGCTCGCGCAGCACGCCCAGGAGCCCCGGCTGACCATCGGCGCGCAGATGAACGAGGGGCGACTGTCCTCGGAGCTCGGCCTCGCCGGCTGGCCCGCCGTCGCGGAAGAGGCGATCATCGCCCGCGACGTCCTGCTCGCCGACCACGTCGGAGCACGCCTGCACGTCTGCCACGTCTCGACGGCCGGCAGCGTCGAGGTGATCCGGTGGGCGAAGTCCCGTGGCATCGACGTCACGGCCGAGGTCACGCCGCACCACCTGGTGCTCACCGAGGACCTCATCGCCGGCCACGACGGTGCCCCCGGGTACGACGCCCGCTACAAGGTGAACCCGCCGCTCCGCGCCCGCGAGGACGTCGAGGCACTCCGCGCGGCCCTGGCCGACGGCACCATCGACATCGTCGCGACCGACCACGCACCGCACACCGCCGAGGCGAAGTGCTGCGAGTGGCCCGCCGCCGCGAACGGCATGGTCGGGCTCGAGTCCGCGCTGAGCGTGGTGCAGGCCGCGGTGGTCGACGACGGCCGGCTCGACTGGGCCGACGTCGCACGGGTGCTGTCCGAGGCACCGGCGCGGATCGGCCAGGTCGAGGGGCACGGGCAGCGGATCGCCGCGGGCGCTCCCGCCGAGATCACGCTCTACGACCCGTCGGCCAGTCGCGAGTTCGCGGTCACCGACCTCGCAGGGCAGTCGCAGAACTCGCCGTACCTCGGCATGACGCTGCCGGGCCGGGTCGTCGCCACCTTCCACCAGGGGTACGCGACGGTGCTCGACGGCAAGGTCGTCGACGCGGAGACGATCGCGGCGCACGCCGCGGCGTTCCGGACGGGGGCGCGCGCATGAGCGGCGACGCCCAGCGCTGGCTCCTCGGCGCGGTGATCCTGCTCGCGGTCGCCGCCCTGTTCGTGGCGATGGCGCGCACCTGGCGGACGCGGACCAGGAAGCAGGCGGAAGCCGTGCCTCCGGTCCGGGTGCCGGCCGACCTGGCGCCGGCGGTCGGGTCGTGGGACGGGTTCACCGTCGCGACGACCCGTGCCGACCAGCCGCTGGAACGCATCACCGCAGGCGGCCTCGGGTTCCGCGGCCGCGGCGGGGTGACGGTCCACGCGACCGGCGTGGTGATGCGCCTCGCCGGCACCGACGACCGCTGGATCGCGCGTGACGCGGTCCGCGGCGCCGACCGCTCCACGTGGGCGATCGACCGAGTGGTCGAACCCGGGGGACTGGTCCGTCTGCGATGGACGGCGACCGGCGCCGCAGGTGCGACGGACCTGGACACCTACTTCCGGTTCCCGGAGGGCGACGCAGCCGCGCTGCACGCCCTGCAGGGACTGACCGAGACCGGGCCGCAGGCGACTGCGGCCGATGCTCCGCGAACCGCGGGCGAAGGGAAGAAAGCATGACACGCGAACGGGCCGTCCTGGTCCTCGAAGACGGCACCCGGTACGACGGCTGGGCCTACGGCGCCCGTGGGCGCACGCTCGGTGAGGTGGTCTTCGCGACCGGCATGACCGGCTACCAGGAGACGCTGACCGACCCCTCCTACGCCGGACAGATCGTGGTGCAGACCGCGCCGCACATCGGCAACACGGGCGTGAACGACGAGGACCCCGAGTCCCGTCGCATCTGGGTCGCCGGGTACGTGGTGCGCGACCCCAGCCGCGTGGTGTCGAACCACCGCGCGAACGCCACGCTCGACGACCACCTGGTGCGCGACGGCATCGTCGGCATCTCCGGCATCGACACCCGCGCGCTCACCCGCCGCATCCGTGACGCCGGCGCCATGAAGGGCGGCGTCTTCAGCGGTGCGGACGCCGCACTGCCCGCCGAGTCGCAGCTGGACGCGGTCGTGTCGCAGGCGACGATGGCCGGCGCGAGCTTCTCGGCGGTCGTGTCCACCCCGGAGCCCTACGTCGTCCCCGCAGTCGGCGAGCAGATCGGCACCCTGGCCGTGCTCGACCTCGGCGTGAAGGCCTCGACCACCCGGTACCTCGCCGCCCGCGGCTTCGAGGTGCACGTGGTGCCGCAGGACATCTCCGCCCCGGAGCTGGAAGCCCTCGCACCGGACGCCCTGTTCTACTCGAACGGCCCCGGCGACCCCGCCGCGTCGGACGCGCAGGTGGAACTGCTGCAGGACAGCCTGCGTACCGGCCGGCCCTTCTTCGGCATCTGCTTCGGCAACCAGCTGCTCGGCCGTGCGCTCGGCTTCGGCACCTACAAGCTGCCCTTCGGTCACCGCGGCATCAACCAGCCGGTGCTCGACACGACCACGGGCAAGGTCGAGATCACGAGCCAGAACCACGGCTTCGCGGTCGACGCACCCCTCGGCGAGGTCCTCGAGTCGCCCGCCGGGTTCGGTCGGGTCGAGGTCTCGCACTACTCGCTGAACGACAACGTGGTCGAGGGCCTCCGCGCGCTCGACGTGCCCGCGTTCAGCGTGCAGTACCACCCCGAGGCCGCCGCCGGACCGCACGACAGCATGTACCTCTTCGACCGGTTCGCGGACATGGTGCGCGAGCGTCGCGACGGGGAGCCGCTCGACGCGGCCACCGCCGATGCCACGACCCCCGCAGCAGACATCACCAAGGAAGCGAACTGATGCCCAAGCGCGCAGACATCAACTCCGTCCTCGTCATCGGTTCCGGCCCGATCGTCATCGGTCAGGCCGCCGAGTTCGACTACTCCGGCACCCAGGCGTGCCGCGTCCTCCGGGCCGAGGGCGTCCGGGTCATCCTGGTCAACCCGAACCCGGCGACGATCATGACCGACCCCGACTTCGCCGACGCGACCTACATCGAGCCGATCACGAACGCGTCGCTCGAGGAGATCATCCGCATCGAGAAGCCGGATGCCGTCCTGCCGACCCTCGGCGGCCAGACGGCCCTGAACGCGGCCATCGCGCTCGACGAGGCCGGCATCCTCACCAAGCACGGCGTCGAGCTCATCGGTGCCAAGGTCGAGGCGATCCAGCGCGGCGAGGACCGTCAGCTCTTCAAGGAGCTCGTGCTCGAGTCCGGTGCCGACGTCGCCCGCAGCCACATCGCGCACACGCTCGAAGAAGCGAAGGAGTTCGCGAAGGACCTCGGGTACCCGCTGGTCGTCCGCCCGTCCTTCACCATGGGCGGCCTCGGCTCGGGCTTCGCCTACAACGAGGCCGAACTCGTCCGCTTCGTCGGCGACGGGCTGCAGTCCAGCCCGACGACCGAGGTCCTGCTCGAGGAGTCCATCCTCGGCTGGAAGGAGTACGAGCTCGAGCTGATGCGCGACAACTACGACAACACCGTCGTCATCTGCTCCATCGAGAACGTCGACCCCGTCGGTGTCCACACCGGTGACTCGATCACGGTCGCCCCCGCGCTGACCCTGACCGACCGCGAGTACCAGAACATGCGGAACATCGGCATCGACATCATCCGTCGCGTCGGTGTCGACACCGGCGGCTGCAACATCCAGTTCGCCGTCGACCCGTCCGACGGCCGCGTCATCGTCATCGAGATGAACCCCCGCGTGTCCCGCTCGTCGGCCCTCGCGTCGAAGGCCACGGGCTTCCCGATCGCCAAGATCGCCGCGAAGCTCGCCATCGGCTACCGGCTCGACGAGATCGAGAACGACATCACGAAGGTCACCCCGGCGAGCTTCGAGCCGACGCTCGACTACGTGGTCGTGAAGACCCCGCGGTTCGCGTTCGAGAAGTTCCCGGCCGCCGACGCCACCCTCACCACGACGATGAAGAGCGTCGGCGAGGCGATGGCCATCGGCCGGAACTACGCCACCGCACTGCAGAAGTCGCTGCGCTCGCTCGAGAAGCGCGGGTCGAGCTTCCACTGGGACACCCCGGCGGCCGAGCTCGACAAGGACGCCCTGCTGACGAAGTCGTCGATCCCGACCGACGGTCGCATCGTGACGGTCCAGCAGGCCCTGGTCGCGGGTGCCACCGCGGACGAGGTCTTCGAGGCCACCAAGATCGACCCCTGGTTCATCGACCAGATCGTGCTCATCAACGAGGTCGCGGACGAGGTCCGTGCCGCCGAGTCCCTCGACGCGGACACCCTGCGCTGGGCGAAGGAGCACGGCTTCAGCGACACCCAGATCGCGAGCCTGCGCAGCTCGGACGCGGCACCGGTCTCCGAGCAGCAGGTCCGTGACGAGCGGCACGCCCAGGGCATCCGGCCCGTCTTCAAGACGGTCGACACCTGCGCCGGCGAGTTCCCGGCCCTGACGCCGTACCACTACTCGTCGTACGACACCGAGACCGAGGTCGTCCCGAGCGACCGCAAGAAGGTCGTCATCCTCGGCTCCGGCCCGAACCGCATCGGGCAGGGCGTCGAGTTCGACTACTCCTGCGTGCACGCGTCCTTCGCGCTGAGCGCCGCCGGGTTCGAGACGATCATGATCAACTGCAACCCCGAGACCGTGTCGACCGACTACGACACCTCGGACCGCCTGTACTTCGAGCCCCTGACCGCCGAGGACGTCCTCGAGGTCATCGAGGCCGAGGCCGCGTCCGGCGAGCTCGTCGGCGTCGTCGTGCAGCTCGGTGGTCAGACCGCCCTGGGCCTGGCGAAGCCGCTCGAGGCTGCTGGCATCCCGATCCTCGGCACCAGCCCGACCGCGATCGACTCGGCCGAGGAGCGCGGACAGTTCTCCGCCATCCTCGACGCCGCCGGTCTGCTCGCACCGCGGAACGGCACGGCCCACGACCTGGCGAGCGCGACCACGGTGGCCGAGGAGATCGGGTACCCCGTCCTCGTCCGCCCGTCGTTCGTGCTCGGCGGCCGCGGCATGGAGATCCTCTACGACTCCCCGTCGCTCGCGGACTACTTCGACCGGATGGCCGACCAGGCGATCATCGGCCCGGAGCTCCCGCTGCTGGTCGACCGGTTCCTGGACGACGCCGTCGAGATCGACGTGGACGCGCTCTTCGACGGCGAGCGGCTGTACATCGGCGGCATCATGGAGCACCTCGAAGAGGCCGGCATCCACTCCGGCGACTCGGCGTGCACCCTGCCTCCGGTCGGCCTCGGCCGCGCGGAGATCCAGGGCGTGGTCGACGCGACCGAGAAGATCGCCCGCGGCATCGGCGTGCAGGGCCTGCTCAACGTCCAGTTCGCCATCGGCGCCGGCGTGCTCTACGTCCTCGAGGCGAACCCGCGCGCCAGCCGCACGGTGCCCTTCGTCTCGAAGGCGCTCGGCATCCCGCTGGCCAAGGCCGCGTCCCGCATCATGACCGGCACCACGGTCGCCGAGCTCGTCGCCGAGGGCATGCTGCCCGAGCGTGACGGCGCGTTCGTGCCCGCGCAGTCGCCGGTCGCCGTGAAGGAGGCCGTGCTGCCCTTCCGTCGCTTCCGCACCCGCGAGGGCCAGGTCGTCGACTCGGTGCTCAGCCCCGAGATGCGCTCCACCGGCGAGGTCATGGGCATCGACCGCGACTTTCCGCGGGCCTTCCTCAAGTCGCAGGACGCCGCGTACGGCGGCCTGCCGACCAGCGGCACGGTCTTCGTGAGCGTCGCCGACACCGACAAGCGTGCGATCGTGCTGCCGGTGCACCGCCTGCAGCAGCTCGGCTTCACGATCATCGCGACCGAGGGCACGGCGGAGATCCTCCGCCGCAACGGCATCGAGGTCGGGATCGTCGGCAAGTACAGCCAGGGCGGCGAGAGCGTCGTCGACCTGCTCGCCACGGGCGAGGTCGACATCGTCATCAACACGCCGTCGGGTGCCGCCGGTCGTGCGGACGGGTACGAGATCCGTGCGGCCACGGTGGCGGCGGACAAGCCGCTCTTCACGACGATCGCGCAGATCGGGGCGGCCGTCGCGGCGATCGAGACGATCGGTTCGCCGCTCAACGTCCGCAGCCTGCAGGACTACGCGCGCGAGCGCGCGACCTGGTGACGGCTGCCGGCGTGGACACGCCCCGGTCTGGAGGCCCGGCCTCCTTCGGCGTACGCCTCGCGTCCGCCATGGGGGAGCGTTCACCGCTCTGCGTCGGGATCGACCCCCACGCCGCCACCCTGGCGGCGTGGGGGCTCGCCCGCGACGAGCAGGGCCTCACGGCGTTCGGCGCGACGCTGGTCGACGCGGCCGCCGGCCGCGCGGCGATCGTGAAGCCGCAGGTCGCCTTCTTCGAGGCGGCGGGGGTGGCGGGCTACCGTGCGCTCGACGCGACGATCCGCCGGGCACGCGATGCGGGCCTCCTGGTCGTCGCCGACGTGAAGCGGGGCGACATCGGGACCACCGGTGACGACTACGCGCTCGCGTGGCTCGACCGTGACGGGCCGTTCGCGGCTGACGCGATGACCGTGTCGCCGTACCTCGGGTACGGCTCGCTCCGGGGCACGATCGACGTCGCGCGCCGGAACGGTGCCGGGGTCTTCGTGCTCGCGGCGACGAGCAACCCCGAGGCCCGGGTGCTCCAGACCGCGGTGCTGGCAGAGGGACCGCGTACCGGCCGGACGGTCGCGGCCGGTATCGTCTTGGACGTGGCAGACGACAACCGGTCCGTGGGCGATCAGGCCCTCGGCGACGTCGGGCTCGTGCTCGGCGCGACCCTTCACCTCGACGACTTCGGCATCGACGCGGACGCGATCGGCACGGCGCCGGTCCTCGCCCCGGGCTTCGGTGCCCAGGGCGCCCGCATCGAGGACCTCCGTGCGCTGTACGGCGCGCGTGCCGAGCAGGTGCTCGTGAGCGAGTCGCGCGGCCTGCTGACCGACGGTCCGGACGGTGCTGCGGCGCTCGTCGCCGACCGCGCGGACCGCATCCGCACCGCACTGGCGGCGGCAGCGTGACCGACGACCACGAGGGCCTGCCCGCCCACCGCACCCCGCCAGAGGTGGACCGCGTCGCCGCGGCGAAGGCCGCCGTCGCCGCGCGACGCGCCCGGGCCGCGGTGAAGGCCGCGATCGCGTCGGGGGAGCGCTCCGCGCTCGACGTCGCCCGTGCCGCGTGGGACGACTCGCTGGTCGAGACGACCTCGGCGGAACGCTCGCTGCGGGTCCGTGACCTGCTGGTGAGCCTGCCGGGCATCGGCCCCGCGCGGGCCGAGGCGATCATGGGGTCCCTGCGGATCGCACCGTCGAAGCGCCTCGGTGGCCTGGGGACCCGGCAGCGCGCGGCCCTGGCCGACTGGCTCGCCGCCCGCGGTCGCAAGCGTGGTGCCTCGAAGCTCGTCGTGCTCGCCGGACCCACCGCGGTCGGCAAGGGCACGGTCAGCGCGCACATCCGACAGCACTACCCGGACGTCAACCTCAGCGTCTCCGCCACCACGCGGAAGCCGCGCCCCGGCGAGGTCGACGGCGTGCACTACTACTTCGTGGACGACGACGAGTTCGACCGCATGATCCGCGACCGTGAGCTGCTCGAGTGGGCGACCGTCCACAACTCGTACCGCTACGGCACCCCGCGCCCGCCGATCGACCGCGCGCTCGACGCCGGCGAGAAGGTCATGCTCGAGATCGACCTGCAGGGCGCCCGGCAGGTCCGCGACGCCATGCCCGAGGCGGTGCTCGTGTTCCTGCTGCCCCCGACGTGGGAGGAACTGGTGCGCCGGCTCATCGGCCGCGGGACCGAATCCGCGGAGGAACAAGCGCGTCGCCTCGAGACCGCGAAGGTCGAGCTGGCCGCCCAGGACGAGTTCGACGTGCGGATCGTGAACTCCGATGTCGGCACCGCGGCACGTGAGGTCGTAGACTTGTTCTCTGCGCCCTGACGGGTGCACTGACTTCGAGGAGACACCATGGCCAACCCCCAGGGCATCATCGACCCGCCCATCGACGACCTGCTCAGCAAGGTCGAGTCGAAGTACGCGCTCGTCATCTTCGCGTCCAAGCGCGCCCGCCAGATCAACGACTACTACGCCGACCTGCACGAGGGCTCGCTCTTCGACAACGTCGGACCGCTCGTCGACTCGACGATCGACGACAAGCCGCTGTCCGTCGCGCTCCACGAGATCAACGAGGACAAGCTCACCGTCACCAAGCAGCAGCAGCCCACCGACTGATCCCGGTGACTGCAGCTGCTCTCCGCCTCTTCACGTCCGAGTCGGTGACCGAGGGGCACCCCGACAAGATCTGCGACCAGATCTCGGACAGCATCCTCGACGCACTGCTCACGGTCGACCCGAACGCGCGCGTCGCCGTCGAGACGATGGTGACCACCGGGCTCGTGCACGTCGCCGGCGAGGTCACGACCTCCGGCTACGTCGAGATCCCCAAGCTCGTCCGTGACGTCATCACCGGCATCGGCTACAACTCGTCGGACGTCTCGTTCGACGGTGCCACGTGCGGTGTCGAGGTCTCGATCGGCGCGCAGTCGCCGGACATCGCGCAGGGTGTGGACGAGTCGCTCGACTCCCGCACCGGTGCGGTCGACCCGCTCGACCGTCAGGGCGCCGGCGACCAGGGCATCATGTTCGGCTTCGCGACGAACGAGACCCCCGAGTACATGCCGGTCGCGATCTGGCTGGCGCACCGCCTGGCCGAGCGCCTGGCCGCGGTCCGGAAGTCGGGCGAGCTGTCGTTCCTGCGCCCGGACGGCAAGACCCAGGTCACCATCGGGTACGACGGCGTCGTTCCGAAGACCGTCGAGACCGTCGTGCTCTCCACGCAGCATTCGCCGAGCGTCACGCTCGACGAACTCACCGCCGCGATCACCGAGCACGTGATCCGTCCGGTCCTCGACCTGGTCGACCTCGACTCGTCGCACGTCGACGTCATCGTGAACCCGACCGGCCGCTTCGAGATCGGCGGTCCCCAGGGCGACGCCGGGCTCACCGGCCGCAAGGTGATCGTCGACACCTACGGCGGGGCCTCCCGTCACGGTGGCGGCGCGTTCAGCGGCAAGGACCCGTCGAAGGTCGACCGTTCGGCGGCGTACGCGCTGCGCTGGGTCGCCAAGAACGCGGTCGCCGCGGGGCTCGCCGACCGGCTCGAGGTGCAGGTCGCGTACGCGATCGGCCGTGCGAAGCCCGTCGGGCTCTACGTCGAGACCTTCGGCACCGGACACGTCGACGACGCCACGATCGAGGCCGCCATCCGCCAGGTGTTCGACCTGCGTCCGGCCGCGATCATCCGCGACCTCGACCTGCTCCGACCGATCTACGCGCAGACCGCGACCTACGGCCACTTCGGCCGCGAGCTCCCCGGGTTCACGTGGGAGCAGCTCGACCGTGTCGAGGAACTCCGCGCCGCCGCAGGACTCGTCGCCGCGACCGTCTGAAGCACCGCGTGACCACCGTCGCGCGCGTCGTCCTCGACTCGCCGCTCCCGCAGTTGGACCGTCTGTTCGACTACCGGGTACCGGCCGAGCTCGAGGACGACTGCGTGGCGGGGGTCCGCGTCAAGGTGCCGCTGCGCACCGGGGCGCGGATGTCCGACGGCTACGTGGTCGAGATCGTCACCGAGGGTGAGTACCCAGGTGAGTTGAGCCAGATCGAGGCCGTCCTGTCCCCGGTGCCCGTCCTGGCGCCGGAGATCTGGACCCTCGCGCGCGCCGTCGCCGACCGGGCCGCGGGGGTCGCCTCCGACGTGCTGCGCCTCGCCGTGCCCCCGCGGCAGGTGCGCGCCGAGAAGGCCTGGCTCGCCCGTGACACCGCGTGGTCGCCGCCGCCGGTGACCGCCCCGCCCGTCACCGGCTACGCCGACGGCGTCCTGGAGGCCGTGGTGACGGAGCACGGACGCGCTGCGGTCGCCGCCGTGCCCCAGCCCGTGGCGTTGGGTGACGCGGACGCGCCGGTCTGGGTCCCGGGGTGGGCCGCCACGCTCGCCCAGGCGGCCGCGCACACGGTGGCGGCCGAGCAGTCCGCGGTGATCGCCGTTCCGGACTTCCGCGACGTCATCGACCTCGAGCGTGCCCTGCTCGCCGTGATGCCACCGGAGCGGGTGGTGCGCTTCGACGCCAAGCAGACGAACGGGCAGCGCGCGAAGGCACTGCTGCAGGCCCGCACGCACCCGGTGGTCGCGATCGGCAACCGCACCGCGATGTACGCACCGGCGACGGAGCTCGGCCTGATCGCCATGTGGGACGACGGCGATGCCTCGTTCATCGAGCAGCGGGCGCCCTACGTGCACACGCGCGACGTCGCTCTGGTGCGGGCCGCCCAGTCCGGTGCCGCGCTGCTGTTCGTTGCACACGCGCGCAGCACCGACGTGCAGCGCCTGGTCGAGCTGCACTGGCTGCAGGACGTCGCGCCGTACCGCGTGAAGACCCCGAAGGTCATCCCCACCGTGCAGCAGACCGGGGCCGAGGGGTTCGCCGCGCAGGCGCGCATCCCGAGCTCTGCGTGGCGTGCCGCGCGCGAGGCCAGCCAGCACGGTGCCGTCCTGGTGCAGGTCGCGAGCCCGGGCTTCGGCACCGGGCTGGTCTGTGCCGAGTGCGGCGAACGCGCGCACTGCCGGGTCTGCGGCGGGCCGCTCGGCAGCCCGCACCGTGGCGCCACGCCCCAGTGCCGGTTCTGCGGAGCGCTGGCCGTCGGGTTCCGCTGCCCGACGTGCGGCAACGGCACCGTCAAGCCGGTCGGTCAGGGAGCGCAACGGACCGCCGACGAACTCGGGCGGGCGTTCCCCGGCACGCGGATCGTCGTCGCCGACGGCTCTCGCCCGCTCGACGAGGTCCCCGCCCGCCCGTCCATCGTCGTCGCCACCCGTGGGGCCGAGCCGTCGGTGCCGGGGGGCTACGCCTGCGTGCTGCTGCTGGACGGTGAGAAGATGCTCGCCCGCGAGGGGCTGCGCGTGCAGGAGGACGTCCTGCGCTTCTGGACGAACGCGGCGGCGAAGTCGGCTCCCGGAGCCGAGGTGTACCTGGTCGGGATCGGCGGTCGGCTGGCCTCGGCGATGGCCCTGTGGCGACTCGACGGACCCGCGCACGACGAACTGACCGACCGCCGCGAACTGCACTTCCCGCCGGCGGTCCGGGTGGCGACGATGACCGGTACCGACGAAGCCGTCACCGCGGCGGTCGAAGCGCTCGGCGACGCCGTCGTCGGTCCGGTGCTCGGCCCGGTCCCGGTCGAGGACGACGCCCTGCCCGGCACGGTCCGGGCGATCGTGCGGTTCCCGTACGCACACGGGGCCGAGGTCGCCGCGACGCTCAAGGCCGAGGTCATCCGGCGCTCGTCGACCCGGCGGGTGCTCAAGGGCGGCAACCGCCGACGCGCCGCTCCGACGCTGCGGGTGCGGTTGGACGACGCCGAACCGTTCTCCGAGGTCTGACGCCGTCGGGCCCGCTTGGGCACGACTGGTGGCCCAAATGCAGAACGACACCGTCGACGTCGTGGGACGTCGGCGGTGTCGTTCGGGGTCTACCGCCGTGCGGCGACCGGCTGGTTCGGGTCGGTCAGGCGTTGGCGGGTCGGCGACGCTCACGCGGCAGCACGACGCCGAGGGCGACCATGCCGATGGCGAGGACGAGGTGCAGCCAGTTGTCGGCGTTGTTCAGCGGGACGAAGTTCGCACCCGAGCTGTGGCCGGCGGTGAACAGGCCGTAGATCCACAGCACGAAGTAGACGATCCCGCCGATCACCAGGTACATCCGCGAACCGGAGGCACGGTTGGCGGCGAGCAGTCCGACGACGCCGAACAGCAGGTGCACGATGTTGTGCAGCACGGACACCTGGAAGATGCCGAGCAGCATGCCCATCGACTCGTGTCCGGCCCCGGCCAGGTCGCCGGTCGTGATGCCGGGGACGAACCCGGCGATCCCGACGAGCAGGAACACGATGCCGACCACGAGGGCGGCCTTCTGGACGGACGAACCGGCGTAGCGGTTGGTGGCGGTGGTGACGTCGCTCATGGGGTTTCCTCTCCTGATGTGGTTCAGACCGTACGCAGCCGATGCTCTGCTGTCCCCAAGGTGAGCCGGAACGCGCACCGTGACGCTGGCGACCGGGCAAGGCGCAGTGGCTCGCGCGTGGGAGGATCGAACCCATGCGTCTCGTCGTCGCCGGCAGCCCCGCTGCGGCCGTCCCCACCCTCCGCCGTCTGGCGGCGTCCGACCACGAGATCGTCGCGGTGCTCACCCGGCCGGCCACTCCGCAGGGCCGCAAGCGTGTCCTCACCCCGACCCCGGTGGCCGTCGTCGCCGCGGAGCTCGGTCTGCCGGTCATCGAGGCCTCGCGGGTCGACGACGCCGTCACCGCGCGGATCGCGGACCTCGGCGTCGACCTCGGCGTGATCGTCGCCTACGGTGCACTGCTCCGCCGCCCGGCGCTCGACGCCCCGAGGCACGGCTGGATCAACCTGCACTTCTCCGACCTGCCGGCGTACCGCGGCGCGGCTCCCGTGCAGCGTGCGGTGATCGCCGGCGACACCCGGACCGCCGCGACGGTCTTCCAGCTGGTCGAGGCGCTCGACGCCGGCCCGGTCTACGCCGCGCGGCCCTTCGAGATCGACCCCGATGCCACCTCGGGCGAGGTCCTCGCGGCGATGGCCGAGGTCGGCGCCGACGTGGTGGCCGATGTCGTGGACGCCATCGCCGACGGCACCGCCGTCGCGACCGAACAGTCCGGCGAACCCACGGTCGCCCCGAAGCTCACGATCGACGACGGCCGCATCGACTTCGCCGCGCCCGCCACCGTCGTGCACGCGCGGCTGCGCGGGGTCACGCCCGAGCCCGGCGCGTACGCCCACCTGGGCGAGACCCGCGTGAAGCTGCTCCGCAGCAGGACGGAGCCGGGAGGCGCGCAGGACCCCGCCCCGTCTCTCGCGCCGGGTGCGCTCGCACTCCACGGCGGTCGGCTGCTGGTCGGGACCGCCGACACCCCGCTGGTGCTGCTCGAGGTGCAGCCGGCCGGCAAGAAGGCGATGGACGCCGCCGCCTGGGCCCGTGGCCTCGGCGAACTGGACGGGAAGGTCCTCGCATGAGCCCCCAGACGAAGCCCCAGGGTGCCCGCCGCGGCCCGCGTCCGGCCAGCGCCCGCCGCGTGGCCTTCGACGTGCTCCGCGCCGTGCAGGTCGACGACGCCTACGCGAACCTGCTGCTGCCGACGCGCATCCGCCGCGCCGGGCTCACGGCCCGCGACGCCGGGTTCGCGACCGAGCTCACCTACGGGTCGATCCGGATGCTCGGCCGCTACGACGTGATCATCGCGCTGGCCTCCGGTCGCCGGGCCGAGAACATCGAGGCGGACGTCCTCGACGTGATGCGCCTCGGTGCGCACCAGCTGCTCGCCATGCGCACGCCGACGCACGCCGCAGTCGACGCCACGGTCGAGCTCGCCCGCGAGGTCGGTGCCCGCCGCGCGACCGGGTTCGTGAACGCCGTGATGCGCAAGGTCGCCGCCCGCACCGACCAGGAGTGGGACGCCCTGATCACCGAGGGCCGCGCCGGTGACGCCCTGCTCGCCACCCGGTGGTCGCACCCCGTCTGGGTCGTCTCGGCGCTCCGCGACGCCCTGGCCGCCGAACGCTCCCGCGACGAGCTCGCCGCCCTGCTCGCCGCTGACAACGCCGCACCCCGGGTGCAGCTCGCGGCCCTGCCCGGACTCGCCACCGACGAGGACATCGCCACCGCGACCGCCCGCACGGCCCCGGACGACGACACCGACGCCGCGTTCGCCGACGCGACCGGTGCGGACGACGTGCCCGCGGCCCTGGTGCCCGCGGACGACGAACCGGAGGCCGACGGCGCGACCGGCACCGTGCCTCCCGTCCGGGCCGAGGAGCCCGTCGTGCAGGCGGACGCCGCGCCGGTGTCGCCCGTCGGCATCCGCGGCATCAGCGGCGACCCGGCGCGCGTGCCGGGCGTCGCCGCCGGACGCCTGCGCGTGCAGGACGAGGGGTCGCAGCTCGCCGCGCTGGCGCTGAGCCGCTCGTCGGACGTGCGTGCGGGGGAGCGGTGGCTCGACATGTGCGCCGGGCCCGGCGGCAAGGCCGCGCTGCTCGCCGCCGAGGCGCAGCAGGGCGGGGCGACCCTGGTCGCCAACGAGCTCGTGCCCGCCCGCGCCGGACTCGTGCGGAACGCCCTCGGCGTGTTCGGTGACCACGTGCGGGTCGTCGAGGGCGACGCCCGTCGGTACGGCCGCGACGGCACCGGGATGACCTTCGACCGCATCCTGCTCGACGCCCCGTGCACCGGGCTCGGCGCGCTGCGTCGCCGACCGGAAGCACGCTGGCGAAAGCTCCCCGAGGACGTCGAGGAGCTCGCTGCCCTGCAGACCGAACTGCTCGACGCCGCCGTCCGGGTGCTCGCACCGGGTGGGACCCTGGCGTACGTGACGTGTTCGCCGCACCTGGCCGAGACCCGCGGGCAGGTCGACGCGCTGATGGGGCGGCACGGGGACCGGCTCGAGCAGCTCGACACCGCCACGATCGTCCGGGTTGTCGCCGCGCGCGACCCCGAGATCGCGGACGGTGCCACGGCGCAGCTGTGGCCGCACCGCATCGGGACGGACGCGATGTTCATCGCGCTGTTCCGTCGCGTCGACTGACCACCCCGCCGACCGGGATCGGGCTCAGCGCGACCGTCGGTAGGCACTGCCGTCGCACGTGTGCACGGCCGTGTCGTCGAACAAGGTGCGCAGGTTGTACGCGGCGCAGTCCCGGAAGGTACCGATGCTGATCCACCGCGCCGAGCGGCGCAGCTCGCCCTTGGATGGGCCGTCCGAACCGATGCCGGCGCGGTGGACCGTCCAGGCGATGTCCTGCGCCTCGGCGTCGAGGTAGCGCATCACCGACTCGTTGTCCGCGTGCTGTCCGATGTACTCCCGCGCGAGCGTCGACCGGACGAGGCGGAGCACGGGCGCGAGCCGCTTGCCGGGAGGCGCACTCAGCCCACCGGCCTGGTAGAGCAGCCGCCGGCTGCCGCTCCGGCGCATGGCCGGCACGAGCGTGCGGACGAACGCGGTGTTGACCGGTCGCTCGCGCTGCGCGGCGACGTCCCCGAGCATCACGACCACGCCCGTCACGCCCTCGAGCAGCGCGTCGAGGTCGAGGCCGTCGGTGACCGAGCCCTGCACGACCTGCAGGTCGTCGTGCTGGACCGCCAGCTTCGACGGTGTCCGGACGACGGCGCGGACACGGTGTCCGGCATCGAGTGCGAGCCGGGTGAAGTGCTGGCCGGTCTGTCCGGTCGCGCCGAACACGAGGAGGGTCTGTTGCGAAGGCATGTCGTCAAACTAGGCGTTGCCTAGAAAATAGTCAATGCCTAGTTCGGGACTAGGATGTCCCCATGACCGAGCGGCCCTTCCACCACGGGAACCTGCGGGCGGTGCTCCTCGACGAGGCTGTCGCGGTGCTTCGGGAGTCAGGGGTCGACGGACTCTCGCTCCGCGACCTCGCCCGCCGCGCCGGGGTCAGTCACGGCGCCCCCCGGAGTCACTTCGTCGATCGGCAGGCGCTCCTCGACGCCCTCGCCGAACTCGGCTTCGACCGGTTGACCGCTGCCGTGCGCCGGGCACTGTCGGGTGCCGACGGGCTGGAGGACCGGTTCCGCCGGGTCGCCCTGGCGTACGTGGACTTCGCGATCGACGACGCGGCGCTGATGGACCTCATGTTCCAGGCGCAGACGACCGGCCGGACAGGCCCCGTGCAGGCTGCCGCGGAGTCGCTGTTCGCGGTGCTCGAGGGTGCCGTGGGAACCGCGACGACGGGGGACGACGGTGCGGACGCCCGACTCCTCTTCAAGCTCCTGTTCGCGGCGACCATGCAGGGGATCGCCACCCTGGTCGTCTCGCACCGGATCGACCGGGTGCAGGGCGAACGGCTCGTCGACGCCGCGCTCGAGACGATGCTCGGCTCGGAGCTCGGCACCCGGGTGGTCGGCGGGCGCTGACGTCGCCACGGAGCGGCCCGGCAGGCTCGCGCCGGTAGGCTTGCCCGGTGACGATCCGCATCTCGCCGAGCATCCTGTCCGCAGACTTCGCGAACCTCGAGCGCGAACTCCAGCGCATCGAGACCGCCGACCTGGTGCACGTCGACGTGATGGACAACCACTTCGTCCCGAACCTGACGCTCGGGCTGCCGATCGTGGAGCGCTTGCAGCAGGTGTCGCCGGTGCCGCTCGACGTGCACCTGATGGTCACCGACGCCGACCGCAACGCGCCGAAGTACGCCGAGACGGGCGCGTCGAGCGTCACGTTCCACTTCGAGGCAGCCGACGACCCGGTGGCGACCGCCGCGGCGATCCGGTCGAACGGTGCTCGGGCCGCCGTCGCCGTGAAGCCCGGTACCCCGATCACGCAGGTGCTGCACCACCTCGACGCCTATGACATGATCCTGCTGATGACGGTCGAGCCCGGGTTCGGCGGCCAGTCCTTCATGCCGTCCGTGATGCCGAAGCTCGCCGACGCCCGCGCCGCCGTCGACGCGTCCGGGCTCGACGTCTGGCTCGAGGTGGACGGCGGGATCGCGGTCGACACCGTGCCCGAGGCCGTCCGGAGCGGTGCCGACACCCTGGTGGCGGGCTCCGCGGTGTACGGCGGCGAACCAGCCGCGCGCATCGCCGACCTGCGCGAAGCCGCCGCCCGGGCACGCTCGTGACCGGGGGAGCGCCGGAGCGCACCGGCGTCACCGAGGCGACCACTGCCTCCCGTCCGGACGGTGCGTCGGCAGCGTCGGCGGAGACCGGTAACCTGGACCGCGTGAAGACGTTCGACGACCTGTTCCAGGAGCTCACCGAGAAGGCGCGCACGCGCCCCGAGGGCTCCGGCACCGTCGCCGAACTGGACGCCGGCGTGCACCAGATCGGCAAGAAGATCGTGGAAGAAGCGGCCGAGGTCTGGATGGCGGCCGAGTACGAGGGCGACGAGCGCACCTCGGAGGAGATCTCGCAGCTCGTGTACCACCTGCAGGTCCTCATGGTCGCGAAGGGGCTGTCCCCGGCGGACATCTGGCGACATCTGTAGGACGCGCTCGGGCACCGCCCGCGCACCGACCTCGATCCGCCACGACCCCGACCAGAAAGCAGACCCCCTGATGCTCCGCATCGCCGTGCCCAACAAGGGCTCCCTGTCCGAGACCGCGTCCGACATGCTGCGCGAGGCCGGGTACGCCGGTCGCCGCGACCCGAAGGCGCTGCACCTGCTCGACGAGCGCAACGGCGTCGAGTTCTTCTTCCTCCGCCCGCGGGACATCGCGACCTACGTCGGCTCCGGCGCACTCGACGTCGGCATCACCGGCCGCGACCTGCTGCTCGACTCCGGGTCCGAGGCGCACGAGGTCGACGCGCTCGGCTTCGCCGACTCCACCTTCCGGTTCGCCGGCACCCCGGGTCGGTTCGCCTCGCTGCAGGACCTCGACGGCGTGCGGGTGGCCACGAGCTACCCCGGACTGGTCGGTGCGTTCCTCGCCGAGCACGGGGTCAGCTCCACGCTCGTGAAGCTCGACGGCGCGGTCGAGAGCGCCGTCCGGCTCGGGGTCGCCGACGCCGTGGCCGACGTCGTGTCGACGGGCAGCACGCTCCGGCAGGCGGGCCTCGAGATCTTCGGCCCGGTGATCCTCGAGTCGACCGCGGTGCTCGTCTCCACCGACGAGACCATCCCCGGCATCGACGTGCTCCGCCGACGCCTGCAGGGCGTGCTCGTCGCCCGTGGCTACGTGATGCTCGACTACGACGTCCCCACGGCCCTGCTCGAGCAGGCGACGGCGGTGGCGTCCGGCATCGAGTCGCCCACCGTGTCGCCGCTGCACGACCGCGACTGGGCGGCCGTCCGCGTGATGATCCCGCGCGACGACGCGAACCTCATCATGGACGCGCTCTACGACCTCGGCGCCCGGGCGATCCTCGTCAGCCCGATCCACGCGGCACGCCTGTGACCGCCGGTGGCGTGTCGGTCCGGGTCGTCCCGTGCCTCGACGTCAAGGGCGGCCGCGTCGTCAAGGGCGTCAACTTCCTGGACCTCCAGGACGCCGGTGACCCCGTCGAGCTCGCGGCTCGGTACTACGAGCAGGGTGCCGACGAGCTGACCTTCCTCGACGTCGGCGCCACGGTCGAGAACCGGGCGACGATGTACGACACCGTGACCCGGACGGCCGAGCAGGTCTTCATCCCGCTCACCGTCGGTGGTGGGGTGCGCAGCGTCGACGACGTCTCGCGCCTGCAGCAGTGCGGCGCGGACAAGATCGGCGTGAACAGCGCAGCGATCGCCCGGCACGAGCTCATCGGGGAGATCGCCGACCGGTTCGGTGCCCAGGCCGTCGTGCTGTCGCTCGACGTCAAGCGCTCTGACCGGATGCCCTCGGGTTTCGTGGTCACCACCCACGGCGGGCGGACCGAGTCCGACCTCGACGCCATCGCGTGGGCACGCGAGGCCGTCGAGCGCGGCGCGGGGGAACTGCTCGTCAACTCCATCGACGCCGACGGCACGAAGAACGGGTTCGACCTCGAACTCGTGGCCGCGGTGCGCGCCGTCTCGTCCGTCCCGGTGATCGCCTCGGGAGGCGCGGGTCGCGTCGAGCACTTCGCCCCGGCCGTCGACGCGGGAGCGGATGCAGTCCTCGCCGCCAGTGTCTTCCACCGTGGCGAGATGACCGTGGGGGACGTCAAGGCCGCGCTCCGCGCGACCGGCCACGCCGTCCGCTGATCCGCCGCCGTAGGCTAGGAGTCTCATGACCGACAGCACCAGCACCGACACCGAGGCGGTCCTCGACCGCGCACGCTTCGGTGCGGACGGCCTGCTCCCCGCCATCGTGCAGGAGGAATCGTCGAAGGACGTCCTCATGCTCGGCTACATGGACCGGGAAGCCCTCCGCCGCACCCTCACCGAAGGCCGTGTGACCTTCTGGTCGCGGTCGCGGAACGAGTACTGGCGGAAGGGTGACACGTCGGGACACGCCCAGTACGTCCGGGGCGCTGCACTGGACTGCGACGACGACACGCTCCTCGTCACGGTGCACCAGGTCGGGGCGGCGTGCCACACCGGTGCGCACCGGTGCTTCGACGTCGACCCGCTCGCGCCCGTGACCATGTCCGCCCCGGCGGACACGGCCGTGGAGCCGACCCGATGACCACCGCGACGATCTCCGAGACCCCGCACACGACCTCCCGACCGGAGTTCGACGGCCTGCTCGGCGACCACCGCGTCCTGCCGGTCGTCCGCGCGCTGTACGGCGACAGCGAGACGCCGGTCGGCGTCTACCGCAAGCTCGCCGACGGCCGCCCCGGGTCCTTCCTGCTCGAGTCCGCCGGTCAGGGCGGCCTGTGGTCACGCTGGTCGTTCGTCGGTGTGCGGAGCTTCGGCGTCCTGACGCAGGACGGCGACCGAGCGGCCTGGATCGACACCGGGATCGACGCCGAGCGCGCCGTCGGGTCGCTCGACGGCGCCCCCCTCGAGGTCCTGGCACGGTTGCACGAGCGCTGGGCGACGCCCCGCGTGCCCGGCTCGCCGCCCCTCGTCGGCGGCACCGTCGGCTTCATCGGGTGGGAGGCCGTGCGCCAGCTCGAGCACCTGCCGAACGTGCCGCCGGCCGACTTCGACGTCCCCGGACAGGCGCTGTCGTTCGTCTCCGAACTCGCCGCGCTCGACCACCGCACCGGTCTCGTGCTGCTCGTCGCGAGCGTGCTGAACGACGGCACCGACGACGCGGACACCCTCTGGGCGGACGCGCAGCAGCGCCTCGACCGCATGCAGGGCGACCTGGTGCAGCCGAGCGTCGCGACCGTCGCCGAGGCGTTCGAGATCGCCGAGCCGACCCCGACACACCGCACGAGCCCGGCCGACTACATGGCGTCCGTCGAGCGCTCGAAGGGCTTCATCCGCGACGGTGACGTGTTCCAGGTCGTCATCTCGCAGCGGTTCGACCACGAGGTCACGGCCGACCCGCTCGACGTCTACCGGGTGCTCCGGACACTGAACCCGAGCCCGTACATGTACTTCCTCGCCCTCGCGGACACCGCCGACGAGCGGTTCTGGATCGTCGGCGCTTCACCAGAGGCTCTGGTCAAGGTGCAGGGCGACCGCGCCATCACGCACCCGATCGCCGGGTCCCGCCCGCGTGGTGCGACCCCGGAAGCGGACGTCCACCTCGGCGAGGACCTGCTCGGCGACCCGAAGGAGCGCGCCGAGCACCTGATGCTCGTCGACCTCGCCCGCAACGACCTGCAGAAGGTGTGCGAGCCGGGCACCGTCAGCGTCACCGAGTTCATGACCGTCGAGCGGTTCAGCCACATCATGCACCTGGTGTCGAGCGTCGAGGGGCGGGTGCGTCCCGACGCCTCGGCGATCGACGTGTTCCGGGCGACGTTCCCGGCCGGCACGCTCTCGGGTGCACCGAAGCCGCGTGCGCTCGAGATCATCGACGAGCTCGAGCCGGCGAAGCGCGGTGCGTACGCCGGTGTCGTCGGGTACTTCGACTTCGCCGGTGACGCCGACCTGGCGATCGCGATCCGCACCGCCCTGATCAAGGACGGGGTCGCCCGCGTGCAGGCCGGTGCCGGACTCGTCGCGGACTCCGACCCGGAGACCGAGCACGTCGAGGCGGTCAACAAGGCCGCCGCCCCGCTGCGTGCCGTCGCCACGGCCAACCGGATGCGCGAGGTCCGCTCGTGAAGCGCTCGCGTCCGATCGTGGTCGTCGCCGGACTCCTGGTCGCCGGCGTCATCATGCTCGCCTGGACCCAGACCTGGTTCACCGTGCGCCTGCACGCGGGCGCCGCCGTCACCTCGACGGTCTCGGCCGACGGGGCGGCGGTCGTGCCGCAGTACACGGCGCTGGCGATCGCCAGCCTCGCGCTCTTCCTGGCGATGACCATCGCCGGACGTGTGCTGCGCATCGTGCTCGCCGCCGTCGAGATCTTGCTCGGCCTCGGGGTCGTCGTCAGCGGGATCACCGCACTCGGTGACCCCATCGCCGCTGCACGCGGCGCCGTCGGCGAGGTCGCCGGGGTCAGTGACCTCGGCGCCGTCCGCGGTGTCGTGTCGAGCGTCTCCGTCAGCCCGTGGCCCGCCGTCGGGATCGCGGGCGGCGTCCTCGCCGTGCTGCTCGGCGTGGTCGTCATCGTGGTCCAGCGCGCCTGGCCCGGCCCGAGCCGGAAGTACGGCGCCGCGACCGCCGGAGCCGCCGCGGCGGCACGCGCGGCAGCACCCGTCCAGCGCGACGCGGTCGTCGACTGGGACGACCTGAGCGCGGGCGTGGACCCGACCACCGCCGACGGCGCGGGCGCGGGGGCGCCGAGTGACGACACGGTAGGATCGACAGGGCGTCGCTCGACCGACGACGCCGGAGCAGAACGAGGAGCACCGTGAGCAACACTGAGCCCGCAGAACTCGGCGAAGGCCACTCGCCGGCCGCCTGGACCGCCGTCGTGATCATGCTGATCGGATTCGCGGCAGGCACGCTGTTCTTCTGGTTCGACCAGCCGTGGGGCGTCTGGGCCTCCGCTGGCGTCGTCCTCATCGGCCTCATCGTCGGTGGCGTGATGAAGAAGGCCGGCTACGGCGTCGACGGTCCGAAGTTCGTCCCCAAGCACCACGGCGAGTAGGGGTCTCCCGATGCCGAACGTGCTCGAGACCCTCGTCGCGGGCGCGCTCGAGGACGCCGCCGCCCGTCGTGTCGACCGTCCGTACTCGGACGTCGAACGCGACCTCGACCGGGTGGCGTCGCCGCTCGACGCCCTCGCGTTCCTCAGCCCGGGCGACCGGGTGAAGATCATCGCCGAGGTCAAGCGCGCCAGCCCGTCCCGCGGGTCGATGGCCGCGATCGCCGACCCGGCTGCCCTCGCCGCCGACTACGAGCGTGGCGGGGCCTCGACGATCAGCGTCCTGACCGAGGGCCGCAAGTTCCTCGGCAGCCTCGCCGACCTCGAAGCCGTGAAGGCCCGCGTCGGGGTCCCCGTGCTCCGCAAGGACTTCATCGCCGACCCATACCAGGTGATCGAGGCCCGGGCGTCCGGAGCCGACGTCGTGCTGCTCATCGTGGCGGCGCTCGAACAGGCCCGCCTGGTCGAACTGCACACCCTGGCCGAAGAACTCGGCATGCGCGTGCTGGTCGAGGCGCACTCCGGTGACGAGGTCACGCGTGGCCTCGACGCCGGCGCCCGCATCCTCGGCGTCAACGCCCGTGACCTGACCGACTTCTCGCTCGACCGCGACCTGTTCGGGTCGCTCGCCGACCGCATCCCCACCGGGGTCGTGCGGGTCGCCGAGTCCGCGGTCTCCGGTCCCGCCGACGTCGCCCACTACCGGGCAGCCGGCGCCGACGTCGTGCTGGTCGGCGAAGCGCTCGTGACGGGCGACGACCCCGCCGCGACCCTGGCGTCGTTCGTCGACGCCGCCGACCAGGCCTGACCGGCTCACCGGGCCGCTGACCAGCGGCCCGGACCGCCAACGCATCGAGGCCGCCGACCGCGGCCGCACGTTCCACCCGTCCGACGCGGCCCACCAGCCGCGTCGGACTCGTCCCGGGAGACACATCGTGACCTCACTCCGCGACCTGCACGGCCCCTACTTCGGTGACTTCGGCGGACGCTTCGTCCCCGAGTCCCTCGTCCTCGCGCTCGACGAGCTCGAGGCCGCCTTCCGCCAGGCCTGGGCGGACCCGGCGTTCCGTGCCGAGCTCGACGAGCTGCAGCGCGACTACACCGGGCGCCCGTCGATCATCACCGAGGTGCCGCGGTTCGCGAAGCACGCCGGTGGTGCCCGGGTGATCCTGAAGCGCGAGGACCTGAACCACACCGGGTCCCACAAGATCAACAACGTCCTCGGCCAGGCCCTCGTCGCCCGTCGGCTCGGCAAGACCCGCCTGATCGCCGAGACCGGTGCCGGCCAGCACGGCGTCGCCACCGCGACCGCTGCCGCACTGTTCGGCATGGAGTGCGTCGTCTACATGGGCGCCGTGGACACCGAGCGACAGGCCCTCAACGTGGCGCGGATGCGCCTGCTCGGCGCCGAGGTGATCCCCGTCGAGACCGGTTCGCGCACCCTGAAGGACGCCATCAACGACGCCCTGCGCGACTGGGTCGCCAACGTCGAGTCGACGCACTACCTGCTCGGCACGGTCGCCGGTCCGCACCCGTTCCCCGAGATGGTGCGCGAGTTCCACAAGGTCATCGGCGAGGAAGCGCGCCAGCAGGTCCTGGACCGCGTCGGGCGCCTGCCGGACGCCGTCGCGGCCTGCGTCGGCGGCGGATCGAACGCGATGGGCATCTTCGAGGCGTTCCTCGACGACGAGTCCGTCGCCCTGCACGGCTTCGAGGCCGGCGGCGACGGCGTCGAGACCGGTCGGCACGCGGCGAGCATCACGCTCGGTCGCGAGGGCGTGCTGCAGGGCGCGAAGTCGTACCTGATGCAGGACGAGGACGGCCAGACGATCGAGAGCCACAGCATCTCCGCCGGACTCGACTACCCGAGCGTCGGACCGGAGCACGCGTACCTGGCGTCGATCGGCCGCGCGAAGTACCAGCCGATCACCGACACCGAGGCGATGGAGGCGTTCCGCCTGCTGAGCCAGACCGAGGGGATCATCCCGGCGATCGAGTCGTCCCACGCCCTCGCCGGTGCCATGAAGCTCGGCAAGGAGCTCGGCCCCGAGGGCGTCGTGCTCGTGAACCTGTCCGGCCGGGGCGACAAGGACGTCGCGTCCGCCAGTCGCTACTTCGGCATCCTCGACGAGAACGCGGTGCAGCTGTGACCACGAACCGGACCGTCGCCACGACGATCGACACCGCCAACGCCGAGCGCGCCGGAGCCGTCGTCGGCTACCTGCCCGCCGGGTACCCGAACCTGCAGACCAGCGTCGACGCCGCCGTCGCCCTCGCCGAGAACGGCGTGGACGTCATCGAGTTCGGCCTGCCGTACTCGGACCCGGTGATGGACGGCCCCGTGATCCAGCGGGCGGCCGAGGAGAGCCTGGCGAACGGCTTCCGGGTCGCACAGGTCTTCGACGCCGTGCAGCAGATCACCGAGCGGGCCGACGTGCCGGTGCTCGTCATGACCTACTGGAACCCGGTGCTGCGCTACGGCGTGGACCGCTTCGCCGACGACCTCGTCGCCGCCGGAGCCGCCGGCCTCATCACGCCCGACCTCATCCCCGACGAGGCCTCCGCGTGGACCGAGGCCTCCGAGCGGACCGGGCTCGACCGGGTCTTCCTCGCCGCACCGTCCTCGTCGGACGAGCGCATGCGCCAGGCGGTCGAGGCCAGCCGTGGGTTCGTCTACGCCGTCTCCACGATGGGTGTGACCGGTGCACGGGCCGGGGTCGACGTCGCCGCACGCACGGTGGTGTCGCGCCTGCGCGACGCCGGGGTCGAGCGCACCTGCGTGGGTCTCGGGATCTCGACGGCCGAGCAGGTCGGCGAGGTGCTCGAGTACGCCGACGGCGCCATCGTCGGGTCCGCGTTCGTCCGCGCGCTGGCCGACCTCGGTGTGCAGGGTGTGGCCGACCGTGCCGCCGACCTCGCCACCGGCGCCCGCCGCCGCTAGTCCAGTTCCTGTCGGGCCCGCGACCCGCGCTACAGTGAGCGAGGCCGACGCCACGTCGACCGCGCCCCGTCAGTTCCGAAAGGCGACAGCACCTCCATGCCCCTCCTGAGCATCCCGAGCCCGAGCACCGCCTGGCAGTACTTCGACCTGACCGCCTGGCTGCGCGACGCGTTCGGCTGGTCGCTGCCCCTCGACTTCCGCATCCACGCGTACGCGATCTGCATCCTGATCGGGATCGTCGCCGCGGTCGTCCTGGCGAACCGCAGGCTCAACGCCCGCGGCGTCGAGCGCTGGATCATCATCGACATCGCGATCTGGGCCGTGCCCGCCGGCATCATCGGCGGTCGCCTCTTCCACGTGTTCACCCACGTGTCCGACTACTTCGGCCCTGGCATCGACCCGCTGTCCTTCCTGTACATCTGGGAGGGCGGGCTCGCCATCTTCGGCGCGCTCATCCTCGGGTCGGTCGGCGCGTGGATCGGCTGCCGCCAGGTGGGCCTGCGGTTCACGTCGTTCATCGACGCCGTGGTGCCGGGCGTCCTGCTCGCGCAGGCCTTCGGTCGGCTGGGCAACTACTTCAACCAGGAGCTCTTCGGCATGCCGACGAGCCTGCCCTGGGGCCTCGAGATCGACTCGAGCAACGCCGCGTTCCCGAAGGGTCTGCCCGAGGGCACGCTGTTCCACCCGACGTTCCTGTACGAGATCATCTGGAACGTCCTCGGTGTCGTCGTCATCCTGTTCCTCGCGCGCAAGTTCACGCTGCAGTGGGGCAAGGTCCTCGGCCTGTACCTGATCTGGTACGGCGCCGGACGCTCGGTGCTCGAGTCCATCCGCGTCGACACGAGCGAGACCTTCTCCGGGGTCCGCACCAACGTGTGGGTGGCCCTCGCCGCGGTCGTCATCGGCATCCTGATCTTCGTGGTGCAGAGCCGACGGCACACCGGCAAGGAGCCGAGCCCGTACCTGCCGGGTCGCGGGCCCCGTCCGGCCTCCGTTGTAGACTCCGAGGACACCTTCTCGGAGCACGACGACGACGCAGCAGACGGCGTCACGAGCGACGAACCGGTCACGACCACTCGCTGATCCCGTGGTGGGAGCACCCGCTCCCGACGACCACCGGTCACGTGCAGCACCACCAGCAGCAGCAGCACCAGACGGTCTCCGCCACAAGCGGGGCCCAGCAACCTCGCCGGCCGGCAGGGCAACTCACTGACGGCGGGCACGGGCACCAGTCCCGCCCGCTCGGGCGGAACGCACCACCGGGCCACCGCTGTCCCTGTTCCACTTCCTCGTGAGGACGGTTCCCCATGGCGCTCCAGCCAACCCAGCCCTCGGCACCGACGAGCCTCGTGCCGCCGCACCGCCGCTTCTCCGCGATCCCGGACGCCACGGGCATGTACGACCCGGCGAACGAGAAGGACGCCTGCGGACTCGCGATGGTCGCGACCCTGCGCGGCACACCCGGTCACGACATCGTCGACGCGGCGCTCGGTGCGCTCCGGAACCTCGAGCACCGCGGTGCCGTGGGCTCCGACGCGGGCACCGGTGACGGCGCGGGCATCCTGTGCCAGGTGCCCGACGAGTTCCTCCGGGCCGTCGTGCCCTTCGAGCTGCCGGCGGCGGGGGAGTACGCCGTCGGTACCGCCTACCTGCCCCTGGACGACGACGCGCGCCACGCGGTGAAGGGCGCCGTCGAGCGGCTCG
The DNA here is from genome assembly GCF_005938005.2 of Curtobacterium sp. KBS0715. Taxonomy (NCBI): domain Bacteria; kingdom Bacillati; phylum Actinomycetota; class Actinomycetes; order Micrococcales; family Microbacteriaceae; genus Curtobacterium; species Curtobacterium sp. KBS0715. The sequence continues at coordinate 2,665,190 of NZ_VCCA02000001.1, read as the reverse complement.
CCCGCGAAGAGGGCCTGAAGGTCCTCGGGTGGCGCGAGGTCCCGGTGCGTCCGGAGGTCCTCGGCACGCTGGCCCGTGCCGCGATGCCGGCGTTCGAGCAGCTGTTCGTCGCCTCCATCCGGCACGACGTGCACGGTGCCTCGTGGAGCGGCATCGCGCTGGACCGCCAGGCCTTCCGGCTCCGCAAGCGCGCCGAGCACGACAACGACCTGTACTTCATGTCGCTGTCGAGCCGCACCATGGTCTACAAGGGCATGGTCACGACGCTCCAGCTCGAGCCGTTCTACCCGGACCTCAGCGACGAGCGCTTCGCGTCGAAGCTCGCGATCGTGCACTCGCGCTACTCCACCAACACGTTCCCGTCGTGGCCGCTCGCGCAGCCGTTCCGGACGATCGCCCACAACGGTGAGATCAACACGGTGCGCGGCAACCGCAACTGGATGCGCGCCCGCCAGTCGCAGCTCGAGAGCGAACTGCTCGGCGACATGGCCCCGCTGCTGCCCATCGTGAGCCCGGGGGCGAGCGACTCGGCCTCGTTCGACGAGGTCCTCGAGCTGCTGACCCTGACCGGCCGGACCCTGCCGCATGCCGTGTCGATGATGGTTCCAGAGGCGTGGGAGAACCAGGTCGGGATGGACCCGGACCTCCGCGCGTTCTACGAGTACCACTCGATGCTCATGGAGCCGTGGGACGGCCCCGCCGCGATCACCTTCACCGACGGCTCGCTCGTCGGCGCCACCCTCGACCGCAACGGCCTGCGCCCCGGACGCTTCCTGGTCACGGACGACGGCCTCATCGTGATGGGCTCCGAGACCGGAGTGATCGACGTGCCGGCCGCCAAGGTCGTGCGCAAGGGGCGCCTGCGTCCGGGCCGGATGTTCCTGGTGGACACCGAGGCCGGCCGCATCATCGAGGACGACGAGGTCAAGCGCGAACTCGCCGCCTCGGGTCCCTGGGGCGACTGGCTCGAAGCCGGCCGCATCAACCTCAACGACCTGCCGGAGCGCGAGCACATCGTGCACACCCCGGCCTCGGTCACCCGTCGGCAGCGCGCGTTCGGGTACACCGAAGAAGAGGTCCGGATCCTGCTGCGCCCGATGGCGGCAGCGGGGGCCGAACCCCTCGGCGCGATGGGCTCGGACACCCCGATCGCCGTGCTGTCGGAGCGTCCGCGACTGCTCTTCGACTACTTCACGCAGCAGTTCGCGCAGGTGACCAACCCGCCGCTCGACTCGATCCGTGAGCAGGTCATCACCTCGATGGGGATGGGGCTCGGTCCGGAGCGCAACCTGCTCTCCGCCGGTCCCGAGCACGCGAAGCAGATCACGCTCGACTTCCCGGTGATCGACAACGACCAGCTCGCCAAGGTCCAGCACTTCGAGACCGAGTCGGGTCGCCACCTGACCGTCACGATCAAGGGCCTGTACCGCGTCGACGCCGGCAAGAAGGCCATGCAGAAGCGCATCGCCGCCGTGTGCGACGAGGTCGACGCCGCGATCGAGTCCGGCAAGCAGTTCATCGTGCTGTCCGACCGCGACGGCAACTCCGAGCAGGCACCGGTGCCGAGCCTCCTGCTCCTCGCCGCGGTCCACCACCACCTGATCCGCACCGAGCAGCGGATGAAGGTCGGGCTCATCGTCGAGGCCGGCGACGTGCGCGAGGTCCACCACGTGGCGACCCTCATCGGGTACGGCGCGTCGGCGATCAACCCGTACCTGGCGATGGAGACCTGCGAGAACCTGGTTCGTGCCGGCATGATCCCCGGCATCACCCCGGAGCAGGCCGTCAAGAACGTCATCAAGGCGCTCGGCAAGGGCGTGCTGAAGATCATGTCGAAGATGGGCATCTCCACGGTGTCCAGCTACGCCGGTGCGCAGGCGTTCGAGGCCGTCGGGCTCAGCCAGGAGTTCGTCGACAAGTACTTCACGGGCACCTCGTCGATCCTGGGCGGCGTCGACATCGACGTCATCGCCAAGGAGAACGCCGAGCGGCACGCCCAGGCGTACCCGCAGGACGGCGCGGTGCTCGCGCACGAGCGACTGCAGGTCGGCGGCGAGTACCAGTGGCGCCGCCAGGGCCCACCGCACCTGTTCAACCCGGACACGGTGTTCCGCCTGCAGCACGCCACACGTGCCCGCCGGTACGACATCTTCCGCGAGTACTCGAGCGCCGTGGACGACCAGTCCGAGCAGCTCATGACGCTCCGCGGGCTGTTCCGGTTCAAGCAGGGCGCGCGGAAGCCCATCGCGCTCGACGAGGTCGAGTCGCTCGAGTCGATCGTCAAGCGGTTCAACACCGGTGCGATGTCCTACGGGTCCATCTCGAAGGAGGCCCACGAGACGCTCGCCATCGCGATGAACCGTCTCGGTGGCCGTTCGAACACGGGCGAGGGCGGCGAGGACGTCGACCGGCTCCTCGACCCCGAGCGCCGCAGTGCGATCAAGCAGGTCGCCTCCGGCCGGTTCGGCGTGACGAGCATGTACCTGACGCACGCCACCGACATCCAGCTCAAGATGGCGCAGGGCGCGAAGCCCGGCGAGGGCGGGCAGCTGCCCCCGGCGAAGGTCTACCCGTGGGTGGCCCGCACCCGGCACGCCACCGCGGGCGTCGGCCTCATCTCGCCGCCACCGCACCACGACATCTACTCCATCGAGGACCTCAAGCAGCTGATCTTCGACGTCAAGCGCGCCAACCCGGCCGCCCGCGTCCACGTGAAGCTCGTGAGCCAGTCCGGCATCGGTGCGGTCGCGGCCGGCGTGACGAAGGCCCTGGCCGACGTCGTGCTCGTGTCCGGCCACGACGGCGGCACCGGCGCGAGCCCGCTGAACTCGCTCAAGCACGCCGGCACCCCGTGGGAGATCGGCCTGGCCGAGACCCAGCAGACGCTCATGCTGAACGGCATGCGCGACCGCGTCGTCGTGCAGGTGGACGGGCAGATGAAGACCGGGCGCGACGTCGTCGTGGCCGCGTTGCTCGGTGCCGAGGAGTACGGCTTCGCGACCGCGCCGCTCGTGGTCGAGGGCTGCATCCTGATGCGCGTCTGCCACCTGGACACCTGCCCGGTCGGCGTCGCCACGCAGAACCCCGAGCTCCGCAAGCGGTTCTCCGGCAAGCCCGAGTTCGTCGTGAACTTCTTCGAGTTCATCGCGCAAGAGGTCCGCGAGCTCCTCGCCGAGCTCGGCTTCCGCAGCCTCGACGAGGCCATCGGGCAGACCGGGGCGCTCGACGTCGACCGTGCCGTGGAGCACTGGAAGGCCTCAGGGCTCGACCTCGCGCCGGTGCTCAAGGGGCCGCACTTCGACGACGCCGAACCGCGCCGCCACCACCGCGAGCAGGACCACGAGCTGGACCAGCACTTCGACGTGCAGCTCATCCAGCAGACCGCGGACGTGCTCGACCACGGCGGTTCGATCGCGCTCGACCTGCCCATCCGCAACACCGAGCGCGCCGTCGGCACCATGCTCGGCCACCAGGTGACCCTGCGACACGGCGAGCACGGCCTGCCGAACGGATCGATCGACGTGACGCTGCGCGGTTCTGCCGGGCAGTCGCTCGGCGCGTTCCTGCCGGCGGGCATCACGCTGCGGCTCATCGGTGACAGCAACGACTACGTCGGCAAGGGGCTCTCCGGCGGCCAGATCGTCGTCCGCCCCGACGCCGGTTCGGGCTTCGACCCCGCCGAGAACGTCATCGCCGGCAACGTCATCGGGTACGGCGCCACCCAGGGCAGCATGTTCATCCGCGGCATCGTGGGCGAGCGGTTCCTGGTGCGGAACTCCGGTGCCACGGCCGTCGTCGAGGGCGTGGGCGACCACGCGCTCGAGTACATGACGGGCGGGCTCGCGCTCATCCTCGGCGAGACCGGCCGGAACCTCGGTGCCGGCATGTCCGGTGGCACGGCGTACGTCCGTGGGCTCCGCGAGGAGCACGTGAACACCGACGCCCTGGCGTCCGGCGAACTCCGGCTCGAGGCGCTCGACAGCGCCGACGTCGAGATCGTCACCGACCTGCTCACCCGGCACGCCGACGAGACGGGGTCGACGCTCGCGTCCGACCTGCTGGCGTCCGGAGACCTGAGCGACTTCGTCAAGGTGCTGCCGCGCGACTACGCGGCGGTGCTCGAGACGCGCAGACAGGCCGTCGACGAGGGGCTCGACCCCGACGGTGACATCGTTTGGAACAGGATCATGGAGGTGACCGGTGGCTGAGCGTCACGCACGTCCGGAACAGGCAGCGCCCAACACGACCTCGGAGGTGACCGGTGGCTGACCCCAAGGGATTCCTGAAGGTCCAGGAACGCGAACTCCCGCCCCGGCGGCCCGTGCCCGTGCGACTCATGGACTGGAAAGAGGTCTACGAGCAGCAGGAGTCCGGTGTCCTGAAGCGCCAGGCCGGCCGCTGCATGGACTGCGGCGTGCCGTTCTGCCACCAGGGCTGCCCGCTCGGCAACCTGATCCCGGAGTGGAACGACCTGACCTGGCGCGGTGAGGGCCGGCAGGCGATCGAGCGCCTGCACGAGACGAACAACTTCCCGGAGTTCACGGGCCGGCTCTGCCCCGCCCCGTGTGAGTCGTCGTGCGTGCTCGGCATCAACCAGCCCCCGGTGACGATCAAGCAGGTCGAGGTCTCGATCATCGACCAGGCGTTCCAGAACGGCTGGGTCACCCCGCACCCGCCGGAGCGCCTGACGGGCAAGACCGTCGCCGTCGTCGGCTCCGGCCCCGCCGGACTCGCCGCCGCGCAGCAGCTCACGCGTGCCGGCCACACGGTCGCCGTCTACGAGCGGGACGACCGCATCGGCGGCCTGCTCCGCTACGGCATCCCGGACTTCAAGATGGAGAAGCGCCAGATCGACGCGCGCCTCGCCCAGATGCAGGCCGAGGGCACCCGGTTCCGTGCCGGGGTCGAGATCGGCAGGGACATCACCTGGGACGACCTGAAGTCGCGCTACGACGCGGTCGTCGTCGCCACCGGTGCCACGGTGCCGCGCGACCTGCCGATCCCGGGGCGCGACCTCGAGGGCGTGCACTTCGCCATGGACTACCTGGTCCAGCAGAACAAGGCGAACGCGGGCACGACGGTCGACAACCAGATCACGGCCGAGGGCAAGCACGTCGTCGTCATCGGCGGCGGCGACACCGGCGCGGACTGCATCGGTACCGCCCACCGCCAGGGCGCGTTGAGCGTGACGAACCTGGCGATCGGCAAGCAGCCGCCGCTCGAGCGTCCGTCCGACCAGCCGTGGCCGATGTTCCCGACCGTGTTCGAGATCACGAGCGCCCACGAAGAGGGCGGCGAGCGGCACTTCCTCGCCTCCACCGTCGAGTTCCTGTCGAACGACGCCGGCGAGGTCCGCGCACTGCGGGTCGCCGAGACCGAGTACCTCGACGGCCGACGGGTCCCGAAGGCGGGCAGCGAGCGGGAGATCCCGGCCGACCTCGTCCTCATCGCGATGGGCTTCACCGGCCCCGAGTCGGACACGATCGAGCCGCAGCTCGGTCTGCCGACCACGGTCTCCGGGGCGCTCGACCGCCGTGCCGACTACGCGACCAACGAGGCCGGCGTGTTCGTCGCCGGCGACGCGGGTCGCGGGCAGTCGCTCATCGTGTGGGCGATCGCCGAGGGCCGTGCCGCGGCCGCACAGGTCGACGAGTACCTCGAGGGCTCCACGATCCTGCCGGCACCGGTCAAGGCGACCGACCGGGCGATCTCCGTCTGATGTCGGACGCGCACCAGATGTCGGGCCGCCGCCAGACGGCGGACCGTCTCCACCAGATGCTCACGCTCCCGTGAGCATGAGGCCACCAGCACTCGGTAGGGTGCTGGTGGCCTCGCTTCGTTCCGCGCGGCCCCACAGCGCGGAAACCCAAGCTCCATCCACCACCACGAAGGAATCCATTGAGACGCGCAAAGATCGTTTCGACGCTCGGACCGGCAACGTCGGACTACGAGACCGTCAAGGAGATTATCGAGGCGGGCGTCGACGTCGCCCGCCTCAACCTCAGCCACGGTGACTACAGCGTCCACGAGGCCAACTACGTCAACGTCCGTCGTGCCGCCGAGGAACTCGGCAAGCCCGTCGCGATCCTCGTGGACCTGCAGGGTCCGAAGATCCGTCTGGCACGCTTCGCCGACGGTCCGCACGACCTGGCGGTCGGTGACATCTTCACCATCACGACCGAGGACGTCCCCGGCTCGAAGGAGATCTGCGGCACGACGTTCAAGGGCCTGCCGCAGGACGTCAAGCCCGGTGACCCGCTGCTCATCGACGACGGCCGTGTCCGCCTCCGTGTCCTCGACACCGACGGCGTGCGGGTCCGCACCGAGGTCGTCGTCCCGGGCACGGTGTCCAACAACAAGGGCATCAACCTGCCCGGTGTCGCCGTCAACGTCCCCGCGCTGAGCGAGAAGGACGAGGCCGACCTGCGTTGGGCCATCCGCCAGGGCGCCGACCTCATCGCGCTGTCGTTCGTGCGCAACGCGAGCGACGTCGTGCGTGCCCACGAGATCATGGACGAAGAGGGCAAGCGCCTGCCGGTCATCGCCAAGGTCGAGAAGCCCCAGGCCGTCGACGCCCTCGAGGAGATCATCGACGCCTTCGACAGCATCATGGTCGCCCGCGGTGACCTCGGCGTCGAGCTCCCGCTCGAGGCCGTCCCGATCGTGCAGAAGCGCGCCGTCGAGCTGTCCCGCCGCATGGCGAAGCCGGTCATCGTGGCGACGCAGATGCTCGAGTCGATGATCTCGTCGCCGATCCCCACGCGCGCCGAGACGTCCGACGTCGCCAACGCCGTCCTCGACGGTGCCGACGCGGTCATGCTGTCCGGTGAGACGAGCGTCGGTGAGTACCCGGTGCAGACCGTCCGCACCATGGCGCGCATCGTCGAGTCCACCGAGGACCACGGGCTCGAGCGCATCGCCCCGCTCGGCACCAAGCCGCGCACCCTCGGCGGAGCGATCACCCTCGCCGCCGTCGAGATCGCCGAGTTCACCGAGGCGTCGTACCTCTGCGTCTTCACCGAGTCCGGCGACTCGGCCCGCCGCATGTCACGCCTGCGCCACGGTCTGCCGATCATCGCCTTCACCCCGAACGAGGCCACGCGCCGCCGGATGGCCCTCACGTGGGGTGTCCGTTCGTTCCTGGTGGAGCGGAAGACCCACACCGACGAGCTCTTCTCGCAGGTGGACGACGTCCTCCTCGAGAACGGCCTGGCCGCCCCCGGCGACCGCGTCATCGTGACGGCCGGGTCCCCTCCCGGCATCGAGGGTTCGACGAACGACCTGCGCGTGCACCGGGTGGGCGACGCCCACGCCGAGGCCGCGCCGGCGTACGTCCGGGACTGATCCCGAGGATCCGTCGCCACCAGGGCGCGGACTGGAGGCCCGGTGCGAGCAGCGCCGACCGCTTCCGGTCCGCGCCCTGCCGCGTCTCCACGGCCCTGGTGGTGACCGGACGTCGGCCGCAGGCGGCAGGATGGTCGCTGTGAGCCTCCGATCCGACACCCCGGCGCCGCGCGCCGACGTCCGCCGCTGGCGTCGCTACCTGGCCGACGAACGTGCCGAGGCGGCCGTGTACCGCAACCTCGCTGCCCGCCGTTCCGGCGAGGAGCGCGAGATCCTCGCCGCGCTGGCCGAGGCCGAGGGACGCCACGCCGACCACTGGCTCGACCTGCTCGGCGACGACGTCGGCCGGCCGCGGCGGGGGAGCCTGCGCACCCGGGTGCTCGCCGTGCTGGCCAAGCGGTTCGGGTCGGTCTTCGTCCTCGCGCTCATGCAGCGCGCCGAGGACCGCTCGCCGTACGCCGACGACTCGGACGCGACCGCGCGGATGGCCGCCGACGAGCGGATCCACGGCGAGGTCGTGCGCGGGCTCGCGAACCGCGGCCGGATGCGGCTGTCCGGCACGTTCCGGGCGGCGGTGTTCGGCGCGAACGACGGCCTGGTGTCCAACCTGGCGCTCATCATCGGCATCAGCGCCTCCGGTGCCGACCGGCACTTCGTGCTGCTGAGCGGCATCGCCGGCCTGCTGGCCGGCGCGTTGTCGATGGGGGCGGGGGAGTACGTCTCCGTCCGGTCGCAGCGCGAGCTGCTCGAGGCGTCCGCGCCGCACCCCGAGGCAGGCAGGGCGGTGTCGGACCTCGACGTCGACGCGAACGAGCTCGCCCTGGTCTACCGGGCGCGCGGGATGTCCGAGGCCGAGGCGACCGAGCACGCCGCACAGGTGCTGTCCGGCATCGGTGAGCGGCGTCCGGCGACCGGTTCCACCGCGGTCGCGGACGACCACGAGGCGGTCGGCACCGGGCTGAGCGCCGCGGTGTCGAGCTTCTGCTTCTTCGCGTCGGGCGCGATCATCCCGGTGCTGCCGTTCCTGTTCGGCATGCAGGGGTGGCCGGCGATCGCGGTGGCCGGCGGGCTGGTGGGCATCGCCCTGCTCGGCACCGGTGCCGTCGTCGGCGTGCTGAGCGGAGCGTCTCCCGGCAAGCGCGCCTTCCGGCAGCTCGCCATCGGGTTCGGTGCGGCGATCGTCACCTACGCACTCGGGCTGCTCTTCGGCACCGGGTCGGCCTAGCGGCGGACGGCGGCGCGCCGCGGCTACCGGCGGACGGCGGCCCGCGGCGGCAGGAGCAGCAGGGCCGCGGCCCCGACGACGATGAGCGCGATGCCCGCGAAGACCATGAAGACGGTGAGCGCGAGTCCGGGCGCGACGAGCACGACGACGCCCCCGATGATCGACAGCACGCCGCTGACGACGGTCGGGACGCGTGACGAACCCGGGTGGCCGACGAAGCCGCCGACGATCGCGGCGACCCCCTCGATCAGGAACCCGACCCCGGCGAGCACGGCGTAGACGACGAGCGGGATCGCCGGGTCGAGCAGCGTCACGAGCCCCGCGACCGCGACCAGGCCGCCGACGATGCCGGACGTCCACCGCCACACCGGCCGAGTGCCGTGGCCCCGCACCGCGGCGAAGACGCGCAGTGCCCCGGCCACGACGAGGTACACGCCGAACAGCAGCGCCACGAGCACGAGCGACGGGCGGGGCCAGACGATGGCCACGATGCCCAGTGCGATGGCGACGACGGCGGTGACGACGACGAACACCCGGAACGTCCTGACGGCACGAGAATCCACGAGCGCTCCTCCCTGATCGCCAGCGCTGGTGTCCAGCACGCTACCCGTCCGGACTCCGGACCGTGCAACGACCTGCAACCCCCGCGGTCGTACCGTGCGGAGCAGGCGCGCGACCCGTGCGCCCCGACAGCGTCGTCGAAAGGGCACCACCATGACCATCGCACCCTCGCCCACCAGCTACGCCGCACCCGGCGAGCCCGGCTCCCTGGTCGCGTACCGATCCCGGTACGACCACTTCATCGGCGGCGAGTACGTGCCGTCCGCCAGTGGGCAGTACTTCGAGAACCCGACGCCCGTCACCGGCAAGGTGTTCACCGAGGTCGCCCGCGGCGACTCCACGGACGTCGACCGCGCCGTCGCCGCCGGATGGAAGGCGTTCCCGGCCTGGGGCCGGACGAGCGCGGCCGAGCGCGCCGTCATCCTCAACAAGATCGCGGACCGCATGGAGGAGCACCTCGAGATGCTCGCCGTCGCCGAGACGTGGGAGAACGGCAAGCCGATCCGCGAGACCCTCGGCGCGGACATCCCGCTCGCGATCGACCACTTCCGGTACTTCGCCGGGGCGATCCGTGCGCAGGAGGGCTCCGCCGGCGAGATCGACCACGACACCGTGGCCTACCACTTCCACGAACCGCTCGGCGTCGTGGGGCAGATCATCCCGTGGAACTTCCCGATCCTGATGGCGGTGTGGAAGCTCGCACCGGCCCTCGCCGCCGGCAACTGCGTCGTGCTGAAGCCCGCCGAGCAGACCCCGGCGTCCATCCACGTGCTCGTCGAGCTCATCCGCGACCTGCTGCCCGCTGGGGTGCTCAACGTCGTCAACGGCTTCGGCATCGAGGTCGGCGCACCGCTCGCGCAGCACCCGGACATCCGGAAGATCGCCTTCACCGGGGAGACCACCACCGGCCGCCTGATCATGCAGTACGCCTCGCAGAGCCTCATCCCGGTGACGCTCGAGCTCGGCGGCAAGAGCCCGAACGTGTTCTTCCCCGACGTGGCGGCCGAGAAGGACTCCTTCTACGACAAGGCGCTCGAGGGCTTCACGTTCTTCAACCTGAACCAGGGCGAGGTCTGCACGTGTCCGTCCCGGGCACTCGTGGCGAAGGAGATCTACGACGGGTTCGTCGCCGACGGCCTGGAACGCGTCCGTGCCGTCAAGCAGGGACACCCGCTCGACCTGTCGACGATGATCGGCGCCCAGGCGTCGAACGACCAGCTCGAGAAGATCCTGAGCTACATCGACATCGGCAAGCAGGAGGGTGCGACGCTCCTGACCGGTGGTGAACGCGCGGACCTGGGCGGCGAACTCTCGGGCGGCTACTACGTCACCCCGACCGTGTTCGAGGGCGACAACTCGATGCGGATCTTCCAGGAGGAGATCTTCGGGCCCGTGCTCGCCCTGACGTCCTTCAGCGGCTACGACGACGCGATCGCCACGGCCAACGACACCCTGTACGGGCTCGGTGCCGGGGTGTGGAGCCGTGACGTCACGACCCTGTACCGCGCCGGACGGGACATCCAGGCCGGGCGGGTCTGGTCGAACACCTACCACCAGTACCCGGCGGGTGCGGCCTTCGGCGGCTACAAGCAGTCCGGCATCGGGCGCGAGAACCACAAGATGATGCTCGACCACTACCAGCAGACGAAGAACCTGCTCGTCTCCTACGCCGACGGACCGATGGGCTTCTTCTGATGCCCGACACCGCACGCGTCGCGGTGACGCCGGCGGCGGGGGAGCTCCTCGGCACCCTCACCGCCCGGCACGGCCCGCTGATGTTCCACCAGTCCGGCGGCTGCTGCGACGGCTCGAGCCCGATGTGCTACCCCGTCGGCATGTTCCGGACCGGTCCGGGGGACGTCCTGCTCGGCGCGTTGCGTGTCGACGGGCTGGACCCGGTCGAGGTCTACATGTCGGTGTCGCAGTTCGAGTACTGGAAGTACACGCACCTGACGATCGACGTCGTCGACGGTCGGGGCGGCGGGTTCTCCGTCGAGGTCCCGGAGGGCAAACGGTTCCTCACCCGGTCGCGGATGTTCGACGACGCCGAGCTCGCCGATCTCGGCCTGGTCCCGCGGGTGGCCCGGACGTAGGCTGACCGCACGCGTCGCGACCCTGCGGCGGGTGGGGTCGATCGGAGGACGCATGCGCGCACCCGGTCGGCTCCGCCCGCTCGTCGCCGCGTCGTGGCAGCGGTCCGCCCGGGTCGACCCCGACGCCGCCCCGGTCCTCGCCCTCGGCGACGACGAACTCGACGCCGTCCGGCGCGACGGTCCCCTCGCCACCCTGCTGCCGGTGGTCCGCCGGCTGCTACTCGACGACTCCCGCTCGGCCGGGTGCGTCGTCGCCGTCGCGGACGCCGCGGGACGTCTCGTCTGGGTCGACGGAGCCCGCTCCACGCGTCGCGCCGCCGAGGACATGGGCTTCGTCCCCGGAGCCGACTGGTCGGAGGACCGCGTCGGCACCAGCGCGCCCGGCACGGCACTGCGCCTGGACCGTCCGGTGCAGATCCGCTCCGACGAGCACTACGCGAACGCCGTCAAGCCGTTCTCGTGCACGGCCGTCCCGGTGCACGACGCGAGCGGCGCCACGGTCGGGGTGCTCGACCTGACGGGTGACGACCGCGCCGTCGAGCGGCACACGCTGTCGCTGCTCGCCGCCACGGTCGCCGCCGCCGAGGCCCAGCTGGCCCTGGCCGCGGTCCGCCCACGCGCGCGGACGCCCCGCGTGCCGTCGGCCGAGCTGACCGTGCTCGGGACCGACACCGCCGTGCTCCGGATCGCCGACCGCCGGGTCGAGCTGTCCGCCCGGCACTCCGAACTGCTCGTCGTGCTCGCCGCACACCCCGACGGCCTCGCGGCGACCGACCTCGCTGCCGCGGTCTACGGTGACCCGCGCTCGGTCGTCACCCTGCGCGCCGAGGTCGTCCGGCTCCGACGGGTCCTCGCGCAGCACGCGCCGGACGTGACCGTGACGTCGCGGCCGTACCGGGTGACCGGAGTCCGGACCGACGTCGACGGCGTGCTGTCCGCGCTCGAACGCGGGGCGCGCCTCCAGGCCGTCGACCGCTACGCCGGACCGGTCCTGCCGGGCTCCGCCGCACCCGGCGTCGACGCGGTCCGTGACCTGGTGCGGCTGCGGTTCCGCGAGTCGGTCGTCGCCGACGGCGGCGTCGACGCCCTGCTCGCGTGGGCGCGCACCCCGGACGGTGCGACCGACGCGCTCGTGCTCCGCGCGCTGCTCGCGGTGCTGCCGCGGCGGTCGCCGCGACGGGCCGGTCTCGTGGCGGCGATCGAGGCGCTCGAGGGCTCCTGAGACGGTCGACGACGGGCCGGGAGGCGCGGGTCGGGCTGGTAGTGTTGGCCTCCTCGCGAGTGTGGTGGAATCGGCAGACACGGGGCACTCAAAATGCTCTGCCTCACGGCGTGCGGGTTCAAGTCCCGCCACTCGTACGAATTGGCTCACGGCGCGCGGGGCACTTCAGGCCCGCGTCCCGCCACTCGTACGAATTGGCTCACGGCGTGCGGGGCAGTTCAGGCCCGCGTCCCGCCACTCGTACCAAACCGGTGGGTCTGGGATACGGCACTTCCGTCGTCTAGTAGGCTTTCGTCCGTGAGTGACACAGAAGCAACAGCACCAGCACCCCGTCGCGTCGTCGTCGCCGAGGACGAGTCGCTCATCCGCCTCGACATCGTGGAGATCCTCCGCGACAACGGGTTCGACGTGGTCGGTGAAGCCGGTGACGGTGAGACCGCCGTCCAGCTCGCGACCGACCTCCGCCCCGACCTCGTCGTGATGGACGTCAAGATGCCCCAGCTCGACGGCATCTCCGCAGCCGAGAAGCTGTCCAAGAACCACATCGCGCCAGTCGTCCTGCTGACCGCGTTCAGCCAGAAGGACCTCGTCGAGCGTGCCACCGAAGCCGGCGCGCTGGCCTACGTGGTCAAGCCCTTCACCCCGAACGACCTGCTCCCCGCGATCGAGATCGCCCTCTCGCGGTACCAGCAGATCATCACGCTCGAGGCCGAGGTCGCCGACCTCGTCGAGCGCTTCGAGACCCGCAAGCTCGTCGACCGCGCCAAGGGCCTGCTGAACGAGAAGATGGGCCTCACCGAGCCCGAGGCGTTCCGCTGGATCCAGAAGGCCTCGATGGACCGCCGCCTGACCATGCACGACGTCGCGAAGGCGATCATCGAGCAGCTCAGCGCCAAGAAGTAGTCCAGCGCTCCACCGTCGCTCACGGAACGCCGCCGGCCCCCCTGGGGTCGGCGGCGTTCCTGCGTCCGGGGGCGGGGCGTGTGCCGCGACCACCTGGCAGGCTGGAGCCATGGACGACGTGGTGATCCGGGCCTCCCGGCCTGACGACATGCCGGCGGTGGCCGACCTGCGGTGGCGGTGGAGCGTCGACGAGGACGGCCGCACGCCGGTGCAGACGCCGGACGAGTACCGCCGTGCGATGACGGGGTTCGCGGTCGACCACCGGGAGTCGCACCGGTGCGTCGTCGCCGAGCGGGACGGTGTGGTGCTCGGCATGGCGTGGTTGGCGGTCAACCCGCGACCGCCGGCGCCGCACGTCGACGGCGACCGTTTCGCGGCTGAGCTGCAGACGGTCTACGTGCACCCGGAGCTGCGCGGTTCCGGCGTCGCCGGACGGCTCGTCACGGCCCTGCTGGAGCTCGCCGACGAACTCGGCGTGGAGCGGACGTCGGTGCACTCGAGCGTGGACGGCGAGCGGCTCTACCGGAGGCTCGGGTTCGGCGACGCCCGCCTGTTGCTGCAGCGGCCGCCGGAGGACTGAGCCGTCGGTCCGTCGGTCCGTCGGTCAGCGACGCTCGCGGATCATGTTCGTGATCCGGACGGTGGAGCACCGGCGACCCTGGTCGTCGGTCAGGACGATCTCGTGGGTGGTGAGCGTGCCGCCCAGGTGGATGGCGGTGCACGTGCCCGTGACGATGCCGCTCGTGGCGCTCCGGGAGTGCGAGGCGCTGAGCTCGATGCCGACGGCGTAGCGGCCGGGCCCGGCGTGCACGTTCGCGGCCATCGAACCGAGGCTCTCCGCGAGGACGACGTAGGCACCGCCGTGCAGCAGGCCGACCGGCTGGCGGTTGCCCTCGACGGGGATCGAACCGACCGCGCGCTCGGCCGAGAGCTCGGTGATGACCATGCCCATCTTCTCGGCCAGCTCGCCCATGCCGCGTTCGTCGATGCGGGGATCGATCGTGGTCGAGGTGGTGTCGTCGGTCACGGTCTGCGTCGACCTTCCGTGTCAGCGGGCGTCGGTAGGCTGTCCGGGTGTCGGACTCCGCAAAGCCTACCCTCATGGTCATCGACGGCCACTCGCTCGCCTTCCGGGCCTTCTACGCGCTGCCGGTCGACAGCTTCGTGAACCGCGAGGGGCAGCACACCAACGCGATCCACGGCTTCATCTCGATGCTGCTGATGCTCCTGCAGCGCGAGAAGCCCACCCACCTGGCGGTGGCGTTCGACATCTCCCGGTTCTCGTTCCGCACGCGTGAGTACGCCGAGTACAAGGGCACCCGCTCCGAGACCCCGGCCGAGTTCAAGGGACAGATCCCGCTCCTGCAGCAGGCGCTCGAGGCGATGGGCATCACCACCGTCACGAAAGAGGACTACGAGGCCGACGACATCCTCGCGACCCTCTCCAAGCAGGGCGCCGACCAGGGCTTCACGGTCTACGTGGTCTCCGGTGACCGCGACTCGATCCAGCTCGTCAACGACGACGTCACGCTGCTCTACCCGTCGGTCCGCGGTGTCTCCGAACTCACCCGCTACGACCGCGACAAGGTCTACGAGCGGTACGGCATCGAACCCCACCAGTACCCGGACATCGCGGCCCTGGTCGGCGAGACCAGCGACAACCTGATCGGCATCGACAAGGTCGGCGAGAAGACCGCGGTCAAGTGGGTGACCCAGTACGGGTCGCTCGACGGCGTCCTCGAGCACGCCGACGAGATCAAGGGCGTCGTCGGCAACAACCTGCGCGAGCAGCGGGACCGGGCGATCCGGAACCGCCGGCTCAACCGCCTGGTCACCGACGTCGAGCTGCCCGTCGGTCCCGCCGACGTCGCGCTCCGCCCGGTCGACGAGACCGCGGTGCGCGAGCTCTTCGCCAAGCTGCAGTTCCGCACGCTGCTCGACCGCGTCTTCAAGGTGGCCGGGTCGGGCGACCCCGCCGAGCCGGCGGCCGAGGGCACCGTCACCGACGGCGCGCCGACCCCGCCGCCCGTCAAGACCCTGATCGACGAAGAACTCGGCTACTGGCTCGAGCGCCGCAACGCGACCGAGGCGGCGAACGGCTACGGCGTCGCGGTCGAGGTCATCGACGGACGCCTCAGCGCCATCGGCATCGCGACCCACGACGACGCCGTGCTGGTGCCGGGCGGCAGCGGCGCGAAGGACTACGAGCAGCTCTCGGCCTGGTTCGCCTCCGACGCCCCGAAGCACTTCCACGACGCCAAGGCCGCCGTCAAGGCGCTCGGCACCGCCGGCTTCGTCGTGAACGGCATCGCCGGCGACGCCCGGATCATGGGGTGGCTCGCCCAGCCCGGCAAGCAGGGGCAGCCGCTGTCCGACCTCGTCTACCAGGAGCTCGGCGAAGAACTGCCGACGGCCGACCCGAACCAGCTGGTCCCCGAGACCGACCCGGTCAACGTCGGGGTGCACGCGTGGTTCGTGCTCCGCGTCACCACGGCCCTGCGCGCCCGGATCGACGCGTCCTCGCTGCAGGTCCTCGACGACATCGAGCTGCCGCTCGTGTCGGTGCTGGCCGGCATGGAGACCATCGGTGTCGGCATCGACCGCCCGGTGCTCACCGGTCTGTCGAAGGAACTCGGGGAGCGCGCCGCCGAACTCGCGCAGCAGGCCTTCGCCGAGATCGGGCACGAGGTCAACCTCGGGTCGCCGAAGCAGCTGCAGGAAGTCCTGTTCACCGAGCTCGCGATGCCGAAGACCCGCAAGACCAAGACCGGGTTCTCGACCGACGCCGCGAGCCTGGCCGACCTGCAGGAACAGCACCCGCACCCGTTCCTCGGGCTCCTGCTGCAGCACCGCGACGCCACGAAGCTCCGGCAGATCGTCGACACGCTCGACGCCGCCGTGGTCGACGGGCGCATCCACACCCGCTACGAGCAGACCGGTACGAGCACCGGCCGGGTCTCGTCGACCGACCCGAACCTGCAGAACATCCCGGTGAAGACGGCCGTCGGTCGCCGGATCCGGTCGGCGTTCGCGGTCGCCGAGCCGTACACGACGCTCGTGACCGCCGACTACTCGCAGATCGAGATGCGGATCATGGCGCACCTCTCCGGCGACCCGGGGCTCATCCAGGCCTTCAACGAGGGCGAGGACCTGCACCGCTTCGTCGGCGCCCGGGTGTTCGGCGTCGACCCGTCCGAGGTCTCCAACGAGATGCGCACCAAGGTCAAGGCGATGTCCTACGGCCTGGCCTACGGGTTGAGTGCCTTCGGTCTGTCGAAGCAGCTGCGCATCGAGCAGTCCGAGGCCCGAACCCTGATGACCGAGTACTTCGCCCGCTTCGGTGCGGTGCGCGACTACCTGCGCAACGTCGTCGAGCAGGCGCGCGAGGACGGCTACACCGAGACGATCTTCGGTCGCCGTCGCCCGTTCCCCGACCTGAAGAGCCCGAACCGGGTCCTGCGTGAGAACGCCGAACGCGCCGCGCTGAACGCCCCGATCCAGGGTTCGGCCGCCGACATCATCAAGATCGCGATGCTCGGGGTCGCCGACGACCTGCGCGAGGGCGAGCTGCAGTCCCACCTGCTGCTCCAGGTGCACGACGAGCTCATCCTCGAGGTCGCGCCCGGTGAGCAGGAGCGTGTGGAGGAGATCCTCCGCACCCGGATGGGCGGCGCTGCCGAGCTGAGCGTCCCGCTCGACGTCTCGGTCGGCGTGGGGCCGAACTGGGAGAGCGCCGCCCACTGACCCGGGCGACCCGGGGGTCCTGTCGACCCACGGGTCGGTAGGGTCGGGGCATGAGCGAAGAGCGTCCTGTCCGCCAGCCGTCCGCCGTCGACCGCGTCGCCGAGGACTGGGTCACCACCCTCGTCGACCTCGACCCGACGACCGCCACGTACATCGGCGTCCCGGGGCGCACGGGGGAGTACGGCGACACCTCGCCCGCCGGTGCCGCCGCGATGGCCGAGGCCGCGCGCGGTGCGAAGCGTGCGCTCGACGCCGCTCCCGCCGTCGACTCCGTGGACCAGGTGACGAAGGCCGACCTCGGCGCCGAGCTGCACCTGGTGCAGGAGTCGTACGAGCGCAAGCTGCACCTCCGCGACCTCAACGTCATCGCGAGCCCGGCACAGTCGGTCCGCGAGATCATCGACCTGATGCCGACCGCGACCGAGGGCGACTGGCAGGACATCGCGAGCCGGCTGCACGCGCTGCCGGACGCCCTCGAGGGCATCCGCGAGACCCTGCTCGAGGGCACCCGCGAAGACGTCACCCCGGCCAAGCGCCAGGTCGCCCTGGTCGCCGAGCAGGCAGCGCGGAACGGCGCCGAGGACGGCTTCTTCGCGCGCCTCGCCGAAGGCGCCGCGTTCGACGACGGTTCGCCGGTGCCGGACACGCTCCGCACCGAGCTCGCCCACGGAGCCCAGGTCGCCTCGGCCGCGTACCGCTCGCTCGGGCAGTTCCTGGAGCACGAGCTGCTGCCGCTCGCCACCCCGGTGGACGCCGTCGGTCGCGAAGCCTACGAGCTGCACTCGCGCCGGTTCCTCGGTGCGGTCGTCGACCTCGACGAGACGTACGAGTGGGGCCTCGAGGAACTCGCGCGCATGCGGGACGAGCAGGAGCGCATCGCCGACCGCATCGAGTCCGGCGCGAGCGTCGCCCGGGCGATCGAGGTGCTCGACACCGACCCGTCCCGGATCCTGCACGGAACCGACGCGCTGCAGCGGTGGATGCAGGAGACGAGTGACGCGTCGATCGCCGCGATGGCCGGGACCTACTTCGACATCCCGGACCCGATCCGTCGCCTGGAGTGCCGGATCGCCCCCACGCAGGAGGGCGGCATCTACTACAGCGGCCCCTCCGACGACTTCTCCCGTGCCGGCCGCATGTGGTGGTCGGTGCCCGAGGGCGTCACCGAGTTCGGCACCTGGCGCGAGAAGACGACGGTCTACCACGAGGGCGTCCCCGGACACCACCTGCAGATCAGCCAGGGCGTCTACAACCGCGGCGAGCTGAACACCTGGCGCCGGCAGCTGTCCGGGTCCTCCGGGCACGTCGAGGGCTGGGCCCTGTACGCCGAGCGGCTGATGGAGCAGCTCGGGTTCCTCGACGACGACGGCGACCGGCTCGGCATGCTCGACGGGCAGCGGATGCGTGCGGCCCGCGTCGTGCTCGACATCGGCGTGCACCTGCAGAAGACGAACCCCGACGGCGGCGGCTGGACCTGGGAGTACGCGCTCGACTTCATGGGGCAGAACGTCAACATGGACCCGGCGTTCGTCCGGTTCGAGGTCGCCCGGTACTTCGGGTGGCCGGGGCAGGCACCCTCGTACAAGGTCGGCCAGCGTGTCTGGGAGTCCATCCGCGACGAGGTTGCCGCGCGCGAGGGAGCCGAGTTCGACCTGAAGGCGTTCCACCACCGGGCGCTCTCGCTCGGCAGCATCGGCCTCGACACCCTCCGGACCGCGCTGGTCGGGTGACGCGCCGTCGACACGCCCGGTTGTGGGGCCTCCGCCGGTGCGGTTAGACTTGTGCGGCGCAATCCGCGCCACTCAATCAATCGCCACGGCGGTGCACCACGGGGGCCGAGTCCCCGCACGCCATGGCCCGACTCATGTCCGTTCGGAGCAATCTCTACATGACAACCACTACGACCAAGGCTCCTAAGCAGGTCGCCATCAACGACATCGGTTCGGCTGATGACTTCCTGGCCGAGGTCGAGAAGACCCTGAAGTTCTTCAACGACGGTGATCTCATCTCCGGCACCGTCGTGAAGATCGACCGCGACGAGGTCCTCCTCGACGTCGGTTACAAGACCGAGGGCGTCATCCCCTCGCGCGAGCTCTCGATCAAGCACGACGTCGACCCCAACGAGGTCGTCGAGGTCGGCGACGAGGTCGAGGCCCTGGTTCTCCAGAAGGAGGACAAGGAAGGCCGCCTCATCCTGTCGAAGAAGCGCGCGCAGTACGAGCGTGCGTGGGGCGACGTCGAGAAGATCAAGGAGTCCGACGGCGTCGTGACCGGGACGGTCATCGAGGTCGTCAAGGGCGGTCTCATCGTCGACATCGGCCTCCGTGGCTTCCTCCCCGCATCGCTCATCGAGCTCCGTCGTGTCCGCGACCTCACGCCGTACCTCGGCCAGGAGATCGAGGCCAAGATCCTCGAGCTCGACAAGAACCGCAACAACGTGGTCCTGTCGCGCCGTGCGCTCCTCGAGCAGACGCAGTCCGAGTCCCGGACGACGTTCCTCAACAACCTCCACAAGGGCCAGGTCCGCAAGGGCATCGTGTCCTCGATCGTCAACTTCGGTGCGTTCGTGGACCTCGGCGGCGTCGACGGTCTCGTCCACGTCTCCGAGCTCAGCTGGAAGCACATCGAGCACGCCAGCGAGGTCGTCGAGGTCGGTCAGGAAGTCACCGTCGAGATCCTCGAGGTCGACCTGGACCGCGAGCGCGTGTCGCTCTCGCTCAAGGCGACGCAGGAGGACCCGTGGCAGGTCTTCGCCCGCACCCACGCGATCGGTCAGATCGCACCGGGCAAGGTCACGAAGCTCGTCCCGTTCGGTGCCTTCGTCCGCGTTGCCGACGGCATCGAGGGTCTCGTGCACATCTCGGAGCTCTCGAACAAGCACGTCGAGCTCGCCGAGCAGGTCGTGTCGGTCAACGACGAGGTCTTCGTCAAGATCATCGACATCGACCTCGACCGTCGCCGCATCTCGCTCAGCCTCAAGCAGGCGAACGAGGGCGTGGACCCGGAGAGCGACGAGTTCGACCCGGCGCTCTACGGCATGCCGACCGAGTACGACGACAAGGGTGACTACAAGTACCCCGAGGGCTTCGACCCGGAGACCAACGAGTGGCTCGAGGGCTACGACACGCAGCGCACCGAGTGGGAGGGCCAGTACGCGGCCGCCCAGGCGCGTTGGGAAGCCCACAAGGCGCAGGTCGCGAAGACCATCGCCGACGAGGCGCAGGGTGGCTTCGACCTCCCGGCCACGGCTTCCTCGTCGTCGTCGACCTCGTCGTTCGCCGGCGAGACGGGTGGCGCAAGCCCCCTGGCCGACGACGCGTCGCTCGCTGCACTCCGCGAGAAGCTCAGCTCGACCAACAACTGATCGAGCGGTTCGTCACGACCGGAAGCCCGGCACCCCTGACAGGGTGCCGGGCTTCCGGCGTTTCCGGGCATCGGGGTCGTTACCCTGTTGCCGTGCACATCATCGGACTCACGGGCGGCATCGCCGCGGGCAAGTCGACCGTCTCCCGGCGCTGGACCGAGCACGGGGCCGTCGTGGTCGACGCCGACCGACTCGCACGGGATGCCGTGGCACCGGGCAGCCCGGGCCTGGCGCAGGTCGCCGAGCGGTTCGGACCGTCGGTGATCGCCGCCGACGGTTCCCTCGACCGGCCGGCGCTCGGGTCGATCGTGTTCGCGGACCCCGCGGCGCGGAAGGACCTCGAAGCCATCACGCACCCCGAGGTCTGGCGGCTCGCGCAGCAGGCGTTCGACGCCGCCGAGGCCGCCGACCCCGACGCCGTGGTGGTCTACGACGTGCCGTTGCTCGCCGAGGCCCGCGGCTCGCGCCCGCTCCGGTTCGACGCGGTCGTGGTGGTCGACGCCCCCGCGGCGCAGCGCATCGAACGGCTCGTCGAGCACCGCGGGATGGCCCGTGACGAGGCCGAGCGTCGCGTCGCCGCCCAGGCGAGCGATGCCGAGCGTCTCGCCCTCGCCGACCACGTCGTCGACGCCACCGGGACGCTCGAGCAGACGATACGCTCCGCTGACGAGGTGTGGGCGCGGATCACGGCATGAGTCACCGTCTGCTGCTGGTCCTCGCCGCGATCGTCCTCGTGGCGATCGGGGCCGGTTCGCTCGTCGCCGCGAACGTCCTCGGTGCCCAGCGTGTGGCGGACAACGGCCGGGTCGCGGTCCACGAGCGGCCGTCGGGTGACGAACACGGGCCTGACGGCGAGTTCCACCGGTTCCGGCTCGGCACGGTGAACGGTGAGCGGCTCACCCCGAACCGCGACGACTTCGCCGCGCGCACGTCGGCCGACGGTCCGCTCCTGTTGTTCCTGCCCGCGACCCGGGCCCGTCCGGCCGAGTACCAGCGGTTCCTGGCGGCCGCGTTGGCCGACGGCTACCACGTGCTCGGCCTCGACTACTGGAACCTCGGTCGTACGCTGTCCGGCACGTGCGAGGCGGACGCGCGCTGCTACGGCATGGTCCAGCGGAACCGCTTCGACGGCACCCGGCCGTCGGAGTTCAGCGCGGTCAGTCCGGCAGGGTCCATCGTCTCGCGCTTCCGTGACGCCGTCGCGTACCTCGACGACCACGACCCCGACGGCGGCTGGGGGCGGTTCGTCCAGGGCGACGACCGCATCGTCTGGAACGACGTCGTCGTGGCCGGACACTCGCAGGGCGGCGGAGAGGCGGCGTACATCGCGCACATCCGCAGTGTCCACGGCGCGCTGATGTTCTCCTCGCCCGTCGAGTCCCGCGGGCCGTCGCACGCAGCGTGGATGGACCGCCCTGGCCGGACACCGGTCGACCGGATGTACGCCATCGACGACGTCAGTGACACGTTCGGCCCCCGCATCACCGGTTCGTGGGACGTCCTCGGGCTGAGTGGCGTGTCCGGGCCGTTCGAGACGGACACCACCCCGCCCGTCGCCGGCGCGGACCCGCACGCGATCCTCACCGACCTCGGCGGCGACGGCAAGGCGCACTCCCTGATCATCAAGGACTCGACACCGCTCACCCGTGACGGCGTTCCCCGGATGCTCCCGCTCTGGCAGTGGATGCTGCACCGGTTCTCCACAGATCCCGCTCTTCCCTCCGACCGCTCATAGGGTCGCGCAATAGCCTTTCCGCGTGCAGCCCGTTCGCGATGAACCCGATCTGCGCTCGCTCATCCGGGCCCGTGCGGTCGACGGGGGCGAGCGCCACTTCCTCGAGGACGCTCGCTCCGAGCGCGTCCTGACGTACCGTGCGCTGGACGACGCGGTCACCGCCTGGTCGCGGACCTTCGACGCGATCGGCATCGCCCCGTCGGGTGCCGTCGTGGTCGACGTGGGCGACCCGCTCGCGTTCACGGTCGTGCACCTCAGCGCCGTCGCCGCAGGCCGCCGGGCGATCCCCGTCGACACCGGCCAGCCGGCCACCGAGCCCGGCCGTCTCGCCGACCTGATCGGCGGCGCGTCCATCGTCGTGTCCGACCGCGCGGTGGACGCGACCGTCCCCGGGGCACCGGCCAGCGGGATCGACCCCGCCACGTTCCTCCCGACCGCCGTCCGTGACGGCGACCTGCCCGCCGACAGCCCGCACGCGCCGGGTCAGGGGTCCGTCGTGCTGTTCACCTCCGGGTCGACCGGTACGCCGAAGGGCGTCGAGCTGCCCGAGGCACAGCTGCTGTTCGTCGCGCGGGCCGTCGCGCGGCACAACCGGCTCGTACCGGACGACCGCGGGTTCAACTCGTTGCCGCTGTTCCACGTCAACGCCGAGGTGGTCGGGCTGCTCGCGACGCTCGTCGCCGGCGCGACCCTGGTGCTCGACCGGCGCTTCCGTCGCACCGGGTTCTGGGACCTGCTCGCCGAACGACGGATCACCTGGCTGAACGCCGTCCCGGCCGTCCTGGCCGTGCTGGCGAAGACCGGGCCGCTCGAGTTCCCGTCGGGCCTGCGGTTCGTGCGCAGCGCGTCGGCACCGCTGCCCGATCCCGTGCGCGCCGCCCTCGGCGACGTGCCGCTCGTCGTGAGCTGGGGCATGACCGAGGGTGCCTCGCAGATCACGGCGACCCCGCTGGACGAACCGGCCCGGCCGGGGACCGTCGGGGTACCGGTCGGGTCCGAGGTGCAGGTCCGCGGCGAGGACGGCTCGCTCCTGGCCGCCGACGAGATCGGCGCCCTGTGGGTGCGTGGTCCGGGGATCGTCCGCGGGTACCTCGGGGGCCGTGCGTCCGAGCGGTTCGACGCCGACGGCTGGCTCCACACCGGTGACGTCGGCTCCGTGAGCGCCGACGGCTGGGTGTCCCTGGCCGGGCGTTCGGACGACGTCATCAACCGCGGTGGCGAGAAGGTCTACCCGTCCGAGGTGGAGGACGTCCTGCTCGGCGATCCACGTGTGCTCGAGGCGGTCGTCGTCGGCCGCCCCGACGACGTGCTCGGTGCGGTCCCGATCGCCTACGTGATCCCGCAGCCCGACGAACCCGTCGACCACGCAGCCCTCGTGGCCGACCTCGTGGCCCGGGCCGAGGCGCACCTGACGCGGTTCCGCCGACCGGTCGAGGTCATCGTCGTGCCCGACCTGCCGCGTGCACCCACCGGCAAGGTGCAGCGCGCGGAGGTCCGGACCATGGCCCGACCCTCGTGAGCCGACCAGCACGCGTGTCCCCGGAGTCGACCGGCGCTGAGCCGGGGGTGCAGACGCCGACGCGCACGGCCGAGGGCAAGCCCCGGCACCTGTACGAGGTCGACGTGCTCCGCATCCTCACGTTCGCGTGCGTGATCGGGGTGCACACCACGAGCCACACCGCCGCCGCCGACGACGTCGGGCTGAACGCGCTGCTCGCCCTGCTGCACTTCACCCGGCTGGTCTTCTTCTCGCTGACCGCGTTCGTGCTCGTGTACAGCTACACGTTGCGCCCGCGGCCGATGGCGCAGTTCTGGCCGAAGCGGTTCCTGCTCGTGGGCGTGCCGTACCTGGCGTGGTCGTTCGTCTACGTCGGGTCGGCGTGGCTGCTGAGCCCGACCCGCCGTGGCGACGTCCCGGACCTGGTGCGCACCGCGGCCGAGGGCATCGTCACCGGCACCTCGTGGTACCACCTGTACTTCCTGCTCGTGACGATGCAGGTGTACCTGCTCCTGCCGGTGATCGTCTGGCTGGTGCGCCGGACCCGCGGGCACCACGTCACCGTGCTGGTCGTGGCGTTCCTGGTCCAGCTGGTGGTGTTCGCCGGGTACAAGTACTTCCCGGCGAGCGACGCGTGGATGCACGGGTACCAGAAGCAGTTCTTCTTCTCGTACGTCTTCTTCATCGTCTCCGGGGCGATCGCCGCCGACCACGCGGACGCGTTCCTGCGGTTCATCCGGGTCCACCGGCGATCGGTGCTGTGGGCCTTCGCCGGCGTCGGTGGACTCACCCTCGGCGTGTGGGCGCTGCAGGTCGGCCTCGGGCAGTCCCTCTACGCCGCGGGGACACCGCTGCAGCCGATCCAGGTGGTCTGGAGCACCGCGGTGTTCGTCGGGTTCCTGGCGATCGGCGCCGCCTGGGCGGACCGCCGGCGACCCGGCAGCCGGACCGCCCGGTTCGTCGACTACGCGTCCGATCGCTCGTTCGGCATCTTCCTGAGCCACCCGTTCGTCATCTGGATCCTGCTCTACGGCGACAGCTGGCTCGAGGCCGTCGTGCCACGGCCGTGGCTCACCCTCGTCGCCTACGTGCTCGTTCTGGTGCTGTCCGTCGCGGTGACCGAGCTGTTCCGGCGGACGCCGTTCAGCGTGCCGCTGACCGGCCGGACGTCGTTGTCCTCGCGGGCGTCGCGAGCAGCGCGGGCGCGTCGTTCCGCAGGCGCGACGGTGCCCCGGCGGTCGCCGGAACCGGTGGAGCCCGACGATGCCCTCGTCGGCGAGACGGACGACGTCGGGCGGCGCGCCGCGCGCTGAGCGCCGCCTCGCACCAGCCGTGCGGAGCGGTGGACGCGGGGCGGGCAGCCTGGAGGCACGTGGCGGGCCCGCCACGTGCCTCCCGGCCGTCGCGCGCGGACCACCAGGGCCGGCGCCCGTTCCGCGCGTCGCCCGTCAGGCCGGGCGCTGCTCGGCCTTCGGGGTGCCGATCTCGAGGACGCCGTCGGTGGAGGTCAGCCGCTGCGGCTTCATGAACCAGGCGACGACGGCCGCGGCTCCGAGCAGGACGCAGGAGAGCGCGAAGGGCACCTGCCAGCCCGAGGCGTCGATGAGCAGGCCGAACACGATGGGCGAGACCACACCGGCGATGCCGAACCCGGTGTTCATGAAGCCCGAGGCCGTGCCGGACCACTGCGGCGCGACGTCCATCGGGATCGCCCAGAGGTTGGCGTTGCAGAGTTCGAGGAAGAAGAACGACAGGGCCAGCGAGATCGTCGCGACGAGCAGGCCCTGCCCGATCACGAGTGGGATGAGGCAGAGGAGCGAACCGCCGAGCCCGATCACCAGGATGGTCCGGCGGGCGTTCCGGGTGTTCCCGCCGCGGTGGATGATGCGGTCGCTGAGCATCCCACCGACCGTGTCCCCGACGACACCGGCCAGCAGGATGAGGGTGGTGAACAGCGCGAAGTCGCCGATCTCCAGGCCGTAGGTGGAGCTGAGGAACGTCGGGAGCCACGTGAGGAACACCCACAGCGTCCAGCCGTACCCGAAGTCGACGAAGGTGACCGGCAGGATCTGCTTCGCCATCTGTCGCCACGGCACCGGGGGACGGGTCGCGCGGGTCTCGACCGGCGGGAGCTCGGCGAGCTCGACCTGCGTGATGCCCTTCGCGGACTCGGGCTCGTCGCGGAACCAGACGAACCAGACGACGGCCCACGCCAGGGACAGCACCGCGGTGGCGAAGAACGCCCAGCGCCAGCTGCCCGTCGCGCCGATCACCCAGGCGACGATGAGCGGCGCCAGGGCGTTGCCGAGCCGTGCCGCCGAGTGGACCACGCCCTGGGCGAAGCCGTTCCGGTCACGGGGGATCCACCGGCTCATCGCCTGCGTGGCGGTCGGGAACGCGGCGGCCTCGCTCAGCCCGAGCAGGGCCCGTGCGGCGAAGAGGGTCCAGAAGCCGACCGCGAACCCGGTCCAGAGCGTCGCGACGCCCCAGATCACCGTGATGACGAAGAGCGCCCTGCGCGGTCCGAACTTCTCGCTGATCGTGCCGCCGAACACCTGCAGCAGGGCGTACGGCAACGAGAACGCGGAGACGATGAGGCCGGCGGTCGCCTCGTTGAACCCGAACTCCTCGGTGATGTGCGGCAGCGCGGTCGAGATGTTCGTCCGGTCGATGTACGAGATCGCGTACATGCAGCAGAGCAGGACGAGCACACGCCCGCGGATGCGTCCGCGGAACGGGGTGCCCTTGATCGGTGCGGCCGGGGTCGCCGTGGTCATGAGGCCTCTTCGGGGGAGTGGGAAGGAGTCGGGTGACGGAACGGATCGGACGGTATGCCCGGCCACCATCAGTCGACTTGGAGCCTGCTTGCAGCGGACAATACGCCGAGGGCGAGCAGGGGCCCTCGGTGTCAGGGGTGCCGACTACCGTTGTCCCCATGGGTGTTGCGATCGAACCGACCCGAGCGGTGCGTCCGTTCGAGGTCATCAGCGAGTACTCGCCGAGTGGCGACCAGCCCGCGGCCATCGCGGAACTCGCCGGGCGGATCAACGCCGGTGAGACCGACGTCGTGCTGCTGGGTGCGACCGGTACCGGCAAGTCGGCGACGACCGCGTGGCTCATCGAGCAGGTGCAGCGGCCGACGCTGGTGCTCGCGCACAACAAGACCCTGGCGGCGCAGCTCGCCAACGAGTTCCGCAGCCTGATGCCGAACAACGCGGTCGAGTACTTCGTCTCGTACTACGACTACTACCAGCCCGAGGCGTACGTCCCGCAGACGGACACCTTCATCGAGAAGGACTCCTCGGTCAACGCCGAGGTCGAACGACTCCGGCACTCCACGACGAACTCGCTGCTCAGCCGGCGCGACACCGTGGTGGTGTCGACCGTCTCCTGCATCTACGGTCTCGGCACCCCCGAGCAGTACATGAACGCATCGGTCGCGCTCCACGTGGGTCAGACGATCTCCCGCGACCAGCTCGTCCGCAAGTTCGTCGCCATGCAGTACCAGCGCAACGACGTCGACTTCGCCCGGGGCACGTTCCGCGTGCGCGGCGACACCATCGAGATCATCCCGATGTACGAAGAGCACGCGATCCGCATCGAGATGTTCGGCGACGAGATCGAAGCGCTCTCGTCGCTGCACCCCCTCACCGGCAACGTCATCGACGACCTGCCCGCCGTGTCGATCTTCCCGGCCTCGCACTACGTCGCGGACACCGACGTGATGCACCGGGCGATCGCCTCCATCAAGGAAGAACTCGCGGAACGGCTCGCCGAGCTCGAGGGCCAGGGCAAGCTGCTCGAGGCCCAGCGCCTCCGGATGCGCACCACGTTCGACATCGAGATGATGGAGCAGATCGGGTTCTGCTCGGGCATCGAGAACTACTCGCGGCACATGGACGGCCGTGGTCCGGGCGAAGCACCGCACTGCCTCATCGACTACTTCCCCGACGACTTCCTCATCGTGATCGACGAGTCGCACGTCACCGTGCCGCAGATCGGCGCGATGTACGAAGGCGACGCCTCGCGCAAGCGCACCCTCGTCGAGCACGGGTTCCGCCTGCCGAGCGCGATGGACAACCGCCCCCTGAAGTGGGAGGAGTTCCTCGAGCGCGTCGGGCAGAAGGTCTACCTGTCGGCCACCCCCGGGCGCTACGAGCTCGGTGTCACCGACAGCGTGGTCGAGCAGATCATCCGCCCGACCGGCCTGATCGACCCCGAGATCGTGGTCAAGCCGAGCGACGGCCAGATCGACGACCTGCTCGAGGAGATCAAGCAGCGGGTCGAGAAGGACGAGCGCGTCCTCGTCACCACGCTGACCAAGCGCATGGCCGAGGAACTCACCGACTTCCTCGGGAACGCGGGCGTGCGTGTCCGGTACCTGCACTCCGACGTCGACACCCTCAAGCGCGTCG
This sequence comes from Curtobacterium sp. KBS0715, assembly GCF_005938005.2. Classification (NCBI taxonomy): domain Bacteria; kingdom Bacillati; phylum Actinomycetota; class Actinomycetes; order Micrococcales; family Microbacteriaceae; genus Curtobacterium; species Curtobacterium sp. KBS0715. The sequence continues at coordinate 2,637,086 of NZ_VCCA02000001.1, read as the reverse complement.
AGCTGCTGACCGAGCTGCGGCAGGGTGTCTACGACGTGCTCGTCGGCATCAACCTGCTGCGCGAGGGCCTCGACCTGCCCGAGGTGTCGCTCGTGGCGATCCTCGATGCCGACAAGGAAGGCTTCCTCCGCTCGTCGACGTCGCTCATCCAGACGATCGGTCGCGCTGCCCGCAACGTGTCGGGCCAGGTGCTCATGTACGCCGACAAGATGACCGACTCGATGAAGACCGCGATCGAGGAGACCGATCGCCGTCGTGAGAAGCAGGTCGCCTACAACCTGGAGCGGGGCATCGACCCCCAGCCGCTGCGCAAGAAGATCGCCGACATCACCGAGGTCCTGCAGCGCGAGAACGACGACACGAAGGCGCTCCTGCAGGGTCGCCCGGGCAGTGACGGCCGTCGGTCGCCCACGCCGAACCTCAAGCGCGGCGGCATCGCGGGCGAGGGCGCGACGCAGCTCGGCGCCACCATCGCCGACCTGAACGACCAGATGCTGCAGGCTGCGGCCGAGCTGAAGTTCGAGCTCGCGGCGCGACTGCGCGACGAGGTGCAGGACCTGAAGAAGGCCCTGCGCCAGATGGAGGCGGCCGGGCATGTCAGCTGACGGCGCCCGCACGGTCGTTGTCACCGGTGCGAGTGCCGGGCTCGGGTACCACGCCGCCGAGCAGCTCGCCGCGGCGGGGCACCGTGTGGTGCTGGCCACGCGCGACCGCCACCGGGCGGAGGCCGCCGAGCGCAGCATCCGGCGGCACGTCGACGGGGCCTCGCTCGCCCACGTCCACCTCGACCTCGCCGACCTCGACTCGGTCGACGCTGCCGCCGACGAACTCGCCGCGCTGGAACCCGGCGGCGTCGACGCGGTCGTGAACAACGCCGGGGTCGTCGGGGCGTCCACGCGGGGGAGCACGGCGCAGGGCACCGAACTGCAGATCGGCACGAACCACCTCGGACACTTCGCGTGGACCGCGCTGGTCCTGCCCCTGCTCGAACGACGAGCCGGCCGGGTCGTGCACCTCGGGTCTATCGCCCACCGGTTCGCCCAGCTCGACGCGACCGATCCGCTCGGGGTCGGTCGGTACTCGAGCCATCGCCAGTACGCCAGGAGCAAGCTCGCGGTGATGCTGTTCGGCTTCGAGCTCGCCGAACGACTGGCCGACTCGGGGTCGTCCGTGTCGAGCGTCGTCGCGCACCCCGGCCTGTCGCTCGACCGACTGTCACCGGCACGCCCGGACGTCAGCCCGACACGACCCGAACCCGAGTGGATCCGCCCGGCACAGCGCATCGTCGCCCAGGGCAAGGACATCGGCGCCCAGCCGCTCGTCCACGCTGCCGTCGGTGCGGACGTGCGCTCCGGGGAGTACTGGGGCCCGGCAGGCTGGATGCAGCTCCGTGGCGCGGCCACGGTGGTCGCGGCCGAACCACGGGCGCACGACAGGACGGTCGCAGCGCAGCTCTGGGCGGCGAGCGAGCGTGCATCCGGTGTCGCGTTCGCTCTCGACGCACTCGTCTGACCCTCCATCCCGGCCGAATGTCGGTGCCGCTTCGTAGAATCGACGACGATGACCATCACCTCTGACCCCGGTACCTCGACGTCGGGCCGGAACGCCTTCGGCGAGCCCGCTGACCTCCACCTCCCCGGCGGGACCGCACCGCACAGCACCTCCACGCTCAGCGTGCGCGGCGCTCGCGTGCACAACCTCCGTGACGTCGACCTCGAGATCCCCCGCGACTCGCTCGTCGTGTTCACCGGCCTGTCCGGCTCGGGCAAGTCCTCGCTGGCGTTCGACACGATCTTCGCCGAGGGGCAGCGCCGGTACGTCGAGTCGCTGTCCGCCTACGCGCGCCAGTTCCTCGGCCAGGTCGACCGCCCCGACGTCGACTTCATCGAGGGGCTCTCGCCGGCGGTGTCGATCGACCAGAAGTCGACCAACCGCAACCCCCGGTCGACCGTCGGCACGATCACCGAGGTCTACGACTACATGCGTCTGCTCTGGGCGCGCATCGGGGTCCCGCACTGCCCGACGTGTGGCGAGGTGATCAGCAAGCAGACCGTGCAGCAGATCGCCGACCAGCTCATGCAGTTCGAGACCGGCACCCGGTTCCAGGTCCTCGCGCCCGTCATCTCCAAGAAGAAGGGCGAGTTCGTCGACCTCTTCCAGGAGCTCGCGGCGTCCGGTTACGCCCGCGCGATCGTGGACGGGGAGCGCATCCAGCTCAGTGACCCGCCCAAGCTCAAGAAGCAGGTCAAGCACGACATCTCGGTCATCGTCGACCGCCTGGTGGCGGGCGACGACATCCTCGGTCGTCTCACCGACTCGCTCGAGACCGCTCTGCGCCTGACCGACGGCACCGTCGGCATCGACCTGGTGGACCACGAGGGGCCCGGAGCGGTCCGGACCTACTCCGAGAACCTCTCGTGCCCGAACAACCACCCGCTCGCGCTCACCGAGATCGAGCCGCGCACGTTCTCGTTCAACGCGCCGTTCGGCGCGTGCCCCGAGTGCTCCGGCCTCGGGACGCGCATGTCGGTCGACCCCGACCTGGTGCTCGGCGACCCCGAGGCCTCGTTGCGTGACGGCGTCCTGCTGCCCTGGACGGGGACGAGCGGGCTGTACTCCTACTTCGACAAGCTGCTCGGCGGCCTCGGCAAGGAGCTCGGCTTCTCGCTCGACACCCCGTGGAACCAGCTCGACCCCGCGGTGCAGGCGTCGATCCTGACCGGCAAGGACTTCCAGGTGTCCGTCTCCTGGCGCAACCGGTTCGGCCGCGAGATGCGGTACACGAGCGGGTTCGAAGGCGTCATGCCCTACATCGAGCGCAAGTTCGCCGAGGCCGAGTCGGACTCGCAGCGCCAGCGCTTCCAGGGCTACCTGCGCGAGGTCCCGTGCCCGGTGTGCGAGGGAACCCGCCTCAAGCCCGAGGTGCTCGCGGTGACGGTCAACGACCGCAGCATCGCGGACGTCACCGACATGTCGCTCGACAACGCGTACTCGTTCATGGACGAGCTGACGCTGACCGACCGTGAAGCGCACATCGCCGCCGCGGTCCTCCGCGAGATCCGCGCACGCCTCGAGTTCCTGCTCGAGGTCGGCCTGAACTACCTCACGCTCGCGCGTGGTGCCGGTGGTCTGTCCGGCGGCGAGGCGCAGCGCATCCGACTCGCGACGCAGATCGGTTCCGGGCTGACCGGTGTGCTCTACGTGCTCGACGAGCCCAGCATCGGCCTGCACCAGCGCGACAACCGTCGACTCATCGACACCCTGGTCAAGCTCAAGGACCTCGGCAACACGCTCATCGTCGTCGAGCACGACGAGGACACGATCCGCACGGCCGACTGGGTCGTCGACATCGGCCCCGGCGCCGGCGTGAACGGCGGCAACGTCGTGCACTCCGGCTCGTACGAGGGCATCATCGAGAACCGTGAGTCGATCACCGGCGACTACCTCGCCGGCCGACGCGCGATCGAGGTGCCGGCCGAGCGCCGCAAGGTCAACCTGAAGCGCGCCATCACCGTGCAGGGTGCCCGCGCGAACAACCTCAAGTCGATCGACGCGGACTTCCCCCTCGGTGTGTTCACCGCGGTCACGGGCGTCAGCGGGTCCGGCAAGTCCACGCTGGTGAACGACATCCTGTACAAGGTGCTCGCCAACCAGCTCAACGGTGCACGGCACATCGCGGGCAAGCACACCCGGGTGAAGGGCCTCGACCAGCTCGACAAGGTCGTGCACGTCGACCAGGCACCGATCGGCCGGACGCCACGGTCGAACCCCGCGACCTACACGGGCGTGTTCGACCGCATCCGTCAGCTGTTCGCCGAGACGCAAGAGGCCAAGACCCGCGGCTACCAGCCCGGCCGCTTCAGCTTCAACGTCAAGGGTGGCCGCTGCGAGAACTGCGCGGGCGACGGCACGATCAAGATCGAGATGAACTTCCTGCCCGACGTCTACGTCGCGTGCGAGGTCTGCGGTGGTGCGCGCTACAACCGCGAGACGCTCCAGGTCCACTACAAGGGCAAGAACATCTCCGAGGTCCTCGACATGCCGATCAGCGAGGCGGCCGAGTTCTTCGAGCCGATCTCGGCGATCCACCGGTACATGGCGACCCTCGTCGACGTGGGCCTCGGCTACGTGCGCCTGGGCCAGAGCGCGACCACGCTCTCCGGCGGCGAGGCGCAGCGCGTCAAGCTCGCCACCGAGCTGCAGCGTCGCTCGAACGGCCGCACGGTCTACGTGCTCGACGAGCCGACCACCGGTCTGCACTTCGAGGACGTCCGCAAGCTGCTCCTCGTGCTGCAGAGCCTGGTCGACAAGGGCAACACCGTCATCACGATCGAGCACAACCTCGACGTCATCAAGTCCGCCGACTGGCTGATCGACATGGGTCCCGAGGGCGGGTCCGGCGGCGGGACGGTCCTGGCGACGGGCACCCCGGAACACGTGGCGACCGTGCCGGAGAGCCACACCGGTGTCTTCCTGCGCGAGATCTTCGACGCGCAGGACGCCCGGGTCGGCAAGCAGCAGGCGGTCGGCGCACGCCAGGCCACCCAGAAGCAGCAGGGCGACAAGCAGCAGGGCACGACCAAGCAGGCGAGCAAGCAGAAGGCGGGTGCTCGCTAGGTGGCGGACACCGTCCCGTGGCGTCCGAAGGCGGGGGAGATCCCGACCGACCCGGGCGTCTACCGCTGGCGTGACGAAGCCGGTCGGGTGCTCTACGTCGGCAAGGCGAAGAACCTCCGCGCCCGGCTGAGCAACTACTTCGCGCCGCTGCCGACGCTGCACGAGCGCACGCGGCGCATGGTCCTGACGGCGCGCAGTGTCGAGTGGACGACGGTCGGCTCCGAGATCGAGGCACTCCAGCTGGAGTACACCTGGATCAAGGAGTTCGACCCGCCGTTCAACGTCAAGTTCCGAGACGACAAGTCGTACCCGTACATGGCGGTCACCCTGGGTGACGAGGCGCCGCGGGTGATGGTGACGCGCAACCGCAGGATCAAGGGCGCGAAGTACTTCGGTCCGTACCCGAAGATCTGGGCGGTGCACGACACCATCGACCTGATGATCAAGGTCTTCCCGATCCGCACGTGCTCGGACTCGTCGTACAAGAAGGCGATGCAGACCGGCCGCCCGTGCTTCCCGGGGCAGATCGGCAAGTGCGGTGGCCCCTGCTCGCAGAAGGTCACGATCGAGGAGCACCGCGCCCTCGTCGAGGAGTTCGTGCGCTTCATGAACTCGTACGACCGTCGGGTCATCACCGAGCTCCGGCAGCGCATGGGGGCTTCGGCCGACGCGATGCAGTACGAGCAGGCCGCGAAGTACCGCGACCAGGTCGAGGCGCTCGAAGCCGTGCTCGAGAAGTCCGCCGTGGTGCTCCGCGACTCGGTCGACCTCGACCTGTTCGGCATCGCGGAGGACGAGCTCGCCGCGGCCGTGCAGCTGTTCTCCGTCCGTGGTGGCCGCATCCGCGGTGTCCGCGGCTGGGTGGTCGACAAGGAGCTCGACATCGCCACGGGCGACCTCGTCGAGCAGATCGTGCAGGGCGTCTACGTCACCGACGAGCCCCCGCGCGAGGTCGTCGTCCCCGAACTGCCGGAGGACGCGGACGCGCTCCAGGAGTGGCTCAGCAAGCGTCGGAACGGGCGCGGCACGAAGCTGAGCACCGCACAGCGCGGCGATCGCGCCGGTCTCGCGCGGACGGCCGCGCAGAACGCCGGGCAGGCGCTCATGCTCTACAAGACCAAGCGTTCGGCCGACTACACCACCCGGGCCGCGGCACTGGCCGACATCCAGGATGCCCTCGGCATGACCGAGGCGCCGCTCCGCATGGAGTGCTACGACATCTCGCACCTGCAGGGCACGAACGTCGTCGCGTCGATGGTGGTGTTCGAGGACGGTCTGCCGCGCAAGGACCAGTACCGCCGGTACTCGATCGCCGAGACCACCGACGACACCGACAGCATGTACCAGGTGCTCTCGCGGCGCCTGGCGCGGCTGGACGAGGACGCCGAGCTGCCGGACGTCCCGGACGTCACGACCGACGAGGTCGTCGAGGGGTCGAAGCCGACGAAACGGTTCGCGTACCGCCCGCAGCTGCTCATCGTCGACGGCGGCCAGCCCCAGGTGCAGGCCGCGAAGCGCGCGATGGACGAAGCCGGCGTGCACGACATCGCCCTGGTCGGCATCGCCAAGCGGCTCGAGGAGCTCTGGCTGCCCGACGACGACTTCCCGGTCATCCTGCCCCGCAACTCCGAGGCGCTCTTCCTCATCCAGCGCATCCGTGACGAGGCGCACCGGTTCGCGATCACCCACCAGCGCAGCAAGCGGAAGCGGGACGTCCGGTCGCGGTTGTCCGAGATCCCCGGTCTCGGCCCGAGCCGCGTCAACGCCCTGCTGAAGCACTTCGGTTCGGTCGCCCGGCTGCGCGAGGCCACGGCCGAGGACATCGGCGAGGTGAACGGGATCGGCCCGGCGACCGCTGCCGCCGTGGTCTCGAAGCTGGCCCAGACGCCGACGAGCGCACCGGCCACGAGCGCGTCGAGCGCCCCCGAACCGGACGCCGACGCGATCGCGGACACCGGAACCGTCACCGATCCCGGAGGCCCCGTGCGGGTCCCCGAGGTGACCGACGACGGTCCGCAGCGACCGTCGTGACGAACCCCGCGCCTCCCGGCCGTCACCGGGCGGTAGCCTGGTCCGGCAGCCGAGACCTCCCCGGGCGACGCGCCCGGGCCGCCACGACGGAGCCCACTCCCAGATGACCGACAGCGCCACCGCGACCACCCACGCGTCGCAGCACGACATCCTCATCGTCACCGGCATGTCCGGTGCCGGGCGGTCCACCGTCGGCAAGGCCCTCGAGGACCTGGGCTGGTACGTGGTCGACAACCTGCCCACGCAGATGCTGGCCCCGCTGACCGAGCTGGCCGACCGCGCGGGGGAGAAGATCCCGAAGATCGCCACGGTGGTCGACGTCCGGGGCGGGCGGTTCTTCACCGACCCCGAGCACGCGGTCGAGCAGGTCCGCTCGAGCACGTCCGCGCGGGTCCGTGTGCTGTTCCTCGAGGCCACCGACGCCGTGCTGGTCCGGCGCTTCGAGCAGGTCCGTCGACCCCACCCGCTCCAGGGCGAGGACACCCTGCTCGACGGCATCGCCCGCGAACGGGCGCGTCTCGCCGGCCTCCGCGAGGCGTCCGACGTGGTGATCGACACCTCCGACCTCAACATCCACCAGCTCGCGAACACCGTGATCGAGCACTTCGCCGACGAGCACTTCGTGGGTGTCCAGGTCACGCTGATGAGCTTCGGGTTCAAGTACGGACTGCCCGCCGACGCCGACATGGTGGCCGACGTGCGGTTCCTCCCGAACCCCTACTGGGTGCCGGAACTGCGGCCCCACACCGGGCTCGACCAGCCGGTTTCGGACTACGTCCTGGCCCAGGCCGGAGCCCGTCCGTTCGTCGATCGCTACGCCTCCGTCCTCGAGCCGGTGTTCGAGGGGTACCAGCGCGAGAACAAAAGACACGCTACGATCGCCATCGGCTGTACCGGCGGGAAGCACCGCTCGGTCGCCATCGTCGCCGAGTTGGCGAACCTCCTCCGCGGGATGCCAGGCGTCGCCGTGCGTGTGAAGAACCGAGATCTCGGCCGGGAGTGACCGTCCCTCCGGCCGCTCCCACGCCCGTGCCGCCGGACCTGCGGGAACCACTGAACGAACGTTAGGAATGATGCTGTGCCGTTGACTGCCGAGGTCAAGGACGAACTGGCCAGGGTCGCCGTGAACCGCAACACGGTCCGCGCCGCCGAACTGGCCACGATCCTCCGGTTCGCAGGTGGTCTGCACGTCATCTCGGGCCGCATCGCGGTCGAGGTCGAGCTCGACACCCGGATCATCGTGCACCGGGTCCGCAAGGACCTCGCCGAGCTCTACGGCGTGCGCAGCGAGGCGTCGGTGGGGTCGTCCGCGTCCGCCCGCCGTGGCACCCGCTACCTGGTGCGCGTGCTCGAGGCGGGGGAGACCCTCGCCCGCCAGACCGGCCTGATGGACGCCCGTCGCCGCCCCGTGCGCGGGCTGCCGAACCGCCTCACCACGGGCAACCGCGAAGACCTCGCCGCCATCTGGCGCGGCGCCTTCCTGGCCTCCGGCACCCTGACCGACCCGGGTCGGGCCGCAGCGCTCGAGGTCACCTGCCCCGGCAACGAGGCCGCGATGGCCCTCGTCGGTGCCGCGTCGCGTCTCGGGGTCGCCGCCAAGGGCCGCGAGGTCCGCGGGGTGCACCGCGTCGTCATCCGCGACGGCGAGGCCATCGGTCAGATGCTGACCGTCATGGGTGCTGCGCGCACCACCGCCGACTGGGAGGAGATGCGCCAGCGTCGCGAGGTCCGCGCGACCGCGAACCGCCTGGTCAACTTCGACGACGCGAACCTCCGCCGTTCCGCGCAGGCCGCCGTGGCCGCCTGCGCCCGGGTCGAGCGTGCGCTCGAGATCCTCGGCGACGAGGTCCCCGACCACCTGCAGTACGCCGGCACCCTGCGCCTGCAGCACCGTGACGCCTCGCTCGACGAGCTCGGCCAGCACGCGGACCCGCCCATGACCAAGGACGCCATCGCCGGTCGCATCCGTCGCCTGCTGGCGATGGCCGACAAGCGGGCCTCCGACCTCGGCATCCCGGGCACCGAAGCGAGCGTTCCCGAGGAGCTCGAAGGGGCCTGAGAGCGGTCTGTCGACCCTGCGGACGGGAGGCGCGGTGCCAGCTGGCACCGCGCCTCCCGTCCGTTTCCCGGCCCGTTCTCGGACCTGTTCCCGGCCTGGTCGGCGACCGTCCGGACGGACCGTCATCCCGCTCGGGCACGCAGTGTCCGACTGCTAGGGTCGTTACGGCGACGTTACGGGGCGTATCGTCCACCACACGCGGGCCCGCCAGGGTGCGCGACTCCCGAAAGCAGCGCCCCCTGGGCGCTCCACACTCACCAGGAGATCCATTGACCGTCAAGATCGGTATCAACGGCTTCGGCCGCATCGGCCGTAACTTCTTCCGGGCCGCCCTCGCGAAGGGCTCCGACCTCGAGATCGTGGCGGTGAACGACCTCACCGACAACGCGTCGCTCGCCAACCTGCTGAAGTTCGACTCCATCACGGGCAAGCTCCCCGCGACCGTCGAGCTCGACGGCGACAACATCGTCGTCGACGGCAAGGCCATCAAGGTCCTCGCCGAGCGCGACCCCGCCAACCTCCCCTGGGGAGAGCTGGGCGTCGACATCGTCATCGAGTCGACCGGTTTCTTCACCAAGGCCGCCGATGCGCAGAAGCACATCGACGCCGGTGCCAAGAAGGTCATCATCTCCGCCCCGGCCTCGGGTGACGACGTCACCATCGTGCTCGGCGTGAACGAGGGTCAGTACGACCCCGCGAACCACCACATCATCTCGAACGCGTCCTGCACCACGAACAGCCTCGCGCCGCTCGCCAAGGTGTTCCACGACAAGTTCGGCATCGAGCGTGGCCTCATGACGACGGTGCACGCCTACACCGCCGACCAGAACCTGCAGGACGGCCCGCACAAGGACCCCCGTCGTGCCCGTGCCGCCGCGCTGAACATCGTGCCGACCTCGACCGGTGCTGCGAAGGCCATCGGCCTCGTGCTCCCCGAACTCGCCGGCAAGCTGGACGGCTTCGCGCTGCGCGTCCCGGTCCCCACCGGGTCGATCACCGACCTCACCCTCGAGACCAAGTCCGAGGTCACCGTCGACGAGATCAACGCCGCCTACAAGGAGGCCGCAGAGGGCCCCCTCAAGGGCATCCTGCTCTACAGCGAGGACCCGCTGGTGTCGACCGACATCACCACGGACCCGCACTCCTCGATCTACGACTCCGGCCTGACCAAGGTCATCGGCGGCCTCGTGAAGATCACCTCGTGGTACGACAACGAGTGGGGCTACTCGAACCGCCTCGTCGACCTCACCGAGTACGTCGGCGAGCGTCTGTAACACATGGCCCTCCGCACCCTCGAGGACCTCGGCGACCTCGCCGGCAAGCGCGTCGTCGTCCGTTGTGACCTGAACGTCCCGCTCAAGGACGGCACCATCACGGACGACGGCCGCGTCCGCGCGTCGCTGACCACGCTGAACACCCTCGTCAACGCCGGCGCACGCGTCATCGTGATCTCGCACCTGGGCCGCCCCGACGGGGAGCCCAAGCCCGAGTTCTCGCTCGCACCGGTGGCCCAGCGGCTCTCCGAGCTGCTCGGCAAAGAGGTCACGTTCGTCGGCGAGACCGTCGGCGACGAAGCGACCGCCGCGGCCGAGGCCCTCGAGGACGGCGACGTCCTGCTGCTCGAGAACCTCCGCTTCAACCCGGAGGAGACCTCGAAGGACGCCGCCACGCGCGGTGCCTTCGCGGACCGCATCGCCGCCCTCGGTGACGCCTTCGTCTCCGACGGCTTCGGTGTCGTGCACCGAAAGCAGGCCTCGGTCTACGAGCTCGCGTCCGCACTTCCCAGTGCAGCCGGTTCGCTGATCGAGACCGAGCTCCGCGTGCTCGAGCGACTGACCAAGGACCCGGAGCGCCCCTACACGGTGGTGCTCGGCGGCTCGAAGGTCAGTGACAAGCTCGGTGTCATCGACCACATCCTGCCGAAGGTCGACACCCTCTGCATCGGTGGCGGCATGCTCTTCACGTTCCTCGCGGCCCAGGGCCACGGGGTCGCGAAGTCGCTGCTCGAGGCCGACCAGCTCGACGTCGTCCGCGAGTACCTCTCGCGGGCGAAGGAGCTCGGTGTCACCATCGACCTGCCGACCGACGTCGTCGTGGCCTCCGGCTTCGCGGCCGACGCCGACCACGAGACCGTGGCGGCCGACGCCATCGAGTCCTCGTCGTTCGGCACGGACGGCATCGGTCTCGACATCGGCCCGGAGACCGCAGCGCGGTTCGCCTCGGCCGTCTCGGGTTCGAAGACGGTGTTCTGGAACGGCCCGATGGGCGTGTTCGAGTTCCCGGCCTTCGCCGCCGGTACGAAGACCGTCGCGCAGGCGCTCACCGAGGTCGACGGCCTCGGTGTCGTCGGGGGTGGCGACTCCGCTGCCGCCGTGCGGTCGCTCGGCTTCTCGGACGACCAGTTCGGCCACATCTCGACCGGTGGCGGTGCGAGCCTCGAGTTCCTCGAGGGCAAGTCGCTGCCCGGTCTCGAAGCTTTGGGGTGGACCGCATGACCCGGACGCCACTGATCGCCGGCAACTGGAAGATGAATCTCGATCATCTCCAGGCCATCGCCACCGTGCAGAAGCTCGCGTGGACGCTCAAGGACGCCCGGCACGACTTCGACGACGTCGAGGTCGCGGTGTTCCCGCCGTTCACCGACCTGCGGAGCGTCCAGACGCTCATCTCGGCCGACAAGCTGCCGATCCACTTCGGTGCGCAGGACCTGTCGCAGTTCGACTCCGGTGCCTACACCGGTGACGTCTCCGGCGCGTTCCTCGCGGCGCTCGACGCCCAGTACGTCATCGTCGGCCACTCCGAGCGGCGCACGCTGCACGGTGAGACCGACCAGGTCGTCGCAGCGAAGACCGCAGCGGCCGTCAAGCACGGTCTCGTCCCTGTCGTGTGCGTCGGCGAGACCGGCGAGCAGCGCGAGGAGCGCGGCGCCGGCGTCGTGCCGGTCGAGCAGCTCCGCGTCGTGCTCGACGCGGTGAAGCCCGCTGACATCGTCGTGGCGTACGAGCCCGTCTGGGCCATCGGATCCGGCCAGGCGGCCACGGCCGAGCAGGCGCAGGACGAGTGCGCGGCCATCCGTCGTGGCATCGCGGCAGCGTGGGGCGACCAGGCTGCTGCCGACACCCGGGTGCTCTACGGTGGCTCGGTCAAGTCGGGCAACATCGCGGGCTTCCTCCGCGAACCCGACATCGACGGTGCGCTCGTCGGTGGTGCTTCGCTCGACGTGCAGGAGTTCGCGGCCATCGCGCGGTTCCGTCAGCACGTCGGGCTGTAGTCCACAGGCGACCTCGTCGCGGGCAGTCGTCCGCACCACTCCCGTCCAGGTACCGGCCGTGCTCCGCGCGGCCGGTACACTGGTACGGCTGACTGACACGAAAGGTACGTCGTGGCGATACTCTCCGTCGTGCTGCAGGTCCTGCTCGCAATCACGAGCCTCCTGCTCACGCTCCTCATCCTGCTGCACAAGGGCCGCGGTGGTGGCCTCTCCGACATGTTCGGCGGTGGGGTCACGAGCAACCTCGGTGCGTCCGGCGTGGCCGAGCGCAACCTCAACCGCATCACGGTGATCCTCGGTCTGGTCTGGATCGTCTCCATCATCGTGCTCGGTCTCATCAACAAGTTCACGGCGGGGGTCTGATCCATGGCAAGCGGAGGCAGTGCAATCCGAGGGTCTCGCGTCGGTGCGGGCCCGATGGGCGAACAGGACCGCGGGGTCCAGGCCGAGCGCGTGGCGATCTCGTACTGGGACGCCCTGGGCAACGAGGTCGTGCGGTACTTCGCCGCGAACCTGCCCGACGAGGAGATCCCTGAGACGGTGGACTCGCCGTCGAGTGGTCTGCCGGCCGGGCGCGACAAGGAGAACCCTCCCGTGGTCTCCAAGACGGAGCCCTACAAGACCCACCTCGCGTACGTGAAGGAACGCCGCACCGAGGAAGAGGCAGCGCAGCTCCTCGAGGACGCGCTCCAGCAGCTCCGTGAGCGTCGCGGCACCGCGGCGAAGAAGGCCTAGCGCACTCACACTGACGAAGGCCCCTGCACCCATGGTGCGGGGGCCTTCGTGCGTCCGGGGGAGTGCTGGCAGCGCTCTGCGCGCGGGTGCCGGGTTCGCCGAGTGGTCACGACACGCCGTGTGCGGGGCGCCGTGGTGGCCCGTTCTGTCGCCTGCGGCGCCCGCAGCCGACAGTTTGTGACCACTCGGCGTCGCGCCGGCGGGGCGTCGCGACCGTTCGCCGCCGGAGTGCGGCGTCCGGGTGCCGCGCGGAGTGCCGGTTCGCCGGGTGGTCACGACACGCCGCGTGCGGTGCGCCGTGGTGGCATGTTCTGTCGCCTGGGGAGCCGGCGGCCGACAGTTCGTGACCATTCGGCGTTGAGTCGGCGGGGTGTCGCGATCGTTCAGCGTCGGGGTGCCGCGCGGAGTGCCGGTTCGCCGAGTGGTCACGACATGCCGCGTGCGGTGCGCCGTGGTGGCGCGTTCTGTCGCCTGGGGCGCCCGCCGCCGACGGTTCGTGACCACTCGGCGTCGCGCCGGCGGGGTGTCGCGACCGTTCGGCGCAGGAGTGCCCCGCCGGGGTGCCGCGCGGAGTGCCGGTTCGCCGGGTGGTCACGACATGCCGCGTGTGGTGCGCCGTGGTGGCGCGTTCTGTCGCCTGGGGCGCCCGCGGCCGACGGTTCGTGACCACTCGGCGTCGCGCTGGTGGGGTGTCGCGACCGCTCGGCGCCGGCAGTGGGCGCGACCATAGACGGACGGGAGGCCCGGTACCAGCTGGCACCGGGCCTCCCGTCCGTCAGGAACTCGCGTCTAGTACGTCGACGCGATCAGGTTCTCGGGGACGTCGCGCGCGGCGTCCTGGTCCACGAAGAAGACCGTGCGCTTGCGACCCTGCACGCCACCGACGGGGACGTCTTCGATCGACGCACCCGCGAGGGCCAGCCCGAGGACCGAGGCCTTCTCGGCACCGGAGAGGATCACCCAGACGCGCTGCGAGGCGTTGATCACCGGGAAGGTGACGGTCAGACGCTGCGGCGGCGGCTTGGGGGAGTCGTCGACCGACACGACGGCACGGTCGGTGACGGTGAGCTGCGGGAACTCCGGGAAGAGCGAGGCGGTGTGTCCGTCAGGGCCGACACCGAGCAGCGTGATGTCGAAGCGCGGAGCGACGGCACCCTCGGGCGCGGCGTCCTGCAGCTCGCGCTCGTACTGGGTCGCAGCGGCCTCGATGTCGAGCCCACCGTCCGACGCCGGCATCGGGTGGATGTTCGACGCGGGGATGTCGACGTGGTCGAAGAAGTCGGTCTGCGTGCCGATCGTGTTGCGGTCGGCGTCGTCCGCCGGAACCCAGCGTTCATCGACCCACCAGACGTGCACCTTCGACCAGTCGACGCTCTCACGCGCCGGCGACTGGCCGATCGCGGCGAGGACCAGGGAGGACACCGAGCCACCGCTGATCGCGATGTCGGCACGCTCCTGCTCGTCGAGCACGTCGATGATCTTGGTGATGAAGCGTGCGGCGACCGAAGCGCCGAGGGCCTGCTTGTCCGGGTGCACGAGCACCCGCCGTTCGTTGGTCACGTGACTCCCGTGTTCGTGGCGGCCGACCGGTCGTCCGACCGCCTTCGGTCCGGTCGGGCCGCCTGCAGCAGACAGGCGGCCCGACCGTGTGGGGTGTTGATCAGCGGGCGATGGTCTCGCGCAGCTGGGGCACCCCGTGCTTGACGACGTCTCCGAAGAGGACGTCCGGGTCGAGTCTACGGAGTTCCTCGGCCAGGCAGTCGCGCAGGTTGCGGCGTGGCAGCGACAGGTCGTGCGTCGGCTGCCCGGGCATCGAGAGCGTGGCGACGTCCACCAGGGACCGCTCGAGCTCGATGGTGCCGGACTCGCGCACGAGCTTCACGCCGTGGATGCCGCTCGACCCCGTCGCGCGCGGCGACGTGACGACGGACACCGGTACCCGGAGCTGCAGCTGGAGCCAGGCGGCAAGGAGGATCGTCGACGGGCTGTCGGACGCTCCGGAGACCTCGACCGCGGTGATCGGCTCGTACGGCGGCTGGTCGAGCGCCGCGGCGAGCTGGTTCCGCCACAGGGTCAGACGGGTCCACGCGAAGTCGGTGTCGCCCGGCACGTAGGACGCACCGAGCGCCTCGATCGCGCCGTTCGGGTCCTTCTGCGCGGCCGCGTCGGTGATCCGTCGCTGCGCGATGCGGCCGAGGGCCGACGCCGCGGGCTGCTCGGGAGCGGTCTGCGGCCACCAGGCCACGACGGGTGCGTCCGGCAGCAGGAGGCCGGTGACCAGGCTCTCCTCGTCGGTCGCGGTCTCGCCGTACGCACGGAGGACGATGACCTCGCTCGCTCCCGCGTCGCTGCCGACGCGGATCTGCGCGTCGAGGCGGCCGGGGGACTTCGTGTCACCGCTGTTCTTCGAGACGATGATCACGCGCATCGGGTGCTCGCGGGACGCCTCGTTCGCCGCCTCGATCGCCTCTTCCTCGTGGCCGAGGGCCGTCGAGATGATGAGGGTCAGCACGCGGCCGAGGGCGACGGCGCCGCCCTCTTCGCGGATGCGGACGAGCTTCTTCTGGATCTTCGACACCGTGGTGTCGGGCATGTCGATCTTCACGGACGCCTCCAGGTCCGACCGTCGCGGGCGAGCAGGGCGTCGGCGGATGCCGGGCCCCACGTGCCGGGACGGTACTGCTCGGGCTGGCCCTGCGTGGCCCAGAACTCCTCGATGGGGTCGAGGATCTTCCAGGACAGCTCGACCTCCTGGTGCCGCGGGAACAGCGGCGGGTCGCCGAGGAGCACGTCGAGGATGAGTCGCTCGTACGCCTCGGGGGATGCCTCGGTGAACGCGTGGCCGTAGCCGAAGTCCATCGTCACGTCGCGCACCTGGGTGCCGACGCCGGGGACCTTCGAGCCGAAGCGGAGCGTGACGCCCTCGTCCGGCTGGACACGGATGACGAGCGCGTTCTGACCGAGCGGGGACTGCGTGTTGCCGTAGACGTCCTCGGGGACGCGCTTGAACACGATCGCGATCTCGGTCACACGACGACCGAGACGCTTGCCGGCGCGCAGGTAGAACGGCACGCCCTGCCAGCGGCGCGTGGCGATGTCGAGCTTGATCGCCGCGTAGGTCTCGGTGCCGGACTCGGGGTTCATCCCGGCCTCTTCGAGGAAGCCGAGCACCTTCTCGCCGCCCTGCCATCCGCCGTCGTACTGCCCGCGGGCGGTGGCGGTCGACAGGTCCTCGGGCAGGCGCACGGCGGAGAGCACCTTCTCCTTCTCGGCACGCAGGTCGGCGGCCTTGAACGAGACGGGCTCCTCCATCGCGGTGAGCGCGAGGAGCTGCAGCAGGTGGTTCTGGATGACGTCGCGCGCCGCACCGATGCCGTCGTAGTACGCGGCACGCCCGGCGACGCCGATGTCCTCGGCCATCGTGATCTGCACGTGGTCGACGTAGTTCGAGTTCCAGATGGGTTCGTACATCTGGTTCGCGAACCGGAGCGTCAGGAGGTTCTGGACGGTCTCCTTGCCGAGGTAGTGGTCGATGCGGAACACGTCGTCGGGCGCGAAGACGCTCTCGACGATCGCGTTGAGCTCGCGCGCGGTGCGGAGGTCGGAGCCGAACGGCTTCTCGACGACGACGCGGCTCCAGGAGCCCTCGCGCTTCTCGGTCAGCCCGGACAGCTTCAGCTGCTCGGTGACGACCGGGAACATCTTCGGCGGGATCGACAGGTAGAACGCGTGGTTGCCCAGCGTGCCGCGCTCGGCGTCGAGGTCGTCGACGGTGCGCTTGAGCTCGCGGAACGCCTCGGGGTCGTCGAACGAGCCCTGCACGAAGCGGATGCCCTGTTCGAGCTGACGCCAGACGTCCTCGTCGAACGGGGTGCGGGAGTGTTCCTTGACGGCGTCGTGGACGAGCTGGGAGAAGTCTTGGTCCTCCCAGTCGCGACGAGCGAACCCGACGAGCGCGAACCCCGGGGGCAGGAGCCCCCGGTTGGCCAGGTCGTAGACCGCGGGCATCAGCTTCTTGCGTGACAGGTCGCCCGTCACGCCGAAGATGATGAGCGTGCTCGGTCCCGCGATCCGGTTCAGTCGACGATCCGTCGGCAGCCGGAGCGGGTTGTGCTCCGGGGTGATTGCCACCGGTGACATGAGTCGGTGAACTCCTTACGAGTCAGTGGGAGACGGCGGAGGCGATCGCCGTGGTGGCGGCGTGGACGTCCGACGTCGTGAGGGTGAGGACCGGCCGGCCGTGCTCCGCGAGGACACTCGCGTCGCCGGCTGCCTGGGCCCGGAGGAGCTGCCCGAACGTGAACGGCCGACCCGGGATCGCCAGGTCGTCTGTTTCGTCGGCCACGATCTGCAGGAACACTCCCGTGGCGGGGCCGCCCTTGTGGTACTGGCCGGTCGAGTGCAGGAACCGCGGACCGTACCCGAAGGTGACGGGTCGCTCCGTGCGCGCCGCGATCGCGTCGCGCAGCGACTCGAGGCCGCTGTTCGTGGTGCGGTCCACATACGCCTGCACCGACACGTAGCCGGTCGGGTCGAGCGCGGACAGGAGGCCCGACACGGCTTCCGAGAGCGTCGCACCGACCGCGAGTCCTGGCGTCGCGCGGACGGCGATGCCGTCCTCGGAGAACGCCGGCTCCGCAGGAGCGGGGCGGTCGTCGAGCAGCGCGCGGGTCGCGACCTTGGCGGCCTCGACGTCGGGCTGGTCGAACGGGTTGATGCCGAGCAGGCGACCGGCGACCGCGACGGCGTACTCCCAGACGAGGATCTGGCCACCGAGCGTGCCGGTGATCTCGACCTCGCCCTCGGCCACGTGACGCTCGTCCTCGCGCGAACCGACCAGGCGGATGACCTGGACGTCGGGCAGGCCGGCGGTGACCTCGGGGGAGTCAGTGTGCAGCACGACGGGCAGCAGGCCACGGCCGTCCTTGCCGGTCGACTCCGCGATCAGCTGTTCGACCCAGTCGCCGAAACCGACGATGTGCGTGCCGTCGGGCACGATGGCGATCTTGTCGCGCAGCGGCTCGGTGCCGGCGAGGACCGCACCGAGCACGAGCCCGGGGTTCTCGTCCAGGTCGACCGAGAGCAGCGCGGAGATCGCGTCGGCCTCGTCGAGGAGCTCGGCGATGTCCGCTCCCGCGAGCCCGGACGGCACGAGGCCGAAGGCGGTGAGCGCGGAGTAGCGTCCGCCGACCGTGGGGTCGGCGGTGAAGACGCGGTACCCGGCGTCGATCGCAGCGGCCTCGAGCGCGGAGCCCGGGTCGGTGACGACGACGATGCGGCGGGCGGGGTCGATGCCGGCGTCGCGGAAGGCCTGCTCGTAGACACGACGCTGCGAATCGGTCTCGAGGGTCGAGCCGGACTTCGACGAGACCACGAGCACCGTGCGCTCGAGGTCGGTCGTCACGGCCGCGCGGACCTGTGCGGGGTCGGTCGAGTCGAGGACCGTGAGGGGCACGCCGGCGGTGCGCGTGATGACCTCGGGTGCGAGGGACGAGCCGCCCATGCCGGCGAGGACGACGTGGTCGACCCCTTCGGCACGGAGCGACTCGCGCAGCGCGGTCACCTCGGCGACGAGCGGGCGGGAGACCGAGACGGCCTCCACCCAGCCGAGGCGCTTCGACGCCTCGGCCTCGGCGGCGGTTCCCCACAGATCGGCGTCCTGGGCGGTGATGCCCGAGGCCACCAGGTCAGCGACGAGCCGCGGGACCACCTGTTCGATGGCCCGCGCGGCGTCGCCGCTGGCTGCGATGGAAACCGTCACTACTTGGCGCCCTCGAGCGCTGCCTTGACGGTGTCGACGAGCTCGCCCCAGGAGACGATGAACTTGTCCACGCCCTCCTTCTCGAGCAGTGCGACGACCTCGTCGTAGTCGACGCCCTGTGCGGCCAGCTGGTCGAGGACCTGCTGCGCCTGGTCGAACGTGCCGGCGATGGCGTCGCCGTGGATCTCACCGTGGTCGAACGTGGCGTCCAGCGTCTTGCCCGGCATCGTGTTGACGGTGTTCGGGGCGGCGAGCTCGGTCACGTAGAGCGTGTCGGGGAGCGACGGGTCCTTGACACCGGTCGAGGCCCAGAGCGGACGCTGCGTGTTGGCGCCGGACTCGAGCAGGCCGAGGGCACGCTCGGAGGCGAACGCCTCGGTCCAGACCTGGTAGGCGAGCTGCGCGTTGGCGATGCCGGCCTTCGACTTGAGGGCCTTGGCCTCGTCGGTGCCGACGGCGTCCAGGCGCTTGTCGATCTCGGAGTCGACGCGCGACACGAAGAAGGACGCGACCGAGTGGATCTTGGAGAGGTCGTGGCCGGCGGCCTTGGCCTTCTCGAGCCCACCGAGGTAGGCGTCGATCACGGCGCGGTAGCGCTCGAGCGAGAAGATCAGGGTGACGTTGACGGAGATGCCGGCGCCGATCACCTCGGTGATCGCCTCGAGACCCTCGAGCGTCGCCGGGATCTTGATGAGGACGTTCTCCTTGCCGACCTTCTCGAACAGGAACTTGGCCTGCTCGATGGTCTTGGCGGTGTCGTGCGCGAGGCCCGGCTCGACCTCGATCGAGACGCGGCCGTCGAAGCCCTTGGTCTCGTCGTAGATCGGCTTGAAGACGTCGGAGGCGTTCGCGACGTCCTGCGTGGTGATCTCGAAGATCGCGTCGGTGACGTCGGTGCCCGCAGCGGCGAGCTCCTTGACCTGCGAGTCGTAGCGCTCACCCTTGGCGAGGGCCGACGCGAAGATCGTCGGGTTGGTCGTCACACCGACGACGTTCTTCTGCTCGATGAGCTCGGTGAGCTTGCCGGTCTCGAGGAGCTCGCGGGAGAGGTCGTCGAGCCAGATGCTCACGCCGACCGCGGAGAGGGCGGCGGTGGGGGTGTTCTCAGCCATGTGTTTCTCTTCTTCTTTCATCGACGGGTCCGTGAGGACCGTGAGTCGGGGTTTCGGGGACGGGAGGCCCGTGGCGGAACCGAGCCGGGCCTCCCGGAAGAAGGGCCGGATCCGGAAACCGGACCCGGCCCTTGCAGGTCAGGAAGCTGCGATCGATTCCTTCGCGGCGGCCACGACGTGCTCCGTCGTGAAGCCGAACTCCTTGAAGAGCGTCTGGTAGTCGGCCGAGGCACCGAAGTGCTCGATCGAGACGCTGCGGCCGTTGTCGCCGACGATGTCGCGCCAGCTCATGGCGATGCCGGCCTCGACCGACACGCGAGCGGTGACGTCCTTCGGGAGCACCTGGTCCTGGTAGTTCTCGGACTGGGCGCGGAACCACTCGATCGACGGGGCGCTCACGACGCGGGCGTTGATGCCCTCGGCCTTGAGCTGCTCGCGTGCCTCGACCGCGATCTGGACCTCGGAACCGGTCGCGATGAGGATGACGTCCGGGGTGCCGTTGGGCGCCTCGGCCAGGATGTACGCACCCTTGGCGACGTTCTTCGCCGAGGCGAAGACCTCACCGGAGGCGTCACCCTCGCCACGCTCGAACACGGGGAGGTTCTGACGGCTCAGCGCGATGCCGGCCGGGCGGTCGGTGTGCTTGAGCATCTCGAGCCACGCGTACGCGACCTCGTTGGCGTCGGCCGGGCGGACGACGTCGAGACCGGGGATCGCACGGAGCGAGGAGACCTGCTCGATCGGCTGGTGCGTCGGGCCGTCCTCGCCGAGGGCGATGGAGTCGTGGGTCCAGACGTAGATCGCCGGCGCCTGCATGAGTGCGGCGAGACGGACCGCCGGACGCATGTAGTCGCTGAAGATGAGGAACGTGCCACCGAAGGGGCGGGTGTTCCCGTGCAGGACGATGCCGTTCAGGATCGAGCCCATGGCGTGCTCGCGGATGCCGAAGTGCAGCACGCGGCCGTACGGGTCGGTGCTCCACGTCGACGTCGAGGCCTCGGCCGGACCGAAGGACTTGGCGCCGTCGATCGTGGTGAGGTTCGACTCGGCGAGGTCGGCGGAACCGCCCCAGAACTCGGGCATCAGCGGCGCGATGGCGTTGATGACCTTGCCGGAGGCGGCACGGGTCGAGACGGCCTTGTCGGTCGGGAAGACCGGGAGCGCTGCTTCGAGGCCCTCCGGGAGCTCCTTCGACTGGACACGGTCGAACAGTGCCTTCTTGTCGGCGTTGGCCGCGGCCCACGCGTCGAAGGACTTCTGCCACTCGGCGTGCTCGGCCTGGCCCTTGGCGACGGCGCCGCGGGTGTACTCGAGGACCTCGGGGGCGACCTCGAAGGTCTTGTCGGTGTCGAAGCCGAGGATCTCCTTGAGGCCCTTGATCTCGTCGGCGCCGAGCGCCGAACCGTGGATCTTGCCCGAGTTCTGCTTGGTCGGCGACGGCCAGCCGATGATCGTCTTGAGGACGATGAGCGACGGCTTGTCGGTGACCTGCTTGGCGGCCTCGATCGCGGCGTGGAGCTCCTCGACGTCCTCGGAGTACTCGCCGGTCTTCTTCCAGTCGACGATCTGGACGTGCCAGCCGAGCGCCTCGTAGCGGTCGGCGACGCTCTCGGAGAACGCGATGTCGGTGTTGTCCTCGATCGAGATCTGGTTCGAGTCGTAGAACGCGATGAGGTTGCCGAGCTGCTGACGGCCGGCGAGCGAGCCGGACTCGTTCGTCACGCCTTCCTGCATGTCACCGTCGCCGGCGATCACGTAGGTGTAGTGGTCGAACGGCGACTGGCCGGCCGGGGTCTCCGGGTCGAACAGGCCGCGCTCGAAGCGCTGGGCGTAGGCGAAGCCGACCGAGGACGCGAGGCCCTGGCCGAGCGGGCCCGTGGTGATCTCGACACCGTCGGTGTGGCCGTACTCCGGGTGACCCGGGGTCTTCGAGCCCCACTTGCGCAGGTGCTGCAGGTCGTCGATCTCGAGCCCGTAGCCGTGCAGGTAGAACTGCACGTACTGGAGGATCGAGGCGTGACCGGCGGAGAGGATGAAGCGGTCGCGGCCGATCCAGGTGGAGTCGCTCGGGTCGCGACGCATCACCTTCTGGAAGAGCAGGTGGGCGAGCGGAGCGAGGCTCATCGCGGTGCCGGGGTGACCGTTGCCGGCGGCCTCGACCGAGTCGGCGGCGAGAACGCGGGCCGTGTCGACGGCCTTCCGGTCGATGGCGTCCCAGGTGAATTCAGCCACTTGGATGTTGACCCTTCTTGATGCGACATGTGCGAGGGCTCGTGCCATCGCACGGACATGTGGCCATCCCGGGGCCGAGTCGTGTCGCCGTCTAGCGGCGGCCGACCGGCTCATCGCGGCCGACGTCATCGGGGCGCGCACTGCGGGAGGGCGTGTCCAGCATAGTGACCCGGTACTCAGAAGGGGTTCAGGTGACCCCCGATGTTCACACCGGGGTGGCCGTCGACGGTCGATCCGGGCGTGTCGAACGCGTCCGGATCACGCCGGGATGTCGGAGCGGGGCACCGTCGCGGCGCTTCCATCCCGTAAACTGATCGGGACCCGTGGACATTCCGGGTCAGCGCATGCCCGGACGCCGTCGCAGTCGTCCACCGAGTGTGCGAGCTGATGCGAACAGACTGAGGTTCTCTTGCCGACTGCCACCGTGACCCGGCCCGACACCGATCGACCCCGATCGCCGCTGTCCCGCAAGGTCCGTGCGTACGTCTCGTTGACGAAGCCGCGCGTGATGGAGCTGCTGCTCGTCACCACGGCGCCGACGATGTTCCTCGCCGAACGTGGCGTCCCCGACCTGTGGCTCGTCTTCTGGACGATGCTCGGCGGAGCGATGTCGGCCGGTTCGGCGTCGGCCTTCAACTGCTACATCGACCGCGACATCGACCGGCTGATGAAGCGGACCAGCACCCGCCCGCTCGTCACCGGTGAACTGTCCGATCGCGAGGCCCTCGTGTTCTCGTGGGTGCTCGGCATCCTGTCGACCGCGGTGCTCGGGTTCCTGGTGAACTGGCTCGCGGCGGCGCTGAGCGTCATCGCGATCCTCATCTACGTGTTCGTCTACACGCTGTGGCTCAAGCGCCGCACCCCGCAGAACATCGTCTGGGGCGGCTCGGCCGGCTGCATGCCCGTGCTCATCGGCTGGGCGGGCGTCACCGGGTCGCTGACCTGGACCCCGGTCATCCTGTTCATGGTGATCTTCCTCTGGACGCCGCCGCACTACTGGCCGCTGTCGATGAAGTACCGCGACGACTACGACGCGGCCGACGTGCCGATGCTCGCCGTGGTCCGTGGCCGTACCGTCGTCGGCCTGCAGGTCGTGCTGTACGCCTGGGCGACGCTCGTCTGCTCGCTGCTGCTCATCCCGGTCGGGCACATGGGGCCGCTCTACACGGTCGTCGCGCTGGCCGGCGGCATCTGGTTCGTCGTCGAGTCCCACCGCCTGTACTCGCGGGCCATCCAGCACGTCGAGCACGTGCAGCCGATGCGGGTCTTCCACAGCTCGATCACGTACCTGACGCTGCTCTTCATCGCCGTGGGCATCGACCCGCTGCTGCCGCAGGTCTTCACCTTCTAGGCGGTCGAGCGGGCGCCCGCGCGCGCTCGGTCCGCACGACGCCGTCGCGTCCTGTTGACGCCGTCGTGTGGGTACGACGCCGCCAACCCGCCGAGACGCCGCCGAATCCGGGGGCGTCTCGCGCGTTCGGCGGCGTATCGGCAGGGCACCGGCGTCCTGCGTCGGGCACGGGGCGGACTGGAGGCACGGTGCGGGCCCGCCACGGGCCTCCTGTCCGGTGTCGCCGGCGTCGGCCGCGGGGCGCGGACCGCGGCGCCCTCCCGTCCAGGCCCACCACGAACGCGACACCCCACGAGTCGAACGACTCGTGGGGTGTCGGAGAACGGGTGTCGAGCGCGCGACGCGCCCGGGCGTCAGGCGTCGATGGGTTCCCGGACGGCGTCTCGGCCGGCCGAGGCCCGCGTCGACAGCACCACGGCGGTCACCGCACCGACGAGCAGCCCGGCGAGCACCATGTGGGTGCCGACGAGACCGACGGGCAGACCCGTCCGTGCCTGCGTGAGGCCGACCGCGATCTGCAGGAACTCGACGACGAGCAGCAGCAGCGGCCACTTGCTCGGGCGACCCAGGCGGACGGCTCCGATGACGAGCACCAGGGTCAGGGCGAAGAGGGCGTACGCCGGCCAGGCGTGCACGTGCTCCATGACCGCGGGGTCGAACCCGGTGCGGTGCAGGCGTCCACCGTCGACGGCGGCGTCGGCTCCGGCGTGCGGGCCGCTGCCGGTGGTCAGGATGCCGACGAGGACGGTCACGACGACGGCGGCGACGGTGCCGCGGACGACACCCGTGTACCAGCCTGGGACGAGCCGCTGGGCGGTGCGCGGGCCGTGCGTGGTGCGGTAGACCAGCGCAGCGGTCACCGAGGTGAGGGCGGCGGAGACGACGAAGTGCAGCCCGACCACGAAGGGGTTCAGGTTCGTCCAGACGCTCATGCCGCCGATGACGGCCTGCACGGGGATCGCGACGCCCTGAGCGAACGCCAGCCAGAAGAGTTCGGGGCGCGTGCGGAGCATCCGGACGACCGCGAGGAACATCGCGACGGCCACGATCACGAGCACGAAGGTGAGCAGACGGTTGCCGAACTCGATGATGCCGTGGATGCCCATCTCCGGCGTGGAGACGAGCGAATCCGCCGTGCACTTGGGCCAGGTGGGGCATCCGAGGCCCGAGGCGGTGAGGCGCACGAGGCCTCCGGTGCCGATCAGCACGACCTCGACCACGAAGGACGCCCAGGCCAGGGCGACCACGCGACGGTCGACCACGCGGGGGAGCGACCACCACCGTCCGGTCCGGAGATCCTGCTCGACGGGGGATCCGACGCGTGTCACGAGGGTGGTGCCTTCCTGTTGTTCCGTGCAGTGAACCTGTAGGATTCGAGGGTTCAGCAGCAGTCAAGTCTAGGCAGGCGCCGGCTCCGAATGGGCCGAGATCGCCGATCACTCCACGGACTGCGTGGAACCATTGTCGTTGCGAGGGAGCAGCACCGGGTCCGCATGTCAGCGGTCCGCGGTGGAATGGCGTCCAGACGCCACGGGTTCACACCTGTAACGCTGTCCCGCGAGAAGGAAACGAGGAGACCATGTCCGACGTGCTCATCGACCGTCCCGAGCTCGAAGGGCTCGGCCAATACGAGTTCGGCTGGTCCGACTCCGACTCGGCAGGGTCCTCCGCCCGTCGTGGGATCTCGGAAGAGGTCGTCACCGACATCTCGAACCTCAAGGACGAGCCCGAGTGGATGCTGAAGAACCGCCTCAAGGGGCTGTCGCTCTTCGGCCGCAAGCCGATGCCGACGTGGGGTGCCGACCTGACGGGCATCGACTTCGACAACATCAAGTACTTCGTGCGCTCCACCGAGAAGCAGGCGCAGTCGTGGGAGGACCTCCCCGAGGACATCCGTGCGACCTACGAGAAGCTCGGCATCCCCGAGGCCGAGCGCCAGCGCCTCGTCGCCGGTGTCGCCGCGCAGTACGAGTCGGAGGTCGTCTACCACCAGATCCGCGAGGACCTGGAGCAGCAGGGCGTCATCTTCATGGACACCGACACGGCGCTCCGTGAGCACCCGGAGCTGTTCGAGGAGTACTTCGGCACCGTGATCCCGGCCGGCGACAACAAGTTCGCCGCGCTGAACACGGCCGTCTGGTCCGGTGGCTCGTTCGTCTACGTCCCCAAGGGCGTCCACGTCGAGATCCCGCTGCAGGCCTACTTCCGGATCAACACCGAGAACATGGGCCAGTTCGAGCGGACGCTGATCATCGCGGACGAGGACTCGTACGTCCACTACATCGAGGGCTGCACCGCCCCGATCTACAAGTCCGACTCGCTGCACTCGGCCGTCGTCGAGATCATCGTGAAGAAGAACGCCCGCGTCCGGTACACGACGATCCAGAACTGGTCGAACAACGTCTACAACCTCGTCACCAAGCGTGCGATCGCACACGAGGGCGCGACGATGGAGTGGATCGACGGCAACATCGGGTCCAAGGTCACGATGAAGTACCCGTCGATCTACCTCGCCGGCGAGCACGCCAAGGGCGAGACGCTCTCCGTCGCCTTCGCGGGCCCCGGTCAGCACCAGGACGCCGGCGCGAAGATGATCCACATGGCGCCGTACACGACGTCCTCGATCGTCTCGAAGTCCATCGCCCGTGGTGGCGGTCGTGCGGGCTACCGCGGTGAGGTCCGGGTCGACCCGGCCGCGCACCACGCCGCCAACACCGTGCGCTGCGACGCCCTGTTGGTCGACACGATCAGCCGGAGCGACACCTACCCGGCGATCGACATCCGTGTCGACGACGTGCAGCTGGGACACGAGGCCACGGTCTCGCGTGTCAGCGAGGAGCAGCTCTTCTACCTCATGTCCCGCGGCATGGCCGAGGACGAGGCGATGGCGATGATCGTCCGTGGCTTCATCGAGCCGATCGCCCGCGAGCTCCCGATGGAGTACGCACTCGAACTCAACAAGCTCATCGAGATGAGCATGGAAGGATCCGTCGGCTAGATGTCCAGCACCACCCCTCCCCACATCGACCAGCCGATCGAGCCCGCTGCCGCAGCGCAGGGCGGCACCCAGCACGGCGCCGGAGCCCACTCCGACGGCGGCTGGGACGCCCCCGACAAGAAGGTGCCGGTCCAGACCCGCTCCGAGCGGTTCCAGTCCGGCGACGTCGAGGCGTTCCCGAAGGTCACCGGCCGAGAGGTCAACTGGAAGTTCGCGCCGCTCGCCAAGCTCCAGCCGCTGCTGGACGGCGGACTCGACGGATCCGCCTACCCGTACCTCGCCCGCCAGTCCGAGGGTGCCGACGTCGAGTGGGGTCGCAGCGACGACCCCCGCGTCGGCGCCGCCGGGCTGCCCGAGGACCGTGCCTCGGCCGCGGCGTGGACCGCACGTGACGCCGTGCTGGCGATCACGATCAAGGCCACCGAGGCACACGAGTTCATCACCCTGACCCGCTCCGACTTCGGGTCGCAGCCCCGCGCCGCGCACACGGTCATCACGGCCGAGCCGAACGCGCAGGGCATCGTCGTGCTCGACAACCGCGGCAGCGCCCTGCTCAGCGAGAACGTCGAGATCGTCGCGCAGCAGAATTCGCGACTGACGGTCGTCAGCCTGCAGGACTGGGACGACGACGCCGTGCACGTCGCGACGCACTTCGCCGAGGTCGGCCGCGACGCGTTCCTCAAGCACGTCGTGGTCTCGCTCGGCGGGGACGTCATCCGGGTCAACCCCTCGACGCACCTCGGTGCGCAGGGTGCCGACACCGAGATGTACGGCGTGTACTTCGCCGACGCCGGCCAGTACATCGAGCAGCAGGTCTACGTGAACCACGACGCGCCCAACACGCGCGGTCGGGTCAACTACAAGGGCGCGTTGCAGGGCCAGGGCGCGCACACCGTCTGGATCGGTGACGTCCTGATCGGTCGCGCCGGCGACGGCACCGACTCGTACGAGCAGAACCGCAACCTCGTGCTGACGGACGGCACGCGTGCCGACAGCATCCCGAACCTCGAGATCGAGACGGGCAACATCGAGGGCGCCGGACACGCGAGTGCGACCGGTCGCTTCGACGACGAGCAGCTGTTCTACCTGCAGTCCCGCGGCGTCCCGGAAGAAGAAGCCCGACGTCTCGTCGTGCTCGGCTTCCTGGTCGAGGTCATCCAGAAGATCGGTGCTCCCGAGCTCGAGGAACGCCTCATCGCCGCGGTCGAGCAGGAGCTGGCCGAGGGCCGTTCGGTCATCGCCGCACCGGCCGAAGCGGGCGCCACGCAGTCCGACGGCGCGGAGGCCAGCGCCTGATGGCCGAGAAGGTCTGCGCCGAAGCCGACATCGCGGTGGACAGCCCGATGCGGGTGGTCGTCGGTGGCACGGCGGTCGCGATCGTGAAGGACTCGTCCGGCACGGTCCACGCCATCGGCGACACCTGCACGCACGGCGACATCTCGCTGGCCGAGGGCTTCGTCGAGGGTGACTCGCTGGAGTGCTGGGCCCACGGGTCCCGCTTCTCGCTGACCACCGGCAAGCCGCAGAACTTCCCGGCCTACGAGCCCGTCCCGGTCTTCCGGGTCGAGGTCCGCGACGGCGACGTCTACGTCGACGTGCAGGACGTCGTCCCGGTCGACTGAGCACCCCCAACACTTCCCGCGGCTGACGCCGCACCACAGCTGCAACCGAAGGAACGCAATGTCCACTCTGGAAATCCGTGACCTCAAGGTCTCGATCGACACCGATCAGGGCACCAAGGAGATCCTGAAGGGTGTCGACCTCACCATCAACGAGGGCGAGATCCACGCGATCATGGGGCCGAACGGCTCCGGCAAGTCCACCCTGGCGTACACGATCGCCGGGCACCCCCGGTACAACGTCGTCGGTGGCACGATCACCCTCGACGGCGAGGACGTCCTCGCGATGAGCGTCGACGAGCGCGCCCGTGCCGGCATGTTCCTGGCGATGCAGTACCCGGTCGAGATCCCCGGCGTGACGGTGTCGAACTTCCTCCGCACCGCCAAGACGGCGATCGACGGTGAGGCTCCGGCGCTCCGTGGCTGGATCAAGGAACTCCGCCAGTCGATGGCCGACCTGAAGATGGACTCGTCGTTCGCCGAGCGCAACGTCAACGAGGGCTTCTCCGGTGGCGAGAAGAAGCGCCACGAGATCATGCAGCTCGAGCTCCTCAAGCCGAAGTTCGCCGTCCTCGACGAGACCGACTCCGGCCTCGACGTCGACGCGTTGAAGATCGTCTCCGAGGGCGTCAACCGCGCCAAGGCCGCGACCGGCCTCGGTGTGCTGCTCATCACGCACTACACGCGCATCCTCCGCTACATCAAGCCGGACTTCGTGCACGTGTTCGTCGCCGGCAAGATCGCGGAGCAGGGCGGCCCCGAGCTCGCCGACCGCCTCGAGAACGAGGGCTACGACCGCTACGTCCAGGCCGTCGCCGCCGCCGAGGCGCAGGCCTGATGATCGCCGCACTCGCTCCCGACAAGTTCGACGAGGTCGTCGAGGGCCTGAAGGAGGTCCAGGACCCGGAGCTCGGCGTGAACATCGTCGACCTCGGCCTGATCTACGACCTCGCCTGGGACGACGACGCCAACGCGCTCGTCATCAGCATGACGCTCACCAGCGCGGGCTGCCCCCTGACCGACGTCATCGAGGGTGACACCGCGAACGCCCTCGACGGCATCGTGGACGCCTTCCGGATCAACTGGGTCTGGATGCCGCCGTGGGGTCCGGAACGGATCACCGACGACGGACGCGAGATGATGCGCGCCCTCGGGTTCGCGATCTAGTCGCGACCCACCACGGACGGGAGGCGCGGTGCCAGCTGGCACCGCGCCTCCCGTCCGTCTGTGCGCACGCCACGCGCGGGGCGCGCCGCCGAGTGGTCGCGCCCGCCCGCTCACGTTCGCCGGGCGGTCACGTTCTGTCGGCTGACGATGCTCCAGGCGACGGAACGTGACCAGTCGGCGTACGGCCGACGGGGAGTCGTGACCGACCGACGCCCGGCACGGCCCCGCACGGACTGTTCATCACCGCACCGGACGCAGAACGGCCCCGCACCGATCGGTGCGGGGCCGTTCTCGTGCGAAGCGTCAGCGGCGGCCGACGGCCTTCCACGCGAGCGGCAGGATGCCGGCGGCGATGAGCGCCTTGGCGATGCCACCGACGATGAACGGGTACAGGCCGGCGGCGAGCACCGACTGGACGTCGTTCGGGGCACCGAGCTGGCCGAGCGCCACGGCCAGGTACGGCAGACCGGTCACGAACGGGATGGCACTCGCGAGCAGCATCGCGACCGCCGCGCGACCGACGTGGCGGTCCCAGTTGCGGCGGGCGAGCCAGCCGACGAGCCCGGCGGCCGGGATGAAGCCGATGACGTACCCGAAGCTCGGCAGGGCCAGGGCCTGCAGGCCGCCCTGCATGTCGGCGAAGAACGGGGCACCCGCGAGTCCGGCGACGGCGTAGACGAGCAACGAGAGCATGCCGCGGCGTGCGCCGAGCGTCGCGCCGACGAGCACGACGGCGAGCGTCTGCCCGGTGATCGGGACCGGCCACATCGGGACCTCGAGCTGCGCCATGGCGGCGGTGAACAGGGCTCCGCCGGCGACGAGGGCGGCGTCGGTGGCCAGCCCGTGCGTGCGCAGACGGTCGGCGAGGACTGCGCGGGGAGCGAACCCGGTGGCGTTCGTCATGGATTCTCCTAGAATGGACTGCTGGTTCCGTTCGGAACCATCGGTCCCGTCAGCGTAGCGGTGCACCTCACGCACACACCGTTGTGCAAACCCACCAACTGATTGGACGTCCACTGTGCTTGCCGTGCACGAACTCGAGATCCGCGTCGGAGCTCGTCTCCTCATGGAAGACGTGTCCTTCCGTGTCGAGAAGGGCGACAAGATCGGACTCGTCGGCCGCAACGGCGCGGGGAAGACGACGATGACCAAGGCCCTCGCGGGCGAGACGCAGCCCACCGGCGGCAAGATCGAGCGCGGTGGCGAGATCGGCTACCTGCCGCAGGACCCCCGCTCCGGCGACCCGGAGGAGACCGCGCGGAAGCGCATCCTCGACGCCCGTGGGCTCGGTGAGCTCGTGGAGGGCATCCGCCTCGCGACCCTCGACATGGCGAGCGACGACGCGGCCGTGGCCGAGAAGGCGATGCGGCGCTACAGCCGCCTCGACGACCAGTTCAACGCGCTCGGTGGCTACGCGGCCGAGGCCGAGGCTGCCTCGATCGCGTCGAACCTGAAGCTGCCGGACCGCATCCTCGACCAGCAGCTCAAGACACTCTCGGGTGGTCAGCGCCGGCGCATCGAGCTCGCCCGGATCCTGTTCTCGGACGCCGAGACGATGATCCTCGACGAGCCGACCAACCACCTCGACGCCGACTCCGTCGTGTGGCTCCGCGAGCACCTGAAGACCTACCCCGGTGGCGTCATCATCATCTCCCACGACGTCGAGCTCGTCGACGAGGTCGTGAACCGCGTCTTCTACCTGGACGCCAACCGCCAGACCATCGACATCTACAACATGGGCTGGAAGCTGTACCAGCGGCAGCGCGTCGCCGACGAGGAGCGTCGCCGCAAGGAGCGCGCGGGAGCCGAGAAGAAGGCCGCCACGCTCAAGGACCAGGCCGCCCGGTTCGGTGCCAAGGCCTCGAAGGCCGCGGCAGCCCACCAGATGGTCGCGCGTGCCGACAAGCTGCTCGCCGGTTTGGAGGACGAGCGCGTCGCCGACCGGGTCGCGAAGATCCGCTTCCCCACCCCGGCGCCGTGCGGCCGCACCCCGCTGATGGCCGAGGGGCTGTCGAAGTCCTACGGGTCGCTCGAGATCTTCGCGGGTGTCGACCTGGCGATCGACCGCGGTTCGCGCGTGGTCATCCTCGGCTTCAACGGCGCGGGCAAGACGACGCTGCTGCGCATCCTGGCGGGTGCGGACCTGCCGGACACGGGCGAGATCCAGCCCGGGCACGGTCTGCGCATCGGCTACTACGCGCAGGAGCACGAGAACATCGACATCAACCGCACGGTGATCGAGAACATGGTGTCGGCGTCGACCGACCTCAACGAGACCGAGGCACGTCGGGTGCTCGGGTCCTTCCTGTTCACCGGCGACGACGGCTACAAGAAGGCCGGAGTCCTGTCCGGTGGCGAGAAGACCCGTCTGTCGCTCGCGATGATCGTGGTCTCCGGCGCGAACGTCCTGCTGCTCGACGAGCCGACGAACAACCTGGACCCGGCGTCGCGCGAGGAGATCCTCAATGCCCTCGCCGGCTTCGAGGGCGCGGTCGTCCTGGTGTCCCACGACGCCGGCGCGGTCGAGGCGCTCAACCCCGAGCGCGTGCTGCTGCTACCGGACGGTACCGAGGACCACTGGAACAAGGACTACGCGGAGCTCATCGAGCTCGCGTAGCCGGAGCGGCGCGCCTCCCGTCCGCACGGTGCTGCGTTCGCGGGCTGGGTGCCCGCTTGTGGCGCAACCCCGTGCGCGCAAGCGCGCACGGGGTTGCGAGGTGCGCACGGTGCGGCCTGGAGGCGCGGTGCCGGTGGAGCGCCGCGCCTCCCGTCCGCACGGTGCCGCGTTCGCGGGCCGGTGCGGCGTCGCGTGTTGGGTGCCTGCTTGTGGCGCTGCACGGTGCGCGCAAGCGCGCACGGGGTTGCGAGGTGCGCACGGTGCGGCCTGGAGGCGCGGTGCCGGTGGAGCGCCGCGCCTCCCGTCCGCACGGTGCCGTGTTCGCGGGCCGGTGCGGCGTTGCGTGTTGGGTGCCCGTTTGTGGCGCTGCACGGTGCGCGCAAGCGCGCACGGGGTTGCGAGGTGCGCACGGTGCGGCCTGGAGGCGCAGTGCCGGTGGTGCGCTGCGCCTCCCGTCCGCACGGTGCTGCGTTCGCTGGCCGGTGCGGCGTCGCGGGCTGGGTGCCCGCTTGTGGCGCTGCACGGTGCGCGCAAGCGCGCACGGGGTTGCGAGGTGCGCACGGTGCGGCCTGGAGGCGCGGTGCCGGTGGTGCGCTGCGCCTCCCGTCCGCACGGTGCCGTGTTCGCTGGCCGGTGCGGCGTTGCGTGTTGGGTGCCCGCTTGTGGCGCTGCACGGTGCGCGCAAGCGCGCACGGGGTTGCGAGGTGCGCACGGTGCGCTGACGCGCACACTCGGCCGCGCGTCAGCGACGTGACGCGATGAGCTCGTCCTCGATCTCGGCGTCGGTCTTCGGCTTCGCGTTCTTGCGGCGTTCGCGCTCGAGGGCGCGCTCGCGCTCCTCGGGGTCGTCCTGGTTGAGATTCCGGTGCTCCTGCACCATCACGTACGCCAGGAAGCCGAAGCCGCCAGCGGCGAACAGGAACCACTGGATGAAGTAGCTCAGGTGCAGCCCGGTGTCGGCGGTCGGACGCTCCCAGCCGAGCGGGCGGGCCTCGGTCGGGGCGGGGGACTCGGAGGCGAGCTGCCCGTACGCACCCGTCCAGATCGGGTCGTCGACCTTGTCCGCCACGTCGGCCAGCGTGACCGACTGCACCTGGTCGGTGTCCTTCGGGTCGGAGCGGCCGGGGATGCGCGGTTCGCTCTGCTGCAGGCGGACGATCGCGGTGACCTCGCCGGACGGGGGAGCGGGCACGTGGTCGGGGGCGTCCTGGGCGTTGCCGGTCGGCACCCACCCGCGGTCAACGATGAAGGCGCGGCCCTCGGACGTGACCAGGGGCGTCAGGACCTCGAACCCGGGCTGCCCGTTGTGCACGCGGTTGCGCACGAGCAGCTGCGAGTCGACGTCGTAGCGGCCGGTCACGGCGACCCGGAGCCACTCCTGCTCGTCCTGCCAGCTCGAGGCCTTCGGCAGCGCGCGGTCGAGGGGGACCGGGGTGTGGTCGTAGTTCTGCGCGACCTGCTCGTTCTGCCGGACGGCCTCGTTGCGCCGGTCCCACTGCCACATGCCGAACAGCGCGCAGACGACGGCGAAGGCGACGGCGATCGCGAAGTAGCCGAGCCAGCGGCGGCTCCGGACGAAGCGCCAGCCGACGAACGGTTCGCGGGGGTCGTGCTGCTGCGCCGGGGCACCCGACTCGGCGGACGCGCGCTGCAGCTTGGCGGCGTGCTTGCGGCCGTACCGGGACTGCGGGTCGAAGCCGTCGGTCATCGCGAGGTGCCGGTGGAGCGCACCCCGACGTCGTTCTTCGGCGCCGCGGTCGACTCGCGCTCGTCGTCGAGGTGGTCGACGTCCTCGTGCATGCCGGTGACGCGCACCGGGAACGAGCGGGAGCGCAGGTAGTCGGCGAGGAAGTCGCGGTGCTCTTCACACGCGGCCCAGATCTTCACGCGGTCGATCGCGTGGATCCGGGGGTTGCGCCAGTTCACACGCCACCCGGCGGTCGACACGCAGCCGGCGCGTGAGCAGACGGGGGTCGAACCCGGTTCGGTCTGCAGGTCGAACGTCGCACCCATCAGCGGGGCCCCCACATCTTCGATCGGTCGCCGTTGCGCTGCCACTCGTCCTGCGCGTGCTGCGCCTGCTGGCGGAGGCGGTCCTGCTCGTCGCGGTAGGCCTGGGCCCGGGCGTCCTCCTGCTGTTCGCGGAGACGCGGGTCGACGGCGTCGTAGAGCTCGATGGACCCGGCGGGGGAGATCATGTCGCTCTCGGTCCGGCTGCCGGCGTTCGCGATGACGACGGCGACCCAGGGGATCACCGCGGCCAGGACGATCGGGATGACCGCCAGCCACGAGTGCCAGATCGAGTACACGAGCACCGCGGAGATGAAGAGGACCACTCGGATGGCCATCTGCCAGACGTAGCGGGACAGGCGGTGCGCCCGGTCCTGCTCCGGTGTGTCCGGCAGCGACGTGATGCTCGTGTGCGTGCTCTTCATACAGATGGTCTCCGTCTACCCGTGGTCAAGCCTAATCCCGCCGGACCGATCGTGGGTGCGCCGCGCGCGAACCGGCGGGGTGGTCCGCTCCGGTACGCTCGTCCGGGCGTGTCCGCCGGGTCCCCGGCACCGCGTGCCGAGCAGATCCCACCGAACGGAGCGACCATGAGCACCCCCCGTACCGTCCTCATCACCGGCGGCAACCGCGGCATCGGCCACGCGCTGGCCGAGCGGTTCGTCGCCGCCGGCCACCGGGTCGCCGTGACGTCGCGCAGCGGTCAGGGTGGTCCCGAGGGCGCGCTGACGGTGCAGGCCGACATCACCGACACGGCCTCCGTCGACGCCGCGTTCACGCAGGTCGAGGCCGAGCTCGGCCCGATCGAGGTCCTGGTCGCGAACGCCGGCATCACGAACGACCAGCTGCTCCTCCGCATGTCCGAGGACGACTTCACCAGCGTGGTCGACACGAACCTCACGGGCACCTTCCGTGTCGTCAAGCGCGCCACGAAGGGCATGATGAAGGCCAAGTTCGGCCGCATCGTGCTGATGTCGAGCGTCGTGGGTGCCTACGGCCAGATCGGCCAGGTCAACTACGCGTCCTCGAAGGCCGCCCTGGTCGGCATGGCCCGGTCGATCACCCGTGAGCTCGGCTCGCGCGGGATCACCGCCAACGTCGTCGCGCCCGGCTTCATCCAGACGGACATGACCGCCGCGCTCTCCGACGAGCTGCAGGCCGAGTTCAAGAAGGCGATCCCGGCCGCCCGCTACGGCACGGTCGACGACGTCGCCGACGCCACGCTGTTCCTGGCGAGCGACGGCGCCGGGTACGTCTCCGGTGCGATCATCCCCGTCGACGGCGGCCTCGGGATGGGCCACTAGCCCTCGGACTGATCAGCCGCGCAGCCCGAGCGTCGCGAGCACGGCGGACAGGTCGCGGTCGACGACCGCGACGTCCGCCTGCTCCCGCACGCGCGGCTTCGCGTCGAACGCGACCGACAGCGCCGCGACGCGCATCATCTCGAGGTCGTTGGCGCCGTCCCCGATCGCGATCGTCCGTGCCGGGTCGACCCCGTCGGCGTCCGCCCACTCGTGGAGCGCGACGGCCTTGGCGTGTGCGTCCACCACGTCGCCGAGCACGCGACCGGTGAGCACGCCGTCGGTGACCTCGAGGCGGTTCGCCCGGCAGTGGTCGAGGCCGAGCTGCTCGGCGAACGGGTCGAGCACCTCGTGGAACCCGCCGGACACCACGCCGACGGTGCCGCCGGCGGCGTGCACCGCGCGGACGAGCTGGTCGGCGCCCCGCGTCACACGGACCGCCTGCTGTGCGCGGATGAAGACGTCTGCCTGGAGGCCCGCCAGGGTCGCGACACGCTCCCGGAGGCTCTCGGCGAAGTCGAGTTCCCCGCGCATGGCGCGCTCCGTGATCGCCGCCACCTGTGGCCGGGTCCCGGCGCTGTCGGCGAGCAGTTCGATCACCTCGTCCTCGAGGAGGGTGGAATCGGCATCGAGGACGACGAGGAAGCGGGGCACGCACCAACGGTACCGACTGAAGGAGGCACGGCTGCGTCCGTGACGCGAGCCGTGCCTCCAGGCCGTCCGATGGGGCTGCGCCCCGGGTGTCTGCTTCCCTACGCGTCGACGCGGACGCCCTTGCCGACCACGGTGATGCCCGACTCGGTGACGGTGAACCCGCGTGCCTCGTCGGCCTCTCGGTCGACGCCGACCTGCGCACCCGGCGCGAGGACGACGTCCTTGTCGAGGATGGCGCGGTTGACGACCGCTCCGGCACCGATGGTGGCGCGCTCGAACACGATCGAGTCGAGGACCTTCGCGCCGGAGTCGATCGAGCACCAGGGCCCGATCATGCTGCGCTCGACCTGCGCACCCGACACCAGGCAACCGAGCGACACGAGCGAGTCCACCGTGGACCCGGTGTTGCCGTTCGCGTCGCGGACGAACTTCGCCGGCGGCAGGTTCGTCTGCTGGTTGAAGATCGGCCAGTCCTGGTTGTACAGGTTGAAGACCGGGACCGGCGCGATGAGGTCCATGTGGGCGTCGAAGAACGAGTCGATGGTGCCCACGTCGCGCCAGTAGTACTTGTCGCGGTCGGTGGAACCGGGGACCTCGTTGCGCTGCAGGTCGTACACGCCGGCGTCGCCGCGGTTGACGAAGTCGGGGACGATGTCGCCGCCCATGTCGTGGGCCGAGGTCTCGAGCTGGCCGTCGCGCAGGACCGCGTCGACGAGGGCGTCCGCGTTGAACACGTAGTTGCCCATCGAGGCCAGGATCTCGCCGGGCGAGTCGGCCAGCCCGACGGCGTCCTTCGGCTTCTCGAGGAACGCCTCGATCTTCGTCGGGTCGTCGTCGGCCACCTGGATCACGCCGAACTGGTCGGCGAGCCCGATCGGCTGACGGATCGCCGCCACCGTGGCACTCCGGCCGGAGGCGATGTGCGCCTCGACCATCTGGTGGAAGTCCATCCGGTACACGTGGTCAGCACCGACGACGACGACGATGTCGGGGCGTTCGTCGCGCAGCAGGTTGAGCGACTGCAGGATCGCGTCGGCCGAGCCGGCGAACCAGCGCTTGCCGAGTCGCTGCTGCGCGGGGACGGACGCGACGTAGGAGCCGAGCAGCCCCTCCATGCGCCACGTCTCCGCGACGTGCCGGTCGAGACTGTGCGACTTGTACTGGGTCAGGACGACGATCTTCTGCAGACCGGAGTTGACCAGGTTCGACAGTGCGAAGTCGATGAGACGGAAGTTGCCGCCGAACGGGACGGCGGGCTTCGCGCGATCGGCCGTGAGCGGCATGAGTCGTTTGCCCTCGCCGCCGGCGAGCACGATGCCGAAGACCTTCTTTGGTGCCATGCCGCTCACAGTAGGCGTCAGCACTGGGAACCGGTTACGTTGAACCAGTGCGAGTCGATCTGCTGACCAGGGAGTATCCGCCGGAGGTCTACGGCGGAGCGGGTGTCCACGTGTCCGAACTCACCGCCGCGTTGCGGTCGGGGACGGACACGGAAGTCCGTGTCCGGGCCTTCGGGGCCTTCCGTGACGAACCCGACGTGTGGGGCTACCGGACCCCGGACGGCCTCGGCCAGGCGAACGGCGCGCTGCAGGCCCTCGGCACCGACGTGGCCATCGCGGCCGACGTCGAGGGTGCCGACCTCGTGCACTCCCACACCTGGTACGCGAACTCCGCGGGCCGGATCGCGCAGCTGACCTACGGCATCCCCCACATCGTCACCGCCCACAGCCTCGAGCCGCTCCGCCCGTGGAAGGCCGAGCAGCTCGGCGGCGGCTACCGCCTGTCCAGCTGGATGGAGCGCGAGGCGTTCGAACACGCCGACGGCGTCATCGCGGTCTCCAAGGCCATGCGTGCGGACATCCTGCGCTCGTACCCGTCGATCGACCCGGCGAAGGTCCACGTCGTCTACAACGGCATCGACATCGACGCGTGGAAGCCGACCGTCGACGAGGACGCCGTGCGCGCCCTCGGCATCGACCCGACGCGCCCGAGCGTCGTGTTCGTCGGACGCATCACCCGCCAGAAGGGCCTGCCGTACCTGCTCCGTGCCGTGGCGTCGCTGCCGTCGGACGTGCAGATCGTGCTGTGCGCGGGCGCGCCGGACACCCCCGAGATCCTGGCCGAGGTCACCGAGCTCGTCGACGGGCTCCGAGCCGACCGTGAGGGCGTCGTCTGGATCGACCGGATGCTCGCGCACCAGGAGATCGTGAACGTGCTGTCCTCGGGCACCGTCTTCGTGTGCCCGTCGGTCTACGAGCCGCTCGGCATCGTGAACCTCGAGGCGATGGCGTGCGGCATCCCGGTCGTCGGCACCGGCACCGGCGGCATCCCCGAGGTCGTCGCCGACGGGCTCACCGGCCGCATCGTCCCGATCGAGCAGGTGCAGGACGGCACCGGCACCCCGACCGACCCCGACCGCTTCGTGGCCGACCTCGCCGCGACCCTCACCGAGGTGCTCGCCGACGAGGGGCTGGCGAAGCTCATGGGACGCGCCGGACGGCTCCGTGTCGAGACCGAGTTCACCTGGGACGCGATCGCCACCAGGACACGGCAGGTCTACGACCAGGTGCTCGGCCAGAACCCGTAGGCTGGTCGCATGCCCTCGGTCGTGCGCTTGTCAGACGTCTCCGTGGTCCGCAACGGGGCCACCATCCTCGACGCGATCTCGTGGGAGGTACAGGACGACGAACGCTGGGTCGTGCTCGGCGCGAACGGTGCCGGCAAGACCACGCTGCTGCAGGTCGCCGGCGCCCAGACGTTCCCGACCTCGGGCGACGTCGAGGTGCTCGGCACCGAGCTCGGCGGCGCCGACCTGTTCGAGCTCCGCCCGCGCATCGGCTTCGCGTCGACCGCGCTGGCACGTCGCATCCCGGTGACCGAGAAGGTCATCGACGTCGTGCTCACCGCGGCGTACTCGGTGACGGGTCGCTGGAACGAGGAGTACGAGGAGCTCGACGTCCGCCGTGCGCAGCGCGTGCTCGAGGAGTGGGGCCTGGGGTCCTTCACCGACCGCACGTTCGGCGACCTCAGCGATGGCGAGCAGAAGCGCGTGCAGATCGCCCGCGCCGTGATGACCGACCCGGAGATCCTGTTCCTCGACGAACCGGCCGCGTCGCTCGACCTCGGCGCCCGCGAGAGCCTCGTCCGCACCCTCGGCGGCTACGCCCAGAGCGCGGACTCGCCGGCCATCGTCATCGTGACCCACCACGTCGAGGAGATCCCGGCCGGGTTCACTCACGCGCTCGTCCTCGCCGACGGCCACGTGCAGGCAGCCGGCCCCATCGACGAGGTCCTGACGGACCAGACCCTGACCGAGGCGTTCGGCATCGACCTCTCGGTCACCAAGGACGCCGGTCGCTACACGGCACGCGCCGCGTAGCGCTGCGATCCCGCCGTCTCTCTGGTATCGTGGACGGCTGGCGCAAGCCGACGACTTCCCGCGCAGTTCGCGCAATCCCATCACCGCTATCGAGGAATCTCCATGAAGACCGACACCCACCCCGAGTACCGCGCCATCGTCTTCCGCGACCTGGCCTCCGGTGAGACGTTCCTGACGCGTTCGACCGCGAACAGCGACAAGACCATCGAGCTCGACGGTGCGACCTACCCGGTCATCGACGTCGAGATCTCGTCCGCCTCGCACCCGTTCTACACGGGCAAGCAGCGCATCCTCGACTCGGCCGGTC
This sequence comes from Curtobacterium sp. KBS0715, assembly GCF_005938005.2. NCBI lineage: Bacteria > Bacillati > Actinomycetota > Actinomycetes > Micrococcales > Microbacteriaceae > Curtobacterium > Curtobacterium sp. KBS0715. The sequence continues at coordinate 2,597,865 of NZ_VCCA02000001.1, read as the reverse complement.
GCGTCGAGAAGTTCAACCAGCGCTTCAAGGGCTTCAGCAAGTAAGCAGCCCCCACGCAACGCCCACGGGCGGTCCTCCTGCAGGAGGGCCGCCCGTTCGCGTTGTGCGGCCGTGGGCCCTGGGCCGCAAGACACCTGTGCGGCCGTGGGCCCTGGGCCGCAAGACACCGGTGTTCGCGCGTCACGCCGCGTTCTGCGGGTGTTCGGCGCGCGAACACCGGTGTTTTGCGGGGGCTGTGCGTGGTCAGGCGCCGTTGCGGTGCGGCCAGCGGCCGTCGGCGGTGAAGTTCGGGTCGCGCTTCTTGCGCATGTAGTCCTGGAACGAGGTGGCCTGCTCGGCACACCAGCCGACCTGCTTGCGGTGGAGTTCCTCGGCGGAGATGCCGAGCTCGTCCGGGTACTTGCCCGCGATGGCCTGGGCGACACGCCCGGCAGCGATCGCGTCGGCTCCGGCGTCGTGGGCGTCGTCGAGCGTGACGCCGTAGAGCTCGGAGGCGGCTTCGAGCGTGCGCTTGCCCTTGCGGAAGGTGTCGAGCGCCTTGTCGATCACCAGCGGGTCGACGACGTTGCCGATGACGGGGGAGGCGAACCCGTGGCGCTTCGCCTCGCGGTCGAGGACGGTGAGGTCGTACGGGGCGTTGTAGATCACCAGGGGGATGCCCCGGGCGAACACGGCCTCGATCGCGGCGATGATCTCGGCCACCACCTCGGCCGCGGGACGTCCCTCGGCCTGGGCACGCTCGGTGGTGTACCCGTGCACGGCGGCGGCGCCCTCGGGGATCGGCACGCCGGGGTCGGCGATCCACGCACCCTCGACGATGGAGGCCCCGGTCATGTCGATGAGGCCGACGTGGGCGGTCACGATGCGGGCCGTCTCCACGTCGACCCCGGTGGTCTCGAGGTCGAAGACGCCCAGCGCGTGCCACCAGGGGCGACCCGTGAGGTCCTGGGACGGAGCGGGCGCGTCGAGCTGTGCTGTGGGGAACGTCACGCGGTCAGGCTAACGGGACGCACCGACACCCCCGACTACCGGGTCGGCGCGCCGACGTGCAGCCAGTAGAACGACTGCGTGCCCATGGTGAGCGTGACGTTGCCGTCCTCGTCGAAGGACGGGAACGAACCGCCGCCGAACAGGTCGTAGAGCGGACGCCCCGCGAACTCCGGAGCGGACACCGTGACCGAGGTCGGGTTCGTCGCGAACGAGAACACGCAGAGGACGTCCTCGGCGGACGGGCCGAACTGCTGGCCGGAGCCCTCCCACGAGCGGACGAAGGCGAGGACCGAGTCGTTGGAGGTCTCCTGCACGTGCAGGGACCCGAGGCCGAACACCGGGTGGGCCTTGCGCGTGTGGATGACGTTCCGGACCCAGTGCAGCAGCGAGCGCGACTGGGCGAGCTGCGCCTCGACGTTGACCTGCGCGTAGTTGTACACGAGCGACTGGACGACGGGCAGGTAGAGCTTGCCCGGGTCGGCGGTGGAGAAGCCGGCGTTGCGGTCCGGCGTCCACTGCATCGGTGTGCGCGACGAGTCGCGGTCCGGCAGCCAGATGTTGTCGCCCATCCCGATCTCGTCGCCGTAGTACAGGAACGGCGATCCGGGCAGCGAGAACAGCAGCGCGTGGATGAGCTCGAGCTCGGCGCGCGAGTTGTCGAGCAGGGGAGCGAGGCGTCGGCGGATACCGATGTTCGAGCGCATCCGCGGGTCGTAGCCGTACCAGCCGTACATCGCCTGCCGGTACTCCTCGCTCACCATCTCGAGCGTGAGCTCGTCGTGGTTGCGGAGGAAGACACCCCACGCCGCGCTGGCCGGCACGTCGAGGGTCTCGGACAGGATCGCCTTGAGCTCGGCGGCGTGCTGGGCACGGAGCGAGTAGAAGATGCGCGGCATCACCGGGAAGTCGAACGCCATGTGGCACTCGGGCTCCTCGTCGGTGCCGAAGAAGGCCGCCGTCTCGCGCGGCCACTGGTTCGCCTCGGCCAGGAGCACGCGGCCGGGGTACTCGTCGTCGACCATGGCGCGGAGCTTCTTGATGAACTCGTGGGTCTCCGGCTCGCCCTCGCCGTTGCCCTCCTCGGACTCGAACAGGTACGGGATCGCGTCGAGCCGGAGCCCGTCGACGCCCATGTCGAGCCAGTGCCGGACGACGTCGTAGATCGCCTCGATGACCGCGGGGTTCTCGAAGTTCAGGTCGGGCTGGTGCGAGAAGAAGCGGTGGAAGAAGAACTGGCGTCGGACCGGGTCGAAGGTCCAGTTGGACTCCTCGGTGTCGACGAAGATGATGCGGATGTTCGAGTAGTCCTCGTCGGTGTCCCGCCAGACGTAGAAGTCGCCGTAGGGTCCGTCCGGGTCCTCGCGGGACTGCTGGAACCACTCGTGCTGGTCGCTGGTGTGGTTGATCACCATGTCGATCACGATGCGCATGTTCCGCTCGTGCGACTTCGTGACGAGCTCGCGGAAGTCGTCGAGCGTGCCGAACTCCGGCAGGATCGCCCGGTAGTCGGCGATGTCGTACCCGCCGTCGCGCATCGGCGACTGGAAGAACGGCGGCAGCCACAGGGCGTCCACGCCGAGCCACTGCAGGTAGTCGAGCTTGCCGATCACGCCCTGGATGTCGCCGATGCCGTCTCCGTTGGAGTCGACGAACGACCGGATCATGCACTCGTAGAAGACCGAGCGCTTGTACCACTGCGGGTCGAGCGTCAGGCCGGGCAGCTGGATCGGGGCTGTGAAGGTCACCGTGCTCCTCGTCGTCATCGACGGACCGGTCGACGGCCCGCCCCGGACACGATAGGCGCGAGATGCTGCGGGTGTCCGGGGTTTCGTGCGGTTCGCTCCCTAGACTGGCGCGGATGCAACCGCCCGTGCTCTCCCCGTACCAGTCGTTGATGGCCGCCACCCCGGTCGTGCACCGGGCCGTCCAGGTCGACGGCCGGACCACGCACTACTGGGTCTACGGGCCCGAGGACTCGGATCGCACCGTGCTCGCCGTGCACGGGTTCCGCGGGGACCACCACGGCCTCGAGACCATCGCCGCGCACCTGCAGGGTGTGCGGGTGATCGTGCCCGACCTGCCCGGCTTCGGCGTGTCCGATCCGCTGCCGGTGTCGGACATCGACGCGTACGTGGCCTGGCTGACCGGGTTCCACGCCGCGCTCGGGCTCGGCCGCGACACCGTGGTGCTCGGACACTCGTTCGGGTCGATCGTGGTGTCGGCCACCGTCGCCGCCGGGCTCGACACCCGACTGCTCGTCCTCGTCAACCCCATCGCCGCCCCGGCCCTGCAGGGACCGCGTGCCGTGGGGACCGCGATCGCGATCGGGTACTACCGCGCCGGCGCGGTGCTGCCGAAGCCGATCGGGCTCGGGATCCTGCGGAACGGCGCGATCGTCCGGGCGATGAGCATCGCGATGCTGAAGTCCCACGACCCCGCGGTCCGCCGGTGGGTGCACGACCAGCACGACCGGTACTTCTCGGCCTTCGCGAACCGCACGAGCGTGCTCGAAGCGTTCCGCACCTCGGTCACCCACGATGTCTCCGAGTACGCGGACCGGATCACGGTGCCCGTGCTGCTCGTCGCGGCCGAGCACGACGACATCACCGCCGTCCCCGAACAGCGCGCACTCGCCGAGCGCCTGCGTGACGCCGAGCTCGTCGTGATCCCGGGTGTCGGCCACCTGGTGCACTACGAGACGCCGGCTCCGGCCGCGGCGGCGGTGCTCCGCCGGATGGCGGACACGACCCGACGGACCGGACGCCAGGGACGCCCTGGACGGGGCGCGGCCACGACGGACAGCCGACCGTCGGGGGCGGGGCGGGCCTCCCGGACGGCGGACGCGTCGTGACGCGCCTGCGCATCGGCATCGACTGCCGGTACGTGCGGATCGGTCGGCACGACGGCATCAGCCGGTTCACCGCCGGGGTCGTCGCGCACCTGCCGGACCGTCACGAGTACGTGCTGCTCGTCAGTGACGAGCGCCAGCTCGAGTCGCTGCCGAGCGACCTGCCGTGGGAGCTGCTGCCCGCGCCGACGGATGCGGGGGAGCCGCTCGTCGCCCGGCGCGTCAACCGGCTCGGGCTCGACGCGGTGTTCTCGCCGATGCAGACGATGGGGTCGCGGGGCCGTCGGTACGCGCTCGTCCTGACGCTGCACGACCTGATCTACTACCGCAACCGCACGCCCCCGCGGGAGTTCTCGTGGCCGCTGCGGCTCGGCTGGCGGGCGTTCCACCTGTCCTGGGCGCCGCAGCGGTTCCTGCTGAACGGCGCCGACGGGGTGGTGACGGTGTCGGAGACGACCGCCGGGCTGATCACCGAGCACCGGCTGACGCGACGACCCGTGACCGTGGCCTACAACGCGGCCGACCCGGCGACACCACGGTCGGCCGGAGCGCCACGTCGACGCTCGCTCGTCTACATGGGCTCGTTCATGCCGTACAAGAACGTCGAGACCCTGGCGGCGGCGCTGCCGCTCCTCGGGGCGGACTGGACGCTGCACTGCATGTCGCGGGTGTCCGACGCCGACCGGGCACGGCTCGAGGGGCTCGCGCCCGCTGGGGCGATCGTGTTCCACGACGGCGCCACCGACGAGGAGTACCTGTCCGTGCTCCGTTCGGCCACGGCGCTGGCGACCGCGTCGTACGACGAGGGGTTCGGCATCCCGCTCGTCGAGGCGATGGGCGTCGGGACCCCGGTCGTCGTCAGCGACATCCCCATCTTCCGCGAGATCGGCGGCTCCGCTGCGGAGTACTTCGACCCGGCGTCGCCGTCCGCCGTCGCCGCGGCCGTCCGGCGGGTCGAGGAACGGTGGGACGAGGCCTCGCGGCAGTCGATCGAGCGTGCCGGCCGGTTCCGGTGGCAGGACTCGGCGGAGCAGGTCGTCCGGGCCGTCGAGCGGGCCGTGGGGGACCGGCGGGGCTGAGGGCTGGTGCTGGTGCGGTGCTGGTGCTGGCGCTCGCGCGGTCTCGCGGTTGGTGCCGATGCCGAACGACGAGGTCGATGTCGTACGACGGCGACGGTGTCGTTCCGCGTCGTCCGCGCCCGCGCTCCCGCCCCCTCACCGGCACCCGCCGCACGATCACTTCGCCGCGATGACCTGCACGTCCGCCCCGGGGAACACCTTCTGGGTCTCCTGGGTCGCCCGCGCCACGATCGGCGGCACCGCGGCTCCCCGACCCGGGGTCCGCACGACGACGAACTGGTCGCCTGGGGTGTCGGACGGGTCACCGCCGCGCTCCCACGAGCAGCGGACCTCGGTGACGCCGCCGATGTGGTCGAGCGTGTCCGCCAGTGCCAGACGCTTCGCCGCGACCTCGCCGGCACCGGTGACGCCGATCTCCAGGTTGCCGAGGTCGGCGATGACCACGACCCGGACGCCGTTGCCGCCCGACTCGTCGGCTGCTCGGCTGATGGCGGCGACCAGGTCACGCCGGGCGGCGGTGTCGAGCGTGGGGTCGGCGCGGACGGTGGCGATGGCGTCGTAGCTCGCGAACGCGGTCTTCGACGGCGTGTGGTGCAGCACGTCGGTGACGCCGGGCAGGTCGCTCACCCGCGTGTCGAACCGGTCGAGCGCGACATCGGGCCGCGGGAAGACCCCGCCGATGCCGTTCTGGACGCTCCCGATGACCGAGCCGAGCACCACCGCGATGACCGCGGCGACCGCCAGGACACTCCCGCCGATGATGAACCAGGTGCGCGCCCGGGTGCGGGTGGGGACGCTGGCCGTCCCGGGACCGAACACCCGGTCGAGGTCGTCGTCCTGCTGGTCGAGGGCGTGCTGGCCGTGTCGGCTGGTTCCGTCGTCGGACATGTCGCTCCCCTCACCCCGGCGTGCGGGTGCGTCGGAGCCTAGTCCCCGGTCAGCCCCGGCGCTCCAAGGGGTTCTGGTACTCGAACGCCGAGCCTCCGGTGGCATCGGACACGTCGTCGATCGGGTCGTCGAACCGGACGAGTTCGGCGTGGAAGCGCTCGGGGTCCCACCGGAACGAGTGGATGGACCCGTTCCGGATCGGGGTGTGGCGGCGGTCGGCGGTGCCGGGGGCTGCGGCGTTCACGACGCTGCGGATCACCGCGCCGTGGGTCGCGACCACGACGACGCCGGCGTCGAACCGGACCGCGATCTCGCCGAGGGTCTCGGTGACGCGGGCGAGCAGCGCGGAGCGGGACTCCCGGCCGGGGATGTCGTCGTGCGGGTACCGTGCCGACACCTCGTCGTCGGTCAGGCCCTCGGCCTCGCCGTAGGAGCGCTCGGCCAGGCCCGGGTACGTCGTCGGTGCGTCGAGGCCCAGGCGGTCGGCGATGATCGCGCCCGTCTCGGCCGCACGCGACAGCGGGGACGCGACGACCGCGTCGAACGGCCGGCGGGTCAGGAGCTCGGCGGCCTCGGCGGCCTGCCGTCGTCCGGTGTCGTTGAGCGGGATGTCGGTCGAGCCCTGGATGCGGCGCTGCGCGTTCCAGTCGGTCTCGCCGTGCCGGACGAGGTACAGGAGGGTCGTCACCCGTCGATCTTCGCAGACGCACCCGGCAGGCCCGTCCGGGGACCGCGCAGCCCCGTCCGCCGACCGCGACCGCGCTAGTCGGTCGAAGCCGCCGCGCTGAGCCGCTCCGCCAGGTGCACGAGCGTCTCGGTGGTGCCGGCCTCGAGCTTCACGGCCGCGCGTCGGTCGCTCCGGGTCTCGCCGCGGTTCACGATGACCACCGGGTTCTTGCGGCGTGCAGCGTGGTCGACCAGCCGCACACCCGAGTTCACGGTGAGGGAGGAACCGACGACGAGCAGCGCGTCGGCGTCGGCGACGATCGACACGGCCTCGCGGAACTTCTCGGCCGGCACGAACTCGCCGAAGAAGACGACGTCGGGCTTCAGGTCGCCGCCGCACACGGAGCACGCGGGGACGACGAACCGCTCGACGTCGGCGATCTCGACGTCGCCGTCCGGCTGCAGCTGCACGGACCCGGGCTCGTCGATCCAGGGGTTCGCCCGGTCGATGGTGGCGGCGAGGTCGGAGCGGGAGAACACCTGGCCGCACCGCAGGCACACGGCGCGGTCCATCGAGCCGTGGATCTCGACGACGCGGCGGGACCCGGCGCGCAGGTGCAGACCGTCCACGTTCTGCGTGATGACCCCGGCGACGATCCCGGCGTCCTCGAGTGCGGCGAGCGCCCGGTGCCCGTCGTTCGGCACGGCGGCCGCGAAGCTCCGCCAGCCCAGGTGTGATCCGGCCCAGTAGCGCTGACGCTTGGCGGGGTCGGCCAGGAACTCCTGGAACGTCATCGGCTTGCGCACCACCCGCCCGGCGCCGCGGTAGTCGGGGATGCCGGAGTCGGTGCTCAGACCGGCACCGGAGAGCACGGCGATGCGCTTGCCGCCGAGCACCTCGACGACGCGGTCCAGGTCGTCGGCGGTCACCGATCCGGCGGCCGCCCCGGTGGTCGGTCCGGTCGTCGACGCAGCATCATCCAGCACCCTGTTCACGGTACCCTCAACACCCGACCGTCCCGGTCGCTTCCCAGGCGGAGCGGACCATCCACGGATGCGCTCCAGCGCCGCCCCACCGGACCCACGCCGCGCCCCACACCACCCACACTCCCCGCACCACACCGAAACGAGCCCCGTGCACCCCGTCCGCATCGACTCCCTCGACGATCCCCGTCTCGACGACTTCGCCCGGCTCACCGACGTGGCGCTCCGCCGGGTCTCGGAGCCCGAGGGTGGCCTGTACATCGCCGAGTCGAACACGGTCATCGAGCGCGCGGTCCGAGCGGGCCACGTGCCCCGGAGCATCCTCGTGCAGGAGAAGTGGCTCGACAGCGTCCTGCCCCTGGTCGCGGAGCACGACGGCCCCGTGTTCGTCGGTGCCGACGCCCTGCTCGAGGAGCTCACCGGGTTCCGCATGCACCGCGGTGCGATCGCCGCGATGCAGCGCCCCGAGCTGCCGAGCGTCGCCGACGTGGTGCGGGACGCGAAGGTCGTCGTCGTGCTCGAGGACATCGTCGACCACACGAACGTCGGCGCGGTGTTCCGCAGCGTCGCCGGCCTGGGCGCCGACGCGGTGCTCGTCAGCCCGCGGTGCGCCGACCCGCTCTACCGCCGGAGTGTCCGCGTGAGCATGGGCACGGTCCTGCAGGTGCCGTGGACCCGCATCGGCGACTGGCCCGCAGCGGGCGAGGAACTCCGCGCGCAGGGCTTCCACCTGGCCGCGATGGCACTGACCGACGAGTCCGTCGACCTCGACGCCTTCGTGGCTGATCTGCCCGACAGGGTCGCGCTCCTGATGGGCACCGAGGGGCAGGGGCTGACGCCGGCCGCGATCGCGTCGGCCGACACGACCGTCCGGATCCCGATGGCGCACGGCGTCGATTCGCTCAACGTGGCCGCGGCGAGCGCCGTGGGTCTGTGGGCGGTCACCCACGCCCGGCGGCTCGCCTCCTAGCGCACCACCGAGACCGTCGGGAGGCCCGGGGCGGCCTGGTCGGGCAGCATGCCCCCGGCGCGGATCACCAGGGCACGGTCGGTGGCCGGCCCACCGACCAGGCAGACGCCGACGGGCGCGCCGTCCACGGTCAGCGCCGGTGCGCTCAGCGCGGGCAGCCCACCGACGCTCGCGAGCGCGGTCATCGCCGTGGTGGCGGTGCGGGTGCGCTCGAGCGCCGCGGTGTCCGCGTGGAGCAGGGGTGCGGGTCCGGGGACGGTCGGGAACAGCAGGGTCCGACCGTCCAGGGCACGGCGGATCGTCGCACGGACCTCGTCGAGACGTGCCACGGCGTCCGCGGTGGCGTCGGGGTCGTTCGCCCGTGCCACGCGGAACCGGTCACCGACGACGGTGCTCAGGGCGCCGGGGTGCGCGTCGATCCAGGGGCCGTGGGCGGCGAGGGCCTCGGCGGCCTGGACGAGGCGCATCTGCTCCTGCAGCGCTGCGGGGGCCGGGATGCCGAGGTCGCGCAGTCGGACGGTCGCGACGGGTTCGTCGAGCGCTTCGACGAAGGCGGCGAAGGCGCGGGCGACGGCCGGTTCGACGAGTGCGACGAATTCCTCCGGCACGACGAGCACTGTCGCATCGAGCGTCCCGCCGGGCGCCGACGGTGGCGGGACGGTGGCGTCGAGTGCGGCGAGCAGCACCACCGGGCTCCGCGTGAGCCACCCGACGGTGTCGAACGACGGCGCGAGCGGGAGCAGCCCGTCGCGGGACACCGAGCCGTGGGTCGTCCGGAGGCCCCAGAGCCCCTGGTACGAGGCGGGGACCCGGACCGATCCCGCGGTGTCCGTGCCGATCCCGATCTCGGCCGTGCCGAGGCCGACGGCCGACGCGGATCCGCTGGACGAGCCTCCAGGCAGTCGGGTGGGAGCCGCGCTGTTCGGCGGCGTGCCGTGGTGCGCGTTCCGGCCCGTCAGGTTGTACGCGAACTCGTCGGTGCGCGCGATCCCGCGGATCGAGGCACCGGCGGCGAGGAGCGCGGCGACCGCTGCGGCGGGCGCGGTCTCGACCGGTGCTTCGCGCAGGTACGTCGGGTTGCCCGCGCCGACCGGCTGGCCGGGGACCGCGTAGAGGTCCTTGACGGCGACGGTCAGGCCGTCGAGCGATCCGGAGGCGGTGGGGGCGACGAGCGGGTCGCCGACGGCCCGCCAGACGGTGGTGTCGACGGCCCTGGGGCGGCCGGTGACGTGCGCCGCTTCGATGCGCCAGCCGGTGCCGCCGTCGCGGCACCAGAGCTGGGTCTGGAGGCCCTGCCCACCCGCGGCGAAGCGGGACACCGACACGACGAGGGCGCGGTCCTCGGTCAGGGGGCGGACCTCGACGTGCGTCAGCGACCGGGTGGCGACCCCACCCCGTGCCCCGCGGAACGCGCTGATCGCGTCGTGCCCGACGAGCAAGCCACGGTCGTCGCCGCGCATCGTGCCGGGGGAGTCGACGAAGGCGGCGTCGAGGGCGTCGAGGTCGTTCGCCAGCAGGGCGGTCTCGTAGGCGTCGAGCGCCTCGAGCAGTCCGTCGGGCGCCGTCGACGTGGCGGACGTGGTCATCGGACGGGCTCCTCGAAGTCGGCCTTGCGGATGCGGGCGTGGACACCGGTGACCAGGTCCACCACCTGCGAGATGTTGAAGTCGGTCGCCGCGGACAGGTACGCGTACGCCAGGTGGCGTTCCATGCCCCAGCGCGCGCCGAGGATCGCGACGGCGTGCCGGACGCACTGCCGGACGGCCTCGTCGAGGTCGGGGTCCATGCCGGTGGGCACGAGGAACTCCTGCGTCTCGGCGACGGGCCAGACCAGGTCCCCGAACCGCGCGGTCGCCTCGGCGGCCGGGGTCAGGTCGAAGCGGATCGTGGCGCGGAGCGAGGCCTCCATCGCGGTGAGCGCCACCTCGCCGTCGCCCTGGGCGAAGTGCGGGTCACCGACGTGGGCGAGCGCGCCGGGGACGAGCACCGGCAGGTGCAGCTGCGAGCCGGCCTGCAGCAGGTTGACGTCGATGTTGCCGCCGTGGCGACCGGGCGGGACGGAGTGCAGCCGCTCCCCGGGGGTGGCGACGCCCATGATCCCGAGGAACGGGGCGAGGGGGAAGTGCGCGAAGCGGTCGCGGGCGGCGGTGAGCGGGATGCGGCCCCGCCGGCCCTGCTCGGTGTCCACGACGTCGGCGAAGACGCTCACCGTCGTGCCGTCGACCGGGAACTCACCGTGCAGGGCACCGCGGCCGTGCCGGTTCGACACGACGCCGTAGTGCACCCGGGGCAGGGTCTCGAGGACCGTCATGGTCAGCACGTCCCCGGGACGGGCACCGCGCACCGCGATCGGCCCGGACACCACGTGTGGACCGTCCGCCGCGGGGTCGCGGTGGCCGGAGCGGGCGATCGCGACGGCGTCAGCGAGAACGTGCTCCGGTGCGACGCCGTGGTCGCCGAACCAGGCAACGGGGTCGCTGCCCTGGTCGGGGAGGATCCCCTCGTGGCTGACCGTGTCGATGGTGACCGACTCACCCGGGGCGATGGTCAGGGCCGGGGTGTCACCCCCGCCCGGCAGGCGACCCCACAGGACGGTCTCCGGGTCGACGGGCAGGGAGTGGTCGCCGCGGACGGGTCCGGCGCCGGGCTGCAGGGTCGCCACCGCCGGGGCGGTGGTCTCGTGTGCGGTGGTCATCGGTCCGTCCTCCGTCCGACCAGGTGGGCCACGTCGGCGAGGTGGTCGGCCATCGCCTGCGTCGCGCCCTCGACGTCGTGCTCCCGGATCCGCCCGAGGATCCGCTCGTGCCACTCGAACGACGACCGGCGCCCCTCGCTGGTGCTGTGCGAGCGGGCACGGACGTCCTGCACCCAACCGCTGCTGAGCTCGCACAACGACACGAGCAGGGGGTTGCCCGAGGTGCGGGCGACCTGCACGTGGAAGGCGACGTCCTGGGCGAGCGACTCCTCCGGGCTCAGACCAGCGTGCGTCGCGGCGAGGATGCGTTCCAGGGTCAGCAGGTCGGCCTCGCCAGCCCGCGCCGCCGCGAGTCCGGCGACCTGCGGCTCGACGACGGTCCGGAACTCGGCGACGTGCTCGGCCCGGTGGTCCAGGTCGTCGCGGTGGTGGTCGAGCAGGGCGGACGCCTCCTCCGGTCGCGGCAGCACGACGGTGCCACGGCCGGGGGTCCGGGAGACCAGGCGCCGGCGCTCGAGTTCCTGCAGCGCCTCGCGGATGGTCGTGCGGGACACGGCGAGGTCCTCGGCGAGGGTGCGTTCCGGCGGCAGCTTGTCGCCGGGCTGCAGGTCGTCGAGCACGAGCGTGCCGAGGTGGGCGGCGGTCGCCGCGCTCAGGGTCCGTCCACGGTGCATGCCCTCGACCGTAGGGCCGGTTGGTCTGCTTGGTTCATTGGTACGACCATCTTTTACACGGCCGTCACACGCGGCGTCGGAACCCGAAACACGGCGGGCGAATGGTGGAGCACGTCCCACCCGCACCGACCGGAAGAGGGTTCGACGTGGACCTGGTCCTCACCAACGCACGGCTGACCGACGGCCGCTCCGTCGACGTCGCGATCGCCGACGGCGTGATCGTCAGCGTGACCGACGCGCTGCCCGGTCCGGGCTCGGCGCACGGCACCGCCACCGGTGCTGCTCCCACCCGCGTGGTCGACTGCGCCGGGCGCGTGGTCATCCCCGGGCTCATCGAGGCACACCTGCACGTCGACAAGGCCCTGCTCGACCGGGAACGCCCGAACCCCGACGGCACCCTCGCCGGCGCCATCGCCGTCACGGGGGAGCTCAAGCGCGGCTTCACCCACGCCACCGTCCGCGACCGCGCCCGCACCCTGCTCGACCAGGCCGTCACGAACGGCACGACGCTCGTCCGCGCACACCCCGACGTCGACCCGATCGTCGGGCTCACCGGCGTCGAGGTGCTGCTCGGCCTGCGCGACGAGTACCGGGACGCCCTCGACCTGCAGATCGTCGCGTTCCCCCAGGAGGGCATCGCCAAGGCGCCGGGCACCCTCGCACTGCTCCGTCAGGCGCTCGCCGCGGGGGCGGACGTCATCGGGGGCTGCACCTACAACGAGCACACCCTGGCCGCGTGCCACGAGCACGTCGAGACGGTCCTGGACCTCGCCGAGGAGTTCGGGGTGCCGGCCGACCTGCACGCCGACTTCGCCGACGACACCTCCGACCCGCGGTACGCCCTCGCCGGGCACATCGCCGACCGCGTGACCGCCCGCGGGCTGCAGGGACGGGTGGCGCTCGGTCACGTGACCTCGGTCGCGAGCCTGCCCCGCGGCGAGCGCCGGCTGCTGTTCGACCGCCTCGCTGCCGCCGGGGTCGCCGTCGTGCCGCTGCCCGCGACCGACCTGCACCTCGGGGGACGGTCCGACGACCACGACGTGCGGCGCGGGGTCGTGCCGGTCCGCGAACTCTGGGACGCCGGTGTGACGAGCGCCTACGCGTCGAACAACGTCCGGAACGCCTTCACCCCGTTCGGCAACGCCGACCTGCTCGACGTCGGGCTGCTCCTGGCGCAGACCGGGCACCTGTCCGGCCCGGACGACCTGCGCCGGGTGCTCGCCATGGCCACCACCGGCGCGGCCGAGGTCGTCGGCGTCGCGGACAACCACGGCATCCGGCCCGGCGCCGCCGCCGACCTCGTCGTGCTCTCCACCACCGACCCGGACGGCGTCCTGCTCGACCGGCCGGACCGTGCCCTCGTCCTCAAGCGCGGCCGGGTCGTCGCCGAGACCACCCGGACCGTCCGTCTCACCACCAGCCGCACCACGAACCGATCGAAGGAACTCAGCCATGCGTGAACGGATCCCGCACGAGATCGTCGCCTCCGTCCTGGCCGGTGCCACGGCGTTCATCGGGGGCAACGCCCTGCACCTGCCGACCTGGGCGATCTTCATCAGCTGGGCGGGGATGTTCCTGCTCGGCGGCAAGCCAACATTGCGGAATGCCACCCGCCTGTGGGCCGCGATGCCGATCGGGTCGGCGTTCGGCCTGGTCATCGTCCTGCTCGACCAGCGGTTCGGCACCCTGCTCGGCGAGGGGCAGGCGGCGCAGAACACCGTGCTGGCGCTGCTCATCCTCGTCGTGAACTGCGCTCTGATGTACACGGGGCGGACGAAGCTGTTCGGGCTCGTCCCCGGGATGTTCCTCGGGTTCGCCTCGTTCTTCGCGACGTGCTTCGGCGGCTTCGGCTTCGACCCGGGGAACGCCTGGGCAGCCTGGGTGTCGGTCGTGCTGATGAACGCGCTCGGTCCGGTGTTCGCGTACCTGTCCCGCCGCCTGACCTTCGCCCGGCCCGAGCCGGCCGGCACCGTCGTCGCGGCCGACGCCGGTGGCGCAGCGGCCCCCGCTCCGGAACGCCAGCCCGACCAGCCCGTCGCAGCCTCGGCCTAGGAGCGGACCGGTACGCTCGGGTCCCGTGTCACCAGTCGTCCGCCGCCCCCGCTCCGCCGTCCGGAGGCCGGTCACGATCTCGGTGGTCGCCGTCCTGATCCTGGTGGCCGGGTACCTCGTCGCCGCGGCCGTCGTGCCGTTCGGCCCGGCGAGCGCCAGCACCACCACCTACTCGGCACCGAAGACGACCGTCCCGGCCCTGAGCTTCCCGGGGTACGGCGCGACGGCGGTCGAGGCGACGGACTTCCCGGAGAGCCTGCGCACCAGCGGCGACACGAAGCCACGGTCGATCGCGAGCATCACGAAGGTCGTCACGGCGCTCGTGGTGCTCGACGAGAAGCCGATGGCCGCGGGGGAGTCGGGACCGTCCATCCGCTTCACGAAGCAGATGGAGGGCCTGTACGCCAAGTACGCGGCGCAGAACGGCGAGGTCGCCCCGATGCCGGCCGGTCTGCAGCTCACCGAGCACCAGGCGTTCCAGGTGATGCTGATGAAGTCGGCGAACAACTACGCCGGCGCGCTCGCGATCTGGGCCTTCGGGTCGATCGCCGCCTACGAGCACGCGGCGGACGACTGGCTCGACGAACACGGTCTGGACGACACGACGATCCACGAGCCGACCGGCCTCGACCCGGACAACACCTCGACCGCCACCGACCTGGTCGAGCTCGGGCAGCTCGCGCTGGCGAACCCGGTCGTCAAGGACATCGTCGGCACCAAGGACGTCACGATCCCGACGGTCGGTGAGATCGAGAACTCGAACAAGCTCCTCGGGCTCGACGGTATCGAGGGGATCAAGACCGGCACCCTCGACGAGGCCGGCGCCTGTCTGCTGTTCGCGGCGACGTACGAGCGCGGTGGCAGGGACGTCACCGTCGTCGGTGTGATGCTCGGCGGTGTCGACCACGATTCCCTCGACGTCGACGTGCAGCGGTTGCTGCGGTCCGTGGCGGACAACTTCCAGGTGGTGACGCTCACCCACCAGGGGCAGACCTTCGGCACCTTCTCGACCCCGTGGCAGGACGAGGCCGACGCGGTCACGACGAAGGCCGCCGAGGTACTCGTGTGGGGCAAGACCACCGTCACCGCGAAGGCGAAGCTGCAGCAGGTGACCTTCGGCACGAAGGGCGAGCGGGTCGGGCAGGTCCGGTTCCGCATCTCCGACCACGACCCGGTCACGGTGCCGCTCGCGCTCGAGCGCACGATCGACGACCCCGGCGTCTGGTGGCGCTGGACGAACCCGTTCCAGGGGGCGTGACGCCCGTCGACCGCCGACCGTAGAGTCGGTCGGGTGACGACGATGACGACGTTCCCCCGGACCACCCCCGCCGCCCTCGGCATCGATCCCGGCGGCGTGACCGCCCTGCTCGACGCCCTCGAGTCCACGCCCGACGTGGAGCCGCACAGCATCATGCTGCTCCGGCACGGCCAGGTGGCGGCCGAGGGCTGGTGGCAGCCCTACGCCGCCGGCCGCGTGCACCTGCTCTACTCGTTGAGCAAGAGCTTCACCGCCGCCGGGGTCGGCATCGCCGTCCGGGCGGGCCTGATCGACCTCGACGCGACCGTGCTGTCGTACTTCCCGGAGCTCGACGCCGACGTCACCGACGAGCGCAGCCGCCGCATCCGCGTCCGGCACCTGCTCGCGATGGCGAGCGGCCACCGCGAGGAGACGATCGACCGCGCCCAGGCCCTCGACCCGACGAACACGGTGCGCGGGTTCCTGCTGCTCCCGCCGGACGCGGAGCCCGGCACGGTCTTCGCCTACAACCAGCCGTGCACCTACACCCTCGCCGAGATCGTCCGGCGGGTGACCGGCGGTTCCCTCGTCGCGTGGCTCCGCCCGCACCTGCTCGACCCGCTCGGCATCGACGACCTCGCCTGGCGCCGCGACGACACCGACGCGGAGCTCGGGTACAGCGGGTGCTACGCCCCGACCGACGCGGTCGCCAAGCTCGGCCAGCTGTACCTGCAGGGCGGCGTCTGGGACGGCGAGCGGATCCTCGACGCCGACTGGGTCGAGCAGGCGACCAGCACGCAGGTCGCCAACCCGGACGAGGCCAACCCCGACTGGTCCCAGGGCTACGGCTTCCAGTTCTGGATGGCCCGCCACGGCTTCCGCGGCGACGGCGCCTACGGTCAGTTCTGCGTCGTCCTGCCGGAGCAGGACGTCGTGCTCGCGATGACCGGCCAGAGCCTCGACATGCAGGCCGTCCTCGACGCGGTCTGGGAGCACCTGCTGCCCGCCGTCGACCGCGCGTCCGACGCGGCCTCGGCATCCGCCCTGGAGGCCCGGCTCGCCTCCCTGGGACTGCCCGCCGTGGACGGTGGTCCGCTGCAGGGCCTCGCCGACGTCGGTCCGCTGGCCCGCGACGGCGACGGGTGGCGGCTCACGCTCGACGTCGACGGCGGCTCCCTGTCGGTGCCGGTCGGGCAGGGGGAGTGGGCCGCCGAGGGCCCGCTCGCCGCGAGCGGTGCCGTCGCGGACGACGGGACGGTCCGTGTCGACGTGCGGTTCGTCGAGACCCCGCACCTGGCGCACGTCCGGATCGACCCCGCCACGGGATCGACGACGACGAGCTGGCAGACCGAGCCGCTGCACGACGGACCGCTCACGCTGCGGCGCCCCGCGGACTGAGGGCCCGCGGCTCCGCGCCGCGTTGCGTCTACGGGGTGTCGGAGGGGTGCTCGGTCACGATCTGCAGCTCGGGTCGCTTCGCCGACACCCCGTCGCCGGACGAGGTGTGCTTGATGCGCCGGACCACCCACGGCACCAGGTACTCCCGGGCCCAGCCGAGGTCCTCGGCGCGGGCCTCGCGCCACGGCCGAGCCTCGAGCGGGTCCGGGTTGAACGGTTCGAGCCCGTGCGGCACGCCGAGGGTGTCGAGCACCGCCGCGGCGATCGTCGAGTGGCCCATCGGGGAGTGGTGCAGGCGGTCTGGAGCCCACATCCGCGGGTCCCGGAGCACCCGGAGTGCCCACATGTTCGCCACCAGGGCGCCGTGCTTCAGGGCGATGGCGTGCAGGTTCTCGTTGTAGATCGCCGTCTTGCCGCGGACCATGCCGAGCACCGGGGTCATCCCGACGTCCGGGCCGGTGAACAGCACGACGGTGGCTCCGTCGCGGCGCAGGTCGGCGACGAGCCGGTCCACGCGCTCGGCGAGCTCGTCCGGGTCCGAGCCGGGGCGGATGATGTCGTTGCCGCCGGCGGACACCGTGATGAGGTCCGGGTGCAGGGCGACGGCGGCCTCGGCCTGCTCGTCGACGATCTGCTGCAGCAGCCGCCCGCGGATCGCGAGGTTCGCGTACGCGAAGTCGTCGGTCTGGTGTGCGAGCACCTCGGCGACGCGGTCCGCCCAGCCGCGGTTGCCGCCCGGGACGGTGGGGTCGGGATCCCCGATCCCCTCGGTGAACGAGTCACCGATCGCGACGTACCTGGTCCAAGGATGACGATCTGACACGTTCCGGACCCTAGTCTCGTGGCATGACGAAGGCCAACACGCACGCCGTCGGCTGGTCGGTGCCGGACGAGCTGCTCGACCGCATCGCCGAGCGCGCCCCCGTCTACGACGCCGCGAACGCGTTCTGCACCGAGGACCTCGACGAGCTCCGCGCCGCCGGCTACCTGCGGATCGGTGTCCCCCTCGAGCAGGGCGGGGCGGGGCTCGGCCTCCGTGGCACCGCGCGGGTGCAGCGCGCCCTCGCCCAGGCCGCGCCGGCGACGGCACTCGGCCTCGGCATGCACCAGGTGTGGGTGCAGGCGGCCCGCGCCGTGCGTGCGCGAGGCGAGTCGTTCCTCCAGTCCGTCACCGACCACGCTGCGGACGACCACCTGCTCGCCTTCGGGGTGAGCGAACCCGGCAACGACGCCGTGCTGTTCGACTCGTCGACGACGGCGGAGCCGGACGGCGACGGCGGGTACCGGTTCACCGGCACGAAGGTGTCCACGTCCCTCGCACCGGCGTGGGACGTCATGAGCGTCTTCGGCAAGGACACCTCGGGGTCGGAGCCACGGCTCGTGCACGGGTTCGTCCTGCGGTCCGACGGTGACGTCGAGCACCTGGACGACTGGGACACGCTCGGGATGCGCGCGACGCAGAGCCGCACCACGAAGCTGCACGGTGTGCACGTCCCCGCCGACCGCATCGTCCGGTCGCTGCCGGTCGGGCCGAACCAGGACCCGCTCGTGTTCGGGATCTTCGCGTCGTTCGAGCTCCTCATCGCGTCGGTGTACGCCGGGGTCGCGGAGCGGGCGATCACGCTCGCGACGGCCGCCGTCGCAGGTCGCACGGCGGCCGACGGCACCAGGCGGTCGCAGGACCCCGACGTGCGCCGGGCGATCGCCGACCTGCGCGGTGCGGTCGACGCGATCACGCTGCAGATCGACTCGCTGGCGCGGTCGGTCGACGAGCTCGACGACCTCGGTGCCCGCTGGTTCCCGCTGCTCGTCGGCACGAAGGCCCGGGCCGTGGACACCGCGCAGCACGTCGTGGACGAGGCCATGCGAGTCGTCGGCGGCTCGGCCTTCCGGTCGTCGAGCGAGCTGGCGCGGCTGTCGCGTGATGTCCGGGCGGGGCAGTACCACCCGTCGTCGCGGGACTCCGCGGCGCGGACGATCGCCGCGTCGGTGCTCGGCCCGCTCGGCTGAGCGCTGCGCGCTTGCCGCCTGCCGCCTGCCGCCGGCCTGGTGCGAGGTTGGCGTGGCGGCGCACGGTGCCGGGTCCGTCGGCCGGTGCGAGCGTGGTCGCTCGGTGCTGCCCTGTGGCGCCGCACGGCGCAACTAACTCGGCACCGAGTTGTGAAGGGCGCACGGTGCGGTGGGCGATTGCGTGGCGGCGCACGGTGCCGGGTCCGTCGGCCGGTGCGAGCGTGGTCGCTCGGTGCCGCCCTGTGGCGCCGCACGGCGCAACTAGCTCGGCACCGAGTTGCGAAGGGCGCACGGTGCGGTGGGCGAGCAACAGCGCACGACGGGACGAACCTCGCACCGAGCGGCCGTGAGCACCCCCGGCACGGCGATGTCGGCGGCGCCTGGCATCATCTCGGTGTGAGCAAGCAGGACGGACGGAACCGCCTCGTCTCCGACGCACCGGTGGACGACGTCTCGGCGACCGTGCTGCACGTCGACATGGACGCCTTCTTCGCCTCCGTCGAACTGCTCGACCGCCCCGACCTCGTGGGCCTGCCGGTCATCGTCGGGCACGACTCCGACCGCTCCGTCGTCACCGCCGCCACCTACGAAGCCCGTCGCTACGGCGTCAACTCGGCGATGCCGATGGCCGTCGCCAAGCGCCGCTGCCCGAACGCCGTCATCGTCGAACCGCACTTCGAGAAGTACCGGGCGCAGTCCGCCGCGGTGATGGCGATCTTCGACCGGTTCACCCCGCGGGTCGAGCGCCTCGGCATCGACGAGGCGTTCCTCGACGTCGCCGGCGCCCTCCGGCTGTACGGCACCCCGTGGCAGATCGGTCAGGCCATCCGCCGCACGGTCCTCGCCGAGACCGGTCTGCACTGCTCCGTCGGCGCGGCGTCGACCAAGTTCGTCGCGAAGCTCGCCTCCAGCCGGTCGAAGCCCGACGGCCTGCTCGTGGTCCCCGCCGCCGACACCGTGGCGTTCCTGCACCCGCAGCCGGTGTCCGCGCTCTGGGGCGTCGGCGGCAAGACGCAGGAGACGCTCGAACGCCGGGGCATCCGCACGGTCGGCGACCTGGCGAACACCCCGCTCGGGTCGCTGGTGTCGGCACTCGGCCCGGCCGGCGGGCAGCGGCTGCACGACCTGTCCTGGGGTCGGGACCCCCGCGTGGTCGACACCGGCGTCGGCGAGAAGTCGATCGGGCACGAGGTCACGTTCGGCCGCGACCTGACCGAGCGCGACGACGTCGCCCGCGAACTCCTGCGCCTGGCCGACAAGGTCGCCGTCCGCCTGCGCCAGGCCGACGTGCAGGCCCGGACCGTGGCACTCAAGGTCCGCTACACCGACTTCACCACCCTGACCCGGTCGCGCACCCTGGCGGAGCCCACCGACGTCGCCAAGCGCCTGCACCGCGAAGCCGTCGAGCTGTACGACGTGCTGCACCGTCCGGGCAACCAGATCCGGCTGATCGGGGTGCGTGGCGAGAACCTCGTGCCCGCGGCCGCGAGCAACGCCCTGTGGGACGACGACGCGCCGTGGCGTGACACCGAGACCACGGTCGACGCGGTCGCCGCACGCTTCGGCGCCGGCGTGCTGCGACCGGCATCCCTGGTCCGCCGGACCCCTGACGGCGGCGTCCCGCACGCTCGGCAGGACTGACGGTGGCGGTAGAATCGGGTTCAGTGAGCGCAGCGGAGTACGAAGACCAGCAGCCCGCCACGCTGTGGGCGGAGTCGGGTGACGACCAGTCCGGCGCAGGCGGATCGTCGTCGACGCACGACGGCAGCCAGGCACATCAGACCCCGGCACACCAAACCCCGGCACACCAAACCCCGGCACACGAGACGGCGCAGGCGCAGGGTGACGCGGCCCGTGACGAAGCCGACGCCGCAGCCCTGGCCGAAGCGGCCGGCAACTCGGCCGTCCAGCACCTGTCGCCGGCGTTCCCGGACCGGGCCGCCTGGGGCACGGCGTCGAAGCTCCGTGCCTGGCAGATCGAAGCGCTCACGAAGTACTTCGAGAAGGAACCCCGCGACTTCCTCACGGCCGCGACCCCCGGCGCCGGCAAGACCACCTTCGCGCTGCGGCTGGCGACCGAGCTCCTCGCCCGCGGCACCGTCGACCGCATCGTCGTCGTGGCCCCGACCGAGCACCTGAAGCGCCAGTGGGCCGACTCCGCCGACCGTGTCGGCATCCGGATCGACCCGATGTTCAAGAACGGCGACGGCATGTTCGGCCGGCACTACCAGGGCGTCGCGATCACGTACGCCCAGGTCGGCATGAACCCCGAGGTGCACAAGCGCATCACCGAGGGCGGCCGCACCCTGGTCGTCCTCGACGAGGTCCACCACGGTGGCGACGCCCTGACGTGGGGCGACGGCATCAGAGAGGCGTTCTCCGGCGCGACCCGCCGACTCTCGCTGTCGGGGACCCCGTTCCGGTCCGACACCGCACCGATCCCGTTCGTGCAGTACGCCCCCGACGAGCAGGGCATCCGCACCTCGATCTCCGACTACAACTACGGCTACGGTCGAGCCCTGAAGGACGGCGTCGTCCGCCCGGTGCTGTTCATGGCCTACGCCGGACAGATGCGCTGGAAGACCCGGATGGGCGACGAGATGTCGGCCTCCCTGGGTGAGCAGGTCACGAAGGACATCACGGCCCAGGCCTGGCGCACCGCGCTGTCACCCGAGGGCGAGTGGATGCCGGCCGTGCTCTCCGCCGCCGACAAGCGCCTGACCGAGGTCCGTCGCGGTGTGCCCGACGCCGGCGGTCTGGTCATCGCCACCGACACCACCACGGCACGCGCCTACGCCCGGATCCTGCAGCAGATCACGGGGGAGCGTCCCACCGTGGTGCTGTCCGACGAGGCCGCCGGGTCGAGCCGCATCAGCGCGTTCGCCGAGGACACCTCGCGCTGGATGGTGGCCGTCCGCATGGTCTCCGAGGGCGTCGACGTCCCACGGCTCTGCGTCGGCGTGTACGCCACGAGCGCGAGCACGCCGCTGTTCTTCGCCCAGGTGATCGGACGTTTCGTGCGTGCCCGTCGTCGCGGTGAGACCGCGAGCGTCTTCCTGCCGAGCGTCCCCGGCCTGATGGCCCTCGCCGCCACCCTCGAGCTCGAGCGCGACCACGCCCTCGACCGCCCGAAGGACGCCGACGACGGCATGTACAACCCCGAAGACGCGATGGTCGCCGAGGCCAACAAGGAAGACCGTGCGTCCGAGAGCCTGCTCGAGGTCCAGCCGTTCGAGGCGCTCGACTCGCAGGCGTCGTTCGACCGCGTCCTCTACGACGGCGGTGAGTTCGGCACCGGCGGCGAGGTCGGTTCCCTCGAGGAGCTCGACTTCATCGGCATCCCCGGGCTGCTCGAACCCGACCAGGTGCGCGACCTCCTGCGCGCCCGGCAGGCCACCCAGGCCAAGCGCTCCAAGGGCCGCACGGCCAAGGACGGCATGCCCAGGGCGCCCGAGCCCGACCGCCCGATGTACATGACGATCAAGGAGCAGCGCACCGAGCTCGCCCGGCTCGTGTCGATCTGGTCCCGGCACTCGAACGAACCGCACGGTGCGATCCACGCCGAACTCCGGCGGATCAGCGGTGGCCCGGCCGTGGCGCAGGCGAGCATCGAGCAGATCCAGAAGCGCATCGACATCCTGCGCTCCCGCATCGGCGGACGACGGTGACCGCGGCGTGATCGAGCCGGTCGACGACCGAACCTGGTACGTCAAGCGCGATCCCGAGGCATCACCCGAGGCGATCATCGACCGCTTCGGCGGCGGCTACCGATTGCGCCGCTTCTCGCTCACCGAGTCCCGCCGCACCCCGCACGGGGTGTTCACGGGGCCCGAACTGGCCGAGACCGCGTGGTGGCGGCTCCGCGACAGGCCGCGGAACTCATGACGCGCCAAGCCAAAGTCCGGTAGACCGGAGGAATGGCAGACTCGATCCCTCACGTCCTCGTCCTCGGCGGCGGCTCCGCTGGCTACACCACGGTCAAGCAGCTCCAGAAGCACGCGGCCACGGTGCCCATGCGCATCACGCTCGTGGACCAGAACACCTACTACACGTACCTGCCGTTCCTGCCCGAGGTCGCCGGTGGCCACATCGCGCCGAAGGACGTCACCGTCGAGCTGCGCCGTGCACTGCGCAAGACCCGCGTGATCCAGGGCAAGGTCACCGCGATCTCCTCGGCCGACAAGACCGTCTCGATCGCGACCGCCGGCGGCGACGACCGCACCCTCGGCTACGACCACCTCGTCGTCGCCCTCGGTTCCGTCACCCGCACCTTCCCGACCCCCGGGCTCGAGGAGTACGGCGTCGGCTTCAAGAGCGTCGAAGAGGCCGCCTACGTGCGCGCCAAGCTCCTCGACAACATCGCGAAGGCCGCCGCCACCCGCGACGAGGACGAGCGTCGCCGTCTGCTGACCAGCGTCTTCGTCGGCGGTGGCTACACCGGCGTCGAGGCGATCGGAGAGCTGTTCGACGTGTCGCAGGCCGCCATCAAGACCTACCCGTCGCTCGCCGGCGAGCAGCCCCGCTGGGTGCTCATCGACGCCCTCGACCGCGTCGCGCCCGAGGTCGGCCCGGAGCTGTCCAAGTGGACGCTCGAGTCGCTCCGTGCACGGGGCATCGACGTCCGCCTGAAGACCACCATGCCGAGCGCTGAAGGCGGTGTCGTCAAGTTCTCCGACGGCGACGAGTTCGCCACCGGTCTGCTCGTCTGGACCGCGGGCGTCAAGCCGAACCCGCTCCTCGACGCCTCCGACCTGCCGCGCGGGCCGAAGGGCCACCTCGCCGCGAACGCGAAGCTCCAGGTCGAGGCCGAGGACACCCACCAGGTCGTCGACGGCGTCTGGGGTCTCGGTGACGTCGCGCAGGTGCCCGACCTGACCGCCGACAAGCAGCCGGCGTTCTACCCGCCGAACGCGCAGAACGCCGTGCGTCAGGCCGTGGTCGCCGCCGACAACATCGTCGCGACGATCACCGGCAAGCCGCTCGAGGAGTACCGCCACCCCTCCATCGGCACCGTCGCGTCGTACGGTGTCGGCAAGGGTGCCGCGAACATCAAGGGCATCAAGATGACCAACCTGCTCGCGTGGCTCGCGCACCGCGCGTACCACGTGTACGCGATGCCGACCCTGAACCGGAAGGCCCGCATCATCATCGGCTGGATCACCGGTGCCGTGTCGGGTCGCGACGCGACCTCGCTCATCAAGGAAACGGACCCGCGACGCAACTTCGTCGAGGCGTCGAAGAGCTAGACGCACCCACAGATCGGACGGGAGGCGCGGTGCCAGCTGGCACCGCGCCTCCCGTCCGTCTGTGCGGACGCCCACCGCCTGTCCGCGATCTGCGGTCCTGTGTCCGCTCCAACGTGGCGCGCGCCAGCGTGGACGCGACGAACGAGAGGAGCGTCCATGCGCGCCATGACGTACCGCGGCCCCTACCGGGTCCGCGTCGAGGAGAAGCCGGATCCCCGGATCGAGCACCCGAACGACGCGATCGTCCGGGTGGAACGGGCGGCGATCTGCGGGTCGGACCTGCACCTGTACCACGGCATGATGCCCGACACCCGCGTCGGGCACACGTTCGGCCACGAGTTCATCGGGGTCGTCGAGCAGATCGGCTCGTCCGTCGAGACCCTGTCGGTCGGGGACCGCGTGATGGTCCCGTTCAACATCTTCTGCGGGACGTGCTGGTTCTGTGCCCGCGGACTCTTCGCGAACTGCCACAACGTGAACCCGAACGCGACCGCGGTCGGCGGGATCTACGGGTACTCGCACACCACCGGCGGGTACGACGGCGGGCAGGCGGAGCGCGTGCGGGTGCCGTTCGCCGACGTCGGACCGCAGGTGATCCCGGACTGGCTCGACGACGAGGACGCCCTCCTCATGACCGACGCACTGAGCACCGGGTACTTCGGGGCGCAGCTGGCGTCGATCCGCGAGGGCGACACCGTCGTGGTGCTCGGTGCGGGGCCGGTCGGACTGTTCTCCGCGGCGTCGGCGTGGTTCATGGGAGCCGGCCGGGTGATCGTCGTCGACCAGCTCGAGTACCGGCTCGAGAAGGCCCGGAGCTTCGCACACGCCGAGACGATCAACTTCGCCGAGGTGGACGACGTCGTGCTCGAGATGAAGAAGCAGACCGACTTCCTGGGGGCGGACAGCGTGATCGACGCCGTCGGAGCCGAGGCGGACGGCAACTTCACCCAGCAGGTCACCGCCTCGAAGCTCAAGCTGCAGGGCGGGTCCCCGACGGCGCTCAACTGGGCGATCGACGGCGTCCGCAAGGGCGGCACGGTCTCGGCGGTCGGTGCGTACGGGCCGATCCCGAGCGCGGTGAAGTTCGGTGACGCGATGAACAAGGGCGTCACGATCCACACGAACCAGGCGCACGTGAAGCGCCAGTGGCCGCGGTTGCTCGAGCACATCCAGGCCGGGCACTTCAAGCCCAGCGACATCATCACGCACCGCATCCCCCTCGAGCACATCGCCGAGGGCTACCACCTGTTCTCGTCCAAGCTCGACGGTTGCATCAAGACCGTCGTCGTGCCGTGAGGAGGCCCGACATGTCCGACCACACCCCGTACATCGCCGATCCGCCCCGACGGGTGCCGTCCGCCGAGGAGCTCCGTGCCCGCATCCCGGGGTGGGGGAGCGACCTCGCCCCGGCGGACCGGCCGTCCGTGCCGAAGCTCTCCCGCGAGGCCGGTTCGGCCACCGGAGCCCACTGGGACCTCCCGCCGCAGCAGGACGGTGCGCACGGCCGGGAGCGCTCGATCGAGCACGCCCACGTGACGCCGGTGTTCGGCACCGCGCAGCCCCTGCACGGCGTCGCCGGGATCGTCCGGCGGTACGCCTACCGGCGGTTCAGCGAGGGGCGCCTGGCGCACTGGATGCTGCTCGTCGTCGGGGACCGCCTGGACGTCGCGACGCACCGGGTGACCGATGCCCTCCGGGGCCGGCCGGACCGGCTGATCAGCGAGACCGGCGTCGCGGCGGAGCGTGGGCACCACCCCGTTGCGTCGCGCCTGGGGTCGAGTCGGTCGGACTGGCGGCACCAGGTGCTCGACCCGGTGGTCGCGAACTGGGGCTGGCTCGCGGCGCTCGGTGCCGTGGTGCTGGTGGTGCGGCGGGTGCGCCGCTCGCGCTGACCGCGCAGGCCGCCGCGTTTGCACCCTGGTGCGGCGTTGCCCACTCGGTGCGACCTTGTTCCGTCACACGGAGTGCGCAACGTCGCACCGGTCCGTGACGTGCGCACGTTCCGGCCTGGAGGCGCGTTGCGGCCCCGCCCCGCGCCTCCAGTCCGCACGTCCCGCGTCCACCGCCCCCACCTGCCCCCGGTCTCGCCGCCCCGAGCGCAGCAGGGCGGCGGCGTCAATGGCCCTGAGCGATGCGAAGTGGCGCGGAGATCGCCCTGAGCGCAGCGAGGTGGCGCGGAGATCGCCCTGAGCGCAGCGAAGTGGCGCCCCAGAGGCGGTGACGCCCTGAGCGCAGCGATGGCGGCACTCGCCGGGAAGACACAACAGAAAATGCCCCCCGACCGAAAGGTCAGGGGGCACGCATTTCCTGTGTCCGAGAGGGGACTTGAACCCCTACGCCCTAATACGGGCACTAGCACCTCAAGCTAGCGCGTCTACCAATTCCGCCACCCGGACAGGGTGTCTGGTGTCTGTTTCCCGGTTTGAACCCGGCGTTCCTGCCGAGAGAAGACACTAGCACGGGTCTGAACGCGCGATGAACACGGTCGCGCATCCCGGGCGAGTCCTGTGTGTCCGGCCTCGGCGACGGGGTCGGTGCTGACCGATACCGTGGAGCCATGACGAACCCGGAGCCCTCCGAGCCGCAGTCCGTGCCCGAGCTCGAGGCCACCGCGGCGATCGCCCGCGACCTCATCCGCATCGACACGACGAACTGGGGCGAGGGGAAGTCCCGTGGGGAGACCGAGGCGGCCCACTACGTCGAGGACAAGCTCCGCGCGCTGGGTCTCGAGCCGCAGTTGTTCGAGTCCGAGCCGGACCGGGTGAGCGTCGTGGCACGGGTGCCCGGCCGGAACCGTGGCAAGCCGGCGCTCGTGGTGCACGGGCACCTCGACGTCGTGCCGGCCGACCCGGCGAACTGGTCGGTCGACCCGTTCGGCGGTGTGGTCAAGGACGGATCGCTGTGGGGTCGGGGTGCCGTCGACATGAAGAACATGGACGCGATGATGCTCACGTCGCTGGCCGACGTCATCGAGCAGCACGGTGCGCCGGAGCGTGACCTGGTGATCGCGTACTTCGCCGACGAAGAGGCCGGGGGAGTCCTGGGGTCCCACCACGTGGTCGACCAGCACCGCGAGGTCTTCGCGGGGGCGTCGGCGGCGATCAGCGAGGTCGGCGGGTACTCGATCACGCTCGGTGACCGTCGCGCCTACCTGTTGCAGACCGGCGAGAAGGCGCTCATGTGGGTGAAGCTGATCGCGCGCGGCACCGCCGCCCACGGCTCGCACGTGATCCGCGACAACGCCGTGACGAAGCTCGCGGCGGCGGTCGCCCGGATCGGCAGCGAGGAGTGGCCCGTCCGGCTCTCGGCCACGACGGACGCGATGGTCGCCGAGGTGGCGCGGTTCCTCGGGGTCGACCCGACGGTGACCGGCCCGGACGAGGTCGCCCTGGCCACCGGCTCGGCGTCGCGGTTCATCCACGCCGCGCTGCACACCACGTCGAACCCGACGGTGGTGACCGCCGGCTACAAGCACAACGTGATCCCGGACACCGCCGAGGCCCTGGTGGACATCCGCTGCCTGCCGGGTGACGAGGAGTCCGTGCTCGAACGGGTGCGGGAGCTCGCCGGACCCGACGTCGAGGTGGTCATGTCGTTCCGCGACATCGGCCTCGAGCAGGACTTCGGCGGCCCGCTGGTCGATGCCGTCCGCGACGTCCTCGGCCGGCACGACCCGGGCGCACCGGTCCTGCCGTACCTGCTGTCCGGCGGCACCGACAACAAGGCGCTCTCGACGCTCGGCATCGCGGGGTACGGGTTCGTGCCGCTGCAGCTGCCGGCCGGTGTCGACTTCCCCGCGATGTTCCACGGCGTGGACGAGCGGGTGCCGCTCGACTCGCTGGCGTTCGGCCGGCGGGTGCTGGGCGACCTGCTCGCCACGTACTGATATTGTTCATGGTCGCCGTCGTGGCGGTGCCCTGACCGACCTCCCCCTGAAAGGCCCGTGCGATGCACATCCTCGAGGCGATCTTCCTCGGCTTCGTCCAGGGGCTCACCGAGTTCCTGCCGGTGTCCTCCAGCGCGCACCTGCGCATCGTGGGGCTCTTCCTGCCCGACGCGAAGGACCCCGGTGCGGCCTTCACCGCCGTGACGCAGCTCGGCACCGAGACCGCGGTGCTCATCTACTTCTGGAAGGACATCACCCGGATCATCGGGCGGTGGTTCCGGTCGGTGGTCAAGCGTGACGTGCCGAAGGGCGACCCCGACGTCCGCCTCGGCTGGCTGGTGATCCTCGGCACGATCCCGATCGGGATCGCCGGGCTCCTGCTCAAGGACTCGATCGAGACCACGTTCCGGTCCCTCTGGATCGTCGCGATCGTCCTCATCGTGTTCGGTGTCGTGCTCGGGGTGCTCGACCGGGTCGGCCGCAAGGAGCGGCGCATCGAGCAGATGACGTTCCGCGGTGGTCTGCTCATCGGTCTCGCGCAGATGCTCGCCCTGGTACCCGGTGTGTCCCGTTCCGGTGCGACCGTGTCGATGGGTCTCGCCCTCGGGTACACCCGACCCGCCGCTGCGCGCTTCGCGTTCCTGCTGGCGATCCCGGCGGTGTTCCTGTCCGGGTTCTACGAGGCCGCGACGAGCCTCGGCGACCACGGTTCGCCGTTCGGACTCGCCGACACGCTCATCGCCACCGTCGTCGCGTTCGTGGTCGGGTTCGTCGTGATCGCGGCGTTCATGAACTACATCAGCAAGCGCAGCTTCATGCCCTTCGTCGTCTACCGGATCGCACTCGGTATCGTGCTCATCGTGTTGTTGTCGCTCGGAGTGATCCAGCCGTGAGGGCCTGGCAGGCCCCATCCGTCCCCGACGTCCCCGGCGCCGCGCCCCGACCGGTCGTCCACGACACCGCAACGGGCAAGCCGGTGGACCCCGCCCGCGATGAGGACCGCGCTGCGCTGTACGTCTGCGGCATCACGCCGTACGACGCCACGCACCTCGGCCACGCGGCGACCTACCTGGCGTTCGACACGCTCGGCCGCGCCTGGCGTGACGCGGGGCTCGACGTCGAGTACGCGCAGAACGTCACCGACGTGGACGACCCGCTGCTGGAGCGTGCAGCCCGCGACGGCGTCGACTGGCGTGCCCTGGCGGCTGAGCAGGTCGACCTGTTCCGCCGCGACATGGAGTCACTGCGGATCCTGCCGCCGGACGACTTCGTGGCCGTCACCGACGAGGTCGAGCGCGTCGCCGAGGCGGTCTCGTTCCTGCAGGAGTCCGGCTACGCGTACGAGGTCCCGACGGACGGCGCCGAGGGCGACGACCTGTACTTCGACGTGAACCGACCCGCCGACGCGTGGACCCTCGGTGACGAGAGCGGCCTGGACCGCGAGACGATGCTCGCCCTCGCTGCCGAACGCGGCGGCGACCCGGAACGTCCGGGCAAGCGGGATTCGCTCGACCCGCTGCTGTGGCGCGCCGCGCGCGACGGCGAACCGGCCTGGGACACCGAGATCGGCCCCGGTCGCCCCGGCTGGCACATCGAGTGCAGCGTCATCGCCGGTGACCGTCTCGGGCTGCCGATCAGCGTGCAGGGCGGCGGGAGCGACCTGGTCTTCCCGCACCACGAGATGAGCGCCGGGCACGCTGCCGCCCTCGCGCACCAGCCCCTCGCGAACGCGTTCGTGCACACCGGGATGATCGCCTACCAGGGCACGAAGATCTCGAAGTCGCTCGGCAACCTCGTCACCGTGCGCGGGCTGCTCGACGACGGTGCCGACCCCCGGGCCATCCGGCTCGCACTGCTGTCGCACAAGTACTCCGACGACTGGGAGTGGTTCGACACCGAGCTGACGAGTGCCCAGACCCGGCTCGCCGGCTGGGACGCCTGGGCCTCGGGAGCCTCCGCAGGGCACGCCGACGACGCAGCGGACGTCGCGGCACGCATCCGCGCGCGGGTCTCCGACGACCTCGACACCCCTGGTGCCGTGGCCGCGGTCGACACCGCGATCGCGGGCGGTACAGCGTGCACGGCGGAGCTCCTCGACCTGATCGACGCGCTGCTCGGCATCCGCCTGGCCTGACCTCGGCGCACCGGCCGTCGAGCCGGTGCTGCGACCGTCCGCGGAGTGGTTGTGACACGTCGCGTGCGTGCCGCCGAGGGGTCAGGAACTGTCGTCCGGGCGGGCCGCAACCGACAGTTCGTGACCACTCGCCGGAGGTGAGCGGGGTGTTGTGACCGCACGCCCCGCTGACGGACGGGAGGCGCGGTGCCAGCTGGCACCGCGCCTCCCGTCCGTCAGCGGGTGACGACTACTGCTGGGGCCGCCACGGCCCCTCGCCACCGGCGGTGCCGCCGTCCTTGCCGTCCTTGCGCTCACGGCGACGGAGGTACTGCTCGAACTCCTGCGCGATGGCGTCGCCCGAGGCCTCGGGGGAGTCGACCGTGTCGCGCGCCTGCTCGAGCTGCCCGATGTAGGACGCCATGTCCTCGTCGTCGGCGGCGAGGGCGTCGATGCCCTCTTCCCACTCGGTGGCGTCGTCGAGCAGCGACCCGCGCGGCACCGTGACGTCCGTGAGCTCCTCGATCTTGTCGAGCAGCGAGAGCGTGGCCTTCGGCGAGGGGGAGTTGTGCACGTAGTGCGGCACCGAGGCCCACAGGGACAGCGTGGTCAGCCCGGCCTTGTCCATCGCGTCGGCGAGGACCCCGAGGATGCCGGTCGGGCCCTCGTACGAGGACTTGTCGACGTCGAACGCGGCACGGACCCCGGCGTTCTCGCTCGACACGAAGACCGAGATCGGTCGGGTGTGCGGGACGTCGGCGAGCATGGCGCCGACGAAGACGACGGCGTCGATCGAGTAGACGTCCGCCAGGTCGATGATCTCCGAGCAGAAGCCCCGCCAGGTGCGCGAAGGTTCCGGGCCGACGAGGACGAAGACGTCACGGTCGGTGGGGGAGCCGGTGGCGCCGATGACCGGACGCCCCTCGGCACCGGGGCCGTGCAGCACGATCCGGGGCCACTGCACGCCGCGGTCGCCGTTGTCGTCGGTGCCGACGGTGGGCCGGTTGAACTGGTAGTCGACGTACCGCTCACCGTCGAGTTCGCGCAGCTCGTCGAGTCCGAGCGACTCGACGATGCGACGCGCCAGACCGCTCGCGGCCTCGCCGGCGTCGTTCCAGCCCTCGAAGGCGACGACGAGCAAACGACCGTCGCTGAAGGGGGAGTGCTGTGGCACGGAGCGGACCTCCTGGTGGTGGAGCGGAGCGGGGCGGGGGCGATGCCCCCGGCCGGACACGATTCAGGCATCCACTGTAGGCCCAGGGGGTGTCGGCGCACGCGCGCGTCCGCGCCCAGCGGAACGGCCCCGGTAGACTCGTCGCCCGTGACCGCGCATCCTCCTGCCCTCGTCCCGCCCGCAGCCGTGCTGTGGGACATGGACGGCACGATCATCGACACCGAGCCGATCTGGCAGCGGTCCCAGGTCGACCTGACGAACCGCTACGGCGCCGAGTGGACCCACGAGGACGGACTGTCCCTGGTGGGCAGCGGTCTCGAGCGCTCCGGTGAGCTCCTGCGCGCCAAGGGCGTCGACATGGAGGTCGAGGAGATCATCCAGTGGATGACCGACTACGTGATGGAGCACCTGCGCGCCGGTGAACTGCCGTGGCGGCCGGGTGCCCGTGAGCTCGTCGAGGAGCTCCACGCCCGCGGCATCCCGACGGCCCTGGTCACGATGTCCCGTCGCAAGATGGCGCTCGTCGCCGCCGAGGCCCTGGGTGAGCGCGGCTTCCGCGTCGTCGTGGCCGGCGACGACGTCGACCGCCCGAAGCCGTTCCCGGACGCGTACCTGTCCGCCGCCGCGCAGCTCGGCGTCGAGCCCACCGCGTGCGTCGCGATCGAGGACTCCGCCACCGGCGTCGCGTCGGCCGTCGCCTCGGGCGCCGTCACGGTCGCCGTCGAGCACATGGTCCCGCTGTCCGAGATCGCCGGCGGCGACGTGCACCTGACCACCCTGGCGGGGGTCGACGTCGACCGGCTGGTCGAGTTGACGACGCCGGCACTGGCCGCACGGGCTGGAGGCGCGGTGCCGGACCCGGCGCACGCTGCGGACACCGAAGGGGTCACCCGATGAGCCACACCGACGACGCACGCGACGAGGCGGACGCGAGCAGCGCCTCCAGTCCGACCGCGGACCCGACCGCAGCGCTCCCGCACACCGCGGGCGGCGCACCGCACACGCCACCGCGCGGCCCGTTCCGGGCCGGCGACCGCGTGCAGCTGACCGGTCCGAAGGGCAAGCTCACCACGCTGTCGCTCGAGACCGCGGGTGAGTACCACACGCACCGCGGGGTGCTCCGGCACGACGACGTCATCGGGCAGCCCGACGGGTCGGTCATCCGGGCGAGCACCGGGGACGAGTACCTCGCACTCCGCCCGCTGCTCAACGACTACGTGATGTCGATGCCGCGTGGCGCCGCGATCGTCTACCCGAAGGACGCGGCGCAGATCGTGGCCTTCGCGGACGTCTTCCCCGGGGCCCGCGTGGTCGAGGCCGGCGTCGGCTCGGGGGCGCTGTCGCTGTTCCTGCTCCGCGCGATCGGCCCGACCGGGCAGCTGCAGTCGTTCGAGCGCCGCGAGGAGTTCGCGGCGATCGCGAAGGGCAACGTCGGCACCTTCCTCGGCGCCGTCCCGGACAACTGGTCCGTCACCGTCGGTGACCTGGTCGAGTCGCTGCCCGACGCGACCGAGCCGCAGAGCGTCGACCGCGTCGTGCTCGACATGCTCGCGCCGTGGGAGTGCGTGGACGCCGCGGCCGACGCCCTCGTGCCCGGCGGACTCATCGTCTGCTACGTCGCGACCGTCACGCAGCTGTCCCGCACGGCCGAGGCCCTCCGCGACACCGGACGCTTCACCGACCCGATGCCGAGCGAGACCCTGGTGCGCACCTGGCACGTCGAGGGCCTCGCCGTCCGCCCGGACCACCGCATGGTCGGGCACACCGGGTTCCTCATCACGGCACGACGTCTGGCCGACGGGACGGTGCTGCCGAACCTGAAGCGCCGCGCGGGCAAGGCGGAGTTCTCGGACGAGGACATCGAGGCCTGGACCCCCGGCGCCGTGGGCGAGCGGGCGACGAGCGACAAGAAGCTCCGCAAGGTGGCACGGCAGTCGGCGGCGCAGGCGCGCAAGGTCGCGGCGGCCGAGGCGTCGTCGGCGGTGGATGGTGCTGCGGCGCCGTCCGGGGCCGTCGAGGGCGAACGGTAGGCTGAGGGCGTGCCCGTCCTGCATCGAACGGAAAGAGGGTCCGTGCGCACCATCCCCGCACTCCTGGTCACCATCGGTCTCGCGGTGTCGCTCACCGCCTGCGCCTCGAACGGTGCCGGCACCACGCCCTCGAGTTGTGCCGCTCCCGGCGCCGCGTCCGAAGCGGTGACCGCCACCGGCAAGTTCGGCTCGGAGCCGAAGGTCAACGTGCCGAAGGGCCTGACCACCAAGGGCACGCAGGTGTCCGTGCTGAAGCAGGGCAGCGGTCGCACGATCGACGACGGCACCCCCGTCCTGGTCGAGTACACCCTGGTCGACGGCTCCACGGGCGAGGTCGCCCAGACGAGCGGCTACTCGGGCCAGACGGCACCGATCACCGCCGGTGCGAGCAACTACGGGGCCCTCGGTGCCTCGCTGCAGTGCGCCCGCGTCGGCGACCGCCTGGCGGTGGCCCTGCCGAAGAGCGCCCTGAGCAGCACCAGCGGCACCGGTGCCAGTTCCTCATCGAAGAAGACCGAGGACGCCGTGATCGCCGTGATCGACGTCAAGCGCGCGTTCGACGCCCGCGCCACCGGCACCCCGCAGCTCGCCGGCGACAAGATGCCGGCCGTGGTGCTCGCACCGTCCGGCGCCCCCGGCATCACGATCCCGTCGTGGAGCGCCCCGAAGTCGAACGAGACGCACCTGCTCCGCAAGGGCGACGGGCGCGAGCTCACCGCGAAGGACACCGCGGTCATCAAGTACACCGCCGTCACCTGGGGTGCCGACCCGTCCGTCGCCGGCTCCAGCTGGACCGACGGTTCCGGTGCGCAGGCCATCCCGCTCACCAAGGGCCAGGTCGACGAGGGCGTCCGGACCGCGATCGTCGGGCACCACGTCGGCGACCAGGTCCTGGCCATCGTCAACCAGCAGGGGACCGCGTACGCGTACGTGATCGACGTCCTCGGGGCGATCTCGAACTGACCCCGTCCGACCGTCCACGGACCGCGGCGCGGGTGCACTCCGGTGCACCCGCGCTGCCGTAGGATCGGCTCGTGCCAGCGACCCGTGTGCCCCGTGTGCCCGCCGAGGAGCGGCTGTTCAGCCTCGTGCTCGCGCTGCTCTCGACGGAGTCCGGGCTGACCAAGGCCGAGATCCTGGCCAACGTGCAGGGGTACCGGCAGCGGTTCTCGACCGGTGGCGACAACGCCTCGCTCGAGCGCCAGTTCGAACGCGACAAGGACGACGTCCGCGAGCTCGGCATCCCCCTCGAGACCATCGAGACCCCGGGTGCCGCGGGCAACAACCAGACGCTCCGGTACCGGATCCCGAAGGGCGAGTACGACCTGCCCGTCGACGTCCGCTTCAGCCCGGACGAATCCGCGTTGCTCTCCCTGGCCGCGATGGCCTGGCGCGAAGGAGCACTGTCCGCCGACTCCCGCCGCGGTCTGCTGAAGGTCCGCTCGGCCGGTGCCGAGGACGACGACGGTGCGCTGCAGCTCGGGGTCGACGCGTACGCCCCGCGCCTCCGCGCCCGTGATGCCTCGTTCGAGCCGCTCCGTTCCGCGCTCGACCGCGGTGCAGCCGTGCGCTTCGACTACATCACGCCGGGGCAGCACGACGCCCGTCGGCGCGACGTGGCTCCACTCGCCCTGGTGCAGCACGGCGGTCGGTGGATGCTCGCCGCCCACGAGTTCGCGACGGACTCGGACAAGAACTACCTCCTGGCCCGCATCGTCGGACCCGTCACCCAGTACGAGGTCGGGCAGCACACCGCTCCCGTCGGCGCGGGAGAGCGCACCCTCGCTGAGCTCGAGCGGATCTGGGCCGAGCGCACCGCGCGCATCGCCGTGACGCCGGGTTCCGACGCCGAACGCCGACTGACCCGTCGCCGCGACACCGAGACCGACGCCGACGGCGCGCTCGTGCTGCACCACGTCGACCCGCAGATCCTCGCCGAGGAACTCGCCGCCTTCGGGCCCGAGGTCCGGGTGCTCGAGCCCGACGACCTGCGGGCACGGGTCGACGAGCGCCTCCGTGCACTCGTGCGCGACCACACCGATGACGATCGTGCCGCAGCCCCCGGAGAGGACCCCGTTCGTGGCTGATGCCCAACCCCTGCAGGCGCAGGACAAGCTCGCGTTCCTGCTCGCCCTGGTGCCGTACCTGATCGACCGCGAGCGGGTCTCGGTGGCCGAGGCCGCACGGCACTTCGGTGTGCCCGAGGCACGCATCCGGCGCGCCGTCGAACTCATCGCGGTGTCCGGGGTGCCCGGCGAGACGATGCAGTACCAGCACGGCGACCTGTTCGACATCGCGTGGGACGACTTCGACCAGAACGACATGATCGTGCTGACCAACCTGGTGGCGATCGACGACTCACCGCGCCTGTCGGCTCGTGAAGCGTCGGCGCTCATCGCCGGCCTGCAGTACCTGTCCGCGCTGCCCGAGGCCGCCGACCGTGACGCCATCCGCGCCCTCATGGCCAAGCTGTCCCGCGGTGCCGGGGGAGCGGCGTCGACCGTCGCCGTCGGGCAGGACCTGCACGACGTCGCCCTCGCCACCATCCGCCGGGCGATGTCCGACGGCCGCGGCCTGGTCTTCGAGTACGCCGGACCGCGGACCCAGGGCGGCACCCGACGGGTCGATCCGCTCCGGGTCGAGTCCATCGACACCGACTGGTACCTGCGCGCGTGGGACCTCGACCGGCAGGCGCTCCGGACGTTCCGGCTCGACCGGATGTCGGAGGCCCGTGTCGACGACCGCCCGGCCGAGAAGACCATCGACCAGGTCGTGATCCCGGACACGCTGTTCCAGCAGGCCGCCGACGACGTCATCGTCACGGTGGAACTCGACTCGACGTCGCTGCCCCTGGTCGCCGACTTCCTGTCCGACACCGCCGACGCGCCCGATGGTGAGGGTCGTGTGCGCATCCGGCTCGCGGCGTCGCACGGGTTCGACGGCGTGGTCAGGCTCGTCGCCGGGTTGCCCGGTCGTGCCGTGGTGCTCGATCCGCCCGCGGCCCGTGACGCCGTGCGCGACTTCGCGGCCGCGGCCCTCGCCGCGGGCTGAGGTCTGCCGCTGCGGCCTGTTCGAGCGCTGCACGTTCCGACCAGGTACGCCCGATCATGCACGGTGGACTTCGTGCACCTGGTCGTTCGGGGCGTCCCTGGTGTGTTGCTCTGACCAGGTACGCCCGATCTCGCCGGGTATGCCCGATCTCGCCGGGTATGCCCGATCTCGCACGGGACGCCCGATCTTGCTAGGTATGCCTGATCCCGCACGGTTGACCTCCGGTACCTGGTCGTTCCGGGCGTACCTGGTGTGTTGATCCGACCAGGTATGCCCGATCTCGCCAGGTACGCCCGATCTCGCCGGGTACGCCCGATTCCGCCGGGTACGCCCGACCTCGCATGGTGCACTTCGGGTACCTGGTGATTCCGGGCGTCCCTGGTGTGTTGCTCCGACCACGTATGCCCGATCAAGCCAGGTATGCCCGATCCCGCCTGGTACGCCCGATCTCGCACGGTGGACTTCGGGTACCTGGTCGTTCCGGGCGTACCTGGTGTGTTGATCCGACCCGGTATGCCCGATCTCGCCAGGTATGCCCGATCTCGCCAGGTACTCCCGCGCCGGCCCGCCCCGCCCACTCGCCACGCGACCGCGCCGACCCCCGGCGGACTGTCGGTCCCGACCCCGTAAGATCGAGCACATGGCTTCGACGACCGCGCGCGGGCGAGCGAAGCGGCAGGGGCGCCAGAAGACCGACGCCGAAGGCCGCATGTCGCTCGGGCAGCACCTCATCGAGCTGCGCAACCGGCTCTTCCGCGCAGTCGTGGCGATCGTCGTCGGTGCGATCGGCGGCTGGTTCCTCACCCCGTGGGTGCTCGACTCGCTGCGGGCACCGGTGACCGAGCTCGCCAAGGTCGGCGGACACACGGCCGAGCTGAACTTCCCGATGATCACCGGGGCGTTCGACCTCAAGCTGCAGATCGCGATCACCATCGGCATCGTCATCGCCAGCCCCGTCTGGCTCTACCAGATCTGGGCGTTCATCGTCCCCGCGCTCGTCCGGCGCGAGCGGCAGTACGTCTGGGGCTTCCTCGGCACCGCGATCCCGCTGTTCTTCGCCGGGTGCTACTTCGGGTGGTACATCCTGCCGCACGTGGTCGGCATCCTCGGCAGCTTCGTGTCGAGCCAGGACACCTCGATCGTCGATGCGAAGGCGTACTACGACTTCGTCATCAAGCTCATCGTCGCGGTGGGCATCGCCTTCGTGCTGCCGGTCTTCCTCGTGCTGCTGAACTTCGTCGGCGTGCTGTCGGCGTCCGCGATCATCAAGAGCTGGCGCGTCGCGATCCTCTGCATCCTGGTGTTCTGCGCCATCGTCACCCCGAGCGCCGACGTCATCTCGATGTTCCTGCTCGCCGTCCCGATGGTGGTGCTCTACATCGCGGCCTGCTTCATCGCGTGGCTCCACGACCGCCGTGTGGCCAAGCGCCAGGCGAAGCTCGACGAGGAGTACGGCCTGTGAGCGGCACGAGTGCGGCCGAGCGGTTCGCCGCGGCCAAGGTGCGCAACCGGTCGCGCAACCTCGAGCTCTTCCGGACGGACCTGCGGTTCGACCTCGACCCGTTCCAGTTCGCCGCATGCGACTCGCTCGACCAGGGCCGCAGCGTCCTGGTCGCTGCCCCGACCGGCGCCGGCAAGACCATCGTGGCCGAGTTCGCCATCTGGCTCGCCATGCGCCAGCCGACGGCGAAGGTCTTCTACACGACGCCGATGAAGGCGCTCAGCAACCAGAAGTACGCCGAGCTCGTCGACGTCTACGGTGAGTCCGAGGTCGGGCTGCTCACCGGTGACACGAACGTGAACCCCCGAGCCCGCGTCGTCGTGATGACGACCGAGGTGCTCCGGAACATGATCTACGCCGACTCGGACCTGCTCGACGACCTCGCCTGGGTGGTCCTCGACGAGGTGCACTACCTCGCCGACCGGTTCCGCGGGGCCGTGTGGGAAGAGGTCATCCTGCACCTCCCGACCGAGGTCCGCCTGGTCTCGCTCAGCGCGACGGTGTCCAACGCCGAGGAGTTCGGCGACTGGCTGCAGACCGTCCGCGGCGACACGGACGTCATCGTCTCCGAAGACCGCCCGGTGCCGCTCGAGCAGCACGTCCTGGTCGGTTCGAAGATGGTCGACCTGTTCGACTCGAGCGGTGCCGCGGCGACGAACCGCGTGAACCCGGAACTGCTCCGCATGGTCGGCGGCGGTTCCCGGAGCGAGCGGAACGGTGGCGGCCACCGCGGTCGGCGCGGTCGTGGTGGCTACCCCGAGCGTCGCGGGCCCCGCACCGAGAAGGTGCACCGCGAACAGATCGCGCACATGCTCGACGAGCGGATGCTCCTGCCCGCGATCTTCTTCGTGTTCAGCCGCAACGGCTGCGACCAGGGTGTCCGAAACGTCCTGCGCTCGGGTTTGTCCCTTACGACGGTGCAGGAGCGCAACGAGATCCGCGAGACGGCGGAGTACCACTGCCGCACCCTGCTCGACGAAGACCTGGCCGTCCTCGGCTACTGGGAGTGGCTCGAAGGGCTCGAGCGCGGGGTCGCGGCGCACCACGCCGGCCTGCTCCCCGCCTTCAAGGAGGTCGTCGAGAACCTCTTCCAGCGCAAGCTCCTCAAGGTCGTGTTCGCCACCGAGACCCTGGCACTCGGCGTGAACATGCCGGCGCGCACCGTCGTGCTCGAGAAGCTCGAGAAGTTCAACGGCGAAGCCCGTGTGCCGATCACCCCGGGGGAGTACACGCAGCTCACCGGTCGTGCCGGTCGTCGTGGCATCGACGTCGAGGGGCACTCGGTCATCCAGTGGACCGACGGGCTCGACCCGCAGGCCGTCGCGTCGCTGGCCAGCCGGCGCACGTACCCGCTCAACTCGTCGTTCAAGCCGACCTACAACATGGCCGTCAACCTGATCGACCAGTTCGG
The DNA here is from genome assembly GCF_005938005.2 of Curtobacterium sp. KBS0715. Classification (NCBI taxonomy): domain Bacteria; kingdom Bacillati; phylum Actinomycetota; class Actinomycetes; order Micrococcales; family Microbacteriaceae; genus Curtobacterium; species Curtobacterium sp. KBS0715. Next base: position 2,558,962 of record NZ_VCCA02000001.1, on the reverse strand, counting down.
CCGGCAGCGCACGCGCGAGGTCCTCGAGACGTCGTTCGCCCAGTTCCAGGCCGACCGGTCGGTGGTCGACCTCGCCCGCAAGGTCCGCTCGCAGCAGGAGTCCCTCGACGGCTACCGCGAGGCGATGCAGTGCCACCTCGGCGACTTCACCGAGTACTCGGCGCTCCGCCGTGAACTCTCCGACCTCGAGCGCACGAACGTGCCCGGCGGTCGCGAGGCGTCGCACGGCGCCCGCCAGGAACGCCAGGCCGCGATCACGGCGGTCCGCCGCCAGCTGCAGCGCCACCCCTGCCACGCCTGCCCGGAGCGCGAGGCGCACGCCCGCTGGTCCGAGCGCTGGTGGAAGCTCAAGCGCGCCAACGACAAGCTCGTCCAGCAGATCCGGTCCCGCACGGGCGCCGTCGCCACGACGTTCGACCGTGTCACCGAGGTGCTGCTCGAGCTCGGTTACCTGGTGGACGCCGGCAACGGCGAAGCCACGGTGGCCGCGGGGGGCCGTCGCCTGCAGCGCATCTACGGCGACCGCGACCTGCTCGTCGCCGAGTGCCTCGAGGCGGGGGTCTGGAAGGACCTCACCCCGGCACAGCTCGCCGCCATGGCCGCGACGATCATCTACCAGCCCCGCCGCGAGGACGCACCAGGCACGGAGCACGCCCTGCCCCGCGGTGCGTTCCGCCCCGCGCTCGACGAGACACTGACCATCTGGTCGCGCCTCGACGACATCGAGCGTGCCGCGCGTCTGGCCGGTTCACAGCCGCCGACCCCGGCGATGGCGGTCGGCATGTTCCGCTGGGCCTCGGGCTCGGCCCTCGACGACGTCCTCCGCACCCTCGACCTGCCGGCCGGCGACTTCGTGCGCTGGTCGAAGCAGGTCATCGACCTGCTCGACCAGATCCGGAACGCCGGCGACGACGAGCTCGCCCAGACCGCCCGACGGGCGACGGACGCGGTTCGCCGCGGCATCGTCGCCTACGCGGCGGTCTGACTGGAGGCACGGTGCGGGTTCCGGAGACCGGTGTGCGCGGGCTGCCCGCGCGCGTCGGCCGCGGGGCGGTCAGGACCGGCCCGTTCGCCGCGTTGCCGCTCGGTACCGCGGTGCCGTTGGCCGTCATCGGTGGGATCCTCTTCGCCCTCGCGTTCCCGTCGCCCGGGTGGTGGTTCCTCGCCTACCCGGCACTCGCCTGCATGCTGCTCGCGGTGATGGGGCAGCGGGCGCGGCGCGCGGCGTGGATCGGCTACCTCGCCGGCGCGGCGTTCTGGATCCCGGCCATCTCGTGGGCCGGTCGTTACCTGGGCCCGGTCCCGTGGTTCGCACTCGCCCTGCTCGAAGCCGCGTTCTTCGCACTCGGCAGCGTCGCCATCGCCCTGGCGTACCGCTGGGTCGCGCGCGTGGTGCCCTCGACCGCCGGACGCGTGTGGGGCCTCCCGGCCGTCGTCGCCGCACTCTGGACCGGACGCGAGTGGTTCTCGGGGAGCTGGCCGTACGGTGGCTTCGCCTGGGGGCGCGTCGGCCTGTCGCAGTCGCAGGGGCCGTTCACACACCTGGCCGCGTACGTCGGCGTCCTCGGCCTGACGTTCGTCGTCGTGTACTGCGTCGCGGTCGTGGTGTCGCTCGCGCTCGTGGCGCCCCGTGTGCCGGGCGTCACGCTCCGGCTGCCCGTGCGGGTGGCCACGGCGGGTCTGCTGGTCGCGGCAGTCCTGGCCGTGCCCGCGTGGCCGACGGCGACGAGCGGCACGATCCGGGTCGAGGCGGTGCAGGGCAACGGTCCTGCGGGGTACTTCGACCGTGCGGAGCCCGGCGACGTCCTGGCCGCGCAGGTCGCGGCGACGGACGTGGATGCGAAGGGGGTCGACCTCGTCGTGTGGCCCGAGGCCGGTGCGGAGTACGACCCGCGTCAGCAGCCGGTCATCGCGTCCGCCCTCGACTCGGTGGTGGGGTCGCTCGACGCCCCGATCGTGGCGGGTGCCATCACGCAGACCCCGTCGGGGGTGCTGCACAACACGTCGTTCGTGTGGACCGCCGACGGCTGGCAGTCGTCCTACGACAAGAAGCGCCCGGTGCCGTTCGGTGAGTACGTGCCCGACCGCTGGTTCTTCTCCAAGCTCGCGCCGTCCCTGATCGGACTGCTGCAGCGCGACTACACGCCGGGGACGAAGCCGAACGTCCTGTCGGTGGCGGGGATCCGTGCCGGTATCTCGATCTGCTTCGACATCGTCGACGACGGGCTGACCGCCGACATGGTGCGCGGGGGAGCGCAGGTGATCCTCGCGCAGACGAACAACGCCGACTTCTCGGGCACCGACGAGAACCTGCAGCAGCTCGAGATCGCACGGATGCGGGCCATCGAGACCGGTCGGTCGCTCGTGAACATCTCGACCGTCGGAGCGTCGCAGGTCATCGACCCGAGCGGTCGCACGATCGACCGGGTACCGGAGTACACCGCGACCTCGATGGTGACCGATGTGCCGCTCGGCACGTCCACCACCCCCGCGTCGATCCTTTCCGGCTCGATCACGCTCCTGCTCTCCCTCGGCGGACTCCTCGTGCTCCTCGCCTGCGCGCCCTGGGGTCGTCGAACCCGCTCCTGATCGGACTCGCCGCGCCCAGCCACTGGGAACGGACTGTGAATGCGCCGGTACGGGATTGATGGGGCGTGGGACAGTGTTGTGGAGGGCAGACGAGCGAGAGGAGCACACACATGGCTGATCGGAGTCTCCGCGGCATGCGGCTCGGGAGTCAGAGTCTCCAGAGCGAAGAGGGCGTCGAGCTCTCGGATCGCAAGCGTGCGGTCTACCAGACGGATTCGGGTGAGACGTTCGACATCGTCTTCTCCGCTGACGCGGACGTCCCCCAGACGTGGTCCGAGCCCCGCTCCGGCCGTGAGGGCCGGCTGCTCGGTGACGACGGGATCCCCGTCGAGGTCGCCGAAGAGGACGTGAAGGCACCCCGCACCCACTGGGACATGCTGCTCGAGCGCCGCTCGCGCGAGGAACTCGAGGAGCTCCTCGAAGAGCGCCTGCAGGTCCTCCGCGCACGACGCGGCGCCTGACCCCACCGAACACACGACGACGCCCGCCCCGGTTCCCCGGGGCGGGCGTCGTCGTTCGTTCGTGCCGAAGCGTCAGCGCCGGCCGGAACCGTCGCTGGTCCGGTGACCGGAGGCGTCGTCGCCCGGCGTGGGCGGAGTGTCCTCGACCTGCTCGGCGGTCGCGTCGTCGGCGGCCGCCAGGTGTGCGTCGACACTGCGGTTCGACTCGGCCAGGCGCGCGTCGAGGTCGGACTCGGGGACGATGTCCGCCGCGGTGGCATCCGCGCGCGGCATCGTGGTGTCCGCGGCTGCGGTGTTCGCCAGGCTCTCGTTCGCGAGCTTCGAGATGCGGGACAGGAAGTCCGTCCCGCCGGCAGCGCCGCCGACCGGACCGGCACCACCGCCACCGCGGCTGGCACTGAAGCCCTTCGCGATCCCGGACAGGGCCTCGGTGAACTCGCTCGGGATCATCCAGAGCTTGTTCGACGTGCCCTCGGCGATCTTCGGCAGGGTCTGCAGGTACTGGTAGGAGAGCAGCTTCTCGTCCGGGTCACCGGTGTGGATGGCCTCGAACACGGTCGCGATGGCCTGGGCTTCACCCTCGGCACGGAGCACCTGTGCCTTGGCGTCACCCTCGGCGGCCAGGATCGCTGCCTGCCGCTGCCCCTCGGCCTCGAGGATCTGGGACTGCTTGGTGCCCTCGGCCTGCAGGATCGCGGCACGACGGCTGCGCTCGGCACGGAGCTGCTGTTCCATGGCGTCCTGGATGGACACGGGCGGCTCGATCGCCTTGAGCTCGACTCGGCCGACACGGATGCCCCACTTGCCCGTCGCCTCGTCGAGGACGACGCGGAGCTGGCCGTTGATGTTGTCGCGGCTGGTCAGCGCCTCTTCGAGGTTCAGGCCACCGACGACGTTGCGGAGCGTGGTGGTGGTGAGCTGCTCGACGGCGCCGAGGTAGTTCGCGATCTCGTACGTCGCGGCACGGGCGTCGGTCACCTGGAAGTAGACGACGGTGTCGATCGAGACCACCAGGTTGTCCTCGGTGATCACGGGCTGCGGCGGGAACGAGACGACCTGCTCACGCATGTCGAGCAGCGGCCGCAGGCGGTCGATGAACGGCACCAGGAGGTTCAGGCCCGGGTTGAGGGTCTTGTGGTACTTGCCGAGTCGCTCGACGATCCCCGCGGTGGCCTGGGGAACGATCCGGATCGCCTTCGCCAGGACGACGATCACGAAGATGACGACGACGAGGATGAGCACGAGCAGTGCGATCGTCCCCGGGGAGATGCTGGTCACGAGGTGGCCCTTTCTGCGAGGCGCACGACCGCGGTCGACCCCTCGATCGACTCGACGACCACGGGGGTCCCGAGTGGCGGTGTGCGGTCGACGGAGTCCGCGGCGAACCGCGCACTCCAGGTCTCGCCGTTGGCCAGGCGCACCTGACCAGGACTGGAGGAGGTGAAGGCGACCGCGACCGTGCCGGCGAGCCCGATGAGCCCCTCGACGTTGGTGCGGTGCGGGTCGGCACCACGGCCGAGCGCCACGAGCAGGCGCGGCCGGACGAGCGACAGCAGCACGAGGGCGGCGACCGCGGCGACGATGGCGGACAGCCACCACGGGGCGCCGAGCAACGCGGCGATCAACCCGCCGGCGGCACCCGCCGCGAGCATGATGAAGATGAAGTCGAGGGTGAAGATCTCGACCACGCCCAGGAGCAACACCAGGCCGATCCAGACGGTGCTCTGGATCCAATCGATTCCGTTCACGCGATCTCCCTCCCTCGGTCGCGCGCGGCGGCTCGCTGCGTCGCGACAGCCGGTACAACTCCGTTCAACATATCAGGGCCGTCCGACGGCCGTGCAGGCGATTGGTAGGCTCGGTGCGCCCGACCGGCCGGAACCAGACCTGGAGAACACGACTGTGAGCAACCCCCTCGCCCCCGGATCCCTCACCGACAAGCGCGCCGTCGTCACCGGTTCGTCCCGTGGCATCGGCGCTGACACCGTCGGGTACCTCGCCGAGGCCGGTGCGAAGGTCGTCGTGAACTACCGCAACAAGGCCAAGCGCGCGGAGCAGATCGCCGAGAAGATCGTCGAGGCGGGCGGTTCCGCCCTGGCCGTCGGCGCCGACCTCACCGAGCACGCCTCCGTGCAGGCGCTCGTCGACACCGTCGTCCAGGAGTGGGGCGGCATCGACCTGCTCGTGCTGAACGCCTCCGGCGGCATGGAGTCCGGCGTCGGCGATGACTACGCGCTCCGCCTGAACCGCGACGCGCAGGTCGACATGCTGCAGACCGCCGTGCCGCACATGCCCGCCGGGTCCCGCGTGGTGTTCGTCACGAGCCACCAGGCCCACTTCGTCGAGACCGCCGAGACGATGGACGAGTACGTCCCGGTCGCCAAGAGCAAGCGCGCCGGAGAACTCGCCCTCCGTGAGCTCATCCCGCAGCTCGAGGCCGCCGGCATCGAGTTCGTCGTCGTCTCCGGCGACATGATCGAGGGCACGATCACCGCGACGCTGCTGAACCGTCTGAACCCCGGCGCGATCGAGGGTCGTCGGCAGGAGGTCGGCAAGCTCTACAGCGTGTCCGAGTTCGCGGCCGAGATCGCCCTGGCCGCCGTCGAGCCGATCCCCGCCGACCACACCAAGCTGGTCGGCGACGTCAGCGGCTTCGTCGGCTAACGTCGGGCGGGTGACCGCCAAGTCCGGCCTGCGCCGCACCTCCCGCATCCTGCTGCTCGACCCCGAGGGCCGCGTGTTCCTGATGGACACGAAGTCGCCCTCGTCGGACGGTGCTCACCGCTGGATCACGCCGGGTGGCGGGGTCGACCCGGGGGAGTCCCACCGCGACGCCGCGATCCGCGAGCTGCGCGAGGAGACCGGGATCGTCATCGACGAACCCGGCGAGCCGGTGTGGTCCTGGGACTTCACCGTCGAGTGGGACCTCGCCGACCACGACCGCGGGCACGCCGAGTTCTACGTCGTCCGCACGCCCGGCTTCGAGCTGTCCGACGCAGAGTGGACCGACGACGAGCGCGTCGACATCCTCGCCTCGCGGTGGTGGACCGCCGACGAACTCGACGCGACCGACGAGGAGTTCGAACCCGCCGAGCTGCCGGACCTGGTGCGCCGTCACGGTGCCTGAGCACCGCACCACGGCCTGAGGGCCGACCCAGGACCGGACAGGAGGCCCGTGGCGGCCCCGCCACGGGCCTCCCGTCGGTACGCTGACGCGCATGCACACCGATCCGGTCGACGACGACCCCACCGGCGCCGACGCGCACCCTGCCGACCGGCACGACCGGATCCGGGTGCGCGGTGCCCGCGCGAACAACCTGCGCGACGTCGACGTGGACCTGCCGAAACGGCGGCTCACCGTGTTCACCGGCGTCTCCGGCTCGGGCAAGAGCTCGCTCGTGTTCGGCACCGTCGCCGCCGAGTCGCAGCGGATGATCAACGAGACCTACAGCGCGTTCGTGCAGGGGTTCATGCCCTCGCTCGCGCGTCCGGACGTCGACCTGCTCGACGGCCTGACCACCGCGATCGTCGTCGACCAGGAGCGCATCGGTGCCGACCCGCGCTCCACCGTCGGCACCGCGACGGACGCGAACGCGATGCTGCGCGTGCTGTTCAGCCGACTCGGTCGACCGCACATCGGGGGGCCGAACGCGTTCTCGTTCAACCTCGCCACCGTGACGGCCGGGGGAGCGATCACGGTGCAGAAGGGTGCGGACGCGAAGGCCCAGAAGGTCTCGTTCACCCGGCTCGGCGGGATGTGCGCCGACTGCGAGGGTCGGGGGCTGGTCAACGACATCGACCTGACACAGCTCTTCGACGACACGAAGTCGCTCGGAGACGGCGCGCTCACGATCCCCGGGTACGGGACCGACGGGTGGAACGTGCGGCTGTACGCCGAGTCGGGCTACTTCGACCGGGACACCCCGATCCGTGACTTCACCGAGCAGGAGCGGCAGGACTTCCTGTACCGCGAGCCGACGAAGCAGAAGATCGCCGGCATCAACATGACCTACGAGGGACTCGTGCACCGGGTCCGGCGCTCGTTCCTGCAGAAGGACCGCGAGGCGATGCAGCCGCACATCCGGGCCTTCGTCGACCGTGCGGTGACCTTCACGACGTGTCCGGCCTGCGACGGCACCCGGTTGAACGACACCGCCCGATCGTCGAAGATCGCGGACCGCAGCATCGCCGACGTCTGCGCGATGCAGATCACCGATGCCGTCACCTGGCTTCGGAGGCTCGACGACCCGGGGGCCGGGCCGTTGCTCGAGGCGCTCCGCGACCTGCTCGAGTCCTTCGTCGAGATCGGACTCGGCTACCTGTCGCTCGACCGTCCGACCGGCACGCTGTCCGGGGGAGAGGGGCAGCGCGTGAAGATGGTGAAGCACCTCGGCTCCTCGCTCAGTGACGTCACCTACGTCTTCGACGAGCCGAGCACGGGGCTGCACCCGCACGACATCGAGCGGATGAACGAACTGCTCGTCCGGTTGCGCGACAAGGGCAACACCGTGCTCGTCGTCGAGCACAAGCCCGAGGTGATCGCGATCGCCGACCACGTCGTCGACCTCGGACCCGGTGCCGGATCCGGCGGTGGCACGCTCTGCTACCAGGGGCCCGTCGACGGGCTGCGTGCCAGCGGCACCGTGACCGGTCGGCACCTGGACGACCGCGTCACCGTGAAGTCCGCGGTGCGTCGTCCGGACGGGGCGATCGCGATCCGCGGTGCCTCGGCCCACAACCTGCACGACGTCGACGTCGACGTCCCCACGGGGGTGCTCACCGTCGTCACGGGGGTCGCCGGCTCGGGCAAGAGCACGCTCATCCACGGGTCGCTGGCCCGGCGCGACGACGTGGTCGCCATCGACCAGAGCGGGATCCGTGGCTCACGGCGGAGCAACCCGGCGACGTACACGGGCCTGCTCGAGCCGATCCGGAAGGCCTTCGCGAAGGCCAACGGCGTGAAGCCCGCACTGTTCAGCGCCAACTCCGAGGGCGCTTGCCCGGCGTGCAACGGTGCCGGTGTCGTGTACACCGACCTCGGCATGATGGCGGGCGTCGCGAGTCCCTGCGTCGAGTGCGACGGCAAGCGGTTCGACCAGTCCGTGCTCGGGTACCACCTGGGCGGGAAGGACATCAGCGAGGTGCTCGGCATGTCCGTCGCCGACGCGCTGGCGTTCTTCGCGGCGGGGGAGCCCGCACTGCCGGCGGCCCACACGATCCTCGCCCGGCTCGCCGACGTGGGGCTCGGGTACCTGACGATCGGGCAGCCGCTCACCACGTTGTCCGGGGGAGAGCGGCAGCGGCTCAAGCTCGCGACGCACCTCGGCGACCGCGGCGGCGTCGTGGTGCTCGACGAGCCGACCACCGGCCTGCACCTGGCCGACGTCGACCAGCTGCTCGGCCTGCTCGACCGGCTCGTCGACGCCGGTCGGACGGTCGTCGTGATCGAGCACCACCAGGCGGTGATGGCGCACGCCGACTGGATCATCGACCTCGGGCCGGGTGCCGGTCACGACGGCGGGCGGATCGTGTTCGAGGGGACGCCCGCCGAGCTCGTGGCGGCACGCTCGACCTTGACCGGCCAGCACCTGGCGGCGTACGTCGGAGCCTGAGCCGGGGGACAGGCTCAGGGGGCGAAGCTGGGCACCAGCCGTGTGCGAGGACTATTCTTCTGACCGACGCTCACGATCGGCTACCCGGCCTGGATCAGCGTCCTGACCAGAAGGAGCTCCACCATGTCCAACCCCGGCAACGCGCCCGCGCAGTCGAACACCTTCGCCGTCGTCTCCCTGGTGCTCGGCATCGTCGGGACCGTCGGTGGCATCTTCCTCGCGATCATCGGTGTGGTCGCGGGCATCGTCGGTCTGGTGCTCGGCATCCTCGCGCGGAAGCGCGGCGGCAGCCGGGGGATGATCCTCGCGGGCATCATCCTGTCGGTCGTCGCGATCGTCGTCGGCATCATCGGCTACATCGTCACCGCGGCCTTCCTGACCCAGGCGTGAGTCAGAGCCCGCCGAACTCGCAGCTGTTCAGGAACGCGGGCGTACCGTCCGGCGCATGAGCTACAGCCAGCCTGACCCAGCCGAAGAGACCACCCAGAGCGAGTCGCCGGAGCAGCCCGACACCGACCAGGACACCCTGGAGGAACAGGGCGGCGAGCCGGCGGCGCTCGAGATCGACGCCGACGACGTCCCGACGAAGCCCGTCGACTGACGCCGTCGTCACCCAGTGAGCAGAAAAGGTCGAGTCCGGAGAACGGACTCGACCTTTTCTGCTCACTCAGCGTTTTCCGCGGACTTCCGCCTGTGCGCCGATAATGCATATTATGTCAACTCGGAGGTTACGAGTGAACTCGCTCGGCTGACGGCACGCTCGACATCGCTTCCCTAGCGTGGACGTGTGCACGATCACCGAGATGCCCAACGCCGCTCACGGACCGCGACGCGCCGGGTCCTGTTCGCCGTCGCCCTGTCCGCGTTCCTCGTGCTGATCGGCACGACACCCGCATCGGCGCACGCGGCACTGACCTCGAGTGATCCCGCGGACGGCGTCACGGTGAGCACCGACCTTGAGCGAGTCACGCTCACGTTCAACGAGGCGCCGCTGGCCGGGCTCGAAGCCGGTCTGCGCGTCGAGGTCCGCGACGACGGCGGCACCGACGAGTCCTCCGGAGCGGTGACCGTCGAGGGCACCTCGATGTCGAAGGCGGTGTCGCTCTCCCCCGGCCCGCACACCGTCGTCTGGCGCTCCGTCTCCCCCGACGGCCATCCCATCGAGGGGCAGCTCGCGTTCACGGTGGAAGCGGCCGCATCGCAGTCCGTTCCCGCGCCCACGACCAGCCCGACGGCCGCGACCACGCCGTCCTCGGATCCCACCGCAGCGGCAGCCGCATCGAGCACGGGCGACGGTACGCACGCGCACGGGCACGGCGGCCAGACGCTCCTGTTCGGGGTCGTCGGGATCCTCGCGGTGCTGGTCATCGGCGCGGTCGTGCTGCGCATCCGCCGAGGCGCGGACGCGCGGACCGAGGGCTGACGCGAACGCCGAGCCTCAGAACACCGCGACGGTCATGCCCGACGACGTCGCGGGTCGGTCCATCGCGACGAGCGCCTCGGGCAGGTCGTCGAAGTCGATGGTGCGGCCGATCGTCTGCTCCGGACGCAGCCGCCCGGCCACGACGGCGTCGAGCATCGCGCCGTACTCCCCGACCGCTGCGCCGTGGCTGCCGAGCAGTTCGAGTTCGTCGGCGATGACCCGGCCCATCGGGATCGCCGGAGCGGCTTCGTCGTCGAGGAGCAGCCCGACCTGCACGTGCCGGCCGCGCGGACGCAGGGACGCCACGGCGGCGACGGAGGTGGCACGGCTGCCGTAGGCGTCGAGCGAGAGGTGCGCCCCGCCACCCGTACGGGACCGGACCGTCGTGACGGCATCGGAGTCCATCAGCACGGTGTCGGCGCCCAGGGCGGCGGCGCGCTCGAGTGCGGCCGTGGAGACGTCGACGGCGACGACGTGTGCTCCGGCGGCCACGGCGACCATGACCGCGGAGAGCCCGACTCCGCCGCAGCCGTACACCGCGACCCACTCCCCTGCTACGACGCGTCCCCGGGCGTGCAGAGCGTGGAACGCGGTGCCGAACCGGCAGCCGAGCGCCGCCGCCACCGCGAAGTCCACGGCGTCCGGCAGCGCGACGAGGTTGAGGTCGGCGTGCGGGACGACCAGGGCGTCCGCGTACGAGCCCTGCAGGTCGAACCCGGGCTGCTGCTGGGCGGTGCACACCTGGGTGGCACCGTCGAGGCATTCCGCGCAGGTCCCGCAGGCGAACACGAACGGGGCCGTGACCCGGTCGCCCACGGCGAAGCGCTGGACGCCCGCCCCGATCGCCGCGACGACACCGGCGAACTCGTGGCCGGGCACGTGCGGCAGCCGGATGGAGTCGTCGTGCCCCTTCCACGCGTGCCAGTCGCTGCGGCAGACACCGGTGGCAGCCACCCGGACGACGACGCCGTGCTCGGGCGCGACCGGTTCCGGCAGGTCGACGATCGAGGGGACGGAACCGAACTGGGCGTACTGGACGGCGCGCATGCGGCCATCCTGACAGACGCCGGACGCCGGACCAGCGCGACCAACCGCCCGACGCGACCCGCGCGTCGGGGTCCCCTCGGGCCTCCAGGCCGACGGGCACCCGGCCACCCGACCACGCGAGCGGTCCACCCCGACCCGATCGGCCGTTGCGCCGCAGGCGCGTCCGCCGGTTGACTCGTCACGTGACCGATCTGCGCTTCTCCGCCGACCCTGCCGACCTCGACGTCGACCGCGTGCACCGCTGGCTGAGCGAGGAGTCGTACTGGGCCCGCGGGCGTGACCGGGCGACGCAGGAGGCGATCATCGCCGGCTCCCGGAACTTCGGCGTCTACGACGCGACGACCGGCGCGCAGCTCGGCTACGCGCGGGTGATCACCGACGGCGTGACGTTCGGGTGGCTCGCCGATGTGTTCGTGGACCCCGACGCCCGCGGCCGCGGTGTCGGGGTCGCACTCGTGCGCGGCGTCACCGAGGCGGTCGACCCGCTCGGCCTGAAGCGCTTCGCCCTGTTCACCGCGGATGCCCACGGGCTGTACGAGCGGTTCGGGTTCCGCCCGCTGCCCGACCCGGACGGCTGGATGATGCGCCCCGGGCCGGGGTTCGGTGCCGACGTGCACGACTGACGGAGCGCTGCCCCTCAGTACTCGATGCGGCCCTCGCGGTTGTGGAACTCCCCCGTCGGCCCGTCGGTGCCGATCGTCGCGAGCATGACCGTGGCGTCGGTGCCCTCGGTGATCGTCTGGTGTCCGCCGAACCCGTTGAACTCCGTCGCGGTGTAGCCCGGGTCGCTCGCGTTCACCCGGAACCCGGGCAGGTTCTTCGCGTACTGCACGGTCAACGCGATCACGGCCGCCTTCGACGCCGCGTACGGCACCGCCGGCACCCCGTACTCGTCGTGCCCCGGCGTCGTCAGCCAGCGCGGGAACCCCACCCCCGACGAGACGTTCACGATGACGGGTGCTGCCGAGCGTCGCAGCAGGGGCAGCGCGGCCTGGGTCACCCGGACGATGCCGGTGACGTTGGTGTCGAGCACGGTCGCCATCGCGCTCGCGTCGAGGTCGTCGACCCCGAACGAGGTGCCGAGGATCCCGGCGTTGTTCACGAGGACGTCGAGCTCGGGGATCGTCGCGATCGCCGCGTCGATGCTGGCCTGGTCGGTGACGTCCAGGCGCACGACGTGGGCGCCGAGTGCGCGGGCGTCGTCGCCGCCGGCCGGGTCGCGCATGCCGGCGTGGACGGTGTGGCCGGCCTCGATCAGTCGGCGTGCGGTCTCGAGTCCGAGGCTGCGGTTGGCCCCGGTGATCAGTGTCGTTGTCATGTGCCCAGCCTGCCCCCGCCGGCCCGGCTCCCCCAGGCACGGTGCGACGGTGGGACCGGCAGTACCAGGACGGACAGGAGGCGCGGGGCGATGATGGTGGACATGAGCGAGTTCGCGAACGTGTTGCGTTCCTGGCGTGACCGGGTACGTCCCGAGGCGGTCGGCCTGCCGACCGGCCCCGGCAGACGGACCCCGGGCCTCCGCCGCGAGGAGCTCGCCGCGCTGGCGGGCGTGAGCGTCGACTACGTCGTCCGCCTCGAGCAGGGCCGGGCGACGAACCCGTCGCCGCAGCTGCTCGCGGCCCTCGCGACGGTGCTCAGGCTGTCGTCCGAGGAGCGGGACCACCTGTGCCGGGTGGCCGGCGTCGCCCCGCCGTCGCGTCAGGTGGTGCCGCGGCACATCACGCCCGGCGTGCAGCGGCTGGTCGACCGGCTCGGCGACGTGCCACTCGCGGTGTTCACGGCGACCCACGACATCGTGCTCTGGAACGAGCTGTGGGCCGCGGTGAACGCCGACCCCTCGCGGTACGTCGGGCTCGATCGCAACCTGGTCTGGCGGCACTTCATGCGGGAGCGCGACGGGGTGGACTGGGACGACGAGCACCAGGAGGAGTTCTCGAGCGACCTCGCCGCCGACCTGCGGCAGGCCTACGGGCGCTACCCGGCGGACCGTGACCTGGCGGACCTGGTCGAACGGCTGCTGCGGGAGTCCCCCGAGTTCGCCCGCCGCTGGGAGACCGGCCGGATCGCCGAGCACCGTGCGAGCCGCAAGGTCGTGCACACGCCCGTCGGGCCGGTGGAGATCGACTGCGACGTGCTGAGCGTCCCCGGCGGTGACCTGCGGATCGTCGTCTACACGGTCGTCCCGGGTTCCGAGGACGCCGCGAAGCTCGACCTGCTCCGGGTCACCGGGCTGCAGGAGCTCACGCCGCGGTGAACACCAGCGACGCGTTCTGACCGCCGAACCCGAACGAGTTGTCCAACGCTGCACGGAGCGGAGCCGTCCGGGCGCTGCCGGAGACGACGTCGAGGTCCACCGCCGGGTCGAGCCGGTCGAGGTTCAGGGTCGGCGGCACGGTCCCGGTCTCGAGCGCCCGCAGGGTCAGGATCGCCTCGACCGCGCCGGCAGCGCCGAACATGTGCCCGATGGCGCTCTTCGGAGCGGTGACCAGCGCTCCGGTCCCCACCGCACGGCTGATGGCGGCTGCCTCGCCGACGTCGCCGACCGGCGTACCCGTTGCGTGCGCGTTCACGTGGTCGACGTCCGCACCGGTGAGGCCCGCCATCCGGATTGCGGCGCCCATGGCCCGCTCCTGCTCGCTGCCGTCCGCCAGCGGTGCGGTGATGTGGTGCGCGTCCGAGGTGATCCCCCACCCGGCGAGCGTGCCGTGCGACCGCTGCCCTCGGGCGGCGGCGTGGTCTGCTCGCTCGAGCACGACGATGCCCGCGCCCTCGCCGAGGACGAAGCCGCGGCGGTCGGCGTCGAACGGCCGGGACAGGGTCGTCGGGTCGTCGCCGTCGGGCTTCGCGAGGGCCTGCGACTGGGCGAACGACGCCATCGTCACCGGGGTGACGGCGGCCTCGGTCCCGCCGGTGATGACGACGTCGGCCTCACCGGTGGCGATGAGTCGCGCGGCGGTGGCGATGGCCTCGGCCCCCGAGGCGCAGGCCGACACCGTCGTGTAGGCGCCGCCCCGCGCCCCGTACGCGATGCTGATCTGCGCGGCGGCACCGTTCGCCATGAGCATCGGCACCGTGCGCGGTGAGACCCGCCGGGCACCGGACGCACCGAGCACGTCGTGGGCGTCGAGGAGCGTCTCCACTCCCCCGATCCCGGTGCCGATCACCACGGCGAGGCGGTCGCCCTCCACCGCGGGGGCACCGGCGTCGGCCCAGGCCTCGTCCGCGGCGACGAGTGCCAGCTGCTGGCTGCGGTCGAGACGGTTCGCACGGACCCGCCCGAGCGCACCCTCGGCGTCGAGTGCGGCATCGGCCCCGACCCGGATCGGCACCTGTTCCCAGAGCGCTCCGTCGCGGTGCAGGGCGCGGACGCCGGAGCGACCGGCGACCAGGGCGTCCCAGAGCGGCGCGACGCCGTGGCCGAAGGGTGAGACCGCGCCGTAGCCGGTGATGACGATGTCCAAGGGAACTCCTCTTGTACGTTGAACAAGTGGAGTTGTACCACGTACAATTCCGACATGGCAACCACGGTGGAGGGCTCCGGCACGGCTCGCGGCGCGGCGACACGGGCGAAGATCCTCGCCGCGACGGCCGGACTGCTCAGCGCGGGCGCTCGGAGCGTCACCGTCAGCGAGGTCGCCCGGGCCGCGGGTGTCTACCCGAACCAGATCACGCACCACTACGGCTCGAAGGACCGCCTGGTGCTCGACGCCGCGTTCGCGCTGTTCCTCCGCGACACCACGCGACTGCAGGCGGCCGGCCGTCGCGCGCGCTCGCCGGAGTCGTTCCGACAGGTCCTCGCCCGCACCGCCCTCGCGATGCCGTCGACCCCGCTCGTGGTCCGCGCGCTCGGGGCAGCCGGGGACGACCCGGCGCAGCGTGAGCGCGTGCGGCTGCTGCTCGCCGTGCTGTTCCGGCAGTCCGAGCGCTACCTGGAGCGCGTCGTCGGCGACCAGGGCTGGACGAGCCCCAGCGGTGTCGCCCGGGACGCCCGCACGTTCTGGAGTGCCGTGTTCGGTGCCACCCTGCTCGCGGACGCCGGGGTCACCGGCGGCCCCTCGGACCTCGACCTGGCGGGGACGATCTCGATCCGTTGACCGGGACGGGCACCGCCGCCGGGGGCTCCCCCGGCGGCGGGGTCACTCGCCCGGCGGCGGTGTCACTCGCCGAAGCCGGAACGGACCAGTTCCACCAGGGCGTCGACTGCGGCCTGCGCGTCCCGCCCGGTCGCGTCGATCGACACCGTCGCACCCTTCGGCAGCGCCAGGGCCATGATCGCCAGCAGGCTCTTCGCGTCAACGTCGTTGACGTGCACGCTCGCGTCGTACTTCGCCGCCGTCTTCACGAACTCCGCGGCGGGCCGGGCGTGCAGCCCGGTCTCGTTGACCAGCTCGACCGACGCGCTGACGCGGTCCGTGCCGGCCGCGTCGTCGACGGGGGCAGCCCCGTCGGCCGGCCCCGTGCCTCCAGGCTGGTCACCGGACGGACGGGAGGCGCTGCTCGCGTCCGCCTCGGAACCCGCGGCCGATGCCGCGGCAGCCAGGACCGCGTCGGCGTCACCGCCCGTCTGGGCGGCGACCGCTGCCGCCACCGTGCCCTCGACCAACGGGGCCTGCGACACGTGGACGCGGGCTCGGACGTCGTCGTCCAGGAAGTCGAGCGCGGTGTCGGTCGTCAGGTAGGCGGAGCCGAGGTCGCACAGGACCACGACGGCATCCGCCTGGGCGAGTTCCTCGATGCCGGCGGTGATCGCCTCGAACGACGTGCCGATGCCGCCGTCGTCCGTGCCGCCCGCGGCGACGAGCGGCACGTCCGCAGCCATCTGCCGTGCCAGCTCGACGGTGCCCGTCGCGATCGCCGCGCTGTGCGAGACGACCAGGATGCCGACGGTCACGCTGCGTCCACCGCTGCGCGCAGGATGTACGCGGTCGACTGCGCACCGGGGTCGCGGTAGCCGATCGCGCGGTCGCCGAGGTAGCTCGCGCGGCCCTTGTGGGCGACGAGCGGCTCGGTGTCCGCCGCACCCTGCGCGGCGGCGTCGGCTGCTGCGGTGAGCACGGCCTTCGGGTCGTCGCCGGCACCGGCAGCCGCTGCTGCGGCGTCGACCGCGGGGCTCCACGCGTCGACCATCGTCTTGTCGCCGACCGCGGCCTTGCCGCGCGAGACGACCCCGTCGCGGGCGGCGGTGAGGACGGCGACGAGGGTGTCCGCGTCGAGTTCGGCCGCGTCACCTGCAGCCTGCGCCGCCTTCAGGTAGGCGGTGCCGAAGAGCGGGCCGGCCGCTCCGCCCACGGTCGAGATGAGCTTCGTCGCGACGGTCTTGAGCACGGCACCCGGGGTGTCGAAGGACCCCGAGTCGACGGCTGCGAGCACGGCCCGGAACCCGCGGTCGAGGTTCTCGCCGTGGTCGCCGTCCCCGATCTCACGGTCGAGCGTGACGAGCTCGGCGCGGTGATCGTCGATCGTCGCGGCGGTGCGACGGACCCAGTCGATGGCCCATGCGGTGTCGAGCGCCAATGCGGTTCCCTTCGTGTGTCCGGCCCGGTGGGCCCGGTGTCGTGGTCCGGTGGTCGAGCGGTCGTGGTCGGTTGCGGTCGCGGTCGCGGTTGCGGTCGCGGTCGCGGTCGCGGTAGCGATCGCGGTTGCAGTCGCGGTTGCTCAGCGTCCCCAGCGCAGGGCCGGGGTCTCCACCGGGGCGTCCCAGAGGACAGTGAGTTCGTCGTCGAGCACCGTGACGGTGAGCGAGAACCCCTGCATCTCGAGGGACGTGACGTAGTCGCCGACCAAACTACGCGTGACCTGGTAGCCGCGGTCGGAGAGGACCTCGGCGGCGCGTCGGTACGCGATGTAGAGCTCGGACAGCGGGGTGCCGCCCATGCCGTTCACCAGGAGCAGCAGCGACGAACCGGCCGGGGCGTCGAGGTCGGTCAGGATCGGCTCGAGCACGCGGTCGACCAGCTCGTCCGCCGGTGCCATCGCGATCCGCTCACGGCCCGGCTCGCCGTGGATGCCGATGCCGAGCTCGACCTCGTCGTCGGCCAGCACGAACGACGGCTCCCCCGCGTGCGGGACGGTGCCCGACGCCAGCGCGAGCCCCATCGACCGCGTGACGTCGTTGACGTGCCGGGCCACGGCGGCGACGGCGTCCAGGTCGTCCCCGCGCTCGGCGGCGGCGCCGGCGCACTTCTCCACCACGACGGTCCCGGCGACACCGCGACGGCCAGCGGTGAACAGGGAGTCCTGCACCGCGACGTCGTCGTCCACCACGACGGACTCGACGCGGACGTCGTCCATCGCCGCGAGCTCGGCCGCCGTCTCGAAGTTGAGCACGTCGCCGGTGTAGTTCTTCACGATGTGCAGCACGCCCGCACCGCCGTCGACGGCCTTCGTCGCGGCGACGATCGGGTCGGGCGTCGGGCTCGTGAACACCGGGCCGGGCACCGCGGCGTCGAGCATGCCGTACCCGACGAAACCGGCGTGCAGCGGTTCGTGGCCGCTGCCACCGCCGCTGACGATCCCGACCTTGCCGGCGACGGGTGCATCAGCGCGGTGCAGGTGGATCGGGTCCTCGACCAGGACGACGTGTCCGGCGTGTGCCCGGGCGAAGCCCCGGACGGTCTCCTCGACCACGGCCTGCGGGTCGTTGATGAGCTTCTTCATGCGGTGCCTCCACGGGTACGGGGTCGAACCGTGGCGGTCACACCGCGCGTCGTCGACCGGAGTGCGCCCAATCTACATCGGCGGCTCGGGCAGCCGTCCGCTCCCGATGCACGTTCGTGCAGTGCGCCGAGGACGCGTCACCGCTCCCGGATCGTGCAGGGGACACCCGTCCTGCACGTTCGTGCACGATGCCGCCCTTCGCTCACGAATTCATCGCCGGGCCGTCAACCGCATCACTATGGTTGGCCTCAATCACTCAACGGGGAGTGCGGCGCAGCACGGCCGGACCCCCACCTCACGCACTGGAGGTCACCGATGGACGACATCGGCGTCAAGTTCCTGTCCGAGCTCGTCGGCACGGCGATGCTCATCATCCTGGGTGGCGGTGTCGTCGCCGCCGTCTCGCTCTCGAAGTCGAAGGGCTTCGGGGCCGGCTTCCTCATGGTCACGATCGGCTGGGGCTTCGCGGTCTTCGCCGGTGTGCTCGTGTCCTACAAGTCCGGCGGACAGCTCAACCCGGCCGTCAGCCTCGCGCAGGCGATCCTCGGCAACATCACCGTGGGCACCATGCTCATCTACTGGCTCGCCCAGATGATCGGTGCCGTCATCGGTGCGGTCATCGTCTGGCTCGCCTACAAGCAGCACTTCGACGAGGAGCCCGACGCAGCCGCCAAGCTCGGCGTCTTCTCGACCGGCCCCGCGATCCGCTCGTACGGCTGGAACCTCGTCACGGAGATCATCGGCACCTTCGTGCTCGTCTTCGTGATCCTCGCGATGACGAACGGCAAGGCACCCGCCGAACTCGGCGCCGTCCCCGTCGCCTTCCTCGTGATCGCGATCGGTGTCAGCCTCGGTGGCCCCACCGGCTACGCCATCAACCCCGCCCGTGACCTCGGCCCGCGCCTCGCGCACGCCTTCCTGCCCATCAAGGGCAAGGGCTCGAGCGACTGGGCCTACGCCTGGGTGCCGGTCGTCGGCCCCCTCGTCGGTGGTGCACTCGCCGCCGTGCTGTCGCTCGCGCTGCTGCCCGTCGTCAACTGACCCACCCCACCCCGAAGGCGTGACCGGTCGTCCCGCACGACCGACCGCGCACCGCACCGAACACCCGTAAGGAGCACCAATGGCCGACTACATCGTCGCCATCGACCAGGGCACGACCTCGACCCGAGCAATCGTGTTCGACCACTCCGGTTCGATCATCTCGACCGGGCAGAAGGAACACGAGCAGATCTTCCCGCGCGCCGGGTGGGTCGAGCACGACCCCGCTGAGATCTGGGACAACACCCGCGAGGTGATCGGTCAGGCACTGTCGCGTGCCGACATCACGCGCCACGACGTCGCAGCCGTCGGCATCACCAACCAGCGCGAGACCGCCGTCGTCTGGGACAAGACCACCGGCAAGCCGATCTACAACGCGATCGTCTGGCAGGACACCCGCACGCAGGCGCTCGTCGACAAGCTCGCCGACGGCGACACCGACAAGTACAAGGCCATCGTCGGCCTGCCGCTCGCGACGTACTTCGCCGGGACCAAGATCATGTGGATCCTCGAGAACGTCGAGGGTGCTCGTGAGAAGGCCGAGGCGGGCGACCTGCTCTTCGGCACCACCGACACCTGGGTCCTCTGGAACCTGACCGGTGGCGTCGACGGCGGCGTCCACAAGACCGACGTCACGAACGCGTCCCGCACGCTGTTCATGGACCTCGAGACGCTGCAGTGGCGCGACGACATCCTCGCCGACTTCGGCGTCCCGAAGTCGATGCTCCCCGAGATCGTCAGCTCCTCCGAGGTCTACGGCCACGTCGAGTCCTCGAGCCTGCTGCGCGAGGTCCCGATCGCCGGCATCCTCGGCGACCAGCAGGCCGCGACCTTCGGTCAGGCCGCGTTCGACCAGGGCGAGTCGAAGAACACCTACGGCACCGGCAACTTCCTGATCTTCAACACCGGTACCGAGATCGTCCGCTCCGAGAACGGCCTGCTCACCACCGTCGGCTACAAGCTCGGCGACCAGGAGACGCACTACGCCCTCGAGGGTTCGATCGCCGTCACGGGCTCGCTCATCCAGTGGCTCCGCGACAACCTCGGCCTGATCGGCAGTGCCCCGGAGGTCGAGGCCCTGGCCAAGACCGTCGAGGACAACGGTGGCGTGTACTTCGTGCCGGCGTTCTCCGGGCTCTTCGCGCCGTACTGGCGTCCGGACGCCCGCGGTGCGATCGTCGGCCTCACCCGCTTCGTCAACAAGGGGCACATCGCGCGTGCCGCTCTCGAGGCGACGGCCCTGCAGACCCGCGAGGTCCTCGACGCGGTCAACGCCGACTCCGGCGTGGACCTGACCGAGCTCAAGGTCGACGGTGGCATGACCGCGAACAGCGAGCTCATGCAGTTCCAGGCCGACATGCTCAACGTGCCGGTCGTCCGGCCGGTCGTCGCGGAGACGACGGCGCTCGGTGCGGCCTACGCCGCCGGTCTCGCGGTCGGCTTCTGGGCCAACCTCGACGAGCTCCGCGCCAACTGGCAGGAGGACAAGCGCTGGGAGCCCCAGCTGGACGCCGCCGAGCGCGAGCGCACGCTCCGCCTGTGGAAGAAGGCCGTCACGAAGACCTTCGACTGGGTCGACGAGGACGTGCAGTAATCAAGCACGCGCACGCTGACCGCGTGCACTGAACGCACCGACGGGAGGCCCGGTGCCGGTTCCTGGAACCGGCACCGGGCCTCCTGTGCGTTGCGTCTCCTGCACGTCGGTCGCGGTCGCGGTCGTCCGGTCGGTCGGGTCGTCGGCCGGCCGGCCGGGTGGTTGCCGGCACGGCACGGCACGGTGCGAGTTTGTTCGGCGGGTGCAGCGGTGGCTGCCTGGTGCGCGCTCGTGGCGCAGCACCGAGCAGCCAGGCTCGCACTGGGTGACGCACAGCGCACGGTGCGGCTTGCGCGGACGCGACACGGGATCGCGGACTGCGCACGGTGCGGACTGGAGGCGCGGGGCGGGCCCGCCACGGGCCTCCCGGCCAGCAGGTGGTTCCCGGCACAGCACGGTGCGGTCTTGTTCGGCGGGTGCAGCGGTGGCTGCCTGGTGCGCGCTCAGGCGCAGCACCGAGCAGCCAGGCTCGCACCGGCTGACGCACAGCGCACCGCGCACCGTGCGCGGGACGGCGTGGACTACGCGGCGGGAGCTGCGCCGACCCAATCAGCCAGTTTGCGCGCACCGGCGCCGGAGTCGATCGCCTCGGCGGCGATGACCAGCTGCTCGCGGAAGCGCTGCAGGATCGGCCGGTCGGACTCGTTCGGGTCCTGCGCCAGGCGGAACGAGACGAGGCCGGCCGCGGCGTTCAGCAGGACGATGTCGCGGACGGGTCCGGTCTCCCCCGCGAGCACCCGGTGGACGACGCCGGCGTTGTGCTCGGGGTCGCCGCCGAGCAGGTCGTCCGTGCGTGCCCGGGCGATGCCGAGGTCCCGCGGGTCGAGGTCGTGCTCGGTCACGCGGCCGCCGGTGACCTCCCAGATGTGACTGTGCCCGGTGGTGGTCAACTCGTCGAGTCCGTCGTCGCCGCGGAACACGAGGGCCGTCGCGCCGCGCGTCTGGAACACGCCCGTGATGATCGGGACGAGCTCGAGCTGGGCGACACCCACGGCGTTCGCCTCGCACCGCGCGGGGTTGACGAGCGGGCCGAGGAAGTTGAACACCGTCGGCACGCCGATCTCGCGCCGGACCGGGCCAGCGTGGGCGAAACCGGGGTGGAACGCGTTGGCGAAGGCGAAGGTCAGCCCGACACGCCGGAAAGTGTCCGCGACACGCGCGGCGTCCATCGTGAGATCGAGTCCGAGGGCGGCGAGCACGTCGCTCGACCCGGACTTCGACGAGCTGGCCTTGTTGCCGTGCTTCACGACGGGGACCCCGGCGGCCGCGATCACGATGGCCGCCATGGTCGAGATGTTCACGGTGCCGACCACGTCGCCGCCGGTCCCGACGATGTCGAGCGCCATCGGGTCGACGTCGAGCGGAACCGCGGCGTCCAGGATCGCGTCGCGGAACCCGACGACCTCGTCGACGGTCTCGCCCTTCGCGCGGAGCGTCACGGCGAAGGCTGCGATCTGTGCCTGGGTGGCGCGCCCGTGCACGATCTCCTCCATGGCCCATGTGGATTGCCTGATCGTCAGGTCCTCGCGCGCCATGAGCGCGCTGATCACCGCTGGCCAAGAAAGTGCGTCAGGCATGGCTCGATCGTAGTGAATTCGAGAGACCCGCCAGTCTCCTGCGAAAACACTGTCGGGGGTTTCGGCCATAATGGAGGACGTGACTAGCACCTCTCTCTCCAGATCAGCCAGCGGTCCGGCCCTCAACAGGCCGAACGCCGTGGCCGTGGGGACGATCGTGTGGCTGGGCAGCGAGGTCATGTTCTTCGCCGGCCTGTTCGCGATCTACTTCACGCTCCGCAGCACGTCCCCTGAGCTCTGGGCGACCGAGACCGCGAAGCTCGAGGTGCCCTTCGCCTCCGTGAACACGATCATCCTGGTGCTGTCCAGCTTCGCCTGCCAGTTCGCCGTGTTCGCTGCGGAGCGCTTCCAGGTGCACCGGACGAGCTGGAACCCGCGCCACTGGGGCATGACGGAGTGGTTCTTCGTCACCTACGCGATGGGTGCGATCTTCGTCTGCGGCCAGATCTTCGAGTACGCCAACCTCTGGCACGAGGGCGTGACGCTCTCCTCCAGCGCCTACGGCTCGGCGTTCTACATGACCACCGGGTTCCACGGGCTCCACGTGACCGGTGGCCTCATCGCCTTCCTGCTGACGCTCGGCCGCGGTTTCGCCGCCAAGAACTTCGGCCACAAGGAAGCGACCACCGCCATCGTCGTGTCGTACTACTGGCACTTCGTCGACGTCGTGTGGATCTTCCTCTTCGCCGTCATCTACCTTCTCAAGTAGGAACTGGACACCCCCCAGCACATGTTCAACAGAACCAAGTCCAAGAAGGGCCGCCGTTCACCGATGGCGACCGTGTCGCTCATCGTCGTGGGTCTCATGACCACCGGTGGCGCGTACGCACTGTTCAGCTCCACGGCGAACGCCGACGACAGCACGAACACCGTCGCCGCCTCGAGCCAGTCGCAGGTGAACGAGGGCGAGAAGCTCTTCGCCTCGAACTGCGCCACCTGCCACGGTCTCTCCGCGCAGGGCACGAGCGAGGGCCCGTCCCTCATCGGTGTCGGTGCCGC
Source organism: Curtobacterium sp. KBS0715 (assembly GCF_005938005.2). Classification (NCBI taxonomy): domain Bacteria; kingdom Bacillati; phylum Actinomycetota; class Actinomycetes; order Micrococcales; family Microbacteriaceae; genus Curtobacterium; species Curtobacterium sp. KBS0715. The sequence continues at coordinate 2,535,965 of NZ_VCCA02000001.1, read as the reverse complement.
GTCGGTCGACTTCCAGGTCGGCACCGGCCGCATGCCGATGGCTGCCCAGGGCCCGCAGGCCGAAGAGAAGCCCGCGCAGTTCACGGACGAGCAGGTCGACGCACTCGCGCAGTACGTCGCCTCCCTCGGCCCCGGCCCGTCGGTCCCGTCCACCGAGCTCACCAACGGTGAGGACGGCGACGCTGCCGAAGGCGCCGAGCTGTTCCGCATCAACTGCGCCATGTGCCACAACGTGGCCGGTGCCGGTGGTGCACTGACCGAGGGCAAGTACGCCCCGAGCCTCGAGACGGTCTCCGGCAAGCACATCTACGAGGCCATGGTCACCGGCCCGCAGAACATGCCGGTCTTCAACGACCTGAACCTGACGCCGGAGCAGAAGGCCGACATCATCACGTACCTCAAGTACGTGCAGGACAACAAGTCCCCCGGTGGCTTCGCACTCGGCTCCCTGGGGCCGGTCGCCGAGGGTCTGTTCATCTGGATCTTCGGGCTCGGCGCGGTCGTCGCGATGACCGTCTGGCTGACCGCGAAGTCCAACTGATCGTCCGTGTCGAACGACACTGAAGGGAACACCATGGCAGAGCACGACGACGAGACGCTGAACTCGTCCTCGGCTGTCGAGAAGCACGGCACGACCACCTCCCCCGGGATCGCGGTCCTCCCCGTCGACCCGTTCGAGAACCCGGGCGAGCCGCCGCACCGCCCGCGTCGCACCGATGTCGACCCGAAGAAGCAGCGGCTGGCCGAGCGCCAGGTCGCCGCCTACTTCTACCTGTCGATCGTCGGCAGCGTCCTGTCGATCGCGGCGTACGTCGCCTTCCCGATCGACCCGAGCGACTTCGGGACGGTCCGCACCGCGAACCTCTTCCTGGGCCTGTCGATCGCCCTCGCGCTCCTCGCCCTCGGCCTCGGTGCCGTCTACTGGTCGAAGTCGCTCGTCGTCGACCGCGAAATCACCGAGCTCCGTCACGGCACCCGCGGCACCGACGCGACCCGCGCCAAGGCGGTCGAGGCGTTCCAGCTCGCCGACAAGGAGTCCGGCTTCAGCCGTCGCAAGCTGATCCGCAACTCGATGATCGGTGCCCTGGCCGCGTTCCCGCTCCCCGGCATCGTCCTGGTCCGTGACCTCGCTCCGGCCGAGGACCCCAACGAGCTGCTCCGCCACACCTTCTGGAAGCAGGGCCTGCGCCTGACGAAGGACCCGACGGGTCTGCCGATCAAGGCCTCCGACGTCACCATCGGTTCGGTGTTCCACGTCATCCCCGAGGGCATGCTCGAGTCCGAGCACATGCTGGAGGAGAAGGCGAAGGCCTCCGTCCTCCTGATGCGTCTGGACCCGAAGGACCTCAACCCGTCCAAGGGTCACGAGAACTGGGGCTACGACGGCATCGTCGCGTACTCCAAGATCTGCACCCACGTCGGTTGCCCCGTCGCGCTCTACGAACAGCAGACGCACCACCTGCTGTGCCCGTGCCACCAGTCCACCTTCGATGTCTCGAACAACTGCGAGGTCATCTTCGGTCCGGCAGCACGCCCCCTCCCCCAACTTCCGATCGCGATCGACGACGACGGCTACCTGGTTGCCCAGAGCGACTTCCACGAGCCGGTCGGACCGTCCTTCTGGGAGCGTGAACGCTGATGACCAGCACCACCACCACCGCACCGAACACGTCGACGAACAAGCCGGCGCCGGAGCGCGGATCCCGCATCATCGGCGGGGTCGCCAACTACATCGACGAGCGCACCAGCATCTCGGGCCTCGTCAAGGAAGTCGGCCGGAAGATCTTCCCGGACCACTGGAGCTTCATGCTCGGCGAGGTGGCGCTGTACAGCTTCGTCGTCGTGCTGCTCTCCGGGACCTTCCTGACGTTCTTCTTCCAGGCGTCCATGACCGAGGTCGTCTACAACGGCTCGTACGTCCCGCTCAAGGGCGTTGCGATGTCGACGGCCCTGCAGTCCACGCTCGACATCTCGTTCGACATCCGCGGCGGGCTCTTCGTCCGCCAGGTCCACCACTGGGCGGCCCTGCTGTTCGTGGCGTCGATCATGCTGCACATGGCCCGCGTGTTCTTCACCGGCGCCTTCCGCAAGCCGCGTGAGCTCAACTGGGTCTTCGGCTTCCTGCTCTGGGTCCTCGCCATGGCCGAGGGCTTCACCGGTTACTCGCTCCCCGACGACCTGCTCTCCGGAAACGGACTGCGGATCATCGTCGGCATGATCGAGGGTGTCCCGGTCATCGGCGTGTGGATCGCCTACCTGCTCTTCGGCGGCGAGTTCCCGGGGACCGACATCGTCGGCCGTCTGTACACGCTGCACATCCTGCTGCTGCCGGCGATCCTCGTCGCGGTGCTCGGTGTCCACCTCGTGCTCGTCGTGATCAACAAGCACACGCAGTTCGCCGGTCCGGGCAAGACCAACGAGAACGTCGTCGGTGTCCCGATCCTCCCGGCGTTCGCCGCGAAGGCCGGCGGGTTCTTCTTCATCGTCGCGGGCATCCTGGCCCTCATCGCGTCGCTGTTCACGATCAACCCGATCTGGAACTACGGCCCGTACGACCCCTCCCCGGTGTCCGCCGGTACCCAGCCCGACTGGTACATCGGCTTCGCCGACGGCGCGCTCCGACTGGTCCCGCCGCACTGGGAGGTCGTGTGGTTCGGCTACACGGTGTCGTTCAACATCCTGGCGCCGATCGCGGTCCTGGTGCTGCTCATCCTGGCGATCCTGCTCTACCCCTTCATCGAGGCGTGGGTCACGGGCGACAAGCGTGAGCACCACATCCTCGACCGCCCGCGCAACGCCCCGACGCGCACGGCGTTCGGTGCCGCTGGCATCACGCTCTACGCCAGCCTCTGGGCGGCGGCTTCGTCGGACATCATCGCGACGCACTTCCTGGTGTCGATCGAACACGTGATCCACGTGATCCAGGCGACGACGGTCCTCGGTCCGTTCATCGCCTTCTGGATCACGAAGCGTGTCTGCCTCGCCCTCCAGAAGAAGGACCGCGAGATCGTCCTGCACGGCTACGAGTCGGGTCGCATCGTCCGACTCCCCCACGGCGAGTACATCGAGGTGCACGAGCAGCTCGACGAGTACGAGCGCTGGAAGCTCCTGCAGTTCAACGAGTACAAGCCGCTGATGATCCGCCCGAACGCCAAGGGCAAGATCACGGGTCTGCAGAAGGTCCGCGCCGGCGTCTCCCGCTTCTTCTTCGAGGACCGCATCGAGCCGGTCTCGAAGGCTGAGCTCGAGGCAGCGCACGCCGCGCACCACGGCCCGAACCTCGAGGGTGGCCACCAGGCTCCCCAGGTCGGCCCCGGCGATCACTGATCAGTAGCACGAAGCAACCCCCGTCACGATGTGGCGGGGGTTTCTTCGTGTGAGGGGCAACACGCCGCCCCCAGTTCACGGCTGGTTCACTCCCGCGTGCTGGACTCGTCCAGGACGGTGTGGCAACGTGTTGCACCACGCATCCGCCAACGGAATGAGACCCCGATGGACAGCCGGACGGCCGAACACCCCAGGCCGAACCACTTCCTCCTCCACCTCAGCGACACGCACCTCGTCTCCGGGGACCGCGACTTGTACGGCGATGTCGACTCCGCCGCTCGGCTCACGCAGATCGTCGCTGACATCGAAGCCTCGGGCACCCGTCCCGAAGCGATCGTCGTCACCGGCGACGTGGCCGACAAGGGCGAGCCGGGCGCGTACGCCCGTGTCCGCGAGATCCTCGAGCCGGCCGCGCAGCGCATCGGCGCGCAGGTCATCTGGGCCATGGGCAACCACGACGAGCGCGGCGCCTTCCGCCAGGAGCTCTTCGGCCTGCAGCCCACCGATCGCCCGGTCGACTTCGTCTACGACGTCAACGGTCTCCGCGTGATCACCCTCGACACGAGCGTGCCGGGTCACCACCACGGCGAGGTCTCCCCCGAGCAGCTCGACTGGCTCGCCGAGGTCCTGTCCGAGGCTGCGCCGCACGGCACCATCCTGGCGATGCACCACCCGCCTGTGCCGAGCGTCCAGGACCTCACCGTCCTCGTCGAGTTGCGCGACCAGCAGGCCCTGGCCGAGGTCGTCGAGGGCAGCGACGTCCTCGCCATCATCGCCGGTCACCTGCACTACTCGACCAGTGCCGTGTTCGCCGGCATCCCGGTGTCCGTCGCCAGTGCCACCTGCTACACCCAGGACCTCACCGAGTACCAGGGCGGCACCCGTGGCCGTGACGGTGCGCAGTCCTTCAACCTGGTGCACGTCTACGGGCACAACGTCGTCCACTCGGTGGTGCCGATCGGGCACTACGCCACCGTCGGACAGCCCGTCTCCGCGCTCGAGACCGAGGCCAAGCTCGCCGCGCACGGCGTGACGATCCCCGCGGCGGTCGAGCCGGCACCGGTCACCTCGAGCATCCCGGTGTTCACGCTCGACTCGGTGCCCGTCTCCCCCGTCCACCGGTAGCGCCGCGCACTTCGCGTGCAGAAGAGGTCGGGTCCGACATGCGGACCCGACCGCTTCTGCTCACCAATGGCGGGCGTGTGCGGTCACGACTCCCCGTCACTCCGCGGCGAGTGGTCACGTTCCGTCCGCCGGAGGCTCGGCAATCAACAGTTCGTGACCGCTCGGCGGGCACACGCGCGGGCGCGTCCCGACGGCGGACCCGACGGCCGGGAGGCCCGTGGCGGGGTCGGCTCGCGCCTCCCGGCCCCCGGGGTGGTCGCGACACACCGCAGGTGCTGCGTCGCGTGGTCGTGTTCCGTTGTTTGCGGGCGGCGCAGCCGACGGGCTGTGACCGCTCGGCGTGTGGACGGCGGGGAGTCGTGACCGGTGGACGTCGGCTCCGGGCTCGCAGGCTCGCCCGGAGCGCCCCAGCAGGCCGCTGGCGCGTCCTAAGCGCTGGGACGCTCCCACGGCGCGGGGAACGGGAAGTAGCGCTCCAGGAAGTCCGTCACGCGCTGCGTGCGCTCCTCGTCGCTGACCTCCGGGAAGCTGCCGTCGTTGAGGCAGAAGAAGTCCACGTTCCGCTTCTTCAGCAGCTCGTCGAGGGCCTTGAGGCCGGAGACCATGGTCGTGTCGATGTACCCGACGGCCGCGTTCTCCTGGATGATCGCCCGACCGGTGAGCAGCGAGTAGTAGTGGTACAGCGAGTTCGTCACCGAGATGTTGTCGGCGGCGCGGAAGCGCGAGGCCGCAGTGGCCGCGAACTCGTCGGCGAACTCGTGCTCCATCTCGGTCATGATCGAGGCGCGCAGGGGCGTCGGCGCGTGCTCGAGGTGCCGGGTCGTCACCGCACCGAAGCGCTGCTGCAGCAGCTTGCGGTTGACCCGGGCGGAGTTCTCGAAACCGCTGCGTGCCGGGTTGTTGGAGCCGAGGCCGATCCGGGTCGACGCGAGGATGAACTTCGTGACCGATCCGGGGCTGTAGAACGCCGAGGGGTCGACGAGGCGCCCGAAGAACATGTCGTCGTTCGAGTAGATGAAGTGCTCGCTGATGCCCGGGATGTGGTGCAGCTGCGACTCGACGGCCTGCGAGTTGTGGGTCGGCAGCACGGACGGGTCGGCGAAGAACTCCTCGCTGCGGACGATGCGGACCTTCGGGTGCTCGGCGAGCCAGTGCGGCGCCGGGGAGTCCGTCGCGATGTAGATCTGTCGGATCCAGGGCGCGAAGGTGTGCACCGAGCGGAGCGCGTACTTCAGCTCGTCGATTTGGCGGAACCGGGCAGGGGCGTCGTCGCCCTCGCCCAGGACGGCGTTCGACTGTGCGGCCTGGCGGGCGCGCTGGTACTCGATGGCGTTGCCGTCGACCCACGAGAAGACGATGTCGATCGGGAACCGGATGTCCGAGACGTGGTCGTCGAACATGTGCTCGACGGTGCGCCAGGTGCGGCCGTAGCGTTCGATGTCGACGAGCACGAACTCGTCGATCGGCAGGCTGCGACGCATCAGGGCGTTCTCGACGGGAGCGAGGACCTCGGTGTCGGTGACGCGCCAGAACTCGAGCTGGACGCTCGTCTCGGCGCCGTAGCGCAGACGTCCGAGCGGCTCGAGCCGCGGGCGGAACACGCGGAGCACCGGTTCTTCGACGGAGCCGAGTCCGTCGTCCTGCACGAGCACCGCCGGCTTGCCCGGGGGCTTCGCGTAGAAGGGCTCGTTGACGGCCGCGGACATCACGGCGCTCTCGGCGCGCTGGCGGTCCCGCTCGTCGAGGGCGATCACCGGGCGCTGGTCGTTGCCGCGGATGAGCAGGTGGTCGACGTCAGCCGCGGTGAGTGCGTCGTCGAGGAACAGCAGGTCCTCGATCATCGACTGCTGCGGCGTGAGGTGTCCGTTGATCAGGGTCAGTCGCCCCTTGCGGACGACGACGTCGGATCGATCGAGACCGCCGGAGGACGGTCGAGGGTTCAGCAGAGGACTCTCGGTCACCGGCTCGGTCTCGTCGTTCATCCATGCCCTTCGGGTCGTGCGGTCGGGTCCTGTACCCGACCTGCCGATCCTACCGTCCGTCCGACTCGCGGGGCACCTTGACGACGATGCCCACCACGATGAAGAGCGCGGCGGCCACCAGTTGCAGGGCCGCCCACACCTGTCCGGGGATCGGCACCGTGACGAGCGGGTTCCAGCAGACGGCGACGGCGGCCATGAGCAGGGCTGCCCACCAGACCTTCCCGCGCACGCTGAAGACGAGCACGATCAGCGCGAGCACCGTGACGCCCCAACGGGCGAAGACGAAGCCCGACGAGTCGACGATGGCGACGCAGGCCAGCAGCACGATCGCCGCGATCATCGACGGTGCCAGTGCGGGGCGGGTGAAGGGCGGCGTGGCACGGGCGCCGCTGGCCGGTGCGATCGGTGCGGGTCGAGGGGACCCTGCGGGCACGCCGTGCTGGGACGACCCCACCGGGGGCCGCCCCTTGCGTGCTGCCATCAGTCCGAGGAACCGTCGAGGTCGATCGCCTGGATCGACCGCGACATCGGCGGCAGGTCGCGGACGCGCTCGAGCGCCGGCACCAGTTCACCGACCAGCGCGCGGTAGCCCTCTTCGGTCAGGTGCAGGCCGTCCTCGGTGAAGCGGGCGTCCAGGTGGTCGCCGTCGGCCAGGGCGGGCCAGGCGTCGAGGTACTGCGCGTGGCAGGTGGCGACGAACTGCCGGAGGTGCCGGTTGGCCTGTTCGATCTTCGTGGCGTACTCGGCCTGCCGCGGCAGGATCGACACGAGCAGCAGACGCACGCCCGGCAGCTCACGGCGGAGCGTGACGAGGATCGTCTCGACGTTGCGGACCACGTGCTCGGCGCTGGCGCGGTGGTTGCCGAAGTCGTTCGTGCCGATGAGCAGCACGATCACCTCGGGCTGCTCGGCGACGACGGCGTCGAGGCGCGTCAGCACGCCGTCGGTCGTGTCGCCGCCGATGCCCTGGTTCAGCGTGTGCTCGTCGGGGAGCCACGTGTCCCAGTCACCCTGTTCGGTGATGCTGTCCCCCAGGAAGAGGACGGGGCTGCGGTCGTCGGTCATGCTGCCTCCTCGTGCGCCGGCTCGGGGGTCTCGGTCTGCTGCGTCCGGTTGCGCTGCGTGGACCCGGTGTGGTCGGACTCCCGCTCGGCGGCGGCGGTGATGCGCTCGACCATACCGGGGAAGATGATGCCGTGGAACGGCAGGATGCCGTACCAGTACAGCCGGCCGGCGAGTCCCTGCGGGAAGTAGATCGCCCGTTGGTGGTAGTCACTGCCGCCGTCGGGGTTCGGTGTGACGGTCATCTCGAGCCACGCACGGCCGGGCGACTTGAACTCGGCTCGGAGCCGCAGGTACCGGCCGCGCTCCAGCCGTTCGACGCGCCACCAGTCGAGCGCGTCGCCCTGCTCGAGGCGCTGCTGGTCACGACGCCCGCGGTTCAGGCCGACGCCGCCGGCGATCTTGTCCATCCAGCCGCGGGCGACCCAGGCGAGCGGGAACGAGTACCAGCCGTTGTCGCCGCCGATCGACTCGACGACGCGCCAGACGTCCTCGGCGGAGGCACTGGAGTGCCGCTTCCGGTCGTCGACGTAGACGGTGTGCCCGGCCCAGTCGGGGTCGTTCGGCATCGGGTCGGCCGAGGCGCTCGAGAGCGTCGCGCTCCGCCAGCTCGTCTGGACCTGGCCGGTGCGCATCTTGTTGAGCGCGAGGCGGACGGCCCGACGGTACGAGGTGAGCCCGCCCTCGGGCTGCGGCACGACGTCGTCGATGTCGTGCTCGCGTTGCACGCACTCGAACTGCAGCGACTCGATGATCGGCGTCGCGAGCTTGCGCGGGATCGGGGTGACGGCGTTGAACCAGTGTGCGGCGAGGCGCGGGGTGAGCACCGGCAGGACCGTGATCGGGCGCTGGGGCAGCTTCGCCTCGACCGCGTAGCCGTTCAGCATCTGGCCGTACCGCAGGACGTCGGGGCCGCCGATGTCGAAGGTGCGGTTGACGTCGGCGGGGACGTCGAGCGCGGCCACCAGGTAGTACAGGACGTCGCGGACCGCGATCGGCTGGATGTGGTTGCGGACCCAGCGCGGCGCGGGCATCCACGGCAGGACGTCGGTCAGGTGCCGGATCATCTCGAACGAGGTGCTGCCCGAGCCGATCACGACCCCGGCCTGGTACGCCACCGTCGGCACACCCGAGCCGAGGAGGATCTCCCCCACCTCCTTGCGGCTGCGGAGGTGCTTCGACAGCTCGCCGTCGGGGTGCAGCCCGCCCAGGTAGACGAACCGGCTGACGCCGGCCGCCTTCGCCTCGCGTGCCATGGTCTCGGCGGCCTCGCGCTCGGCCGACTCGAAGTCGCCGTCGGCCCCCATCGCGTGGGCCAGGTAGTAGACCGCCTCGATCCCGTCGACGGCGGCGCGCACCGCCTCGGCGTCCTGGAGGTCGCCCTCCGCGACGTCGACCTCACTGCTCCACGGGACGTCCTGGAGCTTCCGGGGGTTGCGCACGAACACCCGGACGGAGTGGCCGGCTTCGAGGAGACGAGGGACGAGACGACCACCGATGTACCCGGTGGCGCCGGTGACGAGGACCTGCATGCCCTGCACGCTACGCGGCACGCCTGACGGGTAGGCTTGCCGGGTGGACAACGCAGCCTTCCCCGTCACCGTCGATGCCGTCCGCGGCCTCATCGACCACGCGATCCTGAAGCCCGAACTCACCCGCGCGGACGTCGACGCCCAGCTCGACGAAGCCGCCGCCCACCGCGTCTTCAGCGTCTGCGTCCGTCCGAGCGACGTCGCCCACGCCGTGGAGCGCCTCACGGGCACCGGTGTCGGCGTCGGCACCGTGATCGGCTTCCCGCACGGCACCACGTCCACCGCGGCGAAGGTCGCCGAGTCGCTGCAGGCCCTGGCCGACGGCGCGTTCGAGCTCGACATGGTGCAGAACATCGGCGCCGCGAAGTCGGGCGACTGGCAGCGCGTCGAGCAGGACGTCCGCGCGGTCGTCGACGCCGCCGGCGACACCGTCGTCAAGGTGATCCTCGAGACCGCGTTCCTGACCGACGACGAGATCGTCGCGGCCTCGCGTGCGGCACAGACCGCCGGCGCGGCCTTCGTGAAGACCTCGACCGGGTTCGCCGGCGGCGGCGCGACGGCCGAGCACATCGCGCTCATGCGCCGCACGGTCGGTGCCGACACCGGCGTGAAGGCCTCCGGCGGTGTCCGCGGGCTCGACACCCTGCTCGAGATGGTCGAGGCGGGCGCGAACCGCATCGGCACGAGCGCGTCGGCCCGCATCCTCGACGAGGTCGCGCACCGCGCCGAGACGGGTGCCGCCTCGGCGCTCGGCGACGACACGACGTCCTACTGAACCCACGGGCTGAGCCGACCTGGCTGAGCCCACAGTGCTGAGCCCACGCGACCAGCACGACCCACCACGACCAGGCCGGTGCCCACCGGACGCGACGACGCGTCGGCGACCCGCACCGTGCCTCCAGACCGCCGCATCGGAGCGCGCATGTCCAGCACCGCACCCCAGTCCCCCGCCCTCGCCCTGGCCGTCGACCTCGGCGGCACGAAGGTCGAGGCCGCGCTCGTCACCGACCAGGGCGTCGTGCTGCCGGCGACCCGGTTCCGCAGCCCCACGGGGCCGCAGCGCACCTCCGACGAGCTGCAGGCCGCCGTCGACGAGGTCGTCACGGCCGCGCTCGGCGCGCTGCCGGCCGACGCGACGCTCGTGGGCGTCGGCGTCGGTTCCGCCGGGCCCGTCGACGAGGAGCACGGCCTCGTCTCCCCGCTCAACATGCCGGTCTGGCGCGGCCACCCGCTGCGCGAGCGGATCGCGGCGCTCGTGCCGGACGAGGTCCCGGTGACGCTCCGCATGGACGGCCTGGCGATCACCCTCGCCGAGCACTGGGTCGGCGCGGCCCAGGGCTACGAGCACGTCATGGGCATGATCGTCTCCACCGGTGTCGGCGGCGGGCTCATCCTGCACGGTCGCACCGTCAGCGGACCCACGGGCAACGCCGGCCACATCGGACACGTCGAGTGCGGCGGCTACGACGACCCGTGTGCCTGCGGGGGCACCGGCTGCCTCGAGGCGATCGCCAGCGGCCCGAAGACCGTGGCCTGGGCACGTCGTCAGGGCTTCGCGGGCACGACAGGCGAGGAACTCTCGGCCGCCTACGCCGCCGGCCACGAGATCGCCGTCGCCGCGGTCCAGCGGAGCGGCCGCGCCCTCGGGCAGGCCATCGCCGCCGCCACGAGCTTGGTCGACCTCGAGATCGTCGCCATCGGCGGCGGGTTCTCGCACGTCACGCCGGACCTGTTCGAGTACGCACGGCAGGCCGTGGCGGAGCGTGTCGAGTTCGGGTTCGTCACGAAGGTCCAGATCGTGCCGACCGGGTTGTCCCAGGACGGTCCGCTCATCGGTGCCGCTGCGCTCGTGCACCGCGCCGACGTCCTGCGCTGAGCGCGCACGTCCCGTCCGGTCGGGCTCGATCCGGCGCGCGGGCGCGGCTGGTCGCGTCGTCGACGCGGCCGACGCCGTGGACGTGACCGGCGACGGCCTGGAGGCGCGGTGCGGGCCCGCCACGTGCCTCCCGGCCGGTCGACGGCTTGTCCACAGGGCTGTCGGTCGTGCGCGCAGGTCAGGCAGGATGTGCGGGTGCCCCGCCCGCGACTGCTGACCAGTGACGACTGGCCGGAACCCGAGCTGCGTGCGGCGGTCCTGGCCGGCGAGCTGGTCGCCGTCGGTCCCTGCTGGGCCTCCCCCGCCGAACCGCAGACGCCGTGGTTGCGCGCCGCCGCTGCAGCCTGGGTTCTGCGGGACTCACGCCTGATCGCCTGCACGCTGACCGCCGCGTGGATCTGGGGTGCGGTGTCCCGGCCGCCGGCGCCGCTCGAGGCCTGCATCCCGCCGCAGGTGCGCGTGCACGTCGGGCCGGACGTCCGCCTGCGAGAGGTCCGGATCGACGTCGACGACACCGTCGAGCTCTCGCGGCTGCGGGTCACGCTGCCGGGGCGGACCGCGGTCGACCTGCTCCGGACGCCGGGGCCGACGGCCGGTGCGTTCGGGGTGGCCGAGGCGACGGCCGTGCACGGGCTGCTCGCGATCGGGGCGGTCACGGCCGACGAGCTGCAGGCGCGTCTGAGGTCGCTCGGGAGGATCCCCATGGTGCGGCAAGCCGAGCGGCGGTTGCGGGGGCTGCCGGGGCTGCCGGGGTTGCCGGGGCTGCCGGATGCGGCTGGGGGCGCTGCGCGCTAGGGCGGCGCGCGGGCGTTCGCCGGGCGGTCACGACACCCCGCTCACTTCCGCCGAGTGGTCGCGAACTGTCGGTTGGCGGGGCCGCAGCCGACGGTTCGTGACCGGTCGGCGGTGCCCGTGCGACGAGTCGTGACCGGTGGACGAGCGGGAGGCACGGGAGGCGCGGGGCTGCCGCGGGCCTCCGGTCCGGCGCGTGCGGGCGTAGCGGCGGTCAAGACACCCCGCTCGCGTTCGGCGAGTGGTCGCGGACCGTCGATTGGCGGGGCCGCAGCCGACGGTCTGTGACCGGTCGGCGGTGCCCGTGCGACGAGTCGTGACCGGTCGACGGGCGGGAGACGCGGGAGGCGCGGGGCGGGGCTGCCGCGGGCCTCCGGTCCGGCGCGTGCGGGCGGTCAGGACACCCCGCTCGCGTCCGCCGAGTGGTCGCGGACCGTCGATTGGCGGGGCCGCAGCCGACGGTTCGTGACCGGTCGACGGACGGGCCGCGCGGGGCCCTGCCGCTAGCCGGCGCTGACGCGGTAGACGTCGTAGACGGCGTCGATGCGTCGCACCGCGTTCAGCACGCGGTCGAGGTGGATGGTGTCGCCCATCTCGAACACGAACCGGCTGAGCGCGAGACGGTCGGACGAGGTCGACACCGTCGCGGACAGGATGTTCACGTGGTGGTCGGTCAGCACCCGGGTGACGTCGCTGAGCAGACCCGACCGATCGAGCGCCTCGATCTGGATCTGCACCAGGAACACCGACTTCGACGACGGGGCCCACTCGACCTCGATCATCCGGTCGGGTTCGTTCATGAGCGACTTCACGTTGGTGCACGACGACTGGTGCACGGAGACGCCCTGGCCACGGGTGATGAAACCCACGATCTGGTCGCCAGGCACCGGTGTGCAGCACTTCGCGAGCTTCACGAGGATGTCGGGCGCACCGCGGACGAGCACGCCACTGTCGCTCGTGCGCAGCTGACGACTGGTGACCTGGCGCGGGAACGCGAGTTCGGGTTCGTCCGTCTCGGTCTCGGTCTGGACGTTGCCGAGGACCTTCTCGATCACCGACTGCGTCGACACGTGGCCCTCGCCGATGGCGGCGTACAGGGCGGAGACGTCCTCGTACCGCATCGACGAAGCGACCTCGGCGATGCTGTCCTGGCTCATGATGCGCTGGAGCGGCAGGTTCTGCTTGCGCATCGCCCGGGCGATGGCGTCGCGACCCTGCTCGATCGCCTCTTCGCGGCGCTCCTTGGTGAACCACTGCTTGATCTTGTTGCGCGCGCGCGGACTGCGGACGAACTGCAGCCAGTCCTGCGAGGGGCCGGAGTCGGGGTTCTTCGACGTGAAGATCTCGACGACGTCGCCGCTGGACAGCTGGCTCTCGAGCGGGACGAGCCGGCCGTTGACCTTCGCACCCATCGTGCGGTGGCCGATCTCGGTGTGCACCGCGTAGGCGAAGTCGACCGGGGTGGCGCCGGCGGGGAGACCGATGACCTTGCCCTGCGGCGTGAAGACGTAGGTCTCCTTGGCGCCGATCTCGTAGCGAAGCGAGTCGAGGAACTCGCCCGGGTCGCTGGTCTCGGCCTGCCAGTCGGTGATGTGGGCGAGCCACGCCATGTCCTGGTCGTCCGTGGTCGACGAGGTCCCGGCGTCACGGCCAGCAGCGCGCTGCTTGTACTTCCAGTGGGCGGCGACACCGAACTCGGCGCGCTGGTGCATCTCGTGCGTGCGGATCTGGATCTCGACCGCACGACCCTGCGGTCCGAGCACCGTGGTGTGCAGCGACTGGTACAGGTTGAACTTGGGGGTCGCGATGTAGTCCTTGAAGCGACCGGGCAGCGGGGTCCAGCGCGCGTGCACCGAGCCGAGCATGGCGTAGCAGTCGCGGACGGTCGGCACGAGCACGCGGATGCCGACGAGGTCGTAGATCTCGTCGAACTCACGACCCCGCACGATCATCTTCTGGTAGATCGAGTAGTACTGCTTCGGCCGGCCCATGACGTCGCCACGGACCTTGGCGGCCTTCAGGTCCTTCTTCAGGGTCCCGATGACGTTCTGGACGAACTGCTCGCGCTTCGGCTGACGTTCCTTGACCAGGCTGTCGATCTCGACGTAGAGCTTCGGGTGCAGGACCGCGAACGACAGGTCCTCGAGCTCGAGCTTGATCATCTGGATGCCGAGCCGGTGCGCGAGCGGCGCGTAGATCTCGAGCGTCTCCTTCGCCTTGCGCGTGGCGGAGGCGGACTCGACGAAGCCCCACGTGCGGGCGTTGTGCAGGCGGTCGGCGAGCTTGATGACGAGGACGCGGATGTCCTTCGACATGGCGATGACCATCTTGCGGACGGTCTCGGCCTGCGCGCTGTCGCCGTACTTGACCTTGTCGAGCTTGGTGACGCCGTCGACGAGCATCGCGATCTCGTCGCCGAAGTCGGCCCGCAGCTGGTCGAGCTGGTAGTCGGTGTCCTCGACCGTGTCGTGCAGGAGCGCCGCCGCGATGGTGATCGTGCCGATGCCGAGGTCGGCCAGGATCTGCGCGACCGCGACGGGGTGCGTGATGTACGGCTCACCGGACTTGCGCTTCTGCCCGTCGTGCGCGCGCTCGGCGACCGAGTACGCACGCTCGATGAGCGTCACGTCGGCCTTGGGGTGGTGCGAGCGGACCGTGCGGATCAGCGTGTCCACCGCGCCGGCCGGCTGGGCGCGCGAGAACAGGCGCGGCAGCAGCGAGCGGAGGGAACCGAGGTTGCCGGTGGTGTTCGGACCGATCGGACTCGAGGGCCGTGGAGCGGAACCCGGGCGGCTCGGCGCGGACGGCTCTTCGCGGGTGTCCGTCATGATGCGCCTCCCAGGACTCGGTCCGAGAGCTCGATCCGAGCTCGATCCGACAAGACTACGCGTCCCCGGTCAGTGCCCGTGACGCGGTTCGCCCTGGGCGTCGCGCTCCACCGGCGCTCCCGCCTGCTCCCACGCGAGCATGCCGCCGGAGAGGTTGACGGCCGACACGCCCGACTGCTCGAGCGCCGCGACGATGCGCGACGACCGGCCGCCGGAGTGGCAGACGATGATTGCCGGCTGGTCGCCGCCGTCGATCTCCTGCCAGCGGTCCACGAACTCCGACATCGGCACGAGCGTGGCCTGGGGAGCGTGGACCTCGTCCCACTCCCCCTGCTCGCGGACGTCGAACAGGCGGGCTCCGGCGTCGAGGCGGCGCTGCGCCTCGGCAACGTCGATCTCCTGGATCTCGATGGGCATCAGACGCTCGCCTCTGCCGCGTCGACCTCACGCCGGCGCTTCTCGGCCGCCGCGGTCTTCTTGGCGTCGGACTCCTTGATCTTCGGCTCGTTCTCGCGCAGCTGCGCGTACATCGGCGACGCGATGAAGATCGTCGAGTAGGTGCCGACGATGATGCCGATGAACAGTGCGAGCGAGATGTCGCGCAGGGTGCCGGCGCCGAGCACGTACGACCCGATGAAGAGGATCGCCGCGACCGGCAGCAGTGCCACGACCGAGGTGTTGATCGACCGGACGAGGGTCTGGTTCACCGCGAGGTTGACCGACTGCTTGAACGTCCGGATGGATTCCTGCGCGGTGTTCTCACGCACCTTGTCGAAGACCACCACGGTGTCGTAGAGCGAGTACCCGAGGATCGTCAGGAACCCGATGACCGCCGCGGGCGTGACCTCGAGCCCGACGATGCCGTACACGCCGGCCGTGATGAGCAGGTCGTGCAGCAGCGCCGCCATCGCGGACAGCGACATCTTCCAGGTGCGGAAGTACAGCGTCATGAAGACCGCGGCGAGGGCGAGGAAGATCACGAGACCACGGATGGCCTGCGCGAGCACGTCGGCACCCCACGTCGCACCGATGAAGGTCGCGGCGACCTGGCTCTCCGGGACGTCGTAGGCCTTCGCCAGGGCGTCCTGCACCTCGGTCGTCTGCCGGTCGGTGAGCTGCCCGGTCTGCACGCGGATGCCGTGCGTGCCGAGCTGCGAGACGCGCGGGATGGACTCCGGGACGACGTCCTCGACGGTCTCGGTGGCGAGGTTCTGGTCGAGCGTCTTGACGTCGGAGATCGTGAACTCCGAGCCGCCGGTGAACTCGATGCCGAGCTGGTACCCGCCACGGAGCCACGGGGTGACGAGTGAGATCACGATCATCGCGAGGGCGATCAGGTACCAGGTCTTCCGGCGCCCGATGATGTCGTACGACCGCTTCCCCGTGTAGAGGTCGCTGCCGAACTGGCTGAAGCTGGCCATCAGTCGTCCTTCCCGTCCGGCGTCGAGCCGTTGTCGCCGGAGGCCTGCTGGGCCTTCCGCTCCGCGATCGTCTGTCGGCGCTGTGCCTCACCGGCACTGCGCTGGCGTTTGCCGTCCACGACGGGTGCGCGGAACTGGGCGCGTCCCCGGTAGACGGCACCGAGTGCTGCCGGGTCGAGACCACTGAACCGGTGCCCCTCGCCGAAGAACCGGCTGCGGGCGATGAGCTGCATCATCGGGTGGGTGAAGAGCGCGACCACCACGATGTCGATCAGCGTCGTGAGGAGCAGCGTGAACGCGAAGCCCTTCACGTCGGCGACCGCGAGCACGTAGAGCGTGACGGCGGCGAGGAAGTTCACCGCGTCGGACGCCAGGATCGTGCGGAGGGCGCGCTTCCAGCCGGACTCGACCGCGCTCTCGAGGGCACGGCCGTCGCGGAGTTCGTCACGGATGCGCTCGAAGTAGACGATGAACGAGTCCGCCGTGATGCCGATCGCGACGATCAGACCCGCCACACCCGCCAAGGACAGGCGGTAGTCGACGCGCCACGACATGATCGCGATCACCAGGTAGGTGAGCACCGCGGCGATCCCGAGCGACAGCACGGTGACGAAGGCCAGGGCCCGGTACTGGATGACCGAGTAGATGATCACCAGGATCAGCCCGATCAGGCCCGCGACGAGGCCACCGATGAGCTGCGCGGTGCCGAGCGTCGCCGAGATGTTCTCGTTCGACTGCACCTGGAAGTTGATCGGCAGCGCACCGTACTTGAGCTGGTCCGCCAGGGTCTTCGACGACTCGGCCGTGAACGAGCCGGTGATCTGCGCCTTGCCGTTCGTGATCGCGGAGTTCGTCGTCGGCGCGGTGATGACCGAACCGTCGAGCACGATCGCGAACTGGTTCTGCGGCTGCTGGAGCGAGACGAGACGGTTCGTGACGGTGCGGAAGTCCTTCGAGCCCTCGCCGTTGAACGTCAGGTTGACGGCCCACTGGCCGGTCGACGTGCCCTGCGAGTCGGTGGCGAGACCCGAGGTGGCGTTGCTGATGTCGGCACCGGAGACCTCGACCGGTCCGAGGATGTACTTCCCCGCGCCGTCCTGGTCACAGGTGACCAGGGGCTCGTCGTCGGGCGCCGTGGTGACGTCGTCCGGAGCAGCGCAGTTGTAGTTGGTGTACAGGTCCTGCAGCTTCGGCGTGACCCAGTTCAGGTCGCTCGCGTTGGTCGGCTTCGCGCTCGGCGTCGCGGCGAGCGAGGCCGGCGGCGAGTACGGCGTGGCCGATGCGGTGCCCTTGCCGTCGTCACCGACGGCGGAGTTCGTCGCGGCCTCGGTGAAGAGCACCGGACGGAAGGTCAGCTTCGCGGCTGCCTCGATGCGGTCGATCGTGGCCTTGTCGGGACGACCCGGGATCGAGACGACGATGTTGTTCGCGCCCTGGGTGTTGATCTCGGACTCGGAGACACCGGTGGCGTCGATGCGCTGGCGGATGATGTTCACCGCCTGCTGCAGCTGCTGCGAGGTGACGGAGTCGCCCTCGGTGTTCTGCGCCGCGAGGGTCAGCTGCGTGCCGCCCTGCAGGTCCAGAGCCAGCTCTGGCACCCAGCTCGCGCCCTGGTACCACTTGTCGGTGTCGTCCTTCGAAGAGCCGGCGAGGATCGACGCGGCGGTGTTCACGCCGGCGAGGATCGCCATCAGGATCACCAACCAGGTGAGCGAGCGCAGCGCCTTCTTGACGGGTGTCGATCGTGCCACCGGTCGTCTCGTCTTTCTGTTCAGGACCGTCGGCACACCGTGCGACGGCAGAGGGAAGCCACCGGGTCAGACGACCCGGCGGCCGAGGGCGTCAGTCGTCGGACTTGCGCTTCGTGGCGTCGGTCTCGTCGACACGGTCGGTGTCGACCCGCTCGCCGTAGACCGGCTCGCCGTTGAGCTCGGCCACCGGCTTCGGCTCGTCCTCGGTGGTCGTGGTGGTCTCGACGTCGGACGCGTTGTCGTCGACGACGCGGGACAGGGTCTGACGGTGCACGGTGACGACGGTCCCCGGTGCGATCTCGACGTCAGCGGTGACCTTCTCCTCGTTCACCGAGAGGAGCGTGCCGTAGAGGCCGAAGGACAGCATGACCTTGGCGCCCGGGACCATCTTGTCCACGAGTTCGGCCTGCTGCTTCTTGCGCTTGCGGCTGTTGTAGAACATGAAGGCCGCGAACGCCACGACGATGACGATGAGGATGACTTCTTGACCCATGATGCGTTGCCTTCTCTGGTTGCTCGGTTTCGGGCCGTAGCAGTCTAGGGCACGCCGGTGTCCGTGGCATGTCACCCGACTGATCGGCGGTCAGGCGGTGGGTTCCGGGTCGTCGAAGAGCCCCGGCTGCCCGCCGTCGCCCTGCCCCGGGGTGAGGCCGAGGTGTCGCCAGGCCCGCGGTGTCGCGATGCGCCCGCGGGGGGTGCGGGTCACGAGTCCGACGCGGACGAGGAACGGTTCGACGACCGACTCGATGGTCTCGGACTCCTCGCCGACGGAGACGGCGAGGGTGTTCAGGCCGACCGGGCCCCCGTCGAACCGGGTCAGCATGGTCTCGACGACGGCTCGGTCGAGCCGGTCGAGGCCGAGTTCGTCGACGTCGTACAGGTCGAGCGCACCCTGGACCGCGGCCATGCCGTCGGTGGTGCGGTGCACGAGGGCGTAGTCGCGCACCCGGCGGAGCAGGCGGTTCGCGATGCGCGGGGTGCCTCGGGAGCGCCCGGCGATCTCGCGCAGGGCGGTCCGGTCGATGTCGAGTTCGAGCAGGTGGGCCGCACGGATCAGGACCTGCTCGAGCTCGTCCTTCTCGTAGAACTCGAGGTGGGCGGTGAACCCGAAGCGGTCGCGCAGCGGGTTCGGCAGCAGGCCGGCCCGGGTGGTGGCCCCGACGAGCGTGAACGGTGCGAGGTCGAGCGGGATGCTCGTGGCACCGGCGCCCTTGCCCACCATCACGTCGATGCGGAAGTCCTCCATCGCCAGGTAGAGCATCTCTTCTGCCGAGCGGGCCATGCGGTGGATCTCGTCGATGAACAGCACTTCGCCCGGGACCAGCGACGACAGCACGGCGGCGAGGTCACCGGCGTGCTGGATGGCGGGGCCGCTCGACATGCGCAGCGGTCGCCCGGTCTCGTGCGCGACGATCATCGCGAGCGTGGTCTTGCCGAGGCCGGGAGGACCCGCCATCAGGATGTGGTCGGGCGTGCGCTCCTGCATGCCCGCGGCCTTGAGGAGCAGGTCGAGCTGCCCCCGCACCTTGCGCTGCCCGACGAACTCGTCGAGCGAGCGTGGACGGAGCGCGCCTTCGAACGCGAGTTCTTCCTGCGACTCGGCGCCGGCGGACGTGATGCCGCTCACCGGCCGGCTGCCGCGGGTCGGAGGGCACCGAGGGCGGCGCGGAGCAGGGCCTGGGTGCCCATCGCGGCGGCACCGGGCTCGTTGGCGACGGCGTCGTCGACCGCGCTCTGCGCCGCGTCTTCGCGCCAGCCGAGGCCGATGAGCGCCGAGACGACGTCGAGCGCGGCGGGGTGGACTGCGGTCCCCCGTGCGGCGGCGACCACGGCAGCCTGCTCGAAGGCCACGAGCTTGCCGGAGAGCGCGACGATGATGAGCTTGGCGGTCTTCGGGCCGATGCCGGAGACCTTGCGGAACGCGCCGTCGTCCTCGTTCGCGACGGCGTTCGCGATCTGTGCCGGGTCCATGTGGGCCAGGACGCCCATCGCGGACTTCGGGCCGACGCCGG
Source organism: Curtobacterium sp. KBS0715 (assembly GCF_005938005.2). Taxonomy (NCBI): domain Bacteria; kingdom Bacillati; phylum Actinomycetota; class Actinomycetes; order Micrococcales; family Microbacteriaceae; genus Curtobacterium; species Curtobacterium sp. KBS0715. Next base: position 2,516,257 of record NZ_VCCA02000001.1, on the reverse strand, counting down.
AGACCCCGCGGAGCAGGTCGAACACCTGCAGCGCGTCGGTCGACTCGAAGCCGAAGAGCAGGTGCTCGTCCTCGCGCACGATCATGGCGGTCCGCACGAACACCTCGGACCCGTGGCGCATCGTCAACGCGTGTGCGGGGGTCACGGTGACGGCGTACCCGACTCCCCCGACCTCGATCACCACGGCCGAACCGGCGATGTCGATGCAGGTGCCCCGGAGACTCGCGATCATGCTCCGAGCCTAGGGCCGCCCACCGACGACGCCGACCTGCCACGCTGCGGGCGGGCTGCGGCGGCGGCCGCGCGGGCCAGCGGCGAGTCGACGGTACCGCCCTGCGCGTCCCGCCAGGCGCGCTGTGCGGGGGTGAGGTTCGTGGCACGCGAGCCAGCGGCGTCGGGTGACCCGAGCCTCCAGGCATGGCACACGGCCAACGCGAGCGCGTCGGCGGCGTCGGCCGGCTTCGGGGCCTCGTCGAGCCCGAGCACGCGCGCGATCATGGTCTGCACCTGACGTTTGTCGGCGTTGCCGTAGCCGGTGACGGCGGCCTTGACCTCGGACGGGGTGTGCAGCCCGACGGGCAGGCCGCGGGCGGCCGCGGCGTGCAGCGCCAGGCCGGCAGCCTGCGCGGTCCCCATCACGGTGCGGACGTTCGCCTGCGCGAACACCCGCTCGACGGCGACCGCATCGGGGTGGTGCTCGTCGATCTCGGCGGCGATGCCGTCGGCGATGCGGAGGAGCCGCTGCTCGAGCGGCATGTCCGGCGGGGTGCGCACGACCGTCACGTGGACGAGTCGTGCGCGCCGGTTCGGTGCGACCTCGACGACGCCGACGCCGCACCGGGTGAGCCCGGGGTCCACCCCGAGCACACGGAGCACGGCTACTCGCCCTCGTCCTCGTCGAGCTCGGCCTGGACGTCCGCGGGGATGTCGAAGTTCGAGTAGACGTTCTGCACGTCGTCCGAGTCCTCGAGCGCGTCGATCAGGCGGAACACCTTGCGGGCGGTCTCGGCGTCGACCGGGACTTTGAGGCCGGGGACGAACTCGGCGTCGGCGGAGTCGTAGTCGATGCCGGCGTCCTGCAGCGCGGTGCGGGCGGCGACCAGGTCGCTCGCTTCGGTGATGATCTCGAAGCCGCCGCCCTGGTCGATGACGTCCTCGACACCGGCGTCCAGCACCGCGGTCATCACGGTGTCCTCGTCGAGGCCGTCGGTCTTCGTGACCGAGATGACGCCCTTGCGCGAGAAGTTGTAGGCGACGCTGCCCGGGTCGGCCATGGTGCCGCCGTTGCGCGACATCGCGGTCCGGACCTCGGCCGCGGCACGGTTCTTGTTGTCCGTGAGGCACTCGATGAGCATCGCGACGCCGTTGGGGCCGTAGCCCTCGTACATGATCGTCGTGTACTCGATGGTCTCACCCGTGAGACCCGCACCGCGCTTGACGGCGCGGTCGATGTTGTCGTTGGGGACCGAGGTCTTCTTCGCCTTCTGCACGGCGTCGACCAGGGTCGGGTTGCCGGACATGTCGGCACCGCCCATCTTCGCGGCGACCTCGATGTTCTTGATCAGCTTGGCGAACGACTTGGCACGGCGCTGGTCGATGACCGCCTTCTTGTGCTTGGTCGTTGCCCACTTGGAATGCCCGGACACGGTTCTCCTTGCGTCTTGCGGAAAGTCCCGCTCAGTTTAGCGGCCCTGTGGGCCGAACACCGGCCTGGAGGCGCGGCGCGGCTTCCGTCCCGCCGGTCCGGCGGGCGGGCGGTGACGCCTCAGGCGCTGCGCACCAGGTCGAGGAACCGGCGGTGGAAGCGGTCCTCGCCGGCGACCTCGGGGTGGAACGCGCTGGCGATGACGTTGCCCTGCTGCACCGCCACGACCTGCCCGTCCGGCAGCGCACCGAGGACGTGGACGTCGTCGCCGCGCTGCTCCACGACGGGGGCCCGGATGAACACCGCGTGCACCGGAGCGTCTCCGAGGTCGGGCATCGGGATGTCGATCTCGAACGAGTCGTTCTGCGTTCCGAACGCGTTGCGGCGCACGGTGGTGTCGAGCACGTCGAGGGTCTGCTGCCCGTTGATGCCGTCGGTGATCCGCGACGAGAGCATGATCATGCCGGCGCAGGTGCCGTACGTGGGCAGGCCACCGCGGATCGCGTCGGCGAGGGGCTCGGCGACGCCGAACGCGCGGGACAGCTTGTCCATCACGCTGGACTCGCCCCCGGGGATCACGACACCGTCGAGGGTCTCGATCTCCTCCGGGCGACGGAGCGGCACCACGTCGGCGCCGAGCTCGGTCAGCGAGGCGATGTGCTCGCGGAAGTCACCCTGCAGCGCCAGGACCCCGATGCGGGGCCGAGCGCCGCTCGTCGGACTACCAGCCACGCTCGGCGAGGCGGTGCGGTGCGGGGACGTCGGCGACGTTGATGCCGACCATCGCCTCGCCCAGACCACGGGAGACCTCGGCGATGACCCGGGGGTCGTCGTGGAAGGTCGTCGCCTTGACGATCGCGGCGGCACGGGCCGCCGGGTCGCCGGACTTGAAGATGCCGGACCCGACGAAGACACCGTCGGCGCCGAGCTGCATCATCATCGCGGCGTCGGCCGGGGTGGCGACACCACCGGCGGTGAACAGGACGACGGGGAGCTTGCCGGTGCGGGCGACTTCCTGCACGACGTCGATCGGCGCCTGGAGCTCCTTGGCGGCGACGTAGAGCTCGTCGTCACGCAGGTTGCGGAGCGCCGCGATCTCCTTGGTGATGGTGCGGATGTGCTTGGTGGCCTCGGACACGTCGCCCGTGCCGGCCTCGCCCTTGGAACGGATCATGGCCGCACCCTCGGTGATGCGACGGAGCGCCTCGCCCAGGTTGGTGGCACCGCAGACGAAGGGGGTGGTGAACTTCCACTTGTCGATGTGGTTCACGTAGTCGGCCGGCGACAGCACCTCGGACTCGTCGATGTAGTCGACACCGAGCTCCTGCAGCACCTGCGCCTCGACGAAGTGGCCGATGCGGGCCTTCGCCATGACGGGGATCGACACCGCGGCGATGATCTCCTCGATCATCGAGGGGTCGGACATGCGGGCGACGCCGCCCTGCGCACGGATGTCGGCGGGGACGCGCTCGAGGGCCATGACGGCGGTCGCACCGGCTTCTTCCGCGATGCGGGCCTGCTCGGCGTCGACGACGTCCATGATCACGCCGCCCTTGAGCATCTCGGCGAGTCCGCGCTTGACGCGGTCAGAGCCGGTGATCGAGGTGCCAGGGGTGCCGGAGGTGCTGGTGCTGTCGCTCATGATGCCGACCAGTCTAGTGCGCCCGGGGCCACCCGTCGGCGACGAGTCGACGGGTCTCGCCGAGCAACTGCGACATGGACTTGGTCCGGGCGATGATCGGGAAGAAGTTCGCGTCCGACTGCCACCGCGGAACGATGTGCTGGTGCAGGTGTGCGGCCACGCCGGCACCGGCGACCTCGCCCTGGTTCATGCCGATGTTGAACCCGTCGCAGTGCGAGACCTCGCGCAGGACCCGCATCGCGGTCTGGGTCAGCTCGCCGATCTCGCGCAGTTCGTCCGGCGTGGCCTCGTCGTAGAGCGGGACGTGGCGGTACGGGCAGACCAGCAGGTGCCCGTTGTTGTACGGGAACAGGTTGAGCAGCACGTAGGCGTGCTCGCCCCGGGCCACGATCAGGGCGTCCTCGTCGGACATCCGCGGGGCTTCGCAGAACGGGCAGTCGTCGTCGTGGCCGCGACCCCGGCCTTCGCGGCCGGCGTCGATGTAGGCCATCCGGTGCGGGTTCCAGAGCCGCTGGAACGCGTCCGGGACGGCTGCACCGGTGGCCGCATCGCGGATCACCAGCGGATCGGTGTCCGCGCCCTCGGTGCCCGCGGCGGTGGGACCGGCCACGTCGTCGACGTGACCGGTCCCCGCGGCCTGCTCCGGGCCTCCCGACGGAGCCATCAGACCTGCGTGCGCTCGCGGATCGCGGTGAGGATGCGGTCCACGGCCTCGTCGACGGGCACCGCGTTGTCCTGGCGGCCGTCGCGGAAGCGGAAGCTGACGGCGCCGGCGTCGCGGTCGTCGCCACCGGCGATGAGCTGGAACGGCACCTTCGCCTTGGTGTGCGTGCGGATCTTCTTCTGCATGCGGTCGTCCGAGTGGTCGACCTCGGCACGGACACCGTGGGCACGGAGCTTCGCGATGACCTCGTCGAGGTAGTCGCCGTACTCGGCCGCGACTGGGATGCCGACGACCTGGACGGGCGACAGCCACGCCGGGAACGCACCCGCGTAGTGCTCGGTGAGGACCCCGAAGAAGCGCTCGATCGAGCCGAACAGCGCGCGGTGGATCATCACCGGACGCTGACGCGAGCCGTCGGCCGCGGTGTAGTCGATGCCGAAGCGCTCGGGCAGGTTGAAGTCGAGCTGCACGGTCGACATCTGCCAGGTGCGCCCGATGGCGTCGCGGGCCTGCACCGAGATCTTCGGGCCGTAGAACGCCGCACCGGCGGGGTCCGGCACCAGCTCGAGGCCGGACTCCTCGGCGACCTGGCGCAGGGTCTCCGTCGCCACGTCCCAGACCTCGTCGTCACCGACGTACTTCTCCGGGTCCTTCGTGGAGAGCTCGAGGTAGAAGTCGTCGAGGCCGTAGTCGCGCAGGAGCGAGAGCACGAACGCGAGGGTCGTGGTCAGCTCCTCCTTCATCTTCTCCTGCGTGGTGAAGATGTGCGCGTCGTCCTGGGTCAGGCCGCGCACGCGCGTGAGGCCGTGGATGACGCCGGACTTCTCGTTGCGGTACACCGTGCCGAACTCGAACATCCGGAGCGGCAGGTCGCGGTAGGAGCGGGGCTGCGACCGGTACGCCAGGATGTGCATCGGGCAGTTCATCGGCTTGAGGTAGTAGTCGGCGCCCTGCCGGGTGACGTTGCCGTCCTCGTCCTTCGCCTCGTCCATGTGCATGGCCGGGAACATGCCGTCCTTGTACCAGCCGAGGTGCCCGGAGGTCTCGAACAGGTCGCCCTTGGTGATGTGGGGCGTGTAGACGAACGAGTAGCCGTTCTCCTCGTGCCGACGGCGCGAGTAGTCCTCCATCTCGCGGCGGATGATGCCGCCCTTCGGGTGGAAGATCGCCAGGCCGGAACCGATCTCGTCGGGGAACGAGAACAGGTCGAGTTCGGCGCCGAGCTTGCGGTGGTCGCGCTTGGCGGCTTCCTCGAGGCGCGCGAGGTACGCCTTGAGCTGGTCCTTGTCGGGCCAGGCGGTGCCGTAGATGCGCTGCAGCTGCGGGTTCTTCTCGGAGCCGCGCCAGTACGCAGCGGCGACGCGCATGAGCTTGGCGGCGTTGCCGATCCAGCGGGTGTGCGGGACGTGCGGGCCGCGGCAGAGGTCCTGCCAGAGCACCTCGCCCGACTTCGGGTCGACGTTCTCGTACACGGTGAGCTCGCCGGCGCCGACCTCGACGCTCTCGCCGGAGTCGCCGTCGGACGCCGCACCCTTGAGGCCGATGAGCTCCTGCTTGTAGGGCTCCCCCGCCATCAGCTCGCGTGCCTGCTCGTCGGTGACGACCACGCGACGGAAGCGCTGGGCCTGCTTGACGATGCGGTCCATGCCCTTCTCGATCGCCTTGAGGTCTTCGGGGGTGAAGGGCTCGGCGACGTCGAAGTCGTAGTAGAAGCCGTCGGTGACGGGCGGCCCGATGCCGAGCTTGGCGTCCGGGTTGATCTGCTGCACGGCCTGCGCCAGCACGTGGGCGGCCGAGTGCCGGAGGATGTCGAGTCCGTCCTGCTCCTGCAGGGTGACGGCCTCGGCGGTCTCGCCGGCCTGCACGTCCGCCGCGAGGTCCTTCAGGACACCGTCGACGCGGATCGCGACCACGCCGCGCTCACCGTCGAAGAGCTCGGTGCCGGTCGTGGTCGTCGTCGCGGTCCGGGGCTCGGGTGCCTGGGGAAGCTCGGCGGGCGCGGGTGCGACTGACTCGGTCACGATGATGGGACTCCTCGATCGAAATGGTGCGTCAAGACTAGTGCGAGACGTGCTCGCGTGCGGACGCCGCGGATGCGCCTGTGGAGAGGACGGATGCCGCCCCGACCGCGCAGTCGGCCCCACTCAGGCCGGGACGGCGCCGAGCGTCGCGACGGGCAGCCGCGGCTCGAGACGCTCGCGCCCGTTCAGGCCGTCGAGCTCGAGCAGGGCGGCGAAGCCGATGGCCTGGTAGCCGGCGCGTTCGAGCAGCGTGATGGTGGCGGCGCCGGTCCCCCCGGTGGCCAGGACGTCGTCGACGACGAGCACCCGCGTGCCGGCGGGCAGCTGACCGGGGCGCAGTTCGAGTTCGGCCTCGCCGTACTCCAGCGCGTACTGCTCGCTGAGGACCTCGCCGGGGAGCTTGCCCGCCTTGCGCACGGTGAGCACGCCGACCTGGTGCTGGGCGGCGATGCCCCCGGCCAGTGCGAAGCCCCGGGCCTCGATGCCGGCGACCGCGTCGAACCCGGCTCCGACCGCGAACGGTGCCGCGAGTGCTTCGCACACGCGGCCGAACGCGACGGCGTCGGAGAACACCGGCGTCACGTCGCGGAAGAGCACCCCCGCGTTCGGGAAGTCCGGTACGAGGGCGGTGAGGCGTTCGACGAGTGCAGCTGCGGTTTCGGTCACCCACCAACGGTACGGGAGGCCCGGGGTGCGTCCGACACGTCGGCGCACGGTGCGAGGGTGGTCGCCTCGTGCGGAGCTGACCGTTCGCTGCACGGTGCAGGCTTCGCCGGACGGTTCGCCGAAGACGGCTCGGTGCGAGGTTGTTTCCTCGCACCGAGCCGTTCAGGCCGCACGGGCTTCGGAACGACGCACGGTGCGTTCGTGCCCGCGTGCATGCGTGACGACGACGCCGACGACGGCGCCGGCGAGCAGCACCGTGGGTCAGCGCCACATCCGCATGGCGGCCCCCTGGGTGATCCAGTCGGCCTCGCGCTGCTGGCGTTCGCGCTCCATGCGCGCCAGCGTGGCGAGGTCGACCTCGGGCCGCTCCTTGCGGGTGCGTCGGCTCCAGATGATGAGCGACATCCCGACTCGGAGTGCGATGCGGTCGGCGAGTGAGACCCGGCGGCGCACCGCGCGGGTATCGGGTGGACGGGTGGTGGTCTTCGTGGACACGGTGTTCCCCTTCAGGGCACGGCAGAGCTGCCCGGGTGTCGGGCAGGACGAATCCGCCCGGGTTGCGGGCAGCAGGAATTGAATGCGTGAGAATGCACTCCGGGGTGGTCCGGAAATGTTCGGACAACGATCGCGGAATGCTCGTCGACGCCGAGAGCGTCGCACTGTCCACCGACATTCTTCCGGCGTCGTCCGCGCAGATCGGACGGCACGCATCGACGAGTCGACGAGCCGTTCAGCAGACGAACGAACCGGTGCTGCGCGAGCCTGATCGGCTCAGCGCACAGTGCCCGGAGGCACAGGTGTCAGGAGAGTGGGACGCCCCGGGTCAGCGGACGCGGAACGGGGTACCGACGCGTCCACGGATTCCGCGGAACGGAGTGGTCGTTGTGATCATCATGGGTCGGCCCCCTTTCGGTCTCGAGCTGGCGGAGTCGTCTGGGTCGAATGTTCGACCGTTCGCGACGAGTGAACACTATCGGCACCGCAATTCAGAGCGCAACCCCTTTTCCGGAAAACATCCGGAATTGCATTCACGAACAGGCTGATCACGGTGCGAGGTTCCTGTTCTGGTGTCGACGAGCCGACTGCGTGCCGAGTTCCCGTCGCGCACCGAGCGGTCGACCCCGCACCCGGTGGCGGGGCGTGCGCCGACGACGGGCTCAGAGGCGTGAGCGAGCGGCGCCGGGCCTCGCGGCTGCACCGTGCGCCGTCGGCGGACCGGTGGCAGCCTGCGCGCTCGGAGCGGGATCGCAGGCGCGCACGGTGCGGGCAACCTCGCACCGTATGACGGAGCACGCACGGTGCGCGGCGGCGGCGGTGCGCGGCGGCGGCGCGCGGCGCAACACCGCGGCGGTCCGTGCACGCCGAAGGCCCGGTACCGAATCGGTACCGGGCCCTCGCGTGCGCGCGACCGGACTAGACCGCCGCGTGCTCCGCGACGCTCGCCGTCAGTGCATCGCCCTCGACGTCGATCCGCACGGTGTCACCCGCGGTGATCCCGCCCTCGACCACCAGGGTCGCGATGCGGTCGTCGACCTCGCGCTGGATGAGCCGACGGAGCGGGCGGGCGCCGTACTCCGGCTCGTACCCGTGCTCGGCGAGCCAGTCGACCGCCGCGTCGGACACCGACAGGAGCATGTCCTGTGCGACCAGCCGGAGCGCCGTGTCCTGCAGCAGCAGCGACACGATCGACGCGATCTGGGACCGGTCGAGCTTGCGGAACAGCACGATCTCGTCGATGCGGTTGATGAACTCGGGCCGCATCGCCTCGCGCAGCTTGCCCATCACGCGGGCCCGCAGGTCGTCTTCCGCGTAGCCGTCCGTCGCACCGACCGGGGAGAACCCGAGCGCCCCCGAGCGGGAGGCCAGGAACTCCGAGCCGATGTTCGACGTCATGATGACGACGGTGTTCCGGAAGTCGACCGTCCGCCCCTGCCCGTCGGTGAGCCGGCCGTCGTCGAGGACCTGCAGCAGCAGGTTGAAGACGTCCGGGTGGGCCTTCTCGACCTCGTCGAGCAGGATCACCGAGTACGGGTTGCGGCGGACACGCTCGGTGAGCTGGCCGGCCTCGTCGTAGCCGACGTACCCGGGAGGGGCACCGACCAGGCGGGACACGGTGTGGCGTTCGCCGAACTCGCTCATGTCGAAGCGGAGCATGGCGGACTCGTCACCGAACAGCGACGACGCCAGGGCCTTCGCGAGTTCGGTCTTGCCGACGCCCGTCGGGCCGAGGAACAGGAAGCTGCCCACCGGACGACGCGGGTCGCCCATGCCGGTCCGGCTGCGTCGCACCGCCTTCGCGATCGCCCGCACGGCGTCGTCCTGGCCGACGACTCGGTCGTGCAGCTCGGACTCGAGCGCGGCGAGCCGCGTCTTGTCGGCCGAGCCGAGGCGGGTCACCGGGATCCCGGTGGCACGCGACACGACGGCGGCGATGTCGGCCTCCGTGATCGACGTGTCCGCGGACTCGGGACGGGAGGCGCGGGTGGCGTCGGCCGACGAGGCGGCGGTGATCCGGGCCTCCAGTCCGACGATCTCGTCGCGCAGGTCGGACGCTTCCTCGTAGTGCTCCTCGGCGACAGCGCGGTCCTTGCGGGCCGTCAGGTCGGTGACCTGGGCACGCAGCGCCTCGACGTCGACGTCGCCCGACAGGGCGAGGCGACGGCGTGCACCGGCCTGGTCGATGAGGTCGATGGCCTTGTCCGGCAGGTGTCGGTCGGTCACGTAGCGGTGCGAGAGCTCGACGGCGGCGCGGAGTGCCTCGGGCGTGTAGGCGACGCTGTGGTGCTCCTCGTAGCGCGGGGCGAGGCCGGTCAGGATCGCGACGGCGTCCTCGACGTTCGGCTCCCCCACCGTGACGGGCTGGAACCGGCGCTCGAGTGCGGCGTCCTTCTCGATCCGGCGGTACTCGTTGAGCGTCGTCGCGCCGACCAGGTGCAGGTCGCCGCGGGCGAGCCGGGGCTTGAGGATGTTGCCGGCGTCCATCGAGCCGCCCTCGCCGCCGCCACCGGCGCCGACGACGGTGTGGAGCTCGTCGACGAAGACGATGAGCTCGTCGGCGTGCGCCGCGATCTCGTCCATCGCCTTGGTCAGGCGCTCCTCGAAGTCGCCGCGGTAGCGGGTGCCGGAGAGCATCCCGGGCAGGTCGAGCGCGACGACCCGCTTGCCCTGCAACAGGGCGGGGACGTCACCGTCGACGATGCGCTGGGCGAGGCCCTCGACGATCGCGGTCTTGCCGACGCCGGGCTCACCGATCAGCACCGGGTTGTTCTTGGTGCGGCGGAGCAGGATCTCGACGGTCTGCTCGATCTCGTCGGCGCGGCCGATCACCGGGTCGACGTGCCCGTCACGGGCGCGCTGGGTGAGGTCGGTGCCGAACTGGTCGAGCGTCGGGGTATCGCTGTCGGTGGCCTGGTCGGTGTCGACGGCGTCGGGTGTTCCGGGCATGGGGCGCCCCTCTCGTGCTGCTGCCGCGGCCTGCTGGGCGTAGTCCTGCATGACCTGCGGGGTGATCCCGGCGCTGGCGAGCAGCTGGCCGGTCACGGTCTCCTGGTCCATCACGAGCGCGAAGAAGACGTGCTCGGGGTCGGTGTAGGTGCTGCCGAAGCCCCGCGCGGCCTGCGTCGCCTCGACGAGGATGCGCTGGGCGGTGCCGGTCAGTGCCGGGCGGCCGGTCTGCTCGGCCAGCGGCTCGTGCGCCATCGGCAGGCGCTGCTCGATCTCCTCGGCGAGTCGCCGGGGGTCGACCCCGGCGGAACGCACGACGGCGTCGAACGGTTCGGTGCGGACGAGCACGTGCAGGATGTGCAGTGCGTCGATCTCGCGCTGCCCCTGCGCGACCGCGTACTCGGCGGTGTGCTGGAGCAGCTCGTGGGTCCGGCGGCTGAGCAGCCGGGTGATGTCGACCGGTCGACCGAACGCGCGGACGCGCTGCTGGTCACCGGTGCGCTGTGCCGCGAGCAGGCGGGCGAGGAACTCGTCGAACGAGTCGTTGCCACCGGTCGGGCCGAACGTCTCTGGCAAAGGGACCTCCTGGGGAACTTGAGTGCCTTCGACTCAATGCAACGCAGGAGGGCTCGGGTCATTCCCGGGTCCCGAAAAAACTTGCGGCGACTCGACTCAGGTCCGCGCGATGGGTGCGGCGACCGCCTCGGTGATCCGCGCGAGGTCCGTCGGTGCCACCTCGACGTCGAATCCGCGACGACCGCCGGACACGAAGATGCTCGCGTACGACAGCGCAGACTCGTCGAGCACGGTGCGGAGCCGGGTCTTCTGGCCGACCGGGCTGATCCCGCCGACCACGTAGCCCGTGCGCTTCTCGGCGAGGGCGGGATCGGCCAGCGTCGCCTTCTTGCCCCCGACCGCGGCGGCGATCGCCTTGAGGTCGAGCCGGTTCGCCACCGGCACGATCGCGACGGCGAGGGTGCCGTCGACGGAGACGACCAGGGTCTTGAAGACCTGCTCCTCGCGCAGCCCGAGGGCGGCGGCCGCCTCTTCTCCGAAGTTGGTGGCGCTCTCGTGGTGCTCGTACACGTGCGGCGTGTACGGGACCCCGGCCGCCTCGAGCGCGACGGTCGCTGGGGTGCTCGGCGAACCTGCGGTCATGCCGTGATCCTCCCCCGCCGCACCTTCCGGTCCTCGACGGCACGCGGGCGTTACGCTGAACGGACCATGACCGCCGTCCTGCTGCTGCTCCGCGCCACCGTCGCGCTGGTGCTCGGCGACCCGGCCGCCGGGGTGCTGCCCCTGCTGGCCGTGGCGGCACTCGGGCTGACCGCGGTCGCCGTGACCGTCGTCGTCGCCCGACTGCTCGTCGCGGTGCTCGCGGCCGTCCTCGGGGTCGGATCGGCATCCGTGTCGGATCGGTCGGCGGTGCCCGACCTGGTCACCCGGATCGGGTGGAGCCACCCCGACGCCGACGGCCACGTCCGCTCACGGGCACCGGGGGTCGCGACCCCGGCCTGACCACCGACCGGTGGCCGGGCCGCTCGCGCACCCCGCTGACCCACCACTGATCGGAACCGTCATGGACCTGTCCACCCTGCCCCTCGTCGGCCCGCTGCTGCACGGCGGCGCAGACCTCGTCACCGCCCTCACCGCGGCGCTCTCCCCCGTCGCCGGCTCGTTCGCCGCGGCGATCGCCGTCGTGCTCCTCACCCTGGCCGTCCGCCTGGTGCTCGTCCCGCTGTCCGTGCTGCAGGTGCGGGCCGAACGGGACCGCCGGCGCCTCGCACCCCGGCTCGCGGCGCTCCGGAAGCGCCACGGCCGTGACACCCAGCGGCTGCAGCGAGCGGTGCAGCAGCTGTACACCGACGAGAAGGTCTCGCCGCTGGCCGGCTGCCTGCCCGTCCTGGCGCAAGCACCCGTGGTGTCGCTCGTCTACGCCCTGTTCACGCACGCCTCGATCGACGGCACCGCGAACGCCCTGCTGGAGGCGACGCTCGTCGGGGTCCCGCTCGGCCACTCGCTCATCGTCACGCTCACGTCGCCGCTCTGGCTGCACGCCTGGGTGGTGCTGGTCCTACTGGCGGTGCTGGCGGTCGTCGTCGAGCTCAGCCGTCGGTCGAACGCCCACTGGAACCCGGCGCCGGCGCCGGAACCGGGCGTCCCCGGGGCCGCCGCGACCGCCGCCGTGGGTCGGTACGTGCCGTTCATCACGGTCGTGTTCGCGGCGATCGCACCGCTCGCCGCCGCGCTCTACGTCGTGACGAGTGCGGCCTGGACCTACGGCGAACGCGCCGTGCTGCGACGGTTGGTCCGCTAGCCGCCCTGGCCCTCCTGCTGCGGTCCCTGGTCGACCGGGTCGTACTCGGTGCCGCGGCCCTGCTCCTCGTCGGCGGTCGGCACGTGGCGTTCCGTGCCGGCGCCGCCGGGGCTGGTCGCCACGTAGTCGGCCTCGCCGGACTGGGTGTCGTGGCTCAGCGGCTCGAGGGTCTCGGCGTCGGCGTCGTGCTGCGGCATGGAGTCGGTGCTCATGCACCACGCCTACTCCCTCGTTCTGGGTGCGCGCGCACGGCTGCGCGGTGCCACGATGGACCTGTCCACGCGACCGGCAGAGCGGGAGTGCGCATGGCCCACGACGACGTGGCAGCGGAACGGGCACGGCTCGAGGCCGTCGCATGGGGAGCAGGATCGAGCCCGGCGGACGCGGCGCGCGCCCGGATCGCCCTGCAGGACCTGGAACGCGGACGGCGACCCCGCGCGCGTGCGGTCGCGACGGCGCGGGATCCATGGCCGGGAGGCCCGGAGCCGGTCCGCACGTCCGTCCCGTCCGCGACGCGATCTGGTCCAGGGCCCGTGCCGGTGCCGGTGCCCGTGTCCTCGCCCGCTGACGCGGCGGTCGTGTCCTTGCCCGCCAGTGCGGCGGTGCCTGCCGGAGCCGACGTGTCGGAGGCGACCGACGGCGGTGGGGGCGACCACGTCGACGACGCGAGGGGCGGCGGCGGGGACGAGCCGGGCCTCCAGGCCGAGCCGACCGGACGGACCCGGTGGCGGCGGTGGTTGTGGACGGAACGACCACGCGCCTGGATCGCGGGCGGCGCGGCAGCGGCGGTGGGCGTCGCGTTCGCCGCCGGGACGCTCGTCGGGACGGCGCGACCGGACGTCGCCGCAGCGCCGAGCGTCACGCCGACGGCGGGGACGATCACGCTCGAGCAGCTGCTCGACGTCCCGCAGACGTACGCCGACCAGTTGCCGGGGCCGGTCGCTGCGCCGGTGAGCCTGCACACGACGCGACTGGTCTTCACGAACCGCGCGCTCGACGGCGGGACCGCGGAGACACCCTGGAACGTCTGGGCCGGCATCGGGACGGACCGGTCGACGATCTGCCTGGTGGCGACGGCAGACCGCATCGAGTCGTCGACGGCGTGCTTCCCGCGGCAGGCCGCGCTGCACGGATCGGTGTCGATGTCCGCGCAGTCCAGGAGCGGCACGTTGACGATCGAGCTACGCGGCGGCGGGGTCCAGGGCCGGGTGACGAACGAGTACTGAGCGAGCGACCGGCAGCTGAGTGTTTCGTTGGAGCGCTCCGATGTATTTGCTGGATGCCCTCGCGAGAGTCGTTCCATCGTGCAACACTGGATGAGCGCACTCGTCGTGGAGTCGTACCCACATCATCCACATCCGCCAGCGAGCGCGCCCCGCAGACCCTCCCGGTCACCGCCGTCAGAACGATCGGCATCGTCGCGCGCTCCACCGTGCCTCGGAGGAGGTCAGCAGCGTGTCCACCAACACCACCACCTCGGCCGTGTCGACCCACACGCGGCCGATCACCGTCACCACCCAGTCGATCGTCGGCATCGCCGTGCTCGGACTGGCCACGTTCTTCGCCATCACCACCGAGCTCATGCCCGTCGGGCTGCTCGGCACGATGAGCGCCGACCTCGGCGTGACCGAGGCCACCATGGGCATCGTCATCACCGTGTACGCCGCGGCCGTCGCGCTCCTCGCGCTGCCGCTCACCGCGTTCACCGCGAAGCTGCCCCGCAAGACCGTGCTCGTCGCCACGCTCGTCGGCTACACCGTGTCGAACCTGATGGTCGCGCTCGCACCGTCGTTCGCCGTCGTCTGCGCCGGACGCGTCGTCGGCGGCATCGCGCACGCACTGTTCTTCTCGGTCGCCTCGGCGTACGCCACCCGGATCGTCCCGCCTCGGCTGGCGGGACGGGCGATCGCGTTCGTGTACTCGGGCAGCTCGCTCGGGTTCGTGCTCGGCGTGCCCGTCGCGACCTGGGTCGCGCAGCACATCGGCTGGCGCCAGGCCGTGTTCTCCGTCGGTGTCGCCGCAGCGGCACTCGCGGTCGTCGCACTGCTGTTCCTGCCCGCAGTCCGCGGTGCCTCGTCGCCGCACATCGGATCGCCGAAGGCCTGGGCGCGCACCGGACTGCTGTCCGTCGTGATCGCCGACATGCTGCTGTTCGGCGGGCACTACGTCGTCTACACCTACATCGGGCCGTACGCGATCGACGCGGGGCTCGACGCGGGCATGGTGAGCGGGGCACTGCTCGTGCTCGGTGGCACCGGTGTCGTCGGGCTGTGGCTCGCCGGCATGTTCGTCGACCGCGCACCCCGGCAGACGCTGATCGCCTCGGTCGCCGTGATGGCCGTGGCCTTCGCGACGATGCCGTTCGTGCACGGCTCCCTGATCGGGACGATGGTCGTCGCGGGCATCTGGATGGCCGCGAACGGCACGACCGGCACGCTCTTCATGGCCGCGGCGATCCGTGCCGGAGGCGTCTCCCCCGACATCGCCGGGGCGCTGGTCAACGGCGCGTCGAACATCGGCATCGCCGGTGGTGCTGCGTTCGGCGGGCAGGCCCTCGGGATCGTCGGGCTGCAGTACCTGCCGTTCGCCGGTGCCGCGGTGCTGGTCGGTGCACTCGGGGTCGTGGTGCTGGCGCGCCGTGGGTTCCCGGTGCACACCCACACGCAGGAGCACCTGTCGACCTCGTCCATCGAGGCCATCACATCGTCGCTCGCGGTCGTCACCACGTCGGTGCCGGTCGTCGGGCGGGCGATCCAGACGGTCACGGGGTCGATCGGCGTCGTCACGGGTTCGGTGCGGCGACCGCGGACGCGCTAGGGGCCGGCGCGGGCGTGGTCGGCGCGTCGACTGGTCACGACATGCCGTTGCCGGGGGCGTCGGGGGCGCACGAACTGTCGTCTGCGGGGGCGCCGGGCGACGGTTTGGGACCGCTCGGCGTCCCCGCGGCGGCGTGTTGTGCGGCTGCGGGGGACGCGCGCGGTGCCCGGGCTCCGTGTGGTCGCGACATGCCGTCGACGGGGCGTCGGGGGTGCTCGAACTGTCGTCTGACGGGTCGGCGGGCGACGGTTCGTGACCCCTCGGCGGACACGCGGCGGCGTGGTGTGCGGCCGCGGCGGACGCGCGCGGTGCCCCGGCCCCGTGTGGTCACGACTTGCCGTCGGCGGTCCGTCGGGGGTGCTCGAACTGTCGTATGACGGGTCGGCGGGCGACGGTTCGTGACCCCTCGGCGTACCCGCGGCGTCGTGTCCTGCGCCCGCCGCGCGGTCAGTCCTGCAGGTGGTCCGTGCGGCGGCGGTTGCGCACCGCGCGGTAGGTCAGCAGCGCCGCACCGAGCAGCACGAGCACCCCGGCGGCGATGAGTCCCGGGCCGAGGTCCGCGCCCGTGTAGGCGAGCGGTCCCCCGTCCCCCGCATCGCCCTGGCCCGAGACCGGCGCGGAGCCGGAGCCCGAGCCGGCGGCGGGGTCGGTCGGAGTCGCCGAAGGAGAACCGCTCGGCGACGGCGACGGTGCGGGAGCGGGAGCCGCCGCAGCCCGCACCACGAACGCCAGCGGCGTCGCAGCCCCCGACTCCGGCGTGACGACGGTCGCCGTCTCGGCACCCTCGACGTCGACCGAGACGGCGTACTCCGTCGTGGGCTCCAGTCCGGTCAGGTCGAACGCACCGTCGTCGTCCGTGACGACCGACACGGGATCGCCGGACTGCGGGTCCGTCGGAGCCGCGACGACCTCGACGTCGGGAACGGGTTCGCCGTTCGTGTCGACGACCGTGCCGGGCTGGTCGGTGGTGACCTCGGCGGCGGGGGCTGCGGAGGCGAACGGCAGGTCGGACGAAGCACGCTCGCCAGCGACGGCCGGCACACCGGTGTTCGACGTCGCCCCGGTCGCCCCTGGCTCGGGTCGTTCGGTCCGGACGGTGTACGTGCCCGCCGCGGTGGCGAAGACGTAGCGGCCGTCGGCATCGGTCTCCGTCGAGGCGACCACGGCGCCCGTGCCGTCGACGAGCTCGACCACCGCGCCAGCGGGCACGGGCGAGCCGTCGAGCGAGACCACACCGGCGACCGTCGCGACGACGGCGGCCGGGGCATCGACCTCGTCGGGGACGACCGGTGCCGCGCCGTCGTCGCCGGTCGTGATGGTCACGGGCGGCTCGTCGGCGACGGACACGTCGAGGTCGGTGTCCGCCGGCAGGTCCGAGCCGGTGTAGACGCCGTCGCTGTTCGTCGTCGTGTCGACGAGGACGTCCCCGGAGTCAGGGTCGGTGATGACGACCTCGAGGTTCGAGACCGGTCGGCCGTCCTCGTCGACCACGGTGCCGATGACCGACACGGTGTCCTCCGGCGACGTGAACGCGAAATCGGCCTGCTGGTCCACGCCGCCCGGCGAGCCGGTCTGCGCGAGGGAGACCCGAGCGGGCTGGTCAGGGCCCTCGGCACCGTCCGGCGGGGTGATCTCGACGCGGTAGTTCGCGATGACCGGCAGCTGCGGGAACGCGTAGGTGCCGTCGGCGTTGGTCGTCGTCGTGTACACGGTGCCGCGCGGGGCGGTGACGCGGACGATCGCCCCGGGGATCGGCGCTCCGTCGAGGGTCGCCGTGCCGGTGATCGCGGCGGTGCGGTTGGCGAACCAGGTCTGGTACACCGGGAACCCACTGCGCTGCTGGTACGTGATCGTCAGGCTGGTGAGCGAGACGGTCGGCGTGAACCACGCCGTGGCGCCGGCGGTGTCGACCGCGCCGGTGTTGCCCGTCAGGGTCCGGGTGGCGGGGTCCCAGGAGGGCAGGTCCTGCCCGGTCGTGCCGTCGGGGTCGGCGGTGCACGACGGTCCTCCGGCGACGGCGGCCGAGCACGAGTTGTAGGAGCTCTCGTAGCCGAGCTGCTCCGCGGTCGCAGCGCCGCCACCGGAGACGGTGGCCGAGATGGTCGCCCGATCGGCGTCGACGTCGCCGAGCACGAACGACCAGCTCTGGGCGCCCGGCGTCGGCTCGGCGAACGTGTAGGTGGTGGTCGATGCGCCGGACGTGGGCGAGTCGACGTTCGGCCGCTGGTTCATGTAGGTCTGGCCGCGGCTCGTCCCGTAGACCGCGCCCGACGGGGTCGACGCCGACTGCCAGGTCGATGCCCCGCTGACGACGGTCGACTGCCGGGAGTCCGACGTGAAGGTCGTCTCGGGGAACCCTGCGAGCGTCATCGTGCCGGTGTAGGCCCGGCTCGCTCCGCTGAGGGTGAAGGTCCCCCAGTTGCCGACCGGCTCGGCCGACGCACTGGTCGCGCCGCCGATCGCGAGTCCTGCTCCGAGTGCGAGGGCCGTCAGCCCAGCCGTGATCGCGCGCCAGCGCCGCATGCGTACTCCCCTGGTGTGGCGCCGGAGAACCCGACACCCCCTCAGACTATCCAGTGGGCGCGGCTCGTGTCCGGGGCACGACACGAGCAAGAAGGTCCCGCCGAGTGGTCAGGACCTGCCGCGCGCCGATCGCCGAGCGGCCGAGAAGTGTCGCCTGGAGGCCCGCCGGACGACAGTTCGTGACCGCTCGACCAACATGAGCGGGGCGTCAGGAACCGCCAGCACCCCGACCGAGCGCGACCAGGGCGTCGAGCGCCGCGACCTGCCCGGCCACCACCAGCTCCCGCGCCTCGTCGAGGCCGACCCACCGGGCGTCGTCCACCTCGGGCACCTCCACGAACCGCCCCGACCCGCGCGGCAGCTCGAGCCGCACGGTGTTGCTCCGCACGGTGTCGACCGAGAACCCCGACGCCCGTGCCGCGAAGACCCGCACGCGCTTGCCCGACGCCTGCCGGAACTCCCCCAGGTCGGTCAGGTCCGCGGCGCTCACCGGTGCGGGCACGCCGATCTCCTCGGCGAACTCGCGCAATGCGGTGCCGAGCGGCTCCTCGCCCGCCTCGACCAGCCCCTTCGGGATCGACCAGGCACGCGGCCGGTTCCGCCAGAACGGTCCGCCCATGTGCGCGAGGAAGACCTCGGGCCCGGACGGACCGGTCCGGTGCAGCAACAGTCCGGCGCTCACGACCACGCCCCGAGACTACGCAGACCCGGCCGGGAGGCCCGGATCACCGCACACGCGCCGCGCACCACCCGACGTGCCCGGTTCCACCGCCGGTTCCCCACGTGCGCGCCGGGAGTACCGTGTGGCGCACGGAGCGCCGTGTGACGCCCCCGGAGGACCTGCGATGGAGGAGGCCGATCGGGATGGACGAACGATGGACGACGGTGACGCTGGCCGCGGACGCCGCCATGCCGCACGACGAGGCGCTGCGGTGGATCGCCGCCCGCGCGGACAGCGGGATCGAGCGGATCCGGATCATCGGTGCCGACCCGGCGATCGAGGGCCCCGAACCGGTCGCCGACCGCCTGGCCGAAGCCGCTCGCGCCGCCCTGCCAGGAGCCACCGTCGAGGTGCACCGGCACGCGGGGCCGTTCGCCAGCGCCCTGGTCGAGGAGTCCGACGGCGGTGACCTGCTGGTGATCGGGACCTTCCGGAGCCGACGGGGCTCGACCGCCGGCGGCGACCCGGCGCGCGTGGCGGTCCGTGCGGCCGTGCCGACCGTGATCGTCCCCGAGGGCCCGCACCCGATCGACGGCGACGTGGTGCTGGCGGTCGAGGAACCCATCGACGAACGGGCCGTCTCCATCGCCGTGGCCGAGGCCGTCCGGCTGCACCGACGACTGACGCTGCTCCGGGCGTGGGAGATGCCCGTGCTGACCCGGACCGGACTCACCGACTTCGCCGAGGACCCCCTGCGGTGGCGCGCCCGGAACGCCGAACTGCTGCAGCGGGTCACCGAGTCGCTGACCGCGCGGTTCCCGGCGGTGCGGATCCGGCCGCTGCTCGTCGAGGGACACCCGGGTCACGCCATCGCATCGCGTACCCGGCGGGCGTCGCTCGTGGTGCTCGGACGGGGCCACGTGCGGGTGCTGTCCGGCGCACTGCTCCACGACGTCGTCCGTGAGACGGCGGCGCCGGTCTGCGTCGTCCCACCGGCGGCCCACACGGACAGCGCGGGGTCCGGACGGGTCAGCCGGCGAGTTCCCGGATCGCGTCGGCCATCTGGTCGGTGAGGTACGCGACTCCGCGGCCGTTCGGGTGCAGGGCGCCGGCCTTCAGGTCGATGCGTCGCAGGTCGCTCGAGCCGGTCAGGCTGACACCGGCGACGTAGCGCTCGTCCCGCGGGGCGCAGGCCGAGTGGGCCTCGGTGCGTTCGAGGACGTCGACGAACCGCACCCCGGCGGCGTCCGCGGCGGATGCGGACACGGCGTCGAGCTCCTCCTGCACACCGTGCAGGTACGCCACGTCGTCGTCGGTGAACGGGAAGGTGTCCGAGGGGAACGATCCCGCGAGCGTGCCGAGGTCGAGCGCCGAGCGGAAGCAGCCCTTCGCCGGGGTGTGCTCGGCGTCCGGGAAGATCGCCGGGTACCCGAGGAACACGACGACGGCGTTCGGCGCGGCCCGTTGCACCGCTGCGAGGGTGTCGGCGATCCCGAGCGCGACACGCGACTGGATCTTCACGTTGAGCTGGTCCTCACCGTCCTGCACGAGCGTGCTCTCGCACGACGGCGCGTCACGTCCGGAGAACACCGGGCCGTCGGCCGAGATCGCCAGGCACGACGCGGCCGTGCCGAACAGGTCCGCGTCGTTGCCGCCGATGGTCAGGGTCACGAGCCGGGTGCGCGCGGACAGCGACTCGATCTGCGGGGGGACGCCCGTGAACTGGTGTCCGGTCGTGACGTCCTCGCTGGTGGCGCCCGCGCACGTGACGTCGGTCAGGTCGAGGCCGAACCGCGCCGCGAGCCGGTGCGGGTAGTCACGGGCCGACTGCACGCACGCGCTCGTGGGCAGCCGGGTCCGGTCGCCCAGGCCGTAGCCGGCGGAGTACGAGTCACCCAGTGCGACGTACTCGCTGCCGGGCGGGAGGTCGGCGAGCGGCTCGGACGGGTCGTCCGGCACCGCGTAGGGCTGCGGGACGGGCCACATCGGCGCGGCCGACGCGGGTTCCACCGGTCCCGGCGCCGTGACCCCGGCCACCACCAGCCCGACGACGGCGACCGCCGCCAGGGCGGCGAACAGCGTCGTACGGGCGGTGCGGAGCAGTTGCGGCCTCCGGGCGGGTGCGGCGGATCGGTCGGTCGGATCGGGTCGGTCGGTGGGGCGGAACGGGCTCAGCGGCGTCCGAGTCGGCGTTCGCCGCCGCTGCCGGTGCGGTACTCCAGCCCGTAGTGCTGGAACAGCTCGGGCTCGGTCGCGGCGTCGAGCTCGCCGTCGGTCGAGATCGACGGGGCGTCCTTGACGAGCTTCTTCGGGAACGTCACCCGCAGGTGCTTCGGGGCGACGGTGGCGCCGAACAGCGGGACGAAGACGAGCTTCTGGAACCCGACCATGCCGGTGGTCAGGGCACCGAACGCCGGCTCGGACGTGGCGGTGTCGTAGTAGATGCTCTCGAGCGTGCCGACCTTGTCGTCGGCCTCGTCGACGACCGGCAGACCGATCCAGTCACGGATGTTCGCGGCTTCGAACACGAAGGACTCCCTCCGAGCGTCCGGCAGGTCCGGGTGGCTCGCGGTCGACGCTACCGCCCGGCCGCCTGAGCGGTCACCCGGAGCCGGTCCACCGCGGCCAGCACGTCGTCCGCGGTCACGGCCAGGATCGCCGGGTCCGGGTCCTCGGCGAAGACGTCGCCGCGACGGACCGAGGCGTCGGTGAGCACGATGTGCGGGCCGGTCGACGGCGGACCCCACGCCTCGGGCGGTGCCGGGCCGAACAGCACGACCGAGGGCACCCCGTAGGCGGTCGCCAGGTGCGCAGCACCGGTGTCGACCGTGACGACGAGCCGTGCCGCGGCGATCACCGCGGCGAAGGCCTGCAGGTCCAGGGTGCCAGCCAGGACCGCCTCCGGCGCCAGACCGGCCGCGTCGGCGACGGCACGGGCGCGCACCACGTCGTCCGAGCCTCCTGTCAGGACCACGTCGGCACCGCGCGCCCGGAGCCCGCGCACCACGTCGGCGAAGCGGTCCGTCGGCCAGTGCCGCGCACCGTGGAAGGCACCCACGTGCACGACGGCCGCGTCGGCGACCAGCGGCGGTTCGGCGGGGCGGTCGATGTGGACCTCGGTGGCGTCCGCGGGGATGCCGTGCCACGTGAGCAGGTCCGCCCAGCGGTCGCGCTCGTGCACGTCGTCCGGCCACTCCGGGCCCGGGTAGTCGTGGGTCGGGTCGGCGTGCCCGATGACCCGGCGCGGGGCGAGTGCGGCGACGAGGTCCGAGGACTCCGGGCCGGCGCCGTGCAGGTTGACGGCGATGTCGACGGCACCGTGCGGCACCGCGATCGGGTGGTCGAGACCGTGCTGGGCCAGGTGGACGTCCACGGCCGGCACGAGTTCGACGACCGGCGCCAGCCACGCCGTGGTGGCCAGGGTGATGCGGTGGTCGGGGAACGCGCGACGGAGCGCGTGCAGCGCGGGGACGGCGACGAGCAGGTCGCCGAGCTTGATGGCGCGGAGGACGAGCAGTTCCGGGCGTCCGTCGGGGTCGGGCAGGTTCTCGAGGGCGGTCACCGCCGCGACGGTAGACCCGACACGCTGACGGTCCTGCCGGGACCGCGCTCCGCGGCTCTTCCTGGGGCGGCCCCCGGCCGTCGAGCGGTAGTCACGGAGCATGGCCCTCGCACCGGACCGCGTCATCCGCGGCCTGCTCCTCGACCGCGACGACACCCTCGTGGTGGACGTCCCGTATAACGCCGACCCGCACCTGGTCGTCCCCGTCCCCGGTGCTCGCCGCGCCGTCGAACGGGCGCGCGCCGCCGGGTTGCAGCTCGGCGTCGTCACGAACCAGTCGGTGATCGCGAAGGGCATGGCCACGCGCGAACAGGTCGACGCCACCAACGCCCGGGTCGACGAGCTCGTCGGCCCGTTCGACGTGTGGTGCGTCTGCCCGCACGACGCCGGCGACGACTGCGCGTGCCGGAAGCCCCGGCCCGGGATGGTCCTCGAGGCCGCCGAGCGGCTCGGCATCCCGCCGGAGTCGATCGTCGTCGTCGGTGACATCGGCGCCGACGTGCAGGCAGCCCGGAACGCCGGCGCGCAGGGGATCCTCGTGCCCACCCCGCGCACCCGCCGTCAGGAGGTCGACGAGGCCGACACCGTCGCCGCGGACCTGGACGAGGCCGTCACCCTGGTGCTCGAGCACGTCGGCAGCGTGGCGGACCGGGCGTGAGCGCCGGTCGGCGTGTCCTCGTCGCCCGGCTCGACTCCTTCGGCGACGTCCTGGTCGCCGGGCCCGCGGTCCGCGCAGTGGCCGCCGGTGCCGCGCACGTGACGATGCTGTGCGGTCCGCAGGGGGCGCCGGCCACCGACCTGCTGCCCGGCATCGACCGGGTGCGGGTGTGGGCGGCACCGTGGGTCACCGAGACCGCACGCCCGATCGACGACGCCCTGCTCGCCGAGTTCCGCGCGCTGGTCGCCGAGGAACAGCCCGACGAGGCCGTCGTCCTGACGTCCTTCCACCAGTCGCCCCTGCCCCTCGCGCTGCTCCTGCGGTTGGCCGGGGTCCCCCGGGTCTCCGGGGCCTCGGTCGACCACCCCGGGTCCCTGCTCGACGTGCGGCTGCGCCCAGGCGAGGACCTGCCCGAGGACCTCCCCGAGCCCGAACGCGCGCTGCGGATCGCCGAGGCGGCCGGGTTCCGGCTGCCGCCGGACGACGACGGGAGGCTCGCGGTGCGCCACGACGCCGTCCTGCCCCCGCCCGTGGCCGGCCTCGACCGCTACGTGGTCGTCCACCCCGGAGCCAGCGTCCCGGCACGGTCGTGGCCGGAGTCCCACCACCGTGCGCTCGTCGCCGCCTACGCCGAGCGTGGCGTCCCCGTCGTCGTCACCGGCTCCCCCGGCGAACGCGCACTGACCGCCGCCGTGGCCGGCGACACCGGCATCGACCTCGGCGGCCGCACCAGCCCCGCCGAACTCGCGGCCGTCCTCGCCGGAGCCGAGGTCGTCGTCGTCGGGAACACCGGTCCGGCCCACCTCGCCGCGGCCGTCGGAGCGCCCATCGTGAGCCTGTTCTCGCCCGTCGTCCCCGCCGTGAAGTGGGCACCGTACGCCCCGCTCGTCGAGCTGCTCGGCGACCAGGCCGCACCGTGCCGTCTCAGCCGCGCTCGCGAGTGCCCGGTCCCCGGCCACCCGTGCCTGTCCGGAGTGCGCATCGCGGACGTCCTGGAGGCCCACGAACGGCTCCTCGACCGCGTTTCGCGGACTGATCGGAGAAGTCTGCGGGGCGGCCCAGAAGGCGCTGCGTAGCGTGCGCCACTGCTTCTCCTGCTCCTTACTCCTGCTGCTCCGGCAGCGTCGGGGAGCGAGCCCATCGACACCGACCGGAAGGCCCTGCATGCGGATCCTCGTGTGGCACGTGCACGGCGGCTGGATGGACGCCTTCGTCCGCGGCCCCCACGAGTACCTCATCCCGACCACCCCGGCGCGCGACGCCTGGGGACTCGGCCGCGGTGGGCGCGACTGGCCGGACTCCGCGATCGAGATCGACCCGGCCGACGTCGCCGAGGCCGAGGTCGACGTGGTCGTGCTGCAACGCACCGAGGAGCTCGAGGAAGCCCGTCGTCTGCTCGGTGGCCGCGACGTACCGATCGTCTTCGTGGAGCACAACGCGCCCCGGGTCGACGTGCCGAACAGCCTGCACCCGATGCGCGACCGCGACGACCTGACGATCGCGCACGTGACGCACTGGAACGCCCTGATGTGGGACTGCGGCACCACCCGGACCACCGTCGTCGAGCACGGCGTCGTCGACCCCGGCCCGCTGTACAGCGGTGCGCTCGAACGCCTCGGCGTCGTCATCAACGAACCCGTCCGGCGCAACCGTGTCGTCGGCACCGACCTGCTCCCCCGCTTCGCCGAGGTCGCCCCGGTCGACGTCTGGGGCATCGGCACCGAGCGGCTGCCGGAGCTCGGCTTCGGCGACCGCGTGGTCGCGCAGGGCGACGTGCAGGCCGACCCCATGCACGCGGCCCTGGCCGAACGGCGGGCCTACGTGCACCCGAACCGCTGGACCTCGCTCGGCCTGTCCCTCATCGAGTCGATGCACATGGCCATGCCGGTCCTGGTGCTCGCGACGACGGACGCGGCCCGCACGGTTCCGGGTGAGGCCGGGGCGATCGCGACCGACGTCGAGGAGCTGGTGCGGGCCTCCAGGCTGCTGCTGGAGGACCCGGACGAGGCGCGTCGACGGGGACTCGTGGCGCGGGAGGCCGTGCTCGCACGGCACGCGCTCGGTCGGTTCCTGGCCGACTGGGACGACCTGCTCGACGACGCCGTCGCGCGCGGTGTGCGACGGAACCGTGCGGCGGGAGCCGCGCTCGAAGGGAGCCTCGGATGAAGATCGCCATGGTGTCCGAGCACGCGAGTCCGCTCGCCGTGCTCGGCGGGGTCGACGCCGGTGGGCAGAACGTCCACGTCGCCGAACTGTCCGGTGCGCTGGCCGACCGCGGCCACCACGTGACCGTCTACACGCGGCGCGACGACGCGGCGCAACCCGTCCGTGTGCCCCTGCGCCCCGGTGTGGACGTCGTGCACGTCGACGCCGGTCCCGCGCGTGCCGTGCCGAAGGACGAGCTGTTCCCGTTCATGGGGACGTTCGCGTCGGTGCTCGCCGCCGAGTGGTTCCTCGACCGTCCCGACGTGGTGCACGCGCACTTCTGGATGTCGGGCCACGCCGCGCTCGACGCGGTGACGCAGGTGCAGGCCCGGACCGGTGGGGTGCGGATCCCGGTGGTGCAGACCTTCCACGCCCTGGGGGTCGTGAAGCGTCGGCACCAGGGAGCCGCGGACACCAGCCCGGCCGAGCGCGAGTGGGTCGAACCCGCCGTCGGCCGGAGCGTCGACCAGGTCGTCGCGACGTGCTCGGACGAGGCGTTCGAGCTCAAGGCCCTCGGCGTCCCGCTGCACCGCATCTCCGTCGTGCCGTGCGGCGTCGACGTCTCGCTCTTCCGTCCGGACGGCTCCGTCGAAGAGCGCGACCGTCCGCTCCGGGTGCTCACCGCCTCACGGCTCGTGCAGCGGAAGGGCGTCGGGACGACGATCGCCGCTCTCGCCGCGCTGGTCGAACAGGGCCGTGACGTCGAGCTCGTCGTCGTGGGCGGTGCCGGTGTCGCCGGTGCCGACCTGGTGGACGACCCCGAGTACCAGCGCCTCGACACCCTCGCCCGGTCGCTCGGCGTGCGCGACCACGTGACCTTCCGCGGGCAGCTCGGGCAGCACGACATGCCCGCCGTCTACCGCAGCGCCGACGTCGTCGTCTGCGCCCCCTGGTACGAGCCGTTCGGCATCGTGCCACTCGAGGCGATGGCCTGCGGCCGCCCGGTGGTCGCGTCGAGCGTCGGCGGGCTCATCGACACCGTCGTCGAGGACGCCACCGGCCTGCACGTGCCGCCGCGCGACGAGACCGCGGTCGCCGAGGCCGTCGGCGCACTGCTCGACGACCCGGAGCGCCGCGAGGCGTACGGCCGTGCCGGTCGACAGCGCGCCGAGTCCCGCTACACCTGGCAGAAGGTCGCGGCCGACAGCGAACGCGTCTACGAGCGCCTGCTCGCCGGCGCGACCTCGTCCGCCAGCACCACCGGGCCCGCCGCCGGCCGCTCGCGCACCACCCACGCCGGCCGGGTCACCCGCGCCGCGCAGCCGACGGAGAGGACCGCACGATGACCATCGACCAGCAGACCGGGCTCGAGGACCGCGCCGTCACCGACAGCGCCCGCGTCGTCGTCGACCACGTCGCGGCGTCGGTCCCCGTGATCGCCTCCCTCGTCGACCACCGGGACCACATCGCCGAGTGGGCGGACGACATCGCCGGGCGGCTCGTCGCCGGACGTCGGCTGCTCGCCGCGGGCAACGGCGGCTCGGCTGCCGAGGCGCAGCACCTGACGTCCGAGCTCACCGGCCGCTTCGAGGGCGACCGACCGGCGTACTCGGCCATCTCGCTGCACGCCGAGACCTCCGCCGTGACCGCCATCGGGAACGACTACGGCTACGACCAGGTGTTCGCGCGGCAGGTGTCCGCGCACGCCCGTGCCGGTGACGTCCTCGTGCTGCTGTCGACGAGCGGCAAGAGCCCGAACCTGCTGCGGGCCGCCGAGGCCGCACGTGCCGTGGGTGCCCGCTCCCTCGCGCTGACCGGCCCCGGACCGAACCCGCTCGCCGACCTGGTCGACGACGCGATCTGCATCGAGGGGCCGTCCGCCAACGTGCAGGAGGCGCAGCTCGTCCTGGTGCACGCGCTCTGCAAGGCGATGGAGCCGACGCTGCGTCGCGGGGGCCGTCGATGAGCGGGCCCGCTGCCGTCGCACCGCGTCCCGGTGCTGCCGGTGGCCGTGCCGCCGGACCGCGCTTCCGCATCGCCGTCGTCGGGGACACCCTGCTCGACGTCGACGTGTCCGGCACGAGCGAGCGCCTGAGCCCCGACGCCCCCGTCCCCGTGGTGGACGTCGCCACCGACGACCGCCGTGCCGGTGGCGCCGGACTCGTCGCGACGATGCTCGCCCGCGACGGCCACGACGTCACCCTGGTCACCGTCCTGAGCGACGACGGCCGTGCCCAGGAGATCCGTGACCTGCTGCCCGACGTCACGATCGTCGCCGGGCCGTCCGGGGTCCCCACCCCCGTGAAGACCCGCGTGCGCGTCGTCGACCACGCCCTCGTCCGGATCGACGAGGGCTGCG
This sequence comes from Curtobacterium sp. KBS0715, assembly GCF_005938005.2. Classification (NCBI taxonomy): domain Bacteria; kingdom Bacillati; phylum Actinomycetota; class Actinomycetes; order Micrococcales; family Microbacteriaceae; genus Curtobacterium; species Curtobacterium sp. KBS0715. Next base: position 2,489,133 of record NZ_VCCA02000001.1, on the reverse strand, counting down.
CGACCCCGCCCGTGCCCGAGGCCACCGACGCGATGACCGCTGCCCTCGACGGCGTCGACGCGATCGTCGTCGCCGACTACGGCCGCGGGGTCGCCGCTGCCCCGGCAGTCCGTGACGCCCTCACCCGTGCGGCCGAGCGCCTGCCGGTGGTCTGGGACCCGCACCCCAAGGGCGCCGCCCCCGTCCCCGGCACCACAGTCGCCACCCCGAACGCTGCCGAGGCGCGACGTTTCACCGACGTCGAGGGACGCGGTGTGCCCTTCGCGACCGTCGCCGCCGCCCGGCTCGTCGAGCAGTGGCAGGCCGGCGCCGTCGCGGTCACGATGGGTGACCGCGGTGCGCTGCTCGCCGACGCCCAGGGCGACAGCCGCTTCGTGCCCGCTCCGTCGGTCAGCGCCGGGGACCCCTGCGGTGCCGGCGACCGGCTCGCCGCGGGCGTCGCTGTCGCACTGGCGTCCGGCGCGGACGTCCCCGAGGCCGTCTCCGCCGGTGTGGTCGCCGCGTCCGAGTACCTGGCCGCCGGTGGCGTCACCGCGCTCTTCGCCGACGACGGCCCCGCACCGCTCGCCGTGCCCGGGGCCGACCGGGACGCCATGCGCCTGGTGCACGACGTCCGGAGCGCCGGCGGCACCGTCGTCGCCACCGGAGGCTGCTTCGACCTGCTGCACGCCGGGCACGCCCGCACCCTGTCGGCCGCACGTGCACTCGGCGACTGCCTGGTCGTGTGCCTCAACTCGGACTCGTCGGTCCGCGCCCTGAAGGGCCCGGACCGTCCGATCATGACCCAGGACGACCGGGTCGAGCTGCTCCTGGCACTCGACTGCGTCGACGCCGTCGTGGTGTTCGACGAGTCCACCCCCGACGAGGCGCTGCGCCGCTTCCGCCCGGACGTCTGGGCGAAGGGCGGCGACTACACCGCGAGCGAACTGCCCGAGACGGCGACCCTCGCCGAGTGGGGTGGCCGCGTCGTCACCGTGCCGTTCCACCCGGGCCGCTCGACCACGCGGCTCGCCGCCGCGATCGAACGCGTCGGCTGAGCGTCCGCTCGCCGTTCCACACCCGCTCGACCACTTCCCGCACCACTACGCAAAGGACATCCATGCCCGTCCCCACCACCCCCATCGGCCGCGTCCTCGTCACCGGCGGCGCCTCCGGACTCGGAGCCGCCGTCGTGGCCGCCGTCACCGAGGCCGGCGGCACTCCGATCGTCCTCGACCTGCGGATCGACGCCGTCCCCGAGGGCGTCGACGCCGTCGCCGTGGACGTCTCGGACACCGACGCCGTCGAGCAGGCGGTCCGTGACGCCGCCGAGCGGCACGGTGGCCTGGACGCCGTCGTCACCGCCGCGGGCATCGACACCCCCGCCCCGATCGACGCGATCTCGTCCGGCAAGTGGGAGCAGATCGTCGGCGTCAACCTGATCGGCACCGCGTCGACCGTGCGCGCCGCCCTGCCCGCCCTCGAGGCCACGCACGGCCGCGTCGTCACCATCTCCTCGTCGCTCGCCCTGCGCGGCGTCGGCGACGGGACCGCGTACTCGGCGTCGAAGTTCGGCGTCCGCGGGTTCTCGCAGGCGCTGGCCGCCGAGACCGCCGGTCGCATCGGCGTGACCAACATCATCCCCGCCGGGATGCGCACGAACTTCTTCGCCGACCGGACCGAGCAGTACAAGCCGGGACCGGACGCGCAGCTCATCGAGCCGGAGTACGTCGCGAACTCGATCATCTTCGCGCTGTCGCAGCCGGCCGGCTGCGAGATCCGCGAGCTGTCGATCATGCCCGCGACGGAGCCGAGCTGGCCGTAGCCGCTCGCCACTGACGGACGGGAGGCGCGTTGCCGGCTGGCACCGCGCCTCCCGTGTGTCCGTTCGTGCACGGTGCGCGGTGCGTCGCCTGGTGCAGCGTTGACGGTTGGGTGCGCGCTTGCAGCGCCGCACGCAGCGGGCAACCGCGCACGGGGCGACGGCGCGCGCACGGTGCGGCCGGGAGGCGCGCTGCCGGCTGGCACCGCGCCTCCCGTCCGGCGTCCGGTCGCGTTCCGTGCACGGTGCGCGGTGCGTCGCCTGGTGCAGCGTTGACGGCTGGGTGCGCGCTTCCAGCGCCGCACGCAGCGGGCAACCGCGCACGGGGCGACGGCGCGCGCACGAGACCGAAGCGCGCACGGTGCGGGGCTCGTCAGAGCGTGCGGAGCAGGTCCTCGACGTCGGCGAGGACGGCCTCCGGCTCGACCTGGTCCACGTAGGACGGGTCGTGCTCGCACCGCTCGGCGGTCCAGCCGACCTGTGTCACGTCGACGCCGCAGACCGGGCACTGCGTCACGAAGGACAGGCGCACCCGGTGCCGACTGCGGTCGAACGGCCCGGCGTTGATCACGTTGCCGAACCAGAACACCCCGACGGTCGGGGTGCCGACGGCGACGGCGAGGTGCCGTGGGCCGGAGTCGTCGCCGACCATGACGTCGGCGGCGGCGAGGACGTCGGGCAGTTCACGCAGGGGCAGTGAGCCGGTGAGGTCGTGCACGCGTCCCCGCAGCTCGGGCGGCAGTGACGCGACGATGGCGGACGATGCCGGCACGTCCGAGTCGTCACCCACGAGCACCACGTCGTCACCGGCGGCGAGCCGGGCACGGGCGACCTCGGCGAAGCGCGAGGGGCTCCAGCGGCGACGCGGGTCGGTGGCGCCGGGGTGGATCGCGACGAGTCGTCCCCGGGCGCCGAGGCGCTGCCGGACCCCGGCCCGCGCGGCCTCGGGGACGTGCAGTCTGGGATCGAGGGTGACCGGTTCGGCGCCGGCGAGCGAGGCCACCTCGAGCGCCCGGAGGACCTCGTGCTGGTAGTAGACGTAGCGGACCCAGCGTTCCAGGACCTCGGCGTCCTCGGTGGCGGTGCCCACGGTGTGAGGGGCGCCGAGCCGGAGCAGGAACGGGTTCGAGTTCCGGCCACCGCCGTGCACCTGCACCGCGAGGTCGAAGCGCCCGTGCAGCCGGTCGAAGAAGTCCTGCTCGGTCGGTGCGCCCCCGCCGGAGTCCCGCACGCCGGGGACGACGGGGAGCTCCTCGTAGGCGTGGACGGCGTCGGTGCGACCCTCGAGCACCGGCCGCGCCGACGGTGCTCCGAGCAGCGTGATCCGGGCTCCCGGGTACGCGGCGGCCAGGGACTCGACCGCCGGGAGGGCGAACATCAGGTCGCCCAGTCCCCCACCGCGGAGCACCGCGATCTCGCTGACCCCGTCGAACCGTTCTCCGCCCACACCGATCTGTTGCACAGCTCCACGTCTACCGGTCGGACCCGTCCGGACGCCCAGCAGCGCCCCCGGATGGACGAGAAGCGCGATGCCGTGACCGCACACAGCGGAGCACGAGCACCGTGTGAGGCCCCGCCCGCCTCCGGAAGGACCCCATGACGATCGCACCCCCCGCCGCCGACGACCTCGTGGTGACCGACCCCGTGAACGGATCGATCGCGTCCACCGTGCGCCGCTCGACCGAGGACGACGTCCGCAACGCCGTCGCCCGTGCCCGTGCCGCTGCCGGTGCCTGGGCCCGGACCGCGCCGGCCGAGCGCGGTGCACTGCTGCACGCCGCGGCCGAGCACCTCCGTGCGCACGCGCAGGAGCTGGCGGACCTCAACACCCGCGAGACCGGCAAGGTGCCCCGCGACGCCCTCGGTGGGGTCGAGGCCGGCATCGGCACGCTCGTGCAGTACGCCGAGCTCGGGCCGGTGCACCGCGGTGAGGCCCTGCGCGGGCAGTTCGGTGCCGCCGACTGGTCGGTGCCGCACCCGCGCGGCGTGGTGCTCGCCCTGACGCCGTGGAACGACCCGGTCGCCGTGGCCTGCGGGATCCTCGGAGCAGCGATCGTCACGGGCAACACCGTCGTGCACAAGGGCAGCGAACGGTGCCCCGCGACCTTCGCCCGGCTCAACGCGCTCCTCGCCGAGGTCCTGCCGGACGGCGTGCTCATCGGCGTCGACGGCGACGCGACCACCGGCGAGCAGCTCCTGGCGCAGGAGGGCATCGACGTCTACGCGCACGTCGGGTCGACCGCGACCGGTGACCGTCTGAGCGAGGTGGCCGCGACCACCCGCGCCCACGTCATCCGCGAGAACGGCGGCAACGACCCCGTCGTCGTCGACGCCGACGTCGACCCGGAGTGGGCCGCCGCACAGGTCGCCCTCGGCGCCTTCGCGAACACCGGCCAGATCTGCACCAGCGTCGAGCGGGTGTACGTGCACCAGGACGTCGCCGAGCCCTTCGTCGCCGCGCTGGTCGCCGAGGCGGAGCGCCGCACGGCCGCACCCGCCGCCGAGTTCGGGCCGCTCGTGGACGACCGGCTGCGCGATCTCTTGCAGCGCCACGTCGACGACGCGATCGCCGGCGGTGCCGTCGCCCGGACCGGCGGCGTCACGCCCGGCGGGCTCGGATCGTTCTACCCGGCGACCGTCCTGACCGACTGCACGGACGACATGCTCGTGCTGACCGAGGAGACCTTCGGCCCGATCGCCCCGGTGCGCGTCGTGTCGGACTTCGCGGAGGGCCTCCGGCTCGCCGCGGCCGACCGCTACGGCCTCGCAGCCACCGTGCTGACGAACGACACCGCACACGCGCTCCGTGCCGCCTCCGAGCTGCCCGTCGGCACCGTCAAGGTGAACGCCGTGTTCGGTGGCGCTCCGGGCGGCAGCGCCCAGCCCCGCGGTGCCTCGGGCGCCGGGTTCGGGTACGGCCCGCACCTGCTCGACGAGATGACGACCACGACGGTGGTGCACCTCGAGGCCGCGCCGCCGCGCCGTACCGTCGAGCCGTCGACCGCAGCCGCCGGCAGCACCGCAGCCACCAGCAACACCGGCGCCGCAGCAGGCGCCACCGGCCCCGCAGCCGCTGCCGGCGCCACCGCCGGCAGCGCCGACACCGTGGGAGGCACCCGATGACCGCCGACGTCCGTCTGGTCCGTGACCTCGTCGCCACGATCGACGACCGCGAGCCCCTCGTCGTCGTCATCGGCGACTGCATCCTCGACCGCTGGACCGTCGGCGAGGCCGAGCGGGTCTCCCGCGAGGCCCCGGCCCCCGTCGTCCGCGTCACCGAGACCATCGCGGTGCCGGGCGGCGCGGCGAACACGGCCGTGAACGCCCGCGCCCTCGGCGCCCGCGTCCGCATGGTGGGGCTCATCGGTGACGACGAGGCCGGTGACGTCCTGCGCCAGCGGCTCGAGGCAGCCGGCGTCGACACGTCGTTCCTGGTCGAGATCCCCGGCGCCCGCACCACGACGAAGTCGCGTGTGGTCGGCGGGGACCGCGTCGTGGTCCGGGTCGACGAGCTGGCCGCGACCCCGACCGCCGAGCACGGCGAACGCCTCGCCCGCTCGGTGGCCCGTGCCATCCGGTGCGCCGACGCCGCCGTCGTGTGCGACTACGGCCTGGGCGTCCGCCCCGAGGACGTCGTGCCCATGCTCGACCGTGACCGCCCCGGCGCCGTCGTCGTCGACGCGCACGACCTGACCCACTGGGCCGCGCTGCAGCCCGACCTCGTCACGCCGAACGCCGGTGAGACCGCCGCACTGCTCGGCACGGAGCTCGGCACCGGTGCCGACCGCGTCGGCACCGTCGTCGCAGCCCGGGCCGACGTGCTCGCCCGCAGCGGCGCCCGTGCCGCGGTGGTCACGCTCGACCGCGACGGCACCGTGCTGCTCGAGCCCGGCTCCGACCAGGGGTTCCGCACGCGAGCGACGCCCGCCTCGGAGCAGCAGGCCTCCGGCGCCGGTGACACCTTCTGCGCCGCCGCGACCGTCGCCCTCGCCGTGCAGGCACCCCTGCGCGATGCCGTCGCGGTCGCCCAGGCCGCTGCCGACGTCGTCGTCCGCGAGGCCGGCACGTCCGTCTGCACCGCCGCCGCCCTGCTCGACTCGGTGACCGCGCCGGCGGCGACGGTCGTCGACCACGACGAGCTCGCCACCGCGGTCGAGGCCGCACGGCAGGCCGGCCGACGCGTGGTCTTCACGAACGGCTGCTTCGACGTCGTGCACCGCGGACACACCACGTACCTGCGCCAGGCCCGTGACCTGGGCGACCTGCTCGTCGTCGCCCTGAACGACGACGACTCGGTGCGCCGGCTGAAGGGCCCGGAGCGGCCGATCAACCCGGCCGAGGACCGCGCCGGAGTCCTCGCCGCGCTGGCCTGCGTCGACCTGGTCACGGTGTTCGCGACGGACACCCCCATCCCGCTCATCGAACGGCTGCGCCCCGAGGTCTACGTCAAGGGTGGGGACTACTCCCCCGAGATGCTGACCGAGACCGAGGTCGTGCGCGGCTACGGCGGTGAGGTCGTCATGGTCGACTACGTGCCCGAGCACTCCACCAGCGCCGTCGTGCGCCGGATCCGCGAAGCCGCTGCGCGGCCCGAACCGGACCCGGCACCGTGACCGCCCGCTGGTCCGGGTCCTGGGCGAAGGCCCCCGATCCAGCGGACACGAGCACGGTCGACGTCGACGTGCTCATCCCGACCGTCGGCAGGCCGGCCGAGCTCGCCACGACGCTCGCCGGCCTCGCCGCCCAGACCGACGTCGACCTGCGCGTCGTGCTGAGCGACCAGTCCGCGGACGGAGACGCCGCCAGCGCGCCGGCGGTCGCCGCGATGCTCCGCGTCCTGGAGGCGCAGGGCCGGCCCGTCACGCTCCTCACCCACCCGGAACGGCGTGGCCTGGCAGAGCACCGGCAGTTCCTGCTCGACCACGCCGAGGCCGCCGCGGTGCTGTTCCTCGACGACGACGTCTGGCTCGAGCCGGGGTCGATCGCGCGGATGCTCGAGGCGCTCCGTAGCCTGGGCTGCGGGTTCGTCGGCAGCGCCGTGCAGGGCCTGTCGTACCTGCAGGACCGACGCCCCCACGAGACCTCGGTGTTCGAGCGGTGGGACGGCCCGGTCGTGCCCGAGGTGGTGCGCCGCGGGACCCCCGGCTTCGACCGCTGGTCGCTGCACAACGCCGCGAACCCGACGCACGTCGCCGCCGACCTCGACCTGCACCCCGGCGAGTGGGTGCCCTACCGCGTCGCGTGGGTCGGCGCCTGCGCGCTGTACGACCGTCGTGCGCTCGAGGAGGTCGGGGGCTTCCGGTTCTGGGACACCCTGCCGCCCGAGCACGCCGGCGAGGACGTCGTCGCGCAGCGGCGGGTGATGGAACGGTTCGGCGGTGCGGGCATCATGCCCTCGGGTGCCGTGCACCTGGAGGCCCCGACCACCGTCGTCGACCGTCGGGTGGACGCGCCCGACGTGGTCTTCGCGGACGGGAACGTCATACCGCGGTAGGGGGTGGTCGAGACCACCGCGGGATGGCCAGCGCGCTCCGGCTCCGTAGCGTCGTCCTCGTCGACGAGTTCCGTCGGCTGGAGGGAGCACCCCGTGTTCGACCAGATCACCCCGCTCGTCGTCGAGCTTGCCGCGAGTCCGCTCGTCTACGTCGTCCTCTTCGCCCTGTGCCTGGTGGACGGCTTCTTCCCGCCGGTGCCGAGCGAGTCCGCCCTGGTCGCGATCGCCGCCATCGCCGCGACGTCCGGGCAGCCCGTCCTCGCCGTGGTGCTCGTCGCCGCCGCCCTCGGAGCGATCGCCGGCGACTCGATCGCGTACTGGATCGGCCGCCGGATCGGGTTCGCCCGGCTGGCCCGGTCGAAGCGACCACGGATCGCAGCGGCCTTCGCGTTCGCCGAGCGGCAGATGCAGCGCCGCTCCGCCAGCCTGATCCTGACCGGGCGCTTCATCCCGGTCGGCCGGGTCGCGGTCAACATGACCGCCGGCGCGACCCGGCTGTCGTACCGCCGCTTCCTCGCGATCAGCGCGATCGCGGGGCTGGCCTGGTCGGCGGTGTCGATCGGGATCGCCCTCGCCGCGTCGAGCGTGCTGCACGAACCGATCGTCGCGGCCCTGGTGTCGATGGTGGTCGCCGCCGGGCTCGGGATCGCGGTCGACCGGGTGCTCGGTACCATCAGCCGCAGGCGCGAAGCCCGCGCGGCTCGCGCTGCTGCTGCTGCCGCTGCCACACCCGCCCCCGCCCCCGAGCCCTGCCTCGTCCGAACCGGAGAGACCGCCCGCCCGTGACCGTCGTCCCGAAGCCCCGACCAACCTGGGTCCGGCCTGCCGTGCAGATCGGCTTCGTCGTCGTCGTGGTGTCCCTGTTCGCCGTCGCCGCACCCGTGACCGCCGTGTTCTACGGCGTCCCCGTGCCGCTCGCGATGCTCGCGACCGCCGTGCTGTCGGCGAGCATCGGGCTCGCACCGCTCGTCCCCCGCACGGCGTCGGTCGCGCACCTCGTCGCCCTCGCCGGCCTCGGCATCCTGACGGCACCCGGCACCGTCGGGCCCTGGCCGGTCTCGGTCACGAGCATCATCGGCCTGAGCGTGCTGCTCGTCGTGCTGGGCGTCCGCACCACCTGGCGGCTCACCGCGGTGGTCTGGGTCGCGGCGACGCTGCTGACCCTGCTGCTCGTCGGCGTGACGCCCGACCGGTGGGGGCAGGTCGACGTCTGGGCGACGAGCTTCGTGGTGAGCGCCGGTGACACCCTCGTCGTGGCGGCGGCTGCGGTGGTCATCGGGCAGCGACGGACCGTGCGCGAGGAGCTCGCCGCCGCCCGCCGCGACACCGAGCTCGAGCAGGCCCGACGCCGGGCGGTCGAGGAGCGCTCCCGGATCGCCCGTGAGCTCCACGACGTCGTCGCCCACAGCATGTCCGTCGTGCACATGCAGGCCGAGTCCGCCCCGTACCGCGTCGCGGACCTGCCGCCGGAGGCCCGCACCGAGTTCGCCGCGATCGCCGAGACCTCGCGCACGGCCCTGCGGGAGATGCGGCAGCTGCTCGGCACCCTGCGTGGCGACGCCGACGCCGAGCGCGCACCGCAGCCGCGGCTCGCCGACCTGCACGCGCTCGTGCAGGCCACCTGCGCGGCCGGCATCCCCGTCGAGCTCCGACTCGACGAGGGGCTCCACCCAGACCTCGACGACGTCGACCGGCTCGCGCAGCTCACCGTGTACCGGGTCGTGCAGGAGGCGCTCGGCAACGTGGCCCGGCACGCGCCCGGTGCGACCACCGTCGTGACGGTCGGGAGGCACGGGCCGGCCCTCACGGTCGAGGTCGCCAACACCGCGCCACCGGTCGGCAGCGTGCCCGGTGCGCCGCCGGACGACGGTGGCTTCGGCCTGGCGGGGATGCGCGAGCGCGTCGCCGCGCTCCGCGGCACGATCGACCACGGGCCGGACCCGGACGGTGGCTTCCGGGTTGCCGTGCGCCTGCCCACCCGGCCCGCCACGACCACGTCGCAGCCGAGGCCTGACGGGGCGAGCCGATGACGCGGGTGATGGTGGTCGACGACCAGCAGATGTTCCGTGTCGGACTGCGAGCGATCCTCCAGGCCCAGGACGACGTCGAGGTCGTCGGCGAGGCCGCGAACGGGGCCGAGGCGGTCGTGATGGCGATCCGGCTCCGGCCGGAGGTGATCCTGATGGACGTCCGGATGCCGGAGCTCGACGGGATCGAGGCGACCCGGCGGATCACCGCGGCGCCCGCGGAGTCGCCCGTCCGCGTGGTGATGCTCACGACGTTCGACATCGACGACTACGTGTTCGACGCGCTCCGTGCCGGGGCGAGCGGGTTCCTGCTCAAGGACGCGAGCGCCGAGGAGCTCGTGCAGGCCGTGCGGACCATCGCAGCCGGCGACTCCCTGCTCGCACCGAGGGTGACCCGGCACCTCGTCGAGGCCTTCGTCGCCGGTCCGCAGCCGACGGCCCCGCGGACCGAGGTGCTCGACGTGCTGACCGACCGGGAGCGTGACGTGTTCCTGCTGATGGCGCGGGGGCGGTCGAACGGCGAGATCGCGGCGGAGCTGTTCATCGCCGAACAGACCGTGAAGACCCACGTCGGCCGGGTCCTGGCGAAGTTGCAGCTGCGGGACCGGGTGCACGCCGTCGTGCTGGCGTACGAGAGCGGTCTGGTCACGCCGTCCGCGTGAGGTGCGGGCCCGAGACGTGACCGCAGACGGACAGGAGGCCCGGTGCCAGCTGGCACCGGGCCTCCTGTCCGAGGTGTGGTCGCGACTCAGGCGGCGAGGTGCGCCTGCAGGAACCAGCGGTCCTTGGTCAGCGCGCGCTCGATCTCGATCGCGACGTCCTGGCTGTTGAGGTCGACCTCGTCGAGGCCGTCGACCGCACGGCGGACCTGCAGCAGCGCGGCGTCGATCTGGGCGATCACCTCGGTGATGGTGACGTCCGAGTTCTGGAAGCCCTGCGACAGCGGCGGCAGGGTGGTGTTCGCGGCGACGGTCGCGATGCGCGAGTCGACCGGCAGGCCGAGGGCGACGATGCGCTCCGCAGCCTTGTCCGCGTAGTCCTGCGCGTGCTCGACGATCTCGTCGAGGAGCTCGTGCACGCCGACGAAGTTGCGGCCACGGACGTGCCAGTGGGCCTGCTTGCCGTTGACGACGAGCGCCTCGAGGTCGATGACGACGGGGGCGAGGAACTGCGCGACCCCGGCTGCGAGCTCCGGCGTGGTCGAGAACGGGGACGTGGTGCTGGTGGTGGTGGTGCTGCTCTGCGTGGTCATGTCGTTTCCTCCTCCGTCGTGGCTGCACCCGCGTGCCTGGCCCTGTCCGGACCGGCGCGGTGCTGCCGATGGTCACAACCATGCCCGCCTCTCTTGCATGCCGCAAGGAAGAGCAGGCTGCCCTTACCCGCCGTACTCGACCTGGACCTGCTGGCCGGCGTCGGTGAGTTCGAGCTGCACCATCGACCGTGCGCGCTCGATCCACGGGCTGTCCGCGCACCCGATCCAGACCGAGGTGCGGGGCTCGCAGCCGGTCACGCACCACTCGGCGGCCCAGCCGGTCAGGGCGTGTGCGAGGGCTTCGCCGTGGTCCGCGAAGACCAGCGGGGCGACGGCCGAGCTGCGGGCGCTCCGGACCAGCCAGGTCACGGTGACGCGCGGCGGAGCCGGCAGGATGCGGATCTGCTCGTCGAGGGCGACCTCGACGAAGACCTGCCCGTACGCGTTCTCGGGGAGTTCCTCGAGCTGGCGGTGGATCTCGACGAGGTCCTCGGCACCGCCCGCGATGAGGATGCGTTCGCTGGGCTGTCGCCGGGTCCGTGCCATGTGGCAACGGTAAGGGAAGCCTTACCTCATCACAAGGGGGAACGACCGGTTCCGGCGATGTCCACAGCGGGCACACCGAGTTCGTGCGACAGGAACCGCCACATCCACGACAGGGCGACCGTGTTCGTCAGCCCCGGGACGCCCTGGGCGATCTGGGTCGCGACGCCGTCGCTGTACGCGGCGAGCTGCAGCGCGACGGTGTCGGCGTCGGCCGCGTGGCGGAACACCCCGCTGTCCACCCCGCGCCGGATGACCCGCACCAGGCACGCCTCCCAGACGCGGATGCGTTCGGCGTACTCGGCGGCGACCTCGGGCCGCCGGACCACCGCGGTCCAGTAGTCGGACCAGATCCGCCAGTGCTGCCGGACCTGCTCGGTGTCGCCGAACAGCGGTGCGACGAGCATCCGCAGCCCCACCAGCACGTCGGGTTCGGCGTCGACGGCCGCGACGATGGCGCCGTAGAAGCGCTCCGTCTCGAGCACCACGACCTCGTTGAGGATCTCCGCGACGCTGCCGAAGTGGTACGTCACGGTGCCGACGGAGACGCCGGCCTCGGCCGCGATGTCGCGCAGCCCGGTGGCGCCGACGCCGTTTCGCACGATCACCGCGCGGGCAGCCTCGACGATCATCGCGCGTCGGACCTCCGGCCGCTGCCGGACCCTCGCCGCGGTCACGCCGACGTCCGTGGGACGTCGTCGACGAAGGTCCGCTCGGTGACGAGCACCTCGGGTTCTTCGGGTCCGCCGTCGCGGGCCCAGGCGCGCACGGTGTTGACGACGTGGAAGGTGTCGGCGTCGGCGGTGACCTCGGAGGTCGTCTCGAGGCGCGCGGCCCACTCCGGCTTCGCCAGCCCGATGGCCCAACGGGAACTCGCCCGTGCGCTGGTCGGGTCGTCGGAGCGGATCCGGTACGTCTCGCGGGCGTCCTCGGTGAACACGAGGCCGTCCGGGTAGACGCGCCCGCCGCCGTACCCGGGGTCGACGTCGAGCGTCCACTCCCCCGTCTCGACGTCGTGCGTCACCGTGCGCTGCGGCAGCGGGTCAGCCGGCGCGACGCGCTCGATCACGAGGGGCTCGGACCGTTCGGGCTCGGCGAAGACCACCCCGTCGTCGGTCGACCGGGTCCAGGTGGGCAGGGTGACGCTCGAGGCGGTCGGGTCGATCGTCACCGTGGCCTCGACGCCGTGCGGCCACACCCACGGCCAGTAGGACGACGAGACCGCGATGCGCAGCCGGTGTCCGGCGGCGAACCGGTGTCCGGTCGACACCAGGCGCACGGGCAGTTCGGCGGGCGTCCCGGGCACGAGCACGTCGTCGCGGTCCATGCCGTCGCGCTTCGCGGCGTTCAGCACCCCGCGCGTGACGAGCGTCGACGAGCCGTCCGGTGCGACGTCGCAGAGCCGGACGGTCAGGGTGGCCCGGGGCGCATCGCTCGTGACGGACAACCGCACGAGCACATTGCCGAGCAGGTCGAACGCCTTGCCGACGGGCAGGTCGAAGGTCACCGACCGGCCGTCCTCGGCGCGCTGGTCCGTCGGCAGGTCGGTGGCGTTGCCGAACGGGAAGAACCGACCGGCGTCCACTCCGGTGTGCTGCGGCGACCGCACGACGACCGGTCCGAGGTCGCCGCCCCGCAGGGCGGCGAGGGGCAGGACGCGCTCGTGGGTCGCGGCGGAGGGCCACGCCTCGGCGCCGATCCAGCGACCGCGGCGATCGGCGTAGTACGGCGCGGGGGCTTCGCCCTCGTTGATCCAGGCCCGCAGTGCGGGGTCGTCCTCGACACCGGTGTCGACCCCGAGCAGCCAGCGGTCCCACCACCGCAGGGTCTCCTGCAGGAACCCGATCGACGGCCCCGGTGCGAGCCCACGGTCCGGGTACTGGTGCGACCACGGGCCGACGATGCCCTTCACGGGGGCGCTGACGTGGTCGACGAGCCGGAGCACGGCGTCCCGGTACGGGTCCGCCCAGCCACCGACCGCGAGCACCGCGGCGCGGATGCCGTCGTAGTCCTCGGCCGCGCTGCCGTGCCGCCAGTAGTCGTCGCGCTCCTGGTGCGCCAGCCACACGGGCGTCATCGGGCGGTTCGCCTCGAGGCGTTCCCGCCAGCGGTCGATCCACCCGGCGCCGACGACCTCGGGCCGGGGCGGCCGGGAGTTGAAGGCGAACATGGTCGCGCCCCAGGCCGCCATGTCGATGCCGAGCACGGCGCCGCCGACGTAGTGCACGTCGTTGTCGTACCGGTCGTCCGTCGAGCAGACCGTCACGATGGCCTTGAGTGCGGCGGGTGCCCGGGCCGCGAGCTGCAGCGCGTTGAAGCCGCCCCACGAGATGCCGAACATGCCGACGGCACCCGTCGACCACGGCTGCTCGGCGAGCCAGGCGATCACGGCCTCGCCGTCGAGCAGCTCCTGCTCGCTGTACTCGTCGTCGAAGAACCCGTCGGACGAACCGGTGCCGCGGATGTCGACCCGCACCGAGGCGTACCCGTGCTGGGCGTACCAGGGGTGCCGCTCGGAGTCGCGTGGTGCGGTCCAGTCGTCGAGCCGGTACGGCAGGTACTCGAGCAGTACCGGCGTCGGGCCGCCGGGGCCACCCGGCTGCGTCGGCGACTGCGACGGCGCCCAGATCCGGGCGTGCAGCCGCACACCGTCGGGCATCGGGATCCACTCGTCGCGGACCGTCACGCCCGCGGGCAGCGAGCCGGGGTCGCCGATGGCGGTGAACGTGGCGGCGGCGGTGCCGTGGTCGGTGCCGTCGTCGGTCGTCATGCGTCCTCCCAGTTGCGGGTGCGGTGTCCGTCGCCGTGGTCGGTCCAGCCGTCGGCGTGCCGCCAGCGCGGCACCCCGTCACCGACGTCGGGCAGGGTCGTGCTGCCGGGTTCGAGGGTCGCCGCGAGCAGCGTCGACGTGTACGGGTGGTTCGGGCCGGTGAACACCCGCTCGGTCGGTCCGATCTCGACGATCCGGCCACCGGTCATCACGGCGACCCGGTCCGCCACGCCCCGCACCACGGCGAGGTCGTGGCTGATGAACAGGCAGGCGAGGCCGCGCTCGCGCTGCAGGTCGGCCAGCAGCGCGAGGATCCCCGCCTGCACCTGCACGTCGAGCGCTGTGGTGATCTCGTCGGCGATCACGAGCGACGGCTCCGCCGCCAGTGCGCGCGCGATCCCGACGCGCTGGCGCTGCCCACCGGACAGCTGCGCGGGCAGGCGGTCGGCGAACTCCGGCCCGAGCCCGACCTGGCTGAGCAGGGCGCCCACGCGCTCAGGCGAGGACGAGCCGCTGAACAGCCGGAGCGGCCGCGCGACGGCTGCGCCGACGGTGCGCCGCGGGTTGAGCGACGTGTCCGCGTTCTGGAACACGAGCTGCACGGCGCGCCGCAGGTCGGGCGCGCGACCGGCGATCGGCTCGCGCAGGTCGCCGCGGGTCGTGCCGTCGTCGTACGTGAACGTCCCCGACTCGGCCGGCACCAGTCCGGCCAGCGCCGTCGCGAGCGTCGACTTGCCGCTGCCGGACTCGCCGACGACGGCGAGCGTCTCGTGCGCGGCGATCGTGAACGAGACGCCGTCGACGGCGGCCGGCAGGCCGCGGCCGTAGCGGATCACCAGGTCGTCCGCGGTCACCACGGGGCGGGCGGCGCGCTCGGGAGGCGCGGTGCGGGTGGCCGTGGAGCCGACCGTCCCGGGGACGGTCGCGTCGTCGGGCTCGTGCCCCACGCCTCCAGGCCGTCGCCCGTCCGGCACCGCGGCCAGCAGGGCGCGCGTGTACTCGTGCTGCGGAGCGGCGAAGAGCGCCGCCGTGGCGGCGTGCTCGACGACCTCGCCGTCGCGCATCACGGCGATCTCGTCCGCCATGGCGGACACCACCCCGAGGTCGTGGCTGACGAGCAGGACGGCCACGCCGAGCTGCCGACCGAGGTCGGCGACCAGGTCGAGGACCGCGGCCTGCGTGACGACGTCGAGGGCGGTGGTCGGTTCGTCGAGGACGAGCACGCGCGGCCGGGCGGCGACGGCCATCGCGATCGCGATGCGCTGCTGCTGTCCGCCGGACAACTGGTGCGGGTAGCGGCGGACGATCGCGTCGGGGTCCGGCAGCCGGACCAGCCGGACCAGCTCGGCGACGCGTTCGGGGCCGTCGGGCTCGCCGTGGGCGCGGAGGGCCTCGCGGATCTGCTCGCCGACGCGCATCGACGGGGTGAGTGCCTGTCCGGCGTTCTGGGCGACGACCGAGGCGGTGCCGCCGCGGAGCGCCCGGCGGCCGGCCGGCGACAGGGCGAAGACGTCGGCGCCGTCGACGCGGACCGTCCCGCCGTCGATCGCCGACCCGGCGCGCAGGTGTGCCAGGAGCGTCCGCGCGACGGTGGACTTGCCGCTGCCGGACTCGCCGACCAGGCCGAGGGTGCGACCGGCCTCGATCGCGAACGAGACACCCCGGACGACGGGCACGCGTCGCTTGCCGGCGGCGTACGAGATGGACAGGTCGTCGACGCGGACGATCGCGTCGGGCACGGTCGTCGTCGCGGCGGACGTCGTGCCGGTGTCGGTGCGGGTCATGCGCTGACTCCCTGCTTGGCACGGTCGACGCCGAGCGACTTGCTCAGGCCGTCGGCCGCGAGGTTCAGTCCGATCACCAGCGTGGCGAGTGCCACGATCGGGGCGAGGGTGCCGAGCGGCACCACGGTGAGCGCGGTGCGGTTCTCCTGCACCATCAGGCCCCAGTCCGGGGTCGGTGGGTTCGCGCCGAAGCCCAGGAAGGACAGCGACGCGACGAGCAGCACGATCCACGAGGCCCGCATCGCGTACTCGACGAGCACGACGTCGAGCACGTTCGGCAGGATCTCGCGGAACACGATCGACAGCGGCCGCTCGCCCCGGGCGCGGGCCGCGGTGACGTAGTCCTGGGTGATCACGGTGCGGGCGGCGCCGCGGACGACACGGGTCACCGCGGGGGCGTAGACGACCGTGACGGCGAGGACGATGACCCAGAGGCCGGCGTCGAAGACCGTCACGACGACCAGGAGCGCGAGGATCGACGGCACGCTGAGCAGGGCGTCGACGACGCGCATGACGACCTCGTCGAACCAGTTGTCGGCGTAGGCCGTGACGCAGCCGAGCACGGTGCCGACCGCGACGGCGATCGTCGTGGCGAGGAAGGTCACGGACAGCGCGTACCGGCCGCCGTTCAGGGTGCGGGAGAGCACGTCCCGGCCGTACTGGTCGGTGCCGAGCCAGTGCGTCCACGTCGGACCGGCGAGCACGTCGCCGGCGTTCGTGGCGACCGGGTCGTGCCCGGCGATGACCGGCGCGAGCAGGGCGAGGACGACGTGCAGGGCGATGAGGCCGAGGCCGATGCTCAGCGCCGTCGACCCGCGCAGGGGTGCGAGCGCGCCGGCGAGCACGTCGCGTCGGACGCGGCGGCGGGGTGCGGTGGCGGTCATGCGGCGGCCTTCCTGGTGCTGCGGGCGCTGCGGGTGCGCGTGCGCGGTCGTCGCTGGCGGGTCCGCAGCTTCGGGTCGAGTGCGAGCGCGACGAGGTCAGCGGCCAGGTTGCACACGACGTAGATCAGGGCGCTCAGCAGGGCGATCGCCTCGATGGTGGGCAGGTCGCGGTTGAACACCGACTCGAGCATGAGCTTGCCCATCCCCGGGTAGTTGAAGACGTTCTCGACCACCACGACACCGCCGAGCAGCCACGCGACGTTGAGCGCGACGACGTTCAGCGTCGGGAGCAGGGCGCTCGGGACCGCGTGCTTCCAGACCACCCGTCGCATCGTCAGGCCCTTGAGCTCGGCCGTCGTGACGAACTCCGACGCCATCACGTCGATGGTCGACGAGCGGGCCGTCCGCACGATGTAGGCGGCCATCGCGAGGGTCAGCACGATGATCGGCAGCCAGATCGTGGGCAGCAGCTCGGCGACGGTGGCGTCGCTCCCCCGCAGCACGACGGCGGGGAAGACCGGCAGGCCGATCGCGAACAGCAGCACCAGGACGGTGGCGACCATGAACTCCGGCACGCTCATCACGACCAGGCTGACGATCGAGATCACCTTGTCGCTCGGACGGCCGCGGCGGACACCGGCGACGACACCGAGCGTCAGGGACACCGTGACGCCGACGAGCATCGCGGGCACGGCGATGAGCATGCTGTTCCGGAAGGCCGTGAACAGCGTCGGGGCGACCGGTTCGCCGCTGACGAGCGAGGTGCCGAAGTCGCCGTGCACCGCGCCGCCGAGCCACTGCAGGTAGCGGAGCCAGACGTTCTGGTCGAGGCCGAGGGTCTCGCGCAGCTGCTTGACGGCGTCGGGGGTGGCGTTCTGCCCGAGCAGCTGCTGGGCGACGTCACCGGGGAGCGCCTGCACCGCGAGGAACACGAACAGCGAGGCGAGCACCACGGTCAGCACGGCGATGCCGACCCGGCGGAGGACGGGGACGAGGACGTCCGACGGCGTGTTCGTGGTCGTCATCGGCGCAGTCCGATCCGCAGGTAGTCGAACTCGAAGCCGTACTCCGAGTAGTTCACGACGTCGCGGGACAACCCCACGAGCCGGTCGCCGAACATCGGCGTCATGTCGGCACCGTCCTCGACGACGAGCCGCTGGGCGTCCTGGTACAGGGTGAGCCGCTTGGCGTCGTCCATCTCGGCGCGGGCGTCGTCGAGCAGCCCGTCGAAGGTCTCGTTCGACCAGGCGCTCTCGTTGTACGACGACCCCGAGCGGAAGATCTGGTTGAGCAGCTGGTCGATCGGCCGCCCCGTGAACCAGTAGCTCACCATGAGCGGCTTCTGCATCCAGATCTGCGTGTAGTACGAGTCCGAGCTGGCGTTGCGGACGGTCAGACGGATCCCCGCGTCGGCGACGGCGTCGCGGTAGGCGACGGCCATCGGGGTGAACACCGACTCGTAGCTCGACGTGTAGATCGCGGCGCGGAAGTCCGCACGCCCGGCCTGCTTGAGCAGCGCCCGGGCCTTGTCCGGGTCGTACTCGCGGTGGTCGTCGACGAACGCGGCGAGCTGCGGCGGCACGGGGTTGTCCCAGCCTGCCGAACCGGTGCCCTGCAGGGCGGTGTCGACGATCTTCCGGGGGTCGTAGGCGAGCTTCATCGCCTGGCGCACCCGCGGGTCGCTGAACTCGTCGCTCGTGGCGAGCATCGGGATCGTGTACCACTGGGCGTTCTTCGACCGGGCGACGGTGGCGCGGTCGGACGCCGACACCACCCGGGCGGTCGCGAAGTCCAGGTTCGTCTGCGAGATGAGGTCGATCTGCCCGGCGAGCAGGGCGTTCACCCGCGCGGTGGTGTCCTGGATCGAGTAGAAGTCGATGCCGTCGAGTGCCGGGCGGCCAGCGAAGTGGTCCGGGAACGCCTCGACGCTGCCGGCACCGGCGGGGGTGAACGACGACAGCCGGAACGGCCCCGTCCCGATCCCGGTGCGGCCGATGTCGGCGATGGCGTCGGCCGGCACGATGTAGCACTGGTAGGCGGTGAGCAGCGACGGGAACTCGGCGTTCGGCTTCGTCAGCGAGAAACGCAGCGTGTACGGGTCGACGGCGCGCATCGAGTCGGCGTCCATGACCTCGCCGAGCACCCCGGCCTGCGGGCTGCCGGTCTTCTCGTCGAGGATGTGCCGGATGCTCGCGATGGCGTCGTCGGCGGTGAACCGGGCCCCGTCGTGGAAGACCACGCCCCGGCGGAGCGCGAAGGTCCACTCGGTGCCGTCGGCGTTCGCGGACCACTCCTCGGCCAGGTCCGGCACCGGGGTGCCCTGCTGGTCGAGCTTGACGAGCCGGTTGTACAGCGCGCCGAGGTACTCGTAGGCCGACAGCGAGCTCGCGGAGTCGAGGGTCTCGGCGGCCGAGGCGGCGGGCCGTGCGATGCGCAGGCGTCCGCCACGACGGGCGACGCCGGTGGCCGCGGCCTCGGGGATCGTGGGCGTGCCGGCGGACGCGCCGGAGCTGCACCCGGCGAGGGTGAGCAGGCCGAGGCCGGCCAGACCGGCGGCGCCGGTGATGAGCGCTCGACGGCTCGGACCATGGGCGTCTCGGGGTTCGGGGACGATGGGCTGCATTCGGGGTGACCCCTCCTGTAATCGTTCCGGTGAACGATAGAGGTCCCGCGCCGATCCCCCAAGCCCGCTCCTGACGCGTGGGTCGCCACCGCGTCCGACCCGATCGGCGAGCCCGCGCGGATCTGCCGCCGCGCACGACCGTTCCGTCCACGGGTGGAACGTTTACCAACCCGTTACACGGGCGCGCCCGGTTCGCGGCATGATCGGGAACGCACCGACGTCCGACGAGGAGGACCATGGCCACGTTCACCCGCGGGTTCGGCGGTCGACGCGACGACCGCGACGACACCCGCATCCCGCCCGGTCAGACCCTGGTCCGCGACTGGCCCGTCCTGTCCGCCGGAGCGACGCCCGACATCGAGCCGACCGACTGGGCCTTCTCGATCCGCACCGAGTCCGGCCTGCACCAGTGGACCTGGGACGAGGTGCACGCGCTCGGCGTCGAGGACGTCACCGTCGACATCCACTGCGTCACGCACTGGACCAAGCTCGACATGCCGTGGCGGGGTGTCCCGCTCGACCGCCTGTTCGAGGACGTCGAGACCGAACTCGACTACTGCATGGTGCACAGCCACGGCGGGTACACGACCAACGTCCCGCTCGACGAGCTGCTCGACGGCAAGTCCTGGATCGCGTTCGAGGCCGACGGCGAGCCCCTGACGCCCGAGCACGGCGGGCCCGCCCGCCTGCTGGTGCCCCACCTGTACTTCTGGAAGAGCGCCAAGTGGGTGCGCGGCATCGTCATGCAGGCCGACGACGAACCCGGCTTCTGGGAGAACGCGGGCTACAACCTGCACGGCGACCCGTGGAAGGAAGAGCGGTACTGGTGACGGTCCCCGACACCGGCCTGGAGGCACGGATCACCCCCGTCGCTCGCCCCGCCACGCGCAGGCGGCCGGCCTGGCACGCCGCGACCGTCGCGTCCGTCCGCCGCGAGACGACGAACGCGCGCCGGATCGTCCTCGACGTCCCCACCTGGCCGGGCAACGACCCCGGGCAGCACCTGGACCTGCGGCTGACCGCCGAGGACGGCTACCAGGCACAGCGCTCCTACTCCATCGCGTCGGCCGGCCCCGCGACCGACGTCGTGCTCGCGGTCGACCGGGTGGACGGCGGCGAGGTCTCGCCGTTCCTCGTCGACGCCGTCGAGGTCGGCGACGCGCTCGAGGTCCACGGACCCCTGGGCGGCTGGTTCGTCTGGCGGCCGGGCGAGTCCACCCGTCCGGTGCAGCTCATCGCCGGCGGCTCCGGCATCGTGCCGCTCGTCGCGATGGTGACCGCCCACGCCGAGGCGGACGACCCGGCGCCCTTCCGGCTCCTCGCGGCCGTCCGCACTCCGGACGACGTGTTCTTCCGTGCGGAACTCGACCAGGCGTTCGCGAGCCGGGCACCGCTCGAGGTGACCCACGTGTACAGCCGCACCGCGCCTCCAGGCTCGTCCGTGCCGGCCGGCCGGCTGACGCAGGACGCGCTCGCTGCCGCGGTGTTCCCGCCGGACGCGGGCGCCCTGGTCTACGTGTGCGGGTCGACGCCGTTCGTCGAGCAGGTGCTGCGCTGGCTCACCGAGCTCGGACACGACACGAGTGACGTCCGTGCCGAACGGTTCGGGGGCAACTGATGGTCGTCGTGGACGGCAACGCGCTGGCGGGGACGCTGGCCGACACTCTGGGACCCGAGCCGACCGTGGTCGCCCTGCGCTGCGCCGGGTGCGGTTCGCTCGGGGTGCTCGGGCAGACCACCGTCCACCGCTCCGCGATGGGGTCGGTGGCGCGCTGCCGCGGGTGCGACACGGTGCTCGTCACGGTCGTCGAGTCGGGAACCCGGCGCTGGGTGGGATTGCCCGGTGCCCGCACGATGTCGGTGCCATTACCGGACGGCCTCGAGTAGCACAAGGCTCGATCGGCGGGTCGTGCGGAGTTCTTGCGGGTTCCCGCAACCCTGGATCCGGTTCCCACCCGAACGGGGGACGGCTCCGGATACATCCTCGGAACTGCGCCGGGCCACCCACCCGGCGCGTGCCGGTGGGGGCAGGGTCGCCTCCGCGCCCGGTGGGCGCGGGTACCCGAAGCCTGCGCCCGCTGGGCCCCCACGCCTTCGGTGCTGCGACGCCCCGCAACGACGGAACCCCCGCCGCTCTTCCGAGCGACGGGGGTTCCGGTCTTCCTGTTCTGAGCGGATGACGAGATTCGAACTCGCGACCCTCACCTTGGCAAGGTGATGCGCTACCACTGCGCCACATCCGCATTCACACGCCGTGCTGGCCGTGCGGAGATGACTCTACCCGATGACGGGCGGCATCACCGGTTCCGGTGCAGGTTCCGGGCGTGTCCGGCGCGGCGCGGGCCGTCCGTCAGGTCGACGGAGTTCGATCGGACCATGAGCTACGTGCACGACAATCCCGGCGGGACCGAGGCCCACGGGGTCGACCTGGTCGACGGTGACGCCCCCGCGATCCGGATCCTGGTGCACGGCGACCTGCCGACCACGATCGAGCACGAGGGCCGCACCTGGCTCGCGACGGGCGACGCCCACGACGCGGGCGACGACGACACCCCGCCGATCGCGATCTACCGCCCGGTCTGAACCGGCGGGTCCGGCTGGGCTGACCGATCCGGGTGCGCCCGGGCCGTGTGCCGCCGGGCCATGTGGCGTGTACGCCCGGCCGTCAGTGGCCGCGGACGTCACCCGTCAGGATCGCGTGCTCGACACCCGCTGACAGCTCGTCGTGCAGGGCGTCCGCGAAGAACTCGCCGGCACCCAGGCTGATGAGGTGCGCGACCGCGGCCTCCGCGGCCGGGAACCCGGGCTCCCACTCGTCGTGCAGGAACGCGCGGACGTGTCCGGACTCGTGCACGACGACCACGCCGATGTGCTCGTGCCGGGTGCCGTCCTCGAGCACGGCGTCGAAGACGATGGGCTCGGTGTCCTCGCCGAGTTCCTCGAGCAGGACGGTGCCGGTGCCCGGCCACTCCGTCCGGTACGGCGGCAGGTCGGGGGCGTGCAGGTGCCCGGCGAGCTCGTCCGACGCCGACTCGATGTGCCCGGTGGACAGGTACTCGTCGACGACGTCGTGGATGCGGGCGTGCAGGTCCGGCTCGTACTGCCACCAGCGCTGGTGCACGGTGCGGAGCCACTCCTGGGTCGCGGCGTCGGCCGAGGCCGAGATCCCCACGAGCTGCGGTGCGGTGCCGGGCGAACCGACGACCTCGAGCTGTTCGTCGTGCGTCTCGACCGTGATCGACCCCGTGGTCTCGTCCGGGTGCACGCCGTGGACGTCCTCGGGCGCGGCGGCCCAGATGCTGGCGGGGAGCTTCGGCGGCAGGTCGAACGGCACCGCGATCGCCGGTTGCGTCATCGCGTGGTCGATCGCGTCACCGAGGTGCACCTCGTCCGACCGGGACCCCATCACGATGCCGCCGGCCGGCGGCACGAGCGACAGGCGTTCCAGGTCGTCCGGCGCGGCGTTCATCGAGGTGAGCACCGCGGTGTCGGCCCACTGCACGAACGCGCCGGCCGACCGGTCGTCCTCGCCGAACGGCACGTCCCACACCGTCGGGTCCGTGAGCACCCACGAAGCGGTGCGACCGGCCGGCCCGTGGCGGACGGCATCGACGATCGCCGGCACCAGTCCGGGCAGCGCCCGGTACGCGGAGCGGACCGTGAGCCGGTCGACGGCGAGCAGGTCGGGCTTGCCGAGCATCTCGGCGGCGTGGGTCTGCAGCGAGAAGAACGTCTCCCCCGTCGCGTCCTGCGCGGCCACGGCGGACGCGAAGGAGCCGGCGACGTCGGAGACCTGGTAGCCGAGCACCAGTGCCTCGAGCGACTCCGGTGCACGGCTCGTGAACGCGGTGACCTCGGCGACGGAGACCGCCTCGGTCTCGTCGTCGTCGGTGATCGGGACGCGGACGTCGATCACCCACCGGTCGACGTCCTGCCCGGGGTAGGCGTCACCGTCCTCGTCCGAGATCGTGATGTGCACCAGGCGCAGGGAACCGTCCCAGGCGTCGTGGACGTGCTGGGCGATGGCGGCATCGGGGTCGTCGTTCACGGACGCAACGGTACCGGTGCACCCGCCGTGCGTGCGCCGGTCCGCCTCGCCGCCGATGATCGCCGTTCAGATCAGCGCGCGAGCGGCGAGTACGACGGCCGCTCCCCCGACGGTGAGCGCCGCGAGCACCGACAGCACCACCGCGACGGTGTCCCGCCGGGCCGGGGCGCTCGAGCGGACGGCACCGGTGACGAGCTGTTGCGCCGCCGCCAGGGAGGCTGCGCTCCCGAGCGGCCGGTCGTCCTGGTCGAACGCCAGGAACCGCTCACGGACGTGCAGCACGAGCCCCAGGCTGGTTCCGTGGTCGCGCGCCACCCACGACTTCGGTCCCTGTTGCTCCCACCGCACGGCGAGCATCAGGGGCCGGGGACCGGAACGCCGGCCCGCTCCCCCTCCGGACTCGGCCAGCTGAACGCGACGACGAGCTGGACGACACCGAACACGATGAGGACGCTCCCCACCGCGGCCACCGTCACCAGCGCGCCGAGACCCGGAAGGTTCATCACCAGGATCCCGCTCAGCACACTGAGCACGGCGAGCACCACGGTCAGCGGCCGGCGGCCCACCCACGGTGCGTAGATGAGTGCGATGCCCTCGAGGATCCAGGCGAACCCGAGCAGCAGCGCCACCCACCGCGCCCCGATCGGCGGGAACACGATCGCGACGACACCGCCGGCGACCACCAGCGCCCCGAGGACCACCAGCCCGGTCTGACGCCACCAGACCCGAGGGCGCACCTGGACCCCCCGGACGACCAGCGCCGCTCCAGACACGACCAAGTAGATACCGAAGACCCACGACACAGCGAACAGCGTCGCGTGGGGCAGGACGATCGCAGCCAGTCCGGCGAGCACGCCCACCGCGCCGACGATCCCGAACGCCCACCGGATTCCGTCGCCGCCCGGCGGACGCGAGCCCGTCTGCTGGCCGACGTCACCTTCGTCACGCATGTCCGTCCGACCTCCCTGCAGGTCCCGACTGGTGCTGTGGTGCTGGTTGGTGCTGGCGACCTGTGACCGCCCGTGCAGTGCGTCCTGCGCACAGGACTACACCCGGAGGTGAGTAGTTGTCCATGTCCCATGCGTGCGCATCGGGGCGCGGGCTGTCCCCGGCACCGCCGCCGTGTGAGGGTCGAGGTCCCCGTGGGCGGTAGCCTGGCGCGCCGGACGCCGAACCATCGGCGCTCGCGATCGCAGACGAGACGGAGGACCACGGTGCCAGCACTCGGAGACGGCCGCGCCGACGGTGTGTGGTGCACCCTCGGCGAACCCCGCACCACCGCGCAGATCGCGCAGAACGGGTTCGCCTGGCTCGGCCTCGACGCCCAGCACGGCGCATTCGACGACGCCACGCTCCTGGCGACGATGCCGGCGCTCGCCGCGGTCGCACCGCAGGTCCCCGTCGCCGTCCGGGTCGCCGAGGGCTCGGGCGCCGCGATCGGCCGTGCGCTCGACCTCGGCGCCGACATCGTGATCGTCCCGATGATCGAGACCGTCGAGCAGGCCGAGCACGCCGTCCGTGCCGCGCACTACCCACCGCGGGGCCGACGGAGCTGGGGGCCGATGGCGGGACTCTGGGGCGGCGCGGCACCGTCCGCCGCCGGTGCCGACCCCGAGGTGTGGGTGATGCTCGAGACACCCGAGGGCCTCCGTGCCGCCGAGCAGATCCTGGCGGTCCCGGGCGTCTCGGCGGTGTTCGTCGGCCCCTTCGACCTGTCGATCGGACTGGGCATCGAGCTGGACGAACTGCTCGCAGCCGACGACGACGGCCACCACAGCCCGGCCGCACTCCCCGCGATCGTCGCCGCAGCCCGCCGCGCGGGCAAGCACACCGGCGCCTTCGCCGGCGACCTGGCCCGCGCCGAACGGCTCCGCGCGCTCGGGTTCGAGCGCGTCGCCGTCGTCACCGACGGGACCCTGCTCGCCCACGGTGCGGCCGCGGTGCTCGGTGCCGCAGCCACCGGTCGCACCTCGTACTGACGGACCGTCCGCGGCGAACGCACCGGCGACCGGCCCTCGTCCGCGTCCTCGGCGCCGCTGGGAGGGCGTGCCCGCGCCCCGGTCCACACTCGGTCGGGAACCCGAGCCGACCGCGACCGCAGAGAGGACGAGACATGACCGACGTCTCCAGCCAACCGCCCGCCGAGGGCGACGACCGCCGCATCCTGACGAACCGCCAGGGCCACCCCGTCTCCGACAACCAGAACCAGCGCACCGTCGGAGCCCGTGGCCCGGCGACGCTCGAGAACTACCAGTTCCTCGAGAAGATCAGCCACTTCGACCGCGAACGGATCCCGGAGCGGGTCGTGCACGCTCGCGGTGCCGTCGCCTTCGGGTACTTCGAGGCCACCGGCACGTGGGGTGACGAGCCCATCGCCCAGTACACCCGCGCGAAGCTGTTCCAGGAGCCCGGCAAGCGCACCGACCTGGCGATCCGGTTCTCCACCGTGATCGGCGGCCGTGACTCCTCCGAGGCTGCCCGCGACCCGCGCGGCTTCGCCGTGAAGTTCTACACCGAGGACGGCAACTGGGACCTCGTCGGCAACAACCTCGGCGTCTTCTTCATCCGCGACGCCATCAAGTTCCCCGACGTCATCCACTCCCTCAAGCCCGACCCCGTGACCTTCCGGCAGGAGCCGGCGCGCATCTTCGACTTCATGTCGCAGACCCCCGAGTCGATGCACATGCTCGTCAACCTGTTCAGCCCGCGCGGCATCCCCGCGAACTACCGCACCCAGCAGGGCTTCGGCGTCAACACCTACAAGTGGGTGAACGCGGACGGTGACACCAAGCTCGTCAAGTACCACTGGATCCCGTCGGTGGGCGTGTCCTCGATGACCGAAGCCGACGCCGCCGCTGTGCAGGCCGGCGACCTCGGGCACGCGTCCAAGGACCTGTACGAGGCGATCGAGCGCGGTGAGTACCCCGAGTGGGAGCTCCGTGTGCAGCTCATGGACGACCACGAGCACCCGGAGCTCGACTTCGACCCGCTCGACGACACGAAGGTGTGGCCGGAGAACGAGTTCCCGCCGAGGCCCGTCGGCAAGATGGTCCTGAACCGCAACGTCACGAACCACTTCGCCGAGAACGAGCAGCTGTCCTTCGGCACCGGCGTGCTCGTCGACGGCCTGGACTTCTCCGACGACAAGATGCTCGTCGGCCGCACGTTCTCGTACTCGGACACACAGCGCTACCGCGTGGGCCCGAACTACCTGCAACTGCCGGTGAACGCCCCGAAGAACGGCGCCGTCGCGACCAACCAGCGCGACGGACAGATGGCGTACCACCAGGACCACGGCGGCGAGAACCCGCACGTCAACTACGAGCCGTCGATCACCGGCGGCCTGCGCGAGGCGGAGTACCCGACCCACGACGACCAGGGGCCGGAGATCGTCGGGCGCCTCACCCGCAAGCGGATCCCCCGGACGAACGACTACACCCAGGCCGGCCAGCGGTACCTGCTCCTGCAGGACTGGGAGCGCGACGACCTCGTCGCGAACTTCGTCGACCTCATCTCGCAGGCGGCCCGTCCGGTGCAGGAGCGCATGCTCTGGCACTTCTACATGGTCGAGGACGACCTGGGTCGTCGCGTGGGCGAGGGCCTCGGCATCACCCTCGACGAGGTCAAGGACCTGCCCCCGCTGCAGTCTCAGACGCTCAGCGACGACGAGCTTGCCCGCCTGGCGAACCTCGGCCACAACGGCTCCCGCGACGTCGAGGGCCTGATGATGACGCACTGCGTCCCCGACGAACGCGCCGTGCGCGTCTGAGACGCGACCCCACGACGGACGGGAGGCCCGGTGCCAGCTGGCACCGGGCCTCCCGTCCGTCTCGCTGCCGTCACCTGCCGCAGCGCATCACGGACAACCCGGGACGGCGCCAGGGAAGCCACGCTCATGGTGGATCGACCGGAGCGACTCCGCGACCCCGACCGGCACGATCACGCGGTCGCCGCTCCCGTCCCGTTGATCCGCACCGATGCGACTCAAGGAGGCCGCGATGGAACACACGAATTCCCGTCGGTTGGGCGCGAACGCGCCCGCTGCCGACCGACTCCTCGCTGGGACAGCACGATGAGGGCCCGAAACCTCGCCGCCGCTGCGATGGTCACCGCTGCCGTCGGCATCGTCGTCTCGCGCCGTCGACGCGGCGCACCCGGGCCCACACGGAAGGTGCTGGCCGAACCGCGTTCCGGCTGGCACGCGGTCACGGTGAACCGCGGGCAGGACGCGGTGCTGCCAGGCGGGCGGATCCCCGCGCCGCTCACGGCGTTCGGGCAGGACGTCGAGGTGGAGGCCCGTCCCGCGCCCGGCGATCGCGGCACCGAGCTCCGTGCCCGCTTCCGAGGCGGCGGCTCGGACACACGGGGTCGGCTGCGGGCCGCTCTGCGTGAGGCGAAGCAACTCATCGAGGTCGGCGAGGTGCTCCGGGTGGATCCGGTCCCCCACGGCCGACGGAAGGCCACACCCACCGGTGCGTTGGTGGACGTGGCGACGAAACGGAGCAACGAGGAGGGTGTGCTGTGAAGGCGCTCTGTTGGACCGGGGTCAACGAGACCGCGGTGGAGACGGTGGAGGACCCGAAGATCCTCAACGATCACGACGTGATCCTGAAGGTGCGTCTGAGCACCACCTGCGGCTCGGACCTGCACCTGCTCGGCGGGTACATCCCGACCATGCGATCCGGTGACGTCCTGGGGCACGAGTTCATGGGCGAGGTCGTCGAGACGGGATCGGCCGTCACGAAGCACAAGGTGGGCGACCGGGTCGTCGTCTGTTCGTTCATCGCCTGCGGGCAGTGCTGGTACTGCACCCACGGGCAGTTCTCACTCTGCGACAACGGCAACCCGAACCCGGGTTTGACCGAGGCGATGTGGGGGTCGTCGATCGGCGGCTGCTTCGCCTACAGCCACGCGCTCGGCGGGTTCGCGGGCAGTCACGCCGAGTACGTCCGCGTGCCCTACGCCGACCAGGGGGCGTTCACCGTCCCCGATGGCGTGTCCGACACGGCCGCCCTGTTCGCCTCCGATGCCGCACCCACCGGGTGGACCGGAGCCGACCTGGCCGGGATCGCACCGGGCGACACCGTCGCAGTGTGGGGCGCCGGTGGTGTGGGCCAGATGGCCGCTCGTGCAGCGATGCTCCTCGGCGCCGAGCAGGTGATCGTGATCGACCGTCTGCCCGAACGGCTGCGACAGGTGCGCGAGCACATCGGTGCCGAGACGCTCGACTACACCGGCGAAGCCGTGCTCCCGGAACTCAAGGAACGCACCGGCGGTCGGGGTCCCGACGTGTGCATCGAGGCCGTCGGCATGGAAGCGCACGGCACTGGACCGCTGTACCTGTACGACCAGGCCGAGCAGCAGTTGCGGTTGCAGACCGACCGGCCGACCGCCCTGCGCGAGGCGATCTACGCCTGCCGGAAGGGCGGCAGCCTGTTCTCGCTCGGGGTCTTCGGTGGTCTCGTCGACAAGTTCCCGTTCGGCGCGATCATGAACAAGGGCATGACGGTCCGCGGCGCTCAGCAGCACGGGCACCGCTACATCCCGATGATCCTCGACCGCATCGCCGCGGGCGAGATCAGCACCGAGCACCTCGCCACGCACGTGATGCCACTGTCGCAAGGGCCGCGCGGGTACGAGATGTTCAAGAACAAGGACGACGGCTGCGTCCGCGCCGTCTTCACCCCCGGCGTGTGACGACCGACCACGCAGCGGACAGGAGGAAGGAACGACCATGAAGGCACGACGATGAACGACCGGATACTCTCCACGCGCCGGGCGCTCGTCATCGCGGGGATCGGGGTCCTGGTCGGGGTCGCGTTGACCTTCACCGGGGCTCCGTCCCTCGGGCCGCTCGCGGCCTGGTGCACGGCCGGCCTGATCGCGCTGGTCCAGGTCTGGCACAAGTGCTGGCGCCAGGACGCCGACGGCACCGAGCGTCTCGCCCGCGAGGAGTCCGAGACACGGGTCAGTGACAACGCGCTCATCGTGGCCTGTTTCGCGAGTCTCGCCGCCGTCGTCCTGGCGCTGAGCGAAGCCAGCCAGGCGCGAGATCCGGCCTCGGTCGCGGCGGTCATCCTGGGTGTGCTCGGCACGATGGTGGCGTGGGCGCTGGTCAACACGGTCTACGCCTTGAAGTACGCCCGGATGTTCTTCCTCGACCACCGCGGCGGTGGGTTCGACGTCAAGCAGGACGGGCGGCCGACCTACAGCGACTTCGCCTACTTCGCCTTCACGATCGGCATGTCGTACGCGGCACCAGAGGTCGAGCCGGACGACAGCGAGACCCGGCGGAAGGCGTTGCCGCACGCGCTGCTGTCGTACTTCTTCGGGACGGTGCTGATCGCGGTCGCCATCAACCTCGTGACGAACCTCGGTCAGGGGTGAGCGGAGGGATCCTCGTCGCCCCGAGGCTGACCGGCGTGACCGACCTCGCTCCTGACCAGACCGCGCCGAGCGCCCCCGCGTTCGTGGCACCGATCGGCGGTCTCGTCGTCGGGTTCATCGCGCGCCGCGACGTGCGACTGACCGGTGAGCGGGGCGACGGCATCGCGTTCGCGGCGATCCTGATCGGGGCGACGCTGACGTTGTTCGGGGTCATCGTGCCGCTGTTCCTCGGCGGTGCGGGGTTCTTCGACCTGGACCTCCAGCTCTGAGCACCGGACGCCGGTCGCTACCCTGACCGAGTGGGGAACGATGCTGATGTCTCGACGCTGATCCGGCCGGCGACGCTCGCGGATGCGGATGCGATCGCCCACGTGCACACGGTGTCGTGGCGAGAGACGTACGGTCGGTTCGTCGACGACCCGGACACGAGCCCGTGGTTCGACGCGGGTCGCCGGGTCGACATGTGGCGGGCGACGCTCGCGAGTCCTGACGTCCGAGGGGGCGTCCAGGCCGCCCTCGACAGCGCCGGCGTCGTGGGCTTCGCCACGGCGCAGACGACCCCCGAGCCGGATGCCGTCCGCCCCGAGGAGCTGACGATGCTCTACGTCCTGGCCCGTGCGCACGGGACCGGAGCAGGCCAGACACTCCTCGACACCGTGCTCGCCGATCGTCCGGCGTCGCTGTGGGTGGCCGCGGACAACCCGCGGGCGCACGCCTTCTACCGGCGCAACGGGTTCGCACCCGACGGTGCGGAGTCGGCGTTCGGACCGATCCCCCGGACCGTGCGTCTGGTGCGTTGAGGGTCAGTCCCCCGCCGGCGCGGAGATGTCCCACACGGTGGTCTCCTCGTACTGCTCGGACCAGCCGCGGCGCATTCGTGCGGCGGCACGGTCGAACGCGTCGACGACGTCGGTGTCCGGCGTCAGCAGCGCCTGCAGGCGGATGCCGTCGTAGAGGGCGAGCAGCTGCTGTGCCCCGCGGATCGGGTCCATCGTCGCCGGTTCGCGGCCGGCGCGGACGTCATCCCGCAGCGCGGTGCGCACGGTCTCGCGGAACTGCAGGTACGCGGACCGGTAGTAGTCGGCGCCGTCCGTCGACGAGTCGGTCGAGATCGCGAGCGTCGCCGCGATCAGCCGCATGAGGGAGGGGTCCTCGGCGTGGGCGGAGAGCAGCGCGTGCAGGAACGCCACCGTGCCCTTCTCGCCAGCGAGCGGCAGCAGCGGTGCCGACACCGCGCGGGTCCACCGCATCACCGCGGCGGCCAGCAGTGCGTGTTCGGAGGGGAAGAGCTCGAGGATCTCGGCCTGCCGCATCCCCGACCGGGACGCGACGCCCTCGAGCGAGAAGCGTGACAGTCCCCCGTCGTGGAGGACCGCGATCGCACCGTTGACCGCCCGGGTGCGCGGGACCTCCTCGTCCGCGGCGTTCTGGTTCGTCAGTGGTGCCAGCGGGTGCTTCCGGAACCAGTCCAGGAGTGCGCGAGCGCGGGAGGCCCCGAACGCCGGGTCGGTCGGGCGACCCAGGCTGAACAGGTCGCTGAACCCCGGAACGTCGTGCATCAGCGGGTCGAGGGACTGGAACGCCATCGACCAGTCCGGGAACGAGCGCTGTGTGATCGGCTCGTCGAGCAGCACGCGGACGTTCGTGTGTCGCGGGTCGGCTCGGACCTGGTCGAAGCGCTCCCGGACGACGTCGTCCTCGCCCTCGATGATCCCGATGCAGTTGTCGTCGCGGTGCGCGAGCATGCCGGTGACGCCGAGCCGGGTGTTCTTCTCTCGGCCGACCGCCAGGATCTGGGCGAGTTCGGAATCCGTGATCGGACGGGTCTGGGTGCTGGTGTAGACGAGCGATCGCATGGTGCTGCTTCCTGGTCGGACGGTCCCCCGGTGTGTGGGAGGCGCCGCCGTGTCGAACCCGAATCGACTCGACGGCACCTCGTGGTCACCGTAACCAGCGGCGACCACCTTCACTGCGACGCAAGACGGTCCGTGGCTGTTCGGCACCCGGAGGATGCCGACCTCTGAATGGAACCATCCGGCCGAGTCCGGCGGTACCCCCACTACGGGGAACGTACGTTCTCCGGCCGCTTTCCGGGGCGAGCGTCAGTGCGCGCGGTCGCCCGACGGGGGCGTCTCGACGATGCGCTCGCCCGTCGTCGGGTCCCACCCGATGGTGCGGGGTTCCGTTGCTCGCGAGCGTCGTTCCTCGCGCGGGAAGAACGGACGGGCACTGGGCAGGTAGCTGAGCACCGCGGCGACGACGACGCAAACGGTGTCGACGAGGTTCCAGCCCACGCCGTCGGTGGCGATGGTGATCACTTCGCTGCAGGCAGTCAGCCCGGCGATGATGGCGAGCCAGAGTCGCGCGTTCCCGGAGCCTCGTCCCATCCGCGTCGCCAGCCACACGAACACGGCCGACCAGGCGAGGACGAAGAGGAGCCCGAGCGAAGCCCCGATGATCGCGCCGCCGGCTTCGCGCATGGACACGACGATGCCGGGCGCCGCGGCCACGAGGCTGATGATGACGGACGCCCACCAGAGCGCCACGGCGATCGTGACGACCCGTGGTCGCGTGCGCGGTTCGGTGTGCTGTTCCATCAGGTGCTCCCCCGTCGTTCCGCTGGATGCGGCTCGACGATCCTACGGTGACGGCGCGGAACCACGGTCGCGCCTCCTAGGGGCGGTAGTCCTCACGACGTGGCGGGACCTGCGCCGCGTGCGAATCGGTGAACGGCTTCGCGCCCCCCATCCCGCCCATCGTCTTCGCGACCGTCGTGAGCAACCAGCCCAGTCCCCGTGCCACGGTGCTCAAGATCCTCATGGCGCCCCCTCGTCGGACCGACCTGCGGTGTCGGCCTCGTCCGGTCACACCGTACGCGGAACAGCCGGATTCCCGCCAGGGACGGCAGCCTCTCGGTCCCGTCGTCGATCAGCGTCGCGCTGAAGCTGGACGCCCGACCGGGGAGGAGTCGCGATGCCGGTGGCCCGCGAGCGAGTGCCGCTGTGGCGCACGCCCTGGTGGCACCCTCGCCGCTGGGAAGCCCGCATGTGGGTGCTGCTCGTCGCGACTGCTGCTGGCGGCGTCCTCCGCGAAGTGGCGCATCCGTTCTCCGACGACGGGGTGCGGGCGGTCGCGAACTGGGTCGCCCTCTGCATCCCCGGGTGTGTGATCGCGTACGTCGTGATCGGTCGATGGAAGAAGGGTCTCACCACGTTGTGGAAGCTGTCGTGGCGCGAGCTCCGACGGATCCTGGTCGCGGCACCGCTCGGCATGCTGGCCCTGCGGTTGCTCATCGAGGACGACGACGGGTGGTTGTGGTTGTTCGCAGGGGTGTCCGCCGCGCTCGTCGCGCTCGCGGTGGCTCGCTGGGTCGCTGCCCTCCGCGATCGTCGACGTCGGACGAATGCGTACGGGACGGTGTCCGCTGACCCGTACGCGGAGCGCCCGATGGGCTTCGTCTGTCCCCTACGCGTCCCGTGTGGCGGCCGTCTTCGACGGCAACTGCGACGCCACGAGCGTCCCGACGAGCGCCACCACCGCGAAGGCCGCAAACCCGAACGGCAGCCCGATCGCGCTGCCGACACCACCGACGACGAGCGGTCCGACGGCGTCCCCGGTCTCACGCCCGAGCTCCGCTGAACCCATGGTCCGCCCGAGCCGCTCGGGCGGTGTCGTGCCGGCGAGGTGCGCGAACGCGACGGGTGTCAGCGTGGCGACACCGGCTCCGGCGAGCAGGGCCGCGATGAAGACGGCCACCGCCGAGGGTGCGACGGCGACCACCAGGAACGCAGCGGCCACCGCGGCCGTCCCGGCCACACCCGCCACCCCGGTGCCGAGACGCCCGGCGTCGTGCAGTCGACCGGCGACGGGCTGCACGAGCGACGACGTCACCGCGAGGACGGCGACCGCGAGCGTCGACACCAGGAGCGGGATGCCGACCTCGGTACCGAGCGCCGGGAGCATACCGGTCAGCGCGCCGATCGCAGCGCTGCCGACTGCCAGGACGACGACCGGGATCAGGAACTGGCGCTCCGTGGCCGCTCGGACCATCACGGCGAGCGTGGCCCGCTGCCGGGGCAGGGGCACGATCGGCTCGACGGCGACGAGCACCGCCACCGCCGTCGCGAGAGCCATCACGACGAGGATCCCGAAGAGCCACTGCGTGCTGCCGAACTGCACCACGAGTGCACCGATGACCGGTCCCCCGGCGTAGCCGAGACCCTTCCACGAGCCGTACCGACCGAAGTACGTCCCGCGACGGTGCGCCGGAACGAGGCGGGCGACCGCGGCGGACGATGCCGGCGAGAACGCGGAGGCGCCGGCACCCTGCAGCAGACGCGCGAGGCCGAGCCAGAACGGTCCGGTCCCGAACACGCCGATCAGTGAAGCTGCCGCGAAGACGACGAGTCCGCCGACGATCACCGGTCGCGGGCCGATGCGGTCGGACAGTGCGCCGAAGACCGGTTTGAGGACGAGTTCGGCGACGTCGTAGAGCGCCAGGAAGAGCCCCAGCCACGCGAGCGTCAGGCCGAGTTCGAGGTGCTCGCCACCGACCGCCGCGGCGATGCCGTTCGCCCCGAAGGCGGTCACGAACCCCGCGGCGTACAGCGGAGCGAGCCGAGGGGCGGTGGTCGTCGACGGGGCGGTCACGTGCCCACCTTGGCCGATCACTGGCCGGACCGCCAACGATCACGATCATTCGTCGTGACGGCGTCACGCTCTTCGTCGGCTCCCCCTGGCTCCGCCGCTCGCGGTCGTCAGCGACCGCGACGCATCATGGGTGGCATGAAACAGTGGACTGTGGCCGAGACCACCGAGCTCATCGTCAAGAGCTGGTTGTGGATGACGCTCATCACCGCGCCGGTCGCCACCGTCATCGCCGTTGCGTGGTGGAACCCCATCGCCCTCTCCCTCTTCGTTCCGGCCTCGCTCATCTTCACCGGCATCGGAGCGGCCATCGGCGGCATCGCCTCCATCCCCTTCTCCCATGGACTCAGCCGAGCCCTGATGCGAGTCCGGAGCCGCCTCGTCCACGCCATCGCACACTCACTGCTCGCCGGCGCACTCGCGGCGGCATCCTTCGCGCTCTTCCTCGTCATGAACGATGGGGACGACATCTGGACGTGGCCGCTCATCGCCTCCGCAGCCGCCGGCATCGCCGCAGCGATCGCGCGGTGGCGGCTCGACCGCGCCAGGATGACGGCAGAGCCGACACCAGCGGACGCCGTCGAAGACGCCGGGGCATAGCCGGACCACGACCAGCGCCCGTCGGAACTCGGCGGCACAGGGAGCGACGGCCGCACGACCTGCGCCACACGGCGGCGAACCTGACCATGTCCGCTGGCGTACAGGTGCGGCTCGTACAGGACATGCTCGGACAGCACACGCTGCTCGCCCGGGCGGCTCCCGTCGTGGACCCGCCGCTCGGAAGTCCCGCTCGACTGGCGTCGGTAACGCCCTGCAGGTGGCACACGTCTTCCCGGTGGGTGAACTCGAGTTCGTCTGAGGTGGCGACGGCCACTTCCGACCGGTCGATAGGGTCGGTTCGTGGGGAACTCCGTGATGCTGAACGTGCTGGCCGCTTCGTCGCCGATGGTGGGAGCCGACCCGGCTAATCGCGCCGGGGAGGTCGACCTGGACGCGGTCACCGGTGAGTGGGAAGTGCAGTGGCTCCTGCCGTTCCTGTGGATGGGGTTCGTCCCCGAACCCTGGTTTGCAGCGCACGCTGACCGGCTCCTCGCAGCGCTTGCAGCTGGTGAAGACGAGAGCCCGGGCCTCACCGATGTCGTCGTGCCCTGGTCCACCGCTGCTGAGGCGTTCCGAACGCGGCTGCCAGCGGTGGTCGCCGTGTGGCCGGAGTTCGCTGAGCCCGCGAATCGGTTCCTCTCGGATGTCACCTCGGTGGCGGAGCGGACAACGAACCCCGTCATCCGACTGCAGCTCGATGAGCTGGTCACGGCGTCGTGGGGCGATGAAACGGAACTCAGCCGGTACGTCGCCGACGTCCTCGCTGACGCGGACCAATGGGACGACCCTCGACGGACCGCTGAGGGGCGGGTGTCCGACTTCCACCGGGCAGCGGCAGCAGACGAGCCAGGCCGGTCGTTCCTGCTCGGTGGTGAATGGATGTACGGCGGGTCTTCGTTGCCGCGTGACGAACCGGTGCCGTTGCCGGCTCCGAGCCGGGCGGCACCATCTGCGCCGCACGATGCACGCGTCGACCGTCAGGCGGAGACGCCTCGGGTGCCGAGACCTTCGTGGATCAACGAGCGGCAGTGGGCCGGCCGCTACGGGACCCGTGGTGAGGACCTCTGGCAGGTCGCAGCTCGGAAAGCCCGAGCGCAGGCGAACGTGTGGCCGTGGCACTGGGCAGTAGCGATCGCGGTGACGTTCGCAGTCATGACGTGGCTCATCGTCGGCATGTTCTCCGACAGCATGCCGTGGGCAACCGTCGCCGGAGGAGTCGTCCTCGTCAGCGTTGCTGCGCTGTGGGGTCGCGCTGCAGCGCGAGCACGCCGAAGCTAGCGCAGCGGACGTCGCTGGTTCAACCGGGCGGTGCTGATGAACCGGTCGAGTGCGTCGCCGACGTCGTCGTGCCAGGAGCCGTCGGACCAGGCGCCGGCTTTCTCGTCGGTTGCCCAGACGTGCCAGCGGCCGTCCTCTTCGTCAAGCGCTGCCGCGTCGGCGGTTCCCCGCTCGCCGGGCCAGAGGACGCGCAGGCGTTCGTTGGCGACCACCGCGCGGGCTTCGTCCAGGTCGGTGAACGGCAGCGGTTTCCGCCACTGGTCGATGACGACGCCGATGCGCTTGCTGGGGGTGCCGTCCCAGTCGATGTCGAACCCTCGGTCGGTGAGGACGCTGGCGACCCGCTCCCCGGCGGTCAGCTGGGACCGTTCGTTGACGGCTGCTTCACCGCGGGTGGAGAGCATCGACTTCGTGACCAGGTCGGGATCGATGTCAGGTGCTGGGCGGAACGACCCGTACGCGAGGCGGAGAACGCACCGGTGCAGGGCGAGCCCGTCCGTGTCCTGCTCGTGGAAGTAGACGTACGCCCACTCTCGGTGTCCGTCGGGTGCTGTCTCGTCCGGGGTTCGCCGGTCACGTGCTTCCAGGAACCCGTCGCTCTGGTCGACGCCGAGGTTCATACCGGTGACGAAGCCGTCGCGGGCGAGCTCCGCGAAGGCGAACTGGAGACGGTCGTACTGACTGCTGCGCCAGTCCCAGTTTGCTTCCTCTGTCCGGCGTGCATCCCAGATGCGTCGGGTGCGTTCGAGGACAGTGCGGCGGAGCTCGTCAAGGTCCGGTGCGTCGTCCTCGTACCATTCGATGACTGTTTCGACGATGTCGTCGAAGCGGCGGAACCCGGGCAGCATCTGCTCGGTGACCGTTTCGTCGATCATCTGCTCGTCGGGTGCAACCTCGTCGAGGATGTCGTACTCGGTCTGGTCGATGCTGTCGTCCGGCTTCCGCCGCCGCCATCTGTCGAAGATCCCCACGGACGGATCCTATGTGGCGACGGTGTCACGCCGCCCGGACGCGGACCACTGCGGGCTCAGGCAGACGAGGATGCTCGCGGAACCGTGCGGTTCGCGGCCTACGTCTGCGTGAGGACCTTCGCGTGACCGTGGCCGTCGGCGAAGACGTACGCGGACCCTCCGCCGAAGTTCGAGCCGAGGGGGTCCTCGTCGAGCATCGCGACGAACCGGTATCCGTCCGGCGTCTCGTCGTTCTGGATCCACGCCGGGTTCCCGCCCCACTGGCCGGCGACGGTGACACGGTCGGCGCGCGCTTCGATCAACGCGTCGGAGTAGTCATCCGCCCCTGCCTGGTGCACGCCGAGGAGCCATGGTTCACCGGTGAGCACGGCGGTGCCGGACGGTGATGCCGGTCGTCCGGCCGGGTGCAGGTCGCGTCCACCGACGACGATGGCGGCGTTGGACCCGGCGTCCGGGTCCCAGGACGGGCACGAGCCCGGGTCTGCCTGGCAGATGAAGACGAGGATGAGGCTGCCGTCGTACTCGAGCTGCGCGGTGAACTGCATCGGCTCGTCGTGTTCAGCGCAGGTCGGCCAGTCGAATCCATCGTGAACGGCGGGCAGCCCGCCGAGCCGCGAGGACACCAACGGCGCGGTGAGGTCCGACCGGTACGCGCCGAGGAGCCGAAGACCGGCTCGGGCTCGGAGCGCTGCGGCAGCGCCATGACCCCGGGTTGCCGAGGACGCCGCGCTGAGGCGGATGCTCTCCGGCGTGCCGCTGCGGACGGCGGTCACGACGAACGACGGATCGTCGGTCGGGAGGTCCCATCGCAGGAGGGACCGGTACGGCTCCTTCCCTGTCCCGGTGAACGGGGCAGGACCGTTGTCCTCCGCAAGGAGCATCCGCTCGACCTGCCAGGCCTCCAGGGGTGGGTACCCGGCGGCAGTTGCCTCGG
Organism: Curtobacterium sp. KBS0715; assembly: GCF_005938005.2. NCBI lineage: Bacteria > Bacillati > Actinomycetota > Actinomycetes > Micrococcales > Microbacteriaceae > Curtobacterium > Curtobacterium sp. KBS0715. Next base: position 2,451,090 of record NZ_VCCA02000001.1, on the reverse strand, counting down.
CGACGACCCGGGTTGCGGTTCGCCGAGCGGTCGCCTGCCGGCGCTGGCGGCCGCTCCGGTACAGGACGAGATGGAGCAGGTGCGCGACGATGGGGAACGGGAGCACCCACGCGGCCGCGAGGAGGAACGACTCGCTCTGACTGCGGTAGTCGAACGCGTCGTAGTAGACGGAGATGGCGATGTAGGCGATGACGCCGAACGTGTACACGAGCGTGTAGACGGCGCCGAACACCTTCAGCCCCGGCGGGGTGCGCACCGCGGCAGCAGCGCTGGTGTCGACGATGACGTCCGCCGGCATGTCCGCTGTCAACGGCGGGGACCGAGCGTGAGAGACGAGACGACGCCGATGACCGCCCCGCCGATGAACGATGCGACGGCATCTGCACCGGTGAGGACACCGGCGGACGGACGGTGTCGGTGTGGACGGTACGTGCTCATGCTGCTCCCCCGAGAGTGCTCTGCCCTCACGGTACCGCCAGATGCAGCGGGATCAGGCGGGGACCGCGTTGCACGTCGTCGCGGGCGGCGACATGCAGGAGCGCCAGCACTGTGCGGCAGTCGGTGACGAGGCGGAGGGGCCGGCCGGTGGTCGCCTGCTCGGTGGCGATGCGGATGCTGGCCGCTTCTGCTGCGGTGGAGTCGACCGTCGGATGGCACAGGCAAGTCGTTGCCCACCCTGGCCGACCACGGGCCGCACCGCCAACGTCGGGCGTGTCCGACCTCCGACGACCCCGTGTGCGGGCTCGTGGCAGCGGCTCGCCTCCGAGGTCATGGACGCTGCGGCGGCCGCTGCTTCGTTCCCGGGTTCGTGGTCGTCGTCGACGGCATCGTCGGGCCGCGGATGCTGCACCACTTCCGGACGCACTCGTCGACGAGGCGCCGATCCTCGCGATGTGGGCGCAGCTCTCCGCGCTCCGGTCGCTCGAAAACCACGTGATCGACACGACGGGACACGCACCCTCGGAGACACTCACCGCGGTCCGTGCGGCCGTCGAGGCAGGCAAGTTCCTGCTGCGCCGGAACCCGGTCAGCTGAGCGGCGCGGGGCGGGGAACGGAAACGGGAACGACGAAAGGCCTGCAGGTCCGCCCCGGCGAGACCCCACAGGCAGCGACCGACGGAGTCTGACCCGACCGATCAACCGATCGACCCCGGGGTCTCAGCACTGTTGAGGCGCCGGATCATCGGCTCGGTCTGGGCCATCCCGGTCGGCCTCGAGGGAACTCCGTCGCTACAGCCGGATCGCCCACTCGATGGTCGGCGGTGATCCGCCACCGTGCCGGAGGGCGTAGTCGTCCAGCACCGCCCGGCGGACGTCCACTCCGCTCGCGAATCGTTCCAGGTGCGTCAGGAGCCACGCTGCCGGCGCCTCGTCGATCTTCTCCTGCCACGTCGAGCCGAGGACTTCGTCCAGTTGGAGCACTGCAGCGTGGGTGTCACGGCCGTCGAACTCGTAGACCGCGACTCGGCGCGCGGTGAACGCCAGCCAGACTCCTCGTTCGGTGACGACGTCGCCGGGGTCCCGATCGTTCCGCTGCCACTCGCAGACCTTGTGGAACAGCACCGGCGTGGTCGCGCGTCGGGCACGCTTCCGCCTCCGGCCGATCTGCATGGCCACAACCGTACCGGGCGGGGTCCACGGAGCATCGCGGTCCTGGCGGACTGGGAACGGCGAGCAGACCGGAACGAAGAAAGCCCCCGGCCGGACCTGGTGGTCCTGCCGGGGGCTTCGTGGTGGTGGGCGATACTGGGATCGAACCAGTGACCTCTTCCGTGTCAGGGAAGCGCGCTACCGCTGCGCCAATCGCCCAAGTCCCTGCGTGGACCGGAGTCCATCAAGGTCTTGGAGGGTGGATCTGGAGGTGGGGACGGGATTCGAACCCGCGTGGACGGCTTTGCAGGCCGCTGCCTAGCCTCTCGGCCACCCCACCATCGAGGTTCACGTCTCCGTGAGTACCCGAACGGTGGGATACCCTCTGGTGAGTCGCGGGCCTTCGAGAAGACCCACACTCGAGCGGATGACGAGATTCGAACTCGCGACCCTCACCTTGGCAAGGTGATGCGCTACCACTGCGCCACATCCGCACTTGTCGTTCCGCTGTCGCGGCGACGACGTAAACTCTATACGCACCGGGGCACTTCCACCAAAATCCTCCCCGTTCACCGGGCGTGTCCCCCGAGTTCATGCGGATCGGGGCGGTTCGACACCCCCTGTGGGCAGCGCGCCACACCCGGGCCGCGCGATGTGTTCGATGCACCGCCGGACTTCCGCTAGTATCGATCCGCACGAACAGTGCAGGGGGCGATTGGCGCAGTTGGTAGCGCGCTTCGTTCACACCGAAGAGGTCATCAGTTCGAGTCTGGTATCGCCCACAGAGCAACACGAACACCACCGACAAGAGCCCGACGCAGCAGCGTCGGGCTCTTGTCATCTCATCAGGCCGCAGCACGCGGACCAGACCACCAGCACGATCGGACGAAGGGGCGCATGACCGACGTCGACCTCGAGTTCGCCCGGGTCCGAGCGGTCCTCGACCGTCCGACCCTGCGGCTCATGTCCCGGCCGACCAGCGCCACGGTCCTCGCCGTGTTCCGCACGGTCTTCGACCGCGACGTGCAGTACGTCCCCGCCGACCGCATGCACCTGCAGGTCGAGGAGCACGTCGCGCGCCTGCAGGCGGCGGGTGCCCGCGTGCCCGCCAGCGACCAGGCGGTGCCGGCAGCCAGCGCGCAGACCGACAGCGAGCCAACCGGGGGCGAGCAGGAGGCCCGCCCGAACGGCCGGGCGCTGTGTCGCGAGTGGGTCGGCGCCCAGTGGCTCGTCCGCTCGAACTCCCCCGACGGCGACGAGCAGTACTCCCTGACCAGCCACGCCCTCGAGGCGCTGAGCCTCGTCGACGCCCTGTCGGCCGACCGCGCCCTGATCAGCGAGAGCCGGCTGGCGATGATCGTGGACGCGGTGCACCGGTGGGCGGCTCGCGCCGAACCCGACCCCGACGTGCAGATTCGCCGGATCGACGCCCAGATCGCCGAGTTGCAGGCTGAACGGGAGCGCCTGGAGCACGGCGACGACGTCGTGGCCGTCGACGACGACCGGATGCGCGACGGGTACACGAACATCTCCGACCTGATCCGGCAGCTGCCGAGCGACTTCAAGCGCGTGGAAGAAGCGGTCGCGACGATGCACCGCTCGATCGTCGAGGACTTCCGGCAAGAGGTCCGCCCGATCGGCGAGATCCTCGACGACTACCTGGCGCGCACGGACAACCTGATGGAAGCGACACCCGAGGGCCGTGCCTTCGAGGGTGCCTTCGAGCTCCTCCGCGACGACGCCCTGCTCCTGCGGCTCCGCGACGACATCGCGACGATCCTGGCGCACCCGTTCGCGCAGGGCCTCGGAGCCGGCGAGCGTCGGGCCTTCCGCAACACCGTGACGATCCTGCGCCAGGGCATCGAGGACGTCCTCGCCCAGCGCCGTCAGCTCACCGCCACGCTCCGCGACCAGATCGTCGCCCACGACGTGGTGCGCGACCGCGAGCTCGACGCGGTGCTCCGCTCGATCAACCGCGGCCTCGCCACCCTGATGGACCAGGGCGGCGCACGCGACCGGATCCCGCTGCCGCTCCTGCCGGCGGCGGCCGAGGTCGGCACGCTGCGCGAGCGCTTCTACGACCCGGACGCCGAGTCCGTGCCGCCGCCCATCGAGGAACCCGACGACGACGTCTTCGAGGACCTCGACGTCGAGATGCTCCGCAAGCACGGTGGGCCGCTCCTGACCGAGCTGCGCGCGGCACTCCGCTTCGCCGAGGCCGACTCCAGCGTCGATGCGTTCCACGGGCTGCCGCCCGAGCAGCGCCGACCGGTCGAGCTCTTCGGCCTCGCGCACCTGCTGACGGGGCGCGACGACTTCGAGTCGGCCGCCCACGTCGCCGAGCACCGCACGGTCCGCCCCGACGGCACCGCGATCACCTTCCACATGCCCACCGCTGCGCTCGACGACGAGCGCACTGCGGTCGGCGACGCACACGACGAGAACGCACAGGAGGCACGGTGAGCGACACGACGCCAGCACCGGTCGACGAGACGGTCCCCTACGACGACCCCGCATCCGTGATGCAGGACGACGAGCGTGACGAGTCCAGTTTCGCCCTCTTCGAGGGCGACGAGGGCCGGCTCGACGAGCACCAGCGACGCGCCCTGGTGGCCCTGCTGCGGCACTCGTACGTCAGCTCCCGCACGCACCCCGACGAGTGGCGTGCGGTCCTCGACGCCGAGTACCAGCTGCGGTCCCGTCTGAACGACCTGTTCCTCGAGCTGCACGTCGACCGTGACCGCGAGGTCGCGTGGAAGCGCCAGGCCCGGTCGGAGAGCCAGCGCCGCACGTTCCCGACCCTGCTCCGCGACCTGCCGTACACCCGCGAGGAGACGATCGTCCTCGTCTACCTGCGGATGCGCCTGCGCGCCGACGCCCGACCGGGCCCGGACCAGGTCGTCGTCGACCGGTCCGAGATCCTCGGGCACGTGGCGGGCTTCCGTCCGGCGACCGCGACCGACCGCACCCGCGACGAGGGCCGGGTCGCCAAGGCGATCGAGCGTCTCGTGACCGCACGCATCCTGATCCGCACCTCCGACCCGGACCGTTTCCGGGTGGCGAGCGTCGTCGAGGTGCTGCTCCCCCTGGAGCGCCTGCTCGAACTGGACGCCTGGTTGCGGACCACCACCGCGCAGGGTGAGGCGACCGCCCCGGGTGGCGAGCCGACCGACGGGGACGACCCGGGCCTCCCGGCAGACGGTGAAGCCGACACCGACGACGAAGGCGAGACGGAAGCGTGACCGACACGTTCGAGATCCCGGCGCTCTTCGACACGGTCGCGCAGTGGCGCGCCGAGTCGATGCAGGTCGTCAACTGGGGTGGGTTCCACGGCCACCGGCAGGTCGAGCTGTCCGGCACGGCGACGCTCATCTCCGGCGCCTCGGGCACGGGCAAGTCCACGCTGATGGACGCCTACCTGGCCGTGATGATGCCGTCGGACGTGCCGTTCAACGGCGCGTCGAACGACGCGACCACCGGCCGCGCCCGCAGCGCCGACCAGCGCAACCTGCTCACGTACCTGCGCGGCAAGGTCGACACCCGGCGCGACCCGGAGACCGGCAGCCTGCGCGACGTGAACCTGCGCGGCGACGACCAGACCACCTGGGGCGCTGCGGCGGTCACGTTCCGGAACGACGACGAGCGGCGCTTCACGGTGCTGCGTGCGTACATCGTGCCGAAGCGCGCCCGCGGGGTCGGCGACATCCAGATGACCATGGCGACGGTCGACGACACCTTCGACCTGCGCCGGCTCGAGGAGTTCGTGCCGTCGCGGTTCCACCACCTCGAGCTGACCGGTCGCGTTCCGGGGCTCGTCATCCGTGACACCTACCAGGAGCTCGCGTACACGCTGCAGACCCGGCTGGGCATCGGTGACTCCGGGGGCGGCAACCGCGCGATGCGCCTGCTCGCCCGGATCCAGGCCGGCCAGCACCTGCCGACCGTTGACGCGCTGTACAAGTCGCTCGTGCTCGAGACCCCCGGCACGTACGAGGCGGCCGACCGGGCCCTCGCGCACTTCTCCGCCCTCGACGAGGCGTACGAGGCGATGGACACCGAGGAGCGCAAGGTCCGCATCCTCTCCCCCATCACCGACCTGCACGACGAGATCTCGCGCGCGACCGACGCCGCAGCGGCCCTGGACGGCATCGCGACCGGCGCCGAGGTGTCGCCGTTCGCGCACTGGACGGCCTCGCGGAAGCGCGACCTGCTCGACGCCGAGGTCTCGCGGAACGCCCGCGAACGCACGGCATCGCGCGCCGAGGTCGCCGCGGCCGAGGCCCGGCACGCCGCCGTCGAGATCGAGCTGCGCGACGCCGAGGCCCGGCTCCGCGACCAGGGAGGCAACGCGCTCGCCCAGCTCGAGGACCGCATCGAACGGCTCACCCGTGAGCGCGACGCCGTGGTCCGCACCCGTGGCACCTTCGACGAGCGCACCGCGGTGCTCGGCACGTCCGTCGCGACAGAGGCCGACTTCACCGCCGCACAGCGCAGCTCGCACGAGTTCCTCGGGTCGTACACCGACGCGCGCACGGCCCTCGACGAGCGCCGCGACGCGCTGACCCGCGAGGAGTACCCGCTCCTCGACCGCGAACGGTCCCTGCGGCAGGAGCGCCAGTCGCTCGAGCACCGGCAGGGCGCCATGCCGCTGCCGATGCACGAAGCCCGGCTCGCGATGGCCCGCGCCGCCGGTATCGACCCGGCCGAACTGCCCTTCGTGGCGGAACTGCTCGACGTGCTGCCCGGCGAGGAGCGTTGGCGCACGGCCATCGAGTCCGTCCTGGCGCCCGTCGCCCGCACGCTGCTCGTCGACCAGGACCGCCTCGGTGACTTCAGCGAGGCGATCGACGCGCTGCGCCTGCCCGTCCGCGTGCAGTTCGAGGGTGTGCCGACCGGCCCGCACCTGGACCTCGACGGCGACCCGGCGATGGTGTCCGGCAAGCTCGCCATCAAGCCGTCGCCGTTCAGCACCTGGGTGCGCGAGCGGATCGAGTCCGACCGCACCGACGCCCGCTGTGTCGCCTCGGCCTCCGACCTCGGCGGTGGTGGCCGCCGGGTCACCGAGTCCGGGCAGCTGCGCGACGGCCGTCGTGGCGCGCACGGTGACCGCCGCCAGTCGAACGTCATCGGCTTCACGAACGAAGCCCGCGTCGCCGCGGTCGAGCAGGAGCTCGCCTCGATCGCGCAGGACCTCGCCACGCTCGAGGCCCGCCGCACCGACGTCGCGCAGGACCTCACCGCGCTCGACGTGCTCCGCGCCGCGCACCAGCACGTGGTCGACGCCACGTGGGCCGCGATCGACGTCGACGGGCTGGGGACGTCCCTCGCCCGGCTCGACGAGGAACGGCAGGCGCTGCTCGCCGCCGACGACGGCCTCCGGACGCTCCGGGCCTCGGTCGCCCGGCTCCGGAAGTCCCTCGACGAGGCGGCCGACCGTCGCTCCGCCGCACGGCTGTCGGTCCAGCGGCTCGAGGAGCGCCACGCGGTGCTCGTCGACGGCCAGGACGCCGCCGCCGAGATCCTGGAGCGCTTCGAGTCCTCGCCCGGTTCGCTGCCGGACGACCAGCAGGCCCGCCTGCTCGAGGAGACCTTCGAGGAGATCGGCGCCCCGGACGGCGTCGACGGGTTCGACGACGCCACCCGACGGCTGAAGCGCCGGCTCGAGGAGCGGCTCACGCAGGCGCTCGACGGTGCCGCGGCGGCGTCGACCTCGTTGACGCTGACGTTCCAGCGGTACCAGGACGCCTGGCCCGACCCGAACCTCGGCACCGGCGTCGCGTCGTACCCCGATTACCACGCGATCCTCGACCAGATCGTGGCGACCGGCCTGCACGCGCGTCGGAGCGAGTGGCGTCGACGCCTGTCGCAGTGGAGCGGCGAGGACCTCGTCCCGCTCGCCGGCGCCTTCGACCGCGCCGTCGTCGAGATCGAGGAGCGCCTCGAGCCGGTCAACGAGATCCTGCGGGAGCTGCCGTTCGGCGCGAACCGGGACCGCCTCAAGATCCAGATCCGCCGGGTCACCCGCGAGGACGTCACCGCCTTCCGCCGCGAGCTCCGCGCCCTGTCGGCCTCGGTCGACACCGAGCTGACCGACGACGTGCTGGAGACCCGGTTCCGACGGCTCCGGCGCTTCATGGCGGTCATCCGGCCCGACCCGGACGCCGCCCGGGGCCGCACCACCCAGCGCGACGCGGTGCTCGACGTCCGCCGGCACATGGAGATCACGGCCGTCCGGTACGACACCGACGGCAACGACCTCGGCGTGTACTCGTCACTCGGCGACAAGTCCGGTGGTGAGACGCAGGAGCTCGTGGCGTTCATCGTCGGCGCCGCGCTGCGCTACCAGCTCGGCGACGAGACCCGTCCGCGACCCCGGTTCGCGCCGGTGTTCCTCGACGAGGCGTTCATCAAGGCGGACTCGGAGTTCGCCGGCCGTGCGGTCACCGCGTGGCTCCGGCTCGGGTTCCAGCTCGTCGTGAGTGCGCCGCTCGACAAGGTCACGGCGCTCGAACCGTCGATGGAGCGGCTCCTGTCGATGCGCAAGCACCCCGAGACGGGCCACTCGTCCATCACCGAGATCGCCCGGGTGGAGCAGGCCGCCGTCTGACGCGGGCCGGGGTGAGTGGTCGCGTGTGTCGGCTGGTCAAGACACCCCGCTCAGGTTCGCCGAGCGGTCACGAACCGTCGGATGGAGGCCGCGCCGACGACAGTTCGTGACCACTCAACGCGCTGTCGGCGGGGTGTCCTGACCACCCGGCCCGCGCTCTGGACGCGACCCACGACGGCCGGGAGGCGCGGTGCGGGCCCGCCACGGGCCTCCCGCCCGTCGTCCCGCCGGTCACAACACCCCGCTCACCTCCGCCGAGCGGTCACGAACCGTCGGATGGAGGCGCCGCAGCCGACAGTTCGTGACCACTCGACGCGCCGCAGGCGGGGTGTCCCGACCACCCGGCGGCCGGGCCGTCAGCGTGTCGACAGGTGCCGCACAGACGTTCCATGGTCACGCGCCGCTACGGTGATGGCGTGTTCGGACGCCGCCGCTCCCCCAGTCCCCGCCCCGACGACGCTCCCGGTCTCGGCATCGGTGCCCTCGTGCAGGTCATCGACACCGATCGGGGTGGCGAGCAGTGGGCCGACCAGCCGATCGGGGTGATCGTGGCTCCCGGCGGGAGTCAGATCGGCGGAACGCAGCGCACGTGGACCGTCGCGTTCGAGGAGCCCGTGTACACGAAGGACGGCCGCGGCCCCTTCGAGCGCGCGACCGTCTTGAGTCGTCAGCTGGTGCCGGTCACGACCGACAGCGGCGAGTAGTCCGGGTCAGGGACTCAGTACTCCTCGGAGCCGCTCTTCATCATGGCTGCGACGGCCATGCAGCACCCGACGCCACCGAGGACGCCGACGCCGATGATGATCCCTGCGATGAGTTCGAGCATGGGTGGTGACTCCTTGGTTGCGTCGGCGTGTGGCTCCGCTCAGGTTACCGGATGCCGCGCATGAGCCGCAGCACCGGCTTGGCCAGGAGCAGCAGGACCACGCCCACCACGACGGCGACCAGGCCGAGGATCGTGAAGTACGGGGCCTCGTTCGCCGGGTCGTAGTAGCGGGACAGCACCCCGGTGACGGCGGTGCCGAGCGACACCGACAGGAAGAACAACGCGACCATCTGCGTCTGGAACTTCGGCGGCGCGAGCTTCGTGGCGACGGACTGGCCGACGGGAGAGAGCAGCAGTTCGGCGAGCGTGAAGACCAGCAGGATGCCGACGAGCGCGAGGAGCGGTGTGCCGTTCTCGCCCGAGCCGGTGAACGGCAGGAAGAGCAGGAACGCGAGCCCCATGATCCCGGTGCCGAGGGCGAACTTCGTCGGGGTGGACGGCTGGCGGTCGCCGAGCTTGGTCCACAGCGCCGCGAAGACGCCGGACAGCACGATGATGAAGACCGGGTTGATCGTCTGCACCCACGACACCGGCATCTCCCAGTCGAACAGCGAGCGGTCGAGGCGCTCGTCGGAGTAGACCGTCACGACGGTGAACTGCTGCTGGTAGAGCGACCAGAACACGGCGCTGCCGATGAACAGCGGGATGAACGCGAAGACCCGCGACCGCTCGTCACGGGTGATGCCGCTCGACAGGATCACGACGAAGTAGCCGATGGTGGCGAGCACGACGACCGCGACCACGACGGTGGGCAGGTTGCCGACGTTGAGCAGGCCGGTCAGCACGGCGACGACGATGACGACGAGCGCGACGACGACGCCGGCACCGATGAGCGGCAGGCGGCGGCGGTCGACGGGGTTCGCCACGTGGCGGACGACCTCGGGCAGCTTCTTCCGCCTGATCGCGTACTGCACCAGGCCCGCCGCCATGCCGACGGCGGCCAGGCCGAAGCCCCAGTGGAAGCCGAGCGAGCTCTGCAGCAGCCCGGTGAGCAGCGGTCCGAAGAACGCCCCGAGGTTCACGCCGAGGTAGTAGAGCGAGAAGCCGGCGTCGCGGCGCGGGTCCTCGCGGCTGTAGAGGCCGCCGACGATCGTGGTGGCGGTGGCCTTGAGCCCGCCGGAGCCCAGCGCGATGAGCACGAGGCCGACGCCGACCCCGGCCACCCCGGGGATGAGCGCGAGGGCGATGTGCCCGAGCATCACGACGATCGCGCTACCGAACAGGGTCCGGTCCGCGCCGATCAGCCGGTCGGCGATCCACGCCCCGATGATCGTGAACAGGTAGACCGCGCCGCCGTAGGCACCCATGATGCCGGTGGCGATGCCCTTGTCGATCCCCAGGCCGCCCTGCGTGACCGTGTAGTACATGTAGATGAGGACGATGCCCTGCATCCCGTAGAACGAGAACCGCTCCCAGAGCTCCACGGCGAACGGTGTCGAGAGCTCGAACGGTTGCCCGAAGAAGGTGCGTCCGGGACGGCCTTCGCGGTCCGCGGGGGTGGTACGTGACATGGCGGCCAGTCTGCCCCTGGCCGGGTGCGCGCGCCCAATCGTCGAACCCCGCTCATGTCTTTGGAGGGTTCCCACGACCTCGTGACGCCACCGACGACACGGGGTTGTGCGGCCCGCACGGCGTTCCCGCCACTGTCGGCACCGGTGTCTAGCGTGGACAGAGCAACACGGACACCGCAGTTCAGGAGGACTCCGCCCATGGTCGACACCGCACCCGCCCAGCGCACCACCCCCGCCAGCGGCAACGACTCCGCGCCGGACGTCGACGCGCAGCACGCCGCGCCGAACGCCGACGCCGCCGGCGACCCGGCAGCGGGAACCCCGACCGCCGGCACGGACACCGACGTCCGCATCGACGTCGAGCTGGTGCAGGAGCTCCTGCTCGGACGCTGGGCCGAGGACCGCCGGATCTCCCGGCGGCTCGCGCTCGACCCCGCGATGCAGAAGATCGAGGGCCAGCCGATCCCCGAGCACCGGGCACGCGTGCTCGAGCAGCTCCGGACCCTGGTCGACGCCGGGGCGATCCAGCGTCCCTACCCCGCCGAGTTCGGCGGCCAGAGCAACCACGGCGGCAACCTGGCCGCGTTCGAGGAGCTCGTCACCGCCGACCCGTCGATGCAGATCAAGGCCGGGGTGCAGTGGGGACTGTTCGGGTCCGCCGTGCACCACCTGGGCACCGAGGCCAACCACTGCGAGTTCCTGCCGGGCATCGTCTCGTTCGACGTCCCCGGCTGCTTCGCGATGACCGAGACCGGCCACGGCTCGGACGTGCAGAGCATCGCCACGACGGCCACGTACGACCCCGCGACCGAGGAGTTCGAGATCCACACGCCGTTCCGCGGTGCGTGGAAGGACTACATCGGCAACGCTGCCCTGCACGGACACGCCGCCGTCGTGTTCGCGAAGCTCGTGACCGCCGGTGTCGACCACGGCGTGCACGCGTTCTACGTCCCGCTCCGCGACGCCGAGGGGGCGTTCCTGCCCGGCGTCAGCGGTGAGGACGACGGCCCCAAGGGCGGCCTGAACGGCATCGACAACGGCCGGCTCGCGTTCGACCACGTCCGGGTCCCCCGCACCAACCTGCTGAACCGCTACGGCGACGTCGCCGCGGACGGCACCTACTCGTCGCCGATCGCCTCGCCCGGCCGCCGGTTCTTCACGATGCTCGGCACCCTGGTGCAGGGCCGGGTGTCGCTCGACGGCGCCGCGGTCGTCGCGCAGAAGATCGCGCTGCAGATCGCCCTGACCTACGCGATGCAGCGCCGGCAGTTCCCCACCGGTGACGGCACCGAGGGCGTGCTGCTCGACTACGGCCGGCACCAGCGCCGTCTCATCCCGCGCCTGGCGACGGTGTTCGCGCAGTCGTTCGCGCACGAGAAGCTCCTGCGCACCTTCGACGACGTCTTCAGCGGGCGCGAGGACACCCCGGAGCGCCGCGAGGACCTGGAGACCCAGGCCGCGGCGTTCAAGTCGATGTCGACCTGGTCGGCGCTCGACACCCTGCAGGAGGCCCGCGAGGCCTGCGGCGGTGCCGGGTTCCTCGCCGAGAACCGTCTCACCGGGCTCCGCGCCGACCTCGACGTCTACGTGACGTTCGAGGGCGACAACACCGTGCTGCTGCAGCTCGTCGGCAAGCGCCTGCTCACCGAGTTCCGGGCGAAGGCCCCGAAGGACCCGGCGTCCACCGCGAAGTTCGTGGCGGCCGTCGCGGCGTCGAAGCTGGCCGACGCGTCCGGCATCCGCCGCCTCGGTCAGACCGTGGCGGACCGCGGGTCCCTGGCTGCCAGCGTCGCCGACCTGCAGGACCCCCGCACGCAGCGCGAGCTGCTCGCGGGTCGGGTCGACACCATGGTCGCCGAGATCGGCATGCGCCTGGCGTCGGCCGGCAAGGACCGAGCCCGCGCCGCCCGACTGCTGAACCGCTCGCAGCACGAGCTCATCGAGGCGTCGAAGGCGCACGCCGAGCTCATGCAGTGGGACGCCTTCACCGAGGCGCTCGACGAGGTCACCGAGGGCGACACCCGACGCGTGCTCGTGTGGCTGCGCGACCTGTTCGCGCTCGGTCTGCTCGAGCAGCACCTGGACTGGTACCTGCTGCACGGCCGGCTGTCGGCGCAGCGCGCCCGTGCGGTGTCGGCGTACATCGACCGGCTCGTCGCCCGGGTCCGGCCCATCGTGCCGCAGCTGATCGAGACCTTCGGCTACGAGCCCGGTCACGTCCGGGCGCCGATCGCGCTCGGGGCCGAGCAGGCCCGACAGGACGAGGCACGCGCGTGGTTCGCCGCCGAGGCCGCCGCCGGTCGTCTGCCCGAACAGGAGAAGAAGCCCCGTCCGTGACGGACGTGCAGGTCCGTCCGTGACGGACGTACAGCCCCGACCGTGACGGACACGCGGCCGCGCCCCTGACGGGCGTGGCCGTGCCGGCTGCTAGGAGTCGGACCGTTCCGGCGGAGTCGTGCCGCCCGCGGCAGCCCCGCCGCGGGACCCGAGCGCCGCGCGCAGCTGCGCCTCGGCGTCGTCACCGGCAGCGGCGGCCTCGGCGTTCGCCTCGGCGACCGCACGCACGACCTCTTCGCGCTGGATCTTCACGCCGCGCGGGGCGTCGATGCCGATCCGGACGCCGTCGCCCCGGGAGTCGAGCACCGTGATGACGATGTCGTCGCCGACGAGGATCCGCTCGCCGACCTTCCGCGTGAGTACCAGCACCCGTTCAGCCTAGCGACACGACGGGGAGCCCCAGCAGGTCCACCGACCCGGGCGTGGCGGTCTCCCCCGCACCGATCGCCACGACACCGACCACGGGCAGCCGCGAGGCCACCGCGGACACCATCGCGGCCGAGTCCGCGGGCTTCCGCCCGACGTCGACCACGACCCACACCTGGTCGGCCTGCAGCGCGTCGCCGGTCGCCCGGTCGTCCCAAGCGGCGACGGCGAGCACGGCGTGCCCGTCGCGGACACCGTCGGCCCGCGCCAGGATCGCCGCACGGCGGTCGGCGGCGTCCGTCGGCCGGAGCGCGTGCCGCACCGAGAAGAGCCCGGCGGCCGCGTCGACGTCGTTCGGCCGCCCGACCAGGAGCACCAGGTCACCGTCCGCGGACCGCACGGTCGGGGCCGTGGGCCGGCCCACCGGTGCCGGCGAGGGCGCGTCGGGGACGCGGGACGGGCCTCCCGACCGGGTCTCGACGACCGGCTGCGCGACGGCCACCGCCTGCGCGTCCGCCACCGTCTGCGCGTCGACGGCTGCCTGGAGGCGCGGGTCGACCCCGGTGGGCGCGTCCGGCTCGGACGGCGCGCGCGTCGGGCGCGGGGCGCTCGGCGTGATCCCGTCCGCCTGGAACCCGTCGAGCACCGACGCGAAGGCGTCGGCCCGCGTCGCCCTGGTGCCGTCGGTGCCGGCGATGCGGGCCTCGGCCGCCTCGGCGTCGGCGAGCAGCGCGGCGATGCCGACGCGCTGCACGGGCGAGTCGGCGATGACGACCCGGACAGTGGGCTGGTCCCCCGGTTCGGGCACCTCGACGGTGGCCTCGACGTGCGCCTTGCGGAACAGCCCGCCGAAGCCCGGCGTGGTCACGCGTTCGGCCGCCACGATCCGCGCACCCGCGCCGAACTCGGTCCGCACCGCGTCGCGGAGGGACTCGAGCGTGGCGCCGCTACGCTGCAATCGGGTCGGCGGCACGGACCACTCCCACGGTCTCGATGGTGGAGCCCGCGGCGGTGGCCTCCTGGTACGACAGCACCGGGAGCCCGTTCGACTGGGCGGCGACCATGCGGTGCACGGCCGGGCGGAGCTGCGGGGCGCAGACCAGGACGGCGGACAGCCCCTGGTCCTCCACGGAGCGGACGGCATCGCGGACGGAGCCCAGGACCTGCTCGATGCGGTGCGCGTCGAGCACGATCTGGCTGCCCTGCTCGGACGGCCGGAGCCCCTCGAGCATCGACTGCTCGAGCATCGGGTCGATCATGATGACGCGCAGGGTGCCGGCGTCGGTGTGCCGGGCGGCGAGGGCCGGGCCGAGGGCCGCACGGGCGGACTCGACGAGCCCCTCGGGATCGGTCGACACCTTGGCGCGGAGCGTGAGGGCCTCGCAGATCCGGCCGAGGTCGTTGATCGGCACGCGCTCGGCGAGCAGGCCCTGCAGCACCCGCTGCAGCTCGGCCATCGAGAGCATGCCGGGGACGAGTTCCTCGACCGCGGCGGGGTTGACCTGCTTGACGCCCTCGGTCAGGACCTTGACGTCCTCGCGGGTGAGCAGGCGCGCGGCGTTGTCGCCGATGACCGCCTGCAGGTGGGTGACGAGCACGGAGACCCGGTCGATCACGGTCGCGCCGGTCATCTCGGCAGCGTGCCGGAGCTCGGCGGGCACCCACTTGCCGGTCAGGCCGAACACCGGCTCGACGGTCGAGGTGCCGGGCAGGCCGTCCAGGTGGTCGCCGAGCGCCAGGACGCTGCGGGCGGGCGCCGTGCCCCGACCGGCCTCGACGCCGGCGATCCGGATGGCGTACGTCGACGGCGGCAGGTCGATCGAGTCGCGGGTGCGGACCGGCGGGACGACGATCCCCATGTCGATCGCGATCTTGCGGCGGAGCGCACGCACCCGGCCGAGCAGGTCGTCGGAGGCGCCGGAGACCATGTCGACCAGGTCGGGGGCGAGCAGGATCTCGAGGGCGTGCACGCGCATCTGCTCGAGCAGGTCCTCCGGGGTGTCGCCGGTCGGCGCCGCCGCCGCGAGTGCCTGCTGCTGGGCGGCGTCGGCCTCGGCCCGGGCGGCGTTCCGGCCGATGCGCCAGCCCGTGAAGAGCAGGGTCGCGCCGACGAGCAGGAAGGGCAGGATCGGCATGCCGGGGATGAACCCCATCGCGATCGCGGCGACCCCGGCGATCATGAGGGCGTTCCGCGACTGCGACAGCTGGGTCGCGGCCGAGGACCCCATCTCGGACTCCGCGCCGGACCGGGTGACGATCATGCCCGTCGACACCGCCATCAACAGCGCCGGGATCTGCGTGACCAGGCCGTCGCCGATCGTCAGGATGCCGTACTTCGACAGGGCGTCGGTGACGGACAGCCCGTTCTGCAGCATGCCGATCGCGATGCCACCGATCAGGTTGATGATGATGATGAGGATGCCGGCGATCGCATCGCCCTTGACGAATTTCGACGCACCGTCCATCGCGCCGTAGAAGTCGGCCTCGGCGGACACCGCGGCGCGGCGCTCCTTGGCTTCCTGGTCGGTGATCAGCCCGGCGTTCAGGTCGGCGTCGATCGCCATCTGCTTGCCCGGCATCGCGTCGAGGGTGAAGCGTGCCCCGACCTCGGCGACGCGCTCGGCACCCTTCGTCACCACGACGAACTGGATGACGATGAGGATCAGGAAGATGACCGCGCCGATGATGATCGACCCGGAGACGGCGACGTGGCCGAACGCCTGGATGACGTCGCCGGCGAAGCCCTCGCCGAGCACCAACCGGGTGGACGCGACGTTCAGGCCGAGCCGGAACAGCGTCGCGACGAGCAGCAGGGACGGGAACACCGAGAAGTCGAGCGGCTTCTTCACGAACAGCGTCGTGAGCAGGATCACCAGCGCCAGCAGGATGTTGATGATGATCAGGAAGTCGAGCAGGAACGACGGCACCGGCAGGATCAGCAGCAGGATGATGCCGACGATGAACACCGGGACGACGAGCTTCGGCAGGTCCTTGCGGTTCATGCGGGGAGTCCTTCGGTCTGGTTCTCTGCGGTGCGCGGTGCGCGGAGCCTGCGGGGGCGGAGGTCCCCGGTCAGGGTGGCGGGGTCGATGACGCTCGCGACCTCGTCCGGGGTGGTCGGCCGCGGCGGCGCGTGCGTGCCGGCCGCGGTGCCGCGCGCCTTGAGCGCCATCACGAAGGACAGGACGCGGGCCACGGGCGTGTACAGGTCGACGGGGATCTCGTGCCCGAGCTCGCACGTGGCGTGCAGTGCCCGGGTGAGCGGGACGTCGCGGACGATCGGCACCCGCTCTGCCTCGGCACGGGCGCGGATCACGTCGGCGACCGGTCCGGCCCCCTTCGCCACCACCCTGGGCGCGGACTTCCCCGGCTCGTACTTGATCGCGACGGCGTAGTGGGTCGGGTTCGTCATCACGACGTCCGCGGTGCCGATGGCCTGGATCATCCGGTTGCGGCTCATCGCGAGCTGACGGGAGCGGCGCTGCGACTTCACCAGCGGGTCGCCGTCGCTCCGCTTGTTCTCGTCCTTGACCTCGCGCTTGGTCATCATCGTGCGCTTCCGGTTGCGGCGGATCACCACGAACACGTCGAGGGCTGCGAGGACGAGCCCGGCGACGATCGCCGCGCGCAGCAGGGTGCCGGACCCGGCGGCGGCGGCCTCGAGCACGGCCGACAGCGGCAGCGAGCCGCTCGTCATCAGGACCGGCATGAGCCCCTGCACCGCGAACCAGAGGACGAGCCCGACGACGGCGGTCTTCAGCAGCGCCTTCGCGCCGTTCCAGAGCGCCTGGGTGCCGAACACGCGCTTCAGTCCGGCGATCGGATCGAAGTGGTCGGGCTGCGGCGTCATCTTGCGGAAGTGCACCCCACCCTGGGTGACGGCGGCGGCGAGCACCGCGACTGCGACGACCGCGAGCATCGGGCCGAGGGTCGCACCCATCGAACCGAGGGCGTCGGCGAGCAGGGCCTGCACGGCACCGAGCTCGGGGTCTTCGATGACCCGCTGCACGGCGAGGAGCTGGTCCTGTCCGGCGGCCGCGGCGTTGCCGATCGCGGCCGGGATCATGAGCGCCGCGACGGCGATCCCGATCCACGCGCCGAGGTCCTGCGAGCGACCGATCTGGCCCTTCTCGTGGACCTCGCGCATCCGCTGCTGGGTTGCCTGTTCGGAACGTTCTCCGCTGTCGGACACGTCGTCACCCCCGTCCCGTGATCGCCTCGACGGCGTCGCCGGTCAGCGACGACACCACCGAGGGCAGGGCCATGAAGAGTGCGCCGGCGAACAGGACGGTCAGGCCGATCTTGATCGGGAAGCCCATCTGGAACGCGTTGAGCGCCGGTGCCACGCGGGTCAGCAGCCCGAGGCCGACGTCGGCCAGGAACAGCACGACGACGAGCGGACCGGCGATCTGCAGGGTGGCGAGGAACATCTGCGACATCGCGGTCACGAGCATCGACGCGAGCCCGTCCACCGCGAAGGTGCCGGTGAGCGGCACGGCGTCGAACGACCGCACCAGACCACCGACGATGAGCTGGTAGCCGCCCGAGGTGAAGAGCAGCGCGAGCGCGGTCATCTGGAACAGGCGGGTGAACTGGGCGCCGTTGACCTGGGACTGCGGGTCGAACGCCTGCGCGAGCGTGAACCCGCCGAACAGGTCGATGAGCGCACCCGCCGACTGCACGGCGGCGAACACCAGGAACACCAGGAACCCGAGGGACAGCCCGACGACGAGCTGGGTGAGCAGGGCGAGCAGGAACGGCCCCGTGTCGAGCTGCTCGTAGCCGACGGCGACGCGCGGGGCGACGCCGATGGCGAGCCCCAGCCCGAGGATCACCTTGACGGTGCCGGGGAACGCCCGGTACGAGAACGGCGGCGCGATGACGAAGAACGCGACGAGCCGGACGCCGGCGAGCATGGTCGCCTCCAGACGGTCGGCGTCGATGCTGAGCTCCATCAACCGCCCCCGAGCAGCTTCGGGATCATGTCGAAGGCGACGTGCGTGAACGCGATCATCTCGGAGATCATCCAGTTGCCGCAGACCACCAGGGCGATCGCGACGGCGACGGCCTTCGGCACGAACGAGAGCGTGACCTCCTGGATCTGCGTCACCGACTGGAACAGCGAGATCGCGAAGCCGACGACGAGCGAGGTGATGAGCACCGGGGCGGCGAGCTTGCCGGACACCAGGAGCGCCTGGAGGACGAGGTCGATGACGGCCTGCTGGTTCATGCGTGCCCCCTAGACAACGTGGTAGCTCTCGATGAGCGACGTGATGATGAGGCCCCAGCCGTCGACCAGCACGAAGAGCAGGATCTTGAACGGCAGCGAGATCATGACCGGCGGGAGCATCATCATGCCCATCGACATCAGGGCCGCGGAGACGACGAGGTCGATCACCAGGAACGGGATGAAGATGACGAACCCGATGATGAACGCGCTACGGAGCTCCGAGATGATGAACGCCGGGATCACCGTCGTCATCGGCACGTCCGCCATCGACTTCGGGTTGTCGAGCCCGGCGGCTCGGGTGATCAGGGCGACGTCCTCGTCGCGGGTCTGGTGGAGCATGAAGGTCCGCAGGGGCTTCGTGCCGATCTCGACGGCCTGGTTGAAGTCGAGGTGCCCGGCCAGGTAGGGCTGCAGGGCGTCGTCGTTGATGTGCCCGAGCACCGGTGCCATCACGAACAGCGACAGGAACAGTGCCAGTCCGGCGATCACCTGGTTCGGCGGGATCGACTGCAGCCCGAGCGCGTTCCGGGTCATCGCGAGCACGACGAAGATCTTCGTGAACGACGTCATCATGAGCATCAGCGCGGGTGCGACGCTCAGCAGCGTGACGCCGATGAGCGTCACCACGGCCGACGACGGGGTACCGTCCGGGCCGTTCACGCTGACGCTGAAGTCACCGGTCGCGGGGGCGGTCGGGGTCGCCGGGGCGGTGGGTTGGACGACCCCGGCGGCGTGTGCGCCGGTCGTCGTGAGCATCAGGAACCCGGCCACGACCGCCAGGCCGAGCAGGACGAGGGCGACGAGTCGACCCGACCGTGCCAGCCGGTGCGGCCCTGCCGCCCTCACCCGGCCCGCCGGTTCCGCAGCGCGGCCGCGGCCTGGCGCCAGGTGTCGAGCGACAGGATCGAGCCCTGCAGCTGCTGGGCGCTCGGCACGGCGCGCTGCGGGCGACGGTTGCGCGGGCGCATCGGCAGCGGCGCGACGGCGCTGGTCGCGTCGGTCGCCCGGGTCACGTCGTCCGTGCCTGCCGGGAGGCCCGTGGTGGCGTCCGACTGCTGCGCGAGTTCCCGACCGAACGCGTCGGCCGACGGGGCGGGACGCACCGGCAGCGCGACCGGTCCGGTCACGATGGTGAGTTCCGGCGCGGGCGCCTGCCCGCTCGTGAGCAGGTTGACCCCGTGCTCGGACACACCGAGGACGAGCCGCTCCCCCTCGACGTCGACCACGACGACGCTCGCCTTGCCGCCGATGCCCTGCCGACCGACGACCTCGACGGTCGCCGCACGACGGCCCGACGGCTTGCCCGAGAAGCGCTTGCGGCTCGCGCGGTGCAGCACCCACATCAGGGCGAGCACGACGCCGAGCGAGAGCGCGACGCGGAGGGTGACGACGAGGGTGTCCACGTGCGGGTCAGACCGTTTCGGCGACGTCGAGGATGCGGGTGATCCGGACCGCGTAGTCCTGGTCGACGACGACGACCTCGCCGTGCGCGATGAGGCGGCCGTTCAGCAGGACGTCGGCGGGGGCACCGGCACTGCGGTCGAGCTCGACGACGGCGCCGGGCTCCATGCCGAGCACGTCGCGGACCGACATCCGGGTGCGGCCGATCTCGACCGTCAGGGTCATCTCGACGTTGTTGATCCGGCCGAGGTTGCCGGCGGGCAGGTTCGCCACGACGGGCGCGGACACCGTGCCGTTCTCGCGGATCCGGATGCCGAACCACCCGGCGGGCAGGCCACCGGCGGTCAGTTCGAACACGACGGTGTCCGGGTCGGCCAGCAGCGACGCGGCCGACTCGCGGTTCGCCTCGCCGAGCACCCCGACGCCGAGGACCCCGGCCGCGGCCTCGAGCGACGGACGCAGCACGTCCGTGACGGCCACGATGCCGTGGTCGGTGCCTCCGGCGGCCGTGATCGCCTCGAGATCGGTGAGCACGAGCGCCAGGTCGGCCGACAGGCCGCCGACGAACGAGGCGACCACGGCGTCCGTCGCCGCGTCGAGCACGACCGGTGTCGCGCCTCCAGGCAGGAGCACCGCGGTCAAGGGGGCGGCCGTCGGGAGCTGCGCCGCGAGCGACTCGGCCGCTGCGGTGTGGAGGGTGGTCGTTTCGGTCATCAGTGCTGCTCCGTGCTCGTGGTGGTGACGACGATGCCGGCGAGACGCGAGCCGTTCGCGCCGACCGCGGCGGTGCCGACGGGTTCGCCGTCGACCGCGATGGTGAGGGGCCGGTGCTGCGGGTGCGGCAGCGGCAGGACGTCGCCGACGGCGAGCCGCAGGACCTGCGTCGGCAGGACCGCGGCCGGGGCGAAGCGCAGGCTGACGCCCACGGGCACGCTCTCGAGCTGCGCGTCGAGCAGGGCTCGGGCGTCGGCCGGCGACACGTGCGCCGCGGCCTCGCCGAGCTGCGGCAGGACGGCCTCCGCCGGCAGTGCCAGCGTGCCGGGGGCGACGCGGTCGCCGACCCGGATCGAGAACGAGGCGACGATCATCAGGTCGCCCTTCTGCGCGGCCTGGGCGAACTGGCTGTTGAACTGGAACCCGCCGACCGTGACGTCCTGCGCGAGCAGCCCGCCGAACGAGTAGCGGAGGTCGTCGAGGGCGTCCTCGACGATCTTGCGGACCAGGGCCTGCTCGATGGGCGTGAAGGTGCGGTCCGGCGTCGGCAGCGGCTTCGAGGCGCCCAGCGCGTGCGACACCCACGTCAGCGCGGCGTCGAGCGGGACCTGCAGCACGCCCTTCGGGGTCAGGCCGGTGATCGGCAGCAGCACCATGCCGGTGAGCGCGGGCAGCGACGCGGCGTACTCGTCGTACGTCGTCATCTCCACCTGCTCGCAGGTGACCTGGCTGACCGCACGGACCTTCGCCGTCAGCTGCGTACCCCACTGGCGCGCGAACGTCTCGAAGGCGAGCTCGAGGACCCGGGCGTGCTCACGGGCCAGCGTCGACGGGCGCGCGAAGTCGTACACCTCGGGCGCTGGCAGGGTCTCGGTCACGGGTGCGTCTATCGGTCACCTGTGGGGCACCCGTCAGTGCTGTACCCCGTAGTGGGGCGGTGGCGTCAGCGCTGGTGCGCTCCGCGCGGTGCGTGTCTCAGCCCTGCTGCGCTCCGTCCTGTGCCTTCGCCAGCGCCGGCATGAGGGCGCTGACGTCCTGGTCGGCGTTCGACAGGACCACGATGTCGACCCGCCGGTTCAGGGCGAGGTCCCGGTCCGTGCCGCCCTTCGCCAGTGGCCGGCTCGACCCGAACCCGACGCTCTGGACGTGCTCGCCGGGCATCCCGCCCCGCTCGACCAGGTCGCGGAGGACCCCGGTCGCCCGCGCCGCGCTGAGCTCCCAGTTGGTGGCGTACGGCGCCGTCGAGTTCCGCTGGTCGGCGTGCCCCTCGACGCTGACGTCGTGGTCGGAGGTCTTCAGCACCGGCGCGATGGCGTCCATGATCGACCGCGCCTGGTCGGACAGGTCCGCGCTGTTCGTGCCGAAGTACGTCTCGCTGCCGATCAACCGGACGATCAGGCCGCGGGCGTCCACGGTGAACTGGACGTTCTCGCTCTGGCCCGCCTTCGCCAGGTTGTGCTGGATCGCACGCTCGAGCTTCGTCAGGTCGTCGAGCTCGCGCTTCGCCTCGGCGAGGTCCTGCTTCGTCGCCGTCGTCGGCACCACCGTCGACGCGGGGTCGACGTTGGTGTCCTTCGTGCCCGACGAGGCGGTCGAGTGGTCGGCCTGGGACTTGTCCGTCGAGTAGCCGGAGCCGTCCTCGACCTGGTCCTTCGTCACGACGGTCCCGCTCGCGGTGTCGATCTTCTGCGAGTCGACCTCGCCGAAGCCGGTGGCGAGCGACTGCTTCAGCTGGATGTACTTCTCCTGGTCGACGGTGGACATCGCGAAGAGCACGAGGAACATGCACATCAGCACCGTGATCATGTCCATGTACGACGCCATCCAGCGCTCGTCGGGGTGCTCGGCCTCGTCGTGGGACTTCTTCGCGCGACCGCGGCCGCGGCCCCGGGGGTTGGCGCTCACGCTCAGGCCGCCAGCTGCTGGTCGTCGGCCGCGTCGGCCTTCTTGCCTGCCTTGCCGGCCTTGCCACCCGTGTCGGCGCGGGCAGCGGGCGGGACCATGGCCTTCAGCCGCTCACCGAGCAGGCGGGGCTGGCTGCCGGCCTGCACCGCGAGCAGCCCCTCCATCAGGAGCGTCTGGCGGTCCGACTCGAGCTGGGCGAGCTTGCGGAGCTTGCCGCCGATCGGCAGCCACATGAAGTTCGCGGTGAGCAGGCCCCACAGGGTGGCGACGAACGCGCTGGCGATCAGCGGTCCGAGCTCGTCGGGCTTGCCGAGGTTCGCGAGCACGTGGGTCAGCGAGACCACGGTGCCGATGATGCCGACGGTCGGGGCGAAGCCGCCGAGGCCCATGAAGAACGCACTCGCGCTCCGGGTCGGGGCCGCGTTCGACTCGATCTCGTCCTCGAGCAGGATCCGCAGCTCGTCGCCGTCGGTGCCGTCCGCGATGTTCTGCAGCGCCTTCTTCATGAACGGGTCGTCGTGCTTGTCGGCCTCCTGCTCGAGGGCGAGCAGGCCGTTGGCGCGGGCGGTCTCGGCGAGCCCGACGACGTCGTCGATGACCGACGCCGGCGGGGTGACCTTGCCGGTGAACGCCTTCGGGACCGCCTTGAAGCTGGCGATCGCGTCCTTCAGCGTGGTGCTGGCGATGCCGCAGCCGATGGTGGCGCCGAACACGAGCAGCATCGGGGCGGGCAGGA
This sequence comes from Curtobacterium sp. KBS0715, assembly GCF_005938005.2. Classification (NCBI taxonomy): domain Bacteria; kingdom Bacillati; phylum Actinomycetota; class Actinomycetes; order Micrococcales; family Microbacteriaceae; genus Curtobacterium; species Curtobacterium sp. KBS0715. The sequence goes on along the minus strand of NZ_VCCA02000001.1, from coordinate 2,427,867 downwards.
AGAGTCCACCGAGCTCGACGTGCTCCATCTGGACCATGCCGAACAGGGCGCCGAAGGCGAGCAGGATGCCGACGATCGTTGCGATGTCCACGTCAGCGACCCCCGTCCAGCGCGCGGCCGTGCTGCGTGGAGCGGAGTGCGGCGACCGGGGCGAGCGTGGGCTGCGGGCCGGTGATCGTGCTCGAGCGGGGGGCCTGGTCGGTGCCGTAGGCCATCCCGACGATGCGGGCGCGGTACGCGGCGATCAGGTCGATGACGTCGGCCATCGACTCCCGCACGATGTACTTCGCGCCGTCGACCATGATGAGCGTCGTGTCCGGCGTCTCCTGGATGCGCTCCACGAGATCGGGGTTCACAGCGAATCCGCTGCCGTTCAGTCGTGTGACGACGATCATGGCCCGTCCTGGTTCTCGATCGTCCCGCCGCCGTCCGTGGGGCGGGATGCGGGCCCGTCCGTGGGCCTGCACGGAGGACTATCGGCGGGTACGACGGGTGCGTTAGCGGCCGTCACTAGCCTGGTTCGGTGATCGATGCCTCGGACCTGCTCGCCCACCCGCGGGGCCGGCGCTTCTGCCTGGAGCTCGTCAGCGGTGTCCAGGACCCCGACGACCCGGCCGCCCTGCAACTCGGCGACCTGCTCTTCTGGGCGGAGCACCACCTCGGCGTCGAACGCGGCGACGACCGAACGCTCTTCGGCATCGGTGGTGCGGTCGAACCCGATCCGGCTCCGAACCTGGCAGCGGTGGCGAGCGCACTCGCGGCGGTGTCCCTGCCGTCCGTGGGCGAGGACGACGTCGTGGTCGCACTCGAGTCGACTGCGGAGAGCGCGCTGTGGTGGCAGCAGCCCGATGCGCTGGACGCGCTCCTCGCTCGGACGGAACTGCTGGCCGCGCTCCGGCGGCTCGCTCGGTGGGCGGTCGACAGCCCGGTCGTGCGCCGGCTCTCCGACCCGCAGGGCGGAGCATGGAGCGTCGAGTTCGACGAGGGCGACCAGCCCCGTCGTCCGAGCGCGGAGGCGGCACTGGCCGACTGGGCGCTGGAGCTGCGGGACGAGATCTCCGAGGGAAGTCCGGGGACCGGCAGCGGGGTGTGGTGGACGACGCCGCCGTGGCCGCTCGCGCAGCACACGCGAGCGCCGTTCCCGTCCGCCGGGCCGCTGGCGCTCTGGGCGGTCGAGGACTCCTTCGGGCAGGAACGCGCCGTCGTCTCGGCAGTGCCGGCCGATGCCACGGCGCGCGTGTGCACCGTCGAGGGTCCCGCCGACTGGGCCGCGCTGTGCCGGCGCTGGCCGCTCGACGTGACGGGGACGACCCGACGGAACGACTGGGCCGTGGCGACCGGACGGCAGGGCGACTGGGTGCTGCCGGACTGGTCCGCGGTGGCCACCGAGTACGACGTCGTGCACCTGACCGTCGCGGGCTGGTTCCGCACTTCCGGGCTCGCCGTGCCGGTCGACGGCAGCCGCGCGAGCGTCGTCGCCGGGTGGACGCCGGACTCCGCGTACCGGCTCACCGACCTGGGAGCCGGGGACGAGGCCGTCACGGGCGATCCGGAGACCTGGTCGCGTCCGGGCAACGCAGGGGTCTGGCGCCGTCTCAGCTGATCCCCAGGAAATCGCTGCATCCGATCGGGGTGCTCCGGCGGTAGTGGGGGTACGACGTCGAGGACGACGTCGTCCGCACCGGCCCGGACAGGCCCGAAGGAGACACGTCATGCGCAAGACACTCGCCACCGGCCTCAGCGCCGGTGTCCTGTTCGCCGCCGCCGCGGCCGTACTGCCCGCGACCGCTGCGACCGCCGCCACCGGCGAGGCGACGCTCTCGGTCCTCCACGCCGTCCCGGACGTCACCGTCGACGTCTACCTCGACGGCGAACGTGCCATCGACGACTTCACCCCGGGCACCCTCGCCGGCCCGATGATGGTGCCGGCCGGTGCACACCAGCTAGCGATCACCGCCTCGGACGCCACCGACGCGTCGAAGCCGATCATCGGCCCGGCGGACGTCTCGTTCGACGCCGGCGGCAACTACACCGCCGTCGCCCACGACGCCACGGACGGGTCACCCACCGCCACGGTGTTCACCAACGACACCTCGGCCGTCGCGGCCGGCCAGGGACGCCTGGTCGTCCGGCACGTCGCCGCCGCACCGGCCGTCGACGTCCTCGCCGGTGGGAAGGCCGTCGTGTCGAACCTGTCGAACCCCGACGAGCAGGCACTCGAACTGCCGGCCGGCACCGTGTCTGCGACCGTCGCCGCCACCGGGACCACCGACCCCGTGATCGGCCCGGCGGACGTCGCGGTCACCGCGGGCTCGTCGACCATCGTCTACGCCTGGGGCAGCCTGGACGACGACAACCTCGCCCTCGCCACGCAGACGATCGCGGACCTCGGTGGCACGCCGAACGGCGTCCCCGCCGGGAACGCCGGTCTCGTGGCCACGAACGACCAGGACCCCCTGCCCCTGGTCGGCGCAGCGGCGGCCGCACTGGCCGCCGCTGCCGCGATCGGGGCCGTGGTGCTCCGCCGCCGGTACGCAGCGACCCGCCGCTGAACGTGCCACGCCCCGTGCGGTCCGCCACGGTGACGCTCGTCGTCGCCGTGGCGGCCGCCGCCCTGACCGGGTGCTCGTCGGCCGGGACCACCCCCGGCGGGCAGCCGTCCGTCCTGACGACCACCACCCCCACACCGGTCCCGTCGGCGTTCTCGACCGAGGTGCCGCAGCAGACCGCCACGATCCCCCCGGTCCGGGACGCCCCCGCCCCGACCACCATCACCGTCGACCACGCCGGCATCAGCGCGCCGGTCCGTCCGGAGGGGGTCGACGAGGACGGCGCGATGGCGCTCCCGCCCGACCCGGCCACCGCGGGCTGGTACCGGTTCGGTGCCGCCCCGTCGTCCACCGAGGGCACCGTCGTCATCGCGGCCCACGTCGACGCGGTCGGCTACGGCATCGGTCCGTTCTCCCGCCTCGGCGACGCCCCGTCCGGCACCCGGGTCACCCTGACCGACGCGGACGGTGCCGAGACCGCGTGGCGGATCGACTCCGTCAGCATGCTCGAGAAGCAGGGACTCCCCTGGGGTGAGGTGTTCCGTGACGACGGGCCCCGACGGCTCGTCCTGGTGACCTGCGGCGGGACGTTCGACGCAGCCACCGGACACTACGAGAGCAACCTCGTCGTCACCGCGGTCCCGGCCTGACCGTGGCGACGATCCGCCCCCTACGATCGGACCGTGGTCGACGACGACCGCGCCAGCGACAGGAAGACGTGACGACCATCCTCCCGGACGACAGCGAGCTCTCGGACGCGTTCCGCGCCGGGGGCGAGCACGCCCTGCGAGCCGTCTACGAGCGGTGGTCGTCGCTCGTGTACTCGCTGGCCCTGCGCGCCCTGGCCGACCCGGCCGCCGCGGAGGACGTCACGCAGCAGGTCTTCGTGAAGGCCTGGCAGCGCAGCACGAGCTACGACCCCGGCCGCGCCCCGCTCGGCGCGTGGCTGGTCGGCATCACCCGGAACTGCATCGCCGACGCGCAGAACGAGCGCCGACGGCACGCCAGCGCCGCCGACCCGGACGTGGTCGAGGAGACCACCCCGGCGCCGGAACCGGCCTTCGATCTGGCCGAACGCGCACTGGTCGCCGGAGAGCTCGAGCGGCTCGACGAGGTCCCACGGCGCGTGATGCGACTGGCGTTCTACGACGACCTCAGCCATCGTGAGATCGCCGAACGGCTCGAACTGCCGCTGGGCACCGTCAAGAGCCACATCCACCGAAGTCTGGCTCGGCTCCGAACACGTCTGGAGGTGATCGAATGAAGCACGTCGACGACGAGACGCTGGCTATGCTCGCGGTCTCCGACCAGGTCGCGACCGACGACGTCGCCGAGCACCTGGCGTCCTGCGACCGGTGCCGCGACGAGGTGGCCGCGCTGCAGCGGGTCGCTGCGGTGACCCGGGCGTCCGAGGACGTCACGCTGGCCGCGCCCCCGGAGCACGTGTGGGACCGGATCGCGGCCGAGATCGCCCGGACGCCACAGCAGGCCGCGGCGCCGGCGACCGAACCCGGACGAGCGGCCGAACGCGCGTCCGGCGGGACCCGGTCTGGCGCCCAGCACCACGCCGTGGCCCGCCGACCCCGATCCCGTCCCCGTCGTCGCCGAACCCTCGCCATCGCGATCGCCGGCGTCGGTGTCCTGGCCGTCGTCCTCGGCATCGGTGTGGCGTCGGGGGTCGTCCCCGGACTCCCCCGCGGCGACACCGAGACCGTCCTGGCGAACACCGAGCTCGCAGCGCTGCCCGGTTGGTCGGGGACGACCGGCCGCGCCGAACTCGAACGTGACCAGGACGGCCGGGTGACCCTGCTCGTCGACCTGCACGGTGAGCGCGGTCGCTCCGGCACCGGTCCGCTGCGCGAGGTCTGGATGATGCGGTCGGACCTCGGCGGACTGGTGAGCGTCGGCTACCTCGACGGCGACCAGGGCCGCTTCACGGTGCCCGACGGCGTCGACACCGCGGAGTTCCCGGTCGTGGACGTCTCGGCCGAGGCCGACGACGGTGATCCGGCGCACTCCGGTGACTCGATCGTCCGGGGCACCCTGACCGATCCCTGAGCGGTGCGATGCCCTGGTGTCCGCGAGTGGACAGCTCCGGCAGCTCCATCGGCTCCGTCGGCTCCGTCGGCTCCGTCAGCGGAGGATGCCGAGCGCCCGGGCCTCGGACACCGCGGCGGTCCGGGATCCGACGCCGAGCTTGGAGAACACGTGGACCAGGTGTGACTTCACGGTGGCGTCGGTGATGTGCAGGCGTGCTGCCACGTCGACGTTCGAGGCGCCCTCGGCGACGAGCCGGAGGACCTCGATCTCGCGAGCGGACAGGCTGACCCGTGGCGCACGCATCCGTGCCATCAGGCGGCTGGCGACCGCCGGCGCGAGGGCGCTCTCACCGGCGGCTGCGGCGCGCACCGCGGCGAGCAGTTCGTCGGGCGGCGTGTCCTTGAGCAGGTACCCGCTGGCCCCCGCTTCGACGGCGCCCAGGATGTCGCCGTCGCTGTCGTAGTTGGTGAGGACGAGGACGTACGGCGCGGCGTCGGTCGACCGGATCTGCCGGGTGGCGTCGGCACCGGTGCGGTCCTGCCCGAACTGCAGGTCTATCAGCACGAGGTCGGGGTCCAGGGACGCCACGAGCGCGGCGGCTTCGTCGGGTGTCGCGGCTTCCCCGACGACGTCGATGTCGACCGCCCCGGCGAGGAGTGCGCGCAGGCCGGCGCGGACGACGGGGTGGTCATCCGCGATGACGAGTCGGATCACGGGCCGCCGACCTCCACGGTCGCGGTGATGGTGGTGCCGTCCCCGGGCGCGCTGTCGATGGTGAGACGGCCACCCAGCTGGTCGACACGTTCACCCATCGCGCGGAGCCCGAACGCGTCGGACGAGCCGGAGCGGGTGCCGACACGGTCCGGGTCGAAGCCGCAGCCGTCGTCCTGCACCCGCAGGGACGCGTGCGTCGCGCTGACGTCGAGGGTGATGTCGACGGTCGTGGCACCGGCGTGCTGGGCGACGTTCGCGACGGCCCCCTGGGCGATGCGCAGCAGAGCGGTCTGCACGTCCATCGTCAACTCCGACGCTTCGGGTGCGGCCGTCACGGTGATGCCGAGCCCCTCGCGGTGCCACTGGTCGCTGAGGCGGCGCAGTGCCGCGGGGAGGCCGGCATCGAGGGACGGCGGTGCGAGCTCCCGGATGAAGCGCCGCGTGTCGGCGAGGCCGTCGGCCGCTGTGGCGCGTGCGAGGCGGATGTGCTCGATGCCCGGCCGGCTGCCGTCGGCTGCTTCGGCGGCGTGGAGGAGCATCTGGATGCTGGAGAGGTCCTGCGCGACGGTGTCGTGGATCTCGCGTGCCAGGCGGGCGCGTTCGGTGAGGACGCCCTGCTGCCGTTCGGTCGCGGCGAGTCGGTCGCGGGTGGCGAGGAGTTCTGCCAGCAACGCCTCCCGCTCGACGGACTCGCGGGCGAGCGCCCGGTAGCCCAGGCCGATGAGCAACGCGACCCCGGCACCGACGAGGGGCCCGATCACCCCGCCCACGGTGAAGCCGCCGTGCAGGCCCAGGGCGACGACCGCGATCAGGGTCGCTGCGACCACGGCGGCCGGCCCGACGATCCGGGGCAGGACGTGCAGGTAGAGGAAGAACAACGGGAACACCAGGTACGCCGCTTCCGGCACCAGGACGAGCAACGCCACCCACACGACGGTCAAGGCGGTGATCCAGGCCGCTCCCACCACGGCTCGGCGTGCCTCCGGCGCGGCGGCGACACCGGCACCGAGCAGGTACAGGACCGCGAACCCGGCCACCAGGGCGATCGCCGCCCACATGGTCGGGTCGCGGACGACGAGGACCCGGACGACGACGAGTGCGACGAGCGCGGCGAACAGCACGTGCAGTCCGGTGCGGAGCCCGACGAACACGGGCGTGAGGGTGCTGTGTGCCATGTCCGTTGCAGCGTACGGCGGCCACGACCCACCGGACATCAACCAGAAGTCGGACGAGAGCAGTCAACCTCCCGGCGATGGCACTTGGACCCACGACGGCGAGGCTCGTCTGGACGGCAGGGAGCGCCCCTGCCGTCGGGAAGGAACCATCGTGTTCGTCGCTTGGCGCGACCTCCGATCCGCCCGTGGCAGGTTCGTGCTCATCGGGTCCGTGGTGTCGTTGATCACCCTCCTCGTCGGCTTCCTCGCTGGCCTGACCGGCGGCCTCGCCGCGCAGAACGTGTCCGCGGTCCTCGGCCTCCCCGGGAACCGGCTCGTCCTGCAGGGGTCCTCGACCGGGCAACCATCGTTCTCGCAGTCGACGATCGACGCCGCGACGGTGTCCGCGTGGCGGGAGTCCTCCGGCGTCGAGCAGGTCACGCCGATCGGGATCGCACAGGGGCGCGCCGCCGTGCACGCCGAAGCCGCACCAGCGGTCGCCGTCGCCCTGTTCGGCGTCCCACGGGGAGCCCCTGCGTCGACGGTCACCGACCTGGCTCCGAGGTCCGACGACACGGTGGGCCTGTCCGCCGGCGCAGCGAAGGACCTCGACGTCGCCGCCGGGGACGCCGTCACGATCACCGGGACGACCTACCGGGTCGCCACCGTCGGCGGAGACGCCTGGTACAGCCACACCCCCGTCGTCGCGCTCTCCCCGACGGCGTGGGCGTCGACCGACCGGCGCCTCGGCGGGGACGGCGAAGCGACCGTGCTCGCCGTCTCCGGAACGCCGGACTGGGGCAGCACGGCGGACCGCACGCGCACCGTCGCCGTGTCACCGCTCGCCAGCCTCACCGCGATCGAGACGTTCAAGTCGGAGGTCGGGTCTCTCGGACTCATGATCGCGATGCTCTTCGGTGTCTCCGCGCTCGTCGTCGGGGCGTTCTTCACCGTGTGGACGCTGCAGCGTGCCGACGACATCGCCGTCCTGAAGGCCCTCGGCGCCTCCGACGCGTCGCTCGTGGGCGATGCCCTCGGCCAGGCACTCGTCGTCCTGGCCGCGGGCGTCGGGGTCGGGATCGGTCTCGTGTCGGTCCTGGGGACGCTCGCGAACGGTGTCCTGCCGTTCCTGCTCAGCCCGCTCACCACCCTGCTGCCGGCCGCCGTGATGGTCGTCCTCGGCCTCGCCGGTGCCGCCGTCGCACTCCGCACCGTCACCAAGGCCGACCCCCTCACCGCACTCGGGAGCAACCGATGATCACCCTCGACGACGTCACCCTCACCTTCCCCGACGGCGACTCCCGCATCACGGCGGTGGACCGCGTTTCCCTGACCGCTCCGAGCGGGGTCGTCACGGGCATCACCGGGCCCTCCGGCTCCGGGAAGTCCTCGCTCCTCGCGGTCGCGGCGACCCTGGTCCGCCCGGACTCCGGGCACGTGTGGATCAACGACGTCGACGCAGCGACCCTGAGCCGGAACGAGGCGACGACGCTCCGCCGCGATGAGGTCGGCATCGTCTTCCAGCAGTCGAACCTCATCGAGTCGCTCACCGCTCGGGAACAGCTGCTCGTCATGGCGGAGCTCGGCGGCGGCCGCCGAGACCGGACCGCGGTGCGCACCCGTGCCGATGCGCTGCTGGCAGCGGTCGGTCTCGCCGAGCACCGCGGCAAGCGACCCGCGCAGCTCTCCGGCGGCCAGCGGCAACGGGTCGCCATCGCCCGTGCCCTGGTGAACACCCCGTCCGTCCTGCTCGTCGACGAACCCACCAGCGCGCTCGACCAGGAGCGAGGCGCCGAGATCATGGCGCTGATCGCGCGCCTCACGCACGAGCAGGGCACGGCGACGATGCTCGTCACGCACGATCTCGTCCACCGCGACGCGCTCGACCGCCTGGTCACCGTCGTCGACGGCCGCCTGACCGATGCCTGAGCGTTCGTCCCCCGAAATTCCCAACTGTGACGTATTCGAGACCTCAGGACGGGCAACGGGTGTCGATCTTCCATCGGTTTATCTCATGAGCGTGTTAGCGTGGCGCGCATGACCGACACCACCACCGTCGTCTCGCCGGCATCTCCGGCGACCGCAGCACCCCTCCGTGAGGTCGGCGCCCTGATCCGGGGCGCCCGCAAGGGCCGCAGCATGACGCAGGCCCAGCTCGCCGAACGCGTCGGCACCAGCCAGAGCGCGATCAACCGCATCGAGCAGGGTGGGCAGAACCTGTCCCTCGAGATGCTCACCCGCATCAGCGACGCCCTCGACCAGCAGATCGTCTCGATCGGCGGCGCCCCGCAGCGCGCCCACCTGCGCGTGCAGGGCGGCCGGAAGCTCAGCGGCTCCATCGCGGTGAACTCGAGCAAGAACGCCGCCGTGGCGCTGCTCTGCGCCTCACTGCTCAACCGCGGCGTGACCCGTCTGCACAAGGTCGCCCGGATCGTCGAGGTCGACCGCATCATCGACGTGCTCCGCAGCCTCGGCGCGAGCGTCACCTGGTCGGAGGACGGCGAGACCCTCGAGATCGTCGCCCCCGACGACCTGCACCTCGACGCGATCGACGCCGACGCCGCCCGCCGCACCCGCAGCGTGCTCATGTTCCTCGGCCCACTCAGCGGCCGGTACGAGTCGTTCCGCCTGCCCTACGCCGGCGGCTGCGACCTCGGCACCCGCACGGTCGAGCCGCACCTCATCGCGCTGCGTCCGTTCGGCGTGGACGTCGAGGCGACCTCCGGCTGGTACGAGGTCGACGTCGCGAACCAGGCCGTCCCCACCAAGTCGGTCGTGCTCACCGAGCGCGGCGACACCGTGACCGAGAACGCGATCCTGGCCGCCGCGGCCCGCGACGGCGAGACCGTCATCCGGAACGCCAGCCCCAACTACATGGTGCAGGACCTCTGCTTCTTCCTCGAGCTGCTCGGGGTGCAGATCGAGGGCATCGGCACCACCACGCTCCGCATCACCGGCAAGAGCCGCATCGACGAGGTCGTGGACTACTGGCCGAGCGAGGACCCGGTCGAGGCGATGAGCCTGCTGACCGCCGGCATCGTCACCGCGTCGACCCTCACCGTGACGCGTGCGCCGATCGAGTTCCTGGAGATCGAGCTCGCGACCCTGGCCGAGATGGGCCTGCGCTTCGACGTCAGCGAGGAGTACGCCGCCGCCAACGGCCGTACCCGCCTCGTCGACATCACGGTGCACCCGTCCGAGCTGCACGCGCCGATCGACAAGATCCACGCGATGCCGTTCCCCGGCCTGAACATCGACAACCTGCCGTTCTTCGTCGTCATCGCGGCCATGGCCGAGGGCACCACGCTCGTGCACGACTGGGTGTACGAGGGCCGGGCGATCCACCTGCTCGACCTCACCCGCCTGGGCGCGAGCGTCACCCTGCGTGACCCGCACCGCCTCGACGTCACCGGCCCGACGCACTTCTCGGGTGCCGAGATCAGCTGCCCGCCGGCACTGCGGCCTGCCGTGGTGATCCTGCTGGCGATGCTCGCGGCGAAGGGCGAGAGCGTTCTGCGCAACGTCGGCATCATCGCCCGTGGCTACGAGCAGCTGCAGGAGCGGCTCAACTCGCTCGGTGCGTCCATCGAGACGTTCCACGACTGACGCTGAACCCCCGCAAAACACCGGTGTTCGCCGGTTGAACACGCGCAGACCGCGGTTCAACACGCGAACACCGGTGTTTTGCGTTCCCGCGCGACCCGACGGCCCGTCCCCGCAAGTGGGGACGGGCCGTCACCCGTTCTGCGGGGTCCCCACGGGCCTCCAGGCCGATGCCCAGGAGCGCTCCATGCGCCGCCCAGCCCGACCGTGCTGGATGGGCAGATGGCCACGAGATCACTCCTGACCGTCCCCCTGCTCATCACCGTCGCGGCCGCCGCGGCGGCCTGGCTGGTGCTCGGCCCCGCCGCAGCGCTCGCCTTCGTGGCCCTCGCGTTCCTCGAGATCGCGATGGCCGCGGACTCGTCCGTGCCGATGGCCGGCATCGCCGGCCGACTGCACTCCCCCGCCCGGCGGCTGTTCCTGTCGCTCGGCATCGTCGCGGGCGTGCTCGCGATGCGCCTGCTCCTGCCGCCGGCCGCCGTCGCGGTCGGTGACGCGACCGACCCGGCCAGCTCGGTGGAGGAAGCCGTCTTCGCACCCGGTTCGTTCTCCGCGCACCTGGCCGAGGTGCGTCCCGCCCTCGCTGCCTTCGGCGCCGCGTTCATCTGGCAGGTCTTCGCCGAGTACCTGTTCAACACCGACCGCGCATCCCGCAGGTCGTGGCTGGGCAGCCTGGAGGCGCGGCTCGCCTCCGTCGCGCGACCCCGAGTCTGGTCACTGGTCACCGCTGCGACAGGGGTCGTCGTGACCTCCGTGCTCGTCGGGTCGCGTTCCGGTTGGGCCGCCGGTGCGCTGCTGCCGGTCGCGATCGGCGGGGTGGCCGGCATCGCCGCGTACCTCGTGTCGAAGCGGACCGCGTCGTGGGCGCTGCGCAGCGGCCCCGTCGGCGGCGCGTCGGACACGGCGTCGATCGGGGTCGGCCGCGGTGCCTGGCGCATCCACCTCTACGCGTCGACCGTCGTGTTCGAGCGGGGGCTCGTCGTGTTCATGCTCTTCGAGATCCTCGACGGCGTGTACAGCCTGTCGGGGTCCGGGCCGCTCGGGTCGGACGGCCTCGGGGCGCTCGAGCAGGCCGCCGTCGCCATCGGGGCGATCGGGGTGGGTGCGGTGTTCCTGGCCCGGCTGACCTCGCGGGTCGACCAGGCTGCGGGGCTCAAGCGGCTGCGGTACCTGAAGGCCGGGGCGGCGTACGTCCTCGGGGTGCTGTCGGTGCTGCTGTGGGCGAGTCTGCTCGTGCCGATCCCGGGCGTCGTCGTGGGGTGGTTCGGGACCGTCGTGATCGGGTCGGCGCTGGTGAGTTCCCTGCCGTGGCGCGCGTGGTGGTGGCGGCGGGTGGTGCGGCGGCCGCGGGCGGTGTGAGCGGCGGCGCGTGACGCGTCGTGCGGGTCTGGTGCGGCGCGTCGTCCGGCTGTTCTGGAAGGATCCACCGTGGATCGGCGTTGACTGGCGGGTCGGACGACGATCGGAGTGCACGTGCTGGGACCGGAACTGGTGGTCGTGCTCGGCCTCGCCATCGCACTGACGGCGGCCGTGGCCGACCGGATCCGGATCGCGCCACCCGTGCTGCTCCTGGTCTTCGGCGCGCTGCTCGGGCTCGTGCCGGAGTTCGCGGACGTCGAGCTGCCCGCCGAGGCCGTGCTGCTGCTGTTCCTGCCGGCGCTGCTCTACTGGGAGAGCCTGACGACGTCACTCCGCGAGATCCGGAAGAACCTGCGCGGCATCGTCCTGATGGGCACCCTGCTCGTCGTCGTGACCGCCGGCGCCGTCGCCGTGCTGCTGCACCTGCTCGGGATGCCGTGGGGGCCGGCCTGGGTGCTCGGCGCCGCGGTCGCCCCGACCGACGCGACCGCGGTCGGCGTGCTCACGAAGATGCTGCCGCGGCGGAACGTCACGGTGCTCCGCGCCGAGAGCCTGGTGAACGACGGCACCACCCTCGTCGTCTACGGCATCGCGGTGGCCGTCACCGTCGGCACGCAGGAGCTCACGTTCTGGGGCGTGTCCGGCATGCTCGTCCTGTCCTACATCGGCGGGGTCGCCGCCGGGCTCGCCGCCGCCTGGATCGGGACGATGGTGCTGCGGCGCGTCGACACCGTCGTGCTCGAGAACCTCGTCACCCTGCTCGTGCCCTTCGCAGCCTTCCTGGCCGCCGAGGCCATCGGCGCTTCCGGCGTGCTCGCCGTCGTGGCGGCCGGCATCGTCGTCAGCCAGGTCGGTCCCAAGCTCGACCGCGCCGAGACCCGACAGCAGGTGCGCGCGTTCTGGTCGTTCCTGACCTTCCTGCTCAACGGCGCGCTGTTCGTCCTGGTCGGTATCGAGGCGATGGTCGCCGCCCGAGCGCTCGACCCAGCCGACCTGCTGCGTGGGACCGGGATCGTCTTCGCGGTCGCGGTGCTGCTCGTCATCGTGCGGTTCGCGTTCCTGAACGCCGCGGGCGGGACCATCTGGCTCGTCACCCGGCGCACCGGCGGGGAACCCCGCGAAGGGCACCGCGACCGGCTCGTCAGCGGGTTCGCCGGGTTCCGGGGCGCGGTGTCGCTCGCCATGGCCGTCGCCGTGCCGCGCACCCTCGAGTCCGGCGGTGACTTCCCCGAGCGGGACCTCATCGTCTTCGTCACCGCCGGCGTGGTCATCGTCACGATCGTCGGGCAGGCGCTCGTGCTGCCGGCCGTCCTGCGTCGGGCCGCGCTGCCCGAGGACGAGTCCGTCAGCGAGGAACGTCGCTACGCCGAACGCACCGCGATCGAGGAGGCGCTCGATGCCCTCCCCCGTCTCGCACGGTCGACCGGAGCCGATCGTGCGACCGTCGATCGCCTGCGGAAGGACTACGAGGCCCACCTCGACGTGATCGAGGCCCGCGAAGGGGACGACGACGACCACCCCGCGCTGCAGCGGCACGACAACGCGGTCGCCCTCGAGCTCGCACTCGTCCAGCACAAGGCGAGGACCCTGTTGCGCCTGCGCGACGCCGACGAGATCGACGACCTGGTGCTGCGTCAGGTGCGCGCCGGGTACGACGCGGAAGAGGCACGGCTGGACGGCATCGAATCGGTGGCGTCGCCGCCCACGTCGTCGTAGGGACACTCCGGGCACACCTGGTCGAATCGGGCGTACCCGGTCTGTCGTTCTGACCGGGTACGCCCGATTCCCGTTCCCATTGCAGCCGGAACGCTAGCCTGGCCGCAGTGATCCTCCTTCTCTCTCGGTGACCCACCGGTCACCCGGCACCACCGGTTCGCCCCGCCGACGCGCGGGGGTGGTCTCGTGCGCCCGGACGGGGAACTCCATCAGGAGTTCCCCCGCACCCGGCACACCATCCCGACCCCCAGAGGAAGACCACTCCATGACGACCACCGACCGGTCCGCCCTGCGCGCAGACTGCGGCAACTGCTTCGCGCTCTGCTGCACCGCCTTCGGCTTCCAGCGCTCCGCCGACTTTCCGATCGACAAGCCCGCCGGCACCCCCTGCGGCAACCTCGGTGACGACTTCTCCTGCACCATCCACCAGGCGCTGCGGCCGCGGGGGTTCCGGGGCTGCACAGTCTTCGACTGCTCCGGTGCGGGCCAGTACGTGTCGCGAACCCTCTACGACGGGGTCAGTTGGCGTGACGACCCGGGGTCCCGCGCGGAGATGTTCCGTGTGTTCCCGATCGTCCGCAGGTTGCACGAGATGCTCTGGCACCTCGCCGAGGCACAGGACCGTGCGGTGACCCCGGACTCAGCAGACGACGCTGCCCTCCTCGCGAGGGAGATCCGCCGAAGCCTCGACGCTGGCCGGCCGACGCTCCTCGCGCTGGACGTGGAGCCACTGCACGCTCGAGTGCGCGATGTCCTCGTCGAGGTGAGTGCCGAGGTACGGGGCCGGTACAGCGCCGGTGCGGACGACGCACCGGACGGCCTGCTGCGACCGGGGGCGGACCTCGCCGGTTCCGACCTCCGCGCACGCTCGCTGCGCGGGGCCGATCTGCGGGGAGCCACGCTGATCGCCGCGGACCTGCGCGGTGCCGACCTGTCCGGAGTCGACCTGCTCGGCGTCGACCTGCGGGATGCACGGGTCGACGGAGCGGACCTGTCCACGGCGGTGTTCCTCACACAGGCGCAGGTGAACGCGGCACGCGGTGACTCCGCCACTCTGGTGCCCGACGGGATCGACCCACCGTCGCAGTGGTCGTCGACGGCGATCGAGCGCTGAGCGAGCTCGGTCCCGGAGTTGACACCGGTTCTCATCTATAAATGTATTGCTACTTCTGCATATGTGATCTACGCTGAGGGCATCCCAACCGACGATCAGCAGGAGGTCACCATGGCCGAGCACGAGAACAGCGCAGAGCACACCGTCGCCGAGCACACCCACCAGGACGGCTGCGGCCACGAGACGGTCCAGCACGAGGACCACGTCGACTTCGTCCACGACGGACACAAGCACGCTCAGCACGGCGACCACTACGACGAGCACTGATCTCCTGATCAGCGCAGGCCCGTGATCAGCACCGATCGACGGACCTGCACGACGGCCCCGACGCACCGCGCCGGGGCCGTCGTGTTGCATGCACGTATGCGCGTGCGCTTACATGAGTCCATGTCAGACGGGATCGAAGCAGCAGCCGAACTCTTCAAGGCGCTGTCCTCGCCCGCCCGACTCCGGATCCTGTCCGCGCTGATCTCCCAGCCTTCCGACGTCGGCTCCCTCGCCGAAGCGACGGAGCTGTCGCAGCCCCTGGTGTCCCAGCACCTCCGCACGCTGCGGCTCGCGGGCATCGTGCAGGTCGAGCGCATCGGGCGGAACGCCGTCTACTCGCTGCACGACGAGCACATCGCCCACATCGTCGGTGACGCGGTCAGCCACGTCAGCGAGTCCGAAGCCGGCTGAACCGCCGGCCACAGGCAGACTCCGTTCAGCAGCAGTCGCAACCCTCGCGCTCGCGCTCCCCGGTCAGCGCCGACACCGGCTGCTTGCACGCGTCACCGCGCCAGGCTTCGAGACCCTCGCGCACGGCGAACACGACCACGACGAGTCCTGCGAGCGGATCGGCCCACCACCAGCCGAACAGGCTGTTCGCCAGCAGGCCGAGCAGCACCGCCGCCGACAGGTAGCTGCAGATCAGCGTCTGCTTCGAGTCGGCGATCGCCGACGCCGAGCCGAGCTCGCGTCCGGTCCGCCGTTCGACGAGGCTCAGGAACGGCATGACCGCCAGGCTCACCGCGGCCAGGCCGATGCCGACCGGACTGTGCTCCGGCGACCGGACACCCGTGAAGGTCAGGACGGCATCGACACTGACCACCAGGGCGAGCCCGAAGAACGAGACCGCGATCACCTTCAGCGCCGTTCGTTCCCGGGCTTCCGGGTCACGCCCGGCGAACTGCCACGCCACGGCCGCTGCCGACAGGACCTCGACGATCGAGTCGAGCCCGAAGCCGATCAGCGCGGTGGAGGACGCCACCGAACCGGCGGCGATCGCCACGACGGCCTCGATCACGTTGTAGGCGATGGTCGCCGCGACGATCCACCTGATCCGTTGCCGGAGCACGCCGACACGGGCCGGCGCGAGCGACATCGCAGCCGTGGTCACCGCTCGACCTCGCATCCGTCGTCGTCGGCGACGTCGACCGCCAGGACCACGTCGACCAGGGACTCGAGCGCGCGGGTGAGGTTGCGGTCGGCGATCTCGTAGCGGGTCCGACGCCCCTCGGGCACGGCGACGACGATCCCGCAGCCGCGCAGGCACGCCAGGTGGTTCGACACGTTCGTCCGCGTCAGCTCGAGTTCCTCGGCGAGCCGCGCCGGGTAGCCGGGTTCGTCGAGCAGCCGGAGCAGGATCCGCGCACGCGTGGGGTCGGAGAGCGCCCGCCCGAGACGGTTCAGCACGTCGCGCCGCGAGGCAATGGTCAGCATGCGCTGACCATACCCGCTCGGGCTCAGATGTCCCCGAGCCGCCGCGCGGTCAGCGCGTCGTTCCAGCTCGTGCGGCCGCCGAGGGCACGCGACTCGTGCACGCCGTCGTGGCCGCGTGGTCGATCGCACCGCCAGCGGTCGAAGACACTGCGGCAGCGGTGGTCGGACTGGTGGTCGGTGTCGGGGTTCTCGCGCATCGCACCGATGAGACGTCACGGGGCGCAGTTTCGTCACGCACCGGCGCCGAACTCCCTGCACCACGAACGATGGTGAGCAGGAACGGTCGAGTCCCCCTTCAGTACCCGACCGTTCCTGCTCACCAAGCGCCCGGCGACGCGAGCGGCCGGCGACGCGAGCGCAGCGCCCGCGACGCGAGCCCCCGCGCCTAGCGCTTCAGGTTCGTCAGCTCCTGCAGCACCTCGTCCGAGGTGGTGATGATGCGGGCGTTCGCCTGGAACCCACGCTGCGCCACGATCAGGTTCGTGAACTCCTGCGACAGGTCGACGTTCGACATCTCGAGCGTCCCCGCAGCGAGCGAACCGACGCCCGCCGAGCCGGGGCCGCCG
Source organism: Curtobacterium sp. KBS0715 (assembly GCF_005938005.2). Lineage (NCBI taxonomy): Bacteria > Bacillati > Actinomycetota > Actinomycetes > Micrococcales > Microbacteriaceae > Curtobacterium > Curtobacterium sp. KBS0715. The sequence goes on along the minus strand of NZ_VCCA02000001.1, from coordinate 2,411,351 downwards.
ACCGTCGCACCGCCCGAGTTCGCGGTGGCGCGGTAGCCCGACGCCCCGGTCTTCTCGAGGCCGGCCGGGTTGGCGAACGTGGCGAGGGCGATGCGGCCGAGCGCGAGCGACGCGCCGTTCGAGAACGTGCCGGTGACGGTGCCGTCCTTCGAGATCGAGTAGCCCTGCAGCGCGCCGGCCTCGCGGCCGTTCTGCGAGCCGATCGCCGCGGTGTTGAGCGAGGCGAACCCGGTCAGGTCGCCCATGTCGACCCGGATGCCCCCGACGGCGAGGGTGCCGCCGGCGGTCAGCTTGCCGTCGGCGCCGAAGGTCAGCGAGGTCGTCGCCGTGGTGCCCTGACCGTTGCGCCCGGTGACGTCCCAGCCGTCGGCGGTGCGCGTGTAGGCGAGCGACATCGTGTGCTTGGCTCCCGACGCGTCGTACACGGTGGCCTCGCGCGTGATGGTCTGGCCGACCGCGGTCTCGGACGGCAGGTTGCCGGCGACCGTGGCGGCGGTGGTGCGGACCGCCGGGGCTGCGGCGTCGAGCGGCAGCGTGATGTCGGACAGCTGGCCGTTCTCGTTGACGACGCCGTTCGTGGCCGGGTAGCCCTGCACGATCTTGCCGTCGGCGGTGACCAGGCGGCCGTCCGCGTCGAAGTCGAACGCACCGGCGCGGGTGTACACGGTGTCGTTGCCCAGGCGGGTGACGAAGAAGCCGTCGCCCGAGATCATCAGGTCGGTCGCCTTGCCGGTGGCCTGCGCCGAGCCCTGCGAGAAGTTCGTGGAGACCCCGGCGACCTGCACGCCCAGGCCGATCTGGGCGGGGTTCGTGCCGCCGATGCCGGTCTGCGGTCCGCCGGCACCCTGGGTCATCTGCGACAGGGTGTCCTGGAACACGGTGGTCGACGACTTGAAGCCGACGGTGTTGACGTTGGCGATGTTGTTGCCGGTGACGTCGAGCATCTGCTGGTGGGAGCGGAGGCCGGAGATCCCGGAGTAGAGCGAGCGGAGCATGGTGCGTCCTTTCGGAGAGGCAGGAAGAGCGAGGGAGAACGAGGAAGAGCGAGGAAGTACGAGGAAGGAAGGAGCGGGCGTCAGGACGCCGGAGCGGTGGTGGTGATGCCGGAGATCACGTCGAGGGCGACCTCCTTCCCGTTCACGGTGACCGTGGGGACGCTGTTCGCGTACGACACGGCCGAGGCGGTCCCGGTGACGGACCCACCCGAGTCGGCGTCGGTGTAGCTGACCTGCTTGCCGACGAGGTTCGCTGCGGCGATGCGCATCTGGAGCGAGAAGTTCTCGTTCCCCGTCGTGGTCTGGTTGGTGATCTGCTCCATCATCGCGAGCTGCGTCTGCTGGCTGATCATCTGGTTGGTGTCCATCGGCGAGGACGGGTCCTGGTTGCGCAGCTGCGTGACGAGCAGCTTCATGAAGACCTCGGAGTCCATCGTCTGGGACTTCTGGGCCGTCGAGTTGGCGGCCAGGGCCGCTGCCTGCGCGGTCGGGTCCACGCTGCCGGTGATGCCGTCGATGGGCATGGTGAGTTCCTGTTCGTGAGCCGGATCAGGCGAGGACGTCGAGTCCCGCGGTGCGGATGGAGGGCGTGTGGGCGGTGGGCTGCGCGCGCGGGGTGACCCGCGCCTCCAGGCCGAGATCGTCAGGCAGCGCACGCGCGGCCGGACGCTCGTCACGACCCGGCGCGTCCTGCGGCTGGTTCTGCGACGACAGGTCGAGCGTGGTGCTCACACCGGTGCCGGCCGCGTCCCGCCGCAGGTCCGGCAGGACCTGGCGGACGGCCTCACGGCCGGCGTCCGACGCGGCGAACAGCTCGACGTGCATGCCGTGCGCCGTGACGTGCGCGCGGACCGTGACCGGGCCGAGGCTGTCCGGCACGACCTGCACGGTGACGACGTGCTCGCCGGGGCCGGCCTGTGCGAGCGAGAACACCGGTCGCGCCAGCTGCTGGGCGAGCGGTGCCGGGGCCGGCGCAGTCGCCGCGGCGGGCGCGGTGGTCGACGTCGTCGACATGACGAACGGCGTCTCGCCACCGCGGCTGGGGGCGACGGCCGGGAGGCCCGGATCACCCGGCGTCGACGCCTGCTGCTCCGTCCCGTGGCCGGCTCGGGAGCCGGTGCCGGCTGCCGGGGCGGCCGTGACGACCGGCGCCTGGCCCGGGGGCACGGTTGCGGTGTCGCCGTCGGCGGTGCGGGTGGCGGCGGGGGCCGCGATCGCGGCAGTGGCCGTCGGGGCGGTGGTCGCCACGTCGGTCGCGGCTGTGGTCGTCGAGACAGTGGTCGTCGAGACGGCCGTCGTCGCGGCTGTGGTGGTCGCGGGGGCGGCGCCCGCGACGATCGTCGCGGCGGCGGCCGGAGACGCGCTGCCGGCGGGCGGCACGGCGGGCGTCGCCGCGGCGGTGGTCGCCGTGCCCGTCGTCGCTCCGGCAGCGTTCTGCCGTGCCCCGCCCGACGCGGGTGCCTGCTGCGGGGCCGCCGTGGCGGGGGCGGTGGCCCGCGCCGGGGTCGACGGGACCGGCGTCGAGGTGTCCCCCTCCACCGACGGTGCGGTCGTGGTCGTTCCGGCGGGTGCCGCTGCGGCCACGTCGATGTGTTGGACGGCGGCGGGCGTCTCGGCGGCGCCGGTGGTCGACTGGTCCGCCGTGCCGCTCGTGAGGCCCGCCGGAGCGGTCGGTGCGGCCACAGCCACGAGTCCGGCGGCGAGCAGCGCCTGCGCGTCGACCGACGGGGAACCGGTCGCGGGCACCGACTGGTCCGACGCGGACGCGGACGCAGACGGCGTGGCAGCGCTCGGCGTGGCAGCGCTCGGCGTCGCGGCCGAGCCGTCCGCCGTGCGGCCGTCGGTGTCGTCCCGCCCGGCGGCACCGTCTCCGGGGCGCCGCTCGGTCGCGACGGCGGCGGTCAGTGCTGCGCCGAAGGACCCGGCAGCAGCGGAGTCGGACGATGCACCCCGGTTGGTGCCGGGTGCGGTGGGCACGGACGGCTGGGTGGCGATGGTCAGGCTCATGCGGCGCTCCCGGACTGCATCATGGACAGCAGCGCGGCGGTCTGCAGGTCGGTCGCGGAACGCGCTGTCGAGGCGGTCGGCGCGGCGACGGCCGCCGGGGCCGCCTGTGCGGGGACGATCCGGCGGATGGTCGCGATGTCGCCCTGGGAGTACCAGTTGTCGACGATCCGGACGTCCTTGCCGGGGCGCGGCGCGTGCAGCACCTTGCCGTCGCCGACGTAGATGACGACGTGGCCCTCGCCCTTCGGGATGATCAGGTCGCCGGGCTGCGCGTCCTTCAGGGAGCCGACCTCGACGCCCATCTTCGCCTGGTCCGGCACGACCCGGGGCATCGTGACCCCGAGGTCCTTGAAGACCGTCTGCACCAGGCCCGAGCAGTCCATGCCCGCGGTCGTCTCCCCGCCGAACACGTACGGCACACCGAGGTACTTCTTCGCGTCGGCCACCACGTCGGCGCCGGTCGCACCGCTGCCGGTGGCGAGGGTGCCGGCCCCGGCGTCGACCGAGGTCGCGGGGGTACGGGTGCCCGTCGCGGAGGCTGCGGCGGTCGCACCGGCAGCGGTCGCCGCGCCGGTCGTGCCGTCGGCGGTGGCGAGGGCGTCGGCGAAGGCGGAGGACCCCGCGGCCCCACCGGTGGCGGACGCGCCCGGGGCAGCCGTGGCCGTCCCGCCGCGCAGCGTGTCGATCTGGGACCGGATCTCCGAGATCCGGGAGAGCACCGCTTCGACGCTCATCGGGCACCACCTTCCGTGCGGCGTCGTGCCGCGATCTCGTCGAGGGCGTTCTGTTCGGTCCGGAGTTCCTCGGCCGCCTGCTGCTCGGTGTGCTTGCCCTCGAGCTTCTCGAGGCCGACGGCGGCGCGACGGGCGGCGGTGTAGTCCTGCTGTGCCCGGTCGGCGTCGGCACGGCGGTTCTGCACCACGGCGTCGAGCTCCTCGAGCATCCCGCGGGTCGCGGCACGGGCTGCGGCGACGGCGCTCAGGGTCGCGGCGTCCTGGATGGGCTGGGCGTCCTCGCTGTCGGCGAGGCTCCGGCGTGCCGCGATCCGGGCGTCGGCTGCGTCACGGACGCGCTCGTTCGCGGTGGCCAGCGTGGCGGCGGCACGGTCCTGCTCGGTGTGACGCAGGCGCAGGAGTCCGGCGAGCGGGAAACGGCGGGCCATCACGACACCCCCAGCTGCTGCACGAGGCCGCCGAGGCGCTGCCAGGATGCGTCGGCGGTCGCCCGCTCGTCCATGCCCTGGCGCAGGAACGCGTCGATCGATCCCTGGTGGTCGACGGCGGCGTCCACGAGCGGGTTCGACCCGCGCTGGTACGCACCGACGTCGAGCAGGTCCTGGGCGCCGGCACGGGCGGCCATCACCTTCCGCAGCACGGTGGCGGCGGCACGCTGCTCGGGTCGGGTGACCTTCGAGGCGACGCGGGACACCGAGCCGAGGGCGTCGACCGACGGGAAGTGCCCGGTGATCGCGAGCTTGCGGTCGAGCACGACGTGGCCGTCGAGGATGCTGCGGGCCGCGTCGGCGATCGGCTCGTTGTGGTCGTCGCCGTCGACCAGCACGGTGTACATGCCCGTGATGCTGCCGACGCGGTCGGTCCCGGCGCGCTCGAGCAGTCCCGCGAGCACCGAGAACGTCGACGGCGGGTAGCCCCGGGTGGCCGGCGGTTCCCCCACCGACAGCCCGATCTCACGCTGCGCCATCGCGACGCGGGTGAGCGAGTCCATCATGAGCACGACGTCCTGGCCGGCGTCGCGGAACGACTCGGCGATGCGGGTGGCCACGAACGCGGCGCGCAGGCGCATGAGCGCGGGCTCGTCGGAGGTGGACACGACGACGATCGAGCGGGCGAGCCCCTCGGGTCCCAGGTCGTCCTCCAGGAACTCGCGCACCTCACGGCCGCGCTCCCCCACCAGGGCGATGACGTTGACGGCCGCGTCGCTCCCGCGCGCGATCATCGACAGCAGCGACGACTTGCCCACGCCGGACCCGGCGAACAGGCCCATGCGCTGCCCACGGCCGACGGTGGTCAGGGTGTCGAGCACGCGGACGCCGAGCTGCATCGGGGTGTCGATGCGGGTCCGGGCCATCGCGCTCGGGGTGTCGTGGTCGAGCGGGACCCAGGTGACCGGTTCGCCGCCGGGACCCTCGAGCGGGCCGCGGCCGTCGATCGGTCGGCCGAGTCCGTCGAGGACGCGGCCGAACAGACCGGATCCGGTCGGCACGAGCACCGGGCGGCCGGTCGGACGCGCCGGGGTGCCCGCGGTCACGCCGGCCAGGCGGCCGAGCGGCATGCAGCGGACGCCCGAGGCGTCGGTGGCGACGACCTCGACCGCGGTCTGTTCGCCGTCCTCGGCGCCGACCGTGACGACCTCACCGACGCGGGCGTCGAGCCCGGCGATCGTCAGCCCCAGGCCGACGGCGCTCGTGACGACACCGACCCGCTGGGGTGCCGCGCGCAGCAGCGCCTCGTCGAGACCGCGCGGACGGAGCAGCGTGGCGGTCACCGGTCGGCTCCCGTCGCGCCGACCCCGAGGGCCGTGCGGGCGCGGTCGAGCGCCGTGGCGATGCGCGCGTCGAGCATGCCGTCCGGCAGGTCGACGACGGCGTCGCCGTCGCGCAGGGCGCCGTCGGCGACGACCGGCACCGGCAGGTCGAGGCCGGCGACGCGCGCGGTGTCCGCCGGGCTCAGCCGGACGGCCACCGGGACCGTGCGGTCGACGGACGCGAGCGCCCGCCGGACGGTGGCCTCCGCACCGGACGCGATCCGGGCCTCCCGGCTGCTCTGTCCGTCCGGACCGTCGGTGACGGTCGCGTCGGGTGCGGGCCTGGAGGCGCGGACCACGTTCCCGACGATCGCCTCGGCCAGGTCGACTGCCGCGCTCGCGACCGACGCCTCGGCGTCCGCCAGGACGGGTGCGACCGTGGAGAGCATGGCGTTCGTGGCGGCGTCGAGGACCGCGATCCGGCGTGCCGTGTCGGCCTGCAGCGCGGTGATCCGCGCGGCGTGCTCGGTCTCGAGCCGGGCGCGCAGGGCGTCGGTCTCGGCCTGAGCGGCCCGCAGGCCGGCGGTGTACCCGGCCGCGTGCCCGCGGACGTCCGCGCTCGACGCGCGCTCGCGTCCGGCGGGGTCGGCGAGCACCGGGAAGGCGACGCGGTGCACCACGGTGTCAGTCAACGAGCTCGTCCTCCTCGGCGCGGTGCACGGTGACGACGCCCTGGGCCTCGAGCTCGCGCACGGAGCGGACGACCTCGGCACGGGCTTCCTCGACCTGCGAGACGCGGACCGGGCCCATGGCCTGCAGTTCGTCGTCGAGGAGTTCGCGGTTGCGCTCGGACACGTTCGCGCGGATGGTCTCGACGACCGGCCCGGCTGCGCCCTTCATGGCGGTCGCGAGGATCTTCGAGTCGATGCCGCGCAGCACCTGCTGGATGTCGCGGGACTCGAGCTTCACGATGTCCTCGAAGGTCAGCATGCGGGAGCGGATGTCCTCGGCGAGCTCCGGGTCGCGGGCTTCGAGTCCCTCGAGCACGGCCTTCTCGGTCGCGACGTCCGAGCGGTTGATGATGTCGACCAGGGGCGCGATGCCACCGACGACCTCGACGCTCTCGCGCGGCGACACGACGGCCCCGGCGCGCTGGCGCAGCACACCGGCGACGATGCCGACGGCCTCGGGGGTCGCACTGCCCATCGTGGCGAAGGCCTGGGCGACGTCGGTGCGGACGCGCTCGTCGATCCCGGCGAGCACGGCACTGGCCTGCCCGGGGCCCAGGTGGGCGAGCACGAGCGCGATCGTCTGGGGCAGCTCGCCCTCGAGCAGGGAGATGACCTGGCCGGGTTCGGCGTCGTCGAGGAAGTCGAACGACTGGCCGGCGAGGTTCGAGGCCAGACGGTCCATCACGCCGGCGGCCCGCTCGGCACCGAACGACGCCTCGAGCAGCCCGAGGGCGGTCTCCTTGCCGCCGCGCTTCTGCAGCCGGCCGCTCATCGTGATCCGGTGGAACTCCGACAGCGTCTGGTCGACGACGGTGTCCTCGACGCGGCGCATCCGGACGATCTCGGCGGAGATCTCCTCGGCCTCCATCTCGGTGAACTGCTTCATCACCTCGGCGGCGCGGTCCGTCTCCATCTGCATGAGGATGAGCGCGACCTTCTGCGCACCGGTCAGGGCACGGTCGCTCGGACCGGAACCGCCGCCGGGGCTCGGCATCAGCGCGCTCACACCGGTGCCCGGTCGTCGAGGAGCCCGCGCAGGAGCTCGGCGGTGCGCTTCGGGTCGCGCTCGGCCAGGGCGGAGATGTCCTGACGGCGGCGCTCGGCGGTGATCTCCTCGGTCGTCAGCACCTCGGTGGGAGCGTCGCCGCCGGGCATCGCCGACAGCACGGCGGTCGGGGCGTCACCGGCACCGAGCGTCGCGCGGTCGTCGACGCCGTCCATCGCGAGGGGCAGCTGGAACGTCTCGCCGGCGAAGGCGTCGAGCTCGCCGAGGTCGACGGCTTCGCGCTCCTGCTTCCGGTTGCGGCGGGCGACGAAGAACATGATCGCGATGACGGCGAGGACGATGCCGATCACGATGCCGGCGGTGCGGATCGACGACCACAGCGCTTCCTGCTGGTCGGCCTTCTGCTGGGCCTCGAGGGCCTTCGCGGCCTGGTCGGAGGCGCTCGTGTCGAAGTCCATCATCGCGACCTTGACCTGGTCGCCACGGTTCTGGTCGACACCCGCGGCGGCGGACACCAGGTCGTTGATGCTCTGCAGGTTCGCGTTCTGCACGGCGTCGGCCTTCGAGTTCAGCGCGACCGAGATGGTCTGCCGGTCGAGCCCGCCCGAGGGGATCTGCGTGGTCTCGGTGGTGTGGTCGACGGCGTTGTTCTTCGTCGCCGATTCGTTCTTGTACCCGTCGTCGCCGGTGCCGCTCGTCGCGGTGCCGTTCGGGACGGCGATGTTGTCCGGACCGAGGACCCCGGTCGCACCGGTCCCCGCACCGGCGCCGGCGCCGTACTCCTCGGTGGTGCTCGACTCGTTCAGCGCGACCGGGCCCGACGTGGGAGACGTGTAGCTCTCGGACGTCCGGGTGCCGGACTCCTGGTTCATGGTGCCGGAGACCACGACGGTCGCGTTGCCGACGCCGAGCGTGGTGTCGAGCAGGTCCTGGATCTTCTTGCTCGTCGCCGCGTCGTAGTCGGCAGCCTGGTCCGCACCGCTGCCGGTCGCGCCGGTGCCGACGGCGGACAGGGTCTGGCCCTTCGCATCGACGACCGAGACGTCGGTGGGCTGCATGCCCTCGACCGAGGCGCTCGTCAGGTGCACGATGGCCTGCACCTGGTCGGTGCTCAGCTGCGTGCCGTTCTCGGTCGCGATGAACACCGACGCGGTCGGGTCCTTCTCCTCGGAGACGAACACCGACTTCTCCGGGATCGCGAGCTGCACGGTGGCCGTCTGCACGCCGTCCATCGCACCGATGGTCTTGGCGAGCTCGCCCTCCATCGCGCGCTTGTAGGTGACGTCCTGCTGGAACTCCGAGCTCGTCACGCCCATCTTGTCGAGCAGCGAGTAGCCGCCCTCGTTCGACGACGGCAGGCCGTTCGACGCCGCCTTGAGCCGCTCCGAGTACACCTGCGCCTGCGGCACGAGGATCGTCGCGCCGCCGTCGGTGAGCTGGAACGGCACACCGTCGGTCTGCAGCTGGTCCGTGATGGAGCTCGCGTCGGCCGCGGCGAGCCCGGTGAAGAGCGGGGCGTAGGACGCCTTGCCGAGCCAGGACGCGAGGGCGATCCCACCGAGCACGAGTGCCGCGATCGCCAGGATCGCGATGGTGCGCTGGGCGGCGGAGAAGCCCTTCACGTAGGCGCTGAGGCGCGCGAAGACGTTCTTGACGGCGACGGGCATCAGGCCTGCATCCTCATGATCTCGTTGAAGGCGTCGACGCCCTTGTTGCGGACGGCGGAGACGAGCTCGAGCGTGACCTGCGCGCGGGTGGCGGCGATCGTGGCGTCGTGGATGTCGTCGAGGTTGCCGGTCACGGCCTTGAGCGCCAGGGTCTTCGAGTCGCTCTGCAGCGACTGCAGCCCGTCGACGGCGTTGCCGAGGCTCGCGGCGAACCCGCTGCCGTCGGTCGCGCCGGCGGCACCGGTGGCGTTCGTGCTGTCGCTGGACGTCCCCGAGACACTCGTCAGGGCGTTCGTCATCGCGTTGGTGGTCACACCGTTCACGGCGTCGATGGGCATCAGTTCTTCCCGATCTGCAGTGCCGCCTCGTAGGCGGTCTTGGCACGGTCGACCACGGCGGCGTTCGCCTGGTAGCCGCGCTGGGCCATGATGAGGTCCGCCATCTGCGTGCCGAGGTCGATGTCGGGCATGCGGACGTAGCCCTCCTCGTTGGCGAGCGGGTTGTCCGGGTCGTAGGTCACACGGCCGGCGGCGCTGCCGAACGCTGCGCCCTTGACGTAGGCGCCGGAGACGCCGTTGCCTTCCTGCACCTCGACGTAGCGTGCCTGGAACGCGGTGTCGTCCATCGACTTCACGGTGTTCGCGTTGGCGATGTTGTCCGAGACGGCGTCGAGCCACTTCCGGTGCACGGTCAGGCCGGTGCTCGCGATGCCGATCGCGTCGAAGGTCGTCACGAGTTCGTCCGCATCGCCGCGCGGACGCTGGTGAGCTCGGAGTTCATCGCCTGCGTGGCGAACTGGTACCGCAGCACGGTGTCGATGTTCGACAGCGTCTCCTCGTCGAGGTTGACGTTGTTGCCGTTCGTGTTCGTCGGCTCGAGGCTGCGCGCCATCGTCGGCGTGGTGGCACCGTCGCCGTCCACGATCGACTTCGCGAGGGCGTCCTCGAACTGGACCTTCTCGGCGTGGTAGTTCGTCGTGTTGATGTTCGCGATGTTGTTCGCGATCACCTTCTGGCGCATCGACAGACCGTCGAGTGCGCTCTGCAGCGCGACGCTCGTCACGGAATCGAACACGAAGGATCCCCTCGTCAGGCGTCGTCGGGTGCGACGTCGCCGTGCGGTGGTGGCCGATCCCTGGCCGAACTGGTGAGCGATCCGTGCTCGAGTGGCGCTATCGGAGTCCGTCGTCCGCCGCGTTAGGCGTCGCCCCGAACGGGGGGCGGTGGGTGCGGGTGCGGCGTCGGTGTGCGGTGTCGCTCGTTGCGCGCGCTGACAGTTGCACGCGCACGGGAGCGACACCGTCGACGTCGTACGACATCGACATCGTCGCCCCGTGCACGCGCCACCAGTTGCACGCGCGCGGAAGCGACGGAGCCGACGTCGTACGACAACGACGACGTCGCCCGTTGCGCGCGCCAGCAGTTGCACGCGCGCGAGAGCGACAGGGTTGCCGTCGTACGACGACGACATCGTCGCTCCGTGCAGACGCCGCCAGTTGCGCACGCCGGCAGTTGCACGGGCGCGGAAGCGACAGGGTCGCCGTCGTACGACGACGACCCTGTCGCCCGCGGGCGCGGGTCAGGCGGAAGCGTCGAGGTACACGGAGCCGCGGGGCTCGCGCGTGGCGTCGACGGCGCGCAGGGCACCGAGGTGCTCCAGCGTCGAGCGGCGGTCCGCCTCGAGCACCGTCATGCGGTCCCGCTGCGCGGCGAGCAGCCGGGAGGCCCGTCCCACCAGGTCCCGCGGCAGCGGTCCCAGCCCGGCCGGCTCCGACCACCCGGCCACGGCAGTGGAGTCGGCCGCCTGCCCGGCGGCGTCGTGCTCCAGGGAGGTGAGCAGGGCCTCCCATGCGGCTCGTCCGCCCGACTGCTCAGGCGACGGCTCTGCGGAGGGCTCAGGCGACACCGAGGGCTCCCCCGGTCGGCTGCTGCGCGGTGGGCGTCGCGGGCAGCGACGCGGCTGCCTCGTGCCACGACTGACGCAGCGGCTCGAGGATCCGGATGCAGTCGCGGGTGGCCTGCACGTCGCGGTGCACGTTCGCCGTGATGAGCGAGGTGGAGGCGTAGTTGTAGACGGCGAGCAGGCCCTCGCCGCCGTCCCAGACGTCGATCCGGAGGGTGCTCGAGAGCTCGCCGACGATCGCCTGGGCGTGCAGGAGCTGCTCGCGGGCCGCCTCCCAGTCGGCGGCGACCTGCGCGGCCTCGGCACGGTGCAGGTCGAGCAGCAGCCGGTCGTAGAGCATCGTCACGAGCTGGGCCGGCGTCGCCGACAGCACGGCCTCGTTCGTGTACTGGGCACGACGCTGGTCGGTGACGGTGCGCGGCTGGGCGGCCTGGCGGAAGGCGGCTGCCTGGAAGTCGAAGGTCATGGTCGTTCCCGTCAGCTCGACGTCGAGGCCAGCTGGCCGGCGAGCCAGCTCGATTGCGACTGGAGCTTGCTGAGGCTGGTCTCGAGGGATGAGTAGAGGGTCTGCAGCGCGGCCCGGCGCCTCGTCAGCCGGTCGGTCCAGCTGTCGATCTGGGTGTTGAGGTCCTTGGCGACGGCCTGCTGCCCGGTGATGGACGTGGTGATCGAGCCGTCGTACTTGTCGGACGCGGCGGTGGCGGCGGCGCCCACGTTCGCGGCCACGCCGGAGAGCATCGCCTGGGTGGCCTTCGGATCGGCGGCGAGTGCCTTCTGGAAGACCTCCGGGTCGAAGGTGAAGCTGCCGTCCCTCGTGATCACGATCCCGATCGTCGACGGCGACTTGCCGTCGACCGGGGCGGACATCGTGCTCGTGAGCCGCTGCACGGCGTCGCGGGACGCACCGTCGCCGAGCAGGACGCCGGCCTTCGTCGTCGTGGTGCCGGACGTCGCGCTGGTCGAGCTCGACACCGCGGTGTTCGTCTTGTAGTAGGCGGCGACCGCGTTCATCGCGTCGACGAGCCCGGAGGCCACGGACTGGGCCTTGGTGGTGTCCTGCGCGACCGTCACGGTGACGGGTTCGGTGGTGGCCTTCGATACGGTGACGTCGAGCCCGGGGACGAGCCCGGTGAAGGTGTTCGTCGCGCTCGTGACCGTCTGCGCGGCGGCGGTGCCGGCCCAGAGGGTGACGCTGGCGTCGGTCGCCGTGGTGACGACGGCGGCACCGGTCTCGGTGAGGACGTTCGTCGCGGTGCCCGCTGCCACGTCGTCGGCGCCGCCCCGGTACACCTGGAAGCCGCCGGCCGCCCCGGTCGTGGCGGACGTGAGCTGCAGGCGGTAGAGCTTGCTGCCGTCGGCGTCGGTGCCGGCGGAGACCTTCGTCGCGATGACGCCCGCACCGGACTTGTTCAGGGCGGACACGGCGTCGTCGAGCGAACCGGACGCCGGCGTCACGGTGGTCGACCCGCCGTCCGCGCCGACGATCGTGATCGGCTGCGCACCGGTCGACCACGTCGACATCGCGGCCGTGACCCCGACCTGTGCCGAGGCGGTCGAACCGACGGTGAAGCTGATGGAGCCGGCGGTCGCCCCGGTACCGGTGACGGCGGTGACGCTCGGCGCGGTGCTCGTCGCGGCGAAGAGGTCGAGCGACGAGGCCTTCGCGGCGTCCGCGGCCTTCGTGGCGAGCCCCTGGATCAACCCGTTGAGCGTCTGCAGTGACGAGATGAACGAGTTCGTGGTGATGAGCTTGTTCTTGAGCAGGGTCTGCGGGACCCCCTCGACGCTCATCAGCGAGTTGATGAGGTCGGTCGTCTTGAGACCGCTGACCAGACCGTCGATCGCGAGGCTGCTGCTCGAGGACACGGACGAGGACATCGTCGATACTCCCTGGCGTCGTGGAGGTGGTCAGGATGGCGGCGTCCGTCCTCCGGGACACCCGATCGGGCCCGGAGGACGGACGTCGTGATGGCTAGCGCAGGAGCGAGAGCACGCCCTGGGTGCTCTGGTTCGCCTGCGCGAGCATCGAGGTGCCGGCCTGGCTCAGGATGTTGTCGCGCGTGTACTTGACCATCTCCTGCGCCATGTCGACGTCGGTGATGCGCGAACCGGCAGCGGTGAGGTTCTCCTTGGCCACGTTCGTCACGTTGATGGCGTGGTCGAAGCGGTTCTGGACCGCACCGAGGTTGGAACGAGCCTCCGAGACCGACTTGATCTGCGCGTCGAGCTCGGTCACCGCGAGGCGAGCGTTGTCGCCCGTGGTGAAGTCGAGCGCCTTGACCGCCGTGGCGACCTTCGAGACGTCCGCGCCCGTGAGGTCGACGTCGATCTTGCTGGCGTCGGAGCCGTCCGCGCCGACCTGGAAGGTCAGCTTGCCGGTACCGGGACCGGCAGCCGTGGTGGATGCCTTGCCGTCGAGCAGCTTGATCCCGTTGAAGTTGGTCGAGTCCGAGATGCGCTGCAGCTCCTCCTGGAGCTGACCGACCTCGGTCGTGATCGCCTTCCGCGAGTCCTCGTTGTTCGAGTCGTTGCCGGCCTGGACAGCCAGGTCGCGCATGCGCTGGAGGATCGAGTGGGTCTCGGTGAGGCCACCTTCAGCGGTCTGCACGACGGAGATGCCGTCCTGCGCGTTGCGGGCGGCGACCGTGAGGCCACCGACCTGGGACTTCAGCCCCTCGGAGATCGACAGACCGGCAGCGTCGTCGGCAGCACGGTTGATGCGGAGACCGGTCGAGAGCTTCTCGAGGGACTTCGACAGGTCGTTCTGCGTCGCGTTGAGGTTCCGGTACGTGTTGAGTGCCGAGAGGTTGGTGTTGATGGACATACCCATGGTGGTTTCCTCCGTGAATGTGGGTCGTGCGTCGGCCCGTCCGTGGGCTGACATGGATGACTCTCGGCCGGTTGCCGCGAGTCGTTAGGGGATCGACGGAGAAGTTTCCGCCGACGTCTCAACTCGCCGCGACGGCCGGGCCGGACGCGGCGTCGTGCACGGCACGGGCGACACCGGCGGCCGCGTTCGTGGCGACACGGGCGAGGTAGGCGCTGCGGCGGGCCGCGGTGGTGCGGCTCGCGGGCTCGACGGTGGTGCCGTCGCCGTAGTGGGCGGCGAGACCGTCGTGGAGCAGGCGCATCGCCTCGGAGCGCTGCTGCGAGACGGCCGAGTGCGTGATGCCGAGCTCGGCGGCGACGTCGGTGACCGAGCGGTCGCCGAAGTACACGGCCTCGACGATGAAGCGCATCCGCTCCGGCAGGGCCTCGACCGCGGCGCGGAGGTACCGGCGCTTCTCGGTCTCGAGCAGGTCGTCCCCGGGGAGCGGCAGGTCCGCGGCGACGAGGTCGTGCACGGTCTCGTCGAGCGGCGCGACGGTCCGGGCGGCGTCGCTCATCGCGTCGACGGCGGTCTGCTTGTCGACGCCCATGGCATCGGCGATCTCCTGGGCACCGACGCTCCGGCCGAGGCGTGCGGACAGGGCCTCCTGCGTTGCCAGGGTCTCGCGGATCCGCTTCCGGGTGCCGCGGGAGGCCCAGTCGGCCGAGCGCATGTCGTCGGCCAGCGCACCGGCGATCCGGGTGCGGGCGTAGGCGCCGAACGGCACGCCGAGGGTGGGGTCGAAGGCCTCGGCGGCTGCGACGAGTGCGAGCGATCCGACGGCGGCGAGGTCGTCGCGGTCCAGGTGCGTCGCCCGGGAGCGGACGTCGGCCACGATGTAGCCCACGAGCGGGAGGTGCTCCACGATCATCGCGTTGCGTTCGGTGCGGTCCATGCTGTTCCCCTGGTCGACCTGACGTGTGTCGGCTCACCCGTCCGTGGGCGCGACGGACGCCGGCCTCGGATGGCCGGTGCGTACGCCGAAGACCCGCCCGGGTCCCTCCGAGCGGTGCACCCCGCATCGTTCCCGAGCGGTTCCGGGTGTCCCCCGGGGTGCGTTCTGAATGTATCGGCTGGCAATGCGCTGAACAGGTGCACAACCGTCCCCAGTGCGGGGGTGTCAGGCCCCGTTCCGGGTCGGCATTTGGGGGGACCCGGGGTCGGGAACGCTCGTTCTTGTCCCCCGACGGGGGTCATCGGGTCACAGAGTCGACGAGTACGGGGGACGGCACTCGGCCGCCGGGGCTTACGGTCGCGATCACCGAGTCGATAGGTCCCGGTGTCCGCAGGATGACGGACCGGGGACCACCCCGACGAACCACCACCTGGGAGGAGCTGATGAGCGTGAACGACCTGTCCGCCGTGCTCTGGCGCGAACGCGAGCTGCTCGAACTGCTCACCTTCAAGCTCGAGGAGGAACAGCTCCTGCTCACCGCGGGCCGCTCCCGCTGGGTGTCGCACGCCAGCCGCGAGGTCGAGCAGGTCCTCGACCGGCTCCGCAGCACCGGTCTCGAGCGCGCCGCGCAGAGCGCCGAGGTCGCCGAGGAGTGGGGCGTGGCCGCCGACGCTCCCCTGCGCGACGTCGTCGCCGCGGCGCCGAACGGTCCGTGGGGGGAGATCCTGTCGTCGCACCTCACCGCGATGGTCGAGCTGACCACCCAGATCGGTGCCCTGCGCGACGAGAACGACCGGTTCCTCCGTGCCGCCGCCCAGGCCACCGAGGAGACCCTGGCGGGGACCGTCACCGGCGCCGCCACCTACGACGCCAGTGGCACGTCCGGCGCAGGCCAGGACGGCGCCCGCCTGTTCGAGGGGACGCTGTAGCACCGTGGTCAGCACCTTCGGATCCCTCGCGACCGCCTACTCCGGCCTCGCAGCCGCCCGCGCCGGCATCGACGTCACCGGCCAGAACATCGCGAACGCCGGCACCGCGGGCTACACCCGCCAGCGCGTCACGCAGAACTCGATCCCCGCGACCCAGACCGGGTTCATGCGGGGCACCGCGGCCCTCGCCGGCCAGGGCGTCTCGGTCGACGGCATCGCCCGCCTGGCGTCCCTGACGCTCGACGCCGGTGTCCGCGTTGCCGCCGGTTCGTCGGCCTACGCCGATGCCCGCGCCACGGCGCTCTCCGCCCTCGAGACCGGGTTGCACGAGCCCGGCAAGGACGGCCTGAGCGCCAAGCTCGACGCGTTCTGGTCGTCCTGGGGCGAGCTCGCCAGCCACCCCGACGACCCGGGTGCCGCCAGTGCCGTGCTCGGGGCCGCCGGCACCGTCGTCGCCGCCCTGGCCGCCGGCTCGAAGGCCGTCGACGCGCAGTGGTCCTCGGTGCGCGGCACCCTGACCGGGCAGGTCGCCCAGCTGAACGGCGCCGCGGAGCAGGTCGCCGACCTGAACGGCAAGATCCGCACCGCGCTCGCCTCGGGCGGCAACGCCAACGAGCTGCTCGACCAGCGCGACCAGCTCACGCAGCAGATCGCCACGCTCGCCGGCGGCACCACCCGGACGAACGCCGACGGCACGGTCGACGTGCTCCTCGGCGGCAACCCGCTCGTGCAGGGCACCGACGCCCGCTCGGTCGCCCTCGGCGGCGGCGAACGTCTCGCCGACGGCACCGCGGTCACCCTGACCTGGACCACCGGCACGGCCGGGGCGGTCGGACTGAGCGGCGGGTCGATCGGTGGCGCCCTCGCGGTCCTCGCGCCCGCGTCCGGCACCGGCACCGGCGGCGCACTCGCCGAGGCATCCAAGTCCTACGACGCCGTGGCCACGCGGCTCGCCACGACCGTGAACACCCTGCACGCCGCCGGGACCACCCCGGCCGGCACCACCGGCGCCCCCTTCTTCTCCCTGGCGGCCGGCATCCCCGCCGCCCAGGCACTCGGCGTCGTCCCCACGGACGCCGGTGGCCTGGCGACGCGGAACGCGGCGGGGGAACTCGACGACTCGTTCGCCGACGCGCTCGCGAGACTCGGGGCGTCGTCGGACGGCGCCGACCAGGTCTGGGCGACGTTCGTGGCGGGGGTGGGCACCGCCTCCAGGTCGGCCACGTCGGAATCGACGATGACCGGACTCGCGCTCACCAACGCGCGCACCCAGCAGCAGTCGAGCGCCGGCGTCGACCTCGACGAGGAGAACGTCAACCTGCTGAGCTACCAGCACGCGTACCAGGGCGCGGCGCGCGTCCTGACCGCGGTCGACGAGATGCTCGACACCATCATCAACCGCGTCGGACTCGTCGGGAGGGGCTGATCGTGATCACCCGTGTGACCACCCAGATGTCGATGGCGGCCGCCTCGGCCCGGCTGCAGGCCGGTGCCGCGCGGGTCGCCGAGCTCACCGACCAGGCCACGACGCTGCGTGCGATCCAGAAGCCCTCGGACGACCCGGTCGGCACCGCGTCGTCGATGCAGGTGCGCAAGGAGCAGGCCGCAGCCGCGCAGTACTCGCGGAACGCGAACGACGCCGCGGCGTGGCTCGCGACCACCGACAGTGCGCTGTCCAGCGTGTACTCGGTGCTCAACAACGTCCGCGACCTCTCGGTCCGGGCCGCGAACTCCGGCACCATGAGCGACACCGACCGCGACGCGTTCGTCACGCAGTTCCGGTCGCTCAAGGCCGACCTCGAGGCCCGTGCCAACACGACCTACGGCACCCGTTCGGTGTTCGCGGGATCGTCGACCTCCGCTGTCGCCTACGACCCCGCGACGGGTTGGGCGGCATCGGGCACCGACGTGTCCCGTCGGGTCGGCGACGGCACCACGGTGCGGGTCGACACCTCCGGCACCGCCGTCTTCGGATCCGGCGACGACTCGGTGTTCGGCATGATCGACTCCATCGTCAGTGACCTGCAGAACGGGGTGAACGTGAACGCTCGCATCGGGGACGTCGACACGGCGCTCGGGACCGTCCGCGGCGCCCAGGCCGACGTCGGCGTCCGGCACGCCGCCGCACTCGCGGCGCAGGACTCGCTGAAGTCCGCGACCGTCTCGCTCGAGAGCCGCCGCGCCGACATCGAGGACGTCGACCTCGCGAAGGCCGTCCTCGACCTGCAGGTGCAGCAGACCAACTACCAGGCAGCCCTCGCCGTCACCGCGAAGGTCCTGCAGCCGACCCTGATGGACTACCTCCGATGAGCATCTCCCTGACCTTCGCCGTCCCGCCGTTCGGGCTCGCCCCCGCCGCGGCCTTCGAGCTCTCGCCGGTCGACGGCGCCGAGGGGCTGTTCACGCTCGTCGGCGACGACGCACGGCTGTTCCTGCTCGACGCCGCGGTGCACCTGCCGTCGTACGCGCCGGAGCTCACCGACGAGCAGGCCGCCGGGCTCGGGCTGACCGACCCCGCCGACGCGATGCTGCTCGTGGTCGCGAACCCCGGCGCATCCGGCACCACGGTGAACCTGCTCGCGCCGATCGTCGTGAACGCCCGGACGGCCGTGGGCGCGCAGGTCATCCTCGAGGAGCAGGACCTGCCGCTGCGGGCGGAGCTCGCGCGGGTGTAGGTCGGGGGTTCGCACCCGTTCTTCGACATTCCACCAGTCGTTCACGGCGTGGATCGTCGGAAGATGTGCACGCAGATGGTGCGTGTGCATGTGACGACAAGACACGAGTCGTTCGACGCGTGGGTCGTCGCAAGATGCACGCGCATCGAAGCTGGTCAGTCCTGCACAGGTCGTCGCCGCCGCCCGGCTCTCCACAGATCAGGCGATGGCGGGAGCTGAACCACGAGGTTCGGCGAGCCTGGTGCCATGTCCAGAGCGAACGACGTCGAACTGATCCGCACGACGGGTGCGACCTCCGCTGAACGCCGCGCGCTCGAGCGCGATGTCCACCGGGGACGGTACGAACGCCTCCGCCCCGGCGTCCTCGTCCGCCCGGATGCACTCGACGGGATGCACCCCGGTGAGCAGCACCACGTGCTCGTTCGTGCCTCGGCGCACCGACTCCGCGCGACCGATGTCGTCTCACACCAGTCTGCGTGCGCGGTCCTCGGACTCCCGTTGATCGGGGCAGCACCGCCCAAGGTGCACCTCACCGATCCGACCACGACGCACACCCGTGTCACGGCGTGGTTCGTCCGACACGGTGCACAGGGGCGAGCGCCCGCAGTCCTCGTCGATCAGCAGGCGACCCCCACGACCACGGCCGCCAGGACCGCCATCGACGTCGCTGCGACACGCTCCGTGCTCGAAGCACTCCCCGTCGTCGATGCCGTGCTCTCCCGTCGGCTCACCGACCGTGAGGCGCTGGACGCGGAGCTCGCATCGCTGGCCTTCGCCCGGGTCAAGGCAGGGATCGCCGTGGGGATGGGGTCGGCGCTGTCGGGGTCACCGGCGGAGTCGGTGTGCCGCGTGCGCTTCCGCGAGCTTGGGGTGCCGGAGCCGGTGCAGCAGCACGTGTTCGCCCGGGCCGGATCGGCCACGGCGATCGTGGACTTCTGGTTCCCCGACCAGGGCGTCGTGGTCGAGGTCGACGGCCGCGCGAAGTACGAGGACCCGGCGCTGCTCGACGGGCGATCCACCGCGGACGCGCACTGGCGCGAGAAACGTCGTGAAGACTTCATCCGGTCGTTCCCCGGGGTCCGGGCGGTCGTCCGGATCTCGTGGGCCGACCTGATGCAGCCCGACCGGGTGCGGGCTGCCCTCCGGCGGGCGGGTGTCCCGTGCTGAGGCTGCGTGTTCGACGATCAGCGCGGACGACGCGGCGCGTCCGGGTGGTACGTGCGCTGACGCTCGATCCGCGGCCGACCGGACGCTTCACCGGCGTGCACCACCCCACCGACCACGACCTCGCCGCGGCCCACGCGCACACCCCGGACCGGCCCGGTGCCCTTGACCACGCCGCCGCGGTGGTCCGGGTCGGGTTCGCGGTGGTCGCCGCCGTCCTCGAGCTCGACGTCGCGCACGGACACCGGCCCGAGCACCTGTGCGCCCGAGCCGATCCGCGCCGGCCCCTCGACTAGACACCCGGCCGTCAGGCGAGCCCGACCACCGATCACGACGTCGGACCCGTCGGCCACGATGGTCACCGGGCCTGGGCCGAGTTCGGCACCCTCGCCGATGTGCACGGCCGCCGCAGACGCGACGACGGTCACGGGTCCGGGGCCCAGGCGGGCACCGGCGGCCAGCGTGATCACCCCACCGTGCCGGGTCTCGAGCGTCGTGGACGGGTACAGCTCCACCCCGGGCAGGACCGAAACACCCACCCCGATCAGGACGGACGCGGGATCGAGCACCCGGACCTCGGGCGCGAGGGCGGCCACCTGCCGGACGGTCAGGAACCCGGCCGCACGACGGGCGTCGTCGAGGGGTCCCTGCTCCAGATCGGTGTCCACCCAGCGAGCCTCTCACGTGCTCGGCGTACGGTGAACGCATGGCCCGTGCTCCGAAGGACCAGTCGATCGTGCCCCTGCCGACCGCACCGGTCTCCCCCACCTCTTCCGACCCCCGAACGCAGCAGGTCCAGCCCTCGGGCTGGGCCAAGTGGCTCGATCGGGTCATCAGCGTGCAGCGTCCCGTCGTGGTCGCGCACGTCAACGCGATCCGTCGCCGCAAGCCCGACGCGACCCCCGCCGAGGTGATCCAGATCCTCGAGCGGCAGTACCTGGCCGCTGTCACGACCGGTGGCGCCGCGGTCGGTGCGAGTGCGGTGATCCCCGGAGTCGGGATGGCCGCTGCGCTCGGACTGAGCGGCGCCGAGACGGTCGGGTTCCTCGAGACCACCGCCCTGTTCGCACAGTCGGTGACCGAGGTACACGGCATCGCGCTGGACGACCCGGAGCGCGCTCGCACGCTGGTGATGGCGATGATCCTCGGCGCGCCGGGAACGCAGCTCATCAAACAGCTCGCCGGACAGGCCGCGGGCGGTCAGGCCCGGACGGCGTTCTGGGGCGAGATGGTGACGTCCTCGCTGCCGAAGCAGGTCGTCAACGGCATCGGCGGACAGGTCCGTGACCAGTTCATCAAGCGCTTCGCCATCCGGCAGGGCGGTTCGGTCCTCGGCCGCGCGCTCCCGTTCGGCATCGGAGCGGCCGTCGGCGGTCTGGGGAACCACGCCCTGGGCCGCAAGGTGATCCAGGCGTCGCGGACGGGGTTCGGCATGCCGCCGGCGGAGTTCCCGATCGTGCTGACGGTCACACCGACTGCCGAGAAGACCCGGCGTGCCCTGCCGTGGAAGCGCGGCGCGGGCAAGGACCAGGACCTCTGGACCGAGCCGGGCCAGGACGACCCCCGCTCGAAGCGGTAGCCAGGACGACCGAGAAGGGTCCGGCGCGACGACCGCGAACGGTCCGGCGCGACGACCGAGCAGGGCCCGGGCACGGATGCTCAGCAGCCGAGCCCGGGCCGTTCGTGCAACCGCGCCTAGAAGGACCGCACCGGCGTCGTCACGACCTGCCCGGCATGGGCGAACCCACCACCGAACCCGAACAGCAGGGCCGGCACTCCCTCCGGCAGGTCGCCACGTTCCCAGGCTTTCGACAGCCCGAGCGGCACACTCGCGGCCGAGGTGTTCCCGGACTCGACGACGTCGCGGATGACGAACTTCGACTCCCCACCGAGCGCGGTGACGAGCGGCTCGATGATCCGCAGGTTCGCCTGGTGGAACGCGAACACCTCGATGTCGTCCATCGCGAGCCCGGCGGCTTCGACGACCTTGCGGGCGTGCCCCTCGGCCTCGGTGATGGCCCACCGGTAGATCGAGCGACCCTCCTGGTTGAACCGCCCGGGCGACCCCTCCACACGGACGGCGTCGAGCAGGTGCGGGACGCTCCCCCACGACACCGGGCCGATCTCGGGTGTCTCGGCGACCCCGAGCACGGCGGCGCCGGCCCCGTCACCGACGAGTACGCACGTCGACCGGTCGGTCCAGTCGGCAATGCCGGAAAGAACCTCGGACCCGATGACGAGCGCGACGTCGGCCGAACCGGTGCGGATGGACTGGTCGGCGAGCCCGAGCGCGTACTCGAACCCGCTGCACGCGGTGTTGATGTCGATCGGCGCCGGACCGTTCGTCATGCCGAGTGCGGCGGAGACCCGACCTGCCGTGTAGGGCGCGCGGTCCTGGTGGGTTGTGGAGGCGACGATGACGAGTCCGACGGCCGAGGGTGACACCCCGGCGTCGGCGAGGGCACGGCGTCCGGCCTCGATCGCCATCGACGTCACGGTGTCGTCGGGCCCGGCGATCCGACGCGTCTGGATCCCGGTGCGGGTGCGGATCCACTCGTCGTTCGTGTCGACCATCGTCGACAGCTCGTCGTTGGTCAGGACGCGTTCGGGCTGGTGGTGTCCGAACCCGAGGATCCGGCTGCCGCGGAGTGCTGGGATGTTCATCGTCGGCACGTTACCCCCTCACCCCACCGCCGCATGCCGACCGGGGAATGGACGGCACGCCCCCGCTCACTTCCGCGCTGCAGCGGTCGCGCGGTCGTTCGCCTTGCCGATCGCCTCGACCAGCTCGTCCTTCGTCATCGTGGAGCGGCCGCTGACGTCGAGCCGCTTCGCGACGTCCATCAGGTGCGCCTTCGAGGCGTTCGCGTCGACACCGCCCTCGGTCTTCCCCGGAGAACGCGAACCAGAACCGCGGGAGCCGGCGGCACCGGAGTCGGACGGCCCGGAGGACTCCTTCTCCTCCCAGTGGTCGCCGACCTTCTCGTACTCGTGCTTCACGGCGGCGAAGGCCGTGCGGTGCGCCCGCTCGCCCGGGCCGTACGTCTCGTTCGCCGAGTCCAGTGTCTTCTCGAAGATCTCCTGCGCGTGCTCCGGGGACCGCTGCAGGGTGCTGGGGATCTCGTCCTTGGCTGGCATGGCTGCTCCTCTCGAGTGGTCCCTCCTGACTACTCCCCACCCCTCGACCGGTACTCCCAGGGCCTGGCGCCGGCAGCGCGTCACGAGTAGACCCGTCTCATGGACTACACACACCTCGGTCGCACCGGTCTGTCCGTCTCCCGCGCCGTGCTCGGCACGATGAACTTCGGCCCGGAGACCAGCGAGGACGACTCGCACGCGATCATGGACCGGGCCCACGAGCTCGGCGTCAACTTCTTCGACACCGCCAACGGCTACGGCGGCTCGGTGGGCAAGGGTGCCACCGAGGAGATCATCGGACGGTGGTTCGCCAAGGGTGGCGGTCGCCGCGAGAAGACGGTCCTCGCCACGAAGGTCTACGGCGAGATGACCGACTGGCCGAACGGCGGCAAGCTCAGCGCCCTGAACATCCGGCAGTCGCTCGACGCGAGCCTGCAGCGGCTGCAGACCGACCACATCGACCTGTACCAGTTCCACCACGTCGACCGCGCGACGCCGTGGGACGAGATCTGGCAGGCGATCGACGTCGCCGTGCAGCAAGGCAAGGTCCTGTACGTCGGCTCGTCGAACTTCGCCGGGTGGCACATCGCCCAGGCGCAGGAGGCCGCGAAGCGCCGGAACACCTTCGGCCTGGTCAGCGAGCAGTCGATCTACAACCTCGTGGTCCGCGACGTCGAGCGCGAGGTCCTGCCGGCCGCCCGCGCGTACGGCCTCGGCGTGATCCCCTGGTCGCCGCTGCAGGGCGGCCTGCTCGGCGGCGTCATCGAGAAGACCGAGAACGGCTCCCGTCGGCTGTCCGGCCGCAGCGCCGAGTACGTCGACGCGCACCGCGACCAGCTGCAGTCGTACGAGTCGTTCGCGAAGGAGCTCGGCCACACGCCGGGTGAACTGGCCCTCGCCTGGCTGCTGCACCAGCCCGGCGTCACCGCGCCGATCACCGGTCCGCGCACGATGGAGCAGTGGGAGTCGGCGGTCCGCGCCGTCGGCATCCGCCTCGACCAGCGTGCGCTGGACCGTCTCGACGAGATCTTCCCGGGGCACGAGACGTCGCCGGAGGACTACGCCTGGTGAGCTGAGCCCGGAAAGGCAGGGCACCGCCGGGAGGCGCGGTGCGGGTCGGACCCGCACCGCGCCTCCCGGCACGTGGTCACGTCCAGGGCGCGTCGAAGACTCGTGGACCCGTCACGACCCAGCAGCGGGAGTCGCCGGACGGCGACCGCCTGCACGAGAGGCCGCGCGCGGACGACGACGGGCCCCGCGCTGCTGTGTGCGCGGGGCCCGTCGTCGTGCGGTGGTGGAGCGTGTCTAGCGGACGCTGACCGGGCTGTCGTCGGTCTGCTCGTAGAGGACGTAGCCCTCTTCGCCGTGGACCGCGGTGTCGATGCCGGCGACCTCGTCCTCGGTCTTGACGCGGAAGCCCATCGTCTTCTCGATGATCCAGCCGATGACGAAGGCCAGGACGAACGAGTACGCGCCGACTGCGCCCGCTGCGGCCGCCTGCTTGCCGAGCTGCTCGAACGAGCCGGAGTAGATCAGGCCGGTGTCGTTGGCGAAGAAGCCGAGGAACAGCGTGCCGAAGATGCCGCCGACCAGGTGGACGCCGACCACGTCGAGCGAGTCGTCGAAGCCCAGGCGGTACTTCCAGTCGATGGCGAAGCAGCAGACGATGCCGGCGAGGAAGCCGAGCAGGATGCCCCAACCCGGGGTCAGCGCGGCACAGGCCGGGGTGATCGCGACGAGGCCGGTGACGGCTCCCGAGGCGGCACCGACGGAGGTCGCCTTGCCGTCCTTGAGCTTCTCGATGAGCAGCCAGCCGAGGATGGCGGCGGCCGGGGCAGCGAGGGTGTTCACCCAGGCGATCGCGGCGATGCCGTCAGCAGCACCCTCGGAGCCGGCGTTGAAGCCGAACCAGCCGAACCACAGGATGGCGGCGCCGAGCAGGACGAAGGGCGGGTTGTGCGGCTTGTGCGCGCCCTTGGCGAAGCCGACGCGCTTGCCGAGCACGATCGCCAGGGCGAGCCCCGCGGCACCGGCGTTGATGTGCACCGCGGTGCCACCGGCGAAGTCGATGACGCCCCACGTGGCGGCCCAGCCGGAGGTCAGGTTGAAGACCCACGAGGCGACCGGGAAGTAGACGACCGTGACCCAGACGCCGGCGAAGACCATCCACGCGCCGAACTTGGCGCGGTCGGCGATGGCGCCGGAGATGAGCGCGACGGTGATGATCGCGAACGTCGCCTGGAACCCGACGAAGGCCATCGACGGGTACGCCGCCTGGATGTTCGAGGACTGCGCCTCCTCGAAGGCCTGGCCGAGGCCGATCTGGTTCCAGTCGATGCTGAAGAACCCGACCACGCCGGAGACCGCCGTGCCGTCGCCGTGGTTGGCGAAGGCGATCGCGTAGCCGTAGACCACCCAGAGCACGCTCACGAGCGCGATCGCACCGAACGACATCATCATCATGGAGATGACGGACTTGGCCTTCACCAAGCCGCCGTAGAAGAAGGCCAGGCCGGGTGTCATGAACAACACCAGCGCAGCCATCACCAACACGAACGTCGTGTTGCCCTGATCAAGCATCTGCTCACCTCTCGATTGCACGAGCGGCTCTTGGACCGCCTCGGGTGTCACAGAGTCTGGCGAGGCGAGGTTTCACGAGGGAGCACGAACTGTTTCGCGGATGTAACGCGACCGCGCCGTTTGTAAACGTCGTGTTTCCGCCGGCCCGATGTCCCCTGCGCGAGGGGCAGGAGACCGCCGTGGACAGGTCGGTCTGACGGCGGGGCCCCTCAGGCGCGGGTGAGCGCCACCACGCGCGAAGCCGCGCGCAGGTACTTCTTGCGGTACCCGCCCTCGAGCATCACGTCGGGGTACACCTGGTCGAGCGGGGTGCCCGAGGCGACGATGCGCACCTGCGCGTCGTACAACCGGTCCACCAGGGCGACCCAGCGCAGCGCGTCGGTCTGGTCGGTGAAGGCCCGGACGTCGGTGAGCCCGACGGCGTCGAGGTCCTCGACCAGCGCGACGTACTTCGAGGGGTGCACGGAACCCAGGTGTGCGACCACCGCGCCGAAGTCGTCGAGCGTCACGGTGCCGGACGGCAGCGCGGCGGGCACGTCGGACACCACCTGCGCCGATTCGTCCACGGCACGTCGGCGGTAGTCGAGGCCGTCGATGCGCATCGTGTCGAAGCGGTCCGACATCGCCTGGATCTCGCGCAGGAAGTCCTGCGCGGCGAAGCGTCCCTCGCCCAGGGCTCCCGGGGGCGTGTTCGACGTCGCGGCGAAGCGGGTGCCGGTCTCGGTCAGTTCCTTGATGAGCCGGGTCATCACCATCGTGTCGCCCGGGTCGTCGAGCTCGAACTCGTCGATGCACACCAGGGCGGTGCCGCGGAGCAGGTCGACCGTCCCCTGGAACCCCAGGGCACCCACGAGCGCGGTGTACTCGATGAAGGTGCCGAACGTCTTCCGCCCGGTGGCCGCGTGGTAGGCGGCTGCGAGCAGGTGGGTCTTGCCGACGCCGAACCCGCCGTCCAGGTACACACCGGACTTCGCCGCGGGTTCCGCCGACTGCTTCCGGCGCCCGAACAGCCCGCGCCGCGGTGCCTCCGCGGGACCGGCGGCCACGAACGCGGCGACGGCATCGCGGACCGAGGCCTGCGAGTCGTAGTCCGGGTCCGGCCGGTACGAGTCGAACGACGCGTCCGTGAACTGGGGCGGGGGCACGAGCGCCGCGGCCATCTGCTGCGGGGTCACCCGGGGATCACGGTCGACGAGGTGAGCGGGCAATCGGGGAACCCTTCCGGGAAGCATGTCGTGGGGTGTCACGTTGCGTCAGGGGCACGGTACGTCCGCGTACCGTTGCCCACAGGCACCAACGCCCGATCCTAGTCCGGCGCCAGCACCACGCTCCCCAGCACCACGCTCCCCCGCACCCCCTGGAGGTACCCCCGATGACCGCACCGGTCGACCCGTCCGAGAAGTTCGCCGCCTACGCGCACCCGGAGCGCCTCGTCTCCACCGAGTGGCTGCAGGAGCAACTCGACGCCGGGGCCGGCGCGCCCGACCTGGTGGTCGTCGAGTCCGACGAGGACGTCCTGCTCTACGAGACGGGGCACATCCCGGGCGCCGTGAAGATCGACTGGCACACCGACCTCAACGACCCGGTGCAGCGCGACTACATCGACGGTGCCGCCTTCGCCGAGCTCCTCGGCGGCAAGGGCATCGGCCGCGACACCACGGTCGTGATCTACGGCGACAAGAACAACTGGTGGGCGGCGTACGCCCTCTGGGTGTTCACCCTGTTCGGTCACGAGGACGTCCGCCTGCTCGACGGCGGTCGGGGCAAGTGGATCGCCGAGGACCGCGCCCTGACCACCGACGAGACCCCGGTCACGCCCGTCGAGTACCCCGTCGTCGAGCGCCACGACGAGCCCGTCCGCGCCTTCAAGGACGACGTCCTCGCGCACCTCGGCAAGCCGCTCATCGACGTCCGGAGCGCCCCGGAGTACAGCGGGGAGCGCACGACGGCGCCCGACTACCCGGAAGAGGGCGCGCTGCGCGGCGGCCACGTCCCCACCGCCGTGAACATCCCCTGGGCGACGGCCGCAGCCCCCGACGGCACCTTCAAGTCACGCGACGAGCTCGACGCCGTCTACCGCGACGGTGCCGGCATCGGTGACGCTGACGAGGTCATCGCCTACTGCCGCATCGGTGAGCGCTCGAGCCACACCTGGTTCGTCCTGCAGCACCTGCTCGGCTACGACAACGTCCGCAACTACGACGGCTCGTGGACCGAGTGGGGCAGCGCCGTCCGCGTCCCCATCGTGCAGGGATCCGAGCCGGGTACTGTTCCGAACCGATGAACGCCAGCACCGACGCACCACTCCCCGCCACCCTCGCCGAGATCCGCGACGACTTCCTCGCCCTGGGCCAGAAGGACCGCCTGCAGCTCCTGCTCGAGTTCTCGAACGAGCTGCCCGCACTGCCCGAACGCCTGCAGGGGCACGAGGACGAGCTCGAACGCGTCGAGGAGTGCCAGTCCCCCGTCTTCATCACCGTCACGGTGGGCGAGGACGGTGACGCCCCGGACGTGGTCCGGATGCACGCCACCGCCCCGCGCGAGGCGCCGACCACCCGCGGCTTCGCCTCGATCCTGGCGCAGGGCCTGTCCGGCCTGACCGTCGAGCAGGTGCTCGCCGTCCCGACGGACTACCCGTTGACCATCGGCCTGTCCGAAGCGGTCAGCCCCCTGCGGATCCGCGGCATGGTGGGCATGCTCGGACGCGTCCAGCGGCAGGTGCAGGCGGCGGTCGCGTAGACGCGACCAGCTGACGGACAGGAGGCGCGGTGCCAGCTGGCACCGCGCCTCCTGTCCGTTGCTCGTTTCGGATGCATGCGGTCCTCTGGCATTTCAGTCGCCGGCCGTGACAGGATGGGCCGGTCAGCACCATGGGGGGAATTGACGATGGCGAAGATCCACGGGAACGATCCGACCGGCTACTCGTACAGCGCGGCGGACACGCTCAAATCGGCTTCGACGGCGCTCGCGTCGTCGATCGGCGGCCAGTCCGGATCGCGGTCGTCGTCGGTGACGACCGCGAGTGCGGAGTTCCGGGGGTACTTCTCCGAGGTCTTCGCGGACAACGCCGACATCGGCGCACGCAGCGCGACGAAGCTCGTCGGGTCGTTGCAGAGCCTGTCGGGGTTCGTGCAGGAACTCCGCGACGCCGCCAAGGACGAGGACGACCGGCGGAAGCAGGCGAAGGCGTGGGACGCCCGCAAGCGTGAACGCGAGGAGAACTTCTTCGTCGGCGCCGGACACGAGATCTCGACGTGGTTCGGCGGCGGTGACGACCCGAAGCCCCCGGAGCCGGAACCGGAGCCGCGGCTGCAGGCGGACGAGGTCAGCGTCAAGGGGCGCGAGATCCCCGCGGGTGGTGGGACCAGCGGCGGGACGTCGTCGGCCGTCCCCGAAGACCTCCGCTCCTTCGAGGCGAACACCCGCACGCTCGACTCCGACTTGTCGGGTGCCGTCTCCACGTTCCGCAACGCCCTGAGCGACTACGAGGCCGAGTGCAACCCCTGCTGGGGCACGCTGAACGCCCAGTCGCTGCTGACCGCCGTCAACGACTGGCTCACCGCGAACGGGCAGGACGCCGACTGGGCGGGCACCGTCGCCGCGCAGTTCGAAGCCGCCGGTGGTGGTGCCGGGCCCGCGACGCTGTCGGACGCGGCGATCGCGGCGGCCCTGTCCGCGGCGGGCATCGACGCCGGACGTGACGACTTCACCATCGGACCGTTCTCGGCGATGGGGACGCCCCCGACGAACGGGTTCGCCGACGATCCCGTCAACACCGCCACGGGCAACTTCCTGGAGCCCGAGACCGACCTGTCGTTCGCCGGGCAGGCGGCGTCGCTCCGGCTCACCCGGATGTACAACTCGCTCGACGGCCGTGCCGGGGTGTTCGGGCTCGGGTGGTCCTCGATCCTCGACACCCGGCTGGAGATCACCTACGACGCCGCGTCGGTCGTGCTCGACGACGGCCGGCAGGTCGACTTCCCGCGGCAGGGCGACGGCTGGGACCGCGCGGTCGGCGAAGACCTGTGGCTCCGGGCCGAGCGAGACTCCCTCGTCGTCCAGGACAACGCCGGCAGTCGCTGGGAGTTCACGCCGTCCGGACTGTGGTTGCGAAGCGGCCGTGGAGCCGGCACCACCGTGACCGTTCGGCATGACGAGCAGGACCGCATCACCCGCCTGTCGCACGTGTTCGGACGGTTCATCGACGTCGAGTACGCGGGCGACCGTGTGGCGTCGACGACCGCCTCGGACGGACGCCGCATGGACTACCACTACGACGGTGCTCGTCGACTCGTCCGTGCGACGGACGCCGTCGGCAGCCGTCGGTACCGCTGGAACGACGACGGGCTGATCGACCGCGTGACCGCTGCCACGGGTGTGGTCGAGTGCGAGAACACCTACGACTCCCGGGGCCGCGTCGTCGAGCAGCGCACCCCGTTCGGACGGCGCGTGCGGTTCGCGTACCTGCCGGGCCGCGTCACCTCGGTCTCCGACGTCGACGGCGACCACACCAACACGTGGATCGCCGACCGCAAGGGCCGCGTCGTCGGGATCATCGACACCGACGGGCAGCGTCAGTCAATGTCGTACGACCCGCACGGCAACCTCGTCTCGGTGACCGAGCGCGACGGCCAGGTGACCGTCCACGGGTACGACGACCGCGGGCGCCGCGTGCGGACCGTGACCCCCGAGGGTGCCGACCTGACCTTCGGGTACGACGAGCAGGACCGACTGACCACCGTGGTCACCGCGAACAGTGGGGTCGTCGAGTACTCGTACGCGGGCGACGACCGGAACCCCTCGATGATCGTCGACCCCGTCGGTGGTCGCACCGTACTGGAGTGGCGGGACGGCCTGTTGGTCCGGACCACCGATCCGACGGGCGTCGTCGTCGTCCTCCACCACGACGCCTCCGGCGAGGTCGTCGGCGTCGAGAACGCCGTGGGTGACACCGCACGGCTGATGCGCGACGCGGGAGGCCGGATCGTCGAGGCCGTCACGCCGCTCGGCCACCGCACGCGGTACCGGTACGACGGCGCCGGCCTGCTCACCGCGCGTGAGGACCCGGACGGCGGACTGTGGCGGTTCGAGCACGGCGACGGCGGTCGGGTCACGGCGACGATCGATCCGACCGGTGCCCGCACCGAGGTCGCCTACGGCCAGCACGGCGAGATCGTGTCCATCACGGATCCCCTCGGTCGCGTCGTGACGAAGGACTTCGACGCCTTCGGCAACGTCTCGTCGATGACCCTGCCCGACGGTGCCGAGTGGGCGTTCGTGCACGACGCGCTCTCCCGACTCGAAGCCGTGGTCGACCCGGCCGGCGGCACCTGGACACGCGAGCACGACATGGTCGGAGCCCTCGGCGCGACGGTCGACCCCACCGGTGTCCGCACCGAGGTGGGGCGCTCGCGCGCTGACGGCGTCTCCACGGTCCGCGACGCCTTCGACGCCGTGTCCGTGACGACCGACGAGTTCGGCCGTCCGACCCGGCTCGAGCACACGGACGCCTCCGCCGAACTCACGACGTACGACGCCTGCGGCCGCCCGGTCGAGCTCGTCGACGCGGACGGGGGCCTCACCAGGATCGAGCGTGACCTGGCTGGACGCGTCGTCGGTGTGGCCACTCCGGCAGGCCGCACCACCCGGTACGAGTACGACGCGTGCGGCCGCCCGGTCAGCGCGATCGACCCCGCCGGCGCACGCACCACGCTGACCTACGACGCCGATTCACGGGCCGTCGCGCGCACCCTGCCGACCGGCGAGGTCGCCCGGACCGAGTACGACCGCCAGGGTCGGGTCGTCCACGCCGACGTGCCCGGGGTCGGCACCGCCCGGTACCGGTACGACCGGGTCGGTCGCGTGGTCTCGGCGCGGGACACCCGCTTCGGCCAGCGGACCTTCCGCTACGACGCCGCCGGGCAACTCGTCGCCGCGGTGAACGGGCTCGGCGGCACCACCCGGTACGAGTACGACCAGCGTGGGCGCCTCGTCCGCACCGTCGATCCGCTGGGTGGGGTGACTCTCCGCACGTACACGCAGCTCGACAAGGTGGCCTCGTCCACCGATCAGCTCGGTCGCACGACGACGGCGACCTACGATGCGGCCGGGCGCCAGCGCACCCAGACGGACCCGGACGGGAGCGTCCTTCGGTGGGAGTACGACGCGGCCGGTCGTGAATCCGCGCAGTACGCCGGTGACCGTTTGATCGGCCGCATCGACCGCGATGCGCGTGCTCGCACGGTGACGATCACCGACGAGACCCGTCCCGACTCCCCCGCCACCCACGTCCTCGAGTTCAGCCGACTGGGCCAGCTCGTCCGCCGTGCCACCGGCTCGCGCGAGACCCGGTGGACCCACGATGCCGACGGACTCCGCACCTCGGTGCAGTCCCCTGACGGGTCCACGACCAGGTACGAGCACGACGCCACCGGGCGGGTCGTCCGCGTCGACCACTCGGCCTTCGGCGAGGTCCGGTACGAGCACGACGCGGCAGGGCGGCTCCTGCAGGCCCGCGGCGGCGATCAGCTGCAGACCTGGGAGTACGCGAACGGACACGTGGTCCGGCACACGCGCATCGACGCGGACGGCACGCACGCCAGCACGATCGAACGCGACGCCGACGGGCGCATCACCCGGGTCGACGGACCCGGCGGCAGCACCACCTACGAGCACGACGATGCCGCGCAGCTGGTGGCGTCCGTCCAGGAAGCCCGTCGCACCGACTGGGTCTACGACGTCGCTGGTCGTCTGGCCGAGGAACGGACGGACTCCGGGGCCCGACGGTTCCGGCACGACGCCGCCGGTCAGCTGATCGGCGTCGACGCCGTGGACGGGTCGCCCGAGGTGGAGTACGCCTACGACGGCGCTGGTCGTCGGGTGCAGGCGCTCCGAGCCGACGGCGTGACGACCACGTACGGCTGGACCCCGCAGGGTCACCTCACCGGGGTGGCGGAGACCACCGCGGCAGGCAGCACCACGACCGAACTGCACGTCGACGCCCTCGGTGAACTCGCCGATGTCGACGGCGTCCAGATCGACTGGGACACCGCCGCGTTCGCGCCGACGCTCCTCGCTGTCGGCGACACACCGGTCGTCCGTGCTCCCGGTGGTCTCACCGGCGTGGACGACGGGTGGGCCACCAGCGGTCGACGCACGATCAGAGCAGCCGACGACGCCGACCCGTGGCAGACGCTCGTCGACCTCGGCGGCTCCGGCCTGCCCGGCGGCATCGCACTCGGCGCCGACGGTTCGCTGCAGGTCGCCGGCCTGGAGTGGATGGGCGCCCGAGCCTACGACCCGTCGTCGCGCGGCTTCCTGTCCGTCGACCCGGTCACCGCGCCCGCGGGAGCAGCCTGGGCCGGCAACCCGTACTCGTTCGCCGGCAATGATCCGCTGCACGCCATCGACCCGCTCGGACTCGCGCCCGTCACCGACGCCGAGCTCGAGGCCTACGCGGCGGCGCAGCAGGGACCGCTCGCACGTGCCGCAGCCGCGACCGGTGACTGGTTCGCCGACAACTGGGAGTACGTCGCCGGTGGTGCCATGGTCGTCGCCGGAGGGGTGCTCGTCGCCACCGGCGTCGGCGGTCCGGTCGGCGCGATGCTCATCAGCGCCGGTGCCGACACCATCATCCAGAAGGCCACGACCGGCGAGGTGAACTGGGGCCAGGTCGCCGTCAGCGGGGCATTCGGTGCGGTCGGCGGTGGTGCCGGTGCCCTGATCGGCAAGCAACTGGTCAAGAACGCAGCAGAAGGGGCGGCGGAGAACGTCGCGAACTACGCGGTGAGTGGCCAGCCGGTGACCCCGGGTGGTCTGCTCCGGAACGCTGCCGAGGGTGCCGCGACGTCGGCGGCCACCGGCGGCACGATGTCGAAGGTGCACCTGCCGACGTCCGTAGCGAAGCTCGGGGACGAAACGCCTCAGGTGAGGGTGGTTCCCGACGGCCAGTGGTTCCCACGGCGCCCCCTCCCACGGGATGGTGTGGGCAACGACCTCCCTGACTCTGAGTTTCCCCATACCCAACTGGGGTGGCGCAAGAGCCGCAAGGAGCCCTACCCACAAGCGAGAGAGTTCGCCGATAATGGGGAGGTTGTGCGCACCATTGACTTCACCGACCATAATAAGCCTGATCTGCACACCAATCCACACCAACATAGGGCAGTACCTAATCCTACCGGCGGCACCGCCCAACGGGGCGATCCTGAGCCCCTACCGGAGCTCGAATGATTCTTTTTCAACGTCCAATTTATTCCGCACCCGTGGGGACAATAACGTTCCCGAATGTGTACAACGCGATCAATCCGCCACCTTTGCGTTGGTTACTGACCGACCTATGGATGACAGCGATACCCGGGTCGAGATTGAATGTCCTTGAGTTGGAGAGCAAGGTCACTCAAAGCGACGAACCGGGGCTGTGGGTGACGCATGGCCACATGCTGGAAATCGTTCGGTGGTGTGACCAGATGATCGACGGTGAGTTCCTGGGCCACCTAACGACCGGCAATCCAGAAGCCTTCGCCCCGGTCGTTCGCATCGATTTCTTCGATAGCACGACTGCGACCGTGGTCATCGACGAAACAATAATCAACCCGTCGAAGGAATTGGCAATTCTTCTGGGATCCGGTGTCGCACAATCGCACATGATGACGCGTGACACCCTGATCTGACTGCAGCCGAAGACGGTCGAAAGTTGTTTCAGCAGCTCGAATCCATCTTCGGCCCGTCGGTCTTGCGGACCGTGCTACCCAATCTTCTGGCCGTGAGTGAAGCACGAGTATGCGATGCAGCGAGAGCAGCTCCTGAACATCAATCCGTACGAGGGGACGATCATGGTCGCTGTCACCGCGATGCCCGGTGGCGCTCTGGCGACAGTCGAGGGCGCGGTCACGCTCGACTTCATCGGCGTCGACTTCCGGCTCGACCTGCGCTTCACCGACGGCGCAAGCGTGCAGCTCGAATCTGCGTTCACCGTCAGGGACCGATCCGGGGGCAGCGTGGTCGTCGATCCGGAGCGCAAGGACTCCCTGCTCCCCATTCTGCGGCTGTTCGGCACAGAAATCGATCGGCGATCGGTCGAGGGCGCCACGCTCACGCTCGTCTTCGCTGACGGAGAGACCCTCGTCGCCGGTCCGGACGGCGAGTTCGAGTCCTGGCACGGCTCTGGGTCGAAGGGGCACCCGGTTCGTGTCGATCCGCCAGAGGGCAGTACGAGCCCCGGTGCGGAAGAAGCCCTGAGGGTGCGGGTTCCGGGTCCACCCTTCGCGCTGGACATCGCCGGCGACACCGTCGACTTCATCGGCATCGACTCCGACGTGACGATCCGCTTCTCGAGCGGGGCGTCGCTCCGGTTCGAGACCGACTTCGCGCTGACCGGCTCTGACGGGGAGCACGCGTTCCTCGATCCCGGCGACAAACCGTCCCTGCTCGACCTCCTTGCCCTGCACAACAAGGTCGTCTCGGACGGTGCAGTCACGGGCGCGCGGATCTCCGTCCGGTTCGCCTCGGGTGAGTTGCTCGAGGGCTGGTCGAACCGACGAGGTCCGTCCTGGCACTACAGCGAACCGGGCCGCGCACGGGTGGACATCGACGCCCTGCCCGACGGTGACATGCAGTACCGATACAGCCCGTCGTCCGTGGGTGTCCGACGGTGACGCGCGCACCCTCGGACGTCTCGGTCACGCACCTCCGAGCGGTCACCAACGGAACGGCTGTGGACCTGCCAGACCGTGTCGTCGACGTCCTCGCCGCAGTGGGATCGGTCGCGCAAGTGCTCGTCTCCGACGTGTCCGCACGCTCGTTCGCAGCGGTCATCCGGCAGTCCTACTCGAAGCAGGAGCCGAACCTCGTACCGTTCATCGACCCACTCGAAGCCCTCGGAGACGAGCTCGTCCTGATCTGTCAGGTCGAGCACGGCGATGAACTCGTGACGGTCGTGTTGCGCGCGACGGACCGGACGCTCGTGGCTGCCACGGCGGTCGACCGCTCCGTCGGACTCGTCCACATCACCGTCCAGGAGCTGTGCAGGCGCCTGCGCGCATCAGACGCCCCGGGGGCGGAACTCGCGCTCGAGGTGGCATCGCAGTGTCCGGCCGAGGTCCGGGTCCGCATCTTCGAACAGGGAGCCCTTTCGACGGCACGGACCTTCCTGACGAAGTACACGATGGCCGCCGACAGTGGCTCGGACGTTCGCGGGCTCGACGAGTTCGCCCGTGTGCTCGCACCGCTCGGCGACGAGCAGCCGGGGCTCTCCACCGTGCAGGCTGACACCGCAGTCGCGATCATCGCGTTCACGCCGGGCAGGACCGACGTCCTCGCTGCCATGAGCGTGGGCGGCTTCTCGCCACAGGTCGAGACAACAGAGGAGACCGGATGACCACGAAGTTGCCGAAGGACCTCGAGATGGTCACGTACACGATCCCCGCTGATCACATCGTGCTGCCCGATCTGGTCCAGTTCTTCTCAGAGCTCGATTCACCCGGGCTCGTCTGGGTCCTCACGACGCTGTACGCCATCACGTCCCCTGCTCAACCAGGTCCACCTGCCGGCAGCGGTGAACAAGCTCGGCGACGAGCTCCCGACGCCCTTCGAAGGTCAGAAGATCTACCGTGTCTACGGCGAAGATGCTCAGGCGACCGGTGCCTCATGGTCGCCGTCCCACCCTGGTTCTGTTGCCAACTATCGCGACGTCGCGGGACTGCCGGCAGGGAAGACCGAGCCCGATCACAGCGTGAACTCGGGGCAGTTCCTGCTCGAAGCAACGTTGTACGACTCCCTCCCCAACGGCAGCGGCATCGATCCGGAGATCTGACATGCACGAAGTCTTCTTTCTCTCGTCCATGGACAGCAAGCGGTTCTCGTCTGTCTTCCGGTGCGAAGTGGAACGACCGATCGAGCTACCGAACGGTCACCATGCGCTGATGGTCAGCTGCGATCCCCCGCTGAACGGTCAGGAGCTCGGCCAACCGCTGGGCGTCGGGGAGCTGTTGCTCTGGAGTCGCTTCGAAGACGAAGACCTCTGGACCTTCCCCGCCTTCCCGCACTTCGTGCAGATCTGTCTCCCTGACGTCGATCTGCCTGTCCATTCCATGCCTCCGAGCATCGCATGGGGCGAGATCTACAAGACCGAGGCAGACGCGCACGCCCACGAGATGAGCGCTCGCCCGCGCTCCTCGACGAAGTGATCGATATGGGAACATAGATCCTTACATTGACCAATCCAAGTCGTTGGATCGATACGAAATCCGCCAAGAGGCCGCGGCGTGATCCTCAGCACAGATCTCGAGCCGTACCGGAGCAGGGTAGTTCTCGGGCCTGACGAGTTCGGTGAGTCGGAAGTCCTCATCCGCGGAGTCGTCCGTGGCGCAAAGGTGGAGAGGTACGAGAGTTGAGCGAAGTCATGACTGTCGAGGTGCTCGAAGGGATGATCGAGCGCTCGGGATTGAACGTTCCAGCAGATGCGCTGACCCTGTTGACAGAACTGCCACCTGAACAGGAATTGTTTGTAGACCAGTTCGAGGCAGCCGAATTCGAGAGAATGGTGCGGGACAATTACCTGGTTCGATCTCCGAACTTAGTTGAACTTCTAGCGCCACTGCATGATCTTGGCAATGGACCGATCCTGTTCTGCCAGGCCGAGGCGGGCGAGCGGATCGCGTCCTTCGTCGTAGACGCCGAACACCAAGTTCCGCTCGCAGCGACATACCTCGATCGCGCACCGACGCAAAAAACAATCTCCGTAGGAGCACTTCGTCATCTCTTGAAGGAATTGACAACCCCGGCCGCTTTGAAGGCGTCCGCGGCGCTTCTGCCTCAAGCCTGTGAAAAAGATCTCCGACTCAGCGTACAGGACGCCTCGAGCATCGCGCGGACACTTTGGACGAAGTACAACTTGGCCAGGGAGAAAGGTGTCGTAGTGATTGGGTTGGAAGAATTCACGACGAATCTCGCTCGCCTCGGTTCTACCGAGGTTCGCCTGTGTTTCGTGTGGCTTGAGGACTCCCTCGTGACTGTCGCACTCGAAAAGGAAAGGGACCAGGTGATGGGCGCGCTGTTCGTCACCAACTTCATCGGGAAACCAGGCGAACGTTGAGAACCAGTCTGGTCGCGGCCGATGACGACACCGCGTATCACCCGCGACGGCGGATCCAGTTGTGCGCATCGATTCTGTCGACAGCACCACGGTGATAGTCGTCTTCGACGAGGCAGTAGTCAACCCGACGATGAGATTGGACGACTTCCTGGGGCGGTGTTCCGCAACCTTGACGAATCGATGTACGCTTTCCGGAGCGGTAAGTACGTCGTTTGGCCAAAAGAAACGGAGATGACATGCGCCTGTCCGTTGTGAGAGAAACCGTCAATTTCATCGGGATCGACCACATGGTCACGTTGCGCTTCTCCAACGGTGCGAGCACGGCTTTCGAATCCACATTCACGGTGGGTGAGCCGAGCGGAGCCATTTCCCAAGTTGCCCCGGACGGCGACAAGTCTTCGCTCGTTCCAGCTTTGCGTCTGCACACCCAGACGGTAATCGAGGCCCGGATCGACGAAAGCTCTCTGGAGCTGACCTTCTCCAGCGGAGTCGTGCTGAGAGCCGATCCTGACGCGCAGTACGAGTCTTGGCACTACACCGGCCCGGAGAGACCGCCGGTGCGGGTGATCGCTCTCGGGGGCGGAGATCTGTTCACCTCGATCCCAGACGACGAAGATGACCGGGCTGAACAACGCTGAGGACTGACGATGACCAGAACACAGCCAGACCTCTCGATCGCACACCTTCGAGCGGTCACCTGCAGGACGACCATCGAACCACCCGGCGGTATCGTCTCGATGATCGCCGCGATTCCGGCCGACGCTGAGGTGCGCTGCGACGCTGTCCCCTCGGACTTCACCGGTGCAGTCCGACGGCACTCCACGAAGAAGGAAGACCCTCTCCGACCGTTCATCGGTCCACTCGACGCCTTCGCGGACGCGCTCGGTGACTACGCACCCTCGTCTCGCTCGGTCAGACCCCGATCGTCAGCGGGATCAATGAAACGCCTCACGAGAAGGCTGCGGATCATCGTCATGCCGAGCGAGGGGCCCGCGATCTGGCTCACCAACACCTGATGACCGGCCGACGAGAGGCCGCTCAGCGGTTCTGGTTCTTCCGGAGGGGCCCCTCACACGAGGGGCCGCTGCCTGGCTTCCGGGACGTGTTCGAATCGTTGAACCTCACGCCCCTGCACTGGCTCGTCACGGAGCTCGACATGGTCATGCAACCGAGCTCGACTGTCGACGTGCACGAGTGGGACCGGCGACTCATGGCAGCGTCGGGACCCGGGCTGTGGTTCTCGCACGACGAGATGCTGAC
The DNA here is from genome assembly GCF_005938005.2 of Curtobacterium sp. KBS0715. NCBI lineage: Bacteria > Bacillati > Actinomycetota > Actinomycetes > Micrococcales > Microbacteriaceae > Curtobacterium > Curtobacterium sp. KBS0715. Next base: position 2,372,958 of record NZ_VCCA02000001.1, on the reverse strand, counting down.
GCTCGTCCAGGAGAACCACCAGATGATCGACTGCGAGTTCTTCGGCGTTCCGGTCGCCGCCGGACCCGATCCGGCGCAGGCAGTGCTCCGCATCGACTTCTTCGACAGCACTGAAGTCACCGTGTGCATCGACGGATCAGTCATCGAGATCTCGAACGCGATCGAGCGGGCTCTCGGACCCGCGGTGGCTTCGCACGTGGTCGGCAGTCGGGAGGGCGACACCACGGCACACCACATCGCGGCGATCCTGCGGACGTGCTTTGACGCGTCGCAGGACCCCAGGGCCGCCTTGCTGCGCGACCAGGTCGAGGCAGTGCGGACCGTCGACGAGTCGGTCCCGCGGATCTTCGACATCGTGCTCGCCGCGGCACCTCGGTCCGACTACGCCGACGGTCCTCTCCGATGGGCCGTGTACTACTGCTCCGACGAGGCCCCCCTCGCGGGCGAGGTACTCATCTGGATGCTCGAGGGTCGCATCAACTTCGTCGAGTTCCCGTGGTTCACCACCGACATGCCGGCCGAGCTGCCTCGACCGGACCAGCTCATCCTCACATCCACCGACGAAGACAGAGTCCGCGATGTTCGGTAGACGGAGCAAGCCCGATCGGTCGACGCAGCAGTTTCACCAGGCCGACAGCGGCGCACAACTGTTCGCGCAGCTCCTGACCGAGACGCGCGCTGACCCCGAAACGTTGTTCACAATCGAAGTCGTCGACCACGGATGGCCGGGTCGGGACCTCGACGAGCGCGCACGCCAGCTCCGGCGCACCAGGGTGCCACGGACACCACTCGCGGCACCGGATCCAAGGGGACCCAGCACCCCCTCCGGGACAGCCAGTGTGTTTTACCCATGTAGCCGTGCGCCGTTCGCGGCCGCCGCTGGCGACGTCTTCCTCATATCGGACGGAGCGGGCGGTGTTTTGCTCGGGCACGTGATATCGGAACATTTCGATGCCGTCTACGTCGCCGTCTTCCAACGTCCCGAAGAAGTACCGCCGCCGGCGGATCCGCTCGTGGTGCTCGCGACGCAGCCCGTCATCGCCGGACTGACCCTGCCGGCGCGGTTCCAGCCAGGCATGTGGGAGGTCGTCGGCACCACGACGCCCGACTCTGACCGGCTCCTCCCCGCGTACTCCTGGGGCACCGCCACCGACGTCGAACACGTCACGGATTTCTCCGGCAAGAGGTCGCGGCCGGCGAGCGAGGTCGAGGCAGAGACCGTCCCCCATCGGATGGTCGTATCCCCGTTCTTCGTCGACATCGCCGTCCGTGCGGTGGTGGGCCTGGTCGACTGGCACCCGGACTTCGAACACCTGCGATACCGGGCTACGCCACGGTCAGTCGATCTCTTCCCACGGACCTGACGTGCGGGCGTGCGGCGCAAGCATCGCCGTCCTCCCAGCCTTCTTCCCACACCGTGCCGAGTGCCGGCCCATGTCCTTTTACCGTTCTGCGCGCTCGGCGGACCAGGGGCCACCGAAGTGGCGACGACGTGAGCAGATGACGGACGGGAGGCGCGGTGCCAGCTGACACCGCGCCTCCCGTCCGCCCTTCGGTCGCGTCTACCGCGCGCTGGCCGCCCCGCGCCGCTGGACGACCTCGGTGAGCCACGCGAGGATCCGGGCGTCGAACCAGTCGGCGTCGTGGTTCCAGAGCTTGGTGTGCCGGGCCGTGGTCTGGATCTCGAGGCGCACCAGGTCGGGCCGTGCGCGGGCCAGGTCGTGCGAGGCCGAGGACGGCACGAACCCGTCGTCGTCGCTGTGCAGCAGCAGGATCGGCACCGTGAGCTCGTCGGAGCGCGTGACCATGTCGAGCTCGCGCAGGTCCACAGGGGCCTGGAGCCCGGCGAGCCGGTGCAGCACCGGCGTGCGGAGCAGGCGCTGCGCGACCTTGCGGACCGGACGCGGCAGACGCAGGAGCTGGCTCTGCGACTTCAGCACCGCGTGCCAGTCGACCACCGGGGACTCCAGAACCACCCCGTCGACCAGGCCGGCGAAGCGCGAGCGGAGCAGGGTCTGCAACACGACGGCGCCACCCATCGACCAGCCCATCAGCACGACGCTCTGGGCGTCCTGCGCGGCGAGCCAGCGGAGGACGGAGTCGACGTCCTCCCACTCGGTGCTGCCGAGGCCGTAGCGGCCGTCGACGCTCGGCGGGGCGACGCCGTCGTTCCGCCACGAGGCGAGCACCACCGAGTACCCGGCGGCGCGGAAGACGGGGACGGCGCGGATCGTCTCGGCACGCGTGACGCCACGGCCGTGCACCAGGACGGCCCACGGCGCTGCCGGGTCGTCGGCGCGGACGACCCAGGCGGGGGCGGGGCCGTTCGGGGTGGGGATGTCGACGTCCTCGACGGGCACGTCGAGTTCGCCGGGGGTCAGGTAGAACCAGCCGCCCCAGCGACCGCGACGTGCGGCGGTCGGGTCGCCGGCGTCGATCGCGATGATGCGGCGCGTGACGGTGGTGTCGGTCGTGCCGAGGACCTCGCCGACGCGCATGTGGCCGGTGCCGCCGCCGAACCAGAGCGAGTAGCGGCCCTGCAGCTCGGTGTCGGCCGTGCGCTCGATCGTGACGGTCTTCCGGACGGGGTCGACGGCGTGGATCGGGACGCGCTCGTTGCGCTTGCGGTCGGGGGTGACCACGGCGCGGGCGACGGCGGCGACGAAGCCACCGATGACGGCCGTCCCCACCGCGGCAGCTGCCAGACCGGCGCCGAGTGCGATGAACCCGGCCGATCGAGCGGTCTCCTGGACGACGTCCTCGGCGGGTCGCGCGGATCGGGACATGGCCCGGAGCCTAGTCTGCATGTGTGTCCGAAACCCGAGAGCCCGACGCCTTCGCGCGGCTCCGCGCGTTCGTGTCCGGCGGCAGCGGCCGTGCCGAGACCACCGTCACCGAGATCCCCTCGCCGACCCGGATCGCACCGTTCTCGATCGCCCTGGCGGCGGACGTGTCCGGCACCGCGCACGGGGTCGAGTCGGACCTGGGCACCGGCCGGTTCATCGCCCTGTACGACCCGGAAGAACCCGAGGGCTGGGGCGGCGCGTTCCGTGTCGTCTCGTTCGCCCAGGCACCGCTCGAGCCGGAGATCGGCGTCGACGAGTTCGTCGCCGACGTGACCTGGAGCTGGCTCGTCGACGCGCTCGAGTCGCACGGTGCGACGTACGACCACGCCTCGGGCACGGCCACCAAGATCATCTCGCGCGGGTACGGCGACCTCGCCGCACAGGGCGACGGCGCCCAACTGGAACTCCGCGCGTCGTGGACACCACGCGGCGACGACCTCACCGCACACGTCCGGGCCTGGCAGGACATCGTCGCCATGCTCGCCGGTCTGCCGCCCGCATCGGACGGCGTGACCCTGCTGGCCCCGAGGAGGCTCGCCAAGTGACCGACCCCGCTCCCCAGGACGCCGCTGGATCGACCGGCCCGGCTGCGTCCGCAGCCAGGGCTGCCGGCTCGACTGCTCCCGCTGCCAGCCCTGCCTTCGAGGCATCGCACGACGCCGTCAAGGTCATCGACACGCGCGAGGACTACCTCGAGGCGGTCGCCGCCATCGCCGCCGGCCACGGCCCCGTCGCGGTCGACGCCGAGCGCGCCAGCGGCTACCGCTACTCGCAGCGCGCCTACCTGATCCAGGTGTTCCGCCGCGGTGCCGGTGCGTTCCTGTTCGACCCGATCCCGATCGGCGACTTCTCGGAGCTGCAGGCCGCCATCGTCGACGAGGAGTGGCTGTTCCACGCCGCCTCGCAGGACCTGCCGTGCCTGCAGGAGGTCGGCCTCGTCCCGACGCGCATCTTCGACACCGAACTCGGCGCCCGCATCGCCGGGTTCCCCCGTGTCGGCCTCGGCGCCGTCGTCGAGCAGCTGCTCGGCATCACCCTGGCGAAGGCGCACTCGGCCGCCGACTGGTCGACCCGTCCCCTGCCGCAGTCGTGGCTCGTCTACGCGTCGCTCGACGTCGAGCTGCTGCCCGACCTCCGCGACGCCCTCGCCGAGAAGCTCGACGAGGCGGGCAAGACCCGGATCGCCCAGGAGGAGTTCGACGCGGTCCTGCACCGCGCCCCGAAGCCCGCCCGTGCCGAGCCCTGGCGTCGGCTGTCCGGCATGCACGCGCTCCGTGGTGCTCGAGCACTGGCGATCGCCCGGTCGCTCTGGCTCGCCCGCGACGAGTACGCCCGACAGGCGGACATCGCCCCCGGACGCACGATCCCCGACTCGGCGATCGTCGCCGCCGCGGCAGCCGCACCCGAGTCCCGCGCCGAACTCGGTGCGCTGAAGACCTTCACGGGCCGCGCCAGCCGTTCCGAGCTCGACCGCTGGTGGGCCGCCGTCGAGGAAGGCCGCACCACCGAGGACCTCCCCCGACTCCGCGGTGCCGGCGAGGCCACCCTGCCCCCGCCCCGCGCCTGGGCGGACCGCAACCCGGCCGCCGACCGCCGGTACAAGGCCGCGCGCGCCGCGGTCACGAAGCGTGCCGAGGAGCTCGACATCCCGCTCGAGAACCTGCTCACGCCGGAGACGCTCCGGCTCGTGTCGTGGGCCCCGCCGTCGCCTGTGTCGACCGAGCTGGTCGGCGCCGCCCTCGCCGAGCACGACGCCCGCCCGTGGCAGGTCGAGGAACTCGCGTCGATCATCGCGTCGGCCTTTGTGGCTGCTGCACAGCGGCCCGCGGCGACGGACGACGACGAGTCGTAGGAACTGCCCAACCGGCATGCGGCCGCCCAGGCTGGGGGCATAGCGTCGGGAGGGTCGCCGGGCGAGGCCCGGCCAGGCCGGAGCGACCTGCGTTCCGGCCCGATCGATGAGGATCTGGGAGGCCCGGATTGCCAAAGGCATCAGACGTCGTGTTCGTGGACGGCGTTCGCACACCGTTCGGACGAGCCGGCGAGAAGGGGGTGTTCTGGAAGACCCGGTCCGACGACCTCGCGGTGCACGCGATGCGCGGACTGCTCGACCGGAACGCCTTCGACACCGCAGCCGTGGACGACGTCGCCGTCGCGGCGACCACGCAGCAGGGTGACCAGGGGCTGACGCTCGGCCGAACGGTCGGCATGCTCGCGGGTCTGCCGAAGTCGGTGCCCGGCTACGCCATCGACCGCATGTGCGCCGGTGCCATGACGAGCGTCACGACGCTCGCGGGTGCCATCGCCTTCGGCGCCGCCGACATCGCGATCGCCGGTGGTGTCGAGCACATGGGCCGGCACCCGATGGGCTTCAACGCCGACCCGAACCCGCGCTTCGTCGCGGAGCGCATGGTCTCGAGCGACGCCCTCGTCATGGGCGCCACCGCCGAGCGCCTGCACGACCGCTTCCCCGCGATCACGAAGGACCGCACGGACGCCTACGCCGTCCAGTCCCAGCAGCGCTACGCCGCCGCCTGGGCGAACGGCAAGCTCCAGCCGGACGTGATCCCGGTCGAGGTCAACAAGGGCGACGGCTGGGACGTCGTCAGCACCGACGAGCCGCCGCGGCCGGGGACGACCCTGGAGGCGCTGGCCGCGTTGAAGACGCCGTTCCGGCCCCACGGACGGGTCACCGCCGGCAACGCCGCCGGTCTGAACGACGGCGCCACCATGAGCCTGCTCGCGTCCGAGGACGGCGCGAAGCAGCACGGACTGTCGACGAAGATGCGCATGGTCTCGTTCGCCTTCGCCGGCGTCGAGCCCGAGGTCATGGGCGTCGGCCCGGTCCCCGCGACCGACAAGGCCCTGTCGAAGGCCGGCCTGTCGATCGACGACATCGGCCTGTTCGAGATCAACGAGGCGTTCGCCGTCCAGGTGCTCGCGTTCCTCGACAACTACGGCATCGCCCAGGACTCCCCGAACGTGAACGCCTGGGGCGGCGCGATCGCCGTGGGCCACCCGCTCGCGTCGAGTGGTGTCCGGCTGATGAACCAGCTCGCCGCACAGTTCGCCGAGCGACCGGACGTCAAGTACGGCATCACCACGATGTGCATCGGGCTCGGCCAGGGCGGCACCGTCATCTGGGAGAACCCGAACCACAGCAAGTCGGCCGAGCGTTCGGCTCGGAAGGGGGCGTGACCATGACCATCGTCGACAACGACCGACTGGCCGAACTCAGCGAGGACGAGGTCGTCACGCACTCGTTCGTCAAGCACGTCACGATGCCCTCGGGTGGCACGCTGGCGCTCATCACGCTCGACAACGGCAAGGACTACAAGCGGCCGAACACCCTCGGGCCCCGCACGCTCCGTGAACTCGCCGGCGTGCTCGACACCCTGAAGACCGAGGCCGCCGCCGGCACGATCCAGGGCGTCGCCATCACCGGCAAGGAGTACTGCTTCGCCGCCGGGGCCGACCTGTCCCAGGCAGCGGCGGTCCCGTCGCGCGAGGCCGCCCACGACCTGGCCGCCCTCGGGCACGCCACGCTCAGGAAGTTCGCTGACCTCGGGGTGCCGTCGTTCGCGTTCGTGAACACCCTGGCGCTCGGCGGTGGGCTCGAGATCGCCCTGCACTGCACCTACCGGGCGTTCTCGTCGGCGGCGCAGGGCATCGGCCTGCCCGAGGTGTTCCTCGGCATCATCCCCGGCTGGGGCGGCGCGACGCTGCTCCCCCGCCTGATCGGGCCGGAGCGCGCACTCCGCGTCATCGTGGAGAACCCGCTCAAGAACAACCGTCTGATGGACGGCCCGGCCGCGGTCGAGATCGGCATCGGTGACGTGCTCGTCCCGTCCGTCACGTTCCTGCCCTCGGCCGTGGCGTGGGCGGACGGCGTCATCAGCGGAACGACCAAGGTGGTTCGGAAGAACGAGCCGGGCATGCTCGAGAAGGCCGCATGGGGCACCGTCGTCAAGGTCGCCCGCGGACAGGTCGCGTCGAAGATCGGCACCGTGCCGAAGTCGCCGTTCCGGGCGCTCGACCTCGTCGCCGCCGCCAAGTCGGGTTCGCTCGACGAACGCTTCGCCGACGAGGACGAGGCCCTCGCCGACCTCATCTCGGGCGACCAGTTCGCCGCGTCGATGTACGCCTTCGACCTCGTGCAGAAGCGTGCGAAGAAGCCCGTCGGCGCTCCCGAGGGCGTCGACGCGAAGAAGATCACGAAGGTCGGCGTCCTCGGCGCCGGGCTGATGGCGTCGCAGTTCGCGCTGCTGTTCGCCCGACGCCTGGGCGTCCCCGTCGTCATCACCGACGTCGACCAGTCCCGTGTGGACGCCGGCGTCGAGCGGATCCGCGGCGAGGTCGCGAAGCTGCTCGACAAGGGCCGGATCTCCCCCGACGACGCGAACCGCACCACCGCACTCGTCAGCGGGTCGGTGTCCTACGACGCCTTCGCCGACGCCGACTGGGTGATCGAGGCCGTCTTCGAGGAGATGACCGTCAAGCAGGAGGTCCTCCGGAAGATCGAGCAGGTCATCGCACCGGACGCCATCCTCGCCACGAACACGTCGTCGCTCTCCGTCGACGAGATGGCGTCGGTCCTGACGAACCCCGAGCGACTCGTCGGCTTCCACTTCTTCAACCCGGTCGCGGTCATGCCGCTGCTCGAGGTGGTTCGCGCTGCGAAGACCTCGGACGAGGCCCTCGTCACCGCCCTCGCCGTCGCGAAGACCCTGAAGAAGACCGCGATCATCACCGCGGACCAGCCGGGCTTCGTCGTCAACCGGGTGCTCGCACGGGTCCTCGGTGAGGCGATGCGCGGCGTGGAAGAGGGCACCTCGTTCGACACCGTCGCCCAGGGTGCCGCACCACTCGGCCTGCCGATGTCACCGTTCGAGCTGCTCGAGCTCGTCGGGCTGCCGGTCGGCGCGCACGTGCTCGACTCGCACCACGCGGCCTGGCCCGAGCGCTTCTACCCCGGCGACGGCCTGAAGAAGATCGCCGAGCACGGGACGATCCTGACCCGCGACAAGAAGGGCAACGCGACCGGGTACGACCCCGCCGCCGTGAAGCTCATCGCGCCGTCCAAGAAGGACGCGAAGCCGGTCGACGCCGCCGAGATGCAGCGCCGGTTCGAGGACGCCCTGGCCGACGAGCTGCACCGCATGCTCGAGGACCGGGTGGTCGAGCACGTCGAGGAGATCGACCTCGGGCTCATCCTCGGTGCGGGTTACCCGTTCCAGGCCGGTGGGATCAGCCCGTACCTCGACCGCTCCGGCGCGTCCGAGCGAGTCTTCGGCGGCACGTTCCACAAGCCGCGGATCGTCGGCCCCGCTTCCCGCTAGAGCCCAGTACGCAAAACACCGGTGTTCGCGCACCGAACACCCGCAAAACGCGGCGTGGAGCGCGAACACCGGTGTTTTGCTGAACGGACCGAACCGGTGCTGAACGGACCGAACCGCGCGGTCAGCGGTCGGACGCCGCGGACTCGCGGGACCGCGCGGGCTTCGCCTGCGGCAGCTTCGTCCCCACGACCTGGTCGATGACGTCGCGGGCGATGGCCTGCGCCGTCAGCCCCGCGTCGGTGAGGATCTGCGACCGGGTCGCGTGGTCGATGAACGCATCGGGCAGCCCGAGCTCGTTCACCCCGGTGTCGACCCCGGCAGCGCGCAGGTCCTGCCGCAGCCGGGTCCCGACGCCGCCGACCCGCACGCCGTCCTCGATGGTGATCACGAGCCGGTGCGTCCGTGACAGCTCGATCAGCGACACCGGGATCGGCACCACCCAGCGCGGGTCGACGACGGTGACGCCGATGCCCTGCGCCTCGAGCAGCGCCGCGGCCTCGAGTGCCACCGGCACCATCGACCCGACGGCGACGAAGAGCACGTCCTCGACGTCGTCCGCGGCAGCGTGCAGGACGTCCACACCATCGTCGAGACGACGGATCGCGGGGATGTCCGGTCCGACCTGCCCCTTCGACCACCGCAGCACGGTGGGGGCGTCGTCGACGGCGATCGCCTCGCGGAACTCCTCGCGCAGGGTCGGAGCATCGCGGGGCGCGGCGATCCGGATACCCGGCACGACCTGCAGCAGCGCGAGGTCCCACATGCCGTGGTGCGAGGGGCCGTCCGGGCCGGTGATCCCGGCACGGTCGAGCACGAACGTCACACCGGCCCTGTGCAGGGCGACGTCCATCAGCACCTGGTCGAACGCGCGGTTCAGGAACGTCGCGTAGAGCGCCACGACCGGGTGAAGCCCGCCGTACGCGAGGCCCGCGGCGGTCGTCACGGCGTGCTGCTCGGCGATGCCGACGTCGTACACCCGGTCGGGGTGCTGCTCCTGGAACAGGTGGAGCCCCGTCGGCCGGAGCATGGCCGCCGTGATGGCGACGATCCGAGGATCCGAGGCGCCCGCTTCGGCCAGGGAGGAAGCGAACACCGAGGTCCACGACGGGCCCGATGCGGCGTCGAGCGACTCCCCGGTCTCCGGGTCGATGTGCCCGACGGCGTGGAACTGGTCGGCCTGGTCGCGCAGGGCGGGCTCGAAGCCGTGGCCCTTCTCCGTGATCGCGTGCACGATCACGGGAGCACCGTACTCCTTGGCCTGCCGGAGCGCTGCCTCCATCGCCTGCTGGTCGTGGCCGTTCACCGGGCCGATGTACTTGATGTCGAGGTTCGAGTACAGCGCCTCGTTGTTCGTCAACCGCGACAGGAAGCCGTGCAGGCCCCCGCGCATGCCTCGGTACACCGCACGACCCGGAGCGCCGAACCGGGCCGCCACGGCCTGCGTGCCCTCGTACAGGGCCCGGTACTCGCGGCGGGTGCGCACGGAGCTCAGGAACCGCGCCATGCCACCGATCGTCGGGGCGTACGAGCGGCCGTTGTCGTTGACGACGATGACCAGGCGCCGATCGTTGTCGTCGGAGATGTTGTTGAGCGCCTCCCACGTCATGCCGCCGGTGAGCGCACCGTCCCCCACCACCGCGACGACGGTGCGGTCGGTCTGCCCGGTCTGCCCGAACGCGCGGGAGATGCCGTCGGCCCACGACAGCGACGACGACGCGTGCGAGGACTCGACGATGTCGTGCTCGGACTCGCTCCGCTGCGGGTAGCCGGCGATGCCACCGCGTTCGCGCAGCTTCGAGAAGTCCTGGCGTCCGGTGACGAGCTTGTGCACGTACGACTGGTGCCCGGTGTCGAAGACGAACGGGTCGTTCGGCGAGTCGAACACGCGGTGCATCGCGAGCGTCAGCTCCACGACGCCCAGGTTCGGCCCGAGGTGCCCACCGGTCTTCGCGACCTCGGCGACCAGGAAGCGCCGGATCTCGGCGGCGAGGTCGGTCATCTGCGCGTCGGAGAGACGCTTCAGGTCGCGCGGCGACGTGATGCTGGCGAGCAGGCTCACGGGCGCTCCTTTCGTGGGTACCAAGCCATCACCCTATTCCCGCTACCAGGTGACGGACTGGAGGCCCGTGGCGGTGTCGCCACGGGCCTCCGGTCCGATCTGTGGTCGCGTCAGCGACCCGTGCGCACGACGCTCCTGTCGTTCAACGGGCTCAGACGAGCGAGCGGAGCACGTACTGCAGGATGCCGCCGTTGCGGTAGTAGTCGGCCTCGCCGGGGGTGTCGATGCGGACGACCGCGTCGAACTCGATCGGCTGCTTGCCGGCCGGCGAGTGCTCACTCGGCGTCGCGGTGACGTGCACCGTCTTCGGGGTGCGGCCCTCGTTCAGCTCGGTCAGCCCGGAGATCGACACGACCTCGGTGCCGTCGAGCCCGAGGGACTCGACCGTCTCGCCCGCCGGGAACTGCAGCGGGACGACGCCCATACCGATGAGGTTCGAGCGGTGGATCCGCTCGAAGCTCTCGGTGATGACCGCACGGACACCGAGCAGGTTCGTGCCCTTGGCCGCCCAGTCACGGGACGAGCCGGAGCCGTACTCCTTGCCACCGAAGATGACGAGCGGGATGCCCTGCTCCTGGTAGTGCTGCGAGGCGTCGTAGATGAACGACTGCGCACCGTCCGGCGTCGTGAAGTCACGGGTGTAGCCGCCCTCCACGCCGTCGAGCAGCTGGTTGCGCAGACGGATGTTCGCGAACGTGCCGCGGATCATGACCTCGTGGTTGCCGCGACGCGAGCCGTAGGAGTTGAAGTCCTTGCGGTCGACGCCGTGCTCGGCGAGGTACTGGCCGGCGGGGCTGTCGGCCTTGATCGAACCGGCCGGCGAGATGTGGTCGGTCGTGACCGAGTCGCCGAGCTTCGCGAGCACCCGGGCGCCGGAGATGTCCGACACCGCGTCGGGCTGCATCGTCATGCCCTCGAAGTACGGGGGCTTCCGGACGTAGGTCGACTCCTGGTCCCACTCGAAGGTGTCGCCGGTCGGGGTCGGCAGGTTCTTCCAGCGGTCGTCGCCCTCGAACACGGAGCCGTACTCGTGGGTGAACATCTCGGTGTCGATCGACTCGTCGATGACCTGCTGCACCTCGGCCGCGTCGGGCCAGATGTCGGTCAGGTAGACGTCGTTGCCGTCCTGGTCGGTGCCGAGGGCGTCCTTGTCGAAGTCGAAGTGCATCGACCCGGCGAGGGCGTAGGCGATGACCAGCGGCGGGGACGCCAGGTAGTTCATCTTGACGTCGGGGTTGATCCGGCCCTCGAAGTTGCGGTTGCCCGAGAGCACCGCGGTGACGGCGAGGTCGTTGTCCTGCACGGCCTGCGAGATCTCCTCGGGCAGCGGGCCCGAGTTGCCGATGCAGGTGGTGCAGCCGTAGCCGACCGTGTAGAAGCCGAGCTGCTCGAGGTAGGTGGTGAGACCGGCCTTCTCGTAGTAGTCGGTGACGACCTTCGACCCGGGTGCGAGGGTGGTCTTCACCCAGGGCTTCGCGGTGAGGCCCTTCTTCGCGGCGTTCCGGGCGAGGATGCCGGCGGCCATCATGACCGACGGGTTCGACGTGTTCGTGCACGAGGTGATCGCGGCGATCGCGACGGCACCGTGGTCGATGGTGAACGGGTCGGCCCCGTCCATCGCGACCTTCGTCGGCGCCGAGGCGGTCGACGGCGCGCTCGACACGTGCACGTGCTCGTGCAGCGCGGTGTCCTCGTTGGTCGAACCGGCGGCGATCGGGTCCGAGGCCGGGAACGTCTCCTCGACCGCGTCGTCGAGGTCGGTCTGCTCGGACGGCGTCGTGTAGTTGTTCAGGTCGAGCTCGAACTGGCTCTTCGCGTTCGTGAGCTCGATGCGGTCCTGCGGACGCTTCGGGCCCGAGATGGAGGGCACGACCGTGGAGAGGTCGAGCTCCATGTACTCGGAGTAGTTCGGCTCGACCGAGGCGTCGTGCCACAGCCCCTGGGCCTTGGAGTACGCCTCGACCAGGGCGATCTGCGCCTCGTCGCGACCGGTCAGGCGCAGGTAGTCCAGCGTGACGTCGTCGACCGGGAAGATCGCCGCCGTCGAACCGAACTCGGGCGACATGTTGCCGATGGTGGCGCGGTTGGCGAGCGGGACGGCGCCGACGCCCTCGCCGTAGAACTCGACGAACTTGCCGACGACGCCGTGCTTGCGGAGCTCCTGCGTGATGGTGAGCACCACGTCGGTCGCGGTCACGCCGGCCGGGATCTCACCGGAGAGCTTGAAGCCGACGACCTTCGGGATGAGCATCGACACGGGCTGGCCGAGCATCGCGGCCTCGGCCTCGATGCCGCCGACGCCCCAGCCGAGCACGCCGAGGCCGTTCACCATCGTGGTGTGCGAGTCGGTGCCGACCAGGGTGTCCGGGTACGCGTAGGTCTCGCCGTCGAAGTCACGCGTGTAGGTGACCTTCGCCAGGTACTCGATGTTCACCTGGTGGACGATGCCGGTGCCCGGCGGGACGACCTTGAAGTCCTCGAACGCGGTCTGGCCCCAGCGGAGGAACTGGTAACGCTCACCGTTCCGCTCGTACTCGAGGTCCGTGTTGCGCTGCAGGGCGTCCGTGCTGCCGAACAGGTCGGCGATGACGGAGTGGTCGATGACCATCTCGGCCGGGGACAGCGGGTTGATCTTGTTCGGGTCGCCGCCGATGTCCGCCATGGCCTCGCGCATGGTGGCGAGGTCGACGATGCACGGCACACCCGTGAAGTCCTGCATGACGACGCGCGCCGGCGAGAACTGGATCTCGGTGTCGGGCTCCGCGTCGGGCCGCCAGGAGCCGAGCGCCCGGATCTGTCCCTCGGTGACGTTCTTGCCGTCCTCGGTGCGGAGGAGGTTCTCGAGCAGCACCTTCAGGCTGTAGGGCAACTTCTCGTGCCCGGGAACCGAGTCGATCCGGTGGATCGCGTAGTCGACACCCCCAACCGACAGTGTGTCCTTCGAGCCGAAGCTATTGACTGCAGCCACCGTGCCGCCTCCCTACTGATCGGTTTGCCCTCATCCTCGCGGGCCGTGGACCGTCCCACCAGCAAGGCAAACCTAATCCCGAGAACGCGTGCGCGCCCTGCGAGAACTATCTTGATGTCGAGAGAACTCTACACCGGGGCGACGTCGTCGCGTCGGACGAACACGGTGCGGACCAGCAGCCACGTCACCCAGAGCACCGCCGCGTACAGCGGCACGCCGAGGATGAGCTTCAGCCCGGCGAGCAGTTCGACCTGCGCCGTCAGGTACAGCGGGACCTCCACCGCGAGCCGGACCGCGAACAGCCCGACCCAGATCCAGGTGGCGACCGTCAGCACGCGGCGCTTCACCGGGTCGGCGCGCCAGTCGACGTGCGAGCCGTCCTCGTTCGCCGGCAGCAGGAAGCCGACGACGAGCCCGATGAGCGGCCAGCGGATCGCCAGCGTGATCAGCAGCCCGACGAGCCAGACGGCGTTGATGACGATCCCGGGGATGAAGTTGCTCTCCGCACGGCCGGTGATGAGCGCGAGGCCGGCCGAGACCGCGACGCCGAGGATGCCCGCGAACGACATCGTCACCGACTGCCGCTGCAGCAGCCGGAGCACCACGAACACCAGGCCGACCGCCACCGGGATCACGACGCTCGGCACGAGCTCCTTCGTGATCGCGTAGACGACCAGGAACGCGAACCCGGGCAGCACCGACTCGGCGAGGCCGCGCACCCCGCCGACCGCGCCGAGCAGCGCCCGGCCGGACGGCGCCTCACCGGGCGCGACGCGGGCGATGCCGGCGTTCTGCACGGCGTCGCGGAACTGCGCGGAGAAGGACGGTGCCACCGACGGCTCGGCCGCCGGCGCCACCTTCGGCACCACCGACGGCTCGACTGCCCGTGCAGCGGGGTCGGAGCCAGCCGTCTCGGGTCGTGGGGTGTCGTCGTGGTCCGGCACCGTGCCTCCAGGCGGGGTTGGTCGTCAGTCGGTCAGATCGCGGTCTGCGTCGACTTGGGCATGTGCAGCGGGATGAGGTCGCGCGGCGGCATCGGAGTCGTGCCGCGCACGACGACGACGCTGCGGAACAGCTCCTCGATCTCGCTCGCGTCGTCGGGCTGCTCGGCGGCCTTGCCGGCGATCACGCCGCGCAGGAACCAGCGCGGGCCGTCGACGCCGACGAAGCGGGCCGGACGGGAGCCGGCGGTGCCCCCGTCGCCGTCCACGGCGACCGGGACGGACGCGCGGAGCTCGGGGCCGAACGGGCCGTCGACCTCGGTCACGACACCGCCCTGGCGCTCGATCTGCTCGGCGATCTGGGCGCGGATCTCGTGCCACAGGCCGGTGGACCGGGGCGCCGCGAACGGCTGGACCTGCAGCGTGGACTCGTCGTAGTCGAGCCCGACCGCGACGACGCGCTGCGAGCCCTCTTCGACCTCGAGACGCAGGTGCAGGCCCTCGCGCGGGAGCACCTTCACCCCACCCAGGTCGACGTAGGGGCGGACCAGGTTCGCCTCGGTCTCGTCGTGCGGGCCGTTCTCGGCCCGGTCCTCCGGAGCGGACTTGTCCGTCGGGGCGACCGCGTCGACCTCGTCGAGGTCCGCGTCGGCATCCGTCGCGATGTCGACCTCGGGGGACGTGTCCGCGACCTCGATGTCGTCGGTGACGGCGTCCGCCACCTCGACCTCGTCCCGCTTGCGTCGGCCGAACTTCATGCGCGCGTTCCTTCCTGAGCGTCTGCGGCGGCACCGGTCACGGCGTCGCTCCGGTCACCGTAGCCCGACGAGCCGAACCCGCCCTGTCCGCGGACGCTGTCCGGCAGGTCGTCGACCCGGGTGTAGGTCACCTGCGGCACCGGCATCACGATCAACTGGGCGATGCGGTCGCCGACGTGCACCTCGTACGGTTCCGTCTGGTCGGTGTTGAGCAGGGCGACCTTGATCTCCCCGCGGTAGCCGGAGTCGACGGTTCCGGGGCTGTTCACGATCGTGATGCCGTGCTTCGCAGCCATGCCGCTCCGCGGGACCACGAACGCGGCGTACCCATCGGGCAGCGCGATGCGCAGACCCGTGGCGGCCAGGTGTCGTGCCCCCGGCTGCAGCACGAAGGCCTCGGTGGAGACGAGATCGGCACCCGCGTCGCCGGGGTGGGCGTGGCCGGGAGCGTGCTCCCCGGTCCAGAGGACGTCGACTGGTTCGGTCACGTGACGAGGGTAGTGCAGCCGTGACCGTTCCGTGACCTCGCTCGCTCGTGATCGAATGGACCCGTGACCCTGTACCGCGAACGACTCTGGGCCCCGCCCGCCCTCTACCTGGCGACGGCGCTCGTCATCCCCGCCACCCTGCTCGTCTTCCTCCCCATCAGCGTCCTGGCCGGCGTCCTCGTGGCGATCGGGATGGAGCTCGGGGTCCTGGTCCTCCTGTGGGCACTCGCACCCACCATCGAGGTCACCGACACCGAGTTCCGCGCGGGCAAGGCACACCTCCCCCGCACGCTCGTCGGCACGACCGAGGCGTTCGAGGGCGCAGCGGCCACCGAGCAGCGCGGGCCGGCACTCGACGCCCGCGCGTGGACGCTCTTCCGCGGCTACGTGCGCGGGGTCGTCAAGGTCGAGGTGCGCGACGACGCGGACCCGACGCCCTACTGGCTGGTCAGCGTCCGGCACCCGGGCAAGGTCGTCGAGGCGCTGCGGTCCTGACGGACCGCAGTCCACGGCCTGGAGGCGCGGCTCGGCCCCGCCTCGCAGCGCACGACGAAGGCCCCGCATCCCTGGAGGATGCGGGGCCTTCGCTGATCGTTGCGTCGAGGACGACGCGGCTGTGTTCGCTAGAGCGACGCGCACTCCGCGCAGACCGGTCCGAGCTTCGACTCGTGGTCGAGCTGGGAGCGGTGCTTCACGAGGAAGCACTCGACGCAGGTGAACTCATCGACCTGCGGGGGCAGCACCACGACGTCGAGGTCGACGTCGCTGAGGTCCTGCCCGGCGAGTTCGAAACTGCCGGGGTTGTCGGAATCATCGTCGACGACCCCCGACATCTTGTCGGGAACGCGCTCCTTGAGGGCCTCGATCGACTCCGAGTCGGAGTTGTCGTCGGTCTTCCGGGGGGCGTCGTAATCGGTGGCCATGCCCATCCATTTCTCGTATCGAGAGGTCGTCGCCGGGTGATCGGCGGCGACAGTTTGCACCACGCCCCGCCAGAGCGCAAACCGAGTGCTGCGGCGGGTCGTGCTGGCTGTGCAACCCACGACCGGAACCGGACATTCCCGACACCCGTTGCCGGAGCGCCGCGTGCCCGGGATCGGCCGTGCGGATGTCCGCGGCACGCCCGTGCGCCTCCCCGGAAACCGCTCGTCGTCCCTGCATACTCACGGGGTACGACAGCAGGACCGTACGCGACGCTGGGAAGGCGGAACCATGCAAGACGTGAGAGTCATCGGAGTCGAGTCCGGCGCACTCCTCCTGGCGACCGACGGCGGCACCGAGTTCCGGTTGCCCGTCACGTCGTCGCTGGCAGGCCAGGTGCGCCAGGCGAACCCCGACGCCGGTCCGCAGAAGCGGGTCTCCCCCAAGGACGTCCAGGCACGCATCCGTGGCGGCGCCGACGCCGCCGACGTGGCCGCCGCGCTCGACGTCGACGTCGAGTACGTCCGCCGCTTCGAGGGCCCGGTCCTCGCCGAGCGTGCCTTCATCCTCGACGCCTCGCACCGCGTGCCGGTCACCCCGGTCGACGGCGAGTCCCCCGACACCTTCGGCCCCGCGATCACCGCGAAGCTCGAGGCCGGTGAGGCCACCGCGATCACCTGGGGCTCGTGGAAGCACCCGGAGAGCGGGTGGCAGGTCCGCGTCCGCTACACCGCGGGCGAGGTCGAGCACGACGCCCAGTGGCACTTCGACCCGAAGACCTCGACCCTCGCGCCGGACAACGGTGACGCCCACCGGCTGTCGCACACCGACGACGAGGGCATCGCCCCGCGCCTGCGCGCGGTCGAGTTCGAGCAGCAGGACGACGACGGCACCCGCTTCGACTCCGGCGCCTTCCGCGTCGACGAGCCGGAGCAGCCGGCCGCCGAGCCCGAGCCGTCCCAGCACGCCCCACTCCGCGCACCGCTGCCCCGTATCGGCCAGGCCGCCGTGGAAGAGCGCGCTCCCGGCAACGAGACCGCCGACCTGCTCGAGGCGCTCCGCCGTCGTCGCGGGGAGCGCGAAGCAGCGTCCTTCGGCGAACAGCGCGACGAGCCCGCCCGCGGGACCTCCATCAGCGTCGTCGACATCCCGCTGCAGGGCTTCGAGGACGGCGGCGCGCACGACACCGCACCGCAGTCCTCCGACGTCCGTCCCGCCTCGGCGCCGGAGTCCGAGAGCCGTGGCGAACGCAAGAAGCGCAACCGTCGCTCGATGCCGAGCTGGGACGAGATCGTCTTCGGCACCCGTCCGGACGACGACCCCGCCTGATCAGCACGTGCACCGACCGTCGGCGCCGACGTCCTAGTGGGCGAACGCGCCGGCGAGCCGGAGCGGCACGATCGTCTCCTCGTCGGTCATGGCACCGTGCTGGCCGATCATGCGCTTCGGCGTCTCGTCCTCGCGCAGGGCACGGTCGTCGTTGAACGCCCACGAGCCGCGCGCCACGACGAGCACGTCACCGATGCGCGGCACCACCTGGTCGGACACGTGCCCGAACCACCCGGCCTCGATCGCCTCGGCACGGCTGGCGACGTACACCTTCTTGCCGTAGCGGGCCCGGAACGCGCCGACGAGGGCGCGCACGTCGGTGCCCGGTGCGACGGTGAGCTGGCGGCAGCGCGGGTCACCCGCGACGCCGACCACGTCGGTGAGCAGCAGCGGGTCGATGGCGATGTTCGCGTGGTCCGGCACGTCGAGCACGCCGTGGTCCGCCGTCACCAGGACCCCCACGTCGTCGGCGCTGCGGGCGTCGAGGCGGGCGAGTTCGCCGTCGAGCAGCTCGAGGGCGGCCGTCCACCGGTCGGACTGCCAGCCGTACTTGTGCCCGATCGAGTCGAGCTCCGGCACGTACAGGTAGACGAGCGAGCGGCCGCTGGTGGTCTCGGCCAGTGCGGCGTCGACGCGCTGGGCAACGGTGTCCGCCGACACGTACCGGGCTCCGCCGAGCACGTTCGCGGTCATCCCGGACGAGCGGTAGCGGTCCGGCCCGACGACGACGGGGTCGAGTCCGAGCTCCGCGGCCCGGGTGAACAGGGTCCGGGTCAGGAACCAGTCCGCGGGCACCTCGGTGTCCCAGCCGCCCAGCAGGTTCATCACGGCACCGGTGTCCGGGTTCCAGCCGCTGTACCCGACGACGCCGTGGGTGCCGGGCGACCGGCCGGTGGTCAGGGTGCTCAGGGCGGCCGCGGTCGTCGTCGGGAACCCGCTCCGCAGCTTCTTCGCGGTGCCGGTGCCCTTCGCGCCGGTCAACCAGCGGGCGTGCCCGGCGCGCGCCGCCAGCGCGGCGGAACCGAGGCCGTCGACCAGCACGACGATCGCCGAGCGGGCGGGGCGGAGGGTGATCCGGGCCTCCAGGCCGTCGTTCCGCAACCACGCGTCGTCCGCAGCGCCGAGCGCCACGAGGCAACTCGGGAAGACGTCGGCGAGGTTCGCGACGGCGTCGGGGGCCGTCGGTACGCTTGTTCCCATCCCACGAGTCTTCCAGACGACTCCGGTTCTCCAGAAAGGTGCCATGGCACGCACGGACGTAGTCGGCCTGCCCGACGGTGAGCGCATCGAGGACGTCGACGTCTCCGAGGAGATGCAGGGCTCCTTCCTCGAGTACGCGTACTCCGTCATCTACTCGCGGGCGCTGCCCGACGCCCGCGACGGCCTGAAGCCGGTGCAGCGTCGCATCCTGTACCAGATGGCCGAGATGGGGCTGCGACCCGACCGCGGACACGTCAAGAGCGCCCGCGTCACGGGCGAGGTGATGGGCAAGCTGCACCCGCACGGTGACGGCGCGATCTACGACGCGCTGGTCCGCATGGCCCAGCCGTTCACGATGCGCGTGCCGCTCGTCGACGGCCACGGCAACTTCGGCTCCCTCGACGACGGCCCCGCTGCCGCCCGGTACACCGAGGCGCGGCTCGCCGAACCGTCGATGGCGATGACCGAGGGCCTGGGCGAGGACGTCGTCGACTTCGTCCCGAACTACGACAACCAGATCATGCAGCCGGGCGTGCTCCCGGCGGCGTTCCCGAACCTGCTCGTCAACGGCGCCTCCGGCATCGCGGTCGGCATGGCGACGAACATGGCGCCGCACAACCTCGGCGAGGTGGTCGAGGCGGCGAAGCACCTGCTCATGAACCCGCAGGCCACCCTCGAAGAACTCATGGAGTTCGTGCCCGGCCCCGACCTGCCGTCCGGCGGCACGATCGTCGGGCTCTCCGGTGTCCGCGACGCCTACGCGACCGGCCGTGGTTCGTTCCGCACCCGCGCGAAGGTGAGCGTCGAGAACCTCACCCCGCGCAAGGTCGGGCTCGTCGTCACCGAGCTGCCCTACCTGGTCGGCCCCGAGCGTGTGATCGAGAAGATCAAGGACGGCGTCCAGTCCAAGAAGCTCGTCGGCATCTCCGACGTCAACGACCTGACCGACCGCAACCACGGGCTCCGGCTCGTCATCGGCATCAAGAGCGGCTTCAACCCCACCGCCGTGCTCGAGCAGCTCTACAAGCACACCCCGCTCGAGGACGGCTTCGGCATCAACAACGTCGCGCTGGTCGGCGGGTCACCGCGCACCCTCGGGCTCCGCGAGCTGCTCGACGTCTACGTGCAGCACCGGCTCGACGTCGTCACCCGCCGGTCGCAGTACCGGCTGGCACGACGCAAGGAACGGCTGCACCTGGTCGAGGGCCTGCTCATCGCGATCCTCGACATCGACGAGGTCATCCAGGTCATCCGCACCTCCGACGACTCCGAGGCGGCCCGAAACCGCCTGCGCGACGTCTTCGACCTGTCCGAGGTGCAGGCCGAGTACATCCTCGAGCTGCGCCTGCGCCGCCTGACGAAGTTCTCGCGGATGGAGCTCGAGGCCGAGCGCGACCAGCTGCTCGCCGACATCGCTGCCCTCGAAGAACTGCTGGCATCCGACGAACGACTCCGCGCGCAGGTCGCCCTCGAGCTGACCGAGGTGTCCGACAGGTTCGCCACCCCGCGCCGCACGCTGCTCACCGAGGCCGACGCCCCGGTGAAGGGCGGTCGGAAGGCCGCGGTCGACCCGGAGTCCCTGCAGATCGCCGACTCCCCCTGCCGCGTGCTGCTCTCGACCACCGGACGGCTCATCCGCGTCGACATCCCGACGTCGGAGCTCGGCATCGTCCGCGTGCCGAAGCGCTCGAAGCACGACGCCGTCCGCTCCGCCGTGGTGAGCACGGTGCGGGGACAGATCGGCGCGATCACCTCGACCGGGCGGGTCCTCCGGCTCTCCCCCGTCGACGTCCCCGCCGTGCCGCCAGCCGCGGTCCGGCTCGACGCCGGCGTCCGGGTCACCGACTTCCTGGCGCTCACCAAGGGCGAGACCGTCGTCGCGATCGTCGACCTGTCCGGCGCGTCGTCGGACTCGCTGGCGATCGGCACCGCACACGGCGTGGTGAAGCGCGTCGTCGCGGGTGCATGGCCCGACAAGCCCGAGTTCGTCGCGATCGGCCTGAAACCCGGCGACCACGTGGTCGGTGCTGCGCAGGCGCCCGAGTCCGACGACCTGGTGTTCATCAGCTCGAACGCGCAACTGCTGCGGTTCCCGGCGTCCGTCGTCCGCGCGCAGGGGCTGCCCGCCGGTGGTGTGGCCGGCATGGCCCTCGCCGACGGCGCCTCGGTGATCTGGTTCGGCTCGGTCGCACGCTCCGACGATGCCGTGGTCGCCACGGTGTCCACCACCTCCACCGCGCTGCCCGGCACCGACGCCGGTCGCGCCAAGGTCTCCGCGCTGTCGGAGTTCCCGGCAAAGGGCCGTGCCACGCAGGGTGTCCGGGCGCACGCGTTCCTGAAGGGCGAGGACGGGCTCACGGTGGGCTGGGCGGGCATCGCGCCGCCACACGCCGTCGGCACGGACGGCGCCGCACGGACCCTGCCCGACTGGCTGTCGAAGCGCGACGGTTCCGGCGCCCCGCTCGAGGCGGTCATCGGCTCGATCGGTGGCAGCGCAGCGACGCTCGACGGCACCGCCGGCGAGGCCTAGGCGCGCGCTGGCGTCCGCCGCGTTTCGCGCCTGGCGACACCTCACGGCCTGCGACACCCGTGAGGTGTCGCCCAGCGCGTGAGAACGCAGGGCGCACGGTCTGGAGGCGCGGGGCGGCGCCGTCACGGGCCTCCCGTCCGCAATCGCCGTGTCGCGGACGCGGCGCGCTACGCGTCGATGCGGTCGCGGTCCAGGCCCTCGCCGGCCAGGATGAACTCCTTGCGCGGCGCCACGTCGTTGCCCATGAGCAGCTCGAACACCTTCGCTGCACCCTCGGCATGGGTCACGTTCACCCGACGCAGGGTGCGGTGCGCGCGGTCCATCGTGGTCTCCGCGAGCTGGTCGGCGTCCATCTCGCCGAGGCCCTTGTACCGCTGGATCGGCTCCTGGTACTTCTTGCCCGTCTTCTCGAGCTTCTTCAGCACCGTCTGCAGCTCCTGTTCGGAGTACGTGTACAGCGTGTCGTTCGGCTTGCCGCGGTTCACCACGACGACCCGGTGCAGCGGCGGCACGGCGGCGAAGACCCGGCCCTGCTCGATCATCGGCCGCATGTACCGGAAGAACAGCGTCAGCAGCAGCGTGCGGATGTGGGCGCCGTCGACGTCGGCGTCCGACATGATGATGATCTTGCCGTAGCGCGCCTGGTCGATGTCGAACGTACGGCCCGAACCGGCGCCGATGACCTGGATGATCGACGCGCACTCGACGTTCGAGAGCATGTCCGACACGGACGCCTTCTGCACGTTGAGGATCTTGCCGCGGATCGGCAGCAGCGCCTGGTACTCGCTGTTGCGGGCGAGCTTCGCGGTGCCCAGCGCCGAGTCGCCCTCGACGATGAAGAGCTCCGTGCCCTCGGTCTCCTGCGAGCGGCAGTCGGCGAGCTTCGTCGGCAGCGAGGAGTTCTCGAGCGCGTTCTTGCGGCGCTGCGTCTCCTTGTGCGCCCGCGCCGAGATGCGGGTCTTCATCTCGGACACGACCTTCTCGAGCAGAGCGGCCGACTGTGCCTTCTCGGTGCGCTGCGTCGAGGTGAGGATCTCGGTGATGCGCTTCGACACGACCTGGTCGACGATCTTCCGGACCGCCGGGGTGCCGAGGATCTCCTTCGTCTGCCCCTCGAACTGCGGCTCGGGCAACCGCACGGTCAGCACGGCGGTCATGCCGGCGAGGACGTCGTCCTTGTCGAGCTTGTCCTGCCCGACCTTGAGCTTGCGCGCGTTCGCCTCGACCTGGGCACGGACGGCCTTGACGACGCCCGACTCGAACCCGGCCTGGTGGGTGCCGCCCTTCGGCGTCGCGATGATGTTGACGAAGCTGCGGAACACGGTCTCGTAGCCACTGCCCCAGCGGAGCGCCAGGTCGACCTCGCACTCGCGCTCGACCGAGGTGGAGACCATGTGACCCTTGTCGTCGAGCATCGGCACGGTCTCGGTGAAGGTGCCGGTCCCTTGCACGCGCCAGACGTCGGTGAGGGGGCTGTCGACGGCGAGGTGCTCGACGAACTCGCCGATCCCGCCCTCGTACCGGAAGCGCTCGACCACCGGCCCGGCGGCCACGGTGGTGCCCGTCGCCTCGGCCCGGGCGGCCGCGGCGTCGATCGACGCCGCGCGCTCGTCGGTGATGGTGATGCCGAGCCCGGGCACGAGGAACGCGGTCTGCCGTGCACGGGTGACCAGGTCGTCGGTGCTGAACCGGGCGTCGGCGGTGAAGATCTGACGGTCCGCCCAGTAACGGATCCGGGAGCCGGTGACACCCTTCTTGACCTTGCCCACCACACGCAGCTCGCTGCCCGAGGTGAAGGGCGCGAACGGAGCGTCCGGGCCGATGCCCTTGCTGTCGTCGAAGATGCCCGGCTCGCCGCGGTGGAACGACATGGCGTAGGTCTTGCCGCCCCGGTCGACCTCGACGTCGAGGCGCTCCGACAGCGCGTTCACGACCGAGGCGCCGACGCCGTGCAAGCCACCCGAGGCCGCGTACGACCCCGAGCCGAACTTGCCGCCGGCGTGCAGCTTGGTGAACACGACCTCGACCCCGGTCAGGCCGGTCTTCGGTTCGACGTCGACGGGGATGCCCCGGGCGGTGTCCCGGACCTCGACCGAGCCGTCGGCGTGCAGCACGACACCGATCTCGTCGCCGTGCCCCGCGAGGGCTTCGTCGACCGAGTTGTCGATGATCTCCCACAGGCAGTGCATGAGGCCCCGGGAGTCCGTCGAGCCGATGTACATGCCCGGACGCTTCCGGACCGCCTCGAGCCCTTCGAGGACGGAGAGATGGCGTGCGGAGTAGTCGGAGCTCACCGTCGGAGTTTACCGAGCGGCACCGACAGCACCGTGTGGACACTCGCACTGGGGCCAAGCGATCCGCGCTGAGCGAAACAGGGCCCGACAATGCGTCGCTCTCAGGCATCACGTGTTGAAATGGTGCAACCACCCGGCACCACCTGCGATCCGTGAGGAGCACAGCAATGACCCAGACCGTGCAGGACCCCTCCATCGACGAAGTCAGCAACCACCAGCTGACCGCCGCCGACCGTTGCGACAGCTGCGGGGCGCAGGCCTACATCCGAGCCACCATGTCGAGCGGCGAGCTCTACTTCTGCGCCCACCACGGCGCCGAGTTCAAGGACAAGCTCGCGGCGACCGCCATCGAGTGGCACGACGAGAGCAGCCGACTCTACGAGTCGAAGTAGTCGCGACCGACACACGGACAGGAGGCGCGGTGCCAGCTGGCACCGCGCCTCCTGTTTGTCTGCAGCCCGGTTCAGAACGAGCGGTTGAGCATCCAAGCGACGCCGCGGTAACTGTTCGGCCCCCACACTCCGTCGATCGGACCGCTGTACCGGCCGTGAGCGGCCGCCCAGTGCTGGAGCGCTGCGACCGTGTCTGGGCTCTCCCAGTTGGGGATGCTGTTCCCGTAGAAGTGGCCGCGCACGATGAGCTGAATCGCCACACTCTGCCACGAGTTCGGCCCCATCACGCCGTCGATGGGCCCCGCGTACCCGGACCCGGCCATGCTGCCGAAGCACTGGAGTCGCTTGTAGAAGATCGTGCCGGGTACCCCGTCCGACTCGGTCGTCGTCGTCGGCACTGAAGTGCACGCGGAGCTGATCCGCGTCGTCGCGGCCTCCGCCGGAGCCGTCTGGGCGACCGTGCCGGCAGTGGTCAGGGTCACGATGAGTCCACCGACCAGGGCGAGGACGAGTTTGTTATGGTGCATGGAGCCTCCTTTGTCGACGTTCAACATGTCAGATGTTGAATCCGAGAGGACGCTCTTGGCAACTGTTGCCATTCGTGCGCATGCAGAAGGCCGGGCCCCGTCGGGACCCGGCCTTCTGCTTCGTTCGTCAGGCGATGCGCTTGAACGCCTTGTCGACGTAACGGTCGACCGTGGCGCGCGCTTCACGTGCGTAGCGGTCGATGGTCGCCGTCTGCTCCGCGTCCGGCGCGTACTCGCGGCCCAGCCGTGCGGTGGCCGCGGCGAGGACACCGTCGGTCAGCTGCGGGTTGAGCGGCAGGATCGGACCCTGCGTGTGCGTGCCGAACGACGTGCCGACGATCGCACCCTCGACCGGGGCTCCCGCCTGGTTGCCACCACCGGACACGACGTCGGCGAACGGGCTGACCCCGGCCGCGAGCTCGATCGTGGTGGCGTGGTCCTCGAAGCCGGCGAGTCGCTTCGGTGCTCCGGAGAGCAGCGGGTACCGGGTCTCGAGCACGAAGTAGTTCACCCGGCGCTCGGCACCGCGGACGGCACGGGCGTCGAACACGCCGAACCCGGCGAGCGGCGCACCCTCGGTCGGCACGACCTCGTTCGTCGCCAGGTCGAACCCACCGCCGACCGCGATGACCGGTACACCATCGGTCGCGAACGCACGGAGCGCACCGCCGATGCGGGTGACGTCGTCGCCCAGGGAACGCATCGCACTGAGCGGTCCGTTGCCGATCACGACGACGTCCGCCGCGGCCGGGAGCTCGTCACCCGGCGCGTACTCGAGGACCTGTGTCTCGATGCCCGCAGCGGCCGCACGGCGCACCAGGGCCGCGACGTTGCCACGGTCGCCCGAGACGCCCATCTGCCGGGGGTAGACGTGCAGGATGGTCAGCCGGTCGGCCGTCATGCGGTCTTCTCCATGTCCGGGTGGCCCAGGGCCTTGCGGGCGATCATCATGATCTCGTAGTTGACGATGAAGTTCTTCGTCCCGCGGGTCGTCGAGCCGAGCTGCTCCATGTGCTTGATGGCTGCTTCGACGTCGGGCTCGACCCGGCCGATGCGGACACCGGCGTGCTCGAGCGCGATCGCGATCTGCCACGCCTTGTCACCGGAGACGACGTCCACGTGGTCGAGCTTCGAGAAGTCGATGTCGTAGATCCAGGAGATGTCGGGCGTGCCCTCGTCGATCGCCATGAGGACCTGCTCGGGCTGGTCCGGCAGGGCGTCGAGGTTGAGCTGCAGGCTCGCGGCGTTCTTGAACATCGTGAACTCGGCGGACTCGCCCGCGATGGGGAGTCGCTCGCCCCGGCCGTACGCGGGCTTCATCGTGCCGAAGGCCTTGGTCACGGCGTCAGCGCGGAACTGCGCACCGAGCGCCGCACTCGCCGTCGCGGTGGCCGCAGCGGCGTCGACCGCGTAGTGCAGACCGCGGGCGGGCAGGCGGACCGGGATCTCGGCGCCGTCGAAGCGGATCGTCGCGCCGTCACCCGTGTGGGCCACGACCTCGGCGTCGGCGGTGTGCTGGGCACGGTCACCGGCGTCGAACGAGTCGGCGTTCTGCAGACCGTTCGGTGCCGCGGCGATGACCTCGTCGCTCGCACCGAACCGCAGGACGCGCTGCCCGGGGGTGCCGGAGTAGCCGTCGAGGAACTGGTCGTCGTGGTTCGTGATGACGTTCGCCGTCGACAGTGCGGCGGTGTCGAGCATCATCGTCGCCACGCGCTCGGTCTCGAAGAACCGGTACAGCTGGTCGACCTGCACGTTGAGCATCGTCACCGTCGAGGGCGACAGGATGCCGGCGAGCTCGACCGCGAAGGCCTCGTCGACCTCGAGGATGCCGATGTCGGCCTTGAGCCGGCCGGTCAGCGAGACCTCGGACAGCAGGGCCGACGCGATGCCCTGCGGCAGGTTCGCACCGGACGGGTTCGTGAAGACCCGAAGCGCGTGCGCCCGGACGATGTCCGAGATCATGTGCGTCGTCGTCGACTTGCCGTTCGACCCGAGCACGAAGACGACGCCGTTCGGGAACTGCTTCGTCACGTGCTGCAGGAAGTCCGGCACGAGCTTCAGGACGATGTACCCGGGGTAGGCGGACCCGCCGCCCCTCGCACGGGCGAGGGCACGGAGGATCCGCCCGATCAGGATCGGGATGAAGAAGCGCATGCCGGCTTACTCGAGGTAGTCGCGCAGCGACTGCGACCGTGACGGGTGGCGGAGCTTCGCCATCGTCTTGGACTCGATCTGACGGATGCGCTCGCGCGTCACGCCGAACGTGTCACCGATCTGGTCGAGGGTCTTCGGCTGGCCGTCACCGAGGCCGAAGCGCATGCGGATGACGCCCGCCTCGCGCTCGGACAGGGAGTCGAGCAGGCTCTCGAGCTGCTTCTGCAGCATCGTGAAGCCCACCGCGTCGGCTGGCACGACCGCCTCGGTGTCCTCGATGAGGTCACCGAACTCCGAGTCGCCGTCCTCGCCCAGGGGCGTGTGCAGCGAGATCGGCTCGCGGCCGTACTTCTGGACCTCGACGACCTTCTCCGGGGTCATGTCGAGCTCGCGGGCGAGCTCTTCCGGGGTGGGTTCGCGACCGAGGTCCTGCAGCATCTGCCGCTGCACGCGGGCGAGCTTGTTGATGACCTCGACCATGTGCACCGGGATGCGGATGGTGCGGGCCTGGTCGGCCATGGCACGGGTGATGGCCTGACGGATCCACCACGTCGCGTAGGTCGAGAACTTGAAGCCCTTGGTGTAGTCGAACTTCTCGACCGCACGGATCAGGCCCAGGTTGCCCTCCTGGATGAGGTCCAGGAACTGCATGCCACGACCGGTGTAGCGCTTCGCGAGCGAGACGACCAGGCGGAGGTTCGCGCCGAGCAGGTGCGACTTCGCACGCTGACCGTCACGGGCGACCCAGCGCAGTTCACGCTCGGCGGGCTTCGAGAGCCCCGTCGCGTGCTGCAGCTTGTCCTCGGCGAACAGGCCGGCCTCGATGCGCATCGCGAGCTCGACCTCCTGCTCGGCGTTGAGCAGGGCGACCTTGCCGATCTGCTTCAGGTAGTCCTTCACCGGGTCGGCGGTGGCACCCGTGATGGTCGTCGAGTAGACCGGTGCCTCGTCGTCGTCGGTCTGCGAGATGACGAGCGCACCGGCGGCGACCGCCGCAGCGGCGTCCGGCTTGGCCGTCTTGTCGTCGGTGTCGTCGGCCTCGTCGGCCGGCTCCTCGACGGGCTCGTCGGAGGCGATCGCCTCGTCGACGGCGTCGGTCTTCTTCGCCTTGGGCGCAGCCTTCTTGGCGGGCGCCTTCTTGGCGGGGGCCTTCGTGGCGCGCTTCTTCGGCGCTGCGGTGCCCTCGGTGTCCGTGGCGTCCTCTGCCACAGCGCCCTCGGGCTCGGTGTCCTTCGTGGGATCGATCGTCGTGCTCCGGGCAGCCATGCGATCACCTCTCTCGTCGTGCCACGTTCGTGGGGTCGTGGCCTCCCTCGCCGCCCAGGTCCCGCGCCGCAGTCCCCCGCGTCGTACGAGTCCTACCGTTCCGGGCAGCACTAGGACCCATGTCAAGTCCCCCGAGTTCACCGGCGCACCGAAGTGCTCCGACAGACAGGGGTCCCGAACGGGTCCGTGATCATTATTGCACGTGCCGCTTCCGCAGGCGTGCAACGAGTGCAACCCAGAGTGGCCCGACGCGTATTCCCTCTTCCGAGTGCAGCACGCGGCGGGTCCGACGGCGGGCGTGCAGGAGCATCCCGACGCCGAAACCGACCACGACGTACTGCACCGTGAGGGCGATCCGGAAGTTCTCCCAGGCGAACACCGTGGTACCGGTGGCCCGTGCCGCCGCGTCGAGGACGACGCCGATCAGGTACATCATCACGAAGGCCGCCAGGAACCCGCCGACGTTCACCACTCCGTTCGCCGAGCCGAGCGAGCCGACCGGGTTGAAGGTCCGGGCGAAGTCGAAGCCGATGAGCGAACCGGGCCCGCCGATCCCCATCGCGACGACGAGCAGCACGAGCAACCACGTCGGCGGGTGCCCGGGCCAGAGCAGGATCGCCGTCCAGAGCACCGCGAGCAGGACGACCACGCCGAGCACCAGGTTCGACCGGCGCATCGGGAACCGTGCGCAGAGCACACCGAGCACCGGGCCGGCGACGAACCCGACGACCACGATGATCGTGAGGAACCCCGCCGCCTCACCCGGGGAGTACCCGAGCCCCCGGAGCATCGGGACACCCCACAGCAGCGAGAACACCGTGCCCGAGGACTGCGTGACGTAGTGCGACCAGAACCCGAGCTGCGTGCCCGGGCGGCGGAGCGCGTGCCCGAACGTGCTGAAGGCGGCACCCCACGAGTGCGGCAGCGGGATCGTGTCCGTCCGCACCGGCACGGGACCGTTCCGCACGAAGACCGCGGCGAGCACGAGACCGACGGCACTGGCCGCGGCCGCGACGCCGAACGCCGGGGTCCAGCCGACGGTGTGCAGGAGCACCGCGAACGGGAACGCCGACAGGATCTGGCCGATCTGCCCGAGGTTGCCGGTCCACTGCGAGATCTGCGGCAGGATCCGGCCGCTGAACCACATCGGCACCAGGCGGATCACCGAGATGAAGGTCATCGCGTCACCGGCGCCGACGAGCACCCGCCCCGCGATGGCCGGTCCGATCGACGGGGACACGGCGACGATCGCCTGTCCGACGACCAGCAGCGCGGCGCCGAGGAGCACCAGCCGTCGGGGGCCGACGCGGTCGAGGGCGATCCCCACCGGGATCTGCAGCCCCGCGTAGACGGCGATCTGCACGACGGCGAGGGTCGACAGGACGGCGGCGGAGACGGCGAACCGGTCCTGCGCGTCGACACCGGAGACCCCGAGCGAGGACCGCTGCACCACGGCGAGGACGTACGCGAGGACCGCGACGCCCCAGATCAGGAAGGCACGACGGGAGTTCACCGGACCAGGCTACCGACGCGTCCCCGCCTCGATACGCGACGAGCGTCGTCGAGGTGCGTCACGTCGTGCGGGCGACCGGAGGACGGCCTGGAGGCGCGGTGCGGGGCCGCCACGGGCCTCCAGGCCGTCTTTTCGGGGCGTCCGGATCCCGCGACGGTCAGTCGGTCGCGTCGCCCTGGGTGCGCCTGTCGGCCAGGAAGCGCTCGAGCTCGGCCGCGATCGCGTCCGCGGTCGGCACCTCGCCGTCGACGCCGGTCAGAGGCGACCCAACGGGGTTGCCCTCCATGTACGTGTCGTGCCGCTCCTCGAGCACGGAGACCAGGCGCTGCAGCTCGGGGTTGCCGGCCACCTGCTCCTCGACCCGGGTCAGGAACTCGCGACCCGACTCGCGCAGGGCGTCGGTCGGGAAGATGAGCCCGGTCGCGGCGGCGATGCCGGACAGTGCTGCGACGGCGGCATCGGGGAACTCGGTGTCGGACAGGTAGTGGGGCACGAGCAGCACGAGCCCCGTGACCTGCGCGCCCGTCTCGGCGAGGCGGTGCTCGACCAGGTGCAGGACGTTCGCCGGCGCCTGGGTCTCGGGCTTCCAGACGCTCATCTGCTCGACGAGGTCGGCCCGGGTGCCGGAGACGGTGAGGCTGATCGGACGGGTGTGCGGGACCGGCATCGGGATGGACTGCACCCACGTGGTGTCGGCCACCTGCAGGTCGGCGGCGAGCCCGGTGACGGCGCGGACGAAGCGGTTCCACTGGAAGTCCGGCTCGTAGCCCGACAGGAACAGGAACGGCTGGCCGATCTCGTCGCGCACCAGGTGCAGGGCCAGACGGGGCGGCTCGACGGCGCTGATGTGGTCGTGCTCGAAGGTGATGACCGGGCGACGGGCACGCCAGTCGAGCAGCACGTCGGGGTCGAACTCGGCGACGAGCTCGGTGTCGAGGTCCTCGAGGATCGAGTTCGTCACCTGCGCGACGGCCGATCCAGCATCGGCGAAACCGGTCAGGCCGGCGATCAGGTGCAACCCTGCTGGCACGGTCGGGGCGTCCGCGTCGAACGTGTAGAGCTCCTCGGGGTGGTTCACCGTCCCCATGCTAGGCGGGGCCTCCGACCTCCCCGGTGCGCGACGACCACGCCGACAGCGAACAGGCCGTCGGTAGGGTTGGAGCATGGTCCGACCGACGCTCTCCACCACCAGTTCACCCCCCGAGACCACCACCGCCGACGTGCTCGTCGTCGGGGTCCGTCCGGGCTCGTCCGGCGAGGCCGACAACACCGCGGTGCTCGCCCCGACCGCCCTGGGCACGCTCGACGCCCTCGCCGGCCTCGACCTCGCCGCGATCGGGGTCACCGGGGCGAAGGACCAGCTCGTCCGCCTGCCCGCCACCGGCGTCGGTGCGAAGTCGGTCGCGCTGATCGGGCTCGGGTCCGCCACGGGTGCCGCGGCGATCCGCGCAGCGGCCGGCAGCGCCGTCCGCCAGCTCCCCCGCGTCGACTCGATCACCCTCGCCCTGCCGACCGACTCGGCCGAGCTCGTCGACGCCGCCCTCGAGGGCGCGGCGCTCGGCGCGTACGCCTTCACCCGGCACAAGGGCTCCGGCACCAAGGCCCCGGCCCGCGGCGACCAGCGCATCGAGGTCGTCGCCCCCGCCGAGGTCGCCGCCGACGCCGCCGTGCGCCCCGCGATCGTCGCCGACGCCGCGTCGCTCGTGCGCGACCTCGTGAACACCGCCGCGGGCGACCTCGGGCCGCAGGACGTCGCCGACGTCGCGACCGGGTTCGCCTCGGACCTGCCGCTCACCGTCGAGGTCCTCGACGAGCAGGCGCTCGAGGAGCAGGGCTTCGGCGGCATCCTCGGCGTCGGCCGCGGTTCGGCGCGTCCGCCGCGACTGGTCGTCGTCCGGTACGCACCCGAGTCCGCCACGAAGCACCTCGCCCTCGTGGGCAAGGGCATCACCTTCGACTCGGGCGGCCTCTCGCTCAAGCCCGCGGCGTCCATGCTCGGCATGAAGACCGACATGACCGGTGCCGCCACGGTGCTCGCCGCGACCGTCGCCGCCGCTCGCCTCGGACTCGACGTGCGCGTGACCGCGTGGCTCGCCCTCGCCGAGAACATGCCCTCCGGCACCGCGACCCGCCCGGGCGACGTCCTGACGCTGAAGAACGGCACCACGGTCGAGGTCACGAACACCGACGCCGAGGGCCGCCTGGTGCTCGGCGACGGGATGGCCGCCGCGTCGCTCGAGCAGCCCGACGCGCTCGTCGACGTCGCCACGCTGACCGGCGCCCAGGTCGTCGCGCTCGGCGACCGCACCACCGGACTGATGGGCAGCGACGACCTCGTCGCGAAGGTCCGTGCCGTCGCCGAGGGCGTCTCGGAGCCGATCTGGCCGATGCCGCTGCCCGAGGAGCTCGAGGCCCGGCTGTCCAGCGACGTCGCCGACATCGTCAACGCCACGGTCGGCAACCCGGCCGGCGGCATGCTGCTCGCGGGCAAGTTCCTCGAGCGCTTCGCCGGTGAGGGTGTCCCCTGGGCGCACCTCGACATCGCGGGTCCGTCGGAGAACAAGGGCGGCGGGTACGCCTGGTTGGGCAAGGGGGCGACGGGCGTGATGGTCCGGACGCTCATCGCTCTCGCAGAAGACCTCCAGTCCGAGTAGTAGGTTTGGTACCGGTGGGAACGGCGCACCGACGCGCCTCCCACCGGTACTGCACGGGACGGGACCGGAACCACGCGGTCCGACCGTCGGACGCCGCCCTCCGCGGTGTCCACGTAGGGCCCGATCGGCCCGACACGCACGAGGGAGTTGCACCAGGTGACGGAACAGACTTACGACGTCGTTGTCCTCGGTGGCGGGAGTGGTGGGTACGCCGCTGCGCTCCGGGCCGCCGAACTCGGCATGAGCGTCGCGCTCATCGAGGGCGACAAGCTCGGAGGGACGTGCCTGCACCGCGGCTGCATCCCGACCAAGGCGCTGCTGCACGCCGCCGAGATCGCCGACGGCACGCGTGACGCCGAGAAGTACGGCGTGATCGCGGAGTTCGCCGGCGTCGACGTGCCCAAGGTGATCGACTACCAGCAGGGCGTCATCAACTCCAAGTACAAGGGCCTGCAGGGCCTGGTCAAGGCTCGCGGCATCACCGTGGTCGAGGGCTGGGGTCGTCTGACCTCGCAGAACACCGTGCAGGTCGGCGACCAGACCGTCACCGGCAAGAACATCGTGCTCGCGACCGGCTCCTACTCGAAGTCCCTTCCAGGGCTCGAGATCGGCGGTCGCGTGATCACCTCCGAGACCGCGCTCCGCATGGACTACGTCCCGAACAAGGTCGTCATCCTGGGCGGCGGCGTCATCGGCGTCGAGTTCGCCAGCGTCTGGAAGTCCTTCGGCGCCGAGGTCACCATCGTCGAAGGGCTGCCGCACCTGGTCCCCGCCGAGGACGAGTCGATGTCGAAGCAGCTCGAGCGTGCGTTCCGCAAGCGCGGCATCGAGTTCTCGCTCGGTGTCCGGTTCCAGGGCGTCGAGCAGCACGAGAACGGCGTCGTCGTCACGCTGGAGGACGGCAAGACCTTCGACGGTGACGTCCTGCTCGTCGCCGTCGGCCGTGGCCCCGTCACGCAGAACGTCGGCTACGACGAGGTCGGCGTGGCGATGGACCGCGGGTTCGTCACCACGAACGAGCGTCTCGCCACGAACATCCCGAACGTCTACGCCGTCGGCGACATCGTCCCCGGTCTGCAGCTCGCGCACCGCGGCTTCCAGCAGGGCA
This sequence comes from Curtobacterium sp. KBS0715, assembly GCF_005938005.2. Lineage (NCBI taxonomy): Bacteria > Bacillati > Actinomycetota > Actinomycetes > Micrococcales > Microbacteriaceae > Curtobacterium > Curtobacterium sp. KBS0715. Next base: position 2,339,668 of record NZ_VCCA02000001.1, on the reverse strand, counting down.
TCTTCGTCGCCGAGGAGATCGCCGGCCTCAACCCGGTGGTCATCGAGGACAAGAACATCCCGAAGATCACCTACTCCGACCCCGAGGTCGCGTCGGTCGGGCTCTCGCAGGCCAAGGCCGAAGAGCAGTACGGCGCCGACAAGGTCGACTCGTACGAGTACAACCTGGCCGGCAACGGCAAGAGCCACATCATCGGGACCTCCGGCTCCGTCAAGGTCGTGCGCGTCGTGGACGGCCCCGTCGTCGGGGTCAGCATGATCGGTGCCCGCGTCGGCGAGCTCATCGGCGAAGCACAGCTCGCCGTGAACTGGGAGGCCTACCCGGAGGACATCGCTCCCCTGGTGCACGGTCACCCGACCCAGAACGAAGCCCTCGGCGAGGCGTTCCTGCACCTCGCGGGCAAGCCGCTGCACGCGCTGTGACCGGCACCGGTCCGCGCACTGTGACAATGACACCAACAACCACTGCAATCCCCCGCGAAGAGGAGTCCACCCGATGAGCGAATCCGTCAACCTCCCGGCGCTCGGCGAGAGCGTCACCGAGGGCACGGTGACCCGATGGCTGAAGAACGTCGGTGACCGGGTCGAGGTCGACGAGCCGCTGCTCGAGGTCTCGACCGACAAGGTCGACACCGAGATCCCGTCGCCGATCGCCGGCGTGGTCGAGGAGATCCTGGTGCAAGAGGACGAGACCGTCGAGGTCGGCACCGCCCTGGTGAAGATCGGTGACGGCTCCGGCTCGTCCGACGGCGGTTCGGACTCGTCCGACTCCGGCGCCGACGACGCGAACGCCGCCGCTGCCGACGCCGAGGAGCCCGAGGCCGCTCCCAGCACGGAGCAGGAGGCCGAGACCCCCGCCCCCGAGCCCACCGAGCCCGAGCCCGCCCCCGCCGGTCAGACGCAGCCCGCCGCCCCGCAGGCACCGTCCGCCCCGCCCGCGGCCGCGCCGGTCCCGGCCGCCGCGCCGGTCCCGCCGCCCGCAGCCGCACCGCCGGCAGCCGTGCCGGCCCAGGCCGCTCCTGCTGCCGCACCGGCTCCGGCGTCCGCGCCGAGCGCCACAGCCGCCGCCGCGGTGCCGAACCCCACGCAGGACGGCGCAGCCTCCGGCTACGTCACCCCGCTGGTGCGCAAGCTCGCCAACGAGCAGGGTGTCGACCTGTCCACGGTCACGGGTTCCGGTGTCGGGGGGCGCATCCGCAAGGAGGACGTCCTCGCCGCCGCCGCGAAGGCCCCGGCCGCCTCGGCTGCAGCAGCACCCGCCGCCGCTTCCGGCCCGTTCGTCGCCGAGGTCTCGCCGCTGCGCGGAACCCGCGAGAAGATGACCCGCCTGCGCAAGGTCGTCGCCGAGCGTGCCGTGCAGTCGATGACCTCGACCGCACAGCTCACGAGCGTCGTCGAGGTCGACGTCACGAAGGTGGCGCAGTTCCGCGACGCCCACAAGGCGGAGTTCCTCGAGAAGACCGGCTCGAAGCTCTCCTTCATGCCGTTCTTCGCCCTCGCGGCGTCCGAGGCGCTGAAGGCCCACCCGAAGATCAACTCCACGGTCGAGGGTGACGAGATCGTCTACCCGGAGACCGAGAACGTCTCGATCGCGGTGGACACCGAGCGTGGCCTGCTGACCCCGGTCATCAAGGACGCGGCCTCGCTGGACCTGGCGCAGTTCTCGAAGTCCATCGCGGACCTCGCCGAGCGCACCCGGAACAACCAGCTGAAGCCCGACGAGCTGGCCGGCGGCACGTTCACGCTGACCAACACCGGTTCGCGTGGCGCGCTGTTCGACACCCCCGTGGTGTTCCTGCCGCAGTCGGCGATCCTCGGCACCGGCATCGTCACGAAGCGCCCGGCGGTCGTGAAGGTCGACGGCCAGGAGGCCATCGCCATCCGCTCGTTCGTCTACCTGGCGCTGTCGTACGACCACCGGATCATCGACGGTGCGGACGCCTCGCGGTACCTCGTCGCGGTGAAGAACCGTCTCGAAGAGGGCAACTTCGCCCCGAACCTCGGGTACTGATCACCAGCAGCACGGCCGACGGCCCCGGTTCCCCTCGTGGGAGCCGGGGCCGTTCCCGTTCCGCGGCGGGTTCGGCGTCACCCGCCGCCGAGCAGGGTCAGGGCGGCGACCACCGACCCGACGGTGACGACGAGCCCCACGAGGACACGGCGGAGCGGGAGTCGTCGTCCGGCTCCGAGTGGGACACCGTGCTCGACCACGTCCCGCAGGCGATCGAGCAGTGCGTCCTGCCCGTTCGGTGTCGGCGGTTCGGCGAACACGAGGTCGCTCGGCACGGGGGTCCACCGGAACGGGCGGGGCGCGGCGGTGGCACGGACGATGTCGAGTGCTGCTCGTGCGCTCGGCCCGTCCCCGTCGAGGGCGTCCTGCAGTGCCCCGAGCACCGGGGCCTGGGCGGGGTCGGCCGGGTCGACGCGGTCCCACACGCTCCGGGCTGCGAGCACGAGGGTCCGGGTCGCATCGGTGGGGTGCGCGGTGCGCGTCGGGGTCGTCGCGTTGGTGTGGTTGGTTCGGTTGGTCGGGTTCGTGGCGTTGGTTGGGTTCGTCGGGTTCGTCGCGTTCGCCGGGCGGTCGCAGAGGACGACGGCTCCGGAGTCGTCCACCAGCACGTCGTCGATGCCGGCGGCACCGAGCAGGACCGCGCCGTCGTGCACCGCCACCAGGAGCTCCAGGAGCGGGACCGTCAGGGTCACCGCGACGCCGGTGGTCGGGGTGCCGAGCCGGTCGAGCGCCGGCACGAGCGGCGTGCCCGTGGGCCGGTCGAGGTCGACCACGAGGCGCCCCGTCGGGGTCCGACCGACCGCGGCCACCGGGACGAGGTGGCGCTGGGCGGCCGCGGAGCGGTCGGCGACCCACGTGAGCACGTCGCGCTCGTCGTGCTCGTCGTGCTCGTCGTGCTCGTTGCCGGTCACGATCCAGCGGTCCGGGTGGTGGTCGGTGCTCGTCTCCATGGTGACCAGCGTGGCGGCGGCGCGGTGGGCCTCCAGGCTCTCCCGCACCACCTGTGGACAAGACGTGTTCGCGCACAGCCGGACACGTGACGGTCTCCCCCGGCGCACGGAGGCCGTATCCTGTTCGCATGGCACGCAGCTCTTCCACAGACAAGAAGGCGAAGGAGCCGGGGCGTCTCAAGCAGATGTTCCAGGTCTTCCAGATGACCCGAAAGGCCGACCCGTCGTCGGTCTGGTGGTTCGCCCTCGCCTTCGTCGGTCCGGTCGTCCTCGGTGTCCTGCTGGCGCTGCTCCTGCCGGGGCAGAACTGGCTCGCGATCGTCCTCTGGATCGTCGCCGGTGTGCTGCTCGGTGTGCTGCTCTTCCTCATCGTGCTCGGTCGTCTTGCAGAACGCGCCGCGTACTCGCAGATCGAAGGCCAGCCCGGCGCCGTCGGTGCCGTGCTGTCGAACTCGCTCCGTCGCCAGTGGCGCTCGAGCGAGATGCCGGTCGCGGTGCACGGTCGCTCGCAGGCAGCGGTCTACCGCGCCGTGGGTCGCCCCGGTGTCGTCCTGATCACCGAGGGCCAGCGTGGCAACCTCAACCGCCAGGTCGACGAGGAGCGCCGCAAGGTCCAGCGCATCGTCCCGAACGTCGCCGTGCACGTGCTGCACGTGGGTGACGGCACCGGTGAGAGCCTGACGCTGCACAAGCTGCCCCGTGCCATGAACAAGCTCAAGAAGTCGCTCAACCGCAACGAGGTCCTGGCGGTCGCGAACCGTCTCGACTCGCTGACGCAGAGCCCCGCGGCCTCGATCCCGAAGGGCATGGACCCGATGCGGGCCCGCGCCGGACGGCCGCGCTGACCGAACCCCCACACACGAGAACGCCCCCGACCAGATGGTCGGGGGCGTTCTCGTGCGTGCGGGGTGTGTGCCTCGCTCGAAGCCGGTCTTGCACGGTGCGAGGTTCCGTACACGGTGCGGGAAGCGCAGGCGGGCACCGATTACGGAACCTCGCACCACACAGCCCGGCTCAGCGCCGGACGAGCACCGTCCCGGCGATGCGGTCGTGCGCACCCCGGCTGTCGCGGTCGATGATGAGCGCCGGGACCACCAGGCAGAGCAGCACCGTCCGGAGGATCGGCCGCCACACCCCCACGTAGCCGCCGCGCATCGGGACGACCCGCAGTCCGACGCAGATGTGTCCGAACGACCCGGACAGCAGGCAGATGAACACGATCTGCAGCACGGCGAAGATGGCGATCTGCACCCAGGAGTGCGCGATGTCGCCCGAACCGTTCACCGGCGACCACACACCGGTGACGTAGGCGACCAGGTCGGCCAGCGCGCCGTCGATCAGCAGCGCCACGACCCGCCGGCCGATGCGCCCGACACTCCGGGGTCCGGACTCCGGCAGACCGAGGTCCTTGCCCGGCCACCCGTCCGGGTGCTCGGAGGGCGCGGACGGACTGGGAGTGCTGCGGGCCATGGTCCCCAGCGTAGGCGACGGCCCGGGCGTAACACGCCCGAAACAAACCAGTCATGTCCGGGAAACCCCGTGTCAATAGCCTCGTCGGAGGTGCCTTGACCGGTGCCTCCGACATCACCCAACCCATTGGAGATCGGCCCCATGTTCAGCGATTCCTCCGAGGTCCTGGCCTTCATCAAGGACACCGACGTCAAGTTCCTCGACATCCGCTTCACGGACCTGCCCGGTGTGCAGCAGCACTTCAACATCCCGGCATCCACCGTCGACGAGGACTTCTTCTCGGTCGGCCAGCTGTTCGACGGCTCCTCGATCCGTGGGTTCGCGTCGATCCACGAGTCCGACATGCAGCTGATCCCCGATGTCACCACGGCGTACGTCGACCAGTTCCGCGCCGAGCGCACGCTCATCATGATCTTCGACATCTACAACCCGCGGAACGGCGAGATCTACGGCCGTGACCCGCGCCAGGTGGCGAAGAAGGCCGAGAAGTACCTCGCGTCGACGGGCATCGCGGACACCGCGTTCTTCGCCCCCGAGGCCGAGTTCTACATCTTCGACGACGTCCGCTACTCGGTCACGCAGAACGAGTCCTTCTACGCGGTCGACTCCGAAGAGGGCGCCTGGAACACCGGTCGCGACGAAGAGGGCGGCAACCTCGCCAACAAGACCCCGTACAAGGGCGGCTACTTCCCCGTGTCGCCGGTCGACAAGACCGCTGACCTGCGCGACGACATCACCCTCAAGCTGATCGACGCCGGCTTCGAGCTCGAGCGTTCGCACCACGAGGTGGGCACGGGCGGCCAGCAGGAGATCAACTACAAGTTCGACACGATGGTCCACGCCGCGGACGACATCCTGAAGTTCAAGTACATCGTCAAGAACACCGCTGACCAGTGGGGCAAGGTCGCCACGTTCATGCCGAAGCCGCTCTTCGGCGACAACGGCTCGGGCATGCACACCCACCAGTCGCTCTGGTCGGACGGCAAGCCGCTCTTCTACGACGAGAACGGCTACGGCGGGCTGTCGGACCTCGCCCGCTGGTACATCGGCGGCATCCTGAAGCACGCCTCGGCGCTGCTCGCCTTCACCAACCCGTCGATCAACTCGTACCACCGTCTGGTCAAGGGCTTCGAGGCCCCGGTCAACCTGGTCTACTCGGCCGGCAACCGCTCGGCGGCGATCCGCATCCCGATCACGGGCACCAACCCGAAGGCCAAGCGCATCGAGTTCCGCGCGCCCGACGCCTCCGGCAACCCGTACCTGGCCTTCGCCGCGCAGCTGATGGCGGGCCTCGACGGCATCCAGAACCGCATCGAGCCGCACGAGCCGGTCGACAAGGACCTCTACGAGCTCCCGCCGGAGGAGGCGAAGGGCATCCCCCAGGTCCCCGGCTCCCTCGACGAGGCGCTCGACGCGCTCGAGGCGGACCACGAGTTCCTCACGAAGGGCAACGTCTTCACCGAGGACCTCATCCAGACCTGGATCGACTACAAGCGCGAGAACGAGATCCTCCCGCTGGCCCAGCGCCCGCACCCGTTCGAGTACGAGCTGTACTTCGGCGTCTGAGTTCCGCTGACACCACACGAAGGGCCCCGCACCGTCAGGTGCGGGGCCCTTCGTCGTACCGGCAACGTTTCGGGCTGGGCGACACCTCACGGGCTGCGCCGCCCGTGAGATGTCGCCCAGCGCGAGAGGACGCGGCCACCGTCAGCGCGGGGTGCGGACGCGACAGCCTGGAGGCCCGGTGCCTGTCCGCCGGGCGGGTGCCGGGGCTCCAGGCGGTCGCGACGCACGTTCCTTCCCATCGCAGCTGGACTGGAAAGCGGAATCGGGCGTACCTGGTCAGAACTTTCCACCAGGTACGCCCGGTTCGACCAGGTACGCCCGATTCGACCAGGCACGCCCGGTTCGACTCCGTACGGCCCCGGGCACACGGGAACGGGGCCCGCGCCGCCCGGCACGGACCCCGTCTCGCGAACGGTGACTAGCGGCTCGTGGCCAACGCGTCGTTCGTCCCCGCTGCGACGCTCACGGGTGCACCCGTGACCGGCGTGGGACGTCCCAGGGAACGGACGGTCCACCCCGCTTTCACCCAGTCGGAGACCGGGAGGCAGTTGCGCGCGTCGATGACGACGCGGCGCCCGACGAGGTCACCGAGGGCGACCGGGTCGGCGGTGATGATGTCGTCCCACTCGGTGAGCACGAGGACGACGTCGGCGCCCTCGATCGCGTCCGTCATCGAGGCGGCGTAGCTCAGCGTCGGGAACGAGCGCTTCGCGGGCTCCATCGCCTCGGGGTCCCAGAGCGTCACCTGTGCGCCGCGGAGGTGCAGCGCAGCGGCGACGTTGAGCGCCGGGGAGTCCCGGACGTCGTCGGTCAGCGGCTTGAACGCGGCACCGATGACGGCCACGCGGCGGTTGAGCACCGATCCCCCGGCCGAGTCGATCGCCATGTCGATGACCCGCTGGCGCTGCCCCATGTTGATCTCGTCGACCTGCTGCATGAGGCCGACGACCTGGCCCGCGCCGATCTCGTTCGCGCGGTACATGAGCGCCCGGATGTCCTTCGGCAGGCAGCCTCCGCCGAAGCCGAGTCCGGCGTTCAGGAACTTCCGGCCGATGCGGGCGTCGTGGCCGAGGGCGTCGGCGAGCGTGGAGACGTCGGCACCGGTGATCGCGCACATCTCGGAGATCGCGTTGATGAACGAGATCTTCGTGGCGAGGAACGCGTTGGCGCTCACCTTGACGAGCTCCGCGGTCGCGAGGTCGGTGGTGATGACCGGCGTGCCCTCGCTGATCGGTGCGGCGTAGACCTCGCGGATCACGGCGTCGGCGGCCTCGGAGGCTCCGCCCCAGACCAGACGGTCCGGGTGCAGCGTGTCCTCGACGGCCTTGCCCTCACGCAGGAACTCGGGGTTCCAGATGAGCTCCGCGTCGATGCCGGCGGGGGTGAACTCGCGGACGATGCCGCGGAGTCGCGATGCCGTGCCCACCGGGACCGTCGACTTGCCGACGATGAGGCCCGGGTGGGTGAGGTTCTCGGCGACACCACGGGTGGCGCTCTCCACGTAGGCGAGGTTCGCGGCGTGCGATCCGGCCTTCTGCGGGGTGCCGACGCAGACGAAGTGGACGTCCGCAGCGGCCACGGCCGAGGCGATGTCGGAGGTGAAGCGGAGCTTGCCGCTGGCGACGTGCTTCGTGATGAGCTCGGGCAGCCCGGGCTCGAAGAACGGGACCTCACCGGCGGACAGCGCCGCGAGCTTCGACGGGTCGATGTCGACACCGATGGTCTCGAAGCCCATCTCGGCCATGGCGGCCGCGTGGGTGGCGCCGAGGTAGCCGGTGCCGATGACGCTGATGACGGGTGCGGGACGGGTGTCGGCCGATGCGGTCGACTTCTTGGACTCGCTCATTGCGTGACCTCCTGCAGGTCGTAGTCGATGTCGTTGCGCTTGATGCCCTCGGCGAAGGCCTTGAGGGAATCGGCGCGGGAGTTGAGACGCCAGTCGTTCGTGGTGCGCTTGCCGTCGATGATGGTGGTCGCGGTCTCGCTGAAGTACGCGAAGCCGACGATGTCCTTGTTGGCGGGGTCCGCCAGCGCATCGAAGAGCGAGTTGATCCACTGCGTCTTCTGCGGGTTCGCGACACTCGTGCCGGTCTCGGTCGCACCGATCTCGTTGAGCATGATGCCCTTGCCCGGCGCGATCTGCCGGAGCTGCGCGAGCGTCGCTCCGAAGGTCGTGGCGAACGTCGGCTGCTCGGTGGCGTCACGGTAGTAGCCGCTCATGCCGACCCAGTCCACGTACTCCGCACCCGGGTAGTACTGCTGCATGTACTCGAGCGTCTGGTACTTCGTGTTGCCGAGCTTGTCGATGCGGCTCGGGGACCAGTCCCAGATGACGTACTTGTTCGCGCCGTTCGCCTGGAAGACGTCGTGCACGTGCTTCCACATCTTCTTGTAGGAGCCGACGGGGTTCTTCTGGGCGTCACCCTCGGACCAGTTGTACCAGGAGCCGTTCATCTCGTGGTCGAGACGGATGACCATCGGCTGCCCGTTGGCCGCAAGCGCCTTGGCGTACTTCGTCAGGTAGGCGTCGAACGACCCACCGGAGATGTCGTCGTTGGTGTACCCGGGGACGTACTTCTGGTCGTTGCCGGTCTGCGCCGGCACGGTCTCCCACGTCATGAGGGGGACGCGGCCGTTGGCCCAGGAGCGCTGCACCGCGCTGGCGTTGAACTCCTGGTCGAAGCCCTGGAAGAAGCCGGTCATGTTCGACGCGGTGCCGACCTGACGGGAGACCTCGTCGTACTCGGCCCAGTTGAACGGGGACTGCGCGGTGTACAGGCCGTACCAGCGCGACTGCTGGCCGAGGATCTCGGCCTTCGTCGGCGTGACGACCGGGGTGGCACCCGGGTCGGTCGAGGGGCCGGGGTTCGGCTTCGACCCACCGCCGTTGCCCGAACCCGAACCGCTGCCCGACCCGTTGTCCGACGAACCTGAACCGGACCCGCCGGCGGAACCGGCACCGGCCCCGCCGGAACCCGAGCCACCGCTGCCGGAGCCGGCGGCGTTGACGTTGGACGAGCCTCCCGAGCTCTTCGCGGCACCGAGCTGGGACTGCAGGGACGCGATCTGCGCCTTGAGTTCCGAGATCTGGTCGCCGCGCGACCCGGCCTGGGCCGTGCGGGAGTCGAGCTTGCCCTCGAGCGACCAGATGCGCTCCTGGGCGGCGTCGAGCTGCGTCTGCAGCTCGGCGGCGGACACCTTCTTGGCCTTCGGCGCCTCGACGCCGAGCGCCTGGTGCACGGCGGTCGAGACGGGGCCGGTGGGCGAGATCCACACCGACCAGGTGATGAGGCCGAGCGCCAGCACGATGGCCGTCGTGCCGATGGCCGTCCGGCGGGCGTGCTTGCTGGACTGGGCCCACCAAGCACTCGAGGAACGGATGATGTCAGACAATGAGGAACGCCTCCAGGGCGAAGATCGCGATGCCGATCACGTACGGGATCGCTGCGTACGGGTTGTACCGGCGGGCTCGGGCGGGGGCCGGCGCGGCTGCTCGCTGGGCCTCCTGCTGCGCGACCGCGGCTGCGGCCTCGCGGCGGGTGGCGAGGACGGTGGTGGTGGAGTTGGTCGCCGCGTCGGCGCCGAAGAGCTCGTCGAACGCGCGGTCGACGGCCACCTGGTCGACGGTGTCGAGCGGAGCGGACGAGCCCGAACCCGAGCCCGCCGCACCCGCCGATCCTGCGTCCGCACCGGTCATCCGGGCACGTTCGGCGTCGATCGGGCTGACCGGGATCTGGGCCGTGGAGGACAGCGGCTGGACGGCGTCCGCCGGGTCCTCCTGCATCGGACCGCCGGCGTAGGCGCCGGCTCGGGTCCCCCAGCCGGACGCGTGCGCCAGGCGGAAGAAGCCGATGAGCCGGATCGGCATCAGGAAGAACGTCGACACGATGATGAACATCGGCAGGCGGAAGAAGTCGCTCGGCTTCTCCGACAGGTGCCGCATCTGGCGGATCGCCATGCTCAGCACGCTCGAGATCACCATGAGCGCCGCGACGTAGACGAAGCCGGTCGAGAAGCCGTACTGCGACAGGATGCCCTGGTACAGGTTCTCGCCCTGACCGGTGAAGGCGCGGTAGATCCAGCCGGCGATCACGCCGAAGAGCATGAACGGCAGGATGATGTCGGTGATGAAGAACGCCGCCAGGATCGGGGCGTGGCCGAGCATCCACGGCAGCATCCGCAGCGTGTTGTACTGCGAGCCGCGGGCCCAGCGGAGCTGCTGCTTGAACAGCTTCTTCACCTGCAGCGGGGCATCCGTGTAGACCAGCGACGTGTACTGGTAGACGGTCCGGTACCCCTCCTTGAGCGTGAGGTTCGTCAGCGTCCGGTCGTCGGAGACCTCGAGGAACACACCCATGAACTTCTCGTGCATGAACCGGTCCATCACCCGCATGAGGATGCTCCGGCGGAACGCGATGGTGCGCCCGGGCAGGCAGCCGATCTGCCCGAGGACACTCTGTGCCGGCATCGAGTAGAGCGCCCGCGAGTTCTCGAGCCAGTCGGCCCAGCGGGTGATCCAGCTGCGCTCCGGCTCGAGGATGCGCTGCCGGGTCGTGACGCCACCGACGGACTCGTCGGCGAACGGCCGGAGGAGTTCCTCGAGCGCGCCGGGGGTCCAGACGGTGTCGGAGTCGACCAGCACGGTGATGTCGCCGTTGGACATCTCGGTGCCGACCTTGACGGCGTTGCGCTTGCCCGGGATGGGCGTGTGGGTCCAGCGGACGAGCGGGGCGAACTCGTCGCAGACCTCTTCGAGCGCCTCGTTGCGAGCACCGTTGATGACGACGATGATCTCGCCGGGCCGCTGCTCGACCATGCGGCCGATGACGTCGCGGAACAGGTCGAGCGGTTCGTCCACGACGGGGACGACGACGCTGGTGGTACCGACGAAGGTGCCGGTGAAGGGGCGGTAGCGGGCGGAGATGACGACCTTGAGCAACCAGAGCAACCAGATCACCGCGGAGTACACGGCGAACAGGTAGAACTCGGGGTGCCCTTCGACCATCTGCCTGATCTGCAGAATGAAGGTGAACACTGATCCCTGCTTCAACGTTCGAGGTGGAGATTCCGCTTCATCGGGGAATCAGGGCCGGTTCGGGTGATGCCATTGATGCAGAACCTGAACGCGCGCGCAACGCGGCCCCCGTCCGGGGGCGTTACGGGCGCGTTACGGGGTACACACTGGTCCCCCTCTCGGCCGGTCGGAGCGGTCCCCCGTCGTGCTGACAGCACTCCTGCGGACCACACGGCGGCGAGGGGTCGCCCCGATGGGCGACAGGTGCGGCCTGGAGGCTCGGGTCGGGTCAGGGGGAAAGCCCAGGTCAGCAGGCGGTCACGTGGCGTGTCGGGGGGCACCGGAAATGGTCCCCTGGCGGTTCGGTGAGAGTTCGGTCACGGCGCGGTAACGAGCCGGGCTCCGTTTCGAACAGGGGTACGAACGGGGCGCCGCCGGGGGACGTCGCGCGACACGGGGAATTAACCTTCGACGGCTGCTCAGGTCAGGCCCGTCCGGAGACGTCCGGGCGTGTCGCAGGCGACGCAGCGTCCCGTCGCGGGCGACGCAGCGTCCCATCGCGGGCGGGTCAGGCGCCGTAGAACTCGCGCTCGAACACCTGTCGGGCGCGCCGCGTGACGCCGAGGTAGTCGTCCTCGAGGCGGCTCGCGGAGCCCGGCGGGTACTCCATCAGGCGGGCGACACCCTCGAGCTGGACGCGGTCGACGGGCAGGACGTCGGTGGTCTTCCCCGACCACAGCACGAGGGCACTCCGGGTGCGCGATGCGAAGCGCCAGGCGGCCCCGAGCCGCTCGCCGTCCTCGGCGCCGACGAGTCCGGCGTCGACCGCGGCGTCGAGCGCCTCGAGCGTCGACGTGGTGCGGAGCGACGGGATCTCGAGCGCGTGCTGCAGCTGCAGGAGCTGCACGAACCACTCGACGTCGCTGAGCGATCCCCGGCCGAGCTTGAGGTGCCGGGCGGGGTCGGCGCCGCGGGGCAGCCGTTCCGACTCCACGCGGGCCTTGATGCGGCGGACTTCACGCACCTGGTGGTCGTCGATCCGCTCGGGGTACCGGGTGCGGTCGGCGAGGTGCTCGAAGTCGCGCAGGAGCTGTGCGTCGCCGACGGCCCCGCGCGCGCGGAGGAGCGCCTGCGCCTCCCACGTGAGGGACCAGCGGGCGTAGTAGGCGCCGTAGGACTCGAGTGTCCGCACGACGGGACCGTTCTTGCCCTCGGGGCGCAGGTCGATGTCGAGGTCGAGCGGGTGGATCGTGTCCTCGGTGAGCCGGTTGAGCTCGCGCACGATGGTCTGGGCGGTGCGGGACGCGACCTCCGGAGCCAGGTCGGGTGCGCGGTAGACGTACAGCACGTCGGCGTCCGAGCCGAAGCCGAGCTCCCGCCCGCCGTACCGGCCCATCGCGATGATCCCGAACTCGAAGCCCTCGGGGGCGTCACGGCGGGCGAGCGCGAGGGCTCCGGCAAGGGTGGCCTCGGTGACGTCGCTCAGGGCCGGGCCGAGGCCGTCGACGTCGAGCGAGCCGAGCACCGCGGCCATGCCGAGCCGCAGGGTCTCCCGACGTCGGGCCGACCGGAGCAGGGCCGCGGAGCCGTCGACGTCGTTGCCGTGCCGCGCGGTGGTCGCGGTCATCTCGGCGAGCAGGGCGTCGATGGGCCGCGGACGCAGCAGGGCCTCGGGTTCGTCGAGCCAGGCGACCGCCTCGGGGAACCGCTCGAGCAGCCCGGACAGGAACGCCGACTCGGACAGCACCGTGGTGAGCGAGTGCGCGGCACCGGACGAGTCGCGCAGCATGCGGAGGAACCAGCTCGACTCCCCCAGGCCGTCGCTCAGCCGCCGGAAGGCCAGCAGCGCACGGTCCGGTGCCGGCCCCTCGGCCATCCAGCGCAGGAGCACGGGGAGCAGGTTCCGCTGGATCGCCGCACGCCGGCTCGTGCCCTGCGTCAGGGCGCGGATGTGTCCGACGGCTCCGGCGGGGTCGACGAACCCGACGCCGGCGAGCCGGTCGACGACCTGGTCGTTGGTCAGGACGATCTCGTCCTCGGTCGAGGCCACGGCGGACAGCAGCGGCCGGTAGAACAGGCGCTCGTGCAGCCCGCGGACCTCGAGCTTCACGGCACGCCAGCGGGCCTCGAGCGCCGGGGCCGACGCGGCGACACCGCTCGACCGGGCGAGCACCCGCAGTTCCTCTTCGTCGGCGGGCATCAGGTGCGTCCGCTGCAGGCGCCGGAGCTGGATGCGGTGCTCGAGCACCCGGAGCAGGGCGTAGTCCGGCCCGAACCGAGCGGCCTCGGCACGGCCGACGTACCCGGCGTCGGTCAGGGCGTCCATCGCTTCGAGCGTCGACCGCACCCGCACCGAGGGGTCGTCGCGGCCGTGCACGAGCTGCAGGAGCTGCACGGTGAACTCGACGTCCCGCAGGCCGCCGGGGCCGAGCTTGAGCTGCCGGTCGACGTCGGCGTCAGGGATGTGCTCGGTCACCCGCTCGCGCATTCGCTGCACCGACTCGACGAACCCCGGCCGGGTGGAGGAGTTCCACACGAACGACGCGACGGCCTCGGCGTACCGGGCACCGAGGTCGGCGGATCCGGCGATCGGTCGGGCCTTGAGCAGCGCCTGGAACTCCCACCCCTTCGCCCAGCGCTCGTAGTACGCCACGTGCGAGTCGAGGGTGCGGACGAGTGCGCCGTCCTTGCCCTCGGGCCGGAGGTTCGCGTCGACCTCCCACAGGGCGGGCTCGGCGGCGAGGTCGGTGATCGCGTGCATGGCGGCGATCGCGATGCGGGTGGAGACGAGCACTGCCCGGTCGGTGGGGACGTCGTCGGTGGGCTCGGTGACGAAGATGACGTCGACGTCGCTGACGTAGTTGAGCTCGCGGGCACCGGCCTTGCCCATCGCGATCACGGCGAGCGGGGTCGCCGCGACGTCGGCCGCGGGGAACGGCACCTCGCGCCGGGCGATGTCGACCGCGGCGTCGAGGGTGGCTCCCGCCAGGTCGGCGAGTCCGGCGGCCACGGCCGGGAACGCGTCCGTGGGCACGGGGTGCAGCACGTCGAACAGGGCGATCTGGGCCAGGTGCCGGCGGTAGCGCACGCGCAGGCGCATCCGGGCGTCCTCACCCGTGGCGCCGTCGACGGCCTCGGTCAGCGACGCCGTGTACCGCTCCTGCGACCACGGTTCGCCGACCGGTTCGAGCAGCAGGGCGAGCTCCGCCGGACGTCGGTGCAGGAACTCCCCGAGACCGATCGAGGCGCCGAGCAGGCGGACCAGGCGCTCGGTCGCCGCGTCGTCCGTCAGGACGGGGCGGAGCTCGTCCGGCGCGCGCTCGAGCAGCCGCTCGAGCATCCGCAGGGCGCCGTCCGGATCAGCGGTGCCGCCCCAGAGCGCGGCAGACCCGGCGACCGGCAGCGGCACGTCGGGGCCGAACCGGGCCTCCAGGTCGGCAGCCCGCTCGAGGCTCTCCGACAGCTCCGCGAACCCCAGTCGGGCCAGCTCCGAACGTGACGTCGTCGTCCGACCGGTCATGTGGAACGTGCTCCCGAGTGGTCAGGGCGCTCGGCTCTAGAGCGCGCCGAGGTTGGTGTCGAGCTCGAACGGGGTGACCTGGTCGCGGTAGCGCTTCCACTCCTGCCGCTTGTTGAGCAGCACGAAGTTGAACACCTGCTCGCCGAGGGTCTCGGCCACCAGCTCGGAGTCCTCCATGAGGCTCAGGGCGTGGTCGAGGCTCGCGGGCAACTGGCTGTAGCCCAGGGCCCGGCGCTCCGAGTCGCTGAGGCTCCAGACGTTGTCCTCGGCCTCGGCGGGGAGCTCGTACTCTTCCTCGATGCCCTTGAGGCCGGCGGCGAGCAGCAGCGAGTACGCCAGGTACGGGTTCGCCGCCGAGTCGATGCCGCGGTACTCGATTCGCGAGGACTGGCCCTTGTTCGGCTTGTAGAGCGGCACCCGCACCAGGGCCGAGCGGTTGTTGTGGCCCCAGGTTACGAAGGACGGGGCCTCGTCGCCGCCCCAGAGCCGCTTGTACGAGTTGACGAACTGGTTCGTCACCGCGGTGATCTCCGGCGCGTGCTTGAGCACGCCGGCGATGAAGTGCTTGGCCGTCTGCGACAGCTGGTACTGGCCACCGGCCTCGTAGAAGGCGTTCTGGTCGCCCTCGAACAGGGACACGTGGGTGTGCATGCCGGAACCGGGCTGGCCGGAGATCGGCTTCGGCATGAACGTCGCGTAGACGCCCTGCTCGATCGCGACTTCCTTCACCACGGTGCGGAAGGTCATGATGTTGTCCGCCATCGTCAGTGCGTCGGCGTAGCGGAGGTCGATCTCGTTCTGCCCGGGGCCGGCCTCGTGGTGCGAGAACTCGACCGAGATGCCGAGGTCCTCGAGCATCCGGACCGACCGGCGACGGAAGTCGTGCGCGCTGCCGCCGGGGACGTTGTCGAAGTAGCCGGCCTGGTCGACGGGCTGCGGGCCGCCGTCCTTCCACTCGCGGCTCTTCAGCAGGTAGAACTCGATCTCGGGGTGCGTGTAGAACGTGAACCCGCGGTCGCTCGCCCGCGCCAGGGTGCGCTTCAGCACGTTGCGGGGGTCGGCCACGGCGGGCTGCCCGTCCGGCGTCGTGATGTCGCAGAACATCCGCGCGGTGGGGTCGATCTCGCCGCGCCACGGCAGGATCTGGAAGGTCGAGGGGTCCGGGTGCGCCAGGACGTCGGCCTCGTACGAACGGGTGAGGCCCTCGATCGCGGAGCCGTCGAACCCGATGCCCTCGGCGAATGCACCCTCGACCTCGGCCGGGGCGATCGCCACCGACTTCAGCGTCCCGATGACGTCCGTGAACCAGAGTCGGATGAACTTGATGCCGCGCTCCTCGATGGTGCGGAGCACGAAGTCCGTCTGCTTGTCCATGCACGACCTTTCCGTGTATCGGGTGGCCGCTGGCGGGCCTCGTCCCAGGCTAGTGGTCCGGCGGTGTGCGCGGGGCCGTGCGACGCGCCGTCACCGGGGCGCCGCCCGCGGTGCTCAGCGGTCCTCGGCGTCCCACTTCTCGTTGTTCGCGGCGATGCGGTCGAGCGCGTGCTGCGCCTCTTCTCGCGTCGCGAACGGGCCGATCCGGTCGCGCTGCGGCGACTGCGGGCCCTGCTCGACCTGGCCGGTCTTGTCGTTGAACCACCACTGGGACTCGATGCGGTCTTCGCTCATGCCGCCCACCGTACCCACGCAACCGTCTGGAGGCCCGGTGCCGGTCCGTCGGACCGGCACCGGGCCTCCAGGCAGTCACGCCCACCGGCGTCGGACCGCACCGTGGGGCGGTTGCGTTCGGCGCGTCGCGCCGCGGCTAGAGTGGTCCGCATGCCCCGGGACGAACACGGACACCTGACCGCCGGCCGCATCTCCCCGCACCGCGCCGTCCCGAAGGACATCGAGCGTCCGGAGTACGTCGGGAAGGTCGAGCCCTACGAGCACGGTCTCGGTGACACCTACACGCCGGACGAGGTCGAGCGCATCCGCGTCGCGGGACGCATCGCGTCGCAGGCCATCGACGCCGTCGGCGAAGCCATCCGCCCCGGTGTGACCACCGACGAGCTGGACCGGATCGGGCACGAGTTCGTCGTCGCACACGGCGCCTACCCCTCCACGCTCGGGTACCGCGGCTACCCGAAGTCGCTCTGCTCGAGCCTCAACGAGGTCATCTGCCACGGCATCCCCGACGACACCGTCCTGCAGGAGGGCGACCTCGTCAACATCGACATCACCGCCTACAAGGACGGCATGCACGGCGACACGAACCGCACGTTCGTCGTCGGGCAAGCAGCACCCGAGGTGTCGGACCTGGTCACCCGCACCGAGGAAGCACTGCGTCGCGGCATCAGGGCCGTCGCCCCGGGCCGGCAGGTCAACGTCATCGGTCGCGCCATCGAGGCGTACGCGAAGCGCTTCGGCTACGGCGTCGTCCGCGACTACACCGGACACGGCGTCGGTCGGGCGTTCCACTCCGGCCTGATCATCCCCCACTACGACGCACCGCAGTACGACACGGTGATCGAACCCGGCATGGTGTTCACCATCGAACCCATGCTCACGCTCGGCGGCATCGAGGCCGACATCTGGTCCGACGACTGGACGGTCTCGACCCGTGACAAGTCGTGGACCGCGCAGTTCGAGCACACCCTCGTCGTCACCGAACGCGGCGCGGAGCTCCTCACCGTCTCCTGACCGGACACCTCCGGCAGGCAACCGAAAGGCACGACAACCTCATGACCTCCCTCGCAGTCGGCGTCGACATCGGTGGTACGGGCATCAAGGGCGCGATCGTCGACGTCGCGTCCGGCGCCCTCACCACCGACCGCATCAAGAAGGCCACGCCCGAGGGCGGGAAGCCCCAGGACATCACGGCGGTGGTCAAGGAGATCATCGGCGAACTCGCCCCCGGTGACGACGTCCCCGTCGGCGTCTGCTTCCCGGCGATCGTGCGGGACGGCAAGACGATGTCCGCCGCGAACGTGTCGAAGAAGTGGATCGGCTTCGAGGCCGAGGCACTGTTCGAGAAGGAACTCGGCCGCTCCATCCACTTCGTCAACGACGCCGACGCCGCCGGGTTCGCCGAGCAGCAGTTCGGCGCGGCCAAGGGCAAGGACGGCCTGGTCATCGTGACGACGCTCGGCACCGGCATCGGCACCGCGCTCATCAACGACGGCGTGCTCATCGTCAACTCGGAGCTCGGGCACCTGGAGATCGAGGGGCACGACGCCGAGTCGCGCGCCTCGTTCGCCGCCAAGGAACGCGACGACCTGTCGTGGAAGCACTGGGCGAAGCGTCTGCAGAAGTACTACTCGACGCTCGAGGCCCTGCTCTCCCCCGAGCTCTTCGTCGTCGGCGGCGGGGTCTCGAAGCAGTACGAGGAGTTCCTCCCGCTGCTCGACCTGCAGGCCGACATCATCCCCGCGACGCTCCGCAACAACGCCGGCATCATCGGCGCCGCGACCCTGGCGGCGCGCAGCGTCTAATCGGGTCGCGGGCGTGCCTGGTCGCGGGCGTACCTGGTCGAATCGGGCGTACCTGGTCGGAACTTCCGACCAGGTACGCCCGTTCTCATCAGGTACGTGTGTGCGTGGGGCTCTCCTCGCATCGGGCACCGCGGAGCCGGGTAGACTCGCCCCAGCGAATGGGTCGGTGAGACGGTCGCGTCGCTCCCCCGGGAGCGCCGAGGAACGTCCGGGCTCCACAGAGCAGGGCGGTGGGTAACACCCACCCGGAGCAATCCGCGAGACAGTGCCACAGAAAGCAGACCGCCGGCGGAGACGTCGGTAAGGGTGAAACGGTGGTGTAAGAGACCACCAGGGGTCCGGGTGACCGGATCCGCTCGGTAAACCTCGCCCGGAGCAAGGTCAGACAGAGGACGTTGAGGCTGCTCGCCGAGTCCTCGGGTAGACCGCTGGAGGCCGACGGCAACGTCGGTCCGAGAGAGATGGCCGTCACCGCCGTGCAAGCGGCGGGACAGAACCCGGCGTACGGCCGGCCCATTCGCCCCTTCTCCGTGCCGCGTTAGGCGGCGCGCGCGGTCACGACTCCCCGCTCAGGTCCGCCGAGTGGTCACCAACGGTCGGCCGGCAGGACCGCAACCGACAGTTCGTGACCTCCCGGCGGCACGCACGCGACGCGTTGCGACCAGCCCACGACGGACAGGAGCCGCAGTGCAGCGCCGCCACGGGCCTCCCCTCAGGCGGCGCGCGCGGTCACGACCCCCGCTCAGGTCCGCCCAGTGGTCACCAATGGTCGGCCGGCAGGACCGCAGCCGACGGTTCGTGACCTCCCGGCGGCACGCACGCGACGCGTTGCGACCAGCCCACGACGGACAGGAGCCGCGGTGCAGCGCCGCCACGGGCCTCCCGTCAGGCGGCGCGCGCGGTCACGACTCCCCGCTCAGCTCCGCCGAGTGGTCACCAACGGTCGGCCGGCAGGACCGCAGCCGACAGTTCGTGACCTCCCGGCGGCACGCACGCGACGCGTTGCGACCAGCCCACGACGGACAGGAGCCGCGGTCCAGCGCCGCCACGGGCCTCCCGTCAGGCGGCGCGTGCGGTCACGACTCCCCGCTCAGCTCCGCCGAGCGGTCACCAACTGTCGGTTGGCACGGCCGCAGCCGACGGTTCGTGACCTCCCGGCGGCACGCACGCGACGCGTTGCGACCAGCCCACGACGGACAGGAGCCGCGGTCCAGCGCCGCCACGGGCCTCCCGTCAGGCGACGCGCGCGGTCACGACTCCCCGCTCAGGTCCGCCGAGCGGTCACCAACGGTCGGTCGGCAGGACCGCAGCCGACAGTTCGTGACCTCCCGGCGACACGCACGCGACACGTTGCGACCAGCCCACGACGGACAGGAGGCGCAGTGCAGCGCCGCCACGGGCCTCCCCTCAGGCGGCGCGCTCGGTCACGACCCCCCGCTCACGTCCGCCCAGTGGTCACCAACGGTCGGCCGGCGCGGCCGCAACCGACAGTTCGTGACCTCCCGGCGGCACGCACGAGACGCGTTGCGACCAGCCCACGACGGACAGGAGGCGGACGTCGCTCGCGACTACAGCCCGGACTCGGCCGTCCGCACCAGGATCGCGTCGCTGTCGGGGCACAGCACCACGTCGTCGGGCGCAGCCCGGCGGATGGTCTGCAGATCGGAGTTGTTGAGCGCCACGCCCGAGGCCGTCGACACGCCACCCTGCAGCAGCGAGGCGCCGAAGCCGTAGCGCGCACGCTGCCGGTCGTACAGGGCGAGCAGCTCGGCCGGCACCTTGGCGGCGACGTCGGCGCGCGCCTGCTCGGCGGACTCGCGGTCGGCCGTGAGCCGGGCGATCTCCGCGTCGCGCTCGGCGACCAGACCACCGCGGGCGGCCTCGACGTCGGCGAGCTTCGCCTCGATGTCGCCGACCCGGGCGCGGAGCCCGTCGAGGTTCTCCATGATCTCGAGCTCGGCGGTCTCGAGGCCGCCGATGCGCCGCTGCAGCGAGTCGAGCTCACTCTGCAGTCCGGCGGCGTCCTTCGCGTTCGCGACGTTCTGCAGCATCGTGGTGTCGCGTTCGACACGGGCCTGCGCAACTGCGGTGTCGGACTCCAGGCGGGCGAGGTCGCGCTCGGCGTCCTCGACCTCGCCGGTGGCGGCGACGAGTTCACTGCGGAGCGCCGCGGCCTGCTTGCTCAGCTCGGTCAGCTGGTCGCCCTTCTGCAACGACGTGATGCGGTGCGCGATGCGGGTGACGTCGTTGTCGAGACGCTGGACGTCGAGGAGGATGACCTGGTCCTCGGGTGCTGCCTTCATGGTCAGGCTCCTTCTGTGGGGGTGGTCGGTTCGGCGGCCGGCAGGACGGCGAAGTCCCACGGGTCGGTGCGGAGGTCGCTCACGGTGACGCGGACCCCGGCCCGGGTGCGCAGCTGCTCTGCGGCGACGTCGAGCCAGAGCCACTCGGTGGCCCAGTGCGAGGTGTCGATGAGCGCCGGCCCGCCGCCGAGCAGCGCCTGCTCGCGGAACTCCGAGGCCGGGTGGTGCCGCAGGTCGCTCGTGATGTAGACGTCGGCGTCGAGCACGGCGGGGTGGCCGAGCAGCGAGTCGCCCGCACCCGCGCACAGCGCCACGGTGCGGACGGGTTGGTCGAAGTCGCCGGAGACGCGGACCCCGGTGGCCGTGGGCGGCAGCAGGTCGACGAGCTTCCGGGCGAGGGCGCCGAGGGTCGTCCCCTCTGGCAGCACCCCGACTCTGCCGATGCCCGTGTCGGGGTCGGCTCCGGCGTCGAGCGGTCGCTGCTCGGTGAGCCCGAGTCGGTCGGCGAGGACGGCCGAGGTGCCGGTCGTCACGACGTCGGCGTTGGTGTGCGCCGCGAGCAGGGCGCTGCCGCCACGCACCAGGGTCGCGAGGACGCTGCCCTTGTAGGTCGACTCGGCGATCGTCGTCACCCCGCGCAGCAGCAGCGGGTGGTGCGTGAGCAGGAGCCCGGCACCGAGTTCGACGGCTTCACGGGCGGTGGCCGGGACAGCGTCGACGGCGAGGTGCACGTGCTCGACGGTGGCGGCGGGATCACCCGCGACGAGCCCGACGGAGTCCCACGACTCGGCACCGGCGGCGGGCCACAGGTCCTCGATCACGGCCTGGAGTTCGCGGAGCGTCGGCATCCCATCAGTGTACCGAGGCGACCGCCCCGCACGGGGCAGCCGGTCCGTGTGGGGTGATCCGGGCCTCCAGGCAGTGCAGCCGATGGCAGTGCAGCCGGAGGCAGTGCAGCCGACGGCAGTGCAGCCGACGGCGTCGTGGCCGCGAGCCGTCAGCGACGACCGAGCAGGCCGAGCAGCCGGTTGACGAGTCGCGACCACCAGCCGGTCGGGGCCGGCGCTGCCGCCGTGGCAGTGTCGGCTTCCGCGGCCTCCGCGACGGGGGCCGGGACCACGGGTGCGGCGACGGCGTCCGGCAGGACGACCGGCGTGCTGGCGGTGACGCCCTGGTGCGCGGTGAGCGCGGCGGCGAAGGCCGCGCGGTCGATGACCGTCGGCCCGGTGGCGGGCAGGACGAGCGGGGTCGGTCGCGTGGCCGCGGACACGGGGGACACTGCCGGGAGGCCCAGCACCGGTCGGACGGGTTCGTCGCGTTCCGGGGTGATGAGTTCCACCACCGGTGCGGCTTCCGGTGCGGGTGCCTGCTCTGCTGCGGGGACGCTCCGTGCTGCGCGGGTCGGCACGGGGGCCGCCCGGGTGACGAGCGCCACGGGCGCGGTCGCTGCGCGGCGGGCTGCGGCGCGGTCGCGGCGGTCCGCCTCGGCGGCGGCGTCGGACAGCAGGTCGGCGAAGACGGTGTGGGCGAAGGCGCGGGCGGCCGTCACCTCGGGGTCCTCGGAGCCGGCGACGGTGGCCTCCCACGCGGCGAGGCGAGCGAGGTCCTCGTCGCGGCGGCGGACCTCGTCCTCGAGCAGGACGATGCGCTCGATGCTGCTGCGGCCCGTGGACGACGAGACCTTGACCGCGAGGTCCTCGATGCGCAGGGCCAGACGCTCCGGCGGCTCCGGGAACGACGGGGCGCAGAGCGCGGCGTGGCGGGCGCGGTCGCGGCGGAACGCGGGGGCGGCGGGTGCAAGCGGGGTCGTCTCGTCCGCCGGGGCGGTCGTGGCGACGTGCGCCGGGGCGGTCGTCGGGTCGACGGTCGCTTCGTCGGCGGTCGTGGTGCTGATCGCGGCGTGTCCGGGGCGCTGCACGGGGCCGGTGACGGGCGGGACGACGAGGTCCGGCACGTACGGGGCGCGGGTCGCCGGTGCGTCGCGGAGCCACTCCTCGAGCTCGCGGCCGAACGGGTCCACGAGCGGGGTGCGTGCGCCGGACTGGGTCTCCATGCTCGAAGGATAAATATCGCGCGGGCCGAAATGCGGGACATCCGCGGAGTGTCGCTGCACCGCCTGCCATATCGGAGCGGAGTTGAGCGGCGTGTCGCGCCCGGTGGTCATCGGGGTGGGCGGAGGCCGTCCTCGAACGCCCGCAGCAGTTCCCGCCCCGCGGGCCAGGCACCGACACCACTGGCGACGTTCACGTGTCCGAGGGGACCGACACGGACGACGTCCGCGCCCATGACGTCGGCGAACACGACGCCCCGGTCAGCGCTGCAGTACGGGTCGTCGTCGCTCACGACGAGGCGCGTCGGGACCTGCTGGGCCGGGGGCACCGGGCGCGGTGCCACGAAGCCCGAGGCCTCGGCCGGGAACATGTCGCCGAGCGGGTCGGGCGGGGCGACGAGGAAGGCACCGGCGACGAGCGCGTGAGCGTCCGCCGTGGTGGCGAGCCAGTCGGCGACGGCCAGGACGCCGAGGCTGTGGGCGATGAGGACCGGGGGCTCCGTGCACGAGGCCACGGCCGTCGAGATCGCGTCGCGCCAGTCGTCGGGGTCCGGCTCGCTCCACGAGGTGGGGGCGATGCGGACGGCGGCGCGCTGGGGGTGGTGATCGCGGTGGTCGTGCTGGCCGTGCTGGCCGTGCTCGTCGTGCTGGTCGCGCTGGCCGTGCTCGTCGTGCTGGCCGTGCTCGTCGTGCTGGTCGCGCTCGTCCTGCCGCTCCCGCTCCCAGATGGACTGCCAGTGGTCCGGGTCCGAGTTCCAGATGCCGGGGACGATCACCCACGGTCGCGGTCTGCTCACCCGGGCAGCGTAGCGAACCGACGAGGTGCCGATCCGGAGTGTGACGTGCGTCAGGGCTGCAGGACAGCGCCCCGGGGCTGCTGCAGCGTGTCGCGCGGGTACTGCCCGAAGCGCGACGCGTAGGCCGCCGAGAACCGGCCGAGGTGCGCGAAGCCCCAGCGCAACGCCACGCTCGCCACCGTCAGTTCGCCCGCCGACGCACGCCGGAGTTCCTCGTGCACGCGGTCCAGGCGGATCCCCCGCAGCAACGCGTTCGGCGCTGTGCCGACCTGCCGCTGGAACGCCTGCTGCAGCCCCCGGACGCTCAGGCCGACGTGCTGGGCGACGTCGGTCGTGGTCACGGGCGTGTGGGCGAAGGCGTGCATGAACTCCACGGCTTCGCGGACGCGACCAGTAGCTCCCTGCGGCAGCGCGACGTCGGGGGCGATGGACTCGTGTGGGAACGTGTCGAGGAACGCCAGCGCGGTCTCGCGCACGGTCTCGGCCAGGGCCAGCGCGGTGAGCGGTGCCGGGCCGAGCACCATCGCTGCGGCTCGTTGCACCCGGGCGTTCCAGGCGCGGAGGTCCTCCGGCCGGGGCGCGGCGGTGTGGTCGAACACCAGGGGGCCGGGCCGGGTGCCGTGCACCTCGGCGGCGACGCCCTCCAGGTACGTGCGGTCGAACTGCACGAGGCTCTGGCGGACGTCCTGCAGGTCGAACACGAAGGGGCGCCGCGTCGGGAACACCCGTGGCGTCCCCGGTGCGAAGTCGACCTCCTGGCGACCGACGTCGACGCGGCCACCGCCGTCCGAGGTCCACATCACGACGTACTCGTCGGGGACCTCGACCTCGCCCTGCATCCGCCCGTCGAACCGGGTGGAGCGGAACGTCATCGATCCGTCGCCCACGACCTGGAACCGGTACGCGAACGGACGATCGGTCCGGGACGCCGAGAACCCCGTGCTCTCGTAGGCCTCTTCGTACAGTTGCACGGCCGCGTCGAGTCCGGCGCCGGACGTCTCGAACCGGATCCGGGGATCAGGCTCGACAGTCATCGCGCGAATCGTGACACGGTGTCCGGGAAACGCGACAATCGGCGATCCGTCATTGCGGTTTACGGCCCACGGAGTGCGCTGGGCGGACGACCGGTGCGGCTAAGTCGATGTGTGACGGCCGTGCTCCCGCTCAGTGCCGGGAGCGCAGCACCGTCCAGCGGTTCCGGTCGGCCACGCGCTCGTACCGCAGGTCGTCGACGACCATCCGGACGAGGGCGAGCCCGCGACCACCCTCGGCGAAGTCGTCGGGCAGCACGGCGGCGTCGGGATCCACCGTCGCGGCGACCCCGTCGTCGGACAGCAGCGCCTGGAAGCGCTCGTCGCCGATCTCGAGCCGGAGCTCGCACGAGACGCCGTCCGGCCGGGCGCCGTGCTCGATGACGTTCGAGGTGAGTTCGACCAGGGCGAGCTCGAGGGCCATCCGGTCCTCGGCGGCGACGGACGGCTCGTGCTGCCACACGCCCGCGAGGAAGTCGTGCACGGCGGACACGTCGTCCGGAGGGCACGCCAGTGCGAGCATGTGCTCGGCGACGGGGGCGGTCATCACCAGTCGGTCACCGCGGCGTCCCCGTCGGGGTACGTCCGCAGGATCTTGTCGATGTTCGAGAGCTTGAGCACCATCTGGACCTGTTCCGACGGTGCCGCGATGCGGAGGTCGCCGCCGGCCTGCCGCGCGGTCTTGAGGCTGCCGACCAGGGCGCCGAGGCCGGAGGAGTCCATGAACTCGACCCCGGAGAGCTCGACCACGAGCCGCGAACGCCCGTTGCCGACGATCTGGGCGACGGTCTCGCGGAACGTGGGCGCGGAGACCATGTTGAGCCGGCCGCTGCACTCCAGGACGGCGGTGTCGGTCTCCGCCTCGTGTACGACGATGTCCATCTCGGTGGGTCTCCTCAGATCGGTGCGCCTTGCAACCAGCAACCTACCGGCTCAGACCGTCACTTGTGGGACCGGTTTCGCCGCGTCGCCGTCACCTGGACCACCACGGCCGCGGCCATCAGCGCTGCCATCACCCCGCCCATCGCCAGTGCCGTGCCGCCGAGCGCGCCGGCGAGCGGGGTGCCGAGACCGCCGATGCCGAAGGTCAGCCCGCCCTGCAGGGCAGCCGCGGTGCCCGGGTGCGCCGCGCCGACGTGCTGGGTGCGGGTCATCGCCGCCGGCAGGACGAACCCCCACGCGGCCGTCACGACCGCGAGGGCGCACCACACCGGCACGGGCCCGAGTCCGAGGAGCGCCGACACGAGCACGGCCGTGGCCCCGACCGTCCCGACGACCAGGCCCAGGGTCAGCAGGGCGTCTTCGGTGAACCGTCCGACGAGCCGACCGAACAGCAGCGTCGTGACGATCATCATCGAGGCGTTCGTGGCGAAGACGAGCGTGTACAGCCCCTCGGAGAACCCGAACTCCGACTGGAACACGAACGAACTCGTCGCGATGTACGCGAAGAACCCCACCGTCGACAGCACCCCGCTCAACACGTAGGCCCGGAACCGCGGGATCGCCAGGAGCTCGCGGATGCGCCGCCCGTTCGCCGCGAACCCGACGCCACCGCGACGCTCCGGCGGCAGGGTCTCGCGGAACCGCAGCACCACCGCCACGAAGAACACGGCACCGAGGACGGCCAGCACGACGAACATGAGCCGCCACGTGCCGACCGTGAGCACCGCTCCCCCGGCCAGCGGCGCCACCACGGGGCCGATCGCGTTGATGGCCGCGAGCGTGCCGAACACCTTCGCCATCCGGGTGCCGCTCGTCACGTCGGACACCATCGCCCGACCGGCCACGGCGCCCGCGGCACCGGCGAGTCCCTGCGCGACGCGGGCCACCACCAGCGTCACGACGTCGGGCGCGAGCGCGCAGCCGACCGACGCGAGGGCGAACAGGGCGGTCCCGACGACGAGCATCGGCCGACGACCGATCCCGTCACTCACCGGTCCGACGAGCAGCTGGCCGACCGCGAAGGCCACGAGGAACGCCGTGAGCGACAGCTGCACGGCGCCCGGCGTGGTGCCGAGGTCGCGCGCGATGGCCGGGAGTGCGGGGATGTACATGTCCGTCGCGAACGGCGAGACCCCGACGATGAGCGCCAGCGGCACGATCGGGGGCAGCACGGTCGTCGTCGGTCCCAGGCTGCGCTCCGTCGTCACCTCGGACACGCTACGCGTCCCCGAATCGATTCGACGGGCACTTCGTGAGCAGCAACGGTCCGGTCGAGGTGCCGGACGCGACCGTTGCGGCGCACGGAACGCGGGCCTGCGACGTGGGCACGGACGGACGGGAGGCCCGGTGCGGCCCCGCCACGGGCCTCCCGTCCGGCGCCGCGAGCGGTCACGACCCCCCGCTCACGTCCGCCGAGCGGTCGCGTTCCGTCGCCTTCGTGACCACTCGGCCGGGGCAACCCGACGTGTCGCGACCTCTCGGGCCGACCGACGGCGCGAAGCGCGCTTGGTCACGACACCCCGCTCACGTCCGCCGAGCGGTCGCGTTCCGTCGCCTGGCGACGGCGCAGCCGACGCTTCGTGACCACTCGGCCGGGGCAACCCGACGAGTCCTGACCACTCGGGCCGACCGACGGCGCGAAGCGCGCTTGGTCACGACACCCCGCTCACGTCCGCCGAGCGGTCGCGTTCCGTCGCCCGGCGGCGGTACAGCCGACGCTTGGTGACCACTCGGCGGTGCGGCCCGGGACGTGCGCGCGGACGGACGGGAGGCCCGGTGCCAGCTGGCACCGGGCCTCCTGTCCGTCGGTCGGGGGCGTCAGCCCGTGTTCTGCAAGCCGGCCGCGATCCCGTTGACGGTGAGCAGCAGGAGCCGGTGGTCGGCGTCCGTCGGGTCCGTGCTGCCGGAGGTGCGGATGGCGCGCAGCGCACGGAGCTGCAGGTGCGACAGCGCGTCGACGTACGGGCTGCGGAGGCGCACGGCGCGGGCCAGGACGGGCCGGTCCTCGAGCACGTCGCTGCCGCCGGAGACGCGGAGCACCCAGTCGCGGGTGCGGACCATCTCGTCGAGCACCTTCGCGGCGAGGTCGTCCCGGTCGGCGAGCTCGAGGTACCGGCGGGCGATGTGCTCGTCGGTCTTCGCGAGCGACATCTCGACGTTCTTGATCATCGCGGCGAAGAGCGGCCACTCGGCGTAGGCGGCGCGGAGCACGTCGACGTCGCCGACGGCCTCGAGCGCGGAGCCGAGCCCGTACCAACCGGCGAGGTTGATGCGCGCCTGCGTCCACGAGAACACCCAGGGGATGGCGCGGAGGTCCTCCAGCGACTCCACCGACAGGCCACGACGGGCCGGGCGCGAGCCGAGGGGCAGCAGGCCGATCTCCTCCATCGGGGTGACCCGGGCGAACCAGGGCGCGAAGCCGTCGGCCTTGACCAGGTCGTAGAAGGCGACGCGCGAGACGTCGTCGAGTTGCTGGGCGAGCTCGGCGAACCGGGCGGCCGCGGCGGCGGTGCGCGCCTCGTTCGACGGCGACGACGCGAACAGCGTCGCCGAGGCCATCTGCTCGAGGTGGCGGGCAGCGATGTCCTGGTCGCCGTACTGGGCGAAGATGACCTCACCCTGCTCGGTGAGCTTCAGGCGACCGTCGATCGATCCCGGCGGCTGCGCGAGGACGGCCTCGTTGGCGGGACCGCCACCGCGGCCGAGCGAACCGCCCCGGCCGTGGAACAGGGTCAGCTCGATGTCGTTGTCGCGGGCCCAGTCGGCGATGCGGGCCTGCGCGTCGTACAGCGCCAGGTTCGCGGACACCGGGCCGACGTCCTTCGACGAGTCCGAGTAGCCGAGCATGACCTCGAGCCGACGGCCGGTCGCGGCGAGGCGTCGCTGGAACGCCTCGGTGCGGACGGCCTCGTCGAGGATGTCGACGCTGGCGTGCAGGTCGGCGAAGGTCTCGAAGAGCGGGATGACGTCGAGCACCGGCGCGGCCTCGGCGGACCCGAGCGCCGCGACCGCGAGTTCGTGCACGTTCGCCAGGTCCGCCGGGGACTGCGTGAAGGACACGATGTACCGGTTCGCCGCGCGGACACCGTAGCGCGACTGCAGCGCGGCGATCGTGCGGAACACGGCGAGGACCTCTTCCGTGGTCTCGCTCAGTTCGCCACCGGCGCGGATCTCGGCCAGGGCCGTTCGGTGCACCTGCGAGTGCTGCCGGACCTCGAGCTCGGCGAGGTGGAACCCGAAGGTCTCGACCTGCCAGATCAGGTTCTGCAGCTCGCCGTTCGCCGGGCGGATCGCACCGGCGGCGATGAGCGACGCCTGGATGGTGCGGAGGTCGGCCAGCAGCGCCTCGGGTCCCTCGTAGGCCAGCGGCGTGGTGCCGGTCCGGGTGGCGTCGATGCGCGCGGCGACGAAGAGGAGCGCACGTCGATGCGTCTCGTTCGGTGCGCGGACGCCGATGCGCTCGGCGATGCCCGGGTCGAGCGACTCCTGCGCGGCGACGAGGGCGGTGAGGCCGGCGTCGGCCGGGGTGTCGCTCGCGTCGAGGGTCAGGGCGCTGCCGATGCGGGTGGTCGCGCGGGCGAGGCCCAGCAGGATGTGCTCCGCCGCGATCTCGGCGGCCTGGCGGGTGACGTCGGCCGTCACGTGCGGGTTGCCGTCGCGGTCGCCGCCGATCCAGGTGCCGAACCGCACGAACGCGGGCGCGATCACGGGAGCGCGGCCGGCTTCGTCGCCCTGCAGCCGGTCGTCGAGCAGGCGGTAGACCTGCGGGACGATCTCGAACAGGGTCTGGTCGAACACGCTCATCGCGGTGCGGACCTCGTCGAGCGGGGTCGGCCGGGTGGTGCGGAGCGGGGAGGTGCGCAGGAGGGTCGTGATCTCCTCGAGCAGGCGGCGCTCGTTCTCGGCGCGGGCCGTCGCGTTGCGGGCGCGGTCGCGCTCGTCGATGAGGTCCGTGATGCGGCGGACACCCGTGGTGACCGCGCGGCGGCGGGCCTCGGTCGGGTGGGCCGTCAGCACCGGGTGGAACCGCAGGGTGCGGAGGCGCTCGGCGGCCTCGGCCTCGCCGACCTCGGCGACGAGCTCGGCGTAGGTGGCGGGGAACGAGTCGCCGGCCACGCCGCCGTCATCACCACGCTGACGGAGGACCCGCACGCGGTGGTGTTCCTCGGCCAGGTTGGTGAGGTGGAAGTAGGTGGTGAACGCCTGTGCCACGGCCTCGGCACGTTCGGCCGACATGCCAGAGACGATCGCCTGGGCACGCGCTGCACCCTCGGCGTGGTCGCCCTCGTAGGCATCGATCACGGCGGCGCGCAACGACTCCACGTCGTGGAGCAGTTCGTCGCCCCCGTTCTCCCGCAGCACCCGGCCGAGGAGGTTGCCGAGGTACCGCACGTCGGCGCGCAGGTCACTGTCGACCGCACCGCTGACGTCGTCCCGCGCGCGCTCGTGGCGTGCAGATCCGTCGATCGCCGTCATGGAGTCCTTTCCGGGTCGTCCGGGAGGCTGGTCCCGGGTCCCAGCAGCGTATCGGCACCCGGGGGCGCATGACGTCGACCGTCTGGACGGACGCGGGACCGGGCGGGAGTGCGCAGCCGCTGGGCGGTCAGGCGGGTCCGGACGGGCTGGGCCCGGGTACTGCCGCCGCGGTTCAGGCGGGCACGGAGGCGCTGCCCGGCTCCTGACGGAACGGCGCACGGCGGGCATCGAGGCCGGCGAGCAGCCCACGGTTCAGCTCGTAGGCGAGTTCGACCTCGGCGATCACCCGCTCCTGCTCGTCGGCCGTCCACGGCGCGGCGTCGAGCTGGGCCCGGTAGGTGTGCTCGAAGTCGCTCGGGTCGGCGACCTGGTCGAAGATGTAGAAGAGGACACCGTTCGTGTCGAACCCGAACCGCTCGGCCAGCACCTGGCCGATCACGTGCCCGCCGGACACGTCGCCGAGGTACCGCGTGTAGTGGTGTGCCACGAAGCCGCCGGGCCACTCGGCCGCGACCTCGTTGAGGCGTCGCACGTACGCGGTCGTCGCGGGCAGCGGGCACACCAGCTCGGACCAGTCCGGGCCGATCAGGTACTCGAGGTCGGCGCGGATCGCCGGCATCCGGGTGAGCTGCGCGGTGACGAACGGCGCCGCCACGGGGTGGTCGGCCATGCGTTCCGCCGCCCGCTCGAGCGCGTCGTACACGAAGGCGTACTGTCCGAGCAGGTCCGCGTAGTCGGCGACGTCGCAGTCGCCGCCGAGCAGGTCCTGCATGAAGCCGCTCGTGGCCGAGGCACCGTGCGAGCGCCGCGTGCGACGCCGCAGCAGCTCGGAGAACGGGATGACGGTCGAGTCCATGAGGTAAGGCTAACCTTAGTGATGCGCGCGTCAAGCAGGGATCACCCAGGTGGCGCCGAACCCGCGAGAGGAAGCTCCCCCACGATGAGCTCGAAACCCAAACGCCCCCAGCACGTCTTCGTCGTCGACCGCACCGAACGGCTCTCGCCCCACATGGTGCGCGTGCACCTGGGCGGCTCGGCCTTCGAGGACTTCGTCGCCCAGGCCGACCCCGACCGGCTCGGCTCGACCGACAAGTACGTCAAGCTCCTGCTCGCGAAGCCGTCGCTCGGACTGTTGCCGCCGTACGACCTCGAAGCCCTGCGCGAGACCCTGCCGAAGCACAACCGCCCCGCCCGCCGCACGTACACGGTGCGTGCGGTCGACCACACCACGCGGACCATCGCGATCGACTTCGTCGTGCACGGCGACGAGGGCCTCGCCGGTCCCTGGGCAGCGTCCGCGCAGCCGGGTGATCGGCTCGCCCTGTCCGGGCCCGGTGGCGGCTACGCGCCCACCACGGACCCGGCGGTCACGCACGTGCTGCTCGGTGACGACAGTGCCCTGCCCGCGATCGGCGCAGCACTCGAGTCGATGCCCGACTCCGCCACCGGGGTCGCCCTGGTCGAGGTGGCCGGGCCCGCCGACGAGCAGGACCTCCGGCACCCGGCCGGGGTCGACCTGCGATGGCTGCACCGGGACGCCACCGGCGCCCAGCCGGGCACGCTCCTGCTGGAGACGGCCCGCGGGCTGCCGCGTGCCTCCAGGCCGGTCCAGGTCTTCGCGCACGGCGAGCGGACCGCGATGAAGGCGATCCGTCGGCTGCTGCAGGACGACTGGGGGCTGGAGAAGCGCGAGATGTCGTTGTCGGCGTACTGGGCGCTCGGTCGCGGTGAGGACGAGTTCCAGGAGGAGAAGCGCGAGCCCGTCGGGGTGATCTTCACCGACTGACGGCGGTCTGCGTGCCCGTTCTTTCCCATGGCGGGCGCGATGGCTGGTGGGAATGGGCGTACTTGGTCGGACGAACGGACCAGGTACGCCCGTTTGGACCAGGTACGCCCGGTCTTGGTCCGTACGCCCGGTCTTGGTCGGTACGCCCGTTCTTGGTGGGTACGCGCGGCGGCCGGGGCGCCCGGATCCCGCACGTACGCCCGTTCCTTCCCAGAACGGGCGCGATGGCTGGTGAAATCGGGCGTACTTGGTCGGATGAACGGACCAGGTACGCCCGATTCGACCAGGTACGCCCGGTCTTGGTCCGTACGCCCGGTCTTGGTCCGTACGCCCGGCGGCACAGGCGGCCGGGGCGGCCGGATCCCGCACGTACGCCCGTTCCTTCCCAGAACGCGCGCGATGGCTGGTGTAAACGGGCGTACCTGGTCGGAAGAACACGCCAGGTACGCCCGATTCGACCAGGTACGCCCGGTTCGACCAGGGACGCCCGGTACGGCCCGGTACGCGCAGCGGCCGGGAGGCCCGGGGCACGTCGGTGGGTCGGGCTAGCGTTCCGCGCATGGTCACCTCGTCGTGCTGCGTGCCGGGTTGCGCGGGCGTACTCACGGACGGTCTCGCGGGAGTCCCCCTGTGCGGCGCGCACGTCGCGTTCGTCGCCGACCTCGCGGCCGAACACCCCGGCATCGAGGACGCCCTGCCCGGTCCGTGCCCGGCGTGCGGTTCGCGGGTCGGGGTGCGCTACCCCTCGGGGATGGTGTGCGGCCGGTGCGAGTGGCGCTGGGGGGAGGTACCGGACGGCGACCTCGCTCCCCCTCGGGTCGACGTCGTCTACTACCTGCGGATGCGCGACGACTTCGGCGACCGCATCAAGATCGGCACGACGATGAACCCCCGGCAACGGCTCGCGGCGATCCCGCACCAGGACCTGCTGGCGTTCGAGCGCGGTGACCGGACCCTCGAACGCCGACGGCACGCCGCGTTCGCCGCCGGCCGGTACCCGGGTACCGAGTGGTTCCGGGTGACGCCGGAACTCCTGGCCCACGTGGACACCGTCGCCGCCGGGGTCGACGACCCGTGGGACCTGCACGCCCGGTGGACGAGCGAGGCGCTCGCGCTGCAGGGCTGACGCACGACCGAGCAGGCGGAGCGCCTGCTCAGCCGTCGGGGCGCCTGCTCAGGCGGCCTGCAGCATGCGGTCGGCGGTGCGGAGCGAGAGCGCCATGATCGTCAGTGCCGGGTTCGCGATGACCGCGCTCGGGAACACCGAGTTGTCGGCGATCCACAGGTTCGGGACGTCCCACGAGCGGCCGTCCTGGTCAACGACGGAGGTCTCCCGGTCCGTGCCCATCCGCGCGGTGCCGATGGTGTGCGCCGTGCGTTCGAGCACCCGGACGTCCTGGCCACCGGCTGCCTCGACGATGGTCGTCATCGTGCGGACCGCGTGGCGGCGGATCGCCTCTTCGTTCGAGCCCGGGGTGAACGAGACCCGGGCACGCGGGACACCGTGCTCGTCGAGTTCGTCGGTCAGCTCGAGCCGGTTGTCGTCGTACGGCAGGCACTCGGCGTTGATGCCGACGCCAGCCGAGAACGGGTAGTCCTGCAGCGCCCGGACGAGCTCGGCACCGCGGAGTCCGCCACCCCGGACCAGCGAGGTCGCGAAGGTCTGCGGCTGCACGCCCAGGCTCTGGATGAGGTAGCCGCCGGCGAAGTCGGCATCCGCCGGTCGGACGAAGTCCTCGGTGATGATCGACGACGGGTACCCGCGGTACGAGCGCATCGACTCGTCGAACCGCGCCCACACCTGGGTGGCTCCGTGCGCGGTGAAGTTCCGGCCGACCTGTCCGCTGCCGTTCGCGACACCGGTGTGCAGCAGCAGCCGCGGCGTCTCGACACCGCCCGCGGCGAGGACGAGGGTCCGGCAGCGCTGGCGGTGCTCGCGCCCGTCGGCGGTGTACAGGACCGCCTCGACCCGTCCCGCCGCGTCGAGCTCGATGCCGTGCACGAAGGACTCCGGACGGATCTCCGCACCGAACGCCACGGCGGCGGGCAGGTAGGTCGTGTCCATCGACACCTTGGCGCCGTTGCGGCAGCCCTGGTGGCAGGAGCCGCAGGACACGCAGGCCTGGCGCAGCCCGTGGTGCTCCTGGTGCCGGTCCTCGGTGGTCAGGCCGACCGGGGCATCGGTCGCGGTGATCCCGGCCGCCGCGGTGCCGCGCATCATCATGTCCGACGAGGCGTTCCGGGCCGGCGGACGCATCCGGTAGCGACGGGATGGATCCCACGGGTAGTGCTCGGGGCCGGCGACACCGACGTCGTGCTCGACCTGCTCGATCCAGCCGGTGAGCTCGGCGTGGCTGATCGGCCAGTCCTGCCCCGCGCCGCTCTCGGTCCGCAGCCGCAGGTCGTGCTCGCTCGGCCGCGGGGTGAACGCGCCCCAGTGCAGCGTCGACCCGCCGACGCCCGTGCCGCTGTTGTTGGGGCCGAAGGCCGTGGGGGCTCCGCCGCCGCTCAGCCGCTCGTCCATCCAGTTGATGTCACCCGGGGCGGCGACCTCGTCCGGCACGTGGTCGCCCGGCTCGGTGTTGCGGCCGGCTTCGAGCGCGACGACCGTCAGGCCACGGCGGGCCAGCGAGGCGAGGAGTGGTGCTCCCCCGGCCCCGGTGCCGACCACCACCACGTCGACGACGTCGTCCGTGCCGTACGTGCGTTGTCCGTCGAGTCTCATCGTGCAGCTCCGGTCGTCGGTGCGGTGTCCGTCGTGGTGGCGGTGCCGGGGTCGGTGGGGGCCTCGGGTTCCCAGGCCTCGCGCTGGCCCGCCGCGAGCAGCTGGAAGCCCTGCTTGCGGACACCGTCGCCGCCGTTCGCGTAGCCGTCGAAGTCGATGGCGGCCATGGTGGCGGGGTGTGCGAGCCAGTGCTTGACGAGGTCGACGCTGGCGTCCTCGAACCACGCGCGCAGCTGCTCGGCGTCGAGATCGCCGTCGGCGCGGTACCGCCCGGCAGCCACGGACTCGAGGGCGTGGTCGAGCACGCCGTCGCGGGCGGGTGCGGCGAGCACGTCGAGCGCGGCACGGTAGGCCTCGGCGTCCACCGGCAGGCCGTCCGGCCGCCAGCCGTCGCCGAGCTCCGCGGCCAGCTGCGCGTCGACCCGCAGTGCCAGGTCGACCTGGTCGACGCCGGGTTGCGGGACGACGATCCGCGCGACCGCGCGCAGGGTGTCCAACTGCGTCGGCGTGAGGGCGTGGGGTGCGGCCGCCGGATCGTCGGGCAGTGCGCGCTCGGCGAGCAGGCCCCGGGTCCGGGCGCTGACCCGCGGCGAGGCGATCACTCGGGCGTGCTCCACGGGGACGACCGGCGACCCCGCGACCCGGCGCTGCCAGAAGCCGCGGATGCGCTCGGCCACGGCCTCGGGCTGTTCCCAGGGCAGCAGGTGGGCGGCGCCGTCGACGACGTGGAGCTCGCTGTTCGGCCAGTGCGGCAGGGTCAGGCGACGCTGGGCGTCGGCATCGAGGTCGCCGTCCTCGGCGCCGGCGAGCACCAGGGCGGGCACCGGGTTCGGAGCGGCGTCCGACCAGTCCTCGCGGCTGCCGCGGGAGAGCCAGTCCGTCCAGGCTGCGGGGTCGGTCCGCTCGACGTCCTGCACCGCCGCGCTGTGCCGCGCGGGGGCCAGGGGTGCCGCGGTGTTGGCGGCGACGAACTCCTCGGCGTCCTCGGTGCCGATCGGGCCACCGGCAGCCCACGAGAGCATCGTCCAGCGGCGGTCGTCGTCGATCGGCTCGGGAGCGAGCGGGGACGCGGCGAGGAGCACCACGGCCCGCAGCCCGAACAGGCCGTTCGCGCCGGAGATCGTGCGGTCGGCCACCACCGTCGCGACCTTGCCGCCCATCGAGTGCCCGAGGAGCAGCCACTCCGTCGAGCCGCTCGCCCCGATCGCGCGTTCCACCAGGACGGCCATCTCCTCGACGGTGGTGCCGGACGACGCCGGGCTGCGGCCGAAGCCGGGCAGGTCGATGCCGATCAGGTCGAGGTCGCCGAGGAGCTCGGCACGCAGCAGCGCGAACTCCTCGGAACTGGCGCCGAGGGCGTGGAGACAGAAGACGGTGGTCACCCTGTATACCTACCCGTCGCTCGCGAACGCTCCCAGCCGCGCCGTACCCCGTCGCGCCGCGCCTGTACCCCGATCGGCGGCGTCACCGGGCGTACGCGTCGACGAACAGCGCGCCCCGGAGCTCGCGCAGGGTGTCCGCCAACCGCTCGACGGTGCGGCCGGAGATGCCCGAGACCTGCAGGTCGTACGGGCCGAGCTCCGGCAGCCGTCCGGTACGGATGCGGACGACCTCCCACCCCACGGCGCGGATCGCTCGGTCCTTCCTGCGGTCGGTCTCCTGCCGCGGGCCGACGTGCTCGAGCCCGTGCCGACCGGTCGAGTCGTACTCGATGGCGACGCGGAGCTCGGGCAGGATGATGTCCGGCCAGGCCTCGACGTGGTCGAAGAACGGGCGGTCGAGTCGGATGGCGGAGTGGTCGTACGTGAACGCGAACCGCTCGGACAGCATGCCCCGGAGTTCCGCTTCGACCGCCGAGGCCGTCGCCGGGGCGCAGACGCTCGTGAACGACTCACCCGACGGCAGCCGCGGGGTCTTCGGGCAGATCGTGCGGGGAACGGACTGGGCGGCCCGACGGGGTGCGCCACCGGCCGACGCTGCCGAGCCGGCCGAGCCGGCGGACCCGGCGACGGGCCGACGAGAGCGGGCACGGCTCGACGCGACGGCTCCGGCCGGCACCCCGCGAACCGGAGCCGCGGGCAGGGTCTGTCGTCCGGCACTCCGGACGACCCGCTGCGGCACGGGCACCGTCTGGGGCCAGTCCGACGGCAGCACCGGCCACCGCTGGGGCTGGGCCTGCACCGCGCACTCGGGGCACCACACGGAGCGGCGGCGCTCACGGCCCGGACGGGACCGCTGTTCGGACGGGGTCGCGACGAAGACGTGCCCGACGTCGCACTCCCAGGTGAGCAGGACCTCGGCCGCCGGGGGGACCTGGGTCAGGACGACGCCGTGGTTCCAGTCGGGGTGGTACTGCCGGATGAGCACCGGGTACGGCGCCCAGTCGGCGCGGAACTGTCCGACGGCGTACGGCACCGCTTCGCCGCGCGACCACTGTCGGCGGCGCCACCACGCATCGACGGGTTCGGCCACCCCACCACGCTAGGAACGACCACCGACACCCGCCGCACCCACAGCGCGACCAACACCGGCCCGCGGCACCACGCGGCGAGCAGCGCGACCGACACCCACCACGGCACCGCACCGCACGACGGCTCAGGAGGCCAGCGCGTGCTGCACGTAGGCGACCAGGGCGTTCGCGTGCCCGTGCCCGAGGCCGTGCTCGGACTTCAGCCACCCGACGACCTCCATGTGCTGGTGGTCGTCGACCCGGTCCGCGACCAGGTCGAGCCACTCCTGCACCGGGCGCCCGTACGTCGCCTCGATGCTCGGGAAGTACGACGCCGGACCCTTCACCTTGGTGCCGTCCGCCGGGAGCACCGGGGCGGTCACACGATGCGCTGTCATGGCGCAACGGTAGCGCTCCGTCGGCCGTCACGGAACGTCACTCAGAACACCGTTCTGTGACGCCGCGTTGCGCCGGATGGCCGGGTGTTGCGTCGCGTGGCGGGGTGTTGCGCGAGGCGTTGTCGGCGCCGCCCGGGCCTCCTACGGTCGCGACATGACCGACACCACCAGGGCCCCGCAGCGGGAGGCGACCAGCGTCGACGACGCGGGCCGGACGCCCGAGCCGAGCCGCGCCTCCAGGCCGGAGACCGCGACCATCGACGCGGCCGGACACGCCGCACTCGACCGCCCCGTCGTGCCGCTGCGCCACCCGCTGCGGTGGATCGCCGCGGCCCTCGTGCTCGTGGTGCTGCTGAACTTCGTCGAGACGCTGTTCACCAACGAGCAGTGGGGCTGGCCCGCCGTCGGCAAGTGGCTGTTCAGCCCCGCCGTCCTGACCGGACTGCAGCTGACGCTGACGGCGACGGCGCTGAGTGCGGTGATCAGCTTCGCCGGCGGTGTGGTCGTCGCGATCGCACGGCTGTCGCGGAACCCGGTGCTGTCCGGGCTCGCGTGGGGGTACGTCTGGCTGTTCCGGTCGGTGCCGCTCATCCTGGTGCTCGTCTTCCTGTACAACCTCGGGTCGCTGTACCCGACCATCGGCATCGGGATCCCCTTCGGGCCGCAGCTCCAGGTGCCGACCGCCAACGTGCTCGGCGACCTGGCGATCGGTGTGATCGGGCTGAGCCTCAGCGAGATCGCCTACGCGTCGGAGATCGTCCGCGCCGGCGTGCTCGCCGTCGACCACGGCCAGCACGAGGCCGCGCAGGCGCTCGGGCTCCCCCGTCGCCGGCAGTTCGTGCGGGTGATCCTGCCGCAGGCGCTGCGGTCGATCGTGCCGGCGTTCGTCAACCAGGTCGTCGGACTGCTGAAAGCCTCGTCGCTGCTGTTCTACGTCTCGCTGCTCGACCTGTTCGGCGTGGTGCAGAATTTGTCGAGCACCTACCCGACGGACATCATCCCGCTGCTCGTCGTCGCCACGATCTGGTACCTCGTGCTCACCAGCGCGGTCTCGATCGTCCAGTACTACGTCGAGCGGTGGACCGCCCGAGGTTCGGTCCGGACGTTGCCGCCCACGCCGTTCCAGCGGGTGCGGGCCGCCGTGCGTCGCGGTTCCGGACGTGGGTCGGGACGGCATGGAGGCCCGGATGGCCCCCGGCAGTCCGCCTCCGCCGCGCGCGTGGTCGCGTCCGGCCCCGCTTCCACCGTCGACGACAGGACCATCTGATGAGCGCAGCGATCAGCATCCACGGAGCCGTCAAGGCGTTCGGCGACACGGTCGTCGTCGACGGCATCGACCTGTCGCTGCCGTCCGGCAGCGTGACCGTCGTCCTCGGCCCCTCCGGTTCCGGCAAGTCCACGCTGCTCCGGGCGATCAACCACCTCGAACCGCTCGACCGCGGCGTCGTCACCGTCGGCGGCGAGACGATCGGCGTCCGTCTCCGGACCGGGCGCGACGGGGTGCCGCGCTGGAAGGAGCTGCCCGAGCGGCACATCCTGCGGCAGCGGTCGCGGATCGGCTTCGTGTTCCAGCACTTCAACCTGTTCCCGCACCTGACCGCGCTCGAGAACGTGGCCGAGGGGCCGATCGCCGCCGGGGTCCCCCGTGCCGTGGCGCGCGACCGCGCGGCGGCCCTGCTCGAGCGCGTCGGACTCGGCGACCGTGGCGACACCCGGCCGCGGCAGCTCTCCGGCGGGCAGCAGCAGCGTGTGGCCATCGCGCGGGCGCTGGCGCTCGAGCCGTCGGTCGTCCTGCTCGACGAACCGACCTCGGCACTCGACCCGGAGCTCGTCGGCGAGGTGCTCGGGGTCATCCGGGGGTTGGCGGACACGGGCACCACGCTCGTCATCGTCACGCACGAGATCGCCTTCGCCCGCGAGGTCGCCGACCACGTCGTGTTCCTCGACCACGGGCGGGTCGTCGAGCAGGGGCCGCCGGCCCAGGTGCTCGACCACCCGCAGCACACCCGCACGCGCGACTTCCTGTCCCGCGTCCGCTGACCCCTGACCCGATCCCTGATCCCCGCACGCACCCCAAGGAGAACCATGTCCACGATCACCCCCGCCCGCTGGCGCAACCGCGCCGGCTTCCTCGTCCTCGCAGCCGGCGTCGTCGTCGCCCTCGCCGGGTGCTCGGCGGGCGCTTCCGCCGACACGAGCGGCGCACCCGACGGCTCCGTCACCATCGGCGCCGCCTCGAACGGTGCGGCGAAGGAGACGACCCTCGAGGTCACCGAGGACACGAAGCTGCACGACGCGCTCCCCGCCGCCGTCCGGAAGTCCGGCAAGTTGACGATCGGCGTGGGTGCCCTGCCCGCCGGGTTCCCGCCGCTCGCCTTCACCGGTGACGACCAGAAGACCATCACCGGATCGGAGCCCGACCTCGGACGGCTCGTCGCCGCGAAGCTCGGGCTGCGCGCGGACGTGCAGAACGCCACGTGGGACAACCTGTTCGTCGGCATCGACAGCGGCAAGTACGACGCCGGCTTCTCGAACGTCACGGTCACCGAGCAGCGCAAGGAGAAGTACGACTTCGCCTCGTACCGGCAGGACAACCTGGCGTTCCAGGTGCTGGCCTCGAGCTCGCTGCGGTTCGACGGCGACCCATCCGTGCTCGCCGGGAAGACCCTGTCCGTCAGTTCCGGCACGAACCAGGAGAACATCCTGCTCGAGTGGCAGAAGGAGCTCCGGTCCAAGGGCAAGGACTTCACGATCAAGTACTACCCGGACGGCAACGCGGTCAGGCTCGCACTCGACTCGGGCAAGATCGACGCATACTTCGGTCCGAACCCGACGATCGCCTACCAGAACACGCAGAGCAAGAGCACCGCGAAGCCGACGACGACCGCGGGCACGTACTCCGGCGCCGGCTCCTCGTTGCAGGGGCTCATCGCCGCGACGACGAAGCAGGACAGCGGCATCGCGAAGCCGGTCGCGGCGGCGATCAACGAGCTCATTGAGGACGGCACCTACGCGAAGTGGCTCGCGGCCTACAACCTGTCGAACGAGGCCGTGACGACGTCCGAGGTGAACCCCGAGGGTCTGCCGCTCGACAACAGCTGAGGCCGCGCGCGCCCGGTTCGGCGCATCGGGGCCTGGGGCTGATGCGGAGCGACACCGTCGAGGTCGTACGACCTCGGCGGTGTCGCTCGTTGCGTGCGCGGGCTTCCGCGGACGAGCAGGAACGACGAAGTCGAAGTCGTACGACTGCGACGATGTCGCTCGGGACGCACCGTTCGAGCTGTGGGCGACCCCGGAACGCGGGACAGGTCCGCGACGCCACCACGGTGCGGACGGGAGGCCCGTGGCGGCCTGGCACCGTGCCTCCAGGCCGTACCGTGCCCGGTTCCGCACCCCGTGCCCGGTTCCGCACCCCGTGCCCGGCCCGCACCGTGCGCTGCGCGCACGAACGACTCCGTCGCTGTCGGACGACAGCGACGGAGTCGTTCCGCGTCGGTCAGCGCGCGGCGGCCGCCGGCTCCCGCAGGTCGGCGCGCGCCGCCCACTCCGCGGCGAGCAGCTCGTAGGAGCACACCCGGGCGTCGTGGTCGTGCGCGATCGTCGTGACGAGCAACTCGTCCGCTCCCGTGACCCGCCGGAGCGTCTCGAGCCGTTCCGCGACGTGTGCCGGGTCGCCGACGAACCGGGTCGCGAGCCGGTCCGCCACCGACGCGGCGGCCTCGTCCGGCAGCCGCGTCGCTCGAGCCTGGTCCGGGGTGGGGTACTCGATCGCCCCGACGCCGGAGCGGATCGAGTGCACCCACTGGGCGTACCCGAGCCCGAGCTGGTCCGCCTCGGCCGCGGTCGGCGCCACGAGCACGTCGGCCGAGACGATGACGTGCGGGGCGTCGAGCACGCCCGGGCGGAATGCGTCGCGGTAGGCCTGCACCGACGCCAGGACCGTGCCGGGCGACGTGTGGTAGTTCGCGCCGTACGGCAGCCCGAGCGCGCCGGCGATCCGGGCGCTCTCGCCGCCGGTGGAGCCGTGGATCCACAGCTCGACGGCGGCACCCCCGGCTGGCGGCGCCCCGATCAGCGCACCGTCTCGTGACCACGTGCCGGCGAACAGGCCGCGGATCAGGTCGAGTTCGCCCGCGAACCGGTCGACGTCGCCCGGCACCCGGCCGAGCAGCTCCCCCTGCAGGGCGAACCGGCTGCCCGGCGCGATGCGGAACTCGAACGGCGCGGGGACGA
Source organism: Curtobacterium sp. KBS0715 (assembly GCF_005938005.2). NCBI lineage: Bacteria > Bacillati > Actinomycetota > Actinomycetes > Micrococcales > Microbacteriaceae > Curtobacterium > Curtobacterium sp. KBS0715. The sequence continues at coordinate 2,298,475 of NZ_VCCA02000001.1, read as the reverse complement.
GCAGGCCGTCGACGACCTGGTCGGTCCGCGGGGCGAGCGACGGCGGCTTCGGGGTGCCGGGTGCTGGTGCTCCTGAGCGGCCGAGCCCGAGATCGATGCGCGGCCCGTACAGCGCGGCGAGCGTGCCGAAGGTCTCGGCGATCTGCAGCCCGCGGACGTTGCCGACCAGGGTCGCGGCGCTGCCGACCCGGATGGTCGAGGTGGCGGCGGCGACCGCACCGATGACGATCGTCGGGGCGCTGCCGGCGACCCCGGGGTTCAGGTGGTGCTCGGCCAGCCAGTACCGGGCGTACCCGGCACGTTCGGCACGCTGTGCGAGGTCGACCGTGTTCGCAAGGGCCTCGGCGGGGGTCGACCCGCTGCTCACCGGCACGAGGTCGAGGACGGAGAGCGGGACCGGGCTCATGCGAGCACCCGCTGCCGGTCGAGGACCCGTCCGGGCAGGTCGAGCGTCTGGCGGAGCGTGGCGCCCTCGTCGTACGACTGCCGGTACACGCCGCGCTCCTGCAGCAGTGGGACGACCCTGTCGACGAACTCGTCGAGCCCGTACGGGTTCGTGTGCGGCACGACGACGAAGCCGTCGGTGGCGCGCTCCTGTACGTACCGGTCGATCTCGGCGGCGATGTGCGCGGGCGTACCGACGAAGCCGCCACGGGTGGAGGCGCGGATGACCAGGTCACGGATCGACAGGTGTTCGGCCGCGGCGAGGTCGCGCCACGACTGCACCAGTGCGGGCACGTCGCGGGTGTGACGGACGCGGCCACGGGTGATGTCGGCGCTCTCCAGGTCCGGCTCGATCGAGGGCAACGGCCCGTCGACGTCGTACGACGACAGGTCACGGTTCCACACCTGTTCGAGGAACGCGATCGCGGTCGCCGGGCTGACCTGGGCACGGCGGATGGCCCGGGAACGTTCCTCGGCCTCGTCCGCCGTGTCGCCGAGCACGAAGGTCGCGCCGGGCAGGATCAGCAGCTCGTCCTTCGACCGCCCCACCCGCTCCAGGCGCTCGGTGACGTCGCCATAGAACGACCGTGCGTCGTCGAACTCGGTGTGCAGCGAGAAGATGACCTCGGCGTTCGTGGCGGCGAGGTCGCGCCCCTCGTCGGAGTCGCCGGCCTGCACGATCACGGGGTGCCGCTGGGGACTGCGCGGCACCGGGAACGTGCCGGTCACGTCGAACTGCGGGCCGTGGTGGTCGACGTCGTGGATGCGGGAGCGGTCGGCGAAGGCCCCTGCGGTCAGGGTCCCGGCGGCGCCCGATCCGTTCGCCACGATCGCGTCCGACTCCCACGAGTCCCAGAGTTCGCGCGACAGCTCCACGAACTCGGCGGCCCGCGTGTACCGGTCGGCGTGGTCGAGGAATCCCCCACGGCGGAAGTTCGCACCGTGGAACGCGTCCGAGCTCGTCACGACGTTCCAGCCGGCGCGGCCGTCCGTCAGGTGGTCGAGCGTGGCGAGCTGCTTCGCGAGTTCGACAGGCTCGTTGAAGGTGGTCTGCAGCGTGCCGACGAGCCCGATGTGCTCGGTGACCCCGGCCAGCGCCGCGAGGATCGCGAGCGTGTTCGGGCGCCCGACGACGTCGAGGTCGTGGATGCGTCCCTTCTGCTCGCGCAACCGCAGCCCCTCGGCGAGGAACAGGAAGTCGAAGAACCCGCGCTCAGCGTTCCGGGCGAAGTGCTCGAACGACGAGAACGCGATCTGGCTCTCGGCGCGGTCGTCGCTCCAGACGGTGGTGTTGTTGACGCCCGGGAAGTGGGCGGCGAGGTGGACCTGACGCTTGGCGCTCATGCTGAGACCCCCGAGGAGACGGAACCGACACCGGAACCGACACCGGCACCGGTGACGGCAGGACGCGCGTACCGGCTGACCGCCGGCGCGATGCCGAGCCGCGTGCGCAGGTCGGCGGTGGGACGGGACGCCACGTCGGCGCGGAACCCCGCGGTGACGAGCGCCGGGACGAGCTGCCGCGCGATGGCGGTCGAGTCGATCGGGATGCGCAGCGGACGGAGCCGGACACCGGCGTACCCGAGGGCCCGCAGGTCCCCGATCCGTGTCACCAGGTCCGGCACCGTCGTCGCGAGGACGGACGTGTCCGACCCGGAGCCGACGGCGTACGGGCCCCCGGCGGCCCCGTCGAGCACGGCGAGCTCGTCGGCGGCGGCTGCCGGCGACGACCCGATGAGCACCGCGAGGTCCGCGAGGACCGGACGACGGAGGTCGGACCCGGCCGCCTGCTCGGCGTCACGGACGAGTGCCAGCGCGTCCCGCGCCTCCCGGCCGTCGAATCCTGGCGTGACCAGCACGACGTCCGCGGCATCCACCGCGAACGCCGCCGCGTCGGCGCGGTGTGCCAGCGCGAACACCGGCGGCCGCCCCTGCGGCGACCGCGGCACGATCGACGCGCCGTGCACCGAGACGAACGAACCGGAGAACGCCGCGTTGTGGATGCGGTCGCGGTCGATGAAGCGCCCGGTCGTGACGTCGCGGATGATCGCATCGTCGTCCCAGCTGTCCCAGAGTCGGGAGACGACCTCGGCGGCCTCGCGGGCCTCGTCGAACAGCGTGGCCGCGTCGTCGCCGCCGGGACGGCGGCCGAACAGCGCAGCCTCGCGGGTCGTCGGGCTCACCTGGATCCGCCACCCGGCTCGCCCCAGCGAGACGTGGTCGAGGGTCTGGAGGCCCGTGGCGACGTGGAACGGTTCGGTGTGCGTGACCGAGACGGTCGGCACCAGACCGATCGCGCGGGTCGCGGGGGCGACCGCGTTCGCGACGAGGAGAGCGTCGAGGCGGCCGACGACGGTCGACGTGTCGAGGTCGCCGTCGGGGTCGGTGGGGCCGGCGGTGAACGAGTCCTCGAGGGTGACGGCGTCGACTCCGAGCCGGTCCTGCTCGACGACGACGTCGCGCCAGTGCCGGAGGCTCGTGAGGCGCTGTGCTGCCGAGCCGGCGGCGCGCCAGGCGGCGGGATGCCACCCGGCGCCCTGCAGCGCGGTGACGAGGGTGATGCGGTCGGGCACGGTCATGGGGCGACGCTAGGACGGTTCGGCCGGACGGCGAAGCGGTGTTGCGGAACGTGACCGACGGTGTCGCCGTGTGACGCGCGGCGGGCGGGCGGCGCGAGGCGGGGCGTCGCTCGGTGCGAGGTTGTCCACTCGGTGCGTCGGAACAGACCGGGCACGGAGTGGGCAACCTCGCACCGGACGGGGCCGGGGCGCACCTCGCACCGTGCGAGGATCGCCGGATGGTCTCGTCGTTCCTGACCCACGCTGAAGTGGTGGTCGACCCCGCGGTCCCGATCAAGTCGTGGGGGCTGTCGCCCGAGGGACGCGTCCGGGCCGCCGCCGCACACCGGCTCGCCTGGACACCGGGCTCCCGGCGGATCGTCTCGAGCACCGAGCGCAAGGCCGTCGAGACCGCCGACCTGCTCGCCAGCGCCGTCGGGCTGTCGGTCGAGCACGACCCGCTGCTGGGCGAGATCGACCGGAGCGCGACCGGGTACCTGCCGCCGTCCGAGTTCGAGGCCGTCGTCGACGCGTTCTTCGCCCGACCCGAGCAGTCGGTCCGCGGCTGGGAGCGGGCGATCGACGCCCAGGAGCGCATCGCCGCAGCCGTCCGCCGGCACTGCGCCACCGGCGACCTCACGATCGTGTCGCACGGTGCGGTCGGCGCGCTGCTCCTGGCCCACCTGCGGGGCGTCCCGATCACGCGCGCCCTCGACCAGCCCGGCATGGGCAGCGTCTTCCGCTTCGAGGCGCCCGCCTGGCGGGCGACCAGCGGCTGGAGACGCGTCCCCGCGACCTGACGGGAGGCGCGGGGCGGGGCCGCCACGGGCCTCCCGTCCACCGCCTGTGCAGCCCGACCGCCCCGCTCGTCAGACCACGCGGGTCGCGCCCGTCACCGGGCCGGGGGCGGCGTCCTCGTCGTCGGCGTCGTGCAGGGTCCGCTCGGCCTGCCCGAGCAGGTGGTGCACGGCGAGGCCGATCGAGCGGGCACCGACGACCGCGACGAGCACGCTCAGCAGCGCCAGCAACACGGCGGTGGGGATCCAGGCGGACGGCAGCGCGAGTGCCCGGAACCACTCCACTGCGGCGGTGGCGACCGCGGCGGCCGGGAACACGAACGACCAGAACCCGAGCGAGAACGCCAGGCGGACGTACCGCGGCAGCAGGGCCAGCTGCACGAGGACCATCAGGACGCCGAGCCCCGCGATGGCCTGCACGGGCAGGGTGACCGCTCCGTCGGTGAGGGCGAACACCGACAGGGTGGCGACCGCCGGCGGCGCGACCAGGATCGCCATCGTCGGCACGAGCGGCCCCGGCAGCGCCGGTCGGAACGCCAGCCGGATGAGCAGCAGGCCGGTCATGACGCCCCAGAAGAACACGCCGACGCCGAGGGCCGGCCAGGACAGCCAGCCGACGCCGACCTCGTGCGTGGCGACCGAGGCGACCAGGGCCGCGGCGACGGTCGGCAGCAGGTAGCCGCCGTGCACGGACTCCAGGGCGAGCCGGCCCTCGAACCAGGTGCTCAGCAGCCAGGCGGCGAACCCGGCCGCGGTGGCCACGGCGGCGAGCACCACGACCTGCCCGGCGACGGGGGCGAACCGCGCGAGGTCGACGCCGAGCAGCATCGCGGTCGCGGGCACGAGCGCGGCGATCGGCCCCTGCGCCGGGTGGCGGAGCTGGTCGACGAGCCGTTCGCTGACGCGTGCGCCCCGGACGGCGTGCGCACCGAGCAGCCACACCCACGCGACGGCGGCGATCGCCCAGAACACCTGCGGCACCACGGTGGGCAGGTGCAGCACGGGGGCGGCGTACGACCACGTCTCGGCGAAGCCGGCGAGGCCGAACGGGACGGCGAGGGTGTTGAGCGGGATGCGGGAAGTGGGTCGTGGCATGGCTCCCCCATTCTCGTGGACGGGTCGGCTGCGTCGGTGCGCGCCCGGCGGCCGCGCGTGCTCCGCGGTCAGGCTGCGGGTAGTTGCTCGCCCGCCTCGATCGCCACGTCGAGCCGGTTCTCGGCGGGCGGCAGCGGACAGGTCGCGTGCGGGGTGTACGCGCACGGCAGGTTCGTCGACCGGTTGAAGTCGATGCGGGTGGCACCGTCGGCATCCGGTGCGGCGATGTCGAGACTCCGGTTCGCCGCGTACGTCGTGACCCCGCTCGTGCGGTCGGTGAACAGCACGTGCAGGCCGCCGGCGTGCCCGTTGAACGCCAGGAGCGACCGCGGCCCGTCGAGGTCGAACGTCAGGACGCCGGGGGCCTCGTACACGTGCAGCAAGCCGTCGACGACGCTGCCCACCGTGACCTCGCGCGGGCTGTCGAACGGCTCGAAGTGCGCGTCCACGACGAAGCGCTCAGCGGGGGCGTACGCCGGGGTGCCGTGGTAGCCGACGCGGGTGGGGTTCGACGGGTGCCGCGGGCGCAGCAGGTCGCTGCCGCCGCGCCGGGCGACCTCGATCACCACGGTCTCGTCGCCGTCGCGCCACACCACGTTCGTGCTCGAGCGCTCCGGCAGCGGGCCGAACCGGTGCGTCCCGCTGACGTGCTGCCCGTCGACCTCGATCGTCTCGTCCTCGGCCAGTGCGACCACCGGGCCGTCCTCGTCCGTCGACCAGCTGCCCGGTGCGTCCTCGAAGCGTTCCGGCGTGGCGGTGAGCCAACGGATGCTGGTGATCGCGAGGAACCCGTGCTCGCTCGCCCGGGCCTGCTCGTGGTCGTCGTGCCACGTGGTCCACGACTCGGCGAAGGTCGGTGCGGTCGTGGTGGTCGCGGTCGTGGCGTTCGCCGGGTTCGTCGTGCTCATGGGTCGACCGTACGACGCGTGGCCCGGCGGCGCGTCGCGGAACGTAACGGGCCCGACCCCTCGTGGCAGAGTGGCACTGCAGCGCACCGCGAAGCCTCGCGCGCGGCCCCCGACTCCCGACAGTCCGCACTCATCGAGAGGAAGCCAGCGCATGCCCTTCGAGAACACCGACCGCATCCAGGCCACCACCGCCGGATCGCTCCCCCGCACCCCGGAGCTCATCGCCGCGAACGCCGCACGGCCCGTGGCCGCCGACGGCTTCACGCTCGAGACCACCGACGAGGTCCGCGCCCTGACGAGCGCGGCCGTCGACGACGTCGTCGCCCGGCAGACCGCGCTCGGCATCACGCAGCCCGGCGACGGCGAGTTCGGCAAGGCGATGTCGAACAGGGTCGACTACGGCGCCTGGTGGGGCTACTCGTTCCAGCGCGTCAGCGGCCTGAGCCTGACCGACGAGAACATCTTCTCGCAGCAGCCGGTCCGGTCCACGCCGGGGAACATCCGGCTCACGAGCTTCCCGGACCGCCGCGACTGGACGATCTTCCACGACGCCTACACCGACCCCGAGTCGGGCATCGGCAGGGGCAAGAACGCCACCGCGTTCCCGACCACCACCGGCCCGATCACCTACACCGGCCACGAGGCCGCGGCCACCGACGCCGCGAACCTCAAGCACGCGGTCGAAGCCGCCGGCGCGGACAACGGCTTCATCACGGCGCTCTCCCCCGGCTCCGCCGCCCGCATCGCGAACGAGCACTACGCGACGGAGGAAGAACACATCTGGGCATGGGCCGACGCCCTGCGCGAGGAGTACACGACGATCCTCGACGCCGGCCTCGTGCTGCAGATCGACGACCCCTCGATCGCCGAGAACTGGGACCAGATCAACCCCGAGCCGAGCATCGAGGACTACCGCGCCTTCACCCGCATCCGTGTCGAGGCGCTCAACCACGCGCTGCGGGGCCTCGACACCAGCCGCGTGCGCTTCCACCTGTGCTGGGGTTCCTGGCACGGCCCGCACACCACCGACATCGAGCTCCGCCACATCGTCGACCTGATGCTCGACATCGACGCCGGCGCGTACTCGTTCGAGGCCGCCAACGCCCGCCACGAGCACGAGTGGACCGTCTGGCAGGACGTCACCCTGCCCGAGGGCAAGGTCATCGTCCCCGGTGTCGTCGGCCACGCCACGAACGTCGTCGAGCACCCCGACCTCGTCGCGCAGCGCATCGAGCGGTTCGCCTCGGTGGTCGGGCGTGAGCGCGTCATCGCCGGCACGGACTGCGGCCTCGGCGGCCGCGTGCACCCGCAGATCGCCGCGGCGAAGCTCGAGTCCCTCGGCGAGGGTGCTCGGCGCGCGAGCGCGAAGCTCTTCTAGCCGCCCGTTCCTTCCCAGAACGGCTGCGATACCTGGCGAGATCGGGCGTACCTGCCGAGAAGAACACGGCAGGTACGCCCGGTTCCGCCAGGTACGCCCGGTTCCGCAAGGTACGCCCGTTTCGTGCAGGTACGCCCGGCTGTGCACGCACGCACGGGCGGACGGGAGGCGCGGTGCGGGCTGGCACCGTGCCTCCAGGCCGTCAGCGGCGTCGGCGCAGGGCGACGGCCGCGACCGCGACGAGCGCTCCGGCCCACAGCACCGGGCGCGTGACGCGGCGTCGCTTCGCGACCCAGCCGCCGTTCGTCGCGTTCGCGGCGTCGGCGGGGGCGTAGAGGTTCCCGTCGGTCGGGGCGCCCTTGCCACGGAGGGCGAACGTCTCCACCATCGGCTTCGTGATCTTGTGGAACAGGCCCGGGAACATGTACTGCAGCGGCACGAGCGACGCCTGGATCCGTCCGACGAAGCGGTACCGCTTGGGGTGCGTGGCGGCCTGCACGACGGCACGGCCGGCCCGCTCGACGGAGACGGTGGGCGGCAGCGGGTGCGAGGTCTTGCCGGTGTAGTTGGCACCGTTCTGGTAGATCGGGGTGTCGATCGTGGACGGCAGCAGTGCGGTGAACCGGATGCCGGTGCCCGCGAACTCGTCGCCGAGCACGTCGACCAGGCCGAGGGCCGCGTGCTTGCTCGTGACGTACGCCGACTGGTACGGCGCCGAGAGCAGCGACTGGATCGAGCCGACGAGCACGTAGGTGCCCTTCCCGCGCTGCTTCCAGTGCGGCAGCAGGTGCGTGATGGCGTTGAGGTGCCCGTACAGGTTCGTGTCGACGACGCGCTTGAACGCCTCGGTGGGGGTCTGCTCGAACAGGCCGTAGACGAACAGGGCCGCGTTGCCGACGAAGACGTCGATGCGACCGAAGCGGGTCGTCACCGTGCCGATGAGGTCCTTGACCTGGTGCTCGTCGGCGACGTCCGTCGGGATCGCGATCGCCTCGGCGCCGAGCTTCCGGCACTCGGCGGCTGCGGCCTCGAGCGAGTCGTGCCCGCGTGCGGCGAGCACGAGCGTGGCGCCCTGCCGGGCGAACTCGTGTGCGGCGGCCCTCCCGATGCCGCTCGATGCTCCGGTGATGACGACGATCTTCCCGCGGTACCGATGTCCCATGTGTCCTTGGTACCCGGCCGTGGTCCGTTCCCGCACAGCCGGGTCGTACCCCTGCACGCGGTGCGAAGATGGAGCATGCGCAAGGACGACCTGACCGTCGACGAAGCCGCGGTCATCGCCGAGCACGCCCGCTCCGGTGTCCTCGACGTCGACGACCCCGAGGTGCGGAAGGTCGTCGAGCAGGCGAACCGGGTGCTGGTCCGTGCACAGATGTGGGGCGAGGAGCGGAGCCCGAAGCTTCGGCGTCGCCGACGGCTCATCGCGGTCGGCGCCCTCGTCATGGTGCTCGTCTGGGTCGCGGGCCTGCTCGTGCCGCTGGCGATGCGCTTCGGCTGACGGGTCCGTCGGCGCCGGCTGCGGTCTGCGCGGGGCGGATCAACCACGGTACGGCCCTGGCCTGACTCGTCCGGATGGTGCATGATCCGACGACCACACCACCATCGCGCTGCAGGGAGCACGACATGGACCAGCACATCGATCGACGGCGCTTCATGACGCTCGGACTCGCCGGAGCCGCGACGACGGCCCTCGGCGCGACGGCGATCGGCGCGGACGGGTCGGCGCAGGCAGCGACCACGTCGGCTGCCGCCCCAGTGTTGCTCGCCGCCGACGAGTTCGACGGCCCGGCCGGCAGCGCGCCGAACCCGGGGATCTGGCGGTACGACCTGGGTGCCGGCGGCTGGGGCAACGCCGAGCTGCAGACCTACACGGACTCGCGGCGGAACGCGGCGCTCGACGGTGCCGGCAACCTCGTCATCACCGCACACCGCGAGGCCGACGGCTCGTACTCGTCGGCTCGACTGAAGTCCGAGAGCACCTACACCGCGCGGTACGGCCGCATCGAGGCGCGGATCCGGATCCCCCGCGGTCAGGGCATCTGGCCGGCGTTCTGGATGCTCGGCGCGGACATCGGGCAGGTCGGGTGGCCGGCGTGCGGGGAGATCGACGTCATGGAGAACGTCGGGTACGAGCCGGGGATCGTGCACGGCACGGTGCACGGGCCCGGGTACTCCGGCGCTCAGGGCATCTCGGCGGCGTACACGGCTCCGTCCGGAGCAGCGTTCGCCGACGACTTCCACGTGTACGGGGTCGACTGGCGCCCCGGCTCGATCACCTGGACGGTCGACGGTGTCGCGTACCGGACGGTCACCCGGGCCGACGTCGGCTCGGCCCAGTGGGTGTTCGACAAGCCGTTCTTCGTGATCCTCAACGTCGCGGTCGGCGGGAACTGGCCGGGTTCGCCGGACGCCTCGACGCGGTTCCCGCAGCAGATGACGATCGACTGGCTGCGGGTCCACCAGAACGCCTAGCCGCGATCGCCGACGCGGGAGAGCGTCAGGGACGGCGGTTCGCCCGGGCGACGAGCCACAGGTAGGTGCTGTGCCCGACCAGGGCGAGGCCGAAGAACACCGCGGCGACCGCGTACACCCGGTCGAGCTTGCCCTGCCCGATCACGAGCATCACGACGCAGAACGCGACGGCGATCGCGAGGACACCGACCTGCACGGTCGACCAGATCCGTCGGAAGCGCGGCATGCCCGTCTCGTTCACGCCACCCATTCTGCCCGATGCCGTCAGTGCTTCTCCGGGTCGTGGCCCCAGTTCATGAGCGAGTACCGCCAGGGGGTGTCGTGCACGTCGCCGTCGGGACGCTGCTCCGAGTGCCGGGCGACGTAGCCGACGACCTTCCGCATGTGCGCCAGGTCGTCGTCGGTGCGGTCGGCCTTGTGCTTCTCGAGGATGCGGATGATGTGCCGACCGCTCTCGTGGCCGGTCGACTCGCCGCCGCCGGAGGGCTTTTGCCCGACGGACTTCGACTCGTCGGTGTCGAGCCACTTCCGCAGCTCGGTGGCGGTCATGTTCACCGCGTCGTCGAAGTCGGCTCGGGTCTGCTCGTCGTCGTGCTCGCTCATGCCGTCGAGACAACCCGACGGTGCTGGACGACTGCGCAGGGCGGATCGCGTCTGATGGCACGTCTGATGGGAATGGAACGGCCTCGCCCGGTGTCGAACTCTCCACCGACCACGAAGGAGCCCACCATGAGCCTCGACCTCCACAAGAGCACCGGCACCGGAACCGTCACCGACGAGCGCACCTGCCTGCCGAAGCCCGTCCTGCCCAGCCTGCACGACGAGCGCACCCCGTCCTTCGGCCGTTGGCTCGGACAGATCAACCACACCGACTGACCCACCAGCGGGAGCGCGCCCACGGCCCGGGCCCTCGCCGCGCACTGCTACCGTGCACCCATGTCCTGGGGCCGGCGGTACTACGCGCTGCAAGCCGTCGGCGGAGCGGCCTGGTGGATCGCCGTCGCGACGCTGCCGTGGATCCGCACGGCGACGCTCGGCTCGCTCGACCCGGTGCTCGTCGCCGTGTTCGACGTCCCGCTGTTCGTCGTCGGCTCGGTGCTCGCCGCGGCCGGGGTCCGGGCCGCCACGGTGGTCACGACGGTGTGGACCGCCCTGGTGCTCGTCGCCCTGAGCGTCTGGGCCACCGTGACCGGCGAGGCCGGCTGGGGCGTGCTCGTCATGCTGGCCGCCACGATCGGTTCGACGGTCGCCCTCGCCCTCGTCCTGCTCGGACGGGTCCCGACGGAGTGGGTGACGAGCGGTCCGCTGCGGATCCGGACGGCTGATGCCGCGGCCCCACGTTCCCGGCACGTCACCGCGACCGTGCTGCAGATCGTCGTCTTCTGGGGCCTGTTCCTCGGGGTGTTCCCCCTGGTCATCGCGTTCGCCGAGCACCGCTGGGGCCTGCACCCGCTCCTGCCGTCACCTTTCGTCACCGCCCTCACCGTCGTCGGTGTGGTCGTGCTCCTGCTGGCCAGCGCGCTCGGCATCGCGTCGGCAGCGGCGATGTCGACGAAGGGCGAGGGCACGCCGCTGCCCTCGGCCACCGCGAACCGCCTGGTGGTCGCCGGGCCGTACCGGTCGGTGCGGAACCCGATGGCACTGGCCGGCATCACCCAGGGCGTCGCCGTCGGCCTGCTGCTGTCGTCGTGGCTGGTCGTCGTCTACGCGATCGCCGGTTCCGTGGTCTGGAACTGCATCGTCCGCCCGCTCGAGGAATCCGACCTGGCGGAACGGTTCGGCGACGACTTCCGCCGCTACGCCGAGCAGGTCCGCTGCTGGGTGCCGCGGTGGCCGGTGCCGGCGCGTGTGGGTACGGTGCCGCTCAGCTCGTCGCGCCGCTGATGTTGACCAGCCACGACACCCCGTGGCGGTCGGTCAGCATGCCGAAGGTGTCGCCCCAGGGCGCGGTGGTGAGCGGTTCGACGATCGTGGCGCCCTGGGCGAGGCCGTTCCACCACCGGGTCAGCACTTCGTGGTCGTCGCCGCTGAGCGAGAGCGAGATGCTGCTCTCGGCCGGCGTGGGCATGCCGGACGGCGCGTCCGAGGCCATCAGGAGCAGGCCCTGGTCGCCGTCGAGCTGGCCATGCATCACCTTGTCGGCGTCGGCGGGGTCCTGGCTCATGCCGGCTTCACCGAACGTGCCGATGGTGAGCGTGCCGCCGAAGACCGAGTGGTAGAACTCGAGCGCTTCGCGGGCACCGCTCCGGAACCCGAGGTAGGGGTTGAGGCGAACGGTCATGACGGTCTCCCTCGTCCTGCGCGGGCGCCGTCGCCCGCGTCGTGATCATGCTGGCAGAGTGCGCGTCCCCGCGGAAGGAGACGCCGTCGTCTTCGTCCGGCGCCGCCAGGTCGTCGAGACGCCTCCACATTCGGCGGCGTCTCGACGGCGGGGCGGCGTCGCAGCAGCACGCCGGCGTCTTCGAAGCAGCACCAACGCCGGACGGGAGGCACGTGGCGGCGCCGCCACGCGCCTCCAGGTCGTCAGGCGGTGGGGTCCACCAGCGGTGGTCGCGCGGACGGGGCGAGCTCACGGATCCGCTTGGCGGGGACGCCGGCGTAGACACCGTGCGCCGCCAGGCGGCCGACGACCACGGCGCCGGCGGCGACCACGACGTCGTGCTCGATGTGGGCGCCGGGCAGGATCGTGGCGCGGCCGCCGATCCAGACGTGCTCCTCGACGACCACCGGACGGCCGGTCGCGACGTCGCTCCAGCGGCCCTCGGCGTCGATCTCGTGGTGGCTCGTCATGATGAGCACCTGCATCCCGATCGCGGTGTTCGCACCGATCGTCACGGGGGCGACGGCCTCGACGGTCACGTTCCGGTTGCAGAAGACGCCCCGGCCGATCGTGAGGTGCTTCGGGTCGCCCGTCAGCGAGAACCCGGTGCCCACACCGGACTCGGTGTGTGCCCCGGCGGCACGGAGCAGCAGCCGACGGACGATCCGGGGCAGCAGCGGGGACCCGAGCAGTGCGGTGAAGACGAAGTGCTCACGGGCGTAGGAAGCGTCCTCGATGAGCCGTCGGCCGAACGTCGACGGATCGGTCGTCGGCGGGACTGCCACAGTCGGGACGGGTGGTGCTGCTGAGCCGGCCATGGGGTCTCCAGTCGTCGTGGTTGCGTGTCCGTGCAGCGCAAACGTAGGGCGACGATCGTCGGCGATCGGCCGGACGGCGGGCGGTTGCGGGATTCTTGCGGGGCCGCGCGGCTGCTCGGCTACGCGCGGGCGCCGTCGCGCGCGGTGGACGCCGTCTGCCGGGGCAGCTCGCCGAACTCCTCGCGGTAGCTCCCCGCGAACCGACCGAGGTGGGCGAACCCGGTGGCCCGGGCGATCTCGGCGATGCTCCGCCCGTCGCCCGACTCGAGCTGTTCGCGGGCGAGCAGCAGCCGGATGCGGCGCAGGTACATGGTCGGGGTGATGCCGTGGTGCCGCTGGAACGCCGCCTGCACGCCGCGCACGCTCAGGCCGGCGGCCTCGGCGACGTCGTCGACGGTGATCGGCTCGGTGGCGTGCTCGAGCAGGAAGGTCTCGGCACGGGCGAAGCGGGCGGTGGAGGCCATCACCGGCTCGTGCTGCCCGACCGGCCAGTGCGGGATCGCGGTGAGCAGACCACCGGCGGCGAACCGGGCGAGCTCCCGCTCGCGTTCGATCGGCACGGCGTCCGGTCCGGCCAGCACCTCTTGTGCGACGGACCGCACCATGAGCCACCAGGCAGCGAGCGGGGCTCCCTCGGGGACGTGCCGCGGACGGAACTCGATGGGACCGGGGGCCCAGTCCCCGCGCTCGGCGGCGACCTGCTCGACGATCGAGCGGTCGATGCGCAGGACGTCCTTGTTGCAGGCGATCCAGCGGAAGCGCTGGGGACCCTGACGGAAGAGCGTCGGGCGGCCGGTCTTCACGGTGTTCTCGTCGAGCTGGGCGACCCCGGACTTCATCCAGAAGATCATCATCGCGTCGCCCGGCTCGATCGTGCCGCTCAGGACCCCGGTGCAGCGGGTCGACTCGAGCGACAGCAGTGCCGTCCCGCGCACGCGCTCCTCGAACACGAACTCGGCGTCCGTCGGTTCGACCGACAGCCCGTGGGTGATGTGTGTCCGGGCCATCGCCTCGGCCGCGACCGACGGCTCGGCGGTCTGGATCTCCCGCAGCAGGCGGTGCATGGTCTCGGGCACGTGATGATCCTGACGACAAGTCGGCGTCGGCGCAACGAGCGACGCGCCGTGTTCCTGTACGACGGCCAGCCGACGGCCTGTTGGCTGTGCTGATGGAGGCCCGGACATGAAGCAGATCCAGTACGACCGCTCGACGATCCTGACGAGCGACGACGTGGCCGACGCCGTGATCGAGTACGCCGCAGCCCTGGCAGGCGGCAACCGGGCGGACACCGTCGCGATCCCCGCTGTGGCCGCCGACGGCACCATGACGACGACCAAGGTGCTGATCGGTCCGTCGAGCCAGCTCGTCGTCGAGGATGCCGAAGAGGACGAGCTCGAGCGCGAGGACGCGGGTTTCGTGGAACGGCTGCGGGCAGCCGCGCTGACCTTCGAGCACGACGAGGTGATCCACGCGGACACCCGGTCGGACCTGACCGACGGGCCGGTGGCGTAGGGGCGCCCGCTCAGCGCCCGAAGTCCGGCGGCGACGCGTTGGTGTCGACGGCGAGCGCGGCCTCGGTGCGCCGGCCGAGCTCGAGCAGGAACGCCTCGCCCTCGGGTTCGAGGTCGTCATCCGGAGCCGGCTCGAGGGCGACCGGGATCGCCGGGGCCAGGAGCACCTCGATCGTGCTCGCCACCCCGAAGTCGTCGGCCGTCGGGATCGACACGACGTCGCTCAGCCGACTCTGGTGCAGGGCGGCGGCGTACCGGATCACCGCATCGGCGATCGTGTCGCTCGTCAGGACACGGACGGTACCCGCGTAGTTCACGTACTTCAACGTTGCTCCCTGGTGAAGAGGAGCATCCGTCGCGGTGACGGTTCCCTGATCCGCTGCCACGGTAGGCCGCCGTCGTGCCGGGTACACATCTTCGAGCGCGGAACGGGGTACGCCGTGACCCTGGACGGGCGTTCAGTGGCGCCCGCCCAGCATCGGGGACGTCCAGGGAAATCGACCACAGGGAGAGACGTGACCGAGCAGCAGCAGCCCCCGGGGAGCGACCAGGAACTCACGCCGAAGGCCGACCACGGCGAGGAGTCGTACCGCGGCTCCGGCAAGCTCACCGGCAAGCGTGCCGTCATCACCGGCGGGGACAGCGGCATCGGGAAGGCCGTCGCGATCGCGTTCGCGCGCGAGGGTGCTGACGTCCTGATCAGCTACCTGCCGGAGGAAGAGGACGACGCCCAGGACACGAAGCGCTGGATCGAGGAAGCCGGTCGGAAGGCCGTGCTGTTCCCGGGCGACGTGAGCGACCCGGCGTACTGCCGATCGGTCATCGACCAGGCGGTCTCGGAGCTCGGCGGGCTCGACGTCCTCGTGAACAACGCCGCCTACCAGATGACCCACGAGACGATCGAGGAGATCAGCGACGAGGAGTGGGACCACACCCTCGCGACGAACCTCAGCGCCTACTTCCACCTCGTCAAGGCCGCGCTGCCGCACCTCGGCCCGGGGTCGTCGATCATCGGCTCCAGCTCGGTGAACTCCGACAACCCGAAGCCGAACCTGGCGCCCTACGACGTCACCAAGGCCGGCGTCGCGAACCTGTCCGCCGCGCTCGCGCAGCTGCTCGGCGACCGCGGCATCCGCGTGAACAGCGTCGCACCCGGTCCGATCTGGACGCCGCTGATCCCGTCGACGATGCCGCCGGAGCAGGTCGAGCAGTTCGGCAAGCAGTCGCCGCTCGGCCGTCCCGGCCAGCCGGCCGAGCTCGCACCCGTCTACGTGCTGCTCGCCAGCGAGGACGGCAGCTACGTCTCCGGCGCGCGGGTCGCCGTCACCGGCGGCACCCCGATCCTGTGACGGGACGCCGGTCCGGCAACGGGACCAGGTGACGGACGGGAGGCCCGGGGCACGACGTGCGCCGGGCCTCCCGTCCGTCGTCGGGGGACGCTCCTGGCTGGGTCGCCGCCCACCGGGGTCGGCCTACGTTCAGCGCCATGTCCACGCGAGCGAAGACCGTCACGGCGCTGTTCGGCGCCGCCACCGTAGCCCTCCTGCTCACCGCCTGCGACCCCGGCGGAGCGCAGAACATCAACCCCGTCGGCAAGGTCCCCGGCTCCGAGGAGAAGTCCCAGTCGGCCCAGTGCGACGTGGCCGCCAGCGCCGCCGTCGACATGATCGACAAGGCGGTCGGGTCGCACGACACCACCGAGTTCGCGAACATCCAGAAGGGTGACGGCGGCTGGTACCTCGGCGCCGCGATCGTCCCCGCGGACAGCAACGACTCGAACGACGACGAGGTCACCATCTGGGCGACCACCGCCGACCCCACGGCCGACGACTTCGACGGCCCGCTGTACGCCGTGAACGACGTCGCCAAGCAGGCCGTCGCCGACGAGACGACCACGACCTCGGACGCGCCGACGCCGTTCGCCGACGCCTCGAAGGCCGCCCAGCAGGTCGAGAGCTGCGTCGTCGAGGCGTCCGACCGCTAGTCGTCGGACACCGTGTCGTGGCCGATCAGTCCTTGGGCTGGTCGGCCACTTCCACGTCCACGTGGTAGTCGTCGCCGCCGTCGGTGCTGATCGTCGACACCGAGTCGTAGACCACGTCGTAGCCGGCCGTGTTCACGTCGCAGTGCACCTCGGCGCCGTCCTCGATCGCGATGTCGTCCGCACCGCAGTCGACCTCGGGCGTCGCGTCCGAGACGTCGGCCAACGCGTCGACGACGACGCGTTCGAAGGCGTCCGGTGTGACGGTCCGTGACGCCGACGACGATGCGGTGCACCCGCTGAGCGTCACCGCCAGGGCGATCGTCGCGGTGAGCGTCGAGAGTGCGGTGATGGCGCGCTGGTGCTGCATGGTGTCCCCCGTGGTCCCCTGGCCGCTGCTCGCCCCGAGATCGGGGACCGGCGGTCCCTCGACGATAGCGGGATGGTGCGAGGACGTCTGCCACGAGTTCGGGTCAGGAGCAGACGTCCTCGCGCTACGACGCCGTCGGGTTCGACGCGGTGGTCATGACGAGGCCAGCCCGGGAACAGGGGGCTCGGGCACCCGCCGGTAGGGTCCGGCGGGGTAGCTTCCCGAGACTGTACGACGACCACGGCTCAGACGTGTACAGCATCCGCCGGAACCGGACAGTCTCGTCCGTCCGCCGCCTTCGCCCGGACTGAACGTCCACTCGACGAGTCGTGAAGGCCCGCTCAGCAGCACGTCGTTTCACTAGACGATCGTCTTCTGAACGCCTACGGTTCCCAGCACCCCGTCCCGCTCCCGAACCGTGAGAGACCGCATGCGCAGCCCCCGCCAGACCACCCTGCTCGAGACCGGCCGCTGACGTGGCGCCGGCGAAGGCGACCGTCCTGCTCGTGAGCGACTTCCCCCTGTCGGCGATGCGGGGTGAACGCGCCGCGCTGGTCGAGCAGGCGAAGGCCTTCGCCGAGTCCGGTCACGTCGTCTGGGTGGCGACTCCGCGGTCGAGCGAGACCGCGGAGCTGCGGAGGCACGGCGTCCGCCTGTTCGAGGTCGAACCGTCGATCAGCGCCCCGGAGAGCGACCTGCCGGTGGTCCGCAACTCGGTCCGTGTCCGCCGGTGCCTCGGTACGCTGATGCTCGAGGAACGGATCGACCTCGTCGTCACCCACTCGGACTTCGGCCTCGCCGCGGCGGCGCTGACCACGGCGCGGTCCCTCGAGCTGCCGACGATCCACACCGTGCACGGTTCGGCGCCGGTCCGGGGCCCGACCGCGGCGGCGATGGCGCCCCTCGCACGGCACGCGCACCGTGTGGTGACCGGCATCCGGCCCACACGGCACCGCTTCACGGGGCACCCCATGGACGACGCGCGCCGCAACATGGCCGTGGCCGTCTGCGGGGCGGCCGACGTCGTCGTCACCCCGACGACACGACAGGCACGTGCGCTGCGCGAGGCCGGCGTCGGCCCGGTCCACGTCGTGCCCAACGCCCTCGGTCGCCGGGCGGTCGAACCGCCACCGGCGCCGGAACTCGGCCCGCTCCGGCTCGTCTGGGCGTCGCGGTTCACCCCGGACAAGCGCCTCGACGTCCTCCTCAACGCGATCCGGCTGGTGGAGATCCGACTCGGGGCACACGCGGTGCGGGTCGACGTCGCCGGCGGGACCGTCCCCCCGACCCGCACGCCGGTGTCGGTCCGCGTCCACGGCCGCCTGTCGTCGCAGGCTGTCCACGACCTGCTGCTGTGCGGGCACGCGGCGGTGGTCTGCTCGCTCGAGCACGACGGCCAGCCGATGACCGCGCTCGAGGCGTTCCGCGACCACCGTCCGGTCATCGTGTCCGACATCCGCCTGGCGAGCGAGTTCGGCTCCGCCGCCGTCCTGACCGACGACGAGACCGCGTTCGGGCTCGCCACGACGATCATCGAACTCGCCTCGGACCGGACGCTGCTGCAACCGCACACCGCCGCCGCGGTCGAGCACGCACGGCTCGCGACCGCGGAGCGCCACACCGATCAGGTCCTCCGGTTGGTCGCCGGCAGCCGCCGGTCCTGAGTGACGGCTCCCCCGGGAGCGCACACAGCCCTGGGCGCACCACGCGACGGAAGGGAGGCACGGTGCGGGCCCGCCCCGTGCCTCCAGTCCGCAGGCGGTCGAGCAAGGAGAACGCCCCGATGAGGAGGGGGGATCTCATCGGGACGTTCCGTTCGTGGGGCCGCGTCAGGCGGCGAGGCGCGCAGCGAGCGCGGTGGCGCGGGCCCGGAGGTCCGCAAAGGTGGCCTCGTACGCGTCCGGCGTACCGACGCGCGAGGGGTTCGGCAGCGACCAGTGCAGGCTGTCGCCGTCGTCGATCGACTCGTGCGCGCGGTCGCAGACCGTGACGACCAGGTCGCCGTCGGCGACGAGGTCGCGGAAGGCACGCGGGACGTGGCGGCCGAGGTCCAGGCCGTGGCGTTCCCCGACGGCGACCGCCCCGGGGGCGATGGCGGCTGCGGGACGCGTCCCGCCCGACAGCGAGCCGATCTCGCTGACCTGCGCCCAGACGCCCGCGGCCAGCGGGGAGCGCGCGGAGTTGCCGGTGCAGACGAACAGCACGCGGGACACCGGGCCCGGCACCGCTGCCGAACCGTGCGGGACGCCGCTCGGTTCGAGGTGCAGGTAGCTGCGGCGACCGTCGCCGTCGGAGCGGCGTCGTGTGACCAGACCGGCCTGCTCGAGGACGCGCAGGTGGTGCGCCAGGAGCGGCCCGGAGATCCCGAGGGCGGCCCGCACCTCGCTCGGGCTGGCGTCGGACGCGGCGAGCAGGTCGACGATCGCCAGGCGGGCGACGTCGCCGAGGGCCGCGTGCTGCCCCGCACGCCGCTCGAGGTCCTGCCGCCGGGTGTTCATCGGTTCAATGTTGACTGAACCATCTGCCGTCGTCAAGATGAGCGGGTGACGACGAGCCCCGAGCCCCTGCGGTCGTCCGCGGTGCTGCTCGTCGCCTTCGCCCTGCTGGTGTCGGGCACGCCCGACATGGCCCGCGCCGGGCACCCGCTGGTCCACTCCCCCGTGGGCCGTCGTCATCGGAGCCGGCCTGCTCGGCGTCGCCGTCCTCTGATCGGAGCACCCCGCATGCCCACCGTCCTGTTCGTCTGCGTCCACAACGCCGGCCGTTCCCAGATGGCCGCCGGCTTCCTGCAGCACCTGGCGGGTGGCCGCGTCGACGTCCGGAGCGCCGGCTCCGAACCCGCCGACCAGCTGAACCCCGTGGTCGTCGCGGCGATGCTCGAGGAGGGCATCGACATCCGGAACGAGCAGCCCGCCCTGCTCAGCACCGATGCCGTCCGCGCCGCCGACGTCGTCATCACGATGGGGTGCGGGGACGCCTGCGCGGTGTTCCCGGGCAAGCGCTACGAGGACTGGGAACTCACCGACCCCGCCGGGCTCGACCTGGACGCCGTCCGGCCGATCCGCGACGACGTGCGCGCGCGGGTGCAGGACCTCATCGCCCGGACCGCTCCCTGACGCGGTCGAGCAGGCGGCCGACGAGCTGCTCGCGCCACGGGACCGACGACCAGGCGTGGTCCGCACCGTCGACCGCGGTGAACGTCGCCCCGCTGAGCAGTTCGCCGTAGCGCCGGCCGTACTCGACCGGGACGATCTCGTCGGCGGTGCCGTGCAGGACGTCGACGGGTCCGTCGTACCCGCGGGCCTGGGCGTACACGTCGAGTCCGTCCCGGACCTCGTCGATGAACCCACGCCCGAGGGCTGTGCCGCCGAAGTCGAACCAGCCACGGTCACGGACGGGTGCGAGCGGCTGGCCCTGGATGGTGTCGTGCACGGCGATGTCGTCGACCACGACCCCGGCCGGCGACCACAGGGTCAGGCTCCGGACCAGTTCGGGGACCCGGGCCGCCGCCATCGCTGACTCGACGGCACCCAGGCTGTGGGCGACGACGTCGATCGGTGCCCCCTGGTCGACCGAGAACGCCCGGATCATCGTGACGACCTGCTCGACCTCGTCGCCGATCGAGATGTCCGCGAACCGTCCGTCGCTCGTGCCGTGCCCGAGACGGTCGTAGGAGCGGACCGTCAGACCGGTGTCGGTCAGGGCCGTCGCTGCCTGCACGAAGAGCTGGCGCGGACCGATCGACGAGTCACCGAACCCGTGCACGAACAGCACCGCGCCGCCGGCAGACGCGGGCGCCGACGCCGGGCGGTACTCCCACCCCCGGAGCGCCCCGCCCCGGTGCTCGAGCCGGATGCTCGTCAGGGCACGCTCCAGCGGACGTTCCGCGGTCATGCTCAGTTGCTCCGGTCGGCGAACCCGGCCGGCAGGTCGGCGGGCGCAGTGTCGACGACGGTCTCGTCGTCCTGGCCGACGAACTCGAACAGGGTGATGTGGGCGAACTCGGGGACGACGTAGATCGGGTAGGTGGGGCCGGCGTCGCGGTACTCGCGCATCCGGTCCAGGTGGTCGTTCTGGAACAGCACGGTCTTGCTGCCGTCCTCCTCGACCCAGTGCGGGAAGAAGATCGTGCCGTGCAGCACGCGCTCCCCCGGCACCACGGTCACGACGACGCTCGTGCCGGTCGGCTCGTTCCACGACACCTTGTAGACGCCGGCGGTGAGCACCACGAGGTCGACCTGCTGGTCCTTGACCCAGCGCCCGCCGACCATGCCGGAGTGGATGCGGTAGTCGATGGTGGTGGCGTTCTTGACGTACATCTCGTACTGCCAGCCGTTGGCGTACGTGTAGATGAACCGGTGTCCGACGATGCCGGAGAGGTCCTGCGGCGGGACGGGCTGTGCGACTGAGGTGGTGATCGTCATGCACCCATCCTGCGCCAAACATAGTTTTGTTGCAAACCTTTTTCGAAGACCTAAGCTGAGGACATGGGCAGCGAGCACGACACCGCAGGACTCCGGGACATCGCCCGGCGGCTCAGCGACCAGGTCGGCCCGTTCCGCCGCACCCTGCTGAACGCATCACGCCGTGACGGTGCGCTGCCGGAACTGCCCGACGCCCAGATCGAGGTCCTGCGACGCCTCGACGAGGCCGGGTGGCTCACGCCGACGGCGCTCGGCCGGTCCCTCGGCCTCGCCCGCTCCACGGTCAGCAACCTCGTCACCGCGATGGAACGCGGCGGGCTCGTCCACCGGCGGCTCGCCACCGGTGACGGCCGCAGCACCGAGATCGCCCTGACCGAGCTCGCGTCCGAGCGGCTCCGGGTCTACGACGCCTCGGCCGAGCACGTCCTGGTCGGCGCGCTCGAACGCCTGGGCCCGGACGGGGTCGACGCGCTGCGCGCCGCGTTGCCCGTGCTCGCCGAGCTGCGTCTGGCCATCGACGAGTCCGGCGCGTAGGGATCGGCTGACAGTGTGCGTGAGCCGTCCCACAGGTCCGGCTCGTCGATCACCAGCGGGAACGGGTCACCCTGGCAGCGCGCGCACAGCCCACCCTGGAGGCGCGCACCGCGACTGAGAAGCCGGTCACGGTCGCAGCGCGTGGCGGCTCCACGGCGCGCGCCGGCCCCCAGGGTCCGGTTCCATCGTTCTGCCGTGCAGACGACATCACTTCTCCCCATCATCGCCAAGGCGTGTGCGGTGGCAGCTCCGGTCGCCATCGCCGTGTCGCTCGTGGCCGGTCCGGCCGTGGCGGCACCCCTCCACACCTCCACCTCCGACACCACCGCGACCGCCGCGCACCACACCGTGGCCCGTGCTGCGCGGACGACCTCGGGCGGCACGGCCGTGTCTCGGCTCGATCGTCGCGCCGAGCAGCGCAACGAGGCCACGGTCCGGCACCTGTTCCGGTGCGCGTTCCGGTCCCCCGGGTCCGCGACGGCCCGTGCGGCTGCCCGGACCGCCGTCGCGACCGGTGCCGTCGCCCACGGTGCGACGAGCGCCTCGGGTCCGTCCGCGTTGCTCGCCGAGTTCACCGCGGACCGCTCCCGGGTGCCCGGCGCCCACGCCGTGATCAAGCACGTCGCCGGGGACGCGGACCTGGTGGCCGTGCACTGGCAGATCACCGCGAAGCCGACGGACGAACGCACCGGTGACGCCGCCGTCGACCTGTTCCGCATGCGCGACGGGCGCATCAGCGAGTGGTGGGCACTCCGTCAGACGGTGCCGACGGGGACCCCGGCCAGCGGCAACACGAACAGCATGTTCAGCGACCTGTACCCGGCCGCGAAGCGTGACCGTCACCTGACCGAACAGCAGGAGGAGCACAACCGGGTGCTCGCCGTGACCGCGTACGACCGACTGTTCCGCGACCACGACGTGTCCGTGCTGGACGAGGAGTTCGACCCGGCGTACCTGCAGCACAACTCGGTCGCCGCGAACGGCACGGCCGCGCTCAAGCAGTTCTTCGCCGGCAGCGCCGCGCAGAGCCTGCCGAAGCAGGAGTCCGTCATCTCGCTGGCCGACGGCGACCTGGTGTGGACGTTCTCGAAGCCGGTCGGGGCGAAGGCCGACGCACCGTTCGGCGCGGCCGACCTGTTCCGGGTCGACGGCAACCTGATCCGCGAGCACTGGGACGTCGTCCCGACGAGCTGAGGCTCGGCAGCGGGAACCGGAGCCGCGCGTCTCAGGACGCGCGGCTCCGTCGTGCCCGCTCCTTGATCGCGGTGATGACGGCCGTCTTCGCCTCGGCGTAGGCGTTCATGTCGTCCCAGCTCCGGTCGAGCAACTCCCGCTTCGTCCGTTCGTACAGCGCGCGGTCACGGGCGTCGGCACGCAGGTGGTCTCGGAGGAGCAGGTACTCGTCGACCGCCGTCGCGCCCCGCTCGTAGACGTGCACGTGGACGTCGCGGGCCGGCGTCCGGACCAGGCGGTGGCCCGGCTCCCGCACACGGAGCTCGTACCCGGCGGCGAGGAGCTGGTCGAGGTAGGTGGCCTCGGCGGTGACGTCCGGGACGGCGACCACGATGTCGACGATCGGTTTCGCGGCCAGGCCGGGGACGGCCGTGGAGCCGATGTGCTCGACGACCGGGGCGTCCGTGCCGGAGCCGGGGAGGGCCTCCAGGATGCGTCGCCGGTGGTCCGCGAAGACCGCAGCCCACCCGCTGTCGGCGGGCTGCAGGGGCACGGTGACCGGTTCCGGCCCGCCGATGATCTCGATGGTCGTGACGTCCGGGCGGGTGGGGTCCTCGTCGTGGTGCTGCACCCGGACATGATCGCAGCCGGCGGTGGCGGTGGCTTTCGCGGTCGCGGTCGCGGTCGCCTCAGAGCTTCGCGGGGAACGCCGAACCGCGACCGATGACGGTGAGGATCGCCGCGACCGCCCCGAACACGATCATCACCACGGCGAGCACCAACCCGTCGAAAGCAGTCAGCAGGGCGGCGCCGAACAGGCCGGCCGCGAAGATCGCGATGTTGAACGCGACCGGAAGGAACGCGCTCGCGACGTCGGCGTCCTCGCCGCCGGCGGTCGTCAGGGCGGCCTGCAGCTGCGTCGACGAACCGCCGAAGCCGACGCCCCACAGGCCCGCGGCCAGCAGGACCGCGACCGGCGACGTGTGGCCGACGAGCAGCACCACGCCGGCCAGGACGAACAGGCCGACGCTGCCGTGCAGCAGGGGTCGTGGGCGCCGGTCGAGCAGGGCACCGGTCACGACGACGCCGAGGATCGCGGCGATCCCGTAGACCAGCAGCACCAGCCCGGCGCTCAGTTCGGTGCCGGTCGCCCGCAGGTACGGCGAGATGTACGTGTAGATCGTGTTGTGCGCCACCATCCACGTCGCGATCACGGCGAGGATGACCGCGATGCCGCGGATCCGGAACACCTTCACGACGGACAGCTTCGCGGCGCTCGTCTGCCCCGGAGCGTCCGGCACGAACAACGCGATCAGCGCCAGGACCACCACGCCGACCACGCTCAGCCCGATGAACGACGACCGCCAGCCCAGGGCGTCGCCGATGAAGGACCCGAGCGGGGTGCCCAGCGCGAACCCCACCGGCGCGCCCGTCGAGACGATCGCGAGCGACACCCCGGCGAAGCGGGCCGGGCTGATCCGCCGGGCGTAGGTGGCGAACATCCCCCAGATCGTCCCCGACATCACGCCGGCGACGAACCGCGTGACCAGGGCGACCGCGACGTTCGGCGCGAACGCGGTCAGGGTGTTCGCAACGAGGAGCACGGCGATGGCGGCGACGATGAGCGGCTTGCGGCGGAAGCCGCGGGTCAGGGCGATCGCCGGGACCGTGGCGATGACCGTCCCCATGGCGTACGCGCTGACGAACAGGCCGACCGTGCCCTCGCTCGTGCCCATCCCGTCGGCGATCGCAGGCAACAGCCCGGCCGGCATCGTCTCCATGGCGACGAGGAGGAACCCGATCGCGGCGAGCAGGGCGAGCGGGAACCAGGGCAGTCGACCGTCGGTGGCCCGGTCGGTCGTGGGGAGGTCGGAGGTCATCGTGGTCACGGACCGACGGTAGGGGCATCGTCCGGCGGACAGGGAGGTTCTGCAGGACCCCGTTTCGCCGGAGCCTCACTGGGCGGGCGGCGGTGGGACTTCGATGGTGGTGTCCACGAACGAAGGGAACACCATGACCGGAACCAGCACCTTCCTCATCACCGGCACGAGCCGCGGGATGGGCACCGACTTCGCCCGGGCGGCCCTCGACGCCGGGCACCGAGTCGTGGCGACCGGACGCGACCCCGAGCGGGTCCGCGCCGTCCTCGGCGACCACGAGCACCTGCTCGCCGTCGCGCTCGACGTGACCGACCCGGAGTCCGTCCGGGCCGCCGTCGACGCCGCGACCGACCGCTTCGGCGGCGTCGACGTCCTGGTGAACAACGCCGGGAGCTTCCAGGCCGGGTACTTCGAGGAGATCTCGGCCGAGCAGTTCCGCGCGCAGATGGAGACGAACTTCTTCGGAGCGCTCGCCGTGACGCGCGCCGTGCTCCCGGTCATGCGACGGCAGCGCTCCGGGCACGTCATCAGCATCAGCTCCACCGCGGGCATCGTCGCCGGCGCCGGTGGGAGCGCCTACTCGGCGTCGAAGTTCGCGCTCGAGGGCTGGATGGAGGCCCTGCACGACGAGGTGGCACCCTTCGGCATCCACACCACCGTGGTCGAGCCCGGCTTCTTCCGCACCGACCTGCTGGCCGAGGGCGACTCGACCTTCTGGGGCGACGTCGCGATCGACGACTACGCCCCGCTCTCCGCCGGGTCGAAGGAGTTCTTCCGCGGCATGCGGGGCAACCAGTCCGGCGACCCCGCGAAGCTCGCGCAGGTGCTGCTGACGCTGATCGCGATGCCCGAGCCGCCGCTGCGGTTCGCCGCCGGCGCGGACAGCGTGGCGGGGATCGTGCAGAAGGGACAGCAGCTCGTCGAGCAGGCGCAGGCGTTCCCCGAGCTGTCGACGACGCTCGACCTGGATGCGTGACACCTGCCCCTTGCCAACGTCGGCTACGGGTATTAGCCTTCGAGTTACTACCCGTAGCCGAAGGAGCCACGACATGCTCGAACACCTGGACACCGAGGGCGGCATGATCGCCTACGACCTCTCCGGAACAGGGCCGCTCGTGGTCCTCGCCCACGGCATGGGCGACAGCCGGCACGCCTACCGATTCGTCGTGCCGGAGCTCGTCGCGGCCGGCTACCGGGTGGCGAACGTCGACCTCCGCGGCTGCGGCGACTCGAGCACCGGGTGGGCCGGCTACGAGCGCGCCGACATCGCACGCGACCTCGTCGCCGTGGCCCGCCACCTCGGTGGCCCGGCCG
Source organism: Curtobacterium sp. KBS0715 (assembly GCF_005938005.2). Classification (NCBI taxonomy): domain Bacteria; kingdom Bacillati; phylum Actinomycetota; class Actinomycetes; order Micrococcales; family Microbacteriaceae; genus Curtobacterium; species Curtobacterium sp. KBS0715. The sequence continues at coordinate 2,272,498 of NZ_VCCA02000001.1, read as the reverse complement.
TGGTCGTCGGGCAGTCCATCAGCGGCGGTGCGGCGACGATCGCCGCGGCGACCGCCCCGGACCTGGTCGCGGGCATCGTCGAACTGGCGCCGTTCACGCGCAAGCAGTCCGTCGACCTGGGCGGACTGCTGCGCAACCGCCGACACCGCGCCGGCACCGTCCAGCTCGCGCGGGTCATGACGAGCGGCAGCCTGCCCGGCTGGCTCGCGTACCTCGACATCGCGGTGCCCACCAAGCCCGCCGACTGGGCGACGGAACGCAGCCGCATCGAGACGACCCTGCGGCAACCGGAGCGGATGGCGGTCCTCCGCGCCATGACCCGCACGTCACCCGCCGACGCCGGCGAGCAGCTGGGTGCCGTCCGGTGCCCCGTGCTGGTCGTCGAGGGCAGTGCCGATCCGGACTGGGCCGAGCCCCGCGCCGAGGGCGAGCGGATCCTCGCCGACCTGCCGGACGGCCTCGGCGAACTCGCCGTGATCGACGGTGCCGGTCACTACCCCCACACCGAGACGCCGTCGGCGCTCCTCGCCCTGCTGCTGCCGTTCCTCGCCCGCACGCTGCCCGTCGCAGGTCCCGTTGCCTAGGGCGGGGCTCGACCCGGCGACCGTCACCGAGGCCGCGGCGACGCTGGCCGACGAGATCGGCCTCGCCCAGCTGAGCATGAGCGTCGTCGCCGATCGCCTCGGGGTGAAAGCGCCGTCGCTGTACAAGCACGTCGACGGGCTCGGCGACCTCACCCGCAGGATCGCGATCCTCGGCGCGAACGAGCTCGGTGACGCGCTCCGCGACGCCATGCAGGGGCGCAGCGGTCGGAGTGCGCTCGAGGCGGCGGTGCAGACCGTGCGCCGGAGCGTCCAGGAGCACCCGGCGCGGTACCAGGCGGCCGTCAGCATCCGTCCGACCGGCGCCGAGGACCCCCTGGCGATCGCTCTCGGCCGCACCCTGGCGTCCTTCGCCGCGGCGCTCCGCGACTACCCGCTCGACCCGGCCGACGAGGTCCACGCGCTCCGGGTGCTCCGCAGCGTCCTGCACGGGTTCGCGACGATCGAGGCGTCCGGTGGGTTCCAGATGGACACGGACGTGGATGCGAGTGCCGCGTGGATGGTCGACTTCCTGGATCGTGGCTTCCGTGCCGCGACGACACGGTGACCGCATCCACGGCGGCGCACCCGTCGAGGCCCGTCGGTCACGACCCGCTCCGTGGCGGCCTGCGGTTCCTGGCGGAGCTCGTCGCGTGGGTGGCCGTTCCCTGGGCACTGTGGCCCCACTCGCCGGTGCTCGCGATCGCCGCCGTCCTGGTCCTCGTCGTGCCGCCGGCGGTGTTCGGGACCCCCGGTGACCGACCCGGCGGTGACCCGCCGGTCGCGGCGCCGGGAGCGGTCACGATCGCGTCCGTCCTCGCGCACCTCGTGGGGGCGGTCGCTGCGGCCTGGATCCTGTGGCCGACGGCGGTCGCGATCGTCGTCACCGTCCTGTGCGTCGCCGTCGTCGTCTCGGAACAGCCGCGGTGGCGCGCGCTGGTCGGACACGGGCACTGAGTCGTTCGTAGGCTGACGCCATGGCAGCAGCAGACGAGACCGGTCCGTTCTGGCACGGCACCGTGGCGGTCCTGCGACCCGGGGATTTCCTCTCCCCCGGTTTCCGCTCGAACTACCGCCCCGACGTCGTGATGAACCACGTGTACTTCACGGCGACCCGCGACGGAGCCGGGCTCGCGGCCGAACTCGCGGCCGAGCTCGTACCCGGCGACCGTGAGCCGCGCGTGTACCGTGTCGAGCCGACCGGTCCCTTCGAGGACGACCCGAACGTGACCGACAAGAAGTTCCCCGGCAACCCGACCCGGTCGTACCGCAGTGCCCTCCCGCTCCGCGTGGTCGGCGAGGAGACCGGGTGGACACGGCTCACCCCGGAGGCGTTGCGCCGGTGGCGGCAACGGCTCGTCGCGCTCCCGCCCGAGGAACGCGGCGAGATCGTCAACTGACCGGCGTCAGGCCGCGATGAGGTTCGGGGCGAACCGGCACCAGTAGTCCGTGATCGGCCCGTCGGACTCGCGGATGCCGACCCCGAAGGACTCGCCGCCCACGATCCACGACCCGAGCACCGGGTGGTTGTGCCCGTTCGACCCCGGGAAGTCCGGGAGCTCGTGGTACTGCTGCCACACGCGTTCCGCGCCGGTGCCGGCACGCCGGTACTCGCGACCGTTCGTCGTGACCGAACCGTCGGCTCGGTGCACCGCGATGCCGTCGCCCTCGCGCCCGAACACGGGCTTCACGACGAAGTCGCGCATGCCGTTCGGACCGTCCGCGAAGGCCGGCAGCAGGTTCGGGTGGCCCGGGAACAAGCGCCAGAGCGCGACCAGCAGCAGCTTGTTCGACAGGAACATCTTCCACGCCGGCTCGTACCAGCGGCCGAGCCGCCCGCGGTCGCTGACCAGGAAGGCGCCGAACTCCTCGTCGCCCTGCGCCCGGTCGTCCCCGGAGACGAGGTCCTCCCACGGGTACAGCTTGAAGAGGTTGCGGATCACCGGGTACTGGGTCCCCGGCTCGTCCCCGGGCAGCGTGAACACGCTCCGCGACGAACCGACCGGCTCCTGGTCGCCGACGAACTGGCGGGCCGTCGCGTGCCAGCCGATGTCCTTCATCTCGATGCCGGTGTGCTCCCACCCGGCCTCCCCCGCCAGGTCGCGCATGTAGGCCACGGTGTCCCAGTCCTCGCCCGCCGTGTCGAGGTCGGAGTGCGCCACGAACAGTCGACCACCGTCCTCGGCGCGCAGGGACTCGTGCAGCAGTGTCCGCCAGCGCGCCACCATCGCCTCGTGGATGCCGTTCCACTGGTCGGTCTCGGCGGACAGTTCACCGGTGGCGAGCCGGTCCTGCATCCAGTGCCACTGCGTGACCGATGCCTCGATCAACCCGGTCGGGGTGTCCCCGTTGTACTCGAGCATCTTGGCGGGTGAGCCGTCTCCGGCGGAGGCCAGGTCGAACCGCGCGTACAGGTCGGGCTCATCGTGCTCGAGCGACCAGGCGGCGAGGTCGAACCCTGCTCGCGTCAGGCCCAGCGTGCCGAGGGCACCGGTGGCGAGGTACCGCGCGGCTTCGAGGCACATCCGGTGCAGTTCCTCGGTCTGCCGCTCGAGCGCCTCGACCTCCGGCAGCGTGAAGACGTACGCGGCGGTGTCGTTCCAGTACTCGACGGGCGTGCCGTCGTCGCGGACGGACCGCGAGTAGATCAACCCGGTCTGCTGGATCCGGCGCCGCCAGTCCGGACGCTCGGGGAACTCGATGCGCTCCATCAGCCGCCGAACCCACCGTGTCCGCCGAAGCCGCCCTTGGTGACGGAGCTCCCACGGGACGAGACGCCGGACTTCGCGGTCTTCCCGGCGGGCAGGGCGCTCGTGCCGCCGGAGACCGCATCTCCCACGCCGGGAACCCTCGTGGCACGGTTGGCGAAGAGCGGCAGGAAGTACCAGCCGGCGTGCCCGCCGTGGTTGTTGCAGTCGTCGTCCGGCAGACGCTTCTCGGTCGCGTTGTCGCGGCAGATCTTCGCGTAGTCGCTGTCGACGCCGGCTCCCTCGCCGCACCCGGTCAACGACGCTGCCAGGGCTGCGACCACCCCGATGGAGACGACACGGGAAGCACGGCGACGAACACTCACGAAGGGGAACAGTACCGCTCACCACGGACCCGTGTCCGCGTCGGCACGTCGGCCAGCGCAGACGATCGTCTGGCGAACCGGTAGCGTGTGCGGTGGCGGCACCCGCCGCACACCGTCCACGAGAGGGTCGACCATGTCGCGGAGCACCGATCGGGTCCGGGTGGCACCGATCGCCCTCGCCGTCGGGGTCGCGGCGCTCGCGGTCACCCTCGCGCTGCCCGCGCCGGCCGCGCCGGGACCCGAGGCGCTCGGGGTGGGGGCATCGGGCGCGCTCGGCACCGCACTCGGCGCGCCGCCCGCGGCGAACAGCACGCACCGGTTCGCGATCAGGCCTCCGCGGACGGTCGGCACGGAGCGGGTGGTGCGCGTCCGGTTCGCCGGCTCGGGGAGGCCCGGCGCCGTCGTGGTCGTCCACTACGCCGCCCCGGAGAGCCAGGTCGCGACCGTCCACGTCGCGGAGGTCGGGCCGGGCAGCAGCACCGTCGGCCCGACCGGCCGGTTCGCCTTCACCGCGGCACTGCCCGAGCTGCCCCGCGACGCCGACCGAGCGTCCTGGAGCGCCCTGCTGATCGACCCCGCGTCGCTGGCCGTCATCGGCCGCGTCGAGGGCGTCCACCTCGTCGAGCAGACCGACCCCTGACGCCCCGCTCCGTGGCCCCGCTCGATGAGAGGGCGCGCAGGGTGCTGGCCGCCGCACCATCCTGCGGTTACGTTCGCTAGACGAACGTCTGGCCAGCAGTCAGCGGCGAGACCTGACCACGAGGAGCCCCCGTGTCGACACCCCACCGCACCCCGTCATCCCGACCCGTGTCCATCGCACTCGGGGCCGCGCTGCTCCTGGCCCTCGGCCTCGCCGGCTGTTCCACGGCCGGGTCCGCGACACCGTCACCCTCACCGTCCCCCGCCGCGCAGGGCGACGCACCCGCGACGACCGGCTCGTCACCCTCGGTCGACGTGACCGTCGCCGCAACGTCGCTCGGCACGGTCGTCGTCGACGGCAAGGGCATGACCGCCTACTACTTCGACGCCGACGTCAAGGACTCCGGCACGAGCACCTGCACCGGTGGATGCGCGACCGCGTGGCCCGCGATCGAGGCGACCACCACGACGCCGAAGGTGTCCGGCATCACCGGCACGGTCGGCACCATCACGGGCGTCGACGGCGGACGGCAGATCACCATCGACGGTCGGCCGATCTACACCTTCGTCGGGGACGAGAAGGCCGGCGACGTGACGGGTCAGGGCGACAAGGGCGTCTGGTACGTCGTGAACCCGGACGGGACCGAGCAGAAGAAGTAGACCGGAGGCCCCGGCGGGACGGCAGACATGCCGGGACCGCCGGGGTCAGTTCTCGGCCAGGCCCGGGTCCCCGCCCACCCGCACGGGCTCCACCCGCTCGAGCAGCGCGTGCACGCCCGGCAGTCCGAGCCCGGTGAACAGCGCCGCCCACAGGTCACGGAGCTGCCCCTCGGTGTCCCGCGTCAGCCGCACGCTCGTCCGGGCCCACATCACCCCGAAGGTGGACGTCAGCACCAGATCCGCCGCACGTGCCCACTCGGGATCGGTGTCCGGGCCGACACCTCCGCTCGAAGCCGACAGGTGCCGACGGACGTAGTCATCCCAGGTGAAGACCCGCGGGATCACCTCCCCCGCACCACGGAGTTCGTGACTCAGCCGGATGGCCCCGGCCGCCACCGAGCACCGCATCGCGTCCGAACAGGCGGACGTCAGCATGACGAGCAGGTGCTCGAGCCCCGCGGGCTGCGTGATCCGCGAGTCGATCGCCGCCCAACGCCCCTGCTGCCGCTCGATGACCGCGAAGGCGAGCTCGTGCTTGGACGAGAACACGTGGTAGCCGATCGCCGACTTCGGCCGGTCCATCGCGGCGGCCACCCGTGCGAACGAGGTCCCCGCGTAGCCGTGGCTCGCGAACTCGGACGCAGCGGCCTCGATGATCTGCTCGCGGGTCTTGGTCTTCGCCTGCTGCCGCTGGTTCATCGCACTCCTCGGTCGGGCCTTCGTTCATCATACGAACGTCTGACCAGGCATGGGCAGTGGTCACACCGGGGGCGATGCCTCTGATCTCCTCAGGTTCACTGTTTCGCTAGACGATCGTCTGACGCGTTGTTAGCGTTCACGCACACCGAGCCGCCCGGCCGCACCGCCACGAACCGAGGAGTCCCATGCGTTCCACACCGTCCACCCACCGCACCCCGTCGGTCCGCCGACTGACCGTGCTCGCGACCTGCGTCACCCTCGGCGGTGCGCTCGCCGCCGGCGTCCTGGTGCCCGCGCAGGCCGGAGCTGCCACGATCTCCCACACGGCGCATGCCCCACACACCTCGACCCGAGCTGCGTCCGTGGCGTTCACCGCGAAGACCCACGGCGGGCCCGACCGGAAGAGCTTCACCGGCATCACCTTCGCCGGGACCGGGAAGCCCGACACCCTGGTCATCGTCTACTACGACGCACCGGGCAAGCCGCGGGGCCTGTTCAACAAGCACATCGCCGAGGTCACCTCGGGGGACGACGTCGTCAGCGCCAGCGGCCACTACCGCTTCACCGCAGCGTTCCCGGACCTGCCGCGCGGCACCACGACGCTGCACTGGCACGCCCGTCTCAGCGACCCGGACACCCTGTCGGTGATCGGACGCGTCAACGGCACCCGCACGCTCGGCTGACCCGTGACCCGCCACGCGCACCCGGCGCTCGTCCGCGCCCTGGCCGTCGCCGTGTCCCTGGCGGCCGTCGTCGGGGCCACCCTCACCTGGGCTCCGTCGGCCTCGGCCACCACGAGCGACCCCGACCGGGTCGCAGCGCCGATCATCGCCGGCACCGAGGTCGGGGTCCCCGGCGGCACCTGCACGGTCGGTGCCGTGCTGGCCGCGAAGGGGTTCCGCAGCCAGTTCACGCAGTACCAGCGGGCGACCCGGTGGGTCGTGCTCGCGAAGCACTGCGCGCCGCTGCAGGCACCCGTGCAGCTCGACGGTGCGACCGTCGGCAGCGTGGTCTGGCAGTCCGCGGAGTCGGACCTCGAACTCGCGGTCGTCCCGCCCCTGGCGTGCACCCGGGCCCGGGCGGCGACCGGGTCGTGCGACCCGTCCGTCGCGACCTGGACGCCCCGGGCATCGGGTCGCGTGTTCACCCGGGTCGGCGGGGTCCTGGCACGTCCCGCCGTGACCGGCATCGGCCAACCGGATGCCGCTCCCTTCTGCACCAGCGGGGCGTCGAGCGGGCTGCTGTGTTCCTGGACGTCCACACGTCTGCCGGCAGCGAGCCGTCCCGGCGCGCAGCACCTCGCCGCCGCGCGCGCCGGCGCCGGCATCGAGCCGGGCGACGCGGGCGGACCGGTGATCAGCACCACGAACCGGCTGTTGGGGATCATCTCGGGCAGCACGACGGGGGCTGCGGGCGCGACGGGCAGCACTGGCTCGACGGTGCTGCTCTACACGCCCGTCCGGCAGGTCCTGACCGAGCTGTTCCGGTACCGGCTGGCCCCGGCGTCCTGAGCCGCTGGCCGCTGGGTGGGCGACTGAGCGCTGCCTCATGACCCGGACACGCCCCGGCCACCTCGCCGCCACACCGCCGACGACCCGCGCCGCGATCATGCGGGGAGCCGGACGCCACCACGTCCGGCTCCCCCGACCCCCGGGTCCTGATCAGATCGAGGTTGCCCCGTGTCCCCGCTCCGCCGCTCCCCACTCACCCATTCCCCACTCACCCGCTCCCCGCGCACCACCCGCGTCGCAGCGACCGCCCTCGCCGGCTTGGCCGTCGTCGCCTCCGCCGCGTTCTCCGTCACGGCAGCCCACGCCGACGACACCCTGCAGCCGGCCTTCACCGCCGCCGACCACCCGATCACCGACGTCCCCGGGCTGGTCAACGGCCGTGAGCTCGCCGCGGTCCACGGCCGGTCTGGTCAGACCGTGAACGCCCCGCGGCTGATCCGCTCCGAGTCACTCGACAAGATCACCGCCGCCGGGGCCACGACCCTGGCCGACGAGTACCACGTCGACCTCGTCGTCGACCTGCGCACCCCGTCCCAGATCGCTGCGAAGCCGGACGTCGCGATCCCGGGTGCGCGCCACGTCGACATCTCGATGTTCGGCGCGGACGGCGACTACAGCGACGACAGCGACGACAGCGACGACAGCGCGATGTACCACGACCTGGTCGACAAGGGCCGGGTCGACCAGGCGACACCCGGGTCGATGATCACCGCGTACCGCCGGGTGCTCCGGATCCTCGCCACGCACACCAGCGGCACGGTCCTGATCCACTGCTCGCACGGCATGGACCGCACCGGCACCGTCGTTGACCTGCTCGACAGGGTCCTCGGCGTGGACAGCGCGGACATCCTGCACGATTACCTGCTCTCGAACACGCAGCTCGGGGTGACCTGGGCCACACCGCAGCTGCTGCAGGGCACCTTCGAGCAGGACATCGCGACCGAGTACGTCGGCATGGGCTCGTACCTGACCGACACGATCGGCGTGACGAAGCACGAGGCCGCCGCCCTGCGCGAGCGCTTCCTCGTGTCGAACGACCCCACCGTGTCCTCGATCACGGTCGCGGGCGTGCGCGTCCACCTGCCCGCCGCTGCCTCGTCGCACGGCGCGACGGTGACCGCCCCGGTCCGGACGCTGCGGGCCTCCGACGTCCACGTGCACACGACGAACCCGAACGCGGTCGCCGCAGTACACGTGTCCGGGCGGACGGCACGCATCACGGTCACCGCCCAGGACGGCACCACGACCAAGGGGTATCTCCTGACGGTCCGTCGCCCGGCGACGAAGCGCTGACCCGGCACCCACGCCGACCGCCCGCGCGCCGCGCCGGGTGGTCGGCGTGACCAACTGTTCACCACCACCGTCGCCCGGTCCGGGCGTCCCTCCGGCTACCGTGACAGTCGTGCAGTCCTCCAGACAACGGCGCCCGCGGTGACCGGACACCCCGCCGTCCCGACCATCCACGACGTCGCCGCCCTGGCCGGTGTGTCGAAGTCGGTCGTCTCCCGCGCCCTCGCCGGCGCGTACGGCGTGGCTCCGTCGACGACCGAGCGGGTCAAGCGGGCCGCGCTCGACCTCGGATACGTCGCGAACGCGAACGCCCGCGGCATGTCGGCACACCGCACGCACACGCTCGGGGTGTTCGTCCGCGATGCCTCCACCCCCTTCTACGGGCACCTGCTGACCGCGTTCCAGCTGCAGGCCGCGGCGCGCGGGTACCGCGTCGTCACCGCCACCGGTGCGGGGTCGTTCCCGGTCAGCGAGGAACGCCGGGCGCTCGAGACCCTGGTCTCCCTGCGCGTCGAGGGGCTCATCGTCTGCAGCGGCGCCCTGCCGATCGCCGACGTCCTGCCGTTCGCCCGGCGCATCCCGACCGTGGTCTCCGGGCGCCCCGAGACGAACGATGTGGTGAGCAGCGCGTACTGCGACGAACGCGGCGGTGGACGCGGCCTCGCCGACCACGTCGCCGACCTCGGACACCGTCGCGTCGCCGTGCTGACGGTCACACCGTCCGGGTCACTGACGCAGTCGGCACGCACCGACGCGATGGTGCGCCGGCTGCGTGCGCGCGGCGCCGAGGTGCTCCGGATCCGCTCCGAGGACCACGGAGCAGATCCCGAGGACCTCGACTCGTTCGTCGAGCAGGTCCTGCGGGCCGGCGGTGTCACGGCGATCATGGCACCGAGCGACCGCTGGGCCGTCGGCGTGCTCGAGTCGATGCGCCGCCGCGGCCTCCGAGCACCGGACGACCTGTCGGTCACGGGCTACGACGGGGTCGCCCCGCTCGCCACCGAGTTGCTCGGCATCACCTCGTGGCGACAGCCGCTCGGCCTGATCGGGCGCCTGTCCGTCGACGACGTGGTCGACCAGATCGACGGCCGCTCGACGGGCGTGACCCACAACGCGGTCGACGGCACCCTGGTACCGGGCCGGACCGCCGCCCGGGTCTGACCCCCTGGCAGAACGCACCCCGGGCCTGCCCGGCCCGCTCCTCAGCCGCGACGTTCGGTCGTTCGAGAGTCCGAGTGACGATGTGGTCGGCGAACACGGTCAGCACGCGGGGAGCGTGACGCTGGCGACGGCACCCCCGGAGGGGACGTTGCGGAGGTCCGCCGTCCCGTTGGCACGTTCGGCGATGCCTCGTACGAGGGAGAGCCCGAGTCCGCTCCCGCCGAGGACGGCACGCCGTGCGCTGTCCGCCCGGGTGAAGCGGTCGAAGGCCTGTGGGAGGAAGTCGTCCCGGACGCCGGGTCCGTCATCGACGACGCGCAGCTCGAGCCGCCCGTCGGCGGACTGCTCGAACGTGACCCGGATCACGCCGCCGTCCTCCCCCGCTGCGATCGCGTTCGCCACGAGGTTGTCGACGACCCGGGCGAACGCCGCGGGCTCGATCCCGTAGTGCTCGTCCGGCGCAGTCAGGCGGACGGCGAAGTCGATGTCGCGCAGACCGACGGACGAGACGGCGCGAGCACGGTCGATCGATCCCATGAGTTCCGTGACGAGCGCAGCGACCGGCGTCGACGGAACGGCGCCGCCTTCACCCAGTCGACTGAGTTCGAGCAGGGCGTTCGCCAGCGCGACCAACCGGGCGGCATCGCTCTCGGCTGCGCGCAGCGCACGTTCGAGGGCCACGGCATCGCCGGACGAGCGATGCGCGAGTTCGAGCCGCGCGGTCAGTGCCGCCAGCGGCGTGCGGAGTTCGTGGCTCGCATCGGAGACCATCCGCCGCTCACGCTCGGTGTTCTCACGCTGCCGGTCGATGAAGGTGTTGAGGGTCCGGGCGAGTGCCGCGAGTTCGTCGTCGGACGCCCCGACGGGCAGGTGTCCACCACCGTTCCCGGCACTGAGGTGCTCGGCGATCCGGCGCATCCGCCCCACCGGGCGGAGGGCGAGCGTCGACAGCAACCACGCCGTCGCGGCGAAGGCGAGCAGCGCCAAGACCGTGCCGACGACCAGTGACCGGTCGACCCGCGCCACCGTCTCCTCTCCGGCCCGACCGTCGTGCGCGGCCCAGACGACGAACGACCCGGCGGCGTTCCGCACCGGCACACCGACGACCGTCACGACCCGGAGCGCGGTGTGGAGCCGCAGCGTGTCGCCGTCGTCCGGCACCGTCGAGGGCAGCGCCGCACGGACGTCGCGCGGCAGGGAGTCCACGACCCATCCGCCGGACGACGACCGAATCCCGACCAGGACGTCCTCTGCCGGACGGTCCGGCGCCTCGTCCGGGTTGCGCCGGAGATCGGAGACGAAGGGCGCGGCGTCACCGGAGGCGAGGGACCGGTCGGTCGCGAGCGTCGCGCGTTCGATCTGCACGTGCAGGACGACCGCGACCCCGGAGAGCACGACTGCACCGACCATCAGACTCCCGAGGGTGATCCGGGCACGGATCGACAGACGGCGCAGGAACCTCACCTCGCCGACACGACCTCGAGGGCGTACCCCACGCCGCGCACCGTCCGGATCACGACGTCAGCGCCCGAGGCCTGCAGTTTCTTGCGGAGGTAGCTGACGTACTGGTCGACGATGGTCGGATCGAAGTGCTCGGGGCTCCCCCAGACCTCCTCGAGCACCTCGGTTCTGGTGCGCGTGTCAGGGGCGCCCTGGATCAGGAACCGCAGCAACGAGAACTCCTTGACGCTCAGCGGCAGGTCCCGCCCGCGCACCGACGCACGCACGGCCAGGGTGTCGAGCCGCACCGACCCGGCCTCCACGATGGTCACCCCACCCGCGGCGTGACGCCGCAGGTGCGCCCGGATCCGCGCGTTGAGCTCGGTGATCGCGAACGGCTTCGTGAGGTAGTCATCCGCCCCGGAGTCCAGCCCGAACACCCGGTCGTCGACGGCGTCCCGTGCGGTCACCAGGATCACCGGGAAGTCCTGGCCGAGCTCACGGAGCCGCCGACAGACCTCGAAGCCCGTCATCCCGGGCAGCATGACGTCGATCGCCGCCGCCTCGAACGACTGGGCCCGGGCCTGGACGAGTGCGGCGATGCCGTCGGTCACGACCGTGACCACGTGTCCTTCACCGGTCAGGCCGCGCTCGACGAGGGCACCCATCTCCGGGTCGTCCTCCACCACCAGGATGTTCGCCATCTCAGACGACCCCGCTCGTGCCGAGCAGGGCCCCGATGACGAAGGTCGCCGCGAGGGCCAGGGCTCCACCGACGACCACCCGGGCGGTGGCGCGGCGCAGCGAGCCTCCGCCGATGCGGGCTCCCGTCGCTCCGGTCAGGGCCAGCGCGAGGAGGACGACGACGAACGTCGCGGGCACCCGGATCGCCTCCGGGAAGAGGAGGATCGCCAGGAGCGGAAGGAGCGCACCGATCGAGAACGCTGCGGCGGATGCGAACGCGGCGTGCCACGGGCTGACCACCTCGTCCTCGTCGATCCCGAGTTCGGTGGTGAGGTGTGCGGCGAGGGCGTCGCGCTCGGTCAGTTCCGAAGCCACCTGTTCGGCCGTTGCTCGTCGGAGACCGCGGGCCTGCCAGAGCTGCGTGAGCTCCTCGAGCTCGGCGGCCGGGTCGTCGGCCAGTTCGCGGCGTTCCTGCTCGATGAGGGACTGCTGGCTGTCCTTCTGGCTGCTCACCGACACGTACTCGCCGAGCGCCATCGACACCGCGCCGCCGACGAGGGCCGCGATGCCGGCCGTCGCGATCGCCGGCACGGACGACGAGGCACCGGCGACGCCGACGACGATGGAGGCCGTCGACACGATCCCGTCGTTCGCGCCGAGGACTCCGGCGCGCAGCCAGTTCAGACGTGCCGCGACGTCGCCGGTGTGCGCTTCTCCGGCGTGCGGCTCCGCGGTGCTCATGGTCTCAGCGAACCATGTCCGGGACGCCCTGTTCGTGTGAGGTTTCGAACGATCCGAGCCGCCAGATCCTGTTGTCTGGTCGAACCGCGCCTGCACCGTCGGGCGCTCGACGTGAAAGGCCGTCATGGACTGGCAGTTCGGCGGGATACCGCTCCACCCCCTCTTCGTCCACCTGACCTCGGTCGCCGTCCCGGTCGCGGCGTTGACCGCGATCGTGGTCGCGGTGTGGCCCGCGGCACGACGGTGGCTCGCAGTCGGCGCACCGATCATCGGCCTCGTCGCCCTCGTCTCGGTCCCCCTGGCGACGTCCTCGGGTGAGTGGCTCGAGCGCCGAGAGCGCGAGAGCGCACTGCTCGAACGGCACACCGAACTCGCCGACGGCCTGCTGCCGTGGTCGATCGCGGTCTTCGCGCTCCTGCTGCTGTGGTGGGCCTGGCACAGGTTCGCGACCGACCGGGTGACGAGTGGCGGAGCGCTGCGCGCGGTCGCGGTCGTGGGTCCCGTGCTGCTGCTCGCCGCCGGCGTCGTTTCGATGATCGAGGTCATCGTCATCGGACACGCGGGCGCCGCGTCCGTCTGGAAGGGCTGACCGCACGGACCGGGACGGCACCTGCTCGGCGCCGCCGACACCCATCGTTCACCGTCCCGCCACGGACCGACGGGTGATACCCGGGCCCGTCCGGTCGATCATGGGGAACGTTCCCGACCATCGGGAACGTTCCCCATCGACCGACCACGGACGGACCCATGCCCCAGAACGTCACCGCCAAGCTGCCGCGCGACCCGAGCGACCCGTACCGCCACGGCATCTACCTGCGCCCGGACGCCCGCACCTGCCGAGCCGTCACGGTCGTCACCGACCAGCTCCGCGCGCAGTACGGCCTGCTGTCGGCCGGCGCCTTCCCACCGCACGCCACACTCGTCGGCAGCCAGCCGTTCGGCAGCCACGAGGACCAGGTCGTCGCGGCCGTCACGGCGCTGCTCGACAGCCGACCGGCGTTCGACGTCCACAACGCCGGCGTCCGTGAACAGGGCATCGGGTTCGTCTACGACGTCGCGACCCGACCGGACGGCTCGCACAACGACGACTTCGTCCGGCTCGCCGCCGACATCGAGGCCGTGGTCGCACCGTTCCGGCAGCCGATGCAGGTCCCGCTGGCGAACGACTACGACCCGGAGCAGTACCGCGCGCACCTCTCCCTCGCCTCGCACGACCTGTACGGCCGGCCGGACCTGCACGACGAGGTCGGCGCGTACATCCGCGAGCTCGACGTCGACGTCCCGACCGGGTTCCGCGGCGACACCGTCGTGCTCTACCGCACCGCGAGCCCGGACTGGTCCGGTCGCTGGTGGCAGACGATGACCTGGGAGCACGTCCACACCTGGAAGCTCGCCTGACCGTGGCCGCGACCCTCCGCGACGTCGCCGAGCGGTGTGCCATCTCGCGATCGCTCGTGTCACTCGCCCTGCGGGGCGACGACGGTGTGTCCCGACCACGTCGGGAACTCGCGGTGCGGACGGCGGACGAGCTGGGCCTCCCGGTCGGTTCGCTCGCCAGGCGGCGCGCGCAGGGCGCGCCGCTCGTCCTCGGGGTGGTCGTCACCGAAGCCGCGAACCCGTTCCACGACGAAGCACTCCGGAGCGCACGCGCGACCGCGCGGACCCTCGGGTTCGCGCTCCGCGTCGTGGACGGGTTCCGTGACCCTGCCCGGTTGGCCGACGGCCTGGAGGCCCTGCACGCCTCCCGCGGATCGGCCGACGGTGTGCTCGGGGTCGCGGTCCTGAGCAGTCGGCTCGCCCCGGGACGGCTCGCTGCGGTCGCGCGCGACCTGCCGGTCGCGGTCCTCGGATCGAGCGGCTCGACTCTCGCCGGTCTCGGACTCGACACCGTGCGTGCCGACGAGGAGTCGGGCATGCGGGCACTGGTGCTCCACCTCGCCGCACTCGGGCACCGACGCACGTGCTTCGTGGCGGAGTCCGGCCACGCGTCGACGACCCGTCGTGCCGTCGCGCACGCCGCGGTCACCGCGCAGCTCGGCGCACCGGGCGAGCACCGCGTCGACGACGTCGAGGCCCTGGCGGCGGACCCGGCACGGATCGCGCGGCACCTCGGTGACGGGGTGACGGCCTTCGTCGCGACGAACGACGCGACCGCGGCGCGGCTCGTGTCGATCGCCGACGGCGCGGGGCTCGCGCTCCCCCGGATGGCGGCGGTGACCGGGTTCGACGGCACCGGTCTCGGCGAACGGCTCGACCTGACGAGTGTCGACCAGCCGCGCGTCCGGATGGGCGCGCGGGCGATCGAACTCGTGGTCGAGCGGCTCCGGGGCCGCCGCGGCGACCGGCACGAGGTGCTCCCGACACGCCTGCTGCCGCGTGGGTCCACCGCGCGGGCGGTCGCCGGGCACCCGCTCGGCTGACCGCTCGCGTCGCCCGCGCCGGGTCGCTCGGCGGGGCAGACCGACGGGCGGGCCGGCGGGCCGACTGGCGGCCCGGTCAGCGGCTCAGTCGGCGACGGTCGTGGCCGACAGCTCCTGCACCCGGCGCACCAGCTCGGCGTGCGATCCGCCGGCGCCGGCGGCGACGTAGTCGTCCGCCAGGTGTGGGCGGTCGACGGCTCCACCCCGACGGAAGCCCCGGAACCACCCACCGGCGCGCTCGAGCACCAGCGCTCCGGCGGCGACGTCCCACGGATGCGTGGCGAAGCCCATCGTGGCGTCCGACCACCCGGCGGCGACGTGCACCAGGTTGAGGGCGCCGCTGCCGAGGCTGTGGTGGTGGCGGTACCGGAGCGTCAGGTCCCGCAGCAGGTCGAACGCCGCGGCCTCGCCCAGCAGGTCGAGGTCCTGCTGCACCGGGAAGCTCGTCAGGACCGTCGCGGCGTCGTCCGGCCCCGACGACGAGTGCATCGGCGCACCGTCGAGCCAGGCGCCGACGTCGTCCGCCGCGAACACGTGGTCCGCGACCGGGTCGAAGACCACCCCGGCGACGACCTCACCGTCGACCTCGGCCGCGATCGAGATGCACCAGTACGCGAGTCCGCGGGCGAAGTTCGCGGTGCCGTCGATCGGGTCCACGATCCACCGCACCACGGGGTCCGCGGAGCCGTCTTCCCCGGTGGTGCCGGTGGTGCCGGTACTGCCGGTGGTGCCGGTCCTGCCGGTTTCTTCGCCGAGGACGACGGAGCCGGGCACGGCTGCGGTGAGCACCGCCGTGATCGCCTCTTCCGCCGCGCGGTCGTGCAGGGTCACCACGTCGTGCGCGTCGCGCTTCGTGCTGATCGTCATCGGGGCGCGGAACACGGCGAGCAGGTCGGGCGCGACGGCGCGCGCGGCCTCCTCGGCGATCGTCCGGAGTGTCTGGGGAGCAGGAACGGTTCGCATGGTCCCCGGTTCTACGACGTCGAGGCCACCTGGACGGCGAACCCCGCCGGTCGACGGACCGAACCCGAGGTGAACGCGCGGCGTGCGGCGGTGAACGTCGGCACCCGATCGGCGGAGGGGTTGAACGCGGCGTGAACGGGTGACGGCGGGTGGTCGACGTGCCTTGACCGGTCTCCGGCCCCCGCCGCACAGTGGAGTCGTTCCCGGTTAGGGAACGTTCCCTACTCGGAGGAGTCCGCCCCATGACGGTCCCCGTCAGGTCCGGCCTGGTCGCCGGTCCCCCGCGTACCGCAGGGTCGCCGCGGTCGCCGCGTCCACCCCGAGCGACCCGGACGACCCGGTCCTCGTTGCGCTCGGACCGCCGACTCGGTCTGGTGCTCCTCGCCCCGGCGCTGCTCGCGTTCGCGGTCTTCGTCTTCTACCCGCTCGGCCGCGTCCTGGTCCTCAGCACCCAGGGCACCGACATCTTCGGTCAGCCGGCGGGCTCGGTGGGGCTGCAGAACTACGTCCGCACGTTCACCGACCCCGCCTTCGGACGGACGATGCTGACCACCGCGGTCTTCTGCGTCGGCGTGGTCGTCGGCCGGATCGTGTTCGGTCTGCTCGTGGTGATCCCCCTGACCGTGAAGCTCCGCGGCCTGCCGGTCTTCCGCGCACTCCTGACGGCGCCCATGGTCGTGTCCGTGTCAGCGGGGTCCGTCGCGTTCGCGGCGATGCTCGCACCCGGCAACGGGCTGCTGAACACGGTGATCACCCAGTTCGGCGGCGCGCCCGTCCCGTTCCTGACGAGCACGCAGTGGGCCCTGGCGAGCGTCATCGTCGTGACGATCTGGGGGTCGCTCGGGTTCACCGTGCTGCTCCTGCTCGGAGCGTTCGGCGCCATCGACCAGGACGTCATCGAGGCGGCGCACCTGGACGGTGCCGGGCCCGTGCGGACACTCTGGTCGATCTCCCTGCCGCTCGTCACGCCGACGCTCTTCTTCGTCGTCGTGACCGGCACCGTCGAGGCACTCACGACCTTCGGGCAGATCCAGATCCTCACCGGCGGCGGTCCGGCCGACTCGTCGAAGACCCTCGTCTACGCGATCTACCAGCAGGCGTTCGGGTCCGGCAGCGCGAACTTCGGCCTCGCCGCCGCGCTCGGGGTCGTCCTGTTCCTGCTGGTCCTCGGGCTGTCGCTGGTGCAGTTCGGCGTGCTCGAGAAGCGGGTGAACTACTGATGCGCCCCGTCACGGCACGCCGACTCCGGAGCGTCTTCGTCTACGCCTGGCTCGTCATCGCGGTCGTCGTCGTCTGCTTCCCGCTCTACTACGTGTTCGAGGGCGCGCTCACCCCGACCCGCTACCTGGACCAGGGCCTGGCCGGTCTGGTGCCGATCCACCTGACGCTCGACAACATCGTCCGGGCCACGCAGGTCGTCCCGCTCGGGCAGCAGTTCCTGAACAGCGTCGTCGTCACCCTCGCCCAGACGGTGCTGCAGGTCGTCATCGGCATCATCACCGCCTACGCCCTGGTGTTCTGTCGACTCCGGGGCACCCGTGCCCTGTTCCTCGTCCTGCTCGCCAGCATGATGATCCCCGGCGAGACGACGCTGATCGCGAACTACCTGACCGTCTCGTCGTGGCACCTCATCGACACGCTCCTGGTCGTCTTCCTGCCGTTCGTGGCCTCGGCGCTGACGATCTTCCTGTTCCGCCAGGCGTTCCTGAGCTTCCCCGACGAGCTGCGCGAAGCCGCGGTGCTCGACGGCGCCGGACACTTCCGGTTCATCCGGTCCATGCTCCTGCCGCTCACCCGCCCGACGCTCGTCTCGGTCACCCTGGTGAGTGCGACGGCCGCCTGGAACGGGTTCTTCTGGCCGCTCCTCGTCACGAACTCGCCGGAGCACCGCACCGTGCAGGTCGGCATCGCCCAGCTGTCCGACGCCGAGGCCGCCGACATCGGCGTGGTCCTCGCCGGTGCAGCCATGGTGACCCTCCCCGTCCTGGTCCTGGTCCTCGTCGCCCAGCGGTTCCTCGCCGGTGGCCTCACCGCCGGCGCGCTCAAGTGACGACACGTCCGCTCCCCTCCCCGACCCCCGCCCGCCCCACACCCGAAGGACGCACCATGCCCGCACGTCGCTCCACCACCCTCACCGCACTCGCCACCGGGGCCGTCGCGGTCCTCGCCCTGACCGGGTGCTCCACGTCGAGCTCCGCGTCGGACAGCTCCGGCCCCGTCACCGTCGACTTCTGGCACGCCATGTCCGGGCCGCCCGCGACCGAGCTCGACGCGCTCGTCGCCCGCTTCAACAAGGAGAACGACCAGCACATCACCGTCAAGTCGTCGTTCCAGGGCGACTACGCGGCCGTCCAGACGAAGTACACGGCGGCGGTCCAGTCCGGCTCGACGCCGGACCTGCTCATGATGAACGACGTGTCGACCGGTTTCATGATCGACTCCGGCCAGACGGTGTCGCCCGCGAAGATCAGCGGCTCGAAGTCGGGCACCGACACGATCGCGCCGGCCGCCGCGACGTACTACAGCGACGGCAAGCAACTCGCGGCGATGCCGTTCTCGGTTTCGATGCCCGTGCTCTACCTGAACAAGGCACTCGTCGCGAAGGCCGGCCTCGACGCCACGAAACCGCCGAGGACGCTGGCGCAGGTCGCGACCTGGGCCGAGAAGATCCACGCCGCGACCGGTGGCTACGGCATGAGCATGAACATGGGCGACTCGTGGATGCTCGAGGAACTCACCGCCTCGGGCGGCCAGGCGTTCTGCACGCCGGAGAACGGGCGGAAGGGCAAGCCGGTCACCGGCGTCTCGCTCACCTCGGACACCCAGGTGCAGTTCATGACCACGCTGCAGAAGCTCTACCAGGACGGTGCCGCCCTGAACCCCGGCACCGACTCGACCGTGCAGAACTCGGCGTTCTCGAGCGACAAGGTCGGGATGCTGCTGACCTCCTCCGGCGCCTACACGACGGTCGACCCGGACGGCTCCAAGTCCGTCGTCGCCCGGTTCCCCTCCACGTCGGCCTCCGACGACGCGGGTCAGGTCATCGGCGGCAACGCGCTGTGGATCTCCGGCAAGGGCCACTCGTCCGCCGAGCAGCAGGCGTCGTACACGTTCGCCGAGTGGCTCCAGACGCCGGACGTGCAGGCCGAGTGGGCGAAGGCGACCGGCTACGTCGCGATGAACACCGACGCCCAGGACACCACCGTCGGCAAGCGCTCCCTGTCCGACCCGAACATCGCCACGATGTACCAGCAGCTCACCGACGACCCCACGAGCGTCGCCGCGGCCGGCTGCATCACGGGCGCGTTCCCGACGGTGCGTGCCACCGTCATCGGCGCCTTCAACCGGATCGTCGAGGGTGCCGACGTCGAGTCGACGATGCAGGACGCGGAACAGCAGGCCGGCAAGCAGATCGAGTCCTACAACGAGGCCGCCGGCAAGTGAGCACGGTCGGCGCGTGAGCGCCCCGCGAGGCTGACCAAGGGTTCATGGAGCGCGACCGCCGTTCGCCATACGGTTGTCTGACGAAGCGGGCAGGCAGCCCGCACGGACGATCGGAGCCCTGTGGTGTCTGCTGCGAACGGCCGGCCCGGCTACCGGGCTCCGGCGCCCCTGCGCATCGTGTTCTCGTTCCCACGGGGCCGGGGACACCTCGCGCCGATGCTGCCACTCGCCCGCGCGGCCAGCGCAGCCGGACACCGGACCGCACTGAGCGGCGCACGCGAGGCCGTCCTCGAACAGACCGGGTTCTCGCACCGGCAGCCGCGCAACGTGGAGCTGCCGGCGAGCAGGCCGGGCACCGGCACCCTGACCCCGATCGACCCGAGCACGGTGCTCACCCGCGTCCCTCAGGTGTTCCTGGGGGACGCGGCCGCCGGGGCAGTCATCGACGTCGGACGGCTGGTCGCTCGGTGGACGGCTGACCTCGTGGTCTGCGGGGAGTTCGACTTCGGCGCGATGACCGCCGCCGAACGAGCCGGGGTGCCGTGCGTGGTGGTCCTGGCCTTCGCCTCGGCCGGCGGGACCTGGCGCGACGCGGTGCGGGAGCCGCTCGAGGCGCTCCGCCGACGCGCAGGGCTCGGGCCCGACCCGCAGCAGCAGATGCTCGGCGGGGCGCTCACCGTCATCCCGTTCCCGGCGTCGATGCGATCCGGGCACGAGCTGCGTGGCCGGGTCATCCGGATGCGACCGGACACCTGGTCGTCACCGCCGTCGGATGCCGCGGCGTGGTTGGCCGCCGGCGACGGACCGCGCGTCTACGTCACGCTCGGCACCGAGTTCAACACGAAGTCCGGCGACCTGTTCGCCCGACTCATCGACGGGCTCGCCGCCCTGCCGGCACGGATCCTCGTGACGACCGGACCCTGGGTCGACCCGACGACCTTCCCGGTGCCGGAGGGCCCGGGAGCGATCCGGATCGAGCAGTACGTCCCGCAGGACTCGGTGCTCGGGCTCGTGGACCTCGTGGTGAACCACGGCGGATCCGGATCGGTGACCGGGGCGCTCGCGCACGGCGTGCCCCTGCTGGTCCTGCCGCTCGGCGCGGACCAGCTGCCGAACGGCAGCTGCGTCGAGACCCTGGGCGCCGGACTCGTCCTCGACGCCGCGACGGCGACCCCGGAGGACATCCGCACCACCGCGTCGCGACTCCTGACCGAGCCGGCGTTCCGCGTCGCGGCCGGACGGATCCGGACCGAGATCGCGACAGGCGAACCCCCGGCCGTCGTCCTGGCCGCCGTCGAGCGCCTGGTCGGCTGGTCGCCCTGACCAGCGCTGACGAATGCTGACGAGCGGACGACCCGACGACCCGCGGGTCACCGCACCAGGCAGATCGTGCGGAAGTCGACGTCCGGGCCGGGCCGTGTGTACGACGAGCCGCTCTCGAGCCAGTCGGCGGTCGGCGCGATCTGGTCGGGGACCATGTCCTCTTCCGACCGCGCGTCGATGCCCTCGGACGCCCAGTACTCCCGGACTCCGTCCACGTCGCGGTTCGCACCCTCGATCACGGTGTGGTCCTCGGGCAGGAGCTCGTTGCCCTGCTCGTCGGTGTACTCCCCCGGGTCGTACCAGTACATCCACCGCACGCCCTGGTGGGCGTTCGACAGCTGGCAGTCCTCGCTGTACGCACCACCGGCTCGCTCGCCATCGCGGTAGGCGGACTTCCGGTCGCCGCCGAGGATCCGCACCGTGCGGTCCCCGATCCGCTCGAGCGTGGCCCGGGCGTCACCGTCGGCGAAGTGCCGCTCGGCGGCGGTCGGCGGCTGCGCCCACTGCTGGGCGTCGGCGGCCATGCTCCGCACCTGTGACGTCAGGACCAGGCCGTTCCACGGCACGGCGATGACCAGCACGATGACCGCCGCGACGACGGCGACCAGTGAGTGGCGCGGTTCACGCCGGCGAGCCCGGACCTGCACGACGAGCACCACCACGGGGATCGCCACGGCGAGCACGGCGCCGATGACCAGCCGCGTCAGCACGCCCCCTGCTCCGAGCCGGTCGTCCATCGACCCGAAGTCGCGCGCCAGGTACGCCCCGATCTGGACCGCCCAGCTCACGACGAGCAGCACCGGCAGCACGAGCGCGATCGCGATCGCGTTCCCTCGCCCCGTCGTCGGGCCCGTCCCCTGGTCACGCCAGTCCTGCTGTTCCGTGCCCATGCCGGCCCCCGCCCCCGTGGTGTCGGGACCATCCTGCCAGCAGAACGCGCCCCGGGCCGCGAGCGACGCCTCCGCCCACCCCCGAAGCGGTGGTGCCCCAACGGCACCTGTTGCTGCCAAGATGACCGACGTGACCACGACCACGTCTCGCGCCGATCCCGACGCCGCTGCCGACGGCTTCGAAGGCGGCTGGTTCCGCGTCGACGACGACCTGGAGCACCTGGACGACGTGGTGTGGCGACTCGCCACGGACGCGGACGACACCGCGACCACCCCCGGCCCTGCCGCCGTCATCGTCGGTGGCGAGCCCCGCGAGCACGTCGGTTCGACGCTGCCGTTGGCGCAGCTGGCGGAGATCGACGTGGCACGTCAACGCACCGTGCGGAAGCTCTGGCTCAGCCCGATCACCATCGTGGTTTGTCTGCTCGTCGTGACCGCGCTCGAGGTCTCGGGGCTGCCCTGGCGCACCGACCTCGGTCGGCAGCTCCTGGTCGGACTCGGTGCGATCGTCCCGGTCGACGCGCTCTGCACCGCTATCTGGTGGCGCATCACCCGCGACCCCTCGGGCGCCGTCGTCCGCAAGATGGGCGGACACCGGACCCGCCAGCAGTACGACCAGCAGCGCGCCGTCCTCGAACGCTGACCGCGCCCCGCCCCCTCAGCGAACCGGCGCCGACACCGCGGCTGCACCCGCAGCAGGCTCCGCCTCCGACGACGGCCGCACCCCTCGACCAGGACGCAGCACCGCGTCCACCCGCTCTCGGTCGAGCTCGCCCTGCCACCGCGCCACCACGAGGGTCGCGACGCAGTTGCCGAGCAGGTTCACGCTCACCCGCATCGCGTCCATGATCCGGTCGGCACCGAGCAGCAGCGCGACGCCAGCGACCGGGAACAGCCCGAGGCTCGTCGCCGTCGCGGACAGCGCCAGGAACGACGAGCCCGGCACCCCGGCCATGCCCTTCGACGTCAGCAGCAGCACCCCGAGTGCGGCGACCTGCTGCTCGAGCGTCAGCGGCACCCCGAACGCCTGGGTCAGGAACAGCAGCGAGATCGACAGGTAGATCGCCGCCCCGTCGAGGTTGAACGAGTAGCCCGTCGGCACGACGAGCCCGGCGACGCTCCGTGAGACGCCGACCTCGGTGAGCCGCGTGATCATCCGCGGCAGCACGGCCTCGGTCGACGCGGTACCCAGGGCCAGCCCGAACTCCGCGCGGGTGTGCCAGACGAACCGCCAGATCGGCACGCCGGACAGCAGCCGCCCGCCGACGAGCAGCGCCACGATGAACACCGCCGCCGCGCCGTAGCAGGCCGCGATCAGCAGCCCGTACGACCCCAGGGTGTCGATGCCGTACTGCCCGACCACGTACGACATCGCCCCGAACGCACCGAGCGGCGACAGACGCATCACCCAGCCCAGGATGCGGTAGACGACCTCGAGGCACAGGTCGAGGCCCCGCACGAGCGGCCGCGCACGGTCACTGCCGATCGCGGCGATCGCCGCGCCGACGAACACCGCGAAGACGAGCACCTGCAGGATGTCGTTCGTCGCGAACGCGTTCCCGACGCTCGACGGGATGAGGTCGAGGATGAAGGTCCCCGCGTCCGGAGCCGTGCCACCGGCGGTCTTCGCCGCCACGGCGGAGGCGTCGAGCGACGACGGGTCGATCCGCAGGCCGGCCCCGGGGCGCACGAGGTTGCCGACCAGCAGGCCGAACACGAGCGCGCACGACGACGCGAGCAGGAAGTAGACCATCGCCTTGCCGGCGATCCGTCCCACGGAGCGCAGGTCGCCGACGTGCACGATGCCCGTCACCACGACGATGAACACGAGCGGCGCGATCACCATCTCGATCAGCCGGATGAACCCCTGCCCGACGACGTTCAGCACCGGCGCCGCCGCAGGGAAGCAGACCCCGACGGCGATGCCCAGGGCCACGCCGATCGCGATCTGCACGAACAGCGAGTGGTACCAGCGGGCGGGAGCACGATCCGTGGTGGTGACGTCCATGCATCCACCCCACCGCGCGCGTGTTTCGACGACGTTGCGAGTCTGTTCCCACCTGCCGCGCCGCACGCCCCCCGAAACAGGGCCGCACGCCCACCGAAACAGGGCCGCACGCCCACCGAAACAGGGCCGCACGCCCACCGAAACAGGGCCGCTCGCCCACCGGAACAGGGGCCGCCGTCCGGGTCAGCTGCCGCCGACGACCGTCAGGGTCGGGCGGTGCCGAGCACCGGACTCGTCCTGGCTCGTCAGCACGCTCCACGACCGCACGACACCGGCCGACGGACCGACCAGGGTGTGGTCGATGGGCATCGCCAGCCGCGGATCGAGCCACGTCGGCCACGTGCCGAGCGCCGCGGCGTGCACGGTCGACGCGGCATCGCTGCACGACCCGAGCCGCCCGCCGTCGAAGCTGTCGACCGATCCGTTGAAGTCCCCCGACACGACCACGTCAGCGCCGCGGCCGCACTGTTCGCCGACCCACCGCAGATCGGTCCGCCAGCCCGCCAGGCCCCGCCCGATCGGATGCGGCGCGTGCACGGCGACGATCGTCGGGATCGACGGCCCGGACACCGTCATCGTCTTCACCGGATCGACGCCGGGCGACATCGACGCGCCGGACGCGCGGTCGGCCCCGACGAGCACCGCCACCTGCGTGTCGTCACCACCCATGAAAAGACGCACTGGCCGACCGTGCTGCCCCATCGCCCGCGCCACCGCAGCGGCGGCCCGTTGGTCGCCCGCGTCGGGGAGCACGACGACGTCCGCGCGTGCGGACAGCGCCGCACGGGCGATTCTCTGCGGACCGACGAGTCCTCCGTTGGTGTTCCACTCGAACACCCGGAGCGCACCCCGGGCACCGTCGCCCGGCCGCACGTCCCATCCCCGCACGCCGAGCACCGCCGTGTTCGCGACGGCGACGACGAGCAGGAGCGCACCGAGTGACGCAGCGCCCAGCCGCACGGCTCGCGTGCGTCGCAGGACGACGGCGACGAGCACCAGGGCGACACCGACGGCGGCCAGTCCCGCGGTCACGAGGGACCGGGCCGGCAGCACGGCGGCGAGCACCGGAGCCCGCCCGACACCGAGCCACGGAGCGGCGACGAAGACGGCACCGAGGACGGCACCGAGGACGGCACCGACCAGCAGCACGATCACGACCACCACGGCGGTCTGGACGGCAGCACGACGACGAGGCACCCTCGGATCATCGCGGACGGCAGCCTGCAGCCGCCGGTGAACGGCGACCTCCCGCTGAGGATCCTGCTGGATCCCTGCGCGCGCCCCACCCGCAGCGGCACCGGGGACCTGCCCACGCCGTGGGGCGTCACGACACCGGACTGGAGGCCCGGTGCCAGCTGGCACCGGGCCTCCAGTCCGTCGCCGCGCACGTCGCGGGCCGCGCGCGCGACCGCGGGCAGCTAGCTGCCGTTCGCCTCGACCACGTGCCACACGAGCATGCCGACCGTCACGAGGGTGCCGAGCACCGAGACGATCGCCGCGACGACGCCGAGTCGGCGACCGCGGCCAGGCGGCACGATCGCGACCACCGCCAGGATCGACGCGACGAACTGGAACGGCCACCCGAGCACGAACACCGACGGCCAGCAGCTGCTGTACAGCCCGGTCAACGCGAGGAACAGCGCGAGCAGGGCGATCCCGAGCCGGTTCGCCCCGGCGGTCTCGGCGGTCCCGCCGTCCGAGTCGTCGCCGAGTGGGCCGCCCGGGTACGGGTTGTCAGGGCGGAGCGCCTGCAGCGCCCGGATCCGTTCGGCATCGAGCGCACCGTCGCGGGCACGCGCCGCGTCGGCCAGCGCGAGGGCGTCGTTGCCGTGCCCCGCAGCCTCGTGCTGGGCGATCGCCCACGCGAAGAGCGCGCGCTGCCGGGGGTCCGAGCGGGTCGCGGCGTCGACCGCCCAGCCGAGCGTGGTGAGGAAGAGCAGGCCCCCGAACGCGAGCAGGACCGCGCGCCCCGGCTCGTCGGGATCCACGCGGAAGAGCACCACGCTGCACGCCACCATGCCGACGCCGAACAGGGCCGTCGCCCCGATCTGGCCGCGCCAGTAGCCGTTGCCCGAACTCGCCCCCGCGGGTGTGGTCATGCAGCGACCCTAGCGTCCGGGTGCCGATGCTCGAGGACCCGCAGCGAGCCGATCGTTCGTCGACTCGCTCGTGCCCCCCCTGGGAGCGGAGGCGGGAGGATCAGGTCGGAGTGCCGAGCTGGTAGCCGGTGCCGCGGATCGTCGTGATGAGGTCCCGGTCGGTCTTCCGCCGGATGTAGTGCACGTACGTGTCGACCGTGTTCTCCTGCTCGCCGTTCTCGAACACGGCGGAGAGCAGGTGCTTCCGCGAGAACGCGCGCGCTGGCTCCGCCGCGAGGAACCGGAGGAGGGCGCTCTCCTTCTCGGTGAGCAGGATCCGCCCGGAGTACGGCGAGTGGATGCTGTGGTCGTCGGGGTAGAAGGTCCAGCCTCCGATCTCCACCCCGGTCCCGGTGCCGGTGTAGTCCCGGGTGAGGGCTCGGAGTCGGGCAGCGAGTTCGTCGAACTCGAACGGCTTCACGAGGTAGTCGTTCGCTCCGGCGTCCAGACCGGAAACGCGGTCGCGGAGTTCACCGAGTGCGGTGAGCATGAGGACCGGGGTACTGATCCGTCGGCTCCGGATGGCACCGACGAACTCGGTGCCGTCCATGCCGGGGAGCCGGCGATCGACGACCATGACGTCGAAGTACTGCTCCACCGCCGCGATGAGCGCCTGCTCACCGTCCGGCGCGAGGACCACGTCCCAGTCGTCGCGGAGCACCTCGGCGACGAGCGGCCCGAGCCTGGGGTCGTCCTCGACGAGGAGCAGCCGCTGTCCCATGGCGTTCATCCTTCCCCGATCGTCCGTGTCGTGGTCGGGATGTCCGTCGGTGCGTGGCGTGTCGGGATCCAGAGGGCGAAGACTGTTCCCTGATCGCCGGTGGACTCGACGGTGACGGCTCCTCCGGCGCGGACCGCGATCTCCCGGACCAGCGCGAGCCCGATGCCGTACCCCGTGCGCGTCGCGGCGAGTTCCGGGCCGGGCCCGGTGCCGTGCGCGAAACGTTCGAACACCCGCGCCGGGGCGATCCCGGTGATGCCCGTGCCGTCGTCCTGCACGCGGACGCACACTCGGTCGGGCTCCGATGTGGTGGTCACGGTGACGCTGCCGCCCGGTGGGGTGTGGCCGATGGCGTTGTCGGTGAGGGCGACGAGACACCGGTGCAGCTGTGTCGGCGTCAGGGCCACGGTGGCGCTGTGGTCGGCCACGCGGAGGCGTACCTGCCGTTCGGCGGCCAGCACGCTCATGTCGCGGCGGAGCACCGCCAACCCGTCCTCCAGACGTGTGACGCCCGGTTCGGTGGGTGTCCCGGCAGCGGCTCCGAGGAGGTCGTCGACGATGTCGATCAGGATCCGCGTGTCGCCGGTGACCTCGTCCACGATGCCGCGGCGCGGATCGTCGGCGGGTGTCTGCATGCGGAGTCGTTGCACGCGGGCATGGAGGACGGCGAGCGGTGTGCGCAGTTCGTGACTGGCGTCCGCGACGAAGGTCCGCTGCACACGCAGCGCCTCGGTCAGCGGGCGGACCGCGCGGCGCGCGATCAACCAGGACGCGACTCCCGCGAAGACGATCGCGAGCCCGCCGACCCCTGCGATCGCGACCGTGAGATCGACGGTGTCCAGGGTGATGTGCACGTCGAACGGGCCGGCCTGCTCCCGCTGCTGGCCGGGGGTGAGCTGCCAGACCACGTACGCGACGACCAGGGCGATGATCCCGACGACCAACGCGGCTGACACTGCCGCGACGCGCACGGCGATCCCGATGACCGAGCGTCGAGACGCGAGGCGATCCGCGTCCTGGTCCGGCTCGCGACGGAGCGACCAACGTGCAACGGCATCGACGAGTCGATGCCATGTGGTGCCGATCATGCGGTCGCTCCGTTCCTTCCCGCGAAGCCGACCAGATCGGTCCACCGGGATTTCTTGGTGAAGTCTTGCAGGCCCCTTCGTACCGTCGTCAAACCGAACCGGGCAGCAGGCCCACGGCACGACGAGGAGCACGCCATGACCCATCTGACCGACAGGCCCCGCCCGCTGCGCAACAAGGTCCCCGACCCGACCCCGTCGTTCTGGATCATCAAGGTCCTCGCCACGACCGTCGGTGAAACCGCAGCCGATCTGCTCAGCGACACCCTCGGGTTCGGTCTCCCGCTGACGACGGCCGTGATGGCCGCAGTGCTCGTCGTGTTCCTGGTGCTGCAGTTCCGGACGCGGGCCTACCGGCCGGTCACCTACTGGGTCACGGTCGTGCTGATCAGCATCGTCGGGACCTGCATCACCGACAACCTCACCGACGGGCTCGGCGTTCCGCTGGGTGTGAGCACGACCGTGTTCGCGGTCGCTCTCGCCGTGGTGTTCATCGCCTGGTACCGGACCGAGCGCACGCTCTCGATCCACGAGATCGACACCACCAGGCGGGAAGCGTTCTACTGGCTGGCGATCCTGTTCACCTTCGCGCTCGGCACCGCGGCCGGTGACCTCATCGCCGAGCAGACCGGCCTCGGCTACCTGCCGTCCCTGCTGTTGTTCGCCGCAGCGATCGCCGCAGTCACTGCCGTCTGGTTCATCGGCCGTCGCGGTGCCGTCACCTGCTTCTGGATCGCGTACATCCTCACCCGTCCGCTCGGTGCGTCGACCGGGGACCTGCTCTCCCAGCCGACACACGACGGCGGGCTCGGCATCGGGACCATCACCACGAGCATCGTCTTCCTCGCCGTCATCGCAGCGCTCATCGCATGGATCTCCGTCGGCCGCCACGAACGCGTGCGGACCGGCGCCCACGAGCAGCTGTCGTCGTGATCGCCCGGTCCCGCTGACCGAGTCCCCTTCGCCCGCACCCAGCCGGAAAGGCCACGATGCTCACCGTCCCGCTCGCCGTCCACCTGTTCGACGCCGGATCCGTCCTGCACGCGTTCGGCCCCGCCGTCCTTGCGGGGATCGCAGTCCTCATCTTCATCGAGTCCGGGGTGCTGTTCCCGTTCCTACCCGGTGATTCGCTCCTGGTCACCGCAGCGATCACGAGCGCTGCACTGGGCATCGCGCCATGGCAGGTCGCGGTCGTCGCGTCGATCGCTGCCGTCGCCGGGGACCAGGTCGGCTACTGGATCGGTCGACGCTTCGGCCGCCGGCTCTTCCGTGCGGGTGCACGGGTACTCACGACCGCTCGGTTGGACGAGGCCGAAGCGTTCTTCACCAGGTGGGGCGGGCTCTCCCTGGTCCTCGGTCGGTTCGTTCCGGTGGTCCGGACCTACGTCCCGCTCGCGGCGGGAACAGCGGACATGCACTACCGCAGGTTCATCCTGTGGAACGTCGTCGGTGCGGTGGGCTGGGCCTGCGGACTCACGGTGGTCGGGGTGCTGCTCGGCGGGATCCCGTTCGTGGCGCGCAACATCGACGTCCTCATGATCGTCGTCGTCATCGTCTCGATCCTGCCCATCCTGATCGGGGTGGTCCGAAAGCGAGCGCGCAGCCGGACCGACAGGAGCCGCCCGGACGAGCAGCCCGTGGCGAGCGACCGATGAGCGTGACCGGCACCCGGACACTCCCGAACCGGGTCGCGGAACCGTCCGGGTCGTTCTGGGTGATCAAGATCCTCACCACGGGGATGGGTGAGGCGCTGTCGGATCGGCTCGTGACCCGCTTCGCCCCGGCCCCCACGGTACTGATCACCGCGGTCGTGTTCGTCGTGGTGCTCGCTGTCCAGTTCCGGTCTCGCCGGTTCTCGCCGTGGAAGTACTGGTCGGCGGTGGCGATGGTCGCAGTCTTCGGCACCATGATCGCCGATGTCGCGCACGTGGTGGCAGGGATTCCCTACCTCGTCTCCACACCGGTGTTCCTCGCAGTCCTCGTCATCGTGTTCGCCGCGTGGCGACGAACCGAGGGGACCCTCGACGTGCACACCGTCACCACCACCCGACGTCAGGGGTTCTACTGGGCAACCGTGATCGTGACGTTCGCCACGGGCACTGCGGCGGGTGACCTCATCGCCTCGACGCTGCACCTCGGGTACCTGCTCGGTGCCGGCGTCTTCCTGGGCGGGATGGCGGTGGTCGTCGCGCTGCGGCGGACGAGGACCCTCGGCCCGGTCGCGGCGTTCTGGACCGCGTACGTCCTGACCAGACCGCTCGGCGCATCGGTCGCGGACTGGCTGGCCGTCTCCCCGCTCCGAGGTGGACTCGGCTACGGCACCGGCTTGGTCAGCGTGATCGCGATGCTCGCGATCCTCGTCGTCATCGCGATCACGAGCGACCGCCGACGTTCTGGTCCACGCACGGCAACTGACGGCTGACACCGTTCCGGCCGTACAGTGCACCAGATGAGCGAGCAGCTGACATGACCGAAGACGTCCTGGTGCGCACGGTGCTCGGCGTCCTTGCGCTCGTCGCGACGGCGACCGTCGTCCTGCTCGCTGCTCGCGCGTCGGCACCCTGGGCTCCGGCAGCGGCGATCGCGCGAGGTGTCCTGCAGCTCGCTGCCGTCAGCCTCGTGCTCACCGGTGTCATCCGATCGCCCGTCCTGATCGGTCTTGCGCTCGGGGTGATGTTCATCGTGGCGACGTGCACGTCGGCCCGTCGGCTCGGGGACCTCCGGACGATGGTGCTGCCGGTCGCCGGAGCGATGGCGTCCGGCATCCTGGTCAGCGCGGTCGTCGTCTTCGGGAGCGGAGCCATCGCGCTCTCGCCCCGCTACGCACTTGCGCTCGGCGGCATCGTCATCGGCAACGCGATGTCGATCGCGACCATCGCCGGTCGTCGCTTCCGCGAACTCGTCGACGATCGGTGGGACGAGGTCGAGGGGTGGCTCGCGCTCGGAGCGACACCCGGCCGCGCCACCGCGGACCTGGTCCGACGCGCCGTGAGTGCCGCCCTGGTGCCGACGGTCGACCAGACGAGGACGACCGGGCTCGTCACCCTGCCCGGCGCATTCGTGGGGGCCGTGTTCGGTGGCGTGTCCCCGCTCGAGGCCGGGCGCTTCCAGATCGTGGTGCTCGCCGCGATCATGGCGACCGGCAGCATCACCGCCGTGCTGCTGACCCGTCGGCTCGCCCCGGTACGGACCAGGCCGGCCGTCGAGACGACCCGCTGACCGCTTCGCGAGGCCGGCAGCGTGCGCCGGTCCGGAGCGCGAGCGGTACTGCAGCGGGAGCGCCCCGACTACTGCAGACGGAGTACGTCAGCCATGCGCCGACGTGTGTGCGGTCGTGTGCTCGAGGACTCTCACCCACTCCCAGTCCGTGCCGCGCCACGCGCCTGCTCGCCGCGCCTACGCTCCGAGCGTCCGGCCATCCCCGACGGAAGCGGCCCCGTGTCCTCGTACCTGCTCTGCGCCCCGCCCGTCTACGGCCACCTCGCGCCCCTCGTCGACGTGGGACGCGACCTCGCCGAGCGCGGCCACGAGATCACCGTGCTGACGGGGTCCAAGTACCGCGACCTCGTCGTCGGCGCCGGGCTCCGCTTCGTGGCCCTGCCGGCC
Organism: Curtobacterium sp. KBS0715; assembly: GCF_005938005.2. Lineage (NCBI taxonomy): Bacteria > Bacillati > Actinomycetota > Actinomycetes > Micrococcales > Microbacteriaceae > Curtobacterium > Curtobacterium sp. KBS0715. The sequence goes on along the minus strand of NZ_VCCA02000001.1, from coordinate 2,241,421 downwards.
GACGCCGACTTCGACGACGCCGAGCTGCAGGACCGGCTCGCCGACGCCACGGCGGCCCGCGGGATGGCCGTCGTCCGCGAGGGCATCATCGCGATGTTCGTGCGGCCGATCCCCTCCCAGTACCGCGCGTTGACGGCCCTGCTGGCAGCGAGTCGGTTCGACGCGGTGCTCGGCGAGGCGACGTTCACCGGGCTCGCCCCGTACCTCGCGCTGCCGCCGGGCGACCGCCTGCCCGTGCTCGGGATAGCGACCACCCCGGTGACGCTCACCAGCGTCGACGCCGCCCCGTTCGGCACCGCACTCGCGCCGGGTCGCGGGCCGCTGGCGCGCGTGCGCAACCGACTGCTCACCGCCGCGATCCGGCCCGTCCTCACCCGCCCGCTGCAGCAGGCCGTCGACGCCGTGCTCGCCGAGGTGGGGGCGCCGCCGTCGCAGACCGGGACCTTCGACTTCGCCTACCGCTGCTTCGACACCCTGTTCCAGCTGAGCGTCGCGGAGCTCGAGTACCCGCGGCGCGAGCTCCCCGACTCGGTCCGGTTCGTCGGTCCGGTCGTGGCCCGCTCGGCACCGACGCCCGCGGCCGACCTGCCCGCGTGGTGGGGCGACCTGGACACCGACACCCCGGTGGTGCTCGTGACCCAGGGCACGATCGACACCGTCGACCTCGGCCGGCTCATCACGCCGACGCTCCGCGCGCTGGCGGACGATGACGTCCTCGTCGTCGCGACCACCGGTGGCCGCCCGGTCGACCAGGTCGAACGCACGCTCGGCACGGGGCTGCCCGCGAACGCCCGGGTGGCGACCTTCCTGCCCTACGACCAGCTCCTGCCGCGGTGCAGCGTCGTCGTCACGAACGGCGGGTTCGGCGGGGTGCAGCGTGCCCTCGCACACGGCGTGCCGCTCGTGGTCGCTGGTTCGACCGAGGACAAGCCGGAGGTCGCCGCCCGGGTCGCGTGGGCCGGGTGCGGGCGGAACCTGCGCTCCGGGACGCCACGGCCGGTGGCGATCCGTCGGGCGGTCCGCGAGGTCCTCGCCTCGCCGACCCACCGCGCCCGCAGCCGTGAGGTCGCGGCGTCGATCGCGACCCTGCCCGACCCCGTGGACGTCATCGAGGCCGGGCTGGCGGCGGCCGTCGCCGCCGCCGCGGACGGCTCACAGCGACGCTGATCCCGCCTGCCGGCCCACGCCGTGCGGTCGAGTGGAGCCGGACGGGAGGCACGGTGCCAGCTGACACCGGGCCTCCCGTCCGGCTCATCCCGCGTCGTCGTGCCCGGTGCCGGTCAGCGGTGTCGGTACCGTTGCGGACGCCGTCCGGATCCGGAGCGGCACGGTGCCGGCGACGTACCGGTCGTCGCCCGCCTCGAGCGGGCGGCCGTCCTCGGCGGTGCTGGACCGACGCACCTGCAGGAGCGCCGCTCCGGGCCGGACCCCGAAGAGCGCGGCGTCGGCGTCGTCCGCCAGCAGCGCGTCCACGGTGGTGACGGCGGCACCGACCCGGATGCCGAACCGGTCCTCCAGGGTCGCCGACACCGACGTCTGCCCGCCCGGGATCGTCCGGATGACGGCGGCGACCCACGGCGCGTAGGCGGTGCGCTCGAGCATGACGTCGACACCGTCGAGGGAGCGCACCCGCACGACGTGCAGGACACGCTCGTCGTGCGCGGCGCGGAAGAGGCGGCGCTCACGCACGGTGGCCGGCCGTTCCTCGACCGCCACGACCCGACCGCCGGGCTCGTGCCCCCGTGCCCTGGCCAGCTGACCGAAGGACTCGAGCGCGCCGGCGTCGTGGCCGAGCGACGTGGTGCGGACGCGCCAGCGAGACCCGGCCCGTGCTGTCAAGACCCGCCGGTCGCGGAGCAGCCCGAGCGCGTTCCGCACGGTGCCACGGGCGACGGCGTAGTCGGCCGCCAGGTCGTGCTCCGCCGGCAGGACGCCGGTGTCGTCGAACTCACCGCGGAGCACCCGGTCGGCGAGGTCCTCGGCGAGGTCCCGGAACAGTGGTCGCACCCGGTGATCCTCCCCCGCCCGGCACGAGCTGTCCAGGTGCGTCGTGGTTCTCGTGGCAGGGACCCCGGAAGCACAGGGCCGAGCCGCGGCGCACCTGGACAGGTCGATCCCGACTCCACCGGACGCGTTCACCCCGCTGCCACGACCGGGCAAGGCACGGTTCAGCGCACCTCGTTGTCATGCTGACGGGCGCTCCTCCCCCGCAGCGCCCGCACTCCCACCGACCTGGAAGGCCTGCGATGAGCACGAGGAAGCCCGAACACGGCGCACCCGACGTCAACCTGGACGCCGCCCCACCGCTGACCCCGGACGCCGCGTACTCCGCCGCGGTCCGACCCGGAGTCAGTCGCCGGAACGTCCTGATCGGCGGCGCGGCCGCGATCATGGCCGGTGTCGCCGCCGGCTCCGCCTCCGGTCCGGGCGCGGCCGACCGTGCCAGCGCCGCGACCGCCCGTGCCGTCCCCACCGGCACGATCGCCGATGTCGAGCACGTCGTCGTGCTCATGCAGGAGAACCGGTCCTTCGACCACTAGTACGGCACGATGCCCGGGGTCCGCGGGTTCTCGGACAAGCAGGCGCTCGAGCTGCCGACCGGACACGACGTCTTCCACCAGCCGTCGGCGGCCCGCACCGACGGTGGTGCGATGCTGCCGTTCCGGCTCGACACCACCCGGTTCAACGCGCAGAACGCCGACGGCCTCGACCACTCCTGGGGCGGTGGGCACACCGCCTGGAACGGCGGTGCCTGGAACCGGTGGGTCGACGCGAAGAGCGCCCAGACGATGGGCTACTTCACGAGCGAGGACATCCCGTACCAGCGCGCACTCGCCGGCGCCTTCACGGTCTGCGACGACTACCACTGCTCGCTCAACGGGCCCACGACGCCGAACCGCCTGTACCAGTGGTCCGGCACCATCGACCCCCGCGGTGCCCAGGGCGGACCGGCGACCGACAACCCGGCCGACTACGAACCGGTGTTCGCCTGGACCACCTACGCCGAACGACTGCAGGCGGCCGGGGTCACCTGGAAGACCTACGCCAACGACGAGGTCGGCGACAGCTCCGCCGACCCGTACGTCGGCGACTACGGCGACAACCCGCTCTGGCTGTTCGAGCAGTACCACCGTGCGCTCGCGTCCTCCGACCCCGCCCAGCAGGAACTCGCCGCGCGTGCCGGGCTGCACGACGGGTGGAAGCCCAACTCGGGCAAGGGCCTCGACGTCACCCACCTGCTCAGCCAGTTCGGGCAGGACTGCGCGACCAACAGCCTGCCGACCGTGTCGTACGTCGTCGCCCCCTACGGCTGGAGCGAGCACCCGGCGGCCAGCCCGGACTACGGCGCCCACTACACGAACGCCGTCGTGCAGGCGCTCTTCAGCAACCCGGACACCTGGGCCTCGACAGTCCTGCTCGTCAACTACGACGAGAACGACGGGTACTTCGACCACGTCGTCCCCCCGTTCGCCGAACCCGGCACCCCCGACGAGTACGTCGACGGCCTGCCCATCGGCATGGGCGCCCGCGTGCCGATGACCGTGGTGTCCCCGTGGAGCCGTGGGGGGTGGGTCAACTCGCAGGTGGCGGACCACACGTCCGTGATCCAGTTCCTCGAACACGTCACGGGCGTCCGCGAGCCGAACATCTCCGACTGGCGACGGACCGTCTCCGGGGACCTGACGAGCTGCTTCGACTTCAGCGCCGCCGACACGAGCATCCCCGGCGCCGACGTGGTCCCCGGCATCGAGCAGACCCGCGCGCTGGTCGCTGCCGCCGACGCGGACCAGGCGAAGCCGCCCATCGAGGAACCCGCGATCGGCGCGCAGACCGTGCCCGTCCAGGAGCCCGGCACCGTCCGCCGTCGGAGCCTGCCCTACCGGCAGCACGCCGACGCGACCGTCGACCACCGCACCGGTCGGGTCACCGTGACGCTCGCGAACGACGGCCGTCAGGGCGTCAACTTCCTGGTCTACCCGAACACCGCGATGCCGTTCGCCGCCCACCCGAAGACCGTCCCCGTCGGCGCCACCGCCGACTGGGCCTGGGACACCACGACGACCGCCGGTGCCTACGACGTCAGCGTCTACGGACCCGACCGGTTCCTCCGGCGCTTCGCCGGCACCGTCGCCGTCGGTGCTCCGGCGACCGGCGGCGTCCCGCACGTCTCGGTCGTCCGGGACACCCGCGGTCGGCGCACCCTGCAGCTCCTGCTCGAGAACACCGGCAGGGGCGAGCTCCGCTTCGTGCTCGTGGCCAACGACTTCGTCGAGCACCGCGAGACCGCACACGTCCGCGGCTCCGGGCACAAGACGATGCACTGGCCGCTCGACGAGTGGGGGTACTACGACGTGGTCGTCACCGCGGACGGTGTGCCCGGGTTCCGGTACCGCTTCGCCGGACGCGCGGAGCGCTGAGGCGGGCCGACCCGCGTGGGTCGGCAGGGGCGGTCAGGCCGCGTCGACGACGAGACGGGAGGCCCGGCGCCAGCTGGCACCGGGCCTCCCATCTCGTCTCGTGACCGTCTCACGTCCGTCCCGCGTGCCGTCTCACGCGTCGGCTTCGGCTTCGGCTTGCGCAGTCTGCCGAGCCAGCGCCGCGTCCAGGAAGCGTTCGACGAACGGCAACGCCACCACGATCGCGCCGACGGCGGCCGCGACGGGGACGTTCAGCGTCCAGCCGCGCAGGATCGAGTAGATGGTGGCGCCGAGGACGACCCACACCACGACCGTGAGCGGCCGCACCGGACCGGCGTCGGCGAGCAGGTTGACCGCGTCGACGGCCGCGGGCAGCCCTCGCCGTCCGAGCAGTGTCAGCATGACCCCGATGACGATGAGCCCCGTCGCCCGGACGGTGCCGACCCACGCGACGTCGCTCGCCGGATCCGCCAGCACACGCTGGATGAAGACCACCGCTGCCAGGACCCCGACGGCGAACAGGGCGACGATCACGAGGACGGTCAGGAGACGGACGGAGCGGCGCACGAGGACTCAGCATAGGGACCCGTCACGGCGACCCGTCGCACCGGCTCGCTAGGCGACGACCACCTGCGCGTTGACCAGGATGTCGTGCAGGTCGGGACGGAGCGCATCCTGCGAGGTCGTCCGCACCTTCACGATGAGCGCAGCGCCGGGCTTCGCGAAGGCCCGCGCGACCGTCGCCGACCAGGACCCGTCCGTGTTGTGCCCGGCGATCGACAGGAACTGCGCGGTGCCGCCGGTGATCGTCGGCAGGAGCTGCTCCTCGAGCCGGTCGGCCGGCAGCCCTGCGGCAGTGAACAGCTGCTCGGTGGCGGTGCGGTCCCCGATCGTCGGGTCGAGGTCGGTCAGCCGCTGCTGCGTGATCGTCGCCACGGAGCCGTCGGCGTTCGTGTACTCCCGCGACCCGGTCGTCGGGTCCTCGCCGGTCTGCTCCCAGCCGTCGAGCGCCGAGACCTGGAGCCCGAACGCGGGCAGCGTGCTCGCCGAGAGCGCGTCGCCGTCCTCGAACGTGAGGTCCTTCGTGGCGGAGTCGGCGGTGGCCGGCGCGGTCGGCTTCTCCGTCGGTACCTGCGTCGGTGCCGATGTCGGTGCCGATGACCGCGGTGTGGCGCGCTCCGCTCCCGGTGCCGTGGTGCCGGTCCCGGCGCAGCCGGACAGTGCGAGCACGGCGATCACGGTCGCCGTCCCCGCGGTGGTGATCCTGGATGTGATGGACATGTGGTTCCCCCTCGGATCCCGCCGTGCGCCCCGTGCACCGGTGGGTCCGACTGGAGAGCCTACGGGTCGGAGCGGTGGTGCGCCCAGGACCGCGGCCACCACGAGGACGCCCCTTGACGACGTGTCACTCGGTGACGTCGAACCGTGCCTGGTGTGCGGCGACGTCGTCACGGTGGGCCCCGACCAGCGCTTGAGCTGACGGACGGTCTCGTGCAGCGACAGTCCGAGTCCGGTGAGCTCGTAGGTCACGGACACGGGGACCGTCGCGATCGCGGTCCGTGCCACCAGGCCGTCGCGCTCGAGGGACCGGAGCGTCTCCGTCAGCATCTTCGGACTCACCCCGGCGAGCACCCGCGCGAGCTGACTCCCCCATGAACGACCCCATCACCGCAGGACTCCCCGGCGGCGCCTGGACACTCGGCGATCGCGTCGTCAGCCGGTTCGGGTACGTCGCGATGCAACTCGCCGGCCCCTGGGTCGTCGGCCTGCCGGAGGACCACGACGGCGCGATCGCGGTGCTCCGCGAAGCAGTCGCCAGCGGCATCACCCACGTCGACACCTCCCAGACGAAAGGCCCGCGGGTCGTGAACGACCTGATCCACGAGGCCTTGCCCCCTTACCGGTCCGACCTGCTCATCGCGACCGAGGCGGGCGGGCGACGGGGACGCGCAGGGCGGTTGGCCGCCCGGGAGCCGGACGAGATCCGGACGCGTGCAGAACGGCTACAACCCGGCTCGGAGCGACGTCGATGTCCGTCGCGCTCGCCTGGCTGCTGCAGCGTTCCCCGAACGTACTGCTCACCCCGGGCACGTCGTCGGTGGCGCACCTGCGCGAGAACATCGCCGGTGCAACGATCACACTGTCGAAGGACGACGTGCGGCAGCTCGACCAGATCGCGGGGTGATCCGCGGTGCCGGGCGTGCGCACACGCGACGTCCGACACCGGTTCGGCTACGAGTCCTCGGCCGCGTTCCGAGCACGGTTCCGTTCCTGCCTGCGGGTGAAGGACACCGACGCGAGTTGCAGGGCGGCGAGGATGATCCAGACGATCGCCATGGTGGTGTGGAACCCGGACGGTTCGACGATGGCGAGGACGAGCCAGATCAGGGCGAGGACCACCCACGTCCAGGCCAGCCACGGTAGGGGCCTCCCGATCATCCGTTCGAGCAGGGTGCGCTGCTTCGTCTCGGTCATGGGGGTGACGCTACCGCTCCTCCCGACGCCTCCGTCAGCCTGCTGGTGGCGTCTCGCGCAGTTCTGGGGACGTCGTCGTCCGGCGCAGCGGTCACGGAGAGGAGGCCGATCGAGACGTGGCCGGCGGACGCTTCCCTTCGCTGCCTTCACCCGGAAGCGTCTCGTCCTTCTCGAACTGGACTGCCGCTGGCTACTGCTGCACACGGCGGGCAGTCGCCGCGGTGACGATGAGGCCCGACCCGGTGACCCATCTGACGTCGATGTGCACGCCAGGCAGCCCGGGTGTGGTCTGGATCGTTCCGTCTGCATGTACCTCGGTGATCGCGATGTGGAGTGCTGGTTGGAGTTGGGTCTGCAGCTTGAAGACGGATTCCTTGGCGCTGAAGAGCAGGCGGTCCCAGTTGGTGCCGGCCGACAGGTAACGGGTTGCTGCGGTCTCCCCCGCGGTGAGGATTCCTTCTGCGACCCCGGGCGGCAGGGGTGCGTCGGGTTCGGCATCCACGCCGACGGCGAGGACGTGTTCGCGTTTGGCGACGACCGCGGCCCGGTACCCGACGCAGTGGGTGATGCTTCCGACGATTCCTGCCGGCCAGACAGGCGCACGGTCCACGCCGACGGGGATGCTGGTCATGGGTTCGCCGAGCGCCCGGAGGGCTTCTCGTGCGCAGGACCGTGCTGTGCGGAACTCGGCGAGGCGTTCGGGCGATGCGTACGCGAGGGTCGTCTCTTCCTGTTCGAAGAGTTCGAGGTCAGTTCGGTTGCCGAAGGTCTCGTCGGTCGCCGTGTGGTTCTCGAAGAGGGCGGCGGCAAGGGAGCCTGATCCGTTCACACTTGCCGCCGCCCCTGGCCGTCACATGGAGTAGCCCGGTTTGCGGACGAGGTCTTCGTGGCGCGGAAGGATCTCGACGTCGAACACGTCGGCCTTCCAAGCGTCCTCCGGAACGCCGATCTCGTCGACGGACACAGCGCTCGGCGAGGTTCCGAGGATGTCCACCGCGACGGTCTCGAGGGCAGCCGCGAGACGCTGCCGTTGGTCATCGGTGAGCTCTGGGTGGAAGTGCCAGATCTTGAAGTGGGGCATCAACCCTCCTGCAGTTGTCGGTCGCCGAGCAGTTCGGCGATGATCGCTGCCGTCCGGTCACGGAGGATCGTGTAGTGGTCGACGGGGAGGTGGCAGAGCCGACCAGCGTCTTCGAGGGTCGTCTCCGTTGCTCGGAGGAACGACGGGCTGTCCCCGGTGGCGGTGAACACTTCCATGCTCTCCAGCAGCCCGGTGACGTCCGGGGCTGGCGCTGCCCGGAACTGGAACGTGGTCGATGCGACCCGGAGGATCCTCCTTGCGAGTTCGGTGTCGAGATCGGGCCGCCATGCCTGCAACGCGGCAAGGAAGTGCCCCTCGTCGGTGATCGTGTCCAGGCGTCCAGACGCGTCGGCGTCCGGGAGCCGCCCGAGGAAGACGGAGTACGCCATCCTGAGGAAGTACGGGTCAGTGAACCGGTCGCCGGGGGTGACGTGGAGCCCCGGAACGAACGGTGAACCCGGAGCGACGAGGATGAGCCGACTGATCGTGCGTCCTCCCCGCTGCAGGGCGGCGGCAACGGTGGTCGCGACTCGAGCGCCGAACGAGTAGCCGGCGAGGGTCAGGTCCTGGTCGGGGAACGCTCCGCCGAGGAGCGCGACGTCCCGGTCGACCATCTCCTGCAGCGTCGGGTACGGGGTCTCTCCGACGTTCAGCCCATGGGTTTGGACGGCGTAGACGGCGAACTCCGAAGACAGGTGCTTCGCCAGCGCGCGGAGGTTCATCGGGTAGCCACCGAGGCCCGGCCAGATGATGCAGGGCTGCCCTGGGCCGTCGGCGAGTTTGATCAGCCTGGACGTGGGCGGGTCGGCGCTCAGCGCCGCGGCAAGGGCGCGGACCGTGGGCCGCTCGAAGACGGTCTGCACCGGGAGCGTCCCTCGGAGTTCCCGGTTGATGCGGTTGATCAGTTGCACCGCGTCGAGGGAGTTCCCACCGACGTCGAAGAAGTCCGCTGTGACGGAGTGCTGCTCGGCGCCGAGTACCTCGTTCCAGAGGGTGAGGATGCGCCCCTCGACGTCGCTTCCTGGTGGAACCGTTTCCACCGCGGGTGCGACGGTCGTTTCCATCGTGGTGATGAGCGCGGATCGATCGTGCTTCCCGCTGTTGGACACGGGGATGCTGTCGGTGACGGTGACCCGTGACGGCACCATGTAGTACGGGAGGGTCTTCCGGAGATCGTCGCGGAGGATCTCCTCCGGACCGCGCGTGTGCACGGAGTCTTCACGCATGCCGACCGACTCGACCTGCCCGTCGGACACCGCCCCGGCGACAGCGAAGTACATCAGAGGGTCACCTCCGACGATGCTCCGGTAGCGAACAGCGGATGGCAGGTCACGTCCCGTCATCGATGAGTACCCCGCCGACATCAGTCCGATGTTCGATGAGTTCATCTGCAGCCGTTGCAGGGTTCGACCGAGTTCCACGAAACCACGCCAGCCTGCTCCGGCGGGCACTGACATCGCCACTCCGAAACTGGACCGGTCGTACGTTTCCTGGTTGATGGCGATGACGTGCCGTCGTTCGATGACGTCCGCGCTCACACGTTCCAGGCCGTTCGGCCCGACATCGTAGGTTCCGGCGCGTCCGTCGGTGACGTTGCTGTGGAGCTGCACTGTCGTCCGCACCGGGAAGTCGTCCGGAGCCGGCCGTTCCGTGTGGAGGTCGATGACGGCGGTGCAGACCCGGTGGGTGTCGGAGATCCGCGGATCTTGCACCGGGGTGCGGTGGTTGGTGAAGTAGCCGAGCTCGGCGGACGCGTGGTCGAGGAGGCCAGCAATGTGCCCTGCTTCGAAGTGCAGCACCTCGTCGACGTTCGTGGCGTACACCGCTTCGATCGCGTCGCGGTCACCGACGAGCTGCACGCGGATGAGTCCGGGTGCTGTCTCGGTGGGCGCTGCTCCGACCTGCTGGAGCGCGTGGGTGTCGGGGTGGTACTCGTGGAGTCCGTCGTCGATACCGTCGACGCCGACGACCTCGAGGTAGATGGTGGTGGCGTTGAGGGCGCCAGGGGACGCGTATGCGTACTTGGGAAGGAGCCGTTCACTGCTGCTGAACGGCCCGAACCAGCGGAGCAAGTGTCCGATGCGTTCGACGTTCATCGGCGCGGGCGGCACGGCCGGTTCCGGTTGCCGGGAGTCGGCGATGAACGTGGCGATGTCGTCCTTGGTTAGGTCGCCGCCGTCGAAGAAGCGGTACGTCTTCCGGGCGAACGCCGTCTTCCGCTGTTCGGGGGTGCCGTTCGCGGTGGGAAGGGCGGTTTCGTCCGATGGCGAGTGGGCGCTGTCGCGCTTGAGCGCGGCGAGTTGTGCCCGGACTTGGTCGTGTCCCTTCTTCGACCGGTGATGCTGTCCAGCACGGTCGGCGTCCATGACCGCGGCCTCTTCCGGGTCGAGTTCCACGAACGCGGCGAGGCGCGCGAGGCCGTCGCGTGGGTCGGTCCAGGGGACGACCGCGGCGGAGCGCACCCAGTGATGCTGTTCGATGGCGAGGCGGACTTCTTCCGTCTCCACACGGTGGCCGTTGATCTTCACCTGGTCGTCCACGCGGCCGTGGAAGTGCAGGTCCCCGTTCGGGTGCTGGGCGACGAGGTCCCCGGTGACGTACACGCGCGTGCGTTCCCCATCGACGTCGATGTCGATGAACCGTTCCGCTGTTCGCTCCGGGTCGTTCTTGTACCCGGATGCGACCTGGGGGCCTCCGATGACGAGCTCACCGACGTCTCCGGCGGCGACGGGTCGGCGTGCGTCGTCCAGGACATGGATGGTGCAGCCGGGTACCGGCTGTCCGATCGTGATCACCGACTGGACATCGTCGATGTCGCGTGGGCCTACCCGGTGGAAGGTGGCGTTGATCGTCGTCTCGGTCGGGCCGTACAGGTTGATGAGCGCCGCGCGGGGTACCGCGTCGACGAGCTCTCGCGCGTCAGCGTTCGTCAACGCCTCGCCGCCGCTGAACACGTGGGTGAGCGTGTCGTTGGCGGTGAACGACGGCTCTCGGACGAGTGCGCGCCACAGTGTTGGAACGCACTGCAGATGCGTGACCCGTTGGGCGTGGACGAACTGCGCGATCCGTGCCGGGTCTCTGTGGATACCGGCGGGGCCGATGATGATGGTTCCGCCGGTGGCGTTTGCGAGGAGTTCCCACTGCGCGGCATCGAAACTCGTCGGCGTCTTGAGGAGGACGCGGGAGCTGCTGAGTGTCATCTCCTGGGCGAGCCACCGCATCTGGTGGCTGATCGCCCGATGCGGAACCACGACGCCCTTCGGCTTCCCGGTTGAACCGGACGTGAAGATCACGTACGCGGGTCCGGCGGGATTCGAGATGTGCTGGTCCGCCGTCGGGTTGACGGTTGACAGAGCGTGGTCGCCCGTCTTGTGCACCCGCACGGTGTCCGGCGTCAACCTCCGGACGGCCGCGCCGGATCGCTCATCGGTGATGACGTGCTCGAGCTTCGAGTGGTTGATCATGTACCGGATGCGTTCCGCGGGGTAGTCCACAGCCAATGGGACGTACGCGGCGCCGGCGAGGAGGACACCCCAGGCCGCGGTGATGAGTCCGGCACCCGGTTCCAGGAAGAGCCCCACGGCATCGCCGGGGCGGACACCGGACTTCATGAGATGCGTCGCCTGTGCGTGCGCATGTGTCCACAGATCCGCGAAGGTGACGGTGGTGTCACCGTCGATGACCGCAGCGTTCCGAGGATTCTCCTCGACTGCGGCTCGCAGCAGTGCGGTGAGTGTCTCTGCGTCCCCAGATGCAGCGACCGATGTGAGTGTTGCCATCAGATTCCCCTTCCTGACGGTGGTGCTTACGAGATGGCTTGGCGCAGAGCGGCGCGTGGCTTGTACGCCGGTGTCAGCTGCCCGCCGAGCGAGCCGCCGAGCGCGACGACGAACCCGATGATCTGCACGGGGGTGAGTGCCTGCCCGAGGACGACCCAGCCGAGGACGGCTGCGGTGACCGGGCTGAGGACACCGAGGAGTGCGATGCCGGTGGGAGCGAGGGTCCGAGCCCCTCGGAACCACAGGCTGTACGCGAGCGCCCCGCCGACGAAGGTCAGCCATGCGTACCCCACGAGGCCGCCCGTTGTCGGGTCCCACGGCCCCCGGTCGAAGACAGGGATGAGCGGGATGATGGCAGCACCACCGACGATGAGCTGCCAGGCAGTGGAGTTCAGCGGATGTGTGTTCGGTGGGGTGCCCCACCGACGGGTGAGGAGGATGCCGGACGCCATCGACACGGTGCCGAGAACGGACGCGCCGAAGCCGAGCAGGTCGAACGACGCTCCCCCGGTCACGGACACCAGGGACACTCCGAGGAGGGCGACGATGCCCCACAGCAGGTGTGCCAGCGACGGTCTCCCCCATCGAAGCATCAGCGTCAACGCGATGATGATGAGGGGTTGCAGTGCGCCGACGACCGACGCGAGTCCGCCGGGAAGGCGGTACGCGGCGATGAACAGCAGCGGGAAGAAGCAGCCGATGTTGAGCATTCCGAGGACCGCGGTCCGGAGTCGCCAGCCACGAGGCGGGATGCCGGGCCGCATCGCCAGCAGCAGCAGCCCCGCCGGCAGCGCGCGGAGGACGCTGGCGGTCATCGGGTGGGCGGCGGGGAGCAGCTGGGTGGTCACGACGTAGGTGGTTCCCCAGACGATGGGTGCCACTGCGGCTGCCGCGGTGATGCCAGCGACACCGATGGCTGGCGTGTTCGCGGGGGCGGTCATCGGTACGTTCCGTAGTACCTGTCGCCGAAGTCTCCGATACCGGGACGCATGAACGCCTGTTCGGTGAGCCCCTCGTCGATGAAGCTCGTGACGACGCGGATCTCCGGGTACTCGTCGAAGAGCCTCTCGAGCGCCTCAGGGCAGGTGAGGAAGTTGACGAGGATGATGTCCGCTGGCCGGACGCCGGCAGCAGCGAGGACGCTGACCGCCATCTTCACTGTGCCCGCGGTCGCCATCATCGGGTCGAGGAGGAGCACCTCGCTGCCGGCGAGGCCGTCCGGCAGCTTGCTCCAGTGGAAGACGGGGACCTTCCGGTCGGGGTCCCTCTGGATGAGGATCTTCCCCAGCCGCGCATCCGGGACGATCGCCCGCAGCTCCGCTTCGAGGGCGTCGCCTGCCCGTGGCACCGACACGGCGAAGGTCTCCTGCTGGACTCGGCGGCGTCCGGGGAACGGAGCGCCGATGGGAGTGGTCGGGGTGCTGTCCGTGTGTTGCAGCCTGCCGAGTGCGTCCTCGAGGAGGAGCCGCATGATCCGTTGCGTTGTGAGGACGAACTCCAGATGGGTGGCGTCGGCGTCCCGCGCTGCCGCGTGCAGGGTCAGGAGGGCGTCAGTGCGGGCGAGTTCGTGGACCTGACGGCCAGCTCCTGTCGGCCGGTCGAGCGTTTCGGTGCTGTGGTTGCTCACGAGTGGACCGCATCCTTCGCAGTGGAGTCGAAGGCGAGCGCCGATGCGACCGCCGGGAAGTTGTTCGCGATGAAGGTGGGGTGCAGGGCTGCCATCGCCGCTGCGCTGGTCGCCCCGTAGGTCACCCCGATGGACCGCATGGGGACCGCGTTGGCCATGTGGATGTCGTCGGCGGTGTCCCCGACCATCACTGCCGCAACCGGGTTCGCGGAGAGCAACTGCAAGGCGTGCTGGCCAGCGTCCGCCGCGGGTTTCGGGGTTCGGACGTCGTCAGCGCCGACGATGACGTCGAAGAACGGAAGGAGGCCGGCCGAGTCGAGAATCAGTTCCGCGGCACCGTGGTTCTTGCTGGTGACGATGGCGAGCTGCTTCCCGTCCGCTGCCAGCGCCGCGACGCCGGCGGCGACGTCGGGGAACAGCAGGTTCTTCGCGTTCGGGACGATGTCGCGCCGGTAGTGGTCCTGGTACGCGGCGGTGACAGCGGTCGTCACCGGGTCGTCTTCGTCCCGGTTGACGAGCTTCCCGCACAGTGCCGGCAACGGTCTGCCGATCAGCGGGATGATGCTGGCGAGGTCCAGTTCCGTACCGGTGGTGTCGACGACCGCCGCGCGAAGCGCGACCGCGATGGCGGGAGGGGTGTTGATGAGTGTGCCGTCGAGGTCGAACAGGACCACTTCGACCGCGTTCACGACCGCGGCTCCCTCGTTGCTTCGGCGTACGCGACTGCTGTCTCCGCGCCGATCGTGGTGGTGCTGATGAGGACGGCCGCGTTCGCTGTGCTCGCCCGCCCCTGCGTCGCGACGTCCACCGCGTCGAGGAGGTACCGGGTGACGCGTTGCCCGCTGATGCGTTCCGATGCCACCCGGAGGAGCGCTTCGTCGATGGCTGCGTCGACCTCGGCGGATGGCAGTGCGTCCGCTTCGGGGATCGGGTGCGTGACGAGGACCGCCCCGCTGTCCCGCATCGACCAGTGGCTGAGTGCTGTTCGCACGATCTCTGACATGTCGTCGGCTCGGTGTGGCACCGGGAGGCCACTGGAAACGCAGTAGAACGCCGGGAATTCATCGGACCGGTAGCCCACGACGGGGACGCCCGCTGTCTCCAGGTACTCCAAGGTGGCCGGCAGATCCAGGATCTTCTTCGCTCCTGCGGACACGACGATGACCTTGGAGCGCACGAGTTGTGGCAGATCTGCGGAGATGTCGAAGCTCTCGCTCGCACCGCGATGCACGCCGCCGAGCCCCGCAGATGACACGACGGCGATGCCGGCGAGGTCCGCGATGGCCATGGTCGCAGCGATCGTCGTCACGCCGGTGCCGCCGCGTGCCAGGCACGCGCCGAGGTCTCGGGTGGAGAGTTTCGGCAGTGTCGGCGAGGACGCGACCCGTTCGAGTTCCTCTCGGGTGAGGCCGACGCGGACGACACCGTCGAGGACCGCAGTGGTCGCGGGGACGGCGCCAGCCTCCCGCGCCGTTTCCTCCACCCGCAGCGCAGTGTCGAGGTTCCTCGGGTACGCCAGCCCCTGGGCGACGACGTTCGATTCGAGCGCCAGTACGGCAGCACCGTCGGCGAGTGCGTCGGCGACCTCGTCACCGAGGTGCAGTTCCATCGCGCCTCGAGTGGCGCTCCTCGTGTTGTTGCCCATCCGCTCGTCCCCCCATTTCTCTCAACGTCGTACTGTTGAACGTTGGCCAGTATAGGCAGCGTAGGGTTGATGTCAAACAGTTCAACGTGAAGGAGTGTGGATGCCGGACGCTGTCGATCGCGTGCTCGCGCAGTGGGCGAAGGAACGTCCAGAACTCGATGTGAGCCCGATGGCTCTGATCGGACGCATCAGCCGCGCGGAAGCGATCCTTGACAGGCGCATCGCCGCGGTCCTCGCGGAACACGACCTCCTGCCGGGTGAGTTCGACCTGCTCGCAGCGCTGCGCCGCGCCGGCTCACCACACCGGCTGACCGTCGGAGAGGTACTCGCCAGCACGATGGTCACGTCCGGCGCCATCACGAACCGCCTCAACCGGCTGGTCGCGAAAGGGTTCGTGACTCGAGAGACCGACCCCGAGAACCGCCGCAGCGTCATCGTGACCCTCACAACCCAGGGGCTGGCAACCGTCAATGACGCGCTCGTCAGCCACGTCGAGAACGAGCGGACCCTCCTCGCGGCGCTCGACGACGACGAGCAGTCGCAGATGATCGGCCTCCTCAGGAAGTTCCTCGAAGGCCTCGGCGACGTCGACGGCCGTCAGCCGTGACCTGCAGGACCATGCGGACACGACCGAGCTGGCGGACAGAGGCGGTCCGCTAGCCGATCCACTGCCCTCCACCCGCGTGTCGACGTTCCGCCCGGTCGGCCACTCGCTGCTCGCTCGCTGCGACGCTGCGGAGCAACTCAACGCTGGGCCGCAGGCCGCACGACGATCTCGTTCACGTCGACGTCGGGTCGCTCGGCCACCGCGTAGGAGACGGCGCGGGCGATCGCGTCGGCGGAGATCGACTCGGCACGGTAGACGACCATCGCTGCGGCGGCGGAGGCGTCGGTGATGGTTGCGGCGAGCTCGGACACCGTGACTCCCGGTGACACGGTGGTCACACGGATGCCGCGCGGTGACTCCTGACGCAGCCCCTCGGTGATCGCCCGTGCTGCGAACTTCGTGCCGCAGTAGACGGCAGCCGTGGGCGAGACGTCGTAGGCGCCGACGGACGCGATCGTCACGACGTGGCCGGTACCCTGCGCGAGCATGGTGGGCAGGGTAGCCGTGATGCTGTGGAGGAGGCCGCGGACGTTGACGTCGATCATCCTGTCCCACTCGTCGACGAGGCCTGCGGCGAGGGGTGACAGCGGCATCACGCCGGCGTTCGCGACGAGCACGTCGATCCGCCCGAAGCGTGCCCGGGCGGCAGCCGCGAACTCCTGCACCGAGGCGAGGGCGGTGACGTCGAGCGGCACTGCCATCGCCGTACCGCCCGCCCCCTCGATCTCGGTGACGAGCTCGTCGAGCCGGTCGGTGCGCCGGGCCCCGAGCACGACGGGGTGGCCGGCCGCGGCGAGGCGGACGGCCGTCGCGCGTCCGATGCCACTCGAGGCGCCGGTCACGAGGACGACCTTCCGCCGGTGCAGCACCATGCCCGCGTGGTGCAGGACGTCGTCCCTGAAGTCGCCGTCCGCGGTGAAACCGGTGTCGTCTCGGTAGTCGATGTGGTCGCCGTCGACCTCGTAGGTGCCCACGTAGGCCGCCTCATGGTCACCTCGGGCCTCCACGTAACGGCCGTCGGGCCGCAGCTCGTGGCGGATACGACCATCGGCGGTGGCCCAGAGGCCGAGGTAGGGGTGAACGGGCTGGGGTGCGCTGTTGGTGTCCATGCGCCCAGCCTCGACGCCGTGCAGCCCCCGACCATCGCCCTGTCCTGCCGGGGTGCGGCAGGACCAGGGAGGCGCAGTTCCTGCCACCTACCCTGGTCCCGTGCCCGCCGACGACCTCACCCTCGCCGCGTACCTGCGCGCCGTCCGCCGCCGCCTCACCCCGGAGTCGCTTGGGCTGCCAGGTGGCGGTGTCCGACGCGTGCCCGGGCTCCGCCGCGAGGAACTCGCGGTGCTCGGCGGCCTCAGCGTCGACTACTACACACGCCTCGAGCAAGGGCGGGAGGTGAGCCCCGGCGCCGCCGTGCTCGAGGGCATCGCCGACGGGCTCGAGCTCGAGGGCGACGAGCGCGCCCACCTGTTCGCGTTGGCAGGACTGGGTGCTTCCCCGCGAGTCCCCCGCGTGGCGACGTCGGTGACGCCGGCTCTCGGGCAGCTGCTGGACTCGTGGTCGACACACCCCGCCTTCGTGATCGACCCCGCGCACGAGGTCCTCGCCGCGAACGCTCTGGCCCGTGCGGTATACGCACCCTTCGGACGGTTCGACAACCTCGTGCAGATGACCTTCCTCGACCCGACGGCGCGGCACTTCCACGCCGACTGGGCCCGCGCCGCAGACGCAACCGTCGCGAGCCTGCGGGCGGCGACCGCGGAGTTCGGGAGCGACCCGCGCCTCCTCCGTCTCATCGAGGAAGTGAACGACGCCAGCCCGGAGTTCGCCGAACGGTGGAGCACGCAACGGGTACGGCGCAAGACGACCACCGCGAAGCAGTTCGCGCACGGGGAGGTCGGGCGGCTGGAGTTCGACACACACACCTTCGCCGTCGAGGGGTCACCCGGCCTGCAGCTCGTCGTCTACGGCTACGAGGCCGGCTCTGCAACGGCGCGCGCGCTGATCCTGCTCTCCATGGGCGCGGCGAGCACATCGACGATCAGCGAGTAGTGCTCCCGTCAATCGGGGCGCTCACCTGCGCGGGCGACCGTTCGGTACCGCCCGGGCGGGAGCGACCGTTCACGACTGAACGCTCGGCTGAACGCGTAGACGGAGGTGTACCCGACGTCGGCGGCGATCTTCTGGAGGCCGTCGTCGGTGTCACGGAGTCGACGCGCTGCGAGGTCCATCCTCCAGCGGGTGAGGTACTCCCCCGGCGTGGTGCCTGCGAACGTCCGGAAGCGGCGCACCAGCGTCTGCTTCGACGTCGCGATGTCACGTGCGAGCGCCTCGGTCGTCCAGGGGTGACCGGGAGCCTCGTGGATCCTCGTGACAGCCCGCATCAGGAGCGGGTCGCGGAGGACTCCCCACCACGAGGCGCCGGATTCTGGCGAGGAGGCGAGCCAGGTCCGCAGGATCGCGACGAGGAGGACGTCGACGAGACGATCGAGGACGAGGTGGGTCGCGAGGCCGGGACGAGCGAGTTCATGCCCGATGAGTCGGACGATGTCCGCGAGGCTCGCGTCGAGCTGCTGTGCTCGGAGGTGGATCACCGGAGGAAGCAGGGCGAAGACCGGTGTGGATCCAGCGGGGTCGTGCGAGTACGAAGCGCCCAGGATCTGCGTCTGCTCGTCCCCGTCACCCAGGCGCAGGAGGCCACCACCGCGGCGTGCCTCGTCGGCGGCCGCGACGTCGCAGGAGTGGATGCCGACGCCGGGCGCACTGGAGAGCGCATGGGCGGCGCCGGTGGTGAGGACGACGACGTCGCCCGTCGTCATGAGCCTTGGAGCCCCGCCCTCGACCGTCAGGTAGGCGACACCGGCAGTGACCGCGTAGACGACGGCGTCGCGATCCCGGACCCACTCCACGCCCCAGTCTCCGGCAGCCGCGATCCGGGCGCCGGCACTCCCCCGGACTCCGGAGACGTCGAGCACTTCGGAGAGGACGTCCACGTCGACGAAGGTACGCCGGACTTCCCGGATGGACCAGGGAACGATTCCGGATGGTCCTCGCGGACATGAAACTGGTCCTCAGGGTCATTGAACGTCCCACCGGCCGCTCCTAGCGTTGGCGACGTCCGGAGCACTCGTTCGGGACGGCAACGACACGAAGGAAGCAGTCACCATGAGCACGACCGAAGACACCGTCCCCGATGGCCTGATGCCCGCTGACGTCCTGGCCTCGACGACCCCGGTGGCCGTCTACGGGTTCGCCCGCGCCCGGGCCGGCAAGGAGCAGGAACTCGAAGACGCGATCCGCGCGATCATCCCCGCGGTGCGATCCGAGCACGGCTACGAGCAGTACTCGGTGCACACCACGAAGGAGCAGCCCGGGGCGTTCGCGTTCTACGAGCGGTGGTCCTCCGGGGCGGACATCGCGCGCCACGTGCAGCAGCCGCACATGCAGGACTACTTCGGCAAGCTCGCGGACCTCGTCGAAGGCGACCTCGAAGCCGAATGGCTGTCGCCCCTCAGCGACTGACTGATCGCTGGCCGGTCCTGGTGGGAGACCGGCCAGCGGTGGATCGGTGGGCCCTGCCGGGATCGAACCGACGACATCCACGGTGTAAACGTGGCGCTCTACCAGCTGAGCTAAAGGCCCTCACGACGATCCTAGGGCGTCGGCGCTCCATCGTCGTCGAACCCAAGTGGGCACGTCACGACACCCCGCACCGGGGTCGGTCGCAGCGGATCACGAGTCCTTGCACGTCCTCGTCCCGGTCCTCCGACACGCCCCCCGACAGCACGATGGGGGTGTCGTCGGCGCTGAGGCCGATCGCCAGCGTGCTGGTGCCCGACCGTTCGTCCTGCACCGGCGGGATCCGGGCGATCGTCGTCTGCTCGGAGTTGGTGCACCGCGCGTCACGGCACGAGAGCAGTCCCAGAGTGCCGCGTTCCTCGTCACGGACCGCGACGAGTGGCCGCCCCGATCGGTCGATGACGAACGCCGGAAGGAGTCTCGTCGGCCCGTTCGGCGTGATGTCCGTGTGCGACGAAGACGAGCACGACGCATCCGCGCAGAACGTCAGCCGTTGGGTCGAGACACCGTTCGACCGCGCGAGCACGACCGGGTTCCCGTCGCCGCCGATCGCCACCCGCGCGTCGTACGCCTCATCCCACTCCCGGACCGGCTCCCCCGGCGGGATCGCGTGCGACAGGTCGCGGACGACGGGCTGGCCACCGTCCGGACCGAACGACACCAGCCGCAGCGCGGAGAAGGTCGAGTCCTGGTAAGTCTCGGACACCAGCGAGACCACGGCCGTGCCGTCCGTTGCGACGGCGACGTCCACGCCCTGGTGGTCCAGCGGCGGGATCCACGGCATCGCCACCTGCCGAACCGTGTGTTCGACGCAGGACACGTCCTCGCAGAACACGGCGACCAGGTGCGAGCGTCCTTCCGGTTCACCGCCGCGGGCGATCCCGACCACGACCGGCCGGTCGCCGGAACCCGCGATGGCGACGTCCGTCATCCAGTAGCTGACGTGATCCCGGTCTCCGTCGACGATGTCGACGGCAGTGACCGTGGTGCGGCGCCCTTCCGGGCGATCGACGGCCGGCGCCTCGTCGGCGGAGTCGCGCTTCTCCGCCCGTCTCCCCGCGGGCCAGGCGGCACCGTCCGACTTCGGCGCCGCATCGAGTTGGTCCGACCGGGAGTGCACGACTTCGAGCTCGTACTGCTGCGCTTCCTCGCCGTCGAACCGCACCTTCCACTGGGCGGTGAGCAGCCCGCCGTCACCCGCGCTGCCGACCGCGGATCCGAGTGTCCGGCTGGGCATCTCCATGGCCCCGTCACAGGACGCCTGTCGACACATCCGAAGGCTGCTCGGAGGCGTGTACGGCGCACTCACGACAGCGGTCTGCCCCGTGACGTCGGCGACGTCTCCACCGGAGATGGCGCGCGCAGCGACCGACGCGGCGTCGTACTGCACGGCGCCGAGCGGGTTGCTCGAGACGACCACCGCGAACACCACCGCCGGGACGAGCACCGCCGTCGCTCCGACGAGGCCGGGCCTCGCCCGTCGTCCCCCGGCCACCGAGTCCGCCGCCAGCGGTGACCGAAGCCGACCGCCTTCGTTCCGTGTTGCGGCCCCACGCACCGCGATCGCGACGATGACCAGCACCAGACCGGTCACGGCGACGCAGCACCAGGCCACGACCACGCTGCTCCGGAGCACGGACGGCGGCAACAGGCGCAGCAGCACCAGGACGCCGACCCCGAGCACCGTCGTCAGTGTCGCTCCCCCGACGAGCGCACGACGCGGCGTCGCCGTCGCCTCGTGTCCACCACGGACGACGACCCGACCAGATCCCCAGGCACGACGGAAGGCCGATCGACGGGGCACACCGGCCACGAGCAACGCCCAGCCGAGCAGCAGGGGCGCCGCGATGACGGCACCGAGCACCAGCAGCACGACGATCACGACGGCGCCCCATCCACCTGCCCGCCACGACACAGCGGTGGCTGTCCCCGCCGCCACCGCCACCAACGCGACGAGAGCGGCCTCGACGACGAGCCACCGGTGGTGGACCGACCACCGCCAGGCGTCGCGCGGCCCCGCCACCGCGTCGTCTGCGGCCGCGAGCATGACCACGGTGGATGCGGTCACCCCGAAACCGAGCCCGAGCGCCGCGATGACCGTGCCCACGGCGAGCAGGGCCACGGGTACCCCGGCCCCGTCGAGCGCCACGAACGCACCGTTCACCAGGGCGACTCGACCACCGGGGACGCCGAGCAGCAGCACCACCCCGGCCAGCACCAGCCCGGCAGCGAACGGCACGACGAAGGCGAGCACCGCGCGACCCTCGCTCCACGCGATCGACGGCACGGGTGGCGGACCGTACTGCCGCCGCACCGCGGTCTCGGTCGGTCCCGCGCTGGCGACACCCGTCCCCGGTCGTGCACCATCCATCTGCTCGTCCCCCTCCGACAGCGTCCGCCCATGCTGTCAGGTTCGACGCCGGACGTCCAGAAGGTGACATTTCAGCCGCCTGCCCGCGCGGTGGCGAGAGTGGCTGACCCGAATGGTTTAGCCCGAGGCTTACTTTCGACGATATGAAGCTCTAGGCTTAACCCATGCAGTCCGAGTCCGTGATCGCCGTGATCGTCGACCTGGTCGACTCCCGCACGCTCGAGGACCGCTCCGCAGCCCAGCAGGACGTCGAGCACGCCTTCGACAGTACCGCGGACGTCACCGCGCTCGACCCCCTCCGTGCCACGGTGGGCGACGAGTTCCAGGTCATCTACGGCACGCTCACCGACGCCCTCGTGGCGACGACGGCCGCGACCCTCGCACTCCCCCCGACCGTGCAGATCCGCCTCGGCCTCGGCCGAGGGCAGGTCCGGACGATCGGCACCGGCGGCGCCGGCCCGCTGCAGGACGGCCCGGGCTGGTGGTCGGCGCGGGACGCCATCAACGAGACCCACCGGCGCGAGGACGGCCGGACCGCGTTCCTGCGGTCCTGGTACCACGACGCCGACGACCGCCACGGAACGACGGAGCGACTCGTGAACGCCTACTTCCTCAGCCGCGACCACGTCGTCTCGCGACTCGCACCCCGCGCCCGCCGGATCGCACTCGGTCTGGTGCAGGGCCGGACGCAGGCACAGATCGCCGCGGACGAGGGGATCACCCCGTCGGCGGTGTCCCAGTCCGTGCAGAAGTCGGGCGTCGCCGCCCTGGTCGAGGGCCTGCGTGTCCTCGGGGACGGGGGCCGCTGATGCTCGCCGGAGTCCTCCTGACCCTCGTCGGGCTCGCCGACGTCGTCCGCGCACGGACCGGGACCGACGCGGCACCACGGCGCGTGCTGACCACCACGGTGATCGTCCTGCTCTGGGCCGCCGTGGCGACTGTGGCGGTGCTCGGCCTCGGCCTCGCGGTCTGGTCGGTGCTGGTCGCGGTCGTCCTCGCAGCCCTGTGGGTCGCGACGACGATCCCGGTGCGGTCCGGCGGTGCACCCGGCGGTCGCGATCGGGCACTCCCCTGGCTCCGACGCTCGGGATCCTGGCCGGCCGTCCTGCTCGCGGTCGCCGTCGCCGTGCTGCTGCTCTGGGTACCGGCTGCTGACGCGTCCGGCTTCGTGGTCGACTGGCACCGTGACGCCGGCCCGGCGTTCGTCGGAGCGGTGCCGCTCGCGGCGCTCGTCGCCGGCATCGGGTCCGCACTGTTCCTGGTCGACTCGGCCAACGTGGTCGTCGCCCAGGCGCTGCCGCCGGGACTGTCGCCCGACGCACGGCCCGGTGCCGTGGCGGCCGAACCGACCCGCCGGAAGCGCTTCGACCGGCGCCGCACCACCCGGGCGCGCGGAGCCGACGGGACCGCAGACGCCGACGCCGACACGGACGGCACGGTCACCCTCAAGGGCGGGCGCATGATCGGCCCGATCGAGCGCCTGCTGCTCGCCGGGTTCTCGTTGGCCGGCGCCTTCCCCGTCGTGGCGGCGCTGATCGCCGCGAAGGGGATCGTCCGCTTCCCCGAGATCCGCCGCGAGACGACCGGGTACCAGGCCGAGTACTTCCTGATCGGCAGCCTGGTGAGCTGGGCGATGGCCTTCGCCGCCGCCGGCATGTGCTGGTTGCTGGCACTGGGCTGACGAACGCACCCCGCCCCCGATCACCGCAGGTACGCTCTCCCCCGTGAACGGTGTCGGAGTCGGTGTCCTCGACGAAGCCGGGCGGCTCCGCCTGCTCGGCGCCGGTGTGACGGGCGCGGCCTTCGCCGTCGTCCTGGTCATGCTGGTCCTGTCCTCGTGGACCGAGGCGACCACCGCCGTCCTGGTCTCGGTCGGCATCCCGACCGCTGGGGCGGGTGCCGCGATCGCCGTCGTCCTGCAGCGCCGCGCCTGGCGCGCCGAGGGCGGCTACGAACGGTCGATCGTCGTGCGCGAGTGGATCGCCGACGGCCAGGTGCCCGACGGTGTGCCGGCGGACCAGTGGATCCCGCTCGTGCAGGCCCAGGCCGACCGCGAGGGTGCCGGCTGGGGCAAGGTCGTCCTCGGCGTCCTGTGGATCGCGATGACGTGGTCGATGCGCGACCAGCACGGCACGCTCATCACGACGATGCTCATCCTGCTGTGGAGCGCGATGGCCCTGTGGGCAGCCGTCTGGGTCATCCCCCGCGCCCGGGCAGCGCGAGCGCTGCTGCGCCGCGGCGTCTCGACGATCGGCTGAACCCCGCCCGTGCGCCTCTGACTACGCTCGGACCCATGCAGAGTCGCACCCTCGGCCGCACCGGCCGCTCCGTCTCCCCCATCGGCCTCGGCACCTGGCAGTTCGGCGGTGACTGGGGTCCCGTCTCCGAAGCCGACGCGAACGCGGTCATGGACGCCTCCGTCGAGTCGGGCGTCACCCTGTTCGACACCGCCGACGTCTACGGCGACGGCCGGAGCGAGCAGCTCATCGGCGCGTGGCGTGCTGCGAACCCCGACCTGCCGCTGACGATCACCACGAAGATGGGTCGTCGCGCCGACCAGGTCCCCGAGAACTACGTCGCCGCGAACTTCCGCGAGTGGGTGGACCGCTCGCGGAAGAACCTCGGGCAGGACACCCTCGACCTCGTGCAGCTGCACTGCCCGCCGACCCCGGTCTACGAGGACGACGCTGTCTACGACGCCCTCGACGCGCTCGTCGCCGACGGCTCGGTCGCCGCCTACGGCGTCAGCGTCGAGACCGCCGACCAGGCCCTCACCGCGATCGCCCGGCCCGGCGTCGCGAGCGTCCAGATCATCCTCAACGCGTTCCGCCTCAAGCCGCTCGACCGCGTGCTGCCGGCCGCCCTGGAGGCAGGGGTCGGCATCCTGGCGCGCGTCCCGTTGGCCTCGGGGCTGCTCTCGGGCAAGTACACGACCGACACGTCGTTCGCCGAGGGCGACCACCGCAACTACAACCGCCACGGCGAGGCCTTCGACCAGGGCGAGACCTTCAGCGGCGTCGACTACGACGACGGCGTGCGCGCCGCGCAGACCTTCGCAGCGTCCCTGCCGGACGCCGTCTCGGTCCCGCAGGCTGCGCTCGCGTGGATCATCGCGCAGGACGGCGTCACCGCAGCGATCCCCGGCGCGCGCAACCCGGAGCAGGCGCGCTCGAACGCCGCCGCCGGCGACCTGCCGCCGATCGAGGGGCTGGACGCCACCGTGCACGACCTGTACGAAACGTGGTTCCGCGCGAGCGTCCACGACCGCTGGTGAGACGCCGGAGCGTCGCGGTCGCGGTGGCCGCACTCCTGCTGCTGTCCGGGTGCGCCGCATCCGGACCGGCCACCGTCCGCGACGCTCCGCCCTGGCCACGGCCGACCGACCTGACGGCCCGCGCCGAGTCCGCAGGGCTCCGGAACGTCTGGGGCGAACGGCTGGCCGAGCACGTGCACACGCACCTGACGATCCTGGACGGCGACGAACCGGTTACCGTCCCGGCGAACGTCGGGCACTCGGACAGCCGGAAGTTCGCCGCCGAGATCCACACGCACGACACCTCGGGCATCGTGCACGTCGAGTCCCCGACGGAGCAGACGTTCACGCTCGGGCAGTTCTTCGACGAATGGGGCGTCTCGCTCGGTCCGGAGCACGTCGGTGGCCTGCGCGGCGAACTGACGGTGTGGGTCGACGGGCACCGGAGGATCGGCAACCCGCGCTCGATCGAGCTCACGGACCTGCGCCAGGTCGTCCTCGTCGTCACGACCGTCGGCGAGGTCCCGCACCTGCCGGCGCCCTTCGACTGGCCGCCGCAGTACGACTAGCGCCGGAACCGGCTCGGCTCAGGCCTCCTTCGCCGCGACCCACGACAGGTCGAGGTCCCACTGCGCGACCGACCCGGCCGGCAGCTGCCACACGTACTCGTTCTTGAGCTTCTTGCCGTCCTCGCGGAACGGCCCCGTCCGGTACGGGTAGAACGCCACCGTCGGCAGCGTGCCGGGCGGCGCCGTGCGGATCGCGTTCGAGAAGTCCTTGTTCAGCCGGCGCAGCTCGGCGATCACGTCACCCCGGGCGGCATCCGCGTCGAACCCGCCAGCACCCGAGGCGAGCTGGAACGCGATGTGCAGCTGCCGGTCACCGCGGTCGTCCTCGTAGCTGATCAGCCGGTGGTTCTCGACGGCCTCGAGCAGTTCCGGGTCGCCGTACACGACGTCCCGCACCACGTCGGGTGCGACGACGGCCCCGTTGTAGTCGACGGACAGGTCGGACCGGCCGTAGTGGAACAGCAGCGGCAGGTCGAGCTCGGCCTCGGCGGCGAGCGCCGCGTGTCCGGTCGCACGCAGCACGGACCGCAGCTCCTTCATCCGCACGACGTGTCCGCGGTCGTGGATGTTGTAGCGGATGCGTGGGCTGATGTTCTCGGAGCGGGCGATGGTGACGACGAGTTCGCCGAGGTCGTTCGTCTCGATCAGGTAGCCGAACGGGTTGAACTGGAACACCATCGGCAGCACCCCGTACTCGCCCTGCTTGGTGAGGGCGGCGGAGAGTTCCGGTGAGGCGGCGATAGCCCGGCGCAGCTGCACGCTGAACGGGGTCTCGATGCCGAGGTTGATCTCGAGGTCGCTCGCCCCGTAGGAGCCGAGCACGGCCTGCGCGTACTGCTCGATGTGGGCGCGCATGTTCTCGCTGATGCCCTCGCCCCCGAACGCGGCGACGATCGTGTACTGGCTCCAGTCGAGCCGGTCGTCCTCGAACAGGGCCTTCAGGAACGGTGGGTAGCTGCAGATGATGTAGGTGAAGTCGGTGCCGAACTCGCGCATCGTCTGCACGATCTTGTCGCGGTCCGGGCCGATCGACTTGATCATGGAGGACTCGGTGAGCGAGGCGGTCACGTTCATCCCGGTGGCCCAGGCCCCGAGCGAGAAGGCGTTGAGCACGAACGGCTGCTTCGACAGGTCCTTGGCGGTGCGGGAGAACCCGAGCTGCAGCAGCTGTCGGGTGGCCTGGCGTTCGTCGGGGCCGCGCACCCAGCTGGTCGGGGTGCCGCTCGATCCGCTGGACTCGTCGACGACGACGCCGCGTCGGGGCAGGCGTCCGTCGATGCAGCGCTCGGGGATGCTCCAGCGCTTGACGTAGGAGTCCTTGTCCATCTCGGGCAGTCCCGAGATCGCCGCGGCGATGCCGCCACGGGTGTCGAGCCTGGGGGCCCGTCCGGACTCCGCCAGGAACGCGCGGTACGCGGGGACCCGCTTCGCAGCCCGTTCCGCGGTCCGCCAGGCGCGCCAGCGTCCGAGGGTCCAGCGGAGCGGCTCGATGCCCGGCGTGAGCAGGAGCTTGTGGGTGCCGACGCGGGGCATGAACAGTGCGACGAAGGTCTCGACCACCCACACCACCGAGAACACCGCTGCGCGCTTCACCGGGTCCCCCCGACGGTCATCGCTGCTGCGGGTCGGCGGTGTGCCAGGGGTGGTGGGTCGCTGTGTCCGAAGCGGAACAGCATCCAGGCCATCCGCCCGTCGGACTCGTCGACGCCCGCGCGTTCGACGAACGCGGCGTGTGACCGCGGGTTGGTGATCACGGTCCCGAAGGGGTGCATGGCGATGCCGCGTGAGGAGAACGCGAGCCAGATGCGCATGAAGACCCGTCCGGCCTCGACGTACTCGGCCGGGGTGCTGAACGGTCCCTCGAGCCAGGCGAGCTGTCGGACGCCCCGCATGGTGGACAGGTACACCCTGCGGAAGACCCCGCCGATGCCCGGGGCCTGCCAGAGTCCGCGGTGCTCCATGGCGAACCGGAGCACCGGGCCGGGCATGAGCATCGTCTCGGCGGACAGCCCGTCGCCGGTGGCCGCTGCCTGTCGCTTCGAGAACCGCAGCCAGTGCAGGATCTCGTCGTGCACGGCGTCGTGCTGCAGGTCGTCGAACAGGGTCTCCTGGTTGACGCGCACGATCTCGTCGACGGTGGCCCGGTCGTCGGTGGTGCGGAAGCGTTGTCCGGCCGCCGATGCGATGGCGGACGCGGCCTCGATCGCGGTGGTGTCGACGAGCGTTGCGTCGTAGGGCCTGCGTGAGGTGCGCCGTGCGAGGAAGCCGGCCAGGGCCTCCCGGTCGTCCGTGGTGACCACGTGCGGACGCAACGTCACCGTGCCCAGCCGGTGCAGGTGGTCGTCCGCACCGGCGTCGAGCCGACCGAAGTCCATCTCGGCGTGGTCGAGCCGTTCCTGCACGGTGAACCCGTGCGCCCGTGCCACCACGTCGAGCCCGGCCAGGAACACCCCGGCGCAGACGTGCCCGAACGGGATGCCGAACGACTCCGCCGGCAACCCCCGTCGCAGGTCGTAGAACACGGTCGCGGTGCGGTCGTCCTCGACGCGCACGACGATCGGTTGCGAGTTGTGCGGCGACGGGTAGTGCCGCGCGTCCTCGATGATGCCCGTCCACGGTGATGCCATCGTTCCCCTTCGGTGGTCCCTGGCGACGATCATACGAACCCCCTCGGCGCCCCATGCCCCTCGGGGAATGCGCTGTGGAGAACTCGTGCGTAGCCTGCTCCTCGTGATGACCATCCGCACCGGCACCGACCTCGCCTCGGTCGAGGACGTCGTCGACGCCGTGACGGCGCACGGCGAGCGGTACCTGGACCGGGTGTTCACCCTGCGGGAACGCACCGACACCGGCGACGACCCGGAGCGCCTCGCTGCCCGGTTCGCGGGCAAGGAGGCCGTCGTGAAGCTGCTCCGGCCGGCCCCGGACCAGGCGATTCCGCTGCGTGACGTCGCCGTCGTGCTCGATGCCGGCGGGGCCCCCACGGTCGAGCTGTCCGGGGCGGCCGCGGCGCTGGCGGAGTCGATCGGGTGCGGCCCGATCGCGGTCTCGTTGGCACACGAACGGGGGCTCGCGGTGGCGACGGCGGTGGCCCTCTCGGAGCGCTGACCCGGCGCTCCGGACAGGGGTGCGGTTTCCCGCACCGGCACGGCGGTTTCCCGAGGGCCGTTCCTCTTTACGGTTGCAGTCATGGAACAGGACCCGAACCCCTCCAGCACCACCGCGACGATCGCCGACCCGGCCACCGACCGGGCCGTCCGTCGTGCCCTCGTCGAGCACGGCCGGCTGACGGTCGACGCGTGGGACGTCGCGTCGATCGCCGACCTCTACGCCCTCGGCCTGACCTCGCACGCCACCGTCAACGTGATGCTCGCGGTGGAGTCGGACCTCGACGTCGAGTTCCCCGACTCCGTGCTGAACCGGTCCACCTTCGCGAGCGTCGAGTCGATCACCGCGGCCGCGGAGCTCGCGTCGTGACCCTGGTCCTGCCCGCTCCGTCGGTCATCGACCGCTTCGCCGAGCGTGCGAGCGCGGTGGCCGAGGTCGCCGCGCAGTTCGCCGACGAGGTCGACCGCGACGCCCGACCCCCGCGCGAGGCCATCGCCGCGATGCGGGAGTACGGCCTGCTCGCGGCAGCGGTGCCGACCGAGCACGGTGGCGAGGGTGCCTCCGTGGCCGAGCTCTCCGCGATCGCGACCGAACTCGGCCGGGCCTGTGCCGCGACCGGCATGGTCTTCGCGATGCACCAGGGCCAGGTCATGGCGCTCTGGCGGCACGGCGGCGACGGTGCCGGCGTGCTCGAGACCATCGAGGCCGTCCGTGGCGGTGCGCTCGTCGCGTCGGCCACCACCGAGCGCGGCGTCGGTGGCGACGCCCGGCGGTCCACGTGTTCCATCGAGCCGACCGACGACGGCCGGATCCGTCTGCGCAAGGACGCGCCGGTGATCTCGTACGCCACCGAGGCCGACGCGGTGTTCGTCACCGCCCGACGCGACCCGGACGCCCCGGCGTCGGACCAGCGACTGCTCATCTGCCGCACCGACACGATGGTCTTGTCGCAGACGTCCACCTGGGACACCATGGGGCTCCGCGGTACGTGCAGCAACGGGTGGATCCTCGACACCGAGACGACGATCGACCGGGTGTTCCGCGACGACTACGCCACGATCTCCGCCCAGACCGTGCTGCCGGTGTCGCACGTGCTCTGGGCCTCGGTCTGGCTCGGCATCGCGGTCTCGTCCGCGGAACGTGCCCGCAGCGCCGTCCGGAAGCAGGCCCGCGCCGCCGTCGGGACGACCCCGCCCGGTGCCCTCCGGCTCGCCGAGCTCCTGGTCGACCTGCAGGCCCTCGCCGACTCGGTGCGCCACGCCGCCGAACGGTTCGACGCCGCCGCCGACGACCCGGACGTGCTGGCCTCGAGCGCGTACGCCCTCGCCGCGAACGCCCTGAAGATCGGTGCGTCCGAGCGCGTCACCGACATCGTCACGAAGGCGCTGCGCATCGTCGGGATCGCGGGCTACGCCGCCTCGGGTCCGATGAGCATCGCCCGACACCTCCGAGACGCCCACGGGGCCGCCGTCATGGTGAGCAACGACCGTCTCCTCAAGAACGACGCCGACCTGGCCATCATGACGGGAGTGATCCTGTGACCATCACGGACACCACCACGCACACCACCGACACCAGCACCGCGGACACCGCCGCTGCGCTCGACGCCGCCCGCGCCGCCCTCCGCGCCCGTCTGCTCACCGACGGCGTCCTCCTCGACCTCGGCACGCCCGGCCTCTACGGCCGCACCGGGGTCTTCGAGCGCGTGTACGCCGCGGTCGACGCCGCAGCGGTGCGCAGCCAGCAGCACCTCGGCGCCGAGGTCCTGCGCTTCCCGCCGGTCGAGCCGCTCGCGTCGTTCGAGCGCACCGACTACATCGCGTCGTT
Organism: Curtobacterium sp. KBS0715; assembly: GCF_005938005.2. Lineage (NCBI taxonomy): Bacteria > Bacillati > Actinomycetota > Actinomycetes > Micrococcales > Microbacteriaceae > Curtobacterium > Curtobacterium sp. KBS0715. The sequence goes on along the minus strand of NZ_VCCA02000001.1, from coordinate 2,211,085 downwards.
CCCGGACCTCGCCGCGTCGATCTCCGGGTTCACCGGCGACGACCGCACCCACCGCGCACTGCTCGCCGCCCGCGAGCGCGGTGAGCGCTGGGAGGGGTTCCTCGAGCCGGCCGACCTCATGCTCACCCCCGCGGTCTGCCACCCGGTCTACGGCCTGATCGGCGACACCGTGCCCCGGCAGGGTCGGTTCTTCGACGTCCTCGGCGACTCCTTCCGCCGGGAGCCCTCGCTCGACCCGATGCGCCTGCAGGCCTTCCACATGCACGAGTTCGTGCACGTCGGCACCCCCGCGTCCGCGGCGGACCACCGCGACGGAAGCATCCCGGTGATGCGCGCGCTGCTCGAGTCGTTCGGGCTCGAGATCGACGTCGTCCCCGCCAACGACCCCTTCTTCGGCCGCGTCGGGCAGATGCTCGCCCGCAACCAGGTCGAGCAGGCGCTCAAGTTCGAGTTCGTGACGAAGGTCTACGGCCCCGGCCACGACGCGACCGCGATCAGCTCCGCGAACCTGCACGAGGACCACTTCGGCACCTCGTTCGGCCTCCGCACCGAGGACGGACAGGTCGCGCACAGCGCCTGCATCGCGTTCGGCCTGGAGCGCATCACCATCGCCCTGTTCGCCGCCCACGGCACGGACCTCGACGCCTGGCCGGCGTCCGCCCGCGCCGCCCTCGCCCTGTGACCACGCTGCACGGCTGGTCCGGATCGCCCGCGATCCGCGCCGCGGTCCAGCTCCCCGCCGCCGCGCGCGCCGGCGTCGTCATCTGCCCGCCGCTCGGGCAGGAGGGCGTCATCGCGTACCGCACGCTCCGTCTGCTGGCCGACCGCCTGGAGGCCCGTGGCATCGCCTCGGTGCGCTACGACCCGTCCGGACGTGGCGACGGCGCCCCCGACACCACGCCGGACGCGCAGGTCCGGTCCGCACGCCACGCCGCCGCCGTGCTCCGCACGACGGGGGTGCAGCACGTCGCCTTCGTCGGGCTGGCCTCGGCCGCCCTCGTCGCGGCGAACGCGGCCGCGGACACCGACGGCCTCGTCGTCTGGGACGCACCGGCATCGGGCAAGGGGTGGCTCCGCAGGCAGCGCGCCCTCGCGACCATCACGATCGGTGCCGACCGCGTGGTCGACGGCGTCGAGAGCCTCATCGGGTTCGACGTCGAGCCGGACGAGGCCGCCGCGCTCTCGGGCCTCGCCTTCGCCCCGCGCACCGGGCCCACCGTCGCGCTCGTCCGCCCGGGTGCCCGGCCGCCGAAGCCCCTCGGTGGCGTCGACGTGACCGAGGTCACCGGCAGCGCCGAGCTCCTCGACGGCACGAGCATCCACGCCCGCATCCCCGGAGCCGCCGTGGACACCGTCGTCGCCTGGCTCGACACCTGGGCACCCGAGACGGCGGTGCCCGTCCGCGCGCCCGTCCTCGACGAGGTCCTCGACGTCGACGGCCGCGTGTCGGAGCGGATCGTCCACCTCGGCGATCAGGGGCTGTTCGGGATCGAGACCGTCTCGTCCGCCCAGCACCACGACGCCCCCGTCGTCGTGCTCCACAGCGGCGGCGCCGAACACCGGGTGGGCGCCACCGACTACCAGGTCGAACTCGCCCGCGCCCTCGCCCGCGACGGCGCCCGGGTCGTCCGGGTCGACCGCCGCGCCACCGGCGAGAGCACCGGCGTGCACGAGGACGAGCGGAGCTTCCTGTTCGCGCAGGAGTGGGTCGAGGACCAGTCCGCCGTCGTCACCGCACTCGCCACACCATCGGACCGGCTCGTGCTCGTCGGCATGTGCGCCGGCGCCTGGGTCGCGGGCCGCGCCGTCGAGGAGGCCCCGCGCCTGGTCGTCGAGATCAGCCCGAACGACTACCGTCGAGTCCCGGCCGAGCCCGGCTCGTACGCCGACGGGGTCCGGGCGATCGACGCCCCGTCGCCCGCCCGGATGTGGGTGCGCGAGCGGTACAACCGGTTCGTGCCGAAGGCCGTCCGCGACCGGATCGCCCGTCGCGACCGGATGGGCGGGGTCGTCGGCCACGTCCGCCCGCTCGTCGAGCACGGCACCGACGTCGTCGTGATCGTCGCTCCCGAGGACGCAGCCCTGTTCGACCGGCTCGGTGGGCAGAAGGCCGTCCGGCGCTGGCCCGGTGACGACCGTCGCGGCTCGGTGTCCGTCGTCCGCGTGGAGGACGGCGACCACGCGCTGTTCTCCCCGGCCATGCGCGAGGCCGTCGTCGCCGAGGTGCGCTCCCGCGTCGCGGCGACGTTCCCCGTCCACACCTGACGCGGCCCGACCGGCTCAGCGGAGGCCGAGCTCCCGCGCGACGGCGTCGGGACGCTCGACGTGGGCGAAGTGCCCGCAGTCGTCGAGCAACACCGTCCGGACCTGCGGCACGAGCACCCGCAGCGCCTCGAGGTCCGAGACGCGGGCGAACACGTCGTCGCGCCCGGCGATCGCCGTCACCGGGCAGGTGACGGCGCGCCACCGGTCGACGTCGTACGCAGCCGCCGACCGTGCCGCCTCGGTGAACTGCTCCGGCCGGAGTTCCTCGACGAAGGCCTCGAGCACGCTCGGGTCCAGGCGTCGCACGTGCGTGAACACCGGCGCCGCGACGAGCGGCAACAGACCGACCCGTGCGATCCCCCGGAGCAGCGGACGAGCGGCGCGCCCGGTCACCGTGAGGCCCGCACGCAGCAGGGTGAACGCCGGCAGGGTGCCGAGCGCCCGCACCGGGTGCCGAGCCGCACCGGCCGTCGCGACCGTGGTGCCGGACACCAGGGCGAGCGACCGCACCCGCTCGGGCGCCACCACCGCCAGGTGCAACCCGACGAACGCGCCCATGGAGTGCCCGACGACGTCGACCGCACCGAGACCCAGCGCGCCGAGGACGGCCGACACGGCACCCGTGACGGCGTCGAGCCCGAGCGGACCGTCCGGAGCCGGCGAGGACCCCCAGCCGGGCAGGTCGACGAGCACCAGGCCGCGGTCGCCGACGCCCTGTGCGGCGTGCAACAAGGGTGTCCACGTCGACCAGGAGCCGGCGACGCCGTGCAGCAGCAGGAGCGGGTCCGGGCCGGCGCGGTGGTGCACCACGACGGGGCCGGTCGGGGCCGCCACGACCGTGCGGGTCAGCCCCCAGGTGCCGGGCGTGACGCGCACCGGGTACGGGGCGTACGCATCAGCGGTGACCCCGTGACCACGTGGGTCGGTGTCGATGGCGTGCACCGGGCCTCCTGTCCGACCGTCGACGCGGACGCGTCCGTCAGGAGGGATTCGGAACGCTAGCCGACGGGGACGGGTGCCGAGCAGGCGGCGAGCCGGTCGAGGGCAGCCTTGTACTCGGCGACGTCGCGCTGCAGGCCGGGCTCGGTGATGATCGAGGCCTTGATCCGACCCTGCACGTCGATGACGAAGGTCGCGCGGGTGGCGAAGCCCTTGTGCTCGAGGAACACGCCGTACTCCTTCGAGACCGCGCCGTGCGGCCAGAAGTCGGCGAGCAGCTCGAAGTCGTAGCCGTTCGTCTCGGCGAACGACCGCAGCGTCGCCTTCGAATCGACCGAGATGCCGAGGAGCTCGATGCGCTGGTCCTGGAACATCGTGATGTTGTCCTGCAGGGTGCAGAGCTCGTTCGTGCACCCGGACGAGAACGCCAGCGGGAAGAAGACGAGTGCGACCGGGCGGTTGCCGCGGAAGTCGCTGAGTCGGACGTGCTCACCGAACTGGTTCGGGAGCTCGAAGTCCGGCGCGAGTGAGCCGATCTCCAGTGCCATCGCTACGTGTGCTTCTTCCTCGGGCGTGGGGTGTGCCCGTCGGGTCCGTGCGCCGCAGATCGCGTGTGCACGATCGGCCATGCTACGCCGACGACACGCGAATGCAAGCACCCGTCCACCTGCACGTCACCATCAGCATCAGCGTCGGTCCTGGGGCCTAGAGTAGACGGGGCCCCAGCCGGTCGCGACCCGACCACCGGAGCCACCATGTCCACCACCACGAGAACGAACGAGGTCAAGGGTGACGGTGAACGACCAGGACCCGTACAGCGCCGGGGCGAACGACCAGGATCCGCAGGAGACCGCCGAATGGCGTGAGTCCCTCGACGGGCTGGTCCAGACCCACGGACACCAGCGCGGTCGCGAGATCATGCTGAGCCTGCTCAAGCGGTCCAAGGAACTGCACCTCGGTGTGCCGATGGTCCCGACGACGGACTACGTGAACACCATCGCGCCGGAGAACGAGCCGGAGTTCCCCGGCGACGAAGAGCTGGAGCGCCGGTACCGCCGCTGGATCCGCTGGAACGCGGCCATCACGGTGCACCGTGCACAGCGTCCCGGCATCGGGGTCGGTGGCCACATCTCGACGTACGCGTCGAGCGCCGCGATGTACGAGGTCGGCTACAACCACTTCTTCCGCGCGCAGGACCACCCCTCCGGCGGCGACCAGGTCTTCTTCCAGGGCCACGCCTCCCCCGGCATGTACGCCCGCGCGTACATGGAAGGGCGCCTCTCCGAGGACCAGCTCGACGGGTTCCGGCAGGAGAAGTCGCACGCCGGCGGCGGCCTGTCGTCGTACCCGCACCCGCGCCTCATGCCGCACTTCTGGCAGTTCCCGACCGTGTCGATGGGCATCGGCCCGATCAACGCGATCTACCAGGCGCAGCAGGCCAAGTACCTGTCGAACCGCGGCATCAAGGACGCCATGGACCAGCAGGTCTGGGCGTTCCTGGGCGACGGCGAGATGGACGAGGTCGAGTCCCGCGGGCAGCTCCAGGTCGCCGCGAACGACGGCCTCGACAACCTGAACTTCGTCATCAACTGCAACCTGCAGCGACTCGACGGTCCGGTCCGTGGCAACGGCAAGATCATCCAGGAGCTCGAGGCGTTCTTCCGCGGTGCGGGCTGGAACGTCATCAAGGTCGTCTGGGGCCGCGAGTGGGACGACCTGCTCGCCCGTGACACCGAGGGCGCGCTCCTCAACCTGATGAACCAGACGCCGGACGGCGACTACCAGACGTACAAGGCCGAGAACGGTGCCTACGTCCGCGAGAACTTCTTCGGGCGCGACCCGAAGGCGCTCGAGCTCGTCAAGGACTACACCGACGACCAGATCTGGAACCTCAAGCGCGGTGGCCACGACTACCGCAAGGTCTACGCCGCGTTCAAGGCCGCGACCGAGCACAAGGGCCAGCCGACCGTCATCCTGGCGAAGACGGTCAAGGGCTACGGCCTCGGCCCGAGCTTCGAGGGCCGCAACGCGACCCACCAGATGAAGAAGCTCACGCTCGACAACCTCAAGCAGTTCCGCGACGAGATGCGCATCCCGATCTCCGACGCGCAGCTCGAGGAGAACCCCTACACGCCGCCGTACTACCACCCGGGCAACGACGACGAGGCGATCCAGTACATGCACGAGCGTCGTCGCGCGCTCGGTGGCTACGTGCCGGAACGTCGCACGAAGTACACGCAGTTCACGCTGCCGGACGACTCGAAGTACCAGGTCGTCAAGAAGGGCTCCGGCAAGCAGGAGGTCGCCACCACCATGGCGTTCGCGCGCCTGCTGAAGGACCTGCTGCGCTCGCCCGACTTCGGCGACCGCGTGGTCCCGATCATCCCGGACGAGGCACGCACGTTCGGCATGGACGCCTACTTCCCGTCGGCGAAGATCTACAACCCGAACGGCCAGCACTACACGTCGGTCGACCGCGAGCTCCTGCTGGCCTACAAGGAGAGCCCGCAGGGCCAGATCATCCACGTCGGCATCAACGAGGCGGGCGCCCTCGCGGCGTTCACCGCGGTCGGCACCTCGTACTCGACGCAGGGCGAGCCGCTCATCCCGGTCTACGTCTTCTACTCGATGTTCGGGTTCCAGCGCACCGGCGACGCCATCTGGGCCGCCGGCGACCAGATGACCCGCGGCTTCATGATCGGCGCGACCGCCGGCCGCACCACGCTGACGGGCGAAGGCCTGCAGCACGCGGACGGCCACTCGCCGCTCCTCGCCACGACGAACCCGGCCGTCGTCTCGTACGACCCGGCCTACGGCTACGAGATCGGCCACATCGTCAAGGCCGGCCTCGACCGCATGTACGGCACGAACGAGGACGGCTCGCCGAAGCACGCCGACCCGAACGTCATGTACTACCTGACGGTCTACAACGAGCCGCTGGTGCAGCCGGCCGAGCCCGAGGGCGTCGACGTCGAGGGGATCCTCAAGGGGATGTACCTGCTCAAGGCGAGCGAGCACGACGGCCCGAAGGCCCAGCTGCTCGCGTCCGGCGTCGCCGTGCCGTGGATCCTCGAGGCGCAGCAGCTCCTCGCCGAGGACTGGGGCGTGTCGGCCGACGTCTGGAGCGTCACGAGCTGGGGTGAGCTGTACCGCGACGGTGTGGCCGCCGAGCAGCAGGCGTTCCTCAACCCGAACGAGCCGGCCCGCACGCCGTTCGTCACCGAGCGTCTGCTCGGCACCGAGGGCCCGGTCGTCGCCGTGAGCGACTTCATGCACCTGGTGCAGGAGCAGATCCGCCCGTTCGTGCCGACCGACTACGCCACCCTCGGCGCAGACGGCTTCGGTTTCTCGGACACCCGTCCGGCCGCTCGCCGCTTCTTCCACATCGACGGCCCCTCGGTCGTCGTGCGGACGCTGCAGCAGCTCGCCCGCCAGGGCAAGGTCGACGGCGCGCTCGTCCAGCAGGCGATCGACAAGTACCGCCTGCACGACGTGACCGCCGGCACCACCGGCAGCGCGGGCGGCGAGAGCTGATCAACCCGTGACGACGGTCCGCCCGGACCACGAGAGCCAGGAGAGCGCGCGCGAGCGTGCGCTCTCCTGGCTCCGTCAGGTGTCCGGAGAACTCTCCACCGCGACGATCAAGCGACTCGAGGACACGCTCCCCTGGTACAGCGAGATGCCACCGGGGCGCCGCTCCGCCGTGGGCCTCGTCGCCCAGGCCGGCATCACCTCGTTCATCAGCTGGCTCGAGGGCACCGCATCGACGCCGTGGATCGCCGCGGCCGACGTCTTCGGGTCCGCCCCGCGGGAACTCCTGCGCTCGGTGAGCCTGCAGCAGACCCTGCAGCTCATCCGCGTCGTGGTGACCGTGGTCGAGGAACGCGCCGCCGACGACGAGATGCTGCAGGAGGCGATCCTCAAGTACTCCCGCGACATCGCGTTCGCCGCCGCCGACGTCTACGCCCGCGCGGCCGAGGCCCGTGGCCTGTGGGACGCCCGGCTCGAAGCGCTCGTGGTCGACTCGATCCTCTCCGGCGAGTACGACGACGAACTGCCCTCCCGCATCGCCGCCCTCGGGTGGCACGGCCACGGCGAGGTCGCGGTGCTCGTCGGCACCGCACCGAAGCAGCTCGAGGTCGACCAGGTCCGGCGCACCGCACGGCACATGGACGCCGACGTGCTCGTCGGGGTCCAGGGATCGCGGCTCGTCGTGGTGATCGGCCGCGCCACCCCCCGCGACGACGTGCCCGAGGGCGAGGAGCCCGTCTCCTTCACGACCATCGCGCAGGCCCTCGAACCGCTGTTCGGCGAGGGCCACCTGGTGCTCGGCAACGAGGTCCCCGGGGTCGTCGACGCCTCGACGAGCGCGAAGGCCGCCCTCGCCGGGTTCGCCGTCGCGCGTGCCTGGCGTGGCGTGCCCCGCCCGGCCCTGGCCGACGACCTGCTGCCCGAACGGGCCCTGGCCGGCGACCCCCTCGCCCGGTCGGCCCTGGTGCAGCGCATCTACGTCCCGCTCAAGGACCAGTCCACCGAGCTCCTGCAGACGCTCTGGTGCTACCTGGACACCGGGCGTTCGCTCGAGGCCACGGCCCGCGAGCTCTTCGTGCACCCGAACACCGTGCGCTACCGCCTGCGCCGGGTCGCCGACATCATCGGCTGGGACGCCACGCACGCCCGTGACGCCCTGATCGTGCAGTCGGCGCTCATCCTCGGCGCGATGTCCGAGTCCGCGACCGGACGCCGCCGCATCACCCCACGGCGGTAGAGAACCAACAATGTCCCGCGGGGATTCGTGTGGGAAGTCCACACGGGCCCCGCGGGACGAGAACGCGAGGATTGTCCGGTGATCGTCGTCGTCGCGCCCGGACAGGGCTCCCAGACCCCCGGCTTCCTCGCCCCCTGGCTCGAGGACGCCACCGTTCGTGAACGAGTCGGGCAGTGGTCGGAGTCGATCGGCGTCGACCTCGCCGAGCACGGCACGAACTCCGACGCGGACACCATCAAGGACACCGCGCTCGCACAGCCCCTCATCGTCGCCGCCGGCCTGGTGACCGCCGACGCCCTGCTCGCCGAGGGCCGTCGTGCCCTGGTGGGCGGGGTCGCCGGACACTCGGTGGGCGAGTTCACCGCCGCCGCGGTCGCCGGGATCCTCGACCCGACCGACGCCGTCGCCCTGGTCGCCGAACGCGGCCGGGCCATGGCCGACGCCGCCGCGCTCGAGCCGACCTCGATGGCCGCCGTCCTCGGTGGCGACGCCGACGCGGTGGCCGCAGCCCTCGCCGAGCACGGCCTGGTGCCCGCGAACCACAACGGTGGCGGCCAGACCGTCGTCGCCGGTGCGGCCGACGCCATCGCGGCCCTCGCCGCCGACCCGCCCGCCAAGGCCCGCGTGATCCCGCTCGCCGTGGCCGGTGCGTTCCACACCCGGTACATGGCCCCCGCCGTCGAGCGGGTCGCCCCGGTCGCGGCCGCCGCCACGGTGCAGGACCCGACCCTGCCGATCTGGACGAACGCCGACGGCTCCCGGGTCGACGACGGTCGCCGCTTCGTCGACCTGATGGTCCAGCAGATCGCGAACCCCGTGCACTGGGACGCGGTCATGGAGTCCTTCTCCGGCGCCGGCGTGACCGGCATCATCGAGCTCGCACCCGCCGGTGCACTCGTCGGCCTGGCGAAGCGCGGCCTCCGCGGCACGCCGACCGTCGCCATCAAGACCCCCGACGACCTGCCTGCAGCGATCGACCTGCTGCAGCGCGCGGGCCAGGAAGCAGACGCAACCGCATGACCGACCCGACCAGCCCGACGGACGCCCCCACGGGCCTCCCGACCGGATCCGCGCGCCCGCTGCTCCAGCAGCGCCGCGGCCACGAGTTCACCCGGATCCTGGCGTTCGGCGCCGCCCGCGGCGAGAACGTCGTGCCGAACGACGACCTCGTCGGCCCGATCGACTCGTCCGACGAGTGGATCCGGCAGCGCACCGGCATCATCACCCGCAAGCGCGCCGGCAAGGACGTCGAGGCCGTCGACCTCGCCGAGGCCGCCGCGCGCGAGGCCATCGAGAAGGCCGGCATCGAGCCGTCCCAGATCGGCGTCGTGCTCGTGAGCACCGTCACGCACACCGTCGCGACCCCGTCGATGGCGTCGCTGCTCGCCGAGCGCATCGGGGCCACCCCGGCGGCCGCGTACGACATCAGCGCCGCCTGCGCCGGGTACGCCTACGGCATCGCCCAGGCCGACTCGTTCATCAAGTCCGGGCTCGCCGACCACGTGCTGGTCGTCGGGGCCGAGAAGCTCAGCGACGTCGTCGACCCGACCGACCGCTCGATCTCGTTCCTGCTCGGGGACGGTGCCGGCGCCGCCGTGATCGGCCCGAGCGACTTCCCGGGCATCGCCCCCACCATCTGGGGTTCCGACGGCTCGAAGTGGGATGCCATCGGCATGACCGCGACCTACAACGAGTGGGAGGCCGGCGCACCGCGCCCGACCATGCGCCAGGCCGGGCAGACGGTGTTCCGCTGGGCCGTCTGGGAGATGGTCAAGGTCGCCCGCCAGGCACTCGAGACCGCCGGGGTCCGCCCCGAGGACCTCGCCGCCTTCGTGCCGCACCAGGCGAACATCCGCATCATCGACGAGTTCGCCAAGCAGCTCGGCCTGCCCGAGACGGTGACGATCGCCCGCGACATCACCACCACCGGCAACACCTCCGCCGCGAGCATCCCGCTCGCCACGCACCGCCTGCTCGAGGAGCACCCGGACCTGTCGGGCGGCCTCGCCCTGCAGATCGGCTTCGGCGCCGGACTCGTCTTCGGCGCGCAGGTGGTCGTCCTCCCCTGATCCCCGCCCGGTCGCGCAGCCGCGCGCCGGTCCCCATCCCGACGAGCCTCCGCGCACCCGGACCCCGCGTGCCCTAGGCTGGTCAACGGTCAAACGACACCCCCCTTCAAGGAGAACACTCATGGCCCTGTCCAACGAAGAAGTCCTCGCCGGCCTGGCCGAGCTGATCAACGACGAGACCGGTATCGCCACCGACACCGTCGCCGCCGACAAGTCCTTCACGGACGACCTCGACATCGACTCCATCTCGATGATGACCATCGTGGTCAACGCCGAGGAGAAGTTCGACGTGAAGATCCCGGACGAAGAGGTCAAGAACCTCAAGACCGTGGGCAACGCGGTCGACTACATCGTCAAGGCCCAGGCCTGACACGAGCTTCCTGAGCGCCGCGGCCCGCGGACCCCTGCGGGCCACGGCGCTCATCTTGTTCACCCCAACGAAAGAACACGTCGTCCCATGACCAAGAAGACCGTCGTCGTCACCGGGATCGGTGCGATCTCACCCCTCGCCGCGACCGCCCCGGACACCTGGGACGCGCTGCTTGCCGGCAAGTCCGGCATCACCCGCATCGAGGACCCCCGTTACGCCGAGCTCGAACTCCCCGTGGAGTTCGCCGGCCAGGCGCGCCGGTTCCTCACCGACCAGCTCACCCGCCCCGAGTCGAAGCGCCTCGACCCCTCGTCGCAGCTGTCGCTCGTCGCGGCGCGTGAGGCCTGGGCCGACGCCGGCATCGACGACGAGTCGGTCGTTCCCGAGCGCCTGATCGTCGACTGGGCGACCGGCATCGGTGGCGTCAACACGCTGCTCGACGCCTGGGACACCCTGCGCGAGAAGGGCCCGCGTCGCGTCCTGCCGATGACGGTGCCGATGCTCATGGCGAACGGCCCCGCCGCCGCCATCGAGATGGAGTTCGGTGCCCGTGGCGGCGCCCGCACCTACCTGTCGGCCTGCGCGTCCTCGACCGAGTCGCTGGCCGAGGCGTACCGGCACATCGCCGACGGCGACGCCGACATCGTCATCACCGGTGGCGCCGAGGCCGCGCTGCACCCGCTCCCGCTGGCCGCGTTCGCCGCGATGCAGGCCCTGTCGCGCCGCAACGACTCCCCCGAGACCGCCTCGCGTCCGTACGACGTCACGCGTGACGGCTTCGTGCTCGGTGACGGCGCAGCGGCACTCATCCTCGAGTCGAAGGAGCACGCGGAAGCCCGCGGCGCGACCATCTACGCCGAGGTCGCCGGCTCCGGCATCACCTCGGACGCCTTCCACATCACCGCGCCGGACCCCGAGGGCAGCGCCGCCGCTCGTGCGGTCCTGCAGGCCCTCGAGCACGCCGACGCGAGCATCGAGGACGTCGTGCACGTCAACGCGCACGCCACCTCGACCCCCGTCGGTGACGTCGCCGAGTACCACGCGATGCGTCGGGTCTTCGGCGACCACCTGGACGACGTCGTGGTGTCCGCCACCAAGGCGTCCACCGGGCACCTGCTCGGTGGTGCCGGAGCGATCGAGGCCGTCTTCACCGTCCTCGCACTGCACAACCGCGTCGCCCCGCCGACGATCAACCTGCACGACCAGGACCCGGAGATCGTCATGGACGTGGCCCGCGAGCCGCGTCCGCTGCCCGAGGGCGACCTGCTCGCGGTCAGCAACTCGTTCGGCTTCGGCGGCCACAACGCCGTGGTCGCGTTCCGCAGCGTCTGATCCGTCACACCCTCCGCCAGGAGGCCCGTCCCGCGTCGTCGGGGCGGGCTTCCGTCGTTTCGGTGGCCGGTCCGGAGTTCCGCCAACACGCCGTCGTGTCGCTGAGGCGCCCCGGGAACGACGAGACGCCGCCGTGTTCGGCGGCGTCTCGAGTCTTCGGCGGTGTCAGGACAACACACCGGCGTGTTGCGCACCCGACGCCGACGTCCGGCGCACCCGAGACGCCGGCGTGTTGCGAGTCGGGTCAGCCGACGCGGTGCAGCCAGACGACCGGGTTGCCCTCGGCCGCGTGGCGGAAGGGCTCGAGCTCGTCGTCCCAGGCCTGCCCGAGGGCGAGTCGGAGCTCACGGTGCAGTTCGAGGGCGTTGCTGCCCGCGACCTCCATCGCGTAGCGCACCCGGTCCTCGGGGATGACCATGTTGCCCGTGACGTCGGTCTGGGCGTAGAACACACCGAGGTCGGGCGTGTGCATCCAGCGGCCGCCGTCCGAGGCGCTCGTCGGCTCCTCGGTGACCTCGTACCGCAGGTGCTCCCACCCGCGCAGGGCCGACGCGATCGCGGCACCGGCGCCCACCGCACCGGTCCACGTGTACTCGGTCCGGCGCGCACCGTCCTGCGCGGGCTGGTCGAGCCACGAGAAGTTCACGGCGCGGTTCATGGCGCGACCTGCTGCCCATTCGACGTGCGGGCAGAGCGCGCGGGGTGAGGAGTGCACGTAGAGCACTCCTGTCGTCGTTCCGTTCACGGTTCCTCCGATACGTCAGGTGCGACTTCCCCATCGACCTGGTGCGGAGGATCCTGACCCGAGGGGCCACGGAACCATCGGTATGCGATTGTGATGTCCCGACGGGACACGCCCATTATGCAGCGCCACGCCTGGGAACGGCAAGGACCTGACCCGATCAGTGCAGGACGGCACCGTTCGCGTCGACCGGGTGCCGCTCCCCCGCCGTGATCGGCACCGGGACGCGGTTGTCCTCCGGTGGGATCGGGCAGGCGTACTGGTACGAGAACGCGCACGGCGGGAGCACCAGCCGGTTCCAGTCGAGCTCGACCGTGGCCTCGGTGCTGGGGTCGTCGAGGTACAGGAACCGACCCATCGAGTAGGTGCTGCCCGGGTCGTCCTCGGGCAGGGCACTCGTGGCGTCCTGCACGATGAGCTGCAGCCGGGGGGCTCCGCGGTGGGCAGCCGACCGGAGGGCGACGAAGCGCACCGTGCCACCACCCACGACGGTCTCGACGTGTCCGGCGACCGGCAGGGCGTCGCCGGCGGCGTCACGGACGCTGCCACGGGCCTCCAGGGCGTCCCCGACCAGCGGGACGTACGTGCCGGACGTCACCCAGTCGCCGGACCACGCGAAGCGGGCGATCTGCGCGAAGCGGGCGATCGCCTCGGAGGACGGGTCCCAGACGCGCAGGGTGTCACCGCTGACGGTGCCGGCGAAGCCGTCCGGCAGGGCGACGGTCGACGGTACGACGGCGGTGTCCCCGGCCGCCAGGACCGTGCCGTCCACCGGCACGCCGTCGACGACGACGCCGTCGGATGCCTCGGCCGTCACGGTGAGTCCGCCGACGGCCGGGGCCCACGTCCCGGGGACCGGCCAGACCGGCTGCGGGTGGTCGACGTGCTGGGCGTTCACCAGGGCGAGTGGCCCACGGGCACTGCGCGCCCAGCGGTCACGGTCGTGGACGTGCTCGGCGAACGCGGCGACGACCGCGTCGTCGGCTGCGCCGGTGCCGCTCGTCACGCCTGTTCCTGGCGGGGGTAGATGACCTTCTGCACGATGATGATGACCGACGCCGCGACGGGCAGCGCCACGAGCGCGCCGAGCACGCCGCCGATCGTGCCGCCGGCGACCGCCGCGATGACCACGAGGGCTCCGGGCACCTGGACTGCCCGCGACATGATGCGCGGGGAGATCAGGTAGGCCTCGACCTGCATGTAGACCAGGTAGTAGATGCCCGAGAACAGGGCGGTGGCCGGCGACGCGAAGAAGCAGAGCAGCGAGATCACGATCGCGGCGGCCAGGGTGCCGACCAGCGGGATCAGCGACCCGAGGAACGCGATGAACGCGAGCAGCACGGGCAGCGGTGCACCGATGATGAGCAGGAAGATGAAGCTCAGGATGCCGTTGATGAGCGCCTGCGACACCTGCCCGACGACGTACCGGCCGACCGCCTGCGTGATCTGCTCGCTCACGTCGATGAAGTTCTGGCGACGCGACGCCGGGACGAACCGGTACGCCGCGCGCTTCATGCCCCGCATCGACGCGAGGAAGTAGAGCATCAGGATGATGACGATGAGCGCCCCGGTGACCCCGGACAGGATCCCGCTGCCGACCGCCAGGATCCCGCCGCCGACGCTGAGCAGGTTGCCCGGCTTCTCGACGAAGGACTGCAGCGACTGCAGCGCGTGGTCGATGTCGAACGACCCGGCGAACTGCTTCGACAGGTCCTGCACCCACGGCTGCTGCGAGATGTCCTGCACGATCTCGGGGAAGTTCTGGACCAGGTTCGAGGTCTGCTCCACCAGGATCGGGACGACGGCGAAGACGATGCCGGCGAAGGCCCCGAGGACGACCACGACGACGATCGTGATGGCGGACCAGCGCGGGATGATCCGCTCGAGGAACGACACGAGGGGGTCGATGCCGAGCGCCAGGAACAGCGCGACCCCGATGTAGACCAGGACCGTGCTCAGCTCGTTGATGATCGACCCGGCGAGCAGCGCGACGAGCACCCCGATGGCGCCCATGAACCCGATCCGGAAGGCGTTCACGCGCACGCCGGTACCGCCACGGGTCACCTCGAAGGTGACGTTCGGTGTCGGTGCGTGGTCGTCCTGCGACGTGTCGCGCTTCCTTGGCATGTGCACGTAGGGCGGGCGGGACTCGAACCCGCGGATCGTTCGGTTATGAGCCGACTGCCTTGACCAGCTTGGCTACCGCCCCTCGCCGGAGACCCTCAGGCCACCGGCTCACCACGATACAGCGACTCGAACGTCGACAGCGTGCGGTTGATGTCGTGTGCCTCGATCATGGCCAGACTGCGTTCCCGCATCGCCACGTACTCCGACTCGGGCGCGGTGAGCACCGTCGTGAGCTTCGCCGCCAGGTCGTCCACGTCGCCCGGGGTGAACAGGTACCCGTTGCCGTCGATCAGGTGCGGCAGCGCCATCGAGTCGGCGGCGACGACGGGCAGTCCCGAGGCCATCCCCTCGAGCGACGAGATGCTCTGCAGTTCCGCCGTGGACGGCATCGCGAACACCGTCGCGTTGGTCAGGGCCTCCTGCTTGCGCTCGTCGGAGACGAAACCCAGGAACCGCACGCGGTCCTCGAGCCCGAGCTCCTTCGCCAACGCGGTGAGCTTCGGGATCATCTCGCCGTCGCCGACGATCGTCAGCGTCGCGGACAGCTCGGCGGGCAGCAGCGCCACCGCGCGGACCAGCACGTCGAGGTTCTTCTCGGGGGCCACACGACCCACGAACACGATGTCGTTGTTGACCGGGCGTCCCTCGCGCGCCACGTACCGGGACGCGTCGATGCCGCACGAGATCGCGAGGACCTGCTGTCCGGCGATGGCCTTCCGCAGGTAGTCGGCGGCCAGGTTCGTCGGCGTCGTGATGGTGTCGGCCAGCCGGTAGGTCTTGGCGGCGTCGCTCCACGCGATCTTCAGCGCGAGGGGCAGCGTCCACTTGCCGAACGGCGTGTACTCGAGCAGGTTCTCCGGCATGAAGTGGTTCGTCGCGATGACCCGGATGCCGCGGTCGTTCGCCTCGTGCACGATGCCGCGGCCGATGACCACGTGCGACTGGATGTGCAGCACGTCGGGCTTCACGGCGTCGAGGATCGGGCCCGTCCACTTCCGGACGCTCCACGGCCACACGAAGCGCAGCCACGGGTGCAGCGGCCACTTGTACGACTTCAGGCGGTGCACGACGAGCGTGACGCCGTGGTGCTCCTCGTCGAAGGTGCCGTACTGGCGGCTCGAGGCCGGGGCCACGACGTGCACCTCGTGCCCGCGCTCGGCGAGACCGACGGCGAGCTGCTCGGCGAAGGTGGCGGCGCCGTTGACGTCGGGGGCGAAGGTGTCCGCAGCGATCAGCACGCGCAACGGTCGGTGACCGCCCGTCGCACCCGTCGGTCCGGCGGTGGCGGTGGTGGCGTCTCCTGACACGGCTGAGTTCGTCCTCTCGTGGGCGATGGCTGGTCGGCAGTGACGCTATCGCACCAGGATCGACGGTCGCGTCAGCCGCGCGGATGAGGGCGGCGACCTCCGGGTGCGCGGCGTCAGGCCCGGGTCTGGGGGTGGTGCTTGGCGAGCAGGAACACCCCGGTGATGGCGATGCCCGCGGCGACCACGAACCCCGCCACCGCGAACCACGGCGCCCCCGATGCCTCGCCGAGCACGATGACGCCGATGCCGACCGCGACGATCGGGTCGATCACCGTCAGCCCCGCGATCACGAGGTCGGCCGATCCGCTCGAGTACGCGTTCTGCACGAAGTACCCGCCGAGCGATGCCGCCACGATCACGCCGGCGATGGCGAGCACGGTCAGCCAGTCGAAGGTGCCGTTCACGAACCGGTTGAGCACGACCTTGGCCAGTGTCGCCACGAACCCGTAGAGCACCCCCGCCCCGACGATGTAGTAGAGCGCGCTGCGGTGCTTGGCCACGAGCCGGAACGACACCAGCACGAGCACCAGCACGACGGCCAGGATCACCAGCACGGTGACGAGCTGCTGGCGGGTGATCGCGCTCTCGTGCCCGACGAACGCCGCGATCCCGACGAAGATGCCGACACCGATGATGCACGTCCACACGGCCCGCCGCGCTCGACGACCGAGCGGCACACCGGACGACCGCGACGAGAACCACGTCGTGATGACCAGGGCGACGGCGCCCAGCGGCTGCACGACGATCAGGGGCGCGAACGTGATGCTGATGAGCTGGAGCACGACCGCGATGCCGAGCATGAGCGTGCCGAGCACCCAGTAGCCGCTCGAGACGAGCCCGACGACGTGCCGGACGCTCAGCCCCTTCGACTGCCGACCGAGACGTGCTTCGACCCGCTGCACCCCGCGGCTCTGGAACTGCGCCCCGAGCGACAGGAACACCGCGCCGATCAGGGCCACCGGGATCATCAGCGCCTGGAACGGCGTGAGGTTGCTCACGGCGTCCGGCAGCTGGAGGTCCGTCGTCACGCGTCGAGGCTACCGTCCCCCGCCGGATAACCTGGGTGAATGGCCGTTCTCCCGATCCGCATCACCGGCGAACCCGTCCTGCACGAGCGTGCAGCCGAGGTCACCGCGTTCGATGACGACCTCCGCACCCTCGTCGCCGACATGCTCGAGACCATGGACCTGGCCCCCGGCGTCGGCCTGGCCGGACCGCAGGTGGGCGTCGGCAAGCGCCTGTTCGTGTACTCCTACACCGATGACGACGACGTCCTGCACCGGGGCGCCGCCGTCAACCCGGTCCTGTGGATCACGCCTCCGGTCCCCGAGTCCGTCGAGGAGCTCGACGAGGACGATGAGTCCGAGGGCTGCCTGTCGATCCCGGGCGAGCGGTTCCCGCTCCGCCGCTCAGAGGGCGCCCTGCTGCGTGCCTTCGACGAGCACGGCACCCCGTTCGAGGTCGAGGCGCACGGCTGGCTGGCCCGCATCTTCCAACACGAGTACGACCACCTGGACGGCTGGCTCTACGCCGACCGCCTGGTGCACCCCTACGGCAAGCAGGTCGCCAAGGCGATCCGCAAGAGCAGCTGGGGCGGACCCGGCCAGTCCTGGTTGCCGGGTCGCGACCACCCCGAGGGCTGACGCCCGTCCTGCCGCCGTCGGGCCGTCGCCGGTGCGGCGGTCGGTCTGGAGGCCCGGCTCAGCCCCGGTAGGCCGCCAGTGCGTCCCGCAGGTGGTCGGTCTCCGGGTGTCCGGGGCAGTACCGCAGGAGGCCTGCGGCCACGTGCGCACCGCGCTCGTCGGCGACCGCCGACGTCCACGGGTCCGCGCCGCGAACCGCGCACGCGCTCGCGAGCTCGACCAGGGTCGCGTCGCCACGCGCCGCCGTCACCGCGGCCTGCTGCTGGCTCGACGGCACCGAGCCGGTGAGGCGCTTCGCCGAGCAGTCGGCACGCTCGGCCTCCCACACCGCCGAGTAGGTCGTGTAGGTCTCGCTGTCCGATCCGCCGCGGTCGCAGACGAACGCGAAGACCACCGGCGACGCGCCCGAGCCCAGCCCGGTGTCCGAGCTCGTCGGGTCCTCGGAGGCATCGGTGTCCGGGCCGACGCTGCTGCAGCCGGTGAGCACCGCCGTCGCGGCGACGACCACGCCCAGGAGCGCGAGTCGAGGCGAACGGGAACGGTGCACCTGTGAACGCTAACAGCATCGACCGGGCAGGAGCCGCGCGAACGCTGCGGATCCGGTGCGCAGCTGCGCTGGTGCAGTTCGGCAGCGGGAACGCAAAAGGTCCCCACCCCGAAGGATGAGGACCTGTCGCTCCCCGAGTTGGACTCGAACCAACAACCTGCCGGTTAACAGCCGGCTGCTCTGCCAATTGAGCTATCGAGGATCACTGTTCGCTGGCGAATGACGTGCGAACAACGGGTAACAGCATAGCAGGACCCTGCGGCCCTCCACCGCATCGGACACGCCGCCCGGGCGCGCCGCGCGGTGGAGCCCCCGGGTCAGTACCCGGCGACCGGGTCGACGACGCCGACGAAGCCCTCGCCGTCGCCCCCGAGGAACGCCGTGGCGTTCAACCGGACGCGCTCGGCCAGCAGGGGCGCGACCATGTCCGGGGTGTCGGCCTGGTGCGGGGTGATGACCGCGCCGGGCTCCGACCAGAGCGGGTGCCCGTCGGGCAGCGGCTCGGGGTCGGTGACGTCGAGGCCCGCCGCGGCGATCTCCCCGGTGCGCAGGGCGTCGACCAGGGCGTCGGTGTCGACGAGTCCGCCGCGCGCGATGTTCACCAGCCTGGCGGAGGGCTTCATGATCCGGAACTGCCGCTCACCGAAGAGCTTCGCGGTGCCCGAGGTCATCGCCGCCGCGATCATCACGACGTCGGCGTCGGGCAGGACCTGGTCGAGCTCGTCGGTGGTGACGGTCCGCGCGGCTCCCGGCACGGGCTCGGGCGAGCGGCGCACGACGGTGACGTCGACGTCGAACGGCGCGAGCAGCCGGAGGTACTCGAGCGCGATCCCGCCGGCACCGATCACGACGACGTTCCGCCCGTACAGCGAGACCCCCTCGGGCTCGGTCGCCCACGACGACGCACGAGCGCGCTTCTGCAGGACCCGGAGCGTGCCGAGGGTCAACGCCAGCGCGTGCTCGGCGACCGGCTCCGCGTAGGCGCCCTTGGCCGAGGTGAACAGCACGCGGTCGCCGTGCTCAGCGATGAGGTGCGCGAAGGCGTCCACGCCGGCGAACGGCAGCTGCACCCACCCGACGGCGGGGTGCCGGCGCAGGGTTTCGTCCAGGCCGGCGGGATCGCGGTTGTCGAGCCAGACGATGCCGCGGGTGTCCGGGCCGAGCGGCCCGACCGTCCCGCCGGCCTCGGTCACGACCCGCGCGTGCAGGTCGCTCGGTCCGACGGTCCCGCTGGCCTCGGGGGCCGCGCTCACGGGCCGGTCGGCCGGCGCGGGCAGCACCGCGACGGGGCCGGACTCCGGGGCCCGGATCGGCAGGGGCGTGCGGGCGGTGGGGACGACTGCCCGGTGTCCGCGGGCCGGCTTCGCGGCGCTCACAGGCCCTCGGGCCGATCCGTGCGGGGACCGCTACCGGCGGCCACCGGACGGCGCGGCGCCGACGAACGGCGGGACGTGCTCGGCGCCGGACGACGCTTCACCCCGCGGGCCGCGGTCGAGGCGAGGGTCTTCACGTAGGGGTCGACGGGGTTGTCGAGGACCTCGTCGAAGGTGCCGAGCCCGACGAGCCGGGCATCGGCCATCACGGCGACACGGTCGGCGAGGGCGCGTGCCTCGCGCAGGTCGCTGGACACGACGACGGCCGAGAACTGCCGGCCGCGCTGCAGCGTCGCCAGGGCCTCGAGCACGGACTGCCGCACGAGCACGTCGACGCCGCGTGCCGGTTCGTCCGCGACCAGCAGCTGGGGTTCGAGCACGAGCGCCTTCGCCAGGGCGACACGCTGGCGCTGCCCGCTCGAGAGCTCCCACGTGTTCAGGCGCATCGCCCCGAGCGGCAGGTGCACCGCGTCGAGCAGACGGGCCACGATGAGCCCGGCCTCGCGCCGGTCGAACCGGCGGTCGCGTGCGTAGATCGGTTCGGCGACGGCTTCGCCCACGGTCAGGTCCGGGCTGAGCCGGTCGGCACCGTCCTGCGGCAGGTAGCCGATCCGGCCGCTCAGCCGTTCGAGCTTGCGCGACGAGGGACGGAGGCCCCGGGTCTTCTGGCCGAGCACGGTCAGCTCGCCGCCGACGATGTGCCGACGGAGGGCCCCCTCGCCCTCGCCGTGGGACCCGAGCTGGCCGGCGATGGCGGCGGCGAACGTCGACTTGCCCGAGCCCGACTCACCGAGCAGGGCGAGGATCTCCCCCTGCCGGACCGTCAGGCTCACGCCGTCGACGGCACGGATGGACTCGCCCCCGCGTCCGCCCCGGTACTCGATCGACACGTCGTCCGCGACGACCGCCGGTCCGTTGACCGCGATCATGGGTCCCCTTCCACGCCGCCCCCTGGCGGCGGTTCGCGACGGACCGCCCTGGCAGGTCCGTCGTGCGTACAGCAGTGGAGCCGACCACCCTGGAGGCCCGGCGTGCGTCGACGACGCTGGCCGGGCCTCCAGGGTGGGTCACGTCGGGTCAGGACCCGGCGTGCTCCAGTCGCTCCAGCGTACGCCGTCGCTCCGCCTGCTCGGCTGGGTCCGGCACCGGCAGCGACGCGAGGAGCCGCTGCGTGTAGGGGTGCTGCGGCGCGCCGAGGACCTGCGCCGTCGTGCCCGTCTCGACCAGGTCACCGCGGTACAGCACCGCGATCCGGTCGGAGAGCGCGCCGACGACCGCGAGGTCGTGGCTGATGAACAGCGATGCGAAGCCGAGGTCCTGCTGGAGCTCGAGGAAGAGCTCGAGCACGCGCGCCTGCACGGACACGTCGAGCGCACTCGTCGGCTCGTCGGCGATGAGCAGCTTCGGCCGGAGCGCGAGCGACCGGGCGAGCGACGCGCGCTGGCGCTGCCCGCCGGAGAGCTCGTGCGGGTAGCGGTCGCCGTA
The DNA here is from genome assembly GCF_005938005.2 of Curtobacterium sp. KBS0715. NCBI lineage: Bacteria > Bacillati > Actinomycetota > Actinomycetes > Micrococcales > Microbacteriaceae > Curtobacterium > Curtobacterium sp. KBS0715. The sequence continues at coordinate 2,190,118 of NZ_VCCA02000001.1, read as the reverse complement.
CGCGGCCGGCAGCTGCACGGCCTCGAGCAGCTCGTCCACCCGCTTGCGCGCCGCACGCGGGCTCGAGACCTCCTTGTGCACGACCAGCGGCTCGGCGACGCACTCGGCGATCGTCAGCAGCGGGTTGAACGAGGTCGCCGGGTCCTGGAAGACGAACCCGATGTCCTTCCGCAGGTGCTTGAAGTCGCGTTCGCGGTACCCGAGCATCTCGGCGCCGAGGACCTTGAGCGAGCCGCCGGTGACCTTCGTCAGGCCCGCCATGGCCCGGCCGATGGTGGTCTTGCCGGAGCCGGACTCCCCCACCAGCCCGAGGACCTCACCCGGACGGATCGCCAGGTCGACGCCCTTGACCGCCTTGAACGCCGGCGAGCCGAGCCGCCCGGGGTACTCGATCTCGAGCCCCTTCGCCTCGACCAGCGGGGTGACGTCCTCGGCGATCGCGGCGCGCCGGGCCACCCCGGTGGACGCCTCGAGCCGGGGCACCGCCGCGAGCAGCCGCTTGGTGTAGTCGGCCTGCGGCGTCGCGAACAGCGCCGTCGCCGTGGCCTCTTCGACGATCTCGCCCTGGTACATCACGGCGACGCGGTCGGCCAGGTCGGCGACCACACCCATGTTGTGCGTGATGACGACGATCGCAGTGCCGAACTCGTCACGGCAGCGGCGCAGCAGGTCGAGGATCTCGGCCTGCACCGTCACGTCGAGCGCCGTCGTGGGCTCGTCCGCGATGATGACGCTCGGCTCGAGGGCCAGTGCGCTCGCGATGACCACGCGCTGCTTCTGCCCGCCGGAGAACTGGTGCGGGTAGTGGTCGACGCGGGTCTCGGGGTCGGGGATGCCGACGCGACCGAGGTAGTCGATGGCCTTCGCCCGTGCTTCCTTCTTGGACACGCCGCCGTGGGCGCGGAGTCCCTCGGCGATCTGCCACCCGACGGTGAAGACCGGGTTGAGGGCGGTCGACGGTTCCTGGAACACCATCGCCCCGGCGGTTCCGCGCAGGCTGCGGAGCTTCTGCGCGCCGACGCTCACCACGTCGGTGCCGTCGAGCAGCACCGCGCCGCCGAGCGTCGCCGTCTCCGGCATGAGCCGCAGCATGCTGCGCGCCGTGACGGACTTGCCGGAGCCGGACTCGCCGACCAGGGCGAGCACCTCGCCGGGGCGGACGTCGAGGCTGACGCCCTTGACCGCGTCGACGGCACCGCCGTCGGTCGCGAACGTGACGGTCAGGTCGTCCACGACGACGACCGGTTCGGTGGTGGTGTCGCCCGGTTGCAGGCGTGTGGTCGGGGTCATGCGCCCGTCCCTTCCGTGTCGTTCCCGGCGGTGCGCGGTGCCGCGGGGTCGCGTGTGTCGCGCGTGGACACCAACTGCTTCAGGCGTCGGCGTGCACGCAGGCGGGGGTCGGAGATGTCGTTCAGGCTCTCGCCGATGAAGGTCACGCCGAGCACGAGCACCACGATCGCGACACCCGGGTAGACACCGGTCCACCAGACACCGCTCGCGACGTCCGAGAGCGCACGGCTCAGGTCGTAGCCCCACTCGGCGCCGGACGTCGGGCCGATGCCGAACCCGAGGAAGCCGAGGCCGGCCAGGGTCAGGATCGCGTCGCTCGCGTTGAGCGTCAGGATGAGCGGCAGCGAACGCGTCGAGTTCCGCAGGACGTGCCGCGTCATGATGCGCCACGGGTTCGTGCCCATCACGCGCGCCGACTCGACGAACGCGTCGTTCTTCAGCCGGACGGCTTCGGCACGGACCACGCGGAAGTACTGCGGCACGTACACGACGGTGATCGAGATCGCCGCCGCGATGATGCCGCCCGAGTAGCTCGAGTTGCCGCCGGAGATGACGATGGACACGATGATCGCGAGCAGCAGCGACGGGAACGCGTAGATGGCGTCGGCCACGACCACCAGGACGCGGTCGAGCCAGCCGCCCAGGTACCCGGAGACCATGCCGAGCAGGACGCCGACGATGATCGAGACGATCACGGCGACGATGACGACGAGCACGGCTGTGCGGGCGCCGTAGAGCACGCGGCTGAACACGTCGAAGCCGCCGACCGTGGTGCCCCAGATGTGCTCGGCACTCGGTTCGCCGGTGCGCGGGAAGCTCTGCCCGTCCGCGCCCTGCAGCTGGCCGAAGCCGTACGGGGCGAGGAGCGGTGCGAAGACCGCGACGAGCAGGTAGAGGGCGCAGATGACCACGCCGACGATGAGCATGGCGCGCTGCCAGCCGGTGCTCCGGCGGAGCTGGACCACCACGGGGAGCCGCTTCCAGAGCGGCTCGTGGCGGTCGACGAGGGTGGTGTCGACCATCGTCAGAACCTCACTCTCGGGTCGATCAGGGCGGCGACCACGTCGACGATGAAGTTGGTCACCGCGACGATCACCGCCAGCATCGCGACGATGCCCTGCACCGCGACGAAGTCACGGGCCGACAGGTACTGGTTGAGCTCGAAGCCCAGGCCGCGCCACCCGAAGGTCGTCTCGGTGAGCACCGAGCCACCCAGGAGCATCGCGATCTGCAGCCCCATCACGGTGATGATCGGCACGAGGGCCGGACGGAACGCGTGGGTGCGGACGAGCCGCGACTCGCGCACGCCGCGGGACCGGGCGGCGTCGACGTACTCCGAGCCGAGCGACCCGATCATGTTCGCGCGCACCAGGCGCAGGAAGATGCCCGCCGTCAGCAGACCGAGCGTCAGCGCGGGCAGGACGGCGTGCTGCAGCACGTCGCCGATGACCGCGGCGTTGCCGGTGCGGAGCGCGTCGATGATGTAGATGCCGCTCGCGCCCGGGATGCCGTCGAGGATGAGCGACACCCGGGTCGAGGCACGGTCGCCGAGGGGCAGCCAGCCGAGCCACACCGAGAAGACGAGCTTGAGCAGCAGGCCACCGAAGAACACCGGCGTGGCGTAGGTCAGGATCGCGAGCGCACGGAGCAGCACGTCCGGCCACTTGTCGCGCGTGTACGCGGCGAGCATGCCGAGCGGGATGCCGAGCACGAGCGCGACGATGAGCGCGTAGAACACGAGCTCCGCGGTCGCGCCGCCGTACGTGACGATGATGTCGGTGATCGGACGGTTGTCCGTCGACGAGGTGCCGAAGTCACCGCGCAGGATGTTGCCGAGGTACTCGAAGTACTGCACGAGCACCGGCCGGTCGTACCCGGCGGCGTGCAGGCGTTCCTGCAGCTGGCTCGGCGTGAGACGACCGCCGACCGATGCGGTGATCGGGTTCCCGATGACGCGCATCAGGAAGAACACGAGCGTCACCAGGATGAAGACGGTCGGGATGATGAGGAGGAACCTGACGAGGATGTACCGGCCGAGTCCGCCGCCACTGTTCTTGGCACTGCGTTGTGCCTGTGGCTTGGTGGGATCGGTGCCGTTCACGTCCTGCGTCGCCTCGGGAGTGCTGAGGGTCACGGGGTGTGTGCCTTTCGTCGCCGTTGCACAGGCACGCGGGCGTTCCTCGTGGGAACGCCCGCGGCCTGCACGTGGGGCTTGGTGCTACTTGCTCAGGGTGGCGTACCGGAACTTGAACGAGGCGTCGAGGGTCAGGCCCTTGACGTCCTTGCCGGCGACCGCGACGGACTTGCCCTGCAGCAGCGGCAGCGTCGAGATCTGGGTGGCCTCGCGCTCCTGGGCCTGCTCGATCAGGGCAGCACGCTTGTCCGTGTCGGACTCGGCCTGCTCCTTCGCGATGAGGTCCTGGATCTCCGGGTCGTCGTAGTGGTTCTGGACGAAGTTCTCCTTGGTGAAGAACGGCGACAGGTAGTTGTCGGCGTCGGAGAAGTCCGGGAACCAGCCGAGCTGGTACACGGGGTAGGCGTCCTTGGTGCGCTCCTGCGCGTAGGTCGTGTAGACCGTCGACTGGATGTTGACGGTGAACAGACCGGAGTCCTCGAGCTGCTGCTTGAGCAGCGCGTACTCGTCGTCCGAGGCCGAACCGTAGTGGTCGGGCGCGTACTGGATGTCGAGCTGCACCTTGCCGGTGACACCGGCGTCCGACAGCGTCTTCTTGGCCTTCGCGACGTCCGCGCCGCCGTCGCCGTCGCCGTACATCTCCTTGAACGGCTGGACCGCGCCGGTCAGGCCGTCCGGGACCATCGAGTAGAGCGGGGTGAAGGTGTCGTTGTAGACCTCCTTCGCGAGCTGGGCACGGTCGACCACGTCGGCGGCAGCCTGACGCACGGCCAGGGCCTTCGCCTCGTCGGCGTCGTCCTGCCCGGTGCCGAACGGCTGGGTCTTGAAGTTGAAGACCACGTAGCGGATCTCGCCGCCGGGGCCGTCGGTGACCTTGAGGGAGTCGTCCTTGCGCAGGTCCGAGATGTCGGTCGGCGTCAGGGAGCGGTACGCCACGTCGACGTCGCCCTTCTGCACGGCGAGCTTGAGGTCGGTCTCCTTGGTGTAGTAGCTGGCGGTGACCTCGTCGGTCTTCGCCTTGCCGAGCAGACCGTCGTACTTCGGGTTCGTCTTGTACTGGATCGTGTCGTTCTCCTTGTAGGAGCTGATCTGGTACTGCCCGGCGAAGGCCTTGCCCTTGACGATGTCGTCGGCGCTGGTGAGCTTCGTCGCGCTGAAGACGTCCTCGTCGACGATCGGACCCGCGGGGCTCGAGAGCACCTGCGGCCAGGTCTGGTCGGCGTGGTCCAGGTTGAACACCACGGTGGTGTCGTCCGGGGTGTCGATGCTCTTGAGGTTGGCCAGCAGCGACTGCGGACCGTTCTCGTTGTTGATCTTCAGCTCGCGGTCGAACGAGAACTTCACGTCGCTCGACGTGAGCTTGTTGCCGTTCGCGAACTCGAGCCCGTCCTTGAGGGTGACCTCGTAGGTGGTCGGGTTCGTGAACTCCGCCTTCGTGGCGATGTCCGGCTCGACGTCCGGGCTCCCCACGGGCGTGTTCATCAGGAACGGGAACACCTGGTTCTGCACGGCGAAGGAGCCGTTGTCGTAGGAACCGGCCGGGTCGAGGGACGTGATCTTGTCCGTCGTCCCGATGCTCAGGCCGTTCAGTTCGGTGTCACTCACGCTGCTGCTCGCGCAGCCGGTCAGCACCAGCGCCGTCGCTGCTGCACCGGCGCCGAGCGCGATGCCGCGCTTGCCCCACTTGGTCACGGATGCCATGTCCGCTGCCTCTCTGGTCATGATTGCAAGAGTCCTGAGCCGGAGGGTGGAACGTCTGTGTGCCCGGCCAGGAACGCTCATTGGTATCACCCTGTCACGGAACAGAACGAACCGGGGGCGATTTGTTTACACCGCTGTAATGCACGGGCCCGCCGCGTGATGCATGATTCCGCCGGAGTCGAGCGGCGCGTCACGCACGAAAGTTGCGTGGTGCAACCTGGGGCGTCTGGCGCTCGTTCTCGGCCGTTCCTGCCCCTTCCCGCCCTGAAAGTGCCGGGGCTGCCGTCCCACGGGACGCCCGGCGACGGTTCCCGCCACCTCGGGGTGCGCCGGCGGCGCGTCGTGCGACCGCCCGCACCCCGGCCTGGAGGCCCACCCCGCGTCCGCCCCGCCCCTCGCCCCGCCGAGCGGTCACGACTCCCCGCCCGCCCCACCCCGCGCGGTCACGTCCCGTCGGCCGGACCCCGGCCAGCCGACGATCTGCGACCACTCGACGCCCCACACGCGGCACGTCCTGACCACTCACGCCGTCGCCGACAGAACCAACCGCCGCTCGCAGCCCCCACCGTGCGACAGTTCGTGCCACCTCGGCGAGACACTCGCGGCGCGTCGTGCGACTTCACCCCCGGCCGGGAGGCCCGCCCCGCGCCCCACCCCTCCCTCGCCCCCGCCGACCGGTCACGACTCCCCGCCCGACCCACCCCGAGGGGTCAGGTCCCGTCGGCCGGACCCCGGCCAATCGACGATCTGCGACCACTCGACGCCCGACACGCGGCACGTCCTGACCACTCACGCACCCGAGGTCGCACCAGCAGCCGCTCGCAGCCCCACCGTGCGACGGTTCGTGCGACCTCGGCGAGACGCACCCGGCGCGTCGTGCGACCTCGCGCCCACCAACAGCGCGCGAAGAGCCCTAGGACGCCTCGGCGTCGGCGCGCAACCGCATCCGCTGCCCGTCGATGTCGACGAGCTGCCGCTGGATCTCCGCGCGACGCTCCGCCTGCTCGTGCGGGTCGGCGCGCTGCAGCTGTCCGAGCAACGAGGCCTTGCGGGCGAGCAGGTCGCGCTCGACCAGGGCCACGACGATGCTCCGGCAGTAGGCCGCCAGGTCCTCCGCGTTGCGCGCGGGGATCGGTGCGAGGGCGAGTTCGTGCGTCAGGGTGCGGAGGGGTGCCGGCACGTCGGCGAGCAGTCGGTCGAGCCAGTCCCCCGCGCCGATGATGTCGACGTTGGCGACCACGGCGTCCCGCACGGCGGCGAGCATCGGCGTCGAGAACGTGGCCGACGCGGCGAGCCCGAGCATCGGTGCCCCGACGGACGTGGGCTGCTGCACCATCGCCATCACGGCGTCGCGCTCCATGCGACTGATCGGGTCGTTCGGCAGCGAGCGGATCCCGGCGACGGGCTCGTCGGGGGTGTCGGCCCCGTCGGTGCCGGTTCCGGCACGGCCGTCGCGCCCCGAGCCCGCGGACCGGTCGTCCTGCCCGGCGGAGCCCGCACGACGCCGGGCGGTCTCGACCGACCGACGGACCTCGGGGATCTCCATCCCGAGCCAGCCGGCGAGTTCGCGCACGTAGCCCTGCGTGAGCGAGCGGTCGCGGATACCGGCGAGCACGGGCGCAGCAGCGCGCAGGGCACCGACGCGCCCCTCGACGGTCTCGAGGTCGTGGCCGTCCAGGGTGCGGCGGATCATGAACTCGAACATCGGGCGCTTGTTCGTGACGAGTCGGCGGATCGCGTCGTCACCGCGGGCGAGCCGGAGGTCGCACGGGTCGAGCCCACCGGGCGCCACGGCGACGTAGGTCTGCGCGGCGAAGCGCTGTTCTTCCGCGAAGGCACGCGAGGCTGCGCGCTGCCCGGCCTCGTCGGGGTCGAACGTGAACACGACCTCGCCGTTGGCGTTCGGGTCGGCGCCGGCCAGGTCACCGAGCATCGGGCGCAGCACCTTGATGTGGTCGACCCCGAACGACGTGCCACAGGTGGCGACGGCGGTCGTGACGCCCGCGACGTGACACGCCATCACGTCGGTGTAGCCCTCGACGATGACGACCTGCTTCTGCTTCGAGATGTCGCGGCGTGCCAGGTCGAGCCCGTAGAGCACCTGGCTCTTGTGGTAGATCGGGGTCTCGGGCGTGTTGAGGTACTTGGGACCCTTGTCGTCCTCGAGCAGGCGGCGCGCCCCGAAGCCGATGGTCGCCCCGGTGACGTCGCGGATGGGCCACATCAGGCGCCCGCGGAACCGGTCGTACGGCGAGCGGTCACCCTGGCTGACGAGGCCGGCGGACACGAGCTCCTCCATCGTGAAGCCGCGCCCGCGCAGGTGGTCCTTGAGCATGTCGTAGGACTTCGGGGCGAACCCGACGCCGAAGTGCTGGGCGGCCGAGGGGTCGAACCCGCGCTCCCCCAGGAACCGGCGGGCGGGGTCGGCGGCAGCGGTGGTGAGCTGCCCCGTGAAGTACTCGAGCGCGGCTTCGTTCGCGGCGATCAGCCGGGCACGGGTGTTGTAGTCGGTGCGCGGCCCGTCGCCCTCTTCGTAGTGCAGGGTGAAGCCGATCTTCGCGGCCATGCGCTCGACGGCCTCGGCGAAGGTGGTGTGGTCCTGCGCCATGATGAAGCTGAAGACGTCGCCGTCCTCGCCGCAGCCGAAGCAGTGGTAACGGCCGACCTGGGGCCGGACGTGGAACGACGGGGAGCGTTCGTCGTGGAAGGGGCAGAGGCCCTTCATCGACCCGACGCCCGCGTGCTTCAGCGTGACGTAGTCGCCCACGACGTCGGCGATGTTGACACGCGAGCGGACCTCGTCGATGTCGTTCCGCGCGATCCTGCCAGCCACCCCTCGATCCTAGTTCGTGGGACCGACGTCGGCGGACCGGTCAGACGGCGATGTGGACCGGGTCACGGTCACCCACCACCAGACGTCGGTGCCACGCGAGTGCACCCTGGTCGGTCAGGCTCGCCACCTGGTCGACGACGGCGCGCAGTCGGCCGGCGTCGTCGCCCGCGGCGTGCCAGTCGGCGGCGAAGCCGGGCTCCAGGTCGGACGCCCCCGTCGCCGCGAGCGCGTCGAGCAGTTCGGTGAGCACGCGGCGCTGGTCCTCGTACACGGGCTGACGGTCGCCCTGGGTCATCACGAAGGCCGCGACGATGCCCTTGAGCACCGCGATCTCACCGATGATCTCGGGCGGGGTGACGACCGACGCGGCGAACCGCACGAGCGACCCCGAGGCGTAGGACTCACGGGTGGCCGTCGTGGCGGTGCGCGCGAAGCGTCCGATCAGCTGTGACGTCAGGTTCTTCAGGCGTGCGGCGTCACGGCGGGAGCCGTCGTACGCGGTCATCCAGAGCGGCAACTCGCGCAGGCGGTCGAACGCCTCGAGCAGCTCGTCGCGGCTCAGATCGTCGCCGACCCAGGCGTGCATGGCGCTCACGATGTCGTTCTCGCCCACGCGGTCGCCCAGGGCCGCGACGTCGATGAACCCGGCGACGACGGCGTCCTCGAAGTCGTGCACCGAGTACGCGATGTCGTCGGCGAGGTCCATGACCTGCGCCTCGATGCAGCGCTGACGACGCGGGGCACCGGCGCGGAGCCACTCGAAGGCGTCGTGGTCGTCGTCGTAGAAACCGAACTTGGTGCGCCCGGAGGACGACTCCGAGACCCCCTGCGCCGCCGGCCACGGGTACTTGCAGCTGGCGTCCAACGACGCGCGGGTCAGGTTGAGCCCGTACGGACGGTCGACGTCGGAACCCGGCCGGACGCCGTAGACCTTCGGCTCGAGCCGCGTCAGCAGCCGGAGCGTCTGCGCGTTGCCCTCGAAGCCGCCGATCCCGGTGGCCCAGGCGTTCACGGCGGTCTCGCCGTTGTGCCCGAACGGCGGGTGCCCGATGTCGTGCGCCAGGCACGCGGTGTCGACCACGTCGGGGTCGAGTCCGAGCGAGTCGGCGAGCTCGCGGCCGACCTGCGCGACCTCGAGCGAGTGGGTCAGTCGGTTGCGGGCGAAGTCGAGCCCGGCCGTCGGGCTGAGCACCTGGGTCTTGGCGGCCAGACGCCGGAGGGCGCTGGAGTGCAGCAGTCGGGCGCGGTCACGGGCGAAGTCCGAGCGGCGGTTGCCGTGTTCTTCGGGGAGCCAGCGCTCCGCGTCGGCCGGGCCGTACGAGGCGGTGGCGCTCATCCGCCGCTGTGGTGCAGCTCGGCGGCGGCCAGGACCTTGCGGAACTCGGAGTCGACGTCGCGGCTCTCGAGCCAGCGGTCGGGCAGGGCGGTGCGCTTCGGGTGCCCGGCACGACCGCGCGGCCCCTCGGCATCGGCACCCGGGTACGGCGCGTCGTGGTCGAGCTGGCCGAGGAAGTCGTCGATCTCCTGCAGGCTCGACGCCATCGCCAGGCCGGCCCGGACGTCGCTGCCGATCGGGTACCCCTTGAAGTACCAGGCCACGTGCTTGCGGATGTCGCGGCAGGCGTGCTCTTCGTCGCCGAAGAACTCGACGAGCAGCTCGGCGTGCCGGCGGAACCCGTCGGCGACCTCGCCCAGGGACGGCATGTACCGCAGCCCCTCGCCGCGGAACGCCGCGGCCAGGTCGCCGAACAGCCACGGGCGGCCGAGGCAGCCACGCCCGACGACCACGCCGTCCGCGCCGGTCTCGTCGATCATCCGGAGCGCGTCGGCGGCGGACCAGATGTCGCCGTTGCCGAGGATCGGGATGTCGGTGACGGTCTCCTTGAGGGTGGCGATCGCGGACCAGTCGGCGTGCCCGGAGTAGTGCTCGTTCGCGGTGCGGGCGTGCAGCGACACCGCGGCGACACCGGCGTCGCGCGCGATGCGTGCGGCGTCGAGGTAGGTCAGGTGGTCCTCGTCGATGCCCTTGCGCATCTTCACCGTGACGGGGACGTCACCGGCGGCGCGCACGGTCTTCGTGACGAGCTCCTGGAAGAGGTCGAGCTTCCAGGGCAGGGCAGCGCCGCCGCCCTTGCGGGTGACCTTGGGCACCGGGCACCCGAAGTTCAGGTCGATGTGGTCGGCACGGTCCTCACCGACGAGGATCGTCGCCGCCTCGGCCACGGTGTTCGGCTCGACGCCGTACAGCTGGATCGACCGCGGGGTCTCGGACTCGTGGTGCTGGATGAGCTGCATCGACACGGGCGTCCGTTCGACGAGCGCGCGCGAGGTGATCATCTCGCACACGTACAGGCCGGCGCCGTACTCGCGGCAGAGCCGGCGGTAGGCCATGTTCGTGATGCCCGCCATCGGCGCGAGCACGACCGGCACGTCGACCTCGATGGGGCCGATGCGCAGGGGCTTCGCCGGACGGGTCGCCGTCCCGGGTGCGTCAGTGATCGTCATACGTCCCCCATTCTCCCACGTCGGTGCCCGCCGGTAGCGTTCTCCTCATGACCATCGACGCCAGCACCCGGTTCGACGCCGACGCCCAGGCCCGTGGCCTGCCGGTCGAAGTGGTCGAGCGCCCGGCCGCGAACTCCCTGCACGAGGCCGCCGAACTGCTCGGCATCGAGCCCGGCGACATCGTCAAGACCCTGGTGGTGAAGCGCCACGACGGCGGGTTCCTGCTCGCCCTTGTGCCCGGCGGCCGCAGCATCGCCTGGAAGAAACTGCGCACGGTCGTCGGCGTCAACAAGCTCTCGATGCCCGATGCCACCACGGCGCTCGGAGCGTCCGGCTACGAGCGCGGCACCATCACACCGATCGGTGCCACGGGCGACCTGCCGGTGTACGCCGACGAACGCATCGTCGGCCGCCGGGTCGCCCTGGGCGCCGGCCGGCACGGTGCGAGCGCCTTCGTCGACGCCGACGCGCTCATCGCCGCCTACGGCGCGACCGTCGCCGACATCACCGACGAGGAACCGCTGCGCGACTGACGCAGGCGTCAGTCCGGCACCTCGGACCAGTCGCCCTCGGCCCCGGCGAACGAGCCGGCGTCGATCAGGCAGGCGTCGCCCTCGCAGACCGGCGCACCGCCGGGCGTGACGAGCGTCAACAACGCGGGACGGGCCTCCAGACCGGGAACGCCGGAACCACCGAACGCGCCCGGCAGCCCCGTGAGCGCGTCCGGGACGGACGGCACCGACGTCGCGACCTGGAGGCGCACCGCGCCCTGGTCGCTGATGGTCATGTCCGTCATCGGGTCACCGCCACGTCCGCGCTCGCGTCGTCCGCGGCGCGCTCGGCCGCCGAGGCGACCTCCTCCGGCGTGGTCTCGCGGAGCGCGACCACCTGGCGGAGCACCTGCTCGAACGCCGTGGGGTCCTGGGCGCCGGAGACGCCGTACTTGCCGTCGATCACGAAGAACGGCACGCCGTTGATCCCGTACGCCTGCGCCTGGGCCTGGTCGGCGCGGACCGCGGCGAGCTGGGCGTCGTCGCGCAGGGTGCTGAGGACCTCGTCGCGGTCGAGGCCGATCTCCGCAGCCAGGTCGGCGAGCGAGGACTCCTGTCCGACGTGCTCGCCGCGCTCGAAGTAGGCGGTGAACAGGCGCTCGACCATCTCGAGCTGCTTGCCGTGCTGCTTGGCGAGGTGGATGACCTGGTGGGCCTTCACCGTGTTGGTGTGGTGCATGGCCTCGAAGTCGTAGTCGAGTCCGACGCCAGCGGCGATGGCCGTGACCTGGTCGAGCATCTGCTGCGCCTGGTCGACGGGCATGCCCTTGTGGCCCGAGAGGAACTCGGCCTCGGTGCCCTCGAAGTCGACGGGGGTGTCCGGGCTGAGCTCGAAGGAGTGGTACTCGACCTCGACGGGGCGGCCCTCGCTCGAGGCGCCGAACGCGGCGACGCCGGCCTCGAACTTGCGCTTGCCGATGTAGCACCAGGGGCAGGCGATGTCCGACCAGACATCGACCTTCACGGAGTCGTTCATGCTGACCCCAACGCGATCGTGCGGCGCGCATTCCCGCCGCTGGCAGCAAAACACCGGTGTTCGCAGGTCGAACACCCGGCTGCGGGTGTGCAACACACGAACACCGGTGTCTTGCGGAGCCGCGGAAGCCCTACGCGCCGAGCAACCGCTGCGCCAGGTACCCCTGCAGCTGGTCGAGCGAGACGCGCTCCTGGCCCATGGTGTCGCGCTCGCGCACCGTGACGGCCTTGTCCTCGAGCGTGTCGAAGTCGACCGTGATGCAGAACGGCGTGCCGATCTCGTCGTGGCGACGGTAGCGACGGCCGATGGCCCCGGCGTCGTCGAAGTCCACGTTCCAGTTCTTGCGCAGGTCGTCGGCCAGGCCGCGGGCGACGGGCGAGAGCTGCTCGTTGCGCGACAGCGGCAGGACGGCGGCCTTCACCGGGGCCAGGCGCGGGTCGAGGCGCAGGACCGTGCGCTTGTCGACGCCGCCCTTCGCGTTCGGGGCCTCGTCCTCGTGGTACGAGTCGAGCAGGAACGCCATGAGTGCACGGGTCAGCCCGAACGACGGCTCGATGACGTACGGCACGTACTTCTCGTTGGCGGCCTGGTCGAAGAACCGGAGGTCCTGGCCGGACGCCTCGATGTGGTTGTTCAGGTCGAAGTCGGTGCGGTTCGCGACGCCCATCAGCTCGCCCCACTCCGAGCCGGTGAAGCCGAAGCGGTACTCGATGTCGGCGGTGGCGTCGGAGTAGTGCGCCCGCTCGCCGTCCGGCACGTCGAAGCGACGCAGGTTCTCCGGGTCGATGCCGAGATCGGTGTAGAACGCGACCGAGTCGGCGATCCACTGCTCGTAGTGCTCCTCGGCCGAGGCCGGCGGCACGAAGTACTCGATCTCCATCTGCTCGAACTCGCGCGTGCGGAAGATGAAGTTGCCGGGCGTGATCTCGTTGCGGAACGCCTTGCCGACCTGACCGATGCCGAACGGGGGCTTCATGCGGCTGGTCGTGACGACCTGCGCGAAGTCGACGAAGATGCCCTGCGCCGTCTCGGGGCGCAGGAAGTTCAGGCCCTCTTCCGACTCGACCGGGCCGAGGTAGGTCTTGAGCATCCCGGAGAACTCGCGGGGCTCGGTCCACTCGCCGCGGGTGCCGCAGTTCGGGCAGGCGATCTCGGCCATGCCACCCTCGGGAGCGCGGCCCTTCTTCGCCTCGAACGCCTCGAGCAGGTGGTCCTCGCGGAACCGGTGGTGGCAGTGCAGGCACTCCACCAGCGGGTCGGTGAAGGTCGCGACGTGCCCGGAGGCCTCCCACACCTTGCGGGGCAGGATCACCGCGGAGTCGAGGCCGACCATGTCCCCGCGGCCGCGGACGAACCGCTGCCACCACTGGCGCTTGATGTTCTCCTTGAGCTCCACACCGAGGGGCCCGTAGTCCCACGCGGAGCGGGAGCCTCCGTAGATCTCACCCGACTGGAAGACGAAGCCGCGGCGCTTGGCCAGGGCGATGACGCTGTCGAGACGGGAGGGCTGTGCCAAAGGGTGCTCCAGAGGTCGCCGAGCTGGGTGCTCGGTGCGGAAACGGTCCGGGCAAGACTACCGGCGATCCTGGCCCGGGAGGCCCGCCACGGGTCCGCCCTCCACGCTCACCTCGCCGACGTGCCCGGCCCCACCCCGCCGAGCGCGGCCGCGACGTCGGTCACGTCGGACTCGTCGTTCCACAGGTGGAACGCGATGCGCAGTCGCCCGGCACGCCCCGAGGCGGTGACGCCCGCGGCGGTGAGTGCCCGGAGGGCCGCCCCGTCCGCGTCCGCGAACGTCACGATCGCCTGCCCGTCGCCCTGCCGAGGCGACCCGAGGGCGTCGCACAGCCGATCTGCGAGACCGGTGGCGTGCCTCCAGACCGCCTGCTGGTCGAGCGCGACCGCGTGCTCGAGCGCGGCCACGGCACCGGGCCACGCCTGCCAGGCCGGCGAGACGTCGAAGCGACGCGCGTCGTCGGCCAGGTGCAGGGCGGGGCCGTAGCAGGAGGACCAGACGTCCGCGCCCGCGTACCAGCCGGCCTGCACCGGACGGAGCCGGCCGAGGGCGGTGTCGGAGAGCGTCATGAAGGCGACGCCGCGCGGAGCGCAGAGCCACTTGTAGGTGTGCGTGAGCGTCACGTCGAACGCTGCGGCGTCGACGGGCAGCACGCCGGCGGCCTGCGTGAGGTCGCAGAGGGTCAGGGCGCCGACGCGTCGGGCGGCGGCCACGACCGGGTCGGGGTCGGTGACCACGCCGGTCGCGGACTGCACCGCGGACCACGCGACCAGGGCGGTGTCGGGCCCGACGGACGCCGCGAGCCGCTCGAGCGGGACGCTCCGGACGCGGACGCCGCGGTGCGCCTGGGCGAGGAACGGGAAGACGACCGAGCTGAAGTCGCCGTCGGGGACGACCACCTCGGCGCCGTCCGGCAGCGCGTCGGCGACGACCGCGGCCATCACCGAGGTCTGCGATCCCGTCGCGACGCGCTCCACCGGGACGCCGACCAGCGCGGCGAAGAGCGCACGTCCCTGCTCGACCAGCGCGCCGTACCGGGCGGGCGACGTCTCGGCCCGGGACCACGCGTCGAGGTCGGCGCGCTGGGCGGCGAGGGTGCCGCGGGTCGGCAGGCCCGCGGTGCACGCCGCCAGGTAGCCGCGGCCGGCGGGGAAGGAGTCCATGCGGACAGCGTCCTCGTTCCCGTCCCATCACACCAGATCCGGTTCGTTGTGCCACCGATAACATCGGGTGATGGACGAGATCGATCCCCAGTTGCTCCGGGTCCTCCGCGCCGTGGCCGACGGCGGGTCGATCACCCGCGCTGCCGCCGCACTCGGGTCGAGCCAGCCGGCCGTCAGCCAGCTGCTGGCCCGGGCCGAGCAGCGTCTCGGGCACGCACTGGTCCTGCGGGGCGGACGGGGCGCGACCCTCACGCACGCGGGGCAGGTGCTCGCCGACCATGCCCTGCACGTCCAGGCCGCGCTGACCGCGGCGCGCGAGGACCTCGACGCCGTCGGTGGACTCAGCCGTGGCCGGGTGCGACTCGCCGGGTTCCCGAGCGCGTCCTCCGCCCTCGTACCCGCGGTGCTCGCCCGGCTCGCCGCGACGGCGCCCGGCGTGACGACCTCGTACGTCGAGGTCGAGCCGCCCGAGGCACTCGACCTGCTGCGCGGTGGCGAGGTCGACGTCGCCCTGACCTTCACCTACGTCGGTGACGAGGTCGGGACCACCCCGGACCCGGGCCTCGTCACCCGGGCACTCGGTCGCGACCCGCTCGCGCTGGTGACGCCGGTCGACCCGGGAGGCTCAGAGCGACTCCGCCCCGCCGGCTCCACCGTCGTGGACCTCGCGTCCCACCACGACGCCCGGTGGATCGGGGGCTGCCCGCGTTGCCGTGGGCACCTGCTCGCATCGTGCGCGAGCGCTGGGTTCACGCCGGACATCGTGCTGGAGACGGACAACGCGGCCGCGGTGGTGGGGCTCGTCGCCGCCGGGCTCGGGGTGGCGCTGCTCCCCCGGCTGGCACTCGCGACGACGGTCATCCCCGCCGGTGTCGCGATCGACCCCGTGGACGACGAGCTGGCCCGGCGTGTCGAGGTCGTCGTCGCCCGTGGTGCCGACCGTGTGCCGAGCGTTCGTGCGGCGCTCGACGCGGTGCGCTCCGCGGCCCACCTGCTCGAGGGGCCGCTGCCGGGCTGAGGGGTCGGGCTCGGGCTCGGGCCTGTGCTCGGGCTACGCCGTCGGGGCGTCGACCGCGCCGCCGTAGCGTCGGTCTCGGCTGGCGTACTCCTCGATCGCACCCCACAGGTCGGTGCGACGGAAGTCCGGCCAGAGCCGGTCGAGGAACACCATCTCGGCGTAGGCGGACTGCCACAGCAGGAAGTTGCTCGTGCGCTGCTCCCCCGAGCTCCGGAGGAACAGGTCGACGTCGGGCATCTCGGGCACGTACAGCCGCTTGGCGAGTGCCTTCTCGGTGACCTGGCTCGGCTTCAGGCGTCCGGCGACGACGTCCTCGGCCATGCCCCGCACGGCGTCGACGATCTCGTTCCGGCCCCCGTAGTTCACGCACATCGTCAGCGTGAGGACGTCGTTGCCCGCCGTCATCCGCTCGGCGGTCTCGAGCTCGTCGATGACGCTCCGCCACAGCCGCGGACGGCGGCCGGCCCACCGCACCTTGACGCCCCACTGGTGCAGCTGGTCACGGCGACGGCGGATGACGTCGCGGTTGAAGCCCATCAGGAACCGGACCTCTTCCGGGGAGCGCTTCCAGTTCTCCGTCGAGAACGCGTACGCCGACACGTGCCGGACGCCGATCTGGACCGCCCCGGCGACGACGTCGAGCAGCGAGGCCTCGCCCGCCTTGTGCCCCTCGATCCGCGTCAGGCCGCGGCCGTTCGCCCACCGGCCGTTGCCGTCCATGACGATGGCCACGTGCTCCGGCACGAACCGGGCCGGGATCGCCGGGGGCGTCTCGCCGGTCCAGTCGATCGGGCGGAACGGTTCGACGTCGTCGGGGCGGCGGGGGCTCATGCGGTGGGGGCTCCTTCGACAGCGGGATCAGGGTCGGGCTCGGGCACGGCGGGTGCCGGGGTCGAGGCCACCGCGCGCGCCGTCGCCTCGGGTCCGCCGTGGGTCTGCGGCACCGGCATCGGGTGTTCGGAGCGGTCGACGTGCGGCAGGGACCGGAGCGATCGTTCCAGGTGCCACTGGGCGTAGGCCGCGACCACGCCGGAGGCCCGCGAACGCGTCCGCTCGTCGGTGGCGTCGACCGTCGCCCAGTCGCCGGCGAGCAGGGAGCCGAGCACCCCGAGCGTCGCCGCGTCGAGCCGCGGGGTCCCCGGGGGTGCCGCACGGTCGGCGACGACACCACCGAGCTGCACCACGAACGCCGAGTGCGGGCCGGGCTCCCCCGTCACCGCGCAGTCGCTGAACGAGGGGGCCCACCCCGCGATGCTCATCGCGCGGAGCAGGTACGAGTCGAGGGTCGCGCTGGACTGGTGCTCACCGCGCGACAACGAGCGGAGCGCCCCGACGAGCAACAGGTACTGCTGCAGCCCGGCGTCGGCCTCGCTCAGTCGGTCGGCGGTCTCGACCATGGCGCTGGCCGCGGTGTACGCACCGTAGTCGGCGACGATCTGGGCCCCGTACGCGCCGAGGGACTCCGCCTGGGTGACGATGTCGAGCGACCGGCCCTCGTAGAACTGGGCGTCGACGACCATGAACGGCTCGAGCCGGCTGCCGAACTTCGACGCGGTCCGCCGCACACCCTTGGCCACGGCGCGGATCTTGCCGTGCTGCCGCGAGAGCATCGTGACGATGCGGTCGGCTTCACCGAGCTTGTGGGTGCGCAACACGACGCACTCGTCCCGGTACAGCGGCATGCCCCCAGTATCCCCCGCCCCGCCGACAGCCGCGTGCGGTACGGGCGGGGGCTCGGGGGTACCGAGTGGAATCGGGCGTACCTGGTCGGAAGAATCGACCAGGTACGCCCGATTCGACCTGCCATCGCGCGTGACGGGGGAAAGACCGGGCACAGACGGGAGGCGCAGTGCAGGACGGACCCGCACCGCGCCTCCCGGGCTGGTTGCGTCTCAGGCCGAGACGAGCTCCGGCGCGCCGGCCGTGGCACCCGCACGCACCGCGCGGTTCACCGCGGACACGATCGCCTTGAGCGACGCCGTCGAGATGTCGGCGTCGATGCCGACGCCCCACAGACGCACGCCGTCGACGTCGAGCTCGACGTAGGACGCGGCCTTCGCGTCACCGGAGGCGCTCATCGTGTGCTCCGAGTAGTCGTACAGCGTGACCTGGACGCCCTGCTCGGCGAGCACCTTCAGGAACGCGTCGATGGGACCGGTGCCGACGGCCTCGGCCGTGACCGCGCCCTCGTCGACCCGGAGTGCCACGGACAGCGAGGTCGTGCCCTCGAAGTCGCTCGACGTCGCCGTCTTGGTGAGCTCGTACCGGCCCCACTTCTCGTCGTCGATCGACGCGGGCAGGTACTCGTCCTGGAACACGTCCCAGATGCGCTGCGACGAGAACTCGCCGCCCTCGGTGTCGGTGTGCCGCTGCACGACGCCGGAGAACTCGATCTGCAGCTTGCGGGGCAGGTCGAGGGCGTGGTCGGTCTTGAGCAGGTACGCCACACCGCCCTTGCCGGACTGCGAGTTGACGCGGATGACGGCCTCGTACGACCGGCCGATGTCCTTCGGGTCGACGGGCAGGTACGGAACCGCCCACTCGATCTCGTCGATGTCCTTGCCCGCGGCGGCGGCCTTGGCCTTCATCGCCTCGAAGCCCTTGTTGATGGCGTCCTGGTGCGAGCCACTGAACGCCGTGTACACGAGGTCGCCCGCCCACGGCTGGCGCTCGGGCACCGGCAGCTGGTTGCAGTACTCGACCGTGCGCTTCACCTGGTCGATGTCGGCGAACGAGATCTCCGGGTCGATGCCCTGCGTGAACAGGTTCATCCCGAGGGCGACCAGGTCCACGTTGCCGGTGCGCTCACCGTTGCCGAACAGGCAGCCCTCGATGCGGTCGGCACCGGCCATGTATCCGAGCTCGGCGGCCGCGACCGCGGTGCCCCGGTCGTTGTGCGGGTGCAGCGACAGGATGACGTCCTCGCGGTGGGCGAGGCGGCGGGACATCCACTCGATCGAGTCGGCGTAGACGTTCGGCGTGGCCATCTCGACGGTGGCCGGCAGGTTGATGATGACCTTGCGCTCGGGCGTCGGCTCGAAGACCTCGAGGACGGCGTTGCAGATCTCCAGTGCGACCTCGAGTTCGGTGCCCGTGTAGGACTCCGGCGAGTACTCGTAGTAGATCGTCGTGTCGTGCTGCAGCGTCGCCTCGGCGGCCTTGCAGAGCTTCGCACCGGTGACCGCGATGTCCACCACGCCCTGCACGTCGGTGCGGAAGACGACCTCGCGCTGGACGATGCTCGTCGAGTTGTACAGGTGGACGATGGCCTGCTTCGCGCCGTCGATCGCCTCGTAGGTGCGCTGGATGAGGTGCTCGCGCGCCTGGGTCAGCACCTGGATCGTGACGTCGTCGGGGATCGCGCCCTCGTCGATCAGCGACCGGACGAAGTCGAAGTCGGTCTGCGAGGCGCTCGGGAACCCGACCTCGATCTCCTTGTAGCCCATCCGGACGAGGAGGTCGAACATCGCCCGCTTGCGCTCGGCGTCCATCGGGTCGATGAGGGCCTGGTTGCCGTCACGCAGGTCGACGGCACACCAGCGCGGCGCCTTGTCGATGCGCTTCGTGGGCCAGGTGCGGTCCGGCAGGTCGACGCTGATCTGCTCGTGGAACGGGACGTACTTGTGGATCGGCATCCCGGAGGGCTGCTGGGTGTTCTGCATCGTTCTTCGCTTTCGTCGCGTGTTCGTGAGCTGTTGTGGTGCGGCCACGACGGACTCCGCGACGAGGTGGGCCGGAGTGTCAGGCCTCGTCGCGGCAGCGAAGGAGGAGGAGTGCCGAGTACATCGAGACCCACGGTAGCACCGGTGTACCAGGCTGGCGCAAGCGTGTGACGCGGGACCGACCGGTGCTTCGGTACGGGCGTGCCGGCTGGGTTGCCGGGTGAGGTGCCGGGTGAAGTGCCGAGTGGTCGAGACCTGCCGTGGGCCGGTCGCCGAGCGGTCACGGTCTGTCGCCCGGGCGGCGTCCAGACGACGGTTCGTGACACCTCGGCGGACGTGAGCGGCGTGGCGGAGCCAGGCAGGGCACGTCGGCGCGACCACGCGACGACACGGGACGCCCGGTGCCAGCTGGCACGGGCCTCCCGTGTCGTCGCGTGGTGCGACCAGGGCGACGGGTCAGTCGACCGCGAGCGCCTCGGTCGGCGGGACGCGCATCGCGCGCCGCACCGGGGCGATGGTGGCGACGACCGCCAGGACCAGCGCGCCGATCACGACGATGCCGATGGTCAGCGGCGGCAGCACCGGTGCCACGGGCGTCCCGAGCGAGCCGAGCAGCGTCTGCCCGCCGACCCAGCCGTACAGCGTGCCGAGTGCGAGCCCCGAGACGACGGCCGCGACGACCATCTGCACGGCCTCGGTCACGATCATCCGTCGGACCTGCGCACCGGTCAGGCCGAGCACCCGCAGCAGCCCGAGTTCGCGTCGACGCTGGAGCACCCCGAGCGCCAGGGCGTTCACGACCCCGACGGCGGCGATCACGGCGGAGAACCCGACGATCACGCTGACGACGGCGTTGATCTGCACGAAGAGGTCCCGCTGCGCCTCGATCATCTCGGGGGTGGCGCTCCCCGCGCTCATGGCGCGCATCTCGGTCTCGAGCACGTGCTGCATGATGCCGAGCGCCACCGCGAAGGTGACGAGCAGCGTGACGCCGATGACGAGCCCGATGGTCGCCCGCGAGGACCGACCCGGCGCCCGCATCGCGTTCCGTCCGGCGAGCAGGACGACGGGGTCGTGCGAGCCGATGCGACCGATGAGCTGCAGCACGGGCGGCATCACGACCGTCGCCCCCACGGCGACCCCCGCGAAGGACACGAACCCACCGAGCGCCGCCGGCAGGACCGCGACCGGGGACAGCGAGCTCACCGCGAGCCCGAGCAGCATCAGCACCGCGCCGCCGGCCATGAGCACGATGGCCCAGACCTTGCGGGCCGTACCGGACCGGACGTCGTCGTGGCTCGGCTCGACGGACGACGACAGGGCTTCGAGCGGTGTGACGGTGAGCACGCGGCGCGACCCGGCAGCGAAGGCACCCCAGGTGGCGAGGACGACGGCCACGACCGGCAGGACCAGCTCCCACGGGACGTACGTGTACTCGGCGTCGGGCAGGACCCCGTTGCCCCGCAGGACGACCACGAACAGGGCCGAGAGCGCGGTGCCCACGACGGCGCCGACGACCCCGCCGAGCACGCCGACGACCAGGCCGGTGCGGGTGATCCGCGCACGGAGGGTCGCACCGGTCGCACCGACGAGCCGCTGCAGCGCGATGATCCGGGTCTGCCCGGCGATCAGGGTGGCGCAGGTGTTCGCGGTGACGATCGCGCCGACGTAGAGCGCGATGCCGAGGAACAGCCACCCGACCACCGACAGGATCGCCTTGATCGGACCGAGGTCGGCGACCCCTGCGGCTCGGAGCGCCTCGGTCACGATCCCCGGTGCGATGACGAGGGCGGAGCCGAACGTGGTGCCGAGGGCGGCCACCAGGACGGTGGGGGCGAAGGATCGGATGCCGTTCACGCTGCTGCCTCCATCCCGAGCATCGTCGTGGAGATCGCGCCGGCGTCCATCGCGGGGCGGTCGGCGACGATCCGGCCGTCGGCCAGGAACAGGATCCGGTCGGCGTTCGCGGCCGCCACCGGGTCGTGCGTGACCATGACGACGCTCTGGCCCCATTCCTGGACGGCGCCGCGGAGGATCGCGAGCACGTCGCGCCCCGTGCGGGAGTCGAGCGCGCCGGTCGGTTCGTCGGCGACGACCACCGCCGGCCGCGAAGCGAGCGCCCGTGCGATGGCGACGCGCTGCTGCTGCCCGCCGGAGAGCTGGTGCGGCCGGTGCGTCAGCCGGTTGCCGAGCCCGAGCATCTCGACCAGCCGGTCGATCCAGGCGGTCTCCTCGTGCGAGGGCTTGTGCCCGCCGAGCAGGAACGGCAGCCGGATGTTCTCGCTGACGTCGAGCGTCGGGACGAGGTTGAACGACTGGAACACGAAGCCCAGCCGACGACGACGCAGCTCGGTGAGGTCCTTGTCGCCCAGGGCCGTGATGTCGACGCCGTCGATCTGGATCCGGCCGGCGGAGACGGCATCGAGGCCGGCCGCGACGTGCATGAGCGTCGATTTGCCGGATCCGGACGGGCCCATCACCGCGGTGAACTCCCCCGCGCCGATGTCGACGCTGACGTCGTCGAGCGCGGTCACACGTCGGGCGTCGTCGCCGTAGTGCTTGGACACGTGGTCGAGGCGGATGATCGGGGCGTGGCTCGTGGTCATGCATCCACGATGGCGGTCAGGCGTCCGGTCCCGCGTCGCCCGCTCGGCTCCTGTGGATCGTCCGCTCGGCTCGGTTGCCTGTGGAGGGGTCATCCCCGCGGATGACCCGGCATCAGTCGGCCTTGGTGACGAGCCCGTGTTCGTGGGCGAAGACGACGAGGCGCACCCGGTCCCGGAGCTCGAGCTTCGTCAGGACCCGCGAGATGTGCGTCTTCACGGTCGCCTCGCTGACGTACTCGTGCTGGGCGATCTCGCTGTTGCTGAACCCCCGAGCGGCCAGGTCGAAGATCTCGCGCTCACGCGGCGTGAGGTCGGCGAACGCCGCGGGGACGGCGGCAGCGCGTCCGACCGAGTCGTCGTACCGCCGCAGCAGCTCACGCGTGGCCGACGCGGCGAACACCGCGGTGCCGGCGTGCACGGTCCGGACCGCCGCGAGCAGGAACTCGGGGTCGGCGTCCTTGAGCACGAAGCCGCTCGCACCGGCGCGGATGGCCTTGGCGGCGGCCTCGTCGAAGTCGAACGTGGTCAGCACGAGGACCTTCGCACCGTCGGTGCCGGACTGCTCGACGATGTGACCGGTCGCCGTGATGCCGTCCATCACGGGCATCCGGACGTCCATCAGCACCACGTCGGGACGGGTCCGTCGGACGAGTTCGACCCCCTCGGCACCGTCGCCCGCCTCGCCGACGAACCGCAGGTCGGGCTGCGAGTCGATGAGCATCCGGATGCCGGTGCGGAACAGCGCCTGGTCGTCGACGAGGGCGACACGGATCGAGTGCTCGTCGGTCGGGATCGTGGTCATCGGGCGGTGCGCTCCTGCTCGGTCGGGGTGATCCGGCCGCGGGGCATCTGCCCGCTGGCCGGGACGGTCGGCATCCGGACGGCGACCGCGAAGTCGTCCCCTCGGGCCCCGGCGGTCATGGTGCCGCCGGTCATGACGGCGCGCTCGCGCATGCCGACCAGGCCGTGGCCCGTGCCGGGGCCGCGGACCCCGTCGTCCGCGCGTCGGTTCACGACGGCGATCTCGACCGTGTCCGGCCGGTAGGTCAGGGCGGCACGCACCGGGCTGCCGGGCTCTCCGTGCTTGTACGCGTTCGTCAGGCTCTCCTGCACGATCCGGTAGACGGCGAGCTGCGTGGTGGTGGGCAGCCCGGCGGGGTCGCCCTCGCGTTCCACCCGCACGTCGAGCCCGAGCTGCCGCATCTCGTCGACGAGCCGGTCGATGTCGTCGATCTCGGGCGTCGGCGCGGTCCCCTGCTCGTGCCGGAGCGCGCCGAGGAGTTCGCGCACGTCGCCGAGGGCACGCCGGGCCGTGGCCGAGATGGTGCTGAGGGCCTGGTCGGCCACCGCGGGGTCGGCCTTCAGGGCGTACCGGGCACCGTCGGACTGCGCGATGACGACCGCGAGCGAGTGCGCGACGATGTCGTGCATGTCGCGGGCGATCCGCACGCGCTCCTGCTCGACCGCGACGGCCCGGTCGGCCCGCGCGGCGTCACGCTCGGCAAGCAGCTGGGCCTCGCGACTCATGCTCGCCGAGCGACGGGTCCGGACCACGAGTCCGGCGAGCCACGGCAGCAGCAGCAGGAGCAGGACGACGGCGAAGAACGACAGGGTGACCTGCAGCGACTCCTGCAGCGGCGTCGAGGCGGTCTCGTAGGTGAGGCGGTTCTGGTAGTCGTCGAAGCCCATGTACGCCGCCGCCGCCACGGACCCGAGGATCGCCGACACGAGCCCGGCCAGCCGCACACGGCGGCTGCCGTACGCACTCGTCGTGTACATGACGCCGGCGATGAACGCGTTCGACACGTCCGGCACCTGCAGGGTGACCATCTCGAAGACCGCGAACACCCATGCCACGGCCAGGGCGAGCCCGGGTGACAGGCGCCGGATTGCCAGGGCACCGGTCATCCCGACGACGGTGACCACCGACAGCGGCCCGTCGAGCCCGCGCCCGCTGGCGACCAGCACGAGGCCGCCGAGCAGCACGGCGATCAGCAGGTCGGTGATGACCTGCGCACGCAGCATGGGACGGAACACCCGTCCACGGTACGGCGGGTCGCTCGTCCCCGCGTCCCTCGCCCGGATGACCCGGGGTGCGAGCGGCCGACGGTCAGAAGCCGAGGCGTCCGAGCTGCTTCGGGTCACGCTGCCACTCCTTGGCCACCTTCACGCGGATGTTCAGGTAGACGTGCCGGCCGCCGAGCAGCGACTCGATCTCGACGCGGGCCCGGGAACCGACGTCCTTCAGGCGCTCACCCTTGTGTCCGATGACGATCGCCTTCTGGCTGTCCCGCTCGACGAACAGGTTCGCGAAGATGCGCAGGGGGCCGTCGGCGTCGTCGTCGGCGTCGGGCTCGACGATGTCCTCGATGACCACGGCGAGCGAGTGCGGCAGCTCGTCACGGACACCCTCGAGCGCAGCCTCGCGGATGAGCTCGCCGATGCGCTCCTCGTCGGTCTCCTCGGTCACCGCGCTCGAGTCGTACAGCTGCGGCGACTCGGGGAGCAGGGCGGTGATCACGCCGAGCAGGTCTTCGAGCTGCATGCCCCTGGTGCCCGAGGTCGGCACCACGGCGTCCCAGTCGCGGAGCTTCGAGACGGCCAGCAGCTGCTCACCGACGCGGTCCTTGGAGGTGCTGTCGATCTTCGTGACGATCGCGATCTTCTTGGCGCGCGGGTACTGGTCGAGCGTGTCGTTGATGAACCGGTCGCCGGGACCGACGGGCTCGTTCGCCGGCACGCAGAACCCGATCACGTCGACGTCGCCGAGTGTGGACTGCACGAGGTCGTTGAGCCGTTCGCCGAGCAGGGTACGCGGACGGTGCACGCCCGGGGTGTCGACGATGATCACCTGGCCGTCGGGCCGGTGCACGATCCCGCGGATGGCGCGCCTGGTGGTCTGCGGCTTCGACGAGGTGATGGCGACCTTCTCGCCCACCAGGGCGTTGGTCAGCGTCGACTTGCCGACGTTCGGACGGCCGACGAACGAGACGAAGCCCGCGCGGTAGGGCTTCTCCGAGCCGGCCTGGGTGGTGTCGGGGTCGGTCATGCGTGCGTGGTTCCCGTCGTGGTGGGTTCGGCGTCGTCGAAGGCGTCCTCGACGTCGGCCAGGGCGTGGGTGCGCT
This sequence comes from Curtobacterium sp. KBS0715, assembly GCF_005938005.2. NCBI lineage: Bacteria > Bacillati > Actinomycetota > Actinomycetes > Micrococcales > Microbacteriaceae > Curtobacterium > Curtobacterium sp. KBS0715. The sequence continues at coordinate 2,165,038 of NZ_VCCA02000001.1, read as the reverse complement.
CGGCGAGCACGGTGATGAGGTGGCGGCGCTTGCCCTCGACCCGGTCGGCGGTCAGGACGACCCCGGACACGGTGACGGTGTCGCCGGAGACGGCCAGGTGTCCGAGCTCCTTGGTGAGCAGGCCACCGGCGGTGTCGACGTCGTCGTCGTCGAGCTCGATGCCGAACAGGTCGCCGAGCTCGTCGATCGGCAGTCGGGCGGAGATCCGCCAGATGCCCGGTTCGACCTCGGTCCGGTCGACGACGGCGCGGTCGTACTCGTCGGAGATGTCGCCGACGAGCTCCTCGATGAGGTCCTCCATGGTGACGAGCCCGGCGACACCGCCGTACTCGTCCACCACCAGCACCAGGTGGTTCTTGGCGACCTGCATGTGCCGCAGGGTGTCGTCGGCGTGCTTCGACTCCGGCACGAACTCGGCGGGCCGCAGCAGCCGGCTGACCCGCTCACTGCGGGACGCCGGTCGTTCGTACAGCGACCGCGCGACGTCGCGCAGGTAGAGCACACCCCGCACGTCGTCGCTGTCCTTGCCCGTCACCGGCATCCGGGACACCCCGGCGGCCAGGAACTGCTCCATCGCCGCGGCCAGTGTCTCCGCGCCGTCGACGGTGAGCATGTCCGTGCGGGGCACCATGACCTCGCGCACCAGCGTGTCGCTGAACTCGAACACCGAGTGGATGAGCTCGCGGTCCTCGTCCTCGAGCACGTTGCTCTCGGTGGCCTCGTCGACGAGCGAGAGCAGCTGCTCCTCGCTCGACACGGTGGAGGCGCTCCGGCCGCGGCCGGGGGTGACGCGGTCGCCGATCCGGACGAGCAGCCCGGCCAGCGGACCGAGCACGATGCGGACCCCACGGACGATGCCGCCGGTCGCACCGATCAGCCGCTCGGCGTGCGCGCGTCCGACGCTGCGCGGACTCGACCCGACCAGCACGAACGACACCGCGGTCATGATCGCGGCGGAGACGACGAGTGCGATCCACCAGCTGTCGAAGGCGCGCACGAGGGCGATCGTCACGAGCACCGCAGCGGCGGTCTCGGCGAGGACCCGGAAGAAGTTCAGCGCGTTGACGTGCGCCCCGACGTCGTCAGCGATCGCCTCGATGGCGCGGCGGCGCTTGTTGCCCCTGGCGATCTCCTCGAGGTCGGCACGGGAGACCACCGAGAGTGCGGCATCGCTCGCGGCGAGGAGCCCGCCGAGCACGACGAGCCCCAGCGCCACCGCGAGGAGTCCGGCGACGACGACCACCGGCTACCGCCCTCGGTGCTGGGCGGCGAAGGCGGTCAGGATCTCGCCCTGGATGCCGAACATCTCGGCCTTCTCGTCGGGCTCGGCGTGGTCGAAGCCGAGCAGGTGCAGGATGCCGTGGCAGGTGAGCAGCAGCATCTCGTCGGTGCTCGAGTGCCCGGCGGTCTTCGCCTGCTCCTCGGCCACCTGCGGGCAGAGCACGATGTCGCCCAGCAACCCGGCCGGCGTGGGGTCGTCCTCGGTGCCGGGGCGCAGTTCGTCCATCGGGAAGCTCAGGACGTCCGTCGGTCCGGGCTCGTCCATCCACCGGACGTGCAGCTGCTCCATCGCGCCCTCGTCGACCAGCACGATCGCGAGCTCGGCATCGGCGTGGACGTGCATCGCGTCCAGGGCGAACGCGGCGAGCCGTTGGATCGCGGCCTCGTCCACCTCGACGCCGGACTCGTTGTTGAGCTCGATGCTCACCGGTTGCCTCCTCGGGCGTCGTTCTGGGGGTACGGGGGTCGTGCGCGGTCCTGCGGCGGGCGCCCACGGCGTTCGGCGCGGTTCGCTCCGTCGGGGTTGCCGACCGGGGCGGTGCCGCGGCCACCGGGGCGCTGCCCGGCCTGCTCGGCGAGGCGCTCCTCGTCGTAGACCGTGTACGCGTCGACGATCCGGCCGACGAGGGTGTGGCGGACCACGTCCTCGCTGCCGAGACGGGCGAAGTGGATGTCCTCGACCTGGTCGAGGATGCGCGTCACGAGCCGCAGACCGGAGACGTTGCCCGGCAGGTCGACCTGGGTGATGTCACCCGTGATGACCATCTTCGAACCGAACCCGAGCCGGGTCAGGAACATCTTCATCTGCTCAGGCGTGGTGTTCTGCGCCTCGTCGAGCACCACGAAGGAGTCGTTGAGGGTCCGGCCACGCATGTACGCCAGCGGGGCGACCTCGACGGTGCCGGCCGCCAGGAGCTTCGGGACCAGTTCCGGATCCATCATCTCGTTGAGGGCGTCGTACAGCGGGCGCAGGTACGGGTCGATCTTGTCGGTGAGCGTGCCCGGCAGGAAGCCGAGCCGCTCGCCGGCCTCGACCGCGGGACGGGTGAGGATGATCCGGTTGACCTCGCGCCGCTGGAGCGCCTGTACGGCCTTGGCCATCGCCAGGTACGTCTTGCCGGTACCGGCCGGACCGATGCCGAACGTGATGGTGTGCTCGTCGATGGCGTCGACGTAGGCACGCTGCCCGTCCGTCTTCGGGCGGACGGACTTGCCGCGGCTCGACACGATCGGGGTGCCGAAGGTGTCGGACGGCTTGCGGTCGTCGTCGAGGATGCGTGCGGACATCGGGATGTCGGACGGGCCGATCTCCTGCCCGCGCCTGACCATGCCGACGAGCTCGTCGACGAGCGCCTTCGCGCGTGCGACGTCGCGCTCGGGCCCGGTCAGCGTGACCTCGTTGCCACGGACGACGACCCGGACGCCCGGGTACTGGCGCTCGACGGTCTTGAGGAGACGGTCCTGGGGACCGAGCAGCTGCACCATGGCGATGCCGTCGACCTGGAGCGAGACGGAGACGGGCTCGTCGTCGGCGGCGGTGGGCTGTACTGGTTCGTTAACCGGCAAGGGTGCCTTCCTGCAGTTCACCTGCGAGTACGTGCGCGTGCACGTGGAACACGGTCTGACCGGCGGCTTCGCCGGTGTTGAAGACGAGTCGGAACTGGCCGTCGGCGCGCTCGTCGGCGATGCGCTGCGCGGTGGCGACGACGTGGGCCAGCAGATCGGGGTCGCCCGCTGCGAGTTCGCCGACGTTCGCGTACTGCTCGGTCTTGGGGACGACGAGCACGTGGACGGGAGCCTTCGGGGCGATGTCCTCGATCGCGATCACACGGTCGTCCTCGGCGACGATGGTCGCCGGGATCTCGCGCGCGATGATCTTGGAGAAGACGCTGGGCGTGCTGCTGCTCATGGCTCCATCGTAGGACGCGCCCGACGGCGTGGTCCGGCTCACCAGCGACCCAGTCGCGCCTGCAGGACAGCGAGTGCCGCCGGTCCGGCGGTGGACGTGCGGAGCACACTGTCGCCGAGTCGGACCCGCACGGCACCCGCGGCTTCGAGCCGGTCGAGCTCCGCGCCGTCGATGCCTCCTTCGGGGCCGACGACGAGGGCGATGTCCTCGGCGTCCGTCGGGGGCTCCCAGGTGGCGAGCCGCACGGTCGCGGTCGGGTCGAGCAGGACGAGGGTGGTCCCGTCGCCGAGCGCGGACACGAGCTGTCCGGTCGTCACCAGCGGCGCGACGACGGGCACGCGCGGACGGATCGCCTGCTTCGCGGCCTCGTGCGCGATCGCGGCCCATCGGGTACGGCCCTTCTCGACCTTCGCGCCGTCCCACCGGGAGACGCTGCGCGCGGCCGACCACGGCACGACCCGGTCGACCCCGATCTCGGTCGCCGCCTGCACGGCCATCTCGTCGCGACCGCCCTTGGCCAGGGCCTGCACGAGCGTCAGCGACGGGCGCGGTGCGTCCTGGTGCTCGACGGTCTCGACCGCGAGCTCGAGCGTGTCCTTGCCGAGTGCCGTCACCGGACCGGACACGACCGTGCCCCGACCGTCGGCGATCCGCAGGACCTCGCCGACCCGGACACGCGCGACGGAGACCGCGTGCCGGCCCTCGGCGCCGTCGAGCGACACCGGGTCACCGACGGCGACGCCGTCCAGCGAGTCGACGAGGTACAGCGACGCCATCAGTGGTTGAAGAACCGGTCGCGGAGCTTGCCGAACATGCCCTGCTGGAACCGGGCGAGCTGCGGGGCGGTGGTCTTGTGCGACTTCGCGAGCTGCTCGACCAGCTGCCGTTCCTTGTGGGACAGCTTGGTCGGCGTGACGACCTGCACGCCGACCCGAAGGTCGCCACGGCCGTTCCCGCGCAGCTTCGTGATGCCGCGGTCCTTGATGACGAGGACGTCGGCACTCTGCACACCGGGACGGATCTCGAGCTCGACCGGGCCGTCGAGGCCGTCGATCGTGGTGGTCGTGCCGAGGACGGCGTCGGTCATGCCGACCTCGAGCGTCGCGAGCAGGTCGTCGCCGTCACGGCTGAAGACGTCGTCGTGGCGCACGCGGATCTCGAGGTACAGGTCGCCGGACGGGCCGCCGGCCGGACCGACCTCGCCCTGGCCGGGCATCTGCAGGCGGAGACCGGAGTCGACGCCGGCGGGGACGTCCACCGGCACGGTGCGACGCGCGCGGACGCGGCCCTGACCCTGGCAGGTCGGGCAGGGGCTCGGGATGACGGTGCCGTAGCCGCGGCACGTGCCGCACGGGGCGCTCGTCACCACGTTGCCGAGGAGCGAACGGACCTGGCGCTGGATGTGCCCGGAGCCACCGCAGATGTCGCACGTGCGCGGGCTGGTGCCCGGTGCGCAGCAGGAGCCGTGGCAGGTCTCGCACAGCACCGCCGTGTCGACCTCGACGTCCTTGTGGGTGCCGAAGACGACCTCGTCGAGGTCGACCTCGATGCGGAGCAGGGCGTCCTGGCCGCGCTCAGCACGGCTGCGCGGGCCGGATCCACGGCCGCCGCCACCGCCGCCGCCGAAGAAGGCGTCGAAGATGTCGCTGAAGCCACCGGCGCCACCGCCGAAGGGGCTGTCGGCCTGCGGCCCGGCGTCGTACCGGCGCCGCTGCTCGGGGTCGCTCAGCACGTCGTACGCGTGCGTCACGTCCTTGAAGCGCTCGGCGGCGTCGGGTGCCGGGTTCACGTCCGGGTGGAGCTCACGCGCCAGGCGGCGGTAGGCCTTCTTGATGTCGGCATCGGAGGCGTCTCGCTGGACGCCGAGGACGTCGTAGTGGTCTGCCACGTATCCCTCAGTCGGTTGGGTTCGGTCGGTTGGTCAGTGTTCGCCCAGGAGCTTGGACAGGTAGCGGGCGACGGCGCGGACGGCCGCCATGTTCGTGCCGTAGTCCATGCGGGTCGGTCCGAGGACGCCCAGGCGGGCCACCTCGCCACCGGCCAGGTAGCCGCCGGCGACGATGCTCGTGGCGTCGAGCCCGTACTCGGCGTTCTCGACGCCGATGCTGGCCGCCACCGCGATGTCGTCCACCTGCATCTCCCCGAACAACCGGAGCAGGGTGACTTGTTCCTCGATCGCTTCGAGCACCGGGAAGAGGCCGCCGGAGAAGTCCTGCTCGCTCTTCGCCAGGTTGGCCGCACCGGCCATCAGCAGGCGGTCCTGCCGGTTCGCCGCGACCTGCTCGATGAGCGTGGCGACGACGACCCCGCCGAGCGTCTGGGCGTCGGGGCGGAGCTGCTGCGGCACGGCTCGGAGCGCGGTCGGGACGTCCTGCAGCAGGAGCCCCACCGTCGCGCCGTTCACCACGGTGCGGAGTTCACCCAGCGAGTCTTCGTCGAGCGGGACGTCGGTCTCGACCACGCGCTGTTCGACGCGGGCGGTGTCGGTGATGAGCACCACCATCAGCCGGGCGTCACCGAGCCGGACGAGCTCGACGTGCTGCACCCGGGCGCGCACCATCGAGGGGTACTGCACCAGGGCGACCTGGTTGGTGAGCTGGCTGAGCAGCCGGACGGTGCGCCCGAGGACCTCGTCGAGGTCGTTCGGGGCGCCGAGGAAGGTCTCGATGGCGTGCCGCTGCGCGCTGGAGAGCGGACGGGCACCCGCCAGGTGGTCCACGAAGACGCGGTACCCCTTGTCGGTCGGCACGCGCCCGGACGAGGTGTGCGGCGCGGCGATCAGCTGCTCGTCCTCGAGCAGGGCCATGTCGTTGCGGATCGTCGCGGCGCTGACCCCGAAGGCGTGCCGCTCGACGATGGTCTTCGACCCGACGGGTTCACGCGACGCCACGTAGTCGCGCACGATGGCCTTGAGGACCTCGAGGCTGCGTTCACTGACCACGAGCGCCTCCTTTCCCGATCGACCTGGCACTCGGACGTGTCGACTGCTGATCCTACGCCCGACCGCTGACGGCCCGGGACTTCCGGGCGGTCGGCCGATACGCTTCCGCCATGACCTACGGACAGCAGCCCGACGGCCCCGGACCCGAGCAGCCCGGCGGCCAGTACGGCCACGGCCCCGGTGGCCCCCAGCAGCCCGGCGGACCGCAGTACCCCGGCGGACCGCATTACCCCGCCGGATACACCCCGCCCCGGCCGATGAGCCCCGAGGACCAGCGCCTGTGGGCCACGCTGACGCACATCGGCGGCATCTTCTTCAACTTCATCGCACCGTTGGTCGCCTACCTGGTCCTCCGCGACCGCGGCGGCTTCGTCCGTGAGCACACCCGCGTCGCGCTGAACTTCCACATCACGATGGGCATCGCCTACGTGGTCGGTTCGCTCACGTCGGTGTTCGGCGTCGGGGTCCTGATCGTGCTGGCAGCGGGCATCGTGTCGCTGATCTTCAGCATCATGGCCGCGATCGCCGCGAACCAGGGCCAGTTCTACCGCTACCCGCTCTCGATCGAGTTCATCAAGCAGTAAGCGGCAAGCACTGCGCAGCGGGCAGTGCGCAGGCTCCTCAGTCGAGCAGCTCCCGCACCACCGCGTCGGCGAGCAGGCGACCCTGCAGGGTCAGGTCGATGCGTCCCCGCACCGCGGCCGCCCCGTCCACGAGTCCGCGTGCGATGAGGCCGGCGACCCGGCCACGGGCCTCCTGGCGGATCTCGCTCGTCGCGAGCTCCCCGCGGACCCGCGCCGCCAGCAGCAGTCGCTCGACGTACCGCGTCTCGTCGTCGATGGTCTCGCGGCCGGCGGCCGGCGACTCCCCCGACAGCACCCGGTTCGCGTACGCGGCCGGGTGCTTGACGTTCCACCAGCGCGTGCCGGCGACGGCGGAGTGCGCGCCGGGGCCGACGCCCCACCAGTCGTGGCCCTTCCAGTAGGACAGGTTGTGGCGACTCGCGTGCGCGTCACCGCGTGCCCAGTTCGACACCTCGTACCAGGAGTAGCCGGCGTCGCCGAGCACCTGGTCGGCGAGCTCGTACATGTCGGCGGCCAGGTCGTCGTCGGGGGCGGGGAGCTCGCCGCGGGCGACCATGCGGCCCATCGCGGTGCCGTCCTCGACGATGAGCGAGTACGCCGACACGTGGTCGGGCTCGCAGGCGATCGCGGCGTCGAGCGAGGTCCGCCAGTCGGCGAGGGACTCCCCCGGCGTCGAGTAGATGAGGTCGAGCGAGACGTCGAGTCCCTGCTGCTTCGCGAGGTCGACGACGACGGGGACCCGGAGCGGGTCGTGCGTGCGGTCGAGCGTGGCGAGCACGTGCGGCACGGCGGACTGCATGCCGAAGCTGATCCGGTTGAAGCCGCCGGCCCGCAGGGTCTCGAGCGACGCCGCGTCGACGGAGTCCGGGTTCGCCTCGGTGGTGACCTCGGCCCCGGGCAGGATGCCCCAGGTGTCGTCGATCGCACGGAGGATCATCGCCAGGTCGGACGCCGGCAGCATGGTCGGGGTACCGCCGCCGAAGAAGACGGTCGACACCGGCCGCCGCGGCACACCGGAACGGTCGAGCACGGTCGCGGCCCACTCGATCTCGCGCACGGCGTGCCCGGCGTAGTCGTCACGGCGGACGCCGCGGAGTTCCGACGCCGTGTAGGTGTTGAAGTCGCAGTAGCCGCAGCGCACGCGGCAGAACGGCACGTGCACGTACACGCCGAAGGGCACGTCACCGGCGGTGGGACCAGCCCCCGGCCCGGCAGCGGAGCCCGCCGCCGCCCACGGGGTGATCAGGCCGTCCGCTGGTGCTGGATCGGCGATCGGGAGAGCACTCGGCATGGGCTCCATTCTCCGTCATGATGGAGCCATGGAGCACCATCCCGTCCCCACCACGGTCCTGTGGGACATCGACGGCACCCTCGTGATGAACGCGTCGTCCCCGGGCAACCTCTACCACCTCGCCCTCGAGCGGGCGGTGGGCCGTGACCTCACCCTGCGGGTCGGACACCAGCACGGCCGGACCGACGCCGGGCTCATCGCCGAGCACGTGCACGCCCACGCGTTCGAGGACACCCTGATCCCCACGGTCAGCCGGCACCTCCACGACCTGACCGCCGAACGGCACGCCTCCGGCGACCACCGCAGCCCCGTCCCCGGGGCGAAGGCGCTCCTGACCCGCTTCGCCGAACTCGGGTGGCGCAACGGCCTGCTCACCGGCAACTCCGAGTACCGCGCCCGGGTGAAGCTCACCGGCGCCGGGTTCGACGCCGACGTCTTCGACTGGGAGCACTCGTACTTCGGCGACACCGAGGTCGAGCGGGCGGGGGTCACCCTGCGCGCCGCCGCCGAACTGGTCGGCACCCGGGCGGTCATCGTCGGCGACACCCCGCGGGACGGCGAGGCCGCGGACGCCGCGGGCATCCCCTTCCTGGCCGTGGCGACGGGTGTCTACGACGTGGACGCGCTGCGGCACACGAACGCCGTGACCGTCGCACGCGACTGCCAGCAGGACGCCTCCCTCATCGAGGACGCGATCGCGGCACTCCCACCGCTCCGCTGAGGAGCAGGAGCGCGCGAGACCGAGGGCGCAGTCGCGAGACCGAGGGCGAGACCGCGACCGCGCGACCAGGCGCCTAGTCGCCCCGCAGCGCCGCCAGGTACTTCTCCGCCATGACCTTCTGCTGCCGCCGCACGAACGGCGCGACGAAGCGCCACTTCCGGCTCGCCGGCTGCGAGAACTGCCGGACCTGCAGCCACACCGAGCCGTCCGGGGTGCGCTCGACGACGAACGACTCCTCGCCGGAGAGCGGGTGCCCCTCGAGCGTGCCGTAGGCGAACCCCTTGCGGTCGTGCTCGTCGATGATCGACACGACGCGCACCGGTGCCAGCACGGTCTGCCCGAACGCGTGGATCGTCAGCGTCGCGCTGGTGCCCGCCGTCAGCAGCGGGGTGCCGTCGGGCGCGAACTTCTCGACCCGCGGCGTCCCGATGGACGCCGGGGCGATCGGCACACCGTCGTCGTCGAAGGTGACCGGGTTGTACCGGACCTCGTCGTCGTCGGGCTGCTCCTCGACGCGCACGCGGACCCCGCTGCGCTCCTGGATCTGCCACGTGAGCGCCTGCACCACGGCGGTCTCGAACCGCTGGTCGCCGTGTCCGATCCGCGCGCGCGACTCGGCCGGCGTGAAGCCGTCCGGCGGGTAGGTCATGAGGTCCGACGCCTGGGTCGCCCCCACCGCGCCGTACGTCAGGGCGGTCCGGTAGCTCCCGCGGATGCTCATGCCGCCATGTTACTTGGGCGGGCCGCCCCGGATCGAACCGATCCGCGCTCACCTCCGTCGGATGGGCCCGCCGCCGTGCACCCCGAACTGGAGGCCCGACAACCGCCCGCCCCGGGGCTATCGTCAGCAGGTGCCCCGCCCCACCCCCGTTCGTCCGCGGTCCGTCGACCGCCGGACCGCCGTCCTCGCCGCGCTCGCGCTCGTCGCGTTCGGCGTGGCGGCGACCGCCCGGGTGCTGGTGGACGTGACCACGTCGGCCGCGGCGTCACCCGCCCGGTACGCCACCGTCGCGCTGGCCCCGGACGCGTGGAACGGCTTCGACACCGCGAACGTCATCGCCGCCGTCGGGGCGAGCTGCGCCGGCGCCGGGGTGCTGCTGTTCGGTGCCGCACTGGTGTCGGCGGTGCGGCGTCAGCGCGGCCGTCGGCTGCCGCTGGTCCTCGCGGTCGTGACGCTCGCGATGGTCGTCGGCGCCGTGGTCGCCGGGGTGGCCTCCGGCGAGCAGACCGACTTCGACGCGGCTGCCCACTGGGCCATCCTGCGGACCGCACTGGCGGGACTGGCCGCTGCGAGCCTCCCGGCCCTCTGCCTGGCCGCCCTGCGGGCGCGCGCCCGCCGGATCGGCTGACCCGCGCCGAGCTTTCGCGCTCACCGACAGATCTCGGCTGTCGCAGTGCGTGAGCTGTCGCTCAGCGCGAAACGCGCTGCGCGCTACGCGCTACGCGCCCGGCGCTACTTCTTCTTCTCTTCGACGTCGCCGGAGAGCGCCGCGATGAAGGCTTCTTGCGGGACCTCGACCCGACCGATGGTCTTCATGCGCTTCTTGCCCTCCTTCTGCTTCTCGAGGAGCTTGCGCTTGCGGGTGATGTCACCGCCGTAGCACTTCGCCAGCACGTCCTTGCGCATCGCGCGGATGCTCTCGCGGGCGATGATGCGGGCGCCGATGGCGGCCTGGATCGGCACCTCGAACTGCTGGCGCGGGATGAGCTTGCGCAGCCGCTCGGTCATGAGCGTGCCGTAGGCGTACGCCTTGTCGCGGTGCACGATCGCACTGAAGGCGTCGACCTGGTCACCCTGCAGCAGGATGTCGACCTTGACGAGGTCGGCGGCCTGGTCGCCGGTGGGTTCGTAGTCGAGCGACGCGTAGCCCTGGGTCTTGCTCTTCAGCTGGTCGAAGAAGTCGAAGACGATCTCGCCGAGGGGCATCTCGTAGCGGATCTCGACGCGGTCCTCGCCGAGGTACTCCATGCCGAGCAGGGAGCCGCGGCGCTGCTGGCACAGTTCCATGATCGCGCCGACGTAGTCCTTCGGGGCCAGGATCGCCGCGCGGACCATCGGCTCGCGGACCTCGACGATGCGCCCGGTCGGGAACTCCGACGGGTTCGTGACCTCGGTCACGGCGTTGTCCTCGGTCGTGACCTCGTAGATCACGCTCGGGGCCGTGGTGATGAGGTCGAGCCCGAACTCGCGGGACAGCCGCTCGGTGATGATCTCGAGGTGCAGCAGCCCGAGGAATCCGCAGCGGAACCCGAAGCCGAGCGCCACCGAGGTCTCCGGCTCGTAGACCAGTGCGGCGTCGGAGAGCTTGAGCTTGTCGAGCGCTTCGCGGAGCACCGGGTAGTCGCTGCCGTCGATCGGGTACAGGCCCGAGAACACCATCGGCTTCGGGTCCGTGTAGCCGGGCAGTGCCTGGGTCGCGGGCTTCTGCGCGCTCGTGACGGTGTCGCCGACCTTCGACTGGCGCACGTCCTTCACGCCGGTGATCAGGTAGCCGACCTCGCCGACGGACAGCCCCTTCGTGGGCTTCGGCTCCGGGCTCGAGACCCCGATCTCCAGGATCTCGTGCGTCGACTTGGTTGACATCATCTGGACCTTCTCGCGGGGCGAGATGGTGCCGTCGATCATGCGGACGTAGGTGACGACGCCGCGGTAGCTGTCGTAGACCGAGTCGAAGATCATCGCGCGGGGTGCTGCCTCGGCGTCGCCGACGGGGGCCGGCACGCGACGGACGACCAGGTCGAGGAGCTCCGGCACCCCGACGCCGGTCTTGCCGGACACCCGGAGGACGTCCTCGGGCTTGCCACCGATGAGCTGCGCGAGCTCGGCCGCGTACTTGTCCGGCTCGGCCGCCGGGAGGTCGATCTTGTTGAGGACCGGGATGATCTCGAGGTCGTTCTCGAGCGCCAGGTACAGGTTCGCGAGCGTCTGCGCCTCGATGCCCTGCGCGGCGTCGACGAGCAGGATCGCGCCCTCGCACGCGGCCAGGGAACGCGAGACCTCGTACGAGAAGTCGACGTGCCCGGGGGTGTCGATCATGTTCAGCGCGAAGGTCTCACCGTCGAGTTCCCACGGCATGCGCACGGCCTGCGACTTGATCGTGATGCCGCGCTCGCGCTCGATGTCCATGCGGTCGAGGTACTGCGCACGCATCGCGCGGTCCTCGACGATGCCGGTGATCGACAGCATGCGGTCGGCCAGCGTCGACTTGCCGTGGTCGATGTGCGCGATGATGCAGAAGTTGCGGATCGCGTCGGCCGGGGTCGCTGCGGGCTCCAGCGGAGCGGATGCTTGTGGGCTCACGGTTCCTCAGGTGGGTCGGACGGTCGCAACAGTCTCCCACGCTTCACCCGCCCTGGAGGCACGGCGCGCGTCCGCCACGTGCGTGACGGACGCGGGGCGCGCCTCCGAAGCGGTGGTCCGGTCGACGAGGCGGGCGTCGACCGCCGGTCAGACGGTCGCGTGCGCCGGAGCCGGCAGCGCGCCCAGGCCACGTCGGAGGTCGTCCGCGGTGGCTGCGAGGCACACGCGGATCCACCCCTCGCCGGTGCGTCCGAAGGCGCTGCCCGGCGCGACGGCGACGCGCTCGCGCTGCAGGAACCCGAGCGCCCACTCGGCGATGTCCCCGTCGGAGGCGTGCGACATGTCGATCCACAGGTAGAACGCCCCGCGCGGGTCGAGGTACCGGATGCCGGCGGCGTCGAGCGTCTCCTTCGCGACCTCGAGGTTCGCGCGGTAGTGCTCCCGAGCGTCGCGCACCGCGGAGTGGTCCCCCACGATCGCCGCGAGGGCCGCGTACTGGTCGGGTTCGGCGACGCAGCTGATCATGGCCTCCTGCGTGGTCCGCATCGTCGCGCCGAGTCCCTTCGGCGTGACGAGGTAGCCCACGCGGACACCGGTCATCGCGTACGTCTTGCTCAGCGAGAACGCCGAGAACACGCGGTCGTCCTCGTCGAGCGCCGCCAGGCTGACGTGCCGGGTGCCGTAGGTGAAGTACTCGTAGACCTCGTCGCTGATCACCCAGAGGTCGTGCCGCTTCGCGAAGGCCAGGAGCGCACGCAGGGTCTCCTCGCCGAAGACCGAGCCGAGCGGGTTCGACGGCGAGTTGACGATGAGGACCCGGGTGCGTTCGGTGACGCTCGCCTCGAGGGCCTGCAGATCGGGTTCGAACCCGTGCTGCGGCTCGAGCCGGTACGGCACCGGGGTCGCCCCGATGATGTGGGCGTTCATCGTGAAGGTCGTGTAGCCGGGGTCCGGCACGAGCACCTCGTCGCCCGGGCTCAGCGTCAGCGTCATCGCCTGGAACAGCGCCTGCGTCGCACCGATCGTCATCCAGATCTGCTCGAGGTCGGCCTCGATCCGGTTCTCACGGCGGAGCTTGTCGCGGACGGCTTCGCGGAGCGGCGCGATCCCACCGTTCGGTGTGTACCCGGTGCGGTCCTCGGTCCAGGCGCGACGGGCAGCCTCGCCGATGTGCGGCGCCACCGGGACGTCCGGCTCGCCGATCACGAGCATCGTGACGTCCGTGCCGCTCGACTGCAGCAGGGCTGCCTGCTCGAAGACCCTCCGGATGCCGGAGGCGGGCACGGTGTCGATGCGCGGTGCGAGGGAGGGCATGTCCGTCACGGTATCCGGTGCGTGTTGCCGTGGGGTTTCGGCGCGGTCGGCCGCGGGCTTCCGGCGATCCGGCGGTGTTTCGTGCTTTGGTGGCAGCCCGCTTGCCTGGTAGTGTTGGTGGCTGGCTTCCGCGTTCCCCGCCCACGGGTGGAACGCGATGCGACCAAGGGCCCCTCTACCCTGCGGTCGCGCCCACCCGTACGAGACGAGCAGGAGCAATTCATGGCGAACATCAAGTCGCAGATCAAGCGCATCAAGACCAACCTCAAGGCCACCGAGCGCAACAAGGCGTACAAGTCGGAGCTCAAGACGCACATCCGTCGTGCCAACGACGCCGTCGCCGCCGGTGACAAGGACAAGGCCGTTGCCGCCCTGGCCCTCGCGTCGAAGAAGCTCGACAAGGCCGTGAGCAAGGGTGTCATCCACAAGAACCAGGCCGCGAACCGCAAGTCGGCCATCGCGAAGAAGGTCTCGTCGCTCTGACGTCCTGACCCTTCTGGTCCGAAGGCCCCGCACCGTTGGTGCGGGGCCTTCGTCGTGTGTGGGGTGCGGGGTGCGTGCGCGGCGTGGGGTGCGTCGGGTCCGTTTCGTGAGCAGAAACGGTCGGGTCGTGACGGAACACCCGACCGTTTCTGCTCACGAAGCACCGACCGACCGGCGCGCGAGAAGGCCGGGAGGCTCGACTCGCCTCAGCGGGCCTCGCCGCGTCGGGCGATGGTGCGGACCATGACCTCGAGCGCGTAGTGCGCGTCGCGCGAGCCACCCTTCACCGCGGTGTCCGCCTCGGCGATGCTGATGATCGCGTTTGCCAGCCCGGACTCGCTCCAGCCGGCGACGTCACGCTGCGCGCGCTGCACCTGCCACGGTGCCATGCCGAGCGCCGAGGCGGCCTGCCCGCTCGGACCCCGGAAGGCGCTGACCTTCGCCATCGTGCGGATCTTGCTCGCGAACGCGGCGACGATCGGCACGGGTGCCTCGCCGGTGGCCAGGGCGTGCCGCAGCTCGACGATCGCCGGTGCCGACCGACCCGCGAGGGCGATGTCGGCGACCTTGAACGCGTTCGTCTCGACGCGACCGCCGTAGTACTTGTCGACGACCTTGTCGGTGATCTCCTCGGCCTCGTCCGCCAGGAGCTGTCGGCACGCGGCGGCGAGTTCGGCGAGGTCGTCGGCGAACGCGGTCACCAGGGTCCGGACGGCGGAGGGTGCGATCCGGCGTCGTGCGGCGCGGAACTCGGCGTTCACGAAGTCGATGCGGTCGGTCTCGCGCTTCAGCTCGTCGCACAGCACCTCGACCCCGCCGCCGACACCGCTCCGGATCGTGTCGAGGAGCTTCTTGCCGCGCACGCCACCCCCGTGCCGGAGCACCAGGGTGACGTCGTCGGCGGGGGCCTGCAGGTAGGAGATCGTCTCGGTGATGAACGCGTCGGTGCACTTCTCGACGTTCGTGACCTGCACGAGTCGCGGCTCGCCGAACAGCGACGGGCTGGCGAGGGTGGCGAGGAGCCCGGGGGCGTACTGGTCGGCTTCGAGGTCGTGCACCTCGAGCGCGGGGTCCTCGCCCTGCAGCAGGTCCTTCAGCACACCGCGGGCACGGTCGGCGAGGAACGCTTCGGGCCCGGTGATGAGCACGACGGGCGCCGGACGGATCCCCGACCAGGGCACCTGGTCGATCTTCGCTGCGGCGCGCGCGGGCTTCTTGGCGGCCATGTGGTCCTTCCGGTGGTGCAGGCCCGGACGGTGCCGGGTCGAGTGGTGCACCGACGATCCTACGGGCGGCCGCCGACGACGAGCGCTCCGTCCACACCCGCACCTCGTCGCTGCCGGACCGGGCGAGCACCACGGTCCCACGTTCGTCGGTGCGGAGCGGCAGCGTGCCCGCCGCCTCGAGCATGCCGAGCGCGGACGGCGTCGGGTGCCCGTAGGTGTTGTCCGCGCCGACCCCGATGAGCCCGACCCGCGCGGCGAGCCCTCGGTAGAGCTGCGGGTCCTGGTCCGCCGAGCCGTGGTGCGCCACCTTCACGACGTCGATCGGCCCCGCCGGCAGACCACCGGCGTTCCGGAGCCGACGTTGCGACGACTCCCCCAGGTCCCCGAGGAAGACCCCGGTCAGGCACGCCGCACAGGAGTCTCCGTCCGCCGGCCCCGTGACGAGCACGATGCTCGCGTCGTTCCCGTCGGCACGGTCGTCGCCCCGTGGCCACACCACGCGCCAGGCGAGCGGCCCGAGGGTGCCGGAGACCCGGTCGTCCGCCGTCCGGACGTCGACACCGGCACGCCGGAGGTCGTCGGCCACCCGCTCGTCCGACGCACGTCCCACGGGTCCGACCAGGGCGGTCTCGACCGTGTCCGCCACAGCGCCCACCGCGCCGACGTGGTCGCGGTCGAAGTGCGTCAGGACGAGCAGGTCGATCCGGGTGACCCCGAGCAGGTCCAGGCACGCCCGGAGCCGTTCCTCGTCGTCGCCGGTGTCCACGAGCGCGACGGCGTCATCGCCGCGGAGCAGCACTGCGTCCCCCTGCCCGACGTCGCACGCGGCGACCGACCAGTCGCCCGGTACCGATCCCCGGACGACGAACACCGGGACGGTGACCGCTGCGACACCGACCACGACCACCACCCCTGCGGCGAGCAGCAACCGTACGCCGAGCCGCCCCCGGACCAGCACGGCGACCGCGATGCAGCCGCACACCAGCACCGCGGCGGCCACACCGGGTGCGCCGGCCGGCCAGGGTGCCGACGCGTGTGGCAGGGCGGCCGCCCCGTGCGCGATGCCCCCGACGGCGGCGGCCGGGACCCACGCGACGGCCGCGAGCCCCTGCGCACCCGCCGGCCACACCGGAGCGAGACCACACGCGGCGAGCCCGATCACCGTGACGACCGGCGCGAACGGCTCCGCGAGCAGGTTCGCCGGCACCGCGTAGGTCGGGAGCGCCGCCGACAGCGGGATCGTCACCGGCCAGCAGGCCACCTGTGCGGCGACCGGGATCGCGAGTGCGGCGGCGACCGGCGGCCACACACGACGCGCCAGGAGCTCGGTGAGCGGCGGACCGAGCACCACGATCCCGCTCGTGGCGAGCACGGACAGCGCGAACGCGAACGACCGCGCGAACCAGGGGTCGACCACGAGCATGCCGACCGCGGCGAGGGCGATGAGCGGGACACCCCGCACCGGTCGACCGGCCAGGTGCACGACGAGCACCACGATCGCCATCACCGTGGCCCGGACGATCGACGGGTCGGGGCGCACGAGCACGACGAACACCAGGAGCACGCCGACGGCCGCCGCGGCCCGGGGTCCTCTCGGCAGACCACATGCTCGACCGAGGACCACGACGAGCCCGACCACCACCGCGCAGTTCGCCCCGGACACCGCCGTCAGGTGCGTCAGCGCCGAGGTCTCCATCGCCGCCTCGGTCGTCGGGTCGAGGCCGGAGCGGTCCCCGATCGCGAGTCCGCGCAGCAGCGCCGCTCCGGGCTGCGGCAGGTCGGCCGTGGCCCGCACGAAGGCCTGTCGCGCGGTGTCGGTGGCGCCGAGCAGCCCGTCGGGCGGCACCGACGACGGCGTCCCGCGCAGGAACGCCACGAACGCGGTCGCGGAACCGGGTTCGTCCGGCTGCACGGCGGCGGTCACGGTGACCCGGGCACCGGCTGCCAGCACGCTGCCCGGTGCGTCACCGTGCTGGTCGGGGACGAGCCGGACCGGCACGCGGAGGCCGTCGAGGTCGTCCGCACGCACCAGCGTCGCGGTGACGGACCGGTCCGCCGGTACGAGGTCGCGGGTCAGCACGGCCTCGACGTCCACGTGCCCCGTGCCCGGACCGGCGAAGAGCGCACGGAGCGGCTCGGGGGCCCGCCGGGACTCCCCCACGGTGACCGACACCGCGAGCAGCGTCGTCAGGGCCCCCGCGACGAGCAGCAGCCCCGCGACGGTCGGCACGACCCCGGTGCCCCGACGCCACCGGAGCGCGCTGCCGCTGACGCCGGCAAGGAGTGCCCCGGCCCCACCGACCGCGGGTGCCGCGTCGGGCACGCCGATGAGCAGGGCGGTCGCGATCCAGGCGACCGAGACCGGCACCGCGAACCGCAGGTCGATCGCACTCGGCGCGAGCTGCACGGTCGCCCCTCAGACCCGCACACGATCGCGGAGCTCGGCGAACCGCACGTCCCCGATGCCGCTGACGTCGAGCAGGTCCTCGACCGCGGTGAACCGGCCGTGCTCGTCACGCCAGGCGATGATCCGCCCGGCCAGCCCGGGTCCGATCCCGGGCAGGGTCTCGAGCGCGGTCTGGTCGGCGGTGTTCAGGTCGACGACGGCGGTCTCCTCGCCCCCGGTGCCCGCGGTGCCACCGCCGCCCCCGGCCCCGGCGGCGGCGGTCGGCCCGGCGGCAGCACCGTCTGCCATCGGCCCGAGCGCCTCGGGCACCTCCTGTTGCCCGACCCGCGGCACGTACAACCGCTCACCGTCCGTCAGCACCCGGGCAAGGTTCAGGCGGTCGAGGTCGGCGTCGTCGGTGGCCCCACCGGCACGTTCGAGGGCGTCACCGACCCGGCTCGATGCCGGCAGCTCGACCACGCCGCTCCGCCGTACCGCCCCGAGCACGTGCACCACGACACGCCCCGCACCGGTCTCCGCGCCGACACCCGGAGCAGACGAAGCCTCGACGCCGGCACCGGCGTCAGTACCAGCAGAGGCCGACGGCGACGGCGCGCCCGTAGCCGCACCGGCCGTGGGCGCCCCACGCACGACGACCTCGCCCGTTCCCCCGGCACCACCCGACACCAGCGCCCCGACGAGGACCACCACGACGGCGACCACCACCACGACCGCCGCCAGCACCACGGCAGCCCGCGGTGACAACGCGAGACGGGACCACCAGGGTCCGGGAGACGACGGGGACGACATGCCCCGAACGCTACGGAGCCCGGCCGATCGGCCGGGCTCCGGAGGTCACACCCGTGGACGGGTACCGCGAACGCCCCTGCTGTGAGGGACGATGCCAGCGACGGTCGCTACCCCTTGATGGCGATGTTCACGAGCTTCGGCGCCCGGACGATCACCTTCACGATCTCGCGGTCACCGATGTACCGCTGCACGTTCGCCGACGACCGTGCGAGCTGTTCGAGCTCGTCCGCCTCGATCGACTTCGACACCTCGAACGAGTCACGCACCTTGCCGTTGACCTGCACGACGGCCGTCAGGGTCTCCTGCACGAGCAGCGTCGGGTCGGCCTTCCGCCAGCCGTACGTGGCGACGGTGGCCTCGTAGCCCAGCTTCTCCCACATCTCCTCGCCGGTGTACGGCGCGAAGACGCTCAGCCCGAGCGCGATGGTCTCGACGGCCTCGCGCACGGCGGGGTCGCCGGCGCCGGGGCCGCTGTCGATCGCCTTGCGGGTGACGTTGACCAGGTCCATCAGTCGCGCGATCACGACGTTGAACTTGAACGACTCCATCATCCCGGGGGCGTCGGCGAGGAACCGGTGCGTGACCTGGCGGAGCGCCCGGTCGCCGTCGGCCCACACGGCGTCGCGTGCGGACGTGACGTCGAGCGCCAGGCGGTAGGCCCGCGCCAGGAACCGAGCCGAGGCGGACGGCGAGACGTCCTCCCAGTTGATGTCGTCCTCGGGAGGGCCGGCGAAGCCCATGACCAGGCGGATGGCGTCGACGCCGTTCGCGTCGAGCTCGTCACCGAGCGAGACGCCGCCCTTCGACTTCGACATCTTCGAGCCACCGGACAGCACCATGCCCTGGTTGAGCAGCGCCGAGAACGGCTCGGTGAAGTCGAGGTACCCGAGGTCGAACAGCACCTTCGTGACGAAGCGGGCGTACAGCAGGTGCAGGATGGCGTGCTCGATGCCGCCGATGTACTGGTCGACCGGAGCCCAGCGGCGCGCAGCCGCCGGGTCGAACGCCTGGGTGTCGTCGTTCGCCGACAGGAACCGCAGGAAGTACCACGACGAGTCGACGAAGGTGTCCATCGTGTCGGTGTCGCGGAGCGCCGGGGTGCCGTCGACGGGGTTCGGGACGTTCACCCAGTCGGTCGCGCCACCGAGCGGGGACGTGCCCTTCGGCTTGAGGTCGAGGCCCTCGGTGTCCGGCAGCACGATCGGCAGCTGGTCCTCGGGCACGGGGTGCTCGGTGCCGTCGGCACCGTGGATGATCGGGATCGGGGTGCCCCAGAAGCGCTGGCGCGAGATGAGCCAGTCGCGCAGGCGGTAGGTCTTGGCGGCACGCCCGGTCCCGCGTTCCTCGAGCAGCGCGATCGCCGCGGTGATGGCGTGCTGCTTCGACATGCCGTCGAGCGGCCCGGAATTGATCATCCGGCCCTGGCCGGTCAGCGCTTCGCCGGTGGCGACCGGGTCGAGGGTCGGCACGTCGAAGTCGTCGAGCGTCGCGCCCTCGGGGATGACCGGGATCGCCCCGGTGACGGCGGCGTTCGTGTCGACGACCACCTTGACGGGCAGGTCGAACGCCCGCGCGAAGTCGAGGTCGCGCTGGTCGTGTGCGGGCACGGCCATCACGGCGCCGTGGCCGTAGTCGGCGAGCACGTAGTCGGCGGCCCAGATGGGCAGGCGCTCCCCCGTGAGCGGGTGGATCGCGGACCGGCCGAGCGGCACGCCGGTCTTCGGGCGGTCGGCGTTCTGCCGGTCGATCTCGGACGTCTTCTGCGTTGCCGTCAGGTAGGCGTCGAAGTCTTCACGGACGGAGGACGGCACCGACGGGTCGGCGACCAGCGAGGCAGCCAGGTCGGAGTCCGGCGCGACGACCAGGAACGTCGCCCCGTGGATCGTGTCCGGACGGGTGGTGAAGACCGTGACGGGCTCGTCGCGGCCCTCGATCACGAAGTCGACGTCGGCACCGACCGAGCGGCCGATCCAGTTGCGCTGCTGCGCGATGACCTTCGCCGGCCACCGCCCCTCGAGCTGGTTCAGGTCGTCGAGCAGCCGGTCGGCGTACTCGGTGATCTTGAAGTACCACTGCGTGAGCTTCTTCTTCACGACGACGGCGCCGGAGCGGTCCGAGGTGCCGTCGGGCAGGACCTGCTCGTTCGCGAGCACGGTCTGGTCCACCGGGTCCCAGTTGACCCAGCTGTCCTTGCGGTACGCCAGGCCCTTCTCGTACATCTTCAGGAACAGCCACTGGTTCCACTTGTAGTACTCGGGGTCCGAGGTGTGGATCTCGGTGGTCCAGTCGAACGACGGCGCGTAGCGCTTGAAGGACGCCTTCTGCTGCTCGATGTTCGCGTAGGTCCAGTCCTTCGGGTCCACCCCGCGCTTGATCGCCGCGTTCTCGGCGGGCAGCCCGAACGAGTCCCAGCCGATCGGGTGCAGCACGTTGAAGCCCTGCTGGCGCCAGTAGCGCGCGACGAAGTCCCCGAGGGCCCAGTTCTCGGCGTGCCCCATGTGCAGGTCGCCGGACGGGTACGGGAACATCTCGAGGATGTACTTGCGCGGACGGGTGTCGTCGAGGTCGGTGGTGAAGAGCCCGAGCTCTTCCCAGCGGGGCTGCCACTTCTCCTGGATACGACGGAAGTCGTAGGCGTTCGGGTCCTCGGCGTGCTGCTCGGTGGTCACGGTCGTCAACGATACAAGCCGGGAGGCCCGTCCCGCGTCCGTCTGTCGGCTCACCCGGCGAGCAGGCGTCCGTCCCGCATCCGCAGGGTGCGGTCGACCAGGTCCGGCGCCACCGGGACGTGCGAGACGATGACGACCGTCCGGCCCGCTGCGCGGGCCGTGGTGACGATGTCACGCAGCACGGCGTCGCCGAGGTCCGGGTCGACGTCGGCGGTCGGTTCGTCGAGCACCAGCACCGGGAACGCGTGCAGCAGTGCGCGGGCGAGCGCGAGCCGGTGCGCCTGGCCGCCGGACACGAGCACGCCGCGTTCCCCGACCGAGGCGTCCAGCCCGCCCCGCCGGACGACCCAGTCCGCCAGGCCGACCCGGTCGAGCACGGCGAGCAGTTCGTCGTCGGTCGCGGTCTCGCGGGCGAAGAGCAGGTTCTGCCGCACGGACTGGTCGAACACGAACGGGTCCTGTTCGATCAGGCCGACCCGGGCCCGCACCGCGTCGGGGTGCATCGCCTTCGTCTCGACGCCGTCGAGCGTGTAGGAGCCCTCGTGCTCCACGAACCGGACGAGCGCGTCGACCAGGGTCGACTTGCCGGCACCGCTCGGCCCCTGGAGCACGACGACCTCGCCGGGGGCGAGCGTGAACGAGACCCCGTCGACCGCGGGCTCGGCGGCCCCGGGCCAGCGGACCGTGAGGTCGTGGACGGCGACTGTGACCGGCCCCTCGACCACGAGCGACGCCGGGTCGGCGTCCTCGTCGGGCTCGGGGACGATGCCGACGGGCACCTCGGCGGGCACGACCTGCTCGACCCGTTCGGCCGCGGCACGCACCCGGCGGAGCGTCAGGACGGCGAGCGGGACGGTCCCGACGACCTCGAAGAGCGCGAGCGGCACGAAGACCGCCAGTGCCCAGAGTGGACCGTCGAGCGCACCGGACACCACGGCGGGGGCACCGACGGCGAGGATCCCGATCACCGCAGCGCCTCCGACCAGGCCGACGAGTGCACCGACGAGCGACTCGACCGTGCCACGGCGCCGGACGGCCCGGGTGACGCCGGCGTCGAGCCGGGCGATGTGCGCGAGCCGTTCGTCGAGGGTGCCGTACGCGGCGAAGACGTCGAGCGTCCGGACGGTGTCGAGCACCAGGTCCGCCACGCGACCCCGGTCGGCGGCGGTCTCGCGGTCCGAGCGCTCGGCGATCGACCGGGTGACGATCGTGCCGACCAGGGCCGCGACCGCCAGCGCGAGGACGAGCACGAGCGCCGCCGGCACCGACACGAGCGCCACCGCGACGACGGACAGCACCGCGACGACCCCGGCGGAGACGAGCGGGCCGACGACGCGGATCGGCAGGTCCTGCAGCCGGTCGGTGTCGGTCACCAGGCGCGTCATGAGGTCGCCGCGTCCGGTCCGCCCGAGTCCGGCGGGCGCGATCGACGCCAGCCGCCGGTACATCTCCGTCCGCACCACGGCCAGTTGCCGGAAGGACGCGTCGTGCCCGGCGAGCCGGTCGACGTAGCGCAGCACCGCCCGTCCGAGTGCGAAGGCGCGCACGCCGACCATCACGAGCGTCAGGTACAGGATCGGCGGGTGCTCGGCGGCACGGGTGATCAGGTAGCCGCTCGCGGCGAGGAGCGCGACCGCGCAGACCGCACTGAGCGACCCGGCGGCGACCGCCTTCGCCCAACCCGACCCGTGCGGCATCGCGAGCCGCAGGACGGAGCCGCCACGGGCCTCCCGGCTCATGCGCGCACCCCCCTGCGGACCGTCACGGACCCGCCGGCGCGGACGTCCACGCGGACGTCCGCCGCGGCGACGACCGCGGGTCGGTGGCTGGCGACCACGACGACGGCGCCGTCGGCCGCCAGGCCACGGGCGGCCGCGATGACGCGTTCCTCGGCCTCGGCGTCCAGCGCGGACGTCGGCTCGTCGAGCAGCACGAGGGGCGTGGCGGCGCGGCGCGCGCGGTACAGCGCGCGTGCGACGGCGACACGCTGTGCCTGGCCGCCGGACAGTCCGCCGCCACCGGCACCGACCGGGAGGCCCGGTTCGAGTCCCAGCCCCGCGTCACCCAGGGCGGTGCGCACGTCGGCGTCGTCGGGGGTCGCGCTGAGCGCGACGTTCTCGGCGATCGTCCCGCGGACGAGACGCGGGCGCTGGTCGGCCCAGGTGGTGCGCTCGGCGACGGACGCGCCGGCCGGGCCGGGCACGGTGACGGCACCGTCGTGCGGCAGGACACAGCGGAGTGCGGCGATGATGCTCGACTTGCCGGAACCGCTCGGGCCGGCGAGCACGACGAGGGTGCCGGGCTCGGCGTGCAGGTCGAACGGTCCGATCACGACGTCGGATCGGCGGACGGTGAGCCCGCGGACGTCCAGCCCCCGGACGTCCACCGCGGTGGTGGGTGCTGCGGTGTCCGTGTCGGTTCCGCTGCTGGCGGTCGCGGACGACGATGCGGTCTCGTCGTCGGCCAGCACGTCGAGCACCGCGGCCGAGGCCTCGACGCCGTCCTGGGCGGCGTGGAAGTCGGCGCCGACCTGGCGGATGGGTGCGAAGGCCTCCGGCGCCAGGACGAGCACGAACATCGCGGCGCCGAGGCCGAGCGAGCCGTCGACCAGGCGGATGCCGATCGAGACGGCGACCAGTGCGACGGACAGGCTCGCGGCGAGCTCGAGCGCGAAGCCGCTCACGAACGACAGCCGGAGCACGCCGATCGTGCCGCGGCGGTACTCGTCGGTGACCGCCCCGATGCGACCGACCTGGCGGCGCGCTCGGCCGAAGACCTTGAGCGTGGCGAGCCCCTCGACGGCTTCGGTGAAGGCGCCACCGAGCTTCGCGAGGGCGTCCGACTGCTTCCGCTGCAACGACTGCGTCGCCAGGCCGATCAGGATCATGAAGACCGGGATCACCGGCAGGGCGAGGAGGATGATCAGCCCGCTCGTCAGGTCGCCCAGGCCGATCGCGACCAGGAGCATCGGCGTCGCGATCGCGGTGAGCGCGAGCTGCGGCAGGTACCGGCCGAAGTAGGCGTCGAGTGCGTCGAGCCCGGGACCGAGCGTGGTGGCGAAGCCGGCGCTCGACAGGCCCGCGAGCCACGACGGACCGCGCTCGGCGGCGCGGGCGAGCACCGTCGTGCGCATCTCGCTCTTCACCTTCGCAGCAGCGCGTGCCGCCAGGTCGTCGGTCGCCCACGCGGCCACCGCACGCAGGACGAACGCCCCGCCGAGCAGCGCGAGCGCCTGCCCGAACGCCGCCGGGACCGTGCCGCCGCCGACGGCGTCGACCCCGAGGGTGACGGCCGCCGCGATCCCCCACGCGATCGCGATGGTCGCGAGCGTGCGGAGGACACCGGTGCCGGCGGCGGCGACGATGAAGCCGCGCGCCGTCCGGGACAACCGCAGGAGTCGGGGGTCGAGGGGCTTCATCGTCGTCCGCCTAGTGCGCGGCCGCGGTGACGTGGGCGCGGGAGACGCGCTTGCGGAACACCCAGTAGGTCCAGGCCTGGTACGCGAAGACCAGGGGCACGAAGATCAGCGCGACCCAGCTCATCACGGTCAGCGTGTACGACCCGGACGAGGCGTTGTACACGTTCAGGCTGTTCGCGACGTCGTTCGAGGCCGGCATGACGTCGGGGAAGATCGCCGTGAACATCGCGAGCACGATCGCGGCGATGGTGACCGCCATCAGCGTGAAGGCGCGCCCCTCCTTGCCCCAGGCGTTGCAGAGCACGGCGAGCACCAGGGCCAGGGCGGCGACCACGGAGAGCACCAGCGAGGCCGGGGTGGCCCGGACGAAGGCCATCGACACCAGGAACGCGGCGCCGACGACGATCGTGACGATGCCGGCCCGGGTCGCCAGGCGCTTGGCGCGGACGCGGATGTCGCCCTCGGTCTTCAGCGCCACGAAGACGACCCCGTGGGTGAAGAACACCAGCAGCGTCGCGGCACCGGTCAGCAGCGCGAACGGGTTGAGCAGGTCGAAGATCGTGCCGGTGTAGTTGTGCCCGGCGTCCATCGGGATGCCACGGACGACGTTGCCGAACGCGACGCCCCACAGGAACGACGGCACGGCGCTGCCGACGATGATCATCAGGTCGAAGCGGCGCTTCCACTCGAGGTGCTTGTTCTGGTGCCGGTACTCGAACGACACCCCCCGGACGATGAGTGCAGCGAGGATGAGCAGCAGCGCCAGGTAGAAGCCGGAGAACATCGTGGCGTACCACTCCGGGAACGCCGCGAACAGGCACGCCCCGGCGACGATGACCCAGGTCTCGTTGAGGTCCCAGACCGGGCCGATGGTGTTGATCAGGACCCGACGGTCGGTGTCGTCCTTGCCGAGGAACGGCAGGGACATGCCGACACCGAAGTCGAATCCGTCGAGGACGAAGTAGCCGACGAAGAAGACGCCGACGATCGCGAACCAGAGAACGGGGAGATCCATCAGGCAGCGTCCATTTCTAGTAGACCGTCACTTCGTGCTTGACCTCGCCGGTCTCCTCGTCGACCTCGGCCGGGTCGGCGGGCCCCTCTTGCGCGACCTTCTTGATGAGCTTGAACTCGACGACGGCCAGCGAGCCGTAGATCAGGGTGAAGACCAGCAGCGAGATGAGGACCTCGAGCCCGGTCACGTTCGGCGACACACCGTCCTTCGTCTGGAGCAGCCCGAACACGAGCCACGGCTGGCGACCCATCTCGGTGAAGACCCAGCCGACGATCATCGCGGCCATCGGCAGCGGCACCGTCCAGGTGGCGATGCGCCACACCCAGCGCTGCGTCGGGAACCGACCCTTGCGGGTCAGCCACAGGCCGACCAGCGAGACCATGACCGCGCCGACGCCGAGGGCGATCATCCAGCGGAACGACCAGTAGGTGACCCAGATGATCGGCTTGTAGTCGCCGGGACCGTACACCTGGGTGTACTGCGCCTGCAGGTCGTTGATGCCCTCGACCGTGCCGTTGAACGTGTGCGTCGACAGGAACGACAGCAGGTACGGCACCCGGATCGAGAACAGCTCGTGCACGCCGTCGGGGGTGCCGAGCGTGAAGATCGAGAACGAGGCGTCCTTGCCGGTCGCGGTGTTGTACAGCGCCTCGGCCGCCGCCATCTTCATCGGCTGCGTGTCGACCATCGTCAGTCCGAGCTGGTCGCCGGTCAGGACGGTCAGCGCGCCGGCCGCGAGCATGGTCCACATGCCGAACTTGAGCGCCGGCATCATCGTCTCGAGGTTCTGGTTGCGCGCCAGGTGGTAGGCCGCGACCGAGATGATGACCGCCGCGGCGACCATGAAGCAGGCGAAGAGCGTGTGCGGGAACGCGGCCAGGGCGACCTTGTTGCCGAGCACCGCCCAGATGTCGGTGAGTTCCGCACGGCCCTTGGCCTCGTTCATCGCGAAGCCGACCGGGTGCTGCATGAACGCGTTCGCGGCGATGATGAAGTACGCCGACATGATCGTGCCGGCGCTGACGCACCAGATGCTCGCCAGGTGCAGCCCCTTGGGCAGGCGGTCCCAGCCGAAGATCCAGATGCCGATGAACGCCGCCTCGAAGAAGAACGCCAGGATCCCCTCGAGTGCGAGCGGTGCGCCGAAGACGTCACCGACGAAGCGCGAGTAGTTCGACCAGTTCATGCCGAACTGGAACTCCTGCACGATGCCCGTCACGACACCCATCGCGAAGTTGATCAGGAAGATCCGCCCGAAGAACCGCGTCAGCTGCAGGTAGTGCGCGCGGCCGGTCCGGTACCAGGCGGTCTGGAACACGGCCACCACGGCTGCCATGCCGATCGTCAGCGGGACGAAGAGGAAGTGGTAGATGGTCGTCAGACCGAACTGCCACCGCGACAGGAGGAGCGGATCGAGGAGGTCGTTCATGCGGCGATTCCGAGACGGGTGGCCGCGCGCTGTTCGTGCACGTCAGTTGCTTCCTGTGGAACGGATACATCAGGTGTCACAGCCCTTGGGACACCCCAACGCTATCGCGACGCACCCCGGTTCGACAACTTGTAGAACCTCCCCGTGCACAAACGTGCACAGCCCCTGCACGGCACAACCGTGCGGCACGGATGTTCGCGCTGCCCCGTGCGCGAACGACGACAGGCGCCGGGTAGATACCCGACGCCTGTCGCTTTTCTTTCGTGGAGCTGTGGCTACAGCAGGCCCTCGGCCTTCAGCCAGTCCTCGGCGATGGTGGACGCCTTCTCCTTGTCGGCCGTGCTCTTGGTGTTGAGCTCGATCAGGGCCTCGGTCGTGAGCTTCTCGTTGACCGAGTCGATCGCGTCCGCAGCCTTCTCGTTGACCTTCTTCGAGACGACCGGCACGACGTTCTGCGGCAGGATCAGGTTCTCCGGGTCCTTCAGCGTGACGAAGCCGTTCGCCTTGATGCTCGGGTCGGCCGTGTAGATGTCGGCCAGCTGGACGGTGTCGTCCTTGAGCGCCTTGACCGTCAGGGCGCCACCGCCGTCCTCGATCGCCTTGAAGTCGACGTCGACGCCGTAGACCGACTTGAGCCCCTTCGGGCCGTATGGCCGCGTCTGGTTCTCGGAGTTGGCGCCCACGGTGAGCTTCTCGTCAACGTTCTTCAGGTCGGCCAGGCTCGTGACGTCGTTGTCCTCGGAGAACTTCTTCGTGACGGTGTAGCTGTCCTGGTCGGTCGCGTCGGCCTCGTCGAGGACCCGGAGGCCCTTCGGCAGGGCCTTGTCGAGCCCGTCGTCGATCTGGTCGGCGGTCTTCGCGTCCGAGTTCTTGTCGAAGTACTGCAGCAGGTTGCCGCTGTACTCGGGCATGACGTCGATGGCGCCCTTCTCGAGCTGCGGGATGTAGACCTCACGCTGCCCGATGTTGAAGTTGCGCTTGACGTCGAAGCCGTCCTTCTCGAGGACCTGGGCGTAGAGCTCGGCGATGATCTCGTTCGAGTAGTACTGCTGCGAGCCGACGACGATGGTCTTCGAGTCGGACGAGTCGCTGGAGCCGCTGTCGAGCGGGTCGCTCGACGCGCAGCCGGCGAGGGCGGCGACGACGCCCACCGCCATCGCGGCGGCGACACCGGCGCGGATCTTGGGTGCTGTGATCACGAGGGATTTCCTTCCGGGAGTGGATTGCGGGCTCGCTCACGCGACCCCTGACGCTGTCGGGCCGACGGGTCCGCGGTGCCCTTCGGCACCGCCGCCCGCTGCAGCACGGCGAACACGATCTCGAACGCGATCGCGAGGGCGATCACGAGGATGGAGGCGCCGAGCATCTCGGCGTAGTCCTGGGTCTTCAGGCCGAGGAAGAAGTACCCGCCGAGGCCACCGGCCCCGACGTACGCGGCGAGCGTGGCCGTCGCGACGACCTGCAGCACCGCGGCACGGATGCCACCGATCAGGAGCGGGAGTCCGAGCGGGATCTCCACCTTCCACAGGATCTGCCAACCGGTCATGCCCTGGGCCTTCGCGGCGTCGACGACCCCCGGGTCGACGGACTCGATGCCGGAGTACGCACCGGCGAGCACCGACGGGATCGCCAGGATGACGAGGGCGAGCAAGGGAGCCTGCAGCCCGATGCCGAGCAGCAGCCCGAACAGCGAGAGCACGCCGAGCGTCGGGAGCGCCCGCACTCCGCCGGACACGGCGATCGAGAAGCCACGAGCACGGCGCGTGTGGCCGATCGCGTACCCGACCGGCACGGCGATGACGGCGGCGATGAGCACCGCGAGCAGGGTGATCCAGACGTGTTCCCAGAGGCGCTGGGGGATGCCGTTGTAGCCGCCGTAGTTCGTGGGGTCGAACACCCACGCGAAGGCCTGTCCGATGATCACGAGGAGACCTCCGCTGCTTGCAGGACCCGGCGGGCCTGTCGTCGTGACACCGCGTTCGTCCGGGTCCACGGCATGACCAGGCGCCCGAGCAGCACGAGGAGGCCGTCGAGGGCGAAGGCGAGCACGAGCACCATCACGATACCGGAGAGGATCTCCTCGTAGATCCCGCGCCCCAGGCCGTCGGTGAACAGCAGGCCGAGGCTCGGGATGCCGAGGACCGCGCCGACCGTGGTGAGCGAGATCGTGGAGACCGAGACCACCCGGAGGCCGGCCAGCAGGACCGGACCGGCGAGCGGGAGCTCCACCCGGAAGAACCGCTGCGCCGGTGAGTAGCCCATGGCGGTCGAGGCGGACTTGGTCTCGGAGTCGACCGAGGTCAGCCCGTCGACCGTGGACCGGACCATCAGTGCGAGGCCGTACAGCGTCAGACCGATGACGACGTTGATCGGGCTCTGCAGGCCGGTGCCGATGATGCTCGGCAGCGCGACGAACAGGGCGAGCGACGGGATGGCGTAGAGCAGACCGGCGAGGGTCACGATGCTGCTGCCCACACCCGATGCGAAACGCGACCCACCGGGGCGCTGCAGCCGGACCACCAGCCACCCGATCGGGATCGACAGCAGGAACGCGACGATGATCGGCGGGATCGCGATCGCGAGGTGGGAGAGCGTGTTGTCCCAGATCGTGTCGAGGTTCGCCAGCACCCACTTCACCGGGTGCCCCCACCCTGCGCCGGAGCACCCGGTGCGTCGTGCGACGCTCCGGCCTCTGCTGCTCGGGCGTCGGACTGCGGCACGGCCTCGGCGGCGTCGACGACCCCGACGGGGCCCGTCAGCACGCCGGCCGCGCGGCCTTCACCGTCGACGACGATCGGACCGGTCGGGGTCTGCTCGACGCGGAGCGCGCGGCGCCCGCGGCCGGCGCCGATGAACGTGGCGACGAAGTCGTCGGCGGGTGCGGCGAGGATCTCGGCCGGCGTCCCCTGCTGGGCGATCTCCCCGCCCTTCTTGAGGATGACGACCTGGTCGCCGAGCTTGAACGCCTCGTCGATGTCGTGCGTCACGAACACGACGGTCTTGCCGAGTTCGCGCTGCAGGCGGATGAGCTCGTCCTGCAGGTCGTTGCGCACCAGGGGGTCCACCGCACCGAACGGCTCGTCCATGAGCAGGATGTTCGGGTCGACGGCCAGCCCGCGGGCCACACCGACGCGCTGCTGCTGGCCGCCGGACAGCTGTGACGGGTAGCGGTCGGCGAATGCACGGTCGAGTCCGACGGTGTCCATGAGCTCGAGGGCGCGCTTGCGTGCGTCGGCCTTGGAGACGCCGGTCAGCAGCGGGACGGTCGCGATGTTGTCGACGACCTTGCGGTGCGGCAGCAGTCCGGAGTTCTGCATGACGTACCCGATGTGGCGACGGAGCTCGACGGGGTTGATCCCGGCGACGTCCGAGCCGTCGATCTCGACGGTGCCGGAGGTGGGGTCGACCATGCGGTTGATCATGCGGAGCAGCGTGGTCTTGCCACAGCCGCTGGATCCGACGAAGACGGTGGTGGTCCGGGACGGGATGACCAGATCGAAGCGCTCGACCGCAGTCGTGCCGTCCGGGTAGGTCTTGCGCACCGAGCGGAACTCGATCATGGGGTGCCCTTCTGTTCGGAGGTAGCCCGACTCCGGATGAGAGTACCCGGAGGTGCCGACATCGGTTCGCTGTGACGTTCCGTGACCGTCCTGCGGCGGTGCACAGGTCGGTGGGGATGCCGACGGGCACGACGGGATCGGCGGGGACGACGACGCCCGCGCCTCGGTGTTCGGAGGCGCGGGCGGATCGGTTCGGTCACCGGCGTGTCGCGCCGGCTGAGTGGGTGGTCAGGACGCGGCGATCACCGATTCCAGGTGCGCACGGTTCATCCGGCGGTACTCCTCGATCAGCTCCGTGTCGGGGTGCTCGCGGTCGCGGTGCGCGCGCGCCAGCACCGCGTGACCGGACTCGGCGAGGACGACCCAGGCGCGGGTGATGTGCTCGTCGTCCGGCAGGCCGAAGCGGTCGCGCATGATCTGGCCCACGGTCGCTCCGAGTGCGCCCATGCGGTCCTCGGCGTCACCGGTACCGGTGTCCGCCGGGTCACCGAAGCGGATGGCCCGGAAGCCGGGCTCGGTGCGGTACATCTCGGCGGTCATGTCGATGAGCGCGTCGTTCGCGTCCTGCCAGGTCTCGGCGCCGCTGGCGTCGAGGGCCTCGACGAAGCGGGAGGCGAGCCGCTGGGTGCAGCGGATCGCGAGTGCCTCGACCACGGCGATGCGGTCCGGGAAGTACCGGTAGACGGTGCCGATCGACGCCCCCGCGCGCTCGGCGACCATGGCGGTCGTGAGCCGTTCGAACCCGATCTCATCGATCACCGCGGCTGCGGCGTCGAGGAGGCCGGCGAGGCGCGCCGAACTGCGGGCTTGGACCGGCTCGTTCCTGAGCAGTGATGATCCCCCCGGCAGAGCGTTCGTTACCTCGGTGACGAGCACGTGTTCTCCTCTTGCGCTCCAGCGCGGTTGGTTGGTGTGACGGGGACAACTTTCGCAGAACGCGCCTGGAACATGGCTGCGACTCACCAGTTCCGCCCAGCGCGCGGTTTCGTCAGCCGTACATGGGATGATGGCGCCATGCCCGACCCGACGTCCCACGAGCCGTCGTTGGCCGAGCCGCTCCTGCACCGCGCGGCCCGCATCGAGGACGCCGTCCAGGAGTTCCGCGAGCACCGTGCACGCCGTCGCGGACTGGTGCCGACGGTGGTCCCGTACACCGGCTACGGCGCGCCCGGTTGGGTGCGCATCCTGTGCCGTGTGCTGCTGACGCGCCGCGGTCTCGCCTCCGACGTCTCCTACGCGGGGGTCCGCGGCTGGAAGAGCTTCACGAGCGTGGCCGTCGACCACGCCGAGGTCACCGTCACCGCCGGCGGTGTCTCCCACGTGGTGAAGACCGACCGTGGCGGCGTCGTCGACACCATCGTCCCGATCGACCTCGAGCCCGGCTGGCGCACGGTGCGGCTGTCGGCAGGCGGCGGGCGCGACGTCGAGGCCGACGTGTTCGTCGTGCATCCGGACACCCGCTTCGGGCTGCTGTCCGACATCGACGACACGGTCATGGTGACCTCGCTCCCCCGCCCCATGCTCGCCGCCTGGAACTCGTTCGTGCTGACCGAGCACGCCCGCCGCCCGGTGCCGGGCATGTCCGTGCTGTACGAGCGGATCCTCGCGCAGCACCCCGGCTCCCCGACGGTCTACCTGTCGACCGGAGCATGGAACGTGGCCCCGACGCTGCAGCGCTTCCTGTCCCGCAACATGTACCCGTCCGGCACACTCCTGCTCACCGACTGGGGTCCCACCCACGACCGGTTCTTCCGCAGCGGCCAGCTGCACAAGCAGGAGAACCTGCGGCGGCTCGCCAAGGACTTCCCGGACATCCGCTGGCTCCTGGTCGGCGACGACGGACAGCACGACGAGAGCCTCTACGGGGACTTCTCGCGGGAACACCCGGACAACGTCGCGGGCGTCGCCATCCGGCAGCTGTCCACGAGCGAAGCGGTCCTGGCCGGTGGTCGCTCGCGGGCGCAGGAACGCTCCCGTGACTCGTCGGCGCCCTGGGTGTACGCACCGGACGGCGCCGGCCTGTGGAGCGAGCTCGCGCGGGTCGGCATCATCGAGTCCGACGGTTCCGACCCGGCCTGAGCGACCCTTCATCACGATCTCGGCCCGGAGCCCCCGTGGCCGACCGCGGCGCTCGGGCATCGGGTGTTCGATCGGTCCATGAGCACCGAGCCGGCCGCACCGCCCGAAGCCGCACCACACCCAGCCGCACCGAGCACAGCCACACCGAACACACCGCCGAACCGCATCGAGGACCACGCCCTGATCGGCGACACCGGCACCGCTGCCCTGGTCGGCCGCGACGGGACCATCGACTGGGCGTGCCTGCCGCGCTTCGACAGCTCGTCCACCTTCGCCTCGCTGCTCGGCACCGAGGACCACGGGCACTGGACCCTGCGACCCGTCGACGACGACGCCACCGCCGAGTGGCGGTACCACGGTGACACCCTGGTGCTCTCGACCGTGTGGACCACCCGTGACGGCGTGGTCGAGGTCACCGAGTTCATGCCCGTCGGGGCCCACCGCCCCTCGATCGTCCGCCGGGTGCGTGGGCTCCGCGGCACCGTCGAACTCCGGCAGACGCTCCGGATCCGGTTTGACTACTCGCGCGCCCTGCCGTGGATCCGGCAGATCGGGGACGACGACGAACCGGCGCTGCTCGCGACCGCGGGTCCCGGCTCGGTGATCGTCCGGGGGCCGCGGTTCCGCGCCGACGACCACCGGCACACCGCCGTCACGACGATCCACGACGGCGACGTGCTCGACACAGTGCTCACCTGGTACCCGTCGCACCGCGAGCCGCCGGAGCCGCTCGACGTCGACGCGGCCCTCGCCCACACCATCTCGTGGTGGACAGCGTGGACCGCACCGGCGCAGACCACCGGTCGGTACGCCGACGCCGCACGTCGGTCGCTGGTGTTCCTCCGCGCGATGACCCACGGCGAGACCGGTGGCGTCGTCGCCGCCGCGACCACGGGCCTGCCGGAGGACCCCGGCGGCGAACGCAACTGGGACTACCGCTACGTGTGGCTCCGCGACGCCTCCCTCGCGCTCGCGTCGCTCATCGCCCACGGCTACCGCGACGAGGCCACGCACTGGCGCGGCTGGCTGCTGCGCGCGATCGCGGGCGACCCCGCCGACGTGCAGATCATGTACGGCATCGCCGGCGAACGCGAGCTGCCCGAACGGGAGCTGCCCGAACTGCCGGGGTACCTCGGGTCGACTCCCGTGCGCGTCGGCAACGGCGCCTCCACGCAGTACCAGGGCGACGTCTTCGGCGAGGTGCTCGCGGCACTGCACGACGCGCGCGAGCTCGGGGTCGAGGAGAACGCCGACTCCTGGGCGCTGCAACGGGCGCTACTCGGCTACGTCGAGGAGCACTGGCAGGAGCCGGACAACGGCATCTGGGAGATGCGCGGCCCGCGGCGCAGCTTCACCCACTCGCGGGTGATGATCTGGGCTGCGTTCGACCGCGGGGTCGCCGCGGTCGAGGAGTTCGGCCTCGAGGGCCCCGTCGACCGCTGGCGCACCCTGCGCGACACCGTCCGCGCCGAGATCGAGGAGCACGGCTGGAACGCCGATCGCGGTTCGTTCCGCCAGCACTACGACACCGACGAGGTCGACGCGAGCCTGCTCGTCCTGCCGCAGGTCGGGTTCTGCCGCGCCGACGACCCCCGGATGACGGGCACCGTCCGCGCCATCGAGGAGGACCTGCGCGTCGGGGACGACGGCCTCGTGCTCCGCTACCGCACCACGGCCGGTTTCGACGGGCTGTCCGGTGCCGAGCACCCGTTCCTGGCGTGCTCGTTCTGGCTGGTGGAGCAGTACGCCGCTTCGGGACGGGTCGAGGACGCCGAGCGCCTGATGGACGTGCTCGTCGGGTACGCCAACGACGTCGGCATGCTCTCCGAGGAGATCGACGTCGCCACCCGACACCACATCGGCAACACCCCGCAGGTGCTGTCGCACCTGACGCTCGTGTCGGCAGCGGACGCCATCGAGCGCGCACGTGGCGCGACCGTCGGGCACCGCACGCGGTTGCCCGTCCACGACGGCGGCACGCGGTCGTGGACCGGCGAGGGTGAGCGCGCCGGCTCCCCCGCCTGACGTCCGGCTCAGCCCCCGGGAGACGCCGTCGTCTTCGCGCGACACCTCGAAGCCGCCGAGACGCCGCAGGATCCGGCGGCGTCTCGAAGACACGACGGCGTCTTGCGGTGCCCTGGTGGTGACCCCAGGACGGACGGGAGGCCCGGTGCCAGCTGGCACCGGGCCTCCCGTCCGTCAGGGCGTCCGTTCAGGACGTCGTCAGCGCATCCGTCAGGACGACGACTCCCAGTCCGCCGGGCCGCGCGAACCGGCGCGGTACTCCTCGAGCGGGACCTCGTCGGCCTTCCAGGCGGCGACGACCGGCTCCACGATCTCCCAGCAGCGCTCGGCCACGTCACCGCGGATGGAGAGCAGCGGGTCGTCGTGGAAGATGCCGTTCAGGACCTCGCCGTACGGGGTGAGCTCGCCGTCGCTGAACGACGACGACAGGGTGACCTGTCCCATCTCGAACGGGTTGCCACCGCCGTTGGCCGACACCGACAGCTCGATCTCGTCCGGGTTCAGGACGATGCGCAGCGTGTCGGTCTTCGGGCGACCACTCAGACCGGAGGGCAGGCGCGTGACCGGCTTGAAGGTGATCAGCACCTCCTTGCGGCTGGCGCCGAGGGCCTTGCCGGAGCGCAGCGTGAAGGGGACGCCGGCCCAGCGGGCGGTGTCGACCTCGACCGAGATCTCGGCGAGGGTCTCCGTCTGGCGCGACGGATCGACGCCGTCCTCTTCCTGGTACGACGGCAGTTCCTTGCCGTCGATCGTGCCGGCCGTGTAGACCGCGCGGCGCGAGGCGATCTTCGCGTCGTCGCCCTTGAGGCGGGTGGAGCGCAGGACCCGGGCGAGCGACGAGCGGAACTCGACCGCGTCGATCGCGGCCGGGGCGTCCATCGTCACCAGACCGAGGATCTGCAGCAGGTGCGACTGGATCATGTCGACCATCGCGCCGGCCTCGTCGTAGTACTGGGCGCGGTTCTCGAGACCGAGGGTCTCGTCGTAGAAGATGTCGACCTTCTCGATGTTCTCGGCGTTCCAGATGGGCTCGAACAGGCGGTTCGCGAAGCGCAGACCGATGATGTTCAGCACCGTGGTGCGGCCGAGGAAGTGGTCGGTGCGGTGCACGCGGTCCTCGGGGACGAGCTTGAGCACCGTCTCGTTGAGGGCCTGGGCGCTGGCGACGTCGGTGCCGAAGGGCTTCTCGAAGGCAAGGGTCGTGCCCGCGGGGAGCTCGACGTGCTCGAGCGCCTCGCAGATGTCGGAGGCGATCTGCGGCGGGAGGGCGAAGTACAGGATCGGCTCGGAGTCGGCCGCGGCCAGGAGCGCCTCGAGGTGCTTCGGGTCGGTGGGGTCGCCCTGGATGAACTGCGTCGACTCGATGGTCGCGTCGACCTCCGGCCCCTTGACGTCCTGCGACGCGAAGGACTGCGTGACGATGTCCTTCCACTTCTCGGGGCTGCGCTCGCTGCGGCCCGTGCCGATCAGCTGCACGGGGACGGCACGGCCGCTCTGCAGGAACGTGCCGAGGCCCGGCAGGAGCAGGCGGGAGGCGAGGTCGCCCGTTGCGCCGAAGATGATGAGGGTGCGCTTGTCGGTCACCTGAGGTGACTCCTTTCGCTGTGGTGGGAGGTCCGCTCCAGTCAAGTCGCGGGCGGGCCCGTTTGTTCCGGATCGGGACCGGAGTTCGTCTCCTGGACGCACTTCGGGCGGCACCGTTCTGGTGCCGCCCGAAGTGTCAGGTGCGCTGCAGCGCCGGGTCAGTGCCCGAAGTTGCCGCGGTAGTACTCGTAGACCCAGCCGACCAGGGTGATCGCCACCAGGACGAGCCCGATCGGGACGATCCACAGGCCGGCGGCCACGCCGAGGAAGCACACGGCGACCGCGGCGGCCAGCAGGATGGGCCACCAGGACCACGGGCTGAAGTGCCCGAGCTCGGCGTCGCCGTCCTCGATGTTGGCGTCGGGACGGTCCTCAGGCAGGACCCCGCCCTGCGACGACATGACCTTGCCGAGGTAGAAGGCGATGAACGCCGACATCAGGCCGGTCAGGCCGATCGCCACGGTGCCCACCCACTCGGGCTCGCCGTAGTAGATCATCGCCCACGTCGTGTAGGCGGCGTCCGCCAGGATGAAGAACCCGAAGAGGATCCAGAACAGGTTGGTGTTCGCGCGCATGGCGTTACTTCACCTCGCCCTTCGCGGCGTCGTAGGTCGGGGCATCGGGGGCGTCCTTCGCGGGACCCACACCGATCGGCACACCGGCCTCGGGGTGGTTCAGGTCGAAGGCCGGGGACTCCGAACGGATACGCGGGATCGACGTGAAGTTGTGGCGCGGCGGCGGGCAGGAGGTCGCCCACTCGAGCGAGCGGCCGTAGCCCCACGGGTCGTTCACGGCGACCTTCGGTGCGTTCCGGGCGGTCACGTAGACGTTGAAGATGAACGGCAGGAACGAGATCGCGAGGATCATCGAGCCGATCGTCGACAGCTGGTTCATCCAGGTGAAGCCGTCGTTCGGCAGGTAGGTCGCGTACCGACGCGGCATGCCGATGACGCCCAGCCAGTGCTGGATGAGGAACGTCGTGTGGAACCCGATGAATAGGAGCCAGAAGTGGATCTTGCCGAGACGCTCGTTGAGCATCTTGCCCGTCCACTTCGGCCACCAGAAGTAGAAGCCGGAGAACATCGCGAACACGACGGTGCCGAAGACCACGTAGTGGAAGTGCGCCACGACGAAGTACGAGTCGGACACGTGGAAGTCGAGCGGCGGCGACGCCAGGATCACGCCGGTGAGACCACCGAAGGTGAACGTGATGAGGAAGCCGAGGGCCCAGAGGAGCGGGGTCTCGAACGTGACCGAACCGCGCCACATGGTGCCGACCCAGTTGAAGATCTTCACGCCGGTCGGGACCGCGATGAGCATCGTCATGAGCGAGAACCACGGGAGCAGGACGCCACCGGTGACGTACATGTGGTGCGCCCACACCGTGACCGAGAGGGCCGCGATGGAGATCGTCGCGTAGACCAGGGTCTTGTACCCGAAGATCGGCTTGCGGCTGAACACCGGGAAGACCTCGGAGACGATGCCGAAGAACGGCAGCGCGATGATGTAGACCTCGGGGTGCCCGAAGAACCAGAACAGGTGCTGCCAGAGCAGGGCCCCGCCGTTGGCCGGGTTGAAGATCTGTGCGTCGAACACTCGGTCGAGCCCGAGGCCGAAGAGCGCCGTCGCGAGGACCGGGAAGGCCATCAGGACGAGGAGCGCCGTCACGAGGGTGTTCCACGTGAAGATCGACATGCGGAACATGGTCAGACCCGGGGCACGCATCGTGATGATCGTGGTGATGAAGTTCACCGCGCCGAGGATCGTCGAGAAGCCGGTCATGCCGAGCCCGAAGACCCAGAGTGTGCCGCCGAGCCCTGGTGTGAACGTCGTGTCACTCAGTGGCGCGTAGGCGAACCACCCGAACGAGGCAGCGCCCTGCGGGGTGAGGAAGCCGCCGACCGCGATGAGCGAGCCGAACAGGTAGAGCCAGAAGGCGAAGCCGTTGAGTCGCGGGAAGGCGACGTCCGGCGCGCCGATCTGGAGCGGCATGATCGCGTTCGCGAAGCCCGAGAACAGCGGCGTCGCGAACATCAGCAGCATGATCGTGCCGTGCATCGTGAACAGCTGGTTGTACTGCTCCTTCGTCGCGACCACGTGCAGGCCGGGTTCGAAGAGCTGGGCACGGATCACGAGGGCCATCACACCTGCGAGCAGGAAGAAGATGAACGACGCGATCAGGTACATGTACCCGATGGTCTTGTGGTCGGTGGAGGTGATCCACCGAACGACGATGTTGCCCTTCCGACCCACCTTCGACGCCTGGAAGTCCGGCGACGAGGTCTGGGTCGGTTGGCCGACGAGTGACGTTGTCATCTGACGAGCCCCTACTTGTTCTCGCTGGACGCCTCGACCGGCGCCTTGTTGTTCGGTTCGTTGGTGTTGGTGTTGTACTCGTCACCGAGCAGACCGACCTTGCCCTGGTCCTTCAGGGTGTCGAGGTAGTCCTGGTACTGCGCCGGCGTGACGACCTTCACCTGGAAGAGCATCAGCGAGTGGTACTCACCGCAGAGCTCCGCGCACTTGCCCTGGTACGTGCCGAGCTTCTCCGGGATGAAGTACTCCCAGTTGGTCTTGCCCGGGAGCATGTCCTTCTTGTAGAGGAAGTCGATGACCCAGAAGGAGTGGTCGACGTCGCGCGAGGAGAGCTCGATCGCGACCTTCTTGCCCTTGGGCAGGTAGAGGGTCGGCAGCTGCGACTCGTCGATCGCCCCGTTGGCGTTCTCTTCTTCCTGGGCCTGGATGCCCTGGTAGTAGACGCTCTCTTCGGGGTTGTCCTTGTTGATGTAGTTGAAGTCCCACGCCCAGCGCTTGCCGTACACGTGCACGGTGGCGTCGGGGTCGGCGAAGGGCTTCTCGATCGCGGCCTGGTCCTTCGCGGTGAAGGCGAAGAAGCCCAGCACCAGGATCAGCGGCACGATCGTGTAGAAGATCTCGAGCGGCATGTTGTACCGCATCTGCACGGGCAGGCCGGTCTGGCCCTTCCGGCGGCGGTAGACGATCGCTGCCCAGATGATCAGGCCCCACACGATGAGACCGACGGCGAGGAGAACGACCCAGCTGGTGGTCCACAGGCCGACGATGCGGCTCGTGTGGTTGGTGACGTTCTTCGTCTCCTCCGTGCCGGGGAGCCATCCGTTCATCTGCTGCTGCGTGCAGCCAGCCAGTGCGATGACCAGACCGACGGCCACCGGGACGGCCGCCCAACGTATACGGCGATTCGAACGCACTGTTACCTCTCGCAAAAGACGTGAGCTTCAGGAGGTCAGCCCGTCGAGTCCGACGGCGAGCCGCACGAAGGCGGCGCATGGCTGGCTCCCAGCTTGATTGGAACACTCCTAGCTTACTCGCAGCTCGGTACCGCTCGCGCACACACGACACGGTTCTGGCCTCGATCCGCACGTCGGTGGGCTTCATTTCGCCCGGTCACGCCGCGCCCCGGCGCGCCACGTCCGGCCACACGAACGCGAGCGGGGAGCGACCGTTCCGGTCGCTTCCCGCTCGCGTGTCGGATCGCTGGCGATCAGTGGAAGCTGTCACCACAGGCGCAGCTGCCCTGCGCGTTCGGGTTGTCGATCGTGAAGCCCTGCTTCTGGATCGTGTCCTCGAAGTCGATCGTCGCACCGTCGAGGTACGGGACGCTCATCTTGTCGACGACGACCTCGACCCCGTCGAACTCGGCGGTGACGTCACCATCGAGCAGGCGCTCGTCGAAGTAGAGCTGGTAGATCAGGCCCGAGCAGCCACCGGGCTGGACGGCGAGGCGCAGGCGCAGGTCGTCGCGGCCCTCTTGTTCGAGCAGGCTCGCCACCTTGCCGGCAGCGGCGTCGCTCAGGAGGACGCCGTGCGACTGCGTTTCGGTCGCCGGTGCTTCGGTGATGGTGTCGCTCATCGCGCGTCTCCCTCCGGGCGGTGCTGGTCACCGCGCCTGGCCTCGATTGTAGGCACCCTCAGCTGCGCGTCGCGAGCCTGGCGAGCAGGATCGTCTCCGACGCGATGGCACGGTGCAGGACACCGAGGTGCTGCGACTCGTTCGGGCTGTGCGCGCGGGTGTCCGGGTCCTCGACGCCGGTGACCAGGATCTGCGCGTCCGGGAACTCCGCCGCCAGGTCCGACACGAACGGGATCGACCCGCCGATCCCCTGCTCGACCGCCTCGGCGCCCCACCCCTCGCGCATCGCCGTGCGGGCCTCCTGGACGGCCCAGCCAGCGGTGTCGACGAGGAACCCGTCGCCGCTGTCCGGCTCGGTGATCTCCATCCGTGCACCGAACGGGACGTGCTCGCGCAGGTGGCGCTCGACGGCTGCGGACGCCTGCCGGGCGTCCTGGCCGGGGGCGACGCGGACCGACACCCGTGCCGAGACCGTGGGCAGCAGGGTGTTCGAGGCGTTCGCGACGCTCGGCACGTCCATGCCGGTCACCGTGATCGACGGCTGGAACCACATGCGGGACAGCACGGCGCCGGTGCCGATCGGGCGCACACCGGGGACGAGCGCGGCGTCGACGGCGAGTTCGTCCTCGGTGCGCTCCGGCACGTCGGCCTCGTACGAGCTCAGCCCGTCGACGGCGACCGAACCGTCGGCGTCGTGCAGCGAGGCGAGCAGCCGCACCATGGGGATCATCGCGTCCGGGGCCGCTCCCCCGAACATGCCGCTGTGGCTGGCGTGCTCGAGCGTGGTCAGGGTGAGCTTGAAGGTGACGTTGCCGCGCAGGGAGACCGTGATCGACGGCACCTCGGTCGACCAGTTGTCGCTGTCCGCCACGACGATGACGTCAGCGGCGAGGTGCTCCTTCTGCTCGCGCAGGAACGTGCGGAACGAGCGGGAGCCGAACTCCTCCTCGCCCTCGACGAACAGCACGATCCCGAGGTCGAGGTCGTCACCGAACTGGGCGTGCACCGCGCGGAGCGACGCGATGTGCGTCATCACACCGGCCTTGTCGTCCGAGGCGCCGCGGCCGTACAGGCGGTCACCGCGCAGGGTCGGCTCGAACGGCGGCGTCTCCCACAGGGCCTCGTCGCCCTGCGGCTGCACGTCGTGGTGGGCGTAGAGCATCACCGTCGGCTTGCCGTTCCGCGCCGGGCGCACCGCGAGCACCGCGGGCTGGCCGAGCTCGGTCTCGGCGTCGGCCTCGGCGACGTCGGCCGTCGAGCCGGAGACCGCCGACCGCACGATCCGGACGTCGTCCGCGCCGAACACCCCGGTCGACCGGGCGAGGTCCGCGACGGCCTCGGCACTCGCGCGCACGTTCGCCGGGTCGAAGGCCGACCAGGACACCGACGGCAGGCGCACCAGCGCGGACAGGTCGGCGATCGTCGTGGGCAGTGCCCCCTGCACGTGTTCGCGCAGGGCGTCGAGGAGCGCGGGGTCGGTCGCGGGGCTGTGCTGTTCGCTGTCGGTCATGCCCGGTAATCTAGAGGAGATCCCGCACGCACACCGCCGTTAGGAACGCACCGTGGCGAAGGCAGCCCCCAAGACCAAAACGACCGTCAACCCGACCGAGGCCGAGCTCCTCGAGCAGGGCAAGGGCCGCCCCACGCCGTCCCGCCGCGAGCGAGAGGCAGCGAACCGCCGCCCCCTCGTCGGCAACACGCCGGTCGACAAGAAGGCCGCGCGCGCTCGTCTCAACTCGGAGCGCGAGCGTGCCCGGGTCGGCATGGCCAACGGCGATGAGCGCTACCTGCCGGCGAAGGACCGCGGTGAGCAGCGACGCTTCGTCCGCGACTGGATCGACGCCCGCTGGAACGTCGGCGAGGTCATGATGCCCGTGCTCGTGCTGTTCCTGATCGTCGGGTTCGCGGCCGCGCAGACCGTGATCGCGTCCTACTCGCTCCTGCTGGTGTGGGCGTTCGTGGCGCTGTTCATCATCGACTGCGTGGTGCTGTGGCTGTCGCTCCGCCGCAAGCTCACCGCCAAGTTCGGCGAGCTCCAGCGCGGCACGTTCCTCTACATCCTCACGCGGGCGTGGCAGCTGCGTTTCCTGCGGCTGCCGAAGCCCCAGGTCCGGCGCGGCCAGTACCCCACGCTCTAGCCACACGCACACGACGAAGCGCCGCCCGGCCTGCCGGGCGGCGCTTCGTCGTTCCCGCTCCCCCGTTCCTGCTCACGAAGCGGCCGTGAGCGCACCCGCACGACGGACGGGAGGCCCGTGGCGGTGTCGCCACGGGCCTCCCGTCCGTCAGGTGGTCGCGTCTACCGCGCGGCGCGACGCAGCCGCCGACGGCGCAGCCGGTTGATGCGCGCGGCCCAGGTCGGTCCCTCGTAGAGGAACGCCGTGTAGCCCTGCACGAGCGTGGCCCCGGCGTCGATGCGGTCCTGCACGTCCTGCTCGGTGGTCACACCGCCGACGGCGATGACGCAGAAGTCGGCGGGCACCGCGGCCCGGACGCGACGCAGCACTTCGAGCGAGCGGGCGGCGACCGGCGCACCGGAGAGGCCCCCGGCACCCATCGCCTCGACGTCGGACGGATCGGCCGTCAGGCCCTCGCGGGAGATCGTCGTGTTGTTGGCGATCACTCCGGACAGTCCGAGCTCGACCGCGAGGCCCGCGATCGCGTCGATCTGCTCGTCGGTGAGGTCCGGTGCGATCTTGACGAGCACCGGCGTCCGGCCGGCGGCGTCACGCACCGCGGACAGCAGCGGTCGGAGCTGGTCGAGTTCCTGCAGTCCGCGCAGGCCGGGCGTGTTCGGCGAGCTGACGTTGACCGCCAGGTAGTCCGCGAACGTGGCGAGCCGACGGGTGGACTCGAGGTAGTCGTCGATGGCGTCCTCGACGGAGACGACCCGGCTCTTGCCGATGTTCACGCCGATGACCGGTCGGCCGGGGT
This sequence comes from Curtobacterium sp. KBS0715, assembly GCF_005938005.2. NCBI lineage: Bacteria > Bacillati > Actinomycetota > Actinomycetes > Micrococcales > Microbacteriaceae > Curtobacterium > Curtobacterium sp. KBS0715. The sequence goes on along the minus strand of NZ_VCCA02000001.1, from coordinate 2,122,186 downwards.
TGCGGCGGGCGCGCTCGAGGCGTCGGGCGGCCGCTGCGGCGCCGTGGTTGTTGAAGCCCATGCGGTTGATCAGGGCGCGGTCGCCGATCAGTCGGAACAGGCGCGGGCGCTCGTTGCCGGGCTGCGGCTTGGCGGTGATGGTGCCGACCTCGACGTGGCCGAAACCGAGCAGGCCGAGACCGGCGATGCCGCGGGCGTCCTTGTCGAACCCGGCGGCCAGGCCGAAGCGCGACGGGAAGTGGATGCCCATCGTGGTGATGCCGTCGGACGCCGCGGGACGGCAGTACCGCTCGACGACGCCACTCAGGAACGGCATGCGGGGCAGCCCCGCGATGACGGCGAACGCCAGGTGGTGGGCGCGCTCCGGGTCCATGTTCGCGAACACGGAGCGGAACACGACGCGGTAGCCGCCGCGCACGATCCGTTCGGCGATGCCGCTCACGCGCGCGTGCCGGACGGTGCGGACGACCCGGCGGCCGTGTCGGATGCCCCGTGGTGGTCGCGGCGGAGCTGGCCGATGGCGTCCTCGAAGTCCTCGAGCGAGTCGAACGCCTGGTAGACGCTCGCGAACCGCAGGTAGGCGACCTCGTCGAGCTCCCGAAGGGGCGCGAGGATCGCGAGGCCGATGTCGTTCGCGTCGATCTGGCTGGATCCGGAGGACCGGACGGTCTCCTCGACGCGCTGCGCGAGCACGGCCAGGTCACCGTCGGTGACCGGGCGTCCCTGGCACGCCTTGCGCACGCCGGAGACGATCTTGTCGCGGCTGAACGGCTCGGTGACACCGTTGCGCTTCACGACGTTGAGCGATGCGGTCTCGGTGGTCGAGAACCGTCGACCGCAGTTGGGGCACTGACGACGGCGGCGGATGGAGGTTCCGTCGTCGCTCGTCCGTGAGTCGACGACGCGGGAGTCCGGGTGGCGGCAGAAGGGGCAGAACATGTCGTTCCCCAGGCTATCGGTTCGTGCGCTCCGTCACGGCGGCCCCGTGCGCGGGGAGCTGCTCCTCGGTGGACAGCGCGACGATGTGCGGGGCGACCTCGGCCAGGGCCTCGGGCGTGTACCGGACGATCTGCTGGGGCCGCAGGAACGTCGACGCCGACAGCCCGGCCCCGAAGCGGGCCTGGCCGCCGGTCGGCAGCACGTGGTTCGAGCCCGCCAGGTAGTCCCCCAGGCTCACCGGCGTGCTCGGTCCGACGAACACCGCACCGGCGGCGTCGATGTCGGCCAGCACCGCGTCGTCGTCGACCGTCTGGATCTCGAGGTGCTCCGGCCCGTACGCGTTGCTCACGGTCGCCGCGTCGGTCAGGGAGTCCACCAGGACGATCGCGGACTGCGGTCCGTCCAGGGCGGCCTGGAGGCGCGCAGCCGTCCCGAGCACCGCCGTGCGTTCCGGGATGGCCGCCTCGACCGCGTCGGCGAACGTCGCGGACGTCGTCACCAGCACGCTGCCGGCCTGCTCGTCGTGCTCGGCCTGGCTGATGAGGTCGGCGGCCACGAACCCGGCGTCGGCGGTGTCGTCCGCGATCACGAGGATCTCGGTCGCCCCGGCCTCGGAGTCGATGCCCACCACCCCGCGCACCAGACGCTTGGCCGCGGCGACGTAGTTGTTGCCCGGCCCGGTGACCAGGTCGACCGGCTCGAGGTCGATCTCGGCGACGCCGTACGCCAGCGCGCCGACGGCTCCGGCACCGCCCATCGCGTAGACCTCGTCGATGCCGAGCAGCCCCGCCGCGGCGAGGATCGTCGGGTGCACCGCGCCGCCGTGGTCGCGCTGCGGCGGCGACACGAGGGCGATCGAGGGCACGCCCGCGACCTGGGCCGCGACGACGTTCATCACGACGCTGGAGGGATACACGGCCTTGCCACCGGGCACGTAGAGCCCCACGCGGCGCATCGGCTGCCAGCGCTGGTGGACCTCGGCGCCGTCGGCCAGGGTCGTCACGGACGGGGCGGGGATCTGCGCGGCACTCGCGGCCCGGACCCGGCGGACGGCCTCGTCGAGGGCTGCTCGGACCTCGGGGGTGAGCCCCGCCACGGCGGCGGTGATCTCGGCAGCGGGGACCCGGACGTTCGCAGGGGCCCCGCCGTCGAAGCGCTCGGCCTGGTCGTGCAGGGCCGCGGCCCCACGGTGCCGGACGTCCTCGATCAACTCGCGCGCGGCGTCGACCGCGTGCGACACGTCACCCGCGGCGCGGGGCATGAGTCGGAGGAGTTCGGCACGGGCGGGGAGGCCGCCGCGGAGGTCGATTCGCTGCATCATGAGGCCTCCAGCGTACCGGCGGCGTGCTGCACGACGGCGTCGACCACGGGCCGGTGGCGGACCGTCTGGTCGGCGTCCCACGCGTCGAGCAGGTGCAGCGTGGCGATCCGGAACGCCAGCGCTCGGACGAGCAGCTGCGGCCACTCGGGGATGCCGGTGCCGAGCACGCCGAGCCGACCGACGGCGACCCGGTGCCAGCACGCGGCGTCGACCGCGGCGATCGCGGCGCCGAGGCCCGCCGGGCGCCAGTACGGTGCCCAGTCGAACACCGTGGGCGGCTCCCCCGGCGTGAAGAGCACGTTGCCGAGCAGGTCACCGTGGACGAGCTGCGACGGGGACGTCACCGGCCGGAACGTCGCGGCCAGGCGGTCCAGCGTCGGGTCGTCGGGAAGGGCTGCTCCGCCCCAGGCCATGCGGTCCGCCCGGCTCCAGGGCTCGTCGCGGTGGTCGAGGAAGTCCGGGCGTGGCAGATGGGCGATCGCCCGGTGGAACGCTGCGCCCGCGGCGATCACGTCGTCCACGCGAGTCGGGTCGGTCCGACCGTCGACCCACCACCAGGCCTCCCAACCGTCGTCGCCGGTGCGGACGCCGGTGCCGGCGCCAGCGCCGTCGCCGTCGCCGTCGCCGGCAGCCGCGGCGGCGCGGGCGTCCACGACCCAGTCCCCGGACGCGGCGGCGACCGGGCGCGGCGTCCGGAACCCGGCCGTGTGGTCGAGCCGCGCCAGCGTGGCGGACCGCCACCGGGCCTCCAGGCGGTCACCGGACGGGCGGAGGACGACGTCCCCGGCGCGCCACGTGAGTCCGCGCCCGCCGCCGAGGCGCTCGAGCGGCCGGCCGTGTACGCCGAACGCCCGGAGGACGTGCGGTGCCGGCTGCCCGTCGGTCACGCGGTCCGCAGGATCTTCACCATCGGCCGGCCCTTGGCGACCTCGTCGACGAGCTTGTCGAGGTACCGGATCTGCCGCATGAGCGGGTCGTCGAGCTCCTCGATCCGCACCCCGCAGATCACGCCGGTGATGAGCGGGGCGTTCGGGTTGAGGTGCGCGCCGGCGAAGAAGTCCTCGAACGTGGTCCGGTCGGCCAGGTGCTGCGCGAGCGCCAGGTCGTCGAAGCCGGTCAACCACTCGATGACGGTGTCGAGCTCCGCCTTCGTGTGGCCCTTCCGCTCCACCTTCGCCAGGTAGTGCCCGTAGACGTCCGCGACGGGCGTCCCGAAGATCCGGTGACCGGCCATGGTCGACGCTCCTACACCAGGCAGCGGGGTCCGAGCAGGCTCTTCAGCTCGCCGAACAGGTCGGGGGTCAGGTTCACCGGGAACGGCAGCTCGAAGGTGCGCGCGACGTCGTCCTTGAGCAGCTTCAGCCGGACCTCGGTGTCACCCTGGTGGCGACCGAGCACGGCGGCGAGTTCCGTCACCGTGGTCGTCGTGGCCTGGCGTTCCGGCAGCGACAGGGTGAGCGGGCCGGAGCCCATCGCGTCACCGACGTTCGGCTGGAACATGCTCACCGCGTGCAGGGCCTTGCCGTCGTCGCGGACGTTGACGCGGCCGCGCAGGACGACGATCGAGTCGGGCACCAGGGACGGGCCGAACTCCTGGTACGTCTTGCCCAGGAACATCACGCCGATCTGGCCGCCGAAGTCCTCGATGTCGACGATGCCGTACGGGTTGCCGCTCGTCTTCGCCACCCGGTGCTGCACGCTCGTCAGCAGGCCGGCGACGGTGACCGTCTCGCCCTCGATCGAGTCGTCGGCGGTCAGCAGGTCGGCGATGGTGATCGACTGGTGCTTCGCGAGCTCGATCTCGAGCCCGGCGAGCGGGTGGTCGGACACGTAGAGCCCGAGCATGTCCCGCTCGAACGCGAGCTTGTCGCGCTTGGACCACTCCGGACGGTCCGGCACCTGCGACACCGCGGCGCTCGGGGCGTCTTCGGCTGCCTCGGCGAAGAGCGAGTCGAAGTCGAACCCGACGTTGCCGTGGGCCTCGTCGCGCTTGACCTTGACCGCACCCTCGACCGCGCCCTCGTGGATCTCCACCAGGGCTCGTCGGGTGTCGCCGAACTCGTCGAAGGCACCGGCCTTGATGAGCGACTCGACCGTGCGCTTGTTCGCCGACGAGATCGGGATCTTGCGCAGGAAGTCGTGGAACGACTCGAAGGCGCCCTTCTCGGTCCGGGCCTTGACGATGTCGTCGACGACGTTGAACCCGACGTTGCGGATGGCACCCATGCCGAACCGGATGTCGTCACCGACGGCGGCGAAGAAGCCGATCGACTCGTTGACGTCCGGCGGCATCACCTTGATGCCCATCCGGCGGCACTCGTTCAGGTACAGGGCGAGCTTGTCGCGGGCGTCGCCGACGCTCGTCAGCAGCGCCGCCATGTACTCGGCCGGGTAGTGCGCCTTGAGGTACGCGGTCCAGAAGGACACCACGCCGTAGGCCGCCGAGTGCGCCTTGTTGAACGCGTAGTCGGAGAAGGGCAGCAGGATGTCCCACAGCGTCTTGATCGCCGCGTCGGAGTACCCGTTGTCCTTCATGCCCTGCTGGAAGCCCGCGTACTGCTTGTCGAGCTCGGACTTCTTCTTCTTGCCCATCGCGCGGCGGAGGATGTCCGCCTGGCCGAGGGAGAACCCCGCGACCTTCTGCGCGATGGCCATGACCTGCTCCTGGTAGATGATCAGGCCGTAGGTCGTGCCGATGATGTCCTTGAGGGGCTCTTCGAGCTCCGGGTGGATCGGCGTGATCGGCTGCTCGCCGTTCTTGCGGAGCGCGTAGTTCGTGTGCGAGTTCGCACCCATGGGCCCCGGGCGGTACAGGGCGATGAGCGCGGAGATGTCCTCGAAGTTGTCGGGCTTCATCAGCCGCAGCAGGCCACGCATCGGCCCACCGTCGAGCTGGAACACGCCGAGGGTGTCGCCGCGCTGCAGGAGCGCGTACGCCTCGGGGTCCTCGAGGCCCATGTTCTCGAGGTCAAGCTCGGTCCCACGGTTCGTCTTGATGTTGTCGAGGGCGTCACTGATGATCGTGAGGTTGCGGAGCCCCAGGAAGTCCATCTTGATCAGGCCGAGCGACTCCGCTGCGGGGTAGTCGAACTGCGTGACGATCTGGCCGTCCTGCTCCCGCTTCATGATCGGGATGATGTCGATCAGCGGGTCGCTCGACATGATGACGCCGGCCGCGTGCACGCCCCACTGACGCTTCAGCCCCTCGAGCCCGAGTGCGGTGTCGAAGACGGTCTTCGCCTCGGGGTCGGTCTCGACCACGGTGCGGACGTCGACGGCTTCCTTGTAGCGCGGGTGGTCCTTGTCGAAGATCCCGGTGAGCGGGATGTCCTTGCCCATCACGGGCGGCGGCATCGCCTTCGTGAGCTTCTCGCCCATGCCGAACGGGAAACCGAGGACGCGCGAGGAGTCCTTGAGCGCCTGCTTCGCCTTGATCGTGCCGTACGTGACGATCTGCGCGACGCGCTCCGACCCGTACTTCTCAGTGACGTACTTGATCGCCTCACCGCGGCGCCGGTCGTCGAAGTCGACGTCGAAGTCGGGCATCGAGACGCGGTCCGGGTTGAGGAACCGCTCGAAGATCAGGCCGTGCCGGATGGGGTCGAGGTCGGTGATGCGCATCGCGTACGCGACCATCGAGCCGGCACCGGAGCCACGCCCCGGACCGACGCGGATGCCGTTGTTCTTCGACCAGTTGATGAAGTCCGCGACCACCAGGAAGTAGCCGGGGAAGCCCATCTGGTTGATGATGCCGACCTCGTAGTCGGCGCGGTCCTGGACCTCTTTCGAAATGCCGTCCGGGTACCGGTAGTCCAGCCCCTTCGCGACCTCTTTCTCGAACCAGGAGTGCTCGGTCTCGCCCTCGGGCACCGGGAACTTCGGCATGTAGTTGGCCGAGGTGTCGAACTCGACGTTGCAGCGTTCCGCGATGAGCAGCGTGTTGTCGCAGGCCTCGAGGTTGTCGCGGAAGACGTGCCGCATCTGCGCCGGGGTCTTCAGGTAGAACTCGTCGGCGTCGAACTTGAAGCGGTTCGGGTCGTTCAGGGTCGAGCCGGACTGCACGCAGAGGAGTGCCGCGTGCGACTTGGCGTCGTGGGCGTGCGTGTAGTGCAGGTCGTTCGTGCCGACCAGCGGGATGTCGAGGTCCTTCGCCAGGCGGATCAGGTCGCTCATGATCCGGCGTTCGATCTCGAGGCCGTGGTCCATGACCTCGGCGAAGTAGTTCTCCTTGCCGAAGATGTCGCGGTAGTCGGCAGCCGCCTGCACTGCTTCGTCGTACTGGCCGAGGCGCAGGCGCGTCTGGATCTCCCCCGAGGGGCAGCCCGTGGTGGCGATGATGCCCTCGTGGTACTCCTGCAGGAGCTCGATGTCCATGCGGGGCTTGAAGTAGTAGCCCTCGAGCGACGCCTTGGACGACAGCCGGAACAGGTTGTGCATGCCCGTCGTGTTCTCGGCGAACATCGTCATGTGCGTGTACGAGCCGGCGCCGGACACGTCGTCGCCACCACCGTCACCCCAGCGCACACGGGTCTTGTCCGAGCGGTGCGTGCGGGGCGTGATGTACGCCTCGGTCCCGATGATCGGTTTGACGCCACCGGCCTTGGCGGCCTTCCAGAACTCGAAGGCGCCGAACATGTTGCCGTGGTCGGTCACCGCCACGGCGGGCATCCCCTGCGCGGCGGTCTCCGCCACGAGGTCGGAGAGCCTGGCGGCACCGTCGAGCATCGAGTACTCGCTGTGCACGTGCAGGTGGACGAAGGAGTCGGAATCCGACACGGAACCTCCGGTTCGTACGGTGTGCTGCGGGGTGGGAACAGCCTAACCGCGGCCGCCCACATTCCCGCGCGCGTCGGGGCGGTCCGGAGGCTCATGGCGGGGCCGCACCGCGCCTCCAGTCCGGCAGCGGGTCGTGACACGCGCGGGGCGAACCGCCCAGTGGTCAGGACACGCCGCACGCAGGCCGCCGCGGGTCTAGAACCCGTCGCCTGGCGGCTTCCCAACCGACAGTTCGTGACCCCTCGGCGCAAGCTGCCGGGCGCGTCGTCGGGCGCGTCGGGCGCGTCGGCCTGGAGGCGCGTGGCGGGGCCGCACTGCGCCTCCAGACCGGCAGCGGGTCGCGACACGCGCGGGGCGCGCCGCCCAGCGGTCAGGACACACCGCACGCGCGCCGCCGCGGGTGCGGAAAGCGTCGACCGGCAGCCTCCCAGCCGACAGTTCGTGACCCCTCGGCGCAAGCGGCCGGGCGCGCCGGCCTCGGATCGCGACACGCGCGGGGCGCCCCGCCGAGCGGTCAGGACACGCCGCACGCTGGCCGCGGCGGGTGCGGAAGACGTCGTCTGGCGGCTTCCCAACCGACAGTTCGTGACCCCTCGGCGCAAGCTGCCGGGCGCGCCGGCAGCGGGTCGTGACACGCGCGGGGCGCGCCGCCGAGCGGTCAGGACACGCCGCACGCGCGCCGCGGCGGGCGCGGAAAGCGTCGCCCGGCGGCCTCCCAACCGACAGTTCGTGACCCCTCGGCGCAAGCCGCTGGGCGCGTCAGAGCGACGCGCTCCGGATCTGCTCGAGCGCTGCCTGCAGGTCGTCCGGGTACTGCGCCTCGAACGACACCCACTCGCCCGTGCGCGGGTGGTCGAAGCCCAGCCGGACGGCATCGAGCCACTGGCGCGTCAGCCCGAGTTCGGCCGCCAGCACCGGGTCGGCGCCGTACATCGTGTCCCCGACGAGCGGGTGGCGTGTCGCCGCCATGTGCACCCGGATCTGGTGGGTGCGCCCGGTCTCCAGGTGCACCTCGAGCAGGGTGGCCGAGCGGAAGGCCTCGAGCGTCTCGTAGTGGGTGACGCTCGGCTTGCCCTCTGACGTGACCGCGAACTTCCAGTCACTCGACGGGTGCCGTCCGATCGGCGCGTCGATGGTGCCCGAGGTCGGGTCGGGGTGGCCCTGCGCGAGCGCGTGGTAGACCTTCTCGACCGTGCGCTCCTTGAACGCCCGCTTCAGGTGCGTGTACGCCAGCTCGGTCTTCGCGACCACCATCAGGCCCGAGGTCCCGACGTCGAGGCGGTGCACGATCCCGGCGCGTTCGGCGGCACCGGACGTCGCGATCGTGAAGCCGGCGGCGGCGAGGCCCCCGGGCACCGTCGGCCCGTCCCACCCCGGCGAGGGGTGCGCAGCGACGCCGACGGGCTTGTCCACGACGACGATGTCCTCGTCGTCGTGCACGATCGTCATGCCCGGCACGGCCGCCGGAACGATGCGCGGCGGCTCCTTCGGAGTCCACTCGACCTCGAGCCAGGAGTCGGCATGGAGCCGGTCCGACTTGTCGACGGGAACCCCGTCGACGCGGACACCCCCGGCGGCGACGACGTCGGCAGCGAACGACCGGCTGAAGCCGAGGAGCTTCGCGATGGCGGCGTCGACGCGCTCACCGGCGAGCCCGTCGGGGACGGGAAGAGCACGCGATTCGCTCACGTGGCGTCGTGGCCCAGCGTGTCGCGACGGTCGCGGTCCTCCGGCCTGGAGGCGCGGGTCGGCTCGTCGAACGCCGCATCAGCCGACGAGAACGCGGCCCCACCGTCGAGCGGCTGCGCCGCGTCGACCGGCTGCGCCGCGTCGAGCTGCGCCTGGCGCTTGGCCGAGAGCGTGCGGGTGCCGTCGAGGTTCACCCCGAGGATCACCAGCAGCACGAAGACCACCATGCTGATGCAGATGAAGGAGTCGGCGACGTTGTAGATCGCCGGCATCATCCACGGCGTCGAGATGAAGTCGACGACGTGCCCCCGGCCGAAGCCGGGCTCACGGAAGAGCCGGTCGAGCAGGTTGCCCAGCGCGCCGCCGAGCAGCATGCCGAGCACGACGGCCCACCACATCGACCGGATGCGACGCGAGTACACGATGATCGCGACGACGACCGCGGCCGAGATGACCGAGAACACCCAGGTCATGTTCACCGCGAACGAGAACGCGGCCCCCGGGTTCCGGACGTACAGGAACTGCAACGCACCGCCGAGGACCGGGACAGGGGTGCCGTACGGGAGGTTCGCGACGACCAGCGTCTTGGCCACCTGGTCGAACGCCACCACCACGACAGCGGCGAAGGCCAGTGCCGCGATCGCGCGGACACTGACCTTCGCTCGTGATGCTGGTCGCGACAACGTCAGTTGCCGAAGCCCTGCGCCGAAGCCGGCGCCGGGGTGAGACCGGACTGCTCGCCCGAGTCGAGCTCGGAGAGCTGCCCCTGGATGTAGCTCTTGAGCTGCGCACGGTAGTCGCGCTCGAAGGTCCGGAGCTCGTCGATCTTGCCCTCGAGCTGGCGCTGCTCCTGCTCGAACACCGCGACACGCTGACGGTTCGTGTTCTCGGTGTCGGCGATGATCTGGCGCTGCTTCGCCTCGGCCTCGGAGACCAGGCGAGCGGCCTGGGCCGTGCCCTCGGCGATGAGCGCGTCGCGCTTCTCGATGCCCTCGCGGACGTGCTCCTCGTGGAGACGACGCGCCAGGGTCAGGAGGTTCGTGGTGCCCTCGGTGTCCTCGTCGGCGGGGACCGTGGTGGTCGGTGCCGCCGCGGCGACCGGAGCGGGCTCCGGTGCTGCCTCGACCGGGGCCGGGGTGGGCTCCGGCTCGGCTGCGGGAGCGGGCTGCTCGGCCTGCGCCGACTGCGGGGCCGATTCGGCCGCCTGCAGGCGCTGGCGGAGCTCGTCGTTCTCCGCGGTCAGGCGACGGAGCTCGACCACGACCTCGTCGAGGAAGTCGTCGACCTCGTCCTGGTCGTAGCCCTCGCGGAACTTCGTCGGCTGGAACCGCTTGTTGACTACGTCTTCCGGCGTCAAAGCCATTGCCGTCACCTCAATAGAACTGCTGAACGTGTGGAACCGCGTGCGGTGCGACCGAATGTACCAGTCGTACCGTGCGGTGCGGATGCGCCACCGGAGCGGGCATCGATCCCGACCACCGTACACCGACGATGGGGAGGAACCGTGCCGCGCGCCTGGCGTGGCGCGTGTCGCGGACGGGAGTCCGCTCAGATACCGCGTGCCAGGGCGGCGACCACGAACCGGGCGATGATGACGACGAGCATCACGATCGTCCAGCCGAAGTCGAGCGCCACCGGCCCCAGGCGGAGCGGCGGGAGGACCCGTCGCACCGCTCGGATGGGCGGATCCGTGATCGTGTAGACGAACTCGGACACCACGAGCATGCCCCCGCGCGGACGCCACGAACGGTTGAAGCTCTGCACGAGGTCGAGCGCGAAACGCCCCCACATCACGAAGAAGTACAGGAGCAACGCGAGGGAGATGATCCCTAGGATCACGGACACGATGGGGCTCGCTCGTCTCGGGCGAGCGTCGTCAGACGACGCTCAGGGGCGGGTGTGCCGGGTACGGCTCAGGACTGGGCGAAGAAGTTCGCCTCGATGTCGGACTCTACCTCAGCAGGCTCACCGCTCACTGCGACGTGCGCCGGCGACAGGAGGAAGACCTTGTTCGTGACGCGCTCGATCTTGCCGAACAGACCGAGCGACAGCCCGGAGGCGAAGTCGATCATGCGGCGGGCGTCACCCTCGGTCATCTGCGAGAGGTTGATGATGACGGGGATGCCGTCGCGGAAGCTCTCGGCGATGGACTGGGCGTCCTTGTACTCGCGCGGGTGGACGGTGAGGATCTCGTTCATTTCCTGGACCGGGGTCGCCTTCTGTGCGGTCGTGTGCGAGCGGCGGAGCGGAGTGACCTGGGCGCCGCGCTGGTGGGTGTGCGTCTTGGTGGGAGCCGGGACGGCTGCGGGAGCGGCCGCGGGGGCTGCTGCCGCCGCGGAGGTCTCCTGCGGCTCGGCGGGCGCCGGAGCAGCCGCTGCGGCCTGGCGTGCAGGGGCTGCCTGCTGGCGCGCGGGCTCGGCCTGCTGCTCGTCCTCGTAGTCGAGTTCCTCATCGGCGAGGCCGAGGTAGACCATCGTCTTCTTCAGCGGGTTGGCCATGGTTCCTCCGGGGTTCGTGCTCGTGGTGCCCTGCAACGAGGCTAGGGTGCGGGCGGCCGGTTTCCCGTGATTGCGGTGCCGATCCGCAGGTGTGTCGCGCCCTCGAGGATCGCCTCGGCGTAGTCCCCGCTCATGCCGGCCGAGATGTCGGTCGCAGCGGGTTCCAGCGCCACGACCCGTTCGGAGATCGAGCGGAGTCGGGCGAAGGCGGCTCGGGGCTCCTCGTCCAGGGGCGCGACCGCCATCACACCCCGCAGCCGGATCGTCCCGGTGGCCAGTACGCGCGACACCATGGCCTCGACGTCGTCCGGCTGCACCCCGCCACGGCCGGGGTCGTCGGTGAGGTTCACCTGCACGAACCCGTCGATGACCCGGGGTTCCGGCTCGGCCTCGGTCGGGGCGAACGCGTCGACGACGGACCCACGGTCGAGCGACTGCACCACGTCGGCGTACCGCCGGGCCTGCCGGGCCTTCTTCGACTGCAGCTGCCCGACGAAGTGCCAGGTCAGGCCGAGGTCGGCCAGTTCGGCGGCCTTCGCCTGCGCCTCCTGGTGGCGGTTCTCCCCCACGTCCGTCACGCCGAGTGCGGCGAGCTCGCGGACGAGCGACGCCGGGTGGTACTTCGTGACGACGACGAGCGTCAGCTCGTCGGGCGAGCGCCCTGCGGCGCGCGCCGCGTCGGCGATGCCGCTCCTGACGGGGGCGAGACGCGCCTCCGGTCCGTCGTCGGGTGACGAGGCGGACGGGAGGCGCGTGTCGGCTACCAAGGGTGGGTTACTTCAGGAAGTCGGGGACGTCGAGCTCGTCGTCGTCGTCGAACGCCGGGTCGGCGGCGCGCTGCACCGGCGGCTGGTGCTCCTGCGAGGCCCAGGACGGGCTCGACGTGGTCGAGTCCTCGATCGCTCCGGTCGAGGCGGCGACGGGCGCCGCGGCGCTCGACTCCGGGTCGACGTAGCTCGAGCGACGTTCCTTCTGCTGCTGCGCCGGCTCGCCACCGTCGAAGCCCGCGGCGATGACGGTCACGCGGACCTCGTCACCCAGGGTGTCGTCGATGACCGCACCGAAGATGATGTTCGCCTCGGGGTGCACGGCTTCCTGCACCAGACGCGCGGCGTCGTTGATCTCGAAGATGCCGAGGTTCGAGCCACCCTGGATCGACAGCAGCACGCCGTGCGCACCGTCGATCGAGGCCTCGAGCAGCGGCGACGCGACGGCGAGCTCGGCCGCCTTGATCGCACGGTCGGCACCGCGGGACGAACCGATGCCCATGAGCGCGGAACCCGCGCCCTGCATGACGCTCTTGACGTCGGCGAAGTCGAGGTTGATCAGGCCCGGGGTGGTGATGAGGTCGGTGATGCCCTGCACACCGGCCAGGAGCACCTGGTCGGCCGTGGCGAAGGCCTCGACCATGGAGATGCCACGGTCGCTGATCTCGAGCAGGCGGTCGTTCGGGACGACGATGAGCGTGTCGACCTCGTCCTTGAGGCCCGCGACGCCGTTCTCGGCCTGCGACTGGCGACGCTTGCCCTCGAAGCTGAAGGGCTTCGTGACGACACCGATGGTCAGTGCGCCGATGGACTTCGCGATGCGTGCGACGACCGGTGCGCCACCGGTGCCGGTGCCGCCGCCCTCGCCCGCGGTGACGAACACCATGTCGGCGCCGGCCAGGGCCTCTTCGATCTCCTCGGCGTGGTCCTCGGCGGCACGACGGCCGACCTCGGGGTCCGCGCCGGCACCGAGGCCGCGGGTGATCTCGCGGCCGACGTCGAGCTTGACGTCGGCGTCGCTGAGCAGCAGGGCCTGGGCGTCGGTGTTGATCGCGATGAACTCGACGCCACGGAGACCGAGCTCGATCATGCGGTTGACGGCGTTGACGCCGCCGCCGCCGACACCGACGACCTTGATGACGGCGAGGTAGTTGTGGTTCGTGGTCACGTCAGTCAGGCCTCCGGTCGAACCCTCAACCTCTACTTGAAGTTCAGGGGCAATGCTGGTAGATGTGGTGCTGGCTTCGACGCTACGGGTGCGTTCGGCGCACTGTCGCCCCGCCACGCCGCGTGTCGCCGATCAGGTCCGGCAATTCAGTCCTTGGCGCGGATCACGCCGTTGTCCGGTGCCGAGACGTCGTACTCGACGACGACGCCGGGGTTCCGCGCCGCGTGGTCCTTGACCAGCGCGGCGAGCAGTTCGGCCTTGGCGTCCGAGTCGTCCGGGCTCCCCCACACGACGGTCGAGCCGTCCTTGAGGGTCAGGGTGACGTCGTCGGCCGTCGACCCGGCGACACGCGTCACCTGGGACCGCACGGTCGACGGCAGTGCCAGCACGACCTCGGTCATGGTGCGGAAGCTCGCGGAACCGAGGCGCGCCCGGCCGATGTCGGCGAGGGGCATCGTGGCGGGACGCTTCGGCGACGACTGCACGACGATGCCCGCGGGGTCGACGAGGTCGAACGTGCTGCCGGACTGCACCGCGACCACCGGCGTGCGCTCGGTCACCGTGACGACGAGCGTGTGCGGCGGAGCTTCCTCGGTCACGTAGCTCTCGATGAGCGGGAAGCCGGCGACGTCCCGCTTGATCGCGTCGAAGTCGAGCCGGGCCAGGGGCGTGCCGATCTGGTCGGACAGCGCCTGGCGCAGCGCGGACTCGTCGACGCGGTCGGTGCCCTTGATCTCGATCGTGCGGAGCGCCATCAGCGGTGAGAACACCGCGACGAGGATCGAGACCCCGAGCACGAGGACGACGCTCGCCGCCGTGATCCACGCGGCGCGACGGTGCCGGCTGCGCCGGGTGAACCGGCGGACCTCGGCACGCTCGAGCAACCGGCGTCGGCGCTTCGCGATGCGTGCCTCACGCGCGGTCTCGGCAGCGCGCACCCGCGCCCCGATGGGCGCCTCGGCGTGCTGGTCGGTCCGGGAGGCACCGGTCGCGTCGAGCACGTCGGTCACGGTCGCGTCGTGGTCGGCTCCACCGCTCGTGGCGGCTCGGCGTTCCGCGTCGCGGCGGTCGGCCTCCGGGTCCCGGTGGTCCTCGTTCGGCGTGTACTCGCGCAGGCGGTCCGCCACGGTGGAGAGTCCGGCGCCGAAGCGGCGTCCGGCCGCACCGGCGAAGGCGCCGACGCGGTCCCGCTGGGGACCGGAGGTGTCGGCGTCGGGCTGGACCGCGGGGGTGGGGTCGACCGTCTCGTCGACCGGGGGTTCCGGGGCGGACGCGGGGCGGGCCTCCCGGTCGTCGGCGACGCGTCCGCGGAACGGGAGCCGCGGCTTCGAGGGACCACGACGCTGCCGGGGCGCTTCCGCGGCCTCGGCCGGGGCGTCCCTGCGGGCGTCCCCCTCGTCGAACCCCTCGGGGCGCTTCACCGGGCCGACGCTCCGTCGGTGCCCAGGGCGCCGAGCACCTGCGGGATGATCCGGTACACGTCGCCGCAGCTGAGCGTCATGATGATGTCGCCGTCACGGGCGACCGCGGCCGCGCGTGCCGCCGCCTCGTCCCAGTCGGGCAGGAACTCGACGCGCGACTGGTCGGCGAAACGCTCCTGCACCAGGGCCCCGGTCACGCCGGGCTCCGGGTCCTCGCGGGCGCCGTAGACGTCGAGCACGACCGTGTGGTCGGCGAGCTCCTCGTACACCTTGGCGAAGTCGCCGGCCATCAGGCGGGTGCGCGAGTACAGGTGCGGCTGGTGGATCGCGATGATGCGGCCGTCGCCGACGACGTTGCGGGCGGCCTTGAGCGCCGCGGCGACCTCGGTCGGGTGGTGGGCGTAGTCGTCGTAGACCGAGACCCCGCGCTCGACGCCGTGCAGCTCGAAGCGGCGCTGCGTGCCGCCGAAGGCCTCGAGCCCGCGGATCGCGTCGGCCGGGGCGACGCCGAGACCGGTCAGGACCGCGAAGGCCCCGACGGCGTTGATCGCGTTGTGCCGGCCGGGCACGCGGAGGGTCAGGTGGTACGCCTCGCCACCGGCGCGGAAGTCGACCTCGACGCCGGCCGACTCGGTGATGCCCTCGATGCGGACGTCCGCGTCGACGGCCTCGCCGAACGTGACGATCTCGGGGGCGTCGGCGCGCTGGCGGATGCCGGCCGTGACCGTCTTCGCACCGGCGTCGTCGCTCGAGATGACGACGCGCTCGCTCGCCTTCGCGGCGAACTCGACGAAGGCCTCGGTGAAGGCCTCCTCGCTGCCGTAGTGGTCCAGGTGGTCGGCGTCGACGTTGGTGACCAGGGCCACGGCGACGTCGTAGAGCAGGAACGAGCCGTCGGACTCGTCGGCCTCGACCACGAACAGGTCGCTGGACCCCGGGGCCGAACTCGTGCCGAGGGACTGGATGACGCCGCCGTTGACGAAGCTCGGGTCGAGGCCGAGCTCGACCATCGCCGTGACGATCATGCCGGTCGAGGTGGTCTTGCCGTGCGCACCGGCGACCGCGACGAGGCGGTGCTCGGCGATCAGGGCGGCGAGGGCCTGCGAGCGGTGGAGCACCGGCAGACCGCGGCGCTGCGCCTCGAGGAGCTCGGGGTTGTCGGGCCAGAGGGCGCTCGTGACGACGATGGTGTCGGCCTGGCCGACGTTCGCCGCGTCGTGACCGATGTGCACGCTCGCGCCGAGGTCGCGCATCGTGCCGGTCGTCTCCGTCTCGCGGGAGTCGCTGCCCGTCACGCGGTGCCCGGCGGCGAGGAACATCCGGGCGATCCCGCTCATGCCCGCGCCGCCGATGCCGACGAAGTGCACCGTGCCCAGGTCGTCCGGGATCGGCTGGGTCAGGTCCGGCTTGATGGTCATCGTTCCTCCGTGGTGCTGGGGGCCTGCTTCGCGGCATCGAGGACCAGGTCGGTCATCCGGTCGGCGCCGTCGCGGTGGCCGACGCTGCCCGCCCGCACGGTCATGTCCGCGATGCGGGAGCGGTCCTGCAGGATGCTCAGCAGCTGGAACGTCACCCAGTCCTGGTCGAATTCCCCGTCGGCCACCAGGACGGCTCCTCCGGCGTCGACGACGTCCTTCGCGTTGTGGCGCTGCTCACCGTTGCCCACCGGGTACGGCACGAGCACACTCGGCAGCCCGACGGCGGTCAGCTCGCACACCATGCCGGCACCCGAGCGCGACACGACGAAGTCGCTCGCGGCGTACGCCAGGTCCATCCGGTCGCAGTAGGGCAGCACGTGGTAGCCGTCGAGGTCGCTCGGGCCGATGTCCGAGGCGGCACCCACGACGTGCAGGATCTGCCAGCCGGCACCCACGATCGTGGCGGCGGACCTGTTGATCGTCCGGTTGATGCTCCGCGCACCCGAGGAGCCGCCGGTCACGAGCAGCACGGGCCGGTCCGGGTCGAGCCCGAACTCGGCGAGCCCCTCGGCCCGGACGGCACGGCGGTCGAGCGACTCGATCTCGCGACGGAGCGGCATGCCGACGACGCGGCCGTGGCGCAGGCGCGTGTTCGAGAAGGTCAGGCCGACGTGCTCGGTCAGGAACGCGGCGAGGCGGTTCGCAAGCCCGGGCTTGGCGTTCTGCTCGTGCACGACGATCGGGGTGCCGGTGCGGCGCGCGGCGATGTACGCCGGAGCGGCCGCGTAGCCACCGACGCCCAGGACCACCTCGATCTCGTGGTCGCGGATGATCTGCTCCGTCCGCTTGACCGCCGCCGCGAAGCGCTGCGGGAAGCGAAGGGCCGCGCCGTTCAGCTTCCGGGGGAACGGCAGGCGCGGGATCGTCAGCAGCTCGTAGCCGCGCATCGGGACGAGGCGGGACTCCAGGCCCTCGGCGGTGCCCAGCACGAGCACCTCGGCGCCCGGCTCCCGCTCGGTCAGCCGGTCGGCGACCGCGAGCAGGGGGTTGACGTGGCCGGCGGTGCCGCCGCCGGCGAAGAGGTACTTGCTCACCGCAGTGATCCGTTCGTGGAGGTCCGGCCGAGTGGGGCGTTCGTCAGGCCGGCGTCGTTCTTGCCGGGCAGGTCACGGGCGAAGGAGAGCACGACGCCGATCGCCACCAGGGTCATGATGAGGGCCGAACCACCGGCCGAGATGAGTGGTAGGGGCACACCGAGCACGGGCAGCAGGCCGAGCACGACGGCGATGTTGATGAGCGCCTGGCCGATGATCCACGCGAGGATGCCACCGGTGACGGTCTTCACGAAGGGGTCGCGGGACTGCCGGATGATCTTGATCATGCCGACGGCGAGCACCACGAACAGGCTGAGCACCACGACGGCGCCGATCAGGCCGAGCTCCTCGCCGATGATCGCGAAGATGTAGTCGTTGTCCGCCTCGGGCAGCCACGACCACTTCGCCTTCGAGTTGCCGAGGCCGACGCCGAACACGCCGCCGGACGCGAGCGCCCACATGCCGTGCACGGGCTGCCAGCAGATGTCCTGGTACTGGCTGGTGTCGGTGCACCCGGACAGCCAGGCGCTGATGCGGGTCGAGCGCGAGGCCGAGGCCATCGTCACGAAGGGCAGCATCACGGCGAACGCACCGAGGCCGACGAGCAGGTGCCGGGCGCGGACGCCGCCGATGTACAGCGCGCCGAACACCAGGATGAGCATGACCATCGCGGTGCCCTGGTCACCGCCGAGGACGACGAGCCCGAGGGAGAGCATCGAGGCGATCCCGATCGGGATGAACACCTCTTTCCAGTCGTCGAGCTTGTCCCGCTTGACGTAGATGATGGCGCCGATGCCGAGCACCAGGCCGAGCTTCACGACCTCGGACGGCTGCGCGGTGAACGACCCGAGCTCGATCCAGTTCCGGTTGCCCTGGATGTCGATGCCGAGCGGGGTGAACACCAGCAGCTGCAGCACGAGCGCCGCGCCGAGCAGCCGCATCGCCCACTTGCGCCAGATCCGGGTCGGGACCCGGCTGGCGATGAGCATGAGCGGCACGCCGAGCACGGCGTACAGGCCCTGACGGGACGCCGCCCCGAAGAAGTCGTGGGTCGCCGCGTACTCCTCGACGCTCGACGAGGACAGCACCATCACGACGCCGAAGACGACGAGGAACAGCGTGACGCCGAGGATCGTGTAGAAGGTGCTGGACTCCGCGACGAAGACGTTCTTGACGGCGACGATCGCGCCGTTGGTCCGTCGTGGGGTCGACGCGGTCCGGCCGTTACGGCTGTTCGGAAGATCCGTCGGTGTCGTCGCCATCGACTTCTCCTCCCAGGTGCTCGTTGACCGCGGCCGCGAAACGCTGCCCCCGGTCGGCGTAGGAGCCGAACTGGTCGAACGACGCCGCCGCCGGGGCGAGGAGGACGGTGTCGCCCGGCCTCGCGACCGATGCGGCATGCCGGACCGCCTCGCGCATGACCTGATCAGTGTCCGTCGTCTCCACCTGGAGCACCGGGACCGTGGACGCGTGTCGCGCGAATGCCTCGAGGACCGGGGTCCGGTCGGTGCCGATCACCACGACGGCGCGGACGCCGGGGCCGAAGCGCTCGACCAGACCGTCGACGTCGACGCCCTTGAACAGGCCGCCGACGATCCACACGACGGTGTCGAACGACGCGAGCGACGCGGTGGCGGCGTGCGGGTTCGTGGCCTTGGAGTCGTCGACCCAGGTGATGCCGTCCGCCTGGGCCACGAGCTCGGTGCGGTGGTGGTCGGCGCGGAACGCCCGGACCGCCGACTGGATGGCGCTCGGCTGGACGGTGCCGGCACGGGCCAGCGCAGCGGCGGCCAGGACGTTCATGGTCATGTGCGGACTGGCGAGTCCGGCGGCCTCGAGGTCGGCGATGGTCGACAGCTCGAGCGCGCTGTTGCGACGGTCCTCGTTGAAGGCCCGGTCGCACAGGACGTCCTCGACGATGCCGACGTCGCCGGGAGCGGGGACGCCGGGGGTGAAGCCGACCGCGCGGCAGCCCTCCACCACGTCGGCCTCCTGCACCATCCGCCGAGTGGCGTCGTCCGAGGTGTTGTAGACGCATGCCATCACGGTGCGCTCGTAGACCTTGGCCTTCGCCGCGCGGTACGCCTCGGCGGAACCGTGCCACTCCAGGTGGTCGTCGGCGATGTTCAGGCAGGCGCTCGCGAGCGGCACCACGGCACCGTCACCGGACGTCGCCGCGTAGTGCAGCTGGTGGCTCGAGAGCTCGACGACGAGCACGTCGTAGCCGACCGGGTCGCGGACGACGTCGAGCACCGGCACGCCGATGTTCCCGCACGCGACGGCACGCAGGCCGCCGGCCTCGTACATCGCGGTCGTGAGCTGTGTCGTCGTGGTCTTGCCGTTCGTGCCCGTGATCGTGATCCAGGGGGCCGCGACCGGGCCGCGGACGACCTTGTCGCGCACGCGCCAGGCGAGCTCGATGTCACCCCAGACGGTGCTGTTCGTCACCGACCACTGCACGGTGGCGTTGTGCGGGGGCAGCCCCGGGGACACGATGACCACGTCGGGTGCCTGCTGCACGAGGGCGTCCGGCACGGCGTCGAGCGGCGTCTGCAGGAACCGGGCACCGATCACGTCGAGCAGCTCGACGCTGTCGGCGGGTGCGTCGGACGAGTAGACCGTCACCTCGCTGCCGAGCTCCACGAGGGTGTCGGCGACCGAGAACCCGGTGGCTCCGAGGCCGAGGACGGCGACGTTCAGTCCCTTCCACCCCTCGGAGTACCAGCTGTCGAGGGACTGGAGGCGGGACGGCGAGGACACCGGGTCAACCAACGCGTGCGATCCATTCGAGGTAGAAGAGTCCGACCCCCGCCGCGACGAAGAGCCCGGCGATGATCCAGAAGCGGACGACGACGGTCACCTCGGCCCACCCCTTCAGTTCGAAGTGGTGGTGCAGCGGACTCATCAGGAAGATGCGCTTGCCGTGGGTGATCTTGAAGTAGGCCCGCTGCAGGATGACGGAGCCGGTGACGATGAAGAACAGGCCACCGATGAGGACGAGCAGCAGCTCGGTGCGGCTGAGGATCGCGAGGCCGGCCAGGGCGCCGCCGAGGCCGAGCGAACCGGTGTCACCGAGGAAGATCTGCGCGGGCGAGGTGTTGTACCAGAGGAACCCGATGAGCCCACCGCAGACCGCGGCCGCGACCACGGCGAGGTCGAGCGGGTTCGACACGGTGTAGCAGGCGTGTGCGGTGTTCGAGTCGAGGCGGGCGCCGCCGCAGATCTGGTTCGACTGCCAGAAGCCGATGATGACGTACGAGCCGATCGCCAGGATGCTCGACCCGGTGGCCAGGCCGTCGAGCCCGTCCGCCACGTTCACGCCGTTCGACGTGGACACCGTCAGCAGGACGATCCAGGCGAGGAACAGCACGGTGCCGATGACGGTGCCGAGCGCCATGAAGTCGAGCCACGGCACGTCGCGGATCGCCGAGATCATCGTGGACGCCGGGGGCTTGCCGTTCGACGTCGGCACGACCAGGGCGATCGTGGCGAAGATGACGCCGACGATGACCTGGCCGAGGATCTTGGCCCAGCCGCCGAGCCCGAGGCTCCGCTGACGCCGCACCTTCAGGAAGTCGTCGATGAAGCCGACGAACCCCAGCCCGACCATCAGGAACAGCACGAGCAGGCCGGACAGCGTGATCGAGTCACGCCCGACGAGGTGGCCGACGAAGTACCCGATCACGGCACCGATGATCAGGACGATGCCGCCCATGGTGGCGGTGCCGCGCTTGGTGTGGTGGGACTGTGGACCGTCGTCACGGATGAACTGCCCCCACCCGAGACGGTGGAAGAGCTTGATGAACGACGGGGTGAGCAGCAACGTGAACACCAGCGACGTGGCGCCGGCGATGAGGAGCGCGATCATTCGGTGACACCTCCGAGGCGGTCGCCGAGGAATCGCAGTTCGGCAGACTTCGAGGACTTGACGAGGACGACGTCGCCGGGGCGGAGCATCTCCTGCATGGCACGGACGGCGTCGTCGACGTCCTCGATGTACACGGACTCGCCGTCCCACGATCCCTCGAGGGTGGCGGCCTGGTGGATGGGCATCGCGCCGCGGCCGACGACCACGAGCTGTCCGATGCCGAGGCGGACGACGAGCCGACCGATGCGGTCGTGCTCCTCGACGGAGAACTCACCGAGCTCGGCCATCTCACCGAGCACGGCGACGGTCCGCTCCCCCGGGCGCACGATCTGCGCCAGGGTCCGCAGCGCCGCCGCGGTGGAGTCGGGCGACGCGTTGTACGCGTCGTTGATCACGGTGACGCCCTCGGGGCCGCCCTGGAGCAGCTCCATGCGCCAGCGCTCGGCGCGCGTCATCGACGCGAGCGACGCGGCGCCGTCGGCGAGCGGGACGCCCCACAGGTGGGCGACGGTGAGCGCGGCGGACGCGTTCATGGCGTGGTGCTCACCCAGGATCGCGAGGCGCACGTCGACGTGATCCGGGCCTCCAGGCTGTCCTGGAGGCGCGGTGAGGGTGAAGCGGGTGCCGCTGCGGTCCGTCTCGATGCCGGTGATGCGGTAGTCGGCCTCCGCCGACGTGCCGAAGCCGACCACGCGCGCGGCCGTCAGGTCGCGCATCGACGCGACGCGGTCGTCGTCGACGTTGAGCAGGGCCGTCGCGGTCTCGGGCAGGTCGGTGACCATCTCGGACTTCGCGCGCTGTGTCGCCTCGATGCCGCCGAACTCGCCGGCGTGCGCGAGGCCCACCTTGAGGACGACGCCGAGGTCGGGCTCGGCGATCGAGACGAGCTTGGCGATGTGGCCGACGCCGCTCGCGCCCATCTCGACCACCAGGTACCGGGTGTCGTAGGTGACGCGGAGCATCGAGATCGGTGCGCCGACGTGGTTGTTGAACGACCCCTCGGGCGCGACGGTCGCGCCGTGCTGCTCGAGGATCGTGCGGAGCATGTTCTTCGTGCTCGTCTTGCCGTTCGAGCCGGTGATGCCGACGACCCGCAGGGGTGCCGGGCGACCGTCGGCGTCGACACGGTCCGTGGTGCTCATCCGGACGCGCGTGACGACCTCGTGCGCGAGCGCGGCGAGGGCCTCGTACCCGTCTGCGACGACGATCTGCGGCGCGGTCGTGTCCACGCGCTCGGGCGTGATCACCAGGGCGGCACCGGCGTCGACGGCCGCGGCCACGAAGCGTCGGCCGTCGGTGACCTCACCGGGCAGGGCGAAGAAGACGCTGCCGGGGCGGACCAGGCGCGAGTCGGTCTCGACCGAGCCCTCGACGACCAGGTCGCCGGGCTCGGCGACGTCGGTCGCCTGCGCGCCGCCGATCAGCTCGCCGCCGACCGCGGTGGCGATCTCGGCGAGGGTCATGGCGATCATCGGACGTCCTCCGCCGGACCGGAGTTCGGCTCCCAGCCGGCCTCGCGCAGGGCCGCGCGGGCCTCGTCACGGGCGGAGTAGGGCGTGCGGACGCCCTGGATGTCGCGGTAGTCCTGGTGCCCTGGGCCGGCCCAGAGGATCGAGTCCCCCTCGCCGACCAGGCTCACGGCCGTGCGGATCGCGGCCTCGGGCGGGCTGACCTCGTGGATCTCGTGGTCCGGGAAGGCGGCACGTGCGGCGTCGACCAGGGTCTTCCGGATCGATGCGGCGTCCTCGAAGCGCGGGTGGTGGTCGGTGACGACCAGGATGTCGCTGCCGGCCGCGGCCACGCGGGCCATGTCGCCGCGCTTCGTGGTGTCGCGGTCGCCGTCGGCGCCGAACAGCATGAGGACCTTGCCGGAGGTGAACTGCCGGACCGCGGCGAGGGTGTTCTCGAAGGCGTCGGCACTGTGACCGAAGTCGACGTAGACGCTCGGGCCGTGCTCGCCGGAGACGCGCTCGGTGCGGCCGGGCAGGTAGCACTCGATGGCGGAGACGCGGTGCGGCTCGCCGTCGCGCTCGCTCGCGTCGTCCTCGTCCGGGTAGCGGCGGTGGCCCGACTCGAGCGCGTGCGCGATGGCACCGAGCTCGAACCCGCCCTCGACGAGCATGACGATCGCGAGTGCCGCGTTCGCCGCCATGTGCCAGCCGATCAGCGGCACACGGGTCGTCAGCTCGCGACCCTCGGGGCCGGTCAGACGGAACTCGGTGTAGGCGGCGTGCGCCTCGACGATGTCGACGTGCCACTCGGCCTCGACGTCCGGGTGCACCGTGATCGTGGTCACGGGGATGCGGGAGTCCTGCACCACGCGGTGGCCCCAGTCGGTGTCCAGCGAGACGACGCCGCGACGGGCGTGCTCGGGCTGGAACAGCGGGAGCTTCGCCTGGTAGTACTCCTCCATGTCGGCGTAGTCGTCGAGGTGGTCGTGCGACAGGTTCGTGAAGGCCGCGACGTCGAAGACGATGCCGTCGACGCGGTGCCGGCTGAGGGCCTGTGCGCTGACCTCGACGGCGACCGCACGGACCTCGCTCTCGCGCATGCGGGCGAGGAGCGCGTGCATCTCGCTGGCCTCGGGCGTGGTCAGGCGGCTCGTCACGCTGAGCGAACCGATGTGGCGCTCCGCGGTCGAGCTCAGGCCGGTGACCAGGCCGAGCTGCTTGAGGATGCCCTCGAGGATGTACGACGTGCTCGTCTTGCCGTTCGTGCCGGTGACGGCGAACAGCTGCGGCAGGTCGGTGGCCTCGTCGGGGTGCGTGCGGTAGACCCACGCCGCGACGTCGCCGAGGGCGGCGCGGGGGTCGTCGACGACGAGCACCGGCAGCCCGGACGGCTCGACCAGGGCGACGCCGTCCTGGTCGGTCAGGACGGCGACGGCGCCACGCTCGGCGGCCTCCGTCGCGAACTGTGCGCCGTGCCGGTTCGCACCGTGCACGCCGACGAACAGGTCACCCGGCTGCACCTCGGTGGCGCTCAGCGTGACACCGGTGGTCTCGATGCTGTCGACCGAGCCGACGACTCGCAGACCGAACGCGTTGGCGAGTTCGGAGACGGCCCTCGGGGTCGGGTGTTCGGGTCGGAGGACCGGGGGGATCCGTGCGGACAAGTGTTCCTTCTTCCTCACCACGTGGACGGGTAGAGCTTCGCCTCGGACGCGGAGGGGGCTACTCGGTACTTCTCGAGCACCTGGGACATGAGTGTGCGGAACGCCGGAGCCGCTCCGCTGGACCACTTGTTGGTCTGCGGCTTCGTGAACGTCACCGTGACAACATACTGGGGGTCTTCGGCGGGTGCCATTCCGGCCACCGACGTGATGCGCTGACCGCCGTAGCCCTGCGACCCCTCGGCCACCTCGGCGGTCCCCGTCTTCGCGGCGATGTTGTAGCCGGAGATCGGCTTCATGCCCACCAGCGTGCCCCCCGTGACGACGCTCTGCAGCATGCCGGTGACCTGCGTGGCGGCGGCTGCGGAGACGACCCGCTGCTTCTGCACGTCGGGCGCGTCGATCGTCTTGCCGTCCGCCGTGGTGCAGCCCTTGACGAAGTGCAGCGGGATCCGGACACCGTCGTTCGCGATGGTCTGGAACACGCTCGCGACCTGCACCGCCGTGGTCGAGATGCCCTGGCCGAACATCGAGTTGATGTTCGTCTGCTGGTCCCAGTTCGGGGTGGTGCCGTAGTCCATCGACGGCTGGCCCGGGTAGTCGATCGCCGTCTCCGGCTCGAACAGCCCGAACTTCTTCATGTAGTCGAAGCGCTGCTGGGCCGTCAACCGTGCGCCGAGCTCGGTGATGCCGACGTTCGACGAGTTCTGCAGGATGCCGGTGAGCGTGAGGTTCTCGGTGGCGTGGAACTCGGAGTCGTGGATCGTGCCGCCCCAGGGGAACGTGCGCGAGTACGGCACGACGGCCTGGTCGGTCGGGCTCGACTTGCCCTGGTCGAGCAGTGCCGCGGCGATGGCGGCCTTGATCGTGGAGCCCGGCTCGTACGACGCCGTCAGGGCACGGGAACCGAAGGCACCCTTGTCGGTCGTGGCGTCGACGTCGTTCGGGTCGACCGTCGGGTAGTCCGCGACCGCCAGCAGCTCACCCGTCTTGACGCTCGTGACCGTCGCCGTCGCGGACTCCGCCTGCAGGGTCTTGGCCGCGGACGCGATGGTCTGCTGCGCCATGTACTGCAGGTCGCTGTCGATGGTGGTCTCGAGCGTGCCGCCGTCCTTGGCCTTCTTCGTGGTCACGGTGCTGCCAGGGAGCTGCACGCCGTCCTCGCCGCGCTCGTACGTCTCGGAGCCGTTGGTGCCCGCCAGGCACTGGTTGTAGGAGTACTCCAGGCCGGCCTGGGCGCCGTCCGTGCCCATGAAGCCGGTCAGGTTGCCCGTCGTCGCACCCGTCGGGTACACCCGCGCCGCCTGCGGCTCCGGGTAGAGCCAGGGGATGCCGAGCGCACGCACGGCCTCGTAGTGCTGCACGTCGAGGCCCTTGACCAGGTACGCGAAGTCGGACTTCGGGTTCGCGGCGATGTTCTTCCGCATGGTCGCGACGTCACCGCCGGAGGCCTTCGCCAGCGCACTCAGGGCGGTGCCGACACTGACGTCCTTGATGCGGGTGCCGCCGAGCTTGCCCTTGAAGCCCTTCACCAGACGCGGCGAGGTCGTGATGTTGTACCGGGTGACGCTGTCCGCGAGTTCGGTGCCGTTGCGGTCCACGATCGACCCGCGGGTGCCGTAGATCGTCACGGGGATGCTGCGCTTCTGGGCGGACGCCTTGTTCAGCTCCGACGCCTGGACGACCTGGATGTCGACGAGCCGCACCACGAACACCCCGACGAGGGCGATCACGGCGAGCATCACGATGCTGTAGCGCAGGCGTCGGTTGCGGATCGTCTTCGTCACGCGGTGCGGTCCTTCCCGGGCGGTGCTGAGGGTGCGGCGGACCCGCTGGTCACCGGGTGGAGGGCGCCTGGAGCGGGTTCGCGTCGGACTCTACGGACGACTTCGCCGTCCCCTGGTCCGACGCGCTGGCGCCGCTCGTCTTCTCAGACGTGGCGGTGCCGCTCGTCTTCTCGGACGGCGCGGTGCCGTCGGCGGATCCCGTGGTGCCCGTCGTGTCCGTCGTGTCCGTCGTGCCGGTCTCCTTGCTGGTGGAGGTGTCCCCCGGCTTCGTGGCCAGCGGCACGTCGCTCAGCAGCGAGTTCGGCACCTGGTTCTCGGTGGACGCCGTGGCCTCGTCGGGCTTCGCCGGGGTCGGCGTGCCGTACACACGACCGGTCTTCGGGTCGAGGTACACCGGCGTCGAGTTGGCGATCATGCCGAGCGACTGGGCGTTGCGGGCCAGGTTCTGCGGCGAGTCGAGGACCCGGAGCTGCTCGGACAGCGACTGCTGCGTGCGGGACAGGTTCGTCTGCTCGGCCGACAGCGAGTTGAGCGTGTAGGCGCCCTGGCTGAGCACCATGCTGATGCCGAGCTGGGCCAGCAGCAGGATCCCGAGCGCGGCGACGGCCACCACGGCGTACCCGATGCGGGGGCGTGCCCGGCGCTGGGCCGCGGTCGGGGTGACCTCGACCAGCTCGGGGCGGTGCTGACGGTCGGGGCGCGGGGCCCGCGACGGGACGACCGCAGGGTCGACGAGTGCGAGGTTCGTGCTCATGTCAGTTCCGGATCCGCTCGGCCGCGCGCAGGCGCACGGGGGTTGCTCGGGGGTTGGCGGCGCGTTCGGCCTCGTCGGCCAGCTCGGCGCCCTTGACGATCAGGGAGAAGGTGGGGGCGTGCTCGGGCAGCTCCACCGGCAGGCCGGCGGGGGCGCTCGACTTCGTGCGCTCCACCAGTGCCCGCTTGACGATGCGGTCCTCGAGGGACTGGTACGACTCGACGACGATCCGACCGCCGACCGCGATGGCGTCGAGCGCCGCCGGGATCGCCCGCTCGAGCACGCTGAGTTCGGCGTTGACCTCGATGCGGAGCGCCTGGAAGACGCGCTTGGCGGGGTGCCCCTGGCGCTGGATGGCGACCGGGGTCGCGTCGTGCAGCACCTGGACCAGGTCGCCGGACATCTCGAACGGCTTCGTCGCCCGCCGCTCGACGATCGCTCGGGCGTAGCGGCCGGCCAGCTTCTCCTCGCCGTAGCGCTGGAAGATGCGGCGGAGTTCGCCCTCGTCGTAGGTGGCCAGGACGTCGGCGGCGGTCTGCCCCTCGGTCCGGTCCATCCGCATGTCGAGCGGGGCGTCCTGGCTGTACGCGAACCCGCGCTCGGCCCGGTCGAGCTGCAGCGAGCTCACGCCGAGGTCGAAGAGCACGCCGTCGACCTTCGTGAAGCCCTCGCCCTCGATCGCGTCGACGATGCCGTCGTACACGGTGTGCACGAGCCGGACGCGGTCACCGAAGCGGGCCAGGCGCTCCCCCGCGATGCCGAGTGCGTCGGTGTCCCGGTCGAGCCCGATGAGCGTGAGCTCCGGGAACCGCTCGAGCAGACCCTCGGAGTGGCCGCCCATGCCGAGCGTGGCGTCGACGACGACCTTGCCCGGGCCCTCGAGCGTCGGCGTGAACAGGTCGACGATGCGCTGGAGCATCACCGGCGTGTGCGGGAAGCGTGGCGTCTCGTTGTCGTTGTCGGCCATGTGCAGCCCCTCGTCTCCTGGGCCGTGGGTCCGGATCCCCATCCATGCGACCTGACACCGGGGAAGTGGCGTCAGGGCTTCACGGCTGGGAGTCCCGATCCGCGGATCAGAAGATCCCCGGGATCACCTCCTCGTCGTTGTCGGCGAATGCCTCTTCGGCTTCGGCGTAGTAGGCCTCCCACGCGGGGGTGGACCAGATCTCGGCACGGTCACCGCTGCCGATGACCGTGAGGTCCCGTTCGAGCCCCGCGTACTCGCGGAGGTTCTGCGGGATCGTCACGCGGTTCTGCTTGTCGGGCTGTTCGGCGCTGGCCCCCGAGAGGAACAGACGCATGTAGTCCCTGGTGCGCTTCGACGTCATCGGGGCGGTCCGGATGCGCTCGTGGAGTTCCTCGAACGTCCGGGCACTGAAGACCACGACGCAGCGTTCCTGGCCGCGGGTCATCACGAGCCCGCCGGACAGTTCGTCCCGGAACTTGGCGGGGAGGATCACGCGACCCTTCTCGTCGAGCTTCGGGGCATGAGTACCGAGCAGCACGTCGGGCCTCCCCTCCGCTCCACCGGACCGTTGCGAGCCCCACTTTACTCCACTCCCCTCCCCACGCCCAGGTTTCCGCTCCCTTTTCGGCCCGCGACACCCCTACTGGGGGCACGCAGACCGGAATGGACCAGGCAGCGACGACCCCCGAGGCCCGGAATCATGCGGTTCGACAGCACCGGGGATGGCGTGGAGGAAAGTGGAGGACTTTCGCAGCCGGTGGAGCGCCCCGGGGCGCGCCGCGGGTTCGGGGTCGGCCCCGCCACGCCCGGCTTCCGGTCAGCGCGCGGTCACGACGTGCCGCCGCCACCACCCCGAGTGGTCACCGACCGTCGCCCGCGCCGGCCCCAGCCGACTGTTCCCGCACCTTCGGCGACCCGCACGCGGCATGTCGTGACCACTCGCGCACGCACGCGGCGACGGTCCACCCCGGCCTGGAGGCCCGCCCCACCCTCGCCGCGGTGCCCACGCGGGCGCATGGTCGACCCCACCACGCCCGGCTGCCGGCCAGCGCACGGTCACGACATGCCCGCCGCCGCGACGCCGAGTGGTCACGAACCGTCGCTTGCGCGGGCCCCGGCCGACAGTTCCCGCACCCTCGGCAACCCGCACGCGGCGTGTCGTGACCACTCGCGCGGCACGATCCCGCCCCCGGAAACACGAAACGGGGCCGACCCGAAGGCCGACCCCGTGGAGGAGTGTGGAGGGAGTCCTGACGACTCCTGTCAGCTACTGACTCTGATCGTTTACTAGCTCTGGTCGTTGCGCTTGTCCCAGCGCTCGTTCATCCGGTCCATGAAGGACCCGCCGCCACCGGTGGACGGACGCGCCGACCCACCGGACGCGGGCTTGCCCGGTCGAGCGGGCTTCGCCTTCGGGGCACGCATGCCCGGGCGCAGCGCGAACAGGACACCGGCGAGCATCACGACGAAGCCGAGGATGCCCAGCAGCGGCGCCTTGATGACGAGGCCGACGATGACGATGGCGACCCCGGCGAGTGCGCCGAGGACCCCGAGCGTGATGGCTGTGTACGTCGGACGACCCTGTCGACGTGTGACACGAGCCACGAAATCGGAATCGTTCTGGTAGAGGCTGCGCTCCATCTCTTCGAGAAGGCGCTGCTCCTGTTCCGAGAGCGGCATCTTGGTTCCCTCTGTTCCTGGGATCGACGCGGGGTTGAAAAACGCGGGTTGAGTGGACCGATTCTATGCCTCGACCACTCCACTAGGGTAGGGATCGTGGCTGAGAGTACGCGATTAGTGGACCTCGTATCGGCGCGTATCGACCGGGCACTCGACGAGCAGCGTGAACGGCTCCTCGCGATCAGCCCCGACCTCGCGCCGTTCGACCGGTACGCACGAGACCTGTTGTCCGGCGGCAAGCGCTTCCGGGCACTGTTCTGCTACTGGGGATGGCAGTCGGTGGCGGGCCGTTCGGGCTCGTTCGACCCGCTGGCCGAAGGGTCCCGGCAGACCACCGCCGAGGCGGTCGTCACGGTCGCCGCCGCGCTCGAGGTCTTCCACGCCGCCGCCCTGGTGCACGACGACATCATGGACCGCTCGGACACCCGCCGCGGGCGTCCGGCCGCGCACCGCCGCTTCGAGTCCCTGCACGAGGAGTCCGGCTTCGTCGGCGACCGCGGGCAGTACGGCACGAACTCCGCGCTGCTCCTCGGCGACCTGCTGCTCTCGCTGAGCGACTCGGTCTTCGACGAGGGCCTCGCGCTCCTCGACCCGGTGCGGGCCCGCATCGTCCGCCAGGAGTTCCACGCGATGCGCCTCGACGTCACGGCGGGGCAGTACCTCGACGTGCACGAGGAGACCGCCTGGCCGGTCATCGACGAGTCCGAGCACCTGCTCCGCGCCCAGCGCGTCATCGTCTTCAAGTCGGCGAAGTACTCGATCGAGGCCCCGCTGGTCATCGGTGCCCTCGTCGCCGGCGCGAGCGACTCACAGCTCGAGGGCCTCCGCGCCTTCGGACTCCCCCTCGGCGTGGCGTACCAGCTCCGCGACGACATGCTCGGGGTCTTCGGCGATCCCGAGGTCACCGGCAAGCCGGCCGGCGACGACCTGCGCGAGGGCAAGCGCACCGTCCTCATCGCCTCGGCGCGCAAGACGCTGGCGAACGGCCCGCGGCAGCTCCTGGACGAGCTCCTCGGAGACCCCGACCTCGACGAGGAGCAGGTGCAGATGCTCCGCGCGACCCTCACCGAGTCCGGCGCCGTGGCCGCCGTGGAGCGGTCGATCGAGCGGCACGTCCAGCGCGCCAAGGCGGCGCTCGACGCCTCGCCGCTGACGCCGTCGGCGCGCGAACAGCTCGCGTCGCTGGCCGACACGGTCAGCCGCCGGTCGTCCTAGACGCGAGGCAAGGACAGACAGGAGGCCCGTGGCGACACCGCCACGGGCCTCCTGTCCGTCCTGATGGCGTCTAGAGCAGCGACTGGGCGACGCGACGCACCTCGGCCTTGCGGCCGGCGCGGAGCGCCGCGATCGGCGTGGTGCCCATCGCGTCGTCGACGGTGAGCATCCAGCGCACCGCCTCGTCGTCGGTGAAGCCGTTGTCGCCGAGCACGATCAGCGTGCCGCGGAGCTCGGGCATCGGCTCCCCGTCCTCGAGGAACTCGACCGGCACGCGCAGCACACCGCCGACGCGGGCTGCCAGCAGGGTCTTCTGCTCGAAGAGTCGGTGGATCCGTCCGGGGCTCGTGCTGAACATGTCCACCAGCTCGGGGACGGTCAGCCAGCGTTCGGAGAGGGACAGGTCGTCGGCGGGTGCGGCACTCACACGCCCATGGTGCCAGAGTGACCGCCGGAGTGAATCCGCCTCGTTCGTCACATTCGTCACATCCACCCCATCTGACTCTCTGGTTGACTTGGGAATCAGGCCATGCCAGCGTTGTGGCACCTGTGAGTGCGCGCATGCGTGCGCACGGCTCAGTCGAGATCAGGAGAAACCCGTGGACCACGCTGCAGACGAAGTCGCCCGGCGCGCACGATCCGCCCGGTTCGCCACCATGCCCATCGTCCTCGCGGGCACGATCGCCGTGACCGCCGGCCTGACCGGCCCGATCGCGCACGTCGAGCCGCGGCACGACCACGCCGACGCGAACCACAAGCGCCACGTCGACCAGGACCGCGCCGTGACCGACCGCCCGGTGTTCGGCACCGCCGTCGCCCGGCCGACGCAGACCGTCGTGCGGACGGTCGCCGCCACCACGAAGGCCCCCACGACCGCTGTGCCCACGAACTACACCGTCCGCCACGGCGACACGGTCTCGGGCATCGCCGCCCGCTTCGGCCTGTCGGCGCAGGAGATCCTCGTGCGCAACGGCCTCGGCTGGAACACGATCATCCACCCCGGGCAGACGCTCCACCTCGCATCGACGCCCGCCGTCACCACCGCATCGGTGCGGACCTCCGGGTCGACCGGCGGCTCCGGCTCGGACACCTCGAACTACCACGTGAAGCAGGGCGACACCGTCTCCGCCATCGCGTCCCGCGTCGGCGTGTCGACCACGGCGCTCCTCAGCGCGAACAAGCTGTCGCAGCGCAGCGTCATCTACCCCGGGCAGACGCTCCGGGTGCCGCACGGCACGTCGTCGACGCCGTCGGTGTCCACCGCCTCGGCCCCGTCGACGAAGACGAGCGTGAAGATCAGCGCCGGCGACACCGTCGCCTCGATCGCCGCCGCGCACCACGTCTCCGTCAAGTCGCTCCTGTCGGCGAACGGCCTGTCGTACACGAGCACGATCTACGCCGGCAAGACGCTCGTCATCCCGTCGTCGAACGCCACCGCCGCACCAGCGGTCTCGGCGAGTGCGGCGGTCAGCGGTGCCGTCGGCCTGAGCGCCGAGCAGCGCCAGAACGCCGCGACCATCGTGGCCGTCGGTCGATCACTGGGCGTCCCGGACCGCGGCATCGTCGTGGCCCTCGCCGCCGCGATGCAGGAGTCGAGCCTCCGGAACCTGCCGCACGGCGACCGCGACTCGGTCGGCCTCTTCCAGCAGCGTCCGAGCCAGGGTTGGGGCAGCGCGCTGAAGCTGCAGGACCCGGCGCACGCCACCGCGCTGTTCTTCGGCGGGCGACACAACCCGAACGCCGGCAAGACCCGCGGCCTGCTCGACGTGCCCGGTTGGTCCTCGATGAGCATCACCGACGCGGCCCAGGCCGTGCAGCTCTCCGCCTACCCGAAGGCCTACGCCACCTGGGCGAGCGCCGCCGAGGGCTGGCTGGCGACGCTCTGAGCCTCATCCGGAAGATCGAGATTGGGTCACGGGCGGTGCGCCGGTGCGTCCGAGTGCGGTTCCGATTCGTAGAATGCCGCCGATGACCACCAACGCCGCCACGGATCCGATGATCGGTCGCATGATCGATCAGCGGTACCGCGTCCGCTCCCGCATCGCGCGCGGGGGCATGGCGACCGTCTACCTCGCGACCGACGTGCGCCTCGAGCGACGCGTCGCGATCAAGATCATGCACGGGCACCTGGCCGACGACCAGGCCTTCCGTGAGCGCTTCATCCAGGAAGCCCGGTCGGCGGCCCGGCTGTCGCACCCGAACCTGGTGGGCGTGTACGACCAGGGCGCCGAGGGCGAGATCGCCTACATCGTCATGGAGTACATCCCCGGCATCACGCTCCGGGACCTGCTGCAAGAGCACCACGCCCTGACGCCCGAGCAGGCGACCGACATCCTGCGCGCCGTGCTGGCCGGCCTCGCCTCGGCCCACCGCGCCGGGATCGTGCACCGCGACCTGAAGCCCGAGAACGTCCTGCTCGCCGACGACGGCCGCATCAAGCTCGGCGACTTCGGCCTGGCCCGGGCCACGACCGCGAACACGGCGACCGGCGCGGCCCTGCTCGGCACGATCGCCTACCTGTCCCCCGAGCTCGTGACCCGCGGCGCCGCCGACTCGCGCAGCGACATCTACGCGCTCGGCATCATGCTGTACGAGATGCTCACCGGCGAGCAGCCCTACAAGGGCGAGCAGCCGATGCAGATCGCGTACCAGCACGCCAACGACTCCGTGCCGGCACCGAGCGCCGCCGTGTCCGGGGTGCCGCCGGAGCTCGACGAGCTGGTCGCCTGGTCGACCGCACGCGACCCCGAGGACCGCCCCCGCGACGCCCGCGAGATGCTCGACCACATGGCGGGCAACCAGCAGCGTGCGACCGGCCAGTACCGCACCGCCGTGCTCCGGCCCGAGAACGGCACCGCGATCCTGCCCTCGGGTGGCGCCGGCACGCTCGGCGCGGCAGCGGCCGCAGGAGCCGCAGGTGCGGACGAGACCGCCATAATCGACCGGTCCGGCGACCGCGACACCGGCGACCGCGGTCGAGCACCCGCCCGTGCGCGCGGCAACGCCCCGGGACCCCGTCGGACCGGCGCCCAGCCGGGCGTGCTCTCCCCCGCCGGACAGCGGCTCGCCGACCAGTCGGCGAAGCGACGGAAGCGCGGCTGGATCCTGCTGTCCGTGGTCGTCGTGCTCGCGCTGATCGGCGCCGGCTTCGGCTGGTACTTCGGCCCGGGGCCGGGTGGCAACGTGCGGATCCCGGAAGTCACGGGCAAGTCGGTCTCGCAGGCCCGGCAGCTGCTCGAAGCACAGGGCCTGCAGGCGGCGTCGAAGACCGGGACACGGTTCGACGCCGTCGTCGCGAAGGGGCAGGTCTCCACGACCAAGCCCGCCCCGAAGCGCGAGGTGCAGAAGGGCACGGCGGTGCAGATCGTCGTGTCGAACGGCCCCCGGATGATCCCGCTGCCGGCGATCGTCGGGCAGCCGCTCTCCACCGTGACGGCCGCGCTCGACGACGACTTCGAGCTGCAGGACGACCGGTACGAGTTCTCCGCCGACGCCCCGAAGGACACCGTGGTCGCGGCGACCGGTCGCGCGTCCGGCGGCAAGCCGCTCGACCTCACGACGGTGAAGGCCTACGGCGAGACCGGGCCGGTCACGCTGACCGTCTCGCTCGGCCCCGTACCCGACGTGGTCGGCAAGACGGCCGACGAGGCCGCCGCTGCACTCGATGACGTCGGACTGATCCTCGGCGCCCGCACCGAGGAGTACAGCGAGACCGTGCCAGCGGGCCAGATCGTCTCCGCCGCCGTGCAGGACTCCCCAGCCGTGCGCGGGTCCGCGGTGGACGTCGTCGTGTCGAAGGGGCCGACGCCGATCACCGTGCCCGAGGACGGCGTCGTCGGGGCGACGATCAACGAGGCGACGAAGACCCTCGAGGACCTCGGCCTCAAGGTCTCCGTGCCCGACTGCACGAACATCCTCTGCGGCTTCTACGACTGGAAGTCGTCGCTGCCCGTCACCGGCACCGACCCGGGGGCCGGCGCCACCGTCTACCGCGGCGACACGGTCACCCTGTCCTACGACCAGTAGGGGCCGGGGCGGACGCTGCACGGGCGGTGTGCCGCCAGAGCGACACTGTCTCGCCCGACAGCGCCGACACCGTCGCGAAAGCGACAGTGTGCCGCCACCGTTCGGCAGCACACGGTCGCTTTCGCGAGCAGCAGATGCTGACGCTCCGCATCCTCGGCCGTCGACGCGACCCCGGGACGGACGGGAGGCCCGTGACGGCGCCGTCACGGGCCTCCCGTCCGACACACGAAAGCGACAGAACCCCGCGAACATGCCGCGGGGTTCTGTCGCTTTTGCGAAACGGTTCCTGCGTTACGAGCGGTCGGGCTGGTGCGCGCCGAGTTCCTCGGCCACCAGGAAGGCAAGCTCGAGCGACTGCATGTGGTTGAGGCGCGGGTCGCACAGCGACTCGTAGCGCGTGGCGAGGGTGGCCTCGTCGATGTGCTCCGAGCCGCCGAGGCACTCGGTGACGTCGTCACCAGTGAGCTCGACGTGCATGCCACCCGGGTACGTGCCGACCTGGCGGTGCGCCTCGAAGAAGCCGAGGACCTCTTCCACCACGTCGTCGAACCGGCGGGTCTTGTAGCCCGTCGGCGTGGTCAGGCCGTTGCCGTGCATCGGGTCGGTGACCCACAGCGGGTTGGCGTCCATGCCCTTGATCGCCTCGAGCAGCTTGGGCAGCTCGTCGCGGATCTTGCCCGCACCCATCCGCGTGATGAAGGTCAGACGACCCGGCTCACGGTTCGGGTCGAGCTTGTCGACGAGCGCCTTCATGTCGTCGACGCTCGTCGTCGGGCCGAGCTTCACGCCGATCGGGTTGCGCACCCGCGACAGGAAGTCCACGTGGGCGCCGTCGAGGTCGCGCGTGCGCTCACCGATCCAGATGAAGTGACCGGACGTGTCGTACGCCAGGCCGGAGCGCGAGTCGATGCGGGTCATCGGGCGCTCGTAGTCCATCAGCAGCCCCTCGTGCGAGGCGTAGAACTCGACGTGCTTGAGCGCCTCGAAGTCGGCACCGCAGGCGTCCATGAAGCGGATCGCGCGGTCGATCTCCTTGGCGAGGTGCTCGTAGCGGGCGTTCGCGGGGTTCGAGGCGAAGCCCTTGTTCCACGAGTGCACCTGGCGCAGGTCGGCGAAGCCCCCCTGCGTGAAGGCACGGACGAGGTTCAGCGTCGAAGCAGCGGTGTGGTACCCCTGCACCAGGCGGCGCGGGTCGGCCGTCCGGCTCTCCGACGTGAAGTCGTAGCCGTTCACGATGTCACCGCGGTAGGCGGGCAGCGTGACGTCGCCACGGGTCTCGAAGTCGCTCGAGCGGGGCTTGGCGAACTGCCCGGCCATGCGCCCCATCTTGATGACGGGCATCGAGGCGCCGTAGGTCAGCACGACGGCCATCTGCAGGATCGTCTTGACCCGGTCACGGATGGAGTCGGCGGTGGCACCGGCGAAGGTCTCGGCGCAGTCACCGCCCTGCAGCAGGAAGGCCTTGCCCTGGGCGGCGGCGGCGAGCCGCTCGCGCAGCTTGTCGACCTCGCCCGCGAACACGAGCGGCGGGAGCGTGGCGATCTCGGCCGAGGCGGCCTCGGCAGCGGCGGCGTCCGGCCAGGTCGGCTGCTGCTTGATCGGGAGCGTCCGCCAATAGTCGAGCCCCTCGATGACGTCCGGATCCTGCAGGGCGACGAAGTCGGTCGACTCGAACAAGGGCGTTACCTCGGTGTTCTGTGCGGGCGGCCCGACGACGCCACCGGCACCAGGCCGCGCGTCGTCGATGGGCGTCCTGGCGGGGTGCCGGGACCATCAGAGCCTAACGTGCAGGCGTCGACTTCCGTTCCCGCATGACGGCCTCGCGCGCGGAGCTCGCCCGCTCCTTCACGCTGGTGGCGTAGACGTCCACGTACTCCTGTCGGCTCAGGCCGGCGAGCTCGTGCATGACCTCGTCCGTGACGCTGCGCAGGATGAAGCGGTCGGTCTCGAACCCCTGGAACCGCGAGAAGTCGAGCGGCTTGCCGAACACGACCCCGACGCGCTTGATCTTCGGGAAGCGCTGCCCGATCTGCTGCACCTCGCGCGTGCCGACCATGGCGACGGGGACGACGAGCACGCGCCCCTCGAGGATCATCCGGGCGATGCCGGTGCGGCCGCGGTAGAGCTTGCCGTCGGGGCTGCGGGTGCCCTCGGGGTAGATGCCGAGCTGTTCACCGCGCGCCAGGACCTGCAGGCCGGTGCGCAGCGATGCCTCGGACGCCTTGCCGCCGGAGCGGTCGATCGGCAGCTGGCCGATGGCGTTGAAGAACGTCTTCGTCGCCCAGCCCTTCAACCCGCGGCCGGTGAAGTAGTCGCTCTTCGCCAGGAACGAGAGTCGGCGGTCGAGCACCGCCGGCAGGATCACCGAGTCGATGAACGAGATGTGGTTCGACGCGAAGATGACCGGGCCCTTGGCGGGCACGTGCTCGCGCCCGACGACCCACGGCCGGAACAGGGTGAGGATGAGCGGGCCGAGCACGAAGTTCTTCAGCAGCCAGTAGGTCATCGACGACTCCAGGTGGTGAGAAGGTGGTGGCCCGGGCGGGTGGCCTGACCCTACGCCGTGCGGGCGTGGATGCGGGCGAGGTCGGCGGCACCGACGACGCCGGCGTCGTTGACGAGTTCGGCGATCACGAAGTCCGGCTCCGGGTGGTACCCGCGGGCCGGCAGGTTGTTGAGGTACGCCTGCTTGATCGGGTCGAGCAGCCGGTCCCCCGCGCTGGCGACGCCGCCGCCGAACACGAAGAGCTGCGGGTCGAGCACCGCGGACAGCGACGCGCACGCCTCGCCGAGGTGTCGACCGAGCCGACGGAGGGCCGCGAGGGCACCCGGGTCGTCGGCCAGGATCAGGTCGCCGACGATCTTGCCGTCGAGCTGGCCGCCGTTGTCGGCGCGGGCGTCGGCCAGGGCCGAACCGATGCCACCGGCGTCGGCGACGTCGTTCGCCATGCGCTGCAGGGCACGACCCGAGCCGTACTGCTCGATGCAGCCGCGGGCACCGCAGCCGCAGGGCAGCCCGTTCGGGACGATGCGCAGGTGGCCGATCTCGCCGCCGGTGCCGAAGCCCCCGCGGAACAGACGGTCCTCGGTCACGATGGCCCCGCCGACGCCCGTGCCGATGGTGAGCATCGTCATGTCGGACACGAGCCGACCGGCGCCGAACCGGAACTCGGCCCAGCCCGCGGCGTTCGCGTCGTTGTCCACCGTGATGTGCAGGTCGCCGAGGCGCTGCTGCAGCTTCTGCCGGAGCGGTTCGTTCCGCCACCGGATGTTCGGCGTGTAGTAGACGATCGACTGCGAGGCGTCGATGAACCCGGGGGCGGCGACCCCCACGGCGCCGACCTGGTGGAGCGAGCTGAGTCGCTCGACCATCGAGACGACGTCGTCGAGCATGGCGTTCGGGTCCGCAGCGTTGGTGGCCACGCGGTCCTCGGCGACGATCTCGCCCAGTTCCGTCACGACCGCACCCGCGATCTTGGTGCCCCCGATGTCGATTCCGATGGCGTGCACGAGCAACGAGCCTACCGGTTCGCCGCGAAGTCACGGAACGCCCGGTGACGCGTCCTATGCTGGCGGTGTCGCCTCGGTGTTGAGGCGCACTCGAGTCGAACCGGCAGACAAGGGAGTCACCGTGAACGATCAGCGTCCTGCACGCAGCAGCGCCTCCACCGACACGTCCACCGCTGGCAGTGCCGCCACCGGGACGACACCGTCGGCCGGCAGACACGCCACACCCGCCGGCACCGGCGCCGGCGCCGGTCCGGCCACCGCGGCCGCACCGGCCGCACCGACCGCCCCGGCCCAGGACCACCCGGTGTCCACGGCCCACGGCGGTCCCGTCGCCCCGGACCACGGCTCGGCGGCACGGCTGCTCGGCGACCGTGTCCGCCTGACGCCCGACCGTCCGATCCTGGCCCAGCGCCACGGTGACACCTGGACGACCTTCACCGCGGCGGAGACGCTCGCCCGGGTGCGCGGCATCGCCAAGGGCTTCGTCGCCGCCGGGCTCGAACCGGGCGCGCACGTCGCGATCCTGTCGCGGACGCGGCTCGAGTGGACCCTGGTCGACTTCGCCGTGTGGACAGCCGGCCTCGTGTCCGTCCCCGTGTACGAGACGAGCTCCCCCGACCAGGTGCGCTGGATCCTGTCCGACTCCGAGTCGGTCGCGATCGTCGTCGAGCAGGAGGAGCACGCGCGCCGCGTCGCCTCCATCGCGCCCGACCTGCCCTCCCTGGGCCAGCACTGGACGATCGACGGCGGCGGCCTCGACGACCTGACCCGGCTCGGCGAGGACGTCACCGACGACGAACTCGACGCCCGGACCGCGAACGTGCACGGCCACGACGACGCCACGATCATCTACACCTCGGGCAGCACCGGTCGCCCCAAGGGCTGCGTCCTGCGGCACGACAACTTCACCGCCACGGTGGAGGGCGCGAGCGAGGCGATGCCCGAGGTCGTCGCCGACGGCGCCTCGACCCTGCTGTTCATCCCGCTCGCCCACGTCTTCGCCCGGTTCATCGCCGCGATGTCGGTGTCCGCCGGCGTCCTCGTCGGCCACGAGCCGGACACCAAGGACCTGATGCGCGCGGTGTCGACCTTCAAGCCGACGTTCCTGCTCGCGGTCCCCCGGGTGTTCGAGAAGATCTACAACTCCGCGGAGCAGAAGGCCGACCTCGGTGGCAAGGGCAGGATCTTCCGCGCGGCGGCCGACACCGCGGTCGCCCACTCCGAGGCCCTCGCCGCCGGCAGGGTGCCGTTCCTGCTCGGGCTGAAGTTCACGCTGTTCGACCGGCTCGTGTACGCCAAGCTCCGCGACGCCCTCGGCGGCCGGGTCGGGTACGCCGTCAGCGGTTCGGCGCCCCTCTCTCCGCGGCTCTCACACTTCTTCCGCTCGATCGGGGTGCTCATCCTCGAGGGCTACGGCCTGACCGAGACCACGGCACCCGCCACGGTCAACCGCGCCCGCGAACTCCGCATCGGGACCGTCGGCCGCGCGCTGCCCGGCATCGAGGTCCGGATCGCCGACGACGGCGAGATCCTGATCCGCGGCGTCGACGTCTTCGACCGGTACTGGCGGAACGACGAAGCGACCGAGCACGCCTTCGCCGACGGCTGGTTCCGCACCGGTGACCTGGGCAGGCTCGACGCCGACGGAGTCCTCACCGTCACCGGACGCGCCAAGGAGCTCATCGTCACCGCGAGCGGCAAGAACGTCGCCCCGGCACCGCTCGAGGACGGCATCCGCGAGCACCCGCTCATCGGCCAGGTCGTGGTCGTCGGCGAGGGCAAGCCGTTCGTCGCCGCGCTCGTGACGCTCGACCGCGAGATGCTGCCCGGCTGGTGCGAGTCCCGCGGGATCACCCCGGCGCTGAGCGGGCACGAGGCCGCGTACGACGAGCGCGTGCTCTCCGCCGTCCAGGAGGCCATCGACGCCGCCAACGGCCGGGTCTCCCGCGCCGAGTCGGTCCGGTCGTTCACGATCCTCGACACGGACCTGACGGAGGCCTCCGGGCACCTCACGCCGAAGCTGACGATCAAGCGGTCGGTCATCCTGAAGGACTTCGCCGCCGACATCGACCACATCTACTCCGGGTCGAAGGTGCAGACGACGGCGACCCCGGTGATCGAGGGTCGGCGCCGCAACCGCGCGTAGCGCCCGCCGGGCGCACCGGGGCGTACCGGGTCGTTTCGGGCGTACCGGGTCGGTTCGGGCGTACCGGGTCGGTTCGGGCGTACCGGGTCGGTTCTTCTGACCAGGTACGCCCGATTCCGGTAGGCACGCGCAGGTGTGGGCGCAACCGCCTGGAGGTCCGGCGCCGGTCCGCCGGACTGGCGCCGGGCCTCCAGGCGGTTGCCGCGTGGGCGTAACGGGTCGATTCGGGCGTACCGGGTCGATTCTTCCGACCAAGTACGCCCGATTCCGCCAGGTACACGCGGGGCCGGCCCGTGACCGACCGGCAGCGGGCGTACCGGGTCGATTCGGGCGTACCGGGTCGGTTCTTCCGACCAGGTACGCCCGATTCCGCCAGGTACGCCCGATTCCGCCAGGCACGCGCGGGTGTGCACGCAACGGCCTGGAGGCCCGGATCACGTCCGTCGGACGTGATCCGGGCCTCCAGGCTGTTCAGCGGGCGCCGGGGGCGCCTGCGGGGCTCAGGCCTCCTGCGACTGCTCCGTCGCGGGGGCGTCGAGGACGGCGGTCGAACCGGTCGTGACGGTGACCTCGGCCGGTCGACGGTTGGTGCGGGTGCGGTGCGAGCTGAGCTCGTCGTTCTGACTGGTCATGCGGGAGTCCTGGGGGGATGGGATGGTCGTCGGTGGGAGGCCGACAGCAGCACGGTACCCCCTCGTCAGGACAAAGCGACAATCCCCCGTGGGGGTGTCACACCCCTGTTCACAGCCGGCGAACGCGGGCCTGTGCGAGCACTCAGTGGAACCAGTCCTGCGCACGGATGTCGCGCAGCGCCTGACGGCGGATCTCGGGGTCGAGCGTCATCACGTAGACGGTGCCGTCGAGGTGGTCGCACTCGTGCTGGAGCGCCTCGGCCATCAGGCCCGTGCCCTCGAGGATGACCTCGTCGCCGTCGACGTCGACACCCCGCACCTTCGCGTACGGGGAGCGACGCGTCGGGTAGCCGAGCCCCGGGACGGAGAGGCACCCTTCTTCCATGAGCTCGGGCTCCCCGGAGACCTCGACGATCTCGGGGTTGAGGACGTAGCCGACCTCGCCGTCCACGTTGTACGAGAACGCACGGAGTCCGACGCCGATCTGGGGCGCGGCCACTCCGGCACGTCCGGGTTCCTTGACGGTGTCGATGAGGTCCTGCACGAGGTCACGGACCCCGGCGCTCCCGAGCAGTTCGGGGCGGATCGGGTCGGCCGGCGAACGGAGGACGGGGTCGCCGAACAGGCGGATGGGACGAACGGTCAATTTACTGCAGCACCACCAGGAGGTCGCCGGCGTCCACCTGCTGGGTCACCGGGATCGCGAGTCGGCCGACGGTGCCCGACACGGGCGCCGTGATGGCCGCTTCCATCTTCATCGCCTCGATGCTCGCCACCGGCGTACCGGCCTCGACGACGTCACCGACGGCGACCTTGAGCGTCACCACGCCGGAGAACGGCGCGGCCACGTGCTTGGGGTCGGACGCGTCGGCCTTCTCGGCCGCCTTCGTCTCGACCTCGACCGAACGGTCACGGACGGCGACCGGGCGGAGCTGCCCGTTCATCGTCGCCATGACCGTGCGGATGCCCTTGGCGTCCACCTCGCCGATCGCCTCGAGCCCGACGAACAGGTCGACGCCCTTGCCGAGCGGGACGCTGTGCTCCTGTCCGGGGCGCAACCCGTACAGGTAGTCGACGGTCGGCACGACGGACAGGTCGCCGTACTGCTCCCGCACGCGCTGGAACTGCTGCGTCGGCTGCGGGAAGAGCAGGCGGTTGAGGGCCTGCTGTCGCGCGGGTCCGGGGGTCTCGAGGTGCGCGCGTTCGTCCGCGGGCACGGGGGTGATCTCGAGTCGGACGTCACGACCGGCCAGGACCTTCGAGCGGAACGGCTCGGGCCAGCCGCCGGGCAGGTCGCCCAGCTCGCCGGCCATGAACCCGACCACGGAGTCCGGGATGTCGTACTTGTCGGGGTTCTGCTCGAAGTCGACCGGGTCGGCACCGACCGCGGCGAGCTGCAGCGCGAGGTCGCCGACGACCTTCGACGACGGCGTGACCTTGGTCGGGCGCCCGAGGATCCGGTTCGCCTCGGCGTACCAGTCCTCGACCTGCTCGAACCGGTCGCCGAGCCCGAGGGCGATCGCCTGCTGCCGGAGGTTCGACAGCTGACCGCCGGGGATCTCGTGCTTGTAGACACGCCCGGTCGGACCGGCGAGCCCGGACTCGAACGGGGCGTACACGCGACGGACCGATTCCCAGTACGGCTCGAGGTCACCGACGGCGTCGAGGGACAGACCGGTGTCGCGCTCGGTGTGGGCCAGTGCGGCGACCAGGGCGGACATGCTCGGCTGGCTGGTCGTGCCGGCCATGGGTGCTGCGGCCACGTCGACGGCGTCGGCCCCGGCGCGCGAGGCGGCGAGCAGGGTCGCGAGCTGGCCGCCGGCGGTGTCGTGGGTGTGCACGTGCACGGGCTGGTCGAAGCGCTCGCGCAGGGCGGTGACGAGCTTCTCGGCCGCACCCGCGCGGAGGAGCCCCGCCATGTCCTTGATGCCGATGACGTGCGCGCCGGCCTCGACCATCTGCTCCGCCAGGCGGAGGTAGTAGTCGAGCGTGTAGAGGTCCTCGGCGGGGTCGAGGAGGTCGGCGGTGTAGCAGAGCGCCGCCTCGGCGACGGCCGTGCCGGTCGCGAGCACTGCCTCCAGGGCTGGACGCAGCTGGCTGACGTCGTTCAGCGCGTCGAACACGCGGAAGACGTCGACGCCGGACCGAGCCGCCTCGTCGACGAAGGCGTCCGTGACCTCGGTCGGGTAGGGCGTGTACCCGACGGTGTTGCGGCCGCGAAGCAGCATCTGGATCGGGATGTTCGGCATCGCTTCGCGCAGCGAGGACAGGCGCTCCCAGGGGTCTTCACCGAGGAACCGGAGCGCGACGTCGTACGTGGCGCCACCCCAGGCCTCGACGCTGAGCAGCTGCGGGGTGAGCCGCGCCACGTGCGGTGCGACGGCGACGAGGTCCTTCGTGCGGACCCGGGTCGCGAGGAGCGACTGGTGGGCGTCCCGCATCGTCGTCTCGGTCACCGCGAGGGCCGTCTGGGCGCGCAGGGCCTTCGACCACTCGGCCGGGCCCATCGCCAGCAGACGGTCGCGCTGTCCCTCGGGCACCGGGGTCGTCAGGTCGGTGGCCGGGAGCTTGTCGGCCGGGTCGGTGACCAGCGGCGACCGCTCACCGTTCGGCTTGTTCACCGTGACGTCGGCGAGCCAGGTGAGCACCTTCGTGCCGCGGTCCTTCGAGACGTGACCGCCGAAGAGCTGCGGGCGTTCCTCGATGAACTTCGTCGAGACGTCGCCGCGGGCGAAGTCCGGGTCCTCGAGCACGGCCTGCAGGAAGGGGATGTTCGTGCTGACGCCGCGGATGCGGAACTCGGCGAGGGCGCGCTTGGCCCGGGACACCGCCGCCGGGAAGTCCCGACCGCGGCACGTCATCTTCGCGAGCATCGAGTCGAAGTGCGGGCTGATCTGTGCGCCGGTGGCGACGGTGCCGCCGTCGAGCCGGACGCCGGCACCGCCGGGGCTGCGGTAGGTGCTGATCCGGCCGGTGTCCGGACGGAAGCCCTGCGTCGGGTCCTCGGTCGTGATGCGGGTCTGCAGCGCGGCGCCGTGCACGGCGACGGTGTCCTGGGACAGACCGAGGTCGGCGAGGGTCTCCCCCGCCGCGATGCGCATCTGCGACTGCACCAGGTCGACGTCGGTGACCTCTTCGGTGACCGTGTGCTCGACCTGGATGCGCGGGTTCATCTCGATGAAGACGTGCTGCCCCTCGCGCTCGCCCTCGGTGTCGAGGAGGAACTCCACGGTGCCGGCGTTGACGTACCCGATCGACCGGGCGAAGGCCACGGCGTCGCGGTGCAGTGCCTGCGCGATCGCGGGGTCGAGGTTCGGCGCCGGCGCGATCTCGACGACCTTCTGGTTGCGCCGCTGCACCGAGCAGTCCCGCTCGAACAGGTGGATCGTGCCCGCGTCGGTGCCGGTCGCGTCGGCGAGGATCTGCACCTCGATGTGGCGCGGACGGATGACGGCCTGCTCGAGGAACATCGTCGGGTCGCCGAACGCACTGTCGGCCTCGCGCATCGCTGCTTCGAGGGCGTCGCGCAGCTCGGGCTTCGTCTCCACCCGGCGCATGCCACGGCCGCCACCACCGGCGACGGCCTTGGCGAAGACCGGGAACCCGATCGCGTCGGCGCCGGCGATCAGTTCGTCGATGTCGCGGCTCGCCGGGGTGCTCGCGAGGACCGGGACGCCGGCCGCGATCGCGTGCTCCTTGGCGGTGACCTTGTTGCCGGCCATCTCGAGCACGTGTTCGCCCGGACCGATGAAGGTGATGCCGTTCGCGGCTGCTGCCGCGGCGAGCTCGGGGTTCTCGGACAGGAACCCATAGCCCGGGTAGATCGCGTCGGCCCCCGACTCGCGGGCGACGCGGATGATCTCGGAGACGTCCA
This sequence comes from Curtobacterium sp. KBS0715, assembly GCF_005938005.2. NCBI lineage: Bacteria > Bacillati > Actinomycetota > Actinomycetes > Micrococcales > Microbacteriaceae > Curtobacterium > Curtobacterium sp. KBS0715. The sequence goes on along the minus strand of NZ_VCCA02000001.1, from coordinate 2,077,524 downwards.
GGTACGCCCGGACCGGGTGGCCCCGCTCCCCGATCAGGTAGGCCTCGTCGGCCTTGAGGCGGTGCAGGGAGTTCCGGTCTTCGTACGGGTAGACGGCCACCGTACGGGCCCCCAACTCGTAGGCGGCACGGAACGCGCGGATGGCGATCTCGCCACGGTTCGCAACGAGGATCTTCGTGAACACGACGTCCCTTTCAGCCCGGGTTGAGGTGAGACAACCCTAGTGGCGGTAACGTTGCTCAACGTGCATGTACTCAGCGTGAGCTCCCTCAAGGGTGGTGTCGGCAAGACGACGGTGACGCTCGGCCTGACCTCGGCCGCGTTCGCCAAGGGACTGCGCACGCTGGTGGTGGATCTGGACCCGCAGTCCGACGTCTCCACGGGCCTCGACATCAACCTCGCCGGCCACCTCAACGTCGCCGACGTCCTCGAGAACCCGAAGGAGAAGATCGTCCGTCAGGCGATCGCCCCCTCGGGCTGGACGAAGGGGTCGCAGGGCAAGATCGACGTCATGGTCGGGTCACCCTCCGCCATCAACTTCGACGGGCCGCACCCGTCGATCCGCGACATCTGGAAGCTCGAAGAGGCCCTGGCCAACGTCGAGCAGGACTACGAGCTCGTCCTCATCGACTGCGCGCCGTCGCTGAACGCCCTGACCCGCACCGCGTGGGCCGCGTCCGACCGCGTCACCGTCGTCACCGAGCCCGGCCTGTTCTCCGTCGCCGCCGCCGACCGTGCGCTGCGTGCCATCGAGGAGATCCGCCGCGGACTCTCCCCGCGCCTGCAGCCCCTCGGCATCATCGTGAACCGTGCCCGGGTGCAGTCGCTCGAGCACCAGTTCCGCATCAAGGAACTCCGCGACATGTTCGGCCCGCTGGTGCTCTCCCCGCAGCTGCCGGAGCGCACCTCGCTGCAGCAGGCGCAGGGTGCCGCGAAGCCGCTGCACGTGTGGCCCGGCGAGTCCGCGCAGGAGATGGCGAAGAACTTCGACCAGCTGCTCGAGCGCATCATGCGCACCGGCAAGATCGGTCCGTACGCCGAGGGTGGCGCCGCGTAGGTCGGTGCTCGTGCGGTCGCGGCGCGGTTGCGGCCAGGTGACGTGCCGCTCACCTTCGCCGAACGGTCACCAACTGTCGGCTGGCAGTGTCGCAGGCGACAGTTCGTGACCACTCGGCGACGCGCACACGACGGTTCGTGACCACTCGGCCGCCGCCGGGAGGCCCGCCCCGGCCCCGGTAGACACGCCCGGCCCCGGCACTCCGAGCGGTCACAACACCCCGCTCACGTCCGCCGAGCGGTCACCAGCTGTCGGCTGGCACCGTCGCAGGCGACAGTTCGTGACCACTCGGCGAGGCGCACACGACGGTTCGCGACCACTCGGCGAGGCGCACACGACGGTTCGTGACCACTCGGCCGCCGCCGGGAGGCCCGCCCCGGCCCCGGTAGACACGCCCGGCCCCGGCACTCCGAGCGGTCACAACACACCGCTCACCTCCGCCGAGCGGTCACCAGCTGTCGGCTGGCAGTGTCGCAGGCGACAGTTCGTGACCGCTCGGCGAGGCGCACACGACGGTTCGTGACCACTCGGCCGCCGCCGGGAGGCCCGCCCCGGCCCCGGTAGACACGCCCGGCCCCGGCACTCCGAGCGGTCACAACACACCGCTCACGTCCGCCGAGCGGTCACCAACTGTTGGCTGGCAGTGTCGCAGGCGACAGTCCATGACCACTCGGCGACGCGCACACGACGGTTCGCGACCACTGGGCCCGAACCCGAACCTGAACCCGAAAGGTCAGGAAGCGCGGGAAGCGCGACGAGCGGCGAGCTCGTCGGAGGGGTCGGCCGCCGCGGTGGCGTCGAGCTCGACCAGGGAGCTCTCGACCTCGCGCAGGACCTTGCCGACCGCGATGCCGAAGACACCCTGGCCGCGGGACACGAGGTCGATGACCTCGTCGTCGGAGGTGCACAGGTACACCGAGGCGCCGTCGGACATCAGCGTGGTCTGCGCCAGGTCGGAGACGCCGGACTCACGGAGCTGGTTGACCGCCGTGCGGATCTGCTGCAGCGAGATGCCGGTGTCGAGCAGCCGCTTCACGAGCTTGAGCACGAGGATGTCGCGGAACCCGTACAGGCGCTGCGACCCGGAGCCGGCGGCCCCACGAATCGTCGGCTGCACGAGTTCGGTGCGGGCCCAGTAATCGAGCTGTCGGTACGAGATGCCGGCTGCCCGTGCGGCGACGGTGCCGCGGTAGCCGTTCTGCTCGTCGTGCTCGGGCAGACCATCGGTGAAGAGCAGCCCGAGGTCGTACCGGGTCACATCAGACTCGGTGCCAGGGGTGTCGTTCCCACTCATGAGCTTGCCTTCCACGACGATCGAGCTCCCACCCGAAGCTTCAACGACGGGTTGAGAGTTGTTCCGAGGTCCACGGTAGCGACTCCGACCGCTCCCGCGCGGGACATCCGACCCGGCGCGTCCGGCGTGTCGAGGATACGCCTCGGCCACTGACACACAAGCCCTGTCGGAGCACCGGACGGTGTCATGCGTCGAGACGACCGATGGCCTGGCGGATGAGGTTCGACCGGATGATCTCGAGGTGCCCGGCGATCTCGCGCGCCAGCTCGGTGGCCTTCGCCCGCGAGGTCGCATCACCCCGGCGGGAGACCGGCATGAGGGCCGACTCGATGAGACCGACCTCGCGCTCGGCAGTGCTGCGCAACGTGCGGAGGTGTCGCGGTTCGATCCCCGTGCGCTGCAGTTCGACCAGGGCCTTCAGCACGGAGACGCCGTCGTCGCCGTAGGTGTCGGTGGCCGGCAGCAGCGAGGCCGAGACCGCGTCGGCGAGGAGCATCGGTGAGGCACCGGCTGCACGGACCGTTTCGTCGCGGGTGTACCGACGCTCGCGTCCGAGGATCGACGGCTTCGGTGCGTCTCCGCCGCCGGGCAACACGGGGTCACGCCCGGCATCGAGGTCGGCCAGGTAGTCCTTGATGACCTTGAGCGGCAGGTAGTGGTCGCGCTGCAGTCCGAGGATCACCCGGAGCCGCTCGACGTCGGCCGCGGAGAACTTGCGGTACCCACTGGCCGTGCGGATCGGGGTGACGAGCTCGCGCTCTTCGAGGAACCGCAGCTTGGAGCTCGACAGGTCCGGGAACTCGGGCTTGAGGCGAGCGAGGACCTGCCCGATGGTGAGCAGGTCCGGTGCCGCGGACCCCGCCCGGGCCGCAGCGGACCGTGCGGCCACTACGCGTTCGCCAGGCGCGCCAGGTCGACCCGAGATGAGTAGAACGTCAGGCGGAACTTGCCGACCTGGACCTCGGCCCCGTCGGTGAGCAGCGCTTCGTCGATGCGGACACCGTCGAAGTACGTGCCGTTCAGGGAACCGTTGTCCTTGACGCTGAAGCTCGTGCCGTGGCGCAGGAACTGCGCGTGCTTGCGCGACACGGTGACGTCGTCGAGGAAGATGTCGGCGTCGGGGTGTCGACCGGCCGTCGTGACGTCGGAGTCGAGGAGGAACCGCGCACCCACGTTGGGGCCACGACGGACCACGAGCAACGCCGACCCGGAGGGCAGGGCGTTGACGGCTTCACGTTCTTCGGTCGAGACACCGGACTCGGCGGTGAGCGCCGCGCCCATGTCCATGCTGAAGGTCAGCGTGGTGTCGACCAGCCGCTGCTCCGGGGTCTTCTGACCGCCCGGCTGCGGGACCACTGGATCTGGCATCGGTGGACCTCCTCCTCTTGGCCCACCAGCGTATCGGAAACGAAGGCCCGAGCGGCAGCCCCGATCTGGGACTGTGGAGGGACTTCCGCGATCCGCGAACGCACGAGCGGCGTCAGCGACCCGTGCGACCCGGCGTCACCGGCCCCGTGCGAGCAACCAGAGCAGGTACGGCGCCCCCACGACGCCCGTCACGACCCCCACCGGCAGCGCGTTGCCGGGGATCGCGAACTGGGCGAGCAGGTCGCTGCCGAGCGTGATCGCGGCGCCGACGGCTGCGGCCGGCGCGAGCGCGACCCGTCCGCCGCCGACCAGGCGTCGGGCGATCGGCGCGGCCATCAGCGCCACGAACGAGACCGGCCCCGCCGTGGCGACGGCTGCGGCGGTCAGGCACACGGCGGTGAGGAGCAGGAGCACCTTCGCCCGGTCCGGCCGGAGTCCGAGCGCGGCGGCGACCTCGTCCCCGAGGCTCAGCACCTGGAGGCGTGCGGACTGCAGCAGTGCGAGTACGCCGAGCACGACGAACGCGACGGCGAGCACCCCGACCAGGTCGCGGTCGACGGCGTTCAGGCTGCCGGAGAGCCAGAGCAGCGCGGTGCCGGCCTGCGTGACGGTGCCGCTCGTGAGCATCCAGCCGGTGATGCTCAGGCAGATCGCAGCGACGCCGATTCCGACGAGGACCACTCGGTTGCCGGTGATCCCCCGTCGCCAGGCGAGCCCGGCGATGACGATCGAGACCACCACCGCGCCGACGAGCACGACCGCGAAGAGCGTTCCACCGCTGGCACCGAACAGCACGATGGCGGTGATCCCGGCGGCACTGGCCCCCGAGGTGATCCCGATGACGTCGGGGCTCGCGATCGGGTTCCGCACGACGCTCTGCACGATCGCGCCCGCGATGCCGAGACTGGCGCCGACGAGGACGGCACCGAGCACCCGCGGCCCGCGGAGCTGCCCGATCACGAAGTCCGAGATCCGGTCCCCCTGGCCGAACAGGGAGGCGAGCACCTGGCCCGGCGTGAGCGGGATCGAACCGGCGCCGAGCCCGACCAGGACGAGCACCACGACGACCACGACCACGGCGACGAGCACCGCGACCTCGCGGCGCAGGCCGACGGAGCCGAACACCCGCCTCACAGTCCCCGCACCACCCTCGACCGCACGAGCGCGATGAACACCGGCGCCCCGATGAGCGCCGTGACGATGCCGACCTGCAGCTCCCCCGGGTACGCCACGACGCGGCCGATGACGTCGGCGACGAGCAGCAGTGCGGGGGCGACGATCGCCGACAGCAGGATGGTCCAGCGGTGGTCGGGGCCGCTCAGCCGGCGGACGGCGTGCGGCACGGCGAGCCCGACGAAGGCGATCGGCCCGGCGGCGGCCACCGCGGACCCGGCCAGCAGCACCGCGACCAGACCGCCGACGGCGCGGACGAGCACGACCCGCTGCCCGAGCGACGCCGCGAGTTCGTCCCCGAGCGCGAGGGTGTTGAGCGATCGACCGAGACCGAACGCGATCACCAGCCCGACGAGCACCGGCGCCGTGATGATCCCTGCCGTGCCGAGGTCCTTGCCGGCGAGGGCACCGACCTGCCAGAACCGCAGCTGGTCGAGCAGGCTCTGGTCGGTCACGAGCACCGCGGTGGTGACCGACGACAGCGCTGCGGCGACCACGGCTCCGGCGAGGGCGAGTCCGACGGGTGAGAGGCCGCGACGGGCAACGGTCGCGATCGCGTACACGAGCAGTGCGGCGAGGGCTGCCCCGACGAACGCGAACGGCAGGTAGGCCGCCGTGCCGCTCACGCCGAAGAGCGCGATCCCGGCCACCACGGCCAGGGTCGCACCGGAGTTGATGCCGAGCACGCTCGGGTCGGCGAGCGGGTTCCGCGTCACACCCTGCATGACCGCCCCGGCCACCCCGAGCGCGGCCCCGGCGAGCAGTCCGACGACGGTGCGGGGCACGCGGTTGCCGAGCACGATGAGCCCGACCTCGTCGCTCCGACCGGGGTGCATCACCGTGTCGAGGACGGTGCCGAGCGGGATCGGCCGCGAGCCGTACGCGATCGACAGCGCACACGCCACGGCGAGGACGACGACCGCCAGCACGGTCGCACCGACGAGTCGGGGGACGGAGCTGGGAGCCGGGGGCGTGGACGACGACGGAGGCATGGAAGTAAGGCCACCCTAACGCCGGAGCCCCACTCGGCGTCCCCCGAGCAAGCCCGGAGCGTGCGCAGGGTTCGTTCATAGGCTCGTCATGGGGAAGCGCTCTGTACTGATCTCCATCGACGCCCGACCGGGCCGTCGAGGGACGACCGGAGAGCACCGATGAACGAGACCCCGAACCCCGCAGCCGCCGACCACGACGAGAACGGCACCCCCGCCGCGCAGCAGCAGGCTCCCGGGATGCACTGGGAGGCACCGCACGCCGACCCGGCCTCCCTGCGCCCGGCGTACGCGTTCGACGGCTCCGGTCCCTACCTCTACGGCCCCGACGGCTCCGGCCCCTACGCCTACACGCCGGACGGCCGCGGCCCGTACCTGATCGGCAGTCCGGCACTCGCCGGCGCGAACCACGCCTGGGCCTACTCGGCGGCGACCGCGAACCACCCCGGTACGACGAAGCGCCCGCGTCGGCTCGGGCTGGTGATCGGCTCCGGCATCGCCGCGCTCGCCATCGTCGGCGCGGCCGGTGGCACGGCCCTCGGCCTGTCCTCGCAGGGGACGACCACGACGTCGAGCCAGTCGCAGGGCACCACCACGCTGCCCGGCACCGGATCCGGCACCGACGGCACAGGCGGCTCCGGCAGCAGCGACGGCACGAACGGCTTCACGGTGCCCGGCGACGGCACCGGCACCGGCACCGGCACCGGCACGACCCAGTCCCCCGCCACCGCGGCGACGGCCGCCGACAAGAAGGGCGTCGTGACCATCAACACCGTCCTGAACTACGACGAGTCGTCGCAGGCGGCCGGCACCGGCATGGTCCTGACCTCCGACGGCACGATCCTGACGAACAACCACGTGATCCAGGGCGCGACGAGCATCACCGTCACCGACGAGACCACCGGCAAGGAGTACAAGGCCGACGTGGTCGGGGCCGACGCCACCAACGACGTCGCCGTCCTGAAGCTCGAGAACGCCTCCGGGCTGTCCACGGTCACGCTCGACGACGACGGCGAGCCGAGCACGGGTGACACCGTCAAGGACGTCGGCAACGCCGAGGGCACCGGCAACCTCGTCGCCGCCGAGGGCACCGTCACCGCGACCGATCAGGACATCCAGGTGCAGAGCGAGTCCGGCACCGGCACCGAGTCCCTGACCGGCCTGATCGAGATCTCGGCGGACATCGTCTCCGGTGACTCCGGCGGACCGGTGCTGGACAGCGAGGGCGAGGTCGTCGGCATGGCCACGGCAGCGTCCTCGGGCACGGCCGACGTCACCGGGTACGCCATCCCGATCACCACCGCGAAGACGATCGCCGAGAAGATCCTCGCCGGGGAGTCGTCGAGCACGATCACCATCGGGCTGCCCGCGTTCCTCGGGGTCGAGGTCAGCAACACCACCGGCACCACGGGCGGCGTCGCCGTCGCCGGAACGGTCGAGGGCTCGGGCGCTGCGAGCGCCGGCCTGGCCGCCGGGGACACCATCACGAGCATCGACGGCACCGCCGTGACGAGCTCGGACCAGCTGACCAAGGTCGTCCAGTCGCACTCCGTGGGCGACAAGGTCAGCGTCCGCTACACCGACAGCACCGGTGCCGCGAAGACGGTCACGATCACCCTGACCGCCGGCCCCGCCGCGTAGCGGGAGAACGCAGGCGCGCTCAGCCCAGCAGCGCCCGCACCACCGACCGGTAGACGTTGGCCGGGGAGTCCGTCCGGAAGGCGGTCTCCCCGGCCTTCGTCGTGCCCACCCGCGCGAATCCGTGTCCCTCGGCCCGCACGATCGTGATCGGCTTCGGCTTGCCCGGTCGACGCAGGTACGAGACAGCCCACGGCGCAGCCCAGAACCGCGCGAGGCGCGGGTCCGCCTCGGCGAGGGCCTCGGGCAGGTCCGGCGCGTCCGGACCGCCGGCCAGCTTGCGGCCGAGCAGGTGCCCTGGGAGCGACCCCGTGCGGAACGGGAAGGTCCACGTCGGACCGATGCCGAGCCTCCCGGCCATCAGCGCGACGGCCCGGTCGGGCGTGACGGACGCGACCACGGCGCCCGCCGCGTCGGTCCCGTCGACGACGGTCTGCGACCAGGCCTGGAGGCGCGACTCGCCCCCGTCGGGCAGGTGCTGTTCCAGCGTGACCGGCTGGGCATCGCCCTGCCAGGGTTCGAGCAGGGTCTGGGTCGACTCCGGCAGGGTGCCGAGCCGGCCGACGAGGCCCGCCTCGATGAGTTCGCGGCCCGCAGCGGTGCGGAGGAGCGTGGGGTTCCACCGGCGTCCGGCGAGGCTCTGCAGGGTGCCGATCGCGTCCGTGCTGAGCCGGGGGCCCTCGAGCGGTGTCGTCGGGGCGGGGGCCGGCAGGGGTTCGAGGTCGCGCTCGGGGCGGACCGGGACCGTCTCGGTGGCGCGGACGCTCTCGAGGACGGCGAGCACGAGGTCGTCGGTCTCGAGCAGCCGGGTGAGCGGGCGTTCGATCGTCAGGTCGACCCGGTGCCGACCGGTGACGAAGAGCAGGTGGGTGCCGGCGACGTCGCCGTGTTCGTCGGGCCGGACGTACTCGACCAGCCGGGCCGGGGCGCCGGCGGTGGTCCACGGGTCGCAGCCGACGAGCAGCAGGCCCTCGACCGAGCCGGGCAGCCGTGCGAGCAGGCCGGTGTTCTCGTCGCCGATCGCGCGGTCGCTGGGTCGGGATCGGACGGTGAGGACGATGTCGTCGCCGGTGACGCGCAGGTCCGCCTGGGCTGTGTCCTCGCGGCGCCAGGAGTCCGGGCGGCGGAGGGTGAGGCGGGCGGTGCGGTCCTCGGTGCCGAGCGGGACGGGGACTGCCATGGGATGAGCGTATGTCGGGAGCGGGGCGCGGGGGCGTGCGGCTCGCCGGGGTGGGCGGGGTGGGACGCACGTCGGGATGCGTGCTTGCGCGCGGCGGGGCGGGGTGGAGTGCGGGGCGGGCGGGGTGCGGGGCGCCGGGTTCGTACGGAGGTGTGGTTCGCACGGTGCGAGGTTCGTCAGCCGGTGCGGGGCTGGTGGCTCCGTGCAGCACCACAACCCCGCACCGAGCCTCCGGCGGCGCACCCGCCGACGAAGTCCGCACCGTGCGACCCCGGCTCGACAGCACGACAAGTCCGCACGGTGCGAGCCGAGCGCCTCAGCGCCGAGCAGGCCGCGTGGGCGGGGGCGGCGGGACGGGCTTCGCGGCGACGACGTCGGCGACCCGGACCTCGACCGGACCGCGGCGGGTCGCGATCGTCACGGCGTCGGACGTCCGGGCGACCAGGTCGCCGAGGGCGTCCTGCGCGCCGTCCCCGTGGTGCGCCCGGACCACCAGGCGGTCCCCGATCGCGGCGTCGCGCAGCACCCCGAGCGCACGGGCCCGGGCGATCGCCGCCTGTTCGTCCGCATGCACCGCCCCAGGGTACGGGCCGCCTAGAGTGTCGGCATGGAGAAGGCCCGGGTCGACAGCTGGATCTGGGCCGTCCGGATCACCAAGACCCGGTCGGCCGCGACCGCCGCGTGCAAGGCCGGTCACGTCCGGGTGAACGGGGAGCGCGCGAAGCCGGCGCAACCGATCGGCCCCGGCGACGAGGTGCGGGTGCGCCAGAACGGCTTCGACCGCATCGTCGTGGTGACCGGGATCATCCTGAAGCGCACGAGCGCCCCCGAGGCCGCGAAGCACTTCGAGGACAGGACCCCGCCGCGGCTGTCGAAGGAAGAGGCCGGGTTCGTCCCGATGCGCGACCGCGGCGCCGGACGGCCGAGCAAGCGGGAGCGCCGCGACCTCGAGAAGCTCCGCGGCTACTGACGCTTCGGCTTGCCGTACGGGTCGATGACGACTTCGAACTCCGTCTCGCCGTCCCACTCGACGGCGACCGGCTGCCCGGTCCAGCGGGCCTCGAGGTGACCGTCGTCGTCCTCGTCGGAACCGCACAGGGCCGAACCGCTCGGCACCCGCTCGATCGCCACCCGTCCGTCACGGCCGACCGCGTACAGCTCGACGACCCGTCCACGGATCGACTGCGTCCGCGCCGAGTCGTGTCGGACCTCGCCGAACCGCCGTGCTCCGTCCGCGGAGACGACCCAGTACTCCACGACGTCGCCGATCTCCACGGCCGGGCCACAGCACTCGTGCTCCCAGCCGCCGATCTCGACCACGACGCGCGACGCGGACATCAGACGAAGCGGACGGTCTGCTGCAGGCGGTCGCGGATCTCGAACACGTCGACCGAACCGGCCGGCGACCAGACGCCGCCCAGCACCTGGGCGAGCGCACTGCGGCGGACGACGAGCGCGGTGGGCTTCTTCGGGGAGCCCACGAGCTGCACGTCCTCGGTGACGGCGGCGTCCGGCACGACGAGCAGCCGCCCGGAGAACCGCACCCGGGTCTGCTTCTGCACGGCGCGGGCCGCGCGGACGAGTTCCTTGACGGGTCGCTCCCCCGGCGCGAGCGTCTCGCCGACGATCTCGCCGTGCTCGACGCGGACCGGAGCGCCCCAGTCGATCGACTCGACGGCCCAGAGTCCGCTCGGGGTCAGGACGGCGTGGTCGAGCTTGCCCTCGGCCCCGGCGTCGAGGTCGTGCCACACCGTGACGCCGATCCCCATGTCGGAGACGATCAGGGCGGTCGCCTCTTCCGCCAGGGCCTCGGCGAGCAGCCGTCGGATGTGCCGGGGCGCGGAGCGGATGAGCGTGGGGTCGTAGGGGTCCTCGATGGGGTCGCCGAGGCCGACCCACTCGCGCTCGGCCTGCAGGAAGACCTCGCGCGACCGACCACCGGGGTGTCCGTGGGACCGCGCCCGGGGGCGGGTGTCGCGACGCGCTGCCGGGGGTGCGTAGGCGTCGCGACCGGTGTCGCCCCTGCCGGTCGAGCCGGAAGCACCGAACGAAGCCGACGCGCGGGACCCGATGTCGTACGCGCGCCGGGCTTCCGGCGTGCCGATGCGCTCCCATGCGAGCTGGACCTGGCGGAAGCGCTGGGCATCGCCGCCGAGGTCGGGGTGCGTCTCGCGGGCCGCCCGCCGGTAGGCGCGGCGGAGCGCGTCGTCGTCAGCCGTCGCGGGGACGCCGAGGACTTCGTAGGGGGTGGCGTCGGCCGGGCTGTCCGTCATGGCCCTGCGACATTACCGGAGGCAGTGTCGGAGTCCGCCGCATGGTTGCTGGGTACGGTCTGGGCCCACGCCGCCGGTTCCGCACCGACGCCAGCGGCGGGGCGGCCGTGCCGGTGGGGAGAGGAGCGGTGCGGCCGGGCAGCCTCGGCACACGATCCGCAGGTGGTCGCGTCAGACCACCGTGGTCACGACCGGCGCTCCGAGGAACGCCGCATACCGCGCGGCCGCCGTCTCGAGCGCACGGACGGACGACGTGTCGAGGACGCCGAAGGGTGCGATGGTGACGAGGTGCTCGGCCCGGCGCTCGGTGCGCTTCCAGGTGCCGACGACGCGACCCCGGACGACGGCCATCGGCAGGAACACGCCGTTGGCCCCGGGGACGACCCGGTCGGCGTGGGCGGGGTCGAGCTGCGCGGACCGGTCGGCGTACCCGAGCAGGTACTCGTCGAACCCGGGGAGCAGGTGCCCGGTGGGGACGCGTGCGGCTGCCGGCCGGTCGGCGAGGGCGAGGAGCCCGTCGCCGAGGTCCTCCACCGCGTCCCCCGCCGCGGCCCGAGCACGGCGGAGGTCGCCGAGCGGCAGCTTCGTCCAGCTCGCGGCGTCGGCCTCGGTCGCGGGGCCACGGCCACGCAGGTACCCGAGCAGGACCCGGCGGAGGGCTTCGTCACGGTCCGGCGGGTCAGCGGTGGCGGGTGCCCACTCGTCGAGCAGCACGAGCCCCTGCCCGACGCGGGCGGTGGGACCCCAGGCGACGAGGCGTTCCTGCGCGAGCTGCAGGACCAGGTGGTAGCCGCGACCTCCGGCCGGGTCGATGCCGGCGGCGCGGTACGCCGCGAACAGGTCGTCCCGGACCAGCGCACGGCCGCCCTCGAGGGCCGCGATCGTCGCGTCACGGGCCCGACCGAGCAGGGCGTCGTCGATGCCGAGCTCGGCGGCGCGTCGGGCGATCGTGCGGAGGGTCCGCTCAGCGGTGAGCGAGAGCAGCAGGCGCAGGTCGTCGGGGCGCAGGGCGTGCAGGGTGCCGCGCATCGGCCACGAGCGGACGAGTTCCCCGCGGTCGAAGGCACCGCGGACGTCGTCCCGCGTCGATCCGGGAGCGCGGACCCCGATGGCCCAGAGCACCTGACCGAGGTCCTGCCCCTGCACCGCCAGCATCCGCTCGACGACCTCGGTGGGGCGCAGCCCGGGCACGGCGATGCCCTGCGCCGCGAACCGCGCCGTCCGGAGCCGCGCGGGGCTGGTGGTCACGCGACGGCGGCGGTGACGGCGTCGGCGTGCTGCTCCAGGTAGGCGACGTCGGCGCGGTACAGGTCGGCGTGGCCGTGCTGCAGGTCGCTGACGAACTTCGGGTTGCCGGCGGCGGCCTCGTGCTCGATCGTCGTGACGAGCGCGACGAGGGACGCGATCATCGTCTCGGCAAGGACGCTGCGGGAGCGGTCGTCGAGGGCGTAGGCGCGGCAGAACTCGGCGGCGCGTGCCAGCCGCTCGTCGAGGTCGGGGGCGGTCGATCCCTCGACAGCGCCGGTGGTGAACGGCGCGAACCGGTAGACCGCACTCGCGACGTCCCAGACGCGGGGCCCGGGGTGCGCGGTGTCGAAGTCGATCAGGCCGACGGCGGCGATGCCGTCGTAGACGCAGTTGTACGGGGCGAAGTCGCCGTGCACGATCGTCTCGACCGGGGCACGGTCGGCCTGCGACCAGAGGTCATCGGTGGCGCTGCGCGGGAAGCTGGCGGCGGCGTCGTGGAACTGGCGGAGCAGGCGGGCGCTGGTGACGAGGGCTGCCTCACTGGCGATGTCCTCGGTCCAGGGGTACTCCCCCGCGACGCCCGGGACGAACGAGACCGTCTCGAGGGTGTCACCGAGGGCGATGGGTTCGGGGGCTGCGACGAACCCCTGCTCGTGCAGGTGGGCGAGCAGCCGGTGCACCGTGGGGGTCCACGGCCCGGCGGGGCGGTGGACTCGGTCGTCGGCCCTGGTGATGCGCTCCAAGGGGAACCTCCTGCGTGTTGCGTCTCCGTTGACGGAGGGCCAGCGTACCTGCAGCGACCGACGGCCGCTCCGCGACCGTCCAGAACACGGCGGTCCGAGTGGCGGCTACAGCTGGTCGCGCAACCAGGACGGCCCGTGGACGACCGCGCCGAGGGCCTCGACGCGGTCGCGGAGTTCGCGGTCGGCCGTCACGACGACGACCGGCCCGTCGCCGGCCTGCACCGCGGCCCGCGCGGACTCGACGATCGCGTCGTCGCCGGAGGCCGGAGCACGGACGACGTCGACAGCGCCCGTGTCGGCGACGTCAGCAGCGGCCCGGGCCTCCCCCTCGAGCACCACGGTCCACCGCGGCCACCACCGGGCGAACGGCAGGTCGAGCAACGACGCGGACACCCCGCCCGCGGCGAGCGCCGACACCTGTGCGAGCAGGCGTGACGCGGCGCCGGCTCGGTCCTTCCACCAGCCGTCGGGCACGCTGCCGACGACGTTCGCCGCGTCGACGACGACGTGCGGTGTGGTCGCGACGGTGGCACGGAGCGCCGGCCACGACCTGCCGAAGCCGGGGTGCAGGGGCAGGTCGTCGACCTGCTCGATCGGGATCCACGACAGGGCGAGGCTCTCGCGGTCGGCGATGACGGGTTCGAAGGGTCGGGAGGCGCGCCCCACGACGGTCGTGTAGGTCCAGAACCCCAGGTCGAGCAGTGCCGTGTGGCGCAGGGCGATCGCGTCGTCGGGCACGCCGGCTTCCTCGGCGGATTCGCGGAGGGCGGCGGTCACGGCTGCTTCGCCCTGGTGCCGTGCGCCGCCGGGGATGCCCCAGGTGCCGCCGTGGTGGCTCCACTCGACGCGGTGCTGCAGGAGCACGCGGCCGGCGCCGTCGTCGACGAGCAGGCCGGCGGCGCCGAAGCGTCCCCACGCCTTGGTGCCGTCGGGGCCGACCGCCCAGGCGTCGCCGGGGTCGCGGGGGCCGGGTGGGGGCCCGGGGGGCGTTGCATCTGGCACGGTCCAACCCTGGCACACGGTGCCCGGAGCGGGCCTCGAAGTGGTCACCGGGCGTCGTGTACGGTGTCGCTCGAGACACGGGGTGCCGCATCCAGCGGCTGAGATCACACCCGTCGAACCTGCTCGAGCTCGTACTCGCGAAGGGATCGTCCATGGAAACCGCTGCGCCCTCCCCTGCCTGGGCCCACCGAACCGCCGAACTGCTCGAGGCTGTGCGTGCCCGGGCCCCGCTGGTGCAGTGCATCACGAACACCGTCGTGCAGAACGTCACGGCGAACGTGCTGCTCGCGCTCGGGGCCTCGCCCGCGATGGTCGACGTGCCGACCGAGGCGGGGCCGTTCGCCCGCGTCGCGGATGCCCTGCTGGTGAACACCGGCACCCCGCACGCCGAACCGCGGGTCGCCGCGCTCGAGGCCGTGCACGCGGCCCGTGACGCGGGCACCCCGTGGGTCCTGGACCCGGTGGCCGTCGGTTCGCTGCCGGTGCGGACCGCCCTGGCACGTGACCTGCTCGCGCTGCACCCGACGGTGCTGCGGGGCAACGCCTCCGAGGTGCTCGCCCTGCTCGGCGACTCGGCCGGTGGCCGCGGGGTCGACAGCACCGTGGGCACCGAGGACGCCCGGGTCGCGTCCGTCGCTGCTTCGGACGGGAGGCTCGTGGCCGCGGTGGCCGTTTCGGGTGCGGTCGACCTGCTGGTCGCGCCCGGCATCGGTGTGGTCCGGGTCGCGAACGGGACCGACCTGTTGACGCGGATCACCGGTGGCGGGTGCGCGCTCGGCGCGGTCGTCGCCGCGTTCACGTCGGTCGCGCCGGAGGACGCGGGGGCCGCTGCCGTCGCCGCCACCGCGGTGCACACGATCGCCGCGGAACTCGCGGCACGGGACGCCGGCGGACCGGGGACCTTCGAGCCGCTGTTCCTCGACCGGTTGGCGTCGCTGACCCCGGAGGACGTCGTCCGCGAGGCCCGGATCACCCTCGAGGCCGCTCCTGCGGTCGACACCCGGGCGGTGTCGGCGTGAGCGGGCTGCAGTCTGCGGGGTTCGGCGTCTACCTGGTGACCGACGGTGCCCTGGCCGACCGGCACGGCATCGGGGTGCTCGGGGTCGTCCGCGCCGCCGTGCACGCCGGGGTCCGGATCGTGCAGGTGCGGGACAAGGACGCCTCGGCGCGTGACCTGCTCGCCCTGACCGCCGCGGTCGCCGACGCCGTCGGGGACCGCGCGAGGGTGGTGGTCGACGACCGGCTCGACGTCGTCCTCGCCGCACGGCACGCGGGACACCGGGCCGCGGGCGTGCACCTCGGCCAGTCCGACGTCCCCGTCACGGTCGCCCGCGCCCTGCTCGGAGCGGACGCCCACGTGGGCCTCACGGCGAACACGCTCGCGCACCTGGCTGCCGTCGAACGACTCCCCCGCGGCACCGTGGACCTGCTCGGCGTCGGGGTCGTGCACCCCACGGCGACGAAGGCCGACCACCCGCCGGCCCTCGGCCACGACGGGTTCGCCCGGCTGGCCGCCACCACCGACCTGCCCTGCGTGGCGATCGGCGGGGTGACCCTCGACGACGTCGTGCCGCTCCGGGCAGCGGGCGCAGCCGGGGTCGCGATCGTCTCGGGCATCTGCGCCGCGGCCGATCCCGGGTCCGCCGCGGCCGCGTACGTGGCCGCGTGGGGCCCTGGACCCGGCCATGCGGCGGAGCGGGAGCGGCTTGCAGCGGGCGATCCGTTCCTCCCGGCTGGGACGTCGTCGTGAGCGTCCCGCGGGTGCTGAGCATCGCCGGGACCGACCCGACGGGCGGAGCCGGGATGCAGGCCGACCTCAAGGCGATCGCCGCGCACGACGGGTACGGGATGGGGGTCGTGACGGCACTCGTCGCGCAGAACACGCACGGGGTGCGGTCCGTGCACGTGCCGGACGTCGGGTTCCTGCGGGAGCAGCTCGACGCGGTGTCCGACGACGTCGTGGTCGACGCGGTGAAGATCGGGATGCTCGGCACCGCCGACGTCGTGCGGGTCGTGACGGACTGGCTGCGGGAGCACCGGCCGCCCGAGGTCGTCGTGGACCCGGTGATGGTGGCGACGAGCGGTGACCGGTTGCTCGACGAGGACGCCGCCTCGGCGATGGGTGCGCTGTTCGGGCTGGCCGACCTGGTGACGCCGAACCGGGCCGAGCTCGCGGTGCTGGCGGAGCTCGCCGGCGCGTCTGCCTCGTCGTCGGCGTCGTCGGCGTCGTCGCTGGATGCCGCGCGTGCCGTGGCGGCGCGGTGGGACGTCCTGGTGCTGGCGAAGGGCGGCCACGACGAGGGACCGACCTCCGACGACGTGCTCGTGGCACCGGACGGCACCGTGCGGGTGTTCACCGGTCCCCGGGTCGCGACGACGAACACGCACGGCACCGGGTGCTCCCTGTCGAGCGCGATCGCGACGCTCGCAGCACGGCACGGCGACTGGGAACTCGCGGTCGGGGTGGCGAAGGAGTGGCTGACGGCGGCGCTGCACGGGGCCGACGACCTGGCGGTCGGGAGCGGCAACGGCCCGGTCGACCACGGGGCGCAGGCACGGGCGGCCCTGCCGGCGCTGTCGTACACGGACGTGTGGTGGGCGGATGCGGCGTCGGTGCTGCAGGAGACGATCGACTGCGCGTTCCTGGTGGGGCTCCGGGACGGGACGCTCGAGCCGGAGGTGTTCGCGGGCTACCTGGCGCAGGACGTCCACTACCTGCGGGCGTACGAGCGGCACCTGGCGGCACTCGGGGTCGGTGCTCCCGGTGCCGGCTCGGATGCGGGTGCTGCTGCTGCGTTCTGGGCGGCTGCTGCGCAGGGGTGTGCCGACGAGGCCCGCGACCTGCACCACCGTCGGCTGGCCGGTTCGCACGCCGACGATCCCGTGCACCCCACGTGCGCCGGGTACCTCGCACACCTGCAGCAGGCGGCCGACTCCGGCTCCGCGGCAGTGCTCGCCGCCGCGGTACTGCCCTGCTTCCGGGTCTACGCCTGGGTCGGGTCGCAGCTCGGGGTCGCTCCGGACGGGCACGCCTTCGCCGACTGGATCACGGCGTACGGGGACCCGGGGTTCGCGGCGTCGAGTGCCGAGGCGACCCGGCTCGTCGAGGAGCTGGCCCGTGCGGCGACGCCCGACGAGCGAGGGCGGATGGCGCGGGCGTTCCGGCGTTCGACGGAGTGGGAGCTGGCGTTCTTCCGGATGTCGACGGAGGCACGCGACCGGGGCGAGCGGGCAACCGGGGTCAGCGGGCGACCGGCGGCAGCCGCACCAGTTCGACGGACAGTTCCGCGCCGCTGACGGTGCCGCGCATCCACGTGTGGTCGGGCTGGCGACGGCGGTCGGTCGGCGATCCGGGGTTGAGCAGGCGCATCCCCGACGGTGCCACGGTGTCCCACGGGATGTGCGAGTGCCCGAAGACGAGCACGTCGGTGTCCGGGTACTCGGCGTCCATCCGCCGTTCCCGACCGGTCGATGCCCCGGTCTCGTGCACCAGGGCGAACCGCAGGTCCTCGACGCCGAACCGGGCGACGAGCGGCAGCCGGTCGTCGAACTCCGGACCGTCGTTGTTGCCCCGCACGCCCGCGAAGCGGCGGGAGCGCGCCTGGACGGCGTCGAGGGTCGCGAGGTCGACCCAGTCCCCCGCGTGCACCACGAGGTCGGCCGCGTCGACGTCGGCCCACAGCCCGGGCGGCAGGTCCTTCGCGCGCTTCGGCAGGTGCGTGTCGGACAGCAGGACGAACGACGTCGTCACGACTCGGTGGGTGCCGGCATCGGGAGCCCGGCCTCGTCCGAGGCACCGAGGCGCTCCAGCAGTCCGGCGAGCAACGCGATGTCGTCGTCCGACCAGTCGGCGAGCCGTTCGTCGAGCGCGTCGCGGTGCAGCTGCACCGACCGTTCGAGCGCTGCGCGGCCGGCATCGGTCGCCTCGAGCGGCTTCGCGTTGCCGCTGCCGCCGTCGGTCGTCCGCACCAGTCCGGTCGCGAGGAGCCCGGACAGTTGCCGCGAGATCGTCGAACGGTTCAGCCGCAGGTAGCGGGCGATGTCGATGGCCATGCAGCCCGGGTGCTGGACGACGAAGTCGACGAGGGACTGGTCGACGACGCTCAACACCTGATCCGAGCCCCGGGCACGGATGCTCGCCCGACGGGTGATGCGGGCGAGCTCGGTGTACGCCCGGCTGATGTCGCTGTTCCGGACCCTCGAACTCGGGTGGTCCATGGTGGCTCCAGCCTGTCTGTGCCGGCGCCTGCCGGCGGTCTTCTGGTCCGGTCACACTACCGGCGGGTCCGCGTGGAGTGGGGTCAGCGACCGGCCGCGGCAGCCTGCAGTGCGGGGATGTCCAACTTGACCATCTGCATCATGGCCTCGAACACGCGGGCGTTGGCCTCCGGGTCGCCCGATCCGCTCATCAGCTCCCCCAGCATCGACGGGGTCACCTGCCACGCCAGACCCCAGCGGTCGGTCAACCACCCGCACGCCATCGGGCTCCCGCCGTCGGCGAGCAGGGCGTCCCACAGCCGGTCGAGCTCGTCCTGCGTGTCCACGTCGATCTGGAACGAGACCGCGTCGGTGTGCGGGTGCCCGGGGCCGCCGTTCATCGCGCGGTACGGGGCGCCGAGCAACGTGAACTCGACGACGAGGGCACGGCCGTCGGGCATCCGGCTGACACTGTCGACGCGGCTGTCGGGGAACAGACCGACGTAGTACTCGGCCGCTTGTTCGGCCTGGTCGTCGTACCAGAGGAACGGGGTGATGGTGGGCACGGGAGCCCCTTCGTTCGGTGCTCAGTCCGCGGCGCTGCGGCTGAGCAGGTCGGCTTTCTCGGGGTGTTCGTCGAACCACTTGCCGACGAACCAGCACATCGGCACGATGCGCTTCGTGGTCGACGACTCGACGTCGGCGACGGCGTACTCGACGAGTTCCGCCGCGTAGCCGTGGCCGCGGTGCTTCGGGACCGTGTACGTGTGCGGGAACGCCACAGCGTCACCGTTCACCCGGTAGTCGAGCACGCTCACGAGCTCGCCGCCGACGTACATCGCGTAGCGGTCCTGGTCGGTCTCGTCGCGGAACTCGTGGTCCATGCCGCCATCATGCTCCCGGCGGGGCGTCCATGTCCCCGGGGAATGCACGACGGCGGGCAGCGTTGCAGGGACACCATGACAACCATCGGAATCATCGGCGCCGGCAACATCGGATCCCAGCTCGCACGACTCGCGGTACGGAACGGCCACCAGGTCGTCATCGCGAACTCCCGCGGCCCGGAGACCCTGACCGACCTGGTCACGGAACTCGGCGACGGCGCACGCGCAGCGACCCGCGACGAGGCAGCCGCAGCGGGCGAGATCGTCGTCGTGACGGTGCCGCTCGCCGCGATCGAGACGATCCCCGTCGAGCCCCTCGTCGGCAAGGTCGTCATCGACACGAACAACTACTACTGGGAGCGCGACGGCCAAATCGCCGCCCTCGACGACCAGTCGACGACCACCGCCGAGATGCTGCAGGACCACCTGCCCGGCGCCCGTGTCGTGAAGGCGTTCAACCACATCGGCGCCGACGACCTGACCGGCCACGCGACGACCGCCGGTACCCCGGACCGTCGTGCCCTCGTCATCGCCGGCGACGACGACTCCGCCAAGCAGACCGTCGCCGAGCTCATCGACGCGTTCGGCTTCGACGTCGTCGACGCCGGGCCCCTCGCCGAGGGCTGGCGCATCCAGCGGGACACCCCCGGCTACGGCCCGCGGATGACCGCCGCCGAGCTGCGCGACGCCCTGGCCGCCGCGACGCGCTAGTCCGCGGCTCCGCGCAGCCCGCCGCGCACCGCCGCCGTTCCGCGCTGAGCGACACCCCACGGGCTCCGCAGCCCGTGACCTGTCGCTCAGCGCGAAACACCCCGGCGCGAAACGAACCGGCGCGAGACAGCGCGAAACGCCCGCTCAGGCCCGGTCGAAGATCATCGCCATGTCGGCGATGTCGTCCTCGGTCGGCGTCCACGTCGTGCCGGCCTCGACGTTCTGCGTGATCTGCTCCGGCTTCGTCGCCCCCGCGATGACGCTCGACAGCCCCGGCTGCGCCAGGAGCCACGCGAACGTCGCCTGCAGCATCGTCACGCCCCGGTCATCGCAGAACCGCTGGTAGTCGTCGAGCACGTCCCACGGGGCGTCCTCGAGCACCTGCGGCTTCGAGGTCGTCAGCCGCCCGTCGGCCGGGCCGCCCGCCTTCGTGTACTTGCCGGTGAGCAGCCCGTTGTAGAGCGGGAAGAACGGCAGGAACCCGAGCGCGTACGCGCGTACCGCCGGCAAGACCTCGGCCTCGGCGTCCCGGGCGAGCGGGCTGTACTCGTTCTGCGCGGACACGAACGCGGTGGTGCCGGCGATCGACGCCGTGAGCTCGGCCTCGGCGATCTGCCACCCCGCGAAGTTCGAGTGGCCGACGTACCGGATCTTGCCCTCGCGGACCAGGTCGTCGAGGACCGACAGGGTCTCCTCGATCGGCGTCACCTCGTCCGGCCGGTGCATCTGGTACAGGTCGATCCAGTCCGTGCCGAGTCGGCGCAGCGACGACTCGACCGCGAGCCGCACGTACCGGCGGGACCCGCGGACTCCCCAGTCCGGGCCGTTCGCGCCCTGCATGTCCATGCCGAACTTCGTGGCGAGGACGATCTCGTCGCGGCGGCCGCGGATCGAGCGTCCGAGCATCTCCTCGGACATGCCCGGCACGCCGCCGTAGATGTCGGCGGTGTCGAAGAGCGTCACCCCGGCGTCCAGGGCCGCGGCGACGACCGCGTCGGTGCCCTCCTGCGACTCGGACGCGGTCCCCCGCCGCCCGAAGTTGTTGCAGCCGAGGCCGACGGTGGAGACGACGAGCCCCGAGGGGCCCAGGGGACGGTGTTCGATTCCGGTCATCACCCGAACGTACCGGCGACCCCGAACTGGGGCTGCGATCCTCACAGCGGTTGCCGCTACAACTGAGCATGGATCAGTCGACGGAAGGAGCGCCGCAGTGGCAGCGCATCGCATGCCCGAATCGGACCGGCCCCGTCGGCCCGTCCCGGCCTGGGTGACCGCGCCGCCCGTCGACGAGGTCGCGCCCGAGCGGGTCGCCGCCGCCGGTCACGTGAACGCCTCCGGCCGGGAGGCCCGCCCCACCCCCGCCTCGTCCCGCGCCGCCCACGCGGCGCCGGTCCCACCGACCACGGTCGCCCCGGCCGGGACCGTGCCCACCGCGCACGCACCCGCGCTCGCACCGACCGCCGAGCCCGCGTCGATCGCCGCCCTGGTCGAGGCCGACGCCCCGGTGCCCGACTTCCCCCCGCAGCAGGAACTGCTCCCCCCGGCCCCGACGTCGCCGAACGTGCACACCGTGCCGTTCGAGACCCCAGCGGTGCCGCCGTCGTCGGTCGTCCCCGCGTCCGGGCTCGTGGTGCCGGTCTCCCCGGTCGCCGCCGCACCCGCCTCGGCGGACGCCGCACCGCTCGTCGCACCGCTCACCACCCCGTCGCCGGAGGCCGCCCCGGCACCGCCGACCGCCGCACCCGCGGTGCCCGTCGCCGGACAGCCCCGGTTCTCGGTGCCCGGCCTGGAACACGTGGTAGTCGAGGGCACCGAACCCGAGCCCGTCGGCCCGATCGGCTACCGGACGCCCCGACGCTTCGCGCACCAGCAGGCCGCCGCACGGTCGGCCGCACCGGCACCCGCAGCCGCACCCGCACCCGCACGATCCTTCGACGCCGTCCTGCACGCGGCGCCGGCCGCCGCCGCTCCCGGCAGCCCCGCCGTCGCGACCCAGAACGCCGACGCAACCACGGCCGTGGTCGCACCCGTCCCGGTGCCGAAGGGTGCTGGCGGGGGCGAGGCGGGCCTCCCGACCGAACTGCTCGACCAGCCCGTGGTCGCAGCCGCCGCGCCGGAGCCACGCCGTGCGCTCGGCGCGACCGCCAGTGCGGTGCTCGGTGCCGTCGCCGGGATCGTGACGATCGGTCTGGCGGCCTGGTGGTTCACCGCTCCCGCGACCGTGCACGGTGTCGGTGTGGCGCTCGGACTGCTCGCGCTGGTGCTCTCGATCGTGACGCTGCGCGACCGGACGGCCACGTGGCAGCGGCCGGTCGCGCTGCTCGGCGCCGTGCTCGGTGGTGTCGGCACGGTCGTGCTGCTGTGGGCCGTCGCGGCGGCGCTGCTGCCGCTCGCGGGGGTGACGCTGCCGGACGTCACCGGCACCGGCACGACCCCGACGCTCGCCCCGTAGCGCCGCGCGGCCCGCCAGCGCTCAGACGGCGCGGACGACCCCGCGGGACAGGATCGCGTTCGTCAGCGCGTCGATCGGCTCCCGCTGCACCGTCGGGTTGGCGATGAGGACGTAGTCCACCGCCGGCAGGTCCGGCAGCCCGAGCCGCTGCGACACCTTCACCAGGTCCGCCGGGATCAGCGAGTGCGGGAACACCGCGACGCCGATGCCTGCGCGCACCGCGGCGAGCACCCCGTTGACGTCGCGGGTGTTGCAGGTGATCCGCCAGGTGCGGCCGGCGGCCTCGAGGGCGTCGATCGCCATCTGCCGGCTGATGCTCGGCGCCTGGTACGCGATGAGCGGGACGGGTTCGCCGGGTTCCAGGGCGATGCCGTCCTGCGCCATCCACACCATCTGGTCGGTGGCCACCCGGGTGCCCTCGGCGGACTCCCCCGCCGTCTGCTTGATGAACACCAGGTCGAGCTGGCCGGCGTGCACCCGGCGGAGCAGCGGTGACGACTGGTTCACCGTGAGCTCGAGGTTCACCTGCGGGTGCAGTCTTCGGAAGTCCCGCAGGATCCGCGGCAGCTGGGTGATGGCGAGGTCGTCCGCCGCCCCGAACCGCAGCCGTCCGCGGGTGGCCGCGCCGGAGAAGTAGGCGTCGGCGGTGGCGTGCGCGGCGAGGATCGTCCGCGCGAACCCGGCCATGGCGTCCCCGTTGTCGGTCAGGGCGACGCCGCGGGTGTCCCGGGCGACCAAGGTGCGCGCCACCGCGGTCTCCAGGCGCCGGACGTGCTGCGACACCGTCGGCTGGCTGATGCCGAGCCGGGTGCCGGCCTGCGTGAAGCTGCCGGTCTCCGCCACGGCCAGGAACGTCTGCAACAGGACCGGATCGAGCACGGGGCACCTCGTTCGTTCGCGCGGTCATTCGACATCGCAATGGACTGATAGCCACCATAGGGGTATCGAATGGGCCGGCGCCACGTAGTTTCGTTGGGGTACCAGATCCACACCGACGTCCGGAGAACCCCGCACCGTGAGCGCGTCACCGACGACCCTCCCCCCGCCCACCGAACCGCTCCCGATCCAGGCCACGCGCCCGCCGTGGCGCCACACGCTCATCGCCCTGTCCGTGCCGAACTTCCGGCTGTTCACGGCGACGAACCTGGTGGCGATGACCGCCGGCTGGATGCAGCGCATCGCACAGGACTGGCTCGTGCTGCAGCTCACCGGGTCGGTCGCGCAGGTCGGCATCACGGTCGCCTGTCAGTTCGCACCGATGCTGCTGTTCGGGCTGCTCGGCGGCGTCCTGGTCGACCGGTTCTCGAAGCGCGCGCTCATGATGATCACGCAGGGAGCCTTCGCGGTGCTGTCCGCGCTGCTCGCCGTCCTGACACTGGCCGGCGTCGTCGAGGCGTGGCACATCTGGGTGATCGCGTTCCTGGTCGGCATGGTCACCGTGATCGACAACCCGGCACGGCAGGTGTTCGTCACCGAGATCGTCGGGCACAAGCACCTGCGGAACGCCATCAGCGTGAACTCGTCGGTGTTCCAGCTCGGCGGCATGATCGGTCCGGCGCTGTCCGGGGCCCTGCTCGTCGCGGTCGGCGCGGGGTGGTCGTTCGGTGTGAACGCGATCGCCTGCGTCGCCGTCGTCGTGACGCTCGGGTTCCTGAAGGCCTCCGAACTGCACCGCACACCTCCGGCACCCCGCGGCAAGGGGCAGCTCGTGGAGGGCCTCCGCTACGCCGTGCACAAGCCGACGATCATCGTGCCGGTGATCCTCGTCGCGTTCTTCTCGGTGTTCGCACTGACGATGCCCGTGCTGCTCTCCGCCTTCGCGTCACAGGTGTACGACGTCGGTGCCGGCGGTTACGGGGTCTTCAACTCCGCAGTGGCGATCGGCGCCCTGGTCGGCGCGCTGCTGTCCACCCGCCGGGCCGTCGTCCGACTCCGCACCATCGTCGGTGGGGTGTTCTGGACGGGCCTGCTGCTCGTCGTCTCGGGGTCGATCCCGGCGATCGCACCGTTCACCGTCGCGCTCGTGGCGGTGGGGATGTCGCAGCTGCTGTTCCAGACCGCGTCGAACTCGCTCGTGCAGCTGTCGTCGAACGTGGCGATCCGCGGCCGGGTGATGTCGCTCTACGTCCTGGTGCTGCTCGGTGGGCAGGCGATCGGCGGGCCCCTGATGGGGCAGATCGTCGACCACTACGGCGCGCACGTGGGGATGATGGTCGCCGGTGGCGTGCCGGCAGCTGCCGCCGCGGTGATCGCGCTCGTGCTCGCCCGCCGGGGCGGCCTGCACCTGGCGGTGCGGATGCGCCACCACCTGCCGGTGCCGGCGATCGTCGCCCACTAGCGGGGGCCCTGGCGGTGACCACCCGCCGGCCTGGAGGCCCGTGGCGGCCCCGCCCCGCGCCTCCCGTCCGCCCGTTGGTCGCGCCGGGCAGTACGCAAAACACCGGTGTTCACGCTGGACGCCGCGGGATCCCGCGGTGCGTTGTGTGAACACCGGTGTCTTGCGGGGGGGGCAGTGCCTCAGTAGGCGACGCCGAAACGCGTCTGGTGGTGCGCCGGGGTGACGATCTCGTCGACGAACGCGATCGCGTAGTCGGCGCCGGAGATGTCCGAGTTGCCCTCGGCGTCGGCGAGCAGGACCTCGTCCGAGGCGCGGTAGGTGCCGCGACGCTCGCCCGGGTTGTAGCCACCGAAGGCCGCGGCGGGGCTCACGTAGAACCAGTCGACCTGGGTGTCCGAGGCGCGCAGGGCGTCGAGGATCTGCGCGTGGCTCTTCGCCTCACCCTTGAAGGCATCCGGGAAGCCGTCGGTGTCGAAGAGGCGGGGGCCGTCCTCGGACACGCGCATCGAACCGGCACCGCCGACGATGCCGAGACGCGCACCCGCTGCGGCGGCGGCGTCGACGAAGTGCTGGAACTTGTCCTTCAGCTCGCTGCCGTCCGCCTGCACGGCGTGGAGCGAGACGACGACGACGTCGGCACCCTTCGTGACCTCGGACACGAAGTCGGCGTCGAACGCGTCACCCTGCGCCAGGGTGAGGCCCTCGGCCGGCTCGAGCTTGCTCGTGTCGCGAGCGACCGCGGTGACGGTGATGCCGCGGGAGAGTGCCTCGTGGGTGATGGCGGAGCCGGCGTAGCCGGTGCCTCCGAAGACGACGATGTTGGTCATGGTGTTCCCTTCGTGAACGTGCTGGGCGTCAGTGACGTTGACAGTCACCGTACAAGAGTTACTCTCTTTGAGTAAGTAGGCACCTGGCGGTGCGTTGCGGAGGACACCATGTCAGCACTCGAGTACAGCCCCTACGCGGCGGACTGCCCCAGTCGGCAGCTGCTCGACCGCATCGGCGACCGGTGGAGCGTGCTGACGATCGGCGCCCTCGCCGACGGTCCCGCACGGTACTCGGCGGTGGCGGCCCGGGTGCAGGGGGTCTCGCAGAAGATGCTCACCCAGACGCTGCGGGCCCTCGAACGCGACGGCATGGTGACTCGGACGGTGTTCCCCGAGATCCCGCCGCACGTGGAGTACGAACTGACCGAACTCGGGCGGTCGCTGCGCACGGTGCTCGTGCCGCTGGAGGACTGGGCCACCTCGCACATGCCCGACGTCGCCGAGGCGCGCGAGGGGTACGACGCGCGCTGAGCGAGGGGTACGACGCGCGCTGAGCGAGGGGTACGACGCGCGCTGAGCACCGGCGCACTCGGAATCCCCGACGGCGACGGGTGGTTGCCTGGGGACATGCGATCGATCGTCTACACGAAGCCCGGTGCCAGCAGCGTCCTCGAACTCGTCGAGCGGGAGATCCCGGAGCCCGGTGCCGGAGAGGTCCGCGTCCGCGTCGCCGTCTCCGGCGTCAACCCGACCGACTGGAAGGCACGTGCCGGCGGGACCTACGGCGACGGGCTGCCGTTCCCCGAGATCACGCCGAACCAGGACGGCGCAGGTGTCGTCGACGCCGTCGGTCCCGGAGTCGACGGACTGGCCGTCGGCGACCGTGTCTGGCTGTTCATGGCGGCGGCGTCCCGTCCGACCGGCACCGCGCAGGAGTACACGGTCGTACCCGAGTCGCGCGTGGTCCCGCTGCCCGACGGCGTCTCGTTCGACGTCGGCGCCTCGCTCGGCGTGCCCGCCATGACGGCGCACCGAGCGCTCACCACCCACGAGGACGGCCCCGCACGCCTGGGCCCCGGTGCCCTGGACGGCTTCACCGTGCTCGTCGCCGGCGGCGCCGGTGCCGTGGGGCACGCCGCGATCCAGCTCGCCCGCTGGGCCGGCGCGACCGTCATCACGACGATCAGCTCGGACGCGAAGGCAGCACTGGCGACTGCGGCCGGCGCCCACCACGTCGTGAACTACCGCGACGAGGACGCCGCCGAGCGCATCCGGTCGATCGCACCGGACGGTGTCGACATCGTCGTCGAGGTGTCGATCCCACAGAACGCCGCGCTGGTCGCCGACGTGCTGGCGAACCACGGCGTCGTGTCGATCTACGCGAACAACGGCGGTGACGAGGCGAGCCTGCCGATCCGCCCGAACATGAGCGTGAACGCCCGCTACCAGTTCCTGCTGCTCTACACGATCGGCGACGAGGCGCTGTCCGCGGCGGCCGAGGACGTCACCGAGGCGCTGCACGACGGCGTGCTGCCGGTCGGTGAGGACGCCGGTCTCCCGCTCACCCGGTTCGCGCTCGAGCAGACCGCCCAGGCGCACGACGCGGTCGAGCAGGACACCGTCGGCAAGGTCCTCATCGACGTGACCGAGGCGCGGTAGCCGCGACACCGGCTCGGGCGCGGGCTCCGGCTCCGCTCCGGCTCGGACTCGGGCTTGGGCTCGGTGACGACGAACGGCTCCCACGCATGCGTGGGAGCCGTTCGTCGTGGACGATGCGGGAGGGGTCAGCGACCCAGACGCGCGGCGATGGCTGCGGTGACCCGGAGCCGGGCTGCAACGCGCTCGCGTTCGATGTTGGCGGCGATGACGTCGAGGTCTTCGTAGTCGGCGTCGGTGGTGGTGTCGTTCCAGTTCGGCGAAGAGATCCGGGCACGCCCGAACGACGGCGGAGCAGGGTTCACGGTCGTCATGGGGGCATCGTACGTCGAGCGTCCGACAGAGCGTGTGAGCATCACGGGCCTTTCCTTGGATTGCGGTCGCGCTCGGGGAACGAGTAGGTCAGCGAGAACGCGACGGCCATGAACGACGCCATCATCGCGATGTTCTTGGCGTCGAGTTCGGTGAAGGCGTCGGGGACCGGGGAGTCGACGGTGAGCATGCCGAACGAGTACTGGTCCGACCGGATCACCACCGAGACGTACGAGGTGTACCGCGGTTCGAAGCCCTGCAGGTCCTGGTCGACGTCCACGTCGGCCGAGCGGTCACCGACGATCCGGGGTGATCCCCCGACCAGCACCCACTCGAGGTTGCGGTCGCCGTAGGGCGTGCCCGCTCGGAAGACCCCGGCGGTGTCGCCGGCGCCACCGTGACCGATCGGCTCGAGCGCCCGCAGATCGGTGGACAGCTGGTACACGTTGGCGCGGACGTCGGGCACCTTCGGCAGCAGGTAGAACGCCAGGGCCACGGCGACGCGGTCGGCGACGACCGAGAGTTCGCCGTGGCGATCGGACCGGGGCAGCTCGGTGAACCGGACGAGCCGGGTGGCGATCTGGCCGAACGCGTACCGGACCGCCGTCGACTGCTCGAGCTCGGCCGCGGTGGCGTTGTCCTCGGCCACGGACCGTGCGGCGTCGCTGCGCCGGGTCCGGACGACCTGCACGGTCACGGCACCGACGAGCACGACGAGCCCGAACGCGACGAGCGACAGTCGGACCGCCGGCGTGACGAACAGGTTCGGCAGCTGGAACGCCGCGGTGGGCGCGGCAGCCACCACGATCGGCCACACGACCGTGCCGACCCGTCCTGAACGCTGGTTCCCCATGACCACGACGCTAGGTCACGCCACCGACGCGGACGGAGTTGTCCACAGGCGGGTTCTCCACAGGATCCATCGGCCTCCACCGGCCCGTCGCACGCAGCTGGTAAGCAGGACCCATGACCGACGTCAGCACGCCCGTTCCCGGATCCAGAGCACTCGTCCTCGGTGGCGGAGGTGTCGCCGGCATCGCGTGGGAAGTCGGTGTCCTCGTCGCCCTGCACGAGGCCGGCGTCGACCTCGACGCCGCCGACCTCGTCGTCGGCACCAGCGCCGGCAGCGTCGTCGGCGCGTTCGTCCGGAACGGTGCCGTCCAGCAGGCCTACGACCAGCAGCACACCCCGGCGCCCACCACCTACGAAGAGCCGGCGCCCATCGACGTCGAAGCCGTGCAGCAGCACATCGGCGCAGCACTGCAGGGTGCGACCGGCGAGCAGGACGCCCGCGCTCGACTCGGCCAGGCCGCCCAGCAGGTCGTCGGCGGGCAGAGCGACGACGAGCGCACGGCGACCTTCGGCGAGACGCTCCCGTCCACCGAGTGGCCGGACAAGCCGCTCGCCGTCACCGCGGTCGACGCCACCGACGGCACCTTCCGCCTGCTGACGGCGGCCGACGGTGTGCCGCTCCCCCGTGCGGTCGCGGCCAGCTGCTCGGTACCCTTCGTCTGGACACCGGTCGCCGTCGACGGCCGCCCCCACGTCGACGGTGGCGTCCGCTCGGGCACCAACGCCGACGCCGCCGTCGGGTACGAGCGGGTCCTCGTCATCGCCTGCGGCCCCGAGGGGCCGTCACCCTGCGGGCCATGGCTCGACGTCGCCGTCGAGGCACTGCGCGCCGGCGGTTCGTCGGTCGAGGTCGTCGTGGCGGACAGCGCGTCCCAGCAGGCCTTCGGCACCAACTCGCTCTCGCTCGCCACGCAGGCGCCGTCGGCCGAGGCCGGTCACGCCCAGGGCACCGCGGTCGCCGAGCAGGTCGCCGCCTTCTGGGCCGAAGACCTGGCGAGCGTGCACGCATGAGCACCCCGTTCTCCGACCTCGACCAGTACGTCGCGCTCCCCCGCGTCGACGGCATCGACATCAGCCCCGACGGCACCCGCGTCGCGCTGACGGTCAGTGCGCTCGACCCGGACGCCACCGGGTACCGCCGATCGATCTGGCAGGTGCCCGCGACGCCGACCCCCGACACCGCCGCGCGCCCGGTCCGCCTGACACGCTCCGCCAAGGGCGAGGGCGGCATCGCCTTCACCCGCACCGGTGACCTGCTCTTCGTCTCCGCCCGGCCCAGCGCCGACGCCACCGACCTCGAGGCAGCCCAGCTCTGGGTACTGCCCGCGACCGGCGGCGAGGCCCGTCCGCTCACCCGCCTGGCCGGGGGCGTCGGTGGCGTCCTGGCCACCGCGGCGTCGTCGGACGTCGTCGCGCTGACGGTCGACCTGCTGCCGGGGGCCGGCTCCGACCCGGCGACCGTGCTCGAAGCCGACGCGGAGCTCCGGAAGACCCGGAAGGACAAGCACGTCCGGGCGATCCTGCACGAGACCTACCCGGTCCGGTACTGGGACCACGACCTCGGCCCGGCACAGACGCACGTCCTGACCCTCGACACGGCCGGCATCGACACCGACGGTGACGGCGACGGCGCCGGCGTGAGCGCCGAACCCGTCCGGCCCGTCGACCGCACACCGGCCCCCGGCCGCTCGCTCGACCACGTCAGCGGGGCGCTCGCACCCGACGGCGCGGTCCTGCTGGCATCAGTGGGCGTCCGGGAGGCCCGTGGGGACCGCTCGACGCTCGTCACCATCGAGCTGTCCAGCGACCACCGCACGGTCCTGTTCGACGACGTCGACGTCGACCACGAGATGCCGGCGCTCAGCCACGACGGCAGGACGATCGCCTGGGTCCGCACCGTCCGTTCGACCCCGGCCGGCGGGAACCAGCAGGAGGTATGGGTCGCCGGCATCGACGGCTCCGACGCCCGCCGCGTCGCGACCGACTGGGACCGTTGGCCGAGCGAGCTCGTGTTCGAGCACGGCGACCGCGCGCTCCTGGCGGTGGCCGACCAGGACGGCCGCGCGCCGGTCTTCCGCATCCCCCTGGACGGCGGAGCCGTCGAGCAGCTGACGCACGACGACTGGGCGTACTCCAGCTTGCGCGTGGCGGCGGCGACGGGCGTGGTCGTGGCGCTCCGGGCCTCCTGGGCGGCCCCGCTGCACCCGGTGCGGATCGCGACGGACGGCACGGTGACCCCGTTGGCGACGCCGGCGCCCCTGCCGGACGTGCCCGCCCACCTGGAAGAGGTCGAGACGACCGCAGCCGACGGTGCCCGCGTGCGCGGCTGGCTCGTCGTGCCCGAGGGCGACGGGCCGCACCCGCTCGTCCTGTGGATCCACGGCGGACCGCTCAACTCGTGGAACCAGTGGTCCTGGCGCTGGAACCCGATGCTGCTCGCAGCCCGGGGCTACGCCGTGTTGCTGCCGGACCCCGCGCTCTCGACCGGTTACGGACTCGACTTCGTGAACCGCGGCTGGAACGCCTGGGGGCAGGCGCCGTACACCGACCTGATGGCGATCACCGACGTGGTCGAGGCGCGGGCGGACATCGACGCGACCCGGACCGCAGCGATGGGCGGGTCGTTCGGCGGGTACATGGCGAACTGGGTCGCCGGGCACACCGACCGGTTCCGTGCGATCGTCACCCACGCCAGCCTGTGGGCGCTCGACCAGTTCAACGGCACGACGGACTCGTCGCAGTACTGGTCGTCGATCTTCGACGCCGACGGGATCGCGGCGAACGACCCGCACCGGTTCGTGGCCGACATCGCGTCACCGATGCTCGTGATCCACGGCGACAAGGACTACCGGGTGCCGATCGGCGAGGGGCTGCGGCTCTGGTCCGAACTCGCGGAGCACCACGCGGCACCGGACGGCTCGATGCCGCACCGGTTCCTGTACTTCCCGGACGAGAACCACTGGGTCCTCGCTCCGCAGCACGCCGTGGTCTGGTACGAGACGGTGTTCGCGTTCCTCGGGCAGCACGTGCTCGACCAGGAGTGGGAGCGGCCGGCCCTGCTCGGCTAGCGCGGCGGGCCGGGCGGCCCGCTAGACGAACGCGGCCTGCCCGGTGATCGCCCGCCCGACGATCAGGGTGTTGACCTCGCGCGTGCCCTCGTACGAGTAGATCGCCTCGGCATCGGCGAAGAACCGGGCCACGCCCTTGTCGAGCACGATGCCGTTGCCGCCCTGCACCTCGCGGCACCAGGCCACGGTCTCCCGCATCTTCGCGGTGGCGAACGCCTTGGCCATCGCCGAGTGCTCGTCGCCACCGACCCCGGCGTCCTGCATGGCCGAGGCCTGCGTGCACAGTGCGATCGAAGCCGTGATGTTCGAGAGCGACTTGACGAGCAGGTCCTGCACGAGCTGGTGCGCAGCGATCGGCTTGCCGAACTGGATCCGCTCGCGGGCGTAGGCCAGCGCGGCCTCGTACGCTCCGACCGCGATGCCGACGGCCTGCCAGGCGACCTCGGTGCGGGTCAGTCGGAGCACCTCGGCGGTCGAGCGGAACGACGTCGCGTTCTGCAGCCGACGCGACTCGGGCACCCGGACGTCCTGCATGACGATGTCGGCGTTCTGCACCCCGCGCAGGGCGATCTTGTCCTCGATCTTGGTCGCGGTGAAGCCCGCGGTGTCGGTGGTGACGAGGAAGCCCTTGACCTGACCGTCGGCCACGTCCTTCGCCCAGATCACGACGACGTCGGCGAAGGTGGCGTTGCCGATCCAGCGCTTCTCGCCGTCGAGCACCCACTCGTCGCCCTCGCGCCGAGCGGTGGTGCGCAGACCCTTCGCCGAGTCACTGCCCGAGTACGGCTCGGTGAGCCCGAACGCCCCGACGATCTCGCCCGTGGCCATCCGGGGCAGCCACTCGCGCTGCTGTTCGTCACTGCCGGCGACCGCGATCGAGTTCATCGCCAGGCCCGACTGCACGCCGATGAAGGTGGCGACGCTCGCGTCCACGCGTCCGAGTTCGAGGGCCGCCCACCCGCGGTACACGGCCGAGTTCTCGAACTGCCGCACGAGCGGGACGCCGGGCCCGTACATGCCGAGCTCGGCCAGAGGCGCGATCACCTGCATCGGGAACTCTGCGCGCGCCCAGTACGCGTCGGCGATGGGCGCGACCTCGCGCTCGAGGTACTGCCGGAGCTGCCCGAGCGACGCGCGCTCCTGCGCGGTGAGCTGTTGCTGGAAGCCGTAGAAGTCCGATTCGAGCAGGGGCGTCGCGGGCATCGTCGTTGACATGGGAACCACGATGCATCATTCTCGAAAACGTTGCAAGAGAGGATCGCGTGTACACATCAGACTCTGCGCTGCGCGCCTTCCGGGAGGCCCGTCACACCTTCATCGCCGGCTCACGGATCGACATGGGGGCGTTGGCTGCCGCACTCGGCGTCGACCGGACGTCGCTGTTCCGCTGGGTCGGCAACCGTGACCGGTTGCTGTCCGAGATCCTGTGGTCCCTCGCAGTCCCGACCCTCGACGGAGCCACCCATGCCGCCGACGAGATCGGGGCCACCGGAGCAGCCCGGCTCGTCGTCGTGCTCGACCGGTTCACCGCCGACCTGATCGACGCCCCGTACTTCCGGGCGTTCCTGACGCGCGAACCCGCTCGGGCGATGCGTCTGCTCACCACCTCGGACAGTGACGTGCAGAGCCGCTTCGTCGCCCGGGTCACCGCACTCATCGAGCAGCAGGAGTCGTCCGGTACGTTCGATCCGGCACCGTTGTCGGCTGAGGAGCTCGCACGGCTGCTCGTCCGGATCTCCGAGTCGTTCACCTACGCCGAGTTCATCTCCGGTGAGACCCCTGATCCCGACCGGGCCCGTGCGGCGTTCGAGTACGTCCTGCGGCCCGACGCGGTGCACGCCTCACCCGCACCACCGATCGGAGACCGATGACCATCGACGAGTACCCGTTCCGCCGCTCCTACCCCACCAGGTGGAACGACAACGACATGTTCGGGCACGTCAACAACACGATCTACTACTCGGCGATGGACAACGCGTCGACGTACTGGTTCCGTGAGGCCGCCGGGCTCGACCCGTTCTCGTCGGAGTGGATCGCCGTGCTGGTGTCGTCGAGCTGCCGGTTCGTCGAGTCCGCCGTCTGGCCGGACGTCATCGAGGTCGGGATGCGCTCGAAACACCTCGGCACCACGAGCCTGTCGTGGGAGTTCGGCCTGTTCCGGCAGTCCGACGGCGCCCTGCTCGCCACCGGTGAGTTCGTGCACGTCATCATCGACCGCGAGGGCGCCCGCCGTCCGATCCCGCTGCCAGCCGAGCTCCGCGAGCTCGTGACCGGCTCGATGGTCGCGCAGCAGCCCGCCGTCGCGGACTGACCGGCCGCGCGGCGCGCGTCCCGCCCGGAGCCCCGCGCACAACCAAAGTGCTCCCGAACCGCGCATTCGCGTGGTTCGGGAGCCCTTTGGTTGCGCCGATCAGATCGGCACCGGGTTCCGGCCGAGGACGGCGCGGACTGCTCAGGACTTGAGGGCTGCGAGCTCGAGGTTGATGTCGTCGGGGTCCTGCACGGACAGGATCACCATGCCGGCGTCGCCCAGGTCGGTGACCTCGCCGTGCTCGACACCCGCGGCATCGAGTCGGGCGGCCGCCTCGTGCAGCTCGTCGACCGAACCCACGACGAAGCTCACGTGGTCGAGGCCGACGGTGTCCGGGTCGAACGTCTGCCCTGCGGGAGCGACCGGACGGAGTCCGAACACCTGGTCGCCGAGCCGGAACACCGATCCGCCGTAGAAACGCTCGCGATCCTCGCGGACACCCGGCTCGTCGACCTGGTCACTGAAGTCGATCGCCGGATCCGTGCCGAGCAGCAGCTGGTAGAAGGCCTTGCTCCGGTGGATGTCGGTCACGGTGACACGGACGTGGGCCAGGGCGGTCGGGCGTGCGAACGGCTCGGTCATGGTGGAGCTCCTCAGGGTTGCGCGCCGTGGTTGCGACGCGCTCCCGAGGCAACGCTCGGTCCCTCCGAAGCACCCGAGGCCGTGCGGCGACCGGACAGCCCCCTACACGACGTTCCACACGCCGCAGAGCCGAAGTGCCCCCGAACCACGCGATCGCGCGGTTCGGGGGCACTTCGGTTCTGCAAGCGGCGCTGGACCCGAACGCCAGCGCCGCAGTCCGGGGTCAGATCAGGTCGTCGGTCAGGTGGTTCGGCGTGCCGAAGCGGTGCGCCGTGATCGACACCGCCTGCTCGCGGACGAACGGCAGGATCTCGAGCCGCCCGGCCTCGGTCACGGGGCCGCCGTACACGGCGACGTCCGGACGACCACCGACGGCCGAGTACAGCGCCGAGGTGTCCCCGCCGATGAGCCGGACACGGGTCGACGGACCCGAGGCGACCGAGCTCGCGAAGGCCTCGTCGGACACCGTCTGCGACAGCGACCGGACGATCGGCAGCGAACGGATCGCCGCGGCGACGGACGACGGCAGCGTCGCGGCCGTGGAGACCTCGATCGTCGTGCCGGCACGGAGCGCAGCGGCGACGACGCGGACGAGCTCGACCACCGAGGCGTCGGGGTCCGTGTCCGAGCCGGCACCCGCGGCCAGCCGCACCTGCACCGCCGGGAACGGCAGGTACCGGGCGATGTTCCGCTCGGCGCTGAGAGCCGAGACGTCGTTCACGGTGCCGAACAGCGTCGACCACGCCTGCTCGTCGGACGCCAGCGCACGGTCGAGCACCGGCGAAGCGACCTCGGCAGCCCGGACGAACGCCGAGACCGGACCCGACACGGCGACACCGGACGCAGCGATCGCCGGTGCCGGCGTCCACGACCCGAGCCCGAGCAGGTAGTTCAGCCCACCGGCCTTCGTGCCGGCGCCCACGGCCGACTTCTTCCACCCGCCGAACGGCTGACGCCGGACGATGGCGCCCGTGATGCCGCGGTTGACGTAGAGGTTGCCCGCCTGGATCCGCGACAGCCACGTGCCGATCTCACCCGGGTCGAGCGAGTGCAGGCCCGAGGTCAGGCCGTAGTCGACCTCGTTCACGATGTCGATCGCCTCGTCGAGGGAGTCGGCGGTCATCATGCCGAGGATCGGGCCGAAGTACTCCGTGCGGTGGAACTCCGAACCACGGCGGACGCCCTGTCGGACACCCGGGCTCCAGAGCTTGCCGGTCTCGTCGAGCTGCTTCGGCTCGACGGCCCAGGACTCCCCCGCGCCGAGCTTCGTCAGGCCGTCGAGCAGCTTGCCCGAGGCCGGCTCGATGACCGGGCCCATCTGGGTCGCCGCGTCGGTCGGGTACCCCACGGTGAGCGAGGACACCGCGTCGAGCAGCTGGTTGCGGAAGCGCTTCGACCCGGCGACCGAGCCGACCATGACGACGAGGGACGCGGCCGAGCACTTCTGGCCGGCGTGCCCGAACGCGGACGCGACGACGTCCTTGACGGCGAGGTCGAGGTCGGACGACGGCGTGACGATCACGGCGTTCTTGCCCGAGGTCTCGGCGAGCAGCGGCAGGTCGGGGCGGAACGAGCGGAAGAGCTCGGCCGTCTCGTAGGCACCGGTGAGGATGACCTGGTCGACCATCGGCGACGCGATGAGCTGCTGCCCGAGGTCGTTCTCGGACACCTGCAGGAACGCGAGCACGTCGGCCGGGGCGCCGTGGGCGTCGAGCGCGGTCTCGATGATCGAGGCGAGCACCGCCCCGGAACGCTCGGCGGGCGGCGCGGGCTTCAGCACGACGGCCGACCCGGCCGCCAGCGCGGCGAGGGTGGATCCGGCGGGGATCGCGACCGGGAAGTTCCAGGGCGGCGCGACCAGGGTCAGCGCCGCGGGCGTGAAGGTCGCACCGTCGACGTCGTCGAGCGAGGAAGCCAGGGTGCCGTAGAAGTGCGCGAAGTCGATCGCCTCGGACACCTCGGGGTCGGCTTGGTCGATGGTCTTGCCGGTCTCGGACGCCATGACCTCGACGAGGGCGGCGCGGTTCGCCTCGAGTGCGTCGCCGACGGCGTGCAGCACGGCGCCACGTGCACCACCGGACCAGGTCCCCCAGACCGCACCCGCGGCCTTGGCGCGACCGAGCGCGGTGTCGAGCGCCGTGTCGGAGTCGACCCGGGCCTCCTGGACGGCACGGACGCCGAGCGTCGACGAGGCGACCCGTGCGGTGATGGCGTCGCCCCAGGCGCGGACGGCGCCGACCGAGGGGTCGCTGTCCGGGGTGTTCTCGAAGTGACCGGGGCCGGGGCGACCGACGGCGGCGTAGCGGTCGGCGACCCGGTGTGATGCCGGTGCTGCGAGCCCCTCGGGCGTCGCGAGCGGCACGAGGGACGCGCGGAAGCGCTCCTCTTCGCGGGCGAACAGCGGCGGCGAGGACACCAGCGAGAAGACCGCGGACATGAAGTTGTCCTGCGACGCGCCCTCCTCCAGGCGACGGATCAGGTACGCGATCGCGACGTCGAACTCGCCCGGGTGGACGACCGGCGTGTAGAGCAGCAGCGAGCCGACGGTGTTCTTCACGGCCGACGCCTGGCCCTGCGCCATGCCGAGCAGCATCTCGAACTCGATGCCGTCCCGCACGCCGCGCTCACCGGCGAGCAGCCAGGCGTGGGCGACGTCGAACAGGTTGTGCCCGGCGACACCGACGCGGACGTTCTCGACGCGCGATGGGGTGAGCGCCCAGTCGAGCACGCGCTTGTAGTTGGTGTCGGAGTCCTGCTTGGTGTGCCAGGTGGCGAGCGGCCAGCCGTGCACCGAGGCCTCGACCTGCTCCATCGGCAGGTTCGCGCCCTTGACCAGACGGACCTTGATGCCGGCACCACCGCGGGCACGGCGGGCGGCGGACCACTCCTGCAGCTCCTGCATCGCGGCGAGCGCGTCGGGCAGGTACGCCTGCAGCACGATGCCGGCTTCGAGGCCGAGGAACTCGGGCTCGTCGAGGAGCTTCGTGAAGACCGCGATGGTGAGGTCGAGGTCCTTGTACTCCTCCATGTCGAGGTTGATGAACTTGGCCGGGCTGGCGGCTGCGGCGCGCTGGAAGAGCGGTCGGAGCTGTTCGACGATGTCGTCCACCGCGTGGTCGAACGCCCACGGCGAGTGCGGGTGCACCGTCGAGGACACCTTGATGGAGACGTAGTCGACGTCGTCGCGGGCCAGGAGCTTGTGCGTGCCCTCCAGTCGTCGGGCGGCTTCGCGCTCGCCCAGCACGGCCTCGCCGAGCAGGTTGACGTTGAGGCGGACGCCGTCGCGCTTGATGCCGGCGATGGCCGGGCCGAGCTTGGAGTCGGTGGCGTCGACGATGAGGTGGCCGACCATGTTGCGGAGGACGCGTCGGGCGATGGGGACGACGACGTTCGGCAGCACCGGGGCCATGCCGCCGCCGAGCCGGACGAGTCCGCGGAGCGCGGCGGGCAGGAACCCGGGGGCGTCCGGGGCGATCTGGCGGAGCTTGCGGGCGGCGACGGCGAGGTCCTCCGGGCGCACGACCCCGTCGACGAACCCGACGGCGAAGTCGAGTCCGGCGGGGTCGGCGAGCACGCCGGCGAGCTGCTTCGCGGAGCCGTCGACCGGGTACGACTCGGCCTCGGCCAGCCACTGTCGGACGAGTGCGACGGACTGGTCCGCCAGGGCGTCGTGGTCGATGGCGGAGTCCTCGTGCAGCGTCGTCATGGGTTCAGTGTGGAGGTCCGGGATGCGGTAGCGGAAGTGAGCGTTCCTGATGGATACCGTTCAGTTGCGCTACCGTTCCGGTCGTGACCCGGCTAGCGTCGGACCATGCTCGACGTCCGCCGTCTCGTGCTCCTCCGTGAGCTGTCCATCCGCGGCACGATCGCGGCCGTCGCCGAGGCGGTGAACTTCACCCCGTCGGCGGTCTCGCAGCAGCTGAGTGCACTGGAGCGGGAGGCCGGCGTGCAGCTCCTCCGCAAGGCCGGGCGGCGGCTCCAGCTCACCCCGCAGGCCGAGGTGCTGGTTGCCGCGGCGGGCCAGGTGCTCGACGTCCTCGAGCACGCGCAGTCCCAGGTTGAGGAGACCCTGTCGTCGGTGCAGGGTCGCGTGCGGGTCGCCGTGTTCCAGTCGGCGGCCCTGGCCCTGATGCCGAGCGCCCTGCACGAGATGGCCACGGAACACCCTGACGTCCGGGTCGAGATGGTGCAGCGCGAACCGGAGACCGCGCTGAACGAGACGTGGGCTCGCGACTTCGACATGGTCATCGCCGAGCAGTACCCGGCCCATGCCGCTCCGCACCTGCCCGGGCTCGACCGGTCCGACCTGACGACGGACGCGGTCCGGCTCGCCCTGCCCCCGCGCGACACGGCGCTGCGCCCGGTGTCGTCGCTCGAGGACGCCCGCACCATGCCCTGGGTGATGGAGCCCCGCGGGACCGCGTCGCGGCACTTCGCCGAGCAGGTCTGCCGGCGCTGGGGTTTCGAGCCCGACGTCCGGTACGAGACCGCCGACCTGCAGACGCAGATCCGCCTGGTCGAGTCGGGCAACGCCGTCAGCCTGATGCCCGACCTGATGTGGACCGGTCGGACGACGACCTGCCGGCTGCTCGAGCTGCCCGAGCGCCCGCGTCGGACGATCTTCACGGTGGTCCGCGCCGCTGGCGCGTCGTCGCCAGCCGTGCGCGCACTCCGCGCCGCGCTCGAACGTGCCGCGTCCGTCGTCGGAGCGTGACACGGCGGTCTGGAGGCGCGGCTCGGGTCCGGCACGACGGCTGCGGACCTCCGTCGCCATCGTGATCATTCCGTGATCGAGCGATCGTCAGGACTGGTCAGCGGGCGACATTCCCTGAGTAGAGGACGCTGATCCGGCGTCCCACCCAGGCATCCGAGGGGGATCCCGTGAACCAGTCCTGCAAGTACACTTTCCGCCGCAGCGCGGCGATCGGAGCGGCGATCGCGATCGTCACCGCTTCGTCGGCGTTCGGCATCGGGGCGAGCGCCGCCTCCGCAGCGACCGACGAGACCGCTGCACCGAGCACCACCGCGACGTCGGCTCCGCAGGACGCGACCACCGCGAACGCCGCGACCGACACCACGGCGGCCGACACCGACACCGGCACCGACACCGCTCCCGACACGGCGCAGGCCGCACCGGACGGCGAGACCGCCGACCCGGCACCGGCGCCTGCACCGGCACCGGCACCGGCACCGACCGACGAGACGGCGACGCCGGACACCACCCCGGCCGCGACCACACCGCCCGCCGCGGGCACCGCGACGACGACCCCCGCCGCCGCAGACCAGCCCGCCCCCGAGGCATCGACGCCCGTCACCTGGGCGGAGCCGTCGAGCAAGGACGCGCCGATCGTCCTCACCGCGACCGCCGGCCAGCCGTTCTCGCACACCTTCACCGCCCAGGGCGGCGACGGCCCACTGGAGTACCTGTTCAACCCGCTGAACTTCGACCCGACCAACGACATCAACGGCTGGTCCTGGAACGAGCAGACCGGTGTCCTGAGCGCCACCCCGAAGAGCACGTTCGACGGCCCCGCACTGTTCCAGGTCACCGCGACCGACCTGCACCAGACCGCCGTGCAGTACGTCCAGGTCGACATCGAGCCCGGCGCCCCGGTGGGCGTCACGTTCAGCGTCGACAGCTCGGACTCCGACGTCAGCTGGCAGGTCGACGCCGACGGGACGATCCGGGAGTACGCGCCGGGTGGCACCGGTGACACCGTGGTGTCGGAGGTCCCCGCCACGGTCGGCTCCTCGATGACCCTCGCGGGTCTGGCCGTCGACGCGCTGGGCAACCGCACCACCCCGGGCGACGAGTACCCGCGCTCGACCGTCACGAGCACCACCGCGTCCGACGGCGTGGTCTGGGACCCGAACTGGTCGGCGAACACGGTGACGTTCTCGGAGCCGGGCACCCGCACACTGACGGTGTCCGAGGGCGGCGTCTCGACCTCGTTCACGGTCCGCGTCTCCGAGGCCCCCGCTGCCGTCGCCGGCATCACCATCGGCGTGCTCCCCGCGGACGGGACGTCCGGCGACCGGTGGGGCGTCGAGGGCGACGTGATCACCTACTACCCGGCGGACGGCGACCCGCAGCAGGTCGACGCGATCCCGGCCCGACAGGGTGACCGGGTGCAGATCCGCGCCCTGGCCGTGGACGCCGACGGGCAGCCGGTCGGTGACCACACCGACCTCACCTTCACGAGCGACGTGGCCAGTGACCGCATCGAGTACGACCCCGAGGCTGTGGCCACGTGGGTGACCTTCGAGCACGCGTCGCCGCACACGATCACCGTCGCGTCCGGAGACGTGTCGAGCACCGTCCGCTTCGAGGTGCAGCCGACGGCGACGACCACGGTCACGACCGCCCACACGCCGACCGAGTCGGGCACCCTCGCGTACACCGGTGCCGACGAGTCCGGCCCGCTCGGGTGGGCCCTCGGCCTCCTGGCATCGGGCGCCGGCCTGCTCGTCTGGCGCCTGCGTCGCCGACTCGGCTGAGGCACGTCACAGCGACCGCCTGACGGACCGGAGGCGCGGGGCAGGACCGTCCCGCGCCTCCGGTCCGTCTTTGCGCGATTCTGTGAAAAACCCCAGATGAGAGCCGGTAGTACCGAGATGAAACCGTAATCTCCGGTAGGGGTCGGAACGGGTCCGCGAACCGTAACGTCAGCACCGAGGAGCGCGCGGGCACCGCGTGCTCACCACCAGACTCCCGAGGGGGAACCATGCACCAGTCCACCAAGCCGCCCGTCCGCCGCGCGGCGACGATCGGCATCGTCGTCGCGGCGACCGCCATCGGCTCGGTCATCGGCGTCGGCGCGCCCGCGACGGCGGCGATGCCGACGGGGACGACGACACCGACGAGCACCACGGCGACCTCCACGGCCGCCAAGACACCGAGCGTCAGCCCGACGCCCGGCGCCGGCCCCGCCGCGAAGGCCACGGACAGCGCCAGCCCGGCGGCAGCACCGGGTGACGGCAGCGACCTCGCGTTCACCGAGCCGTCGACCCAGGCCGCCCCGATCGCCCTCACCGCGACGGTCGGCACGCCGTTCAGCCACACGTTCACCACCACGGGCGGCAACGGCACCGTCGGGTACGCCATCCAGGACGCCCCGTCGGCGCACTACACGGTGAACGTCGAGACCGGCGTGCTGAGCGGCACGCCGACGACCGCCGGCACGTTCGACTTCGAGGTCGTGGCGCTCAGCGGCTCGACACAGGTGACCGAGTACGTCCGCCTGACCGTCTCACCGTCGCCGGTCGTCTTCACCGAGCCGTCGACGAAGGCGAAGCCGCTCGCCCTCACCGCCACCGCCGGCGCGACGTTCACGCACACGTTCCGCACCACGGGCGGGACGGGGTCGCTGGCGTACGCGATCCAGGACGCACCCTCGTCCGACCTGACCGTCAACGTCGAGACCGGGGTGCTCACCAGCACCGTGACCACCGCTGGCACGTACGACTTCGAGGTCGTCGCCCTCCGTGGCACCGCGACCGCCACGGAGTACGTGCGCCTGACCGTCCTGCCGGCCGCACCCATCGGGGTCCGCGCGATCGTCGACACCGGCACACCCGGCGCAACGGGCTGGTCGGTCGCGCCCGGTGGCGTCATCAGCGCGTTCTCCGGCGGGGGCGAGCCCCTCGGCACCGTCGCGTCGATCCCCGTCCAGCAGGGCGGCTCACTGGTGGTGTCCGGCCTCGCCGTCGACCGGTTCGGCAACGCGACCGCGCCGGCTTCCGTGAGCACCGGGTTCGGCGCGACGGTGACGAGCTCGGTGGCGTCGGACCGGGTCGTCACCGATCCCCGGGGCGACGCCTCGAAGGTGACGTTCCCGCACGCCTCGGACCACCGTCTCACCATCACCCAGGGTGGCGCCTCGACCACGTTCGTCGTCGCCGTCCGTCCCGTCGCCACGGCCGCGGTCGCGACCACGACGAGCGGCACCGGCGGCACCGGCGGCACACTCGCCTACACCGGCGCCGACGAGACCACGCCGTTGGCGTGGGCCCTGGGGCTGCTCGCCGCCGGCGGCGGGCTGCTGGTGCTCCGCCTGCGCCGCCGTCGCGCCTGAGACGCGACCGACGAGCGCACGGGAGGCCCGGTGCCAGCTGGCACCGGGCCTCCCGTCCGTCCTTCCGCACGCACGCAGGCGAGCCGCGCCTGCGGCGGTCAGGCGGTTTTCCGCACGCACCCCCAACCCGGGTCACATTCCGATCAATGAGCCCGGATCGGCAACGTCATCCCGCTACGATCCGAGAACGCCGACATTCTCGGCAAATTCACATGATCCGGGCACTGCGCCCGGACCGACCCCTGGGGGGAACCCGTGCACCGCAGCACCTCCACCGTCCGTCGCGCCTGCGCCGTCGGCACCACCGTGGCACTCGTCGGCCTGACCACCGGCCTCGGCATCATGACCGCGACGGCCGCCAACGCCGAGACGATCGTCACGCCGCAGCCGATCTCGGCCGTCGAGACGCCGACCCCGGCCGACGGCATCGAGACGCCCACGCCGACGGACCCGTCCGCCGAGACGCCCGAGACCCCGGTTCCGGTCCCTGGTGACGAGGAGACCCCGGCGGCACCCGCCCCCGAAGCCACCGACGAGCCCGCCGCGCCGGAGACCACCGCGCCGACCGCCACCGAGGCGCCGAAGCCGACCGCGACCCCGAAGCCCGACGTCACCGCGAAGGCCGCCGACGCCACCGTCACCATCGCGGGCTCGGCCAAGGTCGGCACCCGACTCGTCGCCGTCGTCACCGGTTTCGACGACGAGGCCGGCTACAAGTACTCCTGGACCGACCAGGACGGCAACGTCCTGTCGAAGGCCGCGAGCTACGTCGTCGACCCGACCGACGTGCGCAAGACCATCACGGTCGCCGTGACGGGCACGCTGCCCGGCGCGACCGAGGCGAACACCGTCACGTCCGCGGCCACCGTGCCCGTGACGCAGAGCCCGGCGTTCCTCGGTGCGGACGGCGAACCGACCACGGCCGGCGCCAGCCGGAAGAGCCCCCTCGTGCTGACCAGCACCGCCGGCGACTCCTTCTCGCACACCTTCCGTGCGCAGGGCTTCCCGGAGCCGACCTACAGCCTCTCCTGGTTCAGCCAGGACGACGCCGACTTCGCCGACGAGTACCCCGGGGAGTCGGACCCCGAGGAACAGCTCCCCTACGAGCTCTCCTTCGACGCGTCCACCGGTGAACTCAGCGGTACCGCCACCCTCGCGATGGACTCGGAGTTCGCCGTCACCGCGACCAGCGGCACCGAGTCGGTCACGCAGTACGTCTCGATGACCGTCGAGGCCGCTGCCCCGGTCGGCGTCATGGTCTACACGACCGACCGCGCCGGACTGTTCGACGAGAGCGACGACGACGACACCGAGCGGACCAGCTGGATCATCGAGCCCGACGGCAGTGTCTACACGCTCGGTGAGGAGGACTTCACCGTCGGCGGTCGCCCGACCGTCAAGCAGGGCGGCACGCTCGTCATCCAGGGTGGCGCCGTCGACCGGTTCGGCAACCCCATCGGTGGCTTCGACGACGAGACCCCGGAGATGCCCGTCGTGACCTCGGACGTCGCCAGCGACGTGATCGCCCCCGACCCCGACCTCGGTGACCTCGGCCTGGTCGACGTCACGTTCCCGCACGCGTCGATCCACAACCTGACCGTCGCCTCCGGCGCGTTCAGCACGTCGTTCGCCGTGGACGTCCGGCCCACGGTGGCCCCCGCCGTCGCTCCTGTCCCGGTCGCCGCGCCGGGAGCGCCGGTCAACACCGGTGGGACCCTCGCCTACACCGGCTCGGACACCACCGACGCACTGCCGTGGGCCCTGGGCCTGCTCGTCGCCGGTGCCGGCCTCATCGGCGCCCGCTTCGCGCGTCGTCGTCGCGCCCAGCGCTGACACCCTGAGTCGTCTCCCGTCCGTCGCGTGCCCGCGCGTCGGACGGGAGGCCCGTGACGGCCCCGCCTGTTCCTCCACCGGAACAGGCGGGGCCGTTCCCGCATCCGCGCCCGGCCGAGTCCGCGCCGGTAGCGTTGGCGACATGCCCACGCTGCTGCACATCGACTCCTCGGCCGACCTGTCCCACTCCCGCTCGCGCGCACTGACCGCGGCCTTCGCCGACGCCTGGCGCGCCCGTGGCCCGGAGTACACGGTCGTCCGGCGGGACCTGCACGTCGACCAGCTCCCCCACCTGGAGAGCTCGGCGCTGCACTGGGCCGCCGCCGACCGCACCGCCGAGGAGACCGTCGCGCCCGAGGCCGAGGCCCTGCGCCAGGAGGTCATCGACGAGCTCCTGGCGGCCGACGTCGTCGTGGTGGGTGCGCCGCTGTACAACTACACCGTGCCGTCGACCCTGAAGGCCTGGATCGACCGCATCCACGTGCCCGGCATCCTGACCGG
Organism: Curtobacterium sp. KBS0715; assembly: GCF_005938005.2. Lineage (NCBI taxonomy): Bacteria > Bacillati > Actinomycetota > Actinomycetes > Micrococcales > Microbacteriaceae > Curtobacterium > Curtobacterium sp. KBS0715. The sequence continues at coordinate 2,033,020 of NZ_VCCA02000001.1, read as the reverse complement.
TGGCGTGCAGCCCCTGGCCGGACGACCCGTCGTCACCGTGGTGAGCCGCGGCGCGACCTACGACGCCGGCACCCCGACCGAGGGCTGGGACCACGGCTCCCCCGTCCTGCACATCGTGCTCGGCACCGCGCTCGGCATGAAGCTGTACCCGATCACCGTCAGCGCGACCCTGGCCGACCGGCTGCCGGACCTCGCACCGCTGGCCGACCACGCCGCCGCGGAGTTCGCCGACGCGAAGACGACGATCGAGCGCCTCGCGACCACGCTCGGCTGAGCCGCGCCGCCGCGGACGCCTGAGGTCAGGCGGGCCGGATCTCGCCTGCCCGCCCGAGCAGCTCCGCGTGGAAGGCCGTCTGCGTCAGCGCGCTCGCGAGCAGGAACCCGGTCATCGACTCGATCCCGCCGCTGAAGGGCACCCGGGCCGCGACCTCGAACAGCGTCGGACGGTCCAGCGCATCGAGGGCCGCGGCGACGTGGCGTGAGCGCTCCTCCCGGTGCCGGGCCAGGGTCTCGGCACGGGTGACGACGTCACGGAACCGGTACTCGTGCCCCGGACAGACCTCGAGCTCGGCGTACGGGTCGAGCCGCGCGAGCGAAGCCAAGTAGTCCCCGAGCGGGTTCGTGCCGGTCCGGCCGCCGAGCCCGATGCCGGAGTTGATCCGCGGTAGCACGTGGTCGCCGGAGAACAGCAGCCCGTCGGCCTCGTCGAGGAAGCACACGTGCCCGGTCGTGTGTCCCGGGGTCCAGAGCGTCCGGATCGTCCGACCGGGGATCGGCAGCAGGTCGCCGTCCTCGAGCAGCACGTCCGCGTACGGCGCCTCGATCCGGCCCATCCCGATCCGGCGTCCGCTGCCCCACGCCTCGACGACCCCGGCCCGCAGGTGTTCGGGCAGCCCCCACGTCGCGATGTCCGCGTCGTTCCGCTCGGCGTCGGCGCGTTCCCGTTCGAGCGCACGGACCTCGAGGCCGTGCATCGCCACGCGGGCACCCGTCGCCCGGCGGAGGGCCGCCGCGGCACCCAGGTGGTCGGCGTGCAGGTGTGTGACGGCCACGAGCGACACGTCGTCCAGGGTGCGTCCGATCACGGCGAGCCCGTCCCGCAGCTCGGCGAGTCCGCCGTCGGCCGACCACCCGGGGTCGATCACCGCGAGCGAGCCGTCCGACCCCTCGACGACGTACACGAGGGTCGCATCGGGCACCCCGAACCGGAACGGCACCGCGAGGGTCCAGATGCCCGGCCGGACCTGCTCGACGGGTGGCAGGACGCCGTCGCGGAGCGCGGCGGCCTGCACGGGGCTGATCGGTTCCGGGGCCGGCGCTGCCGGCGGGGGCACGGTCGTCACGCCGGCCACCCTACCGACGCGGGCCGTTTCGGCGACAAGAGCAGCACGTTGAAATGTTTCGTTCTGACGTTGTCATTCCAGTATCTTTGGATCGTGATCGCTGAGGATCACGACGAGAGGAATCCATGCGCAAGTTCACAGTCCTGATCGCGAGCGTCGGTCTCGCGGCGACATCGATGACGATCTCGCCGTTTGCAGCAGCGAACGCTTCCCACGGGCCGACCATCGGTGGAACAGCGACACGGGCAGACGGATCACCGTTCTCGAGGGGCGCGCCGGTCGCACTGTTCGCAACTGCTCGCGATCGTGCCGACTCCGCGGTGGGCCGGACCGTCGAGTCCGTTCGCGTCGCGACCTCCCGCGTCGGAGCGAGTGGGGCCTTCGAGTTGACCATCGAGGACATCGCGACGGTCGAAGCGTTGGCGGACGAGTCCGCCGTCGTCGACTTCGAGGTCCGCGCCGTCGACGGGACTGCACTGGCCCCGTTCTCGATCAGCCGCAAGATCGTCCACGCCGACGGTCGAGTGGTCCTGGCCGACCCGGACTTCGACCGGGAGACGTCACATGCTCGGGCAGCTGCGACCGTCGAACCGCTGCAGATCACCGGAACCACCACCGTCGAATCCCCGATGGAAGCCGGCGTGATCGAAGAAGAAACGGCTTCGACGGTCCAGGGTTCGGGCGCAGCGCCGATGACGCAGGTGTGCGGGGAGACGAAGACCAAGAACCTGGGTACCCGTCGTGTGCTGGTCGGGGCGACCTACGCGATGGCCGGATCGACGACCGGGAGGTTCACGTACAAAGCCGGGGCTTCATCCAGCCTCGGAGTGGCCTACTCAGCCAGCGGCCGAGGCGGAACCTGGTCGAGGGCAGGCGCCACGAGTCGGTCGTCGACCGCCGGCGTGAGCTTCGGATCTCGCACGGGCGGCACCGCGTACTCGACCTACTTCACATACGGGCAGTACGCCCAGTGGTGCCGACCGCTCGGAAGCTCGAAGAACAACGTGTACAACCACGTCGTGAAGGCGAACGGCTACGCGGGGGGCTCCTACGTCAAGAAAGCTCCCGCTCCGTCGGCGAAGTACTGCACTCCCTTGAGCCGACGAGACACGGTCACGCGAAAGACGACGACGTCGAACACGTGGAGCAACGCGGTCAACTTCAGCGGTCCGCTCGGGGTGAACCTGACGGCGAAGACCGGTTGGTCGTCGTCGGCTTCGATGTCCTACACGAACAACTCATCGTCGAACAAGCGCATCTGCGGAACAAACGGCTACTGGGGAGGCACGCCCGTCCGGGCGGTGACCAAGTGAAACGCGCTGGAGCTCCTGCTCTCGCGGTGGCCCTCGTGCTCGGCATCACCTCGTGCACACCTTCGACGAACGGGCCGCTCCGGTTCACCGACAGCGGCACTGTCTGGTGCCAGAGCGCCCGTCTCGATGGTTCGATCGGCATCCCCATCGACAGGGAGAACGGTCCGTCCATCGTGGTCACCGGCATCAGGACGCCGGAGCAGACGGGCGTGACGACGCACGAAGTCCTGTTGGTTCCGGTTTCCCCGTACAGCAGGACGGGATCCGTGTCGTGGCCGTTGACGGAGGAATGGGGCGATCCGAAGTCTGCGATCGGCCGGTCCGTTCCGGCAGGGAAGCACTTCGACCTCGCCATCCACCTCTCACGTGACAAGGGAACTTCAGGTACGACGGGACCCATCTTCATCGATTACCAGGCCGACGGTCGCTCGTACACGGCCGACACCTCCACGCAGGTGGAGATGGAGCCGGACTGCCGAGGCTGAACATGCTGCCCGCGCATGGTGAGCAGACACGGTCGGATACGGGCCGCCAACCCGACCGTTTCTGCTCACCGAGCGCACGCGCGGGGCGTGGCGCGGGCCTCCAGTCAGACAGCCCCGCCGACGCGCGCGAGTAGACAGGACCCATGGAGATCGCACCGATGCTCGCCAAGGCCGTCGCCACCGTCCCCGACCCGGACAGCACGAAGGGCGGGCTGCGGTACGAACCCAAGTGGGACGGCTTCCGCGGCATCGTGACCATCGACGGCGACGACGTCGAGATCGGCAGCCGCGGCGCCAAGCCGCTCACCCGGTACTTCCCCGAGCTCGTCGAGGCGTTCCGCGCCCAGTTCGGCGGGCGCGACCACCCGGTCGTCCTGGACGGCGAGGTGATCCTGCGCTCCGGCGAGCCCGGTGCCGAGCGCCTCGACTGGGAGGCGTTGTCGCAGCGCATCCACCCGGCGGCCTCGCGGATCGCCAAGCTCAGCGTCGAGACCCCGGCGCAGTTCGTGGCCTTCGACCTGCTGGCCGTCGACGGGCAGGAGCTCCTCGACCTACCCTTCGACGAGCGTCGTGAGCGCCTGGAACAGCTCGGCGACGGGATGGCCGACCCGCTCTTCGTCACGCGCACCACGCTCGACGTCGAGCAGGCGCGCGAGTGGCTCACCACCTTCGAGGGCGCCGGGCTCGACGGCGTCGTCGCGAAGCCCCGCGCGCGGCCGTACGAACCGAACAAGCGCTCGATGCTCAAGATCAAGCACCACCGCACCGCCGACGTCGTCGCCATCGGCTACCGCGTGCACAAGAGCGGCTCCGGAGTCGGGTCGCTGCTGGTCGGCCTGTACGACGCGGACGGCGAGCTCCGCCAGGTCGGCGGCGTCTCCGCCTTCTCCGACAAGCGCCGGGCCGCGTTGATCGGCGAGCTCGAGCCCGTCGTGCTCCGCGATGCGGACGGGAGGCCCGTCACCGGTGACGGGGAACGGTCGCGGTTCTCGTCGGGGCGCGACACGTCGTTCGTCCGGCTGGCGCCGGAACTGGTGCTCGAGGTCCGGTACGACCAGATGGAGGGCGACCGGTTCCGGCACACCGTGCAGTTCGAGCGGTGGCGGCCCGACCGTGACGCGACGTCGTGCGGGTTCGAGCAGCTCGAGGTGCCGAGTGCGTACGACCTGAGCGACGTGCTGTCCTGACGCGGAACGCACTGCGGTGTCCATTTGTCGCTGTTCTGTCACGTTCGGGGAAAAGTAGTTAGTCGAACTAGCGAAGCCGTGCCAGGATGATCTCAGCAGCACGAGGCGTCCAGTCCGGATGCCCGGATCGGAGCGGATCGACATGAGCACCAGCACGCTTGTCCGCCACCCTCGGCGGAGCCCCTTCACAGAAGTCCGAGAGGCACGGCGCCAGCGCGTCCTGCAGCTCAGCGCGGTCATCAGCGCCATCGCCGGCGTGACCGCCACGGCGCTCGCTCTCGTCACGGTCGGACTCGGCTCGTGATCGTCGACGGCATCACCGACGTGCACCGCGGCACCTGGTCGCGGCTCACCCGCCTGCACACCGCCAGCATCGGACTGCCGACGCACACCACGCGCGTCGAGGATCCGGACCGTCAGCGGGACGTCCCCTCCGCAGCCTGAGGCTCGGTTCGACTCGGCTGGGTCCGGCTGGTCGGCCGCTCGGCTGCTCGGCCTCAGCTCGGCTTCTTCGCCCGTGAGGGCTGCACGCGCGGCGGCTCCCCGGGCATCTTCGGGAAGTCCGGCGGGAAGGGCAGCTCACCCTCACCGTTCGCCAGGTCCCGCTCCCACCACTCGAGCAGCGGTGCGATGCTGCCCGGTTGCTCCCCCATCGACTCCCACGGGTCGCCGGTGGTCCGGAGCCGCTCCGGCACCGTCCGGATCGTGAAGGTAGTCGGGTCGGCGGTCCGCAGTTCCTCCCACGTGATCGGCGTCGACACCGAGGCGTGTGCCAGGGCCCGGGGGCTGTAGGCACCGGCCATCGTGCGGTCGCGGTTCGCCTGGTTGAAGTCGACGAAGATCCGCTTCCCCCGCTCCTCCTTCCACCACGCCGTCGTGACCCGGTCGGGCATCCGTCGTTCGAGTTCGCGCGCCGCGGCGATCACCGCGTGCCGCACGTCGAGGAACTCGTGCTCGGCGCGGATCGGTGCGAACACGTGCAGGCCGCGGTTGCCGCTCGTCTTGATCCAGGTCGTCAGGCCGACCTCGTCGAGGACCTTCCGCAGCTCCTCGGCTACCGGCACGGCGTCGCCGAAGTCCGTGCCGGGCTGCGGGTCGAGGTCGATGCGGAGCTGGTCCGGGTGGTCGCTGTCCTCGGCCCGAGAGGCCCACGGGTGGAACACCACCGTGTTCATCTGGGCGGCCCACACCGCCACGGCCGGCTCGTCGATCACGAGCTGCGGGTGCGACCGGGCACTCGGGTAGGTCACCGTGACCGAGCGGACGTAGTCGGGCGCACCCTTCGGCGGGTTCTTCGAGAAGAACTGCTCGCCGTCGACACCGCCCGGGAACCGCTGCAGTGAGATCGGCCGGTCGCCGTTCGCCCGCACGAAGGCGTCGCCCACCGTCACGAGGTACTCCGCCAGGTCGAGCTTCGTGATGCCCGCCTCGGGCCAGAGCACCCGCGAGGGGCTGCTGATCCGGACCTCACGGTCACCGTCGGGCCCCGGCACCCGCACCGTCGTCGCTTCGCTCGCCATGCAGCGGACCGTACACGCGTGCCGGCTGCCCGCCCGCAGCCGGGTGTGCGCCGCCGCGCTCCCGCTGGACACCGGTGTTCCCTGGTCGAACACGCGCAGGCCGGTGTTCAGCGCGCGGACACCGGTGTCTTGCGGGCAGGGTCGGCAGGATGGGCGGGTGAACGCGTACCTCGGCATCGACCTCGCGTGGGGGCTCGGCTCCGAGCGCAAGGCCGCGAACGAGACCGGGCTGGTCGCGATGGACCACGACGGCACGATCACCGACGCCGGGTGGGCCCGCGGGGTCGACGCCGTCACGGACTGGATCGCCGAGCACCTGGGGCCACGATCCCTGATCGCCGTGGACGCCTCGCTCGTCGTGACGAACCCGACGGGCATCCGCGAGTCCGAGCGGCAGGTCGGGCAGCGCTACGGCCGGTGGAAGGTCGCGGCGAACCCGACGAACCAGGCATCGGCGGCGAGCGCCGGCTCAGCGCTGCTCGACCGGCTGACCGCGCTGGGCGTGGGGTACGTCTCCGACACGGACTCGATGCGCCGACGCACCGGTCCGGCGGTGTTCGAGTGCTACCCGTACACGACGCTGGTCGGGGTGGAAGAGCTCGGCTACGACGTGGAACGACCCCGGTACAAGCGGCTCGACCTCCGGATCCCCGCCGCCGAGGCACGTGCCCGTCGCGCCGAGGCCTTCGACGAGCTGGTCCGGCGGCTGCGCGAGACCCCGCTCGACCCGCCGCTGCTGCTCGACTCCCATCCGCTGACGCGGCGGCTCGCAGACCCGTCGGTGCTGCACGGTCCGACGCACAAGCACCGCGAGGACCTGCTCGACGGGGCGCTGTGCGCGTGGACGGCGGCGTTCTGGGAGCGACACGGCGACGAGCGCGTGCAGATCCTGGGAGGTGATCCGGCCCTCCCCACCGACACGCCGGACGAGGCGGGCCGCCGGCCCGTCGTGGTGGCGCCCGCGCGCCCGTCGCAGCGGAGGCCGCGCGGCTAGGGTTGAGCGGTGAGCGCGACGATCGAACCCCTGCACATCGGGCTGGTGTCGCTGCACACCTCCCCCGGAGACGAACCCGGTTCAGGCGAGGTCGGCGGCATGAACGTCGTCGTCCGGCACCAGGCCGAGGCGCTGGCCGACCGGGGCCACCACGTGGACATCATCACGCGCCGGTCCGCTCCGACGCAGCCGGACTCGGTGTCGCTCGTACCGGGCGTCTGCCTGCGGTTCCTGTCCGCGGGGCCGGCCGAGCCGGTGCCGAAGGGTGAGCACGACGCGTTCATCGAACCGTTCCGTCTCGAGCTCCAGCAGCTCGGGCCGTTCGACGTCCTGCACTCGCACCACTGGTTCTCCGGTGCCGCCGCGCTGCCCGTCGCCCGCGAGCGCGGCATCCCCCACGTGCAGTCGTTCCACTCCATCGCCGCCGACCCGGCCACGCCGCTGTCCGAGGGAGAACGCCCCGAGTCCGCGGGCCGCATCGCCGGCGAGGAACTGCTGGCTCGCGAGTCGGACGCCGTCGTCGTGGTGTCCGAGGCCGAGGCGTCGACCGTGCGCACCCGGCTCGGCGGCGACGACGCCCGCATCTGGATCGTGCCGCCGGGGGTCGACGGGTCCGTCTTCCGGCCCGCCGCGGTCGGTGCGCGCCGCGCCGCCACCCCCTACGTGGTCGCGGCGGCGCGCGTGCAACCGCTCAAGGGCCTGGACCTGGCGATCGAGGCGATCGCCGACATCAGCCTGGAGGCCCGCCCCACCCTGGTCATCGCGGGCGACGTCTCGAGTGAGGCGGGTGACTACGTGGACGAACTGCGTCGGCTCGCCGACGCGCGGGGCATCGCCGACCACGTCACCTTCATCGGGCCGCAGTCGCGTGCCGACCTGGCGTTCCTGTTCCGTGGCGCGGCAGCCGTGCTCGTGCCGTCCCACTCCGAGACGTACGGGCTCGTCGCGCTCGAGGGCTCCGCTTCCGGGGTGCCGGTCGTGGCCGCCGCTGCCGGGGGCCTGCGTGAGGCCGTGGTCGACGGTGAGACGGGCGTCGTGCTCGAATCCCGCGATCCGCAGGCGTGGGCTGACGAGATCGAGCGGATCCTGACGGATGCGCCGTACGCCGCCGGCCTCGCCGCTGCGGGCCGGGAGCACGCGGAGCGCCTGAGCTGGGAGCGGTCGGCCGCGGGGCTCGAGGACGTCTACCGCCGGGTGCTCGGGCGATCGTGAGCGGGACGGGCGGTCGGTTCGCCGCGTTCTGGGCGGCACTCGACGCCGTGCCCGTCGAGTCGGACGCCGAGGCGCTCTACGACGTCGGATCGGCCGAGGGACGGCTGCGGCGCGCGAACCTGACGCGGTACCTGGAGCAGTCCGGGGCGGGGGCCGACACGTTGCTCGTGGCCGAGGCCCCGGGGTGGCGCGGCATGACGAACACGGGTGTGCCGTTCACGAGCATGCGCGAGCTCGGGCCCGGGTTCTCGGCGCCGCCGGAGCCGACGGCACCGTGGGAGGCCTCGTCGCGCGTCGTGCACGCCGCGATGGAGGGCTGGCGCGGTGCGCTCCCGGTCGCGTGGGCGATCTTCCCGCACCACCCCTTCGTGGCACCGGACCGGCTGACGAACCGGACACCTCGGCCCGCCGAGGTCCGCTCGGGCGCGCCCGTCGCGCTCGCGCTGCTGGAGGCCCTCGGCGGCGCGGACCGGGTCCGGGTGGTCGCGGTCGGTCGGAAGGCGCAGGGAGCGCTCGCCCTGGCCGGCATCGAGGCGATCGCCGTGCGGCACCCGGCGCAGGGCGGCGCGAAGCAGTTCACCGAGCAGCTGCGGGCGCTGGACCGCTAGCCAGCTGGTCGATCGCGCGGGCGTCCCGGTCGCATCCTGGTCGCGTCCTGCTCAGGCTGAGCGGACCTCGACGCCCTTGGCCGCGAGCCGCTCGGCGACGTGGGCAGGCAGTGGTGCGGCGGCGTACACGGTCCGGAGCTCCGGCAGGTCGAGCAGGTCGTCCCAGTTCTGCGGGTCGAAGCGGTCGTCCGAGCCGTCCCAGCCGGGGTGGACGTCCCGCAGCACCTCGAGGTCGGAGTCCACCGTGATCTCGGTGACGAGCGCCAGGTGCGACGGCAGCAGGTCGAGGTCGTCGTAGTACTCGCGCGCCCGGTCGTCCTGCCCGTCGACGTCGAGGTCCTCGTCGGTCTCGTCCTCGGCGTCCGGGTCGTAGGGGTCGAGGACGTCGAGGTCGTAGCAGAGGACGTCGAGCACCAGGAGCTTCGCGTTGAAGTCCGCGAACTCGATGGGCTCCTCGGTGGTGTTCGACTGCTGGTCCATGGCCGGAGCGTATCCGTCGCCGAGCGACCGTGTTGCGATCGCGAGAAACCTTCCTGTGGGACTGGACAGAAAGGCACCTCGCGCGCAAGGGTGACGCATGGCCACCACCAAGACGGACCGCCCACAGCAGGAGCAGCACGAGCTCCGCCGGGTCATCGGTCCCAAGCTCCTGCTGCTCTTCATCGTCGGAGACATCCTCGGCACGGGTGTCTACGCGCTCACCGGTCAGGTCGCGGCCGAGGTCGGCGGGGCAGCGTGGCTCCCCTTCCTCATCGCGTTCGCGGTCGCGCTGCTGACGGCGTTCTCGTACCTCGAACTCGTGACGAAGTACCCGCAGACCGCCGGTGCCGCCCTCTACGTGCACAAGGCGTTCGGCATCCACTTCGTCACCTTCATCGTGACGTTCATCGTGATGTGTTCCGGGATCACGTCGGCGTCGACGGCATCGCGGGCGTTCGCGGCGAACCTCGGCGCCGGGTTCGGCATCGAGCTGCCGAACGGCGTGGTGATGCTCATCGCGATGGGCTTCATGCTCGCGGTGATGTTCATCAACTTCCGCGGGGTGAGCGAGAGCGTCAAGACGAACGTCGTGCTGACGCTGGTCGAGCTGTCCGGTCTCGTCATGGTGATCCTGATCGGGTTCTGGGCGATCGCGGGCGGCAACGCGGACTTCTCGCGGGTCGTGATGTTCGAGACGCCGGAGGACAAGTCCCTGCTGATGTCGATCAGCACCGCGACGTCGCTGGCGTTCTTCGCGATGGTCGGGTTCGAGGACTCGGTCAACATGGCCGAGGAGACCAAGGACCCCTCGCGCATCTTCCCGAAGATCATGCTCACCGGCCTCGGCATCACCGCCGTGATCTACGTGCTCGTGTCGATCTGCGCCGTGGCCGTCGTGCCGATCGGTGAGCTTGCCGGCAACGAGACCCCGCTCGTCACCGTCGTGCAGACCGCCGCGCCGGACTTCCCGATCGCCGACCTGCTGCCCTTCATCTCGATGTTCGCCGTCGCCAACACCGCCCTGATCAACATGATGATGGCGTCGCGCCTGCTCTACGGCATGAGCAAGCAGGGCGTGCTGCCGGGCTTCCTGTCCCGCATCTCCCCCGCCCGCCGCACCCCGTCGACCGCGATCGTCTTCACCACGCTCATCTCGCTGCTGCTGATCGGGTGGGTCTCGCTCGACCCGGACTCCCCCATCGTCGTCGTCCTCGGTGGCACCACCTCGCTGTTGCTGCTGACGGTGTTCGCCGTCGTCAACGTGACCGTGCTCGTGCTACGCCGCGACAAGGTCGACCACAAGCACTTCCGGGCCGGCGTCGTCATCCCGGTCATCGGCATCGTCACGTGCCTGTGGCTCGTCATGCCGTTCTCGTCCGGTCGTGACCCGCAGCAGTACCAGATCGCCGGCGCGCTTCTGGCCCTGGGCGTGCTGCTCTGGGTCCTGACCTGGTTCACCCACGGACGGAAGCAGGCCGAGAAGGCCCCGACCGGACTCGTGACGGAGCCGACGAAGGTGCAGCGCCCTCCGCACGACAGCTGAGCGCGTACACGTCCTGACGGTTCTGGTGCGCGAAGCCCTGCGCTTCGTGAACCAGGACCGTCACTCGTGGAGCGTGCGATCACGGCGGGCCGCCGCACGCTTCCCAGGAGGCGCCCGTACGCTCGTGCTGCTCTTCCTGCTCCGCCCGCCCAGCCCGTCGAGAGGTCCCGTCATGCGCCGTGTCGGCATCACCGTCGCCTCGGTGTTCGGCGCCGGGATCGTGGCGGTCGGCATCGGTGTGGTCGTCCTCGTCGTGATCGCGGTCAACTCGCTCGCCGGCATCGCGAAGTCGAGCGCCGCCACCCCGACTCCCGCGTGCCCGGCCGTCGCCTCGAAGACGATCGGCGGCATGGTCGTGCCGGCCGGACCCGTCGGTGGCTTCTGCCAGGACCGCCTGGTGAACGCCGCGCACGTGATCGAAGCCGCCCAGGCGCTCGGCATCGGTCCGCACACGCAGGCCGTCGGGGTGATGACCGCGATCGGCGAGTCGAGCCTGGTGAACCTGGACCACGGCGACGCCGCGGGCCCGGACAGCCGCGGCCTGTTCCAGCAGCGCGACAACGGCGCCTGGGGCACGTACGAGCAGCGGATGGACCCGTACACGGCCGCGTCGATGTTCTACGCGAAGCTGGTGAAGGTGCCCGGCTGGAAGACGATGAGCCCGACGCAGATGGCGCACGCGGTGCAGATCAACTCGGACCCGGACCACTACGCGAAGTCGTGGCCGCAGGCGAAGGCGATCGTCGAGGAGCTCACCGGCCAGGACGTGCCGGACGCCGCGCCCCAGGGCTGACCACTCACGAGGCCACCGGCTGCGTGTCCTCGTCGAACTCGACGATCGCGGCTCCGCCGGAGTGCACGACGACCTGGGCGCGGAGCCGGATCGTGTGCTCGTCGAGGGCGCACGCACAGGCGTCGACCCACTCCCAGTCCACCGGGTAGAGCCGGTCCGCGTCGGGGCGCTCCCACACGAGCACGACGTCGACGGCCCCGAGCTGCGCCACGATGTCCGCGATCAGGGCCGCGAAGTCGTCGACGTGTTCGTCCGGGGAGTACGGCAGGTCGGCGATCGGCAGCAGGAACGGGATCGACATCCCACGGTCGTCGAGGAACAGCACCCAGCACTGCCGGCGCAGCGGTCGTTCGACGACGGCTTCGACGAGTCGGACGACGTCGTCGTCGGTACGGACGGGTTCACGGATCAGGCGGTCGAGCATCTCGGTGTCAGGCATGGCTCCAGCGTGTCGGTCCGACCGCCGCCACCGAGGCGCACGCCGGCTTCTGTGGAGAGACGCCCGGCACTCCCCCGCCTGTGGAGGAAGAAGCGCCTAGATGCCGTGCGTGACCGAGCTGTCGACGAGCAACAGCGAGGCGAAGAACACCGCCACGATCGCCGCCATGCCGACGAGCACCACCGGCCAGGTCAGCCGCCGCCGCACGAGCCGCAGCACACAGACCGTGATCGTCGCGACCAGGACCGCCGCCACGACGATCGGCCCCACGACGACGACCGAGTCCCCCAGCGTCTCGTTGCACGTGTTGCCCGGCGCCCCGCACGACACGAACGCGAGCGACATCAGCCGGATCCCCCACCCCGCTGCCAACGCGCCGACCGTCAGCACGACGAGCAGGGCGGTGGAGGCGACCAGGTCCGCGACGCGGCTGCGACCTGCCAGGGGGTGGCGGGCCTCCCGACCGAAGCGTGACGGGCCGGACCCGAGCGGATCCGGACCCGCGCCGGGGGCCGGGCCACTCTGGCGCGCGGGCGCGCCCATCAGGAGCGCCGGCCGCGCGTCGACCAGAGGGCGAGCGCGATGAGGACGGGCTGACCGAACAGGCGGACGAAGCGCTTCTCGTCGCTGTCCAGACCGAAGGCGTCGCGACGGTTCACCCACTGCGACAGGTTGCCGGGGAAGATGACCGTGAAGAACAGGGCCGCGACCGAGCCGACGAAGCGGCGGGCCGGCTTCGGAGCGAGCACCAGGGCCGAGCCGAGCGTGATCTCCGCGACCCCGGACGCGAGCACCGTCGTGTCGTCGTCCAGGGGGACGAAGTCGGGCACCTGCGCCGTGAACTCCTTGCGCGCGAAGGTGAGGTGGCTCGTGCCCGCGACGACGAGGGCCAGGCCGAGCAGGACGCGGAAGAAGGAACGCATGCCTCCATGGTGCCCGTTCCCGCGATCGGGTGCCCGCGCTGCGCGACCTGGACGTGCTCGAAGCGAGGTTCACTCGCTAACATGCGGTCCATGGGAGCAGTTGCTCGTGACCACGAACCGCCGGCAGCCCCGGCGACCTTCGCGGTGCTGCTCGGACCGGTCGCGTTCTACCTCGGCATCATCGTGCCCGCGCAGTCCACCGTGCGGCACGTGCTGCTCGGTGCGGTGTTCGGGCTCGTGTGCGTGCTGAGCGGCTGGCGGGCGATCCGGATCGCCGGGCGTCGGCGCGCGGTGCAGGTGTGGTCGTGGATCGGCATCGTGATCGGGACCGCCGGGCTCGTCATGCTCGTCTGGCAGGTGCTCGTGATCGTGACCGGGGGCGCGTTCCCGCCGCCGTTCTGGTCGCCGTACGCCAACCGCTGACGCGGGGTCACCAGCCGAGCGTGCCGGGCGCGCCCTTGAACGGTCCGACGATGTCCGCCGTGATCCAGCCGCCGTAGAAGTCGCCGTCCTGCGCCTGGACCCGTTCGCCACCGACCTCGCACGAGTTCATCGCCGACGGGTAGATCGCCACGCGTTCCCGCAGCGACTCGTAGCCGGGCACGGGCGTCGGGTAGTTCCAGGCGGCACGGCTCGCGACCGTCCCGGCACCGCCGACGACGTCGAAGTAGCGCGCCAAGCCCTTGAACTCGCACATGCTCGAGCCGGGTGCCTTCACGAGCGCACCCTCGGCCAGGTCGGCCATCGGCAGGTAGTAGACCGGCGGGTGCGAGGTCTCGAGCACGCGGACGGCGTCGGTCGTGTCGGCGACGACCGTGCCGCCCAGACGGACGACGACGCGGGCGGTGACCCGCTCGACGGCGGGTGGGCGGGGGTAGTCCCAGACGGACTCCTGGCCGGGGCCGGGCTCGGTCCTCTTCGGGTGGCGCATGCTCCAGGTCTACGCCCGGTGTCTGCGGTGCAGCCGCGTGCGTGCCTCGCGCCCCCGACCTTTCGCGCTGAGCGACAGCTCACGGGCTCGGCGGCGCGAGAAGTGTCGTCCAGCGCGAAACTCCGCCCGGCCCCACCGCCGCGCACGCGCGCAACCCGCCGCCCGAACGCCCGCAGCCCACCCGTGCGCACGGCCGCCTCCGGGTGCACCATGGGCGGGTGACGACGACGACACGCACCCTGTTCCGACGGAAGCCCATCGACACGATCGATGACGAGGCCGGGGGCGAGGGCGGCCTGAAACGGCACCTCGGCCTGTGGCAGCTCACCGCGATCGGCATCGGCGGCATCATCGGTGCCGGCATCTTCACCCTCGCCGGCACCGTCGCGAACGGCGTCGCCGGGCCCGCGGTGCTGATCAGCTTCCTGGTCGCCGGGGTCGCGAGCGCCGCCGCAGCACTGTCGTACGCCGAGTTCGCCGGGCTCATCCCGAAGGCCGGCAGCGCGTACACGTACGGCTACGCGGTGCTCGGCGAGATCGTCGGGTGGTTCATCGGCTGGGACCTGCTGCTCGAGTACACGGCGATCGTGGCGGTGGTCGCGATCGGCATCTCCGGCTACGTGGGGTTCCTGGTCGGCCAGTTCGGCATCGACCTGCCCGCGTGGATGCTCGGCGCCCCGGGCACCGGTGACGGGCACGTGATCGACGTCTTCGCGATCGCGCTGTGCCTGCTCACCGCGTTCGTGCTCACGCGCGGCATCCGCAGCGCCGCCCGGTTCGAGTTCGTCGCCGTCGGCATCAAGGTGGCGCTCGTCGTGCTCATCGTCGTGCTCGGCGTGTTCCACATCAACAGCGCGAACTACTCCCCGTACTTCCCGTTCGGGTTCGGCGGTGTGATGACCGGTGCCGCGACCGTGTTCTTCGCGGTGTTCGGTTACGACGCCATGTCCACCGCGGCCGAGGAGTCCACCGATGCCCGCAAGCACATGCCGAAGGCGATCCTGCTGTCCCTCGGCATCTCGATGGTGCTGTACGTCCTGGCGACGCTCGTGCTCACGGGGATGCAGAAGTACACCGACATCGACCCGGCGTCGGGCTTCTCGTCGGCGTTCGCGTCGGTCGGGCTCGGTGGTGTCGCCAACGTCATCGCGATCGGTGCCATCGTCGGCATCGTCACGGTGCTCGTGACGTTCATGCTCGGAGCCTCGCGCGTCTGGTTCTCGATGAGCCGCGACGGCCTGATGCCGAAGTGGTTCGCGAAGACCGACCCCAAGCGGCACGTGCCGACCCGGGTGACCTGGATCCTCGGCATCGCGTCGGCGATCCTGGCCGGGGTGCTGCCGATCGGTGTCGTCGCCGAGCTCACGAACATCGGCATCCTGCTCGCGTTCGTGGTGGTGTGCTCGGCCGTGGTGGTGCTGCGCTACCGACAGCCCGACCTGGACCGCCAGTTCCGGCTGCCGTTCATGCCCGTCATCCCGATCATCGGCGTCATCGCGTCGCTGTGGCTCGTCACGTTCCTGCAGTGGGAGACGTGGGTGCGGTTCGCGATCTGGTTCGCGATCGGCCTCGGCGTGTACTTCGGGTACTCGCGGAAGCACAGCAAGCTCGCCGAGCCGGCGAAGCGCTGAGCGCCGCCGACGAAGCGCCGCGCACAGCCGACGCCCGCGCCCCTCAGCGCCGCAACGTCTCCCGCGGGTACTCCCCGAACCGGTTCGCGTACACCGAGGCGAACCGCCCCATGTGCGCGAAGCCCCACCGCCGGGCGACGTCCGCCACCGAGGTCGCCTGCGGGTCGAGGATCCGCAGTTCCTCGTGCACCCGTCCGAGCCGGACCTCGCGCAGGTACGTCATCGGCGAGCGCTCGAACGCCCGCTGGAACGACTCCTGGATCCCCCGGATGCTGAGCCCCGCGGCCTGCGCGATGTCGGCGACGGTGAGCGGTTCGTGGGCGTGCGCCTGGATGAACTCGACCGCGGCCCGGAGTCGTCCGTCGCTGCGGGTGCCGTAGCCCGCTGGGAACCGCTCGGCCTGCAGCGGGTACATGCGGAACAGTGCCCGGGCGACGTCACGCTGCGCCTCGTGCCAGGCGAGGGACTCGTCGCCCTCCTCCCGCAGCGCACGGAGCGCGCCGGACACGGCGGTCCGCCACTGGCCCAGAGCTGCGGAGTCAGGCGTCGTCGTGGTGTCGAACACCATGGTGCCGTCGACCAGGTGGTCCTCGGCGGCGACGTCGAGCACCAGGTCACGGCGCAGGTGCACCAGGCGCTGGTCCCAGTCCTGGTACTCCATCTCGAACCGGCGCTCGACGGGGAACAGCGTCGGGACGCCGGGCTGCATGCGGACCTCGTCGCGGCCGACGTCGACGCGGGCCTCGCCGCGTTCGAGCCACTGCACGACGACCTCGCCCTCGGTGGCGACGTCACCCCGCAGGTACCCGTGCATCTGGGAACGGCGGACACTCAGCCGTTCGTCACCGACACCGACGTACTTGAACCAGTAGTCCTGGTCGAGGGCTCGGGAGTACCAGGCCTTGCCCGCGTACATGCCGGCGAGCGAGCTGATGGCGTCGTCGGTGTCCTGACCGGCCACGGCGACGAGCGAACGCGGCGGGGCCGGGCGTGCAGCAGGATCGGAACCCGGAGCGGGCGTCTGCGACTCGGTCGTGTCGGTCACGGGAACACCTCTCTCTCGTCGAGCAGAGCGGTGTGACCACGTGCGTTGTGTTGCCGACCTGCCCTCTCACGCTAGGGAGCAGCGGGTGGTCGTACAACCAGGTTGCGCTCTGCGGCCTAACGGCCGGTCCAGCGCACCCAACCGTGCACCTGAGCCGCCGCGCTCTCGAAGGACGAGTGCCCGCCGGTCAGCGAGTGGTCCGGGGAATCGACGGTGTACGTGTCGGTCCGGGTGATGTCGCACACGACCTCGGCGTCGATCCACCCGTTCCAGTGGTCGGCTGAGTCGCGTACCCACCGCAGTCGGTCCGGCATGAGGTTCCAATCGATTCCGTGGACCGCTGTCGTCGCGCTCCGAGTTGGACGGTAGTCCTGCCAGATGTCCGTCGCACAGGGTGGCGGCGGGGATCGTCGGTGGCGACTGGCACGATGGTCCCGTGCCTGCTGCCCCGATGATCGACGCCGTCGACGTCATCCGCTTCGTCGGGCCGCAGACCTTCGGCCGCGCACGCGACGTCGTCCGCGCCGGCCTGGTCGACGACGCCACCTGGCACGACGACGACGGCACGGTCACCGCGGTCGTGTCCGGCACCGCCGACGACCCGTACGAACTCCGCGTCGACACCACCCCCGCGCGCGGCGACTTCGTCCGCCCGGTCCGCAGCACCTGCAGCTGCCCGCTCGGCGGCGACTGCAAGCACGTCGCGGCCGCGCTCCTCACCATCAACGCCCGCGCCCTCGCCGCGAACGCCGGCCCACGCCCGGAAGCGCCGGCTCCGCCGCCCTCGGACTGGAGGCACGACCTCGCCCGCCTCGCCGGTGACGACGAGCGGGCGCCCACCCCGCAGGGCACCCGGATGGGACTGCAGTTCGAGTTGCGTGACGCGGTCCCCGCCAAGCTCGCCTCGCGAGCCCGTGCCGCCGGCCGCGCCCTGCCGGCGCCGTCCCGCAGCGTGCGGCTCGGGGTCCGTCCGGTGACCCGCAGCGACGCCGGCAACTGGGTGCGCGGGCAGCTGACCTGGGGCACGCTCCCCTACTCGCAGAACCGGCTCGGCGTCGGTGCCGAGCAGCACGCCTGGTTCCTGCAGCTCGCCGCCCTCCACCGCGCCGGGCAGCTCGCGGGCCTGCCGGGTGAGAGCGACTGGCTGCACCTCGACGACTTCCGGAGCCCCCTGCTCTGGCCGCTCCTGCAGCAGGCCGCGGCGCTCGACATCGCGTTCGTCACCGGCAAGCGCGAGGGCGGTGCGGTCCTCGGCACACAGGCCCAGGTGCTGCTCGACGTCGCCCGGCACGACGACGCCGTGGTGATCGCCGCGAGTGCCGTGCTGGACGGCCGGCCCGTGGTGCCCGGAGCAGCGCGGATGATCGGCGACCACGGCGTCTACGTGTTCCGCGAGAGCCCCGAGTTCACGGTCGCCGTCGCCCCGACCCCGGCGCCGGTGCCCGAGGACCAGCGCCGCATGCTCGTCGAGGGCACCCGGATCACCGTGCCGACCGCCGAGGTCGACGAGTTCCTGGCCGACTGGTCACCCCGGCTGCGTGGTGCCCTCGGCTTGGTCAGCTCCGACGGCTCGGTGGAGCTGCCCGAGCGCACCCCGCCGGAGCTCGTGCTCACCGCGACCTTCGAGCCGGCCCGGGCGCCGCGCACCGACGACCGCGTGCACCTGCACTGGCGCTGGCACGTCGACGGCCGGAAGGACCCGGTGTCCCTGCACGGCCCGCTCCCCGACCTGTCCGGGCTCCGTGCCGCCGACGATCCGACGGGCACCGACGTTCCTGCCAGTACCGATGATGCCTCCGTGGCGGACCCGGCCGCGGCGGTGGAGCCGACCACGTCGACGACGCCGGCCGACGACGCGACGCAGGCCGGGCCTCCCGTCCGCCCTGCCGGACCCGGTGGCGGACTGGACTGGTTCCAGGACGGCACCATCGACGGGGCCGACGTCGCGGTGTTCGCGAACGAGTTCCTGCCCGAGCTGCCGTCGCTCGGCGTCCGCACCGTCGTGCGTGGTGAGCGCCTCGACTACGAGCGGTTGAGCGGGCGGCCGCACATCCGGGTCACGACGATGCCGTCGGACAAGCACGACTGGTTCGACCTCGGCATCATCGTCAGCGTCAACGGCAAGCAGATCCCCTTCACGCCGCTGCTCACCGCGCTCGCGGGTCGGCAGCGACGGCTCAAGCTCGTCGACAACTCGTACCTGTCGCTGGCCGACCCCGCGTTCGACCGGCTCAAGGAGCTCATCGACGAGGCCCGCGACCTGGACGAGTGGGAGCCCGACCAGCCGATCGCCGTCACGCCCCTGCACGCCGGGCTGTGGTCGGAGTTCGACCTGCTGGCCGACGAGACCTCGCACGACGAGCGGTGGCAGGCGATCGCCTCGGGGCTGCTCGGGGCGACTCCCCCGGGTGACGTCCCCGTGCCGGACACCGTGCACGCCGACCTGCGGCCGTACCAGCACGCCGGGTACGCGTGGCTGTCGTTCCTGGTGACGCACGGCATCGGCGGGGTGCTCGCCGACGACATGGGGCTCGGCAAGACGCTGCAGGTGCTCGCGATGGTCGCCGCCCGTCGTGCCGCGGAGCCCGACGCGCCGCCGTTCCTGGTCGTCGCACCGACCTCGGTCGTCGGCAACTGGGCCGCCGAGGCCGCCAAGTTCGTGCCGACGCTGCGGGTCGCGACGGTGACCTCGACGTCGCTGAAGGACCCGGGGCTCGTCGCCCGGACCGCCGCTGCGTCGGACGTCGTCGTCACCTCGTACGCGCTGCTGCGGCTCGACGCCCGCGCCTGGACCGACCTGCCGTGGTCGGCGCTGGTGCTCGACGAGGCCCAGTTCGTGAAGAACCCGCAGTCCCAGACCCACCGTGTGGCCTCGGAGCTGCAGGCACCGGTGAAGTTCGCGATCACCGGCACCCCGCTCGAGAACGGCCTGACGGACCTGTGGGCACTGTTCCACATCGTCGCGCCCGGGCTGCTGTCCACCTGGACCCGGTTCGGCGACGACTACGTGAAGCCCCTCGCCTCGCCCGAGCTCCGCGGCGAGGCCCGACAGGAACTCACCGGGCGGCTCCGCCGACGGATCCGGCCGCTCATGCTCCGCCGCACCAAGGAAGCCGTCGCGGCCGACCTGCCCCCGAAGCAGGAGCAGGTCGTCCGGGTCACGCTCGACCCCGCGCACCGGGAGCTGTACGAGCGCACCCTGAACCGGGAGCGCCTGAAGGTCCTCGACCTGATCGACGACCTGTCGAAGAACCGGATGATCGTGTTCCGGTCGCTGACGCTGCTGCGGATGCTCGCGCTGTCGCCGGCGCTGGTGTCGTCCGGGTCGGCGTCAGCGGACTCGGACGTCACGTCGGGATCGACCCCGATCCCCTCGGCCAAGCTCGACCTGCTGCTCGACGAACTCGAACAGCTCGCGGCTGAGGGCCGTCGCGCCCTGGTGTTCAGCCAGTTCACCTCGTTCCTGCGGATGGTGTCAGACGCCCTCGACGCCCGCGGCATCGGCTACGAGTACCTCGACGGCTCCACCCGCAAGCGCCCGGAGGTCATCGAGCGCTTCCGGCAGGGCACCGCCCCGGCGTTCCTCATCTCGTTGAAGGCCGGCGGGTTCGGGCTCACCCTGACCGAGGCGGACACCGTGTTCGTGCTCGACCCGTGGTGGAACCCCGCCGCCGAGTCCCAGGCCGTCGACCGCACGCACCGCATCGGGCAGACCCGGTCGGTCAGCGTCCAACGGTTCATCGCCGAGGACACCATCGAGGAGAAGGTCCTCGCCCTCGCCGCCCGCAAGGCCGAGCTGTTCGCCACGATGATCGACGACGACGCCCTGTTCGCCGACGACCTGACCGCCGACGACATCCGCTCCCTGCTGACCTGAGCCGCTGCGCACACCGCCGCACCGCCCGCACCACCGTTCCGCCCCGCACCACCTGGAGTCCCACCGCATGACGTCCCGCCGACGCCGCAGCCGCATCACCCTGACCTCCGTCCTCGTCGTCCTGGCCCTCGCCGTCGGCGGCTACGCGCTCGATGCGTCCGGCGTCCTCGGGCCGGACGCCGACGCGGCGGGCACGACCGGGGCGGGCGGTCCCACGGCCGGGGAGACGACCACCATCGGACCGCAGCAGGCGTCGTCGGGGGCGACCCCCGCCTCCAGTCCGACCGTCAGCCGCGGAACCGACGCCGACGCGGTCCGCGCACGCACCCAGCTCGCCGACCTGCCCGTCAAGGGCAAGGCAGCCGGCACCGGCTACGACCGCACCGGTGACTTCGGCAGCGCCTGGCTCGACGTCGACCACAACGGGTGCGACACCCGGAACGACGTCCTCGCCCGCGACCTCGCCGACATCACCCGCGAGGGCCGCTGCAAGGTCCTCACGGGCACCCTCGTCTCCCCGTACACCGGTGCGACGGTGGACTTCGTGCGCGGCAACACGACGTCGACGCTCGTGCAGATCGACCACGTCGTCGCGCTCGAGAACGCCTGGCGCACCGGGGCCCAGCGGCTCACCGAAGCCGACCGGCAGGCGCTGGCGAACGACCCGGTGAACCTGTTCGCCGTCGACGGCCGGTCCAACTCGCAGAAGGGCTCCGGCGACGCTGCGACCTGGCTCCCCGCGAACAAGGCGTTCCGCTGCACCTACGTCGAGCACCAGGTCACGGTGAAGGCGAAGTACCGCCTGTGGGTGGCCCCGGCGGAGCGGGACGCGATGGTGCGGGTGCTGGACGCCTGCTGACGTCGGGCGGTGCGGCGCCGCTGGGTGTCGGCTCGGAGGCCCGGCGCACCTCCGCCCCGCGTGGCAGGCTGCGGGCATGGCTGAGCAACTCACGGTCCCCCAGGCGTTCGCGCTCCTGCAGGTCGAGCCCGACGGACGCCACGCTCTTGACGGTTCGACGCTCGACACGGGTCTCGCGGGAGCGGTCCTCGCCGACCTCGCGCTGCGCGGTGCCGTCTCGCTGCAGGACGGACTCGTCACCGTCGTGAACGGCGCCGCAACGGGCGACCCCGTGCTCGACGGCGTGGTCGGCTCCATCGCGGCGGCCGGTGCACCACGCAAGGCGAAGTGGTGGGTGAGCCGACTCGGCAAGCGCCAGCTGCGCGACGACGTGTTCGCCGGACTCGTCGAGCGCGGCGTCATCAGCATCGAGCAGGGGAAGGTGCTCGGCCTCTTCCCCACCACGAAGCACCCGGAGCGGGACGGAGCCCCGGAGGCGCTGCTGCGATCCGGCATCGGGGACGTGCTGGCCGGCCGCGCAGGACCCACGCCGTTCTCCGCCGCGGTCATCGGCCTGCTCGACGCGACGTACACCCTGCGGAAGCAGTTCGGCGCCGTCGACAAGGACCTGGTCAAGCAGATCACCTCGGGCTCCTGGGCGAGCCCGGCGGTGAAGGCGGTACTCGAGGAGATCGAGGCCGCGACGATGGTCGTGATCATGGCGGCGACCATGGCAACGACGACCTCGATCGTCACGAGCTGAGGTCGGCAGCGTGATGGTGCGGGTGCTGAACGCCATCTGACCCGGCCGTTAAACGACAGGTGTAGTCTAGGTCTCTCGATGCAGATGCATCGATCGGACTCGCTGCCCCACCGCGGACCCCGAGCCCTTCACCGTCGAAGACCTCAGGAGGCCTCCCCCATGCCCGAAACCAGCACCGTCACCACCCGCTTCGCCGACCGCGTCGTCCTCATCACCGGCGGCGGCTCCGGCCTCGGCCGCGCGACCGCCGTCCGCCTGGCCGCCGAGGGCGCCGCGCTCTCCCTGGTCGACGTCTCCGAGCAGGGACTCGAGGCGACGAAGACCGCCGTGCTCGAGGCCACCCCCGACGCGCAGGTCCTGACGACCGTCGCCGACGTGTCCGACGAGGCCCAGGTCGACGCCTACGTCACCGCCACGACCGAGCGCTTCGGCCGCATCGACGGCTTCTTCAACAACGCCGGCATCGAGGGCAAGCAGAACCCCACCGAGTCCTTCACCGCCGCCGAGTTCGACCGTGTCGTGTCGATCAACCTGCGCGGCGTCTTCCTCGGGCTCGAGAAGGTGCTCAAGGTCATGCGCGAGCAGGGCTCCGGCATGGTCGTGAACACCGCGAGCGTCGGCGGCATCCGCGGCATCGGCAACCAGTCCGGGTACGCGGCAGCCAAGCACGGCGTCGTCGGCCTCACCCGCAACTCGGCCGTCGAGTACGGCCGTTACGGCATCCGCATCAACGCCATCGCCCCCGGAGCCATCTGGACGCCCATGGTCGAGAACTCGATGAAGCAGCTCGACGCGGAGAACCCGCGCAAGGCCGCTGAGGAGTTCATCCAGGTCAACCCGACGAAGCGCTACGGCGAGGCCCCCGAGATCGCCGCCGTCGTCGCCTTCCTGCTGTCGGACGACGCGTCCTACGTCAACGCGACGGTCGTCCCGATCGACGGCGGGCAGTCGGCCGCGTACTGAGACGGTCGCCTCCGACGCCCGGCCCACGTCCGCGTGCGCCGGGCATCGGCCTGGAGGCGCGGCTCGGCCCCGCCGTGTCCGCCGACCGTGACAGCATGGCTGGCGTGAGTACCGATGAGACGAACGGATCAGCCTTCGGCCGAGGCGTCGACAAGGCCCCGCCGACCGCGGCCGCCGAACTCCGACGGAGGATGGCGGCCTCGCCCGCGGGCTTCCTGCGCAGCGCGGCGTGGGTCCCCTGGAAGGCTGCGGGCACTCCGGAGGCCGGCAGCGTCGCCCACGTCATGATCCGCGACAAGCCGTTCGTGCCCGTCTTCACCGACCCGGACGAACTCGCCGCCGGGCTTCCCGAGGCCGAGGGGCGTCCGGTGCCGATGTCGGAGCTCGTGTCCGCGCTCCCCGATCAGTTCGGCATCGTGGTCGACCCCACGAGTGCGGCCGAGGCGAACTTCCTGCATGCCGACGTCCTCGCCGAGATGCGGGCGCAGATGCAGGGTGGCGTCCCCGGAAGCTCGTGATCGTACCGGCCCGCAGTGTTCGGTCGTGGCCAGCCGGTCAACCCAGTTCTGGGGATCGCTCACGTCGGCGTCGCCCATCAAGATGGGTCCGTCGTACTGAACGGACGGGGGAACGACGATGCCGTTGGGCGGGCCAGGACCACGAGATTGGTCCCCTCCGGAGTACTCGTCAGGACCCTCGCGAAGTGGTGCTCGGCGGCTGCCGACACTCCACGCCCCATCACCGCTGCTGAACGCGAAGCCACGCAGGCGCACGAGGCCCTGGGCGTTCGCCACCCTTGCGATGTTGCTCGGCGTCGGCAGCGTGGTCATCGCGCTCGTCGAGCCGCAACATTCCGGGATCCAGACGGGCTTCATCGTCTCGACGATCGGCATCTCGGCGATCGTCTTCGGCGTGCAGGCGGTCAAGACAGCACGATGGGGCTCGGCCGCGGCGCGGGCGTTCGGTCGCGGAGGGGCGATCCTCGGCAGCGTCGGGACGGCGCTGATGGCGTACGCGGTGATCGGGTCGGCTCTGGTGGGTACCGGTGTCCACCTGCCAGCACTCTCGCTCCCCCTCGACGGCCGGAGCACTGTCGTCGGGACGGTGGCGGTCCCGTTCCGCTCGGCGGCCGCTGCCCCGGTGGAGTCTGCTGCGCCAGCAGCGACACCGGAACCTGCCGCGCCGCCGGCTCCGGCTCCGACTCCGGCGACTGTCGAGACCGAGCGGTCGGCCGTCGTACAGAGCGCGGGCACGCTTGCCTTCGTCATGGAGCAGAGGTTCGGCGCCGGTCCATACCCGTCGACCTTGTCCGTGGGGATGACCGCGCCGGAACGGATCCTGCTGCCCGACGGCACCGGGCTCGCTGCCGTTCCTGATGGCGCACGCGTCCTGTACTCCGTCGCCCCGGACGGCACCGCGTGGTCCGTCACGATCATCGGAGCGCAGTTCGGTGCGGTGGCGACCTACAGCTCGACCATCGGCACTGTCGAGTCGGGGTGAGTCACCAGGCAGTCCCGGCGCCGACGAAGATGCTGAGGAACGCCAGGCTCCCGAGGATCAATCCGGTCACGGCCATCCCCATGCCACGGGCACCACGGTTCGCCCGGATCACCCCGCAGATTCCGAACACGATCGCGAGCACATCGGGGACGAATCCGAGAAACAGTCCGATGAAGAAGGGGATCCACGTGACGAGGAAGCCCCAGATGCCGAGCACGAGGGCTGCGACGGCGAACCCGTTGCCCGATCGCTGCGGGTACGGACCCGCCATCGGCTGGTGCGGGTCCGGTGGCATCTGGTAGCTCATCCGGAAATCCTACATGTCACTCCGCTGCGGGTCGACGAGCTCGATGAAGCGGGACAACAGGGACAGGCCCGCGATCGACGGGGGCAGCCCGGTGGTCAGCGCCGGTGAGTGCACGAGGTATGCCGCCCACTTCGCCCGCGAGATCGCCACGTTCAACCGGTTCGGCATGAGCAGGAAGTCGAGGCCGCGCGGGATGTCCGCCGCACTCGACGCCGCCAGGGACACGATCGACACGACGGCCTCCCGGCCCTGGAACAGGTCGACCGTGCCGACCTGGGTGCCGGTGAAGCCCGCGCGGTCGAGCTCCTGCCGGATCAGTGCCCCCTGCGCGTTGTACGGCGCCACCACGATGACGTCCTCGTCGGTCAGCGCCCGGGTGTCGGAGCCGTCGGTCCAGGTGCGGCCGACGACGTCACCGACGAGCGCGACGACCCGGGCGGCCTCTTCAGCCGAGGACGTCGTGTTGCCCGCGTGCACGACCGGCACGGGGTGCACACCCGCCTCGATGCCGTCGAGGTGCCGACCGGAGACCATCGAGGCGAGCTGCCCGTCGTAGGACAGGGCCGACACGGATTCGGTCAGCGCGGGCTCCATGCGGCGGGTGCGAGCGAGGAAGTACCCGAACTCGGGCGGTAGGACGTGTTGTCCGTCGGCGAGCCAGCCGAGCGCGGACTCGTCGACGGGCTCGGGGTGCGAGCCCTGCGACACCTGGGGCAGCTGCTGGGGGTCCCCGAGCAGCAGGAGCCGGGTCGCGGCGACCGACGAGGCGATGGTCGGGGCGAGGGAGAACTGTCCGGCTTCGTCGACCACGAGCAGGTCGAGGGACCGGCGCTCGATCGTCGACTCGTTCGCGAACGTCCACGCAGTGCCACCGACGACACCACCGGTGCCCGAGGCCTCGCACGAGGACAGGAACGCGGCGACCGCGGCACCGTTCTTCACGGGGGTCCAGGCTGCGGCGTCGAGCTCGTCCTCGGTCGCACCGGACTTCGGCACCTTCACGACCCGGTCCGCGGGGACGCCGGCGTTCACGACCGAGGTCAGGAAGTTCTCCGACGTCGCGTGCGACTGGCCGACGACCCCGACGCGCCAGCCGTACTCGCGGACGAGCCGGGCGACGACGTTCGAGCCGACGTAGGTCTTGCCCGTGCCGGGAGGGCCTTGGATCGCCAGGTACGAGCGGTCGAGGTCGAGCAGGGTCGAGACGACGGCCGACACCGTGTCGTCGCCCTGCACCGGGACGATCGGGCCACGCGGGGGCACCCGTCGCAGCAGGTCGAGCGCAGGGTCGGGCAGCATCTCGGGCAGCTCGTCGAGTACGGCCTGACCCCACCACGCGATCGCCTCGGGCTGCGGCTTCGCTCGGGGCGGTGCCGACGGGGCGAGGGCCACGGGGAACTCGTGGTGCGGCTCGCCGCCGACGGGCAGTCCCTCTTTCACGAGGACCTCGACGGCATCGCCGTTGTCCCGGACGTCCACGATCACGGCGCGCGACGAAGCGCCCTTCGACCCGGGGCCCGGGGAGGCGACCGATGGCGGAAGTGGGTCGTCGTACACCAGGTGGGGCGTGCCTCCAGGCCGGAGCCGCGAACCGGGGGCGAGCGTCCCCGACAACCGGAGTTCCCGCGACTGCGACCGGGCACGCGGCAGCGTGTCCCAGTCGCGCTCGACGGACGCCCGCTCCACGACCAGGACGTCACGCGTGTCGGCCCAGTCGTCGACCGGGTTCCGCAGGCGGTCGAAGTGGTCCTGCCAGAAGGTCTTGGCCTCGCGGCGGTGGTAGTCGATCGCGGCCGCGGCGAGCGCCAACGCGGTCTGGTCAGGGGTGCGGTCGAGGGCGTCGACGTCCTCGAGCTGCTCGGCCAGCGCGACGGACACCGGATTGGGTTCGCGCTCGACGGGGATCGGTGGGACCTCGAGCTCGAGCGACGGGTCGGCCGCGTCGGGGTCGTCGGTGCGCAGCGAGCGGAGCCAGTCGCGCAGGCGCAGGGTCGAGCGGCAGTCGTAGGCGTTGTAGTCGGCGACCTGGTCGAGCATCCGCTGCCCCTCGGCCGCGTCGCCGTTCCGGAGCTCCTCGATCGCGTCGACGTAGGCGGTGATGCTGTCCGCGGCGTTCGTGACGTCGCTCTCGCGCAGGTCCGACCCCATGTACAGCGGTTCGAGCTTCTTGATGGAGTAGCTGTGGCTGCCGACGACCAGGGCCTTGCGGACGATCGGGTACAGGTCGACCAGGACCCCGGCTCGGAGCAGGTCGTCGACGGCGTCCTCGCCCACGCCGTGCCGGGCGGCGAGTGACAGCAGGTGCGTCCGCTCGTAGGCCGCGTAGTGGTAGATGTGCATGCCCGGGTACTGCTGCCGCCGGGCCTCGATGAACGCGAGGAACTGCTCCAGCGCAACTCGTTCGTCGCGGATGGTGTGTGCCCAGAACGCGGTGAACTCGGCGCGGTCGTCGACCAGGCCGAACAGGTAGTCGAGGCCCCAGTGCACGCCGTCCTCGGTGTGCAGCGGGTCGCCCTCGAAGTCGAAGAACACGTCGCCCTGGTCGGGTGCCGGGATCGCGTCGAGCGCCCGGGCGTCGAGCACCTCGAAGCGCGGCTTGACGGGCTGGTCCGGCCCGTCGGCGCCCTTCCGTCGGGCGTCTTCCGACTCGATCTGGAGGCTCGCCTGACGCACCAGCCGATCCTGCGTCGCGCGGGACAAGCCCGGCACTGCCCGGGTGCGGACCGCCAGGTCGTCGATCGTCCGCACCTCGTGCTTGATCAGCTTCGCCCGTTGGTCGAGGCGCATGCCCGCGACGAGGACGAGGTCGCGGTGCTCGGCGACCTGGGTCGAGCAGACGGCGCAACGGCCACAGCTCGAGTAGCGCGGGTCGCCCCACTGCAGCGGTTCGTCTGCCGCGATGCGCTCGGCGATGACCCGCTGCAGTTCGGCGCGCTGCGTGCGGTACACCGGCGCGATGTCGGCGAGGTCGTGCGTGGTCGTCGTCCGGTCGCCGAGCACCAGGTGCACCTGCTCACCGGTGGGGATGCCGTGCGCCTGCATCTGCTCGGCATAGGCGGCGAGCTGCAGCAGGGCGCTGATCTTGGCGTGGCGGGCGAGCTTGGTGTCGTAGACCTCGTACTCGCCGCGGTCGTTGCGGATGATGAAGTCCGCGAAGCCGATGAACCCGGGCTCGTCGGCCGTCGGCGCTGCGTGGAACGTCGGCTGGTACAGCACGTCGGCAGCGTCGGCGAAGGCCTGTCGTGCTTCGGCTGCGGCGCGTGCGTAGTCCGGCGGGGCAGGGCGGTCGAACTCGACGACGTCGCGGGTCTGCTTGAGGATCTCGAGGTAGTCGAGCTCGTGCTGGTCCCCCAGCCGTGCGGTGCGCTCGAGCATGTCGTCGTGCACGTCCGGCAGGGCTTCCCCGCGACCGAGCTTGGCGTCGAGTCGGCGGAGGAACGCCCACTCGCAGGCCGACCACGTGCTCAGGTCACTCGGGCTGAGCAGCACGTGCCCGTCGACGCCGATCTGCATGCGCTCCCCCGTCTCTATGGTGCGCTGAAAGCCTAGGGGCGGGCGCCGACACCGGTTGCTCGGGCTGTCAGCTGCCGACCGGCACGAACCGGGGCCCGTCGTACCCGTCGCGGGTGACGTGCGCGGTGAAGTCGGCGAGTGATCGGACCCAGTGCCCGCGTTCGCCGTACAGCGCCTGGTACACGACCACGGGCTCCTCGGTCTCGACGTCACGGGCGACCAGGACGACTTCGTAGTCGTTCCCCTTGAAGTGCCGGTACCGCCCGGGTGTCACGTCGAAGCTCACGCCCCGATGCTAGGGCGGCGGCCCGTGCACTCCCTACACTCACCCCATGACGGAGCACGCACGCACCGAGCACGCCCGCACGGACCGCGGACTCGACCGCCTGGTGAACTTCTCCGATGCCACCGTCGCGATCGCCATCACGCTGCTGATCCTGCCGCTGGTCGACATCGCCAGCGAGATGTCCTCGGGCGAGAGCGCCGGCGACCTCCTCCGGGAGCACTGGCCCGCCCTGCTCGAGTTCCTCATCACGTTCTGGTTGATCTCGCGGTTCTGGATCCTGCACCACCAGGTGTTCGAGCACGTCCGGTCCTACAACCCACGGATCATGCAGCTGAACTTCGTGTGGCTCATCAGCATCGTGTTCCTGCCGTTCGCCGCCAACCTGCTCAACAGCGGCGAGAACGACGACCGTGTGGCACACGCGCTCTACCTCGGCAGCATGGTCGTGACGAGCCTGGCGCTGACCGCGATCGAACTCGTGCTCCGACGGAACCCCGAGTTGCTCGCCACGCCGCTGGGCGACTCGGCGCGTGGTCTCATCGCCGCCGGACTGCTGTCGGCGGCGCTGGTCTTGTCGGTGGTGTTTCCGAGCATCGGCCTGCTCTGGGCGCTGCTGTTGCTGTTGCAGGGCACGGTCGCCCGGCTGCTCCGACGCGTCTGAGCACGATGCGCTCCGGTTCGCCTGTCCACGACCGTACTGCGGCACCCCGTTCGAGCGTGTGCACGGCCCGAGCGGTGGGACCATGACCGCGCGTTCTGCTTGACTGAGCAGCACGGGGAACGAGCACCACGGGGGAACGACATGACCGCACTGAGCACTCGCGAGCGGGACCGTCGCGCACAGCGTGTCTTCTTCGTCGTCATGGCGGTCGTCCTGGCGGTCGCGGACGTCTGGCTGCACTTCCACGCCGGCGTCATCCGCCCCTCGGCCTTTTGGGTCCCCACGGTCGTCGGACTCCTGTACGGCGCCGTGGTGTGGCCGCTCGGCCTGCGTCAGGAGTCGAGGTGGTGGCCGAACCTGGTCGCGGCGGGGTTCCTGGGTGGCTTCCTCGTCCTCATCGCGACGAAGACGTTCTCGCCGTACGCATGGTTCCTGGCGGTGGTGATCGGGACGTTGCTGTTCCAGGCCGCCCTCCCGCCGAAACGACCCGCAGCGCGGGTCGCCGCCAGGCTCCCCCTGACCGACGTGCGACCGTGGACCGGCTCGGGAGTCACGGCCACGGCCGTCGAGCGCCCCTTCGGCAAGAGTCGGACGAAGCCGACCGTCGCTCTCACCACGCAGGACGGGGCCACCGCGTTCCTGGTGATGGAGCTCGCCTCGTTCTTCGACGGTGATGCGGCGATCGCAGAATCGGCGAACGGCGAACAGCTGACCTTCCTCACCAGGAAGGGCGTCGCGGCGAAGTCGTCCGTCCTCGACGACGCGACGACGGGGATGGCCGACGGCACGCTGTTCCTGCACTCGGCGAAGGACGAGTCGCGGCCTGCCGCCGTCTTCAGCGACGACGACGCCGCCGCGTTCGAGCAGTGGGTCCGCACGCTCCCCGAGGACTGAGCCCCCGCCGAGCCCGGCGCGACGCGCACAGCTCCGCGTCACATCCGGTCACGTTCGACAGCAGTTCGTCGGCTGCGCGTACCGTCGCCGTGTGACCTTCGGAACCGCAGTGGCCGTGCTCGTGGGGGTCCTCGCGCTCGCGACGGTCCTCGGTCTCCTGCTCCGCCACCGGACCGGTCGAGCCCGGTCGGCGGGCAGCGCCGCGTCGACGAGGCAGGACGCAGACGGCCTCGCGCTCGACACCGATTACGGCACCGCCGCCACGTTCGTCCAGTTCTCGACGCCGACTTGTGCGCGGTGCCCGGCGACCCGGCGCCAGCTCGCCTCCGTCGCCGATCAACACGAGGGCGTCCGACGCATCGAGATCGACCTCGCCGAGCACCCCGAACTCGCTCGCCGCTTCGACGTGATGCAGACGCCGACGGTCCTGCTCCTCGACGCCAACCGGACCGTTCGCACCCGCTTCGGAGGCCCACCCCGCCCACCCGAGCTCACCGCAGCCCTCGACGCCGTCCTGACCGCAGGCAGAACAGACACCACACGCGGCACAGGCACCCCAGGAACCACCGGCACCCAGGAGTCCCGATGACCACCCCGAACGACCCCGACCGCGGCATCGACCCGCGCTCCCCACGCTTCGGCGCCGCCATCACCACGGTGCTCCTCGCCGCGACGATCGTCCTCACGCTGATCCCCGAGACGTGGGTCGCCGGCATCGTGCTGCTCGCGGTCATCGTCGTGCTGTTCGCCGTCGGAGGCATCGCGGGCATCCGCCGACACCCCTACGGCGCGCTCTTCCGACGGGTCGTCCGCCCACGCCTTGCCCCGCCCGCCGAACTCGAGGCTCCAGAGCCCCCGACCTTCGCCCAGCGGGTCGGCCTGTTCGTGACCGCGGTCGCCCTGCTCCTCGCACTGCTCGGCGTGCCGTACGCCGCACCGATCGGTGCCGCGGTCGCCCTGGTCGCCGCGTTCCTCAACGCCGTCTTCGACGTCTGCATCGGCTGCCTGCTCTACGTGTGGCTGGTCCGCGCGGGGGTCTTCCGTCCGCGACGCGGCGTCGCCTGACGGCGTCCGGCCTGGAGGCCCGCCTCGCCTCCGCCCCGCCGCCCGCGCCGCGAGTTCGGTCGCGCCCACCGCCCGGCGAACAACCAAAGTCACCTCGCGCCGCGCAATTCCACGGTTCGAGGTGACTTTGGGTTTGCGACGGCGGAAGCTCGATGCCCAAACTGACCGCGACGGCCACGAAGCGGGCGGACCAGCCGGGGAAGCCAGCGACGCGGTACCGGCGGGGGTGACAGGGCCGGCCAGCCGCAGGCGCGACCGACCGGCGACACCGGCTCAGTAGGACTGGCGCACCGTCGTCACCGACAGACGCAACGCCGGCTCGTACGACGCCCCGTTGAGCGCCGAGATCGTCCAGTGGTAGCGGTCCGGCCGGGTCATCACACCCCAGTCACTCCTGCCACACGTGTTGACCTTCGTGCCCATGCTCTTGTCCGGCAGAAGACCTCGTTCGTCGTAGAGCCTCACAGACGCGGACTTGAAGCCACTCGCATTGCCAGAGATCCGGCAGCCGGCGAACGCCGTCGCGGTCCGGACCCTGTCCTTGTGCGGGTCCTGCCAGCTTCGTGAGTTCTTGCCGATGGCGACGCCGGTCAGCTTCGACGACCACGCGCCCTCAGCGAATGCCGGCGACGCCGCGAGCACTGTAGCGAGCACGACTCCCCCGGAGACGATTGCGGCCGCACGACGACTGATGTTGATCATCTTGATTCCCCCTTGAGTAGTGGCGCGGAAGGTCCGAGCCGATCGAACGCTAATGTACGGTGAAACATCAATGCAAGGTTCCAGGGGGTTGTCTTGGCCGTTCAGATCGATGAGCTCGCTTTCGGGTACCGACGAGACCACCATGTCTTCGCGTCCCTGTCAGCGGTGTTCCCGAGCGGCGGCAGCGTCTTGCTCGGGCCGAACGGGGCCGGTAAGTCGACGCTGCTCAGCCTCGTCGCTGACGCCCTTCGACCGAGTTCGGGGACGATCCGTGTCGACGGTCTGGGCAGACCTAGCGATCGTGCGAGCCGACGGAGGTACCGCCGAGGGGTGGCTTGGCTTCCGCAGCGGAGTGGTGCCTTCCCCGGGCTCTCCGCTCGAGAGCACGTCGCCTACTGCGGCTGGTTGAAGGGACTCTCGCGCAGAGATGCCTGGGACGGTGCCGTGGCAGCCTTGACCGCGGTCGATCTCTCCACCCGATCCGATGTACGGGCCAGCACCCTGTCGGGCGGGCAGATCCGCCGTCTCGGCGTCGCCGGTGCGCTGGTCTCGGGAGCGCAGTGGATCCTGCTCGACGAACCCACCGCGGGGCTGGACCCAGCGCAACGCGCACGATTCGCGCAGGTGATGCAGAACCTGCCGCGCGAGATCTCCGTGATCGTCTCGACGCACCAGACCGAGGACGTTGCTGCGACGTACGACCACGTGACCGTGCTCGTGGACGGACACGTCCCGTTTTCCGGTTCCGTCGACTCTTTCACGGAACCGTTCCCGGGACTCTCCCCCGCAGATGCGATCACCGCCTCGTACGCACGGTTCACGAGCGAGGACGACTGATGCGCCCGATCGTCCCGTGGCGCAGTCGCGCAGCAGTGTGGCTCCTCGCGCCTGGACTGCTCGGCGTGGTCGCTTACAGCGTGCAGTTCTCGTCTGAGACGTCCGTCTCGGGGTACTGGCCGGCCGCGGTCGCCGGCGCCGCGATCTTCTTGGTCTTCTCCTGCGGTGTCGCTGCGACTGCCGCGGCGTGGGAGGGGAAGCGCTACCGCGCCGGCACAGCATTCATCCAGACCAGCAGTCGATCGAGTGCGACGATCTTCGCCGATCATCTGTGGACACCACTCGCCGCCGGCATCCTGCTCCAGGCCGTCGCCGTCGCGCTCATGAGCCGCGACACCTGGGGTGCTCCGGGTGCCCCGTCGCCGCTCGTCGGACTGACGTTCGCGAGCATCCTGTTCTTCCACACGTGCATCGGGTTCGCCATCGGTCGCTGGCTCCCGCCGGTCGCGTCGCTGCCGCTCAGCCTGCTCGCGTCGTACAGCTGGCTCGGCTTCTCGTGGTCCGTGGACTACTTTCCGCTGCGCTACCTCGCCGGCCTCGTGACGTCAGACTGCTGCTCTGTCGAGACGTCGTTGGATCCACGGGCGCCGATCATCGCAACCGCCTTCAGCGCATTCGCGGGAGTCGGTCTGCTGATCATCGCGGTCGCTCGACGCACGAGTGGCGATCGGCTCCACCGCTTCGGGGTCCAGATCGGCGCCAGCTTGTTCGTGGTCGTCACGGTCGTCGCGCTCGTGTCCGGTTCGGGGCTGGGCGCCGCGCCGATCATCGAGCGTCCGCAGGCCGAATCGATCTGCAGCGGCAACCGTCCGACGATCTGCTTGTTCCCGGAGCAGCGCGCCGACGGCGACTCAGAGGCCGTGATCCGGAAGGCCGCCGAGAACCTCAGCCACTCGGGCATCACGATCCAGCCGACGATCCGGGCGAGCAACGCACCCTCGTCTCCGGACGACCTGAACATGATCGTGCAGGTGCGGATGACGAACGCCGACCTCGTGCACAGCCTCACCACCTCGGTCCTGGGCGACGCAGAGGTCGCGTACTGCGAGTCCGAACCAGACGACACCGAGCGACTCAACGACGCCGCCGTCGCGAACCGCTGGCTCGTCGACGTGGCTGCCCGCGGGATCGTCGATGCGGATCGCGTGGAACCCGCGCTGGAGATGAACGATCCCTCGGCACTCCGAGAACTGCGGAAGGCCCCGGTGCCGGCGCAGGCAGCGTGGGTCACCGCGACGGTCCACCGCCTGATCGACTGCTCGATCGGCCACATCGCAGTGCCGGCCGCATGACCTGGTGGCTGCGTGTGCACCGCACGGTGGCCCTCCTCGGGCTCACGACCTCCGTCACGGTGCTCACGATCGGCCTCGGACCGATCGGCATGCTGTTCCCGTCGTTCGGCGGTGGCGCTCCCTTCGCGATGATCCCCGTCGCTGCGGTCGGACCGCTGGTGCTCGCGATCGCGGCGGGTGCATCGATCAGTCGCGCACCGTTCCCCGCTCCGACCCGACGGACCGACCTGCTCGAGCTGAGCACCGTCCTGGTGGTGATCGGACTGGTGTGCGCGATCGGTACCGTCGGCCTCATCCTCGGCGCGCATCCCGCTGTCTCGCTCGCCACCATCCGGAACACCATCGCGTTCTGTGCGCTCGCGGTGGCCAGCCGCGCGGTGCTCGGTGATCGCTACCAATCCGTGCCGGGCGTCCTGTACTTGCTCGTCGCAGGGCTGTTCGGACGCGGAACGCCGGATCGCCCTGCCGTCTGGGCCAGCATCGTCACGACGAACACCGAGCTGACCTACTGGCTGTTCATTGCGCCGATCGTCATCGTCGCGGCCGTCGTCACCGTCGGGCGATCCGCTCCTAGGGTGGGGGCATGGGGGAACTCGAACTGACAGCACGTCGCGCCTGGCGGCGGACGACCTTCCTTGCGCTGATCGGAGCCGTCGTGGGCGCCGTCATCGGCTGGCTGCTGGCCACGACCGAGTCGGGCGCCGTCGCAGTCTTCACCGTCGTCGGCTTCGGCGCGTCCGTCGGTGGCCTGGCCGGCACCTTCTCGATCCTCGCAACGACGATCGGGATGTCGACCGCGATGCAGGCCACGACGGCGGGGCTCTCCCCTGTCGGCAAGCGCATGGTGACGCAAGCGATCAAGACCGGCAGCCCGATCCAGCCGCACGAGTCCGATCTCGCCCTCCGAGCACACGAGCACGCACGACTGCTCTCCACCTACCAGCCGCTCGCCCTCGCCCAGTTCCTGCTGCTCTACGTCGGCATCGCCGGCATCCAGTTCCCGAGGCTCGCGGACGACGACGTCTTTGGCTCGGCGTTCGCCCGGTTCCTCTGCGCGGCACTGCTCATCACCGCACTGATCATGACGCCGATCCTGCTGCGAGCGGCACGTCGATCGCGGCGGTACCTGCAGGCGTCGACCGTCGTGGCAGCCCCGGCCTCGCAGGCCTGACGAGCACGACCGCCCGCACAACCAAAGTGCGTCCGAGCCGCGCGATCCCGCGGCGCGGGCGCACTTTGGTTGCGCGAAGCCGAACCGCACCGCCCGCCCCCGTAACACGCAATTTACTTTCAGAACTGGCGCTCTCTCACGAAAGACGCTTTCATGGCGGGATGACGATCACCGAGCGGTCCGAGCGCGCCGACGCCTTCGCCCTCGTCCGCACCCAGTCGGCGAGCATGCCGTCGAGCATGCGCGCCATCGCCGACGCCGTCCTCGACGACCCTGCAGCCGCGGCCACCACGAACGCCACGGACCTCGCCGGCCGAGCCGGGGTGTCCCCCGCCACCGTCTCCCGGTTCGCCCAGCACCTGGGCTTCGCGAACTTCGCCGCCCTGCAGCGGAGCATGACCCGGGCAGTCGAACGCGGGATCCACGAGCGTGAGTCCACCGAGATCCACGCCGGGGTCGCGGTCGACGACGACGTCGCCACCGTGATCGCGAAGGTCACCGAGGACGTCCGCGCGGTGATGGCCGACACCCGCGCCGCGCTCGACCCGCACGCGCTCGAAGCAGCGGCAGCAGCCGTGAGCGACGCCCGCCGCGTCGTCCTGTACGGCGTCGGCGCGAGCGGCATCGTCGCCCGCGACCTGCACCTCAAGCTCGAACGCATCGGCATCGTGAGCTCGATCGCCGACGACCCGCACAACGCCCTGACCCTGGCGAGCGTGATCGGCGAGGACGACGTCCTGGTGCTCGTCAGCCACTCGGGCTCCACCGTCGAGACCCTCGAGGTCGCCCACGCCGCCCGAGCCCAACACGCCACGATCGTCGCGATCACCGGCCACGCCTCCGCCCCGCTCGCCGTCACCGCCGACCACGTCCTGCTCGGTGTCGCCGGTGCCGAGAGTGCCCTGCGCCCCGCGGCCATGGGCAGCCGGATGAGCCAGCTCGCCATCGTCGACACCCTGTTCATCGTCGTCGCGCAGCGCACCGACGAGCGCTCCCAGCCGCTCCTCGCCCGCAGCCGCGATGCCGTCCGCACCCACCACCGGAACTGAGCACCACCATGAACCAGACGCACGAAACCCACGACGCCCTCCGCGACGAACTCGCCGCCCTCACCACCGAGGCGACCGACCACTCTCTGGACGACATCGACACGATCTCCACGCTGGAAGCTGCCCAGCGCATGAACGCCGGAGACCGCAGCGTGCCTGCGGCACTGGAGCCGTGCCTCCCGGCCATCGCCCTGGCGGCAGACTCGATCGCCGCAGCGTTCGCGCGTGGTGGCCGGCTCGTCTACGTCGGCGCCGGCACGCCGGGCCGGCTCGGCGTCCTCGACGCCAGCGAGTGCCCGCCCACCTTCGGTACCGACCCGAGCCAGGTGGTCGGCCTGATCGCCGGCGGCGGCCCCGCCCTGACCACCGCGGTGGAGGGCGCCGAGGACGACGAAGCAGCGGCCGTCCGCGACCTCGACGCGCTCGGCCTGACGGCCGACGACGTGGTCGTCGGGATCAGCGCGTCCGGCAGGACGCCCTACGTGATCGCAGCCATCCTGGAGGCCCGGCGCCGCTCCGCCCTGTCGGTCTCCGTCGCGTGCAACCCCGACTCGGCCGCGGGGCGGGAAGCGGACATCGCCATTGACGTCGTCGTCGGCCCCGAGTTCATCGCCGGATCGACCCGCCTGAAGGCGGGCACCGCGCAGAAGCTCGTGCTCAACATGCTCACCACGCTCGCGATGGTGCGCAGCCACAAGACGTACGGCAACCGCATGGTCGACGTGCGGGCGACGAACGCGAAGCTCGTCGCCCGGGCGTTCTCGCTCGTGCAGGACGTCACCGGCGCGCCCCCCGCCGAGGTCCAGGCGGCGCTCGACGCCTCGGACGGTGAGGTCAAGACCGCCATCGCCGTGATTCTGACCGGCGCCTCGGCTACCGATGCCCGCGAGCGCCTCGATGCTGCTGCTGGCTCGTTGCGCGCCGTGCTGTAGACCCCGTTCCCCCTTTTCCGTTTCCTTTCCCCCGAGGAGCACAGCAATGCCCGATGCCCAGCAACTCGCTCAGCAGATCCTCGACGCCGTCGGCGGTTCCGCGAACATCGCCGACGTCGAGAACTGCATGACCCGCCTGCGGGTCGAGGTCATCTCCGACTCGTCCGTCGCGCTCGACGACCTCAAGGCCACCGACGGCGTCATGGCCGCCATCGCGGCCGGCTCGAACCTGCAGATCGTGCTCGGCCCGGGTCTCGTCGACCGCGTGGCCGACGACCTGGAGGCCCTGCGCACGGCCGCCCCGTCGGCTGCGGCTGGTGGGTCTGGTGCGTCGCCCGAGGAGCTCGCTGCTCGCGGTGCGTCCATCAAGGCGACCGCGCGGTCCCGTTCCGACGG
The DNA here is from genome assembly GCF_005938005.2 of Curtobacterium sp. KBS0715. NCBI lineage: Bacteria > Bacillati > Actinomycetota > Actinomycetes > Micrococcales > Microbacteriaceae > Curtobacterium > Curtobacterium sp. KBS0715. Next base: position 1,995,527 of record NZ_VCCA02000001.1, on the reverse strand, counting down.
CCGCACCATGCGCGCGATCCGGAAGATCTCCGCGATCTTCATCCCGCTCATCCCCGCGCTGATCGCCTGCGGGCTGATCGCCGGGATCAACGGCATCCTGACGAACCTGGGGTGGGTGCCCGGGGTGACGCCGTTCCTCGGTGTGCTCTCGTCCGGCTTCCTGTCCCTGCTCGCCGTGTTCGTCGGGATGAACGCCGCGAAGGAGTTCGGCGGCACGCCCATCCTCGGTGGCGCGGTCGGCGGCATCATCGTCGCGGCCGGCGTCGCGAACGTCACGGTGTTCGGCGAGACCCTGGCTCCCGGACAGGGCGGTGTGCTCGGTGCGCTGGCGGGCGGCATCCTCGCCGCCTACGTCGAGCGCTTCATGCGGCGCGTGACTCCGGACGTCATCGCGCTCATCGTCGTGCCGACCGTGACCGTGCTCGTCGCCGGCTCGATCACCCTCGGCGTGCTCATGTCCGTCGCCGGTGTCGTCTCGGTCGCCATCGGTACTGCTGCGACCTGGCTGCTCGCGAACGGCGGGGCGTTCGCCGGCTTCGTGCTCGGAGGCCTGTTCCTGCCCCTCGTGATGACCGGGATGCACCAGGGGCTCATCCCGATCCACACCACGCTGATCGACCAGACCGGGTGGACCGTGCTGCTGCCCGTGCTGGCGATGGGTGGCGCCGGGCAGATCGGTGCCTGCATCGCGCTGTGGGTTCGGTTCCGTTCGAACGCTTCGTTGGTGCGGACCATCCGCGGTGCACTGCCGGCTGGGTTCCTCGGCGTCGGTGAGCCCCTGATCTACGGCGTGACGCTCCCCTTGGGTCGGCCGTTCATCACCGCCTGCATCGGTGGAGCGTTCGGCGGCGGTGTCGTCGGGCTGTTCGACCAGCTCGGGCACTCCGTCGGGGCGATCGCCATCGGGGCCTCGGACCTGTCGCTCATCCCATTGCTGAACGGCTCGTCCGGGTACGGGTGGGCGTTGCTCGGGTACGGGTCGGGGCTCGTGGTGGCGTACGTCGTGGCGTTCGTGGCGACGTTGTTGTTCGGGGTCTCCGCGTCGGTCAAGGCTGATCTGGAGGCGCAGTCAGCCCCTTCGGCCAGCAATCCCGTTGCTCCGGATGCCCCGGTCTATGTGCCACTTACGCCAACACAGCCCTGACACCCCGCCTGCAATAGGAGGGACCATCGCCGCAAGTACCATAAGCGGGTACAACTCGACTACGCCAAAGTAACCAAAACAAGACTCCGGTCCAAAACCTACGCTGCGAACGGCCCAGCAGCCAATTCACGAGCACCGGAAAGCCTTGTCTCAAGCGTGTTCGCAATCAAATAAGCTCCCACTCGAATACCGGTAACCGAGAAACGTCCACCCACTAGTGTCATGTCTTATCGACGATAACTGAATCTCTCAAATCAGTGCGACGCACCCGGAATCCGACCCGGCCAGCTGGGGCCGACTTGAACGGGAAAACAAGCGAGAATAGGCTTGCAACGTCCAAGGACGAAAGTTCTTTCGCTTCTAACGCCTCTTGAATGACGAGCTTGCGCTCGTCGTTTGGAGTCCGAGTGAGATCAGGGTCGGGTGAGAACGTAAGAAGGATCGCTCCTCGCGTTCCATCCCCCATAAGTGATTCGGCTTCGGGCCCGCCATAGCGCGCTTGGGGATGGCCAGCGATGTGTTGCAGCGCATGCCGTTGACGGAACGAACTGCCAGAAAAACCCGGACGGTCTTGACGCCTACTGCGCTTGAGGAGTGGAACACTGACACCATCAACTAATGCGCGATACGGCGTCAGGTCAGGAGTAAGTACAACCCATTCCGTTAAAGTTCCTTCCTCAATGGCCATATCCATCAAGCGGAGCGTTGGGTCAAGCGTGTAATCCTTCGCCCATTGGAAGCGCGCGAGGCGATCACGAACTTCTTGCGCCGACACGAGATTAGTCCACGCCTTGAACGTCTTGGTAGTCGAATTGGCGTCGCCGAGCGCCTCTTCATCCCCCTCGACGTCAAGATTGGCAAGACGATATGTGAATTCAGTCCGCGCCTTTTCCTCGCCCAACTCCTGGGCCCAGGAGTTTACGAGCGCAAAGTGCTTTGAGTTTACCCCCTCCGGCCGAGAGGCCTGACGAGGAAAGTCTTTCACGCTGCCACCGTCCCCCTCGAACTCCAACTCAGCGTTATACATCTTGTTACGCGCGGAAGGGCGGAGCCAGGGCAACGACTGGAACACCAAAGGAGGAATGTCAATAGGTCGTATTACCGGCCGACCATCCTCCCGGAGCAACGAGAACTTCAGAAGCTGCCGGCGGAAATCACGCTCATCACGAAGAATTGCCTCGAACGCTTCGTAGAGATTGAACGCTTTCCCCCGAGTGTCAATTGCTTGGGTGGCGATGTACAGACGCACAAGATCACCGTAGCCTTTCCGGAAACCGAACCAGCGCCCCATCTGCATGAGGCTGTCGGCTGCTTGAGAACGACGGCGATAATACGTTATCGTCAACTCCTCGACGGTAAAACCGCGACTGAGCTTTGCACCGCCGACCAGTATTCTCCAGACTCGGCCAGCTTGGAAGTCAAGCTTCTGGTAATCGGAGTTATTGTCACCGTTCACGACCACAACGGGCGAGTTGTGAGCCGTCATCCTGTCGATGGCCCGACCGAGATGCGGAATCAGCTCGCCAAAATCCTCAGGCAAGGAGAGGTCGCCCCATTTCCCCGTGCCAAGACGCGATCGCCAAACCGGAAGAAAGTCAGAAGCAAACAGCGTCCGAAGCCGCTCGATCGCTGAGGGTGTCGAGTATCCAGCAGCCTCCCATAACCTGTCGATGCGCTTGGCCATGTCAGCATGGGACTGCGTAGTCACAGACTCGTGCACGAGCATCGTGTGATGATGAAAGGAGACTGCCTTTCCCCCGACGGAATTCAGCTCAGGGTTTGCCTCACGCCAAAGCTTGATCGCTCCGGTAAGCACGAAAGCATCGATGGCCTCTGAAAGCTCGTCATCTTGATTAGGTAGACGATCAAGCTCTCGAACGAACGCAATTCGGTTAGATTCTCCAGGTCCCTGCACTACATCGTCGGAAAACCCATCAAGATCATGGAAGGCCGCGCCGCCCATGTACTCCTTACTCGGGTCTAGTGAATACACGAAATCCTTCGGGAAGATGTCGGCTACATCTTCTGGATCTACGAACACATTGGCAAACGGAGTCGCTGTATACCCGACGTACTGGGCACGCTTGAGTAGAGCCAGAAGCTCAGCAAGCCGCCGATTGATCGCGGTTCGCTCCTTTTTCCCGTCTGCATCCACCCGGCCCAATTGGGTTGTGTTTACAGACGCAAGATCCGCCTCGTCGTCTAGAATCAGAGTCGGAATTTCTCCAAGATCCGCGTGGATCTTTTTGAGGTCGGCTAGAATCTTCGTTAAGACTGAGGAGTTCTTCTTGATCACCATGAGGCGAACGTCGGTACCAAATAGGTTCTCGGGTGCCCAAACCCCCTTATTCGGGTAACGCACTTCATTACCAGCCCGAAAGTCCAAAGCAGGGAGACCTTGTTTTAGATCCTTGTAATCATCTGTGGACGTGGTGAGCCGGCGGATCCGTGGGATACCTTCAGTTGCCCAGAACTGTGAACCATGTCGGACGAACTTATCCTCTCGCCAATCCTGATCGTCGCTTCGCCAGTAGTCGACGTCCATTGCCTGAGATTCGTCACTCCCGTCGACGCCCCCAAGGATGTTTTCTCGGCCTACGAGCTCTTTGTCGAGCCGCCGCTGAGTCTGATTGCGCAAGATATCGTAGGTCCCCGTGAGAACTATGACGAGACGGTAGCCAGCATCCATGGCTTTGGCAATGACGCCTGTGAAGTTGGCAGTTTTCCCGCTCTGCACATGTCCAACGACGAGCCCCTTAGCCTGGTAGGGCACTTCGGCGCACGGCTCCGACAATCTGCTGACAATCCGGTTCGTGGTGTCATCGATGTCCTGGATGGAGGTCGGCGGTAGCGTTCGCTCGAGGACAGCACGGTAGGCGTCCCAATAGAAGGAGTGAGACTGCCGGACTTCGGGAGTATACCAAGGCTCCCAGTCGACATCTTCAATGAAGACATTCTTGGCTCGATTAGGAGGGAATGTCTCGTTGATCTTCGCTGCAGCTTCTGGGGAGAATGCAAGGCGCGTCAATATCAAGTGCCTACGCTCGTCGGTGAGGGGCAGGCTGTCGTGAACCCACTTCGCACTCTCGGCGAGGTCCCACGCCCCAAGCTGAAGGTGAAATGCGGTTGACTGCGATTCTCCCACCGAGAATAGAAGTTCCAGTAGCACAGCTTCGTTAACTGGCGACTCGTCGGCAAATCCGAGATTCCGGTTTACCTCCTCAAGCAAGGCGCGAGGCCCGAGACCCTTCATCCCGTCGAGCGCGTCCTTCGTGACAGTCCGCAACATCTCGGCTCCGGTCATGTTAACTTCTCCCCAGTCAGGTCCCGAAATGGCGCCGGCATGACGACTGGATCGAGATTGCTCACGTCAATTCGATAATTGATGCCGGAAACTAAGTGCGCTCGTGGTACCACTTGTTGCAGGCGCAGGCTCGTGATAGCTGGAAATGTGTCGTCGACGAGATAACCAGTCGGGGCGGTTCGGAGCACCCAACGCCGTGGATACTGATCCGCATCGACTGGTCGCCAACCAACTGTCATGAGACGCTCGTCAAAAATGCGAGTGAGCTGCACACTAAGTCGTCGACGAACCGCCGTAATTTGATCCCCGAGGGTTCTAGCACTGCTCGCGGCGCCACCAGCGGTGAGCTGGATCGACAACAGGTACAGCGGCCTCGCGAGCGTTGGCTCGAGTTGAGTTGGGGAATTGACGAGATGGACTCGCGCCTCACTACGCGTGGTTTTCACCTCGGCATCAAAATCGGCAAAAACAAAATCGTGCTCCTCGTTCGCTGGTCCAACCCATGCTTCCATCACCGCTTCAGGAGCGAGTACTTCAATCGCGTTCTCAAAGACGATCAGTTCGCCGAATAGGCCAACTTGGGCCTCGTCACTCAACTTCTGCCTTCGCTTGAGAATTTCTTGGAAGGATTCAACGCTCACCGCAGCCGCTGTTGCAAAGCTCGTACCACCACGCATCAAGTCCACGATGGCCGCCATTACGAGGTAGGCCTCATACTGATTGCCCTCTGCGTCGACACGAAGCTCGACCCAACTTCCGTTGGCGAGCTCGTCAAGTAGATCGATCTCGAATCGCTCGAAACCGGACAGCTCGGGAACACTCCCCGTTGCAGGGGTCCGTAGACGGATCTCTGTTTTGGAAGGGTCAAACTCTAGAAAGACGTCAGGTGCGTGTAGAACTTTACGCACGGTCTGGAACCCAGCCGAAAAGTAGGCCTCAACGTCCTCTCCGCTCAACCGTGCACCTCGGGTCACGTCGTCGTTCATCTGGTTCAGTCCTCCCACGTCGCCATCGCCCACGGAGCTGATCTTAGATGGGAACGCTTCGCCTCAAGTATCGCGACGCACGTCACCGACAAAGTCAGTGCTGCTCGCTACGCTCGGACCATGACGCCAGCAGGATCCGATGCGCGGGGGGACGTGAGCCGAACGGTCGAGCTCATGCCGGATGAGAGCATCACGGACGCCATCGGGCGTGGCCATACCCTCTCAACGGCCGTCGCGGACATCATCGACAACGCTCTCGACGCGAAGGCCGAGCACGTCCGAGTACGGCTAGTCACCGAAGACGACCGGCTCGTAGCCCTGCGGATCCGCGACGACGGTTCCGGGATGACACCCTCGACGCTGCAAGATGCCCTGACGCTCGGAAAGCAGAAGTTCCGCCGCGAAGGAGAGCTCGGGCACTTTGGCGTAGGACTGAAAGCGGCATCTCTTAGCCAAGCATTGACGCTCACCGTCTACTCCCGTAACGATCGGGCCGCCCCCTGTGCGATGCGCATTCACCGTGGCTCCTTTGCTGGTGAGGTACTCGACGATGCCACTGCCTTAGAAGGATTTGAATGGGACGCGCGAGGGCCCGCCAGCACAGGCACCGTTGTTGAGTGGCGTGATCTCGAATCCGTCAACCAATCGCAGCTGTCCAATGAGCGGCGAATCTGGCTCGAGCGGACCATCACGACACTCATGTTGTCGCTTGGCCTAACGTTCCACCGCCTGATTAATGATCGCGGGCTCAGGATTACTATCGATACTTGGGATCGGACTCTCGGAATTCCCGGGTTGCCACGCGTCGTCGAGCCAAGGGATCCATTCCAATTCAGTGTCTCCGGTCATCCCAATTATCCAGCGGCGGTGAGCGCCGTGACCAGCGACGGCGCTCGTCTCGAAGCCGATTGCTTCATTATTCCTCCGCGATCCGAATCGCCATCCGCGTGGCTTCTCGGAAGGAGTCCGGTCGAATGGCAGGGCATATACGTTTACCGGAATGACCGGCTATTACAGGCGGGCGGCTGGCTGGGAGTGAGGCAAGACGATAGGCGTCTTCGGCTCGCGCGGATGCGCATCGACCTGACCGAACCGCTTGAACGCCATCTACGCCTACGGCATGAGAAAAACGGTGTCGTGGCGACTCCGGAATTCACCGCCGCGCTCGAAGCCGCATTTAACTCTGAAGAGGTAACTTTAGATCGCTTTCGCAGTGACGCGCTGGAGACGTATCGATCGTCTAACCTAAAAAAGCAGGTGGTAAAGCCGGCGATTGCAGTACATCATGGCTTGCCGGAGCGCGTAGTTGAAGCGGTACGAGACGAACTCGGCGAGCGGGAAGATGATCCAATCGGCATTGATTGGGGGATGCTGCCTGAGGGACAACTGTTCGAGGTTCAACATGACCGACGTCTCATTCGGTTCAATCTTGGATACCGGTCGGCGCTAGGCGGTGAGGATGCGATGGTTATTCCCACACTCGTCTATCTACTCCTCGAGAGTAACTTTACGAAATCGAGGTTGAATCAGGTCACTAGGAATCAAATCGATGCTTGGCAAGCAGTAACTTCCGCTGCCCTACTCGTTCAGGTAGGCGAAGACGCGTACGACCCCCTAGCGAATTGGCCGAAGATTGAAGTCCCCCGGGCCGAAGGGAATAGGCCAAGTATCATGGCAGGCCCCCGTCCTGCGCCGCCAACGATCCCGTTGGGCTGGGCGCATCTCGGCCATCGAGGCACGCTGGGGAGTGCCGAAGGGGTTCTCACACCAAGCGAGGGCACCGCACAGACCCCTGCCAGCCTCGAACCCATTATCCAGTCAGAGGAACAAGCTAGCGCAGGTAACGAGCTCTCAGAAAGTGAGCTGCAGACATCGGTTGATCCGCTCTCGTCGCGCGGGACCAGCGACCACTCGGAAGTGGCGGAGGCGACCGCCCCGGCCTCCCATAGGACAAATAGGCTAAATTCGCACCGCACTTCTCCCCCTTTAGGGATGACTGTCATGGCAGGCGATCGCGAAATCGTAGCAATGTATCGAGGGCGAGCCGATATCGAAACGATTTCGACGACGCTGAGTCTTGACCCTCGAGACGTCGCCTTGAGGCTTTGTGCACTATTGCTTCAGCTCGAGGGCGACGATATTGATGACATCTCTGTCGCAGCGATGCACGGTATGCCTTACACTCCGGACGACCGCGAGCGTATTCTCGAGATGTATCGCGATCAGCGATCTATTCGTGCGATCGCCGCGCACTTCAACCGCACTCCTTTTGCGATCGCCTGGCAGCTCCTTTCAAGTACCAAGCGTCCTGTAGACGTGCACAAAGGCCTGCTCCGACGCATCGATCGCGCGCTGCCGGCAGCCGTTGACAAGTCTCGCTCCAGTGCAAACGAACTGTCGCTGGACCTCTAGGATCGATCTGATGACACAGACACCGTCGCGCAGGGACCGGATCAAGGTGCTCGACCTCTTCGCCGGAGCAGGTGGACTGTCTGCCGGCCTCCATCAGGCATCCGCGCGGTTCGACACGGTCCGCGCCGTCGAGATGGACCGCGCCGCGGCCGCGTCTTATGACGCAACCTTCGGTGACGAGCGCTCGTACGCTGGCTCGATCCAAGACTGGCTGGCTGAGGAGGATGTCCCAGAGGTCGACGTCATCGTCGGCGGACCACCATGTCAAGGCTTTTCCACCCTCGGCAAGCAGGACGCCGAGGACACTCGTAATTTCCTATGGAGAGAATACGCGGAGACAATTGCTCGCGCGCAACCTCGATACTTCGTCGTTGAGAACGTCGCTGCATTTGCGAAATCTTCTCAGTTTGAGGACTTTACGGCAGCAACGGCTCCGGGTGGCCAGCTGGACAGTTACGGGTTCGAACATCGCGTTCTAAATGCTGCGGATTACGGTACTCCACAAGCCCGCAAGCGCGCCGTGGTAATCGGCTGGCACCGCGATTTGAGGTTCCCTGGGTGGCCGGAGCCAACACATTCGGCCGACGGCGTTCGCTTGCCGAAGCATAGGACGGTTGCGGACGCAATTCGAGGGATTCCAGCCGACCCGGATATGGACGAAACATTTCACGGTCGTAAGATCGAAGTTGGGGGGATGCAATTCACGGGGGCATTCAGTCCGCGTGAACTACACGTAAGCCGAACTTATTCAGAACTATCTCGTCGAAGGTTCCGCGAGATTCCGGCCGGTGGTAACAGATTTGACCTACCGGATTCACTGCTTGCCGACTGTTGGAGAAAACACAGCTCGGGATCTGCTGACGTAATGGGACGACTGCATTGGCATAGGCCATCCGTCACGATTAGGACCGAATTCTTTAAGCCAGAGAAGGGTCGATATCTTCACCCCGACCCCAATATAGACCGGGCGATAACTCATTACGAAGCCGCAAAGCTCCAGGGCTTCCCTGATAGCCATCGTTTCGTGGGCTCACGAACTGCCATAGCCAAGCAAATTGGAAATGCAGTTCCGATTCCACTTGGAGCCGCAATCGGCCGCCAACTTGCGTCCGCTCTTTGACACACCTGTACCTGCAAACCCCCACCTAACAGGCACTCTAAACGGCTGTCCCAAAGCGTGACGGGCGTACATCCCCATGCCTATCCTATGCAAACGATGCCAATACTTGATTCGTCACTATCAGTGACGCCGCGGAGCGTTGCTGCCCATCGGGCCTGACTGAATAAATGCGCTCAGGTGGCGCCGCAGATTGAAGTCAGTCACATACACGTACGTCCCCTGGACTCCACGCGTTAGCAGCACCGAGTATATGTTGGTGATCAGGCGTTGCAACTCAGCGTCTGAGTAGGTGATGCCAAGTCGCGGGTTGTTCTCCATGCCCTTTCTATCGAAGTAGTTCGACCGGTCGAACTCGATTGCATTCGTGACAGGGTCGAGCCGCAAATCGGCTCCGATGATTACCCCGACGTAGTTCAAGTCGTAGCCCTGAACGGTGTGAATTGAGCCGACTTGGTCGATGGCTCCTGGGGAGGTGATCCAGTCGGTTTGTGTTTGGTTCCACTGCAGCTGGCGGTCATCGATCTCGATGTCGATGGCGCTCTTGTCGTGCTTGCTCTTCCACTCCCACGCGTACCCGGCGACGAGCCTTGAGAGGCCCACTTCGTCGTCGCGCGCCCGAATTGCATCGTGCATCTCCCCCAGGTCGTCGAACATCCGGAACTCGTAGTCGCCGAACGTCCGCGGCTCCGGCGACTCTCCTCGCATGGCAGCGCGGACGTATGAGACGTAGTCGGCTCCGCCTTGCACGCGCATCTGGGTGAAGAGCCGGTAGTAGCGGTGCTGAGCTCTCACCTCGTTCACGAGGTCCTTCTGCAGGTCCTGCGGAAGATCCGCTGGGCGCACGCTCTGCTCCGAGTCGAGCAAGAAGATCTGGTGTCTGCTCCGGTCTCGGATCCAGTCGAGCTGGGTGTAGTGGTCAGCATCAGCGCCGAAGAGCTGCTGATTGATCTCGCCGAAGCTCTTATTCTGCGGTCCCGACGCTTGGTTCGCACGGTGGTTCAGTCGGTGGGACTCGTCGACAACCAGCAGGTCCCACTTCTCAGCACTCTTCCCCACCTCGAACGGCGTGAGCACCATGGTCTTCTCGAGGCCAGGGGTCTTGCGGAACACGCGCTTCAAGGACGCGCGGAGCGCCTGCTGCGGGATGACTAGGCCGACTCGGAAGTCAGCCAGGCGCTTACGGTTCTCCTCGGTGAAGTAGTCCGAGAACATCGAGTCCCCGTCCGCCTCGTCGACCCCGACGCCGTTCGCGATGTCGCGGAGCAACTTGAGCAGGTAGACGGCCACGATCGTCTTGCCTGTCCCCGGGCCGCCCTGCACGACGATCGTGCTGCCGGCGCCCGTTGATAGGTCGTCGAACAACCCCTCGAGAATGTCCTCCATTACGACGGCCTGATCACGGTTGAGCGCCTTGAATGGGGAGAGTTTGAACAGCTCGCTGTTCTCGATCTCGGCGATGCTGCGTGTGAAGAGCTTCTGCTCGCGCAGCGCTTCGAAGATCTCCTCGAAGGTCTCTCGGTACCGCGCACGGTCGTAGTAGTCCGCATTGACGACACCCTTGTTGCTGTTGAGGACGGTGTACTTGTCGTCTCCAGCGAACAGTCCGATCAGCTGCGACTCCAGGTCCAGGCACACGGACTTGTTGAAGGTGCTGTCGAGTATTAGGCGCACGGCCTTCAACGACTGCCGTTCTGCGGAATCGAGGTGCTGCCGCATGCGTGAGGCAGTGTTGAGCGTCTCGCCGACGTAGACACGCTTGCCGTCGTCGAGGATGTATACGACGGGCCAGTTTAGGAACCGAGGGTCCTCTCCGCGCCACAGCCGCAGATGCCGCTCGTTGAACGGGAGCTGCGCGATGTCAAAGCTGGTCATACTTCGTGCTTCGTCCTCGGGCCTGATCGATCGGGTACTTGCCCCGAGTGAGGGCGAGTTTCTCGCGAATGATCTCTGCGGGATCGGAGCCGAGTCGATCGGCGAGTAGGTGGCAGTAGGTGAGGACGTCGGCGAGTTCGAGACGGACGCGCGCCACATCGGCCTCAGACGTCCACTGGAAACACTCGAGCAGCTCCCCTGCCTCGATCGAGATGCTCTTCGCCAGGTTCTCCGGCGAGTGGAATTGCGCCCAGTCGCGTTCCGCCACGAACTCACGGAGTTCCTCGCGTAGCCCCTCATCCGCCATGTCCGCACGCTAGCAGGCCAGCGAAGATTGCCCCGAACCAAGTCCCACAGACGCGATGCGAACCGGGCTCCGTGGGCGGCAAGCGTCCGCCGAGAGCGCGGAGTCAAGCAGGACTTTCGTAAGGTCCGCGGTTCATGCGACGATGTCGACCACCACCGCGTACCCGAGCGCGGCTCACGCAAGAGGACAACCGAACATGACCGAACCCGACGCTGCCGACGTGACCCTCGAAGCCGAGGTCCCCGAGGAAGACGTGACTCGGAACATCGCGAAGGCCGTGACCGGCCGTCGTGCCCTCGCGCGGCAGTACGTGAAGTGGCTCCGCCGTCGAAACCCTTCGGCCACTCCCGCAGACATCGTTCAGATGCTCGAACGCCACTACACGACCTCGATCACGACGGCAGGGGCCGCGATCACGGTGGGATCGATCGCAGCGGACATCGCGATTGCCTCGATTCCTGTTGCGGGCCCGGCCGTCGCTGGAGCGAAGAGCGCTGGCGCACAGGCAGCGAAGGCCGGCACGAAGGGTGCCATGAAGGTGGCCGCCAAGAACCTCGCAAAGAACGCCGCTCAGACCGGCGCCCGGGGCGCCGCGGCACGACTACTTCCTGCCGGAGACCAGCAGCTGCAGTTCGAGATCACGGCAGTCTTCGGTCTCGCGCTTGCCGACCTCCACGACATGGACCTCGACAAGGACCAGGCTCAGGCGCTGATCCTCGGCCTCACCAACGAGCGAGTGAGTCAGCAGCAGATCGCTGCGATGGCAAATGACGTCGCTGAGGTCTCAGCTGGCGGCACGGTGGGCACCGGTCAGGCGATCGCTGCAGGTCGAGACGATTGGTCGCACTGGGCCTCGACGCTGTCCAACGCGTTGCCGGGTGGCGCCGCCCAGAGCCTCGTCCGTACGATCCAGACCGGCGAGCTCGACCCGATCCGCGAGGGGATGACCGGCAAGCAGCGCGCGACCGTCGAGTACGGCGTCGGTGCAGTGACGGGCGGAGTAGCCCGTTTCGTGTTCGGCCGCGACGTCGTGAAGTCATCTCGCACCGCTTTCCCCGAAGCGCCGGAGACGTTCCCGGAGCACCTCACGATCTCGGCCGATACCGACTCCGAAGAAGCGGCTTCCGAGAGCCATGCTCTGGCGGCGTTGGAAGAGGCTGCCCGGTCGACCGGTAGTTGGGTGAGTGGGGCTGCTGGAGCAGTCGGTACGGGTGTTTCCGGTGCCGCGAGCACGGCCACGCGGGTCTTCCGGCGAGTCGATCTAGACGGCGACGGGGTGCCCGATGAAGCGCAGGCACTCACTGCGGCGAAGCAGGTCGGCGGCCGGGTGGCCGGAGCTGCCGACGCGGTGGGCGGCAAGGTCGTTGGTCTCTTCCGCTCGCGGAAGTCCTCGACTCCCGGCGAGTGAGCCCTTGAAGGTTCTCCCGACAGGAGCCGATCAGGAGCAGCGGCCGACCGACTGACAAGAGGCGCGGCACCAACCGGCACCGCGCCTCCCGTCCATCACCGCGTCATTAACTCACCAGGTGAGGACGAACCGCCCCCGCGTCCCCCCAGCCTCCAACCGCTCATGCGCCTCCACAGCCCGCGCAGCCGGCAGCACCTCCGCCACCCGCGGCGTCAACGTCCCACTCTCCACCACATGCCGCAGCTGCTCGAGCTTGTCGAACGACCGGTACTCCGAGAACACCATCACCTGCACGAACTCGATCCCCCGAGCCCCGTTGCCCTGCCACCCCCGCACGTCGAAGAAGACTCCCCCGTCGCGAACGGCTTCCACGACCTCGTCGCGCTGCACGGCAGCATCGGCGAGCGCATCGACCCCGCCCGGCACGAGCTCCCGGACAGCGGAGGCGAAGGAAGCTCCTCGCGGCACCACGTGGTCCGGCCCGAGCGACCGGACGAGTGCTTCGTCCGCCGGAGCAGCATCCGCGATCACGGTCAGCCCGGCGGCCTTCGCCAGCTGCACCACGTAGTTCCCGAGCAGGCCAGCGGCCCCGGTCACGGCGAGCGCCTGCCCCGGCGCGAGCGAGGCGTGCGACAGGATCTGCAACGCCGTCAGCCCGTTCATGGGCACGGTCGCCGCAGCCTCGATCGACGTCCCGCGAGGAATCCGCGTGAACGACCCCACCGGCGCGACGAGCTCCTGCACGTAGGCGCCACCGTGGGCGCTGAGCGGCAGCGCCATCGCCATGACCTCGTCGCCGACCTGCCAGCCGGTGACGTCGGGCCCGACCTCGTCGATGACGCCGGCGGCGTCCATCCCCGGCACGTACGGCGGTGAGGCCTGCGAGCTGTCCCGCTGCCCGGCGCGCACCCCCGTGTCGGTCGGGTTCACGGCGAACGCCTGAACCCGGATCCGCACGGATCCCGCACCGGCGTGCGGCTCCGGCACCTCGTGGACGGCGAGGGCCTCGGGCCCTCCGAACTGTTCGACTCCGACGACCTGCATCCTCCCGGTCTACGCGCACGTTGCTTGACGCAACCTGACGCGACCACCCCACGGCCTGGAGGCCCGGCACCACCCCGCCCCGTCGGCTTAGCTCGGCCGATGGCCGGGACCCGGCGAGACGAACGCGCCGAAGACCGCATGGCCCGTTCGGGGGGTGGAAATGGTGTTCTACTCCCTGACAGAGTTCCAACGGCCGCCACCGTCGGCGGTCGTTGAGGGGAAACACATGAAGAAGATTCTCGCCTTGTCGGCGACGGTTGCCCTGGCAGCCGGACTGAGCCTGATCGCTGTGGTACCAGCGCAGGCAGCAACGGGGGATGTCATCGTGCCGGCGTCCGGAACGGTGACGGGGTACGTGGGGGCCCATTGCGATGGCACGCCGCACTCGGGCATCGACATCGCCGCTTCGGGTGGTTCGTCGATCGTCGCGGGCGCGGCCGGTACGGTCCGCACGGTCATCAACAGCTCGGCTACGACCGGCTACGGAACCTACGTGGTGATCGACCACGGCGCGGGCTACCAGACGCTCTACGGACACATGATCAACGGCAGCCCGCTCGTCTCGGTCGGGGAGACCGTCACGAAGGGCGAGCGGATCGGTTCGGTGGGGACCACTGGCAACTCGACCGGCAACCACCTGCACTTCGAGGTGAAGCGTGACGGAACGAGTCAGACCGGACTGAACGACTACTTCACCTGCGGTCGCTCCGTGAGCCAGGGCACACCGATCCCGTGGTCGTTCCCGAACTTCCCGGGCACGATCGTCCAGTCGCACGTCGCTGTCCGAGCGAACACCGGCACGCTCTGGACGTGGACCGGCGAGGCGGGCAGCGAAGGCTTCGCCGCGAACTCCGGGCGAGCCGTGCAGGAGGGCACGTCGCCCGCCATCGCCTCGACCGGCACCGATTCCGCTGCTGCGTTCGCGGCCCCGGACGGCTCACTGGTGACGTGGCGAGGCAAGGCCGGGCAGACGGGGACCGCGGGTTCGGCGAACGTCGGCATGAAGCTCGGCACGAGCCCGGCGATCGCTTCACTCGGTGGGGGCCAGTACGCGGTCGCGTTCCAGGCCAACACCGGCGAACTCTGGACCTGGACGGGGACGCCCGGGTCGGCCGGGACGGCGATGTCCACCGGCTACGGCATGAAGGCCGGCACGAACCCGTCGATCACGACGGTCGGCAGCGGCGTTTCCGTGGCGTTCCAGGCGAACAGCGGCAAGCTGCTGACCTGGTACGGCACCGCAGCCCAGAAGGGCACCGCAGCCGACACCGGTCTCGGCATGAAGGACGGCACGAGCCCCTCGGTCACGCGCGTCAATGGCTCGACCATCGCGGTCGCGGCGCAGGCGAACACCGGCAAGCTCTGGGTGTGGAGCGGGACGCCGCGCACTGCGGGTCTCGCGAAGGAGACCGCGCTGGGCATGAAGGCGGGTACGAACCCGTCCATCACCCTCGTCGGTTCCCAGCTCGCCGTTGCGGCGCAGGCGAACACCGGCGACCTGTGGACTTGGCGCGGTGCGCCCGGTGACGCCGGCTTCGCACACACCGCGGGCGTCGGCATGAAGGTCGGCACCAGCCCGGCCGTCGACACCGTCGGCGGTGACGTCGCCGTCGCCGTGCAGGCCAACACCGGCTCACTGTGGACGTGGGTCGGAACCGCGGGCACCGACGGCTTCGCCCACACGGGCGATGTCGGGATGACCGCGAGCCCGAGCATCGGCTGATCGCTCTGCCCGACCGTGCCCGCCGATCACCACGATCGGCGGGCACGGTCGTGTCGCACCACCCCGCCCCGCACCTCCAGCCCGGCACGGAGTGCCGGACCCGGCACGTGGTGCGCCATGCTGGCACCGTGCGTTTCGACGAACTCCTCACCCGGTCCGACGGTCCCGCGATCGCCGAGGAGCTCGCCGCCCTCCGCCGACCCGCCCGGTACGTCCTCGAGGGCATCCACCAGGAGTCCCGGCAGAAGTTCTGGCAGTTCCGCGTCGACGTCGACGAGCCCGCGCAGGCCTGGACGCTCGTTCGCCAGCGTGCCAAGCCGGTCTCCTACCGCGACGGCGTGCTGCACGAGCCCGACGACGGTCCGCACGAGGTGTCGTTCGCCCGGAGCATGGCTTCGTCTTCCGTCGTCCGGATGGCCGTGCCGGAGCTGATGGTGCGATGGGGGCGAGGACCCGAGAGCTTCCACCCGATCCTGATCCAGCACGTCGGCGAGCACTCGATCCTGCTGACGTTCGAGCACCACGAGGACCCGGCGTTCCGAACGACGCTGGTGATCGACGAGCGCGACGGCATCGCCCGCCGTTCGTACGAGCACGGCGAGGCCACGATCATCACGAGTGTGCGGACCGCCGAGCCGGACGAGGTCCTGCCCCGTGCCCGCTTCATGCAACCGACGGACTGGATCCGTCCGCAGTACTGAGCCGGTGACGGTTCCGGTTCACGATCCGCGACGATCGCGAACCAGAACCGTCACGGCCGGAAACCGAACCACCTCCCCCGCCTGCACCATCCCCCGATCGGACGATGCCGAGACCACCGCCCCGGTCGATCCCCCGCAGCGCCCCGGCGGCGAAGCTGGACCCATGCCCGAGTCCCCCGCCATCGAGGTCCAGCACCTCGGCAAGCAGTACGCCACCGGCAAACGTGCCGTGGACGACGTCTCCTTCACGATCGACCGGGGCGAGACCTTCGCTCTGCTCGGCCCGAACGGTGCCGGCAAGTCCACGACGGTCGAGATCCTCGAGGGGTACCGCTCCCGCACCGACGGCGAGGTCCGCGTCCTCGGCCACGACCCCGCCCGGACGAGCCGCAGCCACAACGCACGCATCGGTATCGTCCTGCAAACCAGCGCGGAGTCCCCGAACGTCACCGTCGCCGAGCAGCTCAACCACTTCGCGACGCTCTACCCGAAGCACCGCAGCGTCGAGGAGCTCCTCACCGCGACGGGGCTCGAGACGCAGCGCAACACCCGCATCAGCCGCCTGTCGGGTGGCCAGCGCCGCCGCGTCGACGTCGCCCTCGGCATCATCGGCCGCCCCGAGGTCCTGTTCCTCGACGAACCGACCACGGGCTTCGACCCCGAGGCCCGCCGGCAGTTCTGGGACCTCCTGCGCCAGGTGCAGCACGAGGGCACGACGATCCTGCTCACCACGCACTACCTCGACGAAGCCGCCCAGCTCGCCGACCGTGCCGCGGTCATCGCCGACGGGAAGCTCCTCGACCTCGCACCCATCGACGAGATCGGCGGCGCCGAGGCCCGCACGCCCCGGGTCCGCTGGCGTGACGACGACGGCGGACACCACGACGAGCGCACGACCGACCCGACGGCGCTCATCCGCAGCAGCACCGCACCCATGCACGACCTCGAAGTCATCCGTCCGTCCCTCGAGGACGTCTACCTCGACATGGTGGGACAGAAGTGAAGACAGCGACCAGCCGCATCTCGTACGAGATCCGCACCTACTTCCGCGCTCCCGACGCGGTCTTCTTCACCTTCCTGTTCCCGATCATCATGCTGGCGCTGTTCTCGGTGGCGTTCTCCGGCGCCGCCGACATCCAGGCCGGTCCTGACGTCAGCGTCGACTACGCCACCTACTACCTGCCCGGCCTGGTGGCGACGGGCATCCTGCTCTCCGGCACGCAGTCGCTCGGCGTCGACATCGCCGGCGAGCGCAGCGACGGCACGTTGAAGCGCCTCGGCGGCACACCGCTGCCCGTCCTGTCGTACTTCGTCGGCAAGATCGGCATGGTCCTCGTCACCACGCTCGTGCAGACCGCCCTGCTGCTGGCGATCGCGAGCCTGGTGTTCGGCGTCGACCTGCCGACCGAGGCGAGCAACTGGGGTGTCTTCGCCGGGGTGATGGTCCTCGGCATCGCCACCAGCTGCGTCCTCGGCATCGCGGTCTCGGCGCTCCCCCGCGAGGGCCGGCGCGCCACCGCCACCATCGTCCCGATCGTGCTGGTGCTGCAGTTCATCTCCGGCGTCTACCTGCCCTTCACGCAGCTCCCCACCTGGTTGCAGGACGTCGCCTCCGTCTTCCCCCTGCGCTGGATGGCGTCCGGCATGCGGTCCGTCTTCCTGCCCGGCGCGTTCGAGTCGGGTGAGCCGGGAGGCGCGTGGCACCTCGGCCTCGGAGCCCTCGTGTTGGCAGCGTGGCTGGTCCTGGGCACGGTGGCCTGCCTGCTGACGTTCCGGTGGAACCGCAAGGACGCCTGATGGCGCCCCGCTGGTGGGATGCTGGGCACATGAGCGGCGAGACGTGGATGCGCAACCGGTGGTTGCACGTCTTCTTCGCGGGCACGATGCTCCTCACCGCGGTGATCACCGTGTTCGGGTGGTCGCCGTGGTCGATCCGCTGGCCGGCGTTCACCGCGGTCGTGGTGCTCGTCGTCGCCTACGCCGTGTTCGGCCACCGCGGCTACGACAGCCCCCGTGCCGCCGCGGCCTTCCTGCCGCTGGTCCTCGTCGCCGCCCTGGTGTTGCCCGCCGTCGTGCCGAGCACCGCGTTCGTGCAGTGCATCGCGTTCCCGCTCGTCTGGGTGCAGTCCGAACGGGTCCGCACCGCCGTCCTGCTCTCGGTCGCGGTCGGCGTCGCGAGCGGCATCGGCCTGCAGGTCTCCGGCGGCCCGGACGCCCTCGTCAGCACCCTGCTCATCGAGGGCATCAGCGTGATCGGTGCCTGCGCGATGGGCGTGTGGATCTCGAGCGTCGCCGGCCTGTCCGAGGAGCGCCGCCAGCTCCTCGACGAACTCCGCGCCACCCAGCAGTCCCTCGCCGATGCCCACCGCAGCGCGGGCGTCGCGAGCGAACGGGAGCGCCTGGCCCGCGAGATCCACGACACCGTCGCGCAGAACCTCGCCGGCATCGTCATGCTCACCGAACGTGCCCGCAAGGACCTGGCGAACGACCGCGGTGCCGCGCTCGACGAACGGCTGGCGGTCCTCGAGGAGTCGGCACGAGCGGCGCTCGAGGACTCCCGCGCCCTCATCGCCGCCGGGGTCGCCGGTGCCACGAGCGGCAGCCTGGCCGCGGCCCTGCACCGCCTGGCCGAGCGGTACACCCGCGAGACCGGCACGCCCGTCGCCGTGGACGCGACCGACGGCCCGCTCGACCGCGATGCGCAGGTCGTGCTGCTCCGGGTCGTCCAGGAGTCCCTCGCGAACATCCGTGCCCACGCCGACGCCGGCTCCGTCCGCATCGTCCTGCAGCACGCGCCCGAACGGGTCGGCGTCCGTGTGACCGACGACGGCGTCGGCTTCGACACCGGCTTCCCGACGGCCGGGCACGGTCTCCGGGGCCTCCACGAACGGTTGGCGCTCTCCGGCGGTACCTGCACGATCACGAGCAGCCCTGGCGGCGGCACCGTCGTCGACGCGAGCCTGCCCACCGGAGCCGAGCCGGGCCTCCCGGCCGTCGATCGTCACCCCGTCGCAGAGGTGACCCGGTGATCCGCGTCGTGGTCGCCGACGACCACCCGATCGTCCGGTCGGGCATCGTGGCCCTGCTGCAGGACGCCGACGACGTCGAGGTCGTCGGCCAGGCCAGCGACGGCCGCGCGGCGGTGACGGTGGCACTGGCCGAACGCCCCGACGTCGTGCTCATGGACCTCCGGATGCCCGTGCTCGACGGGGATGCGGCGACGGCGGAGATCCTCGCCGCCGATCCCGGCGTCCGCGTCCTGATCCTGACCACGTACGAGTCCGACGACCAGATCCTCGCCGCCATCGAGGCCGGCGCCACCGGCTACCTGCTCAAGGCCGCCCGCGAGTCCGAGATCCTCGCCGGCGTCCGGGCGACCGCACGGGGCGAGACCGCGCTCGCGCCCTCCGCGGCCGCGGCGCTCGTCCGCCGAGCGACGGGCTCGCTCCCCGCCGCCGCCGGCCCGACCCTGACCCCGCGCGAACTCGACGTCCTGCGCCTCGTCGCCCAGGGCAACAGCAACCCGGCGATCGGCCGCGCGCTGTTCCTCAGCGAGGCCACGGTGAAGACCCACCTCGGCCACGTCTTCGAGAAGCTCGGCGTGAACGACCGCACCCGTGCGGTGACCCGCGCGATGGAGCTCCAGCTCCTGCCGTGAGTCCCCGGTCCGCCCGCCACCGGAAGCGGGTGTACGGTCAGGTCGTCAGCATGCTGATCATCTGAGAGGAACCACCGGAATGCGCGCTCCCGCCGCAGCACCACCCACCACGCCGGACCGTCGTCGTTGGCTCGGCCTGGTCGTGATCAGCCTCGCCGTGGCGCTCATCATCGTCGACTCCACGATCGTCAACGTCGCGATCCCGAGCATCGTCGCCGACCTCGACATCGGCTCGACCCTGGTGCAGTGGGTGCAGGAGAGCTACACGCTCGTGTTCGCCGCCCTGCTGCTCGTCTTCGGTTCCGTGGCCGACCGGTTCGGCCGCCGACGCCTGCTCACCACCGGCGTCATCGTGTTCGCGGTGGCGTCGGTGCTCGCCGCGCTCTCGCCGACCGGTGAGCTCCTCGTCGTGTCCCGCGTGCTGCAGGGCATCGGCGGCGCGATGGTCCTGCCCACCACGCTCTCGATCCTCAACGCGACGTTCACCGGCCGGGAGCGTGGCATCGCCTTCGCCGTGTGGGGCTCGACGATCGGCGGCATGGTCGCGGTCGGCCCGCTGCTCGGCGGCTGGCTGACGACGGACTTCTCGTGGCGGTGGGCCTTCGGGATCAACGTCCCGATCGTCGCGGTCATCCTCGTCGGGCTCGCCGTCGCCGTGCGTGAGTCTCGGGATGCCCGGCACACCGGCCGCATCGACCTCGTCGGAGCGCTGCTGTCCGTGGTCGCGAGTGCCGCCCTGGTGTTCGGGCTCATCGAGGGCCGCACCTACGGCTGGTGGACCCCGTCGTCGACGCCGCTCACCATCGGCTCGTGGTCGTGGGACGGCCCGGTCTCCCCGATCCCGGTCGCGTTCGTGATCGCGGTCGCTGCCGGAGCCGCCTTCGTGGTCCGTTCCCTGCGCCGTCAGCGAGCCGGACGCTCGACACTGATCGCACTCGACCTGTTCCGCATCGGCTCGTTCCGGAACGGTTCCGTCGCCGCGCTCATCGTGTCGCTCGGCGAGTTCGGCATCATCCTGTCGCTGCCGCTCTGGCTGCAGAACGTGCTCGGGTACTCCGCCCTGCAGACCGGCTTCGTGCTGCTCGCACTGGCGATCGGGTCGTTCGTCGCGAGTGGGTTCGCCGCCACGGTCGGGCAGCGCGTCGGAGCACTGCCGATCGTCCGGATGGGCATCGGCGCCGAGATCGTCGGGGTCGCCGCGATCGGGTTCGTCGTGACGTCGTCGACGCCGTGGTGGGCGATCGTGCCGTGCCTGTTCGTCTACGGGTTCGGCGTCGGGCTCGCGACGGCCCAGCTCACCGGTGTCGTGCTGCAGGACGTCCCGGTCGAACGCAGCGGTGAGGCGTCCGGGGCCCAGAGCACCGCGCGCCAGATCGGCTCGGCGCTCGGCATCGCCGTCCTCGGCACCGTCCTGTTCACCTCGACCGGCAGCATCCTGGAGCACCGCCTGCAGGACGCGGGCACCCCGGCCGCCACCGCGACGAAGATCGCCGACGCCGTGGTGCAGTCCTCCGGCGGAGCCATCTCCGGCCTCGACGGGGCCACCCGTGCCGACGCCGCCGACGCGTTCTCCGACGGCACCCGCGCCGCCGCGTTCTCAGCCGCCGGCTTCCTGGTCATCGGCCTCGGCGCCACCCTGCGCCTCCGCGCTCCGCGACACCCCGACGACGAGGACCAGGCGTGACCGGAGACCCCGTTCTGCAGCGCTCCTGACGGTTCTGGTTCACGATCCCCGAGGATCCTGAACCAGAACCGTCACCGCGCGGACACGAACCAGCGTCCCCCGCGCCGTGGACGCGACCACCGACGAAACGGGAGGCACGGTGCCTGCCCGCACCGTGCCTCCCGTCCGCTCAAGCGCGCGCCCTGCCATCGCGACGCGCGCCCGCTCAGGCCTCCGCGTCCGCCTCCTGCGACCGGACGCGGAGCACCCGCGCCGTGGGGGTCGACCCGCCGTTCGCGACCTCGAGCGAGCCCGAAGCGGCGTCCCACGCCACGGACCACGACCCGAGTGCCGTCGGGAACAGCGGCTCGACGACCACCGCCTGCCCGGCGAACGCCGGCAGCGGCAACGACACCGACGCCGACGCCGACGCACCGGGCAGCGACCACACCGATAGGTACAGGTCGCCCGAGGCGGCGTGCAGGCCGAGTGCGACCCACGGGTCCTCCCAGGCGGGCAGCCCGAGGGGCCAGACCGGGACCGACGCCTCGACGACGTCGAGGACTTGCCGGTGTGCCGCGATGGCGTCACCGACCACCGCGCGCTGCGACGACGTCATCTCGTTGAGGTACCCGGACAGGTACATCCTCCCGAGCACCCCGTTCACGAGCGACAGCGTGAACAGCTCCGGGTCCATCGTCGGCGCCGGGTAGGCCCAGTTCCCCGCCTGCTCGGGCAGCATCGCGGCGGGAGCAGCGGCGGCGATCGTGGCGGACGACACCGGGTCCTGCTGGTCCGACGTCGACTGCATGTGCAGGCGGGACAACACGGCCCAGTCGGCGCGCATCGCTCCCGAGGCGCAGTTCTCGATGAGCAGTGCCGAGTACCGCTCCTGCACCGCGTCGAGCCAGTCGAGCAGCGCACGCTGGTGGTCGAGCATCCCGGCGAACGGCCCCGTCATGGTGTTGTTGTCCATCTTGAAGAACGTCACCCCGAGCTCCCCGACGAGCCGGTCGACCACCGCGTCGAGGTGTGCGCGGGCCTCCGGCGAGCGCAGGTCGAGCAGGTGCCGCCCGTGCTCCGCGACCCGGACCCCGTGGTGCTCGACGAAGGCGGACGACGGCAGGGTCGAGGCCAGCGGCGAGTGGATGCCGATGACCTCGGGTTCGAGCCAGAGGCCGGCCTGCATGCCGCGCGCACGGATGTGGTCGATGACGGCCTCGAGCCCCGTCGGGAACCGCGACGCCGCTTCCTCCCACGCTCCGACGGTGTCCCACCAGTGCCCCTCGGCGTACCAGCCGGCGTCGATGCAGAACAGGTCCGCTCCGGCGTCGGCGGCCGCGTCGATGAGCGGCAGGAGCTTCTCGGTGGTCGGGTCGCCCATGAGCGTGTTCATGTAGTCGTTGAACACCAGGGGCAGGGCACGGTCGGCCTCCCGCACGTGCCGGAACGCCCGACGCTGCCGGGTGAGCACCCCGAAGGCGTCGTCGACCGACCCGGCGATCCCGACGGACACCGGCACCGAGGTGAACGGCTGCTCCGGCGTGACGACGGCGGTCCACTGGTGTTCCTGGTCGGTGGGACCGCTCAGCAGCACGTACGCGTGCCGCCGGGTCTCCCCGAGCTCGTACAGCCACGGCCCGTTGTGCTCGACCTGCCAGACGAGCGCGTACGGAAGCGACACAGCGTCCTCCGCCCGCAGCACCCCGATCGGCAGCGCCTCACCGGTCGACCACGAGCCGCGGTTCTGCACGACGGCGCGGCTGCGGGGCGGGTGGTGCTGGGCCTCCCGGTCGATGCGAGCAAGCCCGATGTCACGCAGCGGATCGGTCCGCCACCGGCTCTCCGCTGCCCAGTCGTTGTCGGCGTGCACGAGGGCGAGCTCGTCGACGCTGGCGCCCGAGTCGGTCAGGAACGCCCCGGTCGCGAACGACGACACGGAGTCGACGACGTGCTCGCCGTGCTCGGCCGACACCTCGGTCCACGTCTGGAACGCCGGTACGCCGGCGCGCGCCCGGAACACCGACTCGGCCTGGAGGCCCGTGGCCGCGTCCACCTGCACGATCCGGAACCACAGGTCGGTCCCGTCGTCGTGCGCGTGGTGCGACACGGGGCGCAGTCGCGCCCCGATGGTGGAGTCCACGTGCCGGAACCCGCCCGGGAACCGCCCGTGCCCGATCGTCGTCAGCTCGACGAGTGGCTGCGGGTCGTCCGGCCCGTCGGCGAGCGTGCCGCCGGCGAGCGCTCCGCCAGCCGGCACGAACGACACGAGCGCCGCGGGCTGGTCCGCACCGATCCGGAACCGTGCGGCGAACCCGTCGGTGACCCAGTCGACGAACGTCAACCCGTCGCTCATCGCGCCCCGACCGGTGCGGGCTCGCTCGACACCCAGTCCCCGACCGTGTGGTCGTAGCAGGTGGTGTTGTCGATCTTCGTCCGGTCGAGCGGCGGCCCCGCGGTGATCCGTCGCTCGGTGCGCTCCGGGTCGGGGGCGGCCTCGGCGAGCAGCCGGGTGTAGTCGTGGTGCGGGTCGAGGATGACCGCGTCCGACGGACCCCGCTCGACGACCCGGCCTCGGTAGAGCACCAGGATCTCGTCGGAGAAGTGCCGCGCGGTCGCCAGGTCGTGCGTGATGTAGAGCACGGCGAGTTCGTCCTCGCGCTGCAGCCGGCCGAGCAGGTTGAGCACGCTCAGGCGGATCGAGACGTCGAGCATCGACACGGGTTCATCGGCGATGAGCACCTGGGCGCCCGGAGCGAGTGCGCGGGCGATGGCGACGCGCTGCCGCTGTCCGCCGGAGAGCTCGTGCGGCCGCCGCGACGCGAAGTCCTCGTCGAGGTTCACCCGGCCGAGCAGTTCCCGCACCTTGTCGGCGGTCTCGTCGGCGCCGCGGGCCCGGTGGTGCAGCTGCAGCGGCCGGGCGATGTGGTGCTCGATCGAGTGGAACGGGTTGAGCGAGGCGAACGGGTCCTGGAACACCATCTGCACGTGCCGCCGGTACATGCTGCCCTCGACGGGGGTGCCGTCCTCGAGCCGCACGTCGATCGAGCCGCGCGTCCTGGTCTCGAGCTTGGCGAGCATCCGCGCGATGGTGGACTTGCCCGAGCCGGACTCCCCCACCAGCGCGACGGTCCGGCCGGGCAGCAGGTCGAACGACACGTCGTCGACGGCCCGCAGGGTGGTGCGCTTCAGGCCCTTGCGGGTGTGGAAGTCCTTGCCGAGGTGGCTGACGGTCACACTGGTCATCGGTCCGTCTCCTGTGCTGCCTGGACCACGACGGCCCGGGTGTCGGTCTCGGGTTCGGCGCCGTCCTCGACCCCGGTGCGGATGAACGCGCCGCGGGCTCCGGACAGGCTCGGGAACGACTGCAGCAGCTTCCGCGTGTACGGGTGCTGCGGGTCGTGCTGGATCACGCTGGCACGGTCGCACTCGACGACCTCGCCGCGGAGCATGATCGCGATCCGGTCGCTGATCTCGAGCAGCAGCGGCAGGTCGTGGGTGATGAACACGACGGCGAACCCGAGCTCGTCCCGCAGTCGGACGATCTCGCGCAGGATCTCCCGCTGCACCACGACGTCGAGCGCGGTGGTCGGCTCGTCCATGATCATGATCTGCGGTTCGAGCAGCATCGCCATCGCGATCATCACGCGCTGCCGCATGCCGCCCGACAGCTCGTGCGGGTACGCGGTGATGCGGGACGGGTCGACGCCGACGCGGCGCAGGGCGTCCTCGGCGATTGCCCGACGTTCCTTGCGTGGCAGGCCCTTCCGGTGTTCGACCAGGGCGTCGTCGAGCTGGGCGCGGATCGTGGTGACCGGGTTGAGCGCGTTCATCGCCCCCTGGAACACCATCGACAGCTTCGACCACCGCACGGCCCGGAGCTGCTCGTGCGGCAGGCCGAGCAGGTCGACGTCGGTGCCGTCGCGGTCGTGGAACGTGATGCTGCCCGACGTGACCTTCGCCGGCGGCCGGTGCAGCCGGGTGATGGCGTACGCCAGGGTCGTCTTGCCGCAGCCCGACTCCCCCGCGAGCCCGAGGATCTCGCCGGGCGCCAGGGTGAGCGAGACGTCCTTGACGGCGTGCACGGGGTGCTCGGTCTCGTAGACGACGTCGAGGTGGTCGATGGTCAGCACGGCCGGCCGACGGCCGTGGCCCGTGACGTCGGAGGTGACCGGTCGTGCGGTGTCGGTGGCGCTCATCGGGCGACCCCCTTCGTGTCGTGACCGGCGGTGGCGACGCGGGCCGGGCCTCCCGAGCGGGCCGCTCGCTTCGCACGACGGTCGCGCCGTCGCTGGGCACGCACGTTCGCGAGTCGCGGGTTGATGACCTCGTCGATCGAGAAGTTCACCAGGGACAGGCCCATGCCGAGCAGGGCGATGAGCAGGCCCGGCGGCACGAACCACCACCAGGCGCCGTTCGCCAGCGCGAAGCCGTTCTGGGCGTAGAAGAGCATGGTGCCGAGCGTCGACGAGTTCGACGCCCCGAGCCCGAGGAACGACAGCCCCGCCTCCCCGAGGATCGCGGCGATCACCGCGAACACGAACTGCGACGCGAGCACCGGCAGCAGGTTCGGCAGGATCTCGACGGCGATGACCCGCCAGGGCCGTTCGCCGGCGACCCGGGCGGCGGACACGTAGTCGCGGTTGCGGATCGACATCGTCTGCGCCCGCAGCACGCGCGCGGACCCGGCCCACGACGTGATCGCCAGGACGACCGCGATGGTCCAGAGCCCGCGGGCCTCACGCGGCACCAGGCCGGAGATGACGATGACGAGCGGCAGGCCGGGGATGACGAGGAACACGTTCGAGAACAGCGAGAACGCCTCGTCCATGATCCCGCCCAGGTAGGCGCCGAGGATCCCGAAGAACGCGGACAGCACCGTGGCGAGGACGCCGACGATGAGCCCGATCTGCAGGCTGCCCCGGGTGGCGAAGGCGAGCTGGGCCAGGACGTCCTGACCGGTCTGGGTGGTGCCGAGGACGTTCGAGCCGCTCGGTCCCTGCAGCCCGGTGTCGCGGATGGTGGTCGGGTCGCCGACGAGCAGCGGTCCGATCACCCCGAACAGCGTGACGCCGGCGACGAGCGCGATGCCCGTGACGAGCCACGGGGTGAGGGTGGGCAAGAACCTGCGGATGCCGCCCTTCGACGCGCGCCGGGTGGCGATCGACGTGGTGCTGTCGGCCTCCTCGGTCAGCGCGCCGATGGTGGGCTCGGTCTCCTGCTGGATGTTGGTCATGGTCGTCTCCTCCCCTAGCTCCGGGCCCGCGTGCGCGGGTCGATCAGTCCGTACAGCAGGTCGACGACGAGGTTCGCGCCGAGGACCGCCAGGGTGATGAACAGGAAGATGCCCTGCATGAGCGCGTAGTCGTTGTTCGTCACGGCGGACAGCAGCTTCGACCCGATGCCCGGGTACGAGAACACCTGCTCGGTGACGACGGAACCGGACACGATGAACCCGAGGGAGATCGCGAACCCGGCGACGGACGGCAGCACGGCGTTCCGGGCGGCGTAGTTCCGCAGGATCTTGCCGTCGGACAGGCCCTTCGCCTGCGCGGTGGTGATGTAGTCCTCGGACAGCGTCGACACCATCATGTTGCGCATGCCGAGCAGCCAGCCGCCGAGTGACGCGAGCACGATCGTCACCGCCGGCAGCACCCCGTACTGCACCGCCGAGACGATGAAGTCCCAGTTGAACCCGGGCGTCAGGATGACGTCGTAGCCGCCCTGTGCCGGGAACAGGTGGAGTCCGGTGGCGAAGAAGTACACCAGGATCAGCGCGAGCCAGAAGTACGGCACCGCGGCGAGCAGGGTGGTGGCCGGCACGAACGAGTCGAGCCAGGTGCCGGGCCGCCACCCGACGAAGGCCCCGAGGCCGACGCCGATGATCGCGGCCACGATGGTGGCGATGCCGACCAGGGCGATGGTCCACGGCAGCGAACTACCGATCACCTCGGTGACGGGTGCCGGGAAGTAGCTGACGGACACGCCGAGGTCACCGCGGAACACGTTGACCAGGTAGTGGCCGTACTGGGAGATGAGCGGCTCCGAGGAATCGCCACCGAGGAGCAGCTCGTACGCCTCCCGGGTCGCCGGGGTCACCTGCCCGCCGCGCTGCTGGAGCTTGGCGAGCAGGATGTCCACCGGGTTGCCGGGCAGGAGCCTGGGGATGATGAAGTTCAGCGTCAGGGCCGCCCACAGTGCGACGACGTAGAAGCCGATCTTGCGCAGGAAGTAGGTCATCGTCGAGTGCCCCTCGGTCGCGATCCCATCGGTGTCAGCCCTTCGCCGGCTTGAGCGCCTTGAAGATCTCGGCGTTGTCCGGGCTCGCCCAGACCGCCGGGAACGCGTACAGGTCGTCCTTCGTCGGCCAGCCGGTGAACTTCGCCGCGTGGAACTCGCTCGTCGTACCGCCGGTCATCACGGGGATGTAGGGCAGGTCCTCGACGATGTGCTCCTGGATCGTGTCGAGCTCGGGCTGGGTCGCCGCGGTGTCCTCGGGGTTGATCGTGGCGAGCTTCGCGATGGCCTTGTCGACGTCGGGGTTGCTGTACCGCGAGATGTTCATCGGGGCCGCTGCACCGACCTTCGCGGTGTTGGCCGTCGTGAAGTAGTTGTTGTACAGGTAGTACGGGTTCGCCGTCGGGCCCTGGCCGAGCGAGTCGATCGCGAGCTCGAAGTTGCCCTTGGTCTTCTTGTCGGTCCACTCGTTCCACGACGACTGCTGCGCCTTGAGCTCGATACCCGCGGCCTTGAGCTGCTGCGTCATCGTGTCGATCGCGGTGATGTAGTCGGTCCACCCGGTGACGACCTCGACCGTCAGGGACAGCTTCTTGCCGTCCTTGGCGTAGATGCCGTCGGAGCCCTTCTTCCACCCGGCGTCCTCGAGGGTCGAGGCGGCCGCGTCGGTGTCGGCGGTCTCCGGCATCACGGCCGGCTCGATGTCCTTCGAGATGGTGTCCTTCTGCGTCGTGGTGAGCGCGAAGGTCGGCGAGATCTCGCTCGCGGTGTTCTCGAACGCCAGCGAGTTGAGCTGCTTGCGGTTGATGGCGTCGGCGATCGCGTGGCGGACGGCCGGGTCGGTCTGCGGGCCGGCGCACCCCAGGTCGGTGTTCGAGCAGGTCAGCAGGGCCATCTGGTTCTGGCCGACGGTGATGCCGTCGTAGCCGTTGTAGTTGGCGGGGATGTCGTCCATGTTCGGCACCGGGCCGGTCTGCCAGTCGATCGACCCCTGCTTCAGTGCGTCGGCACCGGCGGTGTTGCCGGAGAGCGACAGGTAGCGGATGGTCTTCACGGCCGGGGCGCCGTCCCAGTACTTCTTGTTCGCCTCGAGGGTGAACGCCTGCGCCTTGAAGGTGCCGAGCGTGTACGGGCCGGTACCGACGGGCTCGCGCACGACGTCGGTGGTCGGGTCGATGTCCTTCCACAGGTGCTCGGGCACGATCCAGGTCTTGCCGAGCAGGTTCGGGCCGAGCACGAACGACGGCTTGTCGAACGAGACGACCACCTTGTCGTCGCCGTCGGCCTTCGCGGTGCCGTCGTAGCCGATCGAGTTCAGGGCCTTCTGCTTCTTGAGCATGTCGAGCGTGAACACGACGTCCTTCGAGGTGAAGGGTTCGCCGTCGCTCCAGGTGGCCCCGTCGCGCAGCGTGATGGTGAGCTGCGTGCCGTCGTCGTTCCACTCGTAGGACTTGCCGAGCAGCGGCTTCGGGTCCTTCGTGTTGACGTTGGTGATGAAGAAGAGCGACTCGTAGATCGTGCCGACGCCGCCGATGTTGGACGGTGACCACGGGTTGAAGTTGATCTGGTAGTCGCCGGACTGGCCGGTGTACGCCACCAGGGTCGAGGCAGCGGCGTCGTTCGTGCTGGCGGTGCCGCTGGAGCTGCAGCCGCTGAGCGCGAGGCCGGCTGCGAGGAGAACGGCGCCGCCGATGGCGAGCCGTGAACGGGTTGGGTTGAACATCGTTGTCCTCTCGGTCTGCGTCGTCGCAGGGTCCACGTTGTGAGCGTGATTGTTACACGCGTAAACTAAGGCGGTCAAGGGGTCGGGTCACGGCCCCGTAACGATGAGGAGACGCAATGGAGCGGACCACCCTGGACGGCACGTGGACCCTCGAGGCGGTGACCGGGCCCGAGCAGTCGGCGGAGCACCGCGAACCGGTCGAGGCGCAGGTCCCCGGCTGCGTGCACACCGACCTGCTGCGGGCCGGCCGGATCCCCGACCCGTTCGACGGCGACGGCGAGGCCGCCACCCAGTGGATCGGCAACACCGTCTGGCGCTACCGCCGCACGTTCGACTGGACCGCGCCGGACGAGACCCGCCACGATCTCGTCGCCGAGGGCCTCGACACCCTCGCCACGATCGAGCTCAACGGCATCGTCGTCGCGACCACCGCCAACCAGCACCGCTCGTACCGGTTTGCCGTCGGGCACCTGCTCCGACCGGGCACGAACGAGCTCGTCGTCACGTTCGACGCGCCCGTCCCCGCAGCCGAGCGTCTGTCCGCACTGCACGGCGGCGAGCTGCCCCACGTCAACCACCACCCCTACAACGCGCTCCGCAAGAACGCGTCGAACTTCGGGTGGGACTGGGGCGTCGACGTCGCCACCAGCGGCATCTGGAAGTCGATCGGCATCGAGTCCTGGAGCGGCGTCCGCATCGCGGCCGTCCGCCCGCTCGTCGACCTCGACGGCACCACCGGGGTGCTGACGGCCCACGTCGACGTCGAGCACGCCGGTTCCACCGGCTCCTTCTCGCAGGCGATCGGCAGCGCGCCCGTCGCGTCCGCGGACGGTTCCGCTGGCAGCGGCCTGGAGGCCCGGATCACCCTGGCCCCGCACCCCGCGTCCGCAGGGCACCCGGGTTCCGACACCGCCGGCCGGGTGGTCGGCGCGCGCCCCGTCCTCGACGGCGCCGCGACCGTCCGCCTCGAGGTCCCCGACGTCGCCGTCTGGTGGCCCCGCGGCGAGGGCGACCAGCCGCTGTACGACGTCCGGGTCGAGGTCGGCGACGACGTCTGGACCGGCCGCGTGGGCTTCCGCACCGTCACGCTCGACACCGCTGCCGACGCAGGCGGGGCACCGTTCCTGCTCCGCGTCAACGGCCGTCCGGTCATGGTGCGCGGGGCGAACTGGATCCCCGACCACGCCTACCTGACCGAGATGACACCCGAGCGGTACGCGGACCGGATCCAGGACGCGATCGACGCGAACATGAACCTGCTCCGCATCTGGGGCGGCGGCATCTACGAGTCCGACGACCTGTACGACCGGTGCGACGAGCTCGGCGTCCTGGTGTGGCAGGACTTCCTGTTCGCCTGTGCCGCCTACGCCGAGGAGCCCTGGCTCGCCGACGAGGTCGAGCCCGAGGTCCGCGAGGCCGTCACCCGCCTCAGCCCGCACCCGTCACTCGTGGTGTGGAACGGCAACAACGAGAACCTCGTCGCCTACGCCGAGTGGGGCTGGCGGCCGTCGCTCGTCGGCCGGACCTGGGGCAACGGCTACTACCGTTCCCTGCTGCCGTCGGTCGTCGCCGAGCTGGACCCGACCCGGCCGTACACGCCGGGCAGTCCGTTCTCGTTCGACGAGTACCTGACGCCGAACGACCAGCGGAACGGCAGCGTGCACATCTGGGACGTCTGGAACCGGCTCGACTACCGCGCCTACGCCGACTGGGAGCCGCGGTTCGTGGCCGAGTTCGGGTTCCAGGGCCCGCCGGCGTGGTCGACCCTGACCGCGGTGGTGCACGACGAGCCCCTCGACCCGGACGGCCACGAGATGCTCGTGCACCAGAAGGCCGACCAGGGCAACCGGAAGCTCGCCGACGGCATGCGCGGGCACCTGCCGTCGCCGAAGAGCATCGAGGACTGGCACTTCGCCGCGCAGCTCAACCAGGCGCACGCGATCCGCTTCGGCATGGAGTGGTTCCGCTCCCGCACGCCCGACAACACCGGCATGGTCGTCTGGCAGCTCAACGACGACTGGCCCGTGGTGTCCTGGGCCTTGGTCGACCACGCCGGCATCCGGAAGCCCGTCTGGTACGCCGTCCGGCAGGCCTACCAGCCCGTGCTGCTCACCGTGCAGCCGTCGTCCGGTGGCCAGGGTGGGCTCGACGTCGTCCTCGTCAACGCGTCCGGGGCGTCGGTCACCGACGAGGTCACGGTCTCCCGCGTCGCCTTCGACGGCACCGTGCTCGAGTCGTCGTCGTTCACGCTCGCGGCCGACCCCGCCGATGCCGCCCGGGTGCAGCTGCCGACGTCGCTCGCGGTACCGGGCGACCCCGGTTCCGAGGTCCTCGTCGTCACGGGCGCCGGCACCCGCACGGTGCACGACTTCGCCGAGGTCGTCGACCAGGCGCTCGAGCCCTCGCCCCTGTCGACGGTCGTGTCGGCGACGGACGACGGCGCGACGGTCACCGCGACGGCGACGGCGTACGCGCGCGACGTCTCGCTGTTCCCCGATCGCGTGGATGCGGCCGCCCGCGTCGACGACGGGTTGGTGTCCCTGCTCCCCGGCGAGTCGGTGACCTTCACGGTGACGGGTGCGCCGGGCATCGCTGCACAGGAGCTCGTCCACCCGCTCGTCCTCCGCCACGCGGGTTCGCTCCTGCCCTGACCGGGGTGCCCTCGGGGGACGGCGACGTTCCCTCGCGCCGCTGACGGTTCCGGTTCACGATCCCCCGGGTTCGCGAACCGGAACCGTCGGTCGAACGTGCTCAGTCGAGCGCGCGGAGCTCCAGCACGATCGCGGTCGCGGGGGCGAGCAGCGGGAGCCGTGCGCCGACGTCCTCGAACACGGCGCCGGTCAGTTCCAGGTGCCCGCGCACGAGCCACTCCGGCGGCACCATGTCGAGCCCGTGCGGCACGGCGAGCCCGGCCACCGGGGCGAGCCGGTATCGCCGCGACCGGTCGAGTCCGCGCACCCGGAGCGGCACCGGCAACGACCTCGGCCCCGTCTCCGTCCGCGCCACCCGCACCAGCGCCCGCGAACGGTCGGTGGCCACGACCGACGTCGCCACCGTCCCCGGGTCCCCGAGGTCCAGGTGCCGCAGCAGCCCGGAGTGCAGCAGCCCGCGCTCCCGTCGGTACAGCGCCGTCCAGGCCCGGAGCCGGTCGAGCTCCTCGGGTGACAGCTTCGTGATGTCGGTCTCGATGCCGGCCGAGCCGAACAGCGACACCGCCATCCGGAAGTCCAGGTCGAGGTGCCGTCCCGTCGTGTGCGAGATCTCCGGCCCGACGTGGGAGCCGATCAGCTCCAGTGGCAGCAGCGCCTCGGTCCAGCGCTGGATCGGCAGTCGCTCGAAGGCGTCGTTCGAGTCCGACGGCCACACCCGGTCGGTCCGCTCGAGCACGCCGAGGTCGATCCGGGCACCGCCGCTCGCGCACGCCTCGATCTCGAGCCACGGGT
This sequence comes from Curtobacterium sp. KBS0715, assembly GCF_005938005.2. Lineage (NCBI taxonomy): Bacteria > Bacillati > Actinomycetota > Actinomycetes > Micrococcales > Microbacteriaceae > Curtobacterium > Curtobacterium sp. KBS0715. The sequence continues at coordinate 1,962,782 of NZ_VCCA02000001.1, read as the reverse complement.
GCCGCGCACGCAGCTCGTCCATCAACGCGTACACGCCGCGGGTGTGCGCGTCGATGCCGGCGCGACCCGCGTGCACCGCGTGCACGATGTCCCGGTTCTGGTCCCACTTCACGAAGTCGACGTGGTGCGCACCGATCACGCGGGACATGCTCTCCAGCACGTGGAGCCGGGCCAGCGGGTTCGCCATGTCGAGCACGTACTGGTTCCGCCACGTGCGGACGTCGTCCTCAGGGCGCTGCAGCATCCACTCGGGGTGGGCCTCCGCCAGCTCGGACACCGGGCTGACCATCTCGGGCTCGAACCACAGGCCGAACTCCATGCCGAGCGCACGCACCCGGTCGACGAGCGGTGCCAGCCCGTCCGGCCACACCGTCGGGTCGACGCGCCAGTCCCCGAGCGAGGTCGAGTCCGACCGCCGGCCGAGGAACCACCCGTCGTCGAGCACGAACCGCTCGACGCCGATGTCCGCCGCCGTCTCCGCCAGTGCCACCAGGGGCTCGAGCTCCTGCCGGTAGTAGACGGCCTCCCACGTGTTCAGCACCACGGGTCGGGGTCGTCGCGGGTGCCCCGGACGGCTGCGCAACGAGTCGTGCAGGCGGTCGGACAGCCCGTCGATCCCGGTGTCGCTCCACACGAACACGGCGTCGGGGGCGGTGAACGACTCCCCCTCGCCGAGCACGACCTCGCCGGCGCGCAGCAGTTCGCCGGCACCGAGCAGCGGTCGCGCCTCGGCGAGCTGGTCGTACCGGTACACGGAGTCGGCGCTCCAGGCCAGGTGCACCGCCCACAGCTCGCCCTCGGCATCCGAGAACCCGGGCGTCCCGAGCACGAGCAACGTCGGCGAGTCGTGGCCGGTCCGCCCGCGACGGCTCTCGCGCGCGTGGCTCCCGGCGGTCGCTGCCCGGCGCTGCGGTGTGCGCTCACGGGTCCACCGTCCGCCCAGGTCGAGCACCTCGGTGATCCGCTCCGCCACCGGCAGCGTCGCCTCGAGCGCCTGCACGTGCACGGGTCCGGCGTGCGTGTTCGTCACCGTGTGCCGCACCCGCAGCACCCCGGCGGTGTCGAGCGCGAACTCGCTCCGGAGCGCCACCGAGTCCGACTCCGCGGTCACGACGATCCGCTGTTCGTCCGCGACGGAGACGACAGCCGTGGCGACGTCACGCCACAGCGGCACGAGCGGCATCCCGTCCACGTGCCCGGCGATCCCCGGTCGCCCCTCCCACCCGTCGCGCTCGGTCGGCAGCACCGTGAGCGGCCACCGCGCGTCGAGCGCACTCGGTCCGAGCGGCCGGCCGAGTGCGAGCAGCAGGTCGGCCGTGTCGTCCGGCGCGACGGGCCCGACGTCCCGACCCCAGTGCAGCACCTCGGGCAGCCCGTCCGCCGCGGAGGCCAGCACCAGCGACACCCCGGCCGATCGCAGCACGTGCACCCGTCGATCGCCTGCACCGACGGCTGTCGGCTCGCGCTCCACGACGGTCACGACACCCGCTCCTCGCGCAGCACACGGACGCGCCCGGCCGGTACGACGGTGTCCGGCCCGTGGCCGGACCCGTCGAGCAGGTCCGTCCCGGACGCGGCGACCGTGACGTCGTCAGCACGGTGGTTGACGAGGAACAGGAAGGCGGAACCGTCGTCGCCGACGCGACGCACCGCCTCCAGGCCGGGAGGCCCGGTGACCGTCCGCAGGATCCCCCGCTCCGCGATCACCCCGTCCACGAGCCGTTGGATGCTGTCGTCCGCGAGCATCGCGGACACGTACCAGGCGCCGCCGCCGACGGCGCGGCGCGTGACGGCGGGCCGGCCCGCGAGCGGGCCGTCGGTGTACCGGAGCACGGACTCGGCGTCCTCGAGCACGACCGCTTCGGCCCAGTCGGTGACGACCTCGCCGTCGTCGAGCGTCCAGCGTTCGTCGCGCTGCAGCGGGGTGAACTCCTCGCTCCAGGCGCCGAGCACCTGGCGGAACGCTCCCGGGTAGCCCCCGGTGCGGATGCGCGCGGTCTCGTCGGCGACGCCGGACAGGTACGTGACGATCAGGGTGGCGCCGCGGTCCACCACGGCGGACAACCGCGCGGCGGTCGCGTCGTGGACGATGAGCATCGTCGGCACGACGACCACGTCGTAGCCGTCCAGGTCGGCGTCGGTGGGGACCACGTCCGTCAGCACCTGCCGGTCGTGGAACGCGCGGTGCCAGGCGCGGAGCTCCCGGCCGTAGCGCAGGCCCCGGTGCGGCTTGAGCCCCGACTGCACGGCCCACCCGGAGGCCTCGTCCACGACGATCGCGACCCGGGCAGGCTCGACTCGGGTGCCCTGCACGGGTGCGAGGTCCTGCAGCGCCCGGCCGAGGGCGAGTACCTCGCGCCAGATGCGTGTGCGGGTGCCGGCGTGCGGGAGCATCGCCGAGTGGAACTGCTCCGCACCCGCGGTGGAGGCCCGCCACTGGAAGAACAGCGCCCCGTCGGACCCGTGCGCGACGTGCGCCAGGGCGTTCCGGACGAGCTCCGCGGGTTCCTTGGCGCGGTTGCGCTGCTGCCAGCTCGGGCCGCCCGTCGAGTGCTCCATGAGCAGCCAGGGACGGCGGTCAGCCGACATCCCGCGCATCCGGTCACCGGCCAGCGCGAGGTCCTGCTCGCGGCGGGCGTCGTCGACGAGCGTGTAGTGGTCGTTCGCGACGATCGCCACGTGCTTCGCCCACCCGGCGTAGTCGACGACCTGCGACCCGGCGCCCACCATGAAGTTCGTCGTCACCGGCACGTCCGAGTGCTGCTCGATGACGGCCTTCTCGGCGTCGTACTGGCGGAGCAGGGCATCGGACGAGTACCGCTCGAAGTCCAGCGCGAGCCCGGGGTTCGGTGCCCCGCCCACACCGCGCGGCGGCGAGACCTCGTCGAACGACGTGTAGGTGTGCCCCCAGAACGCCGTGCCCCACGCGTCGTTCGCGGCCTCGACGTCGCCGTACTTCGCGACGAGCCAGTGCCGGAAGTCCGCTGCCGACTCCTCGCAGTAGCACCGGCCGTTGCCGCCGCCGAGCTCGTTGCTCACGTGCCAGAGCCGCACCGCCGGGTGCCGGCCGTACCGCTCGGCCAGCGCGTCGACCATGCGGAGCGCGTGTTCCCGGAACAGCTCGGAGGCCGGGCACCACCCGAGTCGCCCACCCGGTCGTTCCCGCCGCTCCGTGGCGTCCACGGGCAGGATCTCCGGGTGCGCGGTCAGCAGCCAGTTCGGTGGTGCAGCGGTCGGCGTCGCGAGGTCCACCGCGATGCCGTGCTCGTGCAGCAGCGCGAGCACGTCGTCGAGCCACTCCCACGTGAAGTCCCCCGGCGACCGCTCGAGCAGCGCCCACGAGAACACCCCGACGGTGACCAGGTTCACCCCGGCCTCGCGCATCAGTCGGACGTCCTCGAGCCAGGTCTCCCGGGGCCACTGTTCGGGGCTGTAGTCGCCGCCGAACGACAGGCCGTCGGACGGCCACGGAACGGTGGGGGCAGCGGTCACGGCATCTCCTTCGATGGTGTGGACCGCTCAAGCCTCCCGTCTGCGTCCGCGTTTGTCAACGTGTGTAACTAACGCGTCGAGACCTCGGCCTGATCCCTCGACCGCTCACTCCCCCAGCAGCCGACGGATGGCGAGGACCGCCCCGGCGCGTGCCCACTCCGAGAACTCGAACGGCTGTACCTCCACCGTGACCGGCTCGGTGTACGGCGCCAGTGCGGCCCGCATCGACTCGTCGACGGTCGCCCGCGCCAGGTCGTACACGGGCAGCCCGTCGCCCGTCAGCACGATCGCTGCGGGGTCGGCGATGTGCACCGCGGTGGCGAGCAGGACCCCGAGGGCGCGGCCGGCGTCCTCGAACGCCGCGAGGGCTGCCTCGTCGCCGTCCCGGGCGAGCTCGACCACCTGGTCGTAGGTCTTCCCCTCGTGGCCGGCGTTCCGCACGATGACCGGGCTGGGCAGGTAGCTCGAGGCACACCCGGCGTGACCGAGGCCACAGTCCGGACCGCCCCCGAGGACGGGCAGGTGCCCGATGCGCCCCAGTCGCCCGTGCTCACCGGTGGAGACCTGCCCGTTCGCGATGAGCCCGAGGCCCAGCCCCTCACCCACCGTCACGAGCACCATCGACCCACGACCGGCGCCGGCACCGAACCAGTGCTCCTTCGCCGTGAGCGCGTGGACGTCGTTCGCCGTGAACGTGGCGATCCCCGTCCGCTCCTCGAGCATCCGGGCGAACGGGACCTCGTGCCACCCGAGGAACACCGACGCTGCGACGACGGACTCCCCCGCGCGGACCATGACGTCGCCGGGCAGCGAGACGCCGATCGCGCAGATGGCCGGATGCGCAGCACGGAGTCGGCCGAGCACCGCCGTGATCTGCTCCGCGAGCGACTCGGCAGCGGTGTCGTCGATGCCTTCTTCGTGCAGGGCCAGGACCCGTCCACCCAGGTCCGTGACCGCGGCGTACAGGCGGTCCTTCGTGAGCTTGATGCCGAGGAACTCCCACTGCCCGCTGCTCACCTGCAGGAGCTCCGACGGGCGGCCGGTGGCACCACGCACATCAGTGCCGACCTCGACCACGAGCCGATGTGCCACGAGGATCCGCATCGCCCGCGTGAGGCTCGCCCGTGAGAGCCCGAGTGACCGAGCGATCTCGGCCCGGGAGAGCACCCCGTGGATGAGGATCTCCCGCAGCGCCAGTCGGGAGCCGTCGGGCAGGGCCGGCCAGGCTTCGGTCATCGTTCCTCCGTCGTCGGCTGATCCTACGGCCTGACCGGGCCCCGTCGACAAGGACCCAGAACGGGCCGCAAACGCAGAAAACCCCTGACCACGAATGGTCAGGGGTTCCCTGGTTCTTCTACGTTAAGTCCGGCGGCGTCCTACTCTCCCACAAGGTCCCCCTTGCAGTACCATCGGCGCTGAGAGGCTTAGCTTCCGGGTTCGGAATGTGACCGGGCGTTTCCCTCTCGCTATGACCACCGGAACACTCTCGACCAGATCATACTTGGTCTCAAAGCTGTCCCGACTGCTGCCCCCGGTGAAGAGGGCAGAGCGGTGTATTCAGTTTCGATTCCCGATCGTCTGTCGGGAACCACAAAGTGGACGCGAGCCCGTGCAACAAGTGCACGGAAATCAGTGTGTTATCAAGTCTTCGGCTTATTAGTACCGGTCAGCTCCACGGGTCGTTAGTCCCCGCTTCCACATCCGGCCTATCAACCCAGTAGTCTGCTGGGAGCCTCTCACACTCAAGGTGCATGGAAATCTCATCTCGAAGACGGCTTCCCGCTTAGATGCTTTCAGCGGTTATCCGGTCCGAACGTAGCTAATCAGCGGTGCCCTTGGCAGAACAACTGACACACCAGAGGTTCGTCCATCCCGGTCCTCTCGTACTAGGGATAGATCTTCTCAAATTTCCAACGCGCGCAGCGGATAGGGACCGAACTGTCTCACGACGTTCTAAACCCAGCTCGCGTACCGCTTTAATGGGCGAACAGCCCAACCCTTGGGACCTACTCCAGCCCCAGGATGCGACGAGCCGACATCGAGGTGCCAAACCATGCCGTCGATATGGACTCTTGGGCAAGATCAGCCTGTTATCCCCGAGGTACCTTTTATCCGTTGAGCGACAGCGCTTCCACAAGCCACTGCCGGATCACTAGTCCCGACTTTCGTCCCTGCTCGACCTGTCAGTCTCACAGTCAAGCTCCCTTGTGCACTTACACTCGCCACCTGATTGCCAACCAGGTTGAGGGAACCTTTGGGCGCCTCCGTTACTCTTTGGGAGGCAACCGCCCCAGTTAAACTACCCATCAGGCACTGTCCATGAACCCGATCAGGGTCCTACGTTAGACATCCAAAGTGACCAGAGTGGTATTTCAACAATGACTCCACGAACACTAGCGTGCCCGCTTCACAGTCTCCCACCTATCCTACACAAGCCACTCCGAACACCAATACCAAACTGTAGTAAAGGTCACGGGGTCTTTCCGTCCTGCTGCGCGTAACGAGCATCTTTACTCGTAGTGCAATTTCGCCGAGTTCGCGGTTGAGACAGCTGGGAAGTCGTTACGCCATTCGTGCAGGTCGGAACTTACCCGACAAGGAATTTCGCTACCTTAGGATGGTTATAGTTACCACCGCCGTTTACTGGGGCTTAAATTCAGAGCTTCGCCCAAAGGCTAACCCTTCCTCTTAACCTTCCAGCACCGGGCAGGCGTCAGTCCGTATACATCGTCTTGCGACTTCGCACGGACCTGTGTTTTTAGTAAACAGTCGCTTCCCACTGGTCTCTGCGGCCTTCAACGCTCACGGAGTAAATCCGGTCACGTGTCCGGCCCCCCTTCTCCCGAAGTTACGGGGGCATTTTGCCGAGTTCCTTAACCACGATTCTCTCGATCTCCTTGGTATTCTCTACCTGACCACCTGAGTCGGTTTCGGGTACGGGCGGCTGCAACCTCGCGTCGATGCTTTTCTCGGCAGCATAGGATCACTGATTTCCCCTTACGGGTACGCGTCGGATCTCAGGCACACAGACGACGGATTTGCCTATCGTCAGCCCTACATCCTTACACCAGGTTCACCTTACGGATACCATCGCCTGGCTCAGCTACCTTCCTGCGTCACACCTGTTCATACGCTAACCGCACCAGCATGGGGTCGAGCGTTAGACCGGCCACCATCACCCCGAAGGGATCCGGTTGTACCGGGTTAGGACTCTTAGCACCACTGGATTAGCTTGGGCGGTTGTTCGCCGGTACGGGAATATCAACCCGTTGTCCATCGACTACGCCTGTCGGCCTCGCCTTAGGTCCCGACTTACCCAGGGCGGATTAACCTGGCCCTGGAACCCTTGGTCTTTCGGAGGACGGGTTTCTCACCCGTCTTTCGCTACTCATGCCTGCATTCTCACTCGTGTAGCGTCCACGGCTGGATCACTCCGCCGCTTCACTCGCCACACGACGCTCTCCTACCACTCCGCACGACTGAACCACGAAGGCTTGTCTATAGTGCGAAATCTACAACTTCGGTGGTGTGCTTGAGCCCCGTTACATTGTCGGCGCGGAATCACTTGACCAGTGAGCTATTACGCACTCTTTCAAGGGTGGCTGCTTCTAAGCCAACCTCCTGGTTGTCTGTGCAACTCCACATCCTTTCCCACTTAGCACACGCTTAGGGACCTTAGTTGGTAGTCTGGGTTGTTTCCCTCTCGACGATGAAGCTTATCCCCCACCGTCTCACTGCTGCGCTCTCACTCACCGGCATTCGGAGTTTGGCTGACGTCAGTAACCTGTTGAGGCCCATCGGCCATCCAGTAGCTCTACCTCCGGCGAGAAACACGCAACGCTGCACCTAAATGCATTTCGGAGAGAACCAGCTATCACGAAGTTTGATTGGCCTTTCACCCCTATCCACAGCTCATCCCCTCCATTTTCAACTGAAGTGGGTTCGGTCCTCCACGACGTCTTACCGTCGCTTCAACCTGGCCATGGATAGATCACTTCGCTTCGGGTCTAGAACATGCGACTCAAACGCCCTATTCAGACTCGCTTTCGCTACGGCTGCCCCTCACGGGTTAACCTCGCCACATATCACTAACTCGCAGGCTCATTCTTCAAAAGGCACGCCGTCACCCCTACTAAGGAGGCTCCGACGGTTTGTAAGCAAACGGTTTCAGGTACTATTTCACTCCCCTCCCGGGGTACTTTTCACCTTTCCCTCACGGTACTTGTCCGCTATCGGTCATCTGGGAGTATTTAGGCTTATCAGGTGGTCCTGACAGATTCACACGGGATTTCTCGGGCCCCGTGCTACTTGGGATACACATCCGGCCATAACACCATTTCGTCTACGGGGCTGGCACCCACTACGGCCCGGCTTTCAAACCGGTTCGACTATGATGCGCTGTAACCGTCCCAGTCCGGCAGAACTGAGTGACGTGTCCCACAACCCCGACCATGCAACGCCCGCCGGCTATCACACATGATCGGTTTAGCCTCATCCGCTTTCGCTCGCCACTACTCACGGAATCACATGTTGTTTTCTCTTCCTGTGGGTACTGAGATGTTTCACTTCCCCACGTTCCCTCTACCCGCCCTATATATTCAGGCGGGAGTCACCAGGTCGCAAAACGCCTGGCGGGGTTTCCCCATTCGGAAATCCTCGGATCGAGGCTCGATTATCAGCTCCCCGAGGCTTATCGCAGATTTCTACGTCCTTCATCGGCTCCAGATGCCAAGGCATCCACCGTTTGCTCTTAGAAACTTGACCACAAAGATTAAAATTGCGATCCAACGTCACCAATCAACAACCCGAAGGCTGATCATGGATGACGCGAATCAAAGATGCTCGCGTCCACTGTGTAGTTCTCAACATACGATCGGCACCAGCACTCCCCCACCACAACAGTAGGTTCACCCTGGCCCGACGAAGGACCCGTAGGCCCAACCCCCACCACCACTCACGTGACGACAGGAAGCCTGGTCCCTCAGGACCCAACAACGTGCACCAGCCAGCAGCTCCACCCCGACCCGTCCCAACCCTGCAAGCAGAGCGTACTGAGGTCGGAAGCATCACTCCCAACTGCACTGTCAATGTTCCACCCATGAGCTACCCGTCGGACACGTTCGGTCCGAATCAGGCGCCTGGACCATGCGTGCCCCGATAAGGGACAACACGAGGCCAGATGCTCCTTAGAAAGGAGGTGATCCAGCCGCACCTTCCGGTACGGCTACCTTGTTACGACTTAGTCCTAATCACCGATCCCACCTTCGACGGCTCCTTCCACAAGGGTTAGGCCACCGGCTTCGGGTGTTACCGACTTTCATGACTTGACGGGCGGTGTGTACAAGGCCCGGGAACGTATTCACCGCAGCGTTGCTGATCTGCGATTACTAGCGACTCCGACTTCATGAGGTCGAGTTGCAGACCTCAATCCGAACTGAGACCGGCTTTTTGGGATTCGCTCCACCTTACGGTATCGCAGCCCTTTGTACCGGCCATTGTAGCATGCGTGAAGCCCAAGACATAAGGGGCATGATGATTTGACGTCATCCCCACCTTCCTCCGAGTTGACCCCGGCAGTCTCCTATGAGTCCCCGGCATAACCCGCTGGCAACATAGAACGAGGGTTGCGCTCGTTGCGGGACTTAACCCAACATCTCACGACACGAGCTGACGACAACCATGCACCACCTGTACACCGACCACAAGGGGGCGACCATCTCTGGCCGTTTCCGGTGTATGTCAAGCCTTGGTAAGGTTCTTCGCGTTGCATCGAATTAATCCGCATGCTCCGCCGCTTGTGCGGGCCCCCGTCAATTCCTTTGAGTTTTAGCCTTGCGGCCGTACTCCCCAGGCGGGGCGCTTAATGCGTTAGCTACGACACAGAAACCGTGGAAAGGTCCCTACATCTAGCGCCCAACGTTTACGGCATGGACTACCAGGGTATCTAATCCTGTTCGCTCCCCATGCTTTCGCTCCTCAGCGTCAGTTACGGCCCAGAGATCTGCCTTCGCCATCGGTGTTCCTCCTGATATCTGCGCATTCCACCGCTACACCAGGAATTCCAATCTCCCCTACCGCACTCTAGTCTGCCCGTACCCACTGCAAGCCCGAGGTTGAGCCTCGGGATTTCACAGCAGACGCGACAAACCGCCTACGAGCTCTTTACGCCCAATAATTCCGGACAACGCTTGCACCCTACGTATTACCGCGGCTGCTGGCACGTAGTTAGCCGGTGCTTTTTCTGCAGGTACCGTCACTTTCGCTTCTTCCCTACTAAAAGAGGTTTACAACCCGAAGGCCGTCATCCCTCACGCGGCGTTGCTGCATCAGGCTTTCGCCCATTGTGCAATATTCCCCACTGCTGCCTCCCGTAGGAGTCTGGGCCGTGTCTCAGTCCCAGTGTGGCCGGTCACCCTCTCAGGCCGGCTACCCGTCGTCGCCTTGGTGAGCCATTACCTCACCAACAAGCTGATAGGCCGCGAGTCCATCCCCAACCAAAAAATCTTTCCACCACCAGACCATGCGGCCAGTGATCATATCCAGTATTAGACGTCGTTTCCAACGCTTATCCCAGAGTCAGGGGCAGGTTACTCACGTGTTACTCACCCGTTCGCCACTAATCCACCCAGCAAGCTGGGCATCATCGTTCGACTTGCATGTGTTAAGCACGCCGCCAGCGTTCGTCCTGAGCCAGGATCAAACTCTCCGTAAAAAAATACAGACCCAACACCCGAAGGCATCAGACCGAGTTGATTCTGACTGTTGACTGTCTACTGACAATCTTCAATCCAAAAGGAATTGCTTCATGACCCAGTCAGCAAGCCGACCAGGCACGAGGTCAATCAATAAATTGGCATTGACAATGTGCACGCTGTTGAGTTCTCAAGGACCAGACGCACTCCCCGCTCGACCCATCACAGGTTCCGCCAGAGAGGCATTCGTCTTGTACAACATCCCGGGCGCACAACCAAAGGTCGTGGTTCCGAGGAGTTGGTTGCCTGAGCGGGACCCCGTCCGGACTGCATCTCCAGGTGTTCAACCCGGTGATCGTCTCGGCCGTTCCGTTCTCCGCCTCAGCGGCAACGAGTGATTACTCTACACACGCCCCGGGGGCCCTGCCAACCGTCGTCCCTCCCGGGCGTGTCGCAGTCGGGTGAACGGCACGTGTCCCCCGGGTTTCCGGGGATCGACGGTGTGAGCGCGACCCCGGGAACGACGGAAGGCACGGTGCGAACCCGCACCGTGCCTCCCGACTGAACGAACCGGACCGACCTACTCGGCCGCTGCCAACTGCCCGCACGCCCCGTCGATCTCCTTGCCGCGGGTGTCGCGCAGGGTCGTCGGGATGCCGGCGGCGTTGAGTCGGCGGACGAACTCGTCCTGCACGTGCACCTCGGACGAGGTCCACACGGAGCCCGGCGTCGGGTTGAGCGGGATCGGGTTGACGTGCACCCAGCCCTTGCCGCGCTTGTTGAGCTTCTCGGCGAGCAGGTCGGCTCGCCAGGCGTGGTCGTTCATGTCCTTGATGAGCGCGTACTCGATCGAGACACGACGGCCCGTCTTCACGTAGTAGTTGTGGGCGGCGTCGATCGCTTCGTCGGCCTTCCAGCGCGAGTTCACCGGGATGAGCTCGTCGCGGAGCTCGTCGTCGGGTGCGTGCAGGGACAGCGCGAAGGTGAGCGGGATCCCTTCGTCCGCGAGCTTGATCATCGCCGGCACCAGGCCGACGGTCGACACCGTGATGCCGCGGGCACTCATGCCGAGACCGTTCGGCTGCGGTGCGACCATCAACCGCACAGCGTCCATCACCCGCTTGTAGTTCGCGAGCGGCTCCCCCATGCCCATGAACACGATGTTCGTCACGCGTTCGGCGTCGACGCGGTCGTGGCCGCCCTTGCGGGGATCGCCCCCGAGCTCACCGGCAGCGATCGCGGCGTTTGCCCGGACGATCTGCTCGATGATCTCGGCGGTGGACATGTTGCGGGTCAGCCCCGCCTGGCCGGTGGCGCAGAACGGGCAGTTCATGCCGCACCCGGCCTGGGACGAGACGCACAGGGTGATGCGGCCCGGGTAGCGCATGAGGACCGACTCGACCAGGGCGCCGTCGTGCAGCTTCCAGAGGAACTTGATCGTGTCGCCGTTGTCCGTCGCCAGCCGCCGGGTCTCGGTGAGGAGCGGCGGCAGCATCCCGGCGACGAGCTGCTCCCGCTGGGCGGCGGGCAGGTCGGTCATCTTGGCCGGGTCGGACGTGTAGTGCTGGAAGTAGTGGGTCGCGAGCTGCTTGGCGCGGAACCCGGGCAGGCCGAGTTCCTTCACGCGGGCCTCGCGTTCCTCGGCCGTCAGGTCGGCCAGGTGCACGGGCGGCTTGCCACGCTTCGGGGACGCGAACTGCAGCAGCGGGCGACCGTCGGTGTCGGTGGCCTGCTTCCAGCCCTCGGTGCGCGGGCGCACCTGCGGTCGAGCAGACTGCTGCTGTTCGAACGGGGTGCGGGTGTCGGAAGCCATCACTCCAGGATACGGGAGGCCCGTGATCGGTGGGGACGCCCCGTCCGGGTGGTCCTGCTGGTCACCACCACGGCCGCCCCACGGCTGGTCGGGTCAGCTGCCGGCGGGCAGGACGCGCGCGAAGTGGTGCGCCGCCGAGTACATCGGGACGATGTCGACGACCTCGCCCGGGTGCGGTGCCTGCAGGACCAGCCCCTGGCCGAGGTACAGGCCGACGTGGTCCTCGTCGTCGTACACGACGAGGTCGCCCGGCAGTGCCTCGGACTCGGGGATCGTGGTGGCGACGGCGTCCTGCGTCGGCACGTAGTGCACGAGCTGGATCCCCACCGCCTGGTAGGCGACCATCGTGAGCCCGGAGCAGTCGATGCCCTCGTGGCTCGCGCCGCCCTCGACGTACGGGTCCCCCATGTACTGCAGGGCGGTCTGCACGATCGTGGCCCGGTCGCCCCCGGCCGAGAGTGCGGCGGACAACGCGGACTGTGCCTGCGCGGTCGTCACCCCGAAGCGGAGGTCGAGCGTCGGGTAGGACACGATCGTCGTCGTGGTGGTCATGCCGTCGGTGGAGACCACGGGGACCTGGACGTCGTGCGCCACCGTGAAGGTCTGGGCGTCCTGCGCCGTGGTCGTGCCGGAGCGGGTGTCCGCGGGCAGGGTGTCGGCGTTCGCGGGCAGGGCGAGCGTCAGGCTCGAGGTCACCGCGATCGCGGGGGCGAGCAGGATCGCCGCGCGCTTCGCGTTGGCGGAACGGCGGATGTGCCGCGGGTCAACGGCGCGCTCGGCACGCAGGGTGGCGGTCCGGCTCAGCACCGCGCTGCCGGCCGACGACGCGACGGGGGCGGGACGCGGCTGCATCCGCACGGTCCGGGTCGGCTTCGGGTGCTCGACGAAGGTGGAGCGGGCGGCCGCGGGGCCGAGGGCCGAGCGGCGACCACGGGGACGGGACTGCTGCGTGTCCGGCGTCAGCGGCGCGGTTTCGACCGCGGGGTGCGTGTGCGTTCGCGCGGGCTGACGGTCGTCGGCTGCTGCAGGCAGGGTGTGGCGTCCCATGGGTCCTTCCGGGTCGGGACCACTCGGCGGTCCGGAAAGTAACGTATTGGTCACGACGGTGCCTGCGGCTGGGCAGCGCCGGAGTGTTCCTGCGGCTGGTCACAGGAACGAGCACCGCTCGCAGGCCTCTCCGACGGCGCGCACGGGCGTTCCGGAGCCGGCCCGCGGCGGTGGCCCCGGGCTCAGACCGGCGTGACCCGCATGACGGCGGCGATCCGGGCCTCCCGGTCGGCCGCCAGGCGGTCGAGGCGAGCCGACAGCGCGACGACCGAGGCGTCCACCGGGCTGTCCCCCGAGATGTCCCCCGGGATCGGGACCCCGGCGCGGACCGCGAGCGGCAGCACGCCCGCCCAGACGGTGTGGTCCTCACCGTCCGCCGGGTCCTCGCCGACACCGTGGGCTCGGACCTTGACGCTCGCGCGGTCGAGGGGCAGCTGGAGGACCTGGGTGGCGCGGACCTCCTTCGCGGTCATATCGCGCACCTCGGCCCGGCGGCCCGGCATGAGGTGGTCGGCCACCTGCCAGAGGGCTTCGGTGCGCAGGTCGGTCGGCACCACGGTGGCGCGGCCGGCGACCATCGCGCTGCGGTAGTTCGCCGAGCTGTCGTTGGTGGAGCGTGCGAAGACGAGACCGTCCAGGTGGGTGATGGTGGCGGCGACCGGGACGCCCTCGGCCCCGGCGTCGAGGAACAGCCCACCACCGGTCGAGCCGTGCAGCAGCAGGACGGGGCCGTCGCCGAGGTCCCCGACGGCGCAGAGGAACGGCAGGACGACGGGCTGGCCACCGCGGACGATGCCGACGTGGGCCAGGTGCGCCTCGGCGAGGATCGCGTGCAGGACGGCGGGGTCGTCGGTCTGGCGGTCGCGCAGGCGGCGGACGCGGAGCGAAGGGCCGTCGGTGGGCGGTTCCGGTTCGGGGCTCGAGGTGGGCATGTCGTCACGCTAGGGTCACCAGTGGTCCGGCGTCTGGACCAGATCGGGGCGATCACGATGGACCAGTCGAGCAAGGTGTCCGGTGTGGTGGCACGGGTGCGCGGGATGGTGCACGACGGCACCCTGCGCGAAGGCGATCCGCTGCCGTCGACGCGGGTGCTGGCGGCGGAGCTCGGGGTGGCCCGGGGCACCGTCGTCGCGGCGTACGAGCAGCTCGACGGCGAGGGGTACCTGCGGACGCGGCACGGTGCCCTCGCGCGGGTCGCGGCGGACCTGCACGGTCGGACGACGAGTGCGCCGTCGGCCGTCGGCACGGACACCGCCGGTTCCGGCTCCGGCGCGGTCGGCGTCGCGGCCGCTCCGCCGTCCGCTCCGCTCATCGACTGCCGTCCGGGCATCCCCGCCGTCACCGCCATCCCGCAACGGGACTGGCGGGCAGCCTGGCGCGCAGCGGCCTCGGCCCCGCTCCGGAACGCGATCGCGGACCCGCTCGGCTCCCCCGACCTGCGGGCACAGGTCGTCGCCCAGCTCGGCCTGACCCGCGGGTTCACGGCGACGGTCGACCGGGTGCTCGTGACCGCGGGGACCTCGGAAGCGCTGTCGCTCGTCACCGAGGCGCTGCGGGGGCTGCTGGGTCGCGCTCCCGTCGTCGCCGTCGAGGACCCCGGCTACCGCACCGGACACCGTGCGATCACGAGCGCTGGTGGATCCCTGGTGGGCGTCCCGATCGGCGAGGACGGCCTCGACCTCGACGCGCTCGAGGCCGCCGGACCGGTCGACGCCGTCCTGGTCAGCCCGACGCACCAGTACCCGCTCGGGTCGGTGATGCCCGTCGCCCGGCGCCGGCGGCTGCTCACCTGGGCCGCCACCACCGGCACCGTGGTGGTGGAGGACGACTACGACTCCGAGTTCCGGCACCGTGGTGCTCCCGTGCCCGCACTGGTCGCGCTCGACGCCGAGGGCGTGGTGCTGCACGTCGGCGGCTTCTCGAAGACGCTCGACCCCCGGCTGCGCTGCGCGTACGTCGTGCTGCCGACGGTCGCGGCGACGGGTTCCCCGGTGACGGAGGCGGTGCTCGCCGCCCGTCGGGCTCGTGGTGCGGTCGTCGCCGAACCGGTGCAGGCCGCGCTCGTGCACCTGCTGCGGACGGGTGCGCTGCGGCGGCACCTGGGTCGGGTGCGTCGCGACTACACGCACCGCCGGGCCCGGATCGCGGCTCGGCTCGGCGACGTCGCCGGCCTGGAGGCCCGTGCCCTGAACGGCGGACTGCACGCGGTGGTCACGTGGTCGGGTCCGACCACGGGGGCCCAGATCGCGCGTCTGCTGGCGGACGCCGGGGTGCTCGTCGCGACGCTCGAGGAGTACGGGCTCGCGCCGGGCAGCACGCCGCCGGGCATCGTGTTCGGCTACGGCGCCGTGACGATGCCGGAGCTCGACCGCGCGCTCGACGCGCTCGTGACGGCGGTCACGGGACCCTGATCCGGGTCGTCAGCCGCCGTACTGGGCGGTGCCCACGACGTTCGACCCGGCACCCCGGCACGCGGTGATCAGGGTCCGCCCGACGAGTTCCCATTCGGGGGTCATCTCGAGCGCCGGCCCGGACTTCGGTGCGGGGTGCGCGTCGAGGTACTCGTGCGCGTAGTCGATCGCTTCGTCGAGCTCCTCGTCGGTGCTCGACAGGTGCTCGTAGCCGAAGCGTTCCGCCGCGATCAGTGCCTGGTACTGCGCCTCGGAGAGATCGCCCTGGCTTCGCCCGACCGTCGCGTTCAGCGAGATCGTCGTCAGCGCAGTGATCTGGCCGCAGATCGCCGCAGCACTCCGGTCTTCCTCCATCGGGTCCGTCGCGCCGCCCGCTGGCTGGCCGTCCGAGGTCTCCGAGGTCGGCGTCGGGGTCGACGTCGACACCGCCGCTGTGCCGGAACCGGCCGAGCAGCCGGCGAGTGAGCCCGACACGAGGACCGCGCTCACGACGACCAGGGGCAGTGCGGACCGGAAGGAGACCATGGACGTCATCGTGACAGCACCCTCGTGCTGCTCGCGTCGTCGTGTCCCGATCGAGACCTCGTCGAGACCGGATCGTGAGGTTGCGTCAGCGGGACTCGGCGGTGCCGTTCTTCCGGGCGTTCACCAGGTCGGCCAGGGACGGCTCACCGGCGTCGCCGGGCAGTGCGTGTCCGCGGCGGGCGGCCTTGCGGACCTGTCGGTAGGTGGTGACGTGCAGGGGGTCCACACCGTCGGCGGACTCGTAGTTCGACGGGGCAGTGGTGGTGGGTGATTCGGTCATCGCGACGGACGGTACGCGTGCCGGGAGCCGCCGAACCGCGTGCTGCGTTCCGCGGCCAAAGGTCGGGCGTGGGAGGGTCCGGCGCGGCGCACCGAGCCTCCGAGACGGGTCAGAGGCTCGTCATGCCGCCGTCGACGCGGAACTCCGCTCCGGTGGCGTAGGACGACTCCGCGCTGGCCAGGTAGACCATGATGCCGGTGACGTCGTCGGGGGTGCCCGGGCGGCCGAGGGGCGTGCGGGCGACGATCGCGGCTCGGGCCTCGGGGTCACCGGAGATCGCCGACACGAGGCCGGTCTCGGTGTAGCCCGGCACGACCGTGTTCACCCGGATGCCGTCCCGCGCGTAGGCCATCGCGGTCGCCCGGACGAGTGCGTGGATGCCGCCCTTGGTCGAGGAGTACGCCGCGAAGTCGGAACCTTCGCCGTTCAGGCCGGTCGGCGACCCCGTGGCGATGACCGAGCCGCCGGCGCCGCTCGCGAGCATCGCCCGGACGGCGTGCTTGATCGTCAGGAACGTGCCGGTGAGGTTGACCGCGACCGTGCGGTCCCAGGTCTCCAGCGACAGGTCGGCGACCTTCGCGTCGTGGCCGAACAGCTGCACACCGGCGTTCGCGACCACCACGTCGGGGCTCGCACCACGGTCGGCCAGTCCGGCGAACCCCGCGGCCACGCTCGCCTCGTCGGCGATGTCCATCGTGAGGCCGATCGCGGTCGGGCCGGCTGCGGCGGCGGCACCGGCGGCCGCATCGGCGTCGCGGTCGGCGTAGACGACGGTCGCCCCTTCGGCCACGAAGCGGTCGGCGATCGCGCGGCCAATGCCGGACCCCGCTCCCGTGACGAGTGCGGTCCGGCCGTCGAGTCGTGCGGGCATGTGGGACTCCGTCCTCGGAGCAGCGCTGCTCCGTCACACCCATCATTGCCCAACCGGTTGACCGGTGCTAGGCATGCACCATGACTGCGACGTCGAACGACGAGATCGTGTCCGTCGGGCCCTGGCGTCTGGCCCTGCGCGGAGCCGAACTCGCCGACGTCACGTTCCGGGGCACGCTCGTCCTGCGCGCCGTCCGGTTCGTCGTCCGCGACCACGACTGGCGCACCGCCGACGACACCGTGCTGATACGCACGGTGGACGGTGACGACGGGTGCATCCGCCTCGAGATCAGCGCACGGTACGACGGCGTCGAGGTCGTCCGCACCGTCCTCGAGGTCACGCTCGACGACGACACCCTGCAGGTCGCCGCGGTCGCGACGGCCCCACGGGCCTTCCGCCGCAACCGCATCGGGCTCGTCGTCCTGCACCCGCCGACCCTGGCCGGGCAGCCACTGACGGTGCGGCACCCGTCCGGTGGCAGCACCGCGACGGCGTTCCCGTTCTGGATCGCGCCGCACCAACCGGCCGTCGACGTCGCCGGACTCGACTGGGCTGCGGGTCCGGTCGCACTGGCGCTCGACCTGACCGGCGACGTGTTCGAGACCGAGGACCAGCGGAACTGGACCGACGCCTCGTTCAAGACGTACTCGACGCCGCTCGCCGAGCCGTTCCCGGTCGCGATCACGCCGGGGACGACGGTCCGGCAGGGGCTCACCCTGCGTGCGACGGCGGTCGGGTCACCAGGGGGTCGGGGCACCCGGTCGGGAGGCGCGGCCTCCCCCGCCCCGGACCTCGCGGCGCTCGACGGGCCGGCTCCCGGTGCCGTGGTCACGACGCCGCCGACGCTCCAGCTGCTCGCGGGTTCCGCACCGGTCGCTGCGCGCCCGGACGACGCCGACCTGCTCCGAGGGTTCCCGATCCTGGTGGAGCCGACCCTCGGGGCCCCGAACGTCGAGGCGGTGCTCGCCTCGGCCCGCCGGGACGCAGGTGCCGCTCCCCTGGACGTCCGGTTCGTCACCGACGACCCGGTGCTGCTGCGCGCGGCGATCGACGCGGTGCTCGAGGGCGGGCCGGTGGCACGCGTCGGGGCGTTCGACCCGGTTTCGCACGTGACGACGCCGGCGCTGCAGCGGGCACTGCGCGAAGCGGTGGCGGCGGTCGGCGCACTGGAGGTCGTCGCCGGTACCCGGGCCCACTTCACCGAGCTGAACCGCTCGATCGCGGTGTTCTCGGGCTGGGACGGCCCCCTGACCTGCAGCGTGACGCCGCAGATGCACGACCGGTCGCCCGAAGAGGTGACCGAGTCGATCCGGATGCTGCGCTGGGTGGTGAGCAGCGCCTCCAGGCTGGCCGCCGGCAGGGCGCTGCACGTCGGACCGGTGACGCTGCGGCCACGGTGGAACGCGGTGGCGACGGCGCCGACCCGGGTCGTGACGGACGCGACCGTGGAGCACGGCTACGGCCCGGAAACCGTTCCGGACGCGACCGACCCGGCGCAGCACACGCCGGCCGCCGGGCGGTGGTTCGCCGACGCGGTGCGGGCGCTGACCGTGCCGGGGGTGGCCTCGATCACGCTGGCCGAGGCGTGGGGGCCGCGGGGGTTCGTGGCCGCCGACGGCATGGGGAACGCCCCGCCGGAAGGGGGTCGGCGGGGCGTTCCGGTCCGGGCGCGCTGAGTGGTCGGCGCGGTGGTCGGTGGCGGTCCGGCTCAGCGCCGGACGGCGTCGATCTTGAGCATCTTCGCGATGACCGAGTCGAGCTCGCTGTCGTCGAAGACCTGCTTCCAGTCCTCCTTGATGAGCTTCTCGCGGCCGTAGCCCATCGCGATGTGGCAGGCGTCGGAGAACGGGTTCGAGCCGCGCAGGCCGTTGGTCAGCGCGATCCAGGTGTGGCCGTAGAGCATGGCGCGGGCGGCCTCACGGGGCACGCCGACACCGGTGACCGTTTCTTCGAGGGCGTCGTTGAGGAAGTCGCCGATCATGCAGGCGATCGTCTCGACCAGGGTCGGCTCGAGCACGGCCAGCTGCTTCACCGTGACCCAGTGCACCTGGATGACCGGAGCGTACATCGTGGTGATGACAGCCTCGGCGACGGCCTTGGCGCGGTCGCCCTCGTCGCCGAGCGACTCCGAGGCGTCGAAGGCCGCGATGACCTCCTGCGGGGCGGCGATGCCACCGAAGGTGTCGTCCCACTCGGCCTTGGTGGTGCGCTCGAGGAACACCGACGGGTGGCACGGGTGCGCCACGGCGTAGTGGATGTCCTCGCGCTTGGCGAGGAGACCCGCGTAGGCGGCGGCAGGGTCGAGCGTCAGGATGCTGGCGCCTGACTTCATGACGGGGACGAGCTGCTCCGAGATGGTGCCGAGCAGGACGTCCGGGACGGCGAGGATGACGACGTCGGCGGCCTTCGCGGCGTCGAGGCTGTCGGTGATCTCGCGGCCGAGGGCCTGGATGCGCTCCTGGCCGGCGGGCGAGGCCTCGCTGTAGAGGGTGGTGTACTCGCTCTTCGCGAAGTTGTTCGAGACGCGGGTGCCCATCTTGCCGCCGGCACCGATCACGGCGACGGTGACGTCGGCCGTGCCGGATCCGGCAGCGACGGTGTGGGGGGTGGTGACGGTGTCGGTCATGATTCCTTGCTCCTGATGTACTCGATGGTGTGTTCGGTCCACGCCGCTTCGATGCGGGTGGTGGTCTGTGCGGGGGTCTCCCCCGGCAGCGGTTCGGCGCCCGCGTGCGCGTCCTGCCACGGCAGCCAGAACTCGATGACGCGGTTGATCCCCCGGGGGTCCGGCTCGACCGCGGCTCGGACGGCGGTGTAGTCGAGGATCCCGGTGCCCGTGCGGACGCCGGTGTACTGGAAGCCGACCCAGCCCGGTGAGCGGGTGAAGGCGGAGTCCTTGACGTGCCAGTTGACGACGTGCGGGGCGGTCATCGCCACGACGTCCCCCGGGTGTTCGAGCCGGGCGACGGTGTTCGCCGGGTCGAGGCAGATGCCGAGACTGTCGGAACCGATCGCCCGGACGACCGCGACGAGGTCGGCGGTGGCGACGACCTCGTAGGTCTCCAGCGCGAGGGTCACGCCCGCGCGCTCGTAGGCGGGGAGCGCCTGCCGCAGGCGTCGTTCGGTCTCGACCGCGTCGGGCTGGTCGTCGCCGCTCGTCCACATGCTCCGTACGAGCGTTGCGCCGAGCTGCTGCGCGACGTGCACGTACCGGGCGAGGTGCTCCGGCCGGGTGCCTCGGGTTCCGACCTCGAGCGTGAGACCGAGGTCGTCGGCCAGGGACCGGATCGAGGCAAGGCGCTCGTCGGTCGCGGTGTCGAGCGGCAGGTGGTCGCAGATCTGGAACAGGTCGACGCCGTCGTGCGACGCGGCGTCACGCAGGGCGTCATCGAGGGACATCGGCGACGGGACGCGGTCGGACATGCGCCAGAAGTAGGCGTAGGTGGAGAGGCCGAGCAGGGAGGTCATGCCGGTGCTCCGTCCTGCGTCGCGGCCAGCGCCTCGGCTTCGTCGAGGATCGTGCGGATCGCCTCGGGGTCGTGGGCGAAGCGGCCGAGGAACAGGCCGCCGATGCGTCCGGCACCGCGGGTCAGCAGGCCCGGACCGGCACTGCCGCCGTAGATCGCGACGGAGCCGTCGAGCTCCGGCCGGGTCGCCAGGTGCCGCTCGATGCCGGCCAGGACCGCGACGATGTGCTCGTCGGGTGCGGGCTGCGGGGCACCGATCGCCCACACCGGCTCGTACGCGGCGATGAGCGGTCCGGCGAGG
Organism: Curtobacterium sp. KBS0715; assembly: GCF_005938005.2. Taxonomy (NCBI): domain Bacteria; kingdom Bacillati; phylum Actinomycetota; class Actinomycetes; order Micrococcales; family Microbacteriaceae; genus Curtobacterium; species Curtobacterium sp. KBS0715. The sequence goes on along the minus strand of NZ_VCCA02000001.1, from coordinate 1,941,883 downwards.
CCGTCGGCGGTCGCGGTCGCCAGGAACCGGTCGAGCTGCGCGGTGACCTCGGCGATCGCGGCCGCGGGGTCGCCGTCGGCGGCGCGCTCGGTCTCGCCGATGCAGATCAGGGGCCGCAGGTGGTTGCGGTACGCCGCGTGCACCTTGCCGGCGATCTCGTCGTCCGTCTCGTGGAACAGGGAGCGGCGCTCGGCATGTGCGATCTCGACGAGGTCGACCCCGATCTCACGGAGTTCGGAGCCGGAGACCTCGCCGGTGAAGGCACCCTCGTCGGCCCAGGCGAGGTCCTGGGCACCGAGCAGCACCGGAGCGCCTGACCCGGTCAGGATCGCCCGGACGGGGACGAGCGACGGGAACGTCGGCACCATGAAGAGCTCGACCGCGCCGGACCGCACCGCCGGGTGGCTCCGGGCGATCTCGGCCACGGCGGCCGCCCACTCGAGCGTCCGGGCGTGCGAGAAGTACATCTTGAGCGACACCCCGATCGTCACCGGGGCGGCCGCCGTGGTCGCGGGCATCAGGCGTCGGTCCCGACCGGGGCAGAGCCGTCGTAGGCACAGATCGCGTCGACCTTCTCGGCGCTCGCGCTCGTCCGGTCGAAGGTGTAGCCGAGCCACTCCTTCGCCATCCGGCGCGCGACCTCGACCCCGACGACGCGCTGGCCCATGCAGAGCACCTGGGCGTCGTTCGACAGGATCGAGCGCTCCACCGAGAACGAGTCGTGCGCGGTCACGGCGCGGATGCCGGGGACCTTGTTCGCCGCGATCGCGACGCCGAGGCCGGTGCCGCAGATCAGGATCGCGCGGTCGGCCTCGCCGTTCGCCACCAGACGGGCGGCGTCGACGGCGACGTGCGGGTAGGCCGTGTGGCCGTCGGCGTCCACGCCCACGTCGACCACGGAGGCCACGCGGGGGTCGTTCGCCAGGTCGGCCTTGATGACCTCCTTGTAGTCGAAGCCGGCGTCGTCCGAACCGACGACGATGCGGAACTGCTGCTCACTCATGCGGGTGTGCCTTTCGTGGTGGGGGTCAGGCGGGGACGGCGATGGTCGCCAAGACCGCGGCGGTGATGAGCGCGAACGAGATCGCGCCGGCGTCCGGGGTGCCGACGGCGTCCTCGCCGTGGGTGCGGGCACGGCCCATCCGGGGCAACAGGTCGGCCGTGGCGTCCGCCGCGGTCTGTGCTGCGGCCGAGGCGGCCGACCAGGCGTCGACGAGTTCGTCGCCGGCGTCGACCCGGGCGGAGAAGACCTGGTCGAACGGCACGAGCGCATCGACCATCGTCTTGTCGCCGGGGACCGCGCCGAAAGCCAGGACGGCTTCGGCGGCGGCGTGCACCGCGCTCTGGACGGTGGCGGGTGTCGGACGGGACTCGTCCCCGAGGACGCGACCCAGGGCCTCCAGGGCGGCACCCCAGATCGCACCGGACGTCCCACCGGCCTTGTCGGACCAGGCGTCGCCGGCGATCGCGAGGACCGAACCGGCGCCGGCACCGCGGGCGGCGGCGTCCTGTGCCGCACGGTCGGCGGCGGTGGAGCCGCGCTGCATCCCGATGCCGTGGTCGCCGTCCCCGGCGACGGCGTCGATGCGGCCGAGCTCGTCGGCGTGGTCGTCGATGGTGGCGCGGATCGCGGTGATCGCGGCCGCGACGCGGGCGGCCGAAGCCTGGGACTCCTCGGTGCCGGGCGTGACGGGCACGACCACGCCGGCTTCGAGCACCTCGACCGGCACCGGCTGCTGCGGGACGGCGCCGCCCTTGCGGTACGCGGGGGCGTCGGCGGGGGCGGCCCAGAGCTGCTCGAGTTCGTCGTCGAGCCAGAACAGGGTGAGCGAGACGCCCGCCATGTCGAAACTCGTGACGAGTTCGCCGACCTCGGGCTCCACGACGACGATGCCGGCGTCGGTGAGCTTCCGCTGGACGGCGCCGAAGACGACGAAGAGTTCCTCGTACTTGACCGAGCCGAGGCCGTTGAGGATCGGGACGACGCGGGGGCCGGCGGGTGCTGTGGCGGTTTCTGGTGCGGTGCCGTGTGTTGTGGTGCCGGTGCCGTCGGGTCGCTCGGTGAGGAGCTTGTCGACGAGCAGGTCGGCCAGGCCGTCCGCGGTGGGGACGTCGGCCTCGGCGATGCCGCGTTCGCCGTGGATGCCCATGCCGATGGCCATGCGCCCCTCGGGGACGGTGAAGAGCGGCTCGTCGGCGCCGGGCAAGGAGCAGCCCGAGAACGCGACGCCGAAGCTGCGGGTGCGGTCGTTGGCCCGGGTCGCGATCGCGGTGACCGCGTCGAGGTCGTCGCCGCGTTCCGCGGCCGCGCCCGCCACCTTGAACACGCAGAGGTCCCCCGCGATCCCGCGGCGCTTGTGTGCCTGGTCGGCGGGCGCGGACGCGACGTCGTCGGTCACGCGGACCCTGCGGACGTCGATGCCCTGCGCTTCGAGTGCCCGTGCCGCGGCGTCGAAGTTGAGGACGTCACCCGCGTAGTTGCCGTAGCTCAGCAGTACGCCGCCGCCGTGCTCGGACGCCTTCGCGACCGCGGTGACCTGCTGGGCACTCGGGCTGGCGAACAGGTTGCCCATCGCGGCACCGGCCGCCAGGCCGTGTCCGACGAGGCCACCGAAGGCCGGGTAGTGGCCGGAGCCACCGCCGACGACGAGCGCGACGGTGCCCTCGGGGCTGGTGGTGGAGCGGGCGACCCCGCCGTGCACCTTGCGCACCCGGGCGTGGTTGGCGGCGACGAAGCCGTCCACCATCTCGTCGGCGAAGTCCGCCGGGTCGTTGAACAGGCGGGTCATGCGCCGGCCTCCTTCGCGATCGCGGTCGGTCCGTCCGTGGCGGAGACCGCGCTGTCGGCTCCGGCCGCCGCGGCAGCCGCTTCGTTGCGCTTCGTGTTCCGGCCGAGCACGAACATCAGCACGCTCGACAGCACCATGAAGAACCCGACGATGAACATCGGCACCTGGTACCCGCCGGTCCACTCGCTGACCGCACCCGTGATGTACGGGGCGGCGAACCCACCGAGGTTGCCGACGGTGTTGATGAGGGCGACCCCCGCGGCTGCGGCGGCACCGGTCAGGAACTGCGTCGGGACCGTCCAGAAGTTCGGCAGGGCCGCGAAGATCGCACACGCGGTGATCGCGATGACCGCGACGGTGGCGGCCGGGCTGTTCATGTAGAGCGCGACCGGGATGCTCAGGCCACCGACCAGGGCCGGGACGGCGATGTGCCAGACCCGGACGCCACGACGGAAGGCGTCACGCGACCAGAAGTACAGGACCACCGCGGCGGGCACGTACGGGATGGCCGTGATCAGGCCCTTCTGGAACAGGTCGAACGTGGTGCCGAACTGCTCCTGGAAGCCGTCGATGATCGTCGGCAGGAAGAAGCTGAGCGCGTAGAGGCCGTAGATGAAGCCGAAGTACACCGCGGCGAGCATCCAGACGCGGCCGGAGCCGAAGGCCGCACGCAGGCCGCCCTTGCCGTGACCGTCTCCGCCGCCCTTCGCGGCACTCTCGGCAGCGAGCGTCGTCTCCAGCCAGACCTTCTCGTCCTCGTCGAGCCACTTCGCCTGCGACGGCTTGTCCTTGAGGACGAAGAGGCACAGGACGCCGACGATGATCGCCGGGATCGAGACGCAGAGGAACATGAAGCGCCATCCGGCCAGGCCGCCGAGGATCCCCTCGTGGGTCATCAGCCAGCCGGCGAGCGGGGAACCGATCACGCTCGTGAGCGGCTGTGCCAGGTAGAAGAGCGCGAGCATCTTGCCGCGGTGACGGGCCGGGACCCAGGTCGACAGGAACAGGATCGCGCCGGGGAAGAAGCCGGCCTCGGCGATCCCGAGCAGGAAGCGCAGGCCGACGAGCTGCGGGTAGTTCTGCACCCACGTGAAGAGCAGGGACACGATGCCCCACGTGATCATGATGCGGGCGAGCCAGATCCGGGCGCCGAACTTGTGCAGCGCCAGGTTGGACGGCACCTCGAGCACGAGGTAGCCGATGAAGAACACACCGGACGCGAAGCCGAACTGGGCGGCGGTCAGGCCGAGGTCGGCCTCCATGCCGTTGGGGGCGGCGAAGGAGATCGCGGTGCGGTCGAGGAAGTTGATGAAGAACATCAGTGCCACGAACGGCACGATGCGGATCGCGATCTTGCGGATGGCCGTCTTCTCGACGACCGAGGTGGGGATGCCTCGCGTGGCGGGGATGTCCACGATGACTCCTGCTCGGTGGGGGTGGTACGACTCCCGTCCTGGCGGCTGCGCCGGGACGTTCCGGTCGGCTTTCGCCGGGACGCTCCGTGCTGCTGCGCGGATCGAGAGCGGGCGCATCGGTGCGCCTGATCCAGTGTGCGTCGCGGTCGGGCAACTTGTCAACCGGTTGACCATTCCACGCGTTCCGGACTGCTTGCGCGCACCGCTTGCCGCGCTGGGGCCACTCCCCACGCAACCGGTTGACCGACCGGTACGCTCACTGCATGCCCGCGTTCAGCCCGGACGACCCCCTCAACATCCGACTCGAACTCGAGTCCGTGCCCGTCGGGTCCCCCGCCTCGGTGGTCGCCCGACAGCTCGTCTCGCTGCTCACCGCCGGCGAACTGGCCCCCGGCTCACGGCTGCCCTCGGAGCGGGTCCTGTCCGAGCGGCTCGGCGTCGGACGCTCGGCCGTCCGTGAGGCCCTCGCCGCCCTCGAGATCCTGGGCATCGTGCAGATCCGCCCCGGCTCGGGCACCTACCTGCGCGGAGGCACCTCGGACCTGCTTCCGACGACCCTGTCGTGGGGTCTCATGCTCGCGTCGAACCGCACCCGCGAGCTGCTCGAGATCCGGTCCTCACTGGAGCGCACGGCCGCGATCCTCGCCGCGCAGCGCGCCACCGACGAGCAGATCACCGAGCTCGGCGAGTACCTGGTCCGGCAAGAGGCGACGCTCGACGACCCGCAGGCCTTCATCGACGCCGACGTCCGGTTCCACGTCCTGCTGGCGCGGGCGTCGGGCAACGACGTGCTCGCCGACCTGCTGCAGAGCCTGCGCTCGATGCTGAGCGTCTGGGTCGCGCGGCGCGTGCAGACCCGGCAGGCGACCGAGGCCGCCTTCCACGAGCACCGCGCCGTCTTCGAGGCGTTGCGTGCCCGCGACGTGCCAGCCGTGCAGCGCGCGATGGACGCGCACATGGCCACGGCGAGCGCACGCATCGAGCACGCCGAGCCGCTGCCCGCCGACGAGTAGCGGGCGCGCGCGGTCGCTCGCTCGCTCGCTCGCTCGTTTCGCTCGCTTCGTGAGCAGGAATGGTCGGGTTCGTCGAGCCGACCCGACACCTTCTGCTCACGATCGGGGCGGACGGGAGGCCCGGCGTGTGCCCGCCTCGCACGGTGCGGTGTTGCCGGGTCGGCAACACCGCTTGGGTCCGGCCCGGCACGTGCGCTGGAGTAGCTGCATGCACACCCACCACGACGGCTCCGCCGCCGGATCTGCCACCGATGCCACTGCCGCGCCCTCCGCCCGGGACTGGTGGGAGGCCCGCTACGCCGAGCGCGACGGCATCTGGTCCGGCCGGGTGAACGCCGTGCTCGCCTCGGTGACGTGGGGGTTTCCGGTGGGGCGGGCGCTCGACCTCGGCTGCGGTGAGGGCGGCGACGTGGTGTGGCTCGCCGAGCAGGGCTGGGACGTGACGGGCATCGACCTGTCCGTGACGGCGCTCCGGCGTGGTTCGCGGGCTGCCGTCGCCACCGGAGTCCAGGAGCGGACGGCGTTCGTCGCCGCGGACCTCGGCCGGTGGGACACCGCCGCGCGGTTCGACCTGGTGACGGCGTCGTTCCTGCAGTCGTGGCCGGTGGAGATCCCCCGAGCCGACATCCTGCGTCGGGCCGCCGGCTTCGTCGACGTCGGTGGGCACCTGCTCGTCACCGCACACGCCGCTCCCCCGCACGACGACCTGCCGCCCGAGCTGCGGGAGTACCGGTTCCCTGCGCCGGCCGACGACCTCGCCGCCCTGCAGCTCGACGACCGGTGGGAGGTCCTGGTCGCCGAGGTCCGGCCGCGCACCGCGACGACGCCCGAGGGTGATCCACACGAGGTGCTCGACAGCGTCGTGCTCGCCCGGCTGATGCGCGGGTAGCGTCGGTGGCGTGAGCACCGACGACGGCATCCGCGCACTCGTCGTGGACGGTGTCGAGGTCGCCGTCGAAGGCAGCGGCGCCGGCACGATCGCCACGTCGTCCCCTCGGCCGTACCTGCACCCGGTCCGGACCCTCGGCGGCACCGTCGTCAGCGCGCACCACCCCGGCGACCACGACTGGCACTGCGGTGTCGGCGTCGCGATCCCGGACGTCGACGGCGTGAACTGCTGGGGCGGCCGGACCTACGTCGAGGGGCTCGGCTACGTGTGGCGCGACGACCATGGCTCGGTCGATGTCGTGCACGCGGAGCAGCACGTCACGATGTCCGCCGAGGCACTCGTCTGGCGGGGTCCGGACCGCACGGTGGTCCTGCGCGAGGACCGCACCCTCGGCTGGCGCGCGGTCACCAGCGGGTGGGAACTGTCCTGGTCGTCGTCGTTCCGCACCCCGGGTGACACTCCGGTGCACCTCGGGGGCCCGGGCAGCAACGGCCGGACCGGAGCCGGCTACGGCGGCTTCTTCTGGCGGTTCCCCGAGTGCACGGGGGTCGCCGTCCGGACCGCCGACGCCGAGGGCGAGACCGCCGTGCACGGCTCGGTCACACCCTGGATCACCTGGTCGGCGGTGTTCGACGGCGGTCCGGCGACGATCCGGATCGAGGCCGTCGACCACCACGACCCCTGGTTCGTCCGCGCCGAGGAGTACCCCGCCATCGGCTCGGCGCTGGCGTGGGACACCCCCGCCGTCGTGCAGCCCGGCGAACCGCTGGTCCGCTCGTTCCGCGCGACGATCACCGACGGCGCTACGCTCGCTGGATGAGCACAGGGGACTGGGAGTCACGCGTCGCGGCGCTGTGGGACGACGAGACGATCGACGACCAGCAGCGGATCGAGCGGATGCGCGACCTCGCCGCCGACGCTCCGCACGCAGCGCTCGGCGCGTTCGAGCTCGGGGGTGCCTTCGACTCAGGCGGACACGAGGCCGATGCCGACGTGCAGTACGCCGCCGCGACCGCAGCCGGCCTGGACTCCGTCGACCCGGACCGAGCCGCCCGGATGGTCGTCCAGCACGCCTCGACCCTGCGGAACCTCGGCCGGATCGACGCGGCCATCGCGATGCTCCGCGACGCGCCGGAGCACCCTGCCACCGGGGCGGCACCGCGGGTGTTCCTCGCGCTCGCCCTGCACAGCGCGGGACGCTCCGCCGAGGCGCTGCGCGTCGCGATCGAGGCCGTCGAGCCGACGCTCCCGCGGTACCACCGGTCCGTCCGTGCCTACGCGGCGGCCCTCACCGAGGACTGACGCGCCTCAGGCGATCGCGACCTCACCCCGTGCGAGCAGTGCACGGGCCCGACCGGCGTCGGCAGCCGGTGGTCGGCCGTGCAGCGCGCGGTAGTCACGCGAGAAGTGCGAGGCGCTCCGGTACCCCACCGCCGCCGCAGCCTGGGCGGCGGTGTCGCCGAGCACGATCATCCGCCGCCGGGCCTCCCCCAGACGCAGCCGCCGCAGGTACTGCACGGGGCTCATGCCGGTGACCTGCCGGAAGCGTGCGAACAGTGTCGACTCGCTCGTCCGGACCGCCGCGGCCAGGCCCGCCACCGACCACGGGTCCGCCAGCCGTTCCGTGAGCAGGGCGGTTGCCGCGGCGACGACGTCGCCGTCCCGGTTGCCGATCGCGGCCAGGATGCGCGGTGCCTGGTCCGTCTGCAGCAGGCGGAGCACCACCTCGCGGGTGACGAGCGGGGCGAGGACGGCCATGTCCTCCGGAGCATCGAGCAGTCCGACGAGTCGGGCGAACGCGTCCGCCAGGGGCGGGGTCCAGCTGCCGAGTCGTGCCGGCGGCGCCTCGTCCTGGTGCGGGCGGGACATCGCCGTCGCGACCTCGGCCACCACCGCGGGGTCGAGCTGCCAGACGACCGCGACGAACCCCGCGGGTGGTTCGACCTCGACCACCCCGGCGATCACGGGCAGGTCGACGGGCGTGATGATGAAGCGTTCCCGACCCCAGAGCTGGTCGTCATCCCCCACTATCGAGCGCTTCCGACCGGCGAGCACCACCGACACCGACGGCGTGTAGCGCTGGTACCCGAGGTCGGTCGGACGGTCCACTCGGGCCAGGCGGAGGCCGAGCCGTCCGGCGCGCTCCGTGTCGTCGAGGTGGGCGAGGACGCTCTGCAGCGCACGGTCCAGCCGGTCCGAGGTGACGTCGTCCATGTGCCCATTCTGTCGAGGCATCCGGCGCGAGTGGTGCCCGTGCGGGATCCGGCAAGCACTCCGGAGTCCTGGGCAATCACCGCCGGGTCCGTCGGACCGAGCATCGGAGCATGCAGACCAACGAAGCACTCCTCGACTCCCTGACCACCGACGACCGACTGGCCGGCCGCACCGCGCTGGTGACCGGCGCCTCGAGCGGCATCGGTGAAGCCGTCGCCCGTGTCCTCGCCGCCTCCGGCGCCACCGTCGCGGTGGCGGGCCGTGACCCGGAGCGCACGCAGGCCGTGGTGGACACCATCACCGCGTCCGGAGGCACTGCCGTGGCCGTGATCGGCGACCTGAACACCCACCCCGACGCGGTCCGTGACCTCGCCGCCCGCGCCACCGAGGCCCTCGGCGGCCGGGTCGACGTCCTGGTCAACAACGCCGGTGTCTACCCGGTCGGCCCCACCGCACTGCTCGCCGACGACGACGCCGAAGCCCTCTGGGCCACGAACGTCCGCGCGCCGCACGTGCTGGTCGGAGCGCTGGCTCCTGCGATGGTCGAACGCGGCTCGGGCGTCGTCGTGAACATCGGCTCGTGGATGTCCCGCGTCGGCGTCCCGTTCACGGCGCTCTACCCGGCGACGAAGGCCGCGGTCGAGCAGCTGACCCGCGCCTGGGCAGCCGAGTTCGGACCGCACGGCGTCCGGGTGTCGACCGTGTCGCCCGGGGCCACCGCGACGCCGGGGAACGCGGACTCGCACGACGTCCTCGCGCAGATGACGGCGGGCACCCCCGCCGGAGCACCCGTCCGCCCCGTCGACGTCGCCTTCGCCGTGCGCTGGGTGACCTCCGACGAGGCGACCTTCGTGCACGGCGCCACGATCGACGTGGACGGCGGCCTCGCCGCGACCCGCCTCGGCTGAGCGCGCCCCGCACGAGCGGGCGGAACACCCGGGTCGTGCTCGGTGCAACCCCGGCTTTTCGCCCGCTCGGCAGCGCCAGCCGCCCCGCGCGAACCCCCACCACCACGAACGGGCGGAACACCCGGGTCGGCACACGGACGCACCCCGGCATTTCGCCCGCTCGGCGGGAGTCGGTCAGCCGGGCATCGGATCCGCGAGTGGTCACGACGCACCGCTGGCAGGTGGTCGAGCGGTCACGGACCGTCGCGCGGGAGCGCGCCAGTCGACGGATCGTGACCGCTCGGCGGACGGCGTGGGCGCGGCGGTGGGCGCGACCACCACGCGGTCGGGAGGCGCGGTGCGGGCTGGCACCGGGCCTCCCGTCAGGCGGTGTGGTCGCCGACCACCCGTGGGACCGGCAGCGAGTCGCTGGTCGTCCGCAGGGACTCCTGGCGGATCTCGAGCTGCGAGACGGCGAGCGCCGCCAGGTCGCGGAGGTTCGCGAGGTCGTCCTCGGTGGCCTGCCGCGGGCGGGTGTCGAGGACGGCGAGGGTGCCGATCGGTGCGCCGTCGTGCTTCACGAGCGGGACGCTGACGTAGAAGCGGATGCCGAGCGGGCCGGTGACCAGGGGGCTGTTCCGCATCTCGGGGTGCGCGGAGCCGTCCGGGATCACGACGGGGACGGGGACCGGGGCGAAGCCGTTGCGGAAGCTGATGCTGCGGGCTGCCTCGTCGATGCCCTCGGCGATGTACGACTGGGACCACTCGCGGTCCTCGTCGAGGACCTCGACCAGGGCGATCGGTGCGTCGAAGAGCCGTGCGGCCATCGCCGTGGTGCGCTGCAGCGACTCGTCGGGCAGGCTGTCGAGGGTCGCCGGGCGGTCCGTCTCGGGGCGCGTCGGTACCTGGGCCGTCTCGTCGGTCGGCTCGACCACGTGGTCGCTGGTGGCGGTCTCGGCGATCACGACGTCGCGGAGCATCGTGACCAGCTCGGCGCCGAGCGGACGGGCCGCGGGGTCCTGCGCGGTCATGGCACGGAGCAGGTGCTTCCAGTGCTCGGGCAGGGGCTCGGGGACCACGGGGTCGCGGGACAGCCGGGCGACGGCGGACTCGACGAGCGAGCCCGGGAACTCGCGGCGGCGGGTGAAGCACTGCAGCAGCACGAGGCCGAGCGAGTAGACGTCGCTCGGCGGGCCGACCTCGCCGCCGCGCGCCTGCTCGGGGCTGAGGTACGCGGCGGTGCCGGTGGTCACGCCGTCGGCGGTCAGGCGTTCGACGCCTGCGGCGAGCGCGATGCCGAAGTCGGTCAGGCGCGCGCGGGCCCGGTCGGAGCCGTTGCCGTAGTCGACGAGCAGGATGTTCGACGGCTTGATGTCGCGGTGCACGACGCCGTGGGCGTGGATGTAGTCGAGCGCCTCGGCCATGTCGTAGCCGATCTCGGCGATGTGCCGCGAGGCGAGCGGGCCGACGGCCAGGCGCTCCTCGAGGTCCTGCCCGACGACGAGCGACATCACGATGTAGCGCTGCTGCGTGCCGTCCTGCCCGGTGACGACACCGGCGTCGAGCAGGCTGACGAGGTTGTGGTGCTCGAGCGACGCCAGCACGCCGAGTTCGGCCTCCTGCCGGGCGATGTCGACGATGCCCGCGTGGAAGAGCTTGATCGCGACCGGGCGGTGCAGGCTCTCGTCCACACCCCGGTAGACGACGGACATGCCGCCCTGGCCGATCGCTTGCTCCACGCGGTACCGACCGTCGAGCAGCGGCGCGCTCGCGTCGTGTTCTTCCGTCGGGATCATCCAACCCTCGTTCTCGGCTCCGGCACCAACGATGCATCTTCGCATCCCGACGGGTATCTCGTTGACGGGCGACGTTTCGCGGCTGAACGGGGCCGTGCGGCGGCGCGCCGTGCGGCTTGCAAGACACCGGTGTTCGCGGGTCGAGCACGCGCACACCGCGGTTCAGCCTGCGAACACCGGTGTTTTGCGGGTCCACCCCGTCAGCGGCGCGTCGCGACCGTGCTCACGCGGAGGTCCTCGAAGGTGCTGGTGAAGCCGGAGCCTCCGAGCGAGATGAGCCCGACGCGGGGTGCGCTGCCGAGCTCCGCCGTCCAGGTCCCGCCCCGGACGAAGTGCCGACCGTCCAGGCTCGTGTACGCGGTGTACCGGTCCTCACCCCGGACCTCGCGGTGGACGATCCGGAGCGTGGTGGTGTCCCCGACCGGACCGACGACCATGTTCCCGTAGCTCGGCGCCCCGGCCGGTTGCCCGGACACCTGCTTGCCGAACTCGGTCTGTCGCGTGTTGAAGATCGAGTTCGACGTGAGCCGGACGTAGTTGCCGTCGTCACCCCAGACGATCAGGCCGCCCTGCACGTAGTTCAGGCCGTCGCCGGTTGCCGGAGTGTCCACCCCGACCGTGGTCTGGAGCACGTAGTCCCCACGGGGCGCCGGTTCGGACAGCACCGATGCGAGCGGCGTCGCGGGCGGGTGGATGTCGGCGTCCTGCGTCTGCCAGCGGAACGTGCCGTCGGCGACGGTCCAGGTGGACGGGTCGGGCGCTCGCGTCCACGTGAGCGCGGCGGGCAGCGCCCCGGGCTCAGTCCCCGGCAGCGAGGCACCGTCGAACGAGGTCGACAGCGCGCGGATCGTCCGACCCGGCACGTCGACCGGGGCGGTGGACGCCCGGTAGGTCGGCCGTTGCCCGGGCTGCGCGACCGGCCCCGGCTGCACCGTGTCGGACGGCCCTGCACCACCGCGGACGACCGGCCAGCCGCCCTGCCAGTCGAGCGGGTCGATCAGCGCCGGCCGCTTCGTGTAGGTCGGCTGCCCCGCGTAGTACGGGTCGGTGCGGTCGGCCGCGTGGTAGATGATCCAGTCCTGGCCGGCGAAGTCGGTGACCACGGTGTTGTGCCCCGTCCCCACCCAGCGGTTGCCGTTCTGCGCGAGCAGGGGCGTGCCGCCGACCCGGGTGCTCGTGATCGCCACACCGTCGCGGTCCGTGAACGGCCCGAGCGGGCTCCGTGACCGGGCGACGAAGACGCCGTAGCCGGTCAGGGCGCCGTTGCAGCAGTTCGTGGCGGAGCCCGTGAAGTACCACCAGCCGCCGTGCCGCATCAGGTACGCGCCCTCGTAGCGGTTGTCGATCGCGATCTGCCGCTCGGTCGACGGGTCGGAGCGCAGGCCGTCCGCGCTGAGCCGTCGGACGTTCACGCCGCCGAAGTAGCTGCCGAAGTACAGGTAGGTCGTGCCGCCGTCGGTGATGACCTCGGGGTCGAAGGCCCACCGCGCGCCGTCGCCGTTCGGCGCGGTCTGCGGTGCCACGACCGGTCCGCCGGAGTCCTTCCACGGACCCGTCGGGCTCGAGCTCGTCGCCACCCCGACCGCGGAGCCGCCGCCGCTCGGCCCCGTCGCCGACGGGGTGTCCGACGCCGCGTAGTACAGGTACCAGGTGCCGGCCCGGCCACGGTCTCCGGTGCGGTACACGACGTCCGGCGCCCAGATCCCGTTCGCGTCGCCCACCCAGGCGGGCTTCGTCGGGAACGCGTCGTTCACGTACGTCCAGTGGGTCAGGTCGGTCGACCGGTACGTGGGCACGGCGTGCTGCACGAGGGACCCGTCGGGGTTCTGCTCCGTCGTGGTGAGCGCGTCGGTGGTGCAGTACAGGTACCAGTTGCGGTCGCGTCCGGCTCCGTGGATCACGGTCGGGTCCGCGCAGCTCGCGGCCGTCTGCCCGTCGGGCAGGCTGAGCGCGACCGGGTTCTGGTGGTTGGGTGCCGTGCGGCCGTGCCGGCTGGCGGCGCTCGACGCCACGGTCGTGGTGGTGGTCGCCCGGATGGTTCCGCCCGGCACCGCGGACGCATCCGCTGGTGCAGCCTGGAGGCCCGTGGTCGCGACGCCGAGGAACGTCACGACGGCGAGGAGTGCGGTGGACGATCGGCGCATGCCTGACCTGCTCTCGTCGTTGAGGGAGGTGCTGCTGGAGGGACTGCGGGTGTCGACGGGCGACGTGCGCGAGCGTACGCTCGGCTCGACGAAGGAGTCATGCCATGCCCGCGAGGTTCGTCTACTGGATCAACGTCTCCGTCGACGGGTTCGTCGAACGGGCCCCCGGCGAGCACGACGGCCTGGACGGACCCGACTGGATCCGGATCGACGAGCCACTGCACCGTGAGTTCAACGCCCGCGCCGCCGCGATGACCCTGTCCGTCGAGGGCCGCGTGGTGCGCGACATGATGGACCCGTTCTGGCCCGACGCCCGGCACGACGAGTCGATGCCGCAGTACCTGCGCGAGTACGGCGAGATCTGGACCGCGCAGCCGAAGGTCCTGGTGTCCCGCAGCCGGACCACCGCCGACCACGACACCCGGGTCATCGGTGGCGACGGCGACGCGATCACCGAGCTGGCTTCGATCCGTGCCGCCGGCGAGGGCGACATCGGCGTGGGCGGACCGAGCATCGCGAGTCAGCTGCTCGATGCCGGGCTGCTCGACGAGGTCATGCTCTTCACGCACCCGTCGGTGCTCGGCGCCGGTCGGCCGCTGTTCGATCCGCCCCGCTCGGGGCACCGCCCGCTCGTGCAGCTCGACCTGCTCGAGCAGCAGCGCTACGACAACGGCGTCACCCTGCACCGGTACGACGTCCGGCGGTCCTGAGCGCTCGGTCAGTCCTCGACGCGCTCTGCGCCGATCACGCGGACGTTCCAGGCGCTGTCGCGGTCGCTGTCGAACCCGTTGAAGGAGATGCTGTCGACGTCGGCACGCCAGGTCCGCCGCAGGTCGATGCGTTGCGCTCCGTCGCCGCAGGGCATCGACTCGGTGATGTCGTTCCGCGACGTGCTCCCGGAGACGACCGTGACGGAACCGCTCATGTGCCCGTCACCGAAGCACGAGAACTCGAGGTGGTCGACCGTTTCCGGGTGCGCGAACGTGATCGTGATGCCACGGTCGATCTCGTCGTCGTTCCCCGTCGCGCTCTGCCCGGCGGATTCCGGGGCGTACATCGCACCGAGATCCCGGTCCGAGTCGGTGGCCATCTGGCGCTTCTCCCAGGCGTGCAGCGCGGCCTCGTCGACGGGCGGCGGCCCGGCGCAGCCGGCCAGCAGCAGCACGCCCGCGATCGCGGGCAGGAGCAGGGCGGGGACGGAGCGCACGCTGTGAGCCTAGTGACGCGGTGGACCCGCACCGCGGAACGACGGGAGGCGCGGTGCCGGCTGGCACCGCGCCTCCCGGCCGTGGGGTGGTCGCGTCAGACGTCGCGACGGCGCGCGAGCGTCAGGGCGAGGCCACCGATGACCAGGACCTCGGCCGCGAGGACGCCGAAACCGCCCCATCCGTTGAGCACGACCCCGCTGTTGTCGGCCTCGCTCGCGCCGTCGTACGCGTAGGCGTAGAGCTGGCCGCCGGCCATGTCCGGCAGGAACGCGGCGATGTTCGTCGGCCACTCGACGTTCATCAGCCCGGCCATCAGGCCCAGCACCACCGGCAGGACCAACAGGATGCCGAGCGTGATCGCGATGCCGCCGGCGCTCGAGCGGACGAGCAGACCGATGCCGTAGGCGAGGAGCGCCAGCAGGGTCAGGAAGACCGACGAACCGAGGATCGGCATGAAGACCGACGGGTCACCGATCTCCGGCTCGACACCGTTGCCGGCGAGCAGCGGGAGCGAGATGAGGACGCCGATCCAGGTGGCGACGGCGCTGACCACGAACGTCGTGACGGCGAGGACGGTGGCCTTCGCCAGGATCACGCCGGTGCGACGGGGGTCGGCGGTGAAGGTCGAGCGGACCTGGCCCGTGCCGTACTCACCGGTGATGATGAGGACGCCGAGCACGCCGACGACGAGCGACGAGAGCAGGACGCCGACGGTGTTGGCGTTGACGAACGTGCCGTTGGCGATGTCCGTCGGCAGGTCCTGCCCACCGCTGTTCGTGTTCGCACCGACCAGCGCGGCCATGCCGATCGTGACGACGACCAGGATCGCGTAGCACCAGAACGTGGACCGGATGCTGCGCAGCTTGATCCACTCGCTCCGCACCAGGTGCGGGAACGACAGGCGGGTCGAGCCGCTCATCCGGGTCGACGGCGTGGTGGGCGAGGTGGTGGCGCTCATCGGGTGCCCTCCGATCGGTACTCGACGTCGTCGCGGGTGAGGGCCATGTAGGCCTCTTCCAGGCTCGCGCCGGTCGGGGTGAGTTCGTGCAGGGGGACGCCGGCCTGCGCGGCGATGTTGCCGACCGTCGGGGCGTCGGGCCCGACGACGAGGAACGATCCGTCCTCGCGCTGGGTGACCGCGGCGTTCGGGCCGATGGCGGTGAACAGGCCGTTCGGGTCCGGCGTGCGGACGATGACGCGACTGACGGCGGCATCGGTGCCGGCAGCGGCGCCACCACCGGCGACGAACTCGGCGATCGGGGCGTCGGCGAGGACCTTGCCCCGGCCGAGCACCACCACGCGGTCGGCGGTCTGTGCCATCTCGCTCATCAGGTGGCTGGAGAGGAACACCGTGCGGCCGTCGGCGGCCATGCGGCGGGCGAGCTGACGCACCCAGAGCACGCCGTCGGGGTCGAGGCCGTTGACGGGCTCGTCGAGGATCAGGGTCTTCGGGTCACCGAGCAGTGCGGCAGCGATTCCCAGGCGCTGCCCCATGCCGAGCGAGAACCCGCCGACGCGCTTCTTCGCGACGGAGTCGAGGCCGGTCATGTCGATGACCTCGTGCACGCGGGACTTCGGGATGCCGTGGGTCGCCGCGAGGGAGAGCAGGTGGTTGTAGGCGCTGCGCCCCGAGTGCACGGCCTTCGCCTCGAGCAGGGCGCCGACCTGCCGGAGCGGGTCGCGGAAGCTCGTGTAGGACTGGCCGTTCACGGTGGCGCTGCCCGATGTGGGCCGGTCGAGCCCCATGATCATGCGCATCGTGGTGGACTTCCCGGCGCCGTTGGGCCCGAGGAAGCCGGTCACACTGCCGGGACGCACGACGAAGGAGACGTCGTCCACGGCGGTCTTCGGACCGTACTGTTTGGTGAGATGGCTGACTTCGATCACGGCCTCGACGCTACGGGAGTGCGCGGCGTCGCCGCGTCCGCCGCTGGGGGGAGATGTGTGCTCCCACAGGGTGACGCGGGGGCGGGCGGGGTCGCGCGGGGTGCGGGCGGGGCGCGCGGGTTTTCGCGCTGGGCGACAGTTCACGCGCGCGGCCGGCCGTGAGGTGTCGCTGGACGCGAAGTGATCAGGCGGGGTGGTGCGCCGGGCGCTCGTCGCCAGGGTCGCGAGCGAACGCGAGGCTCTCCTCGATGATCGACAGCACGACCGCGAGTTCCTCGACGTTGCGCGGGCCGTAGACCATGAACTCGGTCCCGTGGTCCTCGTACTGGTGCGGGATCGCCCAGCCGAGCTCGGTCAGTTCGGCTCCCCGTGCGACCGGGAGGCAGAGGTGGACCGAGGTGTCCTCGACGCCGTGCAGGTGCACGGGCTCGAGTCGTCCGTCCGGCGCCAGTGACG
Source organism: Curtobacterium sp. KBS0715 (assembly GCF_005938005.2). NCBI lineage: Bacteria > Bacillati > Actinomycetota > Actinomycetes > Micrococcales > Microbacteriaceae > Curtobacterium > Curtobacterium sp. KBS0715. The sequence continues at coordinate 1,925,185 of NZ_VCCA02000001.1, read as the reverse complement.
TCCACGGGACGAAGTGGTCGCGCTGATCGCGCAGGAACAACGCGCGTGACGACGCCGGCGACACCTGGCTGTGCCCCTCTTCGACGCCGGGCAGCGCGACGGCGCTCCCGACGAGCGCTCCCCACAGTTCCGGCGTCGCGCGGTCGGTGAGCTGACGCTGGGGACCGGCGTCGGACACGGCGGGCCGTTCGCCGCGGCGGATGGACCTGATCATTGCTCGACGATACCGTCTCGGCCGGGCTGCATCGCTCCTGTTCGCGCCCTCACGAGGACGGGGAAGCGTCCGCGTCGACCTCGTACGCCTCGAACCGGGCATCGGCGAGGAGCGCGTCGACGAGCGACCGCGACCCGGCGACGATCGTCGAGTCCCAGTCGATCTCGGTGGCGAGCACCCACTCGTGCCCCTCGGGCCAGAGCATCTGCGGGGTGTGCCCGACCTCGACGTACGTGCCCACGCGGGCGTCGTCCGTCCAGGACGGGTCGCTGAGCTGCGGCAGGGACATGGAGAGCAGGAAGCACTCGCGGGCCGGCCACAGGAAGCGCGGACCCGCGAGCGACTCCCGGAGCGCAGCCTGCTCCCGCCGGTGCTGCGCCTGCCTCCGGTCGATGTGCGCCTGCATCTCCACGCGCTCGGCCGCCGTCGGCTCGCCGCTCCCCTGCCACCCGAAGCCCAATGTCGACGTCCCGTTCAGGTCGCCCCATCCGTCCCAGATCGCCCCGACCAGGTCGTCCGGGGTCGACGTCGCCTCGGCGAGGAGCTCGGTGAGCGCGGCGAGTTGCCTCGGCTCGTACCAGCCCTCTTCGGGTGGATGGACGACCCAGCCGTCGTCGAAGGGCAGGTCCGACTCGTCGTCCCGACCGCTGAGCGTCTGCCACGACACGAGCGGGTCGATCGTCCGACGGGTGCGCTCGGCGACGTCGGCCCAGCGCCACTCGGCCGACTCGAGGACCGGGTGCTCGTCGTACTCGTCCACGGTCGTCCGGTCCTCGCGATCCGCTCGGAGCGGGTGCAGGATCCGGGCGTAGGCCTCGAACCCGGTGCCCGCGACGCCGCCGAACGAGGCGAACGAGCCGGCCCGGGCCAGCAACCAGTCGCCGCGTGAGGCGTCCTCGATCAGTTCCACGTGTCGAGCCCAGGGTGCCCGTGCGGGTCAGCTCGCCTGCGGGCGGGGCGCGCGGAGGCCGGGGAACTCGTCGTCGCGCCACTCCCCCTCGGCGCGCGTGCCGTTGCTCACCGACTGCTCCTCGCGCTCCCGGAGCTCCACGCGGCGGATCTTGCCCGAGATGGTCTTCGGGAGCTCCGCGAACTCGACGCGGCGGACGCGCGCGTAGGCGGGGAGAGCCGTGCGTGCGTACTCCAGGACCTGTCTGGCGGTGTCGGCCGACGCCTCCCATCCGGTGGCCAACGTGACGTACGCCTTGACGACGTTGAGACGGGCGTCGTCGGGGGCCGGGACGACCGCGCTCTCGGCCACGGCCGGGTGCTCCAGCAGGGCACTCTCCACCTCGAACGGCGACACCTTGTAGTCCGAGGACTTGAAGACGTCGTCGGTGCGGCCGATGAAGGTCAGCTCACCGTCGGCGTCGCGGACGGCGATGTCGCCGGTGTGGAAGAAGCCGTCGCGCATCGACGAGGCCGTGCGGTCGGGATCGCCGAGGTACTCGGCCATCAGGTTGACGGGCCGCTCGGTGAGGTCGAGGCAGACCTCACCCTCGTCGCCCGGTTCGCCGGTGACGGGGTCGAGCAGCGTCACGGTCACGCCGGGGAGCGGCTTGCCCATCGCGCCGGGCGTCACGGCGGCACCCGGGGCGTTGCCGATGATCGCCGTCGTCTCGGTCTGCCCGTAGCCGTCGCGGATGGTGAGCCCCCACGCCGCCTCGACCCGGCCGATGACCTCGGGGTTGAGCGGCTCGCCGGCGGAGATGAGCTCGCGGAGCGCGCGCGGCTTCGCGCCGAGGTCGGACTGCAGCATCATCCGCCACGCGGTCGGCGGCGCGCAGAACGTGTTGACCTCGGCCCGCTCGAGCTGCGCGAGGAGTGCAGCCGGGTCGAAGCGCGCCGTGTTGTGGATGAACACGGTGGCCTCGGCGATCCACGGCGCGAAGAAGCAGCTCCAGGCGTGCTTGCCCCACCCGGGCGAGCTGATCGTCAGGTGCACGTCACCGGGCCGGACGCCGAGCCAGTACATCGTGCTGAGGTGTCCGACCGGGTACGACGTCTGGGTGTGCACGACCATCTTCGGCTTCGACGTCGTGCCGGACGTGAAGTAGACCAGGCACGGGTCGGTCGTGCGGGTGACGACGTGGGGACGGACCTCGTCGGCAGGAGCGGGCTCGCCCAGGTCGCTCGGGTACTCCGTCCACCTGTCAGCGGGACCGCCGATCACGATGCGCGTGAAGGACCCGCGGACGTCGTCGTACTTGTGCGTCTCGCTCCGGTTCGTGACGACGTGCGCCACGGAGCCCCGGTCGACGCGGTCCTGCAGGTCCGCGGTGTCGAGCATGGTCGACGTCGGCAGGATGACCGCACCGAGCTTGATCACGGCGAGCATCGTCTCCCAGAGCTCGAGCTGGTTGCCGAGCATGACGAGGACGTGGTCGCCCTGCTGCACGCCGAAGTCGTGCAGGCGCGCGGCGAGCCGATCGGACCGTGCGGCCATCTCGGCGTAGCTGAGCCGCTGCTCACGACCGTCCTCCTCGACGATCCAGAGCGCAGTGCGGCTGTTGTCGGTCGCGATGACGTCGAACCAGTCGGTCGCCCAGTTGAACGTGTCGCCGACGTCCGGCCAGCGGAACCCGGCGCGTGCCGCTTCGGGAGAGTCCGCGGCGAGGAGCTGGTCGCGGGCGGCACGGTACGCGGCGGTCGGGTTCACATCAGGCACGGACCGATCATGCCGCATCCGGCCCGGCACGCTCACGAACACCGGCGTCAGCGCCCGGTCGCCCGGCCGCTCCCCCGCACGACCGCACCGAGCACCCGGATCGTCTCGTCGGTGTCGACGTGCAGGTGCGCCCCGATGCCGAGCGCACGTGCGGCCTCGATGTTCTCGGGCACGTCGTCCACGAAGAACACCTCGTCCGGATCCGCCCCGAGGCGCTCGAGGGTGATGCGGAACGCCCCTGGTTCGGGCTTGTTCACGCCGATCTCGTGGGAGTAGCAGATCGGGTCGAACACCGCCGAGAACCGGAAGCGCCGCTCCTCTTCTTCTCGAGCGCCGTCGCCCGAGTTCGACAGGATCGCCAGGCCGATCGTGCCGCGGAGTCCGGCGAGGAAGTCGTACAACGGCTGGTTCAGGGTTCCGCAGTACGCATCCCAGAAGTCGGCCCGCATCACGGCGAGCTGATCGGCCCCGAGTTCGAGCGCTGTCCCGATCGCACCCCAGTAGCGGTCGACGACGCCGGTCTGACGGGAGGCGTCGGGCAGGTCGGCCGCGACGAGGCGAGCGGAGAAGTCGTCCGTCGTCATCCCGAGACGCTCGGCCCACCGCGCCCGGAAGCGTCCGGGCCAGGCGGCGTCGTCGACGAGCTCGAGGACGCCGCCCACGTCGGACAGCAGCCACCGCACGACGGGCCCCGTAGCCCCGGCCGTCCCGCCGCTCACAGCGATCCCCGCAGCTGCCGGATCATCTCGATCTCGAGTTCGCTCGGATCGAGGACGTACGCCTCGGTCGCCCCCGTCGGCTCGTAGCCACGTCGGGCGTAGAAGGCCTGTGCACGGGTGTTCCCCTCGTGCACGTGCAGCCGCAGTGCCGATCCGTGTGCAGCCGCCCACACCTCGATCTCGTCGAGCAACGCATCGGCGACGCCGGCGGGACGGCCCCGGTGCGACGGTGCGACGTAGACGCCGACCAGGAGCGGCCCGACCCGGGGTCCGGGTACGAACACCCCCATCGTCCCGAGCCACCGGCCGTCGGCACCGATCGCGGCGAGGGTCGTCCCGCCGACGTCCTGCTCACGGCGGCCGCGTCGGCGCCAGTCACGCTCCTGCATGCGCTCCGCGTCGGCGAGTCGCTCCCCGTACGCCTTCGGGGTGTCCCGGAGCATCTCGAGCCGCAGTGCCCGCACGGACTCCCAGTCGTCCTCCGTGGTCGGTCGGATCGTCGTTCCCCGCATGACCCGAGCCTAGGGGCGACAGGCCCGGAGAACTCGTTCCAATCCGACTGGCGGACGACGCCGAATCACCTGCAACGACCGGGAAACACCCGGAGCGCTCACCAGCCGCACATCGCTGGTTCTCCACCCCACCAAGGGTGTGTTCGGCGCGCACACAGCAGCCGCGCCGAGCGCGACAACAGCAAAGGACTGATCACGATGCGTAAGAGCCTCAAGACCTCCATCACCCTCGCCACGACCGGCGCCCTCGTCCTCGGCGGTGCCGCGTTCGGGATCTCCTCCGCCCAGGCCGCGACCCCGAACGTGCACACGGTGTCCTCCTCGTCCGAGTCGAAGATCCCCGCACCCGTCGCCTCGGTCCCCGAGGTCCTCGGTGGCTCCACCGCCGTGAAGCTCGACTCCGGCTTCACCGACGCCCTCACCGCCCTGAAGCTCACCCCCGGCGTCTCCGGCGACGCGACCCTCGCCGACGGGTCGGTGTCGTTCCCGATCACCGCCGGGTCGGTCACCTACTGGTCGCCCGACGGCAACTACCGCCCGTACGTGCAGGGCCTGCTGAACCACGACGACTCGGGGCTGACCCTGAAGGCCGGCGACACCACCGTCACGCTGGAGAACTTCGTCGTGAACCCGGGCTCGTCCAAGCTCTACGGCGACGTCCTCGTCAACGGCAAGGTCGCCGCGGCCAACGCGTTCCTATTCGAGCTGCACGGCGGCTCCCTCAAGCCCCTCCAGCTCGAGGGCGACAACGCCATCCTCACCGGCACCACCGTCCACATCTCCGAAGACGCCGCCGGCCTGCTGAACAAGACCTTCGGCACCGACGCCGTCAAGCGCGGCCTCCTCGTCGGCACCGCCACCATCACCGCACAGATCAAGTAACACCCCGCACCACCACAGTCGGCCCGGACCACGCAGCAGCGCGGTCCGGGCCGACTTGCGTCGGTTGCGGTGGACGTGAGGAACGACGGACTGGAGGCGCGGTGCCAGACCGCACCGCGCCTCCAGTCCGTCCCGTCGGCGCTTCCACAGCCCCACCGCGTGCGGTGGCGACCGCTGCTAGGGTCGTCGCAGGCCACGGGAGGGGTGACCGATGGGGGATCTGCAGGTCGACGAGACGACGCTCGATGCGCTGACGAACGCCTTGACGCCGGTACCGCAGGCGGTCCGGCTCGACCGGGCCATCAGCGATCCGCGAGAGGACGCACTCGGGTCGGCCGAGGTCGCAGACGCACTGGGGACGGCCGGCACCGCCATCACCGACCGCGCCGAGGTGCTCGCGCAGTCCCTCAGCGCCATCGGGCAGTACCCGCGCGACGTGGCAACGAAGATCTCCGCGGTCGAGGACGACCTCGCGGGCCGGTCTGGCGGTCGCTGATGTCCTGGACGACCACCGACCCCGGAACTGGCGACACCGCCGCCGTCGCGGCGCTGGCGACTGCGCGACGCACCAAGGCTGATGACCTGCAGGACGTCGAACGGACCCTGCGTGACATCGCGAGCGACGGCCAGAGCGCCGACTGGAAGGGACGCGCGAAGGAACCGTTCCTGTCGAACATCGGCGATTTCAGCGCGGACACGATGATGCTCCGGGCTGCGCTCGTCGAGCAGGCGTCCGCTCTGGAGCGGTACGCGATGGACCTCGAGGCGGTGCAGCAGGAGCAACAGCGGCTCGAGACCGCCCGGGCTTCGGCCGCAGCGGCTCTCGCGTCCGCCCAGACTGCGTCCGAAACGGCTCGCGACGCAGCACGCTCGGCTGCGAAGGACGCCACCACGACACCCGAGGCGGGCGCTGGACTGCAGTCCACCGCGAACCGGGCCGACGACCAGCTGTCCCACGCAGTCGCGACGACCCGGTCCCTCGACATGGAGTGGGACGCCCTCGTCGAGCAGCGTCGTGCGGCCGACCGGCGGTGCATCGACGCGCTCTCGGCCCGCCGGGCGAACGGACTTCCCCAGAAGCTGAGCGGGTCCGACATCGCGAGTGCGACCCCGTTGACGCTGCTCGCCCTGCTCCAGAGCATGGGCGCTGATGAGGCAGCAGCGTTCCTGAAGGCCCACCCCGAAGTCGTCGAGACCATCCAGCAGGCCGACCCCGGCGCGGTGCGTGCGTGGTGGCAGTCGCTCGGGAGCGGCGACGACGGAACCCTGTCCCCCGAGCAGCAGGCACTCATCGCAGCAGTGCCGTCGGTGCTCGGCGGACTGAACGGCCTCCCGCCCGCGGCGCGCGTCGCGGCGAACAAGAACCTCGCGGAGAACCGCCTCTCGGCCGTGCAGTCTCGGCTCCAGGCGCTCCGACTGGCTCTGGCCTGGTCAGAGGCGCTCTCCGGTCGGACCGACACGTCGACCAAGGACGAGATCGACCGGCTGGCGCTCGAGGAGAAGTACCTGCTCCGGGTCACGGCCGAGCCGCCGAAGACCCAGCTGTACCTGTACGACCCGGAGGACCATCGGATCATCGAGATGATCGGCACGCCGTCGCCGGACACGGAGCACGTGATCACGTACGTGCCGGGGACCTTCAGCAATGTCGAGTCCTTCTACAACGGCAGCGTGCAACAGGTCGGCAAGTGGTTGCACAACCAGTCGCCCGATGACACGGTGGTCCTCGTGGCGAAGGACGGCGTCTTCCCCGGCGAGGAGACCCCTGGGCCAGCCGGCGTCAACGAGGCGAACGACCCCGACTTCGCACTGGCCCCGGCTGAACGACTCCGCCAACTGTCAGCAGGACTGGATGTGGACCCGAACCTCGCGAACACGCAGCGAACTGCCATCGGACACAGCTGGGGTCTGGCGAACATCACCACGTCCGAGACCCTGGGGACCCAGTACGGGCAGGTCACATCGTTGTCCGGAGCGGGTATGCCGCCGACCTGGCAGCCCAACCCGATGACGACCTACACGGACCACTCCTACTACGACATCCTGCAGCTCGGGCAGGGCACCCGACAAGTCTGGGACGGCAACAATCCACGGTGGAACCCGGCGTTCGGCCACGACGAGTACTACGGTCCGGCACCGACCGACGTGAACCCGTACGATTTCGGAAACCTGATGGACCAGCACAACAAGGTCGCACGCATCGAGGGCAATCGCGCCGTCCTCGACCAACTCGCCGAGGAGATCTTCGAGTGACCACCCGCTCCGCCTGGTTCGTCGCGGGTCTCGTGACGACGTTCGCACTGTCCATCACTGCCTGCGCTGGAGGACCATCGATGAAGGAACAACACGAGCCGGGCGCAACCGCCTCGGTGTCCCGGACAACTGCCGAACGTCGCACGACGGAGATCCAGGACCGGGTGATCGGTGCGATCCCGGACGACGCGGTCGCCAGCAGCCGCACGATCGACTGGACGCTGCTGGCCTGCTCGGACACCACTGTTTCGGCAGCGGGCGGCGCCGCCATCACGCTGGCGCGCCCAGTGGACGTCGATGAGACCTACGACGCGATCACCGCCGCTGTGCGGGACGACGGGTACACGGCCGCCACTGACACGACCGGCAAGGGCGCGAAGCGACTGACGCTCACCGGGAAGAACGACGACCAGTACCTCGTCACGATCTACAACGACACCAAGAAGGTCCGGTTGTCGTCGTTCTCGCAGTGTTTCCCGGGTTCGTTGAACGACGACTGAGTGAACGCCCGCCTCGGCGGCCGTGGAGATGTGGCAGCCCGAACGACAGGCCACCTACACGGACTACTTCTCGGTCGACTTCCTCCAGGTCGGGCAAGCGACGGGCGGGTGTGGGACGGGAACGGTCCTCGCCGGAACCCTGCGTTCGGCCACGGCGAGTACTGCGGCCGCCGCCCGAGGGCGTCGACTTGTACGATTCGGGAACCTCATTGACCAGCATGACAAGGTTGCTCGGATCGAAGGAAACCAGGACGTCCTCGACGACCTCGTGGAGGAGATCTTCCTGTGACCAGACACCCGGCCATCTCATCCGCCATCGGGGCGATCATCGCCCTCGCACTGACCGCATGCACCGGAGGGCAACCCACGACGGCAACACCGACGACCTCATCGAGTTCCGATCAAGCGGAGGTCCGCGCTGCGGCCGAGGAGCGCACGGGTGCTGTGCAACGAAAGATCGCCGACACGTTCGACGCCGAGAAGGTTTCGTCTGAGGCGACTCGGAAGTGGGTACTGCTCGCATGTTCTGATTCAGAGGTGCAGTCTGCCGGCGGCATCACCCTGCGGCTGACGGAGTCAGAAGCAGCGGATCCCGCGTACGGCAAGATCCGGTCCGAGTTCTCAACGGACTCCTCGTTCACTGCCGAGACGGAACGGACCGGCAAGGGCTTCGAACGGCTCGCGCTCAGCCGCGGTGCTGGCGAGCGATACCTGGTCACCGTCGACAACGGGTCGCTGACCGTCCGGATCGCTTCGTTCTCGTCCTGCTATCGGGGCTCCCTGTCCGAGCGTTGATCACACCGATGCGCTGGAGGCCCATGCTTCCGGGACCGCAGTTCTCGAGGGGCCAGCGTCGATCTGAGCGAGTGAACGCCGAGCTCGTTTCGGGCTGAGCGACACCCTGCGTGGTTCACCGGGCGTGAGCTGTCGTTCGGCGCGAGATCACGGCCCGAGCTCGTGGTGCGCAGGGCCGGAGCCCCTGCCGAGACTCGGTTCCGCGGACACGTTGCGGATGCCGGGACCCGCGAGCTGTCCGGCAGGGCGAGACTCCGTCGACCGCGGCCACTCCCGCAGCGACGAGCAACGCCCCGACCGGAACGGTCGGGGCGTTGCTCGTGGTGGTGCCGATCAGCGGATGATCGAGATGTTGTCCGCCTGCGGGCCCTTCTTGCCGGGCCCGATCTCGTACTGCACGTGGTCGTCCTGGGCGAGCGGCCGGGAGCCGGTCGCCGCGACGATGCTGGAGAAGTGCGCGAACAGGTCTTGGGACCCGTCGTCGGGGTGGATGAAGCCGTACCCCTTGCTGTGGTCGAACCACTTGACGGTGCCCGTCGGCATGGCGGTCAGCACGGCGTCAGTGGATGCGCAGCTGCGCGACCATCGGGCACGCGAAGGGGTCGCGGGCGGCGAGGCCGACGCGGTTGAGGTACCGGACGACGATGCCGTAGGAACGCAGCAGCGTCGTCTCGGTGTAGGGCACGTCGAGGGTGTCGCAGTGGTCGCGGACGAGCAGGCGGGCCTGCTTCAGCGCCGGACGCGGCATCGACGGGAACAGGTGGTGCTCGACCTGGTAGTTCAGGCCACCCATCAGGAACGACACCCACCAGCCGCCACGGATGTTGCGCGAGGTGCGCACCTGGCGGGAGAAGAAGTCGACCTTCGCATCGTGGGCGATCGTCGGCATGCCCTTGTGGTTCGGGGCGAACGAGGCACCCATCATCACGCCGAACACGGCCAGCTGCACCCCGAGGAACGCACACGCCATCCCGAACGGCAGGAACCAGAACACGACCGTCAGGTAGATCGCGAAACGCGCCACCAGCAGGGCGCCCTCGATGAGGCGGTGCTTCTTGTCGGCCTTGGTGCCGTTGCCGGTGACGATCGACATCACTGCGTAGCGGTGCAGGTTCAGGCCCTCGAGCGTGAGGAGGGGGAAGAAGAGCCACCCCTGGAAGCGCATGAAGGTCTTCATCGCGCCGCCCTTGACGGCGGCGGCGTCCTCGGGCAGGAACCGGATGCCGTCGGGGGCGATGTCGGGGTCCTTGCCGACGGTGTTCGGGTTGCCGTGGTGGCGCGTGTGCTTGTTCATCCACCACGAGTAGCTGAGGCCCACAAGGAACGTGCCGAGCCAGCGGCCCGCGCGGTCGTTCCACTTCTGGGACTCGAACACCTGGCGGTGGGCGGCTTCGTGCGACAGGAACGCGAACTGTGTGAACAGCACGCCCAGCGCGCCGGCCACGATGAGCTGGAACCACGAGTCGCCGAGGAACGCGAACGCGACCCAGGCGAGGGCGAGGCTGCCGACGAGTGCGCCGAACAGTGCCCAGTAGAAACCGGTACGACGGCGCAGGAGGCCGTTCTCCTTCACCTGCGCCAGGAGCGCGGAGTAGGTCGAGGTGCCCTTGCGGGCCCCCGTAGCGGGACGAGTGCGGGTGTAACCCGGAGCGAGCGGAGTGGTGGTCATGTGGACCGCCTTCCGGTACGGATCGGTCCTTCAACCGGTTCGAGGGAGTTCACGCGATTGCGCTTGCGGCGACCCTAGGGGCCGAACTTGCGTGTTCACCGTGGTGTCCGGAACACGTTGCGCGGTGCACGAACTCAGCCGGCGTGACGCTCCGGACCGTCTGCGCACCGGCCGGACGATGCACGCAAAGTCTGCCCCGGATACTCCCCGAAACGGCGGAAGTACGTGCCCGAGAACCGCCCCAGGTGCCGGAAGCCCCAGGCCATCGCGGCTTCGCTCACGCTCGTCTCGTGACGGCCGCTGGATTCGAGGGCCGCGTGCACCCGGTCGAGCCGCATCTGCAGCAGGAACGTCATCGGCGAGACACCGTGCTCCCGCATGAACGCCGTCTGCAGGGTCCGCGGACTCACGCCCACGGCGTCGCAGATGTCGGCGAGGCAGAGCACCTGATCGCAGTGTCCGTCGAGGTAGGCCTCGGCCAGCTCGACCGTCGACGGGATCGCCGCACGGCGGAGGACAGCGGCCGTCCGGACGCCGAAGGCTCCGAGCACGGCTTCGACCAGCGCGACCTGCGCGGCGTTCCGGGTGCCCGAGGTGAACCCGTCGCGCGTCGCGGTGACGGCCACCTGCTCGACGCACCGGCGCAGGTGTTCGAGCGCCGCGACGGCGGGCTCGGCACCCCGGGTCGGCAGTTCGGGCGCTGCGGCTCCCAGCGACGAGCACACCTGGTCGAGGAGCGCCCGGTCGATGCTCACGAGCTGCAGCGTGCCCTTCGGGGCGCGCACCGAGAACTCCCCGGACGTCGGCATCAGGACGGGCGTGCCCGGGCGGGTCTCGAGGACGACGCCGTCCTCGACGGCGATGTGGACACCGCCGGTGCTCGACCACCCGACGACGATGCGGTCGATGGGCTCGAAGACCCCGGAGAAGCCGGAGGTCGTCGACGCTGTGACGAGGCTCACGCAACCGTCGCGGCGGGTCCGGTAGCGGAACCGGAACGGCAGCCGGAAGGCGTCGTCCTCGACGTCGAAGCGCACGTCACGGCCGTGCCCGGCCTGGGCGAGCAAGCGCGCGGCGAAGGCCCGGTCGGTACCGGATCGTTCGGTGCGCCGGCATTGGGCGTCGATCCGCGCGGTGACGGTCCGGGCGGCGTCGGTCCCGTGGACCGCGGTCAGCACGGTGCCTCGTCGACGTGCTGTCCGCAGCGGTGTTCGAACCAGGCGCGAGCGTCCTGCAGGCTCGCTCGCCGGTCGTGCTCGTGCAGTGCCGCCATGAGCGTGCAGTCGAAACCCTCCACCGTGCGCTCGATGAAGCCGAGGAGCATGTCCGGGTCCCCCCATGCAGCTGCGGCGTCGACGACCCGCCAACACCCGGCGTCGACCGGCTGCACCCGGATGTCGGTCGGGTCCGTCGCGGCGAGCGCACGGATCCGGTCTGTGTGGACGACCTGCTGCCAGACGGCGGCCTCGGTCATCACGGTCGTGGATCCCTGGCGGTGTCCCATCGCGCCTCCCTGTCGGTTCGATGTGGCGCACCGATTTCGACGGCGGTGCACGAGACACTTTCAGTATCGACAGGACGATTCCGGTCATGTCAGGGGTTGACTTCTCACCGCGCAAGGTGCACCACCTGGGGCCTCGGTCGGAGCCCTGGGAGCGCGCCATCGGCGGGTCCCGTACGGTCGGCACATGAGCGACGGGAGCAGCGCGACCCAGGACGGCCCGCCCCGACTCTCGCGTGCGGTCCGGGATGCGATGCGGTTCGTCCACGAGCAGGCTGCGACGCACATCACCGTCGCCGACGTCGCCGCGGCAGTGCAGCTGTCGCCGCGGAGCCTGCAGAAGCGGTTCCAGGCCGAGATCGGGCAGTCTCCGGGGATCTTCCTTCGCGCAGTGCGCCTCGAGGGGGTCCGACGTGACCTGCAGGCAGCGTCGGCAGCGCCGGACCGACGGACGATCGCCGAGATCGCCGAGCGCTGGCAGTTCAGCAACGCGGGCCGGATGGCTGCGGCGTTCCGCGCGGCGTACGGCATCGCGCCGTCGTCGGCGCTGCGCTCCTTCGTGCCCGAGGACGACGAGGACGGCGAGGACGGCGCACCGAGCCTGTCGGACCGGAACCAGCGACGCTTCCGCCTGGTGCTCGACTGCGAGGTCGACGTCGACGACGCGAAGGCGGTGCTCGCCGGTGCCCTGCAACGCGCGGGGGCCGGTCCGTGGCGCGATTACCGACCGGATGGGGGCAGCGAGGACCTGATGGCGTTCCTGCTCGGCAACGCGGTGCGGACGGCGGTGCGTGAGACCCCGGGTGTGAGCCTCGTCGCGCTCGATGCGATGCTGCGGGTGCAGGACGAGCAGGGGTCGTACCCACCCGCAGAGCTGCCGGCCTGGCGCGCCGGCCCACCGCCGAACCTGCCTGCGCCGTCCGGATCGTCCGACACCGACCAGCGCGTAGGATCGAGCGACGGCAGGGAAGGCGCCCATGGATGACGCATTCGAGCGTGCACTCCGTGCGCTCCGGTCGGCAGAGATCGCCGACGACGAACTCAGTCGGCCGTTCGCGCTCGCGCTGCCGATGGGCGGTGTCTCGATCTCGACCTTCGGTGACCTGTGCCCGAGCGAGACCGTGTCCGCGACCGACGAGGTCGCCACCCGGATCGACGAGATCCAGCTCGACCTGTCCGAGGGACCGTGCTGGACCGCGCTCGCGACCGATGCCCCTGTGCTGGAGACGGATCTCGTGCAGCGTCCGAACGCCGCGTGGCCCGCCTTCAACGATGCCGTCCGGAGCGAACCCGTCGGCGCGGTCTTCGCGTTCCCGGTCGCCTTCGGGCCGTTCCCGCTCGGCGCGATCGACGTGTACGTGACGGAGCCCGCGACGATCGAGGACGACACCGTGCGGCAGGCGATGACCCTCGCCTCGGCCGTCAGCCGCCGGGTCCTGCGCCGGGCACTCCGCTCCATCGCGGACGAGGACGACGCCCTGCTCGACCGCAGCCCGTCGTCGCGGCGCGTGGTGCACCAGGCCACCGGGGTCGTGCTCGCGCAGCTCGACATCAGCCCCGAGGACGCCTACCTGCTGCTGCAGGGCCACGCCTTCGCCCGTCGGACGACGATGCGGCGGGTGGCGGAGGAGATCCTCGACGGCACGGTCCGGTTCGAGAAGCGAGGCGACCTGATCGAGGAGGCCCAGTGACGACGGCAGGCAGAGAAGCCCGGATCCTCGAGACGTTCACGTCACTCACCGACACCCTGGTGGACGCCTACGACGTCGTGGAACTGCTGCAGACCCTGGTCGAGACGTGCGCCGACGTGCTCGGCATCGACGCCGCGGGCATCCTGCTGGCGAACGACGACCAGGAGCTCGAGGTCGTGGCCTCCACCTCCGAGGCGACCCGGCTCGTCGAGGTGCTGCAACTCGATGCCGAGGCCGGCCCCTGCATGACCTCGTTCGCGACCGGACGGGTCGTGACGTGCCCGGACATCGAGATGGCTCCGGCGGAGTGGGCGATGTTCCGCACGGGAGCACTCGAACTCGGGTTCCGGTCGGTGCACGCCGTCCCGCTCCGGCTCGGGAGCAACGTCATCGGCACGCTCAACCTGTTCGGTGCAAGTGTCGGTGTGCTCGCGGAGTCGGACCTGCGCGTCGCCCGGGCCCTGGCGGACGTGGCGACGATCGGTATCCTGCACGAACGCTCCCTGCGCGAGCACGAGGTCGTCCGCGCGCAACTGCAGCGGACCATCGGGTCGCGCGAGGTCATCGAGCAGGCCAAGGGCGTCGTGTCGTACCTGCGCGGCGTCTCGATCGAGGACGCCTTCGCGGTGATCCGCGGGTACGCGCTCGAGCACCACGAGCCGCTCTCCGAGGTCGCCCGCGCGATCGTGCAGCGCCGACTCGTCCCCTGACGACCACGAGCGAGCACGGCCCGGCCGGTCCGACGCGTCCGGCGAGTCCCGCCCGCTACGGTGAGCGGATGGGCAAGGTCACACTGCAGGACGTCGCCGCACACGCCGGCGTCTCGATGAAGACCGTGTCCAACGTCGTCCGCGGCTACCAGCACGTCAGCGACCCGATGCGCAGCCGGGTGCAGGCCGCCATCGACGAGCTGGGCTACCGCCCGAACGTCTCGGGCCGGTCCCTGGCGACCGGACGCTCGAACATGCTCGCCTTCGCGTTCCCCGACCTGCGGCGTCCGTACTTCGCCGAACTCGCCCACGTGTTCTCGCGGGTGTGCGCCGACCGCGGCTACCAGCTCCTGCTCGAGGAGACCGGCGGCGACCCCGACGGTGAACGCTCAGCGGTGCGGGGACGTGAGGCCGGTGTGGTCGACGGGGTCGTGATCCACCCGCAGGTGCTCACACCCGAGGCCATCGACCGGATCCGCGGGGACACCGCCGTGGTGTTCCTCGGCGAGGACGTCCGGCCCCCGCACGCCGACCAGGTCGTCATCGACAACGCCGGGGCCGCCACCGAGGCCGTCGCGCACCTCGTCGCACTCGGCTGCCGCCGCATCGGGTTCTTCGGGCACGAGACCGGCCCGTCGTCGCGCACGTCCGGACTGCGTCTGGACGGCTACCGCGCCGGACTCGTCGCCGCGGGCCTGCCGCTCGACGACGCGTTGCTGGTCCCCCGCGAGGTCGGTGACGCCGCCGGTGCCGAGGTCGCCTTCGGCGCTGCGCTCGACGCCGGACTCCGCGTCGACGGGCTGCTCTGCCGCGACGACCTGGCCGCGCTCGGGGCGCTCCGGGCGATGCGCCTGCGCGGCCTGGACGCCCCCGGCGACGTCGCCGTCGTCGGGTGGGACGCGGTCGGACTCGGGTCGAGCCTGGTGCCGAGCCTGACCTCCGTCGCGCCCGACACGGTCGCCCTCGCCGACACCGCGCTCGACCTGCTGGTCGAGCGGATGGACGGGTCCGACGTGCCCGGCCGGTTGGTCACGGTCGGCCACCGCCTGCTCGTCGGCGAGAGCGCGCCGTACGCGGACGGCACGTCCGACCGGGCGGCGCACCAGGGAGAGTGAACGGCGGACGGGAGGCCCGTGGCGGTGCCGCCACGGGCCTCCAGTCGGATCTTCCCCCGTCGCGTGCCGTCAGCGGCCTGCGAGCGCCGACTCCCCCGGGTGCACGCTGCCGAGCAGCTCGACGACGACGTCCCGCAGGGCGTCGGGCAGCCCGACGGTGCCGAGCTCGACGATGCGGTCCGCACGCGGCAGGTCCTTCGCCACGACCTCCCACGCCTCGAGCTTCTCCGGGTTGCCGGCCTGCGCGCCCTCGAGGACCCGCCGCACGGCCTCCCGCGCGTCGACACCGACGACCGGAGCGCCGACCAGCGCGACCGATCCGCCCGACGCCGAGTCGACGGACAGGTCGACCGAGAACCGGTCGGCCGCGTGTGCCGACGTCGGTTGCCCGTCGGCTGGCGCAGCGAGGAACGTGACCCGCCAGTCGCGGTGGGCGGGGACGACGTCGAGGGTCCCGGTGGTGGCGTGCACCCGGAACTCGGCGTGCTCGGGATCCCAGGTCAGGCGGGTCCGGGCGGTGCGGCTGCCCTCGCCCTCGTGGTCCTCGACCAGGGTGAACTCGCCGGGCGCACCCGGTGCGACGAGGACCTCGAACGCCGTCGGGTTGACGGTGGCGTCGAGCTGGTCGGCCGCCGCGAGCGGCAGGATCCCACCGGCGCGCAGCAGGACCGGCACCGTGTCGAGCGTGCGGTGCAGGTCGACGAACCGGTCGCCTGCGTACACCGTGCCGGTGAAGACGTCGGTCCAGGTGCCGGGCGACAGCCAGGCCCGGGCGACCCCGTGGCGAGTGACCGGGTCGCGCGGCGCCACGATCGGGGCGACGAGCAGCTCCGAACCGAACGCGTAGGTGTTCGGCACCCGGTACGCCTCGTCGCGGCGTGGCTCCAGGTGGTAGAGCGGCCGGACCAGCGCGGTGCCCTCGGCGGTGCCGTGGTTCATGGTGTGCAGGTAGGGCACCAGGCGGTGGCGGAAGCGGAGTGCCTCGCCCATCGCGGCGCGGGCCTCGGCGGGGAACACCCACGGCTCCTTGCGGATGAACGGGTTGTTCGCGGAGTGCAGGCGCATGATCGGCGAGAACACCCCGAACTGCACCCAGCGGGTGGCGAGCTCGTCGTCGCGGACGCCGCGGGTGTGGCCGCCGATGTCGTGGCTCCACCAGGGGTAGCCGATGTTCGCCGCGGTGGCGGTGAACTCGGGCTGGAACGCCAGGGACGCCCACGACACGACAGCGTCGCCGGAGAACCCGACGGCGTACCGGTGGCTGCCGGGGCCGGCGTAGCGCGAGAAGGTCATGCCGTCGACGGGGTCTGCTGTTGCGTCGTCGTCTGGAGCCGTGTCCGCGCCGCCGTCAGGCCTTGCGTCGGCGTCACCCGATGCCGCGTGTCGCGCCGAGTCGAGCAGGTGGAAGTGGTTGAGCAGCCACAGCGGGTCGACCCCGGGCAACCCGGTCTCACGACCCTGCTGCCAGTCGATCCACCAGAAGTCGACGCCCTGCTCCTCGAGCGGGCGGTGCAGCTGTTCGAAGTAGGCCTGCAGGAACCGCCGGTCCGTCGGGTCGAACGCGATCGGCTGCTCGGTCTCCGGGTCGACGCCCATCGCCCGCGCCACCGCGGCGTAGGCGTCCTCGAACGCCCGCACGCCGTCGGCCGGGTGCAGGTTCAGCGTCGTGCGCATCCCCCGGCGGTGGAGCTCTGCGAGGAAGGCTTCGGGGTCCGGGAAGAGCGACGGCTCCCACGAGTACCCCGTCCAGCCGTTGCCGAAGCGCGGCGGGACGGAGTCCACCCGGTGCCAGTCCATGTCGATGACGGCGACCGAGAACGGCAGGTGTTCGTCGGCGAAGCGGTCCAGCAGCTCGAGGTACGAGGTGTCGCTGTACGGGTGGTACCGGCTCCACCAGTTGCCGAGTGCCCACCGCGGCATCCGCGACGGCGGCCCGGAGACGGCGTGGTAGGTGCGGAGCGCAGCGTCGTAGTCGCGGCCGTACGCGAAGACCGTGACGTCGCGGCGCCCGGGGACCCGCGTGCCGATCCAGCCGTCGTCGGCGAACAGGAACGACTCGCTGTCGTCGAGCGCGGTGATGCCGTCGCGGGCCAGGATCCCCGGTTCGAGCGGCATCCGGCCGTCGACGTCGTCGAGGGTCCGGCCGGTGCCGCCGAGGTCGCGCGGCTCCTGCCCCCAGCGCCAGCGGTTGGCGTCCGGGCCGGTGGTCTCGACCACCAGGCCGCTCGGGCTGAAGGGGCGGCCGTCGTAGCGCAGGCGGGCGCGGTCGGTGGTGACGACGATGCCGGCGGCGGTGCCGTCGGTGCCGGTGCCGTCGGCCGCGGCCGTCCGCTCCACGGTGAACGTCGGCACGGGCAGGCGGCGGCGCATCGCGAAGGTCGACGCCCGGTCCTCGAACCCGCCGTCGTCGCTCCACTCGATGCGGAACGCCCCGGCGTCGAGCACGGTGATGCGCCAGTGGTCGCCGGTGACGACGGCTGCGGGGTCGGCGACGGGGTCCGACCCCGGGAACGGACGGATGGTGGGGAGGACCGCGCCGGTGGTGCTGGTGGTGCCGGTGGTGCCGGTGGTGCCGGTGGTGCTGCTGCTCACGTGGTGCCTCTCAGCTCTTGACCGCGCCCTGCGTCACGCCGCTGATGACCCAGCGCTGCGCGAACAGGTAGACGATGATCGTGGGCGCCATCGCCATCAGGTACGAAGCGAAGGCGACGTTGTAGTTGGTGCCGAACTGACTCTGGAAGATGTTCTGCACCACGGGCAGGGTCTGCAACCCCGGATCCGCCGTGATGAGCGACGGCATCATGAAGTCGTTCCACGATGCCAGGAACGCGAAGATGCCGACCGTCGCGTTCATCGGGCCGAGGAGCGGCAGGATGATCCGCCAGAAGATCTGCCACGTGGACGCCCCGTCGATGCGGGCGCTCTCCTCGAGTTCGACCGGGATCGACCGCAGGTACGCCGAGTAGAGCAGCACACTGAACGAGAGTTGGAACATGGCGTGCAGGATCCCGACGCCGATCGGGTTGTCGAGGCCGATCTCGGCGGTCAGCTTGATCTGCGGCAGCGCCACCAC
Source organism: Curtobacterium sp. KBS0715 (assembly GCF_005938005.2). Taxonomy (NCBI): domain Bacteria; kingdom Bacillati; phylum Actinomycetota; class Actinomycetes; order Micrococcales; family Microbacteriaceae; genus Curtobacterium; species Curtobacterium sp. KBS0715. The sequence goes on along the minus strand of NZ_VCCA02000001.1, from coordinate 1,906,883 downwards.
CGGGAACGGCAGGAACATCGCCGCGAGCAGGTAGACGAACGAGTACCGGAAGAACCGCTTGTGCCAGTTCCGGACGATCGCGTACGAGGCGAACGAGCTGAGCAGCAGCGTCGCGACGACGGTGAGCGCCGCGACGCCCAGGGACACCGAGAAGGACACCGGGAACCGGGTCAGCTGCCAGGCCTCGGCGAACGAGCCCGGGTTGAACGGGAACGGCAGCGAGAGGGCGTTGCCGTCGACGGACTGCTCGGTCGTCTTGAACGCCATCGAGAGCGTCACGTACAGCGGGATGAGCACGGTCAGCGACGCGAGGCCGAGGACCACGGTCAGCGTCCAGTTCGTGCCGCCCAGTCGTCGGCGGTGGCCGCGGCCAGAGCGACCGCCGCCGCCGGTGGTCACGGCGCGGGTGTCGGTCGGGGGTCGTGTGTCGATGGCGGTCATGCGAGTCGCAGGTTCCTTCCGCGGGTCGCCGCGAGCTGCAGCACGGAGATGAGGACGGTGATGATGAAGAACACGGTCGCGTTCGCCATCTGGTAGGCGTAGTCGCCGCCGGTGAAGCCGCCGAAGATGGTCATCGCGACGCTGCTCGTCGCGCTGCCGGGACCGCCGTTGGTCAGACCGACGATCACGTCGTAGGCGCCGAGGTAGCCCTTCACGCCGAGCACGGTGTTGATGACGATGAAGCCGCCGAGCAGCGGGAGCGTGATCGAGCGGAGCTGCTTCCAGCCGGTCGCACCGTCGAGCGCACTGGCCTCGTACAGCTCCTCGGGGATCGACGTCAGGCCCGCCGTGTAGATGAGGAGCGCGCCGGGCACGGTCTGCCAGGCGGACACGATCACGATCGCGAGCCAGGCGAGGTTCGGGTCGCCGAGGATGCTCTGCTCGAGCGGGCCGAAACCGACGCTCGTGGCCAGGGCCGGCACGGTGTTCGAGAACAGGAAGTTGAACACGTAGGCGACGATGATCCCGGAGATCACCATCGGGATGACGAACACCGACCGCAACCCGGCGGCGAACCGGATCTTCTTCGCCAGCGCGATCGCCAGGGACAGCGCCACGACCTGCGTGACGACGACGGTGACGGCCGCGAAGCCGAGCGTGAAGCCGTACGACGCCAGGATCGCCGGGTCGGAGACGAGCGCCCTGTAGTTCTCGACGCCGATGAAGTCCCACTGCCCGAACCCCAGGTAGTCGGTGAAGCTGTAGAAGACGCCGACGCAGGCGGGGACGACGACGAACGCCGTGAACAGCACGAGGGCCGGCACGAGGAACAGGTAGTACATGCCCTCCGTCCGGTGGAGGGAACCCACACGACGGTGCGTACGGGACGCCGCGGTCGCCGGTCCGGACGTTGCCGGGTCGGTGTCGCGGGAGAGCGGGGTCTGCATGGTCATGGTGACTCCTGTGTCCTGGTCCGGCTCAGACCGTCGCGGAACGGCCGGCGAGCCGCCGCCAGTCCGAGTCGAGCCGCTGCAGCATCGAGGTGAAGTCCCCGCTCCGGATCGCCGACTGCAGGTAGTTGCCGAGCGGGATCGACGTGGGGATGAAGGTGCCGGCGCCCTGGTAGAACGCCGCGTCGTCGACGTACTGCTGCAGGCCGGCGAGGCGCTCGTCCTGCTGCGGCGGTGCGTCGATACGGGGCGAGTACGCCAGGTTGTCGCGGTTGTAGGCGTCGATGACCTCGGGCTGCATGAGGAACTCGACGAGCTCCTTCGCCTGCTCCGGGTGCTCGGACGCCGTGGGGATCCAGAGCCCGAGGTCGATGTTGACGCGCGCCTTGCGGTCGGCCGGGTCGTTCGACACCGGCAGGGCGAAGGTGCCGACGGGCAGCTCGTCGTCGATCAGCGCGATCTGCCCGAGCGCCCACGGGCCCTGCAGGTACATCGCGGCCTCGCCCTTGCCGAACGCCAGGTTGCCGTCGGCGTAGGCCCGGGTGGCGTGGTCGCGGTTGAAGAACGACGAGATGGTCTTCGCGCGCTCCATCGGCACCGCGAAGTCCTTCTCGAACGACACCTCGGAGTCCGGACCGACGTCGGCGCCGAGGGCCTTCATCTTCCGGAAGAACGAGCCGGTGTCGACGAGGCTGCCCACCGAGTAGTCGAACAGGCCCTGCCAGAGCGTCCAGGTGTCCCGGTCGGTGGCGTAGATCGGCGTGATGCCGGCCTCCTGCAGCGTCCGGCAGACCTCGACGAACTCGTCCCACGTCGTCGGGACCGGCAGGTCGTGCTCGGCGAAGATCCGCTTGTTGTAGATCACCCCGGCCGCCGCGAGCGAGTACGGCAGCACGCTCGTGCGGTCCTCGAACTCCGCGTACTGGTTCGTCAGGGTGTCGATGTCGGGTCGGCCCCGCGCTGCCGACGGCAGGTCGCTGAGGTCGCTGAGCACGCCGCGCGAGATGTACCGGGCGAGCTCGAGGTTGTCGTTGAAGCACCCGACGTCCGCCGGTTCGCCGCGGACGAACTGCGGGGCGATGGCCGCCGTGCTGTCGTGCACGACCGACATGCCGGTGTGCTCCCCCTCGAACCTCCGCAGCAGCTTGTCGAAGTACGCGATGACCTCCTGCTTCTGCTCGTAGAAGCGGAGCGTCGTGGCACCACCGGCGGCACGCCCCGGGGTCGCGCACCCGGCGAGCGCCATCGTGCCGAGTGCGATGCCACCGGCCGCGCCCGCGAGGAACCCCCGCCGGCTCACCGCCGCCTGGAGTGTTGCGGTCCTGCTTCCCACCATCGGGTCTCTCCCTCGTTGCGCATCGTCGCGCAGGCTCCTGTTTACAGCGCTGTAAAGCGTACGTCAACGTTGTAATCGCATGTGGCATTGGTCGGTGCGCCCCACGGACGGGAGGCACGGTGCCAGCCCGCCCCGCGCCTCCCGGCCGCCGCGCAGCGCGTCCACTGCCGCGCGCCGCCGCCTGGTGCGAGGCTGCGCACTCCGTGCGGCGCCCGCAGCGCCGCACGGAGTGTGGAACCTCGCACCGGGCACGCCCCGGCACCCTCACGACACGCCTGGGCGAACACACAGGATCGCGAGCAGGCACCATGGAGAGATGGCAAGCACCACTCCTCCCCTGCCCGGACCCGTGACCACGACGCCGCAGTTGCGGCGGTGGGTGTTCTGGCCCGCCGCCGTCATCGTGCTGGGGTTCGTGGCCTTCACCCTGATCTCCCCCTCCACCGCCGAGGCGCTGTTCCTCGGTCTGCAGGACGGCATCGTCAAGAACTTCAGCTGGTACTACGTGCTGATCGCCGCGTTCTTCGTCGGCTTCTCGCTGTTCGTCGGCTTCAGCCGCTTCGGTGACATCAAGCTCGGCAAGGACCAGGACGAGCCCGAGTTCTCGACCGGTTCGTGGTTCGCACTGCTCTTCGCCGCCGGCATGGGCATCGGCCTCGTCTTCTACGGGGTCTCCGAGCCCCTCAGCCACTTCGCTTCCCCGCGCCCCGGCGTCACCGGCACCGAGAAGGAGCTCGCGCAGCAGGCACTGACCCAGACGTTCCTGCACTGGGGCCTGCACGCGTGGGCGATCTACGTCGTCCTCGGCCTGGCCCTGGCGTACGCGATCCACCGCCGGGGTCGTCCGGTGTCGATCCGCTGGGCCCTCGAACCGCTGCTCGGCAACCGCGTGCGCGGCGGCTGGGGCAACCTGATCGACGTGATCGCCCTGGTCGGCACGCTCTTCGGCGTCGCGACCTCGCTCGGCCTCGGCGTCATCCAGATCGGCGCCGGGCTCGAGAGCGCCGGCATCGCCGACAGCAGCATCGTCAGCCAGATCGCCATCATCGCGGTGATCACCGCCGTCACGATCGTCTCGCTCGTCACCGGCGTGACCAAGGGCATGAAGATCCTGTCGAACTTCAACCTGCTGCTCGCCGCTGCGCTACTGCTCTTCGTGCTCATCGTCGGCCCGACGCAGTTCCTGCTCCGCGACTTCGTGCAGTCGATCGGCTCCTACCTGCAGAACATCGTCGGCCTGTCGTTCAACGTCACCGCCCAGCAGGGCGCCGAGGGCGAGGCCTGGCAGGGCGCCTGGACCACCTTCTACTGGGGCTGGTGGATGTCGTGGGCGCCGTTCGTCGGTGTCTTCATCGCCCGCATCTCCAAGGGCCGCACCGTCCGACAGTTCGTGTTCGGCGTCCTGCTGGTGCCGACCGCGCTCACGTTCCTGTGGTTCGCCGTCCTGGGCGGCACCGCGATCCACCGCCAGACCGACGGTTCGGGCGGCCTGATCGGCTCGGACGGCTCGGTCGACATCGAGGGGTCGCTGTTCGCGGTCCTCGGTGACCTCCCCGCCGGCATGGTCCTGACCTACGGCGCGATCCTGCTGATCGGCGTGTTCTTCGTGACCTCGTCGGACTCCGGGTCGCTCGTGATGGCGATGATCGCGTCGGGCGGTGACATCGAGCCGAAGAACTGGCTGCGGGTCTTCTTCGCCGGTGTCGCTGCGCTGCTCGCCGTCGCCCTGCTGCTCAGCGGTGGACTGAACGCGCTGAAGACGGCGGCGATCACGACCGCGCTGCCGTTCAGCATCGTCCTGCTGCTCACCTGTTGGTCGACGATCATCGCCTTCTCCCGCGAGCGCCGTGCCTACGACAAGGCCGAGCGCGAGGTCCTGCTCGAGCACGTCGGCGCCTACTACGGCCTCGAGGTCGAGGCGCCGACCGAACGTCCGGCACGGTCCGGCCTCGGCCGTCCGTGGGCCGCGGTGAAGAACCGCGTCCGCGGCGGTCGCGGAACCACGTCCCCGTCGGTGGAGGCCGGTGCGCTCGAGGACTTCCCCGTGCGGCCGTCGTCGATCTCGGCGGACCCGGCGGTCGACCCGAGCCTCGACGCACGTCCGACGTCGGCCGACGGACCCGCGACGGAGCAGCCCGAGCGCTGACGGGCGGTCGACGCGACCACCTGACGGACGGGAGGCACGGTGCCAGCTGGCACCGTGCCTCCCGTCGTCCGTCAGGTGTCGGTCCGTGCGGACGCCACCTCGAGGGTCACGACGACCGCCACCACGGCGAGCGCCGTGACCGGCAGCGACACCGCCGGCACCGCGATCGACGCGAGGACCACGAGCACCAGGGCCACCACGACCGCGTTGGCCCGGGCCGACAGCGACGGCCGGATCGCGAGCGCCCAGATCGAGAGCACGAACACGGCGACCGGCACCGCGACGGTCGCGGCGACCGAGGCGGACGACAGTGCGACGTGTCCGGCGTCGGCGCTGACCGCGACCTCGATGCCGGCCGGCAGGGCACCGGCGGCGGCGAAGACGAAGTAGTGGCCGTAACCGAACACGAGCGCGGTGGGCAGCGAGCGGATGTGCGCGTGCTGCTCGCGGGAGAAGTAGATCCACCACATGCCGACGGTGATCACGAGCCCGCAGCCGGCGAGCGCCAGCAGGGCTCCGAGGTGCTCGGTGTGCGCGACGGCGTCGATCACCGCGCCGGCCGAGGCCACCAGCCCCTCGCCGAGGACGATGAGGGTGAACAGGGAGAACCGCTCCGCCAGGTGCCGGGTGTGCCACGGGGCCGTCCCCGTCGAGGTCTGCGCCCAGATCGGCACGGCCAGCTCGGCGAGCACGAGGAACGGTGCCGCGTAGGACCAGACGTCGTCGGGCAGGGCCAGGGAGACCACCCAGAGCACCTGCACGACCGTGATGCCGACGGCGTGCAGGGTGGCGGTCCGGCGGTGGCGGGTGGAGGACGCGGCGGCGCGGATCCACTGCCCGACCAGGGCCAGCCGCATGACGACGTAGCCGATGATGCCGATCGTGAAGTCGTTCTCCACCATGGCCGCGTGCACCCCGGCGGCGAGGACGAGCACCCCGGCCATCTGCACGAAGGTCATCACGCGGTAGAGCCAGTCGTCGGTGTCGAACGACGTTGCGAACCACGTGAAGTTCATCCACGCCCACCAGATCGAGAAGAACACCAGCCCGTAGGCCAGGACGGCGGAGGTGACGTGTCCCTCGAGCTCGATCTCGTGCAGGTTCGTCGCGGCGAAGCCCACCGCGACGACGAACACCAGGTCGAACAGGAGCTCGAGGGGGCTCGCCGCCCGGTGTCGCTGGTCGGGGTCGCGCGGCACCATCCGGCGCAGTCCGATGGTCGGCATGGGGCCAACGGTAGGGCCCGGCCCGACGCCGTGCCGACGCGCGTGTGGCGGATCGGTCGAATCCCGTCGGGTCGGGCCGCGTCCGGCCGACGATCCGTCGCAGCGAACCCGTGTTTGCCACACACTTGACCGAACAGCCGACAACCGACGGAGACACGATGTCGCAACCGCTCGAATCGCTCATGCACGCCAACCTGTTCGAGGTGTTCGGGGAACGGGACCCGGAGCGCCGCCGCGCCGCGATCGAGCGGACCTACGCCCCGGACGTCGTGTTCCTGGACCCGGACGAGGTCGTCACCGGGCACGAGGCCCTGCACGCCAAGGCGCAGCGCCTGCTCGACGAGGCTCCCGGGTTCGTGTTCTCGGCGGCCGGCCCGGTCTACGAGAACCACGGGATGGGGTACCTCGCCTGGCACTTCGGCCCCGAGGGAGCACCGCCCGTCGTGTCCGGCATGGACATCTGCTTCATCGAGGGCGATGCCATCGCGAAGGTCTACACGCTGCTGACCGACTGACCGCCACCACCCGCAGCTGGTGGCGATCGTCGGGCGCGAGCGATGCGGTCACCGTGAGCGGCTGACGGACTGGAGGCCCGGTGCCAGCTGGCACCGGGCCTCCCGTCCGCCTGTCGGTACGGTCGAGTCGTTGCCGGATCGAGACACCGGTGCGGCCCGGCGTGCGGCATGGTTGAGCGACCGATGGCGAACAGGACGGAGCGCACGGTGGAACGAGCGGTGGGGTGGGCCACGAACGCGGTGGACGTCCGATGACGAGCACGGGCCCTGCGGCGAGTCCGCGTCCCTGGACGCTGATCGCCGTCGTGGTGCTGGTGGGCTGGTCGATCGTGACGGCACTGCTGTTCCCGGTCACCGGGGTCGACGAGCACGAGGGGCCCGGCGACCAGGTCTGGCGGACCTCGTCGAGCGCGCTCGGCGTGCCGCTCTCACCCGAGTGGGACGTCCTCGTCTGGCTCGCCGCGCTCGCGCTGGTGCCGGTCGTCGTCGTCGGTCTCGCGTTCCTGCTCCGCCGCCGACGACCGCACACCGCGCCCGTCAGTCCGTCGCCGGGTGGCCCTGTCCGCTGAGGTGTGCGCGGAGCACGTCACGGACGCTCGTCCACGACTGCACGCCGTAGCGATCGTTGTCGACGTGGTGCAGCTGGGCCTGCCCGCTGAACATGCTCACGAAGTACTGCATCCCCTGCCATGCCGGGAACGTCTCGTCGGGGTCCTTCGACAGGCGCCGGCCGACGGCGCTCATCGCGGACAGGGTGCCGGTGGTGCCGGCCCACTGCAGCCGGAAGCGCTCCCCCGTCAGCTCGCTCATGGTGCGTGCGACGTCGCGGGCGGTGACCTGGTCGCCCGCCATCTCGATCACCCGCGGAGCATCGTCGTCCAGGGCGGCGAGGGCCGTGACCCGGGCGACGTCGTCCTTCGTGGTGAAGTCGAGCACTTGGTCCGCCGACGACCAGAACAGCACGAGCCGACGGCCGGACAGGATCATCGGGGCCTCGCCGGTCAGCAGGTCGGTGAACATGCCGGTCAGGATCGAGGTCGCCTGCACCGGGGCCGCATCGAGGTCGGCGGCGAACTCGCGCCGCAGCTCGAAGTTGCGGTTGGTGCCCGGTGCGATCCGCCGGTAGTCGGCCGAGTAGTCGGACGGGATGAACCGCCGGACGCCCGCCGCCACGGTCGCGGCGAGCAGCGCGCGCTGGGCGTCGACGATCACCGGACGTGTCCCGCTCACGGCGGAGACCACGACGTCGGCCCCGCTGACGGCCCGGGTCAGGGCGTCGTGGTCGCCGTACTCGGCGGCGACGACGTCGACACGGGCGTCGTCGCCGAAGCGTTCTGCGGCGGTCCTGCTGCCGGGCCGGGTGAGGACCCGGACCTGCACGTCGTGCTGGGTGAGCTCGCGGACGATGCGGTGCCCGAGGTCGCCGGTGGCGCCGGCGACGAGGATGGTGGTGGTCATGGGCGAGGCCTCACTGCAGTGGTGGTCGACGTGGTCGTCGCGGTGCGCCGTCGGGATCGCTCCGGGACGGCGAGGGGGTGTTGGAACGTGGGGTCTGCCTGGTCCGGTCCGGCGGTGCCGAGCCCGGCGGTGAGCGCGACGCGGGCCAGCAGCCGGCGGAGCGTCGTCTGTTCGTCGTCGTCGAGGTGCCGCATGAGCACGCCCTCGGCGCCGCGCAGGGCGGACCGTGTCCGGGCGAGCAGGGCACGGCCGGCGTCGGTGGGGTGGACCTGCCGCACCCGCCGGTCCGTCGGGGCGGGGCGACGTTCGACGAACCCGCCCGCCTCGAGCGCGTCGACGATGTAGGTCATCTGGGTCTTGTCGATCCCGAGGCGCTGCGCGAGTCCGAGTTGCGACGACGGTTCCTCGGTGGTGGTCGCGACGAGCACCTGGTAGCCACGGGGACCACCCGGCACGTCGGCGACCGCCTCACTACCCAGCCGCGTGAAGCCCTGGAGCGCCAGCGGCAGCGCCCACCCGAGTTCGGATTCGATGCCCTCGGCACCCCAGTCGATCTCGGGGAGTGCATCGGTCGGCGTCGGACTGTCCATATCGGAGACCGTACCGGAACAAGATCGTCTTGTGCAAAGATCATCTGCGATCAAGACGGACAGCCGCCCTGACGCCGAGCACCGAGGACCCCATGTCGGACACCGCAGCCATCACCCCGTTCACCCTCGACGTCCCCCAGGCGGAGCTCGACGACCTGGGCCGCCGTCTGCTGGCCACCCGCTGGCCCGATGCCGAGACCGTCGAGGACACCTCGCAGGGACCCCGACTCGAGAAGGTCCGCGCCCTCGTCGAGCACTGGACGACGGAGTACGACTGGCGCCGGACCGAGGCACTGCTGAACACCTGGGGCCAGCACACGACCCGGATCGACGGGCTCGAGGTCCACTTCCTGCACGTCCGGTCCGCCGTCCCCGGTGCCCGCCCGCTCCTGCTCACCCACGGCTGGCCCGGTTCCGTCCTGGAGTTCCGCCACGCGATCGGTCCACTCACCGACCCGGTGACGCACGGCGGCGACGCGGCGGACGCGTTCCACGTCGTGATCCCGAGCCTGCCCGGGTTCGGCTTCTCCGGGAAGCCGACGACCACCGGGTGGAACACCGCCCGGACCGCGAGAGCCTGGTCGGTGCTGATGTCCCGGCTCGGGTACACGGACTGGTTTGCCCAGGGCGGTGACCTCGGCGCCACCGTCACCGCGGAGCTCGCAGCCCTGCAGGACGCCGGGGACATCGGACTCGCGGGGATCCACCTCAACATGGCGCTGTTCATGCCGACGGACGACGAGGCCCGGAACGCGTCCCCCGACGAACAGGTCATGCTGCAGGAGAGCGGCCACTACTGGCAGGAGCTGTCGGCCTACTCGCAGCAGATGTCGACCCGCCCGCAGACCATCGGGTACTCGTTGGCGGACTCCCCCGTCGGGCTGGCGTCGTGGATCTACGCGATGTTCCAGGACGTCGGCGGCTCGCACGACGAACACGGCGATGCGGAGCGGCTCTTCCCGCTCGACGAGATCCTCGACGACGTCATGCTGTACTGGCTACCGAACACCGCCGCGTCCGCGGCGCGCATCTACTGGGAGGCGACCCGCACCGGCTGGGCCACCCCGGGCACCGTCGAGGATCCACTGACCCTGCCCGTCGGCCTGAGCATCATGCCGGGCGAGTACGTCCGCCGGTCGCGCCGCTGGGCAGCGCGCCGGTACACCGACCTGGTGTTCTTCAACGAGGTCGCGCGCGGCGGGCACTTCGCGATGCTCGAACAGCCGGAGCTACTCGTCGACGACGTCCGTGCGACCTTCCGGAACCTGCGCTGATGCCTTGTGGACCGAGAGTAGATACCGCTACTCTCCGATAGTGCGAATATCTGAACTTGCCCGAGCGGCGTCCACGCCGGTCACCGCCGTCAAGTACTACCAACGCGAAGGCCTCCTGCCCCCCGGCGAGAAGTCGGCGCCGAACCAGACCGCCTACGACGACCGGCACGTCGAACGGGTCCGGCTCGTCCGGGCACTCCTGGAGACCGGCGGGCTCTCGGTCGCCGTGACGAAGCAGGTCCTGGCCGTGCTCGACGCCGAGACCGCACCGCTGGCCGAGGTCTTCGCCGTCGCCCAGTACGCCATGACCACCCCGCGCTCCCCCGAGTCCGAGGCGACCCCGGAGGCCCGCGCCCGGATCGAGGAACGGGTGTCGGCCGCCGGCTGGTGCGCGACGTCGGACAACCCGGGACTCGAGACCGCGGCCCGGGCGCTCGACGGGCTGCGCACCATCGGGTTCGACGCTCCGGACGACTACCTCGACGCCTACGTGTCGGCAGCGGCGAGCGCGGCACGTGCTGACGTCGCCGCGCTGCAGGACCGCGACGGCCGGACCGCGATGGCGGAGTTGATGGTGATCGGCACCGTCCTCGGCGATCCGCTCTTCGCAGGACTCCGGCGCCTGGCGCAGCAGGACGCCACCCACGACCTGTTCCCCGTCGCCGACACGGACGAGGCCGGCGCATGACCGCTCCGCTGCACGTCGTCCTGGGCGGCAACGGTGTCGTCGGGCGCGAGACACTCCGTGCACTGCGCGAGCACGACGTCGCCGCCGTGTCCGTCGGCCGGCGCCCGTCGACAACAGCAACGGCAGGCAACAACGAGAGCGAGAGCGGCAACGCCCGCACCGACCACGTCATCGCCGACCTGCTCGACCCCACCGCCGTCCGCCGCGTGCTGCACGGCGCCGACGTCGCGTACCTCGTCGCCGGCCTGCCGTACTCGTCGGGGGTCTGGGCGGACCAGTGGCCGAGGATCGTCGACAACACCGTCGGAGCAGCACTGGCCGAGGGTACCCACCTGGTGTACCTCGACAACGTCTACGCCTACGGCCGCGTGTCCGGGCCGATGACCGAGGCGACCCCGATCAACCCGTCCGGTCGGAAAAGTGCGGTGCGCGCGGCCGCCCTCGAGCGGCTGCGGACCGCGGCCGACCGCGGACTGGCCGTCACCGTCGGGCGGAGCGCCGACTTCACCGGCCCCGGCGCGACGACGAGCGTGTTCAACGGTTTCGTCGTCGACCGGATCGCCGCCGGCAAGCGCCCGACCTGGCTGCTCGACGCCGACCAACCGCACTCCCTCACCGCCACGACCGACATCGGCGACGCACTCGTGACCCTCGGTACCGACGACCGTGCGACGGGCCGGACCTGGCACCTGCCGACCGCTCCAGCGCTGACCGGTCGGCAGTACGTCGAGCTCGCCGGGGTCCCCGCCGCCGACACCGCCGTGATGTCGTCGGCCACGCTGCGCCTCGGTGCACTGTTCGCCACGTCCGCCCGGGAGACGCTCGAGCTGCGGTACCAGTACACCGACCCCTACGTGTTCGACTCGTCGGCGTTCGAGCAGACGTTCGGCGTGCACCCGACCCCCACCGCCGACGTCGTGGCCGCCGCCCTGCTGCACGCCCGGAGCGTGACCCGGTGATCGCCGCCGTCCGTCGAGCGGTCGCGTGGCACCCGGCACTCATGGCCGTGGCCGGCCTGATGGTCGTGTCCACCGCGGTCTGTCTCGTCGGACTCGTCGTGGATCCCCGGACCATCCTCGGGGCACCGGCGTGGATGAAGCCCCTGAAGTTCTCGCTGTCGATCCTGCTCTACGCCGTCACCTGGGCGTGGCTCATCGCCCACCTGCCGAAGTGGCGGACGCTCGCTCGCCGACTCGGCACCGTGGTGGCCATGGCCCTGGTGGTCGAACAGGTGCTCATCGTGTGGGCCGCCGCGACCGGCACGACGAGTCACTTCAACGTGTCGAACAGCGTGCACGTGGTGGTGTGGGCGGTGATGGCGGTGGCGATCACGACGCTCTACCTCTGCACCTTCGTCACCTCGATCGCGCTGTTCTTCCTGCGCCTGCCCACCCCGGCACTGACGGTCGCCGTCCGCGCCGGTGCCGTCATCGCGCTCCTCGGCATCGGGGTCGCGTTCCTGATGACCGGCCCGACCCCCACCCAGCTCACCGCCCCGGACGGGATCGTCGGCGCCCACACGGTGGGGATAGCGGACGGCGGCCCCGGGGTGCCGCTGCTCGGGTGGAGCACCGTCGGCGGTGACTACCGGGTCGCCCACTTCGTCGGCATGCACGCCCTGCAGGTGCTCCCGCTGGTGGCACTCCTCGTCGCCGCCGCCGGTCGGCACTTGCCGTGGCTGGCACACCCGACCACGCAGGTCCGGATCGTGGTCGTCGTCGCGGTCACGTGGGCGGCGGGCACCGTGCTCCTCACCGTGCAGGCCGCGGTCGGACAGTCGGTGGTCCACCCCGCCGGCACGGTGGCCGCGGTGGCGTGGTCACTCGTCGTGCTCGCCGCAACTGCGAGCGCGGCCGTGCTGCTCCGTGCCCGCACCGCTCCGGCAGCGCGACCGCGCTGACGGATCAGCGGGTCCGGAGCCCTCGGGAGACCAGGTCGGCGGCTGCACGGGCTTCCGTCGCCCACCCGGGGCGATCGATCCCGGCCCCGATGCCGTGCAGCAGCATGAGCACCGTCCCGGGGGCGACGTCGGACCGGATCGTCCCGTCACCTGCCGCGCGCGCCATCAGCTCGGCGAGTGTCCGCTCCAGGTCGCCCCCACCCTCGGCCTGCGTGGTGGCGTCGACCACGGCGGCGAGGGTGCGGGCGAGCGCCGCATGGTCGACCACGTACTCCACGAACCCGCGCAGGAAGTCGTCGAGGCTCTCAGCCGCTGGCCGCGTCGAGTCACGAGCACGCTGGCAGAGGACGTCGACCTCGCCCCGGTAGACCGCCGCCGCCAGCGCTTCACGCGTCGGGAAGTGTCGGTAGAGCGTGCCGACACCGACGCCGGCGCGTCCGGCGAAGTCGTCGAAGCGCAGCTGCTCGTCACGCTCGAACGCCGTCCGGGCAGCGGCCACGATCGCGTCGCGGTTCCGACGGGCGTCGGCGCGCATCGGCTTCGCGGCAGGCAGGGGTTCCTCGACCGGCACGGCGCTCCTTGACAAGTGGAAACAATCTCCATATCTTCCAAGTGGAGATCGTCTCCAGACTAGCGGACAGGTGCCTGATGCGGATCCTCATGCTCGGACGGGGCGTCATCGCCACGATCTACGGCCACGCCTTCCAGCGCTCCGGGCACCAGGTCGACCACCTGGTGCGACCCGGGCGCGCTGCCGAGTACGGCGACACCGTGCAGACCGACGTCATCGACGGCCGCCGCGGACCCCTGGGTCGGCGGACCCGATCGACGTCGCCGACGCGACTGGTCGAGTCGATCGACACAGACGACGCGTACGACCTCGTCGTCCTCAGCGTCGGCCACCACCGACTGCAGGAGGCCGTGGCCACCCTGGCACCCCACATCGGTGACGCCACGGTGCTGGTCCTCGGCAACGTGTGGGACGAACCCCTCGCCGCGGTCGCACCGCTCGCCGCGGACCGGGTGCTGTTCGGGTTCCCGGGAGCCGGCGGCGGGTTCGACGCCGACGGGGTCCTGCACGGTGCCGTCCTCCGTTCGGTCCGGCTCGGGACGACGGGCGCGGCTCCGGACCGGCGGGAGCTGGTGCGGTCGGTGTTCCAGCGGGCGGGGTTCACCGTGCAGGACGAGGACGACATCCGCGGATGGCTGTGGCTGCACTTCGTGCTCGACGCCGGCATGCTCGCACAGGCACTGCAGAGCGGTGGCCTGGCGACGATGGTCGGGGATCGGCAGGCGCTCCGCGAGGCGTTCCTGATCGGTCGGGAACTCCTCCCGGTCCTGCAGGCACGGGGCGTCGACCTCTCCCGACACCGCTCCACGACCATGCCCGTCCGGCTGCCGGGGACGACGGCAACGCTCGTCGCCGCGGCCACGGCGCTCGTCCCGATCGCGCGTGCGAGCCTCGCCGCGCACGACGACCCGACCGCCGCCGAACCCCTCGCGGTCCTCGAGGACGTCCGGCGCACCGCCGAGACCCTGGGCATCCCGACCCCGCGCCTCGACCGCGCTGCGCGACGCGTCTGACGGCGGGTGCGGGCCCTGGACCGGACCGCCCACGGCCTGGAGGCCCGGCGCCAGCTGGCACCGTGCCTCCAGGCCGTCACGGCGAGCGTTCCGAACCCGCCCGTTACGCTGTCCCCGTGTCAGAGCCGCGCCGCAGTCCGGGGAACCAAGCTTCACTGCGTGAAGCCAACCGGGGTCGGGTCGTCAGCGCGGTGAAGCGGCACGGCGGGCTGACGCAGGTCGAGCTCGCCGGGGTGACCGGACTCTCCCCCGCGACCGTCTCGAACATCGTCAAGGAACTCGTCGCGACCGGTGCCCTGCACGCGACGCCGAGCACCTCGAGCGGCCGCCGGGCGCTCCGCGTGACCCTGCCGCACGGCCTCGGGCTGGTCGCCGGGGTGCACGTCTCGCCGCGGCACCTGCGGCTGGCGCTGTCGGACCTGAACGGCGCCGTCCTGGCCGAGCGGCACATGCCCCTGGCCCGTGACCACCGCGCCGACGCCGAGCTCGACAAGACCGCGCTGCTCGTGCTGGACATGGTGGAGTCGATCGAGTCGTCGATGGACGAGGTGCTCGCAGTCGGCCTCGCCGTGGCCGCCCCGATCGACGCCCGCACCGGGATGACGGCCCGCGGCGGGATCCTGCGGGGTTGGGACGGCATCGCGCTCGGCCAGTCGCTCGCCCGGCGGATGGACAAGCCCGTGCAGGTCGACAACTCGGCCAACCTCGCCGCCCTGGCGGAACACCGGAGCGGGGCGGCCCGCGGCCGCGACACCGTGGTGACGCTCGACGTCGGCAACGGCATCGGCGCCGGACTCGTGCTGGGCGGGCACCTGTTCCGCGGGCACCACGGCATCGCCGGCGAGTTCGGGCACACCCCCGTCCTGCCGAACGGACCCCTGTGCCGGTGCGGCAACCGTGGGTGCCTCGAGGCGATCGCCGGCGCGCCCGCCGTGCTCGAGGGTGTCCGCGACGAGGTCGGCACCCTGAAGCTGGCGGACCTGATCCTGCGCGCGATGGGCGGCGACCAGGTCTGCATGCGCGCCGTGGCCGACGCCGGGCGGGCGATCGGTTCGGCGGCGGTGGGGCTCTGCAACGTCCTCGACCCGGAGCGGGTGGTGGTCACGGGCGAGTTCGCACGGGCCGGGGAACTCCTGCTCGGCCCGATGCGGCACGCCCTCGAGTCGTCGTTGATCGTCGACGTGGACGGCACGCCGGACGTGGTGCAGGGGCAGCTCGGTGAGAAGGCCTCGGTGACCGGCGCGCTGGCCCTGGCGATCGAAGCCGTGGACGTGACGCGCGCACGATAGGCACGGGCGAGCCGGGGCGCCCCGCGCCCTCCGGATAACGTTTTCGTCACGGCGCGCGGTCCTTGCGTTCAACTCTTGCAGCCAAGAACGCTCGCTGTCACACTCAGGGCACCGCCGATGGGGGCGGTCCACTGTTGGAGGACGTTTCAATGAAGAAATCCACCACACGAGCGATGCTGGGCGTCAGCGCCCTGCTGCTCGCGATCACCACCCTGGCGGGCTGTTCCAACGGCGCGGACGCCGGGACCGGTTCCGGCGGAGGCGGCGGGGACGCGTCGAAGGCCAAGATCGGCCTGCTCCTGCCCGACTCCGTCACCGCCCGCTACGCCAGCGCCGACCGCCCGCTCTTCACCGCCGAGGTGAAGAAGCAGTGCAGCGGCTGCTCGGTCATCTACGCGAACGCCGACGGCGACGCGTCGAAGCAGCTGCAGCAGGCCCAGTCGATGCTCACGCAGGGCGTCAAGGTCCTGGTCCTCGACCCGTTCGACGGCGAGGCCGCAGCATCCATCGTCCAGCAGGCGAAGGCCAAGAAGGTGCCGGTGATCTCCTACGACCGGCTCATCAACAGCCCCGACCTGAGCTACTACATCTCGTTCGACAACGAGAAGGTCGGTGAGCTGCAGGGCCAGGCCCTGGTCGACGCCCTCAAGGCGAAGAAGGTCCCGGAGGGCTCGGGCATCATCATGGTGAACGGGTCCCCCACCGACAACAACGCCTCGCAGTTCAAGAAGGGCGCGCACTCGGTCATCGACGACAGCGGCTACAAGGTGCTCGCCGAGTACGACACACCCGGATGGGACCCGGCCAAGGCGCAGGACTGGGCAGCCGGTCAGATCAGCAAGCTCGGCAAGGACAAGATCACCGGCGTCTACGCGGCGAATGACGACACCGGCGGCGGCGTCATCGCGGCCCTGAAGTCGGCCGGTGTCACCGAGCTCCCGCCCGTCACCGGGCAGGACGCCTCACTCGCGGGCATCCAGCGGATCCTCGCCGGTGAGCAGTACATGACCGTCTACAAGGCCTTCAAGCCCGAGGCGTCGAAGGCCGCCGACCTGGCGATCCAGTTCGCGAAGGGTGAGACGCCGAAGGGCGACACCACCGTCGACACCGCCGGGGGCGCGAGCGTCCAGTCGACGCTGCTCGACCCGGTCGCCGTCACCGCGGACAACGTCCAGTCGACGGTCGTCAAGGACGGCCTGTACGAGGTGTCGAAGATCTGCACCGCGCAGTACAAGGCAGCCTGCGACAGCGCCGGCATCAAGTAGGTCCGACCCCCTCTGCCCGCCCGGTCCGACTGCGGACCGGGCGGGCCTCACCGATCGAGGACGACACCCGTGAGCACGACACCCGTGAGCAACGCGTCACCAGCAGCACACCCCTCCGCCGACCCGGTGATGTCCCTGCGCGGGATCACCAAGCGGTTCGGCGCCGTCCAGGCCCTCAGCGACATCGACTTCGACGTCTACCCGGGCGAGGTGGTCGCCATCGTCGGCGACAACGGCGCCGGCAAGTCGACGTTCGTGAAGATCCTCGCCGGGGTCTACACGCCC
This sequence comes from Curtobacterium sp. KBS0715, assembly GCF_005938005.2. NCBI lineage: Bacteria > Bacillati > Actinomycetota > Actinomycetes > Micrococcales > Microbacteriaceae > Curtobacterium > Curtobacterium sp. KBS0715. Next base: position 1,889,936 of record NZ_VCCA02000001.1, on the reverse strand, counting down.
GACGGCGGCACGATCACCTTCGGCGGCGACGAGGTCACGGTCCCGAACCCCGCGGCGGCCCAGACCCTCGGCATCGCCACGGTGTTCCAGGACCTCGCCCTCGCCGACAACCTCGACGTGGTCTCGAACCTGTTCCTCGGGCGCGAGATCGCCCACCCGTTCCTCGACGAGGAGGAGATGGAGCGCCGATCGTGGGAGCTCCTCCAGCAGCTCGCCGCCCGGATCCCGTCGGTTCGCATCCCGATCGCGTCGCTGTCCGGTGGGCAGCGGCAGACCGTGGCGATCGCCCGCTCGCTGATCGGTGACCCGCAGGTGGTCGTCCTCGACGAGCCCACCGCCGCACTCGGTGTCGCACAGACCGCCGAGGTCCTGAACCTCGTCGAACGCCTGCGCGAGCGCGGACTCGGCGTCGTCCTCATCAGCCACAACCTCGCGGACGTGCAGGCCGTCGCCGACCGGGTCGCGGTCCTGCGACTCGGCCGCAACAACGGAACCTTCCGCATCGACGACGTCTCCTACGAGGAGATCATCGCGGCCATCACCGGCGCCACCGACAACGCCGTCACCCGTCGCGCCGCCGCCCGCACCGAGCAGGAGACCTCCGCATGAGCAAGACCGACGAGACCCTCACCGCAGCGACCCCGACGCCCTCGGCCGCGGACCTGCAGGACGAGCGGCTCCTGCGTGACGCCGGGCTCGGCGGCGCGGCGAAGGCGTTCGTCCGACGGGTCCGCGGCGGTGACATCGGCTCGCTGCCGGTGGTCGTCGGGCTCATCGTCATCTGGGCGGTGTTCCAGGCGCTCTCCCCCGACTTCCTGTCCCCGGGCAACCTGGTCAACCTCGCCCTGCAGTGCGCCGCGGTCGGCACCATCGCGATCGGCATCGTGCTCGTGCTGCTGCTCGGCGAGATCGACCTGTCCGTCGGCAGCGTCAGCGGGCTCTCCGCCGCGATCCTCGGCCAGGGGCTCACGACGCTCGGCTGGCCGCTGTGGCTCGTGCTCACCGTCGCCCTGGCCGTCGGTGCCGCCGCCGGCCTGCTCTACGGCCTGCTGTTCACCCGCTTCGGGGTGCCGAGCTTCGTCATCACACTCGCCGGTCTGCTCGGGTTCCTCGGGCTGCAGCTGCTCATCCTCGGGCCGAACGGCTCGATCAACCTGCCGTACGACTCACCGATCGTGCAGTTCGCCTCGGCCTCGTACCTGCCGCCGTGGCTCGCGTACCTGCTGGCCGTCCTGGCCGCCGGAGGACTCTTCTTCACCGAGGTCCGTCGCGCTGCCCGCCGCCGCCGTGCCGGGCTGTCGACCGGAGCGATGTCGCTGACCATCGTCAAGGCCGTCGCCCTGTTCCTCGGCCTCGCGCTGATGGTCTGGTACCTGTCGCGCGACTTCGGCACCGGCACCTCGTTCGTGTTCTTCGTCGTGCTGGTCGTGCTGATGAACTTCGTGCTGAAGCGCACCCGCTGGGGCCGCTCGGTCTTCGCGGTCGGCGGCAACGTCGAGGCCGCACGGCGCTCCGGCATCCGGGTGAACCGCATCTACATCTCGGTGTTCATGCTGACCTCGCTCTTCGCCACCGTCGGCGGCATCCTCGCCGCGGCCCGCCTCAACTCCGCGAGCCTGTCGTCCGGCGCCGGTGACACGAACCTCAACGCGATCGCCGCAGCCGTCATCGGCGGGACCAGCCTGTTCGGTGGCCGCGGCAGCGCCTGGTCGGCGCTGCTCGGCATCATCGTGATCCAGTCGATCTCGAACGGGCTCACCCTGCTGAGCCTCGACTCGTCGATCCGCTACATGATCACCGGCGCGGTCCTGCTGCTGGCCGTCATCATCGACTCGCTCTCGCGGCGCAGCCGCGCCAGTCACGGCGCGGCCTGAGCGGGGCCCCGGACCCCGCCACGCGGACGGACGGGAGGCACGGTGCCAGCTGGCACCGTGCCTCCCGTCCGTCTCGGCGCGCGTCTCGGATCCGGAAGACGCCGTCGTGTTCTCCCGACGCCGCCCCGTGTGCGAGACGCCTCCGAAAACGGAGGCGTCTCGGCGACTGGGCGGCGTCTCGGCGCGCGCTACTTGCTCTTCGAACCCGAGGTGCCCGGCAGGCTGAGGATGTTGTCGGTGCCCTGCGGCACGACGATCAGCGAGCCGTTGTCGCCGGCGCTCTTGAGCGCCTCGATCTCGCGCTGCTTGAGGGCGGCGTCGGAGAGCGGGTGCTCGTTGAGGACCTCGTTGGCGTCGGCCTGCCCCTGTGCCTCGGCGACCTGCTGCTGCGCCTGCACCTTCTTGGCGTCCAGGAGCGCGCGCTCCTTCGTGACCTGGATCTGCGCCTGCTGTGCGGTGGCGTAGGCCTCGATGACCGACTTCGGGGGCGTGATCTCCTGCAGGGCGAAGTTGTCGACGTGCACGCCCGAGCCCTTCCACCGCTTCTCGAGCGCCTGGATCATCGCCTTCTCGACGGTGCCTCGCTTGGTGATCAGTTCGATGGTGGTGAAGTCGTTCGGCACCTGGCGCACGACGCTGCGCACCGAGTTGCCGATGAACTGCGTCTTGAAGTTCTCCTCGGTCTTGTACGACCGGTAGATGTCGGTGACCGACTTCGCGTCGATGCTGTACTGCAGGTTGAGGCTGACGTTCGACGAGACGCCGTCCTGGTCCTGCACCGTGACGTACGGGCCGGAGCGGACGTTGCCGTTGTTGTCCGAGTCGGAGCCGTTGACCGCGTTGATGTAGGTGACGGTCTGGTTGCGGATGTTGAACGTGTGCAGCGTCGCCCACGGCGCCTTGAAGTGGAACCCGGAGTCCGTGCTCTGCCCGACGATGTTGCCGGAGATGTCCACCTGGACCTTCGACTCACCCGTGTCCTGCGCGTACAGGGTGCTGCCGAGCGTGAGCCCGACGAACAGGACGCCGGCGGCGGCCGCGGTCCACGTCGCGATGAGGTTCGGGCGGCGGGTCGGGACGGCGGGGCGTGCCTCGCGACCGGGTGTGGCCGGTCGTGCGGGGGTGGAGTAGGTGCGTGTTCGGAAGAAGAGCGCGACGAGCGCGATGACGAGGAAGACGATGGCGGCGACGAACATGACGATCACTCCTGGATGCTTGTCCGTGCAGTCTGCCGTACCCGGAGGGGTGTGGGTGACTCGAGTGCGCGGGGTCCGTGTCGCCTGGGGTCCGTGTCGCCTGGGGTCCGTGTCGTCTGGTGCGAGGTTGCGCACCTGGTGCGACCCTCGATGCCTCGCACCAGGAGTGCAACCTCGCACCGACCGTACGTCCATCGACCCCGAGCCGCACGCCCGGCCACGCGTCGGGGGTCAGACGTCAGTACTCGGCACGACGCGTCGCCTCGGCGAGGTCGCTCGGGTTCACCACCCCGGCACCTCGACGCGCACCGAACTGATCCGACCGGCGCGCGTCGTCGCCGTCACGGCCGGGTCGTAGCTGTCGGCGGTCGCCAGGTACAGGGTGCGCCCGTCCTCGCCACCGAGCGCACAGTCGATCGCGCAGTCCCCGGGTGCGTCGATGCGGTCCGTCACCTCGCCGCCCTCGACGACCCGCAGGAACTCCCCCGTGTCGACCGAGCAGACCCAGATCGCGCCGTCACGGTCGACGGTGCTGCCGTCCGGGGTCACGCCGCCGGGCAGGGCTGCCCACTCGCGACGTCCGGTCAGCAAACCGTCGTCCTCGATGTCGAAGGCGGTGAGGCGGCCACCCCACGTCTCGCTGACCACCAGGGTCCGGGTGCCGGGCAGGATGTTGGCGCTGTTCGGGAACACCAGGCCCTCGGCGGCGAGGCGGACCGAGCCGTCAGGGTCGATCACGTAGAGCGGGCCGGGGCGCAGTTCCTCGCCCGCGTACAGGTCGTACCCGAAGGCACCGATGTAGGTCCGGCCGGTCTGGGCGTCGACGACCAGGTCGTTCACGAGCGACGACTCGATCGTGGACAGGTCGGCGAACACCGAGGTGCTGCCGTCCGGGTCGACGGCGACGACCGTGCGGGACTCCATCGAGCTGACGATCAACCGCCCGTCGGCGAGCCACCCGAGCCCCGACGACTGCCCGTCGACCGTCGCCTCGAGCCGGGGGCCGTCGGTCGAGGACGGGTCGACCGAGAACACCTCGCCGGTGTGCATGTCCGAGTACCAGAGCCGCCCGTCGTGCCAGCGGTTCCCCTCCGGGAAACGGATGCCGGAGATGACGATGTCGGTCGCGGAGTCCAGGGTGATGTGCACGGATCCAGCCTGCCAGCGGGACCGGGATGCTGCCCGGACGGATGCCGTGACGGCGGCCTAGGGTCGTCCCATGCCGGGTCGTCACCTCATCCACCACCTGGGCGTCTTCGCCAGCGGCTTCGCCGCGAGCGACGCGTTCTACACCGCCGCCCTCGCGCCCCTCGGCATCGGAGCGGGCTACCGCACGGACGCCGTCGCCGAGTTCTGGCAGCACGGGGACGACACCCCGAGCGTCTCGCTCGAGACCGCCCGGACCCCAGAGGCGACGACGCGCGGACTCCACCTGGCGTTCGAGGCCGGGTCACGGAGCGAGGTCGACGCCTTCCACCGCGAAGCCGTCGCCGCTGGCGGGGTGTCCCGGCACGAGCCGCGCTACTGGCCGGAGTACGGCGCGTACACGACGTTCGTGTCCGACCCGGACGGCAACAACGTCGAGGCCCTGATCAAGGAGACCGGTGACTGAGCCGGCGGCTGCACAACGGTCATCAACGGACGAACGGCACGACGCATCTGGCACGATCGACCCATGCCCCTCGACGGAACTCCCCTGCACCGGCTCGGCTTCCTGACGATCGGGTCGTTCGACCCCGCACGACCGTCCGAGGGCCACGAGGACACCCTGCGCGTGATCGAGCGCGCCGAGGCCCTGGGCTTCGACAGCGCCTGGCTGCGCCACCGGCACCTGCAGCACGGCATCTCCTCCCCCGTCGCGGTGCTGGCCGCCGCCTCGCAGCGCACCTCGCGCATCGACCTGGGCACCGCCGTCACCCCGATCGGCGCGGAGAACCCGTTCCGCCTGGCGGAGGAGCTCAGCACGGTCGACGTGCTCCTCGGCGGCCGCCTGAACCCGGGGTTCTCGGTCGGCACCCCGATGAACTTCGACCTGTACCGCGACGCGATCTACCCCGACACCCTGGAGCACGAGGACCTCGGCAACGACCGGCTCCTGCGCTTCCGTGCCCTGGTGCGCGGTGACCCGGTGACGGCCACGGAGACCGTCGAACGCCGCGGCATCGAGGAGTTCGCGAGCACCGTCCAGCCGCACAGCGCCGGCCTGGCCAACCGGATCTGGTACGGCACCGGCAGCACGAAGTCGGCCGTGTGGGCAGGTGAGAACGGCTTCCACCTGCTCACCTCGAGCGTCACCCGCAGCGAGAACGGCACCGACTTCGCCACGAACCAGCGCGCCCAGATCGACGCCTACCTCGACGTCCACCCCGACCCCGCTGCCGCCCGCGTCTCGCAGGGCCTGGTCGTCATCCCGACCGACACCGCGACCGCCGAGCAGGAGGCCCGCTACCGTGCCTACGTCGACAGCCGCTCGGGCCGCGTCGGCGTGCCGCAGGGCCCCGCCGGGATGCTCTTCGCCGCCGATCTGGTGGGCACCTCGGCCGAGATCGCGGACCGGCTGCGTGCCGACGTCGGCTACCAGGCGGTCACCGAGGTCGCCTTCGCACTCCCGTTCTCGTTCGAGCCCGACGACTACGCGCAGATCATCACGGACATCGCCGAGCGGCTGGGTCCGGAACTCGGCTGGGCGCCGCAGGTCGCGGCCTGAGAACGGCGCCAGACCGACGGACTGGAGGCACGGGGCCAGCTGGCACCGTGCCTCCAGTCCGCCGTCGACGCGCGCCCAGGGCGCGCTCAGGCGCCGGATCAGTCCTGCTGGTCCGCCTCCACCGCGTCCCGCAGCCGGTCGAGCACGTCCGGCACCGCTGAGCGCACCCGGCTCCAGCTCGGGATGAACGGCTTGTCGTTCGGCCGCGCCGTGAAGGCGCCGCCGGCGTCGAGGATCGCCTTGGTGAAGAGCTCCACCGCGGCTTCCTCGGCGTGCTGGTCGAACGCGAGCCCGCTCATCTCGGCTTCGTGCCGGTACACCTCGACGATGTCGAGCGCGTTCCGGTAGTACGTCGCCTTGAGCACGCGGAACGAGTCGGACGTGAGCGGGACGCCCATGGTCGCGAGCTTCCGGAGCAGCGACTGCACGATGTCGTTGCCCATCCGGGCGAGGCCGCCGGTGCCGTCGGCCTCGGCGAGGGGCTGGTGCTTGTGGTCGTACGCGTCGGCGATCTCCACCTGGCACACCTGCCGGGTCGCGTAGTCGCGGTAGACCTCGGAGAGCATGCCGATCTCGAGTCCCCAGTCGCCGGGGATCTTCAGGCCGTTCAGCACGTGGGCGCGCATCGCGAACTCGCCGGACAGCGGGTACCGGAAGCTGCTCAGGTACTCCAGGTACTCGGACTCGCCGTAGACCTGGCGGAGCGAGCGGAGCAGCGGCCCCACGAGCAGCCGTGCGGCGCGTCCGTTGATCCGACCGTCGGCGACGCGGGCGTAGTAGCCCTTCGAGAACTCGTAGTCGAACGCGGGGTTCGCGACCGGGTAGAACAGCCGCGCGAGCATGCCCCGCTCGTAGGTGGTGATGTCGCAGTCGTGCAGGGCGATGCAGTCCGCCCGCTCCGACGCCAGGGCGTACCCGGTGCAGTACCAGACGTTCCGGCCCTTGCCGGGCTCCCCCGGTGCCAGGCCCGCGCGCTCCAGTTCGGCGTCGAGTTCGCGCAGCCGCGGCCCGTCGTTCCACAGGATCCGGTGCCGCTGCGGCAGCCGCGTGAAGAACTCGCGGGCGTGCTCGAACTGCGAGCGGTCGGCCCGGTCGAGCCCGATCACGATCTCGCTGAGCCAGTCGGCCTCGGCCAGCTCGTCGACGATCCGCGACAGGGCCGGACGCTCGAGCTCGGAGTACAGCGCCGGCAGGATCAGGCTCATCGGGCGTTTCTCGGCGAAGCCCCGCAGGTCCTCCTCGAGGCTCGCGGTGCTGCGGCGACCGAGGTCGTGGAACGTCGTGATGACGCCGTTCTGGTGGAAGTCGCTCATCGGTGGCTCCTGACGGACGGGGTGGTGAACCGGGTGAGGCCCTCGGTCCAGCCTTGCGGGCCGGGGGCGGTCGTGCGGTGGACGCGCTCGGGGCGGTCGTCGGCGAGTGGTCCGGGTGCCGGGCCGTGCCCGCGGACCACGACGGCGAAGTCGACCGCGTCGAGCATCACCGTGTCGTTCGGGCCGTCACCGAGTCCGATCGTGCGCGGGATGGTCCCCGTCCGGCGCTCGTGGTCGGCGATCAGCGTCCGGACCGCCGCGCCCTTGTCGCGGCCCGCCGGCAGCACGTGCCAGAACCGGCCGCCGCGCACCAGGTCGAGGCCGACGGCGGCGAGCGCCGCGCGGAACGCGTCGGCCCGGTCGTCGTCCTCGGCGTGCCAGAGCAACACCTCGGACGCCTCGCGCTGCTGCGCTCGTCCGGCCGCTTCGAGGTCGAGGCCGGTCCACGCGGCGACGACGGCGTCGGTCACGCCGCCGAAGGTCTCGAACCGCAGATGCAGTGCCCGGCGGACGCGGTCGAGTTCTCCGTGCAGCCGCTCGAGGTCGCCGTCGACCGGTCCGACCAGGACGTCGCCCGCCGGCCCGACGACGACCGCGCCGTTCTCCGCCACGAACGAGTGCCCGTCGAGCCCGGTGCGCGCCTGCAGCGCCGTGATCTCGGCACGCGTCTTGCTGCTGCAGAACACCACGGGGACGTCGTCCGCCCGCAGCTGCTCCAGCATCGGCAGGGCCGCGTCGAACGAGTAGTCGTGGTGGTCGAGGAACGTCCCGTCGAGGTCCGTGACGATCATCAGGTCGGGTGTTGGCATCGTGCTCCGCTGGCGGCTGGCTGGGCTGCGGGCGACGATGCCCCGGACCACCCTGCCACGCGCATGCGTCGGTTGGGTGAACAAGCCGGCGCTGGTCGCGCGACGGGACCAGCGGACGGACTGGAGGCGCGGTGCCAGCTGGCACCGCGCCTCCAGTCCGTCGTCACGCACGCTCAGAGCCAGTGCCGCCGCTTGAACACCGCCCACAGCACGACCGCCAGCAGGACCATCGCGACGATCGCCGCCGGGTACCCCCACGCCCACCGCAGCTCAGGCATGTGCTCGAAGTTCATGCCGTAGATCGACGCCACCAACGTGGGGGCGAACAGGATCGCCGCCCACGACGAGATCTTCTTCACCTCTTCGCCCTGCTCCATCGACGCCCGGGCCAGCCGCCGGCTCTCCTCCCCCTGCGCCAGGCTCGCGCTGGTCATCCGGCGCATCGCGTCGTTCTGCTCCTGCGTCACCAGGGTCGAGTGCAGCGTGAGGGCGTTCTCGAGCAGCGTCCGGAACGTGTCCACCCGCTCGGTGACGCGGATCGCGTGGTCGAGGACGTTCCGCAGCTGGTTCTGCACCTCGGTGTCCGTGCCGTACTTCTCGGCACCCCGCAGCAACGCGTTGAGCATCCCGGGCAGCGGGCCGATGGCGCGCTGGAACCCGATGACCTCGCTGAGCAGCTGGTAGATCCGCCGCGAGGACGCCGGGTCGACGTCGCCGTCGAACAGGTCGTCCTCGATGTCGTCGATGTCGTCCTGCAGCCCGGCGACGACCGGGGCGTAGCTGTCGATGACCTCGTCGAGGACCGCGCAGAGCACCGCCTCGGACCCGCGCCCCAGGGCGTCCGGGTCGGCTTCGAGTCGCTTCCGCACGTCGGCGAGGTTCGGCTGCTCCGCCTGCCGGACGGTGACGACGAAGTCCCGCCCGGTGAACAGGTGCACCTCACCGAACTCGACGGTCTCCTCGTCCTCGTCGTACCAGGCGGGTCGCAGCACCACGAACAGGGTGTCGCCGTAGCGCTCGAGCTTCGCCCGCTGGTGCCCCTTGCGCGCGTCCTCGACGGCGAGCGGGTGCAGCCCGAACTCGTCCGCGACCGAGGCCAGCTCGGTGGCCGTCGGTCGGAACAGCCCGATCCAGGCCATCGCGCCCCTCCCGGCGGCGTCGAGCGCTTCGTACGTGCGCCCGAGGTCCGCGGGCGAGTCCGTCCGTGTTCCGTTGACGTAGATGCCGTTGTCGATGAGGGCCACCGGTGTCCTCCTGGTTCCGTGGTGCATGCGGGCAACCTGCCGAGCATGCCGGACCACCGACGGTGCGAGCGCTTCCCTGACGGACCCCTCACGCTGCGCGCCGGATTCCTGTCGGAGTCCTGACGCGCCCTGGGCGCGACCCCGTGACGGACTGGAGGCGCGGTGCCAGCTGCCACCGTGCCTCCAGTCCGTCACGTGGCAGACGAGACGGCGTGGAGCTGACGGAACGCTCGGCACGACAGCGAAGATGGCCAGGTGAATCGCACCGATCGGCTCTACGGCCTCGTGGAGGAGTTGCGCGCCGTCTCCCCGCAACCGCGGAGCGCGCGTCGCCTCGCGGAGCGGTTCGAGGTGTCGGTCCGGACCATCGAACGGGACGTCTCCGCGTTGCAGCAGTCGGGTGTGCCCATCTGGGCGGAGCCCGGCCGGACGGGTGGGTACGTCATCGACGCGTCCGCGACGCTCGGCCCGGCGGGCTTCACGGCGGATGAAGCCCTCGCGGTGCTGATCGGGCTCGGCTCGCTGGGGCGGAGTCCGTTCCGGCACGCGGCACACACCGCGGCCAGGAAGACGCTCGCGGTGATGCCCGCCGGGGATGCCGCACGAGCCAGCGCGCTGGCGTCCCGGGTGCACTTCCTGGAGGACGACGAGGACACGGTCGTCCCGGCCGGGTTCGCGGCGGCCCTGCGCGCGGATCGAGTCGTGCGGCTCCGGTACCGGGACGCCGACGGAGCGGAGTCCGAACGCGACGTCGAACCGCTGGGGTCGATCGGGAAGGACGGTCAGTGGTACCTGATCGCCTGGTGCCGGAAGCGCGACGGGGTGCGGGCGTTCCGGGGCGACCGGATGCTGTCCGTCGAGGTCACCGACGAGCGGCCCGCGCAGCGCGTCCTGCGATCCGAGGACCTCGCGATCCAGTACGGACGACTCCGGCCGGTCCTCGACGAGTAGCGCGGTCGGTTTCCGGAAACGCGGTCGGTTTCCGGAAACACCGACAGGACGGTGTCGCGGCAGTCGGTGAAGCTGGTCGCTCCGAGTCAGCAGCACCACCGTGAGGAACCCCATGTCGTTCGCATCCGTCCGCATCATCACCGACGACCTCGAAGGCATGGTCGCCTTCTACGAGCGGATCACCGGCCAGCCGGCCGAGCGCCCCGCACCGGTCTTCGCGCAGTTCAGCGGCCCGGGTGCGACCCTCGCGATCGCAAGCACCGCGACAGTGGCCATGCTCGGAGGCACGCTGACGCCCGGGACGAACCGTTCCGTGTTCATCGAGTTCGAGGTCGCCGACGTCGACGGCGACTTCGCCGGACTGCAGCTCGGCAGCGACGACGTCGTCCTGGAGCCGACAACGATGCCGTGGGGCAACCGCTCCGCACTGGTCCGCGACCCGGACGGCAACGTCGTCAACCTGTTCAGCAGGCCCGCCGCCAGCTAGTCGGGGTGCTCAGGCGGCGGCGGCATTCGCCGACGAGCGGCACTCCTCCGGCGGTCGCCCAGCAACGGACTCCGCCGCGATGTCGCGGAGCCGCGCGAGGCGGTCATGGGTGGCGCCGAGGGCCTCGATCTGGCGCCGGATGCGATCGCTCTCCTCGTCGAAGTGGTCGAGCATCGTCCGCGTCGCGACCCCGGTGTCGAGGAAGGGCAGGATCTCGACGATCCGACGACTCGGCATGCCCGCCGCGTAGAGCATCTGCATGAAGCGCACCCGCGCGACATCGGGCTCGCGGTACTCCCGGTGTCCGCCCGTGGTCCGCTCGGACTCGAGGAGGCCCTGTTCCTCGTAGTACCGCAGCGACCGGACGCTGACGCCCGCCCGTTCTGCGAGTTCACCGATCCGCATCGTTCTGTCCCTCGGGCTTGATTCTCACGTTGACGTCAGGTTCTACCGTAGCGGCATGAACCTCTCTGGAGCCACTGCCCTCGTCACCGGCACGAACCGCGGTATCGGTCGCCACCTCGCCGCGCAGCTGATCGCCCGCGGGGCGAAGGTCTACGCCACCGCCCGACGCCCCGAACTGATCGACCTCGAGGGAGTCGAGCGCCTCGCCCTCGACATCACCTCCCCCGCGTCGGTCGCAGCGGCCGCCGCGGTCGCCACCGACGTCGATCTCCTGGTCAACAACGCCGGGATCGCGACCACGGCGACCCTGCTGGGCGATCTGGACGCAGCGCACGCCGACATGGACACGAACGTCTGGGGCACCCTGTCCGTGATCCGCGCGTTCGCGCCGGTCCTGGCGGCGAACGGCGGTGGCGGCATCGTGAACATCGCCTCGGGTGCCTCGTGGCTCGCCATGCCCGGAGCCTCCGCCTACGCGGTGTCGAAGGCCGCCCTGTGGAACATGGGCAACGCGTTGCGTCACGAGCTGGCCGGCCAAGGAACCACGGTGATGTCCGTGCACCTCGGAGTGGCCGACACCGACATGACCGCGGGGATCTCGATGGCCAAGACCGACCCGGCGGACGTGGCGCGCGCGACCCTGGACGGGGTCGAGCGCGACGACTACGAGGTCGTCGTCGACGAGCAGGCCGCGTTGATCAAGCAGATGCTCGCCGGCCGCCCCGAGGAGCTGTACGCCGTGGTGGCGCAGATGCTCGCGTCGTAGGCGCCGGCTTCACGCAGCCTTCGGCACGGCTGCCAGCGTGCGGCCGTGCCGGGCCGCCTGCTCTTCGGCGCGGACCCGCAACTCGTCGGCCAGCTCGGTGAACTGGTCGAGGGCGGGGTTCACCCCGACGAGCGTGAACTCACGCGTCACCACGTCGAGGTCGGGCTGCGACTACTGAGACGGCCCGGTCGTGAGTTCGGCCACCTCGACGACCGCATCGTCCGGCATGTCGGGGTAGTAGTTCTCACGGAGCTGCTGACCGAAGAGCTGCATGTCCGTCTCCGGCGGCTGATGCGCCTGTTCCGCCGTGAGGGTGTCGAGCCGGTATCGGTGCACGGCGGTGATCGTGCCTGCCACCGGTTCGGCGGTCGGGTGATCGTCGAAGACGAACGTCGCTTCGCCGACCTGCACGGACTCGTTCCACCGCACGGTGGTGACCTTCTCGCCGCGGATGATCGCTTCGTGGTGCTTCTGGTGGAAGTGGACGGTCCCTGGGGCTGTGTCGGCCATGCTCCCAGCTTGCCGCACTCCTCGCGGAGCGAGTGCCCCTCCCGCGCTGAGGACTCAGCGATCGAGGAGGACCGGCAACTCGCGATCGGTCTCGGCGACCTGGGTGAGCTTCATGGCGACTGGCCGGAGCGGCCGTGACATCAACACCTTGTTCAGGAGCCCGCGGAGCGCGAGCGCGAGTCGGGACTGCGGGTACGCCAGGGCCTTGAGTCCGCGAGGGAGGTCCTGCACATCGTCGACCAGCGGGCGCATCCACTTCTCGTACGCGGTCAGCGCTGACTCCTGGTCCTGCGTCGCGTCTGCGAGCTCCGCGGCCAGGACGTACCCGGCGGTGAGCGCGAGCGAGGCGCCGCCGCCACCCATCGGCGTGACACACCATCCGGCGTCACCGGCCATCACGACGTGACCGCGGTGCCAGGTCCGCATCCGGATCTGCTGGAGCTGGTCGATGTAGACGTCCGGGGACGTGTCGAGCGCGTCCAGGACCCGCGGCGCCTCCCACCCGACTCCGTCGTACCTGCGCCGCACCGCCGCCAGTGTCTGCTCACGAGTCAGACCGATGACGTCGTCCCCGGGAGAGTAGGCCAGGATCGCGCGCGTGGTGCCGTACGGGTCGGGTCGCAGGTGGACCTGGCGTCCGCGGACGGCGTTGTGCCACCGCCACCGGTCGTCATCGCCGTCGGTCCGGGGGATGGTCCCGAAGACCATCGTGACGTCGAGGTCGCGCTGGTCGACGTCGTCCTCGTCGAAGACCATCGCACGGGTCCGGGACCGCACACCCTCGGCGATGACGAACAGGTCCGCGCGGAGGCGCTGCCCCTTCGCGGTCGTCACGGTGACTCCCGCAGCGTCGTCGTCGACGTCCGACACGGTGTCCCCGTAGACGAAGGAGACGCCGGCCGGAAGGTTCTCGAGGATCGTCCGAGCGAGGTCACCGCGCAGGATCTCGAGTTCCGCTGTCGCACCGCCGGCTCCGTCAGAGGGCAGTTCGGCGGTGACGGCCCCTCGCCCGTCGACGAGGACGGTGCCCGTCTCGGTGGTGTTCCGTGCCTTCACAGCGTCGAACAAGCCCATCTTGCGGAGCACGTCGCGCGCGACGCCTCGGACGTCGACGTTCTGCCCGCCGTCACGGAACGCAGCGGCTCGTTCGATGACGGTCACGTCCCATCCGGTCCGGCGGAGCCAGTAGGCGGTCGAGAGGCCAGCGATACTGGCTCCTGAGATGACAGCGGTGCGGTTTGCCATGGTGTTCCTCCGTTGCGAGCTTTACAATAAAGATACTACACAGTAAAGGAGTCTGATGGACGACGTGTTCGAGGCGGAGTGGGACGCGCCCCAGGTCGAGGTGATGGAAGCGCTCCAGACCTGGGCGGTGGCGTTCGCGGAGCTCAACCAGCTGATGTCCTCATGGCTCGACCTGCCGACCACCGATGCGAACGCCCTCGGACAGGTGATCTGGGCAGACTCGTCCGGCGACCCGCTGTCACCCGCCCGGCTCGGGCAGCGGATCGGGATGACCTCCGGATCCGTGACGGTGCTGCTGAACCGCTTGGAGTCGGCAGGTCTGGTCGCACGCAGCCGCGAGCACACGGACCGGCGCCGGGTGACGCTCCGTCCGACACCGGCTGCGCGGGAACGCGCGCGGGCGTTCACGGAGATGTCGACCGCCGAGATCGCCGCCGCCCTGCAACAGGTGCCTGCGGCGGAGCTCGAGCACCACGCCGCGTTCATCCGCCGCATGGTCGGTGCCGCGTCGGATGCCGCGGACCGGCTCCGCGGATAGACGTCATCGAAGTTGCCTGGCCGATCACCAGGGTTCTCGTTGGCCGATCGCCAGCTGCTTATTCACCGTTGATCTCTCATCTTGAGCGCTGCTAGCGTTCGTTCAACTGGTCCGATGATGGCGAAGGGTGGCAACGATGCCGTTCTGTGCCCCTCGTCGACTGTTCTCCACCAAGCCTGCGCCCGAGTTCGTCGGACCGCGGCCGATCCCTCCCGGAGTCATGGCAACGCAGAACTGAGCTGACCACGAAGGTCGGCCTCTCCCCGCCGCGAGCGTTGTGCTCGCGTGCTTCTGCTTGCCCGCGCCGTCGTGCGACGACGGCGCGACGACTTCACGGGACCACATCCATGTTCTTCACCCCTGCCCGGTTTCGGGCCTCACTCGCGAGCTTGCGCGAACACCGTTTCGTCACCTTTGCAGTCTTGACCGACACCATCGGCGCCGGCCTCACGCTGCCACTGACGATCGTCTACTTCACCATCACCACCGACGTGCCGCTTGCAGTGCTCGGGGCCGTCTCCACCGTCGCGACACTGGTTGCTCTCCCGATCGGACTGGTCGGTGGCGTCCTCACCGATCGATTCGGCGCGAAGGCGTCGATGATCCTCAACAACCTCCTCTCGGCAGCGGGCTTCACGCTCTACCTGTTCGCCCATGACCCGATGATGATCTTCGCGGCGATCTTCCTCGCCAACGGCTCCGAGCGGCTCTACTGGACCTCATGGACCGCGTACGTCCACGACCTCGCTGAAGGCCGCCCGTTCGAGCGGTGGTTCGCGTTCCTCGAAGCGACGAAGGCCGCAGCGCTCGGCGCTGGCGCGATCATCGCCGCGGTCACCCTCGCGAACGGCCACCAAGACGGGTTGCGGTGGCTGATCCTCGCCAACGTCGTCACCAGCGTTCTGGCGGCCGGCGTGTTCGCGACGCAACCCACCGGGCATCGATCCACGCCGCCGTCCGCCCTCGCAGATGCGGAAGAGGCGGACACGACCGGGTCACTTCGTTCCTTCATCGCCGACCGGTCGATGCGACTCATCACGCTCGGACAGTTCCTCATCGGTCCCGCAATGGTGTTGCCGAACGTCGCGTTCAGCGTTCTGTTCGTCGAGCAGTGGGGCATGTCCCCAGCGGTCGCGCCCGTCCAGTTCGCTGTCGCTACGGGCCTGTGCGCGTTGCTCCAGACCTCCGTGACCCGCTGGGTTGCTGGTCAGCAGCGTGGAACGCTCATCGCGCTCGGTGCAGTCTTGACTGCCGCGACCGCAGCACCGCTCATCGTTCTTCCTCCGCTGCACGGGCTGGCGGCGTGGTCCTTCGTCATCGTGGTCGCGATCCTGCTGGCAGCTGCGGACATGATCTACCTCCCGGCCGCCAACGCGGTCATGGCCGAAGCTCCACACCCTCGAATCCGCGGCCGAGCGATCGGGGTGTTCCAGACCGCGAGCTCGATCGGCATGGCACTGTTCCCGCTCACTCTCGGACTCTTGGACTCGCGCACGCCCTGGCTGCTCTGGCTCATCGCCACGGGTGTGTTCCTCGCCGCCGCCTGGGCTTGGCACAGAGCGGTCCGGGGTTTGCCGGGACGCGTACAAGTCGCCGAGCCGACCGACATCGACGCTTGAACAGTGTCTTGGGCGAACTGTCTTGCTCGCAGCGTCGCGGTCTGCCAGCGTTGGCGCATGGGCGAGGACGCGACCACGCTGCGTGGAGTGCTCGGGTTCCGCCCGTACTGGTCCGCTGCGACCGTCTCATCGTTCGGATCAGCAGTCAGCGCGGTCGCCGTACCGGTTCTCGTGGTGACCGTGCTGCACGCCAGCCCGTTCGAGGTGGGGCTGGTGAACGCTGCCCAGTTCCTCCCGTACGCGTTGTTCGGGCTGATCGTCGGCGCGTACGTCGATCGATTCCGGCGCAAGCCACTCCTGATCTGGGCGAGTGTCGGTCGTGGCGTGTGCCTGGGCGCGATCCCGGTGCTCTGGTTCACCGGGCTCTTGAACCTCTGGGTGACGGCGGCGGCGTTGTTCGTGTTCGGCATCCTGTCCGTCATCGGATTCGCCGCGACGCAGTCCCTCCTCCCTCGAATCGTCCCTCGCCCGCTCCTCCTGGCGGCGAATGCGCGGGTCGACCAGAGTGATGCGGCAGCGCAGACGGTGGGCCCGGCTCTCGGAGGTGTCCTGGTCAGCATCGTGACCGCGCCGGTCGCGATCGCCCTCGACGCGGTGAGCTACTTCATCGACGCCGTCCTCATCGCGCGCGTCCGCGTCATCGAGCAGACGCCAGCGCGCACGGCGGGTGCGCGGTTGCGGAGCGACATCGCCGACGGTCTGCGGTGGACGTACGGTCATGCGACGCTCGCACCGCTGGCGCTGTCGACACATCTCTGGTTCCTCGCCAACGCCGCCGGACTGACGGTGTTCGCGACACTCGCGCTCCGCACCTTCGCGCTCCCAGCGGCCGTGTACGGGGGCATCCTCGCCGTCAGCGGTGTCGCGATGCTCCTCGGCGCCACCGCTGCGCCGCGCCTCGGTACCCGCTTCGGTGCCGGCCGGACGATCATCGCCGCTCGAGCCGCGTACCCGGTCGCCTGGGCCGCCGTCACGCTCACGACGGTCGGCACCGGCACCGCAGGAACACCGGCGACTGTCGCGGTGTTGTTCGTCGCCTTCGCCGTGCACGGCGCTGCAGCGGGCTGCGAGAACGCGAACGAGATGAGTCTCCGCCAGACCGTCACACCCGACGCGCTGCTCGGTCGGATGAACGGCACGATGCGCAGCGCGAACAGGACCGTCGCGGCTGCAGGAGCAGTGGGCGGCGGCGCGCTCATGACCGTCGCTGGAGATGGCGTCGCGCTGCTCGCGGTGACGCTCGTGTTCGCCGGCGCCGTCGTCGTGGCGATGTGCTCACCACTCAGGACGATCGCCGTTCGGTAACGGGGAGCTCGAGCACCACGCCGTGTTCATCCGCCGCATGGTCGGTGCAGCGTCGGACGCTGCGGATCGGCTCCGCGGGTGAGACCCCGCGGACACTCGGCTCAACGGTCAGGCTGGTGCACCCTGGCGGCTCACGGACCGCTTCGACACTCACTCGCTCCCCGGAACGCGCTCGGCGCTCAAGCGGGGGAAGAGCTGCTCGGCGGCTGTTCGGTGCACCTCGCCCAGTCGTTCTGCGCCGGGGCCGTCGTAGGTGTCCAGGTCGTGGTCGAAGCGGGCGCTCCAATCGGGGTGCGCGTAGGGGAAGTCGCTGCCGTAGAGGACATGGCCGGGTTCCGCGAACGCCAGCAGTGACGGCAGCGAGGCGGGAGACGCGGACAGTGCGGTGTCGAAGTAGAACTTCCGGAGGCCCGCCTGGATGCTCTCCGGCGTGGTGTCGGGGTTGAACATCGCGGCGGCGCTGAATCGACTGGCTGCGTACGGCAGGAACCCGCCGGCGTGGGAGAGGATGACGCGGAGGTTCGGGTACCGGTCGAACACGCCGTGCGCGACGAGGTCCACGGCGGTGCGGGTGGTGTCGAACGGGAAGTCCAGCAATGCAGTCGGCATCCCTGGCAGCTGGGTGATCGGTGGTGCGGTGGGGTGCACGAAGACCACGGCCGAGCGCGCGGCGAGTTCTGCCCAGAGCGGCTCGTACGCGGGGTCGCCGAGGTACCGTCCGTGCGCGTTCGACAGCAGGAGCACCCCGTCGGCGTGGAGTTCGTCGAGTGCTCGCACAGCCTCGGCGACGGCACCATCGAAGTCCGGCAGCGGCAGCACCGCGAAGTGCCCGAACCGGTCCGGCGCCTCACGGACCAGCTCGGCCTGGTAGTCGTTCAGTTCGCGGGCGAGTTCCCGCGCCGCGGCGTCGTCACCGAAGTGCACGCCGGGTGCGCTGATCGAGAGCATTCCGGTCTCGATCCCCGCCTCGTCCATCATCTCGATCGCCGCTCGGGGGCTCCACTCCGGCATCAGCCAGCCACCGATGGCCCGAGGCCCTCGTCGCGGTGCGGTCCCGCCGCTTCCACCCCACGGGTCCCACTGCGCGGACCCTCCGGTCGCAGCCGGCGCATCCCCCGGGGCGCCGGCCCCCATCGCTTTCGATCCTGCCGCTGCCAGCGCCTCGAAGTAGCGGGGCGGGAGCAGGTGCTGGTGGACATCGATCTTTCCTGGCATGGTGCAGTCCTCCGATCGTCCCCAGCAATGAGGGCTGGTTGTCGTGTCCAGGAGTGGGTGCCTCGAGGGATCCCCGCCCGTCGAGGACCCCTGTTGCATTCAGGGCGTTGGGGTCAACGGCAGCAAGGCCGCGTTGGGCGTGACTGCAGCGGCCTCGAGGTGGGAGCCCGAGGGTCCGGCCGTCTGGCGGGGATCGCGCTCGGAGCGGAGGCCGCCCTTCGGTCGAGCCGCGGCTTCGCGTCGGTTCCGGATGAGCATCGCCGTCAGCGTGAGCAGGATGCCTGCCACGGCCCAGATGCTCAGCCGGATGATCGGGGCGGCGACCGCGGCGCCGTCGAAGTACTGGACGGACCGCAGCAGGTCGAGCGCGTCGCCCTGTGGGAAGACGTAGTAGAGCGTCTGGAAGAAGTCGTTGAGGACGTGGATCCCGAGCGGGCCACCGGACGACGTGTTCCCGAGGATCACCAGGGCGAGCGTCATCACCAGAGCCGCGATGGTTCCGCCGAGTGCTGCGACGCCCGTGACCGCTCCCCCGATGGCGAGTCCGGTCAGCCAGAGGGTCCCGAACACGGCCCAGGGGCCGACGGTCACCGCTCCGAGTGCGGAGTCGATCCACAGGGTGATCAGTCCGGCGAGGAGACCGGTGTAGAGCACGAGGACGATGCTGCGCTCGATGAACTTCGCCGCTGTGTCGACAGTGCCGAGGATGCGTCCGAACACCGTCGCACCGAGGGCGGCCCCCAGGCCGGCGAAGAGGATCGCGTAGAACTCGATCGATCCGACCGGGTCCTGCTTCGGCAGGGGTGCGAGGTCTGCGGCCGTGTTGGTGGTCCGCAGTTTCGCTGCGATCGAGTCACCGATACCGGAGATCGCCTGTCCGAGGCCACGGCCGCCGCCGCTGGCGATGTAGGTGGTGACGCCGGCGCCCTTCCCCGGAGCAGGCAACACGACAGCGCCGTCGACGTCGCGGTCGAGCACCGCGGTCCGCGCCTGCTGGTCAGAGGCCACGACGGTGAGGTCCAGCGATCCTTGCTGCTCGAGCGCGACGATCGCGTCAGCGTCGCCGGTGACCGCGAGGTGCACGTTGTTCGGCGTCGGGTCGCCGAACGCGCTCGAGTAGCTCGTCAGCATCGCCATCGCGAGGAGCAGGATCGCGATCCCGCCGAGGATCACGTTCCGGTAGCGATGAGCCGATCCCGGCCCTTCGGAGTTCAGCGTTCCGCCCGCGACCGCCGCTTCGAAGGCCGGGTGCTGCGGGCCGTCTCGCCGGTCCGGTGCGGGTTCGGTCACGTGCGTCATGGTGTCCTTTACAGTTGTCCAGTAGATGACGAACGTACATCAGAGCTCTCAGGCTGGCAAGATGGACGCATGACGGAGGGAACGCCCACGGCGGCACTCGCGAGCCAGCGGGTGGACCCGCGCATCACCCGCACCCGCGCCGCCCTGATCCGGGCGTTGACCGCACTCGTGTCCGAGGCGCCGAAGGGCGAGACGATCTCGATGAGTGCAGTGGCGCAGCGAGCTGGCTTGAGCAGGCAGGCGCTCCACAACCACTACAGCAACGTCGGTGACCTCGCGACAGATGTCTGGATCAGTCGACTCCTCGAAGACCATCTTCCCCTCGACGAGGGCGCGGCGAACCTCGCGCAGGCCCTCACCGACGCCGTTCGCGAACGCGGGATCGAACCGCTGCTCACCGCAGGACGATCGGATCGGGAGTTCTTCGACAAGCTCCGTGCCATCCCGCGCGGCGAGCGGGTCACCGAGGTGCTGGCTTCGGCGATGACGACGTGGCTGACGGAGTCCGATTGCGATGGCCCCCGACCGGTGGTCGCACTCAGCGGGGACGCCCGCACCTTCACGATCGGCGGCATGATCGCGCTGGTGTCGACGTGGCAGATGGCCGACGCACCGCCGAGCACCGCGCAGCAGGTCGCCACGCTCCGCACGTTCGCAGCCGCGGCAGCCGGTGCCCGCACCGACTGACGTGCAGAGCGCCACCATGCAGAGTTCGCGGCAGCCACCCGTCCAGGCCGGCCGGCCCGGACGGGTGTGTCGTCAGCCGTCGTAGGCGACGTAGTGCAGTTCGGCGTCCCGCCGCTCGTCATGGAGCTTCACGTACGACTGCGCGATGACCGCGGGCTCCGCATCCGGTCGCCCACCTCCGATCAGGGCGGTGATCGCGACGAAACCGACGTAGACACCCTTCTCCGCGACGGCGGCACCGAGGTTGAGGATCCAGTTCCGGAGCCCTGCGGCTGCGATGTTGACGTTCCCGCGGACCGGAGTCCGGGCGAGCGCACCACCACCGGTCGTCACGAGGACCGTGCCTGTGCCCGCGGCGATCATGTCGGGCAGCACCGCACCGACGGCCGCGATGGCGCCACCGAGGTAGAAGTCGATCTGTGGCTGCAGGTTGTCCATCGTCACGTCCACGGCATCGACCGACTCCAGTGCCCGATCCGCCGGCGAGTACTCGAGGACGTCGATCGGACCGAGCGACTCCCGGATCGACCGGAGTGCGCCTCGGATCGTGTCGGGCTCGCTGACGTCGGCGGTGAACCCGCGAGCCTGGATGCCCTCCGCGACGAGCGCACTCGCCAGGGCATCCACCTTCGCCTGGCTGCGGGCAACGAGCGCGACGTCGAAGCCCTTCTTCCCGAAGGCGCGAGCGATCTCGAGACCCAGTCCGGGTCCCGCGCCGATGATGGTGATGAGGGGCATGATGTGTCCTTTCGTGGCCCACCGCCGGGCCCTGCAAGCTGGTGCGGTAAGTTGAGAACGTCCTCAAATCCACTGCAGCATATGTTGAGACCGCCCTCAAGATCCTTCGGAGTCGCTGTGAGCACCCCACCCCGTCTGCGTCGAGACGCGCAGGTGAACCTCCAGAAGCTGCGCGCCGCCGCCATCGCCGTGTTCTCGCAGCGAGGGTTGTCCGCTCCCCTGGAGGACATCGCCCGGGAAGCCGGCGTGAGCATCGGCACGCTCTACAACCGCGTCGGATCGCGCGAAGAACTCATCGACGCCGTCGTGCCCGACATCGCAGGGGCAAAACTCAAGACCCTGCGAGACCGGACACTGTCGCAGGACAGTCCCCGTTCCCAGTTGGAGACCTTCATCGCCGAGATGATCGACCTCCAACGAAGCGACCCGGCCATGAACGACGCAATGCTGCGGCGCTACCCGGACGCCGTGCTCCTCATCAACGCTTGCGAACGATCCATGGCGCTCGGCGCCGAACTCGTCGCCAACGCACACAGCGCCGGAGTGCTCGCCGAGGACTTCACCGCCGACGACCTGATGGCCGTCCTGTGGCTGGCCGGGATGGCCAGCCACGACCCTGCAGCCCCGGAAGGATGGCGTCACGTCGTGGACCGGAGCGTGTCCGCAGCCTGGCTTGCCTGAGGGTCATGCCACGGCGATCGTCACGGAGTACCACTGACCCACCGGGCAGCCGCCCCGTGTCGCGCGAAGCCGATCGCACCCTGACCGTTCACCTGATTGCCGACGGGAGCGCCCCGATCTGCCCGAGGATGCTGAGCACGTCCGGCTGGCCGACCTCGTCGACGATCAGTCCCTCGTCGAAACGGTAGAAGTTGCTCGCGTTCGCGACCACCGTCCTCCCCGTAGCGGGGACACCGAGGAACTCGCCGTCGTGCGTGCCGCGCAGTTCGAAACGTGCTGCGACTTCGTCGCCCTCGACGACGATCCGGTCGGTGCTCCACTGGATGTCGGAGAACGCGCCCCGCATGATCGTCAGGATCTGCATGTACCCCGGCAGCCCGCGCAGCGGCTCGGGCGAGAACGGCGTCAAGAACGCCGCTTCGGGTGCGATGACCGTCTCACCGATGGACGGGTCGGCGCTGTTGATGAAGTCGACGAATCGCAGGAAGGAGAGGCGTGTGTCTGTGGTCATGGACAACTACTTTACATAGCAAGTAGATGCCGTAGAGTCGAAGCATGAGCACGGACCTCGCACCCCTCCCTGGAATCGACGCCCCGGATGACCGGGCTGGGCGAGCGGCGCGTCTGCGGGAGTACTTCGCCGCGCTGGTGCGGCACGAGACCGACGTGTGGAACGCGGTCGAGAAGCGGATGCGGGGCGAGGGCGTGCTGAGCCTGGCCCGACTGGAGGTGTTGCGGATCGTCCAGGCAGCCCCATCGGGCGCCCGGGTGCAGGACGTCGCGACCGGCGTCGGGACGTCGATCGCTGCAGCCAGTCGCTTGCTCGACCGGCTCGCCGCCGATGGTTTCCTCGAACGTTCGACGGACCCGGACGATCGGCGCAGTGTCCGGAGCGTGCTCTCGCCCCAGGGGAGAGACGCCTTCGCCCTCGCGGACGAGCGGTTCGACCAAGCGCTGGACGCCGTGCTCTCGGATGCCGATGCCGCGGCGATCGCAGACGGCATCGCGGCACTCGAGCGCCTGCAGTCGACGTTGGAGGCAAGGCGATGACGGCGACCATGCGGGCCGTCGTGATCGACGCACCCGGTGGCCCCGACGTGTTGCACCTCCGTGAGCTGCCGGTCCCGATCCCAGGCCCGGGCCAGGTGCTGATCCGTGTGGAAGCGTTCGGGCTCAACCGGTCCGAGCTGCACTTCCGCCGCGGCATGGGCCATTCCGGGACCTTCCCACGGGTGCCCGGGATCGAAGCCGTCGGGACCGTGGAGGCAGCCCCAGGTGGAGAGTTCCCCGCCGGTACCCAAGTAGCCGGACTGATGGGCGGGATGGGTCGCGACTTCGACGGGGGCTACGCCGAGTACACCGTCGTTCCGGCCAGCAGCGTCGTGCCGTTCCGGAGCAGCCTCGACTGGTCCGTGCTCGGCGCCGTCCCCGAGATGCTGCAGACCGCACACGGTTCGCTCACAGTGGGCGTCGGTGCCCGCCGGGGCGACACGATCCTGATCCGCGGTGGCACGTCGTCGATCGGCCTGGCGTGCATCGTGCTGGCGAAGCAGCAGGGCATGACCGTCCTCGCCACCACTCGCAACCCTGACCGCACCGAGCGACTGCACACCACTGGTGCGGACCACGTCGTGGTGGACACGGGCAGGATCGCCGACACGGTCCGTCGAATCGTGCCGCACGGCGTCAACGGAGCGGTCGAGCTGATCGGCACCGACACGCTGCCCGACACACTCCGGGCGACAGCCGTCCACGGCACCGTGTCGTTCAGCGGGATGCTCTCCGACGTCTGGACCATCCCCGACTTCTACCCGATGGCGGTGATCCCCAACGGGGTGCGCCTCACCGCGTACTCCGGCGAAGCGAGCGACCTGCCGGCATCGGTACTGCAGGCGTTCCTCGACACCGTCGCAGCCGGCACCGTGCAGGTCCCGATCGCGAAGGTGTACGCGCTCGAGGAGATCGTTCAAGCCCACCGCGATATGGAGGACGGGACCCGGTCAGGCAAGCTCGTCGTCACCATCCGATGATGGGTACGGGTTCTCCGGAACCCCGCTCTCGGGGTGGAACCCGTTCGTCCTCGACAAGGGCGCCAGCCAGTGCAAGTCAGGAAGGTCGGATGTCTCCTCGCAGCTACAAGATCACCTTGGCCATCCTCGGCCTGGTCAGTCTCTTTCTCGTGCCGTTCTTGGTGCAGGGCGCCCTGCCGGCGATGTGCGGCACGGTCGCACTCGTCGTTGTCGTCGCCTGGCTGCTCTACGGCGTCGTCAGCTCGAAGCTGACCCGACGATCCGGGCCCAGCTAGGCAGGTCCCACGGCGCTGCCGTGTCCGGCAGCACCGTCCGGTCACCCCCAGGTCAAGGGCTGTTCACCCGCTGCCGCTACCTCTGCTTGTCGGACCGCCACCCGAGGGTCCCGATACCGGAGGACCCATGAACACCCGCACCGCACTGTCCTGCGTTGCCGTCGCTGCACTCGCCTCGCTGGTGTTCGCGGTGCCGGCGCACGCCGACGAGGCCAGCTCCTACAGCAGCAAGCAGCCGTACATCGCCCCCACCCAGTCGGACATCGACGCCTACTCGCCGGCACCGACGGGCTACGCACCCGTCGCCACGGAGTCGGTCGCCCGACATGGATCCCGGGGGCTCTCCGCGTACAAGTACGACGCGCTGCTGCACCGTCTCGCCGCGACCGCGCAGGCCGAGGACGGGTTCCTGACGCCCGAGATCGGGAAGGAGTTCTCCGCGAACCTCGATGCCATCACCGCGGCGAACGTCGCGAACGGCTACGGCATGCTCACCGGTCAGGGCGCCGCCCAGCACCAGGGCATCGGAGCGCGAGCCGCGCAGCGCAACGAGCAGCTGTTCGCAGCTGCGGCGAAGACGCGCGGGCGAGTGGTCGCCGAGACCTCGGGTGAGTCTCGCGCCGCGGAGTCGGGCGAGAACTTCTTGCGGGGCTTCGGGGCCGCGGGCGTCGAGCTCGAACCGCGACCTGATCTGCTCTACTTCCACGACGTCGAGAACCCGGACGGCACCGACAAGGCCGAGGGGTCGCCCGAGCGCGAGCGCGCCCAGGCGTACGAGGACTACGTCGCCGCACAGACCGGTGACGGCGGCACGATCGCGGCGGCCTTGCAGTACATCGAGGCGAAGCCGCGATCGGTCGAAGCGGCGCAGGACCTGCTCTCCGGCATCTTCACGCCCGGGTTCATCGCCGCGATCGGCACGGACAAGGCGCACACCTGGTACAACACCGCCGATGGTTCCAAGGGCGGCGCGGTGGCGTGCGCGCCCGGCGCCGACACGAAGGCCGATCCCGATGCCTGCGGCGATCCGAAGAAGTCGATCAAGAGCACCGTCGATGCGGCGATGTCGCTCTACAACCTGTACATCATCGCGGCCGACATGCAACAGGAGAACGTCGCTCCGCACGTGTTCGACTTCGCCCAGTACTTCGCTGGCCGGCCGGCCGATGCCGAGTGGTTCGCGTACCTGCTCGACGCCGAGGACTTCTACGAGAAGGGCCCGAGCCTCGCCGGGCACGACGAGACCTACTCGATCGCCGAGCCCCTGCTCGACGACTTCTTCGCCACGATCGACGCCCGCATCGCCGGCGGCGACGTGGTCGCGACCTTCCGCTTCGCGCACGCCGAGACGATCATCCCGTTCGCTGCGCTGCTGCGTCTGCCGGGTTCCACCGTCGCCGCGCCCGACAACGCTGCTCCGGCATCCGACGCCGACGTCTACGGGTACGCCACCAACCCGTGGCGAGGCTCCCAGGTGACGCCGATGGCGGCGAACGTGCAGTGGGACGTCGTGTCACGAGCGGGCATCGACCCCGCTACCGGAGCGGCCTACACGCCGCTCGTGCGCATGCTCTACAACGAGCGGGAGATCGCGTTCGCCTCCGGATGCCGTGCGGTCGCCGCAGGGTCGAACTGGGTGAAGGAGACCGAGCTCAAGCACTGCCTGACCGGCACCGCGATGACCGAGAGCCCCCTGATCGCTGCAGCCACGCCAGGACCAACCGCGACGCCCACTGCGGAGCCCGCGCCGACCCCGACCGTGACACCGGCGACCCAGGGTGCCGGCACACCGACGGCCCCGGCGACGGCGACGGGAACGCTGGCCGCGACCGGAGCGGAGTCGCCTGTCGGACCGGCGTTGCTCGCGACGCTGCTCCTCCTGGCCGGTGCCGGGACCCTGGTGCTGCGTCGCCGACGCCGTCACACCGAGTGACTCCGACGCGGAGTCGCGGCTTCTCGACATGACCAGCCGGCACCGGCGCCCCGCGCCAACGGGGTGACGGACGGACTGGAGGCACGGCGCCAGCTGGCACCGGGCCTCCAGTCCGTCATCGGCCCGAGTCCACGGCCGCGTACGACGCGACCACGCCGCTCACCGAGGCGGCGGAAGCCGCGAAACGAGCCGACCCGCGGCTGCCCCTTCCTCAGGAGCCCTCCGGGTCGTATGGTTTACAGCGTTGTAAACGGGCCGCCGCAGGGACGGCCCGCAGGTCACGGCCGTTGCACGGCCCGATGGACGACGACGTCCACGAGGAGCACCCACTTGCGCCCCATCTCCTTCCGATCCCGAGGGCTGCGTCGTGCGCTGTCGTCGGGCATCGTCGCTGCGACCGCCCTCGGCATGCTCGGGATCGCCGCGATCCCGGCCGCCGCGGACCCCGCAGCCGACCGCACCGTCGTCTCGGGCCAGGCCCGGTTCGAGGTGCTCTCCCCCACCCTGATCCGCACCGAGTACGCGGGTGACTCGCAGTTCACCGACGGCAGCACCTTCAACGTCATCGGCCGCGACGACTTCGCACCCACGACGTTCACGAAGACCGAGCGGGACGGCTGGCTGACCCTCGACACGGGCGCGATGACCGTCCGGTACAAGGAGGGCTCGGGGGCCTTCACGCAGGACACCCTGCGGACCACCGTGACCACGGCGTCCGGGCAGCGGGTCACCGGCACGCCGTGGGTGTCGACGCCGACCCCCTCGTGCACGATCGGGTCGCTCTGCGAGGCCGAGGCGCTCGGACTCACCGGCCTGTCCCTCGCGACGGACCACGCGGGCTTCACCGGAGCCGGGTTCGCCGCGGGCTTCGAGTCCGTCGGCAACGCGATGACCTTCACGACCACGGCGGCACGTGCCGGCTCGTACGACCTCGCCCTGCGCTACGCGAACTCGCAGGGCGGCGACGGCCAGGTCGCCACCCGCACCCTCAGCGTGAGGGTCGACGGCGGTGCCGCGAAGACGATCCGGCTCGCAGCCGGCGCGAACTGGGACGACTGGAAGACCACCGCTGCCACGACGCTCGACCTGACGGCGGGCGAACACCGCGTGCGCATCGAACGCACCGCGGACGACTCCGGCCGGGTGAACGTCGACAGCCTGGCCGTGGTCGGCACCGGCGCCGCCTACCCGGCACCGTCGACCCCGGTCACCGGCGAGGACTGCGCGTTCGGCACCGTGTGCCAGGCCGAGGACTCGGCACGCACCGCTCCGGCGACGACCGCCACGAACCACAACGGCTTCGCCGGGGACGGCTTCGTCGCCGGGTTCGAGCGTGCCGGGGCGCAGCTGACGACCCACGTCACCGGGGTGCCGGCCGCGGGCGACTACGCCCTGCAGGTCCGCTACGCCAACGGCTCCGCCGGGACGCCGACGCTCACCGCGGCCCCGACCGGTCAGCAGTCGACCACTGCACCGCTCCCGAAGACGAGCGGCTGGGACTACTGGAACACCGCCACCGTGCCGGTGCACCTGGCCGCCGGCGCGAACGACGTCGTGATCGGGTGCCCGACCGTGGCGAACAACTGCAACGTGAACTTCGACACCGTCGCCGTGGTCGACACCGCGTCGCCGGTCCTCGCCGCACATGCACCGCTCGGCGGGTACCGACGCGACCTCGACACCGCCGACGGATCGGTGAAGACGAACCCGGGCCTGCTCTACCAGGACGGCTGGTCACTCCTCGACGACAGCGCCTCGGCGCTGTACGACCAGGCGAGCGACACCGTCACCCCCGCCGGCGACCACGGCGGCGAGCGCTACCAGGACGGCTACGTCTTCGGGTACGGCAGCGACTACCGTCACGCCCTGCAGGAGCTCGCCGTCCTGACCGGTCCGACGAAGCTGCTCCCCCGCTGGGCGTACGGCGTCTGGTACTCCGAGTACTACGACCGCTCGCAGGCCGACTACCTGGCGATCGCGAAGCAGTTCGACGACGAGGACGTCCCCGTCGACGTCATGGCGATCGACACCGACTACAAGATCGGCAGCCCCACCAACCAGGGCGACAGCAAGTGGAACGGCTGGTCGGTCGACCCGTCCCGGATCCCGGACATGACCGGCCTGCTCGCCGACTGGCACGCCGAGGGCATCCACAACACCCTCAACATCCACCCGTCGATCTCGAGCCAGGACCCGCAGTTCGCGAAGGCCCAGGCCACCGCGAAGGGCAAGCTCACCAAGGGCGACGGCGACCGGTACCTGTTCGACTGGTCCGACCCCGACCAGCTCAAGGCCTACTTCGACCTGCACACCTCGCTGCAGCCGAAGGGCGTCGACATGTGGTGGCTCGACTGGTGCTGCAGCGAGAACTCGAAGTACTCCGCGAACGGCGTCACCCCCGACGCGTTCATCAACCAGCAGTACGCGGAGTACACGAACCAGGCGCTCGGCGGCCGGGGGCTCGCGTTCTCGCGGGCGTACGGCTCGCTGACGGCCGGTGGCTACGGCAACCCGCAGGCGGTCCCGACCGGCCCGTGGGCGGACAAGCGCACGACCGTGCACTTCACCGGCGACACCACGTCGTCGTGGGACATGCTCCTCGCCGAGGTCGGCTACACCCCCGGTGAGTCCGCCGCGACCGGCCTGGCCTCGGTCAGCCACGACATCGGTGGCCACAACGGTGCGCAGTACGGCATCGAGGGCGCCGAGGAGGGCACGACCCAGCTGCCCGAGGACCTCTACGCCCGCTGGGTGCAGCTCGGCACCTTCCAGCCGATCGACCGCCTGCACAGCAACCACAGCGACCGTCTGCCGTGGCAGTACCCGGCCGCTGCCGAGGCGTCGGCGAAGCGGTTCCTGAACCTCCGCGAGGCCCTGGTCCCCCTGACCTACACGCTCGCCGCCCAGGCCACCGAGACGGGCACCCCGATCCTGCAGCCGCTCTACCTGCAGTACCCCGAGGCGCAGGAGTCCTACGCCCAGGCCGGCTCCGAGTACCTGTACGGCCCGGACGTGCTCGTCGCCCCGGTCACCACCGCGAACGACGACTCCGGCAAGGCGACCCGCTCCGTCTGGTTCCCGGCCGGCAGCTCGTGGACCGACTGGTTCACCGGTGAGACGCACGCCGGAGGCACCACCGCCGACGTGACGACCGACCTGAACAGCATGCCGGTGTTCGTGAAGAGCGGCGGTATCGTCCCCACCCGCTCGGAGCAGGTGCAGAACGACGCCGCCCCGCTCGACGCCGTCACCCTGACGGTGGCGACCGGCGCGAACGGCTCGTTCGACCTGCACGAAGACGCCGGCGAGGACAGCGCCGCTGACGGCGCCGCGAAGTCGAGCGCGATGACCACGGCCACAGCGTCCGCGAAGGCCGCGGCGGGCAGCGCCTCCACCGCCGTCCGCTACACGCAGCAGGCGACCGGCGGCTCGCTCGCCATCGCCCCCGCCGACGGCTCCTTCGCCGGCCAGGTGCAGGACCGCTCGTGGACGGCGACGTTCACGAACGCGGACCGCCCTCGCACCGTCACCATCGACGGTCGGGTGATCGCGGGCACCGGCTGGACCTACGACGCCACCACGCGCACCATCAGCGTGCCGGTCGACGAACGGTCCGTGACGGAGCGAACGGTCGTCGCCTTCAGCAGCAAGGCGGCGGCGACGCCGGTCCTGCGGGTCGAGTCGCCTCGGGCGGACGCGGGCGACACGCAGACCGTGACCGGCGCCGGCTTCCCGGCCGACACCGACGTGGCGCTGGCGACCGCGCCACGCATCGGTGGTGCCACCGCGCACACCGACGTGAGTGGTGCGTTCTCGACCGACCTGCGGGTGCCGAACACGGCGTCCGGTCGGGTGACCGTCACCGCATCGGTCGACGGTGTGGCCCTGGCTCGGGCCGCCTTCACCGTGGTGGCTGCGGCTGCTCCGGTGCCGACCACGTCGCCGGGTGCAGGCACGCCGGGCAGCGGCGCTCCGACGCCGGGTGACAGCGGATCCGGTGCACCGGGCGCGGCAGCGCCGGGCAACGGCGGCGCGGATGCGGGCAGCGACCCGGGCGACGCACTGGCCTGGACGGGCGCGAACCTGCTCCCCCTCGGGCTGTTGGCGGCGGCACTGCTCGCGGCCGGTGGACTCGTGTGGACGCTGCGGAGCCGGCGACGCCGGGCGCGTGTCTGAGCCCGCCTGAGCGGTCACCCGTCACGAGCGGATGACGGACGGACGGGAGGTGGGCCCCACCAGCCGGTACCGGCGCACCGCGCCAGCGGGGTGACGGCCGAGCCTGGAGGCCCGGTGCCAGCTGGCACCGGGCCTCCAGTCCATCCTTGGTCGCGCTGCAGGTCCCGATCACGCGTCCGCAGGACGGGCGCGACTACGACACGCTCCTAGGCAAAACCTCCGACGTCTGACATGTTAACGGCTGGTGACGCGCACCGTCCGAGGCGTGAGGAGAAGACGTGACGAAACAACAGATCACGGCGATCGCGGGCCTGCTGCTGCTGGCCATGCTGTTGACGGTCTTGATCGGGGTGTTCGACGCTCGCCGACGTGTCATCGCCTCGGAAGGCAATGACCTCCGCACGGGCCAGAGCGCGTGGGTGACCGCGACGCTCGACGATCTCGAGCGTGCGCGGAGCGCGTTCGAACCGGGGACGAAGGTGTTCGTGGGTCTGGACGGAGACGTCCGCGCCGTCGTGGTCCTGTCCGGACAGTGGACAGACGTTCCGCTGCACGACGGGCACGCTCTGACCGGGCGTCCCGGTGAGGCCCTCGTCGGCGCTGCCGTCGACGTCCGCGGCGAGGACATCACCGTCGATGGCACGACGTACGAGGTGGTGGGGCGTCTCGGCGTCCGGGCCGACAGCCTGCTGTCCGATGACGTGATCATCGCCGATTCGTCGCGGTTCTCCGCGTCACCACAGCGACTACTCCTGGACGGCCCGAACAGCGTCCGCCACTACAGCACACGATTCCCCGGACGAAGCGTCGAGATCATCGACGACGGCACGAACCGCAGAACGAACGTCGACGCGGTGTCTCCGGTCCTGGTCACGCTCGGCGTGCTCGTCGTCGCACTCATCGCCCTGATCGCTGGCTTGCAAGCTGGACGATGGGAACTCCGCGCTGCCGCCGTCCGGTTCGCCACGGGGATCCGACCGCTGACCACCCTGCGCAGCGCGGCCGCCAGGGTCGGCGTGATCAGCAGCGCTGCCTGCACGATCGCCCTCGCAGGCGCGGCAGTCGTCAAGCAGACCACCATCCTCGACCTCGACGTCACCGCCGCAGTCGTCGCGGTCGGAACCGTCGTGCTTGCCGTGTCCGTCGCTTCGTTCTTGCAGGGAACCCGACGATGGAACTGCTGAACGACCTCCGGTCCAACTGGACGATCATCGTCGCCAAGATCGTCCTGCTCGTGCTGCTCACACTCTGCTGGTACAACGTGGCGTCGTTCACCCAGTCCACATCGCAGGCCGTGGCCCAAGGACTGTCCGCTGATGCCGATGTCGACCTCTACACGGTGGTCGACGATCTCGGCCCGGATGCTTTCGAAGCGATCCGGCGAGACCAGCACGCACTCGACGACGTCGCCTCGTTCGTCGACCGCATCGACGACGAGCCCGGGTTCGACTTCATCTCCTCGTACGACCAGCCCGTCACGGTCCAGGGCTTCCGCGGCGACGACCGCTTCGACGTCGGTTACGGCACCGAGTACACGCTCAACGGGAAGTACCAGGACGAGTCCGGCCGCAGCGTTCAGGACATCAAGTCCATCCAGCTCAACGAGAACGCGTACGAGTTCGCGGGGCTCTCCGTGCAGGACGGCGTGCCGATCGATTGGGACGCTGTCGACTGGGGATCCGGCCGGATCCCGGTGCTGCTCGGCAACGAGTACCGCGGCGTGTACGAGCTCGGAGAGCGACTCACCGGAGCGGTCATCCTGCAGGAGCAGGAGCTCGAAGTCGTCGGTTTCCTCGAACCGAACAGCGCCGTGTACTTCCGCGGTGAAGCCACCCACTACCTCGATGACACCGTCATCGTGCCCTACCCGCCGACACTCGCCGGACTCGACCGAGCAGCACTCGACCGGTTGGATCCCGAGCTGTTCGGGCGCCTGGTGTTCCAGGTGCTCAACGCCGACCTCGCCGTCGATCCCAGCCTCGATTTCGCAGGCGTCGTCGCGCGTCTTGACGCAATCGGAGACGACACCGGCTTCCGGTCGTACACGTTGCTCGGAGTACCGACCTACCTCGTGCAGCTCTCCCTCGTTCGCCAGCTCATCCAGGACAACCTGGTGCTCGTCACCGCGCTGCTCGTCGTCCTCAGCGCGGGCGTGAGCATCATCACGGCGTTCCTCCACCGGCTCCTGCATCACCGTCGTGCGCCAGTGGCGCGGGTGCACCATCTCCTCGGGAGGAGCCCGGACGCGACGAACCGACTGTTCCGCGCAAGCCGCCTGACCGAGTACACCGCCGCGCTCGGGCTGTTCCTCGCGTCCAGCGCGCTGCTCCCCAACGACAGTGCGATGGCACGACTCGGAGCCGGCACCGCCCTGCTCCTCTGGTGTGTGGCAGACGGCGCACTCGGTCGACGAGCCGTCCGCATCGAACTGACCACCCAACGCCGAAGAGGTACCCCACGATGATCGTGCTGCGCGACGTCTCCAAGACCATCACCGAGCCCGACGGAACGACCCGAGCACTGTTCGACCGACTCGACTTCGACCTTCGCGAAGACGATCGCTCCGTAGCGATCACCGGGCGCAGCGGATCCGGCAAGAGCACGCTGCTCCGGATCCTCGCCGGCCTCGACACCGACTTCGGCGGGACCTACGAGCACGACGGGCACGTGCTCGAGCGCACCGCACGCAGGATGGCGGCGCACCGACTCCGACACATCGGCATCGTCACCCAAGACCACAGCCTCCTCGGCGACCGCAGCGTGCTCGACAACGTCCGGCTCG
Source organism: Curtobacterium sp. KBS0715 (assembly GCF_005938005.2). Classification (NCBI taxonomy): domain Bacteria; kingdom Bacillati; phylum Actinomycetota; class Actinomycetes; order Micrococcales; family Microbacteriaceae; genus Curtobacterium; species Curtobacterium sp. KBS0715. Next base: position 1,857,151 of record NZ_VCCA02000001.1, on the reverse strand, counting down.
GCGTTCCTGCTCGCGCTGACTCCGCTGAACGAGCGCGTGAGGCTCTCGAGGCGGTCGGCATCGGTCACCTCGCTGGCAAGCGCCCACCACGACTTTCGGGGGGAGAAGCGCAGCGCGTCGCGATCGCTCGAGCCATCGCGAAGCGCCCTACCGTCGTCCTCGCCGATGAGCCCACCGGCGCACTGGACGAGACGACCGAAGACGACGTGCTCGCCCTCTTCGACCGGCTGCAGCAAGCAGGAACCAAGTTCGTGATCGTCACCCACAGTGAGCGCGTTGCACAGCGGTGCGGACGGCAACTCCAGCTGCAGCACGAGCAACTCATCGCACGCGGCGCGTGACGGACGGGAGGTGGGTCCCACCAGCCGGTACCGGCGCACCGCGCCAGCGGTGTGACGGCCGAGCCTGGAGGGACGGTGCCAGTTGGCACCGGGCCTCCAGGCAAACGCCGCACGGTACGCCGCGTCTGTGACGCGGATCACACTGACCGACCAACTCGTGGCGTCCCAGTCGGGCGCGACCATCGCGCCGCTGGGTGCATGGAAAAAGTGCACGACGAACGTGTCGTGCTCGCCTTCCGTGCCGTAGTGCCGCTCGTCCACTTCTTCGATCTGCACGAACTCATCTTGTCAGCGTCAGCCGGGGCGTTCGAGGCCGCGGACCAGCCGAAGCGTGCACCTTCGCCGGTACCATCTCGCCATGGCTGAAGCAGGTCTGCTCGCGGCGAGCATCGCGGTCCTGGTGGGTACGGTCGCGATCCTCGTGAATCGTGTGCGGAACCCGGCCTGGGTGCGTGACGCGCAGCTCGGGTTGAACGCCAGCCCCGTGACCAGCCTGCTGCTGCTCCTGGTCGGTGCACTCCTGGTCGGCCTCGTTCTCGCCTTCGGGATCTTCTTTGTCGTCACCAGGCACGGCGTCATCGGGTGGGCAATGGTCTGTCTCGCTGCGACCGGCATCGCTCACCTCGGGGTGACCGTGTGGATCCGGCGACAGCCGCTCTCGTGATCAGGTGCGGAGCTCGCCGGTGGAGAAGAAACGATCGAGGTGCTCGTCAGTCCGGACACGCACCACAAGTACACCTCGGGGAGGGCATGCTGCTCCCGGCGACCTGGTCATCAACTGGGCGCTCGTCGTGGTCGGGATCGTCGCCGTGATCATCTCAGCCGGGTACGTGTTCAACGAGAACTTGCACGCCTACGGGCTGCAGTGTCTCTGAGGATCGCTACCGTGACGTCGTGGGCTCGAACTGGGGATGGGTGTTAGCTGCACGGTGGCGGGCGCTGCCGGCCGAGGTTTGGATCCTCGTCGTCGCTCGCACCGTGAACCACCTCGGGGCGTTCACCCTGCCGTTCCTGACCGTGGTCCTCGTCAACGACTTCCGCACACCGGTCGCAACTGCCGGCCTCATCGTTGCGCTGTTCGGGGCAGCGACCATCCCGTCAGCAGTCCCATCTATCGGCCATAACGAGGGTGGCGTCTCGGGCCCCTCTGCCATGATCATCAAGTGGTGAAATCGATCGAGGCACTGCGGATGCCTCGGCCAGGCGAACGTGCGATCGTCGATGCGCTTGCTGACGTGGCTCAAGGCGAGAGCACGAACGCTCTCCGTCAGCAGGCGGCGACGATGCTCGTTGCTGCGAATTGCGGGTGCGGATGTGGAAGCTTCAACGTGTCGTTGACTGAGCCGGTTCCGGCTGCCGCCGCTGAGGAAGTCCCTACTCTGGTCAGCAGCGAGCCTGCGATCGAGGTCTTGCCTGTGTTCAGTCCCAGCGGCAGGCTGGCGAGTGTCGAGGTCACCTACTTCCTCGACGAAGCGAGAGGCGTTCCGGCTCCAGGCTCGCTGATGCTGGGTCCGAGCGGCTGACGCAGAGCCCGCGGGACGGTGGGTTCAAGGCCGCTCAACGATCGGTCACCGGTCACAACGCGGAGCGGTCACGAGTGGGGCATGCTCGACTCATGACGTTCTCCTGGTGGATCTGGTCTGCCTTTGTGCTCGTCGGGCTCATCGGAGCGGGACTGCTCTTCCGTTCGGTTGTGGTTACGGTCCGCGAGTACGGGTTCGGACGAGGTCAAATGACCAGACGACCGGGGGCGCCCTGGTTCTGGACGGGACTCGCGACTCTGATCATCGCGGGGTTCCTCGTTATCGGCTGGGCCTTCATGCTCGACGGGTGACTCCGCAGGATGGCGAGTCTCGGCCGCGTCTCGACGACCGCGTTGCGTTCGGAGCTCCGGCGGAGCGCGCAGCAGTTCACCCGCGGCCGCTGGCCGATCCCTGACCGGTCGAGCTACGGGACCAGGTGCTGCATGATCGAGCCGTCCTCCCCGTTGAGTCGAACTTCCGCCAGGGCGCCGTTCACGAGTGGCATCTGCGGCGGCTGGTGCCCGGTGTCGAAATCGAGGAGTACCGGCACGTCGAGGTCGCCCAGCAACCGACGCACGGCTTCTTCCTGGGTCAGTTCGGGCACGGCCGCGCCGTCGGTGCGGCCGATCAGAACACCGTTCGCGTCGTCGAACCAGCCCGCGAGGCGCAGCGAGGTGAGCATCCGAAGGACGGTGATCGCGTTGGACTCGGCTGCTTCGAGGTAAACGATCGTGCCCTCCGGGGCGTACTTCCGCGCGAATCCAGGTACGTCGCCATAGGGCGTTCCGGCGAGCAGCGACACGGTTTCGAGGCATCCGCCGATCAGACGGCCGCGCATCGTCACGTCGTTCGCGCCGTCGAGGGACCGCCACCTCGTGGGGGATTCGTACGCGTGTTCGCGATCCAACGGCTCATCAGCCCACGCTCCCCACGGGCGGCTGCGCCGGCGAGGTGCGCTGTACTGCTCGAAGGTGCTCCCTGGCGGAAGCGCCACGACGTCGGTCCATCGCTCGAACTCGCTGGGTAGCTCGTACGGCTCATCCATGAGGTTGGCGCCGTGAAGTGTCGCGAGCCCGGTCCGCGTGGTCAGCGGCAGCAGCAGTGTGGAGATGTCCGACCAGCCCACGAACCACGGGCGAGCTTCGGCGAGGGCGTCCCAGTCGATCTTCTCGACCAATTCGATAGCAAGCTCCCCGCCCCACGGTGGAAGTACCGCGTCGGCTGCCTCGAACGCAGCGTGCAGATCCTCGGCGCGGGCAGCGGCAGACGCCGGCGTGAGACCAGCCGTGGACGTGTGCGGGCGCACATGAGTCTCGAACCCGAGTGTCGTGAGCGCTTCGACCGAAGTCTGCAATCGCTCGAGGAGATGCACGGGAACCCCCATCGACGGTGCAGGAACCTCGATCCGCCCGCCTGGTTGGAGCGGCGTTGGGTAGGTGATGCTCGCCATGATTCGACCGTAGCGGCATCCGAAGCATGTCCCGCAAGCCGGTCCTCCCACGGACCTCGGTGTCCAACTCGGACTCGGGCTCGAACCGGACGATCCGCGAGAAGACTCATGTCGCACATAGGTGGTCCGCTGAACGTCGCAATGAGGCAGCCCTGTGCGGACGACCCCACGACAGGCACACGAACGAAGAAGCCCACCGAGATCCTCGGTGGGCTTCTGTCGCCGTGCCAGACACGTTTCGGTGGGCTGTCTTAAGAACCCGTCGATGCCTGGAGTGGTGCGGAGGACGACGGGTGGCCTGGTCGCCCTATCCTCTGGCGACGCCGGGGCTATCCTCTGGCGAGGGACGGTGCGCTGCCGAAACGTGCGCTGACCAGCAATTTTCCGACTTCCGATTCAGTCGCGCCGGTTCGCGAAGGGGCGCTTTCCACCGCCGATACCTCGGACAAAGCCTTCGATGAGAGCGTGCTCCTCGGCCACCACGCCCTCATCGGACGGATCGGCGGACACTCGCCAACACACGCGTAGCTCGTCGCCGTCGGCGAGTTGGAACACCGACACACCGCCGGCGTGGTTGTCAGCTCTTCCGGCGCCGGTGCGGCGGAACTGCTTAAGCCTCCGGTGGAGGCCATCGCCTCGCATCCCGGACCGAGCGAGCCCGACGTAGAGCACCTGGCAGTCGTCGACCCACGCCTCAGCGAGCCGTTCAACGGGTTCAGTGAAGTCGCGATGCCTCCCAGCTGAGTTGGTACTGGCGAAGCCTGGGCTTCGAGTGTGGTCGCGAATGACCATGTAGACACCAGGCGCAGAAGGGGGCCGATGAAGCCGGAGCTCGTCGAACCGACGGAAACCCTCGAACCCCGCGTCGACCAAGCCTTCGATCGTCCAGCTGGCGGGAAGCAGAGGCGCTACGTCGGAAGCTTGCATCACTGCTCGGCGATCCGCGCGACGCTGACTTCAACGTCGAGCGCTCGGAGTGCGTCGTACTGTTTGACGAGGTTCACCTTCGTGAAGGTGAAGAGGTTGTCGACCATTACCGGCTTCGACGAGCCGATCGCTAGGACGACGCGCGAGACCGTTGCGTGAGTGATGCCGCCGTCAGACTCCTCGACGATGCGCTTCATCCAAGCCGCTCGCGCAGACTCATCGCCTGCGAGTGCGTCGGTGGATACAAGTCCCTGTGCGAGCAAGTGGCTCAAGTCAGCCGAGCTTCGTCGTCGTTTGACGTGGACGAGGGTGCCCTCCGGCACAAAGATGTCACACGGTTCGATCCCTCCCCTATGAAGCGGCGTCTGGATCAGCTTCCGATCAAGGCTCAAGCCGCCTACCTCCGCGGCCGCCCGCAGGTTGTATTCGCGCTCGTCCTCGTCAGCCGGCCAGGCCGGGAGTTTCACGGGTGCGTCGCGGGCGAGTATTTCCTCGACCCTCTCGTCGATGCGCGCAAGATACCGGTCATCCATCCGGAACCACTTCCCGTCGTGAAGGCAGAAACGCTTCTCGTCCTCTCGGACCTCAAACGCCAGCCACCTCCATAGCGGCACGTCGTTTGAGACACGCGTCTCTGGCTCGAGGTCCGGACTGCTGTACAACACGACGCGGATCGTGTCGAGACGGGTCCTCAGTTCACTGCGAGGAATCTCTCGCAACCACTGCAAGACCTCATCGAGCTCGGGCACATCACCAGAAACCCGAGCAGTTCGATCGCCGAATCCGAGCACCTTAGAACCGGCGACCGGTCCGTAGAGATCGAGCCGCTCGTGCGGCCAGGACAAGCCGAGTCTTTTCGGGTCGTCGGAGAGAATCTCGTCCAGCAGCTTGTCTTCCAAGCCGGCGGCTCGTTGGTCGCGCGGCTTCAGCGCGATGAGCTGTTCAACGCTCTCGAGTCCGGGGCGAACATCCTTGGTCGTGAGGCCGACCAGGACGTCTAGATCCGCGAGAAGTCTGTCTGCCCTCTTCGCCAACGGGAGGTTGAGGGACTCAGCTGCTCGGATCGAGATGATCCCTTCACCGACGCTGAGCCCTGGAATCTGGGCCTTCGCCTCAATCCGGCTCACGACTTCACCGTACCCATCGACACCCAAGTCGCGAACCGTACTCCCGTTCGGCAACGAGCTCCGGTCAACGCGAGCGCGATGATCTAGCACGGTCTTCGTGACCGACTTCACGGAGTCCGCGATGGCCGAACGGGCAACGATTCCGGGTCCGAATGCGTAATCGACGCGCTCAGCATCGACGTAGTGGAACCCTGTTCCCCACGTCAACACCCAAACCGACCCATGGTTGTCGGGGATGGCGAGCGCCGCTCCAGGCGAACTCGACGCCGCGTCTACAGGCTGACCAATCAGGAGCGCGACGTCGCTCGTCCACTTTGCGGAGGACGACGACGACCCCAACACAAGGCGCGCCTCACGTCCGCCAAGATCGACATCGTCGATTCTGAAGCGATCGGGGTCCTCGATCTTCTCCGGGATGAAGACTGTGTCAACGGTTGTTCCGTCGATCATTCGATACAACGTCGTTCGTTTTGTCTGAACCGTCTCGATGTCTGCCATGCAGCCCACCCTCCCCCACGTTAGGCAAAGGTCCCCGTCCTGGCGGGACCCCTGAGACGGTATACAGCATTTCCGCCCCGAGTGGAAGTGGACGAATCGAACCATTGTGATTCAGTGCTCTGAACACGGGGCCGCCCGTCGTCGACATCCGTCCGTCCGACCCAGTTCGTTACTGCTTCCTCGAAGTCCTTCGCGACCTGCGGCACAACAGGCCGCTCCGACGAGCGGACGCGTTCAAAATGCCACACCCATCGAACACGAACTACCCTTCACTACGAACACCCATACCCGCCTGAAACGGGTAACCAGGCCATAGGGCTCGTCAAGGACGTCAACCGAGCCTGCAGTAGTCCCAAGTGTCTGAAGACGAGCGTTCGGTGCACTACGCCACAGCGGAATCTGAACGCTAGTCCTCGTAGAACTCGGATGTCGATCGAACGATCCGACGCGTGAGGAGCGAGTCTCGCGCCCCTCGCAGTGAGTCCATGACGTCTTGCGTGAGTTCCGGGACCAGATCCTCAATCGCACCATCCGTCGCTTCGATCAGCGCTGCGCCGTCGCGGGATTCTCGGTAGGTGGCATCGAGCCGAGGCAGGTGCTCGTGCATCTCTGGGGACGTTGGGATTAGCAGCGCAGAGACCTCGCTGGGGACGAGCTCGAGTACGCCGCCGCCGAAGCTCCTGCCCTCGATCTCGGCCGACAACAGGGTTAGCGAGTTGTGGAACGAAGCCGTTACGTCGTTCGCGGTGACGCCGCTACTAGCGAGCACCTGCCCTTTGTAAATGGTGTCGGTCGTGATTGCCTTTGCGTGGTTCGCGATCACGCGGGGAAACTCGTTCGACCTCTTGGACAACAGCAAGTCCCCCGCCGACACGATCGGCACGCGGTACCACGGGGTGCGAATCCTTGTCTTGTACCTGGTGTGAATGTCGAGCAATTCACCCCTGTGGATGTATTCAAGCGCCTTGCGGACCTTGGTCGGGTCGGGGCGGTTCGCCGCGAAGCTCAGGATCCAGGAAGGCTGATCCTCATCAGCAAGCAGTCCGTGATCTTCGCCGGTGAAAAAGAGGCCCCGCGCCTGACGTGATCTGCCGAGCAGTGGCAGCGCCCACGGCTCCAGCTCGTGCGCTCGGACCTCGCTCGTTGATAAGCAGAAGTACGCGTTGGCGCCGGTCACGGTCGACACACTGAAACGTGCGACTCGGCCGAGCGTGTCCACGGACTTGAGTGCCTGTGCGAAGCGGTACGCCTCTACCTCCGCCGGCGACAGAAGGTATGCCGTCCATGTCTTGGCATCGCGATCTACGACATGCGTCCAAGTGTGACTTCCACCGTTATGGTCGGCGAATTCGACAGTGGACGTTTGGTTTGCGGACGTGCGACGGCCAGACAACACCAACACTTCTTGTAGTACAGCAGGGAAGGAGCCCGGCTTGAATAGATCAATCGACAGGTCGGTCGTGTTGTCGAGCAGCCAACCACGAACACGACTCGCTGACACTCCTGTCAAGAATTCCGTTGGGAGAATGACCGAGAACACGCCACCGTCAGCAAGGGAGTTGAGCGCGAGGAGGAACACTGGAATCCACAGATTAGACACTGATGAGCCGACAACCCCAAGCTCGGAACTGAGATCCTTCGCGCGTTGCTTGTCTTCGTCGTTGATGAACTGGAACCGCACATAGGGCGGATTCGCGAGCACAACGTCGTAGTCGCGCGTATTGCCCGCGGTGTACCACTCAAGAACGTTCGCGTTCAGCACCCGCCCGGGCAGCTCAGACCGATCCAGGAAGCGATCAATCTTGGTCGCCTCAGAATCGAGCAATTCGATCGCCTCGACGTGACCCACCCTCGAGCCGAGCGCGTGCGCCTGTAGCCCACGAAGGAACGCGCCATCCCCAGCGGTAGGCTCCAAGACCCGGAGCCCATCGCGACTCGCCAGGAGCGTCTGGACTCGATCGAGACAAAGCTTTACGAGGATCTCCGGTGAGTAGAACCCGCCTCGCAGCTTCTCTGGACTGACAGCTTCACGGGTACGCACGTCTCACATGATACCGCTGCTTCAGAAACTGAAGCAAACCGGCGTTCTGATGGAAGCCCTCCCGAGGTTGACGGTCGTGAGATCCTTCATAGATGGACGTTAGGTTCGTAGCGCAGCCCTTCGAAAACGAGAAGAACCTCGCTGACTTCATGGCGCATGTAAGCGATGGAGCCTTTTCCGAGGTCCAGATTGCGGTCGCGTGGGCGAAGCGCTCGGGTCTCGGTCGCGCTCGCGAGTATCTCGAGGCATTCCGCAGCGCTGGAGGCAGACTCTCGATGATCGTGGGCGTCAGTGAGGGAGGCGCAACCCGTGAGGGTCTGGAGCTTGCACTCGAGTTAGCGACCGAAGTGCACGTCTTTCATGACCCGCGGCGCACGTTCCATCCGAAGGTCTATGTCGCGACCGGCGACGATCGTCAGTCGCTGTTCGTGGGCTCAAGCAACCTTACGGCGGGCGGGCTCGGCTGGAACTACGAGGCCTCGATCTGGCTCGACTGGCAAGATGCTGTTCCTAGCGAGACCGTTGTCGAGGTGCAGACTTGGTTCGATCGGCTCCGTGCGGAAGCGGGCGCGTGCCTCCCCCTCACGAGTGACCTCATTGACAGGATGGTCGCCAGCCCCGACATTTTGATCAACTCCGAGCTCAGGGCCAAACGGGTCACGCGCAAAAGCGATGACGCACCGGAGGATACCGACAGCAGGGAGATTGGCGCAGCGGCCGGTCTGTTCGGCGCCGTCACCGCGCCCCTGAGGAAGCTGCCAGCGCTGAGTTCGAAGTCCGCGGTGACATCACGGACCAAGGTCGTCGACGTCCGTACGCTCAGCACAGCTGGGGCACCGATGACAGGAAGCGACGCCATCCCCTTCGGCGGCCAGACCGTAGTGCGGCGCTGGTATCGCGAGCTTGGCTACACGCAGGCTCAACAGAAGCGAACCCCGACGACTCAGGTCAAGGGTTCAATGACGCTCACCAAGGCTGGCAGCGAGGTCGACCACCTGACCTACTTCTACGACTCGTTCTTCGCAGGGCTGCCTTGGTCGCCGGTCCCCAACACCTCGGACCAGGTGGAGGTCGAGGTAGCCTTCCACGTTTGGATCGACGGGCATGACCTGGGGGTCCATGAGCTTCGCATCAGCCACGCACCTCACCGCGCTTCATCGCAGGGCAACGTACCGACGTGGCTGCACTGGAACACGCTCGGTGCGTACCTCCAGTCCACGAACTACGTCGGCTTCTATGCAACGCTCGAACGCCTCCAGAACGACGAGTTCCGACTGATGATTGACCACAGTCCGGCCGGCGAATACATCCGCTGAGCCGGGCTCGGCCGAGGCCGCCAAGGAGGCTCATCGGCGGCGTTGTCCGACCGCGCGCTCGATCACGGACGTTGTGGTCTCTTGGAGGCGCGGGACTGCTGAGGGTTCGGCGACTGCTGCTGGAACAGGAAAAGGAGATTTTGCGCCGCCGGTGACTTCCGCCGATGATGTCGGTCGCGGAAGCAATCATCACGACACCTCCGACATTCAGCCCGGAAAGTTCATAGGAGCTTGGTATAGCTGGCACCGAAACGATGGGTGGGTGGAACACGACAAAGCCCTCCCGGTTCAGGAGCGCTTCGTCGTGTTCGGTCTGGGTCGACTACAAGGTGTTGGTTCGGAGCGGGCACCGAGTGACCCGCCGGTTCGCGCCGGAGCTCTGGGGGTTCCCGCCGCGGTACTGCTTGACCTGGTACCGGCGCAGGTTGATCTGGTCGGGCCGCGCGACGTGGGTGGCGTCGAACGCAACGGCGAGGTCGCGGGGCGTTGCAGAAGCGTAGAAGCGCCCCTCAGCGTGGAGTGCAAGCGGCCGGGTTGCGGCGGCGGCCTTCGGGCGTCGCGCGGTCTGGTCGGCGCTGCGCCACTCGGCAAGCGTGTTCAGGGTCTTCTCGCTGATGTGCTGTGAGCGGACCGCTGCGTCGCGGTTCTGGTTCGGCTTGCTGAAGTCCGTGACGGCGGTCTTCGGCGTGCGGTTGCCGTCGGTGAGGGTCTTGACGTTGTCGTTGTTCATGGTTATTCCTTCGTGGGTTATCTGGTGTGGACGGCGGATATGACTAGCGGGTGATGGTGGTGGGCGACTCGGAATGCTCGGGAGCGGAGGGGGTGTGGGGCCAGCCGATGATGAGGCTCTCGTCTTCCGCGCCGGTCCTCAGGAAGCGCCTGTAGTCGGGTGCTTCGGCCCGGTTGCGCGGTCGGGCGCGCTTCGGCGCGTCGGGCTCGCGGAACGTCGCGAGGTCCTCCCACGAGGTGATTCCCCAGCGTCGGATCGCGAGTTCCAGCGGGCCATCGGTGAGCAGACCGGCCCGGAGCTGAGCGAGCATCTGGCGCTTCTCGGCTCGAGTACGCGCGTCGCGGGTGGCGTGCCAGTGCTGGTCGCGAAGGGCGTCCACGGTGATGCCACGCTGGTGGGCGACCTCGAGTTCGTCGGCTTGCAAGGCGAAGTTCGCGGCAGCCGTGCGCGCTTCGTAGACCTCGTACATCGGTTCGAGAAGCGCCACATGCTTGTCGAATGAGGCGAATCTCGGGACCGGAATCGGAACCGGGCGGTAGGAGCGGACGAATGCGAAGAGGTCTCGGACGAACGCGGTGTTCTGCGTTGCTGCGCGGTACTGCTTGCGGGCGTCGGGCTGCTCGTGGAGCTCGACCCACTTCGTGATGAGGTTCTGCGGAAAGCGGTCGGCGTACACGTCGAGGGGACGGAGCTCGCGGAGGGTGTGGCGGTGTGCCCGGCGATTGGTGCAGTCGGTAATGACGGCCATGGTCTTCCTCTTTCTAGTTCGTGGCTGATGCGTGGCGTGCCGTGATGGTGGGCGAGCAGGGCTGCTGTCCCGCACCGGCGATCTCTCGACATGGATCTACTGCGGTGCGCGGAGGGCGCTTGTGCTCGCCTATTCCGTTGGGCTTGGTGTCTCTATGCCGGGCGCTTTCGACCGGCTGGGAGTGAAGCTGTTGCGCCTGGCAGACGAGCACCGTCCCGCGTGCTGTCCGAGGACCGGGTCAGGGGTGTGGTCTCGTCGTGACGTTGCTGCGGGAGGTGCTCGCCTGCTGTGGCTGGCTTCGACGGCTCTATGCCGGCTCGTCCGGGCCAGCTGGGAGTTTCGCGTTTAGGCGTCTGCGGTGGCGTGTGCGTGAAAGGTGGTGAGGTCCTTCCAGGTGGTTCCCCACTGGTCCTCGACGGCCTGGTACTGCTCACGGGTGGCGACCCCGGCGCGCAGGAGCGAAAGCAGCCGCCGTCCCGCCTCGACCATGGTCGGGTCGTCGCCCCAGTGCTGTCGGCGGAGCGCAGCGACGTCTTTGAACCCGGCCTGCGCGGCGGCTGCGGCTTCGTCGCGGTCGTACTGGAGGAGGAAGTGCTGCTCGGCGCAGCGCTGGAAGTCCGGGTCGGTGCGGAGCTTGCGGATGGTGGCGATCTGGAACGCGAACACGTCCGGCTCGTCCAGGAACGGTTCGACGCGGTAGTGGGCCCGGAACTGCCGCTTGCCGCCCGGGCCGGCGAGGAGGTGGTCGTAGAGGTCGTCGATGCCGCGGCCGTTGAGGTCGAGCCAGTCGAGCACGATCTGCATCTCGTGGCGTCGCTCGGTGCGCTTGTGGTTCTGGTGGGAAGCCATGGGGTGGCCCTTTCGTACGGGGGTGGTCGGCACCGGTTCGTGGTGCGCTCCCCCTCTGTGCAGGCTGCCGACGGCGAGCTGTGATCGCAGATCTGGGATCTCTGATCCATAGCGCTCACCCGAGGCGCTGATCAGGGCTTCCTCCTGTTCCGCGGTCCAGTGACAGACGAGCCGCAGCCGATCCCCGCAACCGCAAGCGCGGCTGACGGCCTTTCGAGCCCGTCTTGGCGGTTGGCGGCGGCATAGAGGCAACTCCGTCATCTCAAGGAGTTCCTCTTGGACCACATCACTGCCACCCGTCTGGCCCGCTGCGACGCGTTCATTGCCGCTGCGGACGCTGAGCACGGTGGCCGCTACGACTATTCACTGCTGCCCGACGAGTTCGTCAACGTCAAGACACGGGTGCGGATCATCTGCCCGGAGCACGGGGTCTTCCGGATGGCGCCGCAGGACCACAAGGCGAAGACAGTGAAGGGCCGAGTGATTCCTGGGCAGGGCTGCCACGACTGCTCCACGCGGCGCGGACCGGCCGCGCGCCGCTTGCAACTCTTCCTCGACCGAGCGCTGAAGGTTCACGGGTCCCGGTATGACTACCGGAACGTCGACTTCGTTGACCAGCGGACCAGCATTCGCATCCGCTGCTTCGAGCACGGGGCCTTCAGCGTCATGCCGAAGAACCACCTCGCTGGTGAGCAGTGTGGGAGTTGCGGGGCCAGGGCGCGAGCAGAGTCCCTCCGCCAGGTCGACAACGCCGGCCAGTTTGGCGACCCCCGCCGCATCGCCCTCGACAAGAAGCGCGCCGCTACCGAGCGACGTAACGAGAAGAAGCGTCTGAAGCGCGAGGCAGCAGCGTCGTTGGACGCTGTCTGAGTTTTCCCGTTCCTGGCCTCGAGCGGCTCGATCCCCTGGCTCTCACGGTTGCTTCATCCCTACCGTCGAGATCGTCCACTCCAACTCCAACGCTGCTGCTGGCAGCGAAGCGGCTGCGCCTGCGGAGTGACGGATTGGGCGAGCGAGAAGGAGCCGCATGCCGAACGCCGAGAACGACCCGCGCCGCCGTGCGCGGCAACTCGCCGCCATCCACGGCATCGCACGGGTCCCGTTAGCGGACCTGCGCGACCACAGTCCCCCGAACCTGCAGGCCCTCTACGCAGAACTGCAGGACGGTCAGGCGCTGATCCCGGGCCTGAGGATGGGGCTCGGCGCCCTGACCGTGCAGCCGTGGGATCCGGCCTACGCGGCCGTCGGTTGGACCCTCTACGGAGCGGACCTCAGCCTCGACATGGGGCACCCGTTCGGGTCGATGTTCTACCGCAACGACGAGGACGGGCGTGTCCTGAGGGTCGGGGTGAAGTGGCATCCGCCGGTGCAGCAGCTCGAGTTCCCCGCGCTGCATCCGTCGAAGCCGGAACTGACCTCCGACTGCACGGACGAGGAAGTCGCCGCGGTCGTGCTGGATGCGCGGAGCCGGATCGGGACTCTTGTCGCGGTCAATGCGCAGATCGGTTCGTTCGTCGCCACCGAAGAGTCCGAGAACGCCATCCTCGACGCATCCGGCCTCGGGCTCGAGCGGCTCTCCGAAGACGATCCGAGGCTCGCCGGCCGCGATGCGCCTCGGCCGCCAAGGCAGGGCGGGGGCGGCGTTGATGAGTGATCGGCAGTGGGTGCAGGACATCCGGCATCAGCAGACGATCCTGTCGTTGCCGTTCGGGCTCGGATGGACGATCGACATCACGCAGACGTTGGTCGCGCTCGAGGCTGCGGGGATGCCCGCTCGTGTGGAGGCGTTCGACCGGCTCCGCTTCGATGACGGCCGGTCCGGGTTCCTGTCCACCCCGAACCCAACCGCGACGATCAACGACGACGGCACCCCGACCGAACGGACCGAGGACCTCATCGTCATCCCCGGCGGGTCGGAAGGCGGCGTGCTCTCGCTCGCCCGCCGGTACCCGGACCTGGTGTTCGTGAACGGGAAACGGCAACGCGTCTGGGCGAACGGTCGGCAGGTGCACGGGTCGTCGATGGAGCGGGACGCAACACATGGCTGGCGGACCGTGTTCGCGATCGCCCGCACCATCGCCCTGCACGGCGGCGGCACACGCGCTATCGCGGACCGCATCGGCATCCCACTCGACGACGTGCGCGCCGCAATGCCCGCTCTCGGGGCGAACGTTTTCCACACGCCGATCGGATGGGAAGCAGCCGACCGGGCCGCCCTATGCGACTGGGCGTTGGGGGCGTATCCCGGTGCCGGCGGAATCAGGACCTGCTGGCGCCGCGACAGAACCATCGACGAGCAGGCGGACCATCTCATTGCGCTGGGTGGGGTGATGTCGGACCGATGGGCCGCGCACCAGTCCGGCGTCACCGTCCCGCCGAACCGGCTGACGGCGTTCTTCGCCCAGCACCCCGACATGCAAGCGCTCGGCTACGAGCCCGCGTCAGTAGATGAGGCGACGGTGTCGATTGTCATCCCGCAGGACACCACGATCCTCACCAGCGCGGAGGGGTGCTGCACGGACGACTTCATCACCGCGCACGTCCTCTATGAAGACAGCTGGGTGACCGCGAACACGGACGCGATGAACGGGCTGCGGCAGCTGCTGCACTTCCGATCCGACCTCGCCCACGACCTCCGCTGGCACCCCAACAAGGGCAGCGGTGAGGGCGGGGTGAGCTGATGCTGCAGCTTCTGTCCCTGACGCTGGTGTACGACGACACCCGGTTCTTCGGCTCCGTCATGTTCACAGACCCGAAGGATCCGGATGACAAGCCGGCGACGGTCCTCATCGATCACGCTGACGAACCGCCCTGGTTCCAGCTCACCGACGTCGACCCGACGGCGCAGGACCCGACGGCGCAGGCGATGGTCGAAGCGGACCGCATCATGCGGTTCCTGCTCCGCTACACACCCGACCGCATCGGCCGCAGCCCCGCCGACTTCCCGCAGCTCTGACCCGCTCTGCCCGCACCCATCCTTTGGAGGTAGTTGCTGATGATGCGTCTGGTGTCCATGCACCTGTCGAACGACCGGATCCTCTGGGGGCACGTCCTCCTCGAGGACACCGAGAACCCTGACGCGCACCTGGCGCAGATCCTCGTCCGCCCGATCGACGTCGAGCCCGGGTACGAGCTCTACGACAGGACCAACACGGTCCTGTCGGACCTTTCGGTGCCGGCGGTGCGGGAAGCGAACCGCATCGTGCAGACCCTCCTTATCCCCGCATCCGAGATCGCACGACGGGAGAAGGCCGTCCGAGCGTTCATCCACTCCGGTTACCTGGAAGGGTTCCCGGACGACATGCCGTGGCAGTCGCAGCTGTGGATGTACGCCCGCGGCGAAGTCACCCGCGAGCAGCTGTCCGCGTACGCCGACGAAGGCCGAGAGATCCCCCGCCAACCCGAACGCTCCGCCGTCGGCCCGGCTGACGTCCCTGAGGACTGGTGGCAGACCACGCAAGCCCGGATCCGCCGGAACCTTCTCAACACCACCCTCACCGAGCCGGAAGTAGCCGCAGCCCTGCAGATCAGCATCGACGAGGTCGGGGAGCTGTTTGAAGCGAACCGGCTGACGAGCTTCGACCTCGACGGTGAAGAACGCATCCCTGACTGGCAACTCGTCAAGCCCGCCCTCCCCGAGTTCGGCGACCCATCGTCGTTGCTGCCCGGCCTGGACGTCCTCTACGCGGCAGCACCCCAACCGCTCCTCGACGCGGCGGCGATGACGGAGTTCATGACCACGCCCCTCGAGTTCCTCACCGTCGACGACCGGATCCTGGCGCCGTTGGACTGGATGCGGGAAGGTCGGCCGTTGACGACGATCATCGCCCTGTTCCGCGGACGACGGTGGCGGCAGTGAGCAGCCGGCCGGACCTGTTCCTCCTCAACGTCGCCTACGACGCCACAGGGGCGCACGGGCACGTGTTCTTCCGCGACCCACCCAGCACCACGCTGCGGCAGGTCATCATCCGCAGCACCGACACCGGCAACATCTGCGAACCAGCCCACGGCGACACCCGCACCGGCTGGGAACCCTTCCTCGAAGAAACCCGCTGGCTCGTCGCCCTCACCCAACCCGACGTCCCGGAAGAGCGCAGCTGATGATGCCTGGGCTCGAATGGGTCAACGCCGCGTACGCCGGTCGGCCGCAGATCACGATGCCGTATGGGCTCGGAGAGACCACCGACCTCACCAACGCGCTCACTGTCCTGAAACTCGCGGGGCTCGCCGCGGTCGTGGAGTCGCACGACACGATCCGCCTCGCCGACGGCCGCCGCGCACGCTTCCCAACACTCACCCAACGCCCCCGCGACGACGACCGGAACGACGCGGAACTGCTGCTTCTAGCCCCACGCACCGTCACTGCGACGCAGATCGCGCTTGCGGAGCAGACGGCGTCGGTGCTGCTGGTCGACGTTGACCGGCGCCGGGTCTGGATTGACGGAGATCAGGCCCTCGGGACGAAGGAGCGGTGGAAGGACGCCGCACCCATCTACGTCACGTTCGCCGTCGCGCGGATGCTCGCCGTTAACGGCTGCACCTTCGACGGGCTGGTGCGGGCTGGGCTGACTGCCGGGCAGGTGGATGACGGGCTCGCACGCCTCGGGAAACGCGTGCACCGCACCGACATCGGATGGGAGTCACGGCAGGCTGGCGGCCTCGTGGACTTTGCCATTGCCTGCTACCCGGGACCTGGCGGCGTTCGAACCCGATGGACGTCCAACCTGCCGCTCGTCGAGCAAGCGGAACGGCTCATCGCAGCTGGCTGCCGCATCTCCGGCCGTGCGATCTCGGACCGCCACGGCTACCCCGCCATCAGCAAACGCGAGATGCCCTACCGAATCGTCGCGTTCACCGAGGAGGAAGTCGACATGGTCACGCTCGGCTTCGAACCGGACACGATCGGCTTTGCTGGCACCGAACTCATCCGACCGGCCGACCCCACCGTCTTCCTCACCGCGGCGGCCGCCGGATACGCGGACCGCACCGACGACATCATCACCGCCAACACACTCCTCCGCGCCGACTACCGCAACGCCGACGACGCAGCATCGCTGCAAGAAGTACGCGACCGGCTGCAGTTCCTCGCCGACACCGGCTACGACCTCCGCCACAACCTGCCGAGCTGAAGCCTCTGCTTCCGAGTCCACCGGCGTCCGTATGAGGCAGCCTGGTGAGAATCAAATCGGACGGGCTATCTGCGACCCTGTGACTGTTCACGCTGATCTGCGCGGTTCTGCTCAGGCTCCCTTGCACGCCGCTGGCAGCTTCTCCCCACCACGTACCTATGACGGCAGCAGCAGGAGTGCGAGCGCGAAGACGCTGACGCTCGCCAGGCCGACACCGATGGCCGTGGCCGCGAGCAGGCGCGCGACGGCCGTCTCGCGGACTTCGCTGAAGCGCGACTGCACTCCTCGTGGGGTGTCGTTCGCCACCGGAACCTCTACGGCAGCCACGTGGTCAGGCCAACGTTGTCGCAGAAGGATGCGTCCCCGGTCGGGAAACCGGCGATGATGCCTGTGCGGAGGGTGCAGAACTGCAGTGCCGGTACTGGGAATTTCGCGGTGTTGGGGTCTGCAGGGATCGTGGCCTGCCCGATGGTGCCCGCCTTCCAGGACTGCTCGCAGAGCGCGACCGGGTCGGCGTCGCCGACGAGCTTCGCGCCGGAGTTGACGTTGTAACCGTCGGCGACCGTGACATCGACGTGGGGCGCGGTGAGGCTCGGTGCGGAGTAGCAGGCGACGTTGTGCTGGATTTCGTCCTGCGTGGCCATCTTGACCGCGACGGCGCCGCCTGTGGCTCCGAGGCCCACCAGGAGCGCCGCGGCGCCGGCGATACCGATGCGGAGGTTCCGGGTGCGCTTGGTGGTGCGGCCGACCTCGGTGAGGACCGCGGACCGGATGGAGCGCAGGCGGCGGTCGATCTCCTGGTCGTTGGGGATCTGCTCGGTGTTCATTGGGTTACCTCCCGGTACTTCTCGCGTGCGATGCGGAGCCGCTTGCGGGTCCGCTCGAGCTTCTTGCCGACAGCAGAAGGGGTCAGTCCGAGTGCGTGTGCGGCTTGGTCGTAGGTGAGTCCCTCGCGGAGCACCAGGCGGCACACCTGCTGGTCCGTCTCGGACTGGGTCGAGATCTCGCTGAGGATGAACGCCAACTCGTCGGCGTGCTCGTCGCTGTCGGCGAGCACGACCGGCTCGGTCTGCTGGCTCTCCAGCGGGGCCAGCCGTTCACTGTCACGGCGGCGCTGCCGGGCGAGGTTCAGCGCTTCGAACCGGCATGCCGTGAGCAGCCACGGCAGGGCGGAGTCATCGACCACGCGGACCTGCCGGCGTTTCTTCCACGCCACGAGGAACGTCTGCTGGACAGCGTCGAGGGTGTCCTCGTTGTTGTGAAGCACGGTCCAGGCGTAGCGGTACAGCGCTGGACTGTGCCGGTCGAAGAGCACGCCGAACGCGGCACGGTCACCGCCGGTGACTGCTGCTATCAACGCGACATCGGTCAGTTCTTCCATCTGTGCACCTCCTTCACTTCCAACACGTCAGGAGAAGGCAATTCCTGACATCCGAGTTCGAGAACCAGCTCGGTCGCGGCCACGACCGCCCGAAACGGCGGGGCGGACTCTCACGGACAGGATCAAGGCACGGTCTACATACAACTTCGGCCGCCATCGGCAAGCCGTGCAGGGTCTAGCTCCGGTCACCACGGACGACGGCCTGAAGGGACCGCCGCTTCCCTACGGCGGAGGCTAGCGTCACGTTCACCCCTGGAGCGGGGCGTTGGGCGGGACCGATTTTCATAGCTCTTGCGATCTGCGTGCCCATCGCTTTGCTCCAGGATCGACGAGCGAAGCGGCGAATTCAAACCTGCGAAGCGAGGATGATGAGCGGCCAGCAACGCTCGACATGCCTGCCGTACCGCACCGTCGTCGAGCCCGTCGACCGTGTCGCTCCAGCGTTGAAGACCCGCCGCTGTAACAATCGTTTCGGCCGCGCGGCCGCGATCAGGGGGTAGAGATGCGCATCAAGTCGATCAGGGTCAAGAACTTCCGGTGCCTCGAGGACGTGCGCGTCGATATGGGAACTTTGACATCGTTCGTCGGGCCGAACGGGGCAGGTAAGTCGACAGTCCTTCGCGCTCTGGACTGGTTCTTCAACGGTGAAACACGCCTGGTCGACGAGGATGTTTATTCCGGGGCAGTCGAGGACCGGCGGATTAGCGTCGAGGTCAAGTTCTCCGACCTCAGCGTTGCGGATCGCGAAGCCCTCGGGTCGACTTACGCTCCCCCCGGCTCCACGACCTTCACGGCCTGGCGAATCTGGGATAACGGCAGCGACAAGATGACTGCGCGAGCCCGGTCATTTCCAGCGTTCGAGGAAATCCGGAACGCGGGATCAGCGAAGGAGAAGAAAGGTCTCTGGGATGATCTGATTGCGCGCGGTGAAGCGCCCGGGCTGCCAAAGTGGAAGAACCAAGGTGCTGCCGACCAGGCGATGACGCTATGGGAGAGTGACAACCCCGATCGTCTTGAAGAGACCGAGAGTGGAGTCACGCACCTGTTCGGGTTCAACGGGCAAAACAAGTTGTCTGGGCTGTTTGACTTCGTGCTCGTGACGGCTGATCTTCGCGCTAGCGAGGAGAGCGTGGAGGGCAAGAAGACGATCATCGGACGCATCCTCGAACGCACCATTGACCGGAAGGGTGCCAACGCAGCGTTCGAGGCTCTTGCGAAAGAGGTCAGCGAGAAGCAAACGGCGATCAACAAGAAACACCTCGGTGAGCAGCTCAACGATCTGGCTGACGCGCTGACCGCCGAGGTGCGTGCCTTCACCGCCGGCCGCGGTATTCGACTTCACACGCGCACCTCAGACTTACGCCCCAGCCCGGCATCGATCAGCGTCGGCATCAGTGACGCTCTGAACGAAACCAGCGTGGATCGCCAGGGGCACGGCTTCCAGCGAGCGCTGCTGATCTCATCACTCAAACTACTCGCCGCCCGCGGTGCCCAAGGTAACGACGGCAGTGTCATCTGCCTCGCCATCGAGGAGCCGGAACTGTTTCAACATCCAACCCAGGCACGGGTATTCTCGAAAGTGCTACGGGATCTAGCAGATAACCTCACAGGCGGACTCCAGGTCATGTACGCGACGCATTCGCCGTACTTCATTGATCCACGGTTCTTTGACCAGGTTCGTCGTGTCACTCGTCGCCAGCAAAGGCCGGACGAGCATCCATCGGTCAGCGTTCACCTCGCGTCTCTTGATGCCGTAACCAAGCGACTCAACGGCTCCGAGGTGACCGACGACGCCCTGCGGTCAAGATGGGACCAGGTATGGACGAAAAACCTGGCCGAGGCGTTCTTCGCTGACGCCGTCGTCTTGGTCGAGGGCGACACCGATAAGGGCATCCTTGATGGCATTGCCGCACGCAAAGGACAGACCGCTCTCGAGGTGGAGGGCATAACCGTCGCTTACTCCGGCGGAAAACAGCACCTCTTCATACCTCACGCGATCCTGGCGGAACTGTCCATTCCGACGCTCGTCGTGTTCGATAACGACAAGGGCGGCGGTTTGCGGCTACGAGCCAACGGCAAGCCAGAGCACGATGCCGCTGCAACCGAGGCGAATGAGATCCGCACGAACCGACGGCTACTCGCGTACCTGGGAGAGACCGTCGTAGATAACCCCGAGGGACAGGTAAGCGCCACTCTCCACGTGTGGGCAGACCGGCTGGAGGAAGTAATCGAGAACGAGTGGGGCGAGTGGAACAGCACTCGGCAGTCAATCGTCGACAGCGGTCGTGGCGTTGCGGGGAAAAACGCAGCGACATACGCCCTGGCCGCTCGGGAGTGCCCGGCTGCCCCCAGTGGTGAACTCATCGAGGTGATGGTCGCCGCTCGCGCACTCGTTGCCTCCACTCCTTGACTGTTACTGAGCCCGGCCGAACAGAGGCCGAACTCGCGTCCTAGCCCGCTGAGGGATCCCATATCGAACTGGTTGGTCAGTCGAGGGCCGACAGCTTGTTCTTCGAAGCCTTGATGTAAATCCACACGGCCGGGTCTTCAAACCCTTCCCTGTTCCCGAGCGCCTCAGCATCGGCGACAAGAGCCTCTCCACGGACGCGGACCACCGATTCGGGAAGCGTGTAGCAGTCCTCCCGCAGAGCGTCGATCGCCTCGGACAGGTCTGCGTCGAGCGGGCGCACACCCTCCTGTAGATCACCAAACGCGGACTTCAACCGCAGATTTTCACGAACATCACTCATGTCTGGGATCATTGCACAAATCAGACGGGGTCCCGATAGCCGATGCCCTCAGAGCGACGACGAGCACGCCGCCGAGGCAGACGCCCGGCAGCAGCTCGCAGCGGCCAGGACCCGCCGTCTACAGCGTCTCCGCCGTCTCCTCATCGGCACACCCGCGTGGGCGGCCGCGATGCTCCTCACGGTCACCCCCGTCCACGGATGGTGGTCCGCCGGCGCTGTCGCTGGAGGCATCGACGTCGACGCCGCCGAGCTGACCTTCTGGGGCCCGCTCACGGACGCTTTGCTCCTCGCCGCCGCGATGCTCCTGCCGCAGATGCTCACGTGGGTGACGACCCCCGGTGGCCGTGTCAGCGATCGCGCGATCCGCCACCTGCTCGAGGTCGAGGCACATCGCGATCGGCCCGACAATACGTAGCCGGCGATCGAGTCATCTAGTCGCGAGACGCCAGCGTGCAGAGCGCCCGAAGCCCTGTCGCAGGGAGGAAACACCCGAGCCTGATGCCCCTGGGTGCTCCTCTTAACGGGGCGTCAGCTAAACGGCCTTGATCTCGCCGAGCGTCCAACCCGTTACGTCTTTAAGGGCGCCGCGCCAGAAGGGCAGTACGGCAAAGTTGCCACCCCCGAGGTCCACTTGGACGTCACTCATGTGCAAGAACCGGCGTGCGCGGGGCGGGAGGTCCGCTGCGCGCCGTTCTTCATGCCGCGTCGTCACGGTGGCATTCACCTGGTCGTAGACCTCACGCAGGTGCTTTGTACCATTTGAGGCCTCGTACTGGGCGGCGACCCCCTCAGTCCACTCGGTACGGCTGATCGCTCTGCCGCTGAGGACTTGTCCGCCGAGTGTCACTGTGAGTCCGAAAGACCCCCGGTCCTCGTCCTTCATGCCGTGCACGAAGTTCAAAACCGCGTCCAGCATGAAGTCCTTCGGTGCGACGTTGTCGCTGGTGTACCCGTCGGGGTCGGTCGCAGGTCCCACTTCGGCCGGTTCTCTTTCGATTCGGGCGCTGCGGGAGTTTCGTTGTCGTCCATGCGTCTCCTTCGAAGTTTCAGGGAGACGCTAACCGAAGTGACTTGGAGCCACCCCACTGCCTTTCCGTGCGCACAAACGATCGACCGTGCTCGCCCCGGTAGTGGATCGCTTAGCGGGCGCTATCGAGGAGTGTTTGCACCCTCAGAAGCTCGGTCCCCGTCCAAGCGACGTCCTGACGTGTCCAAGGCTCCCGAGGTCGGCGGGTTCACCAAACTGGTGGACCAGCCACATTCCTGACTGCTCGACTAGCCCGGCCTCGGGCCGCCATACCAGAGTGGCGACCGCGGGAACCAGCATGGGCGTGGGCTCGGACACGGTGAACCCCTCGGTAACACCCGAGAGCACCTTGAAGTAGCCAACATCGGGCGCACCCTTTGGCTGGTTGATCGTGGAGCCGAAGCCGGGGTTCTCGATACTGTCGTAGACGCCTTTCGCCGACGAGAAATCACCCCAGTGCTTCAAACTCTCTGGAGTGACCAGCTGTTGCAGCCATGCAGTATCAAGAACGGGAGCAGCGAGCGCCTTGACGAACTCAAGCGCGACCGTGAGCGGGTGACGTAGGCCCTCCAGCTCCATTCGTACTTGTTCGTCGTCGAATACGGTCCAGCTATCGTCGTCCACAAGCCGATCTTAAGTGGATACGTTCGCCGAAGCTCCAACGACGTGTCCGGATGCCGATCCGCTTGCGGAACTATCCGCGTTACCGAGCGTCGTCAACCAAGGAACGTCAACGCGTTGAAGAACGCTCCGACCGCACCGAAGAGGCCAGCGCCGAGCGCGGGCAACGCTCCGATGGCGCCAATCCCGAACGTTGTCCACCCGAGAACTCGTACCCAGGTGACGCCTCGGCTGTTCCGCGCGGTGCTGAGCCCAGTGAGAAGCGCGATAGCAGCTGCTGGCACGGCGAGCACGAGCACAGCGCCCACGAAGAACTCGGCAAGCGCAACCTGGGCGGGCTGATCTTGAAGGATCGGCGGGTTGTTCAGGGAGTCGAGGTGGGCTTGGTACGCGGTCTCGAGAGGAACGTAGTGCGCGTGAGCTGCGCAGAAGAGCAGCACCCACGCGGCAACGACTGCAAGGCCTGTGACCGCGTATCGGTCGTCACGATGAAGCACACCGTTCCCCATGACTAGCCAGCCTGCCACCCGGTCTCGTGCCTGTGAATCGGTCGGAGGTACGAACTCTGGACGCCACTACTCGGCCACCCAGTCCGTTAGTCGATGGACTTTCGAGGCTCAGATCCTTCGTCCAACAACCGGCCGGGCAACCGCTGATCGTTCGTATTCGTCACAGCGGTCGTGCCAGCGCGGCGAGCTGAAGTGCCCGCACGGAACGGAGGTGTTGTTCCGAGCGGTGGCGGCCGTTGGCGGGAGAGGGGTGCGGTGCTGCGATGACCGGGATGAGTCGGGGGCGCTGGTGCAGGGTGAGGTGTCGCATGACGCCGTCGAGGGCGACGGTCCCGTACGTGACGATGGCGTTGAGCGCGGGGAGGGCCGCGAGCAGTGTGGCGAGGGCATGCCGCCCCTCGTCGATGTCCGCGAGTCGCACGCGGTCGGGCAGTTCCCATGGGATGAGGTTCCAGCGGACGTACTCGCTGCGTGCGAGTCCGGACTCGATACGGGCTGCTCGGAACGCGGCCGCGGTCGGGCCCGGGTTGTCCTCGCTACAGATCGCTGCGTGCGCTGCGGCGACGGTCTGGGGGCCGGGCGACTGCATCAGGACCAGGACACGGCTGGATGTGCCGCCGGATCGTGGGTCGAAGCTCGGGACGAACCGTCGGCTGCCATCGGGCGCGGTCCGCCACGTCTCCGCGAGATCATTCAGCGATCGAACGTCAGCGAGTTCCTCGGGGGTGCTCATGCTGGCTGTGGCGGTGCCAACAGGGTGCCACGAATGACGGAGCCCTGGAAGGTGCGGATCGCGACGGTGATCCATGCGGCGACGAGGCCGGCGTAGTAGATGACGGCGAGGACGGCGACGACGGTGAGGCCTGAGTGCAGGGCGAGCCCGTTGAGTCCGGTGACGCAGGTGCCGACGGGGAACGTGAACGACCACCAGGTCAGGCTGAACGGCAGGTGTTCGCGAGCGGTCCGGACGGTGACGGCGAGGGCGATGACAGTCCACAGCAGCGCGAAGCCGAGCATCGCGAACCCGTACACCAACGCCACGACCAGGAGCGCGTGAGCGGTGGAGGCATCGACGACGGCGGGTGCGTTCGAGGCGAGGAGGTTCACCGCCGTGATCGACTGTCCGACGGGTCCGAGGACGATCCACAGGGTCGGCACCATGCCGGCGGCACCGACCTTGTGCTGCGCGAGCCGGCTCCAGATCAGCGTGATCACGACCAGCGACGTCACGAGACTGAGCCCGAAGAAGCCGTAGCACGACCACAGCAGCGTCTCCCGCGCCTGACCGGCGGGAGCGTACGGCAGCAGCAGGGCGCCGGTGGATGCGGACACCATCGGCGGGACGATCGGCATCAGCCAACCGCCGAACGCGGAGTCGGGCTTGTTCTCGTGGCGGGTGAACGCCAGGTACGGCACCAGGACTGCTGTGAGCAGACCTCCGACGGTGCCGATGGTCCACAGGACCCAGTCGACGGTTACGGCAGCGGGCAGGCCGATCCAGTCCTTGCCGAGCAGGAGTGTCCCGGCGCCAACGGTGAGTAACGCCATCGGTGGTGCGCCGTAGAAGTGGGAGATGACCGGGTTGAGGTGGTGCCCGGCTGCGGTGCTCCGGTAGCGGATCCAGTGCAGCACCGTCGCGACCGTGAGGGCGACGAGGAGCACCGCGGCGATCGCCCACACGACCGTCGCCGCGATGCGCAGACCGGGGAACTGCAGCGGCAGTGACGCAGCCGCGACGGCGACAATCCCCGTGCCCATGATCGACGCGAACCAGTTCGGTGTGAGGTTCGACACGATCAGGCCTGGCCGCTCCAGATCGCGGAACAACGCCGTCTGCGGCCTTTGGGGCAGCTGGCTACCGTTCGCGGGTGCAGGATCGGTGCGGAGCGTTGTCATGGGCCAAGCCTGCGCGAATCCTGCCTCTGGCGGTACCGGGAACCTCTTGGCAGGGCACAATCGTTGATTGTGGCACTACGGCGACTCACGGACCGAACGCTCGACCTCGACACACTCGACGTGCTCGCACGCGTCGCTGAGACCGGCTCCCTCTCCGCTGCCGCTGGAGCGCTCGGCGTCACGCAACAGGCAGTGTCTGCTCGGATCCGGGTCGCCGAGCGCATGGTCGGTCACTTGTTGGTGCACCGCTCGACCACGGGGTCGGTGCTGACCGAGACCGGCCGGCTCGTCGTCGGGCTGGCCGGACCGGTCCTCGACGCGTCTCGCCACCTCGAGGCAGGAGTGGCTGCGCTGCGGGCTCCCACGGGTTCGCTCGTCGTCGCAGCGTCACAGACGATCGCGGAGCTGCTGCTGCCGGGCTGGCTGCTCGAATTTCGCCGCCGCGAACCCGACGTGCGGGTGCGTCTGATCGCGGGCAACTCCGCCGCGGTGACGGACCTCGTGCAGTCGGGTGGCGCGAACCTCGGGTTCACGGAGACCCCGGTGACGGCGGCAGGTGTGTCCGCGCAGGTGATCGCGGACGATGAGCTCGCGGTCGTCGTTGCGCCGGGCCATCCCTGGGCTCGGTCGACCGGGATCACTGCGGAGGTCCTGGCGGCGACGGCTCTGCTCCTGCGGGAAGAGGGTTCCGGGACTCGCGCGACCCTCGCCGCATGGCTCAGGGAGGCCGGTTTGAGCATGTCGGTTCCGGCCGCGGTGCTGGAGACCACGAGCATCATCCGGGCGAACGCGCAGGCTGGAATTGCACCGGCGGTGATGAGCCTTCGCACGGTCGCCGCCGACATCAACGACGGGTCGCTGGTGCGGGTCCCGCTCGCTGGGCCGCCACTTGCCCGGCCGTTGCGGGCGATCTGGTCGGGAGAGCCCCAGCCAGCTGGTTCTGCTTTCCTGCGCGTCGCCCACGAGGTGGCCGGTCGGGGTCAGCGAAGCCCGTAGGGCAGCTCCGGATTGTTCTCCGCGATCTCGGTGAGCCGGTTGTACTTGGCGACGCGTTCTCCGCGGGCGGGTGCGCCGGACTTGATCTGTCCGGTTCCGGTGCCGACGACGAGGTCCGCGATGAACGTGTCGGTGGTCTCGCCGGACCGGTGCGACACCATGCTCCGCATCCCGAGCGAGCGTGCGACGCCGATCGCGTCGAGGGTCTGGGAAACGGTGCCGATCTGGTTCGGCTTGATGAGCGCCGCGTTCGAGAGCCCGTCCTTCCCGCCATCGCGGATGCGCTGCGGATCGGTGACGTAGAGATCATCGCCGACGATCTGGAGCATGTCGCCGAGCGCGAACGACATCGCCTTCCAGCCGCCGTGGTCATCTTCGGAGAAGCCGTCTTCGATGCTCCGGATCGGATACCGGCTGATGAGGTCGCGGTAGTAGTCGACCATGCCTGCTCGGTCGAGCCGGCGGTCCACGACCCGGTAGCTACCGTCACCGAGCGCGAACTCGTTCGCCGCCGGGTCGAGTGCGATCGCGACGGTGGCCACGCCGGGCTCGTAGCCAGCGGCACTGATAGCGGCGACGAGGAGGTCGAGGGCCTCCTCGGGCGCGGCGATCGATGGGGCGAAGCCGCCTTCGTCCCCGAGACCGAGACTGCCGAACCGTTCCCGGACCAGTGCCGCCAGTGCGTGGTAGACGTCCGACCCGATCCGAACCGCGTCGGTCATGGTCTCGGCGTTCACCGGGGCGATCATGAACTCCTGGAAGTCGAGCGCGTTCGCTGCGTGCGCTCCGCCGTTGAGCACGTTGAAGTGCGGGACGGGCAGGCGGGGCGTGCTGCCGGTGACGTCTGCGATCCAACGCCAGAGCGGCAGCTCCGCTGCGGCGGCGAGAGCGCGTGCCATCGCGATCGAGGTCGCGACGACGCTGTTCGCGCCGAGCCGGCCGTAGTTCGGGGTGCTGTCGAGGGCAGCGAGGGCGGCGTCGGCCTGCCTGATCGAGGTCCACGACTGGCCGGTGATCATCGGTGCGACTTCTGCCGAGATGAGGTGGAGTGCCTGGCTCACGTCGCGGCCGCCGTAGCTGCTGCCGCCGTCGCGAAGCTCGACGGCCTCATGCGCGCCAGTGGATGCGCCTGCGGGGGCGTCGCCGGTGACGACGGTGCCGTCCTCGAGCTCGAGATGCACCTGGATCGTCGGGTAGCCGCGGGAGTCGAGGATCCGGGAGCCGTGCAGGCTGCTGATGGTGACGGGGCGGCTGGTGTGGGTGACGTACTCGCCCTGATGGTGGGTGGTGTGGTGGACGTTGCTGATGTAGTCGTTCATGGCGGTTGTCGCCTTTCGGGTTGGTCGTGCGGGCGTGGGCCGCGGGGAGGCGGAGGGACGACCTCCTGGCGATCACTGGGCGCCAGTTGCCTCCCCACGGCGGTTCAGGGCGCGCACTGGATGGTGTCGGGTGCGCGGGTGCGCGGGTACCGGTCAGGGGTGCGGGGTGAACCGTTCCTGTGCGGCGCGGATGATGGCTTCGGCGTCGACACGGTTCGCCCACCCGTTGGTGGTGACGTGCTTGCCGTGCTCGATCTCCTTGTAGTGGGCGAAGAAGTGCTCGATCTCCGCCAGGACCGGCTCGGCGACGTCGGAGATGTCCTGGACGTGGTCGAAGCGGACGTCTCCGGCGGGGACGGTGAGGATCTTGTCATCGCCGCCGTTCTCGTCGACCATGCGGAGCATCCCGACCGGGCGGACGTCGATGACGACGCCGGGGAACGTGGGCCGGGGCAGCAGCACGAGCGCGTCGAGGGGGTCGCCGTCATCGCCGAGAGTGTCGTCGATCGAGCCGTAGTCCTGCGGGAACACCATGCTGGTGAACACCGCCCGGTCCAGGCGGATACGTCCGGTGGCGTGGTCGACCTCGTACTTGTTGCCGCTGCCGCGGGGGATCTCGATCGTGATGTCGAAGCGCATGAGCTGTTCTTCTCCCAGTCGGATGGTCAAGTGAGGGTGCCGAGGGTGACGCCCCCGGCGGCTGCGGCGACGGAGACGACGAGCATCCCGAGCCCGTTCACGGCAGCCGCGGTGGTGCGCCCGGTGCGTGCGAGGCGGACGGTCTCGAAGCTGGCGGTGCTGAACGTGGTGTAGCCACCCATGAGCCCTGTTCCGAGCACCGCGACGGGGGTAGCGCCGAGGTGACCGGCGGCGCCGGTGATCAAGCCCAGCAGGAACGAGCCGGTGATGTTGATCGTCAGCGTCCCGACCGGGAGCCGGAACTGCCGACCCCGGTTGATCGCACCATCCACGAAGAACCGTGCGGCCGCGCCGACACCGCCAGCGACAGCGACGCTGAGGAAGGCCAGGGCGCTCATGAGGTGGCTCCGTTCGGTCGGACCAAGCCCGCGATCGCGAGGCCGCTACCGGTGGCGATCGCGCCGGCGAGGACCGTCAGGAGCCCGTACCCGGTTCCGGCCAACCCGCGGCCGTCGAGGAACAACACCGCGGTGCTGGTCGCGAGGGTGCTGTAGGTGGTGAACCCGCCGAGGACACCGGTTCCCAGAAGCAGGCGCAGTGTCCGGCGGCGACCCTCGTCAGGTCCGCGATGCGCGAGGTGTTCCAGCAGCACACCGAGGAGGAGCGCGCCGACGATGTTGATCCAGAAGATCGCCCAGGACACTCCGTGCTGAGCGGGGAACGCGGTGCTGAGTCCGTCGCGTGCGGCGGTACCGATGGCGCCGCCGAGTGCGACGACACCGAGGTACCGCCACCGCAGATGCACCGGCCGAACAACACGTGCGGGATCGTTGGCGTCGATGTCCGGGTCGGGCGGAAGCTGCCCATCGGGCAGGTCCGTGTCCGTTCGGGAGGTCATGTTCCACCTTCCGCAGCGACCGCTGCCGCTGCTGCTCGTGCTGCCGGATGCAGGTACTCCCCACCCCGCGGACAGAACCCACCGTCGCCGTCGAACTGGTAGATCAGGGGCTCGCCCGTGGGGAGGTTCAGGTCCGCGAGCTCACCGTCAGTCAGGCCGTCGATGCAGGCACACAGTGCCCGCAGTGAGTTGCCGTGCGCGACGACGAGTACTGTCTGCCCGTCGCGGAGTGCCGGGGTGATGCGGTCCGACAGGACGGGTTGGACCCGGCGGATGACGTCGGAGAGTGTTTCGGTTCGACGAGCTGCCGCCCACGGCAGTCCACGAAGCGCCGGCGTCCGCCGGAGCGCCAGCCACGCGCGGATCGACATGCGTGGCGGCCGACCCGTGCGGGTCCGGCGAACAGCGAAGAACTGCTCCGCCCCCAACGCGGCTTGCGCATTCTGCTTCGACATGCCGGTGAGGGCGCCGTAGTTCCGCTCGTTCAACCGCCACGTCGACTCGATCGGCACATCACTGGCGAGGACTTCGGTGACGAGCTCCGCCGTGTGGAACGCCCGCTCGAGCGCTGACGTGAGCACGAGGTCCGGACTGAAGCCGGCGCGGAGCAGAAGCGACCCTGCCCGGGTCGCTTCGGCGACACCTCGTTCGGTCAGCGCGACGTCCCGCAACCCGGTGAAGGTGCCGGCGGCGTTTGCGGTGCTCTGCCCGTGGCGGAGCAGCACAAGCTGGCCGGTCACGGGTTGTCCCAGGGCAATGGAGCGTCGAACCCGGCCGGATCAACCGGCACCACGAGCACCGGACGGTGCTGTTGATGGGTCAGCCGTGCCGCGACCGACCCCGTGAAGAACTCCGCGATCCGGCCCGTTCCCGTCCTGGTCCCGACGACCAGCATCGCCGCGTCGCGGTCTTCGGCCACCTGCGACAGTGCCCGGCTCGGATCCCCAACACCCGGGACGAACGTGACGTCGACGCCGTAGGTCGTTGCGGCAGCACGTACTGCCGCCTCGTCACTGTCCGACAAGCCCTGCGGTGTCGTGTCACCGGTGTCAGGGTCGATCGGTTCCACCATCACCGACCCGTCCGAGCGCGTACCGGCGTCGATGAGCGATGTATCCACGCTGACGCACACCAGCGTCGTACCGAAGCGGCGCGCGGTGGACGACGCAACCTCGATCACCCCGGGCGCGAAGCCGGGCAGGACACCGACGACGACCGGACCGGTACCGATTGGTGCTGTCATGACACTCCCTACCTCAGGCGCGCAGAAACGCGACCAGCTGAGATAGGGACTGTTGTCGACAACTGTCGAGGTTGGGTCCGGCAAGCCCCACTACCGGGTCCGAAGACACCACCAGTATGCACCCGAACCCCTAGCCACGCGAGCCGTCTCGCGCACCCGTGACGCCCCAACACCGGAGGAAGCGATTCCGACGACACGGAGCGAAGCTGCCCACACTGGTGCGGACGCCGACCAACGTCGTTTGTCTCGGTTGCCGATCCTCTTACGGGACGCGCCACCGTCTGGACGGCGATCCGGAATCATTGCGTCATGGCTGAATCGTTTCCTGCCGTCTTCAACCCGATCGCCTCCGAGATCCGGCTTGTGCACGCGCGGCTCGATCGGGCTGACGAGCAGGTGCGGATGTTCCAAGAAACGTGGGACGAGTACCTAAGCACCCGGCCTCACAAGCTCCAGCACACCCCTGAAAGCGACGGGACGTTGACGGTGCGGCTGCACCGAACGAGCCCGCTCCCCGTCGAGTTGTCGGTGACCTTCGGGGAGCTGCTCTACGAGCTGCGCGCAGCACTCGACAACTGCCTCTACGCGATCGCGGTGCTCGTCTCGGGAGAGAACCCACCACCCAGCGCGGGGAGGCTGGAATGGCCGATCCGCGAGACGCCGGCAGAGTGGAAAAGCCAGGCCAGCAGGTACCGCGACCTGCCGCCGGTGATTAGGGAGGCGCTCGAGAAGGTGCAGCCCTACCAGGCCCAGCTACCGGGGTGGAACAGCCTGGCGATCCTGCACGAGCTCGCGCGGGTGGACCGGCACCGATCGATGCACGGTCTGGGGCTGTATCTCTCTCAACTGCGCATGAAGGCCGACCTTCGCTACATCGAAGTCCTCGATCAGGGGCGGCCAGGCATCATTGGTGATGGTGACCCGATCGTGAGCCTGCACCTAGCCGAGGGTTTCATCCTTGCTCCCGACAATTTCGATCTGAGGGTCGAGTTCGATGTCGACGTGACGAACGTGACAGAGAGCGTCGGCCCCTCGGGACAGCCCGGCCGCCCTTGGGGCTCGCTCGACAAGCGCCTGCGCACCCTCGTCCTGGTGACGCGGCAGTACACGACGGAACTCCTTGAAATCGCCGCGGATCACGTTCTTGGACGAACGCCATAGGCCGTATCAGCCAGTAGGGAACCCCACTTGGGACGCACCGAGGGCAGCCAGCGGTAACACCGCCTTGTCGTCACACACACGCCGCGCACCACTAACCGGATACGGCCGGAAGTGGATCCGGGGGCGTCCGATAACCGATCGGCTATCGAGACGGGTTTCGGCGTCTGCGTCTGGCTGCCCGGACGGCAATCAAGATCTGCGCTGCCCAGCAGACGGCATCAAGCAGGATCACTCCGCTTCCGGTCCAAACCGCGATCGCGTTACCGAACCGCGCACCGCCGACGATCAATGCGATTCTCGTCAGCACGAAAGAGCCGCTCACCAGATGGTTGTCGAGGGTGCCCCACCTGTCGAACCAGATCCCGAGTCCAGTCAAAGCACCCTGAATTTGGCAGCAAGCAAGCGCCTACGGCGGTCCGGCGGGAGTGTGCCGACTCGATCGGAGGCTCGCTGGTGGGCGACCCATCGAGCGATGCTGGCCTCAGCAGGGTCCGTCGCGCGGCGGCGAGGAGCCCGCTGCTCACGCTCCCAAAACGCTTGGTGCTGCTGAAGCCACGCGTCCCAGCGCTCGTTTTGCGGCTCCCACTCGAAGCGTGGCAATGCCTCCAACCGTGCGCGCTGGTACTCGACCATCGCTGCACGCGTGGACGGGCGCCGCTGGTACGCGAGTTGATCGACGAGTCGCTGCTCCGCCGTTCTAGGGCGCGGCCGCTCGGCGCTGGCCAGCGGAAGTCGGCCATGTGAAGTGGTGAAACCATCCAGCTCGTGAATCATGGTGGTCCAGCGGCGCACGTGCGGTTCAGCACTGTCACCCTGCTGAACGTCGGCGAGGTAAAAGTCCACGCTTCGCCGCTGGTCGCTCGTGAGTTCCGCTGCAGGTAGAGCGGCGATCTCGCTCCATCGAGCGTGCAGTTGCTCGAGCGCGCTGTTGTGTTCCGGCACGGGGTTCCTTCCCGAGGCCGGATGTCGGCCTCGGGACGCCTATGCGCGGACGGACTGTGCTTCGTGTTGCCCTGCCGCTGTGCGCTGAGCCGAGGCCAGAAACAGGACGACTTGCGCTGTCGGGATCACTACCGTTCCGGAGGTCTCACTATGAAAGGCGCCACGCTCGTGACCTCTGATCTCCCCGCACCCTCGACCTACACACCGCTGCTCGCGTTGCCGTGGTGGGACACGATCGGACCGTTCCTCACCGCACTGGTGGATGACGTGAGTGCGGAACTCGGAGTCGCCCCTCGGTCGCTGTACTCGTTCCTGACACCGTTCGTGCTCTGGTGTTGGCAGACGAAGGCGCTCGACTTGGACCGGCAGACGATGTTCCGCCGCAGCCGCATCGAGAGCTTCGTCATCAATGGCATGCCGGGACTGAGCCGAGGGACGAAGAACACGGTGCGCGGCAAGCTGCTCCGCGTTAGCGAAGTGATTGTCACCGAGTTACCGACGACGCCGCTTCATGGCATCGGCAGGTCGACTACCACCCCGCCCTACAACGCCAAGCAGCGGGCCGAGCTGTACTCCTGGTCCAGGACCCGCGGGACAGACGCCGGCCGTCGCGATGCCGCGGTGCTTCTCGCGCTGGGGTTCGGCGCCGGACTTGCCACCCGCGAACTCCTCGCAGTGCGCCGGCGAGACGTCGCGGACGATGGCAGCACCGTTCGAGTACGCGACGCGCGACGCAGAACGGTTCCGGTGGACGATCAATGGCAGGCGGTGCTCCAGCGAGCGCTGGACGAGCACGACCCCGACGACTGGGCGTTCAGGCCGGGACGTCACTCAGCAAGCTCTGGTCAGGTGGCGGACTTCGTGCGCCGCACCGCCACGGACCTCGACATCAGGCCAGCGAGGATGCGGTCAACCTGGTTGTGCCAGCGCCTCGAGCAGGACATTGCGGTCGATGCCCTCCTTGCGCAGTCCGGACTGCAGACCTACGCCGCACTCGACCGGTACCGGAGCTTCTTGCCCGTGTCCTAGCGGAAGTAGCCCGTGTCCTAGCGGAAGCACGCCTCTGCTCCCGCCTCACCTCGGTGGTCCGGCATAGCTCCATCGTGACCAGGACCACGAACCGCGTACAGCACGCCATCACTGGCAAGCCCCATCGACGCAAGACCCCGACTCCAGCCATCGCCGCCGAGATCGACACCGCCATCACCAACTTCCTGCCTGACAAGAACCGCGCCGCCTTCGCGGTCGTCGGACCCTTCGTTCGCGAGCTCGTGCGCGCAGCGGAACCCACCACCTTCGACAACGCCCGCCGTCTGCTGACCTTCGTGAGCCGCTTCGTCATCTGGGAGTGGATGCGCTCCGGCTGCGACCTGTCTCCGGAACGAGTACTCCGCGACAAGCTCATCAGCAAGTACGTCGCCACCGAGCTCAGCCATCTCGCACCGTCCACGCAATTCGACGTCACACGCATCTTGGGCATCCTCACCACGAAGCTCACGGGTGAGCCGACGCACCGGCTCACGCTCCAAGCCGGCCCCCCGAAGGCCCCCTACAGCAGCGCCGAGCTCGCGGAACTCAACAGCTGGCGAACGGGTCTTCCGACTGACCTCAGCCGTCGCAATGCCGCCGTTCTCCTGTCCCTCGGCGCAGGCGCCGGTCTGAACCCGGCAGAGCTCATCGCCGTCGAACGTCAGGACATCACTCGCACCGCGGAAGGCGACCGCTTCGTCTCCGTGCGCGGCGAACGCGCCCGAAGCGTCCCCGTCCGTCGCGAATGGGTTTCGGTACTCGACCTTGCCTGCGAGAGCCGCGATGGCTTGCTCTTCCACCGTTACGAGTTCGACGAGTACCCGCCCCGACCCATCACATCGTTCATCACGGCGCACCCGGGAAAGGTTCGGCTGACCCCGCAGCGCCTCCGTTCCGGATGGATCGTCAAGCTCATCGATGAAGGTGTGCCGGACAACCTCATCGCACGCCTCGCTGGCATCAACGTGCCCACCGTCGCCCGCTACTACCATTACGCCCGTCCGACCTCCATCGAGGCGAACCTCGCTGCGATCACCGGCGCCGGCCGCCAGGCGGTCACCCGATGAGCGAGTACGGCATCTCGAACGGTGCAGCAGCCGACTACGTCAAGAAGGACGGCCGCACGAAGCAGGAACCGGTCGAGCAGTGGGACCCATACATCCTCACCCGCGAGCGCCTTGCTGCCGGCATCGCGCTTCGCGGCAAGGAGATCGCGGACCCACGTTCGGGCTTCCGACGTTTCGACTTCGAGACCACCTGGATCGC
This sequence comes from Curtobacterium sp. KBS0715, assembly GCF_005938005.2. Classification (NCBI taxonomy): domain Bacteria; kingdom Bacillati; phylum Actinomycetota; class Actinomycetes; order Micrococcales; family Microbacteriaceae; genus Curtobacterium; species Curtobacterium sp. KBS0715. Next base: position 1,822,795 of record NZ_VCCA02000001.1, on the reverse strand, counting down.
TCGAGCTCGAGTCCTCGCCTCTGGTGTCCTCGACGACTACGAGGACTACGTCCGCGTCGACGGTTGGCACCCGGGACGTGGGGGTGCTCCGGCAACGATCACCCCGCTGGCCCTGCTCACCGGCATGATGCTCGCCACGATGGCCAACCAGCCCCAACTCATGGTCGAGCTGGGTTCCCTGTTCTACGGCGGCCTCGACGACGACGCGCGTGAGCTCCTCAACTTGCCGCATCCTTCGAGCAAGCCGTCCTTGATGAAGATCGAGAACTGGGAGCAGAACGTCGGCAACGCCTTCCGCCGCTTCTTGAAGACCTACGACCCCTACCCCACGTTCAAGGAGCCGACGACGCCCGACGAGATCGGGCGCACACCAACGGACCGGTACAAGTCAAAGAGCATCGAGATCAACAAGAAGATCTGGGACGAGCGTGACCTCGACCGCGAGCAGCTCGGCATGGAGCGCCTCGACCGCTTCACTACGCGCTTCCTTGAGATGACCTTCTACATGCAGCCCCGGCGAGTGCGTCGGGCGCCGAAGCGCAAGAACATCGACGTCGCATTCGATGGCACCCACGTCACCTCGCCCCTGAAGAAGGGCATGACCCACAACGAGGTCAAGCTCGAAGCGCGTATCGAGAAGGAGCGCGCAGAAGCGGCAGCAGGGAAGCCGCGCCCGGGCCCTGTGGAGCCGCACGCCGGCTGGTACGTCAAAGAGACCGAGAAGCGTCTCGACGCGGCACCAGGCAAAGCACCGCAGTACGTGAAGGAGACCGAGTACTTCTGGGGTTGGAATGCAACCCTGGCTCGACGTGTCTTCCTCGAAGAATGCGACCGAAAGTCTGCACCGCAGCTCATCATGGCCGCAACGCTGAGCATGCCGGGTATCGGCACGGCCGAGGCAGCGGCCGCCGTCCTCGCCTCGATCGTCGGTGCGGGCCACTTGCCCGGCATCGCGGATGCCGACAAGGAGTACTGGGCGAACGCGCTTCCCGAACGGCTCTACAAGCCAGCACGCAAGCTCGGCTGGGAAGCCAGTACCGAATACCGCATCGACAACCTCGGCCCCGCCGGCGGTCACGCCGGCCTCATCTTCGTCGAAGGTGGCAGCTACTGCCCCGCAATGCCGAGCCAGTACAAGTCCGCCAGCAAGGACGTTCTGGAAGGCAAGATCGACGAGGCGACCTACAACGTCCGCATCGACGCGCGGGAAGACTACGCGGCGCGTCCGAAGGCGCGACCCGACGAGCAGGGCCGCGTTCCGATGATGTGCCCTGCATCCGGCGACAGCCCCACGATCATCTGCCCGCTCAAGCAGATCAGCCAGCGTGTCTCCGAAGCGAAGAAGCGCAAGCTCGATGAGGTGAACCCGAAAGAGGACGGGTACCCGATCGGCGACGACCTCCCCGAGATCTGCCGCCAGCACTCCGTGCTCTTCACGCAGGACGACATGCCTCCAGTTCAGCAAGCGCTGCGCTACAAGTCGAAGGAATGGCGCAACTTCCACGGCTACGCCCGCAACCTCTCCGAGGGCGGGAACTCCATGGCGAAGAGCACCAAGTACGGCAGCCTCCACGACGACTCCCGCCGCCAGGTCCGAGGGTTCGCGGCCGCCCAGATCTTCATGACGTTCTTGCTCGCTGCCATGAACATCCGCATGATCTGCGACTTCGTCCGCAAACTCGAGCGAGAAGAAGCACGCGAGAAGGCTGGTAAGGCGCCGCGCAACGTTCCCGTTCAGAAGCGACGGGACCGTGAATTCGCGAACACCTACACGGGGACCCTCCCCGGCGGTGCACCGGACCTCGAACTCAGACAGCAAAAAGCCGCAGAGAAGGCGGCTCGCACGGCGCAACGCGCCACCCGCACGGTCAAGAAGCGGACGTAGGCAAGACCTACCTCAGCGTTCCTGCAGCCTGCTGCGAGGTACACCCATCCGATCGGCGATGTCCACCGCTCGCCAACGTCGAACACACGGCTGATCACTGAACTGCCTACGCTGGCCCCTTCCGCAGGAGCTGGTGCCGTCGTGACGGCATACGAGACGCGTCGCCTAGGGTGACGGCGTTGCCGTAGCCGACGCCACACTGACGTGGCGATACTTGTCGCGCCTGGAAGCGAGCGCGCGCGCCTCGCGCGTTTCGAAAAAGCAACGACAAGTGCCGCGCATCCCAGCACGAGCCCGACGACAACGAAGAAGCCCACCGAAATTCTCGGTGGGCTTCTTCGTTGTGAACAGTTCTTAAGACGATTACTAACTCGCCCCTTCGGTCGGGCTGACAGGATTTGAACCTGCGACCCCTTGACCCCCAGTCAAGTGCGCTACCAAGCTGCGCCACAGCCCGCGAGTTCCGGAGAACTCAGGATCCCGGAGGATCCTCGCCCGCGTCCGACCGGAGCGCGAGCGACCGGTCCAGCATAGCGGACGTCAGACCCCCTCCGTGCCACGGCGAGTCGGAGCAACGCGACCCGAACGACAGGCTCAGCCCGGCCGCACCACCTCGCGCCGCGCCGCCAGCCACGGCAACCCGAGCCCGACGAGCAACCCGCCGGACCCGTCCGCCGCCAGGTCCCCGATCGTGTCGTCGTACCCGACGAAGATCTTCGAGTCGACGAAGTTGTGCCCGAGCCACTCCCCCATCTCCCACACGGCCCCGACCGCGAGTCCCGCACACAGCGCGAGCACCGCGACGACCACCCGGCGCTCGGCGTGCGGGGCCGGCACCGCCCGCAGATCGGCACCGATGACGTAGAGCACCGCCGCGAGCAGCCCCGTCAGCACGACGTGCATGAACTTGTCCCACAGGAAGACGGTCGTGTACCACTCGAGCACGCTCGACCACCCGGCGAGGAGCACGAGGACGCACACCGCCACGTCGAAGGCCGGCCGCAGCCCGAGCATCCGCGGCACCACGACCCCGAGCAGCGCCAGCGCCATGACCGGGAACGCCGTCCCGCCCCAGCCGACAGTCGCCACGACGACGCTCACGAGCGTCAGCGCCCGCACCACGTCGGCCACCAGGAACCGCGGCCGCAGGAACGTCGGTCCGAGCGTGGCGATCACGACGCCCACCGCACGACCGCGTGCACGGCGGCGTGGTCGGACGGCCAGACGCCGCCCGGCCGCCGCACGTCGACCGCAACGCGGTCCACCTCCGCCTCGGACGTCACGAGCACCCCGTCGATCCGCCGGCCACCGACACGCGGACTCCCGTAGTGCGGGTACGTCCCGTACGGCTCGCCCGTCTGCCTGGAGGCCCGTCCCCAGCTGTCGACGACGCCAGCGTCCGCCAGTGCTCGCCATGGTGCGGACCCTGCCGGACTGTTCCAGTCGGCCATCACGACGGCGGGCAGGCCGCGCTGTCGCACGATCCGGCCGAGGAGTTCGGCGGACCGCAGTCGTGCCCACGGCGAGGCGACGTCGAGGTGCGTCGCGATCGCCAGGAACCGGACACCGGTCGCGCGGTCGTCGACAACGGCGCCGACGGCGTGCCGGGGGAAGGACGTGGCCCACGACCGCGAGCCGGGGCGGTGGGGTGTGCGGGAGAGCGCCCAGGTACGGCGCTCGACGACGTCGAGGCGGGAGCGGTCGAGGAACAGGCCGACCTGTTCGCCACCGCCGCGCGCTCCTCGCCCGGCCAGGACGGGCTCCCAACCCGACCCGAGGCCGGACGTCAGGTCGTCTGCCTGCGTGGGCAGGGCCTCCTGGACGGCGAGGACGGTGGGCGCTTCGGACGTGACGAGCGCGAGCACGGCGTCGCGGCGACGCTCCCAGGCATCGGGGTGGGTCGGCTGTCGCGGCACGCGGCGACGCACGTTGAGCGTCATGCAGTGCACCTCGGGCGACCGGACCGGTCCGATGAGCGGGCGGTCGTCGGGGTGGTGGGGCATGCCTCCCTTCTACGAGACGACACCCGTCGGATTCCCAGGGACCTCTCCGTCTGGCTCGTATGGTGGCTCGATGCGTTCTCGTTCCACCCCTCGTTTCCTGATCGCGATCGCGGTCTCCGGGCTGCTGCTCGGAGCCGCCGGGTGCACGTCGAGCGGACCGGACACGAGCCGCCCGACCCTGGCGAAGGCCTCGGCCGACACCGTCACGGTTGCCGACGCTGCGGACGTCGCCGCCCGGTCCGTCCGCGTCAGCAAGGCCCTGTTCGCGAGTGCTCCCGGAGCGGTCGTCGCCCGGGCCGGCGACACCGACGGGATCCGTGGTGCGGCGAAAGCTGCGGCGAGCGCCCACGTCCCGGTGCTGCTGACGACCAAGAACACGAGCACTGCCGTCGCCCGCGAGCTCGACCGGCTCGGCGCCGACTGGTACCAGGCCGAGGGCGACGTGTCGGTCGACACGGACGTCGAACAGCGGCAGGCACCGGACGGCGGGGACGCGCCCGAGCCGAACCGGGCCTCCCGGCAGGCGACGGTGGTGGTGGCGGACGCGAGTGCGGACGCTGCTGCCGTGGCGACCGCGAAGGCCGCCGGTGCCCGGGTCGTGACCATGCCGGAGGGCGTGACCGACCCGGCTGCCGCACCGGACGTGGTGACCGCGCTGCACGAGCGGGCGAAGCACCCGACCGTCCTGGTCGGCGCGACGTTCGACGCCCTGCCGGATCCGGAGTGGACGGTCCGGGCTGCCGAGGGCGGATTCCAGCTGCGGAACGGCGGCCAGCGACCGTTCGAGGGGCACCGCTACGTCGCGCTGTACGGGGCTCCCGGGGCGCCGGCGCTGGGCGTGCTCGGCGAGCAGGGGCCGAAGGAGACCGTGCAGCGCGCCGAGCAGGTCGCGAAGCCGTACCGGGCGGAGTCCGACGAGCTCGTGACGCCCGCGATGGAGGTCATCGCGACCGTCGCCGCCGGGGACGCCGGCGCCGACGGCGACTACTCGACGGAGCTGCCGGTGTCGACGCTCGAGCCATACGTCGAGGCCGCGCACGATGCGGACATGCCCGTGATCATCGACCTGCAGCCGGGCCGCTCGGACTTCCTGTCGCAGGCCAAGAAGTACGAGTCGCTGCTGAAGAAGCCGGGCGTCTGGCTGGCGCTCGACCCGGAGTGGCGGCTGACGAAGGACCAGGTGCCGCTCAAGCAGATCGGGAGTGTCTCGGCGTCCGAGGTGAACGAGGTGTCCTCGTGGCTGGCTGCGCTCGTGCGCGATGAGGGGCTGCCGCCGAAGGCCCTGGTGCTGCACCAGTTCCGGCTGTCGATGATCCAGGACCGCTCCGCACTGCAGACCCACCCGGAGCTCGACATGCTCGTGCACGTCGACGGGCAGGGGTCGCAACCGGACAAGCAGGCGACGTGGAAGGCACTGCACCAGGGCGCGCCGGAGGGGCTGCACTGGGGCTGGAAGAACTTCTATGACGAGGACACGCCCATGCTGACGCCCGCGCAGACCATGCAGGACGTGCAGCCGACGCCGTCGTTGGTCACGTACCAGTAAGCGCGCGCCGTCGCGTTGTCCACAGTCTGGAGGCGCGGGTCGGGTTTCGTCGGTCGGTGCTGACAGCATGGGGGCATGGACACCCCCACCGCCGCTCCGTCTGTCGTCTCGCCTTCTGCGGACATCGCTGCCGAGGCGCAGCAGGCGCTTGCTGCGCTCACGGGGCGCCCCGACGCGGTGTTCCACCCCGGCCAGCTCGAGGCCATCTCGGCGCTGGTCGAGCACCGGCAGCGTGCCCTGGTCGTGCAGCGCACCGGGTGGGGCAAGTCCGCGGTGTACTTCCTCGCGACGCTGCTGCTGCGCCGACGCGGGGGCGGCCCGACCGTCCTGGTGTCGCCGCTGCTCGCCCTGATGCGCGACCAGGTCGCCGCCGCCGCGCGGGCCGGTGTCCGTGCGGTGTCGATCAACTCCGCGAACGCCCACGAGTGGGGCGAGACCCAGGCCGCCCTCGCCCGTGACGAGGTCGACGTGCTCCTGGTCTCCCCCGAGCGACTGAACAACCCGAAGTTCCGCGACGAGCAGATGCCGACCCTGATCGCTCGGATGGGCATGCTCGTCGTCGACGAAGCGCACTGCATCTCCGACTGGGGCCACGACTTCCGGCCGGACTACCGGCGGCTCGCCGAGCTGATCCGGTCGCTCCCGCACGGGGTGCCGGTCCTCGCGACCACGGCGACGGCGAACGAGCGCGTGGTCGAGGACGTCGCCGAACAGCTCACCGTCGGTCCGGCCGACCCGGTGTTCACGATCCGCGGGTCCCTGGCTCGCAAGTCCCTGCGCCTCGGCGTGCTGACGCTGCCCGATGCCCGGCAGCGGCTCGGCTGGCTCCTCGCGCACCTCGGCGACCTGCCCGGCAGCGGCATCATCTACACGCTCACCGTCTCGGCGGCCGAGGACATCGCACGGCTGCTGCGCGACAACGGGTACGCCGTCCGTGCCTACACGGGGCGCACCGACACCGACGAGCGCGAACAGCTCGAGCAGCAGCTCAAGGGCAACGAGCTGAAGGCCCTGGTCGCCACGAGTGCGCTCGGCATGGGGTTCGACAAGCCCGACCTCGGGTTCGTCGTGCACGTCGGGGCTCCCTCGTCGCCCGTCGCCTACTACCAGCAGATCGGTCGTGCGGGTCGTGCGACCGACAACGCCGACGTCCTGCTCCTGCCCGGGCGTGAGGACCGCGAGATCTGGCAGTACTTCGCCAGCGCCTCGATGCCGACCGAGGCCCGTGCCGCCGCCGTGCTCGGCGCCCTGTCCACCGACACCGCGATGTCGACCGTGGCGCTCGAGGGCCTGGTCGACATCAAGCGTTCCACCCTCGAACTCCTGCTCAAGGTGCTCGACGTCGACGGCGCCGTCCGACGTGTCACCGGGGGCTGGGTGTCGACCGGGCAGCCGTGGGAGTACGACGCACCCCGGTACGAGCGGGTCGCAGCTGCCCGCGCTGCCGAGGCAGCGTCGATGCTCGACTACGAGTCCACCTCGGCCTGCCGCATGCAGCTGTTGCAGCAGGACCTCGACGACCCCTCGGCCGAGCCCTGCGGCCGGTGCGACAACTGCGCCGGGGCCTGGTTCCCGACCGCCGTGTCCGACACCGACTCGTCCGGGGCGGCAGCCGCACTCGACAAGGTCGGCGTCGAGATCGCTCCGCGTGCCCAGTGGCCCTCGGGGATGTCGTCGCTCGGGGTCTCGGTGCGGGGCAAGATCGGCGCGGAAGAGCTCGTGCAGCCCGGCCGTGCGGTGGCGCGTCTGACCGACCTCGGCTGGGGCGGTCCGCTGCGCGCGCTCTTCTCGACGTCCACCCCCGATGCCCCGATCTCGCGCGAGCTCGTCGACGGCTGTGTCCGGGCGCTCAAGGACTGGCCGTGGGAGACCCGGCCGACCGGCGTCGTGGCGATGTCCTCGCGGTCGCGGCCCGAGCTGGTGGGGTCCCTCGCCCAGGCGCTGTCCACGATCGGGCGGCTGCAGTTCCTCGGCACGCTCGGCCGCGCTGGGGGGACCCCTCGTGGCGACGGTGCGACGAACAGCGCCTACCGTCTGTCCGGCGTGTGGGACACCTTCGTGGTCGATCCATCGCTCGCCGCCGCCCTGCAGGCGCACGAGGGCCCGGTGCTGCTCGTCGACGATCTGGTCGACAGCCGGTGGACGATGACCGTGGCCGGCCGGGAGCTCCGGCGCGCCGGGGCCGCCGCAGTGCTCCCGTTCGCGCTGGCGACGGTCGCGTAGCCCGGTCGCGCCGGTCTCGCACCACCGTTGCGACAGTCCACGTGTCGATCGACTCGTGTTCTGTCGCAGGTCCGGTCCGACGCCGGCCGACGGGCGCCTCAGCGCCGGGCGGGCTTCGGGAACGTCGCCCGCATGTGGTCGCTCGTCAGCACGTCGCCGATGCCGACCATGAGCACCGAGAACAGGATCTGCTCGATGACCATCCAGAACGGGTAGAGCCCGGGGATCGCCGCGACGATCAGCGTCACGATCGGGAAGATCCGGCTGAACAACCGCAGCCGCTGGTACGCCCAGTAGTACCCGAGCTGCGCCCGCCAGGCGAACACGTAGAGCGTCAGGGTGATGAGCAGCACCACGGTGGACCGGAACCACACCGCCCACGACAGGGACTCCCCCGCACGGGTCAGCAGCACGGCGACCACGATGGCGGTGAGCCCGACGACGGTCTCCGCGACGAGCAGCCACCGGATCCACCGGAACGAGCGGACGGTGTCGGGGTGTCCGAGCATGTCCTCGCGGATCACGTACCCGGACTGTCGGCCTCCGGCCAACCGGTCGAGCCGCAGACGGCACCACACGCGGTCGGCGAGCACACCGAGTCCGTCGTTCTGCTGCGTCACCAGTACATCGTGCCCCATCCCGGCGGCGGCAGCGGACGCGGCACAGCCACGAGCACCGATGCGGATCGACACTGTCGACGTCGGACGACCACGACAGTGTCGTTCGGCGTCGGTTCAGCACGCCCCCGGCACGCCCCGCTCAGTCGGACGGGACGAGTGCCGCGCCGCCCAGCACGGTGCCGGTGTCGGCGTCCAGCAGGACCAGGGAGCGGACCTCGTCGGGCAGTGACCACGGATCGCTGAGCACGACGGTCAGTCCCTGTTCGACCCCGGCGGCCTGGAACAGGTCGTAGGACTCCCCGGCCGGCGTCCACATCGGCTTCGAACCACCGCGCACCGTCCCCGCGGACAGCACGACGTCCACCGGGCCGTCCCCGCCCGTCTCCAGGTGGTCGATCTCCACCGCGACGGTCTCGTCACTCGTGTTCGCGGCGATCCGGACGTGCCCGGAGGCCGCAGCCCCGATGCCGACGATGTCACCGGACACCGGCGGGACGCGGCGCCACCACGGGTCGATGGGCGAACCGTCGACCGGGCGGACGGGTTCCTGCTCGACGGGGACGCCGAGGCCGTTCGTCGGCTGCAGTCCGCTGTCGGGCGACCGCGCCGGCTCGGGGGTCGCGGAGTCGGCACGGGTGACCGTGTCGCCGTCGTCGGACGTGTGCGAGATCGTCCAGAGGGACACCGAACCCACGACGACCACACCGACGAGGACGCCCACCAGGGCGAGCCGACGTCGGTCCGCTGCCCACGGCCCGGTACGCACGCCCCCAATGATGCCGCACCGGCGTGCCGGACCGGCTGCGGGCCTCCAGGCCGAACACGAACGCAGAACGCGCCCCGACGGATCGAGGCGCGTTCTGCGTGACGGGTGGAAAGCTCAGCGCTTCCGGCGCTCGCGCACCCGCATGTTGACGTTGATCGGCGTGCCGGAGAAACCCCAGACCTCGCGGAGGCGACGCGTGATGAAGCGTCGGTACTGCGGGTCGAGGAACGCCGACGTGAAGAGCACGAAGGTCGGCGGCTGGCTCGACGCCTGGGTCCCGAACAGGATGCGGGGCTGCTTGCCGCCGCGCACGGGGTGGGGGTGTTCCTGCACGAGCTCGGCGATGAAGGCGTTGACCTTGCCGGTCGGGATGCGGGTGTCCCACGACTCGAGGGCCGTCTCGAGCGCCGGCACGAGCTTCTCGAGGTGACGGCCGGTGCGGGCCGAGATGTTCACGCGGGGGGCCCAGGCGACGTGCGCCAGGTCCTGCTCGATCTCGCGCTCCAGGTAGCGGCGTCGCTCGTCGTCGAGCAGGTCCCACTTGTTGTAGGCCAGCACGAGGGCACGGCCGGACTCGAGGACGAGGTCGATGATGCGGAGGTCCTGCACGGAGACCGGCTCGGTGACGTCGAGGACGACGACGGCGACCTCGGCCTTCTCGAGCGCGGCGGTGGTGCGGAGCGAGGCGTAGAAGTCGGCGCCCTGCTGCATGTGCACGCGCTTGCGGATGCCGGCGGTGTCGACGAAGCGCCACACCTTGCCGCCGAGCTCGATCTGCTCGTCCACCGGGTCGCGGGTGGTGCCGGCGATGTCGTTCACGACGACCCGCTCTTCACCGGCGGCCTTGTTGAGCAGCGAGCTCTTGCCGACGTTCGGGCGGCCGAGGATGGCCACGCGGCGGGGGCCGCCGACCTCCTGCTTGGCGACGGCCGAGGTGTCGGGCAGCGTCTTGATGATCAGGTCGAGCAGGTCCGCGACGCCGCGGCCGTGCAGGGCCGACACCGGGTGCGGCTCGCCGAGCCCCAGGTTCCAGAGTTCGTAGGCGTCGAGTTCACGGCGCTCGTCGTCGGCCTTGTTCGCGACGACGATGACGGGGCGGTCGGTGCCGCGGAGCATCTTGACGACGTGCTCGTCGGTGGCCGTGATCCCGACCGTGACGTCCACGACGAACAGCACGGCGTCGGCGAGGTCGATCGCGACCTCGGCCTGTGCGGCGACCGAGGCGTTGATGCCCTCGGCGCCGGGCTCCCAGCCGCCGGTGTCGACGAGCGTGAAGCGCTTGTCGTTCCAGTCGGCCTTGTAGCTGACACGGTCGCGGGTGACGCCGGGGACGTCCTGCACGACGGCTTCACGACGACCGAGGATGCGGTTCACGAGCGCGGACTTGCCGACGTTCGGGCGGCCGACGATCGCGAGCACCGGGTAGGCGGGCAGGTAGTGGACGCCGTCCTCGCCGACCTGACCGGCCTCGAGCAGGGCGAGGTCTTCGTCCTCGAGGTCGTACTCCTCGAGCCCGGCGCGGAGCGCGGTCGCGCGCTGCTCGGCCTCGGCCTCGTCGAGTCCGGCGAGCCGCTCGCCGAGGGCGTCGTCGTACTGGGGGAAGTCGTCGTTGTCCGGGTTGTCCAGCTGAGCCATCTTGGGTTCCTCGCGAGCGGCCGGGGCCGCGGTGTCGGTGGCCGTTGCCGGCCGGGGCCGGGGGTCCGGCCGTGGTGGACCGTCCCGCCGAGGCGGTCCGGTCTGCGTCAGTGCGTGATCGGCCCGCCGAGGCGGTCCGGTCTGCGTCAGTGCGTGGCCGCGCGGGCCAGGTCGACGACCGCCTGCACGGTCTGGTCGAAGTCGAGGTCGGTGGAGTCGAGCGTCGTGACGCCGTCGGCGGCGTTCATGAAGTCGACGACCTTCGCGTCCGCCGCGTCGCGACGAGCGAGTGCTGCGGAGGTCTCGGCGGCCGACTGGGTCGTGACCTCTGCCGAGCGTCGGGCCATTCTAACGGACTCGTCGGCCGTCAGCAGGATCCGGACCTCGGCATCGGGTGCGACGACCGTGGTGATGTCCCGGCCCTCGGTGATGATGCCCGGGGCGTCGGTCTTCCGCATCACGTTCCGGAACAGCTGGACCAGGCGGTTCCGGACGTCCGGGAGCTTCGCGATGTGGGCGACCGCGCCGGTGACGTCGGGGGTGCGGATGGCCTCGGTCACGTCGGTCTCCCCCACCTTGACGTAGTAGTCGTCGGGGTCGGTGCCGATGGCGTAGTCGAAGGTGTCCCAGCTCGCCAGGATCGCCGCGGCGTCGTCGAGGTCGACCCGCTGCTGCAGGGCGTGCCACGCGAGTGCACGGTAGGCGGCGCCGGTGTCCTGGTAGCCGTAGCCCAGGGCGCGGGCTGCCGCACGGGAGACGCTCGACTTGCCGCTGCCGGCGGGGCCGTCGACCGCGATGACGATCTTCGCCACGTAGGCGCCGTCGGCCAGGCCGGACGGCATCGGGACGCTGGTGGAGCCGGGCTCCCCGCCGGGTTCGCCGAGGCCGCCGGCCGGACCGCCGAGGGGGCCACCCTCAGCACCGCCGCGTGCCCCGTCGCCAGGAGTCGGGGTCGGCGTCGGCAGGCCGGAGTCGGGCCCGTCGGTCCCGCCTGCCGGAGCGCGTCCACTGATCACGCCGGAGTCGTTCGTGTCGTCGTTCAGGCCCATGCTGCTGCGATCCTCCATCCGCGCCCCTCGAGTTCCTCGACGAGTCGCTGTTCCTGCTCGGGCAGCACCGACACCTCGACGATGCCGATCTGTGCGCCCGGTGAGTGCTCGAGGCGCATGTCCTCGAGGTTGATGCCGATCTCCCCGATGAACGTCAGGAGTGCGGCGATCTGCCCGGGGGTGTCGTCGACCAGGACGACCACCTGGGCGAAGCGCTTGGTGGTGCCGTGCTTGCCGGGGAGCCGTTCGACCCCGCGGTTGCCGTCGGCGATCGTCTCGGCGATGGTGCGCGGCGATCCGGCACCGTCCGGGTCGCCGAGCGCGTCGATCACACGGGACAGGTCGTCGCGCAGGTCGGTGAGCACCGGCCGGATGTGCCCGGCGTTCGCCCCGATGATCTGCACCCAGAGCCCCGGGTCGCTCGCGGCGATCCGGGTGACGTCGCGCACACCGCCGCCGGCCAGGCCGAGCGACCCGTCGGGGGCGTCCCGCAGGCGCGAGGCCATCAGCGTCGACACGAGCTGCGGCGCGTGCGAGACGTACGCGACGGCGAGGTCGTGCGACTCCGGGTCCATCGGCACGACGGTGGCGCCGACGTCGAGCGCGAGGTCCTCGACCACCGCGGCACGCTGGTACGTGATGCCGTCGTGCCCGGCGATCACCCAGGGGCGCCCGACGAACAGGTCGGCGCGGGCAGCGGTCGGACCGCTGCGCTCACGTCCGGCCATCGGGTGCGACCCGATGTAGCGGGAGACGTCGGCCCCGGCCGCCACCAGGGCGGCGAGCGGCCCGGACTTCACGCTGGCGACGTCCGTCACCACGGCGTCGGGGTGGGCGGCGAGCTCGCGCTCCACCACGGTCGCGACGACGTCCGGCGGCACCGCGACGACGACGAGCTCCGGCTGGTCGCCGGCGGCGGGTCGACGCCCGGCGCCGTAGTCCACGGCGAGCGCCAGCGCGGCGGGCGAGACGTCGTCGAGGACGACGTCCACACCCTTCTCGCTCAGGGCGAGACCGATCGAGGCGCCGAGCAACCCGGCACCGACGACCCGGACCGGGCCGCGCAGACGGCGGTCGATGTCGGTCGGGGTCACGTCGGTCACCGGGCAAGCCTACCGATCGAGGCTCGGGCATCGGTCGATGCCCGAGCGTCGGGGTCGGTCAGTCCGCCGACTCGTCCTCGTACTCGTCGTCGTCCTGGTCGAGGGCGACGTCGCGGTCGTCACGAGCGGACGGCTTCGCGTCACGGACGGTGCTGAGCAGCTTGCCCACCTCGACCGTGCCGAGCTCGCGCATCTTGCCCGGCGGCAGGCTGCCCAGGTGCAGGGGTCCGAACGACCGGCGGACGAGTTCGAGGACCGGGTGGTCGACGGCCTCGAGCATGCGACGGACGATGCGGTTGCGGCCGGAGTGCAGCGTGATCTCGACGAGCGACTCACCCCGCGAGGACTCGAGCAACCGCACCTTGTCGGCCTTGATCGGACCGTCCTCGAGCTCGACGCCCTCGGTCAGGCGCTGCACCACGGCGGGGTTCACGTTGCCGTGGACCTTCGCGATGTACGTCTTCTGCACGCCGAACGACGGGTGCGCCAGCACGTGTGCCAGGTCGCCGTCGTTCGTCAGGACGAGCAGCCCGGAGGTCTCGGTGTCGAGGCGGCCGACGTTGAACAGGCGCTCCTCGTAGCGGTCCACGAACTCGGTCAGGTCGCGGCGACCGCGCTCGTCCTGCAGGCTCGAGACGACGCCGGTCGGCTTGTTCAGCACGATGTAGCGCCGCGAGGAGTCGATCTGCACCGGCACGCCGTCGACGCTGATCGCGTCCTTCTCGGGGTCGACACGACGCCCGAGGGCGTCCACGACCTCGCCGTTGACCGTCACGCGGCCCTCGACGATCAGGTTCTCCGCGACCCGGCGGGATGCCACGCCGGCAGCGGCGATCACCTTCTGCAGGCGCTCACCCTCTGCCTGGAGGCCCTGCTCGGCCCCGGCAGGCGCCGTTCCGTCCGCCGCGTCCCAGTCCTCGATGATCGGCCGCTCGGGCGTGCCCTCGGCCGGGTTGCCCCGGTCGTCGCGCTGCCCGCTCGGCTTCGGCGTGGTGCGGTCGCTGTTGCGGACACTCGTGGTGCCGCCGACGTAGCGACGGCCGTTGTGCCAGACGCGGCTCTGCTGGCCGTCGGGAGTCCGGCGGTCGTCGCGCCGGTCGTCGCGGGGAGCGGAGCTGCCACGGTCGTCGCGACCCCGGTACCCGCCACGGTCGTCACGCGGTGCCGAGCTGCGGTCGTCGCGACCCCGGTACCCGCCACGGTCGTCACGCGGAGCCGAAGCCCCACGGTCGTCACGTCCGCGGTACCCACCGCGGTCGTCACGCGGAGCCGAGTTGCCGCGGTAGCCACCACGGTCGCCGCCACCGGAACGGTCGTCGCGACCCCGGTAGCCACCACGGTCGTCACGCGGAGCCGAAGCCCCACGGTCGTCACGTCCGCGGTACCCACCACGGTCGTCACGCGGAGCCGGGTTGCCACGGTAGCCACCACGGTCACCGCCACCGGATCGGTCATCGCGACCCCGGTACCCACCGCGGTCGTCACGCGGAGCCGAGTTGCCGCGGTAGCCACCACGATCGCCGCCCCGGTCGTCGCGCGGCGCGGAAGCCCCACGGTCGTCACGACCCCGGTAGCCACCACGGTCGTCACGCGGAGCGGAGTTCCCGCGGTAGCCACCACGGTCACCGCCACCGGAACGGTCGTCACGACCCCGGTAGCCACCACGGTCGTCACGGGGAGCCGAGGACCCGCGGTAGCCACCACGGTCGCCGCCACGGTCGTCTCGCGACGGGTACCCGCCACGGCGGTCGTCGTCACGCGGCGGGCGTGCGCCCCCGCGGTCGTCGCGACCGTACCCGCCGGAGCGGCCACCGGCACCGGAACCGGCTGCGCCGCGTCCGCCGGCCGGGCGGCCCGAGCGATCCGGGCCTCCTGAGCGTCCGTTGCGGTCGTCTCGGTCTCGGGGCGCGCCGCGCCCCCGGTCGTCAAACCCTGCCATCGGGGATCCCTTCGTTCTGCTCGAAGCCGTCCGCACCGTCGTCCAGGAGGGGCGAGATGAGCGGCAGCTCGTCGAGCGAGTTGATGCCGAGCTGCTGCAGGAGCAGGTCGGACGTGACGTAGTTGATGGCGCCGGTCTCGGCGTCGGTGAACGACTCCTCGATGAGGCCGCGTGCCACCAGGGTTCGGACGACGCCGTCGACGTTGACGGCGCGGATCGCAGCGATCTGCGAGCGGGTGATCGGCTGCTTGTAGGCGACGACCGCCAGGGTCTCGAGTGCAGCCTGCGACAGCCGCGAGGGTCGCTCGGCCTCGACGAACTGCTCGACCACGGGGTCCAGGTCGGTGCGGACGTAGAAGCGCCAGCCGCCACCGACCTCGCGCAGTTCGAAGCCACGGCGGATCGTGCCGTCGACGCCGTCGAAGTCCGCGACCAGGCGTTCGATCGCCTGGCGGACGGCGGGGACGGGCGAACCGACGGCAGCACCGAGGGCGACGAGCGACTGCGGCTGGTCGGCGATCATCAGGATGGCCTCGAGCTGGCGGTCGATGGGGATGGCGGGGTGGGCCTCGGACGCGGCGCGCTCGTGGATCTCGTGCTCGATCGCGCGGGCGTCGGCCATCTCGTCGGCGCCGCCGGGTTCGGCGCTGGACGTGTCGTGCACGTCATCCGTCATAGTCGGCTCCCAGGTTCGCGAGGCTCTCGTCGGACCAGTCCTCGGCGGTCCACCGCAGTGTCAGCTCCCCGAGCGGCTCGAGCTGCTCGAACGAGATCGACGCGTTCCGGTACAGCTCGAGGATCGCGAGGAAGCGAGCCACCACGATACCCGTCTGGTCGACGCCCGCGACCAGTTCACGGAACGAGACGCCCTCACCATCTCGGGTGCGGAGGATCGAGACGACGATCGCGGCCTGTTCACGGATGCTGATGAGCGGGGCGTGCAGGTGGTCGAGGCCGACGGTCGGGATCTCCCGGGGGGCGAAGGCCAGCGCGGCCAGTGCTGCGAAGTCCTGCACCGACAGGGTCCAGACGAGCTCTGGCGTCCGCGCACGGAACCGCTCCTCGAGCCGGACGCTGCGGACGTGCCGGCGCGACTCGACGCCCCAGCGCTCCCCGAACCAGTCGGCGGCCTGCTTGAACGCCCGGTACTGCAGCAGTCGGGCGAACAGCAGGTCGCGGGCCTCGAGCAGGGCCACGTCCTCGGCGTCCACGAGTTCACCCTGGGGCAGCAGACCGACGATCTTCAGGTCGAGCAGCGTCGCCGCGACGACCAGGAACTCGCTGGCCTCGTCGAGCTCGTCGGCGGACTCGGCCTGCCGGACGTACTGGATGAACTCCCCCGTCACGGCACCGAGTGACACCTCGGTGATGTCCAGCTCGTGCTTCGTGATGAGCGACAGCAGGAGGTCGAACGGTCCGTCGAAGTTGGCGAGCCGGACCCGGAACCCCGCGTCAGGCGACGGCGCCACGCTGGACGAGCTCTCGTGCGAGCTGCCGGTAGGCGTGGGCGGCAGGATGGTCCGGCGCGGTCTGCGTGATCGGGCGTGCGGACACCGTGGCGTCCGGGAACTTCACGGTGCGGCCGATGACGGTGTCGAGCACACGGTCGTCGAAGGTGTCGACGACCCGCTCCATGACCTCGCGCGAGTGCAGCGTGCGCGAGTCGTACATGGTCGCCAGGATGCCGTCGAGCTTGAGCGCCGGGTTGAGGCGGTCGCGCACCTTGTCGATCGTCTCGATGAGCAGGGCGACACCGCGGAGCGCGAAGAACTCGCACTCGAGCGGGATGAGCACGCCGTGCGCCGCGGTCAGGGCGTTCACGGTGAGCAGGCCGAGCGACGGCTGGCAGTCGACCAGGATCACGTCGTAGTCGTTCGCGACCTTGCGCAGCACGCTCGCCAGGATCTGCTCGCGGGCGACCTCGTTGACCAGGTGCACCTCGGCCGCGGACAGGTCGATGTTCGCCGGGATGACGTCGAGGCCGGGGGTGTTCGTCGGCTGGATGACCTGGTTCGGGTCCTTCACGGCGCCCATCAGCAGGTCGTACACGGTGTGGATGTCGTGCGTCCGGACCCCGAGGCCGGCGGACAGCGCACCCTGCGGGTCGAAGTCGACGGCCAGGACCTTGCGGCCGTACTCGGCGAGCGCGGCGCCCAGGTTGATGGCCGTCGTGGTCTTGCCGACGCCGCCCTTCTGGTTGCAGAGCGCGATGATGCGGGCGGGTCCGGTGCTGTCGAGCTCCTCGGGCACGGGGAAGTCCCGGACGGGACGCCCCGTCGGACCGTGGGTGGTCGCGCCGGTGGGGTTGGTCGTCGGGTTCGGGCTCACCCCGTCATCGTACCGGCGACCTCGGGCTGGGCCGGGTCGCACCGCCGCACTGTTGCTCGTCAGGCAGCGCGCAGGGCGACGCGCATGCTGTCGACCCGCTCGGCGATCACGGGGTCGGTCGACCACCGCTGCTGCAGCCGGCCGACGAGCTCGCCGACCTGCTCTCGGTCGAGCCCCGGGTGCAGCGCCAGGCCCACCGTCAGCTCCGGCCCGGCGAACCGGCCGACCGGGTCGCCCGGCGCGAGTTCGACACGGGCGACGCTGGACTCCCCCTCGACCGACGCGGCGAAGGCGCGGGCCACGTCGGGGTCCTCGAAGCACGGGGCCCACGGCAGGTCCTGCCCGAGCGCCCACACCGCCGGACGACGCAGCACGAACTCGGTCGGCGACTTCGGGTCGAGCACGACGAGCTGGGTGTCCTCGCTCGCCGCGGCCATCGCCACACGGCGGGACTCCACCGGGACCGGGCGCGCGTCCGGGTCCCACGCGTGCATGGCGTCGACCGAGGTGAACGCCGGCATGACGCTGCGACCGTCCGGACCGGCGACCGTCACGATCGAGAGTTCCTGGGTCTTGTCGACGAGCTTGCCCTCGTCGGTCTCCCCCACGTCGCCGGCCTCGGCGATGAGCGGGATGAGCAGGCGGGCGGTGCGGAGCGCCTCGACGATCGCCGCCTGCGAGGCACCGCCGGCGAGCGCGCCGATCGCGGCGACCACCGCGGGGTCGGCGAGTCCGTCGTCCTCGGCGAACGCGGTGTCGTGGTGGTCGAACGTGCGGCCTTCCCACGAGAAGCCCGCCGAGTCCGCGGCCCCGCCGGGGGTGTGCGCGTCGTCGGCGTCGGGCCCGGTGCCACGGCCGTTCGAGATGCCCGCCACGGCGTTACTCGGAGGCGATGTCGAGTGCGGCCGGCAGCGTGAACGCCCCGGAGTACAGCGCCTTGCCGATGATCGCGCCCTCGAGCCCGTACGGCACGAGTTCGCGGAGGGCACGGAGGTCGTCGAGCGTCGAGATCCCGCCGGAGGCGACCACGGGCTGATCGGTCCGGTCGCACACCTGGCGGAGCAGTTCGACGTTCGGCCCCTGCAGCGTGCCGTCCTTGGTGACGTCGGTCACCACGTAGCGGGCACAACCGGCGGCTTCCAGCCGGTCGAGCACCTCCCACAGGTCACCGGCGTCCTCGGTCCAGCCGCGGCTCGAGAGCGTGGTGCCGCGGACGTCCAGCCCGACCGCGATCTGCTCGCCGTACTCACCGATCACGCGCGCGGCCCAGTCCGGGTTCTCGAGCGCCGCGGTGCCGAGGTTCACGCGCGCCGCACCGGTCGCCAGTGCCGCTTCGAGCGAGGCGTCGTCGCGGATGCCGCCGGACAGCTCGACGGAGACGCCCTCGACCTCGCGGACGGCGTGCGCGATCACCCGGCGGTTGTCGCCACGGCCGAACGCCGCGTCGAGGTCGACGAGGTGGATCCACTCGGCGCCCTGGTCACGCCAGGTCCGGGCAGCGGCGACGGGGTCGCCGTAGCCGGTCTCGCTCCCCGCCTCGCCCTGCGTGAGTCGCACGGCCTGTCCGTCGACGACGTCGACCGCCGGCAGCAGGACGAGGGGCGGGGTGTCGGTGAGGTCGGTCATGGTCCTGTCGGTTTCGTTGCGGTGGAGAAGGGGCTGCGGACGGCCGGGAGGCCCGGTGCGCGTCCGGCACGGCCGTCGCGCCCGGCGCCGGCCGGGTTCAGAGCGAACGCACCCAGTTGGAGAGCAGGCGGATGCCCGGCTCGCCGGACTTCTCGGGGTGGAACTGCGTGGCGGTGAGCGGTCCGTTCTCGACCGCGGCGATGAACGGCTGCCCGTGCTCGGCCCACGTCAGACGGGGCGCACGGAACGGCCCGTAGGCCTCGAGTGGGAAGTCGGTCACGCCGTAGGAGTGCACGAAGTAGAAACGCTCGTCGTGTAGCCCGTCGAACAGCACGGAGTCCTCGGGGGCCTGCACGGTGTTCCAGCCCATGTGCGGCAGCACCTCGGCCTGGATCTCCTGCACGGTGCCGGGCCACTGGCCGAGCCCTTCGACGTCGGCACCACGCTCGATGCCGCGCGAGAACAGGACCTGCATGCCGACGCAGATGCCGAGCACGGGTCGCCCGCCGGCCAGACGGTGGTCGACGATCTCGCCGCCCTGAACGCCCTCGAGCTGGTCGATCACGGCGGCGAACGCGCCGACGCCGGGGACGAGCAGGCCGTCGGCCTTGAGCGCCGCCTGCTTGTCGGAGGTCAGCGTGACGTCGGCCCCGGCGCGCTCGAGCGCCTTGGCGGCGGAGTGGACGTTGCCCGACCCGTAGTCGAGGACGACGACGTTCGGCTTGGCGGCGGTCACAGGGCGCCCTTCGTCGAGGGGATGCCGTCGACGCGCGGGTCCAGTTCGACCGCCTTGCGCATGGCTCGGGCGAACGCCTTGAACTCGGCTTCGGCGATGTGGTGGGGGTCCCGGCCCTCGAGCACGCGGACATGGACGGTGATGCCGGCGTTGAACGTGATCGCCTCGAACACGTGGCGGACCATCGAGCCGGTGAAGTGGCCGCCGATGCGGTGGAACTCGAAGCCCGCGGGCTCGCCGGAGTGCACGAGGAACGGACGCCCGGAGACATCGACGACAGCCTGGGCCAGCGCTTCGTCGAGCGGGACCAGGGCGTCGCCGTACCGGCCGATGCCGGAGCGGTCCCCGAGGGCCTGCTTGATCGCCTGTCCGAGCACGATGCCGGTGTCCTCGACCGTGTGGTGCACGTCGATGTCGGTGTCGCCCGTCGAGCGTACGCGCAGGTCGATCAGGGAGTGCTTGCTGAACGCGGTCAGCATGTGGTCGAAGAACGGGACGGAGGTCGAGATCGACGAGGTCCCGGTGCCGTCCAGGTCGAGCTCGAGTTCGACACTCGATTCGCTCGTCGAACGGCTGATCGAGGCGGTGCGGGCGGTCATGCCTCAACCCTAACCGGCGGCTGCTCGGCGGCGACCTGCCGCATGGCGTCGAGGAACGCGGTCGTCTCGGCCTCGGTTCCCGCGCTCACCCGCAGGTGGTTCGGGATCCCGAGGTCGCGCACGATGACGTCACGCTCGAGGAGCGCTTCGAACGCGGCGTTCGGGTCGGCCACACCACCGAACAGGACGAAGTTCGACCAGGTCTCGTAGGTGCGGTACCCCATGGCCTGGAGCTCGGTGACCATGCGGTCGCGCTGCCCCTTGATGTCGTCGACCATCGCCAGCATCTCGGGGGCGTGCCGGAGTGCCGCGACCGCCGCCGCCTGGGTCAGCGCGGACAGGTGGTACGGCAGCCGGACGAGCCGGACGGCGTCGACGACGGCCGGGTGCGCGGCCATGTACCCGACCCGGGCACCGGCGAACGCGAACGCCTTGCTCATGGTGCGGGAGACCACGAGGCGCTCACGACCGGGCAGCAGCGTGAGCGCGCTCGGAGCGTCGGACGGCATGAACTCGGCGTACGCCTCGTCCACCATCACGATGCCGTCGGTCGCGTCGTAGGCGGCCGCGATCGTCTCGATGTCGAGCGGGGTGCCCGTCGGGTTGTTCGGCCCGCACAGGAACACGATGTCCGGCTGGTGCGCACGGATGGCCGCCACGACGATCTCGGGCGAGATGCGGAACTCGTCGTCCCGCTGGGCCGGGATCCACGTGGTGCCGGTGCCCGACGCGAGGATCGAGTGCATCGAGTAAGTGGGCGGGAACCCGAGCACCGAGCGACCGGGCCCGCCGAACGCCTGGAGGAGCTGCTGCAACACCTCGTTGGACCCGTTCGCCGCCCAGAGCTGCTCGGCGGTCAGGTCGTGCCCGAGGTAGTCGGCAAGGGACTGCCGGAGCTCGGTGAACTCGCGGTCCGGGTACCGGTTGACCGTCAGCAGGGCCTGCCGGATCGACTCGACGATGTCCGCAGCGACGTCGTCCGGAACCGGATGCGTGTTCTCGTTGACGTTGAGCTGCACACGGACGTGCTTCTGCGGAGCGCCGTAGGGGCTCTGCCCGCGCAGGTCGTCTCGGATCGGGAGGTCTTCGAGCGTGAATGCCACCGATCCATCGTAGGCCGCTGTCACCGTGTGACGACCAGCCGTCTGGACGGCGTTGCCCGAGTGGCTACTCGCCGTCGGTGTACTTGGTGGGGATGGCGATCTCTTCGCCGGCCTGCAGCGCGGAGCCGTCGAGCGCGTTGAGGCTCACGACGTCCTGCACGAAGTCGCGCGGGTCCGAGTCGGGGGCCGTCTGCTCGGCGAGCTGCCAGAGCGTCTCGCCCGGCTGGATCGTCACGGTCTCGAACTGGGTGCGAGCGCCGCCGGCGGTGGCGTCACCGGCGGAGGCCTGTCCACCGTTCAGCACGCCGAGCGCGACGACGATGAGGAGCGGGAGCGCGGCGAGCGTCGTGAAGACGATACGGCCGCGACGCGTCAGACGCAGGCGGGTACGCACGGCGGGCGCCGCGGTGCGCTGGATGTCAGCGATGGCGATGGTGCTCATGTCGTTCTTGCCTTCCCGTTCGGTGGAACCGAAGTCGTGTACCGAACATAGTTTCGAATCAGACGACGCACAAGTCCTGTGAGGGGATTTGTACGGGGTTTTCTTGCGACACGCTCGAACAGGTGTTTGTCCGGCCCTGGCTGGTCGGATACTGTTTCGATCGACTGGGACAAGCCTGACGGGGACCACCGACATTCCCGCCGCGGCCGGACCGGCACCGACGAAAGCGAGACGACGTGGTGGACGAACTGCGGGGCCAGAAGCCGCTGACGCCGAAGCAGCAGGCGATCTTCGACGCGATCCGTGCGTCGATCGCCTCACGGGGCTACCCGCCGAGCATGCGCGAGATCGGCGACGCCGCCGGGCTCTCCTCGCTCTCCAGCGTCTCCCACCAGCTCGGCCAGCTCGAGCTCGGTGGCTGGATCCGCCGCGACCCGAACCGTCCACGCGCGCTCGAGGTCCTGGTCGACGAGCCGTCGTCCGACGTCGGCGGCCCGGACATCGACGCCACCACGCTCGTGCCGCTCGTCGGCCGGATCGCCGCCGGTGTCCCGATCACCGCCGAGCAGCACGTCGACGAGATCATCCCGCTCCCCCGACAGCTCGTCGGCACCGGCGAGCTCTTCATGCTCAAGGTCGTCGGTGAGTCGATGATCGACGCCGCGATCTGCGACGGCGACTGGGTCGTCGTCCGGTCGCAGCAGACCGCCGAGAACGGTGACATCGTCGCAGCCATGCTCGACGAAGAGGCGACGGTCAAGGTCTTCCGCCAGCGCGACGGTCACACGTGGCTGCTGCCGCGCAACTCCGCCTTCGAGCCGATCCTCGGCGACGCGGCCTCGGTCCTCGGCAAGGTCGTCGCGGTCCTCCGCTCCCTCTGACCGCGGCCCGCGCTGCACTTGCGCGAGACTCCGTCGTCGGTGCACGAAACCCCTCGTACGACGCCCCCTGCACGACGAAACGCCGCCGGATTCGGCGGCGTTTCGTGTGTTCCGGGGCGTCTCGGTGACGCGACGGCGTACGGCGGACCCGTGACGGGCCTCCAGGCCGCGCGGCAGCGCTCGCCGGGGCCGAGCGTCAGACCGTCGGGACCGGCGTGACCACGTAGGGCTCGAGCTCGGCGACCTGCCGCTGGAAGACGCGCACCCGCAGGCGCGTGCCGTCCTCGACGTAGTCGACGGACTCGACCGAGCCGGTGTCGTGCAGCGACGACACCAGGTCGCCGCGGTCGTACGGCACCACGATCGCCAGGTCGACGTCGGGCTCGGGCAGGCGGTCCTCGATGACGCCGAGGAGCTCCGGGATGCCCTCACCGGTGCGCGCCGACACGAACACCGCGTCCGGCACGAGTCCGATGAGCACCAGACGCTGCGCGTCGTCGATCAGGTCGGCCTTGTTGAAGACGACGATCTCCGGGATGTCACCCGCACCGACGTCGCCGATGACCTCGCGCACGGTGGACAGCTGCGCCCCGGGGTCGGGGTGCGAGCCGTCGACCACGTGCACGATGACGTCGGCGTCGCCGACCTCTTCGAGGGTGGAGCGGAAGGCCTCGACGAGCTGGTGCGGCAGGTTGCGTACGAAGCCGACCGTGTCGACGAACGTGAACTCCCGGCCCTTGGCGCTCTCGGTCCGACGGACGGTGGCGTCCAGCGTCGCGAAGAGCTGGTTCTGCACGAGCACACCCGCGCTCGTGAGCCGGTTCAAGAGCGACGACTTGCCGGCGTTGGTGTAGCCCGCGATCGCGACGCTCGGCACCTCGTTGCGGTTGCGCTCGGCACGCTTGGCCTCACGGGCCGGGGTGAACCCGGCGATCTGCCGGCGGAGCTTCGCCATCCGCGTGTGGATCTTGCGGCGGTCGAGCTCCATCTTCGTCTCGCCGGGGCCACGAGAGCCCATGCCAGCACCTCCGGAGACCTGGCCACCGGCCTGCCGGGACATCGAGTCACCCCAACCGCGCAGTCGCGGCAGCAGGTACTGCAGCTGGGCGAGTTCGACCTGCGCCTTGCCCTCGCGGGTCTTCGCGTGCTGGCTGAAGATGTCGAGGATCACGGCCGTGCGGTCGATGACCTTCACCTTCACGACGTCCTCGAGCGCACGACGCTGCGAGGGTGCGAGTTCGGTGTCGGCGATGACCGTGTCGGCGCCGGTGGCCTTGACGACCATCGCGAGCTCCTGGGCTTTGCCCTTGCCCAGGTAGGTTGCCGGGTCCGGGTTCGGCCGACGCTGGAGGAGCCCGTCGAGCACCACGGCACCCGCGGTCTCGGCGAGTGCCGCGAGCTCGCGGAGGGAGTTCTCGGCGTCCGAGGCGTCGCCCTGGGGGTACACGCCGATGAGGACGACCTGCTCGAGCCGCAGCTGGCGGTACTCGACCTCGGTGACGTCCTCGAGTTCGGTGGAGAGGCCGGCGACACGGCGCAGCGCCGCACGGTCCTCACGGTCGTACTGGTCGCCGTCGCCGGTCCAGCTGCGGTCGTCGACCGACTGCGTCTGGATGGCCTGAGCGGGTGCGAAGATGGACGATGCTGCGCGGTGGTCTGCGTTGCGCAACACCCTTTCGACGACACCGTCTGCGCTGTCGTCGTTGGTCTGGTGGTTCTGCTGATGGGTATCCGTCATCCTGTGCACAGGCTACCTCCGCAGGCCCTCCGACACACTCGGTTGCCGGTACGGTTCATCCATGGCGAACGACCACTACTTCTCGGCCACCCCCGAGAGCGAACTCCGGCCGCGCCAGGTGCACGTCACGCTCGCCGGTCAGCCCCTCACCCTGTCGACCGCGTCGGGGGTCTTCAGCCCCGACGGCGTCGACCGCGGCACGAAGGTCCTGCTCGGTTCGGTGCCGGCACCGGCTGCCGACGGCGCCCTGCTCGACATCGGCTGCGGCTGGGGCCCGATCGCGATCACCATGGCCCTGCAGTCCCCCGACGCCCACGTGTGGGGCGTCGACGTCAACGAGCGGGTGCTCGGGCTCGCGCGCGCCAACGCGGCTGCTGCCGGGGCGTCGAACGTCACGATCGCGCTGCCCGACGACGTGCCGGCCGACCTTCGCTTCCGCACGATCTCGTCGAACCCGCCGATCCGTGTCGGCAAGGACGAACTGCACCAGATCCTGCTGACGTGGCTGCCCCGGCTCGAGGTCGGGGGCGACGCCTGGCTCGTCGTGTCCAAGGACCTCGGGGGCGACTCGCTGCAGAAGTGGCTCGTCGGGGCGCTCGGCGAGGGGTTCTCCGTCACCCGCGAGTCGACGGCCAAGGGCTTCCGCGTCATCCGGGTGCGCCGCAGCGCGTAGCGAGCGAGCGCGAGCGCGAGCGCGAGCGCTCACATCGTGAGCAGAAATGGTCGGGTCGCCGCTGGGCACCCGACCATTTCTGCTCACGAAGCGACACGGGGCGAAGCGCGCCCGTGCGCCGCGACCCGTGCCGCGGGGCGAAGCGCCCCGCGCGCCACGTCAGACCGTCAGGTCGCCCGAGAACACGAGCTCGGCGGGACCGGACAGCGAGACGTGCTCGCCGTCCTCGGTCGCCGTCATCCGCACCGTCAGCAGCCCGCCCGGCACCCGCACGCGCCAGGTGTCCGGCGCCCCCGCACCGACCCAGTAACGCGTGGCGAGGGCCGCCGCGACCGCCCCGGTGCCGCACGAGAGCGTCTCACCGCTCCCCCGCTCGTGCACCCGCATCGTGATCTCGCCGACGCCGTCCTTGATGAGGGGGTCGCCGGGCAGCACGAACTCGACGTTCGCACCGTGCTCCGGTGCCGGGTCGAGCACCGGCAGGAAGGTCAGGTCGAGGTCGGCCAGTTCGTCCTCGGTCTCGACGGCGACTACCACGTGCGGGTTGCCCACGTCGATGCCGATGCCGGGCCGCGCCCCGTCGAGGTTCTTCGCCCGGACGAGCACGTCGTCGGAACCACCGCCCTCGATGCCCAGGGCCCAGCGGCCGAGGTCGGCGGCGAACCCGTTCGTGGTGCGCTGGATGTCGACCAGCCCCTTGCGGCTGCCGACGGTGAGCGTCTCACCGGGAGCGAGCTCGACCAGGCCGGACTCGGTCAGGTACCGGGCGAACACGCGGATGCCGTTGCCGCACATCTCCGCGACCGTGCCGTCGGCGTTGTGGTAGTCCATGAACCACGTCGCCTCGGGCTCGACGGCCACGAGCGCACGCCCCTCGGGGATCGCCTCGGACCGCACCGCGCGGATCACGCCGTCGCCGCCCACGCCGAAGCGTCGGTCCGCGATGGCGCGGATCCGCTCGGGGGTCAGGTCGACGGTGGCGTCGGGGTCCGCGAACAGGACGAAGTCGTTGCCGGTCCCCTGGCCCTTGGTGAAGTGCAGCTCGGTCACGGCACGATCCTACGGGCCAGTTCCGACAGGTCGCCGCGGTCCGCACCGGTGACGTCGAGCGTCTCGGCATCGGCGTACCGGCGGAACCACGACACCTGCCGCCGGGCGTACTTCCGGGTCGCGATGCCGGTCGCCTCGACCGCCTGCTCGCGGGTCGACGTGCCGGCGAGCACCTCGAGCGCCTGCGAGTACCCGATGGCGCCGCGCGCGGTCCTGCCCTGCTCGAGTCCCTGCTCGCGGAGCGCCGCGACCTCGTCGACGAGTCCGGCCTCGAACATCCGCGCGGCCCGCTCGTGCAGCGCCGACACGAGCTGCTCGCGGTCACGCCGCAGGTGCAGGATCCGGGACGGTCGCCAGACGCGGGGCGCGGCCGGGAGGCTCGGGGTCACGACCTCGGATCGGCTCGCGATCTCGAGTGCACGGATCAACCGCCGTGGGTTGCGTGCGTCGATCGTCGCGGCGGCCGCCGGGTCGAGGGCGCGGAGTCGCTCGAGCAGGATGCCCGGGCCGAGCTCCTCGTGCTCGCGCTCGAGCTGCGCACGGAGCGCGGGGTCGGTGCCCGGGAACGCCAGGTCGAACAGCACCGCGGAGACGTAGAGGCCGCTGCCGCCCACGAGGACGGCCACGCCACCGTCGGCCTGGATCCGGTCGACGTCGGCCCGGGCGGCGACCTGGTACGCGGCGACGCTCGCCTCGTCGGTGACGTCGAGCACGTCGAGCTGGTGGTGCGGGATGCCGTGCCGTTCGGCCGGCGGAAGCTTCGCGGTACCGATGTCCATGCCCCGGTACAGCTGCATGGCGTCCGCGTTGATGATCTCCGCGGGGCGTCCGGCAGCACGCAGCCGCTCTGCGATCGAGATGCCGAGGTCGGACTTCCCGGTGCCCGTCGCCCCGACCACCGCGATCAGGTCGGCAGTGGCAGTGGCAGTGGCATCGGCACCGGCGGTCGGCAGGTCAGCGCCCGACACGGAGCGTGGGCAGCCCGAGCGAGACCGGACGGGGACCGTCGCCCGCGGCGGCAGCGGGCGTGGTCACGCCGCAGCTCTCGGCCTGCGCGCGGTCCCAGGCGTCACCGGCCCGGGTACGTCGGATGCGCAACGGAGCGTCGTCGTCGGCGAGCAGGAAGTGCGGTGCGGCACGGGTGATGTCGACGGTGACCACGTCGCCCGGGCGCGGGGCCTCGGACCCGGCGGGCACGGTGAAGTGCACGAGCCGGGAGTCCTCCGCGCGACCGGAGAGCCGGCGGGTCGCGTCGTCCTTGCGGCCTTCACCGGAGGCGACGAGCACCTCGACGCTCCGGCCGACCTGCAGCGCGTTCTCCTCCGCGGTGATGCGTTCCTGCAGGGCGACGAGTCGCTCGTAGCGCTCCTGCACGATGTGCTTCGGCAGCTGGTCGTCCATCGTCGCCGCCGGAGTGCCCGGGCGGATCGAGTACTGGAACGTGAACGCCGAAGCGAACCGCGCCTGCTCGACGACGCGCAGGGTGTCCTCGAAGTCGGCGTCGGTCTCGCCGGGGAACCCGACGATGATGTCGGTGGAGATCGCCGCGTTCGGGATCTTCGCGCGGACGCGGTCGAGGATGCCGAGGAACCGCTCGCTACGGTAGCTCCGGCGCATGGCCTTGAGCACCCGGTCGGAGCCCGACTGCAGCGGCATGTGCAGCTGGGGCATCACGTTCGGGGTCTCGGCCATCGCGTCGATGACGTCGTCGGTGAAGGCCGCCGGGTGCGGGCTCGTGAAGCGGACGCGCTCGAGCCCCTCGATGGTGCCGGTGGACCGCAGCAGCTTGCCGAACGCCTGTCGGTCGCCGAACTCGACCCCGTAGGAGTTCACGTTCTGCCCGAGCAGCGTGACCTCGATCGCGCCGTCGTCGACGAGCGCCTGGATCTCGGCCAGGACGTCACCGGGACGGCGGTCCTTCTCCTTGCCGCGGAGCGAGGGGACGATGCAGAACGTGCAGGTGTTGTTGCAGCCCACCGAGATCGAGACCCAGCCGCTGTGCGTCGAGTCGCGCTTGGTGGGCAGCGTCGACGGGAAGACGTCGAGTGCCTCGAGGATCTCGATCTGCGCCTCGTCGTTGTGCCGCGCCCGCTCGAGCAGGGTCGGCAGCGACCCCATGTTGTGCGTGCCGAAGACGACGTCGACCCACGGCGCCTTCTCGAGGATGACGTTCTTGTCCTTCTGCGCCAGGCACCCGCCGACGGCGATCTGCATGCCGGGGTGCTCGCGCTTGATCCCCGCGAGCTGCCCGAGATTGCCGTACAGCCGGTTGTCCGCGTTCTCGCGCACCGCACAGGTGTTGATGACGACGACGTCGGCCTGCGCACCGTCCGCCGCGGTGTAGCCCGCGGCCTGCAACGACCCGCTCAACCGCTCGGAGTCGTGCACGTTCATCTGGCACCCGTAGGTGCGGACTTCGTAGGTGCGGGGGCGCGCTTCGACGGTGGCCATGGTCGTTCCAGTGTAGGTCGGAGCGACTACTCGAATCGTACGGTCCCGCGGCCGGGCTGCGGCCGTTTCCCGCCACCGTCGAGGGCCCGTGCCACAGCGATCCGGACGACGCCGGAGCTGTAGCCCTTGCGCATCAGGAAGCCGGACAGCCGGCGTTCTGCCGTGGCCCGGTCGAGCCCGCGCATCTGCGGCGCCCGCTTGTCGGCGAGCTCTTGCGCACGGAGGAACTCGTCGTCCTCGTCGTCGGCGGCTTCGTCGAGTGCGGTGTCGATCGCCACCTGGTCGATGCCCCGTCGGCGGAGCTCCGTCACGACACCCTGTCGACCGAGACCCTTGCGGGCGTGCAGTCGGTCCACCAGGTCGGTGGCGAGGGCGACGTCGTCGAGGAGCCCGACACGGGTCAACCGTTCGATCTCGTGCTCGACCACGTCGGGGTCGAGGTCCTGCTGCAGCAGCAGGGTCCGCATCTCGGACTCACTCACGCCCTTGCGACCGAGCGCGCGCAGGCTGATCCGTTCGGCATCCGCCCGCTGTTCGTCGAGCGGACGCGGTGCGTCGGCCGGGTCGATCTCCTCGCCGCCGGCGATGGAGAACACCGACGCGGTGGTGGCATCAGCGGTCTCGGCGTCGTAGCCGTCCTGCTCCGCACGGCTCGAGCGCCCGCTGCCGTCGCCGATCACGGGCGACACCCACGCTGCCGGCCCCCGGGCACCATGCAGGGGCACCGGCGAATCGGCGTCGAACGATGCGGGGAACTCCTCCGCCCGGCCTTCGTCGGACTCGGGCAGGGCCCAGCCGTCGGAGTCGCGCGGTTCGTCCGGTGACACCGGAGGCTCGGGGATGGCGGGCATCACCGGCGTGACAGGAGCGCGACGACGCGACCTCGCACCGAACAGGTCGGTGACCGGTGCGAGGCCGTCGTCGTCGTGGTCGGTGCTCACGCGCCCTTGCGCTCCGCGAGCTTCGGCGCGATCGACTCGACCGGGGCATCTTCGGCCTTGGCGCCGCCGACGCCGAGCTTGGCGAGGATCTTGCCTTCGATGTCGGCAGCGATCTCGGGGTTCTGGATGAGGAAGGAACGCGAGTTCTCCTTGCCCTGCCCGAGCTGGTCGCCGTCGTAGGTGTACCAGGCACCCGACTTCTTGACGATGCCGTGGTCGACACCGAAGTCGAGCAGCGAGCCTTCGCGCGAGATGCCGACGCCGTACAGGATGTCGAACTCGGCCTGCTTGAAGGGCGGCGCCATCTTGTTCTTGACGACCTTGACGCGTGTGCGGTTGCCCACCGCGTCGGTGCCGCTCTTGAGCGTCTCGATGCGACGGATGTCGAGGCGGACGGACGCGTAGAACTTCAGCGCCTTACCGCCCGAGGTGGTCTCCGGTGAACCGAAGAACACGCCGATCTTCTCGCGCAGCTGGTTGATGAAGATCATCGTGGTCTGCGTCTGGTTCAGGCCACCGGCGAGCTTTCGCAGGGCCTGGGACATGAGGCGGGCCTGCAGACCGACGTGCGAGTCGCCCATCTCGCCCTCGATCTCGGCACGGGGCACGAGGGCCGCGACGGAGTCGATGACGATGAGGTCGATGGAGCCGGAGCGGACCAGCATGTCCGCGATCTCGAGCGCCTGCTCGGCGGTGTCGGGCTGCGACACGAGCAGGGCGTCGATGTCGACACCGAGCTTCTTGGCGTACTCGGGGTCGAGCGCGTGCTCGGCGTCGATGAAGGCCGCGATGCCACCGGCGCGCTGGGCGTTGGCGATGGCGTGGATGGTGAGGGTCGTCTTACCCGACGACTCCGGGCCGTAGATCTCGACGATGCGGCCACGGGGCAGGCCACCGATGCCGAGCGCGACGTCCAGCGCCACCGACCCGGTCTGGATGACGTTGACGGGGGCGCGTTCGTCCGAACCGAGGCGCATGATCGCACCCTTGCCGAACTGCCTGTCGATCTGTGCGAGTGCGGTCTCGAGGGCCTTCTCGCGGTCTGCCGGTGATGGCATGGGGTGCTCCTTCGTGCTCGTGTTCGGCCGCCTGTAGGCTGTCGCGTCCACGCCGGCCGATGGTGCAAGGCCGATGGTTCTGCGACAAGGCTTCGGGCTGTTCCCGATGTCCATCAACCTATGGCGAGCCACCGACATCACTGCCGACGGTCACGCGATCTGTGGATGGAACACCCGGGCGACGCCGCTGTGGAGGAAGCTACCACCGATCGAACACGCGTTCGAGCAACACGCCGAACACAGTTTCGGGTGCTCGGCCCCGCGGAACCGGCTCAGTCCTGGGGTTCGGCCAGGCCCTTGCCGTGCCGACGGTCCATCGGGACGTCCTGCGAGTCGCACAGCGCGTCCCACACCCGGCGGGCGTCGATGCCGGCGGCGAGGGCGTCCACGGCGGAGCGACCGCCGAGCCCTTCGAGCACGACGTCACGGGTGACCACGGAACCGTAGGCCTCACCGAACACCTGGTCGACGGCTCGCCAGAACTCACTCACGCGCATCCGACCAGCCTAGGCGCGTGCTCGCGGGCCGGAACGCAGAACGCCCCCGCCGGGAAGGACCGGCGAGGGCGTTCGGTGCGATGCGCTCAGCGCACCGCGAGGTCGTTGTCGAACTCGGCGACGAGGTCGTCCGGGAGCGTGTCGGGGACGGGGGTCAGCCCCTCGACGATCGCGAGGCGGTCGCCCACTTCGCGCATGATGGTCGAGATGGGCGTGTCCAGAGCATCCGCGACGGACGCGAGGATCTCCGAGCTGGCTTCCTTCTGCCCGCGCTCGACCTCACTGAGGTACCCGAGCGCGACACTGGCCTTGGACGCGACCTGACGGAGGGTCCGGCCCTTCTGCAAGCGGAAGTCCCGGAGCACATCGCCGATTTCCTGACGAACGAGAACCATGAGAACTCCTCCTCTCTGTCGTCTCCGCGCCCGCTCGGTCCGGTGGATCGAGTTCGGGTTCAGCAACAATAGCGTTGCCGGTTGCAGCATGTTAGCCAGGCTGGCTGCCGTACTGCTGGAGATTTCGTGAGATGTAACCCAGTGGAAACGGGACCTATTCCCGGCCCCGGACCTCGGACGACATCCGTGCAAGGAGTTCGGAGACGGCGGCGTGCCGGATTGCCCCTCGGTCACCGTCGAGGTGCAGCTCGAAGGCCTCAGCCCCCGCGGCGGAGGCGATCCCCACGTACACGGTGCCGACGGGCTTGCCGTCCTGCGGATCCGGGCCGGCGACGCCCGTCGTGCTGATCCCCCATGTCGCCGGTTCCCCGTCGACGGACAGCGCGAACCGGACACCGGCGGCCATCTGCCGGGCGACCTCGGGGTGCACGGCGCCCTCGGCCTCGAGCAGCTCCGCCGAGACCCCGAGCACCGAGTGCTTCACGGGCGTCGCGTAGGCCACGACGCCGCCGCGGACGACGGCGCTCGCACCCGGCACGTCGACGAGGGTCGCGACCACGAGGCCGCCGGTCAGCGACTCCGCCACGGCGAGGGTCTCGCCCCGCGCCGTCAGTTCGGCGATGAGTCCCGGTGCGACCGGGACGGGAGGCGCGGCCTGCGTCGAGCGGTCGGGTCCGGTCATGCGGTGGTGCGGTTGTGCTTCCATGCCTGCCAGAGGTAGTCGATCCCGCTCAGGATGGTTGCCAGGAACGCGCCCGTCATCAGGATGCCGTTGACCCAGTGCGCCCAGTCGCCGACCAGGTTCCACCACGGGAACAGCGCCGCGGTCAGGGCGACCGCCTGCAGCACGGTCTTGATCTTGCCGCCGCGGCTGGCCGGGATCACCCGGTCGGAGAGCACCGCGAACCGGAAGACCGTGATGCCGATCTCGCGCACCATGATCAGCACGGTGACGTACCAGGGCAGCTCGGCCAGGATCGACAGCGCGACGAGCGCACCACCGATGAGCACCTTGTCGGCGATCGGGTCGACGAGCTTGCCGAAGTCCGTGACCAGGTTCTGCCGACGGGCGATGATGCCGTCGGCGCTGTCCGTGACGATCGCCACGACGAAGACGACCGCTGCCCAGATGCGCAGGGGTCCGTCGTTGCCGGCGTCGGCGAGCAGCAGGACGAAGAACAGCGGCGCCATCAGGATGCGCACCACCGTGATGATGTTCGCGACGTTCGCGGTCGACGCCGGGCCGGGGCCCTTGCGCAGCAGCCGCCCGCGCCACGGGAACCGTGCGCCGTGCGTGGTGTTCGTGCTGTCCGAGGCGGTCATCGCCGTCACTCCCTGCCCGTCAGTCCCCACGCGTCCTCATCGGGCTCGTCGTGGACTTCATCGTACCCGCGGGTCATGTCCCCGACGGGGTCTGCTCCGTAGCGGTCACCGTCGCCGGACGGCGTCGGGGCCGGCGCTGCCGGAGCGGCCGCGGCGGGCGGCTCCTCGCCGCGGAGCTTCGCGAGCACCGCGGGCAGCTGGTCGGCGGTCACCAGGACGTCGCGGGCCTTCGAACCCTCGGACGGCCCGACGATGTCGCGCGACTCCATCAGGTCCATCAGACGACCGGCCTTGGCGAAGCCGACGCGGAGCTTCCGCTGCAGCATCGACGTCGAACCGAACTGGGTCGACACGACCTGCTCGACGGCCGCGAGCAGCAGTTCGAGGTCGTCTCCGATGTCGGCGTCGATCTCCTTGCGCTCGACCACGGCCTGGACGTCCTGGCGGTACTCGGGCTGCGCCTGCCGCGTGACGTGCTGGACGACCTCGGCGACCTCGCCCTCCTGCACCCAGGCCCCCTGCACGCGGAGCGACTTGGACGAGCCCATCGGCAGGAAGAGCGCGTCGCCCTGACCGATGAGCTTGTCGGCGCCGGGCTGGTCGAGGATGACGCGGGAGTCCGTGACGCTCGTCACCGCGAAGGCGATGCGCGACGGAACGTTCGCCTTGATCAGGCCCGTGATGACGTCGACCGAGGGGCGCTGCGTCGCGAGCACCAGGTGGATACCGGCGGCACGGGCGAGCTGGGTGATGCGGACGATCGACTCCTCGACGTCACGCGGCGCCACGAGCATGAGGTCGGCGAGCTCGTCGACGACGACGAGCAGGTACGGGTACGGCTTGAGCTTCCGCTCGCTGCCCGCCGGCAGGACGATCTCGTTGTTCTCGATCGCCTTGTTGAAGTCGTCGACGTGGCGGAACCCGAACGACGCCAGGTCGTCGTACCGCATGTCCATC
This sequence comes from Curtobacterium sp. KBS0715, assembly GCF_005938005.2. NCBI lineage: Bacteria > Bacillati > Actinomycetota > Actinomycetes > Micrococcales > Microbacteriaceae > Curtobacterium > Curtobacterium sp. KBS0715. The sequence continues at coordinate 1,789,228 of NZ_VCCA02000001.1, read as the reverse complement.
TCCTTCACGACCCACTGCAGCGCTTCGGCCGCCTTCTTCGGGTTCGTGATGATGGGCGTGATGAGGTGCGGGACACCGGCGTAGATGGAGAGCTCGACGCGCTTCGGGTCGACCAGGACCATGCGGACCTCGGACGGCTTCGCGCGCATCAGCAGCGACGTGATCATCGAGTTGATGAACACCGACTTGCCGGAACCGGTGGAGCCGGCGACGAGCAGGTGTGGCATCTTCGCCAGGTTCGCGACGACGAAGCCGCCCTCGACGTCCTTGCCGACGCCGATCGTCATCGGGTGCTTCGACTTGCGGGCGGCGTTCGAGCGCAGCACGTCACCGAGCGAGACGATCTCGCGGTCGGTGTTCGGGATCTCGACGCCGATGGCGCTCTTGCCCGGGATCGGCGACAGGATGCGGACTTCGTTCGAGGCGACCGCGTACGACAGGTTCTTCGACAGGGCCGTGACGCGCTCGACCTTGACGCCGGGGCCGAGCTCGATCTCGTACCGGGTCACCGTCGGCCCGCGGGAGAACCCGGTGACCTTCGCGTCGACCTTGAACTCGGTGAGCACCCCGGTGATCGCGGCGACGATGTCGTCGTTCGCCTGGCTCCGCGCCACCGAGGGTGTTCCGGAGCTCAGCGTCGTGGCGGCGGGCAGTCGGTAGGGCTTCGACGGATCGTCGTCGGAACCGGCGGCGGCCGCGCTCAGCTCGGCGGCCGCGTCGATGTCCTCGCGCTCGTCGACGATCTCGGGCTCGGACAGCACCTCGGGCACCGCGGGACGGATGTCGGCCGTCGGCTCCGGCCGCGCGGGGACGTCGGTGCCGAACGCGCGGAGCGCCTGCTCGGCGTCCTGCAGGTCCTGCTCGACGGAGTCGTTGAGGTTGACCGACGCGGGCTCGGCCGGCGTGAGGTCGACGAGCCCGGCGGCGGCACCGGCGTTCGGGCTCACGGCGGGGGAAGCGGGCACGACGGGCGCAGGCGGTGCGACGGCAGCGGCAGCCGGGGCGACCCCGGTGGCCGGCGGCAGCACCGGGCTGTCGTACGCCGGGTCCTCTTCGCGCCCGGACTTGTTCCGGCGCCACCACGGCACGTTGTCCCCACCGGCTTCGGCGTCGGCAGCGGCCTGCTCGTCACCGAACCCGAGGTCGTCGAACAGCTGGAAGTCGGTGTCGCCCTTCTTGCCGCGCTTCGACGTGCGGGCGCGGGCGGCGGGCTCCGCCACGGCGGCGGCGTCGGCCTCGGGTTCTGCTGCGGGGGCCGGGGCGCCGAACAGGTAGGCGTAGAGCTCGTGCAGGCGTCGCCCGAGCTTGTTCGGCGGCGTCTTGGTGATGATGAAGAGCGAGAGCACGAGCAGCACGATCGCCACGGGGACCGCCACCCAGGCGGTCGCGATCGTGACGAGCCAGCCGATGACCACCCAGCCCAGCACCCCACCGGCGGCGGCCAGCGCGGGCATGCCGTCGGCCGCGCTCGGTCGGCCACCGAAGACGTGGCAGAGCGAGGCGATCGACACGATCAGGATGCCCAGGCCGATGCCGATCCGGGTGTTGTCGTGCACCGAGGCCGGGTGCCGGAACAGCCACCCGGCGAACACGATCATGATGACGGGCAGAGCGAACGCCAGGCGGCCGAACAGCCCACCGAACGTGTACGCGTCGAGTGCGACGGAGACGCTGTTCGTCGGGTTGAGCCACTCCACGATCCCGCCGGCGATGGCCAGCAGGAACAGCAGGAACGGGAACCCGTCGCGCCGCTGGTCCTTCTCGAGGGTCTCCTTGCCGAGCAGCCGGAACATCGCGCCGACGCCGTGCGCCATCGCGAGCCAGAAGGTCACGAGCGGGTTCTGCTCGCGGAACACCGGCGTGGGCGCAGCCTGCGGCAGCTTCTTCGTCGTGGCCTGGGTGCGCGACGAACCGCGCGTCCCGTTGCCACGGGACGACGTGGACGCGCGCGAGCGCGTGGTCGACTTGGTGCCTCCGGCCATGGGCAGAACCCTAACGCCCGCTCAGGACAAACGCAGGAAGGCCCGCCGCAGCGCCCGTGACGGACGTTGGACGGGCCTCCAGGGCGGGGCCTGACGCTACGCCTCGATGACCACCGGGACGATCATCGGACGACGACGGTGCTTCGTGTTCACCCAGCGACCGACCGTGCGACGGACGACCTGCGCGAAGGCGTGCGAGTCGCGCGTGCCGTTCGCGGCAGCCTCGGAGATCGCCTTGGCGATCTGCGGGCGGACGTCGTCGAACACGGAGTCGTCCTCGGCGAAGCCACGCGACTGGATCTCCGGGCCGATCACGCACTGCCCGGTGGTGAAGTCCACCGCGCAGAAGATCGAGATGAAGCCCTCTTCCGCCAGGACGCGGCGGTCCTTCAGGTCGGCGTCGGTGATCTCGCCGACGGTGGAGCCGTCGACGTAGACGTAGCCGATGTCGAGCTGACCGGCGACCGTCGCGACGCCGTCCTTCAGGTCGACGACGATGCCGTCCTGCCCGAGGATCACGTTGCGCGGCGGGACGCCCGTCTGGATCGCCAGGTCGGCGTTCGCGTACAGGTGGCGGTGCTCGCCGTGGACGGGGAGCACGTTGCGCGGCCGCAGGATGTTGTAGCAGTAGAGCAGCTCGCCGGCGGAGGCGTGTCCGGAGACGTGCACCTTCGCGTTGCCCTTGTGCACGACCTTCGCGCCGAGCTTGGTCAGCCCGTCGATGACGCGGTACACCGCGTTCTCGTTGCCCGGGATGAGCGACGACGCGAGGATGACGGTGTCGCCCTCGCCGATCTCGATCTGGTGCTCGAGGTTCGCCATGCGGGCCAGGACGGCCATCGGCTCACCCTGCGACCCGGTCGACATGTAGACGATCTGGTCGTCGGGGACGTTCTTCGCCTTCTTCGTGTCGATGAGCACGTTCTCCGGCACCCGCAGGTACCCGAGGTCGGCGGCGATCGTCATGTTGCGGATCATCGAGCGCCCCATGAACGCGACCTTGCGGTTCGCGGCCGCGGCGGCGTCGAGGACCTGCTGCACGCGGTGCACGTGCGACGAGAAGCTCGCCACGACGACCTTCTTGCGGGCGCGCATGATGATGTTCTCGAGCACCGGGCCGATGTCGCGCTCCGGAGCGGTGAAGCCCGGCACGTCGGCGTTCGTGGAGTCCGGCAGGAACAGGTCCACGCCGGCCTCGCCCAGACGGGCGAACGCACGGAGGTCCGTGATGCGGTCGTCCAGCGGGAGCTGGTCCATCTTGAAGTCACCCGTGTGCAGCACACGACCGGCGGGGGTCGTGATCGCGACGGCAAGGGCGTCCGGGATGGAGTGGTTCACGGCGACGAACTCGAGGTGGAACGGGCCGATCTGCTCGGTCTGGTCCTCGGCCACGACGAGCGTGTACGGCTTGATCCGGTGTTCCTTGAGCTTCGCCTCGACCAGCGCGAGGGTCAGCGTGGAGCCGATCAGCGGGATGTCGTCGCGGAGCTTGAGCAGGTACGGGACGGCGCCGATGTGGTCTTCGTGGCCGTGCGTGAGCACGACACCGAGGACGTCGTCGAGGCGGTCCCGGATCGGCGAGAAGTCCGGCAGGATCAGGTCGACGCCGGGCTGGTGCTCCTCGGGGAACAGCACGCCGGCGTCGACGATGAGCAGCTTGCCCTCGTACTCGTAGACGGTCATGTTGCGACCGATCTCGCCGAGGCCCCCGATGGGGACGACGCGGAGGGTGCCGGCTTCGAGCGGCTGCGGTTCGGAGATCTGTGTGGGCATTCGGTCCTACGGATTCGGGCGACGCGCGTGCTGCGCGCCGCGGTGTTCGCTAGCGGGTGGTGCCTGGCACCTTCGGTAGTGCACCGCCGGCCGCCGCGTTGCGGTCGGGGCGGAAGTTCGAGAAGTCGGCGCCGGGCACGTCGCGCACGGCTTCGAGGGAGGTCTCGATGGCGTACGCCTCGGAGTCCTCGGGGCCGACGAGCGGCAGTCGGACGCGCGGGCTGCCGATGCGGCCGAGCCCGTGCAGGATGTACTTCGCGGCCACGGTACCGGGAACGTGCGTCATCACGGCGCGGACGAGCGGCTCGAGTCGCTTGTGCTCGGCCGTCGCGGTGGCCAGGTCGCCCCGGTTCACGGCGTCGACGATCGTGCGGTACGGCGCGCTCGTGATGTTCGCGGTCACGCCGATCAGGCCGGTGGCGCCGATCGACAGGTGCGGGAGCACGTTCGTGTCGTCGCCGGAGAAGTACATGAGGTCGGTGTTGTTCAGCACCCGCGAGACCTCGGCGAAGTCGCCCTTGGCGTCCTTCACGGCGAGGATGTTCGGGTGCTTCGACGCACGCAGGATCGTGTCGTACGTGATCGGGATGCCGGTGCGGCCCGGGATGTCGTACAGGATCACCGGCAGGTCGGTGGCGTCCGCGATCATCCGGAAGTGGGTGAGGACACCCGACTGCGTCGGCTTGTTGTAGTACGGCGTGACGATCATCACGCCGTCCGCGCCGGCCTTCTCGCTCTGCTTGTACAGGTGGATCGCGTGCGCGGTCTCGTTCGAGCCACCGCCCGTGATGATCTTCGCGCGGCCGGCGGCGACGGACTTGCCGACCTCGACCAGACGGAGCTTCTCCGGGTCGGTCAGCGTCGACGTCTCGCCGGTCGTGCCGGTGACGACGATGCCGTCGGCGCCGGCGGTGATGCAGTCGTCGATGTGCTGCTCGACGCCGGGCCAGTCGACCTCGCCGTCGGCCGTGAACGGGGTCACGAGGGCGACGAGGACCTGACCGAAGGGATTCTCACGCGGGGACACGGGCACCAGCGTACCGGGGATGCGCGCGAGGACCGCCGTCCGTGTGGACGGTGGACCGCCTGCGGCGCGGCCGGGAGGCCCGGATCACGTCCGTCCCGCCGGTCACGCCCGCCGACACCGGGCACTCAGGCGCGGCGCTGCCACTCCAGGAACCGGTAGCGGGTGCCCGTGCGGGACTCCTGCCAGGGGCCCTCGTCGGCGAGCGTCCAGCCGGCAGCCTCGCCGAGCGTGGGTGCGACGGTGTCCCCCGCCACGTCGACGTCGATCAGGGTCTCGGAGACGTGGTCGGCCGCGTCGAGTGCGGCGTCGTACACCTGGCCGCCGCCGATGACCCAGACGGTCTCGTCGGTGTCGAGGGCGGCCTGCAGGTCGTGCACGACCTCGGCGCCGTCGGCCGTCCACGTCGCGTCACGCGTGAGCACGACGTTGCGGCGACCGGGCAGCGGCCGGAAGCGCTCGGGCAGGGACTCCCAGGTGCGTCGGCCCATCAGCACGGTCGCGTCGCCGGTGACCTGCTTGAAATGCGCCAGGTCCTCGGGCACGTGCCAGGGCATGCCGCCGTCGGCACCGATGACACCGGTGGTCGAGCGGGCCCAGACCATGCCGATCATCAGACGGCGACCGCAGCCTTGATCGCCGGGTGGTGCTCGTAGCCGACGACGGTGAAGTCCTCGTACTCGTAGTCGTCGATCGAGTCGCGCGGTGCGAGCTCGAGCGTCGGCATCGGGTACGCCGTGCGGGACAGCTGCTCCTCGACCTGTTCGACGTGATTGTCGTAGATGTGGCAGTCGCCGCCGGTCCAGACGAAGTCGCCGACCTCGAGCCCGGTCTGCGCCGCGATCATGTGGGTCAGCAGCGCGTACGAGGCGATGTTGAACGGGACGCCGAGGAACATGTCGGCGCTCCGCTGGTAGAGCTGGCACGAGAGCTTGCCGTCGTTCACGGAGAACTGGAAGAACGCGTGGCACGGGGCGAGCGCCATGTCCGGCACGTCGGCGACGTTCCACGCCGAGACGATGAGCCGGCGGCTGTCCGGGTTGGTCGTGATCTGCTCGATGACCTGGGCGATCTGGTCGACGTGCTCACCCGAGGGGGTGGGCCACGAGCGCCACTGGACGCCGTACACCGGGCCGAGGTCGCCGTCGGCGTCCGCCCACTCGTTCCAGATCCGGACACCGTGCTCCTGCAGCCAGGTCGCGTTGCCCTCGCCGCGCAGGAACCAGAGGAGCTCGTACGCGACCGACTTGAAGTGCACGCGCTTCGTGCTGACGAGGGGGAACCCCTTCGACAGGTCGTAGCGGAGCTGCGCACCGAACAGGCTGCGGGTGCCGGTGCCGGTGCGGTCGCCCTTCGGCGAACCCTCGGTCAGGACCCGGCGGAGCAGGTCTTCGTAGGGGGTCGGGACGGAGGCGTCGGGCTGTACGGTCTCGCTGTCGGTCACACACAGAAGCCTACGTCGGTGTGAGTAGCGTTGCGGGCATGCCCGACACGACGGAACAACCGCTCTCGATCCTGGTGGCCGGCTCGTCCGGGTTCATCGGGACGCCCCTCGTCCGCGCCCTGCGCGAGGCGGGGCACCACGTCACCACGCTCGTCCGCCGCGAAGCGCGCACCGCGACCGAGTTCCGCTGGGCGCCGGGGCGGCGTCCGCTCGACCCGGCGATCCTCGACGGCGCCGACGTGGTGATCAACCTGGCCGGCGCGAACATCGGCAAGCTGCCGTGGACGGACGCCTACCGCAAGGAGATCCGCAGCTCGCGCATCGACGCCACCGACACCCTGGTCGAGGCGATGCGGCACGCCGCCACTCCCCCGGCGCTGTTCCTGTCGGGCTCGGCCTCGGGCGTCTACGGCGACCGCCCCGCCGACGTGCTGCAGGACGACGCCGCCCCGGGCACGGGCTTCCTCGCCGACGTCTGCACCGCGTGGGAGGCCGCCGCGAACGCCGCTCCCGCCGGGGTGCGCGTCGTCACGCTCCGTACCGGCATCGTCATCGGCAAGGGCGGCGGTGCACTCGCGCCGCTCGTCCCGCTGACCAAGCTCGGCGTCGGCAGCCGGCTGGGCACCGGTGGCCAGCACTGGCCGTGGATCGCGCTCGAGGACGAGGTGGGCGCGATCGTGCACCTGGCGACCGCGGCCCCGGACGTCTCCGGCCCGGTGAACCTGGCGGGTCCTGAGCCCGTCGTCGCCGACCGCATCACGAAGCACGTCGCCGAGGTCTTGCACCGCCCGTACCTGTTCCGGATCCCCGAGTTCGCCCTGCGCCTGGCGCTGCGCGACGCCGCCGACGACATGCTCCTGTCGAGCCAGCGGATGGTCCCGACGAAGCTGCTCGAGTCCGGCTACACGTTCCGGTACACGCAGGCGGCGGACGCGATCGACGCCGTCTTCTGATCCGACGCCGACCCCGGGGTCAGCGGTCGGCGGCGCGCGCCAGGGCGGTGCGCATCGCCGATCGTGCACGCTTGCGGTCACCGGCGGCGTCGTAGACCACACCGAGCCGGTACCAGGCACGCCAGTCGCCCGGGTCCTGCTCGACCGCGTCGCGGTACCGCGGGAACAGCTCGTCGGCGGCGTCGCGGATCGGTCGACCGGAGGGCCGCACCGGGACGACGTCGTCCGGGGTGCCGCCCTCGGCCTCGAGGCGTGCACCGAGCCGGGTGATGCGGATGCCGAAACGGAACTCGAGCACGAGCAGCATCGCCCCGATCGCGGCGACGACGAACAGCGCGACGCCGATGCCGATGCCGATCGGGATCCCGGTCGCGATGAAGGCGACGGCGCGCTGCCCGACGAGCACGATGTACAGGGCGAGCAGCACCGCCATCAGCGCCGCACCCCAGAACGGCGAGCGGATCGTGCGTCCGGCCCGCTCCATCCGACCCACGGCGGTCAGCCGATGCCGAGGACGCTGCCGAGGCCCACGGTGAGGCCCCGCGCCGACACCACGTTCGCCAGCGCCGCACGGATGCCCGCGACGTAGGCGACGTCGTCGTTGGTGTCGTGCCGGATCGTCAGCGTCTCGCCGGGGCCGCTCAGCACGACGTCCTGCACGGCCTTCACCCCGGGGAGCCGGAGCGAGTGGATGGGCACGCTGGCGACCTGCTGGCCGCGGGCGCGCTGGTCGACGTGCGGGGCGTCCACGGGGCCGACCTCGCGCCGGGCGTCGGCCATCAGCTCGGCGGTGCGCACCGCGGTGCCCGAGGGCGAGTCGATCTTGCCGGCGTGGTGGGTCTCGACGATCTCGGCGGCGGGGAACCACGGGGCCGCGATCGTCGCCAGGTGCGTGCCGAGCACGGAGCCGATCGAGAAGTTCGGGACCACGAGCACCCCCTGGTCCGGGCGTTCCTGCAGCCCGGTGCGGAGCTTGGCGAGCCGGTCGAGCGACCAGCCGGAGGTGCCGACGAGCACGTTCGCGCCGCTCGAGAGCGCGTTCTCCACGATCGCCGGGCTGAGCGACGGCACCGTCACGTCGACCACCAGGGCCGCGCCGCCGAAGACCGACGGCGGCGCCTCGTGCGCGCCGTCCTTCGACGACAGGCGGGCGACGAGCGCGAACTCCGGGAGTTCCTCGACGACGGACGCCACGAGGCCCCCGAGACGACCGGTGGCGCCGACGACGGCGACGGGAGTGACCATGCGGTCCATCCTAGGATCGACGCATGTCAGTCGAGGTCAGGACCGTGCCGGCCGATCTGCCCGAGGTCGACGCGCTGCTCGATGCGTACCTGGACGAGCGCGAGGCGACGTTCCCGAGCGCGCAGGGCACGTACTCGCGGAAGCGCACCCCCGCAGCCGAGTTCACGCCGCCGAACGGGGTGTTCGCCGTGGCGTACGACGACGGCGTCGCGGTCGGCTGCGGCGGCCTCCGTCGGATCGCGGACGGGGTCGACGCGACCGGCGCCGTCGACGTCCGGTTCGAGGTCAAGCACGTCTTCGTGGCGCCGGCCGGGCGCGGCACGGGCGTGGCGACGGCCGTGATGGACCTGCTCGAGCGGGCCGGGGCCGACCTGGGTGCGACGAGCATCGTCCTCGACACGAACGACTCGCTCGTGGCGGCGGGCGCGATGTACCGCGGCCGCGGGTACCGGCGGGTCGAGCCGTTCAACGACAACCCGAACGCCACCGCCTGGTACCGCAAGCCGATCGTCTGAGCCGCCACGGGCCTCCCGTCCGCCCCGCCGCCGCGGACCGGACGGGCAGCCGCTAGACGGGCTGGTCGACCGGGAGACCGGTGCGCAGCTCCACCGGCAGGTGGGCCAGGTCGTTCAGGGTGACGACCTCGGCGGGCTTCGCCGACCGGATCCGGATGATCGTGAGCGCGGTGTGGGCGACGTTCGTGCCCATCCAGCGCCACTCGGGGGCCTGGAACGCCTCACGCACGAACCAGCCGATCACGGCGTTGTGGGTGATCAGCAGGTCGTGCCGGTCCTCGCGCGCCGGGGTGAACCACTCCGACACGGCGTCGCCCATCTGGGCCTGCCCGGCGACGATCTCCTCTTCGGTGATGCCGCCGTACCAGCCCTGGTAGGCGTGCGGCATGTCCGGGGTCGGGCCCGAGGGGATGCAGTCGAACAGCAGGGTGGAGGGCTCGGGCTGGATCGACGGCAGGCGCTGCGACAGGAACGCGGCGGTCTCGCTCGGGGCCTCGAGCGGCGAGTGGTACACGCCGTCGAAGGGCACGCCGCCGAGACGGTCCGCGATCAGGGTCGCCTGGCGCTTGCCGCGTTCGGAGAGCTTGCCGTCCCGCAGGCCGTGTTCGGCGTCCTGGTGTTCGCCGTGCCGGACGAGGTACAGGTAGTGCGACATGTCCGTGCTCAGCTGCCGATCCCGATGGCCGCGGCGAGTTCGTCCTGCTGCACGGCACCGACGACCGAGGTGATCGTCGGCCGGGTCAGCAGGTCGCGCGCGAGTTCGAGCACGCCGTCGGTCGTGACACCGTCGACACGCTCGAGCGCCGTCGACAGGTCGGTGTACTCGCCGGTGCCGAGCTCGGAACGGCCGAGCCGGGTCATGCGGGCGTCGGAGTCCTCGAGCGAGAGCGTCAGCGCGCCCTCGATCTGGCCCTTGGCACGTCGGAGCTCGTCGTCGGTGATGCCGTGGTCGACCATCCGGCGGAACTCGGCGTCGACGATGTCGATGACTCCGGCGACGTTGTCCGGCGCGCACCCGGCGTAGACACCGAAGGCGCCGTTGTCCAGGTACGCGGGGGCGAACGACGACACCGCGTAGGCCAGACCGCGGCGCTCGCGCACTTCTTGGAACAGGCGCGAGCTCATGCCACCACCGAGCACGGCGTTCAGGACGCTGAGCGAGGGACGGCGGTCGTCGCGCAGGTCGAGGCCCTGCGAGCCGCGGAGCATGCTGACCTGCTCGGTCGGGCGGTGCACCACGGACAGCTTCGCCTCGACCGGGTCGGCCACGGTCTCGGGCGTGCGGCGCGGCAGCGGCTCGGCGTCGGGGGCATCGTGGAAGACGCCGGCGACGAGTTCGCAGAACCGGTCGTGGTCGACGGCCCCGGCGGCGGTCACCACGATGCCGTTCGGTGCGTAGTGCTCGCGGTAGTGGGCCAGCACCTCGTCGCGCTGGACCGCACGGATGCTGTCCGGGGTCCCGCCGATGGGACGGCCGAGGGGGTGACCGCCGAAGGCCGCGGCGAAGAACGCCTCGCCCGCGACGTCGGCCGGGTCGTCGGCGGCCATCGCGAGTTCTTCGAGGATGACCCCGCGCTCCACGGCGAAGGCGTCCGGTTCGAGCACCGAGCCGGTGACCATGTCACCGATGACGTTCACGGCCATCGGGACGTCGGTGTCCCGGACCCGTGCGTAGTAGCAGGTGTACTCCTTGGCGGTCGCAGCGTTGTGCTCACCGCCGACCGAGTCGAACGCGATGGCGATGTCGAGCGCCGATCGGGTCTCGGTGCCCTTGAAGAGCAGGTGTTCGAGGAAGTGGGTCGACCCGAACTGCCCGTCGCGCTCGTCACGCGAACCGACGCCGACCCAGAACCCGATGCTCGTCGACGCGGCGCCCGGCACCGCCTCGGTCAGCACACGGACACCCGAGGGCAGCACGGTGCGACGGACGAAGGCCCCGCCGGACGTCAGGAACGACGTGTCCGGGGCCCCGAGCGGCAGTGGCACTGGCTGGTTCATCGCAGACGAGCCTACTGATCCGTCGATGCCTCCCGCCCAGTTTCCCGGTCTCGGTCGCGTGCCACTCGAAGTGGGGTACAGAAAATGTGGACAGACCGACTCGTCTGTCTGTCCTCCTTGTGCTACTGTTGGTCACGCCGGATCGAAAGCCCCCCTAAGTTCCGATCCGGCGGCTCGGGACATCAGTCCTGCGCGACCACCGAGTCCCCCCACTCCGGTCGCGGAGCCGATGAGTCCGAGGAGTACACGCTGTGACGGTCGATTCCCCCCAACCGGCCGTCCAGCGTCTCCCCGGCCCGAGCACGAACCTCGCGTCGCCGGACGGGTCGAGCGTCCCCCCGACTCCCCGCTCCGGCGGCGCGAAGGTCCGTGTCCTCGAGACCGCCACGCGGCTCTTCTACGAAGAGGGCATCCACAGCGTCGGCGTCGACCGCCTCATCTCCGAGGCGAGCGTCACGAAGGCGACGTTCTACAAGCACTACGGGTCGAAGGACAACCTGATCCTCGCCTACATCCGCACCCAGCACGAGCGCGTGCAGGAGCGGATGGAGCAGCTGATCGCCGACGCCGGCTCCCCCGACCGGGCCGTCCGCGCGTGGGTCGCCGCACTGGCCGACGACGTCAACGACCCGGCGTTCCGCGGCTGTGCGTTCCTGCACGCCGCCGCCGAGTACCACGACCCGCGCGATCCTGTCCGCCAGGTCGTCGCCGTGCACCGCGACTGGTACACCGAGCGACTCGCGACCCTGCTGCAGGAGGCCGGACACCCCCTGCCCGGCGACGGCGCGGACGAGCTCATGCTCGCGCGTGACGGTGCGATGGCCGGCGCGTACGCCGGTGACGCGATCGCCGCCACCGCTGCGCTCAACCGCGTGGTCGACCGAGTACTCGCGGGCTGACGCCCGGCTGTCGCCGGATCTGTCGCTCCGGCGGGGCGGTCGAGGCGACCGCCATCGGACGGGAGGCCCGTGGCGGGCCCGCACCGTGCCTCCAGGCCGTCGCGTGCGAACTCCCACAGCCCCGCGCGCGCACCGAGCGCAGCCCGAGCCGGCGGGTGTTGGCTTGGGGCATGGCCAACGACCCCAACTGGAACCTGCCCGACGTCCCGTCCTTCACCCTGACGAGCCCCGACTTCACCGACGGAGGCGAGCTGCCCACCTCGGCACGCGGCTCCGACGTCGGCGGTGAGGACCGCTCCCCCGCACTCGAGTGGTCGGACGCACCCGAGGGCACGAAGAGCTTCGTCCTGACCGTCTACGACCCCGATGCCCCGACCGGCTCCGGCTTCTGGCACTGGAGCCTGACGGACATCCCGGGCTCGGCGACCTCGCTCCCCGCAGGCGCCGGCACCGACGACGCCCTGCTGCCCGCCGAGGCGCTCCGCCGCCGTAACGAGTTCGGCACGGACACGTTCCTCGGGGCCGCTCCGCCCGCGGGCCACGGTGTGCACCGCTACTTCTTCACGCTGAGCGCCCTCGACGTCCCCGTGCTCGAGGTCCCGGCCGACGCGACCCCCGCGGTCGTGGGCTTCATGCTCCGCGGGCACCTGCTCGGGCGCGCGCAGCTCATGGGCACGCAGGAGACCCCCGCGGCCTGACCGGCACGTGGCACGGCGCGGCGTTCTTTCGCGCACAGCGACAGTTCACGCGGCGCCGTGCCCGTGAGGTGTCGCTGACCGCGAGAGCACGCGCGGCCAACACGCACATTCGCCCCGCAACGGCGAACGGCCGCCGCCCCGGAGGGGACGGCGGCCGTTCGTGCGTCAGGACGCGGGAGAGGATCAGCCCTCGGCCGGGTCCTCGGCGTGGGCGCGGACCGTCTCGGCCGAGGTGGAGTCACCCTCGGTCTCGTCGGCCACGACCGGCGCGAGCGACAGCTTGCCGCGGTCGTCCACCTTGGTGACCTCGACCAGGACCTTCTGGCCGACGCCCAGGACGTCCTCGACGTTCTCGACACGCTTGCCACCGGCGAGCTTGCGCACCTCGGAGACGTGGAGCAGACCGTCACGGCCCGGGAGCAGCGACACGAAGGCGCCGAAGGTGGCGATCTTCACGACGGTGCCGAGGAACTGGTCCCCGATCTCCGGGTTGGTCGGGTTGGCGATCGCGTTGACCTGGGCACGAGCGGCCTCGGCCGACGGACCGTCGACGGCGCCGATGTAGACGGTGCCGTTGTCCTCGATCGAGATGTCGGCACCGGTGGTGTCCTGGATGCCGTTGATCGTCTTGCCCTTCGGGCCGATCAGCTCGCCGATCTTGTCGACGGGGATCTGCACCGAGATGACGCGAGGAGCGGTGTCCGCCATCTCGTCGGGGGCGTCGATGGCCTCGTTCAGCACACCGAGGATGGCCGAGCGGGCCTCCTTGGCCTGCTTGAGCGCCGCGTCGAGCACCGTCGACGGGATGCCGTCGAGCTTGGTGTCGAGCTGGATCGCGGTGACGAACTCCGAGGTACCGGCGACCTTGAAGTCCATGTCGCCGAGGGCGTCTTCCGCGCCGAGGATGTCGGTCAGGGCCGCGTAGCGGGTCTGACCGTCGACGGTGTCGGAGACCAAGCCCATCGCGATGCCGGCGACCGGGGCCTTGAGGGGCACACCGGCGTTGAGCAGCGACAGGGTCGAGGCGCAGACGGAACCCATCGAGGTCGAGCCGTTGGAGCTGAGCGCCTCGGAGACCTGACGGATGGCGTACGGGAACTCGTCGCGCGACGGCAGCACCGGCACGAGGGCGCGCTCGGCGAGGAAGCCGTGCCCGATCTCGCGACGCTTCGGCGAACCCACACGGCCGGTCTCACCGGTCGAGTAGGGCGGGAAGTTGTAGTGGTGCAGGTAGCGCTTCTTCGTGACGGGCGACAGCGAGTCGATCTGCTGCTCCATCTTGAGCATGTTCAGCGTGGTGACGCCGAGGATCTGCGTCTCGCCGCGCTGGAAGATCGCCGAACCGTGGACGCGCGGGATCACGGCGACCTCGGCGTCGAGCGGACGGATGTCGGCGAGGCCACGGCCGTCCATGCGGATCTGCTCGGTCAGGATGCGGCCGCGGACGACCTTCTTCGTGACCGACTTGTACGCGGCGCTGACCTGCGAGTTGGCGACCTCGGGCAGCGAGCCCGCGGTGACCTGCTCCGCGATGGCGGCCTTGACGCGCGACTTGAGCGCGTCGTCGGCGTCCTGACGCTCGGTCTTGGCGGCGATCTTGTAGACGTCACCGAGCTCGGAGAGCGCGAGTGCCTCGACAGCCGAGTAGAGCTCGGGCGCGTAGGGCGGGAAGACCGGGAAGTCCTGGATCTCCTTGGCCGACTGCGCGGCGAGCTTGGCCTGCGCGTCGACGAGCGACTTGAGGAACGGCTTCGCCGCCTCGAGACCCTGGGCGACGATGGCCTCGTCGGGCTTGGTGGCCCCGCCCTGGATGAGGTCCCAGGCGTGCTCGGTGGCTTCGGCCTCGACCATCATGATCGCGACGTCCTCGTTGCCGGCCTCGTCCGTGACGACACGACCGGCGACGGTCAGGTCGAACACGGCGTCGGCGAGCTGCGAGGCCTTCGGGAACGCGACCCACTGGTCACCGATGAGCGCGAGGCGCACACCGGCGATCGGGCCGGAGAACGGCAGACCGGAGATCTGCGTCGACGCGGACGCGGCGTTGATCGCCAGCGCGTCGTAGAACTCGTCCGGAGCGATGCTCAGGACGGTGATGACGATCTGCACCTCGTTGCGGAGGCCGTCGACGAACGACGGACGCAGCGGCCGGTCGATGAGACGGCAGACGAGGATGGCCTCGGTCGACGGACGGCCTTCACGACGGAAGAACGAACCGGGGATCTTGCCGGCGGCGTAGGAGCGTTCCTCGACGTCGACGGTCAGCGGGAAGAAGTCGAAGCCCTCACGCGGGTGCTTGCCGGCGCTGGTGGCCGAGAGGAGCATCGTTTCCTCGTCCAGGTACGCGGCGACCGCGCCCTGGGCCTGCTGTGCGAGCCGACCGGTCTCGAACCGGACGGTGCGCTTGCCGTACTTGCCGTTGTCGATGACGGCTTCGGCGAACTTGATCTCGGGACCCTCCAAAAGGGCGCCTCCTTGATGTGTTTCCGGCAGGCCATGGCGACGGCACTCGATGGTGCGTGCGCGCCGATCGTTCCGGACGCATGTCTGGCCAGCAGTAGAAGCACTCGGGAAACCGTTCCGGCCCGCGAGCCACCACCGATGACCAGCTCCGTGCCCGGCCTGCGCAGTGTTGTGTGTGACGTCCGGGGAATGAGTCCTCGGACACGATGGACTTTACCAGTCCTCAGGCTGTCGGCGGCGCGGCTCGCTGGACTCATGGTGAACATCGGTAGCCTGCCCACATGCGCTTCACCCCCTCGCGGGGCGTGCTCGTCGCGGCCGCCGTGGTCGTCGGCGCGCTCGTCGCCCCGGCCCTGACCGCTGCCCCCGCGAACGCCACCGAGTACCCCACGTGGCAGGACGTCCAGCGCGCCAAGGGCAACGAGACCGCGAAGCGCGCCGAGGTGCAGAAGGTGCAGGCCGCACTGCAGTCGGCACAGGACGAAGCAGCCGCGAAGTCACAGGCCGCCCTGGTGGCCTCGTCGAAGGCGGACGCGGCCGAGGCGGAGTTGGCGTCGGCCACCCAGGCCGCCACGAGCCTCCAGGCCCAGGCGCAGCACGCGAGCGAGACCGCGGACCGGGCCCAGCAGCGGGCCGGCCAACTGGCCGCGAACCTGTACCGCGACGGCAGCACGAACCAGATGACCACCCGCATCGCGACCGCGAAGAACCCGGACCAGCTGCTCTACCAGCTCGGCGCGCTCGACCAGCTGTCGGAGACCTGGGCCGGCGTCATGGACGAGGCGTCCGTCGCGGCCGGCACGGCGTCGTCGCTGCACGAGCAGGCCGAGCGGGCCGAGACGGAACGCGCGACGCGCGCGCAGGCGGCCGAGGAACGCTCGGCCGCGGCGAAGTCGGCGGAACAGGCGGCGGACGCCGCCGTCGAGTCGACGGAGCAGCACAGCGACGAGCTGTACGCGCAGCTCGCGTCGCTCAAGGACAGCACCGCGAAGCAGGAGGCCGGGTACGAGCTCGGCCAGCGGGTCGCCGCGCAGAAGGCGGAGCAGCAGCGCAAGCGGGCTGCAGCGGCGGCGGCCGAGGCGGCGGCGAACGCGAACGCGGCGAACGCCAGCAGCAGCGCGTCCAGCGGCGGCGCGACCAGCGGCGGCACCGGCTCGTCCTACCCGAGCACCGGGGGCGTCGCCGTGGACCCCGCGGCCGCACAGGCCTACGCGCGGAGCGCGCTCGGGGCGTACGGGTGGGGCTCCGACCAGTTCTCGTGCCTGGTGTCGCTCTGGACGCAGGAGTCCGGGTGGCGGGCGAACGCCCTCAACTCCTCGAGCGGCGCCTACGGCATCCCGCAGTCGCTCCCGGCCGAGAAGATGGCGGTCGCCGGAGCCGACTGGCGCACCAACGCGAACACGCAGATCGACTGGGGGCTCGCGTACATCAAGAGCGCCTACGGCTCACCCTGCGGGGCGTGGGGTCACGAGATGAGCGTCAACCCGCACTGGTACTGAGCGCTGGGCCGGCCGGGCTCCGGGCTCCGGCCGTTCACCGCTCCACCAGCCGGAGCGCCTGCAGGGGGCACATCGCGACGGCGTCGGCCGCAGCGGCCCGCTCGTGCGGACGGACCGGGACGTCGCGGGTGCCGGTGCCGGGGGTGCCGGGGTCGCCCGGGTCGCCGGTCCGGGCACCGGGGCCGCCTGGGTCGCCGGCCCGGGCGATCGGGTAGCCCCACTCGTCGCGCTCGAGCCGCTCGGCGAACAGTTCCGTGCACAGCCCCCGGCCCCGGCAGCGGGTCCAGTCGACGTGCAGCGCGACGTCGCCCGCACCCGCACCCGCGCCGACGCCCCCGCTCACCGCGCACCCCCGCGCTGCAGCAGGCACCGGCCGCCGAGGTGCGCCTGCACGTCGTCGTGGAACACGTCGAGCGCGCTCCGCACCATCCGCGCCACCCCGTCCGGGTGGTGACACGCCCCGCGACCGTCCACCAGCGCGGCGACCCGATGCACCTCGCCTGCCAGGTCACCGGCGGATCGCCCCGAGGCGACGCTCCCGACGCCGGCTCGCCCCGACGCCAGGTCCCCGACGACGTCGGCGATCCGCGGCAGCCCGTTCACGCACGGTCCGCACCGTCCGGCCGACGCTCCGGCGAGCGCCGTCGCCAGCCGGGCCGTCACCGCGATCGGGCAGGTCCGGTCGTCGAGCACGGCGAGCACCCCGGCCCCGGGCGCGGCACCCCACCGAGCCAGTCCCTCGGGGTCGAAGGACGTGTCGAGGGCCGCGGCCGGCAGCCACGTCCCGCCCCATCCGCCGACCAGTACGGCGCGCGTTTGCGCCGGATCGGTCACGGGTAGCCGGGAGGCCCGCAGCAGTTCCCCGAGCGGCGCACCCCCGGCGGTCTCCAGCACCACCGCGGTGGTCGTGTCCGTCACGTCGCTCACCGTGACGAGCCGCGTGCCGGGGGCACTCGGGCTGCCGACACCCCGCGCCCACGCCGCCCCGAAGCGCACGACGAGTGCTGCCTGAGCGAGGGTCTCGACGTTCGACACCAGGGTCGGTCGCCCGCTCGGCCCGCGTTCGGCGAGCCGCACCACGCGGTCCTCGGGCACACCCCGGCCACCGGCGACGGCCGAGGCGAGGGCGCTGGCCTCGCCGGAGACGAAGGAGGCGTGGGGCAGGACCCGCAGGCTGATCGGCACGGGGTCGCCGCCGCGGTCGGTGCCGCGGTCGGCGCGTTCCGCGAGGGCCCGGCGGACCGGGCCGGCGAGTCGGTCACTCGTGGCGAGCACTGCCTCGGAGGCACCGATCGCGGCGGCCGCGACGGCGATGCCGTCGAGCACCAGGTGCGGTGCGCGCTCGAGCAGGACGGCGTCCTTGCGGCTGGCGGGTTCCCCCTCGGCGGCGTTCGCGACCACGAGGGGCGCACCCCGTCCCCGACGGCGGCCGCGGGCGGTCACGGCGGCGAGCTTCCGGGCGAGCGGGAACCCGGCTCCGCCGCGGCCGTCGACGCCGGCGCGGCCGAGTTCGTCGATCACCCACGGGCCGAGCTGCGGGAGCGGGCCGAAGGTGTCCTCGTGGTCGATGCGCGTCGGACCGGGTGCGGCCAGGAGCCGTCGGGTGCCGGTGGGCGGGACGACGGTGCGGGGGTGGGTCAGGGTCATCGGACGACCTCCAGCTTCGCGGAACGGAACTCGGTGACACGGGCGGTGCAGCGCCAGACGACGGCGACGACGACCGCCGCGGTGCAGATGCCGGCGAGTACGAGGAACCACACGGAGGTGCCGTCGGTCCCCGTGCCGACCGCGTGGGCCAGGGCGATCGGCCACATGGCGTAGGCCGCCCAGTGCACTGCGCGGAAGACCCGCGGGCCGATCGCGCGGCGGAGCAGTGCGGTGACGACGAGCACGACGAGCAGGTCGACGGCCAGGGTGCCGAGCCCAAGCCAGAACCACCGGTAGGCGCCGACGAACGGCACGACCGTGTCGAGGAGGCGCAGCTCGGCCTCGGTGTCGAGCAGCAGCGAACCCACGTGCACCGCGACGAACACGGTGGCGGCGAGGGCGACGTTCCGGTGCACGAGCTGCACGGCGAACCGGGGCAGTCCGGGCAGCGGTCGTCCGCCCCTGGTGACGATGCCGAGCAGCACCGTGAGGGTGAGGAGCAGGACGGCGGTGACCCCGGTGCCCCGGCCGATCACCCAGAGCGCGGTGTCCATCAGGCGACCGCCGATCGGTCGTCGGGCCAGCCGCCGAGCCGCACGACCGTGCCGTCGGCGGCGACGAGCCGGGCGGCGCGTCCGCTCTGCCGGAGCCACTCGGCGGCGGCGCGACCGCGCACCACGGCGGCGGTCGTCATCGTGTTGGCGGTGGTGCACGACGGGGCGACGACGGTCACCGTGCGCCAGACCGGCTCGGCGGGCAGACCCCACCGCGGGTCAAGGATGTGGTGCCGGGCGGTGCCGTCCTGCTCCCAGCGGCGCTTCTGCGTGCTCGAGGTGGCCACGGACCACCCCGTGGCGATCCGGACGTGGTCGACCGGGTCACCCTCGAGGTCCTCCACCCGCACCTGCCAGCCGCCGGACGGATCCGGGCCGGCGGTCGCGACGTCACCGCCGAGGGACACCAGCGCACCGATGCCGAGCCGTGCGGTGATGCTCGCCGCGGCCATGTCGGCGGCAGCGGCCTTCGCCGTGGCACCGAGGTCGAGGGAGACCCCCTCGGGGATGCGCAGGAACGTGCCCGACAGCAGGATGCGCTGCCATGCCGGACGGTCGTCGAGTGCACGAGACAGGGCCTCGGGCGACGGGACCGGCCGGGCGTCGGCGAAGGCGGCGTCGTACCCAAGGGACACCATCCGGCGCCCGAGGGTGGGGTCGACGTCACCGTCGGAGAGCCGGGCTGCGTCGAGGGCCTGGTGCACCAGTGCGGCGAGGAGCGACGACACCTCGGTGCCACGCACCAGGTCGTCGGCGCATGCGGTGAGTTCGGAGTCGTCGCGGAAGCGGCTGCACGCGGCGTCGACGGCGGAGGTGACCTGCCGGACGCAGGACTCCGCGGCAGCGAGGTGCCGACGGTCCCGGTGGTCGAGGACGACCCGGGCGGTCGTGGTCCAGAGGTCCCACTCGGTGGCGGCGCGCACGGTCACGACCCTGTCGTCGTGGTGTCGGAGGCGCCGCCGGTGCTGCCCTGCGAGACGCCGGTGTCCGAGTCGCTCGTGCCGGAGTCGGTCGTGCCGGAGCCGCTCGTCGAGTCGGTCGCGGCGTCGGTCGGCTGGGTCGACGAGTCGGAGTTCGTGCTCGTGTCGGCGCTGCCGCTCGAGTCGGCACTGCTACTCGTGCTCGTGTCGCTGCTCGTGCTCGCCTGCTCGTGCCCGAGCCAGAGCCCCGCACCGGTGACCATCGCCACCACGAGCCCGCCCATGCTGACGAGCGCACTCGTGATCCGTGCGGATCGCCTGCCGCTGCCTCTGGTGTCCATCGGTGCTCCTCGTCGTCATGACGAGGTTCCCGAGGGCACCGATGAGCCAGCCGCGCACCCGCCGCGCACCGACCGTACGAACCCTGTGGTCCGTCTAAGAGCACGTGCTCCGGAGACGGCGGCGGGACCGTCGGTCAGTGGCCGAGGCCGCCGAGCAGGCTCGCGAAGTCGGGGGTCGCGGGGAGCGCGTCGGCTTCCTGCGGCGCCCGCCTGGAGGCCCGGACCGCCCAGGCCAGGTCGGCTCCGGCCCGGCGGATGCGACCGTCCAGGGCGGCCGCATCACCGTCGGTCCCCCAGTCGTCGGTCGCGGCGAAGACCCCGGTGGGCACGATCGCCGCGCGCAGGTACGCGAAGACGGGCCGCAGGGCGTGGTCGATCGCGAGGGAGTGCCGCGAAGTCCCGCCGGTGGCCCCGAGCAGGACGGGCATGTCGGCCATGGAGTCCTTGTCGAGCACGTCCAGGAACGACTTCGCGAGTCCGCTGACGCCCGCGGTGAAGATCGGCGTGACGAACACGACGGCGTCGGCCTCGACCACGGCGGCCATCGCTGCGGAGAGCGCCGGGGCCGCGAAGCCGGTGAGCATCGCGTCGGTGATCTCGTGCGCGAGCGGCCGGAGTTCGACGTGCACGACGTGTGCCGGGGTGCCCTCGGCGACGAGCGACGCCACGGCGGCCTCGCCCAGACGGTCGGCGAGCAGGCGGGTGGAGCTGGGCTCGGAGAGTCCGGCGGAGACGACGGCGATGGTGGTCATGATGCTTCCCGACTTTCGATGCGTTTGCATGAACATAGCATCCAACCGGGGCGCCGTCGCAACCATTCCCGCCGACGAGCAGCGTGCCGATCGGTCACGACTCCCCGCGTGCTGACTGCGGAGCGGTCATGAAGTGTCGACTGGGACCCCCGCAACCGACGAATCGTGACCGCCCCGGGGACGAAGAACGCCCCGGTCCTCACGAAGAGGTCCGGGGCGTTCGGTCAAGCGTGTGTCGGTCGACTAGCGACGCAGGCCGAGGCGCTCGATGAGCGTGCGGTAGCGGGCGATGTCGACGTCGGAGAGGTAGCCGAGGAGACGGCGACGCTGACCGACCATGAGGAGCAGGCCACGACGCGAGTGGTGGTCGTGCTTGTGCTCCTTGAGGTGCTCGTTCAGGTCGTTGATACGACGCGTCAGAACGGCGACCTGGACCTCGGGGGATCCGGTGTCGCCCGGGTGGGTCGCGTACTCTTCGATGATCTCCTGCTTGACCTGTGCGTCAAGTGCCATGGTGATCCCCTTCCTGTCCGTTGCGCGGTGCCCGTGCCTGATGCACGAGCGCTCTTTGTCCGCGGCCGTTCGACGGCAACCGCACAAGACTACCAGAGTCCTAGGCGGTCCTGGGGTGCAGACGGCGTCGGCGGCGACGCTCCGGCAGCAGACTGCGGACGAGTCCGACCAGCGTCGCGCCGAGCAGTCCGCCGAGGCCGTTCGACAGCACGTCGCGCGGGTCCGCGACGCGGTACGGCAGGTAGGTGGCCTGCGCGAACTCGATGCCCGTGGACAGCGCGACCGCGACGAGCGCGCCGAGGATCCACCAGCGCCGGGGCAGCCACAGCGCCGCGAGCACCCCCACCGGCACGAACATCGCGATGTTGGCGAGGAACTCGGTGCGCTCGTACGTGAACCACGTACCGTGCGGGAGCTGCTGCACCCAGGCGATCGCGTGCAGGACGAGCGAGTTCTGGGCAGAGGTGAAGACCTGCGGGGTCAGCGTCATCCGCCAGATCACCCAGGCGTAGCCCGCGGTCAGGGCGAGGAGGAGGAGTCGACGGAACATCCGGACAGTGTGCTGCACGGTCCTGGCCGGTCGCTGGAGCGCTCCTGTCAGCGACCGGTGCGACTCCTGGGGGATCGTGGATCGGCGCTGGTCAGGACTCCCCCGCACCTGTCAGCATGGGTCGGGGCGCGATCGGTGCCCACACCACCGACACCGCACGGGCAGATCAGGAGCACCGCAGCATGCCGGAGCACGAGGCACCCAGCACCCCGCGCCGCAGCCGCACCGGCGGCCTGCGGCAGTGGGGGTGGATCGCCGTCGCCGCCGTCGTCGTCGCCGCGGTCGTCACGACGCTCGTGGTCGTCGGCCCGTGGAACGGCGGCCAGCCGGACGGCGACGGCACCCCGAGCGGGCGCACCGTCGCCGAGCGGAAGTCCGCCGCCGAGGCGTTCCCGGGCGGGCTCGCGCGCCAGCCGACCGCCGTGAACCAGGCCGGCATCCGCGAGCGACAGGCACGGGCCGCCGGCGACGCCGCGACCGCCGAGCAGATCGCCGTGATCGCCGACCAGCCGATCGCGACCTGGCTGACGAACACCTCGCGGGCCGAGACCCGTTCAACGATCCGGTCGGTCGTCAGCACGGCGAAGCAACGCGGTGGCACCCCCGTGTTCGTCCTCTACAGCATCCCGGACCGCGACTGCGGCAGCTACTCGAAGGGCGGCACCGAGGACGACGCCTACCTGCCGTGGGTCCGGTCGGCCGTCCGTGCGATGGCCGGTTCGCACGCCGTCGTGCTCGTCGAACCCGACTCGATCGCCCAGATCCAGAACTGCGAGCGGCTGCGTGACGAACGCCTGCCCCTGCTGCGGAAGGCCGTCGACGCGCTGACCGGCCACGGGCTCACCGTGTACCTGGACGGCGGCAACGAGAACCGTGTGCCGACCGCCACCATGGCGGACTGGCTGCGGCAGGCCGGCGTCGACGAGGTGCAGGGGTTCTTCACGAACGTGTCGAACTTCTACCGCGTCGACCAGGAGCGCGCGTACGCCGACGAGCTCGCCGACGCGATCGGCGGCGACCCGCACTTCGTCATCGACGTCTCCCGGAACGGGCAGGGGTGGCGGGGAACCTGGTGCAACCCCGAGGGCGCCGGCCTCGGCCAGGAGCCGCACGTCACCGGCGGCAGCACCCGGCTCGATGCCCTGCTCTGGGTGAAGACGCCGGGGCTCAGCGACGGCACCTGCAACGGCGGCCCCGCGGCCGGCCAGTGGTGGGAGTCGTACGCGCTGGCCCTCGTCGAGCACCGCAAGCGCAACTGACCACGGCACGAGACAGCCCGCGCAGGGCCGTGTCGGTGCCCGGTGGTTGCATGTGCGCATGACCGCGACCGACCGCATCCGCTCCGTCGTCCCGCCCTACCTGCTCCGCGCCGTCGCCGACGCCGGTGCGTTCCCACGGGCAGCCTCGGCGGCACGCACCGCACTGGCCTCGCTCGACGCCGTGCAGGCGCCGAAGCACGAGCACCTGGTCGCGCCGCGCGGCGTCAGCGGCACCGTCGACCGCTCCCCGCAGCGGACGATCACCGACGCGCACGGCACCACGACGCTGCCCGGCACCGTCGTCCGGCGCGAGGGCGACGCCGACTCCGGTGACGCCGCGGTCGACGAGGCGTACGCGGGCCTCGGTGCCACGCACGCCTTCTGGCTCGAGGTGTTCGACCGGGTGTCGATCGATGGCGCGGGGCTCCCCCTCGACGCGACCGTGCACTACGGCCAGGACTACGACAACGCCTACTGGGACGGCAACCGGATGGTGTTCGGCGACGGCGACGGCGAGGTGTTCCGCCGCTTCACCGTCGCGCTCGACGTCATCGGCCACGAGCTCGCGCACGGCGTCACGCAGTACACCGCCGACCTGACCTACCAGGGCCAGTCGGGCGCCCTCAACGAGTCGATCAGCGACGTCTTCGGCTCCCTCGTCGCCCAGTACGCGGCGGGGCAGACGGCCGAGCAGGCGAGCTGGCTCATCGGCGAGGGGCTGTTCACCGACGCCGTGCAGGGCGACGCGCTCCGGTCGATGCGAGCCCCCGGCACCGCGTACGACGACCCGGTGCTCGGGAAGGACCCGCAACCGGCGACCATGGCCGGGTTCGTCGACACCACGGACGACGCCGGCGGGGTCCACACGAACTCCGGCATCCCGAACCACGCGTTCTTCCTGGCGGCCACGGCGATCGGCGGCCCCGCGTGGCTGGGCGCCGGTGCCGTCTGGTGGGACGCCCTGACGTCGCCCGAGGTGACCGCCTCGATCGACTTCGCGGGCTTCGCCACCGTCACCGTCGACGTGGCCGGGCGGCGGTTCGGGAACGGCTCCGCCGAGCAGACCGCGGTGCGCCAGGCCTGGCAGCAGGTGGGCGTGCTCGACTGACCGCGCCACCCGGGCGTAGCGTCGTGGGCATGCGCATCGAGGTCCGCCGCTCCGGGGGCTTCGCCGGCACCACACGGCGCTGGCGGGTCGACACCGACACGAGCAGCGACCCCACGGCGTGGTCCGAGGTCGTCGATGCGTTGCAGCGCACCCCGGCGCCGACGGCAGCGCCCGTCCCCGACGACTTCAGCTGGACGATCACCGTCGAGCGCACCACCGTGACGATCCCCGGTCGCCGCCTCGACGGTCCGTGGGCCGACCTGGTCGCGCGTGTGCGCTCCGAGGGCGACCCGACCTGAGCCGGGAGGCCCGTGGCGGGCCCGCACCGGGCCTCCCGTCCGCCCCGCGGTCACGCGAGCGTCAGTCGACGTCGATGACCGTCAGGCGACGGGTCGGACGCGTCATCGCGACGTACACCGCGGCGGCGGCACGGGCGGCGTCGGCGCCCACGCCGTCCGGGTCGACGAGCAGCACGCCGTCGAACTCCAGGCCCTTGGCGTCCGCACCCGTCAGCACCGTGAGCGAGCCGGCGTTCGGCGAGGCGAGCCCCCGGACGTCCGCCTCGGTGCGGGCGAGCCGCTGCCGGACCGTGTCGACCTGGGACTCGGGGACGATGACGCCGATGGTGCCGGAGCCGATCCGGGCACGCTCGGCGTCGGCGACCGCCACGACGGTGTCGAGCAGGTCGGCCCGGGCGACGCGGACACGCTCGACCGGGTCGCCGTCGCGCACGGCCTCGTTGCGGGTGACGGTGAGGCCGGCGCTGTCCGCGAAGGCCCCGGCGGCCTCGACGATGGAGCGCGGGGTGCGGTAGTTCACCGTGAGCTGCTCGATGCGGTGGTCGAGCGGCACCTGCGGCGCACGGCCGCGTCGGCGACGCGCGAGCGCCCCGATGACGTCATCCCAGGTGCGTGCGGCACCCGGCGAGGAACCCTGCGCCATGTCGCCGACGATCGTGAACGAGCGCAGCGGGTTGCGGCGGGCGAGCACGCGCCACTGCATCGGCGAGAGCTCCTGCGCCTCGTCGACGACGATGTGCCCGTAGGTCCACTCGCGGTCGTCGGCGGCGCGCTCGGCCGTGGAGCGGGGGTCGCCGCCCTCGGCGAACGAGCCGGCGACCTGCTCGGCGCTGACGATGCCCTCGACACCCATGTTCTCGATGGCCTGGCGGGCGTTCTCGATGTCGCGGTTCCGGCTGGCCTTCGCCGCGCGCTTGGCGGCGCCGCCGGTCGGGTCGAACGGGCCGAGCAGTTCGGCGGCCTCGTCGAGCAGGGGGACGTCCTCGACGGTCCAGGCTGCCCCTCGGGCACGCTGCAGCAGGGCTCGGCGCTCCGCAGTCCAGTCGGGGGTGAGCGAGGCGAGCCAGTTCGGCCGGGCGTAGAGGTCCTCGAGGAACTTCTCCGGCGGCAGCGGCAGCCACGCGGTGTTGAGCAGCACGCGGGCGTCGTACGAACTCCGGATGTCCTCGCGCAGGACCTTCTCGTCGGCCTCGTCCACCGTGGTGCCGCGCTCCCGCAGCTGCTCGGCGAGCAGGCGGGTCATCGCGTCGAGGGCGATCTTGTTGAACGTGACGCGAGCGGCGTTGTGCGGCTTGCCGCGGTCCTGCGCACGCTTCATGGCGTCGGCGACGAGCTGCGGCGGGACGACGAGCCGCTCGCCCTCGACGTCGAGCGTGACCGACTCGGTCGGAACGACCTGGCGCGAGCGCACGGCCCGCCGAAGGAGTGACGCCATCTGCGCTGCGCCCTTCACGGCGGCGACGTCGCGGGTGTCGTGCGTCGTCGCGTGCACGCCCGGGTAGAGCGAGCCGAGCGACGCCATCACGACACCGGTCTCACCGAGCGACGGCAGCACCTGCTCGATGTACGTCAGGAACGCCGGGGACGGACCGACCATGAGCACGCCGGAGCCCCGCAGCCGCTCGCGGTACGAGTAGAGCAGGTAGGCGGCCCGGTGCAGCGCCACGGCGGTCTTGCCGGTGCCGGGGCCGCCCTGCACGACGAGCACGCCCTCGAGCGGGGAGCGGATGATGCGGTCCTGCTCGCCCTGGATCGTCGCGACGATGTCGGTCATCCGGCCGGTGCGCTCGGCGGTCACCGCGGCGAGCAGCGCCCCCTCGCCCTGCAGGTGGGTGCGCTCGTCGTCGTAGAGCGAGGCGTCGAACACCTCGTCCTCGACGCCGACCACGCGACGACCCTGCAGGGACAGGTGCCGACGGGACCGCATGCCCATCGGGTGCGCTGCGGTGGCCTGGTAGAAGGCGCTCGCACCGGGGACGCGCCAGTCGAGCAGCAGCGGCCGGTGCTCGGCGTCGCGCAGCCCCACACGGCCGATGTACCGGAAGGTGTCGTCGGGGTTGTCGGGCTCGGCGACCTCGAGCCGGCCGAAGACCAGACGGTCCCCCACCCGCTCGAGCGTCGCGACGGTGTCCTCGTAGAGCCGCGCGTACGCATCGCGCTCGCTGCGGCTCTGGTGGTTCCCGCCGACCGCCTGTCGGCGGGTCTCGGCGAGGCGCTGCTCGGCCTCGGCGGTCAGCTCGTCGAGACGACGGAAGAGGCCGTCGACGTAGCCGCGTTCACGGTCGATCTCGGTCGGTTCGGACACACGCAACCCTTCGGGAAGAGGGGGAACCAGTGTACTGCCCACCGGGAGCCCCGCTGTCCCCGAAGGGTCGCGTCGGAGTCACATCTCCTCGTGCGTGTCCGGGTCGCCGTCCCACAGACGACCGCGCTCGAGCGCGGAGATCGCCTGCACCTCGTCGTCGGTCAGCTCGAAGCCGAAGACATCGAGGTTCTCCTTCTGACGGGCGGCGTCGCCCGACTTCGGCACCGGCACGGCACCGAGCTGGACGTGCCAGCGCAGCACGACCTGGCCGGGGGCCACACCGTGCGCGGCGGCGGCGTCGACGATCGGCTGCTCGGTGAGCAGTTCCGACCGCTTCGCGAGCGGGCTCCAGCTCTCGGTCACGATGCCGAGCTCCTGGTGCACCTTCCGCAGTTCCGCCTGGGGGAAGTACGGGTGCAGCTCCACCTGGTTGACGGCCGGGGCGACCCCGGTGGCGTCGACGATGCGGCGGAGGTGCTCCGGCGTGAAGTTCGAGACGCCGATCGAGCGGACCTTGCCGCTGTCGCGGAGGTCGACGAACGCCTTCCAGGTGTCGACGAACTTGTCCACCGACGGGTTCGGCCAGTGGATCAGGTACAGGTCGACGTGGTCCAGCCCCAGGTTGCCGAGGGTCTCGTCGATCGAGCGGTGCGCCTCGTCGTAGCCGTGGTGCCGGCCGGGCAGCTTCGACGTGACGACGAGGTCCTCGCGCGCCACCTCGGACTCGCGCACCGCCTTGCCGACGGCGTCCTCGTTGCCGTAGTTCAGCGCCGTGTCGAGCAGCCGGTAGCCGCTCGCGATCGCTGTGCCGACCGCGGCAGCACCCTCGTCGCCGTTCAGGCCGTAGGTGCCGAGCCCGAGCTCCGGGAACCGGTGGCCGTCGTTCAGCTCGATCGTCGGGGCACCGACCTGCATCAGCGGACCCCGAGCAGGTCGATCACGAAGATCAGGGTCTTGCCGGACAGGAAGTGGCCGCCACCGGCGGGACCGTAGGCGAGCTCCGGCGGGACGACGAGCTTGCGGCGACCGCCGACCTTCATGCCGGGGATGCCCTCCTGCCAGCCGCGCACCAGGGCCGCGAGCGGGAAGTCGATGGGCTCGCCGCGGTTCCATGAGCTGTCGAACTCCTCGCCGGTCTCGTACTCGACCCCGGCGTAGTGGACCTTGACGGTCGAGCCGGCGGACGCTTCCTCGCCGGAGCCCTCGACGATGTCGGTGATGACGAGCTCGGTGGGGGCGGGGCCCTCGGGGGCGTCGAACTCGGGCTTGCTGTTCAGGTCAGTCATGCCGATCAGTCAACCAGAGCACGCACCGGGCACGCGCAACGAGCGTCCAGCCCGCAGAATGGTTCCACCGTGACACCATCGACTCCCGCACCGCCGCGCCGCCGCCTGCTCGCCGACCTCACCCCGCTCCGCCGCTCCCCCGCCTTCGCCCGGCTCTGGGCCGGCACCGCGATCGCCGGCATCGGCACCCAGATGACCACGGTCGCCGTCGGGCTCGAGGTCTACGAGATCACCCGCTCGACGTTCGCCGTGGCCCTGGTGGGTGTCATCGCGCTCGTGCCGATGATCGTCGCCGGCCTGTACGGCGGCATGCTCGCGGACGCCTTCGACCGACGCCTCGTCGCGCTCGTGTCGTCGATCATCGCCTGGGTCGCCGTCGCCCTGATCGCCACGCACGCCTGGCTCGACCTGCACAGCGTCGCACTGCTCTACGTGCTCGCGACGGTGAACGCCGTGGCCGCCACCGTCAGCAACGCCTCCCGCTCGGCCATCGTCCCGCGGCTCGTCGGTACCGACCTGCTGCCCGCGGCGAGCGCCCTGGGCGGGATCGCGTCCGGGTTCCAGGTCACCGTGGGTCCGGCGATCGCCGGCGTGCTCATCGCGAGCGTCGGGTTCGCGCCGACCTACACGATCGACGTCGTGCTGTTCACGTTCGCGTTCCTCGGGGTGTTCACGCTGCCCGGATGGCCGCCGACCACGACGCACTGCGGCCCGGGCTCGGTTCGCTCATCGAGGGCGCGAAGTTCCTCCGGCGGTCGCGCAACATCACGATGACGTTCGTGCTCGACATCATCGCGATGACCTTCGGGCAGCCGCGTGTGCTGTTCCCCGCGATCGGCGCGCTCGTCATCGGCGGTGGGTCGATCACCGTCGGCACCCTGACCGCCGCGTACGCGATCGGGGCGCTGCTGTCGAGCGTGTTCTCCGGGCCGCTCGGGCGCGTCCGGCGCCAGGGTGAGGCCGTCGGCTGGGCCATCACGGCGTACGGCGGGGCGATCGCGGCGTTCGGTGTGGTCATCGCGCTGGCGCACGTGCTCGGCGGCCGCTCGGGCGAGGCGTTCGGCGTCGAGATCCTGCCCGCCCTCGGGCTCGCGGCGCTCTTCCTTGCGATGGCCGGCGGCGCGGACAACGTCAGCTCGGTGTTCCGGAACACGATCCTGCAGGCGGCGTCGCCGGACGGCATGCGCGGTCGGCTGCAGGGCATCTTCATCGTCGTCGTCACGGGCGGCCCGCGGCTCGGCGACCTGTACGCCGGCCTGGTCGTCGCGGCCGGCATCGCGTACCCGCCGGTGATCGGCGGCGTGCTCATCATCGGCCTCGTCGCGCTGCTCCTCCGGATGGTCCCGTCGTTCCGCCGCTACGACGCCCTGCACCCGCACGCCAACTGACCGCGGGCGGCGGTCGGGGTCGGGGCCGCAAAACACCGGTGTTCGCGCGTGGAACACCCGCGATCCGCGGTGCGGAGAGTGAACACCGGTGTCTTGCCGGCGCACCAGCGCGACCAACAGGCGGTCGGGAGGCGCGGGGCGGGCCCGCCACGGGCCTCCAGGACCGCACGTGTCGGGTACCGTACGACACATGCCGGACAGCGCATCGCGCGACCTCCAGCGGACCGGAGTCCGCGCCGTCGTCCGGCGCACCTACCACTCGGTCATCCGGCACCGCGTCGTCGACGCGGCCGCGTCGCTGACGTTCTTCGCGCTGCTGACGGTGTTCCCGACCGCGCTGGCGGTCGTGTCGGCGCTGTCCATCGTCGACCGCAAGGGCGACAGCCTGACCGACATCGTCGAGGTCCTCGGGTTCATCGTCCGGCCGGAGACCGCCGAGCACCTCGAGGGGCCGCTCCGGCAGCTGCTGACCCTGGACAACCCGTGGCTCGGGTTCACGATCGGCGTCGTGCTGACGCTCTGGTCACTGTCCGGCTACGCGACGGCGTTCGGGCGGGCGATGAACACCGCCTACGAGGTCGAGGAGGGCCGGCGGATCTGGAAGTTCCGCAGCATGATGCTCCTCGTCACGCTGCTCGTCATGGTCGGCGGCGCCGTCGCCATCGTCATCCTGCTCGGCACACCGACGATCTCCGAGGCCGTCATCCGACAGCTCGGGTGGGCGCCCTGGATCGACGACGTGTGGAACGTGGTGAAGTGGCCGGTGCTCGCGGCCGACCTCGTCGTGATGGTGGCGGTGCTCTACTACGCGACGCCGAACGTGAAGACTCCGCAGCTGCGGTGGGTGTCCGCCGGTGCCGCGTTCGCGATCGTGACCTGGGCCATCGCGACGGTGGGGTTCGCGCTGTACGTGGAGACCCTGGGCGGCGGGAACCGCGCCTACGGATGGCTCGGTGGCGCGATCCTGCTGCTCGTCTACCTGTACATCTCGAACTTCGTGCTCGTGGTCGGCGGGGAGCTCGACTCCGAGGTGATCCGGATGCGGCAGCTGCTCGCCGGCATCGAAGCGGACGAGTCGATCCGGCTGCCGCTGCGGGACGTCACGCGGAACTTCACGCTCGCGCGCTGGCGGGACCAGGACATCGCGGCCGCGCAGCACGTGCGGGCCGAGGCCGCGCGGGTGGCCGAGGACGAGCACGCCGAGCTGACCCCGGGCGAGGAGCACCTGCGGGCGATGGCGCAGCAGGTGCGGGTGGGCGAGCGGCCGCTGCCCTGACGGGTGCGTGCGGACGCCCCGCGTCAGCGCTTGCGCGCCTCGGCGTCCAGCATCTCCTCGGTGATGATCGGGATCGCACCCGTCGCCAGCTCGATGCCCGACAGCCGTGCCGGGCTGAGCACCCGCATGACCTGGTCCTCCTCCATCAGCCCCGCGGCCACGACGAGCGTCGAGATCGGCGTCGAGGTGGTCAGCGCCGTGTGCGCGATCGACGCAGCCGCCGCGTACCCGATGTACGGCGTGAGCGCGGTGACGACGCCGACGTTCGTGTCGACCTGGGCGGCGAGCTTCGCCTCGTTCGCCTCGATGCCGACGACGCAGTGCTCGCGCAGGGTCGCGCAGCCACGGGACATCCACTGCAGCGACTGCAGGATCGAGTGGGCGATGATCGGCTCGAAGGCGTTGAGCTGCAGCTGCCCGCTCTCCGCCGCCATCGTCACGGTGGTGTCGGCCCCGGCGACCGCGTAGGCGATCTGGTTCACGACCTCGGGGATCACCGGGTTGACCTTGCCCGGCATGATCGACGAGCCGGCCTGGCGAGCGGGCAACGTGATCTCGCCGAGGCCCGCCTGCGGACCGGACGACAGCAGCCGCAGGTCGTTGCAGATCTTCGAGAGCTTCGCGGCGCTGCGCTTCACCGTGCCGGACAGGGTCATGAACGCACCGGCGTCGCTCGTCGCCTCGATGAGGTCGGGGGCGGTGACGACGTCGATGCCACTCGCCTCCTGCAGCTGCCGACGGACCTCGTCGCGGTAGAGCGGGTCCGCGGTGATCCCGGTGCCGATCGCCGTGGCGCCGAGGTTCATCTCGGCGAGCAGCGGCATCACCTTGCGGAGCAGGTCCGCGTCCTCCTGGATCGTGTGCGAGAACCCGGTGAACTCCTGCCCGAGGGTCATCGGCACGGCGTCCTGCAGCTGCGTCCGGCCCACCTTCAACACATCGGCGAAGGCGCGGCCCCGTTCGGCGAACGCCGCCGACAGTTCTTCGAGCTGCACGATCAGACGACGGACCCCGAAGATCATCGCGATCTTGATGCTCGTCGGGTAGGTGTCGTTCGTCGACTGGCTGCGGTTCACGTGGTCGATCGGGTGCAGGTACGCGTAGTCGCCCCGCTCACGCCCGAGGAGTTCGAGGGCCCGGTTCGCGAGCACCTCGTTCGTGTTCATGTTCGTGCTCGTCCCGGCGCCGCCCTGCACGACGTCGACGACGAACTGCTCGCGGAGTGCTCCGTCGCGGACCTCCTGGGCCGCGCGGTCGATCGCGTCGGCGCGCTCCTCGTCGAGGACACCGATCGCCCGGTTCGCCCGCGCCGCCGCCTGCTTCACGGTGACGAGCGCCTCGATGAGGTCCGGGTACACGGCGATCGGGACCGAGGTGATCGGGAAGTTCTCCAGGGCCCGCAACGTGTTGACGCCCCAGTACGCGTCGTTCGGGACCTCCCGTGATCCCAGCGAGTCGCTCTCGGTCCGCGTCGTCGTCACAGGTGCCTCCTCGTTGCCGGTCACACGTCGAGGCTAGTCCCGTCCGTCCGGCCGGTCCGGGAACGCGCCGCGGCTGATGGGACCGCACGTTCCTGCGCGAGCGGGCGGAATGCCGCGGTCGCCTCGGCAACGCACGCCGGCATTTCGCCCACTCGCCCCACGACGGCCTGGAGGCGCGGTGCCAGGCCGCCACGGGCCTCCCGTCGCTTCGTGAGCAGAAGACGTCGGGTCCCAGACGGCGACCCGACACCTTCTGCTCACCGAACGCGCCGCCCGCGCGAGCGGGCGAAATGCCGCGGTCGCCTCGGCAACGCACGCCGGCATTCCGCCCGCTCGCCCGCGACGGCCTGGAGGCGCGGCGCCAGGCCGCCACGGGCCTCCCGTCCGACCCACGGGCACGCCCGGACGCCCTCGCTTGCACTTCGTGAGCAGAAGATGTCGGGTCCCAGACGGCGACCCGACATCTTCTGCTCGTCAAGAACGCGTCGCCCGCGCGAGCGGGCGAAATGGCGTGGTCGCCTCGGCAACGCACGCCGGCATTCCGCCCGCTCGCCCGCGACGGCCTGGAGGCGCGGTGCCAGGCCGCCACGGGCCTCCCGTCCGACCCACGCTCACGCCCGGACGCGAGCGGGCGAGATGGCGGGGTTCCTGCGCGCGAAGACGCGGGTATTTCGCCCGCTCGCGCAGCGCACGCGGTGAACGCGCGACGAGTGAGCAGAAGACGCCGGGTCGCGAAGGGCGACCCGGCGTCTTCTGCTCACTCGGAGAGCTTGCTCGTCAGTGGAACTGCGGGACGATGAGGTAGATGCCGTAGAGCACGACGGCGCCGCACACGACGAAGCAGGCGATGGCCGCGGCGCGGAGCGCACGTGCCGCTGCCGAGGCTCCGGCCGGGTTCGGGAAGCCGGCGGTGGCCGGGCCGATCGTGCCGTCGTCCTTCACGGTGAACTTGCCTTCGCGGGTATCAGCGGCGCTCCAGAGACGGAGGCCGACCGAGTACACGGCGACGACGAAGCACGACGAGACCACGGCGACGAGCGCCACGGTGAGGAATGCAAACCAGTCGATGCCCATCAGCGACGGCCTCCCTTGCGGGCCGCCATGCGACGCAGCGTGCGCTCGCGGCTCAGTTCGGCGCGACGCTGGGCGACCGCGTCGGCACGCTTCTTGCGCTGCATGTCACGCAGCTCCTTGCGGGTCAGGACCGCGTTCGCGGCGACGTCGACCTCGATCGCGGAGGCCTGCTCGTGCGGCTTCCGGAGCGACCACAGGTACAGGCCGAGGATGACGACGGCACCGATCACGGCGTCGAGCACGAGCCCGATGACGCCGAGGCGGGCGATGCCCGAGGCGACCGCACCGACCGCGGCGGCGGCGGGCAGGGTGATGAACCAGGCGATGACGATCTTGCCGGCGGTCGACCACTGGATCTTCGAGCCGCGGCGGCCGAGCCCGGCACCGATGATGGAGCCCGAGGACACCTGCGTGGTCGACAGCGCGAAGCCGAGGTGGCTGGAGGCGAGGATCGTCGCGGCGGTCGAGGCCTCGGCGGCGAAGCCCTGCGTCGCACGGATCTCGGTGATGCCCGAGCCGAGGGTGCGGATGATGCGCCAACCGCCCGTGTAGGTACCGAGGGCGATCGCGAGGGCACAGGCGACGACGACCCAGAACTGCACGCCCTGGTTCGACGACTGCGCGCCCGAGGCGATGAGGGTCAGCGTGATGACACCCATCGTCTTCTGCGCGTCGTTGGTGCCGTGCGCCAGGGACACCATCGAGCTGGTGAAGACCTGCCCGATGCGGAACCCGCCGCGCTCGTTCGGGAACACCGGACGCTTCGTGATCCGGTACGCGATGCGCGTCGACAGGAACGACACGAGCGCGGCGATCACGGGCGAGGCGAACGCCGGGATGATCACCACCGTCAGCAGCGCGACGTAGTTGACCGACTGGAACCCGGCGCCGACGATCGCGGCACCGATGAGCCCGCCGAACAGCGCGTGCGACGACGACGACGGCAGCCCGCGGAGCCACGTGATCATGTTCCAGACGACTGCCCCGATCAGGCCCGCGAAGATCATCTCCGGGCTGATGGCGACGCCACCGGGCCCCTCGTTGATCAACCCGTGCGAGATCGACGTCGCTACGGCGGTGCTGAGGAACGCACCGACCAGGTTGAGCACCGCGGCGACGGTGACCGCCACCTTGGGCTTCATGGCGCCGGTCGCGATCGGGGTCGCCATCGCGTTGGCGGTGTCGTGAAAACCGTTTGTGAAGTCGAAGAAGAGGGCCAACGCGATGACCAGGACGACTATGAGTGTGATGTCCACCGCGGGCAAGTGTCCCAGGCGTCGGCCCTTCGAGCAAACCTGATCGGCAACCCGTTGTTCACCGCAGCTTCACACTCGTTCAGCTTCGGAACCATGCCGATGGGAGAATGCGTCTATGGACACCGCTGAGCTCCTCATCCTGCTGATCGGATCGCTCGCGGTGACGGGGTTCGCCCGGGCAAAGGGGCTCCCCGCTCCGCTGCTCGTCACGGCGGTCGCCCTGGCCGCCTCGTTCCTGCCCGGGCTGCCGCCGATGGAGATCGACTCCGAGGTCATCCTCACGGTGATCCTGCCGCCGCTGCTCTACTCGGCGGCCCTCGACGTGTCGTGGCAGAGCTTCCGCGGCTCGATCAAGCAGATCCGACGGCTCGGCATCTTCCTGGTGATCGTCACCGCCCTGGTCGTCGGCGGGGTGGCGTACCTGCTCATCCCGGACATGACGCTGCCGGCGGCGATCCTGCTCGGCGCGATCGTCGCCCCGCCGGACGCGGTGTCCGCCGCCGCGATCGGCCGGAAGCTCGGACTCCCCCGACGCGTCATGACCGTGCTGTCCGGCGAGAGCCTGATCAACGACGCGGCCTCGCTGACCCTGGTGCGGGTGTTCACGCTCATCATCGCGGGCACCTCACTGACCGTCTGGCAGGACCTCGGCATCTTCGGCCTGGCGATCGGCGTCGGTCTGGTCGTCGGCATCGTGCTCGGCGTCGTCGTGCACTGGATCCGGATGCGCATCAACGACCCCGTGGTCGAGACGATCATGAGCATCCTGCTGCCCTTCGTCGCCTACATCCTCGCCGAGGACCTGTCCGGCTCCGGGGTCATCGCGGTCGTCACGGCCGGCCTGTACATCGGCTACAACTCGCCGAAGGAGGGCTACGCCACCCGCCTGCAGGAACGTCCACTCTGGACGAGCATCGACGTCATCCTCGAGGGCTTCGTGTTCGCGCTCATCGGCCTGCAGCTCAACACCGTCGTGCAGGACCTGGTCGAGAGCGAGCGGAGCCTCGGGCAGACACTCACCGCCGCGGCCGTCGTGCTCGTCGTCGTGATCCTGGTGCGGCCGCTGTTCGTGTTCGAGTCCTACGCGCGCAACCGCTTCAACGGGAAGTGGCTCCGGCCACTGCGGATCAAGCTGTCCCGCGGGCACCCCTCGCTGCGCTGGATGCGCGGTTCCGCCGAGCCGAAGCTCAACTGGCGGGAGCTCACCGTCATCTCGTGGACGGGTATGCGCGGTGTGGTGACCCTGGCGGCTGCGGTGTCCGTCGTGGCGAGCCCGACGCAGATCCCGGCACAGGACACGATCTTCATCATCGCCTTCTTCGTCACCGTGGGCACCCTGCTGCTGCAGGGACTCACCCTGCCGTTCGTCATCCGCGCGCTCAAGGTGCAGGACCCGGCCGAGGGCGAGGAGGACGTGCGCAGCGAGATGCGGCTCAACCAGCGCACCACCGAGGCCGCGATCGAGCTGCTCGAGAAGCGGCGTCCGGCGTGGGCGAAGCAGTACGGCTCGGAGGCCGTCGACTCGGTGGTGAACCGGCTGAAGGCGCGACTCGAGCGACAG
The DNA here is from genome assembly GCF_005938005.2 of Curtobacterium sp. KBS0715. NCBI lineage: Bacteria > Bacillati > Actinomycetota > Actinomycetes > Micrococcales > Microbacteriaceae > Curtobacterium > Curtobacterium sp. KBS0715. The sequence continues at coordinate 1,753,165 of NZ_VCCA02000001.1, read as the reverse complement.
GCCGAGACGTTCCGTCAGGACGCCGAGGAAGAAGAGGACGAGGGGCGGAACGTCGCACTGCGCCTGCGTGGCTCGCAGATCCAGGACATCCGGCGCGAGCTCCTCGACCGCCGCCGCGAGATCGTGCTCGAGGAGCGGGAGAAGGGGAACCTCGACGAGGAGGTCATGCGCCGCGTGCTCGTGACCCTCGACGCCGAGGAGCTCGCGATGGACTCGGCGCAGGCGTCGCGCAGTCGCTCCTGAGCACCCCGGGCGTATCCTGGCGCTCCGATCGAGAGCAGGAGCAGAGCGCCGAGTGAGCACGCCGCGGAACGACGTCCCCAGGAACGACGACGGACCGGAGCGCCCCGGCGGTCCCCGTCCCACGCCGCCGAAGCCGCGCGGGACCCGGCCCTCCGCACGTGGGACCAAGCCCCGTCGTGGTGGCAAGGTCGCCGGGCACACGCGTTCGGGACCCCGGCGACAGGCTCCGGTTCCTGCGCCCCAGCAGCACGGCGCCTACCGCCGGTGGTACTCGACCTTGCACCCGTCGCTGCAGCTGATCGGCCTGCAGCTCTGGATGCCGCTGTTCTTCATCGTCGGGTTCTGCCTGTGCTACGTCTTCGCGTTCCACGCCCCGCACCCACACGACGTCCCGATCGCCCTGATCGGCAGCGACCCGGCGTTCGTGCGGGCGGTGCAGCAGGCGTTGCCCGGCGAGTTCGTGTTCCACACGTACGACTCGCTCGCGCAGGCGAAGCGCGACGTGGTGGGCGGCTCGATGGCGGTCGCGTACGACCCCGCTGCGAACGAGTTCTTCAAGGCGAGCGCGCACCAGTTCCAGGTCGCGAGCCTCGTACCGGCCACCCTCACCGCGGTGCTGACCGGCCTGGGCGTCGCCACCCCGAAGGTCACCGAGCTCGCACCCCTGCCGGCGTGGGACGAGTACGGCACCGTCGCGATGTACGTCATGCTCGCGTGGTGCATCGGCGGCTACATGGTCGCGATGTTCATCGGCATCATGGGCGGCCCGCTCCGGCACCGCACCCGGATGACGGTCATCGTGGTCGGCGGCCTCGTCATCTCGCTCATCACGAACACGCTCGCCGGGCCCGTGCTCGGCGCCATCCACGGGCACTGGATCCAGCTCGTGCTCATCGCCTGGGGCTGGATCGTGGCGATCGGCCTGGCGGTGAACGGCCTGAGCTACTTCGTCGGCCGGTTCATCGCCGCACCCGCGATGATCTGCTTCGTCTTCCTGTCCATGCCGTCGTCCGGCGGCGCCTACCCGAAGTGGTTCATGCCCGAGCCCTTCGCCTGGCTGAACAACGTCGTCGTCGGCTCGAGCATGGTCGACATGATCAAGCACCAGGTCTACGGCGTCGGCCCCGGCCCGGCTCGCGGCCTGATCACGATGGCCTGCTACGCCACGGCCGGCCTGGTGCTGATGTACTTCGGCAAGAAGTGGTGGGAGCGCCGACGGATCCGGGCGATCGTCACCGGCCGGACCACGATGTTCCAGGACGCCAACACGGCCAACCGCGAGTTCCTCGGCGGGCAGCGCGACGCCGAGCTCGAGCGCCACGGCCTGACCTCCACCGAGACCGGCACCCTGAGCGTGCTGCGGGACGACGACTGGGAGGACGACCGCACCGGCGGTGACGTCTTCACCGGCGGTCGCGACGGCCTCGAGCCCAGCGGGACGCCGACCGGACGCATCGCCGTGCAGCGCCCGGCGAACCGGAAGGAACCGCGACCGGCGGCGGCGCAGCACGGCAAGCACGTCGACCGCTGACGCGTATCCTGATCGGATGAACCCGCGCATCACCTGGCACCGCGTCCTCATCACCGTCGTCGTCGTGTTCCTCGTGCTGACGGTCGGCTTCTACGCCGCGAGCGTCCTGCTCGCGCCCGCCGACGGCCGCGGTACCGCCGGGCTGTTCGTCGGGTGGGCGATGTTCTCGATGATCGGCGCGATCGTCGTCGGCATCATCGACTTCTTCGTGCGGCCCCTGGGCGGCCGGAGCGGCGACGCCGACGTCATGGCCGCCGCCGAGGAAGCGCGCACCGGCAGCACCCGCACCCAGCAGCCGCGCTAGCCGCTGGCAGCGAGGCGCTAGTCGCCCGCGCCGACGCCGACGCCCGTCCCGGTGAACCCGGCGACCGTCGCGTCGTCCTCGGCGAACGTGAACCGCGCGCGGACGCTGCCCCCGGCGAGCACCCCCGGCAGCCAGTAGCGGGCGTCGTCCCACATCGCGTCGTAGGGCACGGTGTCGACGGGGATCCACCTCGGCTCGAGTTCGTCCGAGCCCGACGGGTCTCCCTGCCAGCGGCGGCAGACGAAGACGTCCGAGACCTGGGACCAGGACGGTCGGTACGGGAACCGGTAGTCCAACGTGCCACGGGCCTCCAGGTCGACCGTGTCGAGCTGCAGGCCGACCTCTTCACGCACCTCGCGCACGGCGGTCTCGACCGCCGACTCGCCGGGCTCGCGCTTGCCGCCGGGGCCGACCAGACGGCCCGTGCCGAGGCCACGGCGCTTCTCCCCCAGCAGCACCTCGGGGCCTGCCTCGCCGTCGCGCAGCAGGTACACGACCACCACCCGGGGATGCTGGGACTTGCTCTCGTCGCGAAGGGTCACGCGTCCAGTGTGACCGATGGAGTGTCGTACGCTTTTCCCATGGCAGGCGTGCTGCGGGGGCACCATGGCTGAGCCCCGCAGGACCGGGCGCAGCCTCGAAGTGCTGCGCGCCGAGGCCGCCGAGGAGATCTCGATGCTCGTCGAGCACCGGAGCCGTCAGGGTGAGGACCCGTGGGAGTTCATGCCGACGCTCCCCACCGTCGACGAGCAGGTCGTGCTGATCCTGCGTGCGGACGCCGTCGACCTGGACGAGGCGATCGGCAAGCGGCACGCGCAGTGGTCGAGCCACCCGGCGTCCGGGCAGGGCACCAGGCTGGGCGAGGAGTACCACCGGCTGCGCCGGATCGCGCTGCAGCACCCCGAGCTGACGCCCGCCGTGTGGAAGCTGCTGGGCGCGCTGCCCGAAGCCGGCTGAGCTGCGGTTGGATGGACGCATGACCGAAACCGTGCTCGCCGTCCTCAACCAGCCCTCCCGCGACGCCGCGCCGCACGACCCCGCGGCCGACGCCTTCACCTGGGCGAAGCCGCTCGAGGAGCACGTGCAGGTGCAGGACCTCGGCGTGACGCGCGGCGACGGCGTGTTCGAGACGATCACGGTCATCGACGGTCGGCCCCAGGCCCTCGAGGCGCACCTCGCCCGCTTCGGCCGCTCCGCCGCGATGCTCGACCTGCCCGCCCCTGATCCGGAGGCCTGGCGCCAGGCCATCGAGGCCGTCTGCGCCCGACTCGACCCGGTGCGCGAGGCCTTCGCCAAGACCGTCCTGACCCGCGGCGTCGAGGGCACCGACCGCCCGACCGGGTGGGTCTACGCGGCGCCGTCGGGCGACTCCACGGCCGCACGCACCGAGGGCATCTCCGTCGTCGTCCTGGACCGCGGGTACCGGCACGACGTCGAGCGCACCTCGCCGTGGCTGCTGCAGGGCGCGAAGACGCTGTCGTACGGCGTCAACATGGCCGCCCTGCGCGAGGCCGTCCGCCGCGGCGCCGACGACGCCCTGTTCGTCTCGAGCGACGGCTACGTGCTCGAGGGCACGCGCGCCAACCTGATCATGAAGGTCGGCGACCGGCTCGTCACGCCCCGCACCGACATCGGGATCCTGGCCGGCACGACGCAGGCCGACGTGTTCCGCTTCGCCGAGCAGGAGGGCATCGAGACCGCCTACGAACTCGTCACCCTCGCCGACCTGGCGGCGGCGGACGCGCTCTGGCTCGTGTCGAGCGTGCGGCAGGCGGCGCCGATCCGTTCGGTGAACGGCGACGCGCGCCCGATCGACGCGGAGCTCACGACGCGGATCAACGACTTCCTGCTGGCGCGCGAGGTCTGAGTGCGCGGCGCCCCGGCGCAACGGCCTGGAGGCCCGGATCGCGACCCGCAGGCACGTCGCGATCCGGGCCTCCAGGCTCTGCACCCGCTACCAGCGCGGCGTGGTGACGCCGGCTCCGTCGGCCCACGTGAAGACGGACTCGCCGTCGATCCAGACGCGCGTCGCGCGACTGGTCGCGTCGAGCGGGTCGCCGTCCCAGAGCACGAGGTCGGCGTCGTACCCCTCGGCCAGCCGACCGACGCGGTCCCCGAACCCGAGGAACTCGGCCGGGTTGACCGTGAGCGCCTCGAGTGCGGTCTGGGCGGGCAGGCCCTCCTTCACGGCGGCGGTCGCCTGGTCGACGAGCATGTTGATCGGCACGACCGGCGCGTCCGTCGTGATGGCGACCCGCACACCGGCCGCCGCGATCGTGGCGAGGTTCGGGATGCCGCGGTCGCGGAGCTCGACCTTCGAGCGACTGGTGAAGAGCGGGCCGTAGATGACCGGGATGTCCTTGGCGGCCAGCACGTCGGCGATCTTGTGCGCTTCGGTGCCGTGGTTCACGACGAGCCGGTAGCCGAACTCCTCGGACAGGCGGATCGCGGTGGCGATGTCGTCGTGGCGGTGGGTGTGCTGGTCCCAGACGAGCTCGCCGTCGAGCACCCGGACGAGCGTCTCCTTCGTCAGGTCGCGGGCGAACGGCTCGTCCTTCGCGGCGGCGGCGTCACGGGCGGCCCGGTAGTTCTGCGCCTCGACGAAGGCGTCTCGGATGACCTTCGCGACGCCGAGCCGGGTCGAGGGCGTCTGGCCCTTGCCGCCGTAGACGCGCTTCGGGTTCTCGCCGAGGGCGCTCTTCACGCTCACCGAGTCGGAGATGAGCTGCTCGTCGATCGTGCGGCCGCCCCAGGTCTTGATGGCGACGCTCTGACCGCCGATCGGGTTGCCGGAGCCGGGCTTGACGACGATGCTCGTGATGCCGCCGGCGAGCGCATCCCGGAAGCCCTCGTCGTCGATGTCGATCGCGTCGATCGCCCGGACGCCGGCCATGTTCGGGGCGGTCATCTCGTTCGTGTCGTTGCCGGCCTCGCCGTTGGCCTCCTCGTGGATCCCGACGTGGCCGTGTGCCTCGACGAAGCCGGGGACGAGCCACGAACCCGCGGCGTCGATGACCGTCATCCCCTCGGGCGGAGAGACGTCCGGACCGATCGCGGTGATCCGGCCGTCCTCGACGACGACCGCGCCGCCGTCGAAGGCGGGGGCGGAGACGGGGACGACGTGGGCACCGGTGATCGCGAAGGAGTTGCTCATGGCACCAACGGTACGCGTGGGCGTGCGGGCGGCGGCGAGCGGGCGGAATACCGATTCCTGGCGTCGAGCGTCCGGGTGGTTCTACCGTCGCGGGATGGCACACCGCAGCGACACCTGGCCGACGCACGAACGCAACGAGCGACCGTGGCGGAGCACCGTCCGCGGGTGCCGCGACGACCGGCTGGTGACCACCGTGCAGGTGTCGCTGCCCCCGTCCATCGCGAGGGCTCGGTGGACGCCCGACGACGACACCGTTGCGCTGCTCGACCGGAGCGCCACGGCCCTGCGCGCCCTCGACGTCCACCACGGCTCGCGGCTCGCACCGCTCGGGTCCGTGCTCGGCCGGACCGACGCGCTGGCGTCGTCGCGGATCGAAGACGAGTCCGCGTCGATCGACGACCTGGCGCGGGCTCTCGTCGGCATCCGGGCGAACGCGGGTGCCACCGCGGTCGTCCGGGCCGGCGGCGCCGTCGAGCACCTGGTGGCCGGAGCGGATTCGGGCACCGTCGCCGAAGCCTCCCTGCTCGAGGCACACCGGCTGCTGATGCGCGACGACCCGGTCGACGGACGGTACGCCGGCCGGTACCGCGACGTGCAGAACTGGATCGGCGGCGGCGCCACGCCCCGCGACGCCGTCCACGTGCCACCGCCGCCCGAGCTCGTGGTACCGCTGATGGCCGACCTGTTCGCGTTCGTGCACCGCGTGGACCTGCACCCGATCGCCCAGGCCGCGATCGCCCACGCGCAGTTCGAGTCGATCCACCCGTTCACCGACGGCAACGGTCGGATCGGGCGGGCGCTGATCGGTGCCGTGCTGCGGCGACGCGGGGTGACCACGACCGTGACGGCACCGGTGGCCACCGCGCTCGCGGCTGGCCGGCTGCGGTACTTCCGGCACCTGGAGCAGTACCGCGACGGCAAGGTCACCGGGTTCGTGGTCGACCTGGCCCTGGCGATCGGGACGGTGTGCGACGAGGCGACGCTGAGCGCCCTGCTGCTCGCCGAGCACGACGCCGACCGGTCCGCCGGCCCCTGCGCCTCGGGCCCGCACGCCGTGGTCGGCCGTGCACTCGCCGACGATCCCGTCCTGACCGAAGCGCACCTGGACACCCTGCTCACCGCCGACGAGGTCGAGCGCGTCACGCACGACCTGGTGCTGGCAGGGGCGCTCCGTCCGGTCACCGGTCGTCGCCGTGACCGCGCGTGGGTCGCACCCGCCGTGGTCGCCGAGCTCGAGGCGTTCGAGCAGCGGGTGCACGCCGCTGTGGGCGGCCGCGAGCGCACGGCGGCCTGACCGGGGGTGCGGGCGAATAGGGTGGGACGGTGAGCAACGAGCACACCGCATCCACCCCGCCCAGCGCCGCGAAGCGGCCCGTGACACGGACCCACCACGGCATCGACTTCGTCGACGACTACGAGTGGCTGCGGGACAAGGAATCCCCCGACACCCTGGCGTACCTCGAAGCCGAGAACGCCCACACCGACGCCGCCACCGCGCACCTCGCGCCGCTGCGGGACCGCATCTTCGCCGAGGTGAAGAGCCGCGTGCAGGAGACCGACCTCTCGGTACCGGTCCGCATGGGCGACTGGTGGTACTTCACCCGCACCGCCGAGGGCAGCCAGTACGGCGTGCACTGCCGCGTGCCGGTCGCCGGTGCCGACGACTGGACGCCGCCCGCCGTCGTCGAGGGCGAGTCGACGCTCCCCGGCGAGCAGGTGGTCCTCGACGGCAACGCCCTGGCCGACGGCCACGAGTTCTTCTCCCTCGGCACCTACGACATCAGCGACGACGGCACCCGCCTGGTCTACGGCATCGACGTCGAGGGTGACGAGCGGTACACCCTGCACGTGCGCGACCTGGCCTCGGGGACCGACCTCGGCGACGCGATCCCGAACACCGGGGCCGGCGCCACGTTCGACCCGGCCGGCCGCTACGTGTTCTACCCCACCGTCGACGAGTCCTGGCGTCCGGACAAGATCTGGCGCCACACGGTCGGCACCGCGACGTCCGAGGACGTCCTGGTGTTCGAGGAGCCCGACGACCGCTACTGGGTCGGCGTCGGTGTCACCCGCTCCTCGCAGTACATCGTCATCGAGCTCGGCTCGAAGATCACATCCGAGGCGCACGTCCTCGACGCCGCGGACCCCACCGGTGAGTTCCAGGTCGTCTGGCCTCGCCGCGAGGGCGTCGAGTACGAGATCGAGCACGCCATCGTCGGCGGCAGCGACCGGTTCCTGGTGCTGCACAACGACGGCGCCGAGAACTTCGAGCTCGTCGACGTCCCCGCCGACGACCCGACCTCAGAGCGTGACCGCCGCGTCGTCGTGGCGCACCACACCGAGCGCCGGATCGAGTCGGTCGACGCCTTCGCCGGACACCTCGCCCTGGAGTACCGCTCCGAGGCGCTCCCCCGCGTCGCGATCATCCCGATCGAGGGCGACGGGTACGGCGACGCGCACGAGGTCCCCTTCGACGAAGCACTGTTCTCGGCGGGGCTCGGCGGCAACCCGGAGTGGGAGCAGCCGACGCTCCGCATCGGGTACACGTCGTTCGTGACCCCCTCCGAGGTCAGCGACCTCGACCTGGCCACCGGCGAGGTCACCGTCCTGAAGCGCCAGCCCGTGCTCGGTGGCTACGACCCGGCCGACTACGTGCAGGAGCGCGACTGGGCGACCGCGTCGGACGGCACCCGCGTGCCGATCTCGCTCGTCTGGCGTCGTGACGCCGTCGAGGACGGTACCCCGGCGCCGCTGCACCTCTACGGCTACGGCTCGTACGAGCACTCGATCGACCCCGGCTTCAGCGTCATGCGCCTGTCGATGCTCGACCGCGGTGTCGTCTTCGCCGTCGCCCACGTCCGTGGTGGCGGTGAGCTCGGCCGGCACTGGTACGAGAACGGCAAGACCCTGACGAAGAAGAACACGTTCACCGACTTCGTCGCGGTCGCCGAGCACCTGATCGAGTCCGGCCGGACGAGCGCCGACCGGCTCGTGGCCGAGGGTGGCAGCGCGGGCGGGCTCCTGATGGGTGCGGTCGCCAACCTCGCACCCGAGCGGTTCGCCGGCATCCTGGCCGCCGTGCCGTTCGTCGACGCGCTGACGAGCATCCTCGACCCGGACCTGCCCCTCACCGTCATCGAGTGGGACGAGTGGGGCGACCCGCTGCACGACGCCGAGGTCTACCGCTACATGAGCGAGTACACCCCGTACGAGAACGTCCGCGACGACGTGCAGTACCCGCAGATCCTCGCCGTGACCTCGATCAACGACACCCGTGTGCTCTACGTCGAGCCCGCGAAGTGGACCGCGAAGCTCCGCGAGGTCGGCGCTCCGGTGCTGCTGAAGACCGAGATGTCCGCCGGCCACGGTGGTGTCAGCGGTCGCTACGCGTCGTGGAAGGAGCGGGCGTTCGAGCTCGCCTGGCTGCTCGACGTGCTCGGGCTCGCCGACGAGACGCCCGCCGCAGCGACCGCCAACCCGATCGCCGCGGGCTGAGCCGCACCGCGCACTCCGTGAGCAGAAGAGGTCGGGTCCGAACGCGGGACCCGACCTCTTCTGCTCACCAAGCGAACAGCGGCGCACGCAGCGCCCGCACCCCGATCACACGCGGTTGAGCGCGTGCACCGCCTCGTCGTAGGACTCCTCGGCCAGGCGCACCCGGTCCCCCGCGAGCACCCCGTACCCGAACGTGCCCTCACCCCCGCGCTCCGCGATCGCCGCGTTCGCCCGCAGGATGTCGAGGGCGTGCAGGGACCGCACCCGTTCGGTCAGCACGTCGGCAGCGGTGCCGATCCGCTTCCACAGCGCGTGCGGGAACGCGTCGTCGCCGAGCACGTCCATCGCCATCCGGGCGCGCATCGTCTCCTGCCACGCGGCCTCGGTGGTGGTCCGGTCGGCGGCCTCGCGCTCGGCAGCGGTGTCCGAGGTGTCGTCGGCGACGGCGGCCCGGACGAGTTCGCGCACACGCGGCTTCACGTCGGCGCCGACGTCCTGCGCGACCTGCTTCGGTGCGCGGAGCGACCACGCCGTCGGGGCCGGGCGCTCGGCGGCGTCGTCGAGGGCGTCGAGCAGCTCGAGGAACGGCTCGCCGTGCAGGAACGCGACGACGTCCCGCACCGCCTGGTCGCGACGTTCCCGGGTCGAGGCGAGGATGCGCTCGCGGGTCATCGCGTCGACCAGGTCGTCCTGCGCCGGCGACGACGCCCGCGGCAGCCGGTCGATCAGGTACTCGGCCAGCGCCGCACGCGCGGTGACGCCCGCCAGGCCGTCCGCCGCCTCGGCGGCGCGGTCGACGGCCTCGCCGTCGGGGAACGCCGGGCGGTAGGCGCCCAGGATCGCGGCGATCTCGAGGGTGGTGTCGGCCGCCTGCCGGAGGTCGGCCGTGTCGCCGGAGCGGAGCCGGGCCTCCTGGCCGAGCAGCGCGACGCGCAGCTTGCGCACCCGCTTCGCCAGGATGCGTGCGGTCGTGCCCTTGGCCGGCTTCTCCTCGGTCTGGAGGCGCGGTGCCGGTGCTCCTGCCAGCCCGCGTGCCAGCTTGGACGCGACGGCGGCGGGGCCGGCACCGACGGCCGCGAAGCGCCCGTCGAGGGCCGCGAACAGCTCGTGGGCGATCTGCGGGTCGACGCCGTCGACGGTCTCGACCTCGACCTCGCGCCAGGTGCGGGGGGTCTCCGGAGCATCGTCGTCGAGGCGCTGGGCGGAGACCTGGTCGTCGGCGAGCTCGGCGATCTGGTCGCCGTCCTCGTCGAGCAGTCGGGTGACGGTGCGGGTGGTGGTGATCCGGACGACGGGACGCAGCCCGCGACCGCGACGCTCCGTGAAGAGCGCGGCGAGGACCTCGTCGGGCACCGTGTCGGCGTCGTCGGTCAGGGGGAACTGCTGCTCGTGGCGGACCGTGTCCGACTCCGAGCGCTTGATGTGCCAGCCGGCGTCGGGGCCGCCCGTGCGGCGGCGCACGGTCACCCGCGCGGCCACCAGGTCGTACCGCTCGGTGTCCCAGTAGGTCGCGTCCAGTTCGAACGGCTCCTGGTGCTCGGTGCGGAGGATGCCGCCCGCGCCGACGAGGTCGGGGAGGGCACCGCCCTCGGGCAGGTCGTAGGTGCGCTCGATCTCGAGGTGCGTGTGGCTCACACGCTCTTGTCTACCAGGCGCTGCGAGGTTTCCCCGCACCCGGGGTTAGCCTGCAGGGATGAGCGACACGATCACCCGCGAGCAGTTCACGCCCGAAGCCGGCGGCGTCACGATGTTCACCACCACGTGGTGCGGCTACTGCGCCCGGCTGAAGAACCAGATGTCGAAGGCCGGGGTGCCCTTCACCGAGGTCGACATCGAGCAGACCCCGGGCACCGCCGAACTCGTCGCCGAGGTCAACGGCGGCAACCAGACCGTGCCGACGCTCGTGTTCCCCGACGGCACGACGGCGACGAACCCGTCCCTGGCCGAGGTGCAGTCCCGCATCTGAGCGGCGGCCCTCCGCAAAACACCGGTGTTCACGCTCCGAACACGCGCATGACGCGGTTCAGAGTGCGAACACCGGTGTTTTGCTGTCAGCGCCGCGCGCCGGCGCTAGCCGCCGAGCGCCTCGGTCAGCAGCGCAGCCATCGCGTCGAGCTGGATGTCACCGGAGTCGACGACCTCTTCGTCCGAACCGTCGAGCGCGCGGGCGGCCAGGGACGCCTTCGAGTCGATGAGCTCGGCGATCTTGGTGTCGATCGTCTGCGCGGCGATGATGCGCCACGCAGTGACGGGCTCTTCCTGGCCGATGCGGTGCACACGGTCGATCGCCTGGGTCTGCTCGGCGCTCGTCCACGACAGCTCGGCGAGCACGACGTTCGACGACACCTGCAGGTTCAGACCGACACCGGCCGCGGTCAGCGAGCAGACGATGACGGCGACGTCGGGGTCGTTCACGAACGAGTCGATCTCGGCCGTGCGCTGCGTCGGGGTCTGGTCGCCACGGATCGTGGCGGTGCGCAGGCCGCGACGGGCGAACACCTCTTCCGCCTGGTCCATCACGTCGAGGTGCTTCGCGAAGAACACGACCTTGCCGACGTTCGAGGCGAGCTGTGCCGCGTAGTCGGCCGCGAGCTGGGCCTTGGCCCGGCCGATGCGGCGGACCATCGAGAACACGTTCTCGCCGGTCGACGAGGCGTCCTGGTCCTCGAGCTCCCAGCGCGCGACCTGGCGGACCAGCTTGTGGTCGATGCCGACGACCGGGTCCTGCCCGGTGCGGGCGTCGAGCGCCTGGTGGTAGCGGCGGACGAGCTTCGCGGTGAGCTCGCGCTCCGCGTCGCGGATGGAGCGACCCTCGTCACCGTCGAGCTCGACGGGGATGTCGGCGATCCGGCGTGCGGGGATGTCCGCGGCGACGTCGACCTTGCGGCGTCGGACGATGCCCTGGTCGATGACGGCACGGCGGGCCTCGACGAAGAACCCGGGGTCGGCCGGCGTCAGACCGATCTCCTCGAGCTCGTTCATGAGCTTCGCGCGCGGCTTCTTGTCGTCGATCCAGCCGAGGTACTCCCAGATGGTGCGGAAGTCCTCGACCGAGTTGATCAGCGGGGTACCGGTCAGCGCCATGAGCAGCGGCGCGGCGGTGCGCTGCCGGATGCGCTCGGCGATCTGCAGCACGAACCGGGCGCGCTGCGAGTCCTTGTTCTTGATGAAGTGCGCCTCGTCGACGACCATCCCCTTGAACCCGAAGTTGCCGAGCCACCCGGCGTGCCGGTCGAGGATCTCGTAGTTCACGATGACGATGTCGGCGAACCCGTCGAGGTCGTTGCCGTCCCCGTGGATCACCGTGGCGCGGTGGTTCGGCACCCAGCGCTCGGCCTCACGCGCCCAGTTCGTCTTGACGACGTTCGGCACGACGACGAGCAGCGGGAACGCGTTCGCGGCATCGGCGGCGAGCAGCGACTGTGCGGTCTTGCCGAGGCCGGGCTCGTCAGCGAGCAGGAACGTGCGGTGCCCCTGCGCCGCGGCGGCGACGAGTTCCGCCTGGTGCTTCATGAGCGTGGTGCCCGAGCGCGAGTGCAGCGTCGTGGGCTCCGGCAGCGGCATCGTCGCCGCTCCGCCGCCCGCGCCGTACTCGAACGACTTGAACAGCGGTCCGAACAGTTCCCAGTTCGCCAGACGACGCGGGTGCGCGACGGGCTGGTCGGCGAGGGCGAAGTCCGGCGGCATGAACGGGTTCGCGAGCTGGCGCTGCACGACCGCCTGCGGCACGACGGCCCGCACCGGGGTCTCGACCACCGCGGCGGGCTCGGACGCGATGACGAGGTCCTCCGGCTGCAGTTCCACGCCGCCGGCGATCATCATGTCGCGCTTGACCGCACGCGTCGCCTCGGACACCTGGACCTCTTCGGCGAGGAGCTGGATGACGCTGGTGTCGCGCGCCGCCGTCTTCGCGAGGATCGTGGCCACGCCGTCGAGCCGCTTGAGCTGCTCGGCGCGCTGCGCGTCGGTGAGCTCCGTGTCGGCCTTCACCCGCGCGCGCTCTTCGCGCATGAGCAGGGCGACCGCCTGGAACTTCGTCCGGTTCGATGCCTTGAGCGGTCCGCGCTGTGCCGCGGCCTCGACCTCGCGCACAGCGCGGGCGAGGACGGGGATGACGCCGTCGTTGTCCAGCGGCCTGGTGCGACGTGACGCGGTCCGCGTCCCGCCGGCAGCACGCCGGGTGCCTGATCGAGCCAACGCTCCTCCTGTTCCGCCCACACGTCGGGGCGATCCGCCCGTGGGGCGGGAAGTCCTGCACCGGGGCCTGGCGCGGCTCCGGTTCGGCTGCGGGCCACCGTGGCCCACCGCATCGCCGGTCCCCGCATCGGGACGTCCGGTGGACTCCCGCGAGCCGTTCCACACGAGCACCTGCCGGGAGCAGGTTCGGACGGTCCGCGCCGGGATCCGGCGTCGTCACACGCACGTGATGCCCCCTCGGGGCGGTCACGGCCCGGTCCCCGCGTCGATCAAGTGATCGACGGCTGCGTCCGGAATCGACGCGGCACGCGGGAACGCGGTGCGTGCGCGCTCAGTTTACTCCCGGACCACCGACAGAGGCGACCGGCGCGTTGCCCGCGCGCGTCGCGACGGCGGACGGGAGGCCCGTGGCGGGCCCGACCCGCGCCTCCCGTCCGTTCCTCGGTCGCGTCTCAGACCTGCGGTGCGGACCGCGGGCGGGTCGAACCACCGGTCGGGAGGCTCGGGGCAGCGTCCGCCAGGGCGGCCTGCGTCGCGGCGAGGAGCTGCTGGGCGGTCTGTATCCCGTTGGCGGAGCCGGTGGTCGCCTGACCGCCGGCGTGGGCGAGCAGCTGGGCGCCGATGGCCGGTCCGATGCGGTCGGCCTCGCGCGGGTTGCGCGCGACCCAGTCGCGGGCGATCGCGTCGGCGAGGCGCTCGGCGGCGGCGCCGCGCTCGGCGTCGCCGCGGGACCGGTGCCAGAGCCCGGTGACCACGAGGTGGGCGACGACGGCGCCGACGTCACGGACCGGGAAGCCCCAGCCCGCGGTGTCGATGTCGAGCAGACCGGAGATGCGCCACGGCTCGTCCTCGTCGACGAACACCTGCTCCAGGTGCAGGTCGCCGTGCACGACCTGCTTGGTCGAGCTCGACCAGCCGATGGAGCGGCGCCCGATGGCGTCGTACAGGCGGTCGATCTCCTCGGCGTCGCGCGGCAGCGCGGCGATGAGCGTGCGACGGTGCCAGTCGGCGTGGTCCATCGCGTCGGCACGCGCCTGCTGGGTCATCGGGACGGTGGCGACCCGGCCGCTCAGCGCGGCGAGCGACGCCACGAAGCGGGGGTCGTCGGCGATGTCGAGGATCCGGCTGCCGGCGGGCACGCCGCGGATGCGCTCGAGCACGAGCAGGCCGTCGCCACGGCTGGACAGCACACGCGGCACGGGCAGACCGGCCGCGACGAACTGCTCGTGCGACTGCACGATCGGTGCGACCCGGTGCGGACGCACGATCTTCAGGAACAGCGTGCGCTCGGGGGCGTCCACGCGCACGACCGCACGCTTGCCGGGCCGGTACGCCGCCACGGTGAGCACCGGGTCGGTGACGGGCATGCCGAGCGTGGTCAGCAGCTCGGCGACGGCGTCGCGGTAGGTGACCTGCGGCAGCACCGGCAGGCCGGGATCGTTCGGGTACGCCCACACCGACACCGGGTCGCCCGTCGCCGGATCGGTGACGATCGCGCTGTTCTGGTCGTGGGTGCCGCCGGTGTCGACGTAGGTCAGGACCGTGGCGCGCTGGCCGTTGCGGTCCACCGTGTCGACCTCGTAGCCGTACAGGTAGCCGTTGCCCGAGGGCTCGACGGAGTGCGCCCGCGCGGCCACCACGGAGGTCCCGGAGCCGGCGAAGGCCTGCGGGATGACGCGCTCATGGTTGGGCCACACGACATCAGTCAACCGTGTCGCGCGGGTTTCGTCGCGTTCGTGCACGGCTCGGCGCGCGGCCGGTGGCTACCGTGGTCGGTGTGAACCCGGTCGCGCGCCTCCGCAGCTCCAGTCGCACGCCGTTCCTGCAGGTCGTGAAGACCGCCGTCGCGGTGGTCGCCGCCGTGCTCCTCTGCCGCCTGGTCATCCAGGGGCCGTTCCCCACCTTCGCGGCGATCGCTGCCCTGCTGGTGGTGCAGCCGAGCATCAACCAGTCGTTCGTGAAGGGGCTCGAGCGGAGCGCGGGCGTCGTGATCGGCGTCGTGCTGGCCACCGGGTTCCACCTGCTGCTCGGCGACGGCGTGTTCGTCGTGCTGCTCGTCATCGTGCTCGCGATCCTCATCGCCTGGGCGCTCCGGCTCACCCCGACCTCGGCCACCCAGGTCGGGATCAGCGGGATGCTCGTGCTCACCGCCGGGGTCGTGACGCCGAACTACTCCGCCGACCGGATCCTCGAGACCGTGATCGGTGCGATCGTCGCCCTGGTCGTGAACGCGCTCATCGTGCCGCCCGTGCTGCTCGAACCGGCACACCTCGCCGTCGCGCGGCTCGCCCGTGACACCGCGGTGGCGTTCGAGCGGATCGCGATCGGCCTGACCGAGGGGTGGGACCGCGAGCGCTGGGACGAGGCGCTCGTCGCCGCCCGGGCACTGCGGCAGCAGCACGCCAAGGCCGAGGCGTCCCTGGGGTCGGCGCGCGAGTCCCTGACGATGAACCCGCGCGGCGGCCGGCACCGGACGATCCTCGACCGCGACGTGGTGACCACCGACCACCTGCGCGTCCTGGTGACCCGGGTCACCGGGATGAC
Source organism: Curtobacterium sp. KBS0715 (assembly GCF_005938005.2). NCBI lineage: Bacteria > Bacillati > Actinomycetota > Actinomycetes > Micrococcales > Microbacteriaceae > Curtobacterium > Curtobacterium sp. KBS0715. The sequence continues at coordinate 1,737,697 of NZ_VCCA02000001.1, read as the reverse complement.
CCGGGCGATCCGCGACAACACCGCACCGGACCTGCGCGACGACCCGGTGGTGCACGGCATCGCGACCGAGGTGGCACGGATCGGTGCGGACGTCCGGGCCCTCAGTGCTCGGGTCGAATCGACACGACTCGACCCGGTGGACGGGGCCGGCCGGGCGGACGCCGCTGCCTTCGGACCGGACGTCGAGCCGTGGGCGGAGGCCTCGGAGCCGGCGCTCACCGCGCCACTCGAGGTGGTGCGGCCGAACTCCCGGCACTGGGTGCTCATCGGGGCACTGCTCGAGGACATCCGACGGGTGCGTGGCGAGCTGCTCGGCGAGGACGACTAGTCAGTCCGCTTCAGCGCGCTGCGCAGGCCGCTCGGTCCGGCTCAGCGCGCTGCGCATGCCGCTCGGTCCGCTTCAGCGCGCTGCGCATGCCGCTTCCGACGCCGTCCGGACGACGTCGGACCAGATCACCGCGGTCGGCACGACGTCGGTCGCCGTCGCACCTGGGATGCCGGCGTCGGCGTACCGGCTGATCTCCGCGACGACGGCCTCGGTGCCGACCTCGCGCGCAGCACGGCTCGCCACGTCCGGCACGGCCGTCCGCAGCTCCGCGACCACGCGATCGCGCGGAGCGTCCTCCAGCTGCGCGAGGGCGCCGATGCCCTTCCACGCGGCGTCCAGTTCGGCGCGCAGGCGCACGATGGCCGGGTGGTCGATCGAGTCGTTCATGATCCCCCAGTGCAGGCGGCGCATCGGGTCGCGCTGTCCGCTGCCGGAGCCTAGCAACGAAGCAAGCGGCGCTCACGTCCCTAGAACGTGGGACAGACCGTTCTGCTCTGTCCTGTGACGAGATTCAGCGAGTCGGACCCGGAGAACGGCCCTCCGCGCCGGTTCGATGCCACGATGGGTTCGAGGAGGTCCACTATGCGGCTGTTGGTGGTCGAGGACGACGACGAGATGCGTGCCCTGATGGAACGCGGACTCGCGGCCGAGGGGTACCGGGTCACGGCCGTCGAGAACGGTGTCGAGGCGCTCATCGCCCTCGGCGAGCAGGCGTTCGACCTGGCGGTCGTGGACGTGATGATGCCCGGCATGTCCGGCTTCGAGCTCGCGCGGCGGATCCGTGAGCGCGAGGACCCCGTGCGGATCCTGCTCGTGACCGCGCGCGACGCCGTCGACGACCGCGTGTTCGGGCTCGACGCCGGCGCGGACGACTACCTCACCAAGCCCTTCGCCTTCGCCGAGCTCACCGCCCGGCTGCGTGCGCTCGGCCGTCGCGAGTCCGCCGGGGCTCCCCGCACGATCGAGGTCGGGGACGTGTCGATCGACTCCGAGGCCCGCCGCATCTCGATCAAGGGGCAGCGCGTCGCCGTGAGCCCCACCGAGTTCGCCCTGCTCCGACTGCTCGCCCGCTCCGCCGGCAGTGTCGTCGACCGCCCGAAGATCCTCGAAGAGGTCTGGGACGGTTCGCAGCACGTCGACCCGAACGTGGTCGAGCAGTACATCTCGTACCTCCGCAAGAAGCTCACCGCGCACGAGGCGACCGTCGCCATCGCCACGGTCCGCGGTCGCGGGTACCGCCTGGATCTGCTCGGGGCGTGAACGGGGCCGACGACGCCCCACGATCGGACCGCCGACGCGGCGGTCCGATCCGGCCGCTGCGTCTGCTGTCGCTGCGTGCCCGGATCACGATCGGCTCGACAGCGATCGCCGCGATCGTCATCCTGCTGCTCGTCCTCGTGATGCGGTTCCAGGTGGTGAGCGTCGTCGCGAGTGCGACGCGCACGCTGCTCGACGCCGACGCCGACCCCTACGTCGCCACGCTCGAGGTCGACAGCGACCCCGACCTGTCGCCGCCGGGCAACGCGCAGCTCGTCGCCGTCGTGTCCCCGTCCGGCGAGATCGTGCTGTCGACGATGCCCGACCGTGTCGAGCAGGCGCTCGGCAGTCTGCGGTCCACCCCTGCCGGCACCTCGATCATCACCGTCTCCGGCTCGGAGTACCGCGTCGTGGTGGAGCACCCCGTCAACGAGGCCGGCCGCTGGACCGTCGTCGCCGCCCGCAACTCGCAGGCCGAGGCCATCGTCGTCGACGACCTCACGACGACCCTGTCCCTGACCGGCCTGGCGATCCTGCTCGCCTTCGGCGTGGCGTCCTGGGTGCTCGCGACCACCGCACTGCGCCCGGTGAACCGGATGCGCCGCGAAGCCGAACGGCTCTCCGTCGCCCCGGAGCGTGCCGAACTGCCGGTGGGCCCCGCACAGGACGAGCTGGCATCCCTGGCGACCACGCTCAACGCGTTCCTCGCCCGGACCCGGCAGGCGACCGAGCGCGAACGCCAGATGGTGTCGGACGCCAGCCACGAGCTCCGGACGCCCCTGGCGATCCTGACGACCCAGCTCGACCTCGCCTCGCTCGACGGGAACGACGCCGCCGCCCTCGCCGCCCACATCGAACGCGCCAAGCACAGCGTCGCGCGGTTGTCACGGCTCGCGAACGACCTGCTCGCGCTGTCGCGGATCGAGGAGTCGGAGCGGCGTGAACAGGACGGCGACCGACGACCCGAGACCGCGTGGTCGGACCTCGGCGACGAGGTGATGGCCGCGGTCGACCGCGTCCGGCTCATCGCCTCGGCGAAGGACGTCACCGTCGACTTCGACCTCGAGCCGCCCGTCGCCGTCGGCGGTTCCGGCCCGGGCATCGGCGGTGGCACCGTCGAACCGCGGTACCGGATCGACACCGGCGGAATGGCCCAGCTCGTCACGAACATCGCGGGCAACGCCGTGGCTGCACTCCCCCGCGGCGGCGGCATCTTCGTGTCCTGGCGGAGCACCGGCGGCGAGGGCGTGCTGCAGATCACCGACGACGGCCCCGGCGTCCCCGAGTCCTTCATCCCCGTGGCGTTCGACCGCTTCACGCGTCCGGACGAGGCCCGGACGTCCCGCCCGAACCCGGACCCGTCGACCGGTGTCGGCGCCCTGCCCGGCGGCTCCGGGCTGGGACTCGCGATCGTGCGTGCGGTGGCGGAACGGGCGGGAGGCACGGCGTCGCTCCGCAACGTGCCCACCGGTGGGCTCGAGGTCACGATCCGCCTGCCCGAGGTGCGCTGAGCACGACCGCTCGCCCGTGCACGACCGCTCACTGGAAGTCCCGCGAGCGGGTGCGGACGGACAGCGACAGGTGCTCGATGCGGTCCGCCACCAGGTTGACGACCCCGTCGGGCGAGCGCTCGAGGATGCCCCGGACGATCACCGCCGGGGACTCCCGCGCCACCCGGCGGAAGCGCCCCCAGACCCCGACACTGCAGATGACGTTGACCAGCCCGGTCTCGTCCTCGACGTTCAGGAACGTGATGCCGGAGGCCGTCGCCGGACGCTGCCGGTGCGTCACGATCCCGCCGACCTCGACCCGTCGTCCGGTCTCGGCGGTCGCGGTGTCCTGCACGCTGAGCACCCGGCGGGCGGCGAGGCGGTCGCGCACGTGCCGGACGGGGTGGTCGTCGGTCGTCATGCCCGTCGACCACATGTCGGCGATGAGCACGTCCCCGCTCGTCATCTGCCCGAACAGCGGCGGCTGCACGAACACCTGCGTGTCCGGCAACTGGTCCGGACGTTCGGCGGCCGCCTGGGCAGCCGACCACATCGCACCGCGGCGGTCGATGTCGAAGGGGGCGAAGGCGTCGGCAGCGGCGAGTGCCTCGAGCTGCGGCGTGGTGAGCCCGACCCGTCGGGCCAGGTCCGACATGTCGCGGAAGGGACCGTTCGCGTCCCGCTCCGCGACGATCTTCTCGGCGCTCTTCCGGCTGAGCGACGCGACCTCGGCGAGCCCGAGCCGCACGGCGAAGGCACCGTCGCGTCGGTGGCTCGCGGTGTCGTCGGGGAGCGCCTTGGCGAAGGGCAGCACCGGGGGCTGCTCGGTGGCCAGGCACGCGTCGTCACCGGCAGGGGTGTCCCCGTCCGGCAGCGGTTCGAGCGTGGCGTCGACCCCGGACCGCAGGATGTCCGGTCGCAGCACGCGGACGCCGTGCCGTCGGGCGTCGGCGACCAGGGTCTGCGGTGAGTAGAACCCCATCGGCTGCGCCCGGAGCAGCGCCGCCAGGAACGCCCCCGGGTAGTGCAGCCGCATCCACGCGCTCGCGTAGACGATGAGGGCGAAGCTGATCGAGTGGCTCTCCGCGAAGCCGAAGTTCGCGAAGGCCTGGATCTTCGCGTAGATCGCGTCGGCGTCCGCACCGTGGATGCCGTTGTCCGCCATCCCCGTGTAGAGCTTGTCGCGCAGCCGGTCGATCTTCTCGTGCCCGCGCTTCGACCCCATCGCCCGTCGCAGCAGGTCGGCGTCGTCACCGGAGCAGTTGCCGACCGCGATCGCCATCTGCATGAGCTGTTCCTGGAACAGCGGGACCCCGAGGGTGCGTTCGAGCACGGGTTCGAGCGCCGGGTGCATGTAGGTGATCGGTTCCTCCCCCGTGCGCCGGCGGATGTACGGGTGCACCGCGCCGCCCTGGATCGGTCCGGGTCGGACGAGTGCGACCTCGATCACCAGGTCGTAGAACCGCCGCGGGAGCAGTCGGGGCAGGGTGCCCATCTGCGCGCGGGACTCCACCTGGAACACCCCGATCGTGTCCGCGCGGCAGAGCTGGTCGTAGACACCCTGTTCTTCCTTCGGGATGGAGTGCATCTCCCAGCGCTCCCCGCAGTGCTCTGCCGCCAGGTCGAACGAGTACTGCAGGGCCGCGAGCATGCCGAGCCCGAGCATGTCGAACTTCACGAGCCCCATGTAGGCGCAGTCGTCCTTGTCCCACTGCAGCACGGTGCGGCCGTCCATCCGGGCGTGCTCGATCGGCACGACCTCGCCCACCGGGCGGTCGGTCAGCACCATGCCGCCGGAGTGGATGCCGAGGTGCCGCGGGAACCCGAGGACGTCGCTCGCGAGCCCGACGACCGCCGGCGGGATGTCGTGGTCCTGGCTCTCGGTCACCGAGCCCCACCGCTCGACCTGCTTCGACCAGGCGTCCTGCTGCCCGGGGCTGTGGCCGAGCGCCTTCGCCATGTCGCGCACCGCACCCTTGGGCCGGTAGGTGATGACGTTCGCGACCTGGGCGGCGTTGTGCCGGCCGTACTTGGCGTACACGTACTGGATCACCTCTTCGCGGCGGTCCGAGTCGAAGTCGACGTCGATGTCGGGTTCCTCGTCGCGCATCGCCGACAGGAACCGCTCGAACGGCAACCCGTACCGGATCGAGTCCACCGCGGTGATCTCGAGCAGGTAGCAGACCGCCGAGTTCGCCGCCGAGCCACGCCCCTGGCAGAGGATGCCCCGACCGCGGGCGTACTGCACCATGTCGCGCACGATCAGGAAGTACCCCGGGAAGTTCTTCTCCTCGATCACGGACAGCTCACGCTCGATGCGCTCCCGTTTGCGGGGGTCGACGCCGTCGGCGCTGCCGGGGTAGAACCGCCGGGCACCCGTCCACGTCAGCTCGCGGAGCCACGACATCGCGGTGTGTCCGTCCGGGACGTCGAGGTCGGGTAACCCGGGCTGCACGGTCTTCAGCCGGAACCCGAGCTCGTCGGCGAGTTCCACGGTCCGCTCGATCGCGCCGGGGTAGCGCCCGAACCGTCTGGCCATCTCGGCGCCGGAGCGCAGGTGGGCGGTGTCGGCGGCCGGCAGCCAGCCGTCGATCTCGTCGAGGCTGCGGCGGGCGCGCACCGCCGCGAGCGCGGTCGCCACCGGGAACCGGTCGGGGGTGGCGTAGTGCACGTTGCCGGTGGCGACCAGGGGCAGCGCGTGCTTCGCGGCGAGGGCGGCCAGGGCGTCGTTGCGGGCGCTGTCGAGCGGGTCGCCGTGGTCGAGCAGCTCCACGACGACGTTGCGGCTGCCGAACCGGTCGAGCAGCACCCGGAGCGCGGTCTCTGCGGCGGACTCGCCACCCTGCTCGAGGGCCTGCCGAACGGAGCCCTTCCGGCACCCGGTGAGGACCCGCCAGTGCCCGTCCGCCCGCGCGGCGAGGTCGTCGAGGTCGTACTGCGGGCTGCCCTTCTCGGACCCGGCGGCCAGGTGTGCGCTCGTCACCGCGCCGGCGAGCCGGTGGTAGCCGTCCTGGCCGTCGGCGAGCAGGAGCAGGTGCGAGCCCTCGGGGTCGGGCACACCGTTCTGCGGTTCGGTCAGCCCCAGGGACAGCTCGGTGCCGAACACGGTGCCGACCTGCGGGTACGACTCGGCGACCTCGGCCATCCGGGCGGCCCCGTAGAAGCCGTCGTGGTCGGTGAGCGCGAGGGCGTGCAGTCGGAGCCGAGCAGCTTCTTCGAACAGGTGCTCGGGCTGGCTGGCGCCGTCGAGGAAGCTGAAGGCCGAGTGCGCGTGCAGTTCGGCGTACGGCACCACGGGCCCGCCGTCGGTGTCGAGCGGTGACGGGACGTACGGCTCGCGCTTCCGCGACCACGCGGGGCTGTCGCCGCCGTCGCCGTCGTGCGCCGTGCCCGGGCTCCGCTTGTCGGACAGCGCGCGCTCGAACTGCGACCACGGGATGGGTGGGTTGCTGTAGCCCATCAGGTCACGCTCCTGTCGGTGGTGGTGGTCGGGGTCACGTCGCGATCGCCTCGGCCCACCAGCGGTGGTCCGCCAGCACCAGGTACCAGGCACGCCCCTCGGCGTCGACGAGCTGCAGCCGGTGCAGGCGTCGACCGCCGGACTCCCACCACCGGACGACGAGCGGCCACGGACCCGCCCAGGCCGTCACGGCCGAGAAGCCGCCGCCCCGGTCGCCCTCGGCACGGAACCGTTCGGGTGCGCCGGACAGCACGCCACGCTCGTCGACGTCGACGCTCGCACCACCGACGGCGACGACGTCGACCGGTCGGGGGCGCTCGAGCACGGTGGCGGGGGGCGGGCCGGGCAGCTTGCCGGGCCACGGACGGTCGCGCACGGTCGCCAGGGCTCGCTCACCGCCGGCGGGCGCGTCGCCCCACGGCACGAGCACCACGCGCTCGGACAGGGTGCGGCCCCCACCGATGCGCGGGCTCACCACACCGTCGTGGCCGACCATGCCCTGGATCCGGGCGAGGCCGTGGTGCACGCGCTCGTCCGGGCCGGAGCCCCACAGCCCGCGCTCGTGGTTCGCCATGTCGTCGACGGCGACCGGCTCGAGCACGACCGAGGTGACCGGCGCCTCGAGCCCGCTGGGGTCCACCCCGCCGGCGAGCTGCCACCGCACCCGGTCGACCACGTCGGCGGCGTCGAACCAGCGCGGGTGTGCCCAGGTCCGTTCGAGCAGGATGTCGCGCTCGTCGACGATCCCCACACGGATGGTCGTCGCCACGAGCCCCGCGGCCCGGAGCCGCTCGGCGAAGTCGTCGGCGGAACGCCGGAACGCGAACGCGATCTGGTCGGCACGGTCCAGCGGGGGTTCGAACGACGCCTCGACCCGGAGTTCCGGCGGGATCTCCCGCGCCGCGATCTCTCGGGGGTCGCGGCCACCGGCCAACCGGTGCAGGAACGCCCCGGCCACGCCGAAGCGGTCCCGCACCTGTTCGTCGCCGAGTGCCGCGAAGTCGCCGAGCGTGGTGATGCCGAGCCGGTCGAGCACCGTCGTGAGGTCGGGGTCGCCGAGCACGCCGAGCGGCAGGTGCGCGAGGAAGTCCGCCGATCCCCCGACGGGCACGAGCCGCACCCGTTCGCCAGGACGCACCGGACGGGTGCGGGCGGCCTGGTCCGCCGCGAACGGGGTGTCGGCCACCCCGGCCCGCACCGCGGGGGCGCCGTGGTCGGCCGCGATGCCGGCAAGGGTCGCCGCCGCCGCGCGCTCACCGCCGTAGTACCGGGCCGGGCCGCGGGCGCGGAGCGCGAGGGTGCCCGGCCGCAGCACCTCGACCCCGGGGACCGCCGCCTCGACCGCACGGATGACGGGCTCGAAGGCGCGGTGGTCGAGGGCGTCGTCGTAGGGCTGCACGAGGAGCTCGGGGCACCGTGCCTGCGCCTCACGCACGCGGAGCCCCCGCACGACACCCTGCTCACGCGCGGATGCGGAGCTCGCGAACACGAGCCCCTTCGCGGTCAGGGCGAGGGGTTGCTCCGGCGGGGTGCCACCGGCCCGAGCCGCCGCGATGACCGGCCAGTCCGGGCACCAGAGCACGATCGTCCGGGTCGGGGGTGGTTCGGGCAGTGCCGCCCCACGCGTGATCGCGTCGGTCCGGACGCGCCCGGAGGCGATCACGACGCCACCGCCACGGGCCGCAGCACCCGGGTGCCCCCGGAGCCCACCGTCGGCACCGGTGTGGCGGCCCGGACCGCACCGTCGGCCGCGGGCAGGAGCAGCTCGGCGGTCGCCGGACGCACCGCGCCGGCTCGCCCGGTCGCGGTCACGGTGGCCAGGCGCTCCGTCAGGTGGCCGTGGCCCTGACCGATGCCGCTCCACGTCGAGGACGTGACCCGCAGCGTGACGTCCGCCCCGGGCCAGGAGCCGAGCGCGACGAGCGCGCCGCCGCGCTGTCGCAGCCGAGCCGACAGCCGTGCCACGTCGCCCGGCACGACCCGGCCGAGCGGTCGGGTGAGGACGATCTGGGCGACGTCGGCCATCGCCGCCGTCACGGCGAGCCACTGGTCACCGGGATCGGGGACGAGCACGAGTCGTTCGAGGTCGATCCCCGCGGCGGCGGCGGCTTCGATCCCGAAGGACGGCACCCCGACGACCGCACACCACGCCCCGGCCGCCGAGGCCGCCTGCAGCATCGTGATCGCGAGCAGCACCGACTCGGGGACGGCGTAGGTGCCACCGACCCGGATCGCGCCACCGGGCAGCAGGGGTTCGAGTGCCGGGGCCGTGGGGAGCCCGGCGGTGTCGACCCGCGTGGACTCCATGTCGGCCACCCGGGACCGCAGGGACGTGATGCGGTCGAGCGCGGCCCGGGCATCGCTCAGGTGGTCCGGCCCACGGCGCGCACCGCCACCGCCCGCACCGCTGCCACCGCGTGCAGCACCGCTCCGCCCGCCCCGGTCCGGGGTGGGCGACCGGAGTGCCGCCGCCGTCTGCATGCCCTCATATTCGAACATGTGTTCGATGATGTCAATCGCGTCCGACATCCGTGGACAGTCCTGGTCGAACACGTGTTCGGATCAGGGCATCAGCTCACCAGCTGGCGACCGACCCGACTCCGCCGAGCACCGACCGCGTCTTGGTCTCGACCTCGTCCGCCTCGTCCGCGGGCACCGACGACCAGGTCACCGCTCCCCCGGCTCCGAGGGTCCGGGAACGCACCGCCCCCGACTCGTCGAGCACGGTCACGAGGCTACGGATCGCCACCGACAGGTCGGCCGCCCCGCTCGCCGAGAAGTACCCGATCGCGCCCGAGTACACCCCGCGCGGCGCCCCCTCGAGCCGGTCCGCGATCGCCGTGGCACTGCTCTTCGGCGCCCCGGTCATCGACCCCGGCGGGAACGCCGCGTGCACCACGTCGGCCCGAGACGTCCCCGGCGGCAGCACCGCCCCGATCGTCGAGACCAGCTGGTGCACGCTGGCGTACGTCTCGACGGCGCACAGCCGCTCGACGTGCACCGACCCGGGCACCGCGGTCCGCAGCAGGTCGTTCCGCAGCAGGTCGACGATCATCACGTTCTCGGCGCGGTCCTTCGGGCTCGCCGCCAGGTCGTCCCGCGCGGCTGCGTCCGCCACCGCGTCGGCGAGCCGCCGCCGCGTGCCCTTGATCGGCTCCGCGAGCACCGCTCCGGCCGCGTCGATCCGCAGGAACCGCTCCGGTGACCGGCTCGCCACGCGCAGCGGGCCGAGCCGCAGGAACGCACCGAACGGGACGGGGTCGGACGCCCGCATCCGCAGGTACTCGTCCAGGTGCGGGTCCGTACCGGGGCCGCCACGGGCCTCCTGTCCGACCGCGAAGGCGGTGGTGAGGCAGACCTGGAACGCGTTCCCCTCGCGGATCTCCGCGCGGCACACGTCGACCGCCCGCTCGTAGGCGGCACGCGTCACGCGTCCGGTCGCCGTGGACACCCCGGCCGGGAGGCCCGTGGCCGCGTCCACGACACCGACCGACGTCGCGGGGGTGCGCATCTCCTCGAGCCACGCGCGGTTCCGCGCGCTGGCCGCCGGTTCCGCGTCGGCGACGAGCGCGAGCGCCCAGGCGCCACCGGTGTGGTCGACGACGACGGCTCGGTCGACGAACCGCAGGTCGGCGTCGGCGTGCCCGTCGGCGGTGCGGTCCGGGCCGCCGGACTCGCGGCCGAGCTCGTAGCCGAGGAACCCGACCCAACCCAGCGCGAACCCGCACCCGACGACCGGCTCGGGCAGGCTGGGCGTGCGTCGGAGCAGGTCAGCCAGCACCGCGAAGGCCGGACGCTCCTCGGATCGGGCGGGCCCGAACCACTCCTGGGCGGGCGCGGCGACCGTCAGGTGCGCACGACGGTCCTGGTGCCGGAACCGGGCGGCGAACGGCCCGTCCGTCCACGCCAGCACGGACCACCGCGCCCGGGGTCGAGCCGTGGCGGGAGCACCGTCGGGCAGGCCGGAGTCGAGCCACACCACGTCCCCGGCGACCTGCGCCACCACGGCCGCGAGGTCGGGGACCGGGTCGAGTCGGCGGACCTCGACGCGGACGCCGGGGTCGGGGGTGCTCAGATCGCGGCGATCGTCCATGCGGCGGCGTGCGAGGCACCGGGCGCGAGCACCACGAGGCCGCGGTCCTCGCCGTCGTTGAAGGCGTCCGGGGCGCACGTCATCGGCTCGACGGCGAGACCGGCGCGGTGGTACTCGGGGACGACGTGGTCGGCGGTGTGCACCTGGGCCCAGCCGCACTCCGGCCCGAAGCTCGCACGGACCCCGTGACCGTCCGCCGCCGTGACCGCGATGGTGGCGAGGCCGGCGGCGTCACGGTCGAAGCCGGTGAAGGCGTGGTCGATGAACCGGTCGCCGATCAGTGTGGGCGTGCGCAGGTCGAACTCGTCGTGCACGGGGACCAGGTCGGTCGGGACGAGCCGGTCCGGCGTCACCTCGAGCACCTGGGCGGCGGGGAGCGTCAGGGTCCAGTCGTCGACGGTGCCGGCACCCGCGACGAGGTAGGGGTGCGGGCCGGTCCCCCACGGCGCGTCCTCGGCGCCGGTGTTCGTCCCGGTGATCGTGGTGTGCAGCCCCTCGGCGTCGAGCCGGTACTCGACGATGACCTCGACGCGGTACGGGTAGCCCTGCTGCGCCTGCACGGTCGTGGCGAGCACCACGCGGTCGTCCGCCTGCTCCTGCACGCGGAAGTCCGTCCACGCGACGAGTCCGTGCAGGGCGTGGTGCCGTGCGGGCTCGGTGAGGGCAAGCTCGTGGTCGACGCCGCCGAAGGAGTACTCGCCGTCGACGATCCGGTTCGGCCACGGGGCCAGGACGGCACCACGGAAGACCGGGCGGACCTCGTCGGCGTCGAACGGGACGACCAGGTCCCGGCCCTCGTGCCGCAGGGTCCGCAGTGTCGCTCCGACGGTGGCGATGTCAGCCGTGTACCCGGCGGAGGCGATCGTCAGCGGGGACCCGGACAGCGGCGCGTCGTTGCTCATGCGCTCAGCGTATCGGGCCACCGAAGCCTGACGGGCGCACGAAAAACCCCGCCGTTCCGAGGAACGACGGGGTTGAGGGTGGATCTGAGGGGACTCGAACCCCTGACCCCCTGCATGCCATGCAGGTGCGCTACCAGCTGCGCCACAGACCCAGATCGTGCTGCTTCCGTACCAACCGGTTCCCCGGAGGCACCATAGAAGCGTACACCATGCGCACGCCGGGCAACGAAATCGAAGCCGTCACCCGGGCGCGTCGCTGATCAGGCGGTGTGGTCCACCGGGAGCTCGAGCGGGATCGTCGGGCAGTCGGCCCAGAGACGCTCGAGCGAGTAGTACTGACGGTCTTCGTCGTGGAAGACGTGCACGATGATCTCGCCGAAGTCGATGAGGACCCAACGGCCCTCGGTACGGCCTTCGCGGCGGAGCGTCTTGGCACCGAGCTCGAGGAGGCGCTCCTCGACGGCATCGGCGATGGACTGCACGTTGCGCTCGTTCCGACCGGTTGCGAGCAGGAACACGTCCGTGAGCTGCAACGGCCCGGTCACGTCGAGAGCGACGAGGTCCTCGGCCTGCTTGGCGTCGGCCGCGAGTGCTGCGGCCTGCACGAGTTCCAGTGCGCGAGTGGAGGCGGTCACGGATTCCTTCCGGTCGTCGAACCGACGGACAGCCGGTTCGCTTGATGGGTCACGATCATAAGCCACCCCGCCGACAGCGGCCAGGCCAGGGTCGGCGGGGTGGTGGAGAACGGACGTCGGGGACGGCAGCGGTCAGCCGCCGAACGCGTGGGTGGTGAGCAGTGCGGTGATGATGACACCGGCCGCAGCCAGTCCGACCGCGCCGACCGTGACACCGAGGATCAGCGGCGTCCGCGACTCCTTCGGCTTGGCGGCGGCGAGCACGACCTGGCGGGTCGAGGTGTGGCTGGACACCGCGCGGCTGGCCCGGACCGGGCTGGCATCGGTGTCGGGCTGCTCGTCCTGCTGCTCGAGCAGGCGGTCGACCTCGGCGCCGTCGATCGGCCGGTGCGACCCCGTCGACGACAGCGATGCCGGCAGGTCGATCGACCCCGTCAGGATCACCTCGCCCGTCGCGTTGAGGGCGCCCGTGGGGTCGGCCAGGGCCGAGTTCGGCAGGATGATCGCGTTCGTGTTCGTCACCGCGACGCGGCGGGTGCCGGTCTCGGCGTCGTGCACCTCGGAGTCGTTCGAGTCGTGCGCCTGCTGCGACCAGTGGCCGGCGGGCGGCGCGAAGGCCGTGGTCACCGGCTTCGGCTCGGTCGGACGCTGGAACGCGGCGGGGACCTTCGGGGCCTCGGTCGCGGGCTCGGGCAGCGGCACCTCGTTGGTGTCGTCGTCCTCGGCGTCGAGCGAGAGCGGGAACACCGCTGGGGTCGCTGCTGCGGTGTTCGTCGGGATCGGCACCGGCGTGACGGCGGGCTGCGAGCCGGCGGCGGGAGCGGGAGCGTCGTCGGCCGAACGGGCCGGAGCGTCCTCGGACGTCTCGTCCGCCGGGGCGACGTCGGTCGTCTCGTCCGCAGGGGCGTCGGTCACCGGCGCATCGGACTCGGGGACGTCGGTCGCCGGTGCGTCGGAGTCGGTGACGTCGGCGGGCGGCGACCACGTCGACCGGTGGCGGCGGGGCTCCTCGGCGTGCGCAGCGGCCTCGTCGAGGGGCTCGAGCGCGTCCGGGGAGCCGTCGGCCTCTGTGGCCTGGGCGACCGCGGCCTGGTCGAGGACCGTCGGGGCAGCGGGCTGCTCGTCGTGCGCGGCCTCGGCGTCCGGAGCGCTCTGCGGCGCGGCCGTGGGGTCGATCGTGTCCACCGACCCGAGGACGTCCTCGACGGTGCGGTCGGACGACTGGGGCGTGGGGTCCTGCAGCGGGACCGGCTGCACCGCCTGGCGCTCGGCGGCGCGGAGCTGCCGGATCTGCCGACGGGTGAGCCCACCGCTGCCGGGGACGATCTCGGTCGCGGAAGCAGGCGGGAACGGCGGCACACCGGCCGCGGACCCCGATGCCGGGACGGACGGGGCAGAGGCCGGAGCGGCCTGCGCCGAGGCCGGCGTGGACGACTGGGCGGGGCCACCGGGGGCCGGGGCGACGTGCGACCCGGGACGGCGGGACTCGGGAGTCTCGGCGGCGGGTGCGGCGACGGTCGGGGGCGGCGTCGCGGGCTGCGAACCGGCCGCGGCGGCACGCTCCCGCTCGCGCGCCTGGCGCCGCGACAGGGGCGGCTGCGCGTCGGACGAACTCATGCAACGCTCCGATACAGATGGTGCTTGGAGATGTACTGGACGACACCGTCGGGAACCAAGTACCAGACGGGGAACCCCCGTCGAACCCGGTCACGGCAATCCGTCGAGGATATGGCCAGTGCAGGGACTTCGAGCAAGCTTACGTCCCGCTCGGGCAATCCGGTGAGGCTCAAGGCGTGTCCCGGACGCGTCACGGCCACGAAGTGCGCGAGGTCCCAGAGACCATCATGGTCTTTCCAGTCGACGATCTGCTGAACGGCGTCTGCGCCCGAGATGAAGACGAGCTGGGCATCCGGTCGCTGTTCGTGCAGGTCCCGCAGGGTGTCGACGGTGTAAGTCGGCCCCGGGCGGTCGATGTCCACGCGGCTGACGGTGAACATCGGGTTCGACGCGGTGGCGATGACGGTCATCAGGTACCGGTGCTCGGCGTCGGTGACGTCGGACTTCATGTACGGCTGTCCGGTGGGGACGAAGACGACCTCGTCGAGGTCGAACGCCCGCGCCACCTCGGACGCCGCGACCAGGTGCCCGTGGTGGATGGGGTCGAACGTGCCACCCATCACGCCGATGCGTGGCCGTCCGGTGGTCTCGAGCATCGAGTGGTCGGTCAGATCTTGGTGTGGCCGAACTCGTCGACACCCGTCTCGTGGTGGCGGGTGGCCTCGAACTTCTGGGAGTGGCGGTAGGCCACGTCGCGGAAGCTCCAGGTCACGAAGCCGAGGAAGATGAAGAAGAGGGCGCCGACCATGGGGAACACGAACGCGGGCGCCCCGGAGGCGTGCTCAGCAGCTTCTGCGAGGAGGGTCATCGTTCGTGCTCCGTTCGGTCGGGGAAAGACGCCGTTCAGTCTAGCCGCGGATCTGCCCGGAGCCGCGCACGATCCACTTCGTGCTCGTCAGCTCCGGCAGGCCCATCGGACCGCGCGCGTGCAGCTTCTGCGTCGAGATGCCGACCTCGGCCCCGAAACCGAACTCGCCGCCGTCGGTGAACCGGGTCGACGCGTTCACCATCACGACCGCCGAGTCGACGGTCGCCAGGAACCGTTCGGCGGTGTCGACGTCGTTCGTGACGATCGACTCCGTGTGGTGCGTCGACCACCGTGCGATGTGCGCCATCGCCGCGTCGACGTCGGGCACGACGCGGATCGACAGGTCGAGGTCCATCGACTCGGTCGCCCAGTCGTCGTCGGTGGCGCGGAGCACCCCGGGCACGATCGCCCGCGTGGCGTCGTCGCCGCGCAGCGTCACACCGGAGGCCCGCAGCCGGTCGGCCAGTACCGGCAGGAGTCGTTCGGCGGCGGCCTCGTGCACCAGGAGGGTCTCGAGGGCGTTGCACACGCTCGGCCGCTGCACCTTGCTGTTCAGGACGATGTCGACCGCACGCTGCTCCGGCGCGGAGGCGTCGAGGAACACGTGCACGACGCCCGCACCGGTCTCGATGACGGGCACCTGCGACTCGGTGACGACGGTCTGGATGAGTGCGGCGCTCCCCCGCGGGATCAGCACGTCGACCAGGCCGCGTGCGCGCATGAGCTCGGTGGCACCGGCGCGGCCGAACTCGTCGATGGTCTGCACCAGGTCGCGGGGCAGGCCGACCGACTCGACCGCGTCCTGGATCCGGGCGACGAGCACGGCGTTCGTGTGCTGGGCCGCCGATCCGCCACGGAGCACGACGGCGTTGCCCGACTTGAGCGCGAGCGAGGCGATGTCGACGGTGACGTTCGGGCGCGCCTCGTAGACCGCCCCGACGACACCGAACGGCACGCGCACCTGGGTGAGCTGGAGTCCGTTCGGCAGCTGCGACCCGCGCACGTGCTCCCCCACGGGGTCGGTCAGCCCGACGACGTGCTCGACCGCGGCGGCGAGGGCCTCGATCCGGACGGGGTCGAGTCGCAGCCGGTCGAGCAGCCCGGACGAGAGTCCGCCGTCCTCGCCGGCGACGAGGTCGTCGTGGTTCGCGGCGACGATCTCGTCGGTCGCGGCACGCACCGCCGAGGCGATCGCACCGAGGGCCGCGTCCTTGACGGCGGTCGTCGCGGTCGCGAGCGCCGACGAGGCGGCCCGTGCGGCCACGAGCTTGTCGGTCAGGGTCGGGGCGGGCGCGATCGACGACATGGACCGATTGTAGGTCCGCGGCGAGCCCATGTGACGGACGCGCCCACAGACCCTGCTGACGGGTCAGGACACGTCGTACCAGGACCGCCGAGCGGTCGCAGATCGTCGCTCCGCGACGCCCGCGCCGACGGTTCCCGACCACACGACCGCACCCCGACGGCGAGTCGTGACCGCCTGGAGGCCCGCCACCGGTCCAGGGACCCGCACCGGGCCTCCAGGCAGTCGCGTCCACCCCGTCGGTCGGTCACGACACGTCGTCCCGCACCACCCGAGCGGTCGCAGATCGTCGCTCCGCGACGCCCGCACCGACGGTTCCCGACCACACGACCGCGTCCCGACGGTGAGTCGTGACCGCCTGGAGGCCCGCCACCGGTCCCCGGGACCCGCACCGGACCTCCAGGCGGTCGCGTCCACCCCGTCGGCTGGCCGCACCGACCGGTCACAACACGTCGTACCAGGACCGCCGAGCGGTCACAGATCGTCGCTCCGCGCCGCCCGCGCCGACGGTTCCCGACCACACGACCGCGCCCCGACGGTGAGTCGTGACCGCCTGGAGGCCCGCCACCGGTCCTCGGGACCCGCACCCGGCCTCCAGACAGTCGCGTCCACCCCGTCGGTCGGTCACGACACGTCGTCCCGCACCACCCGAGCGGTCGCAGACCGTCGCTCCGCGACGCCCGCACCGACGGTCCCCGACCAGTCGGCGCAGTCCCGACGGCGGATCGTGACCGTTCCGGGCGCAACCCGCCTCAGGGGCGCGGCGCGGCGTGGAACCAGGTGCCGAGGTGCTCGCCGGCCAGCGCACGGTCGACCAGCGCGGTGTCGGTCACGAGCACCGCGGTGCCCGCCTCGGCCGCGAGCCGCGCGGCGGCGACCTTGGTCCCCGCTCCCCCGGTGCCGACGCCGGCGGTGCCGATCGAGCCGAAGGTGACCCCGGCCAGCTCGTCGCCGAACGGCACCTCGTCGATGCGGGTCGCGCCGGGCTGCTCCGGGGGTGCCGTGTAGAGCGCCTCGACGTCGGAGAGCAGCACGAGGGCATCGGCCCCGAGCAGCCGGGCCACCAGGGCCGCGAGCCGGTCGTTGTCGCCGAAGCGGATCTCGTGCGTGGCGACGGTGTCGTTCTCGTTCACGATCGGCAGCACCCGCAGCGCGAGCAACCGGTCGATGGCGCGCTGGGCGTTCACCCGGTGCGTGGGGTTCTGCAGGTCACCGGCGGTGAGCAGGATCTGCGCCGCGACGACACCGTGCCGGTCGAGTTCCTTCTGGTACCGGAACATCAGGACGTTCTGCCCGGTGGCCGCCGCAGCCTGCTGGGTGGCGAGGTCGTCCGGCCGGCCTTCGAGCCCGAGGAACGGGAACCCGGTCGCGATCGCACCGGACGACACGAGCACGACCTCCGTTCCCCGGCCGTAGGCGGCGGCCAGGGCGTCGACCAAGGGGCCGATCTGGCCGGCGGCGTCACCGCTGACCGAGGACGAGCCGACCTTGACCACGATCCGCCGCGCACGCGGGATGTCCTCGCGCCGGGTGACGGGTCCGAGGTCGGTGCGGGCGGTCGTGTCGGTCATGCCGCGGTCAGTCCTTCTGGTCGCTGGTCTCGACCTGCTCGCTGGTGCCGAGCTGGTCGCTGGTCACCACGTCGTCGTCCACCCAGAGCCCGGAGACGCGCTCCTGCTCGAGCTCGGCACGGGCGGCCGCCTTGGCGTCCATCCGCTCGAAGTACTCCTCGCGCCGCTCGTTGCGGGTCGGACGCGAGGTCGCACCGATGCGGGCGTCGGTGCCACGGGCGCTCGTGATGAGCTCCGCGGTCGACGTGAGCGTCGGCTCCCAGTCGAACACCATGCCGCCGTCGCCACCGATGACGACGGTCGAGCCGGCGACGGCTCCGGCCTTGAACAGGCCGTCCTCGACGCCGAGCTTCGCGAGCCGGTCGGCCAGGTAGCCGATCGCCTCTTCGTTGGTGAAGTCGGTCTGCTGGACCCAGCGCTCCGGCTTGGCGCCGCGGACGCGGTAGAAGCGGTGCTCCTCGCCGCCCTCGGCGCGCACGGTGAACGGCTTCTCGTTGACCGAGCGGGGGCGGAGCACGATGCGCTCCGGCACGGGCTCTGCCGCACGGGCGGCGCGGGCCTGCTCGACGATGTCGGCCAGGGCGAAGGTCAGCTCACGGAGCCCCTTGCGGGACGCCGTGGAGATCGGGAAGACGCGGTAGCCGCGGCCCTCGAGCTCGGCGGTGACGAACTCGGCGAGCTCCTGCGCCTCGGGTACGTCGATCTTGTTCAGGGCGATGAGCTGCGGGCGCTCGAGCAGCGGCACCTGGCCCTCGGGGACCGGGTAGCGCTCGAGCTCACCGAGGATGACGTCGAGGTCGCTGATCGGGTCGCGGCCCGGGTCGAGCGTGGCGCAGTCGATGACGTGGAGCAGCGCCTCGCACCGCTCGACGTGGCGCAGGAACTCGAGGCCCAGGCCCTTGCCCTCGGACGCGCCCTCGATCAGACCGGGGACGTCGGCGACGGTGAACCGGGTGTCGCCGGACTCGACGACACCGAGGTTCGGGGTGAGGGTCGTGAACGGGTAGTCCGCGATCTTCGGCTTGGCGGCGGAGACGGCTGCGATGAGCGAGGACTTTCCGGCGCTCGGGAACCCGACGAGGGCCACGTCGGCGATGGTCTTCAGCTCGAGGTTGATGTCCCCTGCCCAGCCCTCGGTGCCGAGGAGCGCGAAGCCGGGGGCCTTGCGCTTCGTGGTGGAGAGCGCCGCGTTGCCGAGGCCGCCCTGTCCACCGGGGGCCACGACGACGCGCATGCCGGGCTCGGTGAGGTCCGCGATGACCTCGCCGGACTCGTCGTACACCACGGTGCCGACGGGCATCGGGAGTTCGAGGACCTCGCCGCTGACACCGCTGCGGTGGTCGCCCATGCCGGGCTGCCCGTTCTTCGACGAGCGGTGCGGGGAACGGTGGTAGCCGAGCAGCGTCGTCACCTGCGGGTCGGCGACGAGCACGATGTCGCCGCCGTCACCGCCGTTGCCGCCGTCGGGCCCGGCGAGGGGCTTGAACTTCTCACGGCGGACCGACACGCAGCCGTTGCCGCCGTGCCCCGCGCTGAGGTGCAGGGTCACGCGGTCGACGAAGGTCGCCATGGGTCCACTCCTGGTGTTTCGTTGTGCCGACGGGATCGTCGGCGGGAAAAGCGAAGGAGGGGCGGGCACTCGGCCCGCCCCTCCAGCTGCAGTCGTTCGAACGACTACGCGTTGACGATGTTGATGACCTTGCGGCCACCCTTGGTGCCGAACTCGACCGAACCGGACGAGAGGGCGAACAGCGTGTCGTCGCCACCGCGGCCGACGTTGGCGCCCGGGTGGAAGTGGGTACCGCGCTGGCGGACGATGATCTCGCCGGCGTTGACGACCTCGCCACCGAAGCGCTTCACGCCGAGGCGCTGTGCGTTCGAGTCACGACCGTTGCGAGTGGAACTCGCACCCTTCTTGTGTGCCATGAGTTGACTCCCTTACGCGATCTTGGTGATCTTGACGCGGGTCAGCTCAGCGCGGAAACCCTGGCGCTTCTTGTACCCGGTCTTGTTCTTGAACTTCTGGATGATGACCTTGGGACCACGGAGGTCGTCGAGCACCTCGGCGGTGACGGTCACGTTCGCGAGCTCGGAAGCCGCCGACGTGATCTTGTCACCGTCCACGAGGAGCACGGGGGCGAGGTCGATGTTGCCCTTGTCGTCCGCCTTGGCACGGTCGATGGTCAGGATGGTGCCGACCTCGACCTTCTCCTGACGGCCGCCGGCGCGCACTACTGCGTAAACCACGTGGAAATCCTTACGTAACTCTGCTTGAGGGAAGTCTCGGGTGCCCACTTCTGCACGAGCGGCTCCCGGAAGGCCGGGCCCGATCGGCGACGCAGGCAGAACGGCCCGCTGACACCAGGGACCGAGAATACTCGATCACCCTGGGTCCGGTCAAACGGCGACACCCGTACGATTGCACGGTGACCGTGTTGATCGACCCACCGACGTGGCCCGCCCACGACACACTGTGGTCGCACCTCGTCAGTGATGAATCCTACGCGGAACTCCACGCGTTCGCTGCGCGGGCCGGTGTGCCGCGCCGCGCGTTCGACCACGACCACTACGACGTCCCGCTCGCGCGGTACGACGAACTGGTGGCCGCGGGCGCCTCGGCCGTGACCGGTCGCGAGCTCGTGCTGCGGTTGATCCGCAGCGGGCTGCGCGTGGCGCAGCGGGACAAGCGCGGCCGCTGACAGCACCGCAGGGCGGCCGGGAGGCCCGGTGCCGGTCCGCCCCGCGCGGCACCTCGCACGGCGCGCCGCCGGCTCGCAGGGCCGCACGAACGGGCTCAGCGGGGCGCTGGACCGCCCCAGGGGTTCGCCGGGGGCTGCTGCTGCTGGGGCTGCTGGATCGTCGACGGCGGCACCGCGTCGGCGGGTCGGACGGTGCCCGGCATGCCCGGGGTCGTCGACGGGCCTCGTCCGCGGCGCGGTCGACCGAGCCAGAGCCAGGCCGCCGTGGCGGTCGCCAGGAGCATCACCGTGAACGGCAGACCGTTCTGCAGCGGCCGCGTGACCACGTCGATGACGAGCTGGGAGGCGCCGGCGGTGGTCGCTCCGAGCGACCCGGTGAAGACCCCGACGAGCATCAGGGCCACCGTGCCAGCGGCGCCGGCGAGGACCACGCGGAGCAGGAGCCTCGGCAGCGGACTGCGACGGTCGATCGGCGTCAGGAACGCCAGGGCCAGGAACGCCCCGACGTAGTACGGGAACGGCGCCACGAAGACCCCGGTCGTGAAGCTGCCGAGCAGGCTCGTGCCGGCGCCGTAGTGCCGGAACGGACTGACCACGAGCGAGGTGCCGAGCAGCCCGAAGAGCCCGGACACGAACTCGACGAGCACCAGCGCCACCACGGCGATGAGAGCGCCGGCCGTGTTCGTCACCGAGGCTCCGGGCGCGAAGGCCCGACGCGGGTCTGCCGGGGCACGGGGCGGCCGCGGCGGGGCGTACGGCGCACCGGCACCGGGCTGACGCCCGTACTGCGGCACACCGCCCTGCTGCGGCGGCACGGGGCCACCGGGCTGCTGGGCACCCGGGCCGGGCGGTGCGGGCTGGGACCAGCCCGCACCGTAGTACCCACGCTGCTGCTGCGGGTCGCCCGGGTTCGTCACGTCAGTTCCCCAGGATCACTGCGCCGTCGGAGCCGTCGGCGTCGTCGGTCGGCTCCTCCGTCGGGGTGGCCGGAGCGCTGATGCTCGGCGACGAGACCCGGCGGGAGCGCGAGCGCCCCTGTCCGGGCTGCTTCGGCTCCGGGAGCGCCTGGAGCACCGAGTCGAGCAGGGACTCGGCGTCCGGGGCGACCGCGCGGGGCTCGCGCTTGGGCGCCGCGGCGATCGGGATGTCCAGGATCGCGACGGTGTTGTCGGTCGGGGTCACGGTGGCGCTCGAGCTCACGCGACGGCGGGCCGGGGCCTTCGCCTTCGGTGCGGCAGCGGGCTCCGTGACGGCCGGAGCGTCGGCCTTCGGCGCGCGCGCCTCGGACTCGACGACCACGGCGGGCTCGGCGATTGCCGAGGACTCCGGTGCGTCCGACTGCTCGGCGGCTTCGGCCTGCGCGGCGGCCTGCTGGTCGCCGGTCTGCTGGTCGCTGTTCTGCTGGTCTCCCCCGCGGCCTCCACGGCCACGACGACGACGCTTCGAACCGGTCGGCTGTTCGCCACCCGTGCTGTCCGTGCTGGTCGACGCGTCGGCCGACGACGGTGCCGTGGCCTCCGTCGCGGTCACGGCAGCCGCTGCTGCCTCTTGCTCGTCGTGCGACAGGGTCGAGGCGGCGATCCGCGACAGCGCGTTCTTCACGTCGTCGGTGATCTGGTGCGCCTGGCTGGACGCCCCGTTCGACGACCCCGACGAACCGGAGTTCCCGTTGCCGTTCCCGCCGTTGCCGCCGTTGCCGGACCGACCGTTCTCGTTGCCGTTCCCGCCACGGCCCTTGCGACGACCCTTGCTCGGGCCCGGGTCGGCGTTGTTGTCGTTGATCTTGGCGTTGACCTCGTCGAGGGACTCGCGCAGGCCGACACCGATCTTCTTGCGGGTCATCTGCACGAGGCCGAGCGAGGTGATCTCGGCGACCTGGTGCTTCGTGCGGTCACGGCTCAGGCACTCCACCAGGCGGCGGAGCACGAGGTCGCGGTTCTCCTCGAGCACCATGTCGATGAAGTCGACGACGATGATGCCACCGATGTCCCGCAGGCGGAGCTGCCGGACGATCTCCTCGGCGGCCTCGAGGTTGTTCTTCGTGACCGTCTCCTCGAGGTTGCCGCCGGAGCCGACGAACTTGCCCGTGTTGACGTCGACGACCGTCATGGCCTCGGTGCGGTCGATGACGAGCGAACCGCCGGAGGGCAGCCAGACCTTGCGGTCGAGCGCCTTGTCGATCTGCTCGTTGAGGCGGAACTCCTCGAAGGAGTCGGGGCCCTCGTACCGGACGACGCGGTCCTTGAGGTCCGGGGCGACGGCCGACAGGTACTCGTCGATGGTGCCGCCGGCGGCCTCGCCGTCGATGATCAGCTTCGTGAAGTCCTCGTTGAAGACGTCGCGGACGATCTTGATGAGCAGGTCGGGCTCGGAGTGCAGCATCACCGGGGCGTGGCCACCGGCGACCTTCTTCTGGATGGCCTCCCACTGGCTGGTCAGGCGCTGCACGTCGCGGGTGAGCTGCTCCTCGGTCGCACCCTCGGCAGCGGTGCGCACGATGACGCCCGCGTGCTCCGGCAGGACCTCCTTCAGGATCTTCTTCAGTCGGGCACGCTCGGTGTCCGGCAGCTTGCGCGAGATCCCGTTCATCGAGCCGTTCGGCACGTAGACCAGGTAGCGACCCGGCAGCGAGATCTGGCTGGTGAGACGGGCGCCCTTGTGGCCGACCGGGTCCTTCGTGACCTGCACGAGGACCTTGTCGCCCGGCTTGAGCGCTGCTTCGATGCGGCGACCGTGGTTGCCGGTCTCGACGGAGTTCCAGTCGACCTCACCGGCGTAGAGCACGGCGTTCCGGCCACGACCGATGTCGACGAACGCCGCCTCCATCGAGGGCAGGACGTTCTGCACCTTGCCGAGGTAGACGTTGCCGATGAGCGACACGTTCTCGGACTTGGTGATGTAGTGCTCGGCGAGGATGCCGTCCTCGAGCACGCCGATCTCGATCGTCGACGAACTGGAGCGGACGATCATCTGGCGGTCGACGCTCTCGCGGCGGGCGAGGAACTCGTCCTCGCTGACCACCTGACGGCGGCGTCCGGCGTCGCGGCCGTCACGACGGCGCTGCTTCTTCGCCTCGAGCCGGGTCGAGCCCTTGATGCGCTGCGGCTCGGTGATGAGCTCCGGCTCGCGGCGGCGCGGCTCCTGGTGGTCGCGCGGCTCACGGGCCTCGCGGTCGGCGCTCGAACCACGGCGACGCGAGCGACGACGCGAGCCGCCCTGGTCGTCGCGGTCGTCACGGTCGCGGTCGCGGTCGAACCGGTCCTCGCGGTCGTAGCGGTCGTCCTCGTCGCGGTCACGGTCGCGGTCGCGGTCGCGGTCGAACCGGGGCGCGCGCTGCGGCAGCTCCGGCAGCACCGGCGCGTGGAAGATCAGGCTGAGCGTGCTCGTGGCCTTCGGCACGAACGGCTCGTCGGCGGGTGCTGCGTCGTCGCTCGCCTCGGCCGTCGGTGCGGCGTCGGCCGGACGGGAGGCGCGGTCCGCGTCCGCCCCGTCGGTCGCGGTCGCCGACTGGTCGCCCGTCACGACCGGCAGGTCGCCGGTCAGCGTGCTCACGTCGTGCGGCTCGGCACCGCTGTCGGCGACGGCCTCGACCGCGACGGAGACCGCCCCGGTGTCGGTCGGCTCGACGGGCGACGCCGGCGAGGCCGGGGAGTCGGGCGAGTCCGGCGATTCGGGAGAGTCCGGGGAACCGGCCGACGCGACGCTGGCCGCGGGACGGGCGTCAGCGCCGCCCGTCAGCGCGAGGGTCTCGTCGGCGTGGGGTGCCTGCTCGGCGCTCCTCCCCACGAGCTCGGCCGCCACGTCGCTTCGCGACGCGTCGGAACCGGCTCGCGTGGGCCCAGCCTCCTGGCCGGACGACCGGGCGCGGCGACCGCCGAACAGGCGGCTCCGGCGCTTCGGCGCGTTCTCGTCGTTGGTCGTGTTGTCGTTGTTCTGCTCCACCATGGACTGGTGCACTCCTCGGCCCCACTCGCACCCTTTCGGGTGGCGGGAATTCTGTGTCGTGGCGGGCGGCGTCGACGCCCCCGCGCTCGCTGTCTCGTGATCGGTCTGCGTCAACTTCTCGTTGCGTCCGCGCCCGTTCCGGTCCGGGCACCCGGCCCGGTCCGGCTCGGCGTCGGAGTGACGCTGCCCGACCACAGTGCGCTCTCACCGCACCTGATCGTCCGGGTTCGGCCCGGTGGGGCGTCACTCGGAAAGCTCTCTTCGGTGTGCGGTTGGCCGCACGACCTCCAGGCATTATCGCATGCCGCACCCGGAAAGCACCGGAACCCGCATGCGATGATGGCCGCGTGACCGCGTCTGCCCCTGCCCCCCGTCGTCCGATCGCGATGGCGGTCTTCCTGCTCGTCACCGGGATCGTCGGCCTGTTCGGCTCGTTCCGGCTCGTCCTCGACGAGTTCACGAAGTACCAGAACCCGAAGGCCGTCCTGAGCTGTGACGTGAACCCGTTCATCAACTGCTCCGACGTGATGGCCAGCTGGCAGGGGCACCTGTTCGGGTTCCCGAACCCGCTGCTCGGCGTCATGGGGTTCGTCGCCCCGATCGCCGTCGCGGTGCTGCTGCTCGCCGGGTTCCGGAACGGTTCGCGCTGGTTCTGGATCGTCTTCAACGCCGGGGTCTTCCTGGCATGGGTCTTCGTGACCTGGCTGTTCACGCAGACCGTCTTCGTCATCGGTGCCCTGTGCCCGTGGTGCATGCTGGTCTGGTCGATGACCATCCCGATGTTCTGGGTGTTCACCATCTGGAACATGGCGCAGGGTCGCTTCGGCGCCGGGGCGCAGCGCGTCGGGCGGTCGCTCCTGCCCTTCAGCTGGGCGTTCGCGCTGGCGAACTACCTGGTCATCATCGTGACGATCATCATCAAGTTCCCCGCGGTCCTCACCAGCTTCTGAGCCGTCACCGCTGCCCCTACGCTCGGGATCGATGAGCGAGAACGAGAGCAGCAGGGCGCGCCGGGACGCCGCACGTGACCGCGCGCGAGCGACACGGGCGGCGGAGCAGTCGCGCCGACGCCGCCGCCGCACACTCGGCATCAGCGGGATCGTCGTCGGCGGGCTCGCGGTGGTCGCGGTGGTCGTCCTGGTGATCGCGAACTCCGTGCAGCCCGCCGGTCCCGGTCCGCGGAACGCGGCGAGCGACGGCGTCCTGCTCACCGGGGTGCGCGGCAGGATCGTGCCCGTCGAGACGCGGGCGGTGCCCGACGGCGGGACCCCGACACCGACCGAGCAGGACGGCTCCACGACCGCGATCACGATCTACGCGGACTACATGTGCCCGTACTGCAACCAGTTCGAGACGGCCCAGATGCCCCGGATCCGACAGTGGGTCGAGGACGGCACCGCGACCCTCGAGCTGCATCCGCTCGGGCTGCTCGACCGCGTGTCGCTCGGATCGCGGTACTCCACCCGGTCGGCTGCGGCTGCGGCCTGCGTGGCGGACCACGACCCGGACGCGTTCCTGGCGTTCAACAGCTCGCTCTACGAACACCAGCCCTCGGAGAGCACGCGCGGACTCACCAACGACGAGCTGGCGTCCCTCGCGCGCCAGGCCGGGGCGACGGACCCGGCCGTGGCACCGTGCATCACCCGGCAGGACTTCGCCGGGTGGGTCGCCGACGCCACGAACCGGGCGATGAACCACCCGGTGCCGAACTCGTCGCTCGACGGGATCACGAGCACGCCGACGATCATCGTCGACGGCGAGCAGTACAACGCGGACGGCGCGGCGTCCCTCGCCGACGTCGACGCGTTCGCGGCCTTCGTCCGGGAGCAGGGCGGGACGTCCTAGCCTTCCCCGCTCACGACGAACGGCCCCCGCTCCCGGATGGGAGCGAGGGCCGTCGGTCGTTCGAGGAGTGCTACTTCGCCGCGGCGTCGATCGCGGTGATGACGGTGCTCAGGTCGTCCAGGCGCTTGCCGTCGACGACGATCGTCGGCGTGCCGAAGCCCTGCGCGCCCGCGAGCGCCTCGTTCGTGGTGACGGCCTGCGTCGACTTCGTCACCCAGCCCTTGAACTGCTCGGACGACAGGCACTCGGACAGGTCCGAACCGGTCGCGCCGCCCGCCTTGACGAGCTTCGCGATCTCGGAGTTGGTCAGGCCCTTGGTGCCCTCGGCCGGCTGGTTCTCGAAGAACTGCGTCTGCACGTCGAGGAACTTGTCCGGCGCGTAGTTCGCCACGCACATGGCGGCGTTCGCGGCACGGCTGGCGTAACGGGAGCCCGCGTAGCTGCGGTCGAGGATCGACACCGGCTGGATCGCCAGGGTCGCATCGCCCGACTTCACCTTGTCGAGGATCTGGCCCGAGTAGGCCGCCTCGAACTGCTTGCAGACCGGGCAGGCCCAGTCGACGTACTCGGTGACCGTCACGGCGCCGTCGCTGTTCGCCGTCGGGACCGGCGAGGCCGAGCCCGTCGCGGAGACGGCCGGCGTCGTCACCGGGGTGACCTTGCCGTCCTGGCCGGTGAACTGGATCGCGCCCGTGGCCATGTTCTTCGGCCCCGCTGCGGACACCACGGGCGCGTTGTTCACGTTCACCACGACGATCGCGATGATCGCCGCGATCGCCACGATGCCCAGGCCGATGCCGCCCTGCAGGAACCACTTGTTGCGGCGCTTGCGGCGCTTCTCGGCGTCGGCTCGCTGGCGTGCGACCTCTCGGGCGTGCTGACGCCGCTCGTTCTTGGTGGGTCGGTCGTTGTTCGTCACGTCGTCCCCGTCGCTCAGGCGAACCAGAGCGCGAGCTCGCGCGCGGCCGACTCGGGGCTGTCCGAACCGTGGACCAGGTTCTGCTGCACCTTGAGGCCCCAGTCGCGGCCGAGGTCACCACGGATGGTGCCGGGCGCGGCGGAGGTCGGGTCGGTGGTGCCGGCGAGCGAGCGGAAGCCCGCGATCGCACCGTTGCCGGCGACGCGCACGGCGACGACCGGACCGGACTGCATGAACTCGACGAGCGGCTCGAAGAACGGCTTGCCCTGGTGCTCCTCGTAGTGCGCGTCGAGCAGGTCGCGCGGTGCGGTGAGCATCTTCAGGTCGACGAGCTCGTAGCCCTTCGCCTCGATCCGGCGGAGGATCTCACCGGTCAGCTGACGGGCGACTCCGTCGGGCTTGACGAGGACGAGGGTCTCTTCGAAGTCGGACACGCAGTACTCCCTGTGTTCGGGGTCGAATGTGGTGGTCAGTCCTCGCCCATGGCCGCTCGGCGCGCGTCGTTCTGACGGTCCAGTTGACCGCCCTTGACGAAGCAGAAGACCCACAGCGCCAGGAACACCACGGCGACCGCGAACATGAACGGTTCGATGAACCCGGTGGCGAGGATGGCCGCCTGCAGCAGCCACCCGAACCATACACCGGCCCGGTTGCCCGTCAGACGTGAGGCAGCTGCGAGGACGATGATCGCGCCGATGCCACCGCCGAAGGCCGCGGCGGGCGGCAGCGTGCCCTTGCCGAAGACGACGAGCATGGGGAAGAAGAACATGATCGCCTCGAGCACCAGCGTGATCGAGAGCAGGCTCTCCTGCGCCCCGCGTTCGCGGCGCGGCTTCCGGGTGCGCGGTGACCGGCCCGGCCGGGAGGCCCGGGGTGCGTCCGTCACTTCGCCTCGCCTTCGCGGTGCACGAGGTCCATGACCGCGCCCACCATCACGATGGAGCCCGCGACGAGCACGAGGGCGTCCTCGGCGTCCGCCTCGTCGGCCAGGCTGCGCGCTTCCTGCAGTGCGGATGCCAGGGACGGCTCGACGACGACGCGGTCCTCGCCGACCTCGTCGACGACGACCCGGGCGAACTCGTCCGCGTCGAGCGCACGTTCCCCCGGCGGCTGTGTCACGACGAACGTCGCGACAGTGTCCTTGAGCGCGCGGACGAACCCGCGGGCGTCCTTGTCGCCGAGGATCCCGACGACGCCGACGACGTGCTCGGACGGGAACGCGACCGGCAGCGCCTCGGCCAGGGCCTTCGCACCGTGCGGGTTGTGCGCGGCGTCGACGACGACGGTCGGGTCGGTCGCGATGGGCTGCAGGCGACCGGGGCTGGTCGTGCCGGCGATGCCCTCGGACAGGACGTCCTCGTCGAGGGCCTGGGCCCCGCGGCCGAGGAACGACTCGACCGCCGCGATCGCCACGGCGGCGTTCTCGGCCTGGTGCCGGCCGAACAGCGGCAGGAACAGGTCGTCGTAGCGGCCGGCGATGCCCTGCACGGTGATGAGCTGTCCGCCCACGGCCGGGGTGACGTCGACGACGCTGAACCCCGTCCCTTCGACGGCCAGGGTGGACTCGGTGAGCTCGGCGGCGCGCTCGAGTTCGGCGAGGGCCTCGGGGACCTGCCGGCTCGACACCACGGCAGACGACGGCTTGACGATGCCCGACTTGGTGCGGGCGATCTCGGCCACGGTGGCACCGAGCTGCTTCGCGTGGTCGATGGCGATCGGCGTGAACACCGACACCTGACTCTGCACGACGTTGGTGGAGTCCCACTCGCCGCCCATCCCGACCTCGATCACGGCGACGTCCACCGGCGCCTCGGCGAAGCACGCCAGGGCGAGCACGGTGAGCGCCTCGAAGAAGGTCAGCGGGAGTTCGCCCTTGTCGGCGAGCTCGCGGTCGGTGATCTCGAGCACCGGGGCGATGTCGTCCCAGTTCTCGACGAACCGGTCCGCCGCGATCGGCTGGCCGTCGACCACGATGCGTTCCCGGATCGACACCAGGTGCGGGCTCGTCATCAGACCGGTGCGCAGACCGTGCGCCCGGACGATGCTCTCGATGGTGCGCGCGGTCGACGTCTTGCCGTTCGTGCCCGTCACGTGGATCACCGGGTACGCCAGGTGCGGGTCGCCGAGCAGCTCGACGGCGCGGCGGGTGGCGGTCAGCCGGCGCTCGGGGGCCTGTTCACCGATGCGGGCGTACAGGGCGGCCTCGACGCGGCGGACCTCGTCATCGTCGCCGCCGTAGGGCACGGCGTCGGCCGGAGCGTCTCCGGAGGGGCCGACCGGGATCCGGATGCCGTCCTCGTCGCGACCGTCGAACTCGTCGTGTCCGACGAACTCCTCGTTCGCCTCGTGGCCGTCGTACTGGTCGTCGTCACTCATGCGCGTGCTACCTCCACGGATACCTTCGCACCGTCACCGACGTCGGTGGTGGTGTCGTCCGCCCCGAGGGGCTCGATCTCGACGCTCGTCGCCAGGGTCTCCCCCGCGATGAGCTCCTGGTGCGTGCGGACCGCGCCGTCGGCCGTGTCGTCCACCCGGAGGGTCAGGGCGATGCGGTCGCTGACGTCGAGGTCGGCGTCGCGGCGGGCCTGCTGGACGGCGCGGACGACGTCGCGGGCCAGCCCTTCGGCCTCGAGCTCGGGCGTGGTCACGGTGTCGAGCACGACGAAGCCGCCCTCGTCGAGGAACGCCACGGCCACCGAGGCGTCGGCCACCGTGAGGTCGAGCGAGTACTCGCCCTCGATCAGGTCGACGCCGCCGACGGTCACGCCGGAGTCGGTCGCGGTCCAGTCGCCCTTCTTGGCGGCCGGGATCACCTGCTGCACCTGCTTGCCGATGCGGGGGCCGGCGACGCGGGCGTTCACGGTGAGCTTCCGCTCGATGCCGTACTGCGCCAGCGACTCCTCGGCCTGGGCCTCGAGCACCACGCGCTTGACGTTGAGCTCGTCGCGCAGGATGTCGGCGAACGGTTCGACCGCGGCCGGGTCCGGCACCACCAGGGTCAGGGTGGCGAGGGGCAGGCGGACGCGCTTGCCGGTGGCCTTGCGGAGCGCCAGGCCCTTCGAGGCGACGTCGCGCACGCGGTCCATCGCGTCGACGAGGGCGTCGTCGGCGGGGAACTCGTCGGGGTCCGGGAAGTCCGTCAGGTGGACGCTGCGCCCGCCGGTCAGGCCCTTCCAGATCTCCTCGGTGACGAGCGGCGCGAGCGGGGCGGCGAGCCGGGTCAGGGTCTCGAGCACGGTGTACAGCGTGTCGAACGCCGCACGGGTCTCGGCTCCGGCGTCCGCGTCGGCCCCGGTCCAGAACTTGTCGCGCGAGCGGCGGACGTACCAGTTCGTCAGCACGTCGGCGAAGTCGCGGACGGCCTGGGCCGCGAGCGGGGTGTCGAGGGCGTCGAGGTGCGTCCGGACGTCGGTGACGAGGACCCGGGTCTTCGCGAGCAGGTACCGGTCGAGCACGTCGGTCGAGTCGGTCCGGCGCTGGGCCCGGTAGCCGTCGGGACCCGAGGCGTTCGCGTACAGGGTGAAGAAGTAGTACGTCGACCACAGCGGCAGCATGAACTCGCGGACGCCCTGGCGGATGCCCTCTTCGGTGACGACGAGGTTGCCGCCGCGGATCACCGACGAGGACATCAGGAACCAGCGCATGGCGTCGGCGCCGTCGCGGTCGAAGACCTCGGAGACGTCCGGGTAGTTCCGGAGCGACTTCGACATCTTCTGGCCGTCCGAGCCGAGGACGATGCCGTGGCTGATGACGTTCTGGAACGCCGGCCGGTCGAACAGCGCGGTGGAGAGCACGTGCATGACGTAGAACCAGCCGCGCGTCTGCCCGATGTACTCGACGATGAAGTCGGCCGGGCTGTGCGACTCGAACCACGCAGCGTTCTCGAACGGGTAGTGCACCTGGGCGTACGGCATCGACCCGGAGTCGAACCACACGTCGAACACGTCGGTGATCCGGCGCATCGTCGAGTTGCCGGTGGGGTCGTCGGGGTTCGGCCGCGTCAGGTCATCGATGAACGGCCGGTGCAGGTCCACTTCACCCTCGGCGTTCACCGGCAGGCGACCGAAGTCGCGCTCGATGTCGGCGAGCGAGCCGTACACGTCGGTGCGCGGGTACTCGGGGTCGTCGGACTGCCACACCGGGATCGGCGTGCCGAAGTAGCGGTTGCGCGAGACCGACCAGTCGATGGCGTTGCCAACCCACTTGCCGAACTGGCCGTCCTTGACGTTGTCCGGCACCCAGTTGATGTCCTGGTTGAGCTGGCCCATGCGGTCGCGGAGCTCGGTGACACGGACGAACCACGACGAGACGGCCTTGTAGATGAGGGGCTTCCGGCAGCGCCAGCAGTGCGGGTAGCTGTGCTCGTAGGACGCCTGGCGGAGCAGTCGCCCGGCGTCGCGGACGGCCTTCGTCAGCGGCTTGTTCGCGTCCGACCAGAGCATGCCGGCGACCTCGCCGAACTGCGACGTGAAGACGCCGCCCTCGTCGAGGGACAGCACCACGGGGATGCCGGCGGCGGCGCAGACCTCTTGGTCGTCGGCACCGTAGGCCGGGGCCTGGTGCACGATGCCGGTGCCCTCACCGGTCTCGACGTACTCGGCGACCAGGATGCGCCAGGCGTTTTCGTAGCCTTCCTGGTCGGCCAGGTGGTCGAACAGGCGCTCGTACTCGACGCCGTCGAGCTCGGCACCCGTCAGCGTGCGCGCGACGGCGGCGAGCGCCTCGTCACCCGAGGCGTAGCCGAGCTCCTTCGCGTGCGCGGCCACGGTGTCGGACGCGAGGAGGTACGAGGCGGAACCTGCTTCGGCACCGTCAGCCGCGCCTCCAGGCCCTGCCGGCACGACCGCGTACGCGATCTCCGGACCGACGGCCAGGGCGGCGTTCGTCGGGAGGGTCCAGGGGGTCGTCGTCCAGGCGAGTGCCCGCACGCCGGTGAGCTCGAGCGCGTCCGCGCGCGAGCCGTGCAGCGGGAACGAGACCGTGACGGACTGGTCCTGGCGCATCTTGTAGACGTCGTCGTCCATGCGCAGCTCGTGGTTGGACAGCGGCGTCTGGTCGTTCCAGCAGTACGGCAGGACCCGGAAGCCCTCGTACGCCAGACCCTTGTCCCAGAGCTGCTTCCACGCCCAGAGCACGCTCTCCATGAAGGTGACGTCGAGGGTCTTGTAGTCGTCCTCGAAGTCGACCCAGCGCGCCTGGCGGGTGACGTACTCCTGCCACTCGTCGGTGTACTGCAGCACGGACTTCTTGGCGGCGGCGTTGAAGACGTCGATCCCCATGGCGTCGATCTCGTGCTTCTCGGTGATGCCGAGCTGCCGCATCGCCTCGAGCTCGGCGGGCAGGCCGTGGGTGTCCCAGCCGAAGCGGCGGTGCACCTGCTTGCCGCGCATGGTCTGGAAGCGCGGGAAGACGTCCTTGGCGTACCCGGTCAGCAGGTGCCCGTAGTGCGGCAGGCCGTTGGCGAACGGCGGGCCGTCGTAGAAGGTCCACTCCGGGCAGCCCTGTCGCGCGTCGATGGACGCCTGGAACGTGTCGTCGCGCTTCCAGAAGGCGAGGATGCCCCGCTCGACGGCGGGGAAGCTCGGCGAGGGGACGACGCCATCGGCATCGGCGTTCAACGGGTACGGCACCGGGACTCCTTGTGGGTTCGCTCGATCTCCACGAGGACGAAAAACAGGTTCCGCGGTACCACCTCGTTTGCCGCCCAACGTGCGCTGTGCGACCACTCTGTGTCGGGGGTGGTGACGGTCCCGAACCCGCCCGGTTCTACTGACGGAGGCGCTGGTGCGCTCCGCGTTCTTCCGGAAGCTCCCCGGTGATGGCCGGATCGACGCTCTTGGAACACGACTTTACCGGACGGGAGCATGCTTGAGTGATGCCCGCAGAAGAACGTCCCGAGTCACTCGTCACCGTCCTGATCGCGTTCGGGGCGAACCTGCTCGTCGCGATCGCGAAGACGATCGCCTCGCTCGTCTCGGGTTCGGCCTCGATGGTGGCCGAGGCGGCGCACTCCTGGGCGGACACCGGCAACGAGGTGTTCCTGCTCGTCGCGGAACGACGGGGCGGCAAGAAGCGGGACACCGCGCATCCGCTCGGGTACGGACGCGAGACGTACATCTGGTCGATGTTCGCCGCGTTCGGCCTGTTCACGGCCGGTGCGATCGTGTCGATCTACCACGGCATCTCGGAGTTCGGGGACACCGGGCCGGCCGAGGACGTGGTGCTCAACTACGTCGTGCTCGGGGTCGCGTTCCTGCTCGAGGGCACGAGCTTCCTGCAGGCGTACCGGCAGGCGCACGGTGCCGCGACCAAGCGCAAGGTCCCGGTGCTGCGGCACGTTCTGCAGTCGTCGAACCCGACGCTCCGTGCGGTGTTCGCCGAGGACGCGGCGGCGCTGATCGGCCTGGTCGTGGCGTTCCTCGGGGTGTTCCTGCACCAGGTCACCGGGCTGGCGGTGTTCGACGCGCTCGGCTCCATCGCGATCGGTGTGCTGCTCGGGATCGTCGCGATCGTGCTGATCGACCGCAACCGCCGGTTCCTGCTCGGTCAGAGCACGTCCCCCGAGCTCGAGAACGCGGTGCTCGTCGAGCTGCTGGGCCGGTCGCAGGTCGAGCGGGTCACCTACCTGCACCTGGAGTTCGTGGGGCCGTCGCGGGTGTACCTCGTCGCGGCCGTCGACCTGACGGGCAACGAGACCGAGGAGCACGTGGCGGTGCGGTTGCGTGACGTGGAGAAGTCGCTCGAGGACAGCCCGTACATCGAGGAGGCCGTCCTCACCCTGAGCTACCCGGGCGACGAGTCGCTGGTGCCGACCGACGGCGACGTGCCCGAGGTGGTCCGGGACGGCACGGCTTCGGACGTGGCGTCCGGTGGCGCGGGGACCCTGCGCACCGAGTGAGCGTCAGCGGGTGTGCGGGCGTACGGGCGGGTGTCGGGCGGGTGTCGCGGGACGCCGGCGTGTCCGTCCGACGCCGCCACGTGCTCGACACGCCGCCGAATCCGGCGGCGTCTCGCCGGCGAGGCGGCGTCCCGCGAAGACGACGGCGTGTTCTGTGAGCGACCGACCGGCGGACGGGTGGCGCGGTGCCAGACCGCCACGAGCCTCCGGACCGACCGTCGGTCACGACCACCGCCCCGGGCACGACCGCAGGGCGACGGCGTCAGCGGGCGTCGAGGCCCGCGACCACCGGGGTGAGCGCCGCCGCCACGTACTCGACGAGCGCACGGCGGCCGACCCCGTCGGTGACCCACACCCCGAACGCCGCGGCGGCGGCACCGAGCATCGCGCCGGACACCGTCTGCGGCCAGAGCGAGCGCGGCTGCTCCCCCGTGCGGCCCGCGACGAAGGCGGCGACGGCCTCGTGCTGCGCCGTCACCCGGACCGCGACGCCCGCCACCAGCTCGGACCCGATGCCCATCACCTCGGCCTGCGCGACGGCCCACGGCACCCGCTCGGGGTCGTGGGCACGGGCTGCGGCGAGGATCGCCTGCTCGACGGCCCGGACGGCGCTCGGCTCGGTCGACGCGGCGAGGTACCCGGGCAGCCCGGCGACGGCGGCGTCGAGCTCGAGCCACATCACGTCGGCCTTCGCCGGGAAGTAGTTGAAGAACGTCGCGCGGCTGACCCCGGCGCGGGCGGCGATCTGGTCGACCGTGGTGCGTCCGTACCCCTGCTCGAGGAAGAGCTCGGCTGCGGCGTCCGCGAGCACCTCGGCGCTCGAGCGTCGGGGGCGGCCACCGCGGCGGATCGGTTCGTCCATGGGCCCCAGTAAACCGCTAGACTCGGTCAGCCATGATCTTGGACTCAGTACAGAAAACCCTCACCGCAGTCGCGGGCGCCTCGGCGGTCCTGCTCGTCCTTGCTGCCTGCAGCGGACCGGGCACGAGCACCGGGAGCAGCACCCCGGTCGCGGGCGGCACGCTCACCTACGCCTCGGGCGACGCCGAACCGACCTGCCTCGACCCGCACGTCGGCGGCAACTACCCGCAGGCGCTCCTGGCGACGCAGTACATCGAGGAGCTCGTCGGGCTCGAGGACGGCGGGCCCACGCCGGAACTCGCGACGAAGTGGACCACGAGCGACGACGGGAAGACCCTGACGTTCACCCTGCGTGACGACGTCTCCTTCAGCGACGGCACCCCGTTCGACGCCGCCGCGGTCGTGGCGAACATCGAGCACGTGCAGGACCCGGCCACCGCCTCGAGCACCGGCTACCTGGCGCTGCAGTCCATCACGAAGGCGACCGCCACCGACGAGCGCACCGTCACGCTGACGCTGAGCCGACCGGACAGCGCGCTGCTCGAGTCCTTCTCGCAGCCCTGGGTCGGCATGGAGTCGCCGAAGGCGCTCGAGCGCGAGCAGGCGACGAACTGCGAGTCCCCCGTCGGCACCGGCCCGTTCCGGGTCACCGGCTGGAAGCACGGCGACCGCGTCACCCTGACGAAGAACACCGACTACTGGGGCGCGACGAAGCCGCGCCTGTCCGGCATCACGTGGCGGTTCCTGCCGGACTCGACCTCGCGCTACGCCGCACTGCAGTCCGGCCAGGTCGACGTGATCGACAACGCCCAGCCCGACCAGCTCAAGGCCGCATCGGCGAAGGGCGCCATCCGCGACCTCGACGCCCCACGCCCTGGTGCCTCGAACCGGCTCGAGCTGAACTCCGGTCACGGGGTGTTCCGCGACCAATCGGTGCGCCAGGCCTTCATCGCCGGTGCCGAGATCGACCCAGGCCTGCAGTCGCTGTTCCTCGGCACCGCGAAGCGCTCGTACTCGGTGCTCTCGAGCGCCGAGCCGCTCGCGTACTCGGAGAAGAGCCGGTTCGACTACTCCCCCACCAAGGCGAAGCAGATCCTCGACGACGCCGGGTGGAAGGTCGGGTCGGACGGCATCCGCGAGAAGGACGGCAAGCAGCTCACCGTGACGTTCCCCGTCTCGACGAACCAGTCGGTGCCGGCCGAGCGCAGCTTGTTCCAGCAGATCCAGGCGTCCGAGAAGGCCGTCGGGTTCAAGGTCGTCCTCGACGAACTCGACCTGTCCAGCTGGTACGCCGCCCTCGCCGCGAACGAGTACGACGTCGTCAGCGCCCCGTACACGAAGGTCGGCCCCGACGTCCTGCGCATCCTGTACGACAGCGCGAGCATCGAACCGGCACCGTCCGGCTACTTCGCGAACCTCGCCCAGCTCGACGACCCCGCGCTCGACCGGCTGCTCGAGCGGGCCGCCCGCACCTCGGACGCCGACCAGCGCGCCGACCTGTACGAGCAGGCCCAGAAGGCGATCCTGGCGAGCGACACGGTGCTCCCCCTGTACGACCAGCAGAACCACTTCCTGGTGCGCTCGGCCGTGCACGGCATCCGGACCACCCCGGTCTCGACGCCCTGGTTCGGCACCGCCTGGATCGACCGCTGACCCGGATGCGATGGGTCTGGTGGGCCGTCCGGCGGCTCGCCGGGGGCATCGGCGTGCTCTGGGCCGTCGCGACGATCGTCTTCGTCGCGATCCGGCTCATCCCCGGTGACCCGGCGCTCGCGATCCTCGGCGGACCGGGCTCGCAGGCCTCGGCCGAGGCCGTCGCCCAGGTCCGGCACGAGTACGGCCTCGACCAGCCGGTCCTGGTGCAGTACGCGGTGTTCCTCGGACGCCTGGCGACCGGCCAGCTCGGGGACTCGTACGCCTTCCGCACCCCGGTCGCGACGCTCCTCGCCCAGCAGCTGCCCGTCACGCTGACGCTCGCGGTCGCCGGTCTCGTCGTCGCCTGGGTGCTGGCGATCATCGCCGCCTGGGCCTCGACGCAGCGCGGCCGGATCGCCGCCGGGCTCACCAGCGCCCTGAGCGTCACCGCGAGCGTGATGCCGCACTTCTGGCTCGGCAGCGTGCTCATCGTGGTGTTCGCCACCTTCCTGGGGTGGGTGCCGGCGGTCAGTGACGGCACCGCGCGCGGGTGGGTGCTCCCGGTGCTGACCGTGGCCGTGCCGGTCGCCGGGTACCTGGCCGAGACCGTGCGCGACGGCGTGGTCGACGCGCAGCGTTCGGCCTTCGCACTCGCCGCCCGGGGCCGGGGTGAGACCCGCCTCGGACTGTTCGGACGCCACCTGCTCCGGCACGCCGCCCTGCCCGGGATCGCGCTGTCCGCGTGGGCCTTCGGGTCGCTCGTCTCCGGAGCCGTGGTCGTCGAGTCCGTGTTCGCCCTGCCCGGCATCGGCCGTGCCCTGGTCACCGCCGTCACCCAGCGGGACATGCCACTCGTCGCCGGCATCGCGATGGTGTCCGCCGCCGCGTACGTCGTCGTGCTGGCCGTGGCCGACCTGGTCGAGCGTGCCGTCGACCCGCGCAGCACCGCACGGAACGCGGCCCTGCACCCCGGTGGTGCGCGACGCCGTCGAGCCGGACGTCCGGCGGGCGCGCGGTGAGCGGGATCGCCGACCCGGGCCTCCAGACCGGAGCGCCCGGCCACCAGACCGCCGTCGGCACCGAGCGCGTCCGTGGGGGGACGCTCGGCGCCGGCGGCATCGCCGCGGGGGTGGTCGTCCTGGTCGCCGTCGTGGCGGCGGCGTGGCCCGCCCTGCTCGGCGGCGGGGACCCGCTCGCGGTGCACCCCGCAGATGCCCTGGCTGCGCCGAGCGGCGCGCACCCGTTCGGCACCGACGAGTCCGGACGCGACGTCCTGGCACGGGTGGTCGCGGGGACCCGGGCATCGCTCGTCGTCGGCGTCGCCGCGACCCTGATCGGCGGCGGCGTGGGCGTCCTGCTCGGCGTCGTCGCCGGACTCGGCGCCGGGGCCGGACGACCCGGACGCCTGCTCGACGCCGTCATCGGACGCGTCACCGAGGTCGCGTTCGCCCTGCCGCTGCTGCTCGTCGCCCTGGTCGTCATCGCCGTGACCGGTCCGGGTCCGGTGCCGGCGGTGCTCGCGGTCGGGTTCGCGACCGCTCCCGGCTACGCCCGGATCGTGCGCGGCCTGGTCCGGCCCGCCCGGAGTTCGCAGGTGGTCGAGACGGCGGTGCTGCTCGGCCGCTCCCCCGCCCGCACCGTGGTCCGGCACGTGCTGCCGACGGCGCTCTGGCCCGTCGTCGCCGTCGCCACGCTCGGGGTCGGGCAGGCGGTCGTGTGGGCCTCGGCGCTGAGCTACCTCGGCGTCGGCACGCCCCCGCCCGCGCCGGAGTGGGGCGCGATGCTCGCCGACGGTCGCACGTACCTGCAGACCGCGCCGTGGATGAGCACCTTCCCCGGACTCGCGATCGTGGTGCTCGCGACCGCCGTCACCGTGCTCGGCCGCGCGATCCGACGGACCGGGGCCGCGCGGTGAGCGCTGTCCTCGACGTCCGCGGGCTCACCGTCGCCATCGGCGGCACCCCGATCGTGCACGGTGTCGACCTGCGCGTCGACGCCGGCGAGTGCGTCGCCCTGGTCGGGGCGTCCGGTTCCGGCAAGACCGTCACCGCCCGAGCAGTGCTCGGCCTGTCCGCGCCCGGTGCCGCCGTGCACGCCGACGCGTTCGCGGTCGACGGCGTCGACGTCGGCGGGTACACGGACCGGCGGTGGCGCCGGCTGCGGGGATCACGGGTCGGCTACGTCGGCCAGGAGGCCCTGGGCGCGCTGGACCCGCTGCGCCCCGTCGGGCGCGAGGTCGCCGACAGCCTCCGCCTGCACACCGAGATGCGTGTGGCCGAGCGCGTGGACGCCGTGCGCGACGCCCTGGCCGCGGTGGGCCTCGACCCGGACATCGCGACGGACGGCCGGCTCGCCGGAACGCTGTCGGGTGGGATGCGTCAGCGGGCCCTCATCGCCGCGGCGACCGTCGGGTCCCCCGCGCTGCTGGTCGCCGACGAACCGACGACGGCGCTCGACGCCGGGGTCGCCGTCACCGTGATGGAGCAGCTGCGGGCGGCGCAGACCCCGGGCGCCGGACTGCTCGTCATCACGCACGACCTGGGGCTCGTCGCGGGGTGGGCCGACCGGGTCGCCGTCGTCCACGAGGGCCGGATCGTCGAGCAGGGCGCGGTCGCCGAGGTCTTCGCGGCGCCGACGCACCCCGCGACCCGGGCGCTGGTGCGGGCGGCCGGTGCGGCGGCGGCCGGCCCCGAGCCCAAGCCCGGCGCAGAGCCCGAGCCACCGCACGGTGCCGATCGAGCGGACCGGTGCGAGGGAGATGGCTCCGTGCAGTCCTCTGACGATGCACCGAGCGGCCAGCCTCGCACCGACCGCGCGACTGCGCACCATGCGCCGATCGGCGACCGCGGCACCGAGCGCGCAGCCTCTCACGGTGCGAGGGGGGTGCTCGCGGCCCAGGGGCTCTCGCGGGAGTACGACGGGATGCTCGCGGTGGACGACGTGTCGTTCGGGCTCGTGCGCGGCCGGGTGCTCGGGGTGATCGGCGCCTCGGGCTCGGGCAAGACGACGCTCGCGCGGATGCTCCTCGGGCTCGAGTCGCCCGACGCCGGCACGGTCACGCTCGACGACGAACCCTGGGTCCCGCTGCCCGAGCGCGAGCGACGCCCCCGACGGCACCGGGTCGCGGCCGTCGTGCAGGACCCCGGCGCGACGTTCGACGAACGGTGGAGCGTGGAGCGGGTCCTCGCCGACGCGTTCTCGCGCGGTGACGAACGGCGGGCACGCGGTGCGCTCGACGAACGGGTCGACGCGGCACTGCGGCAGGTCGACCTCGACCCCGTGCTGCGGTCCCGCTCCCCCCGTACCCTGTCCGGCGGGGAACGACAGCGGCTCGCGATCGCCCGTGCGCTGGCGACCGAGCCCGAGGTGATCGTGCTCGACGAGCCGGTGACCGCCCTCGACGCCACCGTGCAGGACGCCGTGCTGCGGCTGCTCGAACGGCTCCGCGACGAGACCGGGGTGGCGATGGTGTTCGTGTCGCACGACCTGCGGGCGGTCCGGCGGATGGCCGACGACGTGCTCGTGGTGCACCGCGGTGCGGTCGTCGAGCACGGCCCCGCCGCCGAGGTCTTCGCGCGCCCGGCGCACCCGGTGACCGCGCGGCTGCTGCACGCCGCGGAGCGGCTGGCAGCGGGCCCCGCCCTCACGGGCTGAGCGACAGTCCACGCGCGCTCGCACCCGTGGACTGTCGCTGTGCGCGTGACGTCACCGACGGCCCTGGAACGGCCAGGAGGCCCGGGGCGCGTTCCGAGACGGAACGTGCACCGGGCCTCCTGGCCGGGTTGCCGCGGGGCGGCCCCGTGGTCAGGAACCGGAGGGTTCCTTCTGCGCCGCGTCGGCCGAGATGATCGGGATCTCGCTCGTCGAGAAGTCCTTCGCCCAGTCGGACTGCGCGAGCTCCGACGTCGGGTCGTTGTAGTCCTCGATGACGCCGGCGATCTCGTCCTCGGAGCCGACCGTCGGGCCGGAACCCATCAGCGGGCTCGCGGCGGTCTCCTTGGTGAAGTACACCGCGACCAGGCCGATCACGGCGGCGAGCATCAGGTAGAACGCGGGGATGTCCTCGGCCCAGCCGTACCCGGCGTCCTTCGCGGCGTTGATGAGCGCGGCGGTCGCGAGCGGGGTGGTCCCGCCGAAGAGCGACACCGACACGTTGAACGCGATCGCCAGGGCGCCGTAGCGGATGATCGTCGGGAACAGCGCGGGCAGCGTCGACGGCATGGTCGAGGTGAACGTGACCAGCACGACGCCGAGGATCAGCAGTCCGGCGAAGACGCCGACGCCGGTGCCGGTCTGGACCAGCTTGAGGGCCGGCCAGGACAGCAGGATGAAGCCGATGCAGCCGGCGGCGAGCACCGGACGGCGCCCGAACTTGTCGGACAGTCGGCCGCCGAAGGTGATGACGACCATCATGAGCAGCATCACGATGACGATGAGGATCAGGCCGAACGTGGCGTTCTGGCCGAGGTTCTGCTCGAGGTAGGTCGGCATGTACGACAGCAGCATGTAGTCGGTCACGTTGAAGACCAGGACCAGGCCGATGCAGATGATGAGCGAGCGCCAGTTCTCGGCGAAGAGCTTGAGGAACGGGGTCTTCTGGCCCTCGCGCTCGGCGGCCTGCTCCTGCTGCTTCTGGAACGCCGGGGTCTCCTCGAGCTTGAGGCGCAGGTAGAGGCCGATCAGGCCGAGGGGGCCCGCGACGATGAACGGGATGCGCCAGCCCCAGCTGAGCAGGGCGTCCTCGGACAGGCCGAACTGCAGGCCGGTGACGATCGAGGCGCCGAGCACGTAGCCGGCGAGGGTGCCGAACTCGAGCCACGAGCCCATGAAGCCGCGGCGCTTGTCGGGCGAGTACTCGGCGATGAAGGTCGCAGCGCCGCCGTACTCACCACCGGTCGAGAAGCCCTGCACGAAGCGGGCGACGAGCAGCAGGACCGGGGCCCAGAAGCCGATCGTGTCGTACGACGGGATCAGACCGATCATGAGCGTGCCGGCTGCCATCAGGATCATCGTCAGCGCGAGGACCTTCTGGCGGCCGATCTTGTCGCCGATCGGGCCGAACACGGCACCGCCGATCGGGCGCACGATGAACGCGGCGGCGAAGAAGCCGAACGTGGCGACGATGTTCGCGGCCGGGTCGCCCTGCGGCAGGAACACCTGCGAGATGGTGACCGTCAGGTACGCGAAGATGCCGAAGTCGAACCACTCCATGGCGTTGCCGAGCGCGGCAGCCGCGACGGCACGCTTGAGCAGCGACTCCTCGACGACGGTGACGTCGTCCTTCGTCAGATCGCGACGAGCGCGCTTCGCGGCGCCCTTCGTGCGCAGCGGCCGATCGCCGTGCGGGTGGGGTGCGTTGTTCGGTGCCAAGTCGTTCCTCCGGGGTGCGGTGCTTCCTTCGGGCGTCCGGCGGACGGCGACGTTGCAGCTCCTGCGAACCCTGCGCTCGCCGGACAAACCCAGGAAGACTAGCAGGCTCCGGGCGTGTCCGACAGTTCGGTGTGCTAGACGCTGCTCGATGATGGCCCCGTCCGACCGGTCGTCCGCCTGCGCGTGCGTGCGCGGCCGCTACGATTGGGGCACCGCGCGTCAGGCGCGGAACACTCAGGCACCTCATCACGGACTCGGTGCCGCACACACGTACGGAAGGCACACCCATGACCAAGCCCATGCCCGAGAAGCCGAGCGTCGACGGACTGGAGCAGGTCTGGGGGCCGGTCTGGGAACAGGACGGCACCTACCGCTTCGACCGCGACGCCGCCGGTCACCGCGACGCCGTCTGGTCGATCGACACCCCGCCGCCCACCGCCTCCGGCTCGCTGCACATCGGCCACGTGTTCTCGTACACGCACACCGACCTCAAGGCCCGGTTCGAGCGCATGCGCGGCAAGCACGTCTTCTACCCGATGGGCTGGGACGACAACGGTCTGCCCACCGAACGCCGCGTGCAGAACTACTACGGCGTCCGCTGCGACCCGACCCTGCCGTACGAGCCCGGGTTCACGCCGCCGTTCGAGGGCGGGGACGGCAAGTCCTCGAAGGCCGCCGACCAGCTGCCGGTGTCGCGCCGCAACTTCATCGAGCTGTGCGAGCGCCTGACCGTGCAGGACGAGCAGCAGTTCGAGGAGCTCTTCCGCACGCTCGGCCTGTCGGTCGACTGGACCCAGTCGTACCGCACCATCGACGACACCTCGCGGGCCAGCGCCCAGCGCGCGTTCCTGCGCAACCTCGAGCGCGGCGAGGCCTACCAGGCCGACGCCCCGACCCTGTGGGACGTCACGTTCCGCACCGCGGTCGCGCAGGCCGAGCTCGAGGACAAGGAGATGCCCGGCGCCTACCACGGCATCGCCTTCCACCGCACCGACGGCGGCGACGACGTCGTCATCCAGACCACCCGCCCGGAGCTCCTCCCCGCCTGCGTCGCCCTGGTGGCGCACCCGGACGACGAGCGGTTCCAGGACCTCTTCGGCACCACGGTCCGCTCCCCCCTGTTCGACGTCGAGGTCCCGGTGCTCGCACACCACCTGGCGCAGAAGGACAAGGGCGCCGGCATCGCGATGGTCTGCACCTTCGGTGACACCACCGACGTCGTGTGGTGGCGCGAGCTGCAGCTGCCGAACCGCGCGATCATCGGCTTCGACGGACGCGTGCGTTCCGACGAGCCCGCCTGGATCGAGTCGGCGACGGGCCAGGCGCTCTACGCCGAGATGGCCGGCAAGACCGTGTTCTCGGCCAAGAAGGTCGTCGTCGACGCCCTGACCGAGTCCGGCGAGCTGATCGGTGACGTCAAGACCATCCAGCACCCGGTGAAGTTCTTCGAGAAGGGCGACAAGCCGCTCGAGATCGTGTCGACCCGCCAGTGGTACATCGTCAACGGTGCGCGCGACGAGCAGCTGAAGAGCACGCTCCGCCAGCGCGGCGAGGAGATCGCGTTCCACCCGGACTTCATGCGCGTCCGCTACGACAACTGGGTCGGTGGCCTGTCCGGCGACTGGCTCATCTCGCGCCAGCGCTTCTTCGGCGTGCCGCTGCCCGTCTGGTACCCGCTCGACGCCGACGGCAACCCGGTGTTCGACCAGCCGATCGTGCCGACCGAGGCGCAGCTGCCCGTCGACCCGGCCTCCGAGCCCGCCCCCGGCTTCACCGAGGACCAGCGCGGCGTGCCCGGCGGGTTCCAGGGCGAACTCGACGTCATGGACACCTGGGCCACCTCATCGCTCACCCCGCAGCTCGCGGGCAAGTGGGAGACCGACCCGGCGCTGTACGACCTGGTGTACCCGTACGACGTCCGCCCGCAGGCGCAGGACATCATCCGCACCTGGCTGTTCACGACCGTGCTCCGCAGCCAGCTCGAGGCCGACGTGGTGCCGTGGAAGCACGCCTCCATCTCCGGCTTCATCGTCGACCCCGACCGCAAGAAGATGTCGAAGTCGAAGGGCAACGTCGTCACGCCGCTGTCGATCCTCGAGCAGCACGGCGCCGACGCGGTCCGCTACTGGGCGGCCTCGTCCAAGCTCGGTACCGACGCGGCGTTCGACCCGCAGAACCCGAAGCAGATCAAGGTCGGCCGTCGTCTGGCGATCAAGGTGCTCAACGC
This sequence comes from Curtobacterium sp. KBS0715, assembly GCF_005938005.2. Lineage (NCBI taxonomy): Bacteria > Bacillati > Actinomycetota > Actinomycetes > Micrococcales > Microbacteriaceae > Curtobacterium > Curtobacterium sp. KBS0715. Next base: position 1,693,834 of record NZ_VCCA02000001.1, on the reverse strand, counting down.
GGCGAAGTTCGTCTACGGCTTCCCGCTGCCCGAGGGCGCCACGAGCGTCACCGAGGCCCTCGACGTCGACATGCTCGCCGAACTCGGTGCCGTCGTCGAGCAGGCCACCGCGGCGTTCGACGGGTTCGACCACGCCCGTGCCCTCGAGATCACCGAGCGCTTCTTCTGGACGTTCTGCGACGACTACCTCGAACTCGTGAAGGAGCGTGCGTACGGCACCGCGTCCGACGCGACGCACGAGACGCAGGCGAGCGCGGTCCTGGCACTGCGCGGCGCGATCGACGTGCTGCTCCGACTGCTGGCACCGTTCCTCCCGTACGCGACGGAAGAAGTGTGGGCCTGGACCCACGACACCAGCGTGCACCGGGCCTCCTGGCCGACCGCTGCCGACCTGCCGACCGACGCGGCCCCCACCGGGCTGCTCGCGGCCGTCGGGCAGGCGCTCATCGGGATCCGCGGGGCGAAGACGGCGGCGAAGGCGTCGCAGAAGACGCCCGTGACGCGTGCGGTCGTCGCGGCGCCCGCCGAGACGCGGGTGCTCATCGAGCGCGCAGCGGTCGACCTGGCGGCCGTCGGCCGCATCGAGAACCTGTCGTTCGTCGACGGCGACGAACTCGCCGTCACCGAGATCGAGCTCGCGGAGCAGCAGGCGTAACGTCGGCTCTCCGGGCCGGGTCGCTTCGGCGACCCGGCCGCGTCAACCACCGGACCGGAGGCACGGATGCAGTTGGGCACACGCTGGAACGTGGGTGGGGAGCCGCCTGCGCGACTGCCCGAGACGATGGTCGTCGCCGTGCGCGGGGTCGAGGACGAGCTCGCGGCGGAGTCCGTCGACACGGCGACGTGGGGCTGGACCCTGACGTTCCTGGAGGGCAAGCCGATCGTCGAGCTCGACGACGGCACCTCGATCCACCTCGACGCACTCGGGCACGCCCAGGTGACGAACCCCGACGACGCGGGCGAAGAGGACTAGCGCGCGGCTTGGTTCGCTTGGAGTGCAGAAATGGTCGGGTCCCCGGTGGGGACCCGACCATTCCTACTCACGATGCGGGCGCCCCCGCCGGGGAGCGCCCGCGTGATCGCCGAGGGATCAGGACTCGGCGAGCCAGGTGCCGAGGACCTCGTTCACCTCGGCGGTGTGCGTGGTGAGCAGGCCGTGCGGGGCGCCCTCGATCTCGACGTACTTCGCCGCGGGCAGTGCCTGGGTGAAGCGTCGGCCGGTGGCGTCGATGGGCAGGATGTTGTCCGACGTGCCGTGCACGATCAGGGCGGGGACGGTGACCTTCGGGATGTCCTGGCGGAAGTCGGTCGGCCAGGTCAGGGGTGCGGCCGCGGACGCGATGGAGCCGGAGCCGGCCGCGATGTTCCAGGCGTTGCGGACCTGCTCCTCGGAGATGCGGGTGCCGAGGTTCTCCGACAGGTTGAAGAAGTCCTGGTAGAAGTTCGTGAAGTACGCGTAGCGGTCCTTCGCCACGTCGGCGGCGATGCCCTCGAAGAACGACATCGGGCCGGCGCCGTCGGGGTTGTCGTCGGTGATGGCCAGGAACGGCTCGAGCGAGGCGAGGAACGCGACCTTCGCGATCTGGTCCTCTCCGTGGCGGCCGATGTAGCGGGCGATCTCGCCGGTGCCCATCGAGAAGCCGACGAGGATCACGTCGCGCAGGTCGAGGGTCGTCAGGACCGTGTGCAGGTCGTCGGCGAAGGTGTCGTAGTCGTAGCCGGTGGACGGCTGCGAGGACCGGCCGAAGCCGCGGCGGTCGTACGTGATGACGCGGTAGCCGGCCTCGAGGAGCATCGGGACCTGCCCCTCCCACGAGTTGCCGTCGAGGGGGAAGCCGTGGATCAGCACGATCGGCTGCCCCTGGCCCTTGTCCTCGTAGTGGAGTTCGATGTCGACGCTGTTCTCGGTTCCGACGGTGATGGCACCCATGATCGTTCCTTCCCTGAGCATCGCGGAGAACGATCGTTCTCCGCCGATGTGGACTACAGTAGAGAACGCCCGTTCCCGGCGCAAGTCGAGAACGGTGAACACTCAGGGAACGGGGTACACACATGGCCACCAGCACCGTCGAGCCGGACGTCCGAGCACACATCGTCGAGGTCGCGGACCAGCTGTTCTACACGCGCGGGATCCAGTCCGTGGGGATGGACGAGATCCGCACCGGCGCAGGGGTCTCCCTCAAGAAGCTGTACGCAGCGTTCCCCGGCAAGGAGCAGCTCATCGCCGCGGTGCTCGCCGGCCGCCACGACATGTGGGAGCAGGGTGTGCACGGCGCGGTCGAGGCTGCGACCAGCCCGCGCGACAAGCTCCTCGCGGTCTACGACTTCCTCGAGTCGTGGTTCGGCGACGACACGTTCCGCGGCTGTGGGTTCATCAACGCGTTCGGCGAGCTCGGCGCGACCTCGCCCGCGGTCGCCGAGATCGCGCGCGCGCACAAGGACTCGTTCCAGCAGTTCGTGCAGCGCCTCACCGCCGAGGTCGTCGCCGACCCCGAGCACGCCGAGGAACTCGCCGCGCAGCTCGCACTGCTCGCCGAGGGCGCGCAGACCACCGCGGCCATCGCCGGCACCACGGCGCCGGCCGCGCACGCGCGCCGTGCCGCGGTGACCCTGATCGACGCCGCGATGCGCTGACACGCGACGCGGGACGGTCGGGAGGCCCGTGGCGGCGCCGCCACGGGCCTCCAGACCATCCCGCTGGTCGCGCCGGGCGCGGGTGCGCTCGCCGGGCCGTTCCGGGCGTACCTGGTCGTTCCGGGCGTACCGGGTCGGTTCCTTCGACCACGTACGCCCGATTCCGCTTCCCAGTCCGGGCGTCATGGGAAGGAACGGACTCCAGCACCCGTGCATAGGGTGGGCAGATGGCAACCCCGTTCGACGTCCCGAGCACCCTCCCCTACGCCCTGCCGCCCTTCGGCGACGTGCGACTCGAGCACTACCGACCGGCGTTCGAGGCCGGCATGGCCGAGCAGCGCGCCGAGGTCGAGGCCATCGCCACCGACCCGCACGCCCCGACGGTCGAGAACACCCTGGTCGCACTCGAGCGAGCCGGGCAGCTGCTGACCCGCGTCAGCCACGTGTTCTTCACGCTGTCGTCGGCCGACTCGACCCCGGAGCTGCACGACCTCGAGGCCGAGGTCTCCCCGCTCCTCGCCGCCCACCGCGACGCGATCACGCTCGACTCCCGCCTGTACGCCCGCGTGCAGGAGGTGCGGAGCGGTGCCGAGGCCGCCGGACTGACCGGTGAGGCGCTGCGCCTGGTCGAGCGGACCCACGCCGAGATGACCCTGGCGGGCGCCGGCCTCGACGACGCGGGCAAGGAGCGTCTGACCGCGATCAACCAGGAGCTCTCGACCCTCACGACGACCTTCGAGCGGAACCTGCTCGAGGACACCAACGACTCCGCCGTGCACGTGACGAACGAGGACGAGCTCGAGGGGCTCGACGACGGGGCGAAGTCCGCCGCGGCCGCTGCTGCAGCCGACCGGGGCCTCGACGGCTGGCTCATCACGCTGCCGCTCTACACCGGACACCCGTGGCTGTCGTCACTGGCGAACCGTGACCTGCGCGAGCGGATCATGCGCGCCTCGCTCGCCCGCGGTCGTCGCGGCAACGAGTACGACAACCGCGACGTGCTGCTCCGCATCGTCCGGCTCCGCGCCGAGCGCGCCGAGCTGCTCGGGTTCCCGAACCACGCCGCCGTGGTCACCGCCGACGAGACGGCGAAGACCCCCGAGGCCGTGGACGGGCTGCTGTCCTCGCTCGTCGGCACCGCGGCACGGAACGCCGACGACGAGCGTGCGGTCCGGTCGCGCACGGTCGGGTTCGACATCGAGTCGTGGGACTGGGCGTACGCCACCGAGATCCTGCGAGGCGAGCAGTTCGCCGCGGACAGCACCGCGCTCCGCCCGTACTTCGAGGCCGACCGGGTCCTGCACGACGGGGTCTTCCACGCCGCCGGCGCCCTGTACGGTCTGACCTTCTCCGAGCGCCCCGACCTGCGCGGCTACAACGACGAGGTCCGGATCTTCGAGGTCACCGGCGACGACGGTGAGCCGGTGGGGCTGTACCTGCTCGACCTCTACACGCGTGACGGCAAGCGCGGCGGTGCGTGGATGAACCCGGTCGTCGAGCAGTCCGAGCTGCTCGGCACCCTGCCCGTCGTGGTCAACAACCTCAACGTCGCGAAGCCGTCCGCCGGCTCCCCCACCCTGCTCATCCAGGACGAGGTCGAGACGCTCTTCCACGAGTTCGGCCACGCCCTGCACGGTCTCATCGCCCGCACCACCTACCCGCGGTTCTCCGGCACGAACGTCGAGCGGGACTTCGTCGAGTTCCCGAGCCAGGTGAACGAGATGTGGCTGTCGTGGCCGTCCGTGCTGGCGAACTACGCGAAGCACCACGAGACCGGAGCACCCCTGCCGCCCGAGCTCGTCCTGGGGCTCAGCGAGTCCGAGGGGTTCAACGAGGGCTTCGGCACGACCGAGTACCTCGCCGCAGCACTGCTCGACCAGGCGTGGCACCGGCTGTCGGCTGCCGACGCCGCGGCGGTGACGTCCGTCGAGGACTTCGAGCGTTCGGCATTGGAGTCCGCCGGCATCGCCGTCGAGGCCGTGCCGCCGCGCTACTCGTCGACGTACTTCGCGCACACGTTCTCGGGCGGCTACGACGCCGGGTACTACGGGTACATCTGGTCCGAGGTGCTCGACGCCGACACGGTGGAGTGGTTCCGCGACAACGGCGGGCTGGACCGTGCGGCTGGTCGACGCTTCGCGGAACGCCTGCTCGGGGTCGGCGGGGCGAAGGACCCGCTCGAGGCGTACCGGGACTTCCGCGGCCGCGACGCCGAGGTCGGCCCGTTGCTGCGGCGCCGCGGGCTGGAGTAGGCGCGGGGCCGGCGGCACCGCGGCGGCGCGGCCGCAGGCGCTGGCCGGCGGCCGGCGGCCGGGTGGCGCCGGCACCGCACGGCACGGCACCGCACGAACGACGAAGGCCCGCACCGATCACGGTGCGGGCCTTCACGCTGAGGACGACGGAGCGGGCTACGCCGACTTCTCGACACGCTTGGCCCGGGGCCGCGGGACGATCGTCGGCGCCGCGTTCTCGAGCACGGACTCGCGGGTGATCACCACGCGGGCGACGTCGTCGTCGGACGGGACGTCGAACATCACCGGGCCGAGGACCTCTTCGAGGATCGCCCGGAGCCCGCGGGCACCCGTCTGGCGCAGCACCGCGAGGTCCGCGATGGCCTCGAGCGCACCCTGGTCGAACTCGAGCTCGACGCCGTCGATCTGGAACATCCGCTGGTACTGCTTCACCAGCGCGTTCTTCGGCTCGGTCAGGATCTGCATGAGCGCTGCCTGGTCGAGCTGCGACACCGTGGTGACGACGGGCAGACGACCGATGAACTCGGGGATCAGACCGAACTTGTGCAGGTCTTCCGGCAGCACCTCGGAGTAGAGGTCCTGGTGATCGGTCGCGCTGTGCAGGGGTGCTCCGAAGCCGATCCCGCGCTTGCCGACGCGCGAGGACACGATGTCCTCGAGCCCGGCGAACGCACCCGCCACGATGAACAGCACGTTCGTCGTGTCGATCTGGATGAACTCCTGGTGCGGGTGCTTGCGGCCGCCCTGCGGCGGGACCGAGGCGACCGTGCCCTCGAGGATCTTGAGCAGCGCCTGCTGCACGCCTTCGCCCGAGACGTCGCGGGTGATCGACGGGTTCTCGGCCTTGCGGGCGATCTTGTCGACCTCGTCGATGTAGATGATGCCGGTCTCGGCGCGCTTCACGTCGTAGTCGGCGGCCTGGATGAGCTTGAGGAGGATGTTCTCGACGTCCTCGCCGACGTAGCCGGCCTCGGTCAGGGCGGTGGCGTCCGCGACGGCGAACGGCACGTTGAGACGCTTGGCCAGCGTCTGCGCCAGGTAGGTCTTGCCGCAGCCGGTCGGGCCGATGAGCAGGATGTTCGACTTGGCGATCTCGATGTCGTCGCGGTCTTCGGCGGCGGTGATCTGCCCCTGCGCCCGGATGCGCTTGTAGTGGTTGTAGACGGCCACGGCGAGGGCGCGCTTCGCCGGGTCCTGCCCGATGACGTACTCCTGCAGGAAGTCGAAGATCTCCCGCGGCTTGGGCAGTTCGAAGTCCCCGCTCGAGGTGTCCTCGCCGGCTTCGGCCAGACGTTCCTCGATGATCTCGTTGCAGAGCTCGACGCACTCGTCGCAGATGTAGACGCCCGGTCCGGCGATGAGCTGCTGGACCTGCTTCTGGCTCTTGCCGCAGAACGAGCACTTGAGGAGATCGCCGCTCTCTCCGATGCGTGCCATTCCCGTGCCTCCCTGATTGGACATGCCGGCCGCGCTGTCGCACCACCGCTGGTGCACCGCTGCTGGTGGGCACCTCGTCGTGGACACGAGCCTAACCGCAACCGGTGACACCGACCGCGATGCCCCTCCGGAATCCGCCCGCGCGTTCGCCCAGGGCGTGCGAGCCTGCTACGGTGATCCGGACTTCTCTACATCTTGTAGAACAGCAGGTGCAGAACCACCCCGGAAGGAACCCCATGCAGAAGCGTCTCGCCGCCGGCGGCGCCGTCACCCTCGGTGTCGCAGCCGTCATCGTCCTCGGCAGCGCCACGGCGGCCAGCGCACACGTGTCCGCCACGGCCACGTCGACCGCAGCGAACTCGTACACCACGGCGACCTTCTCGGTCCCGCACGGCTGCGACGGCTCCCCCACGACGAAGATCCAGTTCCAGGTGCCGGAGTCCGTCATCGAGGTCACGCCCACCGTGAACCCGAACTGGACGATCACGAAGGCGACCGAGCCCTACACCGACCCCTCGGCATCGGACGAGGACCACGCCGAGACGGCCGCCGAGCGCGTCACCAGCGTCACGTACACCGCGAAGACCCCCCTGCCCGCCGACGAGCGCGACACCTTCGCACTCTCGTTCTCGCTGCCGGACGGCAAGGTCGGTGACCTCGTCGAGTTCCCCGCGATCCAGACCTGCGAGAAGGGCAGCGTCGAGTGGAACCAGGAGCAGAAGGCCGGCGAAGCCGAGCCCGAACACCCGGCCCCCTCGATCACGCTGACCGCCGCCGAGGCGACGGACGACGACGGTGACCCGATCGCCGCGACCCCGACGGCCGAGGCCGCCGGCACGACCGCCTCGAGCGACCCCGACCTGGTCGGCCGCTTCCTCGGCCTCGGCGGCCTGGTGCTCGGCGCCGTCGCCTTGGTCGTCGCCGTCGCCGGCACGCGTCGTCGGAGCTCCGCCAAGTGACGCAGCGCGGCTCGCGTCGGTCCCGGCCCCGGTCCTCTGCCTGGAGGCTCGTGGCCGGGACCGCCGCGGCCGTCGCGATCGCCGGTGGTGCGGTCCTCGGGCTCGCCGGTCCGGCCAGCGCGCACAACTACCTGATCTCGTCCGACCCGGAGGTCGGCGGCACCCTGACCGAGCTGCCGAAGACGTTCGACATCACGACGAACGACAGGCTGCTCGACATCGGCGACTCGGGGTCGGGCTTCGCGTTCCGCATCGTCGGCCCCGACGGCAGGTACTACGAGGACGGCTGCGTCGACGTCGAGGGGCCGTCGATGACCACGACCGCCGCACTCGGCGGATCCGGCAAGTACACCGTCGAGTGGCAGATCGTCTCCGCCGACGGGCACACCGTGTCCGACGAGTACCCCTTCACGTGGAAGGCGCCGTCGGGCTTCACCCCGGCCTCGGGTGCGGCGAAGCCCCCGACCTGCGCCACCGCCGGTGACGACGACGCCGGCTCGGACACCACCACCGGCACCGCCTCGGGGTCGAGCGACTCGGCGGCGTCCGACGCGATCTGGATCGGCGCCGGCGGCGTCGTGCTGGTCGGCGTGGTCGTCGCGGTGCTGCTGCTCCTGCGCCGCAAGCCCGCCCCGGAGTCCGACGACACCGAGGACTGACCACCGCGCAACGACGAAGGCCCCGCACCGTTCGGTGCGGGGCCTTCGTCGTTCCTGCTGGTGCTACTTGACGAGCGCCGGCAGGTTCTTGCGGCTGGTGAGGACCTGGTCGATCAGGCCGTACTCCACGGCTTCCTGCGCGGACATGATCTTGTCGCGCTCGATGTCGTGGTTGATCTCCTCCGGCGTCTTGTTGGAGTGCTTCGACAGCGTCTCCTCGAGCCAGGTGCGCATGCGGAGGATCTCCGCTGCCTGGATCTCGATGTCGGACGCCTGACCGCCACCCTGCTGGGTCGCGGGCTGGTGGATCAGCACACGGGCGTTCGGCAGCGCGAGGCGCTTGCCGGGGGTACCACCGGCGAGCAGCACCGACGCGGCCGAGGCAGCCTGACCGAGGCAGACCGTCTGGATCTGCGGACGGATGTACTGCATCGTGTCGTAGATCGCCGTCATCGCGGTGAACGAGCCACCGGGCGAGTTGATGTACATCACGATGTCGCGGTCGGGGTCCATCGACTCGAGCACGAGCAGCTGGGCCATGACGTCGTCAGCCGACGCGTCGTCGACCTGCACGCCGAGGAACACGATGCGGTCCTCGAACAGCTTGGCGTACGGGTCCTGGCGCTTGTAGCCGTAGGCCGTGCGCTCTTCGAAGCTCGGCAGGATGTACCGATTGGACGGAGCCGGGACGTTCTGCGCGCCACCGAGCATGGGGAGATGCATTCTCGTTTCCTTTTCTTCGGTGGTGATCAGGACTGGGCGTCGGGCTCGGCTGCGCTGGTGGGCGTCTCGCCGTCGCCGACGGTGCCACCACCGCCGATGACCTCGGCGCTCGAGGCGCGGAGGTGGTCGACGAAGCCGTACTCGAGCGCTTCCTGCGCCGTGAACCAGTTGTCGCGGTCGTTGTCCTTGAGGATCTGCTCGACCGACTTGCCGGTCTGCTCGGCCGTGAGCTCCGCCATGCGCTGCTTCATGTCGAGGATGACCTTGGCCTGCGTCTGGATGTCGGCAGCGGTGCCGCCGAAGCCACCGGACGGCTGGTGGAGCAGCACGCGCGCGTTCGGCGTGATGTAGCGCTTGCCGGGCGTGCCGGAGGACAGCAGGAACTGTCCCATCGACGCGGCGAGGCCGATGCCCACGGTGACGATGTCGTTCGGGACGAACTGCATCGTGTCGTAGATCGCCATGCCGGCGGTGATCGAACCACCGGGCGAGTTGATGTAGAGATAGATGTCCTTCTCAGGGTCCTCGGCGGCGAGCAGCAGCAGCTTGGCTGCGATCTCGTTCGAGTTGTCGTCGCGGACCTCGGAGCCGAGCCACACGATCCGGTCTCTCAGAAGGCGGTCAAAAACACTGGGGTTCAGTGTTGCTTCGGCCATGGAAAAGCTCCCGTTCAGTTGTCGCTTGTTGTCGAACTTATCGGGTGCAACGCACCAGTTCTCGTCTGTTCGCCGACAGCAATGCGGTGGTGCGGAAAACACGAGACGGGAGGCACGGTGCCAGCTGGCACCGTGCCTCCCGTCTTGCATGCTGGTGGCGTCGAGATCGTTACTCGGCGTCCCCTGCCGGCTCCTGCGCGACGCCCGCCGTGAAGGCGGACAGGTCGACTGCGTCGCCGTTGGTGTCCTTGACGGTCACCTTGGACAGGACGGTCGCGACCGCCTTCGAACGGGCGACCTCGCCGACCATGCCGGGGATCTGGCCGTTCTGGTCGATGACCTTGATGAACTCGGCCGGCTCCATGCCGTACTGCGCGGCGGCCTGGATGAGGTACTGGGTCAGTTCCTCCTGCGAGACCTGGATCTCTTCCTTCTCGGCGATCGCGTCGAGGAGGATCTGCGAGCGGAAGGCGGTCTCGCTGGACTCGGAGACCTCCTTGCGGTGCTCCTCGTCCTCGAGGCGGTTCTCCTGCTCGAGGTGACGGTGCACCTCGTCGGCGATGAGCTGCTCCGAGATCGGGATGTTGACGTCCTCGGTGAGCTTCTCGACGAGCTTGTCGCGAGCCGCGGCACCCTGACCGAAGGTCTTGGACTTCGCGATCTGCTCCTTGAGGTCAGCCTTGAGCTCGTCGATGGTGTCGAACTGGCTGGCGATCTGGGCGAACTCGTCGTCGGCCTCGGGGAGCTCGCGCTCCTTGACGGCGGTGACGGTGACGGCGATCTGGGCGGTCTCGCCCTCGCGGTCGCCACCGACGAGCTTCGACTCGAAGGTCGTCGACTCACCGGCGGTCAGGGACTCGAGCGCCTCGTCGATGCCCTCGAGCAGGTCGCCGGAGCCGATCTCGTAGGAGACGCCGGTGGCCGAGTCGACCTCGTCGTCGCCGATGCTGGCGGTGAGGTCGATCTGCGCGAAGTCGCCGGTCTTCGCCGGACGGTCGACCGTCACGAGCGTGCCGAAGCGGGTGCGGAGGTTCTGCAGTTCCTCTTCGATCTCGTCGTCCGACACCTCGACGGCGTCGACGGTGAGCTCGTACGAGGAGTAGTCCGGCAGGTCGAACTCGGGGCGGACGTCGACCTCGAAGGTGAGGACGAGGTCGCCGGTGAAGTCCGCGACGTTCGGCAGCTCGGCGACGTCGGCCTCGGCACGGCCGAGGATGCGCAGCTCCTGCTCTTCGACCGCCTGGCGGTAGAAGTTGTCGATGGCGTCACCGACGGCGTGGTTCAGGACCTCGCCGCGGCCGACGCGCTGGTCGACGATCGCCGGCGGGACCTTGCCCTTGCGGAAGCCGGGGATGTTGATCTGCTCGGCGATGTGCTTGTAGGCGTGGTCGATGCTCGGCTTGAGATCGTCCGGCGTCACGTTCACGGTGAGCTTGACGCGGGTGTCGCTCACCTTGTCGACGGTGCTGGTGGCCAAGGGATGTTCTCCTGTTGGTTGACGTTCGTGTGGTCGGTGGTGCTCGGAGGACCTGGTCGGGGCGACAGGATTTGAACCTGCGACCTCCCGCTCCCAAAGCGGGCGCTCTACCAAGCTGAGCTACGCCCCGTTGCTTCGTGCCAGGGATCAGCCGCGCACGCTGAAGGGCGCACGCGACCCCGGTGAGTCTAGCGGTCCGACGGCGCGCTGTTCCCGGGGGTTGCTCAGTCGTCCTCCGCGGCGCGTCGCAGACCCCGCCGCCACCGGATCCCGACGGCCACCTGGACCCCGAGGGCAGCCACCGCGAGCAGCAGTCCGACGACGATCCGCCAGACGTGCAGCAGTGCGTGCGCGGGCTGCGACTGCGGGTCGCCGAAGAGGTCGGGGCGCAGGGACAGGACCGCGGCGGCGAGGACCACCAGCACGTAGGAGACCACCCGCGACCAGCGGATGGTGCGCTCCGCACCGGCGTCCGGCTTCGGGATGACGCGCGTCGGCATGTCGGTGCTCGTTCGTCCGCTACGATGGTCGGGCTGCGCCTGGTGCGCAGGCGCGGGGATGTAGCTCAATGGTAGAGCCCCAGTCTTCCAAACTGGCTACGCGGGTTCGATTCCCGTCATCCCCTCCGAATCCTCTCCGTCAGGGGTCGGCGAACTCCAGGGTGATCTGCGAGGTACCCGCCGTCCTTCGGGAACAGCGACGTCGTCCACGTCACCGACCTGACCGGCACTCGTGCGGGGATCACACCCCGGCGCTACGGGCGCCGAGACCCGCGGACAAGGGCTATCGGGTGCCGACTCTGAGCCCTACTCTCGTTCGCGTGAACAAGCACCTCTCCTTCGCCGTCATGACGCTCGCGGCAGTCAGCATCGTCGCGAGCACGGCAGCGATGCCGGCGGGCGCGGCGTCCGCTGCCCCTACCCAGACCACCGCGACCGGCGAACCGACGCCCACGGCGACCGCGAAGAAGTCGAAGCGAATCAAGAAGGCCGAGAAGCGGGTCCTCGCTGAACTGCCCGATGCGCCGATCTGGGAGGGCCTGACTGTCAACGGGGTCAGGGTCAGCAAGCGCGTGATCTGCGTAGACCGCACTTGGGCTCCGGGCGGCGGACCGGACGACAAGGGCGGCAACGCCGGGTACGTCGTGGTCAAGTTCCCCAAGAAGAAGAGCGGCAAGGTCAAGCTCGGCGACCCGCAAGACGGGTTCTGCGCCGACTACGTGCCCCCGGCTCCGGCAGCCAAGGTCCACGTTCCGAAGAAGCTCAAGAAGAAGAAGGGCCTGCTGGTCAGCACCAAGTTCGGAGACAAGTGGCCGCTGACGGTGCCCTACGCGGTCGTGCGCTGCAAGAACATCACCGCGGGCGGCATGGATCTGAACGTCGTGACACTCAAGGCTCCCGACGGCACCCGCTACGCCGTCAACGGCACCGCGCAGGACCACACGTCGTACCCGGAAATCGACCCCGTCTGGGCACCGAATCCTGACGTCGACGGGTTGAGGATCGACATCTCGCCCGTGCTCGAAGCGGGGCTGAAGCTCTGCAAGTAGCAGCAGCTCGCCGACCCTCCGACAAGCTCTCCCACCGCGCGCCGCCACTCCTGACCGACGTGAACCGCCACGATCGCACACGCGCACGGGACCGATCCGTCCTCACGGTGTGACTCAGGCGACGGATGCCCGCCAGTCGATCGCCTTAGACCGCTCCGAGCGGCGCTTCTCCGACTTCCTGCCGCAGCATCCGGTAGTGCTGCTCCCAACCGGGAGTGCCGCGTCCAGCAACGTGCAGCGCGGTCCGGACGGCACCGAGCGCACGGTCGAGTGCACCGGACTCGTCGTCCCCGTCGACACCGATCGAGAAGGTGAGCGTGCCGGTCGACAGGTCAGCGGTCAGGTCCTGGTCGTGGACGTCGTCGAGGTCGAAGAGTGCTTCCGCGATGGCGTCGAAGTCCGCCGCGAGGGCTGCGCGCGGATCGTCCGCTACCCCGGGTTGCGCCACGCACTCGAGTCGCACGAGGTAGTTCGTCATCACGTTCTCCTGTTCTCACAGCCCGTTCGCGCGAGCCGATACTTCAGATGCACAACGTATCAAGGGCAAACAGCCCGACAGCGACGCTGAAGCCCACCGCGATGGCTGTGGGAAGGTCTCGCGATCGACGTACCTGTGGAGGACTGACGGTCGGTGGCTCTCCGTCAGGGGTCGGCGAACTCGAGCGTGATCTCCGGGGAGTCGCCGAGCTCCGCCCGGGCACGCTTCCGCTCCGCCGCACGCAACGGCACGAGGTAGCCGCCGTCCTTCGGGAACAGCGACGTCGTCCACGTCACCGAGCCGATCGTCACGCGCGCCGGGATCACACCCCACCCGTAGGTGATCACCGGCGCGAGGTCAGCGATGACCTCGGCGGCGTCCGGCGGCACGACGGCGAAGAAGAACGGTGACGGGCCGCGCCACTCGATCACCTCGCCGCGGAACTCGAGCTCCATGCGGCGATCGTACGGCCGCGGCATCGAGCGCGCCGGGCCGGGCCGGGATTCGTTGTCGGTGGATGGCGGTTCCGGTTCACGATCGCCGGGGTCTGCGAACCGGAACCGTCACGGGCGAGGAGGAACTGGTGCCTCCCCCTGACCAGCGGGACCCGGACGACGGACGCGCCCCGCGCCTCCAGGCCGGAGCCGGGGAGCACGGAGCGCGAGCCGCCGTCAGGACGGACGCGTCAGCGGTACGACGCGGCCTGTCCGTAGAGCACCTTCGTGAAGGAGGAGACGTAGGCGGACTCGTCGCCTCCCGGCAGGTTGTACGTCATGAAGACGCCGTACCCGTCGGCCTTCGTGCGCTGTGCGAGCGACACCGCGGTGGCCTGCGGGGTGTTCTGGATGTCGACCGCGGCGGCGGACAGCTTCGACTTCGGCAGGCCCGGGATCGTCGGCGCCGTGTAGGTGCCGTAGTACGGGTTCCAGGCGTAGTCGAGCTTGCCGCCGATCGACGGGCTCGCGGTCTTCAGGGCGTCGGACGACGGGCCGATGTCGTAGAACGAGATGATCTTGCCCGGCATGTCCGCACGCAGGGCACTGATGAGCCAGCCGATGGACTGCTGGTTCGGCTGCGGGGTACCGTTCACGCCGTAGTCGGAGTACTCGTCGTCCAGGTCGACGCCGTCGAGTCCGTACTTCTTCACCGTCGCCGAGACCTGCGCCGCGAAGTCCCGCGCCGCGGCCTTCGTCGGGAAGTTCGCGAGGCCGGCGCCCTGGTGGTTGCCGAGCACCGAGAGCGTGACCTTGATGCCCTTGGCCTGCAGCGGGCGGATCTGCGTGGCGGCCTGGTCGAGGGTGCGCTGCACGTTCTCGTTGTTGTACAGGACCGCCTTGCCGTCCTCGTAGTTGATGTTCGCGGCGAAGATGATCGCCACGTCGAACGCGTTCGCACCGTTCTCCAGCGTGTACCGACCGACGTTGGCGAGCTCGTCGTTGTTCACCTCGACGTAGGCGATGCTCGTCGGCCCCGACTTGGTGGGCGCAGCGTGGTGCCCGTGGCCATGACCGTGGCCGTGCCCGCCGCCGTGGGACGAACCGTGCCCGTGCCCGTGGCTGGACCCGGACGAGGAGGGCGCCGCGGACGCTGCGGCGGGCACCAGTGGTGCCGCGAGCATGGCGACCAGTGCGGTCGCGATGCTGAACTTCGTGGACTGCTTCATGTGGTTCCTCCTTGGGTGGGACGGGCGGTTGGTCGGTCAGTCGGTCGGTCAGTCGGTCAGGCGCGCGGGAACCGGAAGGTGCGGACCTCGTAGGCGTCGACGGCGAACGAGGACGCGGCGGCGGACGACGCCCCGGCGTCACCGAGCGGTTCCTCGAGCAGGGTCACCTCGACGGCAGCGCCGAAGGTCGCCTCGTCGGCCGAGACCGCGATGGCCCCGGTCCCCCGCTGCCCGGACGGCTCGTAGACGCGCACGACCAGGTCGCCCGACCGGTCGTCGGCGAGCTTGACACTCGACAGCACGACGTCGCCGGACACCTGCACCAGCGGCGCGAAGCCGTGCGCCCCGGTGATCGTCCGAGCGCCCGCGTTCATCCGCACGCCAGCCGACGTGGCACCGAGCTGGTCGGTGCCGATGACGATGCCGTACCGGTGCGTCTGCACGCCCTGGTCGGTCTCGGGGTCCGGGAACCGCGGTGCCCGCAGCAGCGACAGCCGCACGGTGGTGGTGACGTGCCCGTCGACGGCGTCGCGCGTGGTGTCGAAGCCGTGGATCGAGTCGTTCACGAGCGCGACACCGAAGCCGGGCTCGGCCACCAGCACGTAGCGGTGCATCGAGGTCTCGAACTTCGCGGCCTCCCACGAGGTGTTGGTGTGCGTCACCCGCTTCTGCGCGCCGAACTGCGTCTCGGCGACGGTGTGCTCGGCGCGGACGTCGAGCGGGAACGCCACCTTGAGGAACTTCTCGGTCTCGTGCCAGTCGGTCACCTGGTCGAACTCCAGGGTGCGGGACCCCGGCGCCAGGACGATCTCCTGCGTCACCGTCGAATCACCGAACGCCCGGGACACGACGACCCGTGCGACCCCGGACTCGTCGACCGACGCGGTCAGCCCGGTGGTCGACACGAGGTCCTCGACGCGGTTGCGGTAGTACCGGTCGACGTCCCACGCGTCCCACATGTTCGGGAAGTCCTGGTGCAGCTGCAGCAGGTTCGCCGCCTGGCCGGCCGCGATCGCCTCGCGCCCGCTCGCCAGGTCGACGGCGCTTGTCACGAGCCCCTGCCCGTCGACGACGACCCGCACCAGGTCGTTCGCCAGCACGTACCCGCCGTCCCGCTCGGTCAGGGACACGGCGGTCGCCACCGCCACGTCGGTCGCCACGACGGCGCCCTGCGCGGGTGCTCCGGCCTGGAGGAACGGGGCCGGGTTCACGACGACGGCCGCGTCCCCGGTGCCGGCGAGCGCCGAGAGCGCCTGGTCGATGATCGCGGTCAGCGCCGCGGCCGTCTCGGCGTACCGCTCGACCGCTTCGCGGTGCACCCACGCGATCGAGGTGCCCGGCAGGATGTCGTGGAACTGTTGGAGCAGGACCTGCTGCCACAGGGCGTCGAGCTCCTCGTACGGGTAGGCGAAGTCGGTGCGGGCGGCGGCGGTCGCGGCCCAGAGCTCGGCCTCGATGAGCAGCTGCTCGCACCGGCGGTTGCCCTGCTTCGTGCCGTGCTGCGACGTGAGCGTGGCCCGGTGCAGCTCGAGGTACAGCTCCCCCACCCACACTGGCGGATCGGTCAGCTCGGACTTCGCCCGGTCGAAGAACGTGTCCGGGTGCTCCCAGCGGACCTTCGCGCTGCCCTCGAGGTCCGCCAACCGTGCGGCGGTGCCGGTCATCTCGCGGGTGGTGCCACCGCCGCCGTCGCCCCAGCCGACCGGGGCGATCGAGCCGGTCGCGAGTCGGTTCTCGCGGAACTGGCGGGAGGCCTTCGCGACCTCGCTGCCGGACAACCTCGAGTTGTAGGTGTCCATCGACGGGAAGTGCGAGAACACCCGCGACCCGTCGATGCCCTCCCACAGGAACGTGTGGTGCGGGAACTTGTTGACCTGGTTCCACGAGATCTTCTGCGTGAAGAACCACTCGAAGCCCGCACGGCGCATGAGCTGCGGCAGCGCCGGCGAGTACCCGAAGCTGTCCGGCAGCCAGACACCCTTGGGTCGGATGCCGAACTCGCGCTCGAAGAACCGCTGGCCCTGCGAGAACTGCCGGACGATGCTCTCGCCGGTCGGCATCACGGTGTCGGACTCGACCCACATGCCGCCGATCGGCAGGAACCGGCCGGCCTCGACCGCGGCCTTGACCCGCGCGTAGACCTCGGGGCGGTGCTCCTTGATCCACGCGTACTGCTGCGCGCTCGACATGCCGTACAGGAAGTCGTCGGTCTGGTCGATGAGCTCGGTCATGGTCGATGTGGTGCGGGCGACCTTGCGGATGGTCTCGCGCACGGGCCAGAGCCAGGCGGAGTCGATGTGGGCGTGCCCGACGGCCGAGATCGTGTGCGCCGAGGCCTCGGCAGGAGCGGCCAGCACCTCGGCGAGCGCCGCACGGGCGTCGCCGGCGGTCTCCGGGATGTGCTGCAGGTCGAGCGCGTCGAGGGCGTCGTCGAGGGCCTGCAGGATCCGCATGCGTCGGGGTCCGGCGGGCAGCTCGGCCTGCAGTTCGAGCAGGACGTCGATGTCGAGGGCGAGTTCGTGCACCTCGGACTCGAAGACGGCGAGCTCCATCCGGCGGGTGGCGTAGAGGCGCTTCGAGGACGAGGTCTGCACGTCGCCCTCCTGCGTCGGCAGGAAGGGGTGGTAGTCGAGCAGGACGGGGTTCGACGCGGCCTCGACGAACAGTTCGACGGTCTCGCCGCCCTCGGCCGGTTCGGTGACCAGGACCCACTGGTTGCGCGGGTTGATCGACTTCACGGGGGTACGGTCGGCCAGGTACACGAGTCCCTCGCACTGGAACCCGGGCATGTTCTTGTCGAAGCCGAGGTCGATCACGGCCTCCACCCGACGTCCGGCCCACTCGGTCGGCACGGTCCCGGTCAACCGGAACCACGTCGTGCCCCAGGCCGCACCCCACGGAGTGCCGACCTCGTAGGGCTCGAACGTGAGCGCGAGCCCCTCGGTCGGCGGGACCGGCTCCCCCGGCAGCTCGTGCCAGGCGGCCTGGAGGGCCGTCGTGGTCGCGTGCACCGCGGGGGTGATCCGCTCGTCGAGCACCCGTCGGGCGCGTCCGGTGGTGAGGGGGATGTCGTCGTGCATGGGGCCTTCCGGGGTCAGGGCGTGGTCGCCGGGTGGGCGACGCGGACGGTGGTGGTGTCGAGGTCGGAGGGCACGTCGACGCAGCGGTCGATGCCGCGGGCGGCCAGCAGCGCGGTGTCCGACAGCCGGGAGCGCAGGACGACCTGCGGGCCGCGGCCGTCCGGTGCGGCCTCGGCCAGGGCGAGCCAGGCGGCGGCGAACCGACCGCCGGGGGCGCAGTCGGCGCGGGTGCCGTGCCGGTCGGTGCCGTCGGGCAGCACGTCGTCGAGGACGAGCGCGGTGGTCGGGGGTACGGCGCGGGCGTCGCGGGTGTGCTCGGCGCGGGCGAGGACGGCGAACGCCTCGCCGGCGGGCTTCAGCCGTCCGTCGTTCGTGAACAGCCCGAGGTCGTACTCGAGCTCCGGGAAGTCCGCGAGCGACCGGGCGACGTCGTGGGAGCACCACCACGTCACCCCGAGCACCTGCTGCGCGTCGAGGACGTGCCGGATGGTCTGCTCGGTGAAGGCGGCGGCGTCGGCGGGGTCGACGACGTTGGTGGGGGCGCCGACCTCCTGCAGCCAGTTCGGCCGGGCGGCGTCGCGGTTCCAGGCCGCGGCGAGCTGGAGCAGGTACTCCCCGTGCCGCACCGAACCGGCCCCGAGGGCGCCGTGCAGGGCCGCCGAACCGTTGAACACCCACGAGTGCGTGACCGTGGCGTCACCGTGGTCCGCCGCGTGCTCCGGGCCGAAGGGCTGGGCGTCGTCGTACCAGGCCGCGTCGTACTGCGCGACGGTGACCAGTGGACCGGGGCGCGACCCGGTGGCGGGCGGGACCGTCGAGGCGGGGTCGAGCCGCGCCTCCAGGCCGACCGACACGGACGACGCGACCGACGCCGACGCCCCGTCCGACAGCCCCGCCCGCGCCGCCGCGACCATCGCCGCCGCCCACGCGTGTCCTTGCTCCGCCGTGATCGCGTGCGGTGCGGGGTGCGGCGCGTGTGCGAACTGGTTGACCTCGTTGCCGATGGTGATGCCGAGCAGGTTGGGCTTGTCGGCGACCGCTCCGGCGAGCGCCCGGACGTACGCGGCGGTCGACGCGACCACGTCCGGGTCGGTGAACATGTTGCGGCGGTGCCAGCTGTCCAGCCAGGACGGCACGAAGTCGAAGCTCGACAGGTGCCCCTGCAGGGCGTCCACGTTGACGTCGAGTCCGAACGAGCCGGCGAGGTCGACGACCGTCGCGACGTCGTCGAGGGCTTGCTGCCGGATGAGTGTGCGGTTCGGCTGGACGACCGGCCAGAGCGGGAAGATCCGCACGTGGTCGGCGCCGATCGACGCGATGGCCTCGAGGTCCCTGGCCGTGTCCGACCGCGAGAAGTCGAGCCACGAGTGGAACCAGCCGACCGAGGGCGTGTAGTTGACCCCGAACCGCATCAGCCCTTCACACCGCCCTCTTCGACGCCCTTGAAGAAGAAGCGCTGCAGGACGGCGAAGATCACGGCGATCGGGATGAAGGCGATCATGGTGCCGGCCGCGATCATCCGCTGGTCGGTGGCGAACGTGCCCTGCAGGTACTGCAACCCGACGGTCAGGGTGAGGTTCTCGGGCGACTGCAGCACGATGAGCGGCCAGAGGAAGTCGTCCCAAGCACCGATGAACGAGAAGATCGCGATGACCGCGATGGTCCCCTGCACGGCGGGCAGCGAGATGTAGCGCAGGCGCTGCAGGGCGTTCGCACCGTCCATCACCGCGGCTTGGTCGATCTCCTCGGGGATCTGCCGGAACGCGTTGAACATCAGCAGGACGTTGAGCGCCGCGATCATGCCGGGCAGGGCGACGCCGACCAGGTTGTCGGCGAGGCCGAGGTCCTTCACGGTGACGAACTGGGAGATGATCGTCGCCTCGCCGGGCAGCACGAGGGTGCCGAGGAACAGGCCGAGCACGAGCTTCCGGTGCCGCCACTGCAGACGGGCGAGGGCGAACCCGGCCAGGGTCGCGAACACGATGTTGCCGAGCACGTCGATCGCGGCGACGAGCAGCGAGTTGCCGATGTACCGCCACACCGGGATCGCGGCGGCGACCTTCAGGTAGTTCTCGATGGTCGGTTCGGACGGGATGAACGACGGGTTCGCCGTGTAGATGTCCTCACCGGCGCCCTTGAGCGACGTGGACAGCTGCCACAGGAACGGGCCGATCGTGATGAAGAGCACCACGATGAGCAGGACGTAGCGGACGACTTTCTCGCGGGTGGACATGACGCCCCAGACCGCGCGGCGCCGCTTGCGTCCGTCGCGTCCCTTCTGCCTGGAGGCCCGTCCCGCGCCCGTCGCGCCGGTCACGTCCGGCGTCGGGCTGGCTGCGCCCTGCGCGCCGCCGATGACGGGTTCGGTCGTGCTGGTCGTGTTCGTCACTTGTCCGCCTTGCTGTTCATCCGGGCGAGGGCGAGCATCGGCACGAGCGTCACGACGAAGAGCAGGAGGCTCAGGGCGGACGCGTAGCCGAGGTTGCCGGTGAAGCCGCGGGCGTACTGCTGGATGAGCATGACGAGCGAGTTGTCCTGCCCGCCGGGCCCGCCGGTGCCGTTCGTGAGGATGTAGAGCTCGCTGAACACCCGGAGCGCGGAGACGCACACCAGGATCCCGACGAGCGTCATGGTGCCGCGGACCCCGGGCATCGTGACCGACCAGAAGCGCCGGACCGCGCCGGCGCCGTCGAGCGCGGCGGCCTCGTGCAGGTCCTTGCCGACGTTCCCGAGGGCGGCCAGGAAGATGATCATGTAGTAGCCGAGCCCCTTCCACACCGTCAGGCTGATGGCGCTGAGGAGCAGCAGCCAGCGGTCGGTCAGGAACGGGACGCTGCCCTGCACGACGCCGAGGGCCTGCGCCATCTCGTTGATGACGCCGCGGTCGTCGAGGATCCACGTCCAGATGAGCCCGACGACCACCGCGGACGCGATGACCGGCGTGTAGAACGCGGTGCGGAAGAACGCGATCCCGGGCAGCTTCTGCTGCACGAGCACCGCGATGAGGAGCGGGAGGACCGTCAGCAGCGGCAGGCACACCGCCATGTAGATGACGCTGTTGAGCAGCGCCTCCCACACCTGCGGATCAGCGAGCAGGGTCTCGAAGTTCTGGACCCCCACCCACTGGCTGACGCCGCCGAGCGGGCTGGCGTTCGTGAACGACAACCGGACCGTGTTGATCGAGGGCCACAGGCTGAACGCGACGAGCCAGATCAGTGCCGGCAGGACGAGCAACCAGGGCGTGTACCAGCGGTTCGCACGCATGACGATCCTCCCTCTTCCTTCTCCGGGGCCGGATCAGCCGTTGGCCAGCAGGCTGTTCATCTTGGTCTGGGCGGTCTGCAGCGCCTTCTCGGGCGCCACCTGGCCCTTCATCGCGAGGGCGATCTGCTGGTCGAGGAAGTCCGTCATCGCGGAGTTCGCCTCGACCGGGTTGATGACCTTCGCCGTCTTCAGGGCCTCGTTCGCCAGGACCCGGGCCTCGCCGTTCACGGTGCCGTCGTCCTTCGAGAAGTACGGGTCGGACTGCGACGACGTGGTGGACGGGAAGATGTTGACCTCGTGGGCGAACGCCTCCTGGTTCTTCGCGTTCGTCATGAACTCCGCGAAGGCCTCGGCGGTGGCGAGGTGCTTCGACTTGCTCGAGACCGACAGGCCCTGCACGTAGAGCGGCGGGGTGTCGAGTGCGGGGCTGACGGTGACCTTGCCCTTGAGCGACGGGTTGTTCTTCTCGAAGTCGGCGAGCGAGGTGGCCCCACCGGTGGTCCAGGCGACCTTGGCCTGTGTGAAGAGGGTGGAGTTGCCGAGGTAGTCGCTGTTCAGCACGTTGGAGGGCATGTAGCCGTCCTGGTACGCGTCCTTGTAGCGGTCGATCAGGTCGGCGGCCTTCGCCGAGTCGGCGAAGGTGAACTTCGTGCCGTCGGCGTTGAGCACCTTGACGCCGGCGAGGGTGAAGTCACCGAGGCCGGGCTTCCGGCTCATCAGGTAGTCGGTCGGGCAGTTGTCGTGCATGGTCTTCGCCTGCGTGAACAGCTCGTCGGTGGTCTTCGGCGGGTTCTTCGCGTCGAGGCCGCACTTGGCGAACATCGTCGAGTTCCAGTAGTTCACGTCCGTGTTGAGGTACCAGGGGTACCCGAACGTGCCGTCCACTCCCTTGTACTTGTAAGAGTCCAACGCGCCGGCGACGTACGTGCTGGCGAGCTTCGAGTCGTCCTTCGCGACGTCCTGCAGGAACCCGCGCTTCGCGAGCGGCAGGGCGATGTCCGGCGGCAGGTTGATCACGTCGGGCAGGCTGTTCGACGAGGCCTGGCTGAGCACCTTGTCGGCGTACCCGTCGCCGGGCTGGTCCTGCAGCTTGACCTTCGCGTCCGGGTGGGCCTGCTCGAAGTCCTTGATGACCCCGTTGAGGTACCCCGTGTAGGTCGGCGTGAGCGCCCAGGTCTGCAGGGTGATGGTGCCGCTGATCTCGCCGCCGCCGTTGTCGGCCGCGTTCCCGCCGCTCGAGCAGCCGGTCAGGACGAGCGCCGTGGCGGCGGCCGTCGCGAGCAGCGCGGTGGCGCGGCCCCTCGTCATGCGTGTGGTGGTCCTCATGGCGTCTGACTCCCTCGTCATAGCTGAACCGGTTCAGCAGCATTCACCGAACCCGTGTGTGGCAGCCACTGTGGATGACTAAAGCGCTATAGTCAACCCCGTGGCCACCAAGCGTCGAACGACGATCGCCGACATCGCCGCGCGGGCCGGTGTGTCCATCAGCGCGGTGTCCTTCGCGTTGAACGACCGCCCCGGTGTCTCCGATGAGACCCGTCGCCGCGTGCGCGAGATCGCCCGCGAGCTCGACTGGCAGCCGCACACCGCGGCCCGGGCACTCGGCGGCGCGAAGGCCGGTTCCATCGGGTTCGTGCTGAACCGTCCGGCCCGGACCCTGGGCACGGAGTCGTTCTTCGGCGACCTGATCTCCGGCATCCAGCTCGGGCTCGCCGGCACCCACGTCGGCATGAACCTGCTCGTCGCGCGTGATGCCGAGGAAGAACTCGAGACCTACCGGGACTGGTGGCGCGGACACCGTGTCGACGGCGTGATCGTGATCGACCCCCGTCGCGACGACGCCCGGCTCGCCCTGCTCGCCGACCTCGGCATGCCGACCGTCGTCGTCGGCTCGCACCCCTCACCCGAAGGCGCCGCCCCCACGGTCTGGATCGACGACTCGGACGCCACCGACACCGTTCTCCGGTACCTGCACGCCCTCGGGCACCGACGCATCGCGCACGTCGCCGGGCGGCCCGAGTTCGAGCACACCGCCATGCGCATGGACCGGCTCCGGGCGTTCGCTGCCGACGAGGGACTCGACGACGCGGTCTCGGTACCGACGGACTACTCGGCCGAGGCCGGCGCGAGCGCCACCCGCACCCTGCTGTCCCGGAGCGTCCGGCCGACCGCGATCGTCTACGACAACGACGTGCTCGCCGTCGCCGGGCTGGGCGTGGCGAGCGAGATGGGCGTCGCAGTGCCCGGCGACGTCTCGATCGTGTCCTTCGACGACTCGGCGATGATCCGGCTCGTCCGGCCCGCGATCACCTCGCTCACCCGCGACACGGTCGAGCTCGGGCAGCGTGCGGCGACCCTGCTGCGTGCGCAGATCGACGCCAGCGCCCCGCTCCCCTCACGCCCGGGCCCCTCGCTCACCCTGAGCGTCCGCGAGTCCACCGGTCGCGCACCCGCCTGACCCTGCTGCCCCGGCTGCCCCGGCTGCCTTCGTCTGGCGCGCGCACACCGCACCTGCGCCGGCGCGGGACGACGTGGTCTTCTCCGCGCCGTGACGGTTCTGGTTCACGAAACCCGAGGATCGTGAACCGGAACCGTCATCGATGCGGATAGGAACTCCCTTCCCCCGCCCTCGACGGTCACCGGCGGTTCGTCGGGGGTCGGACCCGCTCGAGGGCCCGTCGCATGGACGACGTCGTACTGAAGCCGAAGCGGGTCGCGACGTCGGACGGGCGGTCTCCACGGCTGAGCGCGCTCCGGACGGCGAGACTGCGGTACCAGCGGCCGAGCTGCGCGGGCGAGCATCCCGTCGCTGCGACGCACCGGCGCTCGAGGGTGCGCTCCGACATGTCGATGCCGACGAGGAGCTCCCGCACGGATGGTCGACCGGCGGGATCGAACAGGCGATCGAGGACCCGCGCGAGACTGTTGTCGCCGAGCATCGGGGGCGGGTTGTCGAGGAGCACCGTCGTGACGACGAGTCCGGCGAGGGCCTGCTGCTGCGCGCCGTGCCACCTCCCGCCGTCGAGGTGCCCGACGTGGCGCAGCGCGAGGCCGACGTCGGGCGAGGGCGCACCGGGCGGACCGGTGCTCGCGAGGGGTGGGAGTGCGAGGACCTCGTCGGCGAGGGGGCCGAGCGTTGCGGTGCCGACGAGGACACCGGTGAGCGCGAAGAGTGCCTCGTGCGGGAACGCGTACGTCTCCGCGGCCTGGGGTGCCCCGGAGCGCTCCGGGCCCGTGCTGATCGTCATCGGCACGTGCCCTTGGACGAGGGCGGCGGTGCCGGCGTCGACGATCGCGATGTCGTCTCCGCGCCGGATCCACACGGAGCGGGACCGCGTCGCCACCCAGGCGTGGGTGCCCGTCGGTTCGACGTCGAGCGTCCAGGCCTCCTCGTCGGACCGGACCTCGGTGCCCGGCCCCACCTGGAGCCCGACGGCGTCGGTCAGTGCTCGGAGCGCGTCACCCATCCGACGAGCGTGATCCACGGGCGGGACGCGGCGGGCGTGGATCGGGTGGCCTGTGGAAGAGGGGGGATAACCCCACCCGGGGTGGGGAGAGGGCAGGATGGGGGAACGGCTCCGCGATCGCGAGGCTGGATGCATGACCGACATCGACCGCCTCGACCAGGCGCGAACCGTCCCGCTGGACGACGTCACGCCTTCGCCCGACCAGGCCCAGACCGTCCCGCTGGGCGACTCCGTGCCCCCTGGAGCCACCAAGCCGATGCCCCAGTACCCGCGCCAGCACCACCAGGACCCCCAGGACGCCCCGCAGTCACCGCCGGCGTCGTGGAGCGCCACCCCTCGGGTCGGGTCCGGCCCGGTCGGTGGTTCCGGTCGCGGGTCCGGCATGACCGCGGGGCAGTTCTACCGCGACGCGTGGAAGCGCCTGCCGCGGGACTTCGGCTACATGGCGCTCACCGCCGTGCTGCTCTGCACGCTGTACTTCGCGTTCCCGGCGGCGGTCTTCGGTGGCGGGTTCCGGGACCTGTTCAACCCCTTCGTCCTGCTCATGTTCTTCATCGCGCTGTTCGTGGCGCGGTGGCTCGGACAGTTCGAGAAGCTCCGCATGAGCTGGGCCGACCGACGTCCGATCCGCCCGGTGGACTGGACGCCCCGCTGGCAGCAGAACTGGTGGACCCGCACGGGCTCGGCCGTCGCCAACCCGCACTACTGGCTCTACCTGCTGCACGCCGCGGTCGTGTACCCGCTCGTCGCGGTCGTGACCGTCGGGGCCGGTGCACTGCTGCTCGTCGGCTTCGCCTGGCCGATCGTCGTGGGCGGACTGTACTTCGCGAACAACGTCCGGGTCGGCTACTTCACGGACAGCGTCGGGTTCGTGACCGGCGTCGGCGCCCTCGGGCTGCTGTCGATGGCCGCCTCGGTCGTGCTCTTCCCGCTCTGGGCCCGCGGCTCCGTCCTGGCGCACTACTGGGTCGACTTCGGCCTGCTGGGCGGCTTCCGGGCCGAGCAACTCGAGCAGCGCGTCGCCGGCCTGCAGGCCTCCCGCGCCGGTGCCGTCACCGCCGAGGGCCAGGCACTCCGCCAGATCGAGCGCGACCTGCACGACGGCCCGCAGCAGCGGCTGGTGCGACTCCGCATGGACCTGTCCGCCGCCGAGCGCGCCTTCGAGAAGGACCCCGAGAAGGCCAAGCAGCTCATCGGTGAGGCATCCGAGCACGCCCAGGACGCCCTCGACGAACTGCGCGCACTGTCACGCGGCTTCGCCCCGCCGATCCTGCTCGACCGCGGACTCGTCGCGGCGCTCGAGGCACTGGTCGCCCGGACCCCGATCCCAGTGGGTCTGGACGTCCGGCTGCCCGAGGGCCTGGAGCTCGCCACGGAGATCCAGCGCAACGTGTACTTCACGGTGAGCGAGCTCCTGACGAACACCATGAAGCACGCCGGCGCCACCACCGCCGGGGTGTACCTCGGCCTGGTCGTCGACGCCTCGGGCCTCTGGTACCTGACCGTCAGCGTCACCGACGACGGCCGAGGTGGTGCCCGACCGCAGCAGGGCCACGGGATCGAGGGCCTGATCGGCCGCATGCGGGCCCTCGACGGCGACCTGGTCGTCTCGAGCCCCGAGGGCGGCCCGACCGAGGCCACCGCCCGGATCCCCCTCGGTGCCCTGAACGGCGTGCCGACGGCGGCGAACCAGCGGTCGTGACCCCACGGGGGCGTCCGCGCTCCCACTAGGCTGGTCGGCATGACAGACGGCCCGGATGCAGCACGCATCCGGGCCGTCGTCGTCGACGACGCCGTCCTGCTGCGCGAGGGCCTGGCCCGCGTGCTCGACGAGGCCGGCATCGACGTCATCGGGCAGTACTCCGACGCCCGGGCCTTCCTGGCGACGTTGCCCGAGGGTGCACCCGACGTCGTGGTGATGGACGTGCGGATGCCGCCGACCTTCACCGACGAGGGCGTCCGCGCCGCCGTCGAGACCCGCCGGATCGCCCCACGGACGGGCGTGCTCCTGCTCTCCCAGTACGTCGAGGCCACCTACGCCGAGGACGTCCTCGCCGCCGGCGCGACCGGCATCGGCTACCTGCTCAAGGACCGCGTCACCCGGCTCGAGGAGATCGACGACGCCGTCCGCCGCATCGCCGCCGGGGGCACCGTGCTCGACCCCGAGGTCGTCACGCAGCTGATGAGCCGCCGCCGCGACCCGCTCGCAGCCCTGACCCCGCGCGAGCGTGACGTGCTCGGGCTGATGGCCGAGGGCCGCACGAACGCCGCGATCGCCCGCGCCCTGGTGATCGGCACCGGTGCCGTCGAGAAGCACGTGTCGAGCATCTTCGGCAAGCTCGCACTCGAGGACACCGGAGAGGACCACCGCCGGGTCCTCGCCGTCCTCGCCTACCTCGGATGAGCCGAGCCCGAGGATGAACCGGGTCCCCGCGCCCCTGCTGGCCCTCGCCGCGATGGTGTCCGTCCAGCTCGGCGCCGCGATCGCGAAGACCCACTTCGACGACGTCGGTGCGGTCGGGGCCGCCACGCTGCGGCTCGTCATCGGTGCCGTCGTGCTCGCCCTGGTGGTCCGTCCCCGCGTCCGGCACTGGACGCGGGCGCAGTGGCTCGGTGCGGTCGGGCTCGGCCTGGCGCTCGGCGGCATGAACGTCTTCATCTACCTGTCGTTCGCGAGCATCCCGATCGGGGTCGCCGTGACGATCGAGTTCCTCGGGCCGCTCGCCCTGTCGCTCGTGCACACCCGGCGTTGGCGCGATGCACTGTGGGCGGTGCTGGCGCTCGCCGGGGTCGTGCTGCTCGGCGTCGGTCCGACCGCGGTGACCGAGGTGGGTGGGGTCGTCTGGGCGGTCCTGGCAGCCGGGTGCTGGGCGGGCTACATCGTGATGAACCGGCACGTCGGCGCCGCGATCCCCGGAGTCGACGGGCTCGTCGTGTCGATGGTGGTCGCGATGCTCGTGTCGTTGCCCTTCGGGCTCCGGTCCGCGGTCGACGGCGTCCTGCGCGAACCGACGCTCCTGATCGTCTTCGGTGCGGTCGCCGTGCTGTCCAGCGTGCTGCCGTACGCCCTCGAGATGCTCGCGCTCCGCCGGATGCCGACGCGGGTGTTCGGCGTGCTGCAGAGCCTCGGCCCGGCGATCGCCGCCCTGGCCGGCCTGGTGGTGCTGGCCGAGGGGCTGTCGGTGCTCGAGACGGTCGCCCTGGCGTGCGTCACCGCCGCGAGCGTCGGCGTGACGCTGTCGGCGCGTCGCCGACGCGGCGGACCGGTGGGGTGAACGAAGAGGAGGCCCGGATCAACTCCGCCGACGGCGGTGCGTGATCCGGGCCTCCTGGAGAAGACCGTCTACTCGTCGCGCAGGAAGTCTGCGTACGTGGGTTCCGACTGCTCGCCCGACAGCAGGGCCGGATCGTTGATCCGGCGCTCGACGTAGGCGCTGATGACCTCGGGCGGGGTGAGCACGTGGGCGACCCAGGACGGCACCGCTGCGTTCTTCATGGTGCCTCCTTCTGGACACGGGTCGGACCGAATGCCTCGATCAGTGAGTTACTTGCTGACCCCGTGTTCGCTAAACCATCCTCGGGGTGCGGGCGGAAGTCAACGCAGTGCGTTCTGCGGACTCCGGTTCGCGCTGTCCCGGTCGGCACGGAGCATGCGGTGCTTCACCGCGGAGCGCCACACCCACGCCTCGGCCTGCTGCCCGAACTGCGCCCACTCCACCAGCACGGCATCGCGGGTCCAGCTCTTCGCGAAGGCCTTCACCCGGACGTGGAAGGTCGGGAACTGGATCCACGCCCAGACCGGCTTCGGGGTGACGGCGTGGCAGACGTCGCCGCCGCGGGCGTCCTCGGACAGGGAGTACGCGCGCGGACGCTCGACCTCCGGGTGTTCCGGGGGCTGCCACCGGTTCTCGCGACGCCGTCCCACGACGGTATTCGAACGTGTGTTCGAACGACAGTCAAGTCGACCGCGTCGTCTGGACGAGCACCCGGGGCCGGACGGGCGTGTCGCAAGGGGCGCCGAACGGCGGGGAGCGTGTTCCGCTGGCGGGGTCCCGGGGCATAGGGTGCGGGCATGCAGAGCAGCACGGGGGTATGGGTGGTGTCGGCGGCCGCGGTGGTGGCGGCGCTGGTGTTCGGAGCGGCCGGACTGGTCGGGACGGTCTGGTTGGCGCCCTGGGACCTGCCCCGCGGGTTGCTCCTCGGCGCCACGGTCGTCGCCGGCATCGCCGCAGTCGTCGTGCTCGTCGCCGCGGTGCGTGCTCGGGACCGCCGGGCGCTCACGTTCGGGGTGTCCGTGCTCGCGTTCGCGCTCGTGTCGCTGGTTCCCGGACTGTTGATCGACGTGTTCCTCGTCGTCGCGCAGGCGGCGCTCGTGGCCTTCGGTGTCGTCACCGTCCGGAGTGAGCCGGGAGTGCAGCGGGCCTTCGGCTGCATCGTCACGGTGGCGGCCGCGGCGTGGTTCGTCACCGCGCTGCTGTCGGAGACCGTGCTCCTCACGGCGCTCCCGCAGGAGTCGCTCGGCGTGGCCTTCGCGGTCCCGGGCCTGCTGCAGACCGTCGCGTACCTGGCCGCGGCGGTGCTCGTCGCGGTGCCGCTGCTGCGCCCGGTGGGCCTCGGTGTCGGCATGTTGTGGGCCTCGGCCGAGGTGCGCTGACCCGGACACCGCCCGCCTCAGCCCGCGCGGGCCGCCAGACGCTCGGAGCGTCGGCGTGCCTGCTCCCCGGGGTCCGGCACCGGGGCGGCCTGGATGAGCCGTCGTGTGTACGGGTCCTGGGGCGAGCGCAGGATGGCGTCCCGCGTCCCGTGCTCGGCGACCCGACCGCCGTGCAGCACGACGACCCGGTCGCACAGGGTGTCGACCACGGCGAGGTCGTGCGTGACGAACAGGCACGCGAACCCGAGGCGCTCCTGCAGCTCGCGGAACACGTCGAGCACGCGGGCCTGCACCGACACGTCGAGCGCGCTCGTCGGCTCGTCGGCGATCAGGAGCGCGGGGTCGAGGGCCACCGCGCGGGCGATCGCGACCCGTTGCCGTTGGCCGCCGGAGAGTTCGTGCGGGTAGCGCTCGGCGTACCCGCCGTCGAGACCGACGTCGGCGAGGAGCCGTTCGACACGCTCCTCGACCTGCACCGCCGGCAGCCGGAGGATCTGGCGGAGCGGCTCGGCGACGGTCTGCCCGACGGTGTACCGGGGGTTGAGCGACCGGAGCGGGTTCTGGAACACCACGCCGACGTGCTGGCGCATCTGCCGGCGGGCGGCTCGTCGTGCGCCGGCGACGTCGGTGCCGTCGACGACCACCGAGCCGGAGGTGATCGGCGCGAGACCGACCGCGGCCCGGCCGATGGTGGTCTTGCCGCTGCCGGACTCCCCCACCAGGCCGACGATCTCGCCACGGCCAACGGTGAACGACACGTCGTCGACGGCACGGAAGCGCCCGCGCAGGGCGCCGCCGTACTCGACCACGAGGTGCCGGACGTCCAGCACGGCGGCCGGGGGCTCCGTGGCGGAGCCGAGCCGGGCCTCCTGGCCGGACCCGGTGCCCATCCGCGGGACCGCAGCGAGGAGTTCCCGCGTGTAGTCGGCGGACGGTGCGGCGAAGACCGCCTCGGCGGTGCCGGTCTCGACGACGCGTCCGCGGCGCATCACGACCACCCGGTCGGCGAGGTCAGCGACGACGCCCATGTCGTGGGTGATGAGCAGGACCGCGGTGCCGGTGCGCTCGCGCAGCGCGCGGAGGACGTCGAGCACCTCGGCCTGCACGGTGACGTCGAGGGCGGTCGTCGGCTCGTCCGCGATGAGCAGGTCCGGGTCGGCGGCGAGCGCCATCGCGATCATCACGCGCTGGGCCTGCCCGCCGGAGAGTTCGTGCGGGTACTGGCCCAGGCGGCGTTCGGGTTCGGGGACTTCCACGGCGCGGAGCAGCTCGAGCGAGCGCTCCCGGACCGCGGCGCGGTCGTGCGGGCGGTCGGTGCGTCGGACGGCCTCGGCGAGCTGGAACCCGATGGTGAACACCGGGTTCAGCGCCGCGGACGGGTCCTGGAAGATCATCGACACGCTGCGGCCCCGGACCGACCGGAGGGTGCGCTCGTCGGTGCCGATGACCTCGAGGTCGCCGAGCCGGATGCTCCCCGAGGCGCGCGCACCGTCGGGGGCGATGCCCATCGCGGTCATCGCGGTCATGCTCTTGCCGGAGCCGGACTCCCCCACGACCGCGACGACCTCGCCCCGGGCGACGGTGAACGAGGCGTCGTCGACGGCGCGGACGACCTCGCCGTCGACGTCGAAGGTGACGGTGAGGTGCTCGACGGTCAGGACGTCGGTGGTGCCGCTCATGGGGTCTCCGGGGGGTCGGTGTCGTCGCGGGCGGCCTTGAAGGCCTCCCACTCCTCGAGCATCTTGCGGTGGTAGCCCTGCAGCCACTGCATGTAGTCGCGGCCGTTGAGCAGACGCTCGCGGACCTCGGCGTCCACGTCGCCCGTGCCGGTGCGGCCGGCACCCTCGACGACGGCGAGCCCGCGGCCGATGATGTCGCGCTGCCGGTCGAGGTACTTCCGTTCGCTGGCGAGCCAGGAGCCCCAGACGTCGGCCTCGGCGCGGAAGTAGTGACTGCGCTCGCCGGGGACGATGTGGCGCTTCACGAACCCGGAGTCGACGAGCCGCCGGGTGGCCATCGACACCGACCCCGAGCTGGCACCGAGCGCTGCCTGCAGGTCGGACGACGACGAGTGCGGCGCGCGGGTCATCATCAGGTAGCCGAGCACCCGGGCGTCGGTGAGGGGCATGCCCGCGCCGTCGTTGAGCATCAGGGCGAACTCCTCGACGAACGCCTGGCGCTCCGGTCCGAGCAGCCGGTCGTCGGTCACGAGGCCAGCCCGGCGGCCACCTCGGGTCGCTCGTCCGGGATCGACCACGGCTCCTGCGACATGCCGCCCCCGCCGCGGATCGCCCGCACGGTGCCGTCCTCGTCGCGCGTGTAGGTGATGTCCTCGTCGACCGAGCCGAAGCGGTTGCCGTGGGTCATCCGCAGGGTGTCGGCGTCGACGACCTCGAGCCGGGTGGGGGTGTCCATCGGTTCGGGGCCGGACGGGTCGACCTCGACGAGCCGGTCACCGATCCGGGCGACGTCGGTGACGCCCCACGGGTTGGCGAAGCGTCCGGTGAACGCGGCGGTGTCGACGTCGTCGGGCACCGGGGTCCCCGGGGCGTCGGCGTCGGCCGCTGCGTCGAGCATGGCGATGACCGCGGTGGCGATGAGCGTGGCGGGTCCGGCGGCGGCACTCGTGAGCACCGACACGACGAGCCCGGACGCCGGGTCGAACATCGACTGGGTGATGTGGCCGGGGAACCCGCCCGAGTGGCCGCGGATCTCCCGTCCGCCGATCCGGTCGACGATGAACCCGGCGCCGTAGCCGCGGGCCGCGGGGTCGTCGGTGGCGCTCCAGGCCTTCCGCTGCGCGAGGCGCTTGGAGTGGTCGTCGAGCAGGGTGCCCTGCCCGATCACGTGCTGCGAGAAGTAGCGGACCAGGTCGGACGCGGTGCCGTGGAACCCGGTGGCGGCGGCCATCGCGCGGGTGTCGACGTGGTCGATGCGCTGCCGGTGCCTGGCGGTGTGGAAGCCGGTGTACCCGACCACGAAGTCGTCGGCGCGTGCGGGGTCCCAGTCGGGGCCGGTGTTCCGCAAGCCCAGGGGTTCGGTGATCGACTCCCGCACGAAGTCGTTGTACGACCGCCCGGAGACCTCGGCGATGACCAGGCCGAGCAGGGAGTAGCCGAGGTTCGAGTAGTTGAACGACGAGCCGGTCGGCACCTTCTGGCCCCGGTCGAGCACGAGCGCCAGGAGTTCCTGCTCGTCGGGGAACGGGCGGAGCAGGGACCAGTAGTCGCCGTCGTGCCCGTCGCGGATGACGCCGGCACCCATCTCCATGAGCTCGCGCAGGGTGGCGTCGGCGAGCGGGGAGCCGCCGTCGACCAGTGCCGGGACGTACGTGCCGACGGTGTCGTCGAGCCGGAGCGACCCGCGCTCGGCGAGCTGCAGCAGGGCCGTCGCGGTGAAGGTCTTCGAGTGCGAGGCGATGCGGAACAGGTCGGTGGTGGTCAGGCGGCGCCCGGCCTCGACGTCGGCGTAGCCCCAGGCCTCGTCGAACAGCACCTCGCCGCCGTACCCGACGGCGACCTGCACGCCGGGCACCCGCAGCTGCCACACCTTGTACGACACCCACTCACGGATGTAGGGCAGGGTCTTCCGGTACGCGGAGAGGGTGTCGGTCACGGTGGTCCTTTCGAGAAGCGGTGGTTCGAGTCTGGCGCGTCGATCGCTGCGGCGTCCGCCGCGACGCACGTCAGCGCCGACGCGGGTCGAGTGCGGCGCGCAGCGTGTCGCCGAGCGCGATGACGGCGAGCACGGTCACGGCGAGGAACGCCGCCGGCGCGATGAGCATGTGCGGGGCCCGGAGGAACTGCGACGTCGCCGCGGACAGCTGCAGCCCCCACGAGATCGCCGGACGCTCCAGCCCGATGCCGAGGTAGGTCAGCGACGACTCGGACACGATGACGCCGCCGACGGTGATGGTGGCGAGCACGAGCAGCGGCGAGATCGACGACGGCAGCACGTACCGGGTGGTGATCCGCCACGTCGACAACCCCATCGTCCGCGCGGCGAGCACGAACTCGGCGCCCCGGACGCTGCGGACGCTCGACCGCACGAGCCGGGCCATCGTCGGCCACCCGAACAGGGCGAGCACGAGCGACACGG
This sequence comes from Curtobacterium sp. KBS0715, assembly GCF_005938005.2. Taxonomy (NCBI): domain Bacteria; kingdom Bacillati; phylum Actinomycetota; class Actinomycetes; order Micrococcales; family Microbacteriaceae; genus Curtobacterium; species Curtobacterium sp. KBS0715. Next base: position 1,660,784 of record NZ_VCCA02000001.1, on the reverse strand, counting down.
TGAGCACCGACCGCTCCCCCACGCTGTTCAGCACCACGACGGCGCCGAGCAGGAACGGGAACCCGAGGAACACGTCGGTGAGCCGGGCGAGGACGGCGTCGACCCACCCGCCGACCATGCCCGCGACGGTCCCGACGACGACCGCGACCATGCCGGCGAGCAGGGTCGTGAGCACCGCGACGGCGATCGACGACCGGGTGCCCCAGACGACGTTCGCGTACACGTCGCAGCCCTGCAGGTCGAAGCCGAACGGGTGCCCGGCGGTCGGTGACGCCCCGCTCCGGCCGAGGTCGCACACCCGGGGGTCGCCGTGGCCGAACAGGCCGGCGAACAGCTGCGGGAACGCCGCGATGAGCAGGACCACCACGAGCACCGACGCGGGCACCCAGAACCCCGGCGTCCGTGCGGCGGCGAGCAGTGGCCGGCGCCGGACCCCGACGACGGGTTCGACGGTGGCGCCGAGGGCTTCGGTGGTCATCGGGAGGCTCCTGTCCGGACGCGCGGGTCGAGGGCGGCGTGCAGCAGGTCGACGAGCACGCTCGTGACGAGGAACACCAGGATGAGGGCGGTCGAGATGCCGACGACGACGGCACCCTCGTGCGAGCGGATGCCCTGGAACAGCAGGTTCCCGACGCCCGGCAGGTTGAAGATGCCCTCGATGATGACGGTGCCGCCCATCAGGTACCCGAGGTCGGTCGCCAGGTAGGTGGCGGTGGGGATGAGCGAGTTCCGCAGCACGTGCACGCCGACGATCCGGCCCGGGGCGAGCCCCTTGGCACGGGCCGTCCGCACGTAGTCGGCGTCGAGCGTCTCGATCATCGACGTCCGGGTGAGCCGGGACACCGCGGCCAGGCCGAACAGGGCGATCACGAACGCCGGCAGGACGTACGCGGTCGGCCACCCGGCGGTGACGCCCGCGACCGGGAACCAGTGCAGCCGCACCGAGAACACGAGCTGCAGGGCCACACCGAGCACGAACACGGGGACCGCGCCGACGACGATGGTGCCGACGAGCACCGTCTTGTCGAGCACGGTGCCGCGCTTGAGCGCCGAGACGACGCCGAGCCCGATGCCGAGGACGATCTCGAGCGCCCAGGCGCTCAGCGCCAGCGTGATCGTCACCGGCCACCGCGAGGCCATCTGCTCGCCCACGGACTGCCCGTTGAAGTCGGTGCCGAAGTCACCCCGGAACAGGCCGCCCAGGTACTGCACGTACTGCAGCCACAGCGGCTGGTCCAGGTGGTACTCCGCCCGCAGCGCCCGCACGACCGAGTCGGTGAGGGGGCGCTCGCCGCCGAGCGCCTTGATCGGGTCGCCGGGCAGCGCGAACGTCATCGCGTAGATCAGGAAGGTCACCCCGAGGAACACGATGACCAGGCCGCCGAGTCGGCGACCGACGGCGAGCGTCGGACGCATCACGCGCCTCCTGAGACGGTCGCCGACACCGGCCGGGAGGCGCGGGTCGGGTCCGCCACGTGCGCCGCGCAGGCGAGGATCGCCCCGTACTGCACGCCCACGAGCTTCCCCACCGGGATGGGCTCGGCACCCGTCGACGCGTCCGCCTGCCAGTGCGCGTACCGCTCGGCCAGGCGGTCGCGGAGCCGCCGGAGCGGCGCGGACGCCGTGCCGGCGGTCGTCTCCGCCTCGACGGCGCGCAGGAGCATGCCGCCGTAGCGCAGGCGGAAGCAGCGGACGAGGTCCTCGCAGCCGAAGCGCTCCGCGACGGTGGCGGTGCGGTCGGCCGGTTCCCGTTCGGCGCGGCGGCGGTCGGTGTCCGCCATGCCGACGAGCATCGGGACGAACGCCCGGGAGGCCTCGAGGAACGGGGACGGGATCGAGAGCATCGGCGACGCCTCGTCGAGGAACGCCTGCAGCTCCGCACCCGAGGCACCGAGCTCGTCCGCGCACCGGCGGAGCAGGTCGGCGTACGACTCGTCGGTCGGGGTCGGGTCGTCGGCGTCGGGGTGGCTCCAGTACGGCAGCTCGGCCACCATGCAGAGGGCGCCGTGCCGCATCGCCCACGCCGCGCTCGATCCGCCGTGGATGTGCTCGCCGGGGTCGACGCCGAGCTCCTCGAGGTAGGCGTACGCCGTCTCGATGCCGTCCATCGCGAACACGGCCGGGGCGAGCTCCCGCAGGTACGGGGACTCCGGCTCCCCGGTGTCGAGCGGCAGCCCGAGTGCGGCCGGCACGGCGTGCAGGGTGTCGACGACGTCAGGCAGGTCCTCGGACAGGTAGTAGTAGACACCGCCCATCTCGCCGTTGTGCAGGCTCACGAGCAGGTCCGGCTCGGTGTCGTCGATGAGCCGCATGAACGCGAGCGTCTCGGGCAGCACCTGGTCGAAGTACACCGACTTGTAGCTGTTCGGGAACGTCCACTCGACCTGGCTGTCCGGCGCGGGCCGGTAGAAGTGCCGCGAGTAGAAGACCCGGTCGTGCGGGTCGTGGAACCACGCCTCGTTGAGCCGCATGCCGTCCGGGTCGATCGTCGGGACGATGTGCCAGGTGACGTCGAGCCCCGCCACCCGATCGTCACCGAGGGCCGTCTCGGCGAGGTGCAGCGCCGTCCACGAACCGATCGGCTCGTTCGGGTGCACCCCGCCGACCACGACGGCCGCGTGCGACCCGGTGCCGATGCGGTAGCTGTGCAGGGGTTCGCCGAGGCGGCTCGTGCCGATCCGGGTGACGGTGACCCGGTCCCGGTGCGCGGCGGCGAGCGCGGCGAACCGGGCGTGCAGGTCGTCGACGAGCGGGAAGCCGTCGCGGTCGGGGACGTCGCGGACCAGGTCGAGGACGGTGTGCTGCTCCATGCCGCGCCCTACTTCACGGCGATCTGCGCGATCACGGGGCTGCCCGCCACCGCCGGCAGCTTCGCGATCTTGTCGCTCGTGACGTACGAGTACTTGTCGAAGAAGGTCGGGACGATCGGGAAGTCCTGCAGGACCGCCTCCTGCGTCTTCGTGTAGTACCCGTTCGCCTCGTCCTGGGACCCGGCGGAGTCGGCCTTCGCGAGCAGCGAGTCGACGTCGTCGGACTGGTAGTAGCCGGTGCACGGGGAGCAGCCGCCGGCCGTGGTGAACAGCGCGCGGAGCGTGTTCTGCTGGCTGATGTACAGCGCGCCCCAGTGGCCGAAGTGCGGGCCGGCGACGGTCTTGTCGGTGAGCTCCGAGTAGTAGGACGCCCAGTCGGTGGTGGCCTTCGCCTCGGCGGCGACGCCCAGGTTCTGCCGGATCTGGTTGGCGTACGCCTCGTACAGGGAGTCGAGGCCGGTGCCGCCCGGGTAGACGAGCGTCATGGTGCCGTCGAACCCGCCGGCGCTGGCGAGGAGCTTCTTCGCCGCTGCCGGGTCGAACTCGCAGGCGTCGCCGCAGATGCCCTCCTCGGTGCCGGACATCGACGGTGGGGTCAGCGCGGTGGCCGGGTCGTACAGGCCGCCGTAGATCGCGTCGTTGACCTCGTCACGGTCGATCGACATCGAGATCGCGCGGCGCACGTCGGGGTCGGAGTACCGGTCGTCCCACAGCGGGAACCCGAGGTAGTCGATGCCGGGGGCGTCGAAGGAGTGCAGGCGGTCGCCGAAGTCGGCCTTCGCGCTCGTCATCTTGTCGGTCGGCAGGAACAGCACGTCGGCGTTGCCGGCCAGGACGTCGGTGTACGCGGTGTTCATGTCGGAGTAGCTGCGGAAGGTCACCTCGTCGGTGGCGGGCTTCGTGCCCTCGTAGTCCTTCCAGGCCGTGACGGTGAACTCCTGGTCCGCCTTCCACGCCTTCGTCATCTCGTACGGGCCGTTGCCGATCGGCTTCTTGTCGTACGCCTTCAGGTCGTCGTAGGCGGCCTCGGGCATCGGGTAGAACGCCGTCTGGGCCTGGCTGAGCTGCAGGGGGAACTGGCTGTCCGCGTGGGTGAGCGTGACCGTGAAGGTGTCCTTGCCGGTGACCTTGAGTCCCGACATCTCCTTGGTCTCCGGGGTGCCCTTCGCCGGGTTGAGGTCGGTGTACCCGACGATCCCGGCGAGCTGACCGCTGTTCTCCCAAGCGTTCGGGCCGTAGGCGACGTGGTTCCAGGCCGTCACGTAGCTCTCCGGTGTGACGGCCTCGCCGTTCTGGAACGTCCAGCCGTCCCGCAGCGTGATCGTCCAGGTGGTGGCGTCGTCGCTCTCGACGCTCTTCGCCGCGACGTACCGCAGGTCACCGTCGGCGTCGGTCTGGGTCAGCGGCGCGAAGACGCTCATCACCTGGTCGAAGGCCACGGTCTGCCGTCCCGGGGTCAGGTGGTCGGGCTCGCCGGTCGCGTAGACCAGGCTCGAGGGAGCGTCGTCGTCGGCCGCGCCGCCCGCCGAACAGCCGGTCGCCACCAGTGCCAAGGTTGCCGCCGCGGCCAGCGCGGCGATCGTCCTGCGTCGCATGATCTCTCCTCGATCGGGTGCGGCCGGATCCCTGCCCGGTCGTCGTGGTGGGAAAGCTAGGACGGTTCGAATCCCGACCACAAGACTTCTTTCAATGCGCTCTGAGAGTTTTACCGCGCAGAAACACTGACGAAACGACACCCGTCGCGCGACCGGGCCCGTTGTGCCACGCTCGGAACATGCGCCACACACCGCACTTCCTGATGACCGACGTCGACGAGGTCCGACGCCTCATCACCGGGAACCCGTGGGCGACGATCGTGTCCCACACCGAGGCCGGATTGGTCGCCTCGCACTACCCGGTGCTGCTCGAGACCCCCGGCCCCGACGACGACCCGGACGCCCTCGTCCTGGTGTCCCACGTCGGCCGCCCCGACGAGGTCGCGCACGAACTCGGACGGCACGAGGTCCTCGTCGTGTTCCAGGGCCCGCACGGCTACGTCTCCCCCGCCTGGTACCCGCCGGAGCAGTTCGTGCCCACCTGGAACCACGTCACCGCCCACGTCTGGGGCACCCCCGAGATCCTGTCCGACGACGAGAACTTCCGTGTGCTCGGCGAACTCGTCGACCACTTCGAGCACGTCATGCCCTCGCCGGTGTCGTTGCAGATCGACGAGGAGACCGCCCGCCGGATGGCCAAGGGCACCGTCGGCATCCGGATCCGCGTCACCCGGTTCGACGCCCGCGCCAAGCTGTCGCAGAACAAGGCCCCCGAGGTGATCGACCGCATCGTCGCCGGGCTGCGGGGCGACGGCCCCTACGCGTCGCCGGCGCTCGCCGACGAGATGGCACGAGCAAATGGCCTGGAGGCGCCGTGACGGAGATCCTGCTCCGCACCGTCCGGCGGGTGGGCACCTCCGGGGCCCCTGCCGACGTCCGCATCGTCGACGGCCGGGTCGCCGAGATCGCACCGGCCGGCACGCTCGACCCCATGAGCGTCGACACCGACGTGGTCGAGGCCGCCGGCGCCTGGCTCGGCCCGGGGCTCCGCGACCACCACACGCACTTCGACCAGTGGGCACTCGTCCGCCGCCGTGTCGACGTCACCGGCTGCGACTCCGCCGAGGCGACCGCCGACCTGCTCGCCGCCGTCGCGCAGTCGGGCGTGACGGACCGCGTCCTGGTCGGACACGGCTACCGCGACGGGATGTGGCCGCGCCCGGCACGACGCGAGCTGCTCGACCGTGCCGCACCGGGCCTCCCGGTCGTCGTGATCAGCGCGGACCTGCACGCGGTGTGGTGCAACGCGCTCGCGCTCGCGCACTTCTCGGCTGCTGTCGGCCGCCCGCTCGAGGCGGGCGAGGACGGGGTCCTGCGCGAGCAGGACGCGTTCGACGTGACCGGTGCGCTGTCGCAGGTGCCGGACGACCTGCTCGACGCCTACGTGGCGGATGCTGCCGAGGCCGCGGCGGCCCGCGGGGTGACGGGCGTGGTCGACCTCGAGATGCGCTTCGGGCTCGACCGCTGGCGCCGCCGGATCCACGCCGGCACCGACGCGATCCGGGTCGCGTCCGGGGTGTACCCGGCCGAGCTCGACGAGGCCATCGCCCGGGGTCTGCGCACCGGCGACGTGGTCGACGGCACGCGGGGCCTGCTCACGATGGGCCCGTTCAAGGTGGTCACGGACGGGTCGCTCGGCACCCGGACCGCCGCCATGACCGACGGCTCCGGCGTGCTCGCCTGGCCGTTCGAGGAGCTCGTCGCGATCACCCGCCGTGCCGTCGACGCCGGACTCGTCCCCGCGATCCACGCGATCGGCGACCGTGCGAACACCCTGGCGCTCGACGTCTTCGAGACCGTCGGGGCCCGCGGCACGATCGAGCACGCGCAGTTGCTCGTCGACACCGACGTGGACCGGTTCGCCCGGCTCGGGGTCGCCGCGTCCGTGCAGCCCGAACACGCCATGGACGACCGGGACATCGCCGACCGGCACTGGGCCGGGCACACCGACCGGGCCTTCGCCTTCGCGTCGCTCGCCCGGGCCGGAGCGCGCCTGCTGCTCGGGTCGGACGCTCCGGTGGCGCCGCTCGACCCGTGGGTGTCGATGGCGGCGGCCGTCGGACGGGACCGCGACGGGCGGGACCCGTGGCACCCGGCCGAACGGCTCTCGGCGCTCGTCGCCTGGCAGGGGTCGACCGACGGGCGGGTCGGGGTGTCCGTCGGCGACGTGGCGGACCTGGTGCTCGTCGAGTCCGACCCGCTGGCGGCGCCGTCCGCCGCACTGCGCGGCATGCGGGTGCTCGGGACGGCCGTGGCCGGGCGGTTCACGTACCGGGAGCTGTGACCCAGGAGGGCGGGCGGCTGCGTCCGTGCCCCGAGGGCTACTTCTGGTCCTTCGGGCACCAGTAGAGCTTCCGGCCGGCCATGTCGGCCATCCGGATCTCGGTGCCGCACACCCGGCACGGCTCGCCCTGCCGGTGGTAGACCCAGTGACGGTCCTTGCGTGATCGCAGGGCCTTCTTGTGGTCGGCCTCGGACAGGTCGTCCATCGTCATCATCAGGCCGTCGCGGACGCCGTCGTGCAGCAGCTTCGACCAGTCCGCCCAGAGCGCCTTGGCCTGCTTGACGGTGATCTTCTTGCCGGGCTTGTACGGGTCGATGCGCTGCCGGAACAGCAGCTCGGCGCGGTAGATGTTGCCGATGCCGGCCACGACGGACTGGTCCATGAGCAGCTGCCCGATCGCGACGTTCCGACGGCGGACGTTGTCGACGAAGGTCTTCTCGGCCTCGGGCCCGTCGTCGTTCATCGGGTCGGGGCCGAGCTTGTCGAGCGCGCGCTGCACCTCGGCCGGGGTCTCCACCACGCACGCCGTCGGGCCGCGCAGGTCGGCGACGGTGTCCTCGGTGAGGATCCGCACCCGGACCTGGCCCACCGGGTCCGGCGGGAAGGACTCGATCGGGTCCTCCGCCTTCTCCTGCTCGGCCATCCGGTAGCGGGCGAGCCGCGGTGCTCCGATCGAGCTGAGCGACTCTTCGCGGTCGTCGTCGTCGGACAGCGCCTCGGCGGTGGAGATCACGCCCGCGAAGTCCCATGCCCCGTACAGCCCGAGGTGGACACGGAGGAACAGGTCGCCCTCGAACTCCAGGAACATCTGCTTCGCCACCGCACGCGCGGCGATCATGCGCTTGCCGTCGAGCTGCGCGGCCCCGGCGGCGAAGCGCCCCTGGGGGCTCGACACCTCGCAGCGCTTGCCGACGAAGTGCCGGGTGAACTGGTTGGCGATGCGGTGGACGGAGTGACCCTCGGGCATGACTACCGTTCTACCCGGTACCCCTGACGGGCCGGACTACGCGTCGATCTGGCGGCCGGCGATCAGCCCGGTGGTCTCGTACTCGGCGAGCTGGGCGATGCGGCGGGCGTGGCGCTCCTCGCCGGAGAACGGCTCGGCGATGAACAGGTCGACGAACCGGATCGCCTCGTCCTCGGTGTGCTGGCGTGCGCCGATGGAGATGACGTTGGCGTCGTTGTGCTGACGGGCGAGCAGCGCGGTCGACTCGTTCCACACGAGCGCGGCACGGATGCCCTCCACCTTGTTGGCAGCGATCTGCTCACCGTTGCCGGAACCGCCGAAGACGACACCGAGCGCCTGGACACCGGCGCGCTGGTCCTGCACCACGGCGTGCGCGGCGTTGATGCAGAACGAGGGGTAGTCGTCGAGCGCGTCGTACTCGGTCGGACCGTGGTCCACCACCTCGTGCCCGGCTTCGGTCAGGTGGGTTGCGAGGGTCTTGTTGAACTCGAGGCCGGCGTGGTCCGTTCCGAGGTGGATGCGCATGGAACCGATCATATTCCTGCGGCTCCGGGCCCCGGACCACCACGGACTACGGCGCGCGGACCACCACGACGAGGTACCGGGTGGGGTCCTCGCCCGAGTTGCGGTAGACGACGTCGGCAGGGTCGCCGAGCTCGATCCGGTCCCCCGCCGCCAGGCGCGTCGGCTCACCGCCGACGACGACCTCGAGCACGCCGTCGACGACCCAGATGCAGTGCCGCAGGAACGCGTAGGCGGACGCCGGGTAGGCCACTTCGCGGCCGGCCGGGAGGCGCACCTCGGTGATGTCGGCGGGGAACGTCGCGCTCGAGACCGGACGGCGGCGGTACCCGGTGTCGGGATCGGTCCAGGAATCGGCGGTCGCGCCGCGCTGGACCCCGCGCGCCTCGTCGGGGTCCGTCACCCTGGGCACCTCGTGCTCCAGGGCATCGTCGAGGAGCTGCGAGATCGTCAGGCCGAAGGCACCGGACAGGCGACCGAGGATCGTCGCGGTGGGACTGGAGACCCCGCGCTCGACGCGGTTGATCATCGCGCGGGAGACACCGGACTCCTCGGCGAGCTCGGTGAGGCTCCACTTCCGCTCGGTGCGGAGCCGCTGGAGGCGTTCACCGAGCGCCCGCTGCTCGGCGACCGAGGTGTCGTCGGCACCGGTTGCGGGATCGGCGCGCTCGTCGTCTACGATGTGAGACATGACGACAGCATATGCGACGAACGGGGTCGTGATCCGCGACTGCACCCAGAGCGACCTCGACGTCGTGCACGCCCTGCACGTCGATGCCGTCCTGCACTCCACGGCCATCTGGCAGGACACCCCGCACCCGCGTGCGTACTTCGACGGGTGGCTCGCCGAGCGGCAGGGAGGCGGGTACCCGGTGGTCGTGGCCGAGGTCGACGGCGTCGTGGCCGGGTACGCCACGTACTCCCAGTGGCGGCCGCACCAGGGGTACCGGCTGACCGTCGAGCACAGCGTCTACGTGGTCGAGGCGTTCCGCGGCCGGGGCATCGCGACGACCCTGATGGCCGAGTTGGTCGCGCGCGCCACCGCCGAGGGCCGGCACGTCATGATGGCCGGGATCTGCAGCACCAACACGGGGTCGATCGCCCTGCACGAACGCCTGGGGTTCACCACGGTCGCGGTCGTGCCCGAGGTCGGACGCAAGTTCGACCGCTGGCTCGACCTGACGATGATGCGGCTGCCGCTCGTCTGACGCGACGGGCGGGGCGGACACACCACGGGCCTCCCGGCCGCCCGTCCCCCACCGGTCGGTACCGGATCAGTCGGTGGTGTCGAAGATCGGACCGACCGTGCGCGAGCGCTTGAGCTCGAAGAAGCCGGGGTACTTCGCGACGGCGACGACGCCGTCCCACAGGTCGAGCGCCTCCTGGCCCTTGGGTGCCGGGGAGATGACCGGTCCGAAGAACGCGGTGCCCTCGACGGCGATGACCGGCGTGCCGACGTCCTGTCCGACGCGGTCGATGCCGTCCTGGTGACTGGCACGCACGGCGGCGTCGACCTCGTCCGTCCAGGCGTACTCGAGCAGGTCGGCGTCGAGGCCGAGCTCGGCGAGCACGGCGGGGACGACCTGCTCCGGGTCGGACTCCTGGCGGTGGTGGATGTGCTCGCCGAGGGCGTCGTAGAGCGGCTTGACGACGTCCTGTCCGAGCCGGAGCCTCGCCGCCGTGACGATCCGCGGGTAGACCTGGCCCGCGTGCAGGCGCTCCTTGTAGCTCTCCGGGACGTCCTGGTCCTCGTTGAGGACGAACAGGCTCATCACGTTCCAGGTCACGTCGAGGTCGCGGTGCTCGGCGACCTCACCCACCCAGCGGCTCGTCATCCAGGCCCAGGGGCAGTTCGGGTCGAACCAGAACTCCACGGCGGTGCGCTCGGTGGTGGTGTCGGTCGGGTTGTCCACAGTCGTCTCGGTCACGATCCGAGCGTACGCGGCGTCGCTAGGCTGGAACCCATCGTCCCGCCGGCGCACGACGCCGTCCGGGGCCCCGTACGCGGACACCGATCGTCCGCGTCCCCAGCGAAGATGGAGCGTTGCGTGCCCGGAGAGAACCTCACCCGAATCGAAGCCCAGGAGCGCGCGGCCGTCGTCGCCGTGCAGACGTACGACGTCGAGCTCGACCTGACCCGCGGCGCCGACAGCTTCGGCAGCACCACGCGGGTGCGCTTCACCGCCACCGCCGGCGCATCGACCTTCATCGACGCCATCACGAAGACCGTGCACTCGATCACGCTGAACGGCACGGCGCTCGACGTCGCCGCGGTGAACGACGGCGTGCGCATCCGGCTCGACGACCTGCAGGAGCAGAACGAGCTCGTGGTCGTCAGCGACGCGCTGTACACGAACACCGGTGAAGGCCTGCACCGCTTCGTCGACCCGGTGGACGACGAGGTGTACCTGTACTCCCAGTTCGAGGTCCCCGACTCCCGCCGCATGTTCGCGGTGTTCGAGCAGCCCGACCTGAAGGCCGAGTTCTCCTTCACCGTGACGGCGCCGTCGCGGTGGCAGGTCGTCTCGAACTCCCCGACTCCGGAGCCGCACGTCGACGGCGACGTCGCGACCTGGGCCTTCCCGCCCACCGCGCGCATCTCGAGCTACATCACCGCGCTCGTCGCCGGCCCGTACGAGGTCGTGCGCGACGAGCTGACCAGCCGCGACGGCCGGACGATCCCGCTCGGTGTGTTCGCGCGCAAGTCGCTCGCCTCGTACCTCGACCCCGAGTACGTGTTCGACATCACGAAGAAGGGCTTCGCGTACTTCGAGGAGAAGTTCGACGTCGCCTACCCCTTCGACAAGTACGACCAGCTGTTCGTGCCGGAGTTCAACGCCGGTGCGATGGAGAACGCCGGCGCGGTCACCTTCACCGAGACCTACGTGTTCCGGTCGAAGGTCACCGACGCCATCAAGGAGCGCCGGGTCGTCACGATCCTGCACGAGCTCGCCCACATGTGGTTCGGCGACCTGGTCACCATGAAGTGGTGGAACGACCTGTGGCTCAACGAGTCCTTCGCCGAGTGGGCCTCCACGATCGCCACGGCCGAGGCCACCGAGTGGACCGAGGCCTGGACCACGTTCCAGGCGATGGAGAAGTCCTGGGCCTACCGCCAGGACCAGCTCCCCTCGACGCACCCGATCGTCGCGACGATCAACGACCTCGAAGACGTCCAGGTCAACTTCGACGGCATCACCTACGCGAAGGGCGGCTCGGTCCTCAAGCAGCTCGTCGCCTGGGTCGGCATCGACGCGTTCTTCGCGGGTGTCTCCGCCTACTTCAAGAAGCACCACCACTCGAACACCGAGCTCCGCGACCTGCTCGTCGAGCTCGAGGCGACGAGCGGCCGTGAGCTGACCGAGTGGTCGAAGCTCTGGCTCGAGACCGCGGGCGTCAACACCCTGCGTCCCGAGATCGAGACCGACGAGTCCGGTGTCATCACGTCGTTCACCGTCCTGCAGGAAGCCCCCGCCGACTACCCGACGCTGCGCCCGCACCGTCTGGCGATCGGCGTGTACGCCTTCCGGAACGACGAGTCCGCGCCGTTCGGCGCCGACACGGCCTCCGCCGGCGGCAAGCTCGAGCGGGTCCACCGCGTCGAGATCGACGTCGACGGTGCCCGCACCGAGGTGCCCGAGCTCGTCGGCGTCCAGCGCGGCGACCTCGTGCTGCTGAACGACGACGACCTGGCCTACGCCAAGATCCGTCTCGACGAGCACTCCCGGCGCACCGCGATCGAGCACCTCGCGTCGATCGCGAACCCGCTCGCCCGCTCGATCGTCTGGGGTTCCGTGTGGGACGCCACGCGCGACGCCGAGTCCCCGGCCAGCGACTACGTCCGCCTCGTGCTCGGCAACATCGCGACCGAGACCGAGTCGACCACCATCCGCACGACGCTCTCGCAGCTGCTGCTCACCGCACGCAACTACGTGGCACCGGGCTCGGTCGAGGCAACGGTCCGCACCGTCGGCGACACGCTCTGGCAGCTCGCGTCCTCGGCCGAGGCCGGTTCCGACGCGCAGTTCCAGTTCGTGAAGTTCTTCGCGCAGATCCCGTCCACGCCCGAGCACGTCGCGACGCTGCAGGGTCTCCGCGACGGATCGGTCACGCTCCAGGGCCTCGAGATCGACACGGACCTGCGCTGGGAGCTGCTCGAGGGCCTCGTGCTCGCGGGTGCTGCGGACAACGCCGAGATCGACGCCGAGCTCGCCGCGGACAAGACCGCGTCGGGCGAGCAGGCCGCGGCCCGCGCCCGGGCGACGATCCCCACGGCCGAGGGCAAGCTGGCGGCGTTCTCGTCGCTGGTCGACTCGTCCGAGCTGCCGAACGCCATCGTGCGCCAGACCACGGTCGGGTTCCAGCACGTGAACAGCCCGGTGCTGCTCGAGGGCCTCGTGCCGAAGTACTTCGAGGTGCTCACGCGCATCTGGGCCGAGCGCAGCTACCACATGGCGGACACCATCGTCTCGGGCCTCTACCCGGCGCCGCTCGCGTCGGCCGAGCTCCGTGACGCCGCCGCCGCGTGGCTCGAGGAGCACCCGGAGACGCCGGCGCTGCGCCGCATCGTGTCCGAGAGCCTCGCGGGCACCGAGCGCGCGCTCCGGGTCCAGGCCGCCGACGCCTGACCCTGCGCTGATCCGGCGGGGTCTTGGTGTTCCTCCAGGGACGCCGAGGCCCCGCCGCTTAGCATCGACCGGATATGAACCTGGCTGCAGACTCCACCGACGTCCCGAAGTGGGCCTCCAACACCTTCACCCAGTTCGTCGACGCGTGGCACATCCCGATCACGATCGTCATCACGATCCTCGCGGCGATCCTCGTGCGCGTGTTCCTGCGGCGCATGATCAAGCAGGTCGTCGACCGGGTCGTGAACGGCGTCAAGAAGCGCCAGGGCGCTGAGGACACGCAGGCGCTCATCGCCTCGCCCGTGCAGACCGCCCGGGTCGTGCAGCGGACCCGGACGCTGGGCAGTGTGCTCGAGAACCTGGCGACGGTCATCGTCGTCGTCATCGCGCTGGCGATCATCATCCCGGTCGCGATCCCGGACGCCGCGGTCGGCATCGTCGGCGGGGCATCGCTCGTCGCAGCGGGTCTCGCCGTCGGCGCCCAGTCGATCGTGAAGGACCTGCTGTCCGGCGTCTTCATGATCCTCGAGGACCAGGCCGGCGTCGGTGACGTCGTCGACACCGGTCAGGCCACGGGCGTCGTCGAGAACGTCGGGCTGCGCGTCATGCAGATCCGCGACGTGAACGGCATCCTGTGGTTCGTGCCGAACGGCCAGATCCTGCGCGTCGGCAACCTGTCGCAAGGCTGGTCGCGCGTGCTCGTCGACATCACCGTGCCCTACGACACCGACATCGACGCCGTGCAGGACGCCCTGCTCAAGGCCGCAGTCACGATGTCGCAGGAGTCCCGCTGGCGGCAGCGGATCGTCGAGAAGCCGGAGATCTGGGGCCTGCAGTCGATCACCGACGCGGGCATGGTCTTCCGCCTGGTCGTGAAGACCCGCGCGTCCGAGCTCGACGTCGTCGGCCGGGAGCTCCGCACCCGCCTGAAGCACGCCGTCGACGAGCTCGGCATCAGCCTGCCCGCGATGGCGATGATCATGCCCGAGGGCTGGGAGAACGCCACCTCGATCAACGGCCTGCGCACCGTCCGGACCCAGCCGACGCCGGCGCCCACGAAGCCCCGGCGGACCAAGCGCAACATCCTCGGGCAGCCGATCCGCACGGACGACCCCGACAGCGGGAAGGACCCCCGATGACCGACCCCACACCCCCGAGCGGCACCGGCGGGCCCGGAGCACGCGGCTCGCTCGGCATGCCCGGCTCCCCGGGCGTGCCCGGCTCCGTCGGGGTCCCGGCGCAGCCGATCACCCTGCGCGTCGGCGAGCACGGCGCCTCGGCCACCGGGTCGCTGTACGAGCGGATCGGCGGTGCCCCCACCTTCGACCGGCTCGTCCGGCGCTTCTACGAGGGCGTGCAGCAGGACGAGGTCATCTGGCCGATGTACCCGGCCGACGACCTCGAGGGTGCGATCTGGCGCCTCTCCGCCTTCCTGCAGCAGTACTGGGGCGGCCCGGGTACCTACAGCGAACAGCGCGGGCACCCCCGCCTGCGGATGCGGCACAACCCGTTCCGCATCACGTCCGAGGCCCGGGAACGCTGGCTCCACCACATGCACGACGCGGTCGAGTCGCTCGAGCTCGCGCCCCTCGACGAAGCCGAGCTCTGGGGCTACCTCGACCGCGCCGCCCACGCGATGACGAACACCTTCGACTGACGCGCACCCGGCGCGACGCCGGCGCAGTGCACGCCGGACGCCGTCGTGTCCGTTCGACGCCGCCATGTGCGTTTCACGCCTCCGTATTCGGCGGCGTCTCGCGGGACTCGCGGCGTGTTCGTGGGACGCCGGCGTCTTCCGCCAGCGCGTCTCAGCGCACGTACGAGCCGGAGGCGAGGTCCTCGACCAGGGACGGCCGTGACGGACGCCAGCCGAACGCCGACCGGGCGTGCGCGCCGGACGCCCCCTGGTGCAGCAGCAGGGCGTCGGCGTAGTCCCGCCCGAGCCGTTCGCGGCTCGCGTCGACGCTCTCGGCGACGACCGGTGCACCGTGGGACCCGGCCTCGGCAACCTGGCGGACGGTGGGGTTGTCGCCGGTCGCGGCGACGATGTACCCGTCGGGCTCGCCGCGGTGCAGCGCGAGGACGTAGAGCTCGCCGAGGTCGTCGACGTGCACCGTCGTCCACCGCTGGGAGCCGTCGCCCACCAGCCGCACCGGCTGCTCGCCGTCGCTGACGAACATCGCCGGGATACCGGCGCCGCGCCCGTACACGATGCCGGGGGCGACGATGGTGCTCCGCACGTCGCTCGCCCGCAGCAGGGCCTCGTTCGGTCCGCGCCAGGCGGTCAACGCCGGCGGGTCGAGCGGCGACTGCTCGGAGATGTCCGTCGAGTCGCCGAAGGTGAAGATCCCACCGGTGTGCACGAACGGCTTCGGTGTGCCGGACAAAGCGCCGATCGCGGTGCGGATGAAGTCCGGGTCGACGCCGGGCGCCGATGCCGTGTGGACCACACCGTCGCTCTCGTGCAGCAGCCGTTCGACGACGTCGGTGTCGGTGACGTCGCCGACCAGCGCCCGGCCACCGGCGTCACGGACGCGCTGGGCCTTCTCGTCGGACCGGACGAGCGCGGTGACCTCGTCGCCGTGGGCCACGAGGGAGCGGAGGACGGAGGAGCCGATGTAGCCGGACGCGCCGGTGAGGAAGACGTGCATGCGGCCAGCCAACCACGGCGGCCGGGCGGTGTCGTCGTCGCCGTCGCCGTCGTCGTCGTCGCCGTCGCCGTCGCCGTCGCTAGGAGCTCAGGGTCCAGGCGCGGCGCTTGACGAGCACGTGGCCGCGCGAGGTCGTGAGTCGGCTCCACGGTCCCGTCTCGAACAGGCGGACCGGGTCGTGCCCGAGGAACCCGAGGCTCTCGCCCGCGAAGCCCGCACCGGCGGGCAGGTGTTCGACGCCCGGGACCGGTCGGCCCCAGACCTCGGCACGGATCCGCCGGACGATGGCCTCGCCCGCGTTGGACGGCACGGCGTCTGCGACCTCGGCGATGCCGTCGCGGGTGGCCCGGCGGAGGAGTTCCGGGGAGACGTCCGGCAGCGGGACCCAACCACCGCGGGGCGGTGAGATGGCCGCCCACGTCACGGTGTGCACCTCGTGCGGCAGCTCGACCTCGATCGGGGTGGCCCGCGTCGGGTCGACTCCCTCGGCGCGTTCGGCGTCCTGCGCCTCGGCCAGCAGGCGGAGGCGCTCGAGGAGCGACTGCAGCGGGACCACGGTGTCGATCGACGCGGGCTCGGTGAGCGAGAACGTGCGGAGCCCGAGCACCGTCGGCAGTTCGTCGAGCAGCCCGAGCGGGTAGAGGATCGCCGTGTAGACGGCCAGGACGCCGGAGTCGGCGATGAGCCGGACCGAGCCGTCCTCGATCCGAGCGGCACGTCCGAGGTACGTGCGGAGGTCACCGAGTGAGGCGGCGTCGGGAAGCGTGAACGAGTTGCCCATGTCGTCCTCGATCCTACCGGCCATCGGCGCCGCGCAGCCTGGGGGCGACGACCTGCGACGGCGGCGGGCAGCCGTTCGTAGACTGCACAGCGTGAACGGCGAACCCGACTTCCTGCGGACCCTGCGACTCGAGGACACCGGCGCGAGCACGGGCGAGACGATCCTGACCGGTGCCAGCCACTGGTCCCCCGGTGGACGGGTGTTCGGCGGCCAGGTCCTCGCGCAGTGCATCGTCGCCGCGCAGCGGACCATCGAGGGACGCGACGTCCACTCGATGCACGGCTACTTCCTGCGGCCCGGCGACATCGACGTGCCGATCACCTTCGGCGTCGAGCGCATCCACGACGGCCGGTCGTTCGCGGCCCGTCGCGTGCAGGCCTACCAGCGGGGTGTCCCGATCTTCTCGATGATCGCGTCGTTCCAGGTGCCGGACACCGGCATCGAGCACCAGGACCCGTACCCGGTGGACACCCCGGACCCGGAGTCCCTGCCGTCGGCCGCGTCGATCCTGTCCGCGATCGACCACCCGGTCGCACGTGCCTGGGCCGCGCGGTCCATCGACCTGCGACACGTCGAGGGACCGGTGTTCGTCGACGTGCAGGGCGAGCACGTGCCGCACCAGGCGGTCTGGTTCCGGGTGCAGGGCGACCTGCCGGAGGACCCGGCGCTCCACCGTGCGGTGCTCGGGTACGCGAGCGACCTGTCGATCCTCGAGCCGATCATGCGTCGGCACGGCGTCGCCTGGGGCACCCCGGGGGTCAAGAGCGCGAGCCTCGACCACGCCATGTGGTGGCACCGCGACGGTCGCGCCGACGAGTGGATCCTGTACACGCAGGAGTCCCCGAGCGCACAGGGCGGACGGGGACTCGCATTCGGCCGGATGTTCTCCCGTGACGGCAAGCTGCTGGCCACCGTCGCCCAGGAGGGCATGATGCGGGTGCCTACGGCCGGCTGAACTGCACCGGTTCCTCGAGGTAGCGCTCGCACGCGGCCCGCTCGGTGTCGGTCAGCCGACGCGGACGGTTCGTCGCCGCGTCGACCATCACGAGTGCCGTCGTCGCCCGCGTGTACAGGACGGCGGGGTGCTGCCCCACCGGCGACCAGACCTCGTAGGAGACGTCGATGCTCGCGCCCCCGAGCCGCCCGATCCACATCTGGATGTCGAGCGGTTGGCGGAGGTACGGGATCGACGCCAGGTACTCGAGGCGCTGGCCGGCGATCACCGTCATGGTGCCCGAACCGGGCCGACCGTCGATGATCGGCTCGGGCAGGTCGCCGTCCGGGTCCTCACCCGGGTCCGCACCCCAGAACCCCACGATGCGCGCCTCTTCGAGCAGGCGCAGCATCGCGGAGTTGTTGACGTGACCGTAGGCGTCGATGTCGCTCCACCGCATGCGGATGGGAGCGTGCAGTCTCGCCACGGGGATCAGTCGCGGGTGAGCTTGCGGTACGTCGCGCGCCCGGGCTTCGCGGCATCGGCGCCGAGGCGCTCGATCTTGTTCTCCTCGTAGGCCTCGAAGTTGCCCTCGAACCAGTACCAGTTCGGCGTGCCGTCCTCGTTGAGGCCCTCCCACGCCAGGATGTGCGTGGCGATGCGGTCGAGGAACCACCGGTCGTGGGTGATGACCACGGCGCAACCGGGGTACTCGAGCAGGGCGTTCTCGAGGCTGCCGAGCGTCTCGACGTCCAGGTCGTTGGTCGGCTCGTCGAGGAGCAGCAGGTTGCCGCCCTGCTTGAGCGTCAGCGCCAGGTTCAGACGGTTGCGCTCGCCACCGGACAGGATGCCGGCGCGCTTCTGCTGGTCCGGGCCCTTGAACCCGAACTGCGACACGTAGGCGCGGGACGGGATCTCGGTCTTGCCGACCTGGATGTAGTCGAGTCCGTCGGACACGACCTCCCACAGGTTCTTGTTCGGGTCGATGCCGCCGCGGGTCTGGTCGACGTAGGAGATCTGGACGGTGTCGCCGATCTTCAGCGTGCCGCCGTCGAGGGGCTCGAGGCCGACGATCGTCTTGAAGAGCGTGGTCTTGCCGACGCCGTTCGGGCCGATGACGCCGACGATGCCGTTGCGGGGCAGCGTGAACGACAGGTCGCCGATGATGACGCGCTCACCGAACTGCTTGCGCAGGTGCTCGGCGTCGATGACCTGCGAACCCAGACGCGGGCCGACCGGGATGACGATCTCCTCGAAGTCGAGCTTGCGGGTGCGCTCGGCCTCGGTGACCATCTCCTCGTAACGGGCGAGACGGGCCTTCGACTTCGCCTGACGGCCCTTGGTGTTGCTCCGGACCCAGTCGAGCTCCGAGGACAGGCGCTTCGCGAGCTTGGCGTCCTTCTTGCCCTGGACCTCGAGGCGAGCGCGCTTCTTCTCGAGGTAGGTCGAGTAGTTGCCCTCGTACGGGTACAGGCGGCCGCGGTCGACCTCGGCGATCCACTCGGCGACGTGGTCGAGGAAGTACCGGTCGTGGGTCACGGCGAGGACGGCACCGTGGTACTGCTGCAGGTGCTGCTCGAGCCAGAGCACGCTCTCGGCGTCGAGGTGGTTGGTGGGCTCGTCGAGGAGGAGCAGGTCGGGCTTCTGGAGCAGCAGCTTGCAGAGCGCGACGCGGCGCTTCTCACCACCGGACAGGTGCGTGACGAGTTCGTCCCCCGGGGGGCACTGCAACGCGGCCATGGCCTGCTCGAGCTGGGAGTCGAGGTCCCATGCGTCGGCGGCGTCGATGTCTTCCTGCAGCGTGCCCATCTCGGCCAGGAGCGCGTCGAAGTCGGCGTCCGGCTCGGCCATGAGCGCCGAGATCTCGTTGAAGCGTGCGAGTTTGCCGTGGATCTCACCCACGCCTTCCTGCACGTTCTCGAGCACGGTCTTGCTCTCGTCGAGCTCCGGCTCCTGCATGAGGATGCCGACGCTGAAGCCCGGCGTGAGCTTCGCCTCGCCGTTGGACGGCTGGTCGAGACCCGCCATGATCTTCAGGATCGTCGACTTGCCAGCACCGTTCGGTCCGACGACGCCGATCTTGGCACCGGGGAGGAACGACATCGTGACGTCGTCGAGGATCAGCTTGTCGCCGACCGCCTTGCGGGCGCGGACCATCTGGTAGATGTACTCAGCCATATCGGCCCCAAGTGTAGTGACACCGCCGGAGCACCGCTCGCCCGACGCCGGATCGCCGCTTCCCGCACCTGTACGAACAGCCCTGTTGCGCAACGCACGTCTCGACGTAACCTCTCCTCGCCCCGCAACCTCGGGGGCCCGTCGCCCACCACGACGAGGACCAGGATCAGGACCACGGACAGGACGAGGACCATGACCACGCACACGAACACGACCACGTCGCGGCTCCGCCGCCTCGCGCTCCCCTTCATCGGAGCGATCGCACTCACCACCGCACTCCTCGCACCCGTGTCGCCGGCATCGGCCGCCGGTGCCGTGCCGAAGGGTTCCCCCTACCTGCTCTACACGGCGACCATCAGCGCGGACGGCGCCGGCACAGGGTACTCGTCCTACATCAACGTGCACGACGCCCACAACAACGCGTACGCGTTCGGCATCCAGTCGGACAAGGGCTCGCCCGAGAGCAAGGGCAAGCCGCGCTTCATCTGGGAGCGGGTGCAGAACGGCAAGTTCACCTACGGGTACCTCGGTCCGGCGACGAACAAGAACACCCCGATCGGGATGCGCTGGTACCAGAACGACGTCGCGACGATGATCGTCAACCACAAGACGATCGGCACGCTCAAGCTCAACCTGGACGGGCGGCTGTTCTTCAACGCCGAGGCGAACGGTCGACTCAACGGCGACGTCGTGCACTCCACGGTCCAGAACACCCGCATCACGGTGGGCAACGTCGCGGGGCGGACCGGTCTGAACGGCAAGTGGAACACGAACTTCTCGTTCCACGGCATCAAGGCGACCCAGATCAACGCGCCGGCGGTCCAGGGTGCGACGTTCCGGATCAACGGCCGGGTCTCCGGGCTGCCGCGCGGCGGCAACTGGGACACCGATCAGGTGTCCGGCATCGGGATGATCGCGCAGAAGTGGTGACCGACGCGACCCGTTGACCCGCGCACTCCCAGCGGGCCTGACCCGCACCCCGACCCCGGTCGGCGTGCGGGTCAGGCCGCTTCGGCGTCGTGGGTGTGGTCGTCGAGGGGTGGCGCCGGGTCCCATGGTGCGTCGTCCTGGTCGAGCGCGTGCTCGGAGGGCTCGGCGGGCTCCGCACCGTCGCCGTCGCCGTCGCCGTCGCCGTCGCCGTCGCCGTCGCCGAGGGCCGGCGCGCCGTCTGCCCCGTCGAGGTCTCCGTCCGGACCGTGCTCCGTGGACGGTGCGTGTTCGTGCGCGCCGTCGGGCTCTGCCCCGTGGTCGGCCCCGTGACCGGCACCGCGCCCCGCAGCGGGGTCACGGACCTCGCCGGTGCGGGGGTCCACGCCGTGCAGGCCACCCTGCCCCGATGCACCGTCGCCGACCTGCCGTGGCACCCGGAGCCAGTTGCTGATCCCCCAGGCCAGGTCATGGCCGATGCCGTCGGCGTCGATCTCGACCGAGGTCCCACCGCGACCGTCGCGTTCCCACGTGCGGATGCGGACCCGGCCGGCGACGACGATCCGGTCGCCCTTCTTCAGGGACTTGTACACGTTCGACGCGAGCGACCGGAACGCGGTGACGGTGTACCAGTTGGTCGCGCCGTTGACCCAGGCGGCGGTGGCCCGGTCCCAACGGCGTGAGGGCGACGCGAGTCGGAGACTCGTGATGGCGATGCCGGTCTCGGTGACGAGGTGCCGGGGCTCGGTGGCGACGATTCCGCAGACGGTGATGATGTCGTTCATGCGTCGATCGTCACGGAGCCCGGGGCTGCGTCAGCGGCCCCGGGCTCGATCTGTGGCATGTGGACCCGATCAGGCGACCTGTGGAGGACGAGTCCCCCGGGCCTCCTGGACGGACCCGCTCAGTGCGCTCGGAACTCGGGCCGGGCGGCCAACGGTCCGAGCGCGGCGTGGACCGCACCCTTGGCGGACTCGAGGGACGGGTAGGGCCCGCCCGCCCGTCGGCGTCCGTAGAGCTCGACCTGGAAGCCGTCCGCCGCCCGGTGGATGCTGCCCACCGCGCCGGCCGGACCGATGGCGACCCAGGTTCCCGTGTTGTCCGTCATGTTCGAACCACCTCCTCGTGGCCCTGCCGTCCCGGGGTCAGGACGCCAGGATGTACTGACTGTAGGCCTTCCGGACCTTGTTCACCTTGGGCAGCGCCACTGCGAGGCAGTAGCCCTGGCCGGGGTTCTTCGCGAAGAAGTCCTGGTGGTACTCCTCGGCGCGGTGGAACGTCGAGAGCGGCTCGATGGTGGTGACGATGCCGCCGTCCCAGATGTCGGAAGCCCGCTCGATCGCGCGCTCGAACAGCTCGCGCTGCGCGTCGTCGGCCGGGAACATCGCCGAGCGGTACTGCGTGCCGACGTCGGCGCCCTGACGGTTCAGCTGACGCGGGTCGTGCAGCGTGAAGAAGACGTCGAGGATCACGTCGGCCGGGATCACCGACTCGTCGAACGTCACGGCGACCGCCTCGGCGTGCCCTGTCGTACCGGTGCACACCAGTTCGTAGGAGGGCTCCTCGACCTCTCCGCCGATGTAGCCGGACACGACGTCTTGCACACCCTGGAGCGTGCGGTACACGGCGTCGAGACACCAGAAACATCCACCTGCGAGCACGAACGTGGTCATGGCCACTCCCTCTCTCCGGGCCGCCGATGCAGCCACCTCGTTCCTCCACAACAGTGTGCGCGGAGACCCTGTTCCCCAGATCGGCTGGCACCTCTCGGCGTGTCGGTGGTCCGCCGTAGCGTCGGTACCACACCGACCAGGAGGCCAGCGATGCAGACCATCACCGAACCCGCACTGCGGATCCGCACCGTCCCGCTGGCCCGCGCCCGGGGCGACTACCGCATCCTCGACGTCCGCGACGACCTGAGCCGGGTCACCCGGGCCAACGGCGAGATCGTCGGGTACGTCGACCGCATCGACGTCGCCGGCGACACCGCGTACCGCGCCCGCCGGTACGTCGCGACCGAGCGCCGGTTCGTCGAGCTGCCGAGCGTGTGGTCCGCCGACGACGCCGTGGACACCCTGCGCTGGTCATGATGTTCCAGATTGGAATCATCTGCGATGGGATGCACGGAACGCCGTCCGGCCTCCCCGACGCCTGACCGTTCCGTGGGTATGGTGCGCGCATGGACTGGTGGAACGACCTGACCGACTGGACTTCGTCCGACACGGGTTGGCGGGTGCTCTCGGGCGCTGTGATCCCCTTCGTCGCCATCGTCGTGGCGGGCGTCATCGCGGCGCTCATCGGGCGCAGCGCGACCAAGCGGGTCGTGGCGTTGCAGGAGCGGGAATCGAAGAACGCGGCCGTGGCCGCGATCCTGACGGCTGCGCGCAAGGCAGCTGCATGGGGATCGCTCGGACACGACGAGCGGGCCTACGCCGACCACCTCGCCGAGGACGCCGACATCCGGCTGCGCCTGCTCCCCGTGCAGGGCGCGCCGCTGGCCGCCAACTGGGCACAGCACGAGATCGCCGACATCAAGAAGAACTCGTCGACGTTCAGCTTCCAGGCCGACCAGTCCCTCGCCGAGTTCCGTGACCGCCTGCTCGACTGGCAGGCGCGACCGAGCCGTGCGCGCAAGCTCTTCAAGGCCGACCTCGAGCGCTGGAAGTTCGAGTCCCCGGACCCCGACGCCGACCTGATCAAGCGCCAGCAGGACTGGAACGCCGACCAGGCCGAACCCCCGCGTACGCAGGCGCAGGCAAAGGCCCCGGCCCCGGCCGCTCCCACCGAGCGTCCCACCCCGACGACGACCTCGCTGCGTCCGGCGCAGCGCCCCGCGTCCGCACCCTCGACCCCTCCGGCGGCGGCCGCTCCCGCGCCCGGTGCTGCGTCAGCCGGTGCCGCGTCAGCCGGTGCTACCGGCGGGACGACCCCGTCGTTCTCGGTGAACCGCGGTGCGGGCACGAACCCGAACCGCGGCA
This sequence comes from Curtobacterium sp. KBS0715, assembly GCF_005938005.2. Lineage (NCBI taxonomy): Bacteria > Bacillati > Actinomycetota > Actinomycetes > Micrococcales > Microbacteriaceae > Curtobacterium > Curtobacterium sp. KBS0715. The sequence goes on along the minus strand of NZ_VCCA02000001.1, from coordinate 1,637,529 downwards.
CCACCGACCCGAACGCCACGCGTTCCTTCGGCGACAACACCACCCGCGTCTACGGCGACGACGAGGCTGCACCACCGGTCCGTCCGACGCTCGGTACCCCGACCTCGCCCGCCCGCTCCCCCCAGGGCCGCGGCACGGACGACACCGAGGTCGTGGACGACGCCAGCGCCACCCGCGCCTTCGGCGACAGCGACCGCGCACCGCGGAACGACCGTCCGTCCTCGTCCGACCGCCCCGTCGCGACGCCCACCGCAGCCGACGCACACGTCAACCGGGCACCCGCGAACGACGTCCCGCCCGCCTCGGCACCCCGGGTCGACACCCCCGGCGCGACGAACACCACGTCCGTCCCGACGCGGCTGAACCAGGCCCCCGCGGAGCCGGCCGACGCGAACGAGACGTCCGAGGCGCCGTACACGCAGCCGATCAGCGCCGCCGAACTCCGCCGCCGCGCCGCGGACGACGACGAGTAACAGCCAGCACGACGAGCAGCAGCCAGCACGACGAGCAGCAGCCAGCACGACGAGAACAGGGCCGCCATCCGGAGAGGATGGCGGCCCTGTTCGTCTTCGGCGCCCCCGGCAGGAATCGAACCCGCGGCACGGTGGGTAGAAACCACCTGCTCTATCCACTGAGCTACGGAGGCGAGCAGCGTCGATTGTAGCGGCGAGCGACCCTCAGACGCTCGATGCACGCCCCGCCGCGTCGCCGCGACATGGCTCGGCGGTCGCCCAACGGTCGGCCGCCGTCTGCTCCCCGTTCCCCTCCGCGACACCCGCGCTTCGTAGCGTCCGGAGCATGCGCACCACCGGTTCCGTCCTCGCCGTCGTGCCCGCACGTGCCGGGTCGAAGGGGATCCCCGGCAAGAACCTCCGCACGGTCGCGGGTCGTTCGCTGGTCCGTCGCGCGGTCGAATCAGCACGACGTGCCACGCGCATCGACGAGGTGCTCGTCACGACCGACGGCGACGCCATCGCTGCCGAGGCGGTCGCCGCCGGTGCTGCCGTGGTCCGCCGTCCACCCGAGCTCGCCGGCGACGAGGCGTCCTCGGAGTCGGCGCTGCTGCACGTCCTCGACGCGATCAGCACGCCGCTGCCCGAAGTCCTCGTCTTCCTGCAGGCGACCTCGCCGTTCATCGACCCGGCCGACCTCGACGCCGCCGTCGCGCGCGTGGTCGACGGGCACGCCGACGCGGTGTTCGCCGCCGCTCCGTCACACGCGTTCCTGTGGCGGACCGCCCCGGACGGCACGGCGGTCGCGGTGAACCACGACGCTGCGACCAGGCCCCGTCGGCAGGACCGAGAGCCCGAGTACCGCGAGACCGGCGCCTTCTACGTGATGCGGACGGCGGGGTTCCTCGAGAACCGGCACCGGTTCCACGGCCGCGTCGAGCTGGCCGTCGTCGACGGTGCCGGTGCGATCGACATCGACGACGAGGCCGACCTGGCCCTCGCCGAAGCCCTCGCCGAAGCACTCGCCGAAGCCCTGGCCCCGACATCCACCACGACCCGAGACCCATCCCCGACGCGGGCCACCCCCGCACCGAACGGAGCACCATGACCGTCACCATCGGTACGTCCACGATCGGCGCGGGCCACCCCGCGTACCTCATCGGCGAGATCGGCCTCAACCACAACGGCGACGTCGACATCGCGAAGCAACTCATCGACGTCGCTGCCGACGCGGGCCTGCAGGCCGTGAAGTTCCAGAAGCGCACCCCCGCGATCTCCACGCCGGAGCACATGAAGAACACCCCGCGCAGCACCCCGTGGGGCGACATGACCTACCTGGACTACCGCTACCGTGTCGAGTTCGACCGCGACCAGTACATCGAGATCGGTGACCACGCGACCCTGCGCGGCCTCGACTGGTTCGCGTCGCCGTGGGACGAGCCGTCGGTCGACTTCCTCGAGGACCTCAACGTCGTCGCCTACAAGATCGCCTCGGCGTCCGTCACCGACCTCGGCATGCTCGCCGCCGTCGCCGCGACCGGCAAGCCCGTCATCCTGTCGACCGGCATGTCCACGCTCGAGCAGATCGACGCCGCCGTCGAGACCCTCGGCACCGACCGTCTCGTCCTCATGCACGCGACGTCGACCTACCCGTTGCCGGCCGAGGAGGCGAACCTCCGCATGATCGACACCCTCGCCCACCGGTACGCGGGCGTCCCCGTCGGGTACTCCGGCCACGAGCCCGGCCTGCAGATCTCCATCGCCGCGGTCGCCCTCGGCGCCACGGCCGTCGAGCGTCACATCACGCTCGACCGCACGATGTGGGGCTCCGACCACGCCGCGTCGCTCGAGCCGCACGGCCTGAAGACGCTCGCCCGCGACATCCGCATCATCGAGACCGCCCTCGGCGACGGCGTCAAGAGGATCTTCCCCGGCGAGCAGGCACCGCTCGCGAAGCTGCGTCGCGTCGGCGCGTGAGCGGATGCAGTCCCCATCCGACCGCCGGCGAGCAGGCACCGCTCGCGAAGCTGCGTCGCGTCGGCGCGTGAGCGGCCCGGTCGACGGGACCCGCGCCCTGGACGGGCCGGGTGACGGCGGTGCGCCGACGGACGGACTGGAGGCGCGCCTCCCGTCCGACGCGTCACCGCGCGTCCGACGCGTGGTCGGCCTGGTCGACACCGACTCGTTCGCGAAGTGGGGCGCGCACCTGCTGGCGAGCGCCCCGGCGGACTGGGACCTGGAGCTGCGCACCGTGAGGACCCCGCGGTCGGCGAGTCCGAAGCAGCTGCGGTCGGCGTTCCGCGGGCTCGACCGGCGACTCGCCCACCTGCACCGCGAACCACCCCCACCCAAGGACGTCGACGCCGTCGTCGAGGAGCTCCGACAGGACCCACCCGACGCCGTCCTGGTGTCGTTGATCGGACCGGTGGCCGAACTCGTGATCGACGAGGTGCACCGGCGGATCCCGCACCGGCCGGTGCTGGTGTCGGGGCTGCCGGGGATCTCGTTCCCGGCGAAGTGGAAGGGCATCTTCTTCCGCGCCCGAGCCGACCTGTTCGTGCTGCACAGCCACCGTGAGGTCCGCGCGTACGAGGAGATGGCGCGCGAGGGCGGCGTCGAGCCGCACTTCGCGCTCGCCACGCTGCCGTTCGCGCGGGGTGCCGGATCGACCGGCAGTTCCGGCGCGACCGATCCTGTCGACGGTGTCGGCGCGACCGCCCGCGACTCCGTCGTCTTCGCGGCGCAGCCGAGCGTGCCGTTCGAGCGGGCCGACCGGGCACTCGTCGTGCGGTGGCTCGTCGAGACGGCACGGGCGCACCCGGAGTGGCGCGTCGTCATCAAGACGCGCGCCGCGGCCGGCGAGCACCAGACGCACCGCGAAGAGCACCCCTACCCGGACCTGGTGCCCGCGGACGCGCCGACCAACCTCGTGGTCGAGAGCGGGCCGATGGCAGAACACCTCGACCGTGCGGTGGCACTCGTGACGATCAGCTCGACGGCGGTGCTCGAAGCGGCGGCACGGGGCGTTCCCGCACTCACGCTGACGGACTTCGGCGTCGGGCGACATCTGATCAACGAGGTGTTCGTGGGCAGCGGCCTCGAGGGCGACGCCGTCGACCTGGTCGACGGACGGTTCGGCGTCGTCCGGCCGGAGTGGATGCGGGACAACTACTTCCATCCGGCTTCTGAGGACGACTGGCAGCACCGTCTCGTGGAGCTCATGGCCAGACGGGACGCCGGAGCCCTGGTGGACCGGGCGCCGGCTCGGCGGAGTCGCGGTGGCGTACTGCGCCGTGCGTGGGAGCGGAAGAACGCCCTCGGCGGGGCCGATCGCAGCCCGCTCGGGCTGGTGGCGCTGGGCATCGGGGCGCCGATCCGGGGCGCGAAGCGTCTGGTGCGACGCGTGCGGGCGATGGTCGATCCGCCGGCACCGGTGGTGGTGGCGGCGCCGACGTCGCAGCGCGCGGAGGTCCGCGCCGCCGTGCCTGCGCCGGGAGCCGCCGTAGGCACGGCCGCGGCGCCTACGGCTGCGGCGCCTGCGGCTGCGGCGGCCGCTCGCTCAGAGCGCCTTGGCCACCGCGAGCAGGAGCTGGTCGCGGGTCGGGACGCCGGGTGAACGGAAGACCTCGGTGCCGTCGTCCTGCCGCACGATGATCGTGGGCGTGGACCGGATACCGAGGTCTTCCGCGTCGTCGGGGTGTGCCGCCACGTCGCGTTCGGTCACGGTGAGCCCGGGGACGAGCGCCGAGGCCTCGGCGGACACCCGGCGGGCGGCGGCACACGGCGCACAGAAGGCGGACGTCCAGAGGTCGAGCTGCATGTGGTCCTGCAACGCGGCGGGTGGGGGTTCTACTCCCGGTCGAACTCGCCGCTGCGGTCGCCGCGGTCCTGCAGGTCGTCCACCGGGTCGGACTCGTCCGGCTCGTAGGTGAACTCGACCGAGATCTGGTCGAGGACCTGGCGGGACTTGGTGGCGCGGTAGGTGAAGGCCGTCTGCAGGCCCTCGACGTCGGCGAACACCGTGACCTCGTCGTCCAGCGCGTCGCTCGTGGCGGTGCGGGTGTCGGTCGTGCCGTCGAAGGGGCCGCCGTGGAAGATCGCGGTGTACTCGTCGCCTTCGTGGATGGTGATGTCGCTCATGCCTCCCTTCTACCAGGCGGCGGCTGGTGCAGTCTGTTCGGTCCCGTCGCTGCTCGGCTGCACCGCCGTTGCGTTTTGCATAGCACAGCTATATAGTTCAGCTATGGAAACACCGCGCGAGCAGACGATCGAGACCCTCCTCGTTTCCGTCAACCGCCTGATCCGCAGCGCCGTCCAGTCGACGGGCAACACCACGTCCGCCGCGGTCTGGCGCACGCTCGGCATCCTCGAGACCGACGAGCCCCTGCGACTCGGTGAACTGGCCACCGCCTCCCGTGTGGCGCAGCCCACCATGACCCGACTCGTCGCCGGGATGCTCGCCGACGGCCTGATCAGCCGCAGCGTCGACCCCGACGACTCCCGCGGGCAGCTCATCGAACTGACCGAGGCCGGACGCGAACGGCTCGCCTCCTGGCGCTCCACCCTCACCAGCACGGTCGGTCCGTTGTTCACCGACCTGACCGACGACGACTGGGACGTCCTGCACCACGCGGCGAACCTGATCGCCCAGCGCACCCGGACAACCCCCAACGGAACGGAGATCCCCGCGTGAACGCCCACGCACCCGCCGGCCAGTCCGGCTCCATCCTCAAGCAGTCGTCCGCGGTCTGGGCGATCGCCTTCGCCTGCGTCGTCGCGTTCATGGGCATCGGCCTCGTCGACCCGATCCTCCCGGCGATCGCGGCGTCCCTCAAGGCGACCCCCGCGCAGACCGAGTTGCTCTTCACGAGCTACCTCGCCGTCACCGGTGTCGCGATGTTCTTCACCAGCTGGGTCTCCAGCCGCATCGGCGCGAAGCGCACCCTGCTCATCGGACTCGCCCTGATCGTGCTCTTCTCGGTGCTCGCGGCCACGTCGAACAGCGTGTGGAGCATCATCGACTTCCGCGCCGGCTGGGGCCTCGGCAACGCGCTCTTCATCTCCACCGCGCTCGCGACCATCGTCGGGGCAGCGTCGGGCGGCACCGCCTCGGCGATCATCCTGTACGAGGCAGCACTCGGCCTCGGCATCGCCGTCGGCCCCCTGGTCGGAGGTCTGCTCGGCTCGGTGAGCTGGCGCGGCCCGTTCTTCGGCGTCACGACCCTGATGGCCGTCGCGTTCATCGCCATCGTCGCGCTGCTGAAGACCGGCAGCCTCGAGAAGCCCACGCCGACGAAGCTCTCCGCACCCTTCCGTGCCCTGACCCGTCCGGCACTCGCAGCCCTGGCCGCGACCGCGCTGTTCTACAACATCGGCTTCTTCGTCCTGCTGGCGTACACGCCGTTCCCGCTCGGCTTCGGCGCGCTCGGCATCGGGTTCACGTTCTTCGGCTGGGGTGTCGGTCTCGCGATCACGTCGGTGTGGGTCGCCCCGATGCTCACCGCCCGTCTCCGGAGGACGACGGTGTTGAAGATCGCGCTGCCCCTGCTCGCGCTCGACCTGTTCGCCGCGGCCCTCGTCGTCCGCTCCCAGGTCGGCCTGATCATCTGCGTCGTGATCGGTGGACTCGTGCTCGGTGTCCTGAACACCGTGCTCACGGAGTGCGTCATGGAGGCCACCGACCTCCCCCGCTCGGTCGCCTCGAGCGCCTACTCCGCCGTCCGGTTCATCGGCGGCGCCATCGCCCCGCCCGTCGCGACCCTGCTCGCCGACGCGTACTCGCCCTCGGCGGCGTACGTGTTCGCGGGTGCGTCCGTCGCGGTCGCCTTCGTCGTGATCCGCTGCACCACGAGGGTCCTGCGCCGCGTCGACGACGGTCCCGAGCCGGAGCGCGTCGAGGCGGAGGCCATCACCGCCGGCGACATGGCCTAGCCGCCGGGCGCGCGCTCTCTCCACTCGCGCCCCACTTACCCCTTCCCCACGAACGGGCGAAATGCCGGAGTGTCCCCCCTTGGGAACGCCGGCATTTCGCCCGTTCGTGCGTCCGCGGGCTTCCCCGCGCGGGTTCTCTCCCCCTCGCCCCTCACCCTCGCCCCTCTTCCCCCTCGCCCCGCCTCCCGCTCGCCCCGCCTCCCCCGCGCGAGCGGGCGAAGTGCCCGGGTTCGTCCGCAGGGCGACTCGGGTATTTCGCCCGCTCACGGTCGGCTCACGGTCGGCTCACGGTCGGCAGGCGGGGTGGAAGGGACTGCCCGGAGGCGCGGGCCGGCCTGACGGGGTCGCGGCGAGCCTCCAGGCGGTCGCCTGCACCGCACGCAGCTCGCGCCGCGGGCGAGCGGGCGAAACATCGGGGCGCGTCCGCAGGGCGACCGCGGCATTTCGCCCGCTCGGCTGGGCGCAGTCGTGCGAAGGCGCGACCGGGCGCGGCCGGGCGCGGCCGACGGCGAGCGGGCGGAACACCACGGTCCGTCCGCAGGGCGACCGCGGCATATCGCCCGCTCGGGGCGAGGAGGCGGGATCGGTGCGGCAGGCGGGGTGGAAGTGCCCGCCTGGAGGCGCGGGGCGGCTTGCGGAGTCGCGTTGAGCCTCCAGGCGGTCGCCTGCACCGCATGCGGCTCACGTGAGCGACGAGCGGGCGGAACATCCGAGTACGTCCGCAAGGCGACCGCGGCATTTCGCCCGCTCGCGGATCGGACGCGCGGGACGGGTGGCCGAGCACCGGCCACCGTGCACGGGTGACCGAGCACGGGCAGGCACGGGCAGGGCGGGCGCAGCGGCACGTACGGGAGGCACGCGGGGCGGGAATAGGATCGAGGACATGGCAACCGCGAATGACCGCCTCGTCTGGATCGACTGCGAGATGACCGGCCTCGACCTCGAGGTCGACGAACTCGTCGAGGTGGCCGTGGTCATCACCGACTTCGACCTCGAGCCCGTGCACCCCGGCTTCGACATCGTCATCAAGCCGGACCAGTCGGCGCTCGACAACATGAACGAGTTCGTGACGAACATGCACGTCACCTCGGGGCTCCTCGCGGAGATCCCGAACGGCGTGAGCCTGGCGGACGCCGAGTACCAGGTGCTCGAGTACATCCTCCAGCACGTCCCCGCCGAGGGCTCCGCCCCCCTGGCCGGCAACACGATCGGCACCGACCGCGCGTTCCTGTCGAAGTACATGCCGCGGGTCGACGGGCACCTGCACTACCGCAGCGTCGACGTGTCGAGCATCAAGGAGCTCTGCCGCCGCTGGTTCCCCCGCGTGTACTTCAACTCGCCGGAGAAGCACGGTGGGCACCGGGCCCTCGCGGACATCCTCGAGTCGATCCGCGAGCTCGAGTACTACCGCCGCGCCGGCTTCGTCGCCGAGCCCGGCCCGAGCACCGACGACGTGCGCGCCGTGCAGGCCGACGTCGTGGCGAAGTGGGAGTCACGGCTGGCGCAGCCCGCGGCCGAGTAGCGACACGGGTGGTCCGCACCCCGTCCCGCATGTACTACTATTGAGTGGTCGCGCCGGTCCGCCGGTTCGAGCATGGTGGATATAGCTCAGTTGGTAGAGCGCCTGGTTGTGGTCTAGGAGGTCGCGGGTTCGAGACCCGTTATTCACCCCAGTCGAGGGAGAGTCCTGTTGCGTGTGACGCAACCGGGGCTCTCCCTCAGTGTTTGTCTGGGCACCTCCGGCGCCGTGCGGCTTCGCCGCGAGGGGTCAGCCGCGGTTGGTCAGCCGCGAGTGCTCAGCCGCGAGGCCTCAGCCGCGAGTGGTCAGCACGGTGTGGGACGATCCACCCGTGATGGAGATGTCCGCCGACGCGTTCGAGCAACTCGTGACCGACGAACTCGACCTGCTGCCCGACGAGATGGTCGACGGGCTCGACAACGTGGTGTTCGTCGTCGAGGACGAACCGGAGAACGGTGAAGAGCTGTTCGGCGTGTACGACGGCATCGCGGCCACCGAGCGCGGCCAGTACGGCTTCGGCGAGCTGCCCGACCGCATCGTCGTGTTCCGGAAGCAGCACCTGGCCGAGTGCGACACGGTCGAGGAGCTCAAGGACGAGGTGCACACCACCCTCGTGCACGAGATCGGCCACTTCTACGGGATCGACGACGAGCGGCTGCACGAGCTCGGCTGGGCGTAGCGGTCAGCCGGAGCGCGGCGCCCGGGTTTCGGGCTCAGCGACATTCCTCGGGTCCACGGGCGCGAGAACTGTCGCTCACCGCGAAAACTCGCCCCACCCCGCCCCGCCCCGCGCCCGCCAGCAGCCCCTCAGAACCGCGTCGGCCCCACCTCGTGGTACTTCTCCCACGCCCCCACCGGCCCCCGCCCGTGCAGCGCGTACTCCCCCACCATCCGCTCCTTGTAGACCGCCGGGTTGTGCGACGCCACCACCCGGGCGTTCCGCCAGTGCCGGTCCAGCGCACGCGTCCGGTCGGCAGCGGACGCCCCGCCGACCTCGAACAACTCGGACGCCGACCGCAGCACCCGCGGCCCGATCTCGACCTGCGCCTGGTACACGGCGTTCTCGGCCGCGTCGAGCACCACGCGGTCGACGCCGACCCCGGGCTCGTTCGTCGCGACGACCCCGTCGAGCAGCCCCGCGGCGGCGACGACGAGTGACCGGGCGGTGAACGCCCCGGCCGACAGCCGCCCGAGCACCGCGAGCACCTGCGGGTCCTCCCCCGGCACGGCGGCGTTGGCGTGGATGTACGTGCGGGTTCGCGGTCGCACGAAGGCCACGGCGTCGTCGGACACGGCCTGCCCGATCCCGGCGAGGACCGCCAGCAGGTACAGCTGGTAGAAGGCCTGGATGTGCGACAGCGGGGCGTCCCGGTACGCCGACACCACCGAGGGGTCGACCGACACCCCGTCGAACACGGTGGTGCCGGACGCCGTCAACCGCTGCCCGAACCCGTCCCAGTCGTCGATGCTCCTGACGCCCGGCGCGGAGGCGTCGACGGCGAACGTCACGCGCTCGCCGTCACGGTCCGCCGCCAGGTAGATCCAGTCCGCGTAGAGCGTGCCGGTCGAGTAGAACTTCCGCCCGTCGAGGCGGAGGGAACCACCAGACGGCGTCACCGTCGTCGAGATGTCGGCGAGCGTCGTGCCGGTCCGCTCGGACGTCGCGTTCCCGATGATCGCTCCGTCGACGATCCGCTCGAGCCACTCATCACGGGAGGGCGACGATGGCCGCAGCAGCACCAGTTCGGTGTACCCGAAGTGTCCGCGCCACAGGTGCGCGAGGTTCGAGTCCGCCGCCGCCAGGTCCGCCACCAGGTGCGCGAGTTCGACCAGCGTCACACCGAAGCCGCCTCGGTCCTCCGGCACGCGCAGCCGCCCGAACCCCGCGTCGGCGAGCGCCCGGACCTCGGCGTGCGGCAGCGGTCGGTCGCCGGGCTTCCCGGACGCGAGCTCACGCTCGACCGCGCCGTCGCGGATGGTCGCGAACACGGGCGCGAAGCGTTCGCGCAGGGTCGCCAGACGGTCGGCCGGGAGGCCCGTCACGGCTCCGTCGGTCGTCGTCGCGGCCGTCATGCGGGCACCTCCACCGCACGGGTCGCGTCGTCCGGGTGGGCCGCGGTCGCGCCGGCACCGCCCGAGAACGCTCCGCGCCACTGCCTGGCCGGGTGCGAGTCCGGCAGCTGTGCGTGACCGAAGAGCTTCTCGCGCAGGGTCCCCTCGCGGTACTCGGACTGCATCAGCCCGCGCTCCTGCAGGGTCGGCGCGATGTGGTCGACGAACTCCTCGTACGAGCCGGGCAGCGCCCAGTTGATGACGTTGACGCCGTCGACGCCCACGCGCTGCCAGTCGGCGAGCTCGTCGGCGATCTGCTCCGGCGTCCCGACGACCCGGGCGCGGAGCTTGGCGGACAACCGGGCGAGGTCGGCGATGGTCGGTTCGCGGTCCCCGGCGGCCTCGCGGAGCCACTGCAGGTGCGACTGCCCGGCGTGGGTGCGGACCTCGGACAGCGGGGTGTCCGGGTCGAGGGGCTCCCCGGTGTCGGGGTCGAAGCCGAGGTTCGAGTGCACCAGGAACCCGTCGGCGGCCAGGTACTCGTCGATCTCCGCTTCCTTGGCCTTCGCCTCGGCCTCGGTGGAGCCGGTGACGAAGGTCAGGCCGAGGAAGAACGCGATGTCGTCCCGCTGCCGGCCAGCGGCCTCGGCCAGGTCGCGGGTCTCGCGGATGAGCTGTTCGGTGGCGTCCCGGTTCGAGGTCAGGATGAACTGGGCCTCGGCGTTCCGGGCGGCGAAGGCACGGCCTGCCGGCGACGACCCGGCCTGGAACAGCACCGGGGTCCGCTGCGGCGACGGTGCCGACAGGTGCGGGCCCTGCACGTCGTAGCGCTTGCCGTGGTGGTCGATGCGGTGGACCCTGTCGGGGTCGGCGTAACCGCGGACGGGGTCCTTCAGCACGGCGCCGTCCTCCCACGAGCCCTCCCAGAGCTTCGCGCAGACGTCGAGGTACTCCTCGGCCCACACGTAGCGCTCGTCGTGCTCCTCGAGCCGGGCGGCCCCGAAGTTCCGGGCGGCGCTGTCGAGGGCGCTCGTGACGACGTTCCAGCCGATGCGGCCCCGGGTGATGTGGTCGAGCGTGGAGACCTTGCGGGCGAAGTCGAACGGGTGCGCCTGGATGACGCTCGAGGTGAACGCGAGCCCGAGGTGCTCGGTCGACACGGCGAGCGCGGAGAGCAGCACGGAGGGGTCGTTCGAGGGGATCTGCAGCCCCTCGCGCAGGTTGGTCGAGTAGTCGCCGCGACCGGGTCCGTAGGTCCCGACGACGTCGGCGAAGAACATCGCGTCGAACTTGCCGCGCTCGAGGGTCCTCGCCAGGTCGGTCCACAGCGTCACGTCGTCGAAGTCCGCCTGCCGGGCGTCGGGGTGCCGCCACAGGCCGTGCTGGATGTGCGAGGTCGTGTTCATGACGAAGGCCGCGAAGCGCAGCGGGCGGTTCGGTGCATCGCTCATGCGTCCCATCGTGGTCGGCGGGCACCGCCCGACGACAGCGACGTGACCTCCCGTTACGCGCGGTGTTCCCCGCGGCCCTGGACGCGACCATGCTCCTGAGGCATGCCGAGCCAGACCACCGTCACCGCGCCTCCAGACCGTCCCGCCGCACCGTCGACCACCGCGACCCGTCGTCGGGTCGCCCTCGCGTCGTTCGTCGGGACGACCGTCGAGTACTACGACTTCTACCTCTACGCGACGGCCTCGGCGCTGGTGTTCGCACCGACGTTCTTCCCGTCCGTGACGCCGGCCGTCGGGGTCATCGCGTCGTTCGCGACCTACGGCGTCGGGTTCGTGGCGCGGCCGCTCGGCGGTGTGATCGCCGGCCACCTGGGTGACCGGATCGGGCGGAAGAAGCTGCTCGTCGCGTCGCTGGTGCTGATGGGCATCGCGTCCACGTTGATCGGGGTCATCCCCTCCGCCGCGACCATCGGGGTCGGTGCCGTCGTGGCGCTCGTGTTCCTGCGGCTGCTGCAGGGCGTCGCGGCCGGCGCGGAATGGGGCGGCTCGGCGCTGCTGTCCGTCGAGCACGCGCCGGAGCGGCACCGGGGGCTGTTCGGGGCGTTCACGCAGATGGGGTCGGCCGGTGGGATGCTCCTGGCGACCGGGGTCTTCACGCTCGTGCGGTCGCTGCTCGGCACCGAGGCGTTCCTGGCCTGGGGCTGGCGGCTGCCGTTCCTGTTCTCGGCGGTGATCGTGGCGGTCGGGCTCGTCATCCGGCTCGGCGTGCAGGACGCCCCGGTGTTCCAGGAGCTGCGCGCCTCGGGCGGGGTCGAACGGTTCCCGGTGTGGCAGGCGATCCGGCAGCACCCGCGGTCGATCCTGGTGACGGCGGGCCTGCGCCTCGTGCAGCCGGCGCTGTACTCGATCCTGACGACGTACTCGCTGACCTACCTCGGCAACGTGCGCGGGCCATCGGGCTCGGACGCGGGGCTGCAGGCCGTGCTCGTGATCTCGGCCGTGTCGCTCGTGTCCACGCCGTTCTGGGGATGGCTGTCGGACCGGGTCGGGCGGCGGGTGCTGACGATCTGGTCGGCGGTGGGCATCGCGGTGCTCATCTGGCCGTTCTTCGCGTTCCTCGACGCCGGGCCGCTCGTGCTGCTGCCGCTCGTGGCGCTGATCGGGATGTGCGTGTTCCACGACAGCATCTACGGGCCGCAGGCGGCGTGGTTCGCGGAGCAGTTCCCGACCGGGCGGCGGTACTCGGGGATGTCGCTCGGGTACCAGATCGGGTCGATCTTCTCGGTGGGGCTGACGCCACTGCTGGCCGCGGTGTTCGTGCAGCTCGGGGGCGGGTCGCCGTGGATCCTGTGCGGGTACCTCGGGGTGTACGCGGTGCTGACGATCGTGGCGGCGGTGTTCGCGGTGGATCCGCGGGCGGTGGCGCGGCGGGAGGCGCGGGCGGGCGCGGGCGCGGCGGGCACGGGCGCGGCGGGCACGGGCGCGGCGGGCGCGGGTGGCGGCGCGGGCGCGGCGGGCACGGGCGCGGCGGGCTGACGTTTCGTGCTGGGCGACAGTTCTCGCCTTCCGAAGGCCGTGAGGAGTCGCTGAGCGCGAAACCTCGATGCTCGCCGCCGGCCGCCGCGGGGCGGCTCGGGCCCGCGCCCTACGTCCGCAGGACCACGTCGGCCAGGGCAGCCGGGTCCTCGGCGGCGATGAAGGCCTGTTCCTGCGCGGCCCAGCGGTCCCACTCGCGTGCGAAGACCTCGCCGTCGCGGCCGATCGCCCGGTCCCACCGCACGGCGTCGTCGGCCTCGAGCCACACCCGCAGGGACGCCAGCGGCGCCGACGCCCGGGACAACGCCCCGCAGCCCTCGACCACGATCGGCAGGTCGGGGTCCACCGACGCCCAGTCCGCGGGCGCGTCGGCCGCCCAGTCCCAGCGTCGGTACCCGCTCGGCGCTCCGAGGACGTCCGTCACCACGGCATCGGCAGCCGCGCGCAGGCCGTCCCACCCCGGGTACAGGTCGTCCAGGTGCACGAGCTGCGCACCGAGCTGCTCCGCGACCTGTGCTCCGAGGGTGGTCTTGCCCGTGCCGGACCGGCCGTCGATGAGCACGACGGCGCGCCGGCCCGTGGCAGCGGCGACACCGGCAGCAGCAGCGGCCAGGCCGGGGGCGAGGTCACCGGCGGTCGTACCCGTCGCGCGCTCGCCGTCCGTCGTGCCGGCTGCAGGCGTCGCGTCAGGCACGCCACGTCCCCACGCTCACCGCGACGGCGATCGACACCACGCCGATGCCGACCAGCACCGCCACCGTCGCCCACTCCGGCCCGGCGAACCGTGCGACCCGCGCCCAGGTCCGCCGTCCGGGAGCACCGAACCCCCGTGACTCCATCGCCACCGCCAACGTCGTCGCCCGGCGCAACGCGAGCACGAGCAGCGCGAACGCCATGGTCGCTCCGCGGCGGAGCCGCCCGGAGTCCGCGAGTCCTCGGGCACGCCGGGCCATCGCGAGCTGTCGCCAGTCGTCGACGAGCAAGGTCATCATCCGGACGGCGGCGAGCGCTCCGAGCACGAACCGCGCGGGCAGCCGGAGCACCTGTGCGAGCCCGTCGGCCAGGTCGGTCGGGTCGACCCGTACGAAGAGCGCGATGGCCGGCACGCCCACCGCGAGGACCCGGAGTGCCGTCGCCAACGCGAGTGCCAGCGACCCGTCGGTGACGTGCGCGAACCCGAGGTCGAACCACTCCCGCCCCGAGGGCCTGCCGTACAGCGCGATGCTCACCGCCGTCAGCGGCACCGCGACGAGCACCGGTGCGAGTCGGAGCAGCAGGGTCCGGACCGGCAGGCGCAGGAGCGGCAGCAGCACGAGTTCGAGCGCCAGGGCGACGGCGGCGGAGACGACGTCGAGACTGAGCACCAGGCAGACGCCGAGGGCGAGCACACCGATCAGGGAGGCGACCGGCTGGACGCCGGGGATGCCGGTCGCGCGGGTCGGCAGCGGTCGTCGCGCCGGGTCCGTCCGGTCGGTTCCGTCCGTCGCGTCCGCCGCATCCGCCGCATCCGCCGCGTCCGTCCGGTCGTCCGTGTCGGTCCGGTCTGGAGGCCCGGGGCGGCTCCCGGCTGTCGGTCCCGTCTCCGGGACGGTCGCGACTGACGGCCCCTGGTCGCGCCCGGCGGTCCGGGCGCCGTCCGGCCCGAGCACGACCTCGTCGGCGTCGAGTGCCCGGACGAGATCGCGGTCGTGGGTGACCGCCACCACCGAGGTGCCATCGTCAGCCAGGGCCCCGAGCCGCCCGACGACGGCCTGCCACGTGGCTCGGTCCTGCCCGGAGGTCGGTTCGTCGAGCACGACGACCGGCGGCCGGGCTGCGATGACCGAGGCGATCGCGAGTCGTCGTTGTTCGCCCCCGGACAGGGTGAAGGGGTTGGCGTCGGCCAGGTGTGCCAGCCCGAACTCGTCGAGCAGCGCGGTGGCTCGTTCGGCGGCGTCAGGCGCATCGAGTGCTCGGGGGCCGGCCTCGACCTCCTCGCGGACGGAGCGGGCGACGAACTGGTGCTCGGGGTCCTGGAACACCGTGCCGATCCGGGCGGCGAGTTGGCGGCTCGTCCAGGTGTGCGGCGCTGCGCCGAGACCGTCGGCGAGGGTGTCGGTGGCGCCGAGCTCGCCGGCGGCCGGTGCCAGCAGGCCCGCGAGGGTGAGCCCGAGCGTCGACTTGCCGACGCCGTTCGGGCCGGTGACCGCGAGGACCTGCCCTGCCCGGAGCCCGAGGTCGATGCCGTTCCCGACCGGCTGCTTCCCCCGTGCCGTGCCGAGCCCCCGGGCTTCGAGCAGCACCGCCGCAGCGTCGTCACGCGCCCCCTCGCCGAGCTCTCCCTCGCCACGCGCCCCCTCGCCGAGCGGGCGGAATGCCGCGGTCGCGCCGCCGGACGCCCCGGGCATTTCGCCCGCTCGTCCGAGCGCACGCCGCAGCTGACGGGCCGAACCACGCGCCGGCTCGGCGCCGGGCACCCAGACCCCGGCCGCCGTGAGCGCCGCGCCGTGGTCCGCCAGCACCCGGGCCGGCGGGCCGTCCGCGACCACGCCGCCGCCTGGTTCGAGCAGCACGAGCCGATCGACCAGGTCCAGCCAGGTGCCGATCCGGTGCTCCACCACGAGCAGCGTCGCTCCGGTCTCGTCGAGCAGTGCCCGGACGGCGTCGTGCACCTGCGCCACGCCGTCCGGGTCGAGGTTCGCGCAGGGTTCGTCGAGCACGAGCGCACCCGGCTGCATCGCGAGCACGCCCGCGAGCGCCAACCGCTGCCGCTGCCCACCGGACAGCTGCGCGGTGGAACGGTCGAGCGGCAGGTCGAGGCCGACGACGTCGAGCGCCGTCCGCACCCGGTCCCAGGTCTCGTCGCGGGGGACGCCGGCGTTCTCGCAGCCGAAGGCCACGTCGTCGCCGACGCGGGACATCACGGTGTGTGCCTCGGGGTCCTGCATGACGAGACCGACACGCCCGCGGACCGCGCGGGGGTCGGCCTCGTCGACCAGGAGTGTCCCCTGCACCGACGCAGCGGTGTCGTCGGTGGCGTCGGGCTCGTCGGGCAGCACGCCGGCCACCGCTCGCAGGAGCGTCGACTTGCCGGCGCCGGACGGACCGACGACGGCGACCCGCTCCCCCGGTTCGACGGTCAGGTCGACGTCACGGACGGCCCAGGCGTCTCGCTCCGGGTACCGCCAGCCCCAGCCACGGAACACGATGCGCGCTCCGCGGACGCCGGCTCCTGCGCCGGCGTCGCCGCCGGTGGAAGGGGACGTCGCCGACGGAGCGCGCACGGTCACACCAGGGCGCGGGGCTCGCGGCGGCTGTGCTCGCGGCCGGCCGCGAAGGACGACAGCACCCCGGTGCGGGCGAGAGCCCGGACGATGAGCCACGAGCCCGCCCCCGCGATCACGGCACCGGAGATCACGGCACAGATCACGTAGACGACCTTGAAGGCGACGTCGAGCCCCGGGTACCAGAGGACGGTGTCGTTGATGCCGAGCGCGAGGCCGGCCGCGGCACCGGCGAGCACGACGACCGGCAGGCGGTAGACGCGGTACAGGAACAGCGCGAGGACGATCTCGGCACCGAGGCCCTGGACGAGTCCGGCCTCGAGCGTGAGCCATCCCCACTGGGTGCCGAACAACGCCTCGACCGAGGCGGCGACCATCTCGCCGTAGAGCGCGGCGCCGGGCTTGCGGACGACGATCGCGACGATCGGTCCGGCGAGCAGCCAGACCCCTCCGAACAGGGCCTTCGTGCCGGGGAGCACGAGGTCCATGACGGCGCTGATGGGCTCGTAGCCGAACTCCCAGAGCCGGAAGACGACTCCGAGGGCCACCGCGAGGACGCTCGCGACGACGATGTCGACGACCCGCCAACGCAGCGATCGCCGCGGAGCGGTGGGGACGGTTGTGGACGTGCCTGAAGGCATGCTGCTGACTCCTCCCTGCGCCGGCATGATCCGGATCAGGTTCGACGGTCGGAGCGCCGATCGCTCCCTCTCAGCCCGGCGGTCCCGGACTCCCGTGTGTGTGCCAGCAGTCTAGACGCGGTCGCGACCGCGTGACGCAACGGGAGGCCCGTGGCGGCGTCGCCATGGGCCTCCGGTTGCGTCAGGTGGTCACTTCTTGAGCGCGCGCACCAGCTTGCGGAGGACACGCCCGGCCACCCACACGAAGGGGATGCCGACGACGATCAGCGAGATCGGGTTCGGCTCGAACACGAGGTCCTTGCCCGGGCGGCGGACGTAGGCGCCGACGGGGGCCGACAGGCCGCCGCCACCGCCGCCACCGTTCTCGTCGTCCCCGCCGCCTCCGAAGCCGAACCAGCTGACGGACACGGGGATGAGGGTCTGGTCGCCGACCTCGACGGGTTCTCCGTAGTTCGTGGAGACCCCGAGCGGGCGGACCTGGTCTGCGATCTTCGAGACGATGTTGGCCATGCGCGCGACGCTACTCGTCCGTTCCTCCACAGGCCGCGGGGCGCATCACGCATCCACAGCTGGGGCTTGTCTGCGGACGCGGACGAGCGCCGCCGATATGTTGGCCGCACCCACACCTGGAGGACCGTTTGCACACCTGGCCCGGAAACCCGTACCCGCTCGGGGCGACCTACGACGGGAGCGGCACGAACTTCGCGCTGTTCTCCGAGGTCGCCGAGCGCGTCGAACTCTGTCTGTTCGATTCCGACGGCAACGAAGAATGCGTCCGCCTGCTCGAGGTGGACGCCTACGTCTGGCACGCGTACCTCCCCAACATCGGCCCCGGGCAGCAGTACGGCTTCCGCGTGCACGGCCCGTACGACCCGGACTCCGGCGCGCGCTGCAACCCGTCGAAGCTCCTGCTCGACCCGTACGCCAAGGCGACCAGCGGCGAGATCGACTGGGACCAGTCGCTCTTCTCGTACACGTTCGGCGACCCGGACTCGACCAACGACGAGGACTCCGCGTCGCACATGATGAAGGGCGTCGTGATCAACCCCTTCTTCGACTGGCAGGGGGATCGTCCGCCGCGCACGCCGTACGGCGAGACCGTGATCTACGAAGCACACGTCAAGGGGCTCACCGAGACCCACCCCGACGTGCCGGAAGAGCAGCGCGGCACCTACGCCGGCGTCGCCCACCCGGCGGTCATCGAGCACCTGCAGCGCCTCGGCGTCACCACGCTCGAGCTCATGCCGGTGCACCAGTTCGTGAACGACTCGACCCTGCAGGACAAGGGGCTGTCGAACTACTGGGGCTACAACACCATCGGCTTCTTCGCGCCGCACTCGGCGTACTCGTCGTCGGGCGACCAGGGCCAGCAGGTCCAGGAGTTCAAGACGATGGTGCGCGAGCTGCACCGCGCCGGCATCGAGGTCGTCCTCGACGTCGTCTACAACCACACCGCCGAGGGCAACCACCTCGGCCCGACGCTGTCGTTCCGCGGCATCGACAACGCGGCCTACTACCGCCTGGTCGACGACGACAAGAAGTTCTACATGGACTACACGGGCACGGGGAACTCGCTCAACGTCGGGCACCCGCACTCGCTGCAGCTCATCCTCGACTCGCTCCGCTACTGGGTGACCGAGATGCACGTCGACGGGTTCCGCTTCGACCTCGCCTCGGCACTGGCCCGCGAGTTCTACGAGGTCGACCGGCTGTCGGCCTTCTTCGAACTGGTGCAGCAGGACCCGATCGTGTCGCAGGTCAAGCTCATCGCCGAGCCGTGGGACGTCGGCCCCGGTGGCTACCAGGTCGGCAACTTCCCGCCCCAGTGGTCCGAGTGGAACGGCAAGTACCGCGACACCGTCCGTGACTTCTGGCGCGGCGAGTCGTCGACGCTCGGTGAGTTCGCCTCGCGGATCTCCGGCTCGGCCGACCTGTACGAGCACGACGGCCGTACGCCCAAGGCGAGCATCAACTTCATCACCGCGCACGACGGCTTCACCCTGTACGACCTGGTGGCCTACAACGAGAAGCACAACGAGGCCAACGGCGAGGACAACAACGACGGCGAGAGCCACAACCGGTCGTGGAACTCCGGGGCCGAGGGCCCGACCGACGACGAGGCCGTGAACGCCCTGCGGCTGCAGCGTCGCCGGAACTTCCTGGCGACCCTGCTCCTGAGCCAGGGTGTGCCGATGATCGCGCACGGCGACGAGCTCGGCCGCTCGCAGTCCGGCAACAACAACGTCTACGCGCAGGACTCCGAGCTCAGCTGGATCGACTGGGACAGCGCGGACGAGGACCTCATCCAGTTCACCGCCGACGTGGTGAAGCTGCGGCACGACCACCCCACGTTCCGCCGGACCCGGTACTTCAACGGCCGTCCGGTCCGACGTGGCGAGGGCGAGCCGCTTCCCGACGTGGTGTGGCTGACCCCCTCGGGCGACGGGATGGACCCCGAGGACTGGGACTCCGGCTTCGGCAAGAGCGTCGGCATGTACCTGAACGGCGAGGGCATCCGAGGTCGCGACGCCCGTGGTGAGCGCGTCACCGACGTCGGCTTCATCACGTACTTCAACGCCCACGACGACGTCGTGACCTTCACGCTCCCACCCGAGGAGTACTCCCCCGGCTGGACCGTCCGGATCGACACCGCCGACCCCGGCGCCCGCGACGAGGTGCTCGACGCGGGTACCCCGCTCGACGTCCCCGCACGGTCGATGATCGTGCTGCGTGCCGAGCCCGACCACGAGGTCACCAGCACCCCGGTCGACGCCGAGCAGGACGGCGCCCCCGCACCGGACGCCCCGCAGGACGCCGTCACACCGGTGAACCCGGCCGGTTCCACCGCACCGAGCGGAACCGCTCGATGACCGCCGGAACGCCCGGCGCCGCGAACCGCGTCCCCGCGTCGACCTACCGGCTGCAGGTCTCGGCCGACTTCGACCTCGATGCCGCACGCGACCTGGTCGACTACGTGCACGACCTCGGCGCCGACTGGCTGTACCTGTCGCCGGTGCTGCAGGCCGAGTCCGGGTCGAACCACGGCTACGACGTGGTCGACCACACGCGGGTCGACACCGACCGTGGTGGCGACCAGGCGATGCGGGCGTTGGCCGAGGCCGCGCACGCCGTCGGCCTCGGGGTCATCGTCGACGTGGTGCCGAACCACGTCGGCGTCGCGACCCCCGAGTCGAACCCGTGGTGGTGGTCCCTGCTCGAACTCGGGCAGGGCTCCCCCGTGGCCTGGGCCTTCGACGTGGACTGGGAAGCCGGCGACGGCAAGCTCCGCGTCCCCGTGCTCGACGACCGGCTGCTCGACGCCGTCACGCTCGACACGTCCGACGCCGAGCGTCCGGTGCTCCGCGTCGGCGAGACCGCCTACCCGACCGCCCCCGGAACGGTGCACGACGGCGACACCGTCGAGACCGTGCACGACCGCCAGCACTACGCGTTCGTGCACTGGAAGCGCGCCGACCACGACCTGAACTACCGCCGGTTCTTCGCGGTGAACACCCTCGCGGCGATCCGCGTCGAGGAGCCCGAGGTCTTCGCGGCCTCGCACGGCGTCATCGGCGGCTGGTTCCGCGACGGACTCGTCGACGGCCTGCGCATCGACCACCCGGACGGTCTGTACGACCCGGCGGGCTACCTGCAGGACCTGGCGGAGCTGACCGGCGGGGCCTACACCCTCGTCGAGAAGATCCTCGAGCCGGGCGAGCAGCTGCCGAGTTCGTGGCCGGTCGACGGCACCACCGGGTACGACGCCCTCGGGGTGCTCGACCGTGTGTTCGTGGACCCCGCGGGCGAACAGGCGCTGACCGCGGCGTCGGGCGCCGAACCGACCGACTGGCAGCAGCTCACGCACGACACACGACGGGGCATCGCGGACGGCATCCTCGGCAGCGAGGTCGAGCGGCTCGCACGCCTGCTCGCACCGAGCGCCGTGACGGAGACGATCACGCACGAGCGGATCGTCGACGCGGTCGCCGAGATCGTGGCCTCGTTCGACGTGTACCGCACGTACCTGCCCGAGGGCGCCCACCACCTCATCACCGCCCTCGAGCGCGCCGCCGAGGCCCGCCCGGACCTCGACGACGTCATCGACCGGATCGCTCCGGCACTCGTCGACCCGACGGACGCCGCGGCGGTCCGACTGCAGCAGACCAGCGGCATGGTGATGGCGAAGGGCGTCGAGGACACGGCGTTCTACCGCACCTCGCGTCTGTCGTCCCTGAGCGAGGTCGGCGGCGACCCGAGCGTCTTCGCTGTCTCGGTGGCGGACTTCCACCAGGCCCAGCGCGAACGGCTCAGCAGCTGGCCGCACACCATGACGACGCTCACCACGCACGACACGAAGCGCAGCGAGGACACCCGCGCCCGCATCGCGGTGCTGGCCGAGCTCGGCGACGAGTGGGCCGCCACGCTCGAGCGTCTGCAGTCGCTCGTGCCGTTGCAGGACCGCGTGTTCGCCGACCTGCTCTGGCAGGCGATCGTCGGCGCCCGGCCCGCCAGCCGTGAGCGTCTGCACGCGTACGCCGAGAAGGCCTCCCGCGAAGCCGGTGACAGCACCACCTGGACCGAGCCCGACGAGGCGTTCGAGCTGCAGATGCACGCGATCGTCGACGCCGCGTTCGACAACCCGGACGTGGTCGCCGTGCTCGACGCCCTCGACGAGCAGATCGACGCCGCCGGGTGGTCGAACGGTCTCGCCCAGAAGCTCGTCCAGCTCACCGCCCCGGGCGTCCCCGACGTCTACCAGGGCACCGAGTTCTGGGACCGCTCGCTCGTCGACCCCGACAACCGTCGTCCGGTCGACTACGCCGAGCGGCGTCACGTGCTCGCCGAGCTCGACGGCCCGGACGACGACGGCCCCGAGGACCTGCCGACCATCGACATCGACGGTGCCGCGAAGCTCCTGGTCACGACCCGCGCGCTGCGCATCCGTCGGGACCACCCGGAGCTGTTCACCCGGTACCTGGAGCTCGAGGCCACCGGCAGCGCGGCCGACCACGTCATCGCGTTCGACCGCGGCGGTGCCGTGACCATCGCGACGCGTCTGCCGATCGGCCTCGGCCGGGTCGGCGGTTGGGGCGACACGCTGGTGCACGCCGTCCCCGTCGAGCGCATCGACCTGCTCACCGGCCGACGCGTCCCCGCCGACCGCGGGATCGCGCTGGCCGACCTGCTCACCACCTACCCGGTCGCGCTGCTCGTGCCCGCCGACGCGATCGGTGCAGCCGGCCACGTCGACGCGGTGACCGCCGTGTCCGACGCGAGCGGTGCCTCCCGGCCCGCCGCCGGCCGCATGCCCGACGCCACCGAGACCGACGCGCAGGCCGAGATCGACATCCTGGAGGGTCACGCATGACCGCACCTGACCGTTACGCCGTCTGGGCGCCCGAGCCGGACCGGGTCCGGCTCGTCGTCGACGACGTCGAGTACCCGCTCACCAAGGGCGACGACGACTGGTGGTCCACCGACGCCGTGATGCCGGTCGTCGGCGCACGGTACGGGTTCCGCATCGACGACGGCGACGCGGTCCGACCGGACCCGCGCAGCCGGTACCAGCCCGAGGGCGTGCACGGCCCGTCCGAGGTCGTCGACCCCGCACGGTTCGCGTGGACCGACGAGTCGTGGACCGGACGCCCGGCCCGCGGCGCCGTGATCTACGAGATGCACATCGGCACCTACACGCCCGAGGGCACGCTCGACGCCGCCGCCCAGAAGCTGGACCACCTGGTCGAGCTCGGTGTCGAGTTCGTCGAGTTGCTCCCCGTCAACGCCGTCAACGGCGAGTGGAACTGGGGCTACGACGGGGTCGGCTGGTTCTCCGTGCACGCCCCGTACGGCGGCCCGGACGCCTACGACCGGTTCGTCGACACGGCGCACGCGCTGGGTCTCGGGGTCATCCAGGACGTCGTCTACAACCACCTCGGTCCGAGCGGCAACTACCTGCCGCTGTACGGCCCGTACCTGCTGGCCGGGCTCGGCAACACCTGGGGTGACTCGGTGAACGTCGAGCACCCCGAGGTCCGGCGGTACGTGCTCGACAACGTGCGCATGTGGTTCCGCGACCACCACGTCGACGGGCTCCGGCTCGACGCCGTGCACGCGATCCGCGACACCACCCGCCCGCACGTGCTGGCCTCGATGGCCGACGAGACCGACGCCTACTCGTCGTTCATCGGGCGTCCGCTGTCGCTCATCGCCGAGTCCGACCTCAACGACCCGGTGATGTTCCGGCCGCGCGAAGCCGCCGGGTACGGCCTCGCCGGGCAGTGGTCGGACGACTTCCACCACGCTGTGCACGTGGCACTCACCGGTGAGACGAACGGCTACTACGCCGACTTCGCTCCGTTGTCGGCGCTGGCGAAGGTGCTCGAGGACGGTTTCTTCCACGACGGAACCTGGTCGTCGTTCCGCGGCAAGCGGCACGGCCGGCCGATCGACCGCGGCACCTCCCCCGCGACGGCCCTGGTCGTCGCCAACCAGAACCACGACCAGATCGGCAACCGCGCCGCCGGCGACCGGCTCGCCGCGACGCTCGACGACGAGGGGCTCGTGATCGCCGCGGCCCTGACGCTGCTCGGACCGTTCACGCCGATGCTGTTCATGGGCGAGGAGTTCGCGGCCTCGACGCCGTGGCAGTTCTTCACCTCGCACCCGGAGCCCGAGCTCGGCAAGGCCACCGCCGAGGGGCGTATCGCCGAGTTCGCCGAGCACGGGTGGGACGAGTCAGCGGTGCCGGACCCGCAGGACCCGACGACGTTCACCAACTCCAAGCTCGACTGGGCCGACGTCAGCTCGGAGCGCGGTGCGGCGATCCTGCGTGCCTACCGGGTGCTCATCGCCCTGCGGCGCACCGACCAGGCGTTCGTCGACCACCGCTACGAGGCGAACGCCGTCCGCTTCAGCGAGGACCGTCGTTGGCTGGTGCTCACCCGCGGGCTGCTCGGCCCCGACGTGGCGCCGGTGCACGTCGTGGTGAACTTCGCCGACGACGCGGCCGAGGTCCCGGTGCCCGACGCCGTGGGCGAGGAGCTCTACGGCTTCGGCGCGACCGAGGTGGACGCAGGCGTCGTCCGGTTCCGCGGCCGCGGCGTGGTCGTGCTGCGCTAGCGAACCGCGTGCTGCGCGAGCGAACCGCGTGCTGCGCGAGCCAACCGCGAGCCGCAGCTCCGCACGCACGAACGGCGACGAACCCATCGGGTCCGTCGCCGTTCGTGCGTTCTCGTGTCCGCCGGCCTCAGGCGACGTGGTCGGAGACCGCGTGCGCGTTCTTCCGCACCGAGGGCAGCTTGCGGTGGTCCTTGAGCAGGGAACGGGTCTCGCGGATCCGGCGGTCGATGCCCCACTTCGTCACGAGCGCCAGGCTCTCGCGCACGATGTTGCCGCTCATCTTCGAGACGCCGAACTCCCGCTCGGTGAAGGTGATCGGCGTCTCCACGACCCGCAGACCCGCTTCGAGGGCACGCCAGCACAGGTCCACCTGGAAGCAGTACCCCTTCGACGCCACACCGGCGAGGTCGATCCGCTCGAACGCCCGCGAGGTGAAGACCCGGAACCCGCCGGTGGCGTCGCGTACCGCGATGCCCAGGGCGAGACGCGTGTACAGGTTGCCACCGCGGGAGAGCAGGAGGCGGTACCAGGGCCAGTTCTCGACCTTGCCGCCCTTGATCCACCGGGAGCCGAGCACCAGGTCGTTCGAGTCCGCGAGCTCGAGCATCCACGGCAGGTACTCGGGGTGGTGGGAGCCGTCGGCGTCCATCTCGACGAGCTTGGCGTAGCCGTGTTCCAGGCCCCACGCGAAGCCCGACAGGTACGCGCCGCCCAGGCCGTCCTTGACGGTGCGGTGCATGACGTGCACCCGATCGGTCTCGCGGGCGATGGCGTCCGCGATGTCGCCGGTGCCGTCGGGTGAGTTGTCGTCGACGACGAGCACGTGCACGGAGTCGTCGGTCGCGGCCAACGTGCGCTCGACGATCGGCCGGACGTTCTCGGCTTCGTCGTAGGTCGGGATGATGACCAGGGTCTCGCTCATGGTGCTCCTCGTGCTCGCAGTCGAATGTATCGCTGGCTTGGTGGGTCAATCCGACGAGAGGTCTGCGAACACGATCAGATTGTCCGTGTAGTGCCCGGTGGCGGTGTCGAACGTGCCGTCGCAGGTGATGAGTCGGAGTTGCGGAGTAGGGGTGGGGCCGTAGACGTCGCTCGTCGGGAACGCCGACTTGGCGGCGCGTTCGGAACGGTCGACGGTGAAGGTGCGGGTGCTGCCGTCGGACATCCGGACGTGGACCTCGTCGCCGGCGACCAGTTCGTCGAGCCGGAAGAACACCGCGGCGCTCGTGGGGCTGTCGACGTGACCGGCGATGACGGCGGGGCCGACCTCGCCGGGGACGATCCCGTCGCTGAACCAGCCCGCGCTGTCCCAGTCGACGGGCGGGTCGAGTTCTCCGGCAGCGCCGCGGTGCAGGTCCTCAAGCGAGGACCGCACGCCGATGGCCGGGATCGACACGCTGACCGGTGTGGCCGTCGAGCGGGCCTCGGGTGCGGCCGGGTCCTGGAACCCGTCGGTGCCGGAACCCGAGGACGACGAAGAAGACGACTGCGACGAGGACGACTGCGACGGGGACGCCGACGCCGACGACGCGGCGCGCTCCCCCTCGCCGCCGCCGACCGTCGACGCGACCGCCACCCCGGCCACGCCCCCGACCACCACGACGGCGGCGACCACGGCACCGATGACCACGCCTCGGCGTCGGACGGCCGAGACGCGCCC
This sequence comes from Curtobacterium sp. KBS0715, assembly GCF_005938005.2. Classification (NCBI taxonomy): domain Bacteria; kingdom Bacillati; phylum Actinomycetota; class Actinomycetes; order Micrococcales; family Microbacteriaceae; genus Curtobacterium; species Curtobacterium sp. KBS0715. The sequence continues at coordinate 1,611,905 of NZ_VCCA02000001.1, read as the reverse complement.
GGCGCTCCGACGGCCGCTCACGAGCCGGCTCCGACGTCGCTGGCACAGCCCCCGAGCACGTCGGAGGTCAGCATGGTCGAACCGATGGCCAACCAGGCGTCCCCGTAGTAGGTCGGTGTGGTCGCCGCCGTCCGGTCGGCCCGCTCGAGGTCGTCGGCAGCCGCACGGGAGGAACCCGCGGCCTGCTCGGCAGCGGCCCGCGCGGTGTACGCCAGCGCATTCGTGTCCTGCGTCACCGGGGTGCCACCGAGGTCGAGCTGCGAGGCGAGCCTCGTCGTCCGTCCGAGCGTGGGCGCGAGGGCCGCCGCGAGCTCCCGGTCGGACGCCGAGCACGCCTCGGCGTACCGCAGCGGCGTCCGCATCGCGTCGTACCCGTAGAGCACGCGCCCGTCCCCACCGACGGCCGGCATCGGGTCCACCGATCCGTCGGCGTGGACCTGGGACCAGTCGCTGGGCAGGTCGGAGGCGTCCAGCACGGCGGCCGTCACGGCGCGCGAACCCCGGTTCAGCGCGTTCCAGCGGTCGTCCCCGGTGGCGTCCGCCAGCACCGAGAAGGCCACGGGCGAGGCGTACGAGGCGTTGTACCGGTAGGGCTCCTGATCCGCCCACGGTCCGGGCAGCAGGATCGTGCCGAGGTCCGTCCGGGCCGTCTCGTGCTCGAGGATCGCCGCCGCGATGCGCTTCCCCGCGGCGGTGTACCGGTCGTCGTCCCAGGCCTTCCCCGCGAGCACGAGGGCCCGGGCGGCGTCGAGGTCGGCGTCGCTCGCGGACTGCTCGTCGGCGACGCCCTCGTCGGACGTCCACCGCCACGCCAGCAGGTCGTCGTCGGTGAGCAGGTGGTCCTTCGTCCACTCCCAGATCGCGTCGAAGCGCGCACGGTCGTCGTTCGCGTAGGCGATGAGCAGGCCGTACGCCTGCCCCTCGCTGACGGTGTCACCACCCTGGTCGGTGCGGACGACGCGACCGTCCTCGACGTAGCGGTCCAGGAACGCCGACCGCAGCTGCTGCGGCGAGCGCGCCGCGTCGGGCGCGGTGGTCGAGGTCGGGGTCGCCGTGCCGCGAGCGGCGGTCGTGGTGCTCGACGACCAGGGGCGGACCGCGACGATCGCGACCACGATGGCGACGATGACGGCCGCCGCGGCGGCGACCGGTATCCAGGTCCTGCGGGTCATGCTGGCCTGCCTCTCCGGGGATGGTGGGGGGGGGTCGAAGAGGAGGCGCGGATCACGTGGGCCGTGCAGCGCACGTGATCCGCGCCTCCAGTCCGGGGCGTCAGCGGAACAGCGAGCGGAGCATCGCGACGGCCGCGTGGAACGCCTCGGTCACCGGACGGTCCGCGGCTGTGCCGCCACCGCCGGTCTGCACCCCGCCGGACGGGGTGGCGGCGGTCGCGGCGGCGTCCGTCACGGGCACGACCGTCAGGTTGCCCTTGCTGTCGTCGAGGACGAACAGGGTCGAGACGGTGTTGCCGGCGAGGTCGACCTTCGCGGTGCCCCGCTGGCCGCTGCCGGAGACGTCGAGCGACCACTTGCCGGCGTCGACCGTCGCGTACTTGGTGGCGGTGCCGAAGGTGGCGTCCTCGGCGATCGGGGTGCCGTCGGAGGTCTGCACGTCGACGCGCTTCGCGGTGGTGGCGGCCTGCACGAGCCGGAGCTTCGCCTTGCCGTCGCCGGGCTGCTGCAGGTCGTCGGTGAACGCGGTCGTCTTCAGCCCGTCGTTCTTGCCGTAGGCGACGACGGTGCTGGCGTCGCCCTTCTGCACGGTGACGTCGGTGGAGATGACCGGGGTGGAACCCGGGGCGTCGGCGGCGCGCATCGACAGGACGTAGGTGCCCACCGGCAGCTTCTCGTACGGGCTGACCTGGCCGTAGGTGACGTCGTCGAGTTCGAAGACGGTCTTCCCCCCGGCGAGGCTGGACAGTTCGACGTCGACGCCCTTCGTGTCCGGCGACAGGTGTCCGACGCGGAGCCAGCCTTGGTCGGCCGTCGCGGCGGAAGCGGTCTGCGGGGCGGCGAGCCCGATGGTCGCGGCGACGAGTGTGGCGGCGAGCGCTCCGATGACGACGGTGCGGCGGCGGTTCGTGGTGCGTGCGGTCATGATGGTGCTCCTTCGGGTCGAGGTGCGGTTGGCGTGCGGGTGTCGTGTCGAGGTGTGGTTCGTGGGGTTGTCGTCCGGGCCGCCGGGCGAGCGGGCGGAATACCCGGGTGAGCGCCGGAGCCCTCCGGGCATTTCGCCCGCTCGTCCAGCGGGCGTTCCGCCCCGATGCGTTCGCGGGGAACGGTTCCGGGGCCGATCCGGCGAGCGGGCGGAATGCCGGGGTGAGCGCCGGAGCCCTCCGGGCATTTCGCCCGCTCGCCCAGCAGCAGCTCCAGCTCCAGCCCCGGCGCGGCCGAGCGATCGGGGGTCACGAGGCGCTCGTCGCGGTCGTCGTCGGGTCGGCCGGGGTGTACGTCACCGTGAGCCGTGCTCCCTCGCGCTCGACCGAGTCCGGCCGGAACGCCTGGGACATGGCGTCGAAGGTCCGAGCGACCCGTGCTGCCGAGGCATCGTCGCTCGTGTGCAGGACGACGGTGCGGAACGGCTGGCCGGTCTCCCCGGTGCGCGGGGTGAACCGGCCGACCCGCACGTCCTGGTCGGCGAGCACCTGTCCGAGCGCGATCATCGCCCGCGAGTCGACCTGTCCGGCACGGAACTGCGACTTCGTGCCGTCGTCCGCACGCAGGGCCGGGTTCGACGCGAGCTCGGTTCCCAGGGTCTTCCGGACGTCGGTGGCCCGGGTGATCGCCGTCTCGGCGGCGCTGGCTCCCTCGGCGTGGATCCGGCGGACCTCGACCTGCTGGTCACCGGTGCCGAAGGTCGCGACGGCCGTGGAGTTCTCGATCGCCTGCCGCACGTCGGTGGACGAGTTGCCGCCGGTGCGCATGGAGTCCGTCGTGATGACGTAGTCCGAGTCCTTCCAGCCGTTCGGGGACTGCCGTTCCACTGCTCCGTCGGTGTCGAGCTTGTAGTACCAGACGACGTTGTTCCGGGCGAAGCCGTCGTCCACGAGGTCGACCCACATGGCGTCGTCGACCAGCAGACGCGAGGACTTCGGCACGTTGTCCCCCACCCACTGCTCGGCCTGCTGCATGGGCAGGTCGAGGTTGCCCAGCAGGAACCCCCGCAGCTGTGTCCCCCACAGCGGCACCGCGACGACGAGGGCCGCAGCCGCGACGACGGCCCAGGTGATGCCGAGGCCGCGCCGCGCCCGCGGGCCGAACCGGCCCCGGGTGTGGACCCGACCGGCGATCGTCAGGACGGCACGCTCGACGGTGTAGGCGACGAGGAGCGCTGCGAACGGGATGAGCATGATGACGTAGGGCACCGGCAGGTACCCGTTCGGCCGGAACATCACCGCGAGCAGGAACACGAGCATCGCGGCGATCGGTCGGACCCGTCGCAGGAACAGCCCGACGACGGCCGCGACCGAACCGAGCACGATGAACACCGGGTCGAGTGCCCACCACTGCGCGGCGGCCTCGTTCGCCAGGCTGCCCCCGTCGAACACGGATCCGGACGCGGTCCGCGACCCGAGCTGGTAGGTGACGCCCTCCCACAGGCTGACTCGCCCGTTGCCCGGCACGAGTTCGCCCTTCACCGCGGCGAGCAGCAGGTACCCGCCGCCGATCAGCACGAGCACGGCCCCGGCGACGCTGAGCGTGTACCGGCGGGTGCTCTTGTCGGCACGACGCACGGCCATCCAGATCAGGAACGGCAGTGCGAGCAGGTAGGTCTCCTTGGACAGCACGGCGATGCCGAGGCAGGCAGCGGCACCGGCGAACCCGGCGAGCTGCTGGCGACGGCTCAGCACGAGGACGAACGCGGCGAGCAGCCAGGGCGTCGCGACGTTGTCGATGTACACGGTGCGGTGGTACTGCAGCGCGAGCGGTGACAGCGCGAAGACGAGTCCGGCTGCGGCCGCCGTGATCCGTCCGGCGCCGAGACGTCGGGCCAGGACGAACAGCAGGATGCTCGAGACGGCGGAGAAGAACACCATGGCCTCGCGCCCGGCCTCCACCGCGAAGGGGTACCGCGCGAACGCCCCGGTCAACCCGGTGTACCCGGCGATCTGGATCCAACCGAGCGGCGGGTGGTCGTACCAGTACGTGTAGTGGGTGAGCTCGCCGAGGTTCGTGATCGCCCACGCCTGTGCGGTGTAGGTCCCCTCGTCGTCGATGCGCTGCGGTGTGCCCGACGTGTTCCAGGCCTGGACGAGCACGGTCACCGCGACGACGGGCAGCAGCCACGTCAGGCTGGCCGCGTGCCGGCGGAACCACGCCCCGATGCCGGATCGGTGCGTGGTTGCTCCACCACGGATCGGGATGCCCGTGGTGTCGGTGATGCTGGCGGTCATCGGGTGCCTCCCGTGGTGGTGCCGGCGAACGCACGATCGGACGACGCTGCATCCGCGGAGGACGCTGCGCCCGATCCGGCGCCTGCGGACGACGCTGCGCCCGACCCGTCCAGGTCCGAGGCGAAGCCGACCACCTGTCCGGTGCGGTGCTGGCCGGTGTGCTCGGTCTTCTCCCACCCGTTCTGGCCCTTGGCGTGCCGGACGACTGCCCGGACCGCCGCGGCGGCGAGGAACACCTGGTACGGCACCAGGCCGAGAACGAGCCGCACGTAGTCGCGGAGCCGGACCTTCTCGCCGTACAGACGACCGAACTCGTTCAGCCCGACGATCTCGACGGCGAGCAGCATGAGCGTCGGCGCCACCGGCACGAAGGACACGAGGGCGATCGCCGTCGGCACCTTGACGAACAGGATCATCAGGACGCTCAGCGGGATGAGCAGCCCGGTGGCCGCCTGGATGAACGGCATCGTGAGCATGTAGCGGGCGAAGAACCGCTGCCGGAACGACGGCAGCTTCCTCCACTCCCCCTTGCCCAGCACCTGCAGGAAGCCCTGGTTCCACCGCGTGCGCTGCTTGAGCAGCGAGGCGAAGGTCGGCGGGGTCTCCTCGCGGGTGACGGCCTCGGGGCTGTAGGCGACGACGACCTTCGCGCCGTCGGCGGAGAGCCGCACGCCGAGTTCGCAGTCCTCGGCGAGGCAGTGCGCGTCCCAGCCGTTCGACCACTCCAGGCGCTCCTTCGTCACGAAGACGGTGTTGCCGCCGAGCGGGATGAACTTGGACCCGGCGTGGAAGTGCAGGCGCGAGCGGAACCAGAAGTAGTACTCGAGGACGTTCCGCAGCGACCACCAGCTCGATCGGAAGTTCATCAGCTGGACGCCGCCCTGCACCACGTCGGCGTCGGTCTCCTGGAACCGCGAGTCGACGAGGGAGAGCAGCCGCGGGTAGACCTCGTCCTCCGCGTCGAACACCCCGACGATGTCGCCCGTCGCGTGCTGGAGCGCGAGGTTCATCGCCTTCGGCTTGTTCTTCGGCAGGGTGTCGTCCACCACGACCTTGATCAGGGAGGGGTGCCGAGCCGCTGCAGCACGCACGACGGCGTCGGTCTCCGGGTCGTCCTCCCCGACGATCGCGATGATCTCGAAGTCGGGGTGGTCCTGGGTCGCGAGCATGTCGAGCGTCTGCCCCATCACGTCCTGCTCGTGCCGACCGGGCACCAGGAGCGTGAACCGGTGCGTCGCCGGACGCGGGGTCTGGCTGAAGCTGGTGGACTTCAGCGCGTCCCGCGAGCGCCAGGCGTGCAGCATCCACCAGAGGGTGGTCAACGCGATGATCGTGAGCAGCACGGAGAGGGCGATGAGGGTCGAGTAGCCGAGCCACTCGCCCAGCGACCAGGCGGCCTGTGGGAGCTGCCCCGAGCCTCCCGTCGGCACGTCCGTGGTCCCTCGGTTCGGGACGTCCCCCGTCGTCCCGGTGTCGTTGTCGGGTTGGAGCAGCGGCCCTGCGGCCGTCAGCAACACGGCTGAGATGGTCATTCGGGGAACCCCTTCGGACGTGTGTCGGTGGACCGGAAGACGAGGGCCTTGTACGCGGCGAACCGGAACGCGGTGCCGAGGACGAGGCCGACGCCGTTGCCGGCGACGTTGTCGGCGAGGGTGGACGTGAAGCCGAGGACGTAGTGCGAGACGAACAGGCAGGCAGCGGCGATGCCGAGGCCGACGAGGTTCGTGGCAGCGAAGAGCAACCCCTCGCGGACGGTCTCGCGGCGGCCGGTCTGGCGCTGGGCGCGGAAGGTGATGAAGCGGTTGCCGATCCACGCGACCGAGGTCGCCACGATGGCCGACACGATCTTCGCGGCGATGGGACCGTCCGACATGACGGTGGCGCGGAGCAGGTTGTAGACGCCCAGGTCGATGACGAAGCAGACGGCACCGATGGTGCCGAACGACGCGAGTTGCCTCGCGGTGGCGAGCAGGCGCGGGACCGTGCCAGGGCGCACGGTCCGCACCGCACCGGTGTCGGGTGACACCAGAACGGGGGTATGAGTTCGGGTCATGCCCCCGATTCGGGGGGCGCTGCTGGGTGGTTTGGGCGGGGTACGCGACTTGCCAGGCCTCTGCCAGATGCGCGACACATGCCGTTCATCTTGACGATCCGTCAGCTGCGGTGGTCAGGGGCGCAGCCACGACGGACGGGAGGCCCGGTGCCAGCTGGCACCGGGCCTCCCGTCCGTCGGTCGGTCGCGTCTACGCGGGGCGCGACGACGGGGACACGTTCTTGGAGGCGTCCCGTTCCGGGATGTCGCCGAGTGCCTCGTCGATCGCCGCGAGGGCGTCCGCGTCGAGCTTGACGCCGGCGGCCTTGACGTTGTCGGTGACCTGCTGCGGACGCGAGGCGCCGACGATGGCGCTCGCGACGTTCTCGTTCTGCAGGGTCCACGCGATCGCGAGCTGCGCCAGCGTGAGGCCGGCCTGGTCGGCGACGGGCTGCAGGCGCTGCACGGCTTCGAGGACCTCGTCGCGCATGAACCGCTTGATCATGTCCGCGCCGCCCTTCTCGTCCGTGGCTCGCGAGCCCTCGGGCAGGGGCTGACCCGGCTTGTACTTGCCGGTCAGGACGCCCTGCGCGATGGGCGACCAGACGATCTGCGACAGGCCGAGCTGCTTCGAGGCGGGGACGACCTCGCCCTCGATCACACGCCACAGCATCGAGTACTGCGGCTGGTTCGAGATGAGCTGGAAGCCGAGCTCCTTGGCGAGTGCGGCACCGGCGCGGATCTGCTCGGCGGACCACTCGCTGACGCCGATGTAGAGCGCCTTGCCCTGGCGGACGACGTCGGCGAAGGCCTGCATCGTCTCTTCGAGGGGGGTCTCGTAGTCGTAGCGGTGTGCCTGGTAGAGGTCGACGTAGTCGGTCTGCAGTCGCTCGAGCGAGCCGTCGATCGACTCCATGATGTGCTTGCGGCTGAGGCCGACGTCGTTGTGCCCCTTCGGGCCGGTCGGCCAGTAGACCTTCGTGAAGACCTCGAGGGACTGGCGCCGCTCGCCCTTGAGCGCCTCGCCGAGGACGGTCTCGGCGGCGGTGTTGGCGTACGTGTCCGCGGTGTCGAACGTGGTGATGCCGGCGTCGAGCGCTGCCCGCACGCACTGGGTGGCGACGTCGTTCTCGACCTGCGAGCCGTGCGTCAGCCAGTTGCCGTAGGTGATCTCGGAGATCTTGAGTCCGGAGTTGCCCAGGTACCTGAATTCCATGGTCCCGACGCTACTGGAGTGAGCGCGCACGTGAGGGGTCCCGCGAGTGCCTGTCGGGGCCGCGGTGGGCGGGCGGGAGCGGGGTGAGGCGGCGTCGGGCGGGGCGTGGGGCGGAGGTGGCCCGGAGGCGGGAGCGCGCGAGGCAGCGCGGGGTAGCGCGGGGTGGCGCGCGCGGAGGGGTGCGCGAGGAGGGAGCGCAGGGCTGGCGCGCGCGAGCGGGCGAAATGCCAGAGTGCCCCGACGGCACACCCGGACATGTCGCCCGCTCGCCCACTCGCCTGCTCGCCTCGGGCGCCACCCCGGCGGCGGCTTCCGTGCAGCAGTCCCGAGCGACGGTCCCAGACCTGTGGGCGAGCGGGCCGCGCGAACGGGCGAAACACCGCCGTGCGGCCAGGCGGCAGGCTCGGTGTTTCGCCCGCTGGCGGAAGCAACCGTCCCTCCACAGCGGCGAGAGCGAGCCAGCCATCCACAAAGGAGGCCCGACTCATGTCCGCAAGACCGGCTCGCCGTCACGCTGTGGACATGACCGCACGAAGGCGACTCCCGATGGCACTCCGCGACGCTTCGTTCCGAGTCCGCGATGCGCTGCACCGAGGCGTTTCGCGCGGCCGACTCGACGCTCGCGATCTCATCCGCCCGTTCCACGGCATCCGATCGGGGTTCCCACCGGTGTCCGTGGAGGAACGTGCGAGGGCGCTCGCTCCTCGGCTCCGCCCCGATCAGGTGTTCAGCCACGTCACTGCAGCAGCGATCATCGGCGTCCCGCTGCCCAGACGCCTCGAACGCGACCAGCGGTTGCACGTCACGACCATCGGGACCGATCAAGCGATCCGGGTTCGCGGCACCGTCGGCCACCGGGCTCGGTACGGATCAGTCCGCGCGACGATCGCACGAGGAGTGTCACTGACCACTCCGGCCGACACGTTCGTCGCTCTGGGCTCGATGCTGACGCTCGACGAACTCATCGTCGCGGGCGATGCACTCGTGGGGTGGCTCGGTTGGACGACGCTCGACGAACTCGCGCAGGCCGTCCGACGACGACGTGGCATCCGTGGGATCGTGAAGCTCCGCTTCGCGCTCGATGAGATCCGGAAGGGATCTCGGTCCCCCGGAGAGACCCGGACACGGCTGGCACTCATCCGCCGCGGACTCCCGGAACCGGCGCTCAACCACGATGTCGTCGTCGACGGCCAGTGGATCGCATGTGTGGACCTCGCCTACCCCGATGCCAGGGTCGCGATCGAGTACGAGAGCGATCTGCACCGCACCGATCCAGCCAGCTTCCGGAAGGACCTCACGCGCGGCGAGCACCTCAAGGACGTCGACTGGTGGCTCGTCAGAGCAACAGCAGACGACCTCGGTCACGGGGTCGAGCGTTTCGTGCACCGCGTCCGTCGACTGCTCGAGGTCGGCGCCAGAGGAGCGCATGACACGCGGTTTGCGACACTTGGGTGAACAATGGTTGACGCTTCAACCAAAACGGTGCACACTGTCGTAGTATCAACTCGATGCAGGCGCATGGAACGCGTCGCACCGCAGACTCTCGTTCGGAAGAAGGACCACCATGACGCTCACCGCTGACACCGTTCCCGGCTACAAGACCGGCACCTGGAAGATCGACCCGACCCACTCCGAGGTCACCTTCTCGGTCCGCCACCTCGCCATCAGCAAGGTCAAGGGCAAGTTCGAGACGTTCGACGCCACCGTCGTCACCGCCGAGAACCCGCTCGAGTCGACCGTCGAGGCCAACATCGACGTCGCGTCGATCAACACCGGCCAGGAGCAGCGCGACCAGCACCTCAAGACGAGCGACTTCTTCCTCACCGAAGAGCACCCGCAGCTGACCTTCCGTTCCACGAGCATCGAGGCGAAGGGCGACGACCTGCACATCGCGGGCGACCTGACCCTGCGCGGCGTCACCAAGCCGGTCGTCCTCAAGGCCGAGCTCGGCGGCTTCACCACGGACGGCTACGGCCAGGTCAAGTTCGGCGCCGAGGCGACCACGAAGATCGACCGCACCGAGTTCGGTGTGAACTGGAACGCGGCGCTCGAGGCCGGCGGCTTCACGCTCGGCAACGACGTCACGATCAACCTCGACGTCCAGTTCGTCCTCCAGGCGGCCTGAGCCACCTCTGACTCAACGCCTGACCGAGGGCACCGAGCAGCACTCCCCGAACCCGAGAAGAACGCCCCGACTCCGCACGGAGTCGGGGCGTTCTTCGTTGCCCGCGCCGGTCCGGCCGACCACGAACGGGCGAAATGCCTCGGAGCTTCGTCCTGGCTCGTCAGGAATTCCGCCCGCTCGCCGATGACGGGCACCGAAGTCGAGGCCGATCGCCGCAATCACGCCCACGCCGCGCGCCCACGCCCACGCCCACGCCCACGAGCGGGCGAAACACCACGCCGATCTCTGTGGCACGCCGGACATTTCGCCCGCTCGCGCAAGGACTCGAGCGGAGGGTGCGAGCGACCCCGGCCGAGATCGGAAGCGCGGTCGAGCGGGCGGAATGCCCTTGACCCGGCGGGGAGAAGTGCGGCATTTCGCCCGCTCGCGCACAGGGGCGCACGGAGCGGTACGAAGGCGAGGCGAGGCGAGGCAGCGGCAGCGGCAGCGGCAGCGCACCAGCAGGGAACGACCGGACGAGCGACGGCCGAGCGCCGCCCCCGCGTAACGTTGGCACGTACGACAACAGCGCGGGGAATCCGCACTCCGGACCCCGAGTTGCACCAAGCGCACACGCCCGCACGACGAACAGGAGCACCACCATGGCCACCGACTGGATCGCGATGCAGGCCCTCGCGGCAGCCGAGTTCGGCCGCCGCGTCGCCGCCGTCACCGACTGGGACGCCCCGACCCCCGACTCCGAGTGGAGCACCCGCGACCTCGTCGCCCACGTCGTCGACGAGCAGCGCTGGATCCCGAAGCTCCTCACCGGGTGCGACTACGCCCAGGCCCAGTCCGACCTCGAGCCGATCGGCGACGACCTGGTGGCCGAGTGGCACCGGTTCGCCACCGCGGCCACCGACGCCTGGCGGAACGCTCCGCAGGACACCCCCGTGCACCTCAGCACCGACGTCGTGCCCGCCGCGCAGTACCTCACCGAGCAGACGAGCGACATCACGATCCACACGTGGGACCTCGCCCGGGCGACCGGCACCGAGGAGTCCCTGCCCGACGAGCTCGTCCGCGCCGTGTGGGAGTACTTCGAGCCGCAGATCGAGGACCTCGCCGCCACCGGCCTGTACGCACCCCCGGTCGACGTCACCGAGGACTACCCGCTCCAGGTCCGCCTGCTCGCCGTCACAGGCCGCGATGCCAGAGTGACAGCATGACCACCGACACGAAGCGCCTCGGTAACTCGGGGCTCGAGATCAGCAGCGTCGTCCTCGGCATGATGTCGTACGGCGACCCGGACCGGGGCTCGCACGCCTGGAGCGTCGGCATCGATGAGGCCCGCCCGTTCGTCCGCCGCGCGTTCGAGGCCGGCATCACGACCTTCGACACCGCGAACGTCTACTCGGACGGCAGCAGCGAGGAGATCACCGGCACGCTCCTCGCCGAGCTGGCCCCGCGCGAGGACGTCCAGGTCTTCACGAAGGTCTTCAACCGGATGCGTCCCGGCCGGAACGGCGCCGGGCTGTCCCGCGCGGCGATCATGCACGAGATCGACGCTTCCCTGACCCGGCTCGGCACGGACTACGTCGACCTGTACCAGATCCACCGCTTCGACCCGGTGACGCCGATCGAGGAGACCATGGAGGCCCTCCACGACGTCGTGAAGGCCGGCAAGGCGCGCTACATCGGCGCGAGCAGCATGTGGACGTGGCAGTTCGCCGAGATGCAGCACACCGCCCAGCGCCACGGCTGGACGAAGTTCGTGAGCATGCAGGACCAGTACAACCTGCTCGAACGGGAGGAGGAGCGCGAGATGCTCCCCTTCTGCGAGCACACCGGCGTCGGCGTGATCCCGTGGAGCCCCCTCGCCCGCGGCCGCGTCACCCGCCCCTGGGACGCGTCCGGTTCGGGCTCGCGCGCGCAGACCGACGAGTTCGGCAAGACCCTCTACAAGCAGGACGAGGACGCCAACCGCGCGATCGTCGACGCGGTCGAGGCCGTCGCCACCGAGCGCGGCGTCCCGATGGCGCAGGTCGCCCTGGCCTGGGTCGCCGGCAAGCCCGCGGTCTCCGCGCCCATCGTCGGCGCGACGAAGGAGCACCACATCGACGACGCGGTGGCCGCAGCGTCGCTGACGCTCACCGACGACGAGGTCACGCGACTCGAGTCCGCGTACACGCCCCGGGCGCCGTCGGGTTTCTGACGCCCCCACGAGCGGACGGGAGGCACGGTGCCAGCTGGCACCGTGCCTCCCGTCCGTCAGGTGGTCGCGGTGACGGCCGTGGTCAGGCGACCGCGCTGCCGTCAGTGCGCTGCAGGCGCGCGATGCGCCGCCGCGCGGCCCGTTCGGAACCGGTCTGGTCGTCGAGCACCGCACCGATCCCGTCGAGCACGAGCTTCGTGGTGCGGGCCACCGGCAGCTCCACCGGGCCGACGATCGGCGCACGGAGGCCGAGGAGCGAGCGGTGCCGCGGGTCGAGCGTGGACACCGCCCCCTGGAACACGGCGCGGTAGCCGGGTCGCAGCAGGCGGGACAGCGGCGGGTCCTTGATGAACCGGACGACGTCACGGGTGCGCGAGTCCACCAGGAGTTCGCCGCGGTCGAGGTACCCGTTCATCTGGGCACGGAGCTCCGCCTCGGACTCGGGCGGGTCGACGATGCGCATGAGCCGCCCGGCCTCGGCCCACTCGCGCACGTAGGCGTCCGCGCCTCCGGGGATCGGGCCTCCCCAGCGCTGGGCGGCGCGGAGGAACGCGTCGGTGAAGGCGAGGTGCACCCAGCGCGCCAGGTCCGGGTCGTTGGCCGCGTAGGGACGGGTGGTGCCGTGCGCGTCGACGTACTGCCCACGGACGCGCTCGTGCAACCGGAGGACCCAGTCGCTGCCGCTGCGGGCGGTCTGCCGGTCGCCGTACGTGACCGTCGCGATCCACCGGCTGGTGCCCGCCAGGCGACCGAACGGGTCCTCGCGGTACCGGGAGTGGTCGGCGACGCCGGCGAGCGCGCCGGGGTGCAGCGCCTGGACGAGCAGTGCCCGCACGCCGGCGACGATGCCGTGGCTCCCGCCGTGCACCGCCCACGTGGCGGAGCCCGGACCGAAGAAGCCCGCGTCGGTGCCGTGTTCCAGGTCGTCCATCCAGGCTTCCGTGCCGGTCGAACCACCCGTGAACGTCTGGTTGAGGCGGGACCGGAAGACATCGGAGACAGTGGACATGTCGTCATGTTCCGTCCGTCACCTGGGCGTGGGGGTGCCATCGCGCAAAGTGGCCCTCCCAGCGTGCACGGGGGTGGCCCACTAGGTTGGGTCGGGTGAGCATCGACACGCCTCGTCCCTGGCTTGCCTCGTACGCCCCGGGGGTCCCGCACGACATCGAGGAACAGAGTGGTTCCCTGTACGACCTGGTCGAGCAGTCGGCCCGGAAGTTCCCCAGGCAGGTCGCCCTCGAGTTCTTCAAGCGCACCACGAGCTACGCCGACCTCGAGGAGCAGATCCTCCGCGCGGCGAACGGCCTGCGGAAGCTCGGCGTGGGGGCGGGTGACCGCGTCGCCATCGTCCTGCCGAACTGCCCGCAGCACATCGTCGCGTTCTACGCGGTTCTGCGGCTCGGCGCGATCGTGGTCGAACACAACCCGCTGTACACGCCGCGGGAACTCCGCCACCAGTTCGAGGACCACGGCGCCAAGGTCGCCATCGCGTGGGACAAGTCCGTCGCGACGCTGCAGGACTTCCCGGCCGACGTGCACCTCGACGCGATCGTCTCGGTCGACATCACCCGGGCCATGCCCCGGAGCACCCGGCTCGCCCTGGCGCTGCCGGTCGCGAAGGCCCGCGAGTCCCGCGCGAAGCTGACGGCGAAGGTGCGCGGCACGGTCAAGTGGGACGACCTCGCCGACACCCGGAAGCTGTCGAAGCGGCACCCGCGGCCGGCCACCGACGACGTCGCGCTGATCCAGTACACGTCCGGCACCACCGGGACGCCGAAGGGCGCGGTGCTGAGCCACCGGAACCTGCTGGCGAACGCCGCGCAGGCCCGGGCGTGGGTGCCGCAGATCCGCCGCGGCGACAACGTCGTGTACGCGGTGCTGCCGATGTTCCACGCCTACGGCCTGACGCTCTGCCTGACCTTCGCGATGAGCATGGCCTCGCGGCTCGTGCTCTTCCCCGCGTTCGACCCCGCCCTGGTCCTGACGGCGATCAAGCGCCACCCGCCGACGTTCCTGCCGGCCGTGCCGCCGATCTATGCCCGGCTGCAGCACGCGGCCGACTCGGCGAAGGTGTCGCTCAAGGGCATCGAGATCGGCATCTCCGGTGCCATGCCGCTGTCGCAGGACATCGTCGAACCGTGGGAGGCCCGGACCGACGGCTACCTGGTCGAGGGCTACGGCCTGTCCGAGTGCTCCCCGGTCCTGATGGCCAACCCGGTCTCCCCCGAACGTCGACTCGGATCGATCGGCCTGCCGCTGTCCTCCACCGAGGCGCGCGTGGTCGACCCCGACGACGACACGAAGGTGCTCGGCATCGACGAGCCCGGCGAACTGCAGGTCCGTGGCCCGCAGGTGTTCCGCGGCTACTGGGGCAAGGCCGAGGCCACCGACGAGGTCTTCACGCCCGACGGCTGGTTCCGCACCGGCGACATCGTGGCCATCGACGCCGACGGGTACGTCCGGATCGTCGACCGCCTCAAGGAACTCATCATCACCGGCGGCTTCAACGTGTCACCGTCCGAGGTCGAGGACACCCTGCTGAAGCACCCCAGCGTCAAGGAGGTCGCGGTCGTCGGCATCACGCAGGGCGGCAACGAGCAGGTCGTCGCCGCGGTCGTGCCGAAGGACCCCGCGACGTTCGACGGGGCCGCGCTCCGGGCCTGGTCGCGCGAGCACCTGGCGGCGTACAAGGTGCCGCGCCGGGTCGTCGTGGTCGAGGACCTGCCGCGCTCGATGATCGGCAAGGTGCTGCGGCGGAAGGTGCGGGACCAGATCCTGGACGGCTGACGCGCGGGCGCCGGGCGGCGGTCCGGCTGACGCGTGGGCGCCGCTGCTGGTCAGCGCGCGCCGCCGCTGATCAGCGGCCGCGCCGCGCGGGCAGTGCCAGCACGGACAGCCCGGCCACCACCAGCACGATGCCGGCCCATCCGCCGGTCCCCAGGCGCTCCCCCACCACGAGCACCGCCAGCACCGCGGCCACGACGGGCTCGAGCAGGGACAGCAGCGTCGCGACCGACGCCGTCACCGTCCGGAGCCCGAGCGCGTACAGCGAGTGGCCGATCACCGTCGGCACCAGCGCCAGGTACAGGAACACCGGCCAGTTGTCGGCGTCGGTCAGGAACGGCCCACCCGCCACCACGGCGAGCACGACGAGCGGCACCGCGGCCACCCCGAACACCGCACCGACGAGCCCGCGTTCGTTCGGCCCGCGGGCAGCCCGTGCGGCGGCGACCCCGACGTCCCCGCCGACACGCATGCTGTCGGACTCCGCGCGGACGACGGCGATCGGCATCCGGCTCGTCGCGGCGTGCATCCCCCGCGCCACCGCCCACGAGTACAGCGCGTACGTCAGACCGGCGACCAGGGCGCTGCCGACCCCGACCACGAGTGACCGCCCGCCGCCGTCGTGCTCGGAGCGCGCGAGGGTGACGACGACCATGCCGACCACGCTCACCACGGTGGCGAGGACCCACCGACGGGTGACGCCTCTGCGGTCGACGACCCACTCGACCAGGCCGGCGAAGACGGGCGACGACCCGATGGCCAGGGTCGTACCGAGCGCGACCCCGGCGTCGGCGAGGGCCGCGTAGAAGGCAACCGCGTAGACCACGAGCGATGCGGCACCGAGCAGTGCCCAGCCGCGGGTGCGGCGCTGGGCGACGGCACGCAGCGTGCCCCGGCCCGCGGTCGCGGCGAGCACGAGGCCGCCGAGCCCGAAGGTCACCGCACCGAACACGAACGCCGGCACACCGGGCGCGAAGTGCGTCGCGGTCCCGGTGGTGCCCCAGACCGCTGCGGCGACGGCGATCGCCGCCAGGCCGCCGACGGGCCTGGAGGCACACCCCGCGCCCGGTCCGTGCCTCACGAGACGTGGACGCTGGGCCGTCGGTTGACCTCGGGTTCCGCTTCGCGCAGGACCTCGCGCGTGACGGGGGCGACGTCGCCGGCGCCGGTGAACACGAAGCGCAGGGCGTTGCGGATCGGGCTGCCCTCGTTCCACTCGAAGTAGATGCTCGGAACCACCCCGGCGAGGTCGCGGATGGCGAGGAGCGTCGACGCGATGGTGTTCGGGACGTTGCCGGAGCGGACCTTGAGCACGCGGAACCCGTGGATGACGTGGCCTTCGACCACCAGGTCCTCTTCGAAGTCGGAGGAGTCGGCCGGCAGGACCTCGAGGAACATCGTCGGCACGCGGGCCGGGATGCCGGAGTCGCGGCGTTCCTCGCGCCCCTTCGCCCGGTACGCCTCCGCCGTGCCGGCACCGGGCTCGTTCGCGATGATGCAGACCGAACTGAACTGGTCGGCGTCGGCCTCGACGAACTGCCTGGCGGTCGCGTCGAGCTCGATCGACGACGCACGGAGCTCGAACGAACGCCGCACGCGCGAGATGAGCGACACCACGACGATCGCGATGATGAAGATCGCGGCGATCCGCACGCCGTCGGGCCGCTCGATGACGTTGGCGACCGTGGTGTAGACGAACACGACCGAGATCACACCGAACGCGATGGTGCGCTTGCGCTGCTGCTTGCGGCGCGCGGACAGCGTCACCGCGACCGCGGCGCTCGTGATGAGCACCAGCACGCCGGTGGCGTAGGCGCCACCCTGGGCGTCGACGTCGGCCTGGAAGATGATCGTGATGACGAACGCGATGAGCGTGAAGATGATCACGAGGGGACGCACCGCACGCGCCCACTGCGGTGCCATGCCGTAGCGGGGCAGGAACCGCGGCACCAGGTTGAGGAGCCCCGCCATCGCGCTCGCGCCGGCGAACCACAGGATGGCGACGGTCGAGAAGTCGTAGATCGACCCGAACACCCCGCCCATGTACTCGTGCGCCAGGTACGCCAGGGCACGGCCGTTCGCACCGCCGCCCGGCTGGAACTCGCGCTGCGGGATGAGGAACGTCGTCACGATCGACGACGTGATGAGGAACGAGCTCATGATGAGCGCCGCGACGGTCAGCAGTCGCTTGGTGCCGCGGATCCGGCCCTCGGGGCGGTCGCTGGTCTCGTCGGTGGCGTCGCCGCGGACCTGCGGCATCACCGCGACGCCGGTCTCGAAGCCGGAGAGCCCGAGCGCGAGCTTCGGGAACACGATCAGGGCGATGCCGACCATCACGAGCGGGTTGCTGTGCTGTGCCGTCAGCCCGGACCACCAGTCGCTGGCCACCATCGGGTTCTCGAACACGTGCCAGAGGGCGACGATGATGACGACGGCGTTCAGGGCGAGGAACACCGCGACGAGTCCGACCGCGATGCCGATGGCCTCCTTGAACCCGCGCAGGAACACGATGCCGAGCAGGAGCAGCAGCGCCAGGGTGAGCGGCACCGGGATCTCGGTGAACCAGTGCGGCGTGTACGGGTTCTCGGCGATGTGCGCCGTGGCGTCGGCCGCCGACAGGGTCATCGTGATCATGAAGTCCGTCACGGCGAACCCGAGCAGCACCAGCACGAGGAGCTTGCCCGCCCACCACGGCAGGAGCTTCTCGAGCATCATGATCGACCCGGCGCCCCGGAAGCTGTCGTGGGCGATCCGGCGGTAGACCGGCAGTGCCCCGAACAGCGTGACGAGCACGAGGACGATCGTCGCGATCGGCGACAGCAGCCCCGCGGCGAGCGCGGCGATGGCGGGCTGGTACCCGAGGGTGGAGAAGTAGTCGACGCCGGTCAGGCACATGACCCGCCACCACGGGTGGGTCTTCTCGACCTCGACCTGGTGCGGGCCCTGGTGCGAGGCGCCCTGGTCGGCCCCGTGCAGCATCCACCGGCGCAGGCGGGTGCTGCGGTCGAGGGGCTGCTCGGTGGCGTCGCGCTGGGCGGCCCGCTCGGCGTCTGTCGCGGTCACGTGGATGATGCTAAGCCGTCCGGGTGACCCCCGTGCACACCTGGACAGCCCGGTGCACGGAGCGGTCCGACTAGCGCCGTGTGCGGGACAGGGCCGCCACGATCCCCGCCACGACCAGCAGCACACCGGCGGCGATGCAGGCGGCCAACAGCAGGGTCGTGGTGTCCACTGAGAACATCGGCAGCGCACTCACGGCCATCGCTCCGGCGAACACCAGGAGCAGCACGCCCCAGAGGATCGTGCCGAAGCGTGCACCACCGCGTCGGGGCCGGTAGGCGGGCCCGTCCGGGGCGCCCGGGGAGGCCACCGGTGCAGTCGCCTCGTCGTTCGTCGAGCCGTCGTCCGTCGGGTTGTCGTTGGTCGTGCTGTCCGTCGTCATCGTCCCGTTCCTCACTCGCCAACCGTGATCGCCCGCGGCACCTCGACGCCACCGCCGAGGATCCACAGGTGCACCGTCGTCGTCTCGTCCGCGTCGGCCGTGCGTGCCGCACGGTTCTCGAGCGTGGTGGTCCGGAGCACCCCACCGGTGCCGTCGTCGTCGCCCCCGCCGGTGTCGATCCCGTAGCCGACACCGCTCACCTCGACCCGCACCGGCAGGTCGGTCGGCAGCAGCACCTCGGCTCCGCCGGCGCCCAGCCAGAGGCTCACGTCGCCCCCGACGGCCGACGGCTCGAGTCCGCGGAGGTCCAGGGTGGGACCGCCCGCCAGCATCGCGAAGTCCCGTTCGGTCCCCGACGCGGCCCGTTCCACCTGCCACGTGGTGCCGCCGATCAGCGAGACCTGCGTGCCGGCGGGCAGGACCCCGGTGACCACCAGGGCCACCGCGGCGACCGTCGAGAACAGTCCGAGCACGTCGTCGTCGCGACCGCGGATCCCGGCGACGATCGTGGCGATCGCCAGCACCGCGAGCGCCGCGGCGATCCCGAGGACCGGGACGGACCACCCGGCCTGCTGCGCCCAGAACGCGACCCCGGCTCCGGCGACGAGTGCGAGTCCGAGGGACACGGCGACGTACGCCGCCCCGGGGCGCCGCTCCACCCGCTCGGCCCGCCGTTCGGCCGCCCGCTCGCGTTCCGCGCGCATCCGCTCCTCGTGCTGCCGTCGCCGGTCCTCGGGGCTCAGCGGTGCACCCCACTGCCAGGAGGCCCGCCCCGCGTCCGTCGCGCCGGTCGCCTCCGCAGTCCACGCGTTCCGGGCCGGGTGCGGCTCCTCGGGGCTGGTCCAGAAGTCGCCCCGCGGTGCGGCGGTCGGGTCGGTGCCGGTGCCGGTGCCGGTGCCGGTGCCAGTGCCAGTGCCAGTGCTCGCTGACAGATCACCGTCCACCCCGCGTCGGGCCAGGACCACGATGAGCCACACGATCCCGCCGACGAGCACGATGCTCCACCCGGTGGCGAGGGTCGCCTCGAGCCAGCCGGGCATCCCCCAGGCGTCCGGGACCCCCTGCCACCAGAGACCCCGGGCCGCGGGCACGAACGTCAGTGCCACGAGCGCGCCGATCGCGATGAGCGCCGGGTCGAGGACCCCGCGGATCATCCGTTCGACGTGGATGCGTCCGGCGGTGT
This sequence comes from Curtobacterium sp. KBS0715, assembly GCF_005938005.2. NCBI lineage: Bacteria > Bacillati > Actinomycetota > Actinomycetes > Micrococcales > Microbacteriaceae > Curtobacterium > Curtobacterium sp. KBS0715. Next base: position 1,592,536 of record NZ_VCCA02000001.1, on the reverse strand, counting down.
CGGGCAGCAGCGCCCAGCCGACGGCGTAGGCGAGGAAGACCGGTCCGCCCAGCAGCGCGACGACGATCGTCACGCCGCGGACCACGAGGGGGTCGAGCCCGGTGCGGCGGGCGACGGCGCCGCACACGCCGGCGAGCCAGCGGTCGTCGGTGCGCGCGATGCCGAGGCCGCGGACCCAGTCGAAGAACCGGGTCGTCGAGTCGGCGCTGCCGGCGGCGGTGCCGGGAGCGGAGTCGTGCTGGTGATCGGTCATGGCCACCAGCATCCCGGCAGTGCTTCGCCGGCACCATCGGGGTTCCCCCTGACCGGTCCCTGATCCCGGCCCCGGACCCTGCTGCGACCGCCGTCCGGGTGCCAGGATTGCCCCATGGCCACCGCGACGATGACGCGCCCGACCCCCAGGGTCGTCGGCGGGGTCTGCAGCGGGTTCGCGGCGCACACCGGGCTGCCGGTCGGGGCCGTCCGGCTCGCCACCGCGGTCCTGGTGGTCTGCGGCGGCGCCGGGCTGCTGCTGTATGCCTGGCTCTGGGCGACCGTGCCGAGCGCAGCCGCCGGGGCAGCCGCCGGAAGCGCACCGCTCAAGTCCGTGCTGACCCCTGCCGCCGACGTCGTCCACGACGAGGCCACCGCGTCCGCCCGCCGCGCCCCGGTCGTCGAGATCCTGCTCGGCGTGGCCCTGCTCGTGGCCGCCGGCGCCGTCGTCGCGGCACGGATGGGCGCGGCGGTCCCCCTCGAGGTCGTCGTGCCCGGCGTCGTGGTCGTCACCGGCGCCGCACTCGCCTGGCGGCAGTTCGACGCGCTCCGCAACGTCCGCACCGCCGGGTCCTCCGCCCTGGTCGTCCGGGCGCTCGGAGCCCTGGTGCTCGTCGTGCTCGGCATCCTGCTGTTCTTCACGACGAGCAGCCGCCCGAACGTCTGGACGGTCCTCACCGCCGCGGTCGCCGTCCTGGTCGGGGTCGCCGTCGTCGTCGCCCCGTGGGTGGTCCGACTCGTCCGCGACCTCGCCGAGGAACGCGCCGCCCGCGTCCGCGACCTCGAGCGGGCCGAGTTCGCGGCACACCTGCACGACTCGGTGCTGCAGACCCTCGCCCTCATCCAGCAGAAGGCCGAGCCGGGTTCGGACGCAGCGCGGTTGGCGCGGGCGCAGGAGCGCGAGCTGCGGTCCTGGCTGTTCACCGAGCAGGCGGAACCTGCGCGCGACCTCGGCACGCAGCTGCGGGACGCTGCCGTGGACATCGAGGCCGAGTACCCCGCCCGCATCGAGGTCATCGCGGTCGGACCCGCCCGCAGCGACCTGCCGGACGGGCTGGTCGCCGCCGCCCGCGAGGCGATGCTCAACGCCGCCCGGCACGCCGGTGGGACCGTGAGCGTGTACGCCGAGACCGCCGGTGACCGGGTCGAGCTCAGCATCCGCGACCGCGGCCCGGGCTTCGACGTCGACTCGGTGCCCGCGGGCCGGTACGGCGTCCGCGAGTCGATCGTCGGCCGGATGCAGCGCCTCGGCGGCCACGCGACCATCGCGCCGGGGCCGGGCCGCACCGGCACCGACGTCCGGCTGACCCTGCCGCTCGCACCCGTGGCCCAGGACGAGGAGCACGCATGACCGAGCCCGCCCCGTTGACGGTCGCGATCGTCGACGACCACTCCATCTTCCGAGCCGGCGTGCGCGCCGGGCTGCCACCGGGCCTCCAGGTCGTGGGTGAGGCGGCGACCGTCGACGAAGCCGTGACGCTCGTCGCGGCCACGCGCCCGCGCGTCGTCCTGCTCGACGTGCACCTGCCGGGCGGTGGCGGCGGCGGTGGTGCCGAGGTCATCACGCGGTCCGCACCGGGGACCCCGGACACCCGGTTCCTCGCGTTGAGCGTGTCGGACGCCGCCGACGACGTGGTGCGGGTCATCCGCGCCGGCGCCCGCGGGTACATCACGAAGAGCTCGTCGAGTGCCGAGGTCGCCGAGGCCGTGGCCCGCGTGGCGGACGGTGACGCGGTGTTCTCGCCACGCCTGGCCGGCTTCGTGCTCGACGCCTTCGGCGCGGTCAGCGGCGAGACGGCGCAGCACGACGCCGAGCTGGACCGCCTGTCCGCCCGCGAGCAGGAGGTCATGCGGCTCATCGCGCGTGGGTACGCCTACAAGGAGGTCGCGACGGAGCTGTTCATCTCGGTGAAGACCGTCGAGACGCATGTGTCGAAGGTCCTGCGGAAGCTCCAGCTGTCGAACCGGCACGAGCTGACCGCGTGGGCGCTGCAGCGCAAGCTGCTCTGAGCGCCCGCGCCGGTCTCACTTCGCGCTGATGCGGGTGTACTTGTTGACCGCCCAGGGAACGAACACCACGAGCATCACGGCGATCCCGATCAGCACCGTCAGCACGGGGTGCTGCATCGTCCAGATGTCCGGCACCGGGGCGGACCCGACGTTGCCGAACAGCTCCCGTGCGGCCTGCACGAGCGACGACACCGGGTTCCACTCCGCGAACACGCGCAGCACCAGCGGCAGGGTGTCGCTCGGCACGAACGCGTTCGAGATGAACGTCAGCGGGAACAGGATCATGAACGAGGCGTTGTTGATGACCTCGGGCGTCTTGACGCTCATGCCGAGCAGCGCCATCACCCAGCTGAACGCGTAGCTGAACAGCAGCAGCAGGGCGATGCCGGCCAGGAACTCGAGCGGCGACGAGTTCACCCGCCACCCGACCGCCAGGCCGGTGAGCATCATGATCGCCATCGAGATCGAGTTGAGGACGAGGTCGGAGTTGGTGCGCCCGACCAGGACCGCGGACGCCGACATCGGCAGCGTCCGGAACCGGTCGATCAGCCCTTCCTTCAGGTCCTGCGCCATCGCCGACCCGGAGAACGTCGCACCGAACACCACCGTCTGCGCGAAGATCCCCGCCATCAGGAACTGCGTGTAGTCGGTGCCCTGCACCTGGATGGCACCGCCGTACACCTGGCTGAACAGCAGCACGAACATGATCGGCTGCAGCACGGCGAACACGAGCATGTCCGGCGACCGCTTGAGCTTGATGAGGTTCCGCTTGGTGACGGTCCAGCCGTCCTCGACCCAGACGGCGAGCGGCGAGGTGACGACGACGGGCAGTTGCCGGCCCGGCGCGAGGGACGTGGTGGTCATCGTGCCGTCTCCTTCTGCTTGGTGGCCGCGGGTTCGTCGGCGTCGTCGTCCGTCGCGGCGTGCCCGGTCAGGCGGAGGAAGACGTCGTCGAGGGTCGGGCGTCGCATGCCGGCGTCGTGGAGTTCGATGCCGGCCGCGCCCAGGTCGGCGAGCACGCGCTGCAGGGCTGCCGGACCGGCCTCCACCGCGATGGCACGGGTGCGACCGTCGCCCGAGGTCTCGACCTCGCCGACCCCGTAGCGGCGCAGCACCGTCGTCGCCGCGTCGCCGTCGGCCTCGTCGACCAGGGTCACGACCACCCGGTGCCCGCCGACCTGCGCCTTGAGCTGGTCCGCGGTGCCCTCGGCGATGACCGCCCCGTCGTCGATGACCGCGATGTCGTCGGCGAGCCGGTCGGCTTCCTCCAGGTACTGGGTGGTGAGGAGCACCGTGGCGCCCTCGGCCACGAGGTCCTCGATGATGCCCCAGAGCGCCAGCCGGCTGCGGGGGTCGAGGCCCGTCGTCGGCTCGTCGAGGAACAGCACGCGCGGGTTCATCACCAGCGCCCCGGCGAGGTCGATGCGTCGCCGCATGCCGCCGGAGAAGCCCTTCACCGGACGGTCGCCCGCCTCGGACAGGTCGAAGACGTCGATGAGCTCCCGGGCACGATCGCGCGCTGTCCTGCGGCCCAGGTGGTAGAGCCGCCCGATCATCTCGAGGTTCTCGAACCCGGTCAGGTTCTCGTCGACCGCGGCGTACTGCCCGGACACCCCGATTGACCGCCGGGTGGCCTGCGGGTCGGCGATCACGTCGATGCCGTCGATCGTCGCGGTGCCCGAGTCCGGCGTGATGAGGGTGGTGAGCACCTTCACCACCGTGGTCTTGCCCGCGCCGTTCGGCCCGAGCAGCGCCTTCACGGTGCCCTGCGGCACCGACAGGTCGAGTCCGGCCAGCGCGTGCACCGGCCCGGACTTCGACCTGTAGGTCTTGGTCAGCCCGGAGGCTTCGATGATGGCCATGTCGCTCCTTCGTCGGACACGGTGGGTACCCGGGGTCCGGTGGAGCGACGGACGTCACTCAGACGTCGAAGTCACCACCACCGAAGTCGCTGAAGCCACCGCCGAAGTCGGATCCGCTGTCGCCCCAGCCCGCACTGTCGAAGCCGCCGCCGTCGGATGCGCCGCCGTCGGACGCCCCGGCATCGCCGGATTCAGCACCAGTGTCCTCCGAACCACCGTCACCCGCAGCGTCGGTACCGCCATCGAACGAACCGGGGTCCGGCAGGAAGGCGCTCATGATCGCCGAACCGATGACGTAGCCGGCCACCGTCCCGAGGATCGAGGCGCCGATCATGCTGCCGAACGACGGGCCGCCGCGCTGGCCGCCGAAGCGTCCGCCGGCACCGCCGACGCCGCCGAGCGAGCGCTCCATGAAGCCCGGCTGGCGGATCTCGGAGCGGGTCGCCGACTGGGCGAGCGAGCGCGGGTCGTCGCCACGGGGCGCCTCACCGGGAGGCGCGGTCCGGGTGAACTCGTCGTAGACCATGCGGCGCTGCTCGTCGGTCAGCTTGGCGAAGGCCTCGGCGTGGACCTCTTCGATGCGCTCCGGCGGGGCCGTGCGGAGCAGGTAGCGGTAGCGCTCGACCGCACGCTCGTCGTCGGTCGTCGCGCCCTGCTGCTGCGTCGGTGCACCGCCCCACTGCGGGACGCCGTACTGGCCGCCCTGCGGTGCGGCCGGTGCCGGCTGCTGGTAGGACTGCTGGCCGTACCGGTAGCCCTGCTGCTGCGGCGGCTGCCCCCACTGGTTCTGCTGTGCGTCAGCGGATCGGTCACGCTCCGGACGTCCGAGCAGGCGGTCGAGGAATCCCATGGTCGATGCTCCTTCGGGTGCACGGTGGATCCGGTCGGACCCGTCGTGGACTGCAACACTACGAACCCCCGACCTCCGATGACTGAGCGCCCGCTCAGAGTCGGCCGGGAGGCGCGTGCCGGGCTGGCACCGTGCCTCCAGTCCGCACCGTGCGCACCTGCACACCCCGTGCACGGTTCCCAGCCCCGTGCGCGCCCGCAGCACCGCACCCGGCAGCCAACCCCGCACCGGATCGCCGACCCCGCACCGTGCGCCGTGCTCACCCCGCGGCGAGCGCCGCCGTCCACACCGCGTGCAGCTCGTCCGCGGCACCCGGGTGCGCCACGAGGAACGGCTCCCCCACGGGCGGGAAGCCCTCCACGGGCCCGGACGGCGTCAGCACGACGCCCCCGGCCTCGTGCACGAGCAGCACCGCGGCGCCGTGGTCGACCGGGTTGAACGCCGAGACGCAGCCGCCGATCCCGCGCCCGGCCGCGACCTGGGCGATGGTCAAGGTGCCCGATCCCTGCACCCGGAGCGTGCAGGACCGGTCGGCCAGGGCGTCGAGGAACGCCCCGAACCCCGGCCACGGGCGGTGTCCGTCGAGCTCGGTGCCGACGACGGCGCCGGCGAGCGGCCGGGGTGTGTCGTCGAGTCGGAGCTGGCGGTCGCGCAGGGTGGCGCCGCGGCCACGTCGGGCCTCGAGCACCTCGCCGCGCCAGGGGTCCGCGACGACCCCGACGAGCGGGCGGCCGCCACGGGTCAGGCAGAGCGACATCGAGGTCCAGGGCACGCCGTTGGCCAGGTTGGTGGTGCCGTCGACGGGGTCGAGGAACCAGCGGTGCCGGTCGCCGGGGGCCTCGCCGTACTCCTCGCCGGTGAACCCGTGCGTCGGGAACACCATCCGCACGCGGGAGCGGACGTGCTGCTCCACCAGGCGGTCGACGTCGGTGACCAGGTCGGCGGGGTTCGCCTTGGTGTGGACCTCACTGACCGGGTGTTCACGCGTGTAGGCGATGACCTCGTGGGCGATCCGGTGGGCCAGGGGCTGGGCGCGCGAGGCGACCTCGGTCTCGGTGGGCTCGCGGTCGCGCTCGGGCCAGCCGTCACGCTCGGCCGCCGACAGGGCTGCTCCGATGGACCCGACGTCGTTCGTGGTGATCGAGTCGACACCGAGCCGGGCTGCCCAGATCGCGGGCTCGACGTCGTCGATGGTCCAGACGGCGACGCGCAGACCCAGGGCGTGCGCGACCTCGACGGTGCGCGGGGTGAGGAACGCGACGTCGAGGTTGAGCGTCGACGGGTCGAGCGCCTCGAGGTCCGCGGCGACGGGCGGGTCGAGCGATTCCCACGCCAGCCAGACGTCGGCGTCGGGCAGCACGGAGCGGACGGCCGCCATCGCCGCCGGCGCCCCGCACCAGGCCACCGCGGTGGAGCCGGTGAAGCCCGCGACGGTGCGGGCGGCGACCAGGGCGTCCTCGGCGTCGGTCAGGTCGACGAGCAGGGTGGACCGGCAGCCGTCGAGCCGTTCGAGTGCGCCGTCGAGCCGTGGGATCCGGTCGAGGCCGTTGCCGAGCCGGGCGACGTCGCACCAGTCGACGTCGGACACCCGGCGGGCGTCGCCCCACATCCGGCCGAGGGTCTCGTCGTGCAGCAGGACGGCGACGCCGTCGGCGGTGCGACGGACGTCGACCTCGATGACCTCGGCGCCGAGCGCCTCGGCGACCGCGATGGCGGGCAGGGTGTTCTCACGCCGGACGCGCGGCGCACCGCGGTGGGCGACGAGGCGTGGCGGACGCACGCCGGGCCTGGCGTCCGGGCTGGTCGAGACCACACGGTCGACCGCAGCCGCAGCGGAGACCGTCGACGTCGGGACCCCCGCGCTCATCGGACGACCTCGAGCAGCACGCCGTCGCGGTGGACGAGCACCTCGCCCAGGCGCACCCCGGTCTCGGTGCCGACCGCCGGCGGCGGCCCGGTGACGTAGGCGCGGAGTTCTGCGCCGTCGGTGCTGAGCACGACCTCGGCGAAGTGCCCGCGCATGAGCACCCGCGCGACCGTCGCGCGGATCGGCGAGTCGTCGGTGAGCACGACCTGCTCGGGGCGGATCACCACCGTGTCGGCCGCCGTCGGGCTGACCGACGTGCCGGCGAGGAACCGGCCGGTGACGACGCTCGTCGACCCGATGAACGACGCGACGAAGCTCGTGGCGGGGCGGGCGTAGAGCTCCGTCGGGGTCGCGATCTGCTCGATCCGGCCGTCGTGCATGACGGCGATCCGGTCGGAGATGCTGAGCGCTTCGTCCTGGTCGTGCGTGACGATCACGGTCGTGATGCCGAGGCGCTGCTGGATGAGGCGGATCTCGTCGCGCACGCTCACGCGGAGCTTCGCGTCGAGGTTCGACAGCGGTTCGTCGAGGAGCAGGACGTCCGGCTCCTGCACGATGGCGCGGGCCAGGGCGACGCGCTGCTGCTCACCGCCCGAGATCGCGGTCGGCTTCGAGCCGGCGTGGTGGCCCAGGCCGACGAGCTCGAGCGCGTCGCGCACCCGCTCGGCGACCCGCTGCTTCGGCACCCGTCGGGTCCGCAGCGGGAACGCGACGTTCTGCGTCACCGTCATGTGCGGCCAGAGCGCGTAGTTCTGGAACACCATTGCGCTCGGCCGGCGCTCCGGTCCGAGCGACGTGACGTCGCGGTCCCCCATGGTCACGACGCCGCCGTCGGCGGGCAGGAACCCCGCCACCATGCGGAGCGTCGTGGTCTTGCCGCAACCGGACGGGCCGAGGAGCGAGACGAGCTCGCCCTTCGCGACGTCGAGGTCGATGCCGGCGACGACGTCGCGTCCGCCGAGCGTCTTGCGCAGTCCGCGGATGGTGAGTCCGCCGGAGCGGGTCCGGTCCGTCGTGCTGCCGTCGGCCTGGAGGCCCGGTGTGCGTTCCGCGACGAGCGCCTTGTCCGTCATCTGGTCGCCTTTCGTGCTGGTGTGGGTCATCGGATCTGGAAGCCGTCCGCCAGGCGGCCGCCCATGATGTGCTTCCGGGCGAGCAGCAGCAGGACCACGGACGGGATGCTCAACGCGATCGCGAACACCGCCGAGACCTGGCGTGGGGAGTTCAGGACGAGCGAGTACATCGCCGTCGGCATCGTCATGTACGTCGGGGCGCCGACCAGGTACGTGCCCTGCGCCTCGTCGAAGGACGCCAGGAACGACATCACCATCGCGACGAGGATCCCGGGCCAGGCGATCGGGAACGTCACCTTCCAGAAGGTGCGCCAGCGGCTCGCCCCGGCATCGCGGGCGGCTTCTTCGAGGGACCGCGGCACGGCCGACAAGGCTGCGGCGGGCAACCACGTCATGAACACGACGCAGCCCAGGACGTGGACGATCAGGATGCCGGTGACCGTGTTCATGAGGTTCAGCGCGGTGAACATCGCCGACATCGTGACGAAGAGGCCCATCTTCGGGAACGCGTTCGTGGCGAACAGTCCGACGAGCACGAGCCGCCGCCCCGGGAACTCGATGCGGCTGATCGCCCACGCGGCGGGCAGGCAGACCACGGCGGCGATGAGGACCGTGAGCGGGGCGAGGACGAGCGAGTTCTGCACCGCGACGGCCAGGCTGCGGTCCTCGAACACGGTGCCCCACCACTGCAGGGTCCAGCCGTCGGGCAGCAGGTTCGGGTAGGTCCACGTCGTGGCGAAGGCACGGGCGGCCAGCCAGACGAGCGGCCCGAGGATGAACACGGCCAGCACGATCGCGGTCGCCCAGACGAGGGCGTTGCCGGTCAGACGCTTGATCACTGCTGCTCCTGACGCTTCTTGTCGAGCTCGCCCGCGTTCGAGCGGACCGTCGAGCGGAGGTAGAAGACGCTCGCGGCCGCGGCGAACGCGAACACGATGAACGCCATCGCCGTCGACTGCTGCGGACGGTTGTAGGCCTGGAAGTACTTCGAGATGTCGACGCCGAGCATCGTCGGCGCGTTCGGACCGGTGAAGTACGGCACGGTGAACGAACCGAGGACCCCGATCACGGTGAACGTCGTCGCGATGACGAGCGGGGTCGCGGCCATCGGCAGGAGCACCTGCCAGACGACGCGCCAGGTGCTCGCCCCGGCGTCCTTCGCGGCCTCGACCAGTGCGTCCGGGGTGCCCTGCAGCGCCCCGGCGATCATGAGCACCGCGAACGGCAGGCTGGTCCAGACGCTGCCGAACACCACGGCGACGAGGGTGTAGCCCCACACCGGGACGTCGAGGCCGAACTGGGCACCGAGGCTCCGGAGGAACCCCTGCGCGTCGGTGAAGGTCAGGATCGACCAGCTCGCGATGACCACCGGCACGAAGATCGGCACCACGGCCAGGACACTGAGGGTCTTGCCGAGGAAGCCTCCGCGGAGCCGCAGGATCACCGCGACGACGACCGCGAGCCCCACGGTCAGGCCGGTCGACAGTGCGGTGACGCCGAGGGTCGCGACCAGGTCACGCAGGAACGTGGCGTTGCCGAGCAGGGTGGCGTAGACCGCGAACGAGAAACCGCGCACGGTGTCGCCACCGATGTCGGCGAGCGCCTGGTTCAGGCCACCGGTGAACCCGAGGCTGAACAGGGCGGCGTTCACCACCGGGACGCCGACGAACAGGACGACGACCAGCACCGGGGCGGCGACGAGGGCGAGGCCCTGCCACCGCCTGCGGCGGGCCAGCCGCTCCTGCGTCGTGCGCCCGCTGGCGGGGTGCGCCGGGCCCTGGGCGTGGGGCGGGACGGGCGGGAGGCCCGCGGCGGAGTCGCCACGGGCCTCCCGGCCGGTTGCCGGGCCTTCCTGGACGGTCTGGGTCACTGCGGGACCTTCGCGTCCCACGCCGCGTTCATGTCGGCGGCGAAGTCGCTCTGGAACCCGAGGCGGAGCTGCGAGGGGTTCGCGTCGGCGAACTGCTCGGCGACCGACGCCGGCAGGCTGTCGAGCGGGATCACCGGGTAGCCGGAGACGGCGCTCGCGACGAGCTGCTGCCCCTTCGAGCTCAGCACGAAGTCGGCGAGCTTCTCGGCTGCCGCCTTCTTGGCCTTCGGCTCGGTCTTGGGGATGCCGAGGAAGCTCGCGCTTCCGGTGAACGACGGGTCGTCGATCTGCACGGCCTTGGTGGTCTTCGGGATGATGCCGGTCTTCTGCGAGGTGATGAACTGGTCGCTCCAGACCGGGGCCATCGCGATCTGGCCACTGCCGAGCAGCTGCACGACCTGGTCGTTGCCGTTCGGGTAGACGCCCTTCTGGTACGTCGACGGGCCGAGGTCCTTCAGGGCCGCGAAGCCCTTGTCCCACTTCGACTCGAGCGACTTGTCGTACTTCGTCTGCATCGTCTCCTGCTCGGCGGGCGTCAGGTACTTCGCGAGCACCGTGGCCACGAACGAGCCACCCGAACCGCCGGACGACGGGGAGTTGTAGGCGAACTCGCCCGGGTTGGCCTTGATCCAGGCGAGCAGGTCGTCGAGGGTCTTCGGCGGGTCCGTGACCTTCTTCGCGTCGTACGCCAGCAGCACGCTCGAGGCGCGGTACGGGATGGCGCTGTCGCCGCCCTGCTGCTTCGTGGCGTCCGGGACGTCCTTCAGGTTCGGGATCGTGCTGTCGCCGACCTTCGCCATCAGCCCGGCCTTGCCGGCGGTGGTGACGAACCCGGCGTCGACGAGGTCGTACGCGACGGACTTGCCGGCCTTGACCGCGGTGGCGAGGTTCGCCTGGGTCTGGGCGTCGTGCTCGCCGTGCAGGTCGATGCTCGTGCTGACGTGGATCTTCGGGTTCGCCTTCTCGAAGGCGGGGATGAGCGACTTGTCCCAGAGGTCCTGGACGTTGGTGTCGCCGCTGATGAACACGGTGAGGTTCGTGCTGCCGCCGCTGGTGTCTGCGGCGTTCGAGGCGTTGGCGCTCTGGACGCAGCCGGAGAGTGCGACGGTCGCGGCTGCCGCGATGGCGAGGCCGGCGAGGACTCGGGTCTTCACGTGGGTTCTCCCTGTTCCGTGGTGGTGCGGTGGGGTCGTGCGGGGTGGGGTGTGCGGGGCTGTGCGAACGGGCAGTGTGGGAACGTTCCCGCGCCGGGGTCGAGTGTGGCGCTGCCGGGTGAACTCCGGGTGCCTCCGGCGTCGCCGCCGGGTGAACTCCGGGTGCGGGCGGCGCGGGCGCGTGCGCGTCTCGCTCTGGTGCGACCGCGATGCTGTGCGGCCGGAGCGGTGAGTGGCGCACGGTGCGAGTTCCGCCGACCCGTGCGAGGTTGACGGCTCCGTGCCCGGCTGCAACCCTGCACCGAGCGAGATGCTCGCCCCCGAACGGCGAAGGATGCACGGTGCGCGGCCCCGTTCGCTGCCGATGACCCCGCGCCGAGCAGCCAGGTCCGCGGTTGGCGACGAACCGCGCACCGTGCGCACTGGCAAGAGGCCGAACGATCTCGCACGGTGCGTGACTGATACCCCTCAGCGCGACATGCGGACTCCGGCCTGGCGGAGCTTCGCGCGGAGGACCCACTCGTTGCGCAGGTCCGACCAGGTGAGCCGCACCACGGTCCGCACCTCGGGGAACGCGCGGAGCCGGTCTTCCCGGATCTTCTCGTCGAACAGCGCTTCCTCCGGCGTCCGTCCCCGCAGGTACGCACCGCTCCGGTACTTCACGGCTCCGTCGAACTCGACCACGACCCCGGCATCCGGGAACCAGAAGTCCACGACGATGTCCGGCTCGCCGAGCGCCCGGAAGCGGTGCTGGAGGACCGGCGGTGGTGTCCCGAACTGGTCGAACCGTGCTCGTGCGTACGACTCCCCCGGTGAGTCCGATGCGGCATCGGCGAACCCGATCGCCCGGAGTGCGCGACGTCGTCCTTTCTGCCCGCGCCGCTCGATCGCCGACCGGACGTCTTCGCGCTCGACCTCGCGCCGGAGGAGCGCATCGAGGGACACGACTGCGTCGGTGAACGGCAGTGTGAGTGCGAGGTCGGTCGCCAGCCGATCGAGTCCGCACAACAGCAGTCCGTCGGGCGTGGCGACCGGACGCTCGTTCCGTTCGGCGTCGAGGTCGGCGTGCACCACGAAGGTCGCGTTCGTGGTGCGCCGGTCGGCTCCGCGCGAGGTCACGTGGATCCGTGTCGGTGGCGGGGTGAGCAGGGGCACACCGAAGACGACGGCGGCGGAGACGTGTGAGATCAGGTCTCCGGGGCGGATCCGGTCGGCGAACGAGCGTAGCCGGAGGTGGTGCTGCTCACTGGGGCGGAGTGCGGTCCATCCCGCCGACTCCACGTACAGCCCGCGTGCTACCCGGGTGAGCTCCCCCGCAGCGGCCCGACGTCTGATGACATCGGACTCGTCAGGGCGCTGGGCGGACGTTCGGAACGTGAGGACTTCGGGGACCGGTGCGAGCTTGAGGTTCATCGACATACTCGAGATGCTCCGGATCGTCCGCCTTCGGAGCAGCACCGCAGGGGACTGCTGTGGAGGACCAGCCGCGCCGAGCACCTTGTGGAGGAATGAGCGAGCAGCCCGGGGCCTGCGAGAATGAGCGGGTGAACGCACGCACCTGGGGTTGGCTCGCAGCCGTCATCGACGTCGTCCTCATCGTCGTCTTCGCACTCATCGGGCGCTCGTCGCACGGTGAGGCCAACACGGCGCTGGCGCTCTGGACCACCGCGTACCCGTTCCTGGCCGGTTGGGCGATCGGGTACGTGACGAGCGGGGCCTGGGCTCGACCGCTGCGCTTCTGGCCGACCGGCATCGTGGTCTGGATCCTCACGGTCTTCGTCGGTCTGGCCATCCGCGTCGCCACCGGCCAGGGTGACGTCGACGGCAACCCGCTGCCGATCTCGTTCGTCATCGTCGCGACGATCGTGCTCGGGGTGTTCCTGCTCGGCTGGCGCGCGATCGCCCGCGGCGTGCTCCGGTTCACCGCGTCGCGGTCGCGACGGGACGCCGCAGCGTCCGACGCGTGAACGGCAGCCGCGGTTCCCAGCCGACGATCCTCGACGTCGCCGCACGTGCGGGGGTCTCGAAGTCGGCGGTGAGCCGCGTGCTCTCCGGGACCGGACGGTTCTCGAACGAGACCCGCGAACGCGTCGAACGAGCGGCAGCCGAGCTCGGGTACGTCGCGAACGCGATGGCTCGGGGGCTGGTCAGCGGGCGCACGAACACGATCGGGATGCTCGTCCGGGACGCCTCGTCCATGGTCTACACCGCACTGCACGCCGTGATGGAGCGCCGAGCATCGGAGCTCGGCTACCGCGTCGTCACCACGACGGGCGTCGGTCGGGTCGAGGACGAGAAGTCCGCCCTCGCCGCACTCGTGTCGATGCGCGTCGACGGCCTCGTCGTGTGCAGCGGCCTGATGCCGTCCGCCGACATCGCCGAGTTCGCGGCCCGGATCGCCACCGTCGTCGCCGGTCGGCCCGAGCTGCACCCGGCGCTCTCGAGCGTCTACTGCGACGAGGTCGACGGTGGGGCTTCCATCGCGGATGCCGTCGCCGATGCCGGCCACACCACAGCCGTGGTGTTCACCGTCCCGCTCGACAACGCGATCACGCAGCACGCGCGATCCTCGGCGATGCTCGAGCGGCTCCGAGCACGTGGCGTCCGGGTGATCGACATCGACGCGAGCTTCGTGCGGCCACCCGACGACCTCGCCGCCGACCTGGTGGACGCCGTGCAGGAGTCGGGCGTGACCGCGGTGATGTGCCCGACCGACCGGCTGATGCTCGACGTGTGCGAGGCGCTCGCCCGCCGGGGCGTCGAGGTCCCGCGCGACCTCTCCGTCACCGGGTTCGACGGCGTGTACCCGCTGGCGAGCGACTGGATCGGCTTCACGACCCTCGAGCAACCGATCGAGCGCATCGGCCGCGAGGCCATCGATCTCGTCATCGGCCGCATCGACGACCCCACGCGCCCGGTCGAGCACCGCTCACTGCGCGGCACCGTGATCCCCGGCCGCACCCTGCTCCCCCGCTGACGCCGACCCGCCGACCTCGCACGGTGCGCGTCGACTCAACCCGTGCAGGCTCCGGGCCTCGCGCACGATGCGAGGTCGCTCAAACCGAGCACGATTCGTGATGCGGTGCGAGGCTCGAGAAGCACGCACGGTGCGAGGTTCGTCAAGCGGTACCACCGTGATGGCTCGGTGCGGCGCTACAAGCGTGCACCGAGCGGGCAACCTCGCACGGGCCGACACAGACAGCACCGTGCGGCTTCGACCCACGGCCGCACCCACGGCCGCAGCCGCACCCGCAGAAGCGAGCGCCCGCCCGCCCGCGCCTAGAACAACCCGCTGCGCGGGCCGTCCTCCGGCCCGTCGAACCCGCGGAACATGTCCGACACCAGCGCCTCGATCTGCGGCTCCACGAGCCGTTCGACGGCCTCGGCGATCCGCGGCCGGTGGTCGATGAGCGCCAGGCACACCGCGGTACCGGTCGACCGCGCACACTCGTCGGACAGCGCGATCTCGTGTCGGAGCGCGGCCTTCGCCTCGTCGGACAACGGCTCGCGCGGCGTCTGCTCCCCTGCACCGGTGCCGGCCAGCTCGCCGAGCGTGAACAGGAACGGCGACCCCGGCGACGGCTCGGGGTCCACGTCGAGGCCCTGGAACTCCGGCGACAACCCCTCGGCCGGCTGGTACCCCGCGTGCCGCTTCCGGGCCGCCGCCCGCTCGAGTTCACGCTGCAGCAGCGGCAGGTTCTTCGCCGTGTAGTCGTCGACGGCGTCCTCGACGATCGTCGAGATCCGCCCGATCAGCGCGTGCTGGACGGCGTGCGGCACGTCGGGTCCGAACCCCGCGGCCGCGGCGATCGGGGACCCGGTGCACTTCCGGCAGATGCGCGTGCGCGGGCGGGCGGTACCGATCTGCCAGCGCGGCAGCCAGCGCAGCCACACGTCGACCGCGCCCCGCACGCGACCGTCGATGCCGTCCATCCCTCAACAGTAGGCCTGGAGGCGCGGATCACCCCCGGCGCACCGCGCCGGTCGGGCAATCCACCGGTTCTCAGGCCTGTGGTTCCGTCACGAAGTCGATCAGCTCCTCGACACGGCCGAGCAGCTCCGGCTCGAGGTCGGCGAAGGTGCGCACCTGCCCGAGGATCCGCTGCCATGCCCGAGCGATGTCGGCCTGCTCGGCGTGCGGCCAGCCGAGCGCCTGGCAGATGCCCGCCTTCCACTCGATCGAGCGCGGGATCGTCGGCCACGCCCGCAGCCCGACCCGCGCCGGCTTGACCGATTGCCAGACGTCGACGAACGGGTGCCCGACGACGAGCACGTGCGCTCCCCACTCGCCACGCATGACGGCGTCGGCGAAGCGGGACTCCTTCGACCCGGGCACCAGGTGGTCGACCAGAACCCCGACCCGGCGCTCCCGCGTCGGCTGGAACTCGTCGAGCACGGCGGCCAGGTTGTCGACGCCGGAGAGCTCCTCGACCACGACGCCCTCGACGCGCAGGTCGGCGCCCCAGACCTTCTCGACGAGTTCCGCGTCGTGCTTGCCCTCGACCATGATGCGGCTGGGGAGCGCCACCCGAGCACGCTGCGACTCCACGGCGAACGATCCGGACGCGGTGCGGAGCCGACCACCGTCGGACGCCTGCCGCACGGCGGGCGCGCCCCCGGGCCTCCAGTCCGCGTGCACGGCACCGACGGAACCAGCAGCACCCGCGCGGCCAGCGGTACCAGCAGCACCAGCCCCGGCCGACCGCCCGACCGGCGCCGACGGCCGCCCCAGCGTCACCAGTTCGCCCTCGAGCAGGAACTGCCCGGTGAAGGGGAAGGAGCGTGTGCGGCCCTTCCAGTCCTCGAGCGCGATGTTGCCCGCCTCGAGCCCCACCACGGCACCGGCCCACCCGGAGTCCGGGTCCTCGAGCACCATGTCCCGTTCGAGCGGCACCTGCCGCACCTTCTTCACTCCGCGCGAGCGCCAGTCCCCCGAGAGCACATCGCCGCCGTACCGGTCGTCGTCCACCCGCACGAGGGTACTGTCGACGACGGCCCGGACGACGTCGACCGCGCCGGTTCCCCATCATCTCGACGGAAGGCCCGCCCGTGCGCGCAGCGATCATCCACGCCCCGAACGACATCCGCGTCGAGGAGCGCGACCGACCCGGGCTCCTGTCCGGCAAGGACGTCGTCGTCAAGGTCCTCGCGGCCTGTGTCTGCGGATCGGACCTCTGGCCCTACCGCGGCGTCACCGAGACGAAGCAGCCGCGGCCGATCGGCCACGAGCTCGTCGGCGAGGTCGTCGCCGTCGGTGATGACGTCACCGGCCTGCACGAGGGCGACTTCGTCATCTCCCCCTTCACCATGAACGACGGCACCTGCCAGGCCTGCCGCAACGGCATGACCACCGGCTGCGACCACCTGTCCGGCTTCGGCAGCACGGACGCATACGGCGACCCCGTCGGTGGTGCACAGGCCGAGTACGTGCGGATCCCGGACGCCGACGCCACGCTCGTCGTGGTCCCCGGCCCGGTCGACCCGGCCCTGGTGCCGTCGCTGCTCACCCTGTCCGACGTCTTCTCGACGGGGCACCACGCCGCCGTGTCGGCAGCGGTCGGCCCCGGCAAGACCGTCGTCGTGGTCGGCGACGGCGCGGTGGGCCTGTCCGCCGTGCTCGCCTCGAAGCGGCTCGGTGCGGAGCGCATCATCGCGATGAGCCGGCACGCCGACCGCCAGGCGCTCGCCCGCGAGTTCGGCGCGACCGACGTCGTGGCCGCCCGTGGTGCCGAGGGCGTCGATGCCGTCCGGGAGCTCCTGGCCGGCGACCTGGCCGACTGCGCAGTCGAGGCCGTCGGCACCGAGGAGAGCATGGACCAGGCACTGCACTCGGTGCGCGCCGGTGGCAACGTCGGCTTCGTCGGGGTCCCGCACGGGGTGCCGACGATCGGCACGCGCTACCTGTTCGACACGAACATCGCCATCGCGGGCGGCATGGCCCCGGCCCGGAAGTACATCCCCGAGCTGCTGCCCGACGTGCTGTCCGGCGCGATCGACCCCGGTCGCGTCTTCGACCTGGAGCTGCCGCTCGACGAGGCCGCCGAGGCCTACCGCGCGATGGACGAGCGCCGGGCCATCAAGGTGCTGCTGCGGCCGTAGCGGCGCGCGTCGTGGACGCAGCGGCAGACGGACGGGAGGCCCGTGGCGGCGTCGCCACGGGCCTCCCGTCCGTCATCTGGTCGCGTCGGGCAGCGGACGCCCGCTCAGGCGTCGCGGATCGCCAGCACCCGGTGCGGTGCAGCCGCCTCGGCCCGCCACCCGCCGGGCAGCACGTCGCGGAGTTCGGGCACGGTGAAGCTCCGGCGGATCGACCGCAGGCCGTCGACCCGGATGAACGTCCCCGCCCCCACGAGCGGTGACGCCAGCGCGTACGCCCGGTAGGCCGCCGGCGACCGCCGGATGTCGGAGTGCAGGCTGCGCCCGCTCGCGAGCAGTTCGGAGTCGGCCAGGAAACCCCGCCGCTCCTCGTCACCCAGGTGGTGCAGCACGTGGTTCGACACGACGACGTCGAACCGCTCACCAGCCGCGACGAGGTCGCCGCTCGACTGCTGCCGGAACGTCACACCGGTCGGCGACGACCGCCTCGCCGCGGCGATGGCGCGTTCGTCCGGGTCGACCCCGACGACCTCGAGGTCGAAGCCGTCGCTCGCCGCCCAGCGCACCAGCGAGCGCGCCAGGTCGCCGCCGCCGCACCCCAGGTCGAGCACCCGGCCGCGGCCGCTGGCGGGCAGGGCCGGCACGACGTGCGAGCGCCAGGCCGCACGCCAACCACTCACGAGCGCGTTCACGACCGCGAAGCGCCGGAACGTGCGCGCGAGCGCACGCGGGTCGCAGTCCGG
Source organism: Curtobacterium sp. KBS0715 (assembly GCF_005938005.2). Taxonomy (NCBI): domain Bacteria; kingdom Bacillati; phylum Actinomycetota; class Actinomycetes; order Micrococcales; family Microbacteriaceae; genus Curtobacterium; species Curtobacterium sp. KBS0715. The sequence goes on along the minus strand of NZ_VCCA02000001.1, from coordinate 1,574,759 downwards.
GTCGTCCATCAGTTCGGTCAGGTCGAGCGCGCGGGTGCGCAGGTCGACGGCCGGGAGGCCCGTGGTGCCGCCGCTCTGACGGCTCACGCCGCGCCCGTGGTCGCGACGGGGACGCGGTTGGCTGCGACCGCGGGTTCCGCCGCGGGCAATGCCTCGGGTTCCGCCGTGGGTTCTGCCGCGGGCGACGCCTCGGTCCGCACAGCGGTGAGCCGCGCACTCTCCACCGTCAGTCCGGGGCCGAAGGCGAGCGCGACGACGGCGCTGCCGTCCTCGAGGCCGGCGTCGACGGCGTCGCGCAGGACGAAGAGCACGGTGGCACTCGACATGTTGCCGTGTTCGCGCAGCACCCGCCGGCTCGACTCCATCGCACTGTCCGGCAGGCCGAGCGACTCCTGGGTGCGGTCGAGGATGGCTCGGCCGCCCGGGTGGACCGCCCACACCGGCACGTCCGAGGCGGGCCCGCCGGCCAGCAGCGGTTGCACGGCGCTCGGGACGTGCAGGCCGACGAGCTTCGGCACGGCGGTGGACAGGACCATCTCGAAACCCTCGTCCCCGATGTTCCACGCCATCTCGGACGCTCCCTCGGGCACCACGGCCGTCGTGAAGTCGTCGAAGCGCAGACCGGCTCCGTCGCGGGCGATCACCGCGGCGGCCGCACCGTCGCCGAAGACGCTGTTCGCGACGATCTGGTCGGGGTCGTTCGAGGCGCGGACGTGCAGGGTGCAGAGTTCGCCGCAGACCACGAGCACGACGGCGTCCGGGTCCTGGTCGACGAACGCCGCGGCGATCCGCAGCGCGGGGAACGCCGCACAGCACCCCATGAAGCCGATGTGGTGCCGGAAGACGCCTCCGGGGAGCCCGAGCTGCTCGACGACGTCGATGTCGGGCCCGGGCTGCGTGAACCCGGTGCACGACACGGTCACCAGGTGCGTGACGGCCTCCGGCGCGATGCCGGCGCGTTCCACGGCGTCGCGGGCGGCGGCGACGAACAGCGGCGGGGCGAGTTCGCGGTACCGGTCGTTGCGTGAACCGGTGGACGGCGACCGCAGGGTGCCGTCGTCGTCACGGAACGCACCACCGGCACGTGCGGAGTCGAGTTCCTCGAGGACGGTGTGCCGCTGGTCGACCGCCGACCCGTCGAACGCGGCGGGGACGAGCCGTTTGCCGAGCCGCCCGAGGTCGGGTTGGGCGGAGAACAGGTCACGCACCCTGGGCTGGTCGAGGGTCGTCTCGGGGACGGCGGTTCCGATGGCGCGGATCGTTGCGGACACGACTCATCCTGTCACCGGATCGCTGACGTGTCCCCAGGATGCACACGGCGACCGGGACGCACGCAAGGGCACGGCACCGACCGGTGCCGTGCCCTTGCGAGGTGGGACTGCCTACGACTGCTGTGCGCGCTCCAGCACGAGTTCCCGCACGCGGGCGGCGTCGGCCTGGCCCTTCATGGCCTTCATGACCGCACCGATGATCGCGCCGGCTGCCTGGACCTTGCCGTCCTTGATCTTCGCCAGCACGTCGGGCTGCGCCGCGAGTGCTTCGTCGACCGCGGCCGTCAGGGCGGAGTCGTCCGAGACGACCTTGAGCCCGCGGGCCTCGACGACCTGCGCCGGCGAGCCCTCGCCCGCGATGACGCCCTCGAGCACCTGGCGTGCCAGACGGTCGGTCAGGTCGCCGGACTCGACGAGCGCGATGACCTCGGCGACGTGCTTCGGCGACACCAGGTCACCGGGGGCTGCGTCCTGCGCGTTGGCGACGCGGCTGATCTCACCGGTCCACCACTTGCGGGCGGCCTGGGGTGCGGCGCCGGCGGCGACGGTTCCCTCGACCTCGTCGAGCAGGCCGCCGTTGACGACGTCCTGGAACTCCAGGTCGGCGAAGCCCCAGTCACCCTTCAGGCGACGGCGGCGTGCGACGGGGGCCTCGGGCAGCGAAGCACGGAGCTCCGCGATGACGGCCGGGTCCGGCACGACGGGCAGCAGGTCGGGCTCCGGGAAGTACCGGTAGTCGTCGGCGTCCGACTTGGGGCGACCGGCCGACGTGCGACCGGTGTCCTCGTGCCAGTGGCGGGTCTCCTGCGTGATCGTGCCACCGGCGGCGAGGATCGCGGCCTGACGCTGGATCTCGTAGCGGATCGCACGCTCGACGGCGCGGAACGAGTTGACGTTCTTGGTCTCGGTGCGGGTGCCGAGCTTCTCCTGCCCGCGGGGGCGCAGCGAGATGTTCGCGTCGCACCGCAGGTTGCCGCGCTCCATGCGTGCCTCGGAGACACCGAGCGCCCGGACGAGGTCGCGGATGACCTGCACGTAGGCGGCTCCGAGCTCGGGGGCACGGTGCTCGGCGCCGAAGATCGGCTTCGTGACGATCTCGACCAGGGGCACGCCGGCACGGTTGTAGTCGACGAGCGAGTACTCGGCGCCCTGGATGCGGCCGGTGGCACCACCGACGTGCGTCAGCTTGCCGGCGTCCTCTTCCATGTGGGCCCGCTCGATCGGGATGTTGTAGATCGTGCCGTCGGCGAGCTCGACCTCGACCTCGCCCTCGTAGGCGATGGGCTCGTCGTACTGCGAGACCTGGTAGTTCTTCGGGTTGTCCGGGTAGAAGTAGTTCTTCCGGGCGAACCGCGAGGACTCGGCGATCGAGCAGCCGAGCGCGAGCCCGAGCTGGATCGAGTACCGCACGGCCTGTGCGTTCACGACCGGCAGCGACCCGGGCAGCCCGAGGTCGACCGGGGTGACGTTCGTGTTGGGCTCGCCGCCGAAGAAGTTCGGGGCGTCCGAGAACATCTTGGTCTTCGTCGCGAGTTCGACGTGGACCTCGAAGCCGAGCACCGGCTCGTAGCGCTCGAGCGCCTCGTCGAAGTCCATCAGCGCGTCCTTCTGCGCCATCAGATCACACCTTCCTGCGCAGCGGACTGCTGACTCTGGTCGAGGTCCGGGACGGACGCGATGAGCGGCGCGCCCCACTGCTGTTCGAGCAGACGCTCGAGGGCGGCACCGTAGCGGTAGAGCCGGGCGTCCTCCCGCTGGGGCGCCATCAGCTGCACGCCGACGGGCAGGCCGTCCTCGGGCGCGAGGCCGTTCGGGATGCTCATGCCGGGGACACCGGCGAGGTTCGCCGGGATCGTGGTGAGGTCGTTGAGGTACATCGCCAGCGGGTCGTCGATGCGCTCACCGATCGGGAACGCGGTCGTCGGCGCCGACGGGCTGACGAGCAGGTCGACCTGCTCGAAGGCGGCCTGGAAGTCCCGCTGCACGAGCGTGCGGACCTTCTGCGCCGAGCCGTAGTAGGCGTCGTAGTAGCCGGCGCTCAGGGCGTAGGTGCCGAGGATGATGCGCCGCTTGACCTCGGGTCCGAAGCCGGCTTCACGCGTGGCGGCCATGACGTCCTCGACGGTGGCGCCGTTCTCGGGCGTGACCCGGAGGCCGAAGCGCACCGAGTCGAACTTGGCGAGGTTCGACGACGCCTCGGCCGGGAGGATCAGGTAGTACGCACTGATCGCGTACGCGAACGACGGGGCGTCGATCTCGACGACGACCGCACCGGCCGACTCGAGCAGCGCGACCGTCTCCTGGAAGCGCTGGGTGACACCGGCCTGGAACCCGTCGCCCCCGGCGAGTTCCTTCACCACGCCGACGCGCAGGCCGCGGAGCGTGTCCGCCTGCAGCCCTTCGCGTGCGGCGGCGGCCATCGAGGGCCAGGCGTCCGGGATGGACGTGGAGTCCTTCGGGTCGTGCCCACCGATGACGTCGTGCAGGAGCGCGGCGTCGAGGACGGTGCGGGACACCGGCCCGATCTGGTCGAGGCTGGACGCCAGCGCGATGGCGCCGTAGCGGCTCACGCCGCCGTAGGTCGGCTTCACGCCGACCGTGCCCGTCACGGCACCGGGCTGGCGGATCGAGCCACCCGTGTCCGAACCGAGGGCGAAGGGTGCTTCGTGCGCGGCGACCGCGGCGGCCGAGCCACCGCCGGACCCGCCGGGGATCCGGTCGAGGTCCCACGGGTTGCGGGTCGGACCGTACGCCGAGAACTCGGTGGTCGAGCCCATCGCGAACTCGTCCATGTTGGTCTTGCCGAGCGGCACGAGGCCGGCGGCGCGGAGCTTCGCGACCGGGGTGGCGTCGTACGGCGGCACCCAGCCCTCGAGGATCTTGGACCCGGCGGTCGTGGGCATGTCCTGCGTGCACAGGACGTCCTTGACGGCGATCGGCACACCGGCGAGCGGGCCGAGGTCGTCACCGGCGGCACGGCGGGAGTCGATCGACTTCGCCACCGCCAGGGCGTTCTGGTTGACGTGCAGGAACGCGTGCACGTCGCCGTCGACGGCGGCGATCCGGTCGAGGTGGGCCTGGGTGGCCTCGACGCTCGAGACGTCGCGCGCCACGAGGGCGTCGGCGAGTGCCGCGGCACTCAGCTTCGTGATGTCGTCAGTCACTGTTCTTCGCCCTACTGTTCTTCGCCGAGGATGGCGGTCACGCGGAACCGTTCGCCGTCGGAGTCGGGCGCCCCGGAGAGCGCCTGCTCCTGCGTCAGCGTCGTCCCGACCACGTCGGGTCGGGTGACGTTGCCGAGCGGCACGGGGTGGCTCGTCGCCGGGACGTCGTGGGTCGCGACCTCGGCGACCTTGGCGACGCTCTCGACGATGTGCGACAGCTCCCCGGTCAGCTTCTCGATCTCGTCGGGCGTGAGTGCGATACGTGCGAGGTTCGCCAGGTGCGCGACCTGCTCGCTCGTGATGTCAGGCATGGTGCTCCGTCGATCGGTTCGTGGAATGCCCCACAGTCTATTGGCTGCGTCGGGCGCGCAGGCGCGACTGTGGACAACGCCCCTGGGGGCCCGGTGCCGGTCCGCCGGACCGGCACCGGGCCTCCAGGTGGTCAGCGGGTCACTTCCCGTTCTGGTCCCCCGCAGCCGGCGCCGCCGGAGCCACCGTCGCAGCGGGCGCCGGCGCAGCGGGTGCAGCGGGCGCAGCGGGCGCAGCCGGAGCGGCTGGCGCAGCCGTCGGCGTCGCCTGGTCGTCCTGCGCCGTCCCCTGCCCGGACGAGGACCCCGACGACGAAGACGACGACGACTTGCTCGCGTGCCCGATCATCTCCTGACTCGGTGCGGGCAGTGCTCCCCCGCCGACGGTCTGGTCCAGGTACGCCATCATCGACTTCCCGACCCCGAACTTCGCGCTGTACCCGGTGGTGCCCTGCAGGAACGGCCAGTTCGCCAGGCTCACGTTCCCCTGCACGTTGCCGACCCAGGTGGCGTTCGTGTACTTCGTCGACGACGCGACCAGCCAGTTCTGCACGTCACCGTCGGTGGTGCCGGTCTTCGCGAACTTCGCCACGCTGTCCCCGGGGTTCGCGCTCGCGGCCGTCCCCGACCCGGACAGCACGCCCTGCAGCGCGTAGTCGACCGTGCCCGCGACGTCCGCCGAGACGCCCTGCGTGCAGGACGACGGCGTCGGGGTGATCTTCGTGCCGTCCGCCTCGGTCACCGAGTCGATCGCGGTGGGCGTGCACACGATGCCGCCGTTGGCGAAGCCCGCGTAGGCCTCGGCCAGGTCGATCGGCGACAGCTCGTTCACGCCGAGGATCGAGGACGGCGTCTGCGTCAGGTCACCGCCGTCGGCGCGGTGGATGCCCATCGACTGCGCGAGCTGGGCGATCTTGCACAGGTCGAGCTGCTTGCCCATCTGGGCGTACGCGGTGTTGATCGACTCGACCGTCGCAGCCTCGACCGACATCGACGACGGCACGCTCTCGGCGTTGGCGACGTTCCAGGTGCCGCCCGCGACGTTCTTGCAGGTGTTGGTGAACTCGGCGTTCTCGAACTGGTGCTCCGAGGTGGTGACCGAGTCGGACAGGGTGTGCCCGCTGGCGAGCCACTCGGCCAGGGTGAACACCTTGTAGGTCGAGCCGGTCTGGAACCCGCCCGAGTTGCCGTACCCGGAGTCGGCGCTGTAGTTCACCGCCGTGGCACCGGCCCCGGCGTTGTCGCCCTGCGTGTACGTGGTGTTCTGCACCATCGACATGATCCTGCCGGTGCCGGGTTCCACGGTGACGTTCGAGCCGCCGACGTCGACACCGGCCATCGTGGCCGGCACGTAGGTGGACAGGGCGGACTGTGCCTGACCCTGCAGGTCGAGGTCGAGCGAGGTGTGGATCTGCAGGCCCTTGGTGTCGAGCGTGGCGATGCGTGCCGCCGCGGTCTTGCCGAACGCGGAGTCCTGCAGCACCTGGTCGCGGACGTAGTCGCAGAAGTAGCCGGCGTCGTAGTTCGTCGCGGCGGTCGAGCACCCGTTGGCGGTCTCGGTGATCTTCGGCGTGACCGGCGTCGCGATCGCCTTCGTCATCTCCGCCTTCGTGATCGACCCGTGCGCCTGCATCCGGCGGAGCACGTAGTCGCGGCGCTCCTTCGTCAGCTCGTACCCGTTGGCCTTGCCGTTGTCCTTGTCGCTCGGCACGTCGATGCGCAGGTTCGACGGGTTGTTGAGGATCGCGACGAGCGTGGCCGACTGCACGAGCGACAGGTCCTTCGCGTGCACGCCGAAGTAGTACTCGGCCCCGGCCTCGGCACCGTAGACCCGCCCGCCGAGCCCGACGATGTTGAGGTACCCGGTCAGGATCTCGTCCTTCGAGTACTTCTTGTTCACCGCGATGGCGTACCGCATCTCCTGCAGCTTGCGCTGCGGGGTGACGCCGGCCGCGTCCTCGTAGCAGGCTTCGACCTTCTTCTCGGTGGCGGCCTGGTCCGTGCCGGTGAGCTCCTCGCACTGCTGCACCAGCACGTTCTTGACGTACTGCTGCGTGATGCTCGAGCCGCCCTGCACGTCGCCGCCGACGACGGTCGCGGCGACGCCGCGGAGCGTCCCGAGCACGTCGATGCCGCCCTCGTCGTAGTAGCGCGGGTCCTCGGTGTCGATCGCCGCCTGCTTGAGCGTGTCCGCCATCTGGTCGGCCGTCACGTTCGTTCGGTTCTCGGCGTAGAACGAGGCGATCTTGACCTGCTTCCCGCCCTTCTCGGCGTACACGGACGACACCTGCTGCGGGGTCTGCACGTCGAGGTAGGTCGGCAGGTCCTCGAAGAACGAGACCGCCCCGGAGGTCCCCTCTCCCGCGACGGCGACCGCCGGGGTCACCGCGACGGCGACGAGCATGCCGGCGAGCACGGACATCACCACGAACATCAGGAGAGCACCAGGCCATCGCACCACACGCATGACGGCACCGTAGGCAGCAGGGCTGTACTGGTTCTGCCCTGGAACGAGTGCAGGCTGCGGTCGCGTTCAGGTTGCCACCCAGCCCGTTCCGAGGACGGGTCGCGATCCGCACGGGCGCAGCGATCCGGCCGGGAGGCACGCGACGGCTCCGGCACGTCGGCCGCCGGTCACGATCGGGTCACGCCCACCGCGTCGCCACGACCGGCTGGTCCGCCCGGTCGGTCAGGGGGCGGTCGGGCACGGCAGGTCAGTCACGGGGCTGCAGGTCCTGCGGGCGCACGAGGTACATGTCCGGCGAGGCGCCGACGATGCCGTCACCACCCGACTTCCCGCGTCGGACCTGCTCGCGCACCAGGTCGCCGCGTCCGATGCCGATCAGGGCGACGTCGTGCAGCGATGCCGTGCCCGGCTTGAGGTAGTCGTTGTGCCCCACGGGTCGCCGGAACACGTCACCGGCCGACAGCGCGTCGGCGCCCCCGGCCAGGTCGAGGACGGTCGACCCGAACGACGCTCCACCCGGGTCGGTACCGAAGTACCCGGAGCCCGCGATGGGATCGCTGTGTGCACCGCCGACGAAGACCTGCCCGGTGGCGACGGCGAGGTCGTCCGCGGTCCGGACGTCACTGCCCGGCGACCCGAGCACGGTCAGGGTGTCGGCGGTCATCCGCCCCGACGCCAGGGCCGTCATCGCCGTGGTCGAACCGTACGAGTGCGCGACGATGTTCACCCGTGGTTGGTCGCCCGCGCGGATCACGCGCAGCCCTGCGACGGTCCGTTCGAGCCGCTCCGCCCCGGTCCGTGCGAGCCCGAGCGACAGGATGTTCGACAGGTCCGGCGTCCGGTACCCCATCCACGCGACGACGGCGACACCCGACCCGTTGCCGGTGGCGGCGAGCGGCGCCAGGGTGGCCTGCTCGCGGGACAGGTCGTTGGCGGTGTTCGTGAAGTCGGTCATCTGCCCGGTGACCGTGAAGAACATGCCCGGCACCACGACGGTGACGTCGGCCGCGGTGTCGAGGTCGCCGATGCTGATCGCCGCACGCCCGGAACCCCGGGTGTCGAGCGCCACCAGGAAGCGCCGCGGGTCGCCCGGCTCCTGCACCAGGGAGTCACGGACCTGCCCGAGCATCGCGGCCCGGGCTGCACCGAGGTCGGCGTCGGCGAGGCCGGCGGTCAGCGTCGCGCGGTTGGCCTGGTCGCGGACGGCGTACGGCACGCCCTCGAGGTTCCCCACCAGTGCGGGTGCGTGCACCCGGAGCCGGTCCTGCTCGTCGGCCGGCAGGTGCGACCACCACTGCGCGACGGTCTGCGCGGGCGGCGGGTCGTCCTGCACCGTCGCCACGACACGACGGTCGGTGGCCGCGCTTCGCAGGTCGGCGGCGCCGAGTGCACCGAGGTCCTCGACGAAGGCCCGTCCGTGCGCGGCGGCGAGGTCGTCGACGTCCGTCGTCGACCTCGACGACGACGGCGACACCGCTACCGCTGCTGCCGCCGGTACCGCCGGTACCGCCGAGAGCGTGGCGACGGCGGGGTCCGCGACCGGGACGATGCGGGTCGCGGCGGTGCTGGCGACCGTGACCTGGGGCGCCGGGGGCATGCCTGGGGCCTCGATCACTCCGAGCGAGTGCACCGAGGCGGTGAGCAGAGCCGCAGCGATGAGCAGCAATCGGGTCTCCCCCGGGAAGGCCGTCCCGACGTCCCCCTGCAGACGACGGGTGATGCTCGGTCGAGTCTATGGAGATGTCCGCCGATCATCCATGCGCGATGCAACTTGTCCCCCGAACTGGGCGCGTTCGACGGCGCGCCGCGCTCAGCGGATGCGACCGGGCGTGCTGGGCATCCCGCTCGGTCCTCGGGCCTCAGTCCTCGGTCGTCGGCGCTTCCGGTTCGGCGAGCGCCGCCGGCCCCTCGGTCACGAGCAGGTGGAACTGCTCGGCGTCGATGATCCGGACACCCAGCTGCTCGGCCTTCGTGAGCTTCGAACCGGCACCCGGACCGGCGGCCACGAAGTCGGTCTTCTTGCTCACGCTCGACGCCGCCTTGCCGCCGGCGGTGATGATCGCCTCCAGCGCACCTTCGCGCGTGTAGCCCTCGAGTGACCCGGTCGCGACGACGGTGACGCCGCTCAGCACGCCGCCCTCGACGTCGGCACCGCCCGGGCCGGGGTGGCCCGGGGTGGTGAACTGCACGCCGGCCGCGGTCCAGCGGTCGATGATCTCGCGGTGCCAGTCGACGTCGAACCAGGCGAGCAGGGCGTCGGCGATGATGCCGCCCACCCCGTCGACGGCTGCGAGGTCCTCGCGCGAAGCCGACCGGATCGCGTCGAGGGAGCCGAAGTGGTTCGCCAGGGCTCGGGCGGCGACGGGTCCGACGTGGCGGATGCTCAGGCCGACCAGGATCCGCCACAGGGGCTTCGTCTTCGCGGCGTCGATGTTCGCGAGCATCTCGAACGCGTTCTTCGACGGGTAGCGGCTCGGCTCACCGGTGTAGTCGGCGCCCCGTGCCTCGGGGTCGAACGGCGGGTCGGTCTTCTTGCGCGCCCGGCTGAACGGTGTGACGCGCTTCGGGGTGCCGTCGTCGTCGACCTTCTCCATGCCGGTCTCGGCGTCGCGGACGATGACCTCGATCGGGACGATGTCCTGCATCGTCAGGCCGAACAGTCCGGCCTCGGTGACGAGCGGTGGGGTCTCCGGGCGGAGCGGCTGCGTGAGCGCCGCGGCCGCGACCTCGCCGAGCCCCTCGATGTCGAGCGACCCGCGCGAGGCGATGTGCTCGACCCGGCCGCGCACCTGCGCCGGGCAGCTCTTCGCATTCGGGCAGCGCAGGTCGATGTCGCCTTCCTTCGCGGGGGCGAGCTCGGTGCCGCACTCGGGGCAGTTCGTCGGCATCACGAACTCGCGCTCGGAGCCGTCACGGAGCTCGACCACCGGGCCGAGCACCTCGGGGATGACGTCGCCGGCCTTCCGCAGCACGACGGTGTCGCCGATCAGCACGCCCTTCGCCTTGACGACCTGCTGGTTGTGCAGCGTGGCCTGGCGGACGACGGACCCGGCGACCTCGGCCGGGGCCATCACCGCGAACGGGGTCGCACGGCCGGTGCGGCCGACACTGACCACGATGTCGGTGAGCGTCGTGTGCACTTCTTCCGGCGGGTACTTGTAGGCGATCGCCCACCGCGGCGCCCGCGACGTCGACCCGAGTTCCTCGTGCAGGGCGAGGTCGTCGACCTTCACCACGACGCCGTCGATCTGGTGCTCGACGGCCGACCGGCGCTCCCCCGTGGTCCGGACGAAGCCGTTGACCTCGTCGATGGTGTCGAACACCCGGTAGTGGCTGCTCGTCGGGAGCCCCCAGGTCTGCAGGAGCTCGTACACCTCGGACTGGCTGCGGACGTCGGTGCCCTGCTCGAGTTCGCGGACGGGCCACGCGCCGATGCCGTGCACGAGCATCCGCAGACGCCGCAGCCGGTCGACCATCAGGGCACGCTTCGCCTCGGACTTGCCCTCTTCCTTCTGGCGGAGGGACCCGGCGGCGGCGTTGCGCGGGTTGGCGAACACGCGCTCCCCCGCCTCGCGCTGGTTCGCGTTGAGCTCGTCGAACTCGGCGACCGGGAAGAAGATCTCGCCCCGCACCTCGACCAGGGGCGGGTGGCCGGTGCCCGACAGGCGGTCCGGGATCGTGCCCATCGTCCGGACGTTGCCGGTGACGTCCTCGCCGACCACGCCGTCACCGCGGGTGGCGGCCGAGACGAGCCGACCGTGCTCGTACCGCAGGTTGATGGCCAGGCCGTCGATCTTCAGCTCGGTCAGGAACCGCACCCGCTCGGCGCCGGCGTCCCGCTGCACCTTGAGGGCCCACTCGGTGAGCTCGTCGGGGCTGAAGACGTTGTCGAGCGAGAGCATGCGCTCGGCGTGCTCGACCGGCGCGAACTGCGTCGTCTGCGCCTGCCCGCCCACGGTCTGCGTCGGGCTGTCGGGCGTCAGGAGTTCCGGGAACCGCCGTTCGATCGCGTCGAGGCGGTGCACCAGGGCGTCGTAGTCGGCGTCCGACAGGGGCGAGGCGTTGCCCTCGTAGTAGTCGTGGCGCAGCTCGTTGACGCGGGCGCGCAACCGGTCGACCTCGCGCGCGGCCTGGGCGGCGTCGAGCCCGTCGGGGTCGATGGTCTCGAACGTCGCGTCGGTCTCGCTCATGGCATCAGTTCTACCGTGCACCACCGACGCGGCGTGCAGCGAGCGTGCGCCCCGGGAGCGGCGGGGTCAGGCGTCGACGGGGACGGCGCTGACCGTGGTGTCGATCGTGCACTGGCCGAGCACGCGCGTGCCGACGTAGACCACGGCGGTCTGCCCGGGAGCGACCCCGTGCAGCGGCTCGTCGACGTCGATCACGAGCACGTCGTCCTGCACCCGGGCGGTCGCGGGCACCGGGTCGGCGTGCGCGCGGATCTGCACGTCGCAGGCGAAGGGCGTCGCAGGGTCGGCCGGGGCCGTGCCCGCCCAGGTGAACCGCGAGCCGGACATCGAGGTGACGGCGAGGGCTTCCTTCGGGCCGACGACGACGGTGTTGTCCTTCGGGCGGATCTCGAGCACGAACCGGGGCTTGCCGTCCGGTGCCGGGCGGCCGAGGGCCAGGCCGCGGCGCTGTCCGACGGTGTAGCCGGTGGCGCCCTCGTGCGAGCCGACGACCGTGCCGTCGCGCTCGACGACCTCGCCGGGGGCGGTGCCGACGCGGTCCGCCAGCCAGCCGCGGGTGTCGCCGTCCGGGATGAAGCAGATGTCGTACGAGTCCGGCTTCTGGGCGACCGTCAGCCCGCGCTCGGCGGCCTCGGCCCGGACCTCGTCCTTCGACGGGGTGGCTCCGAGCGGGAACATCGCGTGCTGCAGCTGCTCGGCCGTCAGGACCCCGAGCACGTACGACTGGTCCTTCGCCCACGCGGCCGACCGGTGCAGTTCGCGGGAGCCGTCCGGACCGGTGACGATCGAGGCGTAGTGCCCGGTCGCGACGGCGTCGAACCCCAGGGCGAGTGCCTTCTCGAGCAGCGCCGCGAACTTGATCCGCTCGTTGCAGCGCATGCAGGGGTTCGGGGTGCGGCCGGCCTGGTACTCGGCCACGAAGTCGTCGACGACGTCCTCCTTGAACCGGGCCGAGAAGTCCCACACGTAGTACGGGATCCCGAGTGCCGACGCGGCGCGCTGGGCGTCCATCGAGTCCTCGATGGTGCAGCATCCGCGGCTGCCGGTGCGCAGGGTGCCGGGCATCCGGCTCAGGGCCAGGTGCACGCCCACCACGTCGTGGCCGGCGTCGACCGCCCGGGCTGCGGCCACCGCCGAGTCGACACCACCGCTCATCGCCGCAAGAACACGCATGCGTCCAGGGTAACCCGCCGACGAAGCGGTACCGCTGGCGTACCGTTGGTCGGGCGATGGCCACGACGGGGAACGACTCATTCGACTTCCGGTCCGTCCTGCTGTCCGGGTTCCTGCCCGCCGCGCTCTTCGCGATCGGCGAGGGCGCGATCATCCCGATCATCCCGATCGCGGCTGACTCCCTCGGCGCCAGCCTGGCGTTCGCGGGCTTCGTCGCCTCGCTCATCCTGGTCGGCGAGCTCATCGGCGACGTGCCGTCCGGCATCGTCGTCGCCCGCATCGGTGAGCGGAACGCGATGATCGGCGCCGCGCTCGTCTCGGTGGTCGGGCTCGTCGTCGCCACCACGGCCGCGAACGCCTGGGTCCTGGCGCTCGGGGTGTTCCTGGTCGGCGTTTCCACCGCGGTGTTCGCGCTCGCCCGGCACGCCTACATGACCACCGCGATCCCCCTGCGGATCCGGGCCCGGGCGCTGTCGAGCCTGGGCGGCGTCTTCCGCTTCGGCTACTTCGTCGGCCCGTTCATCGCCGCCGGCGTCATCCACCTGACCGGCACCACCAGCAGCGCCTTCTGGATCCACGTCGTCTGCTGCCTGGCGGCGGCGACCGTGCTCCTGGTGCTGCGCGACCCGGCGACGGGCACACGCGGCCTGCGGTTGCCGCCACGGGCCTCCCGGCGCTCGGCCGACCACGCGACCGAACCGCCCGCCGACACCGGCGCGCAGTTCGTCCAGCAGGAGGCGCAGGGCCTCTTCCGCACCATCCGCGCGAACGGGGCGGTCCTGCTGCGGCTCGGCAGCGGTGCCGGCCTGATCGGAGCGATGCGCGCCGGACGGCAGGTGATCCTGCCGCTCTGGGCGGTGAGCGTCGGCCTCGACGACTCGACCGCGGCCCTCGTGATCGGCATCGCCGGAGCCGTCGACTTCGCGCTGTTCTACACGAGCGGGCAGATCATGGACCGGTGGGGACGGCTCGCGAGCGCCCTGCCCTGCATGCTCGGCCTGAGCATCAGCTACTTCCTGCTCGCCTGGAGCGGCCACCTGGATGCCCGGGTCGGCTGGTTCGTCGCGATCGCGATGGGCATGTCCCTGGCCAACGGGGTCGGTTCCGGCATCCTCATGACGCTCGGCGCGGACCTCGCACCGCGCGACGCCCCGGCACCGTTCCTGGGGGCCTGGCGGTTCACCGGTGACTTCGGGTCGGCGGCGGCACCGCTCCTCATCTCCGGTGTGACCGCCGTCGCGTCCATCGCGGTCGCGAGCGGGGTGATGGGCGTGCTCGGCCTGGTCGGCGCGGGCATCCTGCTCCGGTACGTCCCCCGGTACCTGCCGCGTCCGCTGCGCTGACAACGGCGGCGAAGTCGCGCTGCCGCATCGTCGCTTCAGGGCGCACCGTGCGCGCTCCTCCGCTCCGTGCGCCGTTGACCGCACCGTGCGCACCCACAGCGCCGCACCCAGCCGCCAAGCTCGCACCGGGTCGCGGACCGCGCACGGTGCGTCCCACGGCCTGGAGGCCCGGCGCACGTCCGCCCCGCACGCCGCGCTCGGTAGACTGCCGCTGCTCGCGGGAGTGGTGGAATCGGTAGACACGCAGGATTTAGGTTCCTGTGCCCCAGGCGTGAGGGTTCGAGTCCCTCCTTCCGCACCGAGTCCCCCAGGCGCACCGTTGCGGTCATCCGCACGCCTCGAGCAGGTCAACCCTGCGAGGGATGGCCCGGTCACTTCCGGGCGGTACCCTCATCCCGCGGGAGTCCTCCCCGTGACTCCCGCCTCCACGACCGGAAGAACCATGCACTCCGTCGCACTCGCCCTGATCCCGTGGCTCGATCCGCAGTACATCCTCGACCACTTCGGGGCCATCGCCGTGCTGGTGGTCTGCGCGATCGTGTTCGCCGAGACCGGTCTGCTCATCGGCTTCATCTTCCCGGGCGACAGCCTGCTGGTCATCACCGGCCTGTTCGCCTTCGACCGCGGTGGCGAGATCGGCGGCATCCCGATCTGGGTCGCAGCGCTGATGATCGGCGCGGCCGCGTTCCTCGGCGGTGAGCTCGGGTACTACATCGGCAAGAAGGCCGGGCCCCCGATCTTCGAACGCAAGGACAGCGGGCTCTTCTCGAAGGCGAACGTCGAGCGCACCAACGCGTTCTTCCACCGCTTCGGCCCCCTCGCCGTGATCCTGGCGCGCTTCGTGCCGGTCGTCCGCACCTTCGCCCCGATCGCCGCGGGTGTCGGCCGGATGGACTACAAGAAGTACTCGCTCTACAACGCGATCGGCGCCGTGGTCTGGGGCGTCGGTGTGACGTTCCTCGGGTACTTCATCGGGCACATCCCCTTCGTGGCGCACATCGTCCGCGAGTACATCGACATCATCCTGCTCGCCGCGGTCGTCGTGACCGTCGTGCCGATGGCGCTGACGTACCTGCGCAACGCCCGCAAGGCGAAGCACACGAACGAGACCGAGGCCACCACGGCCCCGACGGTCGACCCGACGCTCTAGCCGCAGCACCGGCTGTACCGCCGGACCCGCGCACCGGCGCACCGGCGCACAACCAAAGTCGCCCCGAGCCACGTGATCACGTGGTTCGGGGCGACTTCGGTTGTGCGGAACGGAAAGAGCGCCGGCGCTCAGACGCCGAAGTGCTCCCGCACGATCGGCGCGATGCCCCGGAACGCCTTGCTGCGGTGCGACAAGGCGTTCTTCTCGTCGCGGGTGAGCTCCGCCGACGAGCGGTCGGCATCGTCCGGCCGGAACACCGGGTCGTAACCGTGCCCGCCGTCACCGACGGGCTCGGTCAGCACCTCGCCGTTCCAGACCGCCTCGACGACGTGCTCCTGGCCGTCGGGCGTCACGAAGGCCGCTGCGCACACGAACGCGGCGGTCCGCTCGACGACACCCTGCAGGTTCGTGAGCAGCAGCGCGATGTTGTCGGCGTCCGAGCGGGTGCCGGCGTAGCGGGCCGAGTGGATGCCCGGTGCACCCCCGAGGGCGTCGACCGCGATCCCGGAGTCGTCGGCGAGCGCCGGCAGCCCCGTGTGCGCGACGGCGGCGCGAGCCTTGATCAGGGCGTTCGCTGCGTAGCTGTCGCCGTCCTCGACCGGCTCGGGACCGTCGTACCCGACGAGTTCGACACCCTCGCCCAGCGCCGACCCGAGGATCTCGCGCAGTTCGACGACCTTGCCCTGGTTGTGGGTGGCCAGCACCACCTCGCGGGACGTCACGCCAGACCCAGGACCGAACGCTGGATCGCCGCGAGCGACAGGTTGCCGGCCAGGCCGAGGTCGAGCAGGACGTTCAGCTCGTCCCGGTCGAACGGCGCGTGCTCGGCGGTGCCCTGCACCTCGATGAACTTGCCCGAACCCGTCGTGACGATGTTCATGTCGGTGTCCGCTGCGGAGTCCTCGGTGTAGGCCAGGTCGAGCATCGGCTCCCCCTTGACGATGCCGACCGAGATGGCCTGCACGCTGTCGGTGAGCGGGGTGGCCTTCTTCGCGATGAAGCCCTTGGCGCGGCCCCACTCGATCGCGTCGGCCATCGCCACGTAGGCGCCCGTGATCGACGCCGTGCGGGTGCCGCCGTCGGCCTGCAGCACGTCGCAGTCGATGACGAGGGTGTTCTCGCCCAGGGCCTTCGTGTCGACGACCGCGCGGAGCGAACGCCCGATCAGGCGGGAGATCTCGTGCGTGCGGCCGCCGACCTTGCCCTTGATGGACTCGCGCTGCATGCGCTCGTTGGTCGACCGCGGCAGCATCGAGTACTCGGCGGTGACCCACCCGGTGCCCTTGCCGGCGAGCCAGCGGGGCACGCCGTTGGTGAACGACGCGGTGCAGAGCACCCTGGTGTTGCCGAAGGAGATGAGCGCGCTGCCCTCGGCCTGCGTGCTCCACCCCCGCTCGATGGTGACGGGACGGTGGTCGGTGGCGGTACGGCCGTCGACGCGGAGGTTGTCGGTCATGGGGTCCTTTCGGTGCGGGGCAGCGTGATGGCCCCCGTCTGGAGGTGGCCGACGCTCGAGACCTCGGGACCGAGGAAGCGCCGGGCGAGCCGGATGAAGCCGTTCTTGTCGTCGCCCGTCGCCTCGAACGAGTACGTCGGGGCGGTGGTCGCGGTGCGCTCGAGCCCGTGCTCCACGAGCCGGCGGTAGACGTCGTTCGCGGTCTCCTCGGCGCTGGAGACGAGCGTGACCTCCGGACCCATGACGAACTGGATCGCGGCGGACATGAGCGGGTAGTGGGTGCAGCCGAGCACGAGGGTGTCGACGTCGGCGGCACGGATCGGGTCGAGGTACCCGGCCGCGATCTCGCGCAGCGACGGCGACGAGGTGTCCCCCGCCTCGACGAACTCGACGAACCGGGGGCACGCGGCGGTGGTCAACGTGACGTCGGCGGCGACCGCGAAGGCGTCCTCGTAGGCGCGCGACGCGATGGTGCCGACGGTGCCGATGACCCCGATGCGGCCCGTGCGGGTCTGCTTGACGGCGGCGCGGGCCGCGGGCTGGATGACCTCGACCACGGGGATGCCGTACGCCTGCTCGTACCGTTCGCGGGCGTCGCGGAGCACGGCGGACGACGCGGTGTTGCACGCGATGACCAGGGCCTTCACGCCCTGCTCGACCAGGTCGTCCATGACCTCGAGCGCGTAGCGGCGGACGTCGGCGATGGGCTTCGGGCCGTAGGGCGAGTGCACGGTGTCGCCGACGTACCGGATGCTCTCGCGCGGGAGCTGGTCGATGATGGCGCGGGCCACGGTGAGGCCGCCGACCCCGCTGTCGAAGACTCCGATCGGTGCATCCGTCACGGCACCAGCGTACCGACGCACGCCGACGAGCACCGACGCGGCCACGCGCGCCACGCGTGCCGGACGCCCGGGGTGATCCGGGCCTCCCCACCGTCACGTCACTAGTGTCGGAGACGTGACCAGCGCGCTCCTCACCGACCAGTACGAGCTCACCATGGTGGACGCCGCCCTGAAGGACGGGACCGCCGACCGCCGATGCGTCTTCGAGGTGTTCGCCCGGCGGCTGCCGGACGGCCGCCGCTACGGTGTCGCGGCCGGACTCGGCCGCTTCCTCACCGCCCTCGGCGACTTCCGCTTCGGCGACGAGGAGATCGGGTTCCTGCGCGACCGCGGCGTCATCGACGCCGGTACCGCCTCGTGGCTCGCCGACTACCGGTTCAGCGGCGACGTCCGCGCCTACCGGGAGGGCGAGGTCTACTTCCCGAACTCCCCCATCCTGCAGATCGAGGGCACCTTCGCCGAGGCCGTCGTGCTCGAGACCCTCGCCCTGAGCATCTTCAACGCGGACTCCGCGATCGCCTCGGCCGCCGCCCGCATGGTGTCCGCCGCCGACGGCCGCCCGCTCGCCGAGATGGGCTCCCGCCGCACCGGTGAGTGGAACGCCGTCGCCGCCGCCCGTGCCGCGTACATCGCCGGCTTCGGTGCGACGAGCAACCTCGAGGCCGGCCGCACCTGGGGCATCCCCACGATGGGCACCGCCGCGCACGCCTTCACGCTGCTGCACGACTCCGAGGAGCAGGCGTTCCGTTCGCAGCTCGACGCGCTCGGCAGCGGCACGACCCTGCTCGTCGACACCTACGACATCGAGGCCGCGGTCGAGACCGCCGTCCGCCTCACCGACGGCAAGCTCGGCGGCGTCCGGATCGACAGCGGCGACCTGCCGTCCGTCGTCGCAGCCGTGCGTGCGCAGCTCGACCGCCTCGGTGCGACGGGCACGAAGATCACGGTGACGAACGACCTCGACGAGTACACGATCGCCGCGCTCCGAGCTGCACCGGTCGACTCCTACGGCGTCGGCACCTCGGTCGTCTCCGGCTCCGGGCACCCCGCCGCCGGCATGGTGTTCAAGCTCGTCGCGCACCGGGACGCGGACGGCGGCGACTGGGTCCCCGTCGCCAAGAAGTCGGCCGACAAGGCGTCGATCGGCGGCCGGAAGGAGGCGGGCCGACGACTCCGGAACGGCGTCGCGACCGCCGAGATCGTGCTCACGGGTGCGCAGGTCGGCCCAGACGAGCGGCCACTGCTGGTCCCCGTCGTCACCGGCGGCGAGGTCGACCCGGCGTTCCTCGGCACGCACGGCGTCGAGGCCGCACGCGCGCACCACACGCGCGCGAAGGCGGAGCTGCCCGCCGACGCATCCCGCATCGGGCGCGGCGACCCCGCCATCCCCACCCTGGTGATCTAGGGCCCGTACGCCGCGCGTCGCGTCGCGTCGCGTCGCGCCGCGCCGCGTCGCGTTCGCGTCGCCGCTTCGCGAGCAGGAATGGTCGGGTGTCCGGAGGTGACCCGACCTCTTCTGCTCACGATGTGCGGTCAGCGGACGCAGACGACGGACGGGAGGCCCGTGGCGGCGTCGCCACGGGCCTCCCGTCCGTCTGCTGGTCGCGTCTACTCGGCCTTCATCTTCTCGTAGATGGCCTTGCAGTCCGGGCAGACCGGGAACTTCTCCGGGTCGCGACCCGGGATCCACTTCTTGCCGCACAGGGCCTTGACCGGCTTGCCGGACATGGCCGACTGCAGGATCTTGTCCTTCTTCACGTAGTGCGAGAACCGCTCGTGGTCACCGGGTTCGATCGCTTCGTCTTCGAGGAGCTTCTCGAGCTCCCGGTCCATCACGTCGAGGCCGCCGCCTGGTTCCGTCATGCTCATGGGTCCAGGGTACGACGGTCCGCCCTCGGGCGCGCCGCTCGTTGTGCTGCGTCGCTAGTTGCGCTGGGCCGCGGCGAGCAGGTCGGGACCGCGGCGGTCGAACAGACGGCCGCCCGCGGACACACCGATCACGAGCACGACGGCACCGACCCCGACGCCCACCAGGAGCGTCAGCACCGACCAGGGCTCCGGACCCTGCACGGCGGCGAGCACGGCGAGGCAGGCGGCGGGGACCGTGCAGAGCGCGATGCCGATCACCATGGTCGCCTGCGCGACCGTGGCGGTGACGCCGGCCGCCTGCGGCTGCTGGAACGGGTGGTCGCCCGGGCGCACCGTCGGGTAGGGCATGAGCACGGACAGGACGCTCGACAACCCGAGCCCTGACAGGAGCGCACTCGCACTGACGCCGATGAGCAGCGGGAAGGCGGCCCAGTCACCGAACAGCCACGCGGACAGTGCGGCCCCGGCGACGATCGCGGGCGCCCCCACGACCAGCACGGGCACGACCCGACCGAGCCGGTCACTCCACCCGGGCGCACCGGACGCGACGTGCAGCCACACGGCGGTGTTGTCGTACGACACGTCGTTGTGCGGCAGGAACCCGGCGATCAGAGCCATCAGCGGCAGCGGCACGACGGCGGTCCACTGCCACGGGACCCCGGCGACACCGAGCGGGATGACGACGATCGGCACGAGCAGGATGATCAGGTACGACGTGCGGTACCGCGGGTCGCGGACCCAGTAGGTGAGCGCCCGCGCAGCGACGGCCGACACCGGGGCCGAGCCGAACCGGTCGAACCAGCCCAGGCCCTGGTAGCGGCGGGTCCGGGCGCGGTCGTCGACGGTCTCGAGCGCACGGCCGACGAGCGCCCACCATGCCCAGGCGAGGAGCGCGACGACGGCGACCGCGACGAGGAGCTTCACGACACCGGCGCCGACGTGGCCGCTCGCGACCTCGGCGGGCACGGCCCACGCGGCACCCCAGGGGGTCCAGCCGGCGACGTCCGCGACCCGCTGCATCTCGGTGCCCTGCGGGTCCAGCCAGTCGACGCGCAGCAGCAGCGCCACCGTCGGGATCGAGAGCGCGATGATGACGAGGGCCACCAGCCACCCGGCGTCGCGGGAGCGGTCCGGCCCGATCAGCCGGGAGCCGACGGTGCAGCAGACGCGGATCAGGAGTGCGCAGGTCGCGACGCCGAGCACCCCGCCGAGGACCGCGAGCAGGCCGAGACCGGGATCGCGTGCCCAGGCGACGACCTGGCCGACCGCGACGACGACCACGCCGATCACCGGGATGCCGACGAGTCCGGCGACGACGAGCCCGATCGTCAGGCGACGGCGCTCGATGCCGAACACCGCGAAGCGCCGCGGGTCGAGCTGGTCGCTCCGGCCGACGACGAGCGGCACGACCGTGAACCCGAAGGTGATCAGGGTGCCGACGGGAACGATGACCGCACGGGCGACGTCCGGGTCGGCGTCACCGAGGGCGATGGTCTGCGACGCGACGAACACGGCGGCGAGGAGTCCGACGAGGCTGGCGAGCACGACGGCGACGGACCGGCGGGCGGTGCCCCGGACCTCGCCCGCGAGCAGGTCCGCCCTCAGCCGGAGAAGCTGTGCAACCATTCCATGCTCTCCGCGACGACACGACCGCCGGCGAGTTCGACGAACTTGTCCTCGAGGCTCTTGCGCCCGCGGACCTGGGCCATGGTGCCGGACGCCAGGACCTTGCCGCCGACGATGATGGCGACCGAGTCGCAGGTGCGCTGCACGAGCTCCATCGAGTGGCTCGACAGCACGACCGTGCCGCCACCCCGGGTGTACCGGCGCAGGATGTCCGTGATCGTCGCCGCGCTCACCGGGTCGACCGACTCGAACGGCTCGTCGAGCACGAGCACCCGCGGCGAGTGGATCAGGGTCGCGGCCAGGGCGATCTTCTTCGCCATGCCGACCGAGTAGTCGGCGACCTGGCGGCCGAGCGCCTCGCCCAGCCCGAAGGCCTCGGCGAGGTCGGCGCTGCGCTTCCGTGCGGTGGCACCGTCGAGCCCGCGGAGCGTGGCCGAGTAGTAGAGGAGCTGCGCACCGGTCAGCCGGTCGAACAGCCGGAGCCGGTCCGGCAGGACGCCGAGACTGCGCTTCGCCGCCGTCGGGTCGGCCCAGACGTCGTGGTCGAGCACCGTCACCGAGCCGGCGTCGGGGCGCAGCAGTCCGGTGATCATGGACAGGGTCGTCGTCTTGCCGGCGCCGTTCGGGCCGACCACGCCGAAGATCGAGCCCTGCCGGATCTCGAGGTCGACCTCGTCGACGGCCAGGGTCTGCCCGTACCGCTTGACCAGGCCGCTCGCTGCGAGCACGACGGGCTGGAGTGTCTGCGGCTGCTTCGGTGCGGCGGTGCGGGGCGCACGCTTCTTCGTCGTGGCCGGGGCCGCGGCGGTCGACCGGTCGGCGTCGTCCGTCGCGTCGTCCGCGTCGCTCGGGACGGGAGGCTCGGCGTCGGTCCGCGGGGCGGCCTTCGTCGGGCGCCTGGTGCGTCCCTTGCCGGTGCGCGCCTTCGCGGGGCGCGGCGCTGCGGCCGTCGTGTCGTCGGCGCGGGTGTCCGTCGTGGCGTCGTCGGAGCGGGTGTCCGTCGTCGCGTCGGAGCGGGTGTCCGTCGTCGCGTCGGTCATCGCGTCATCAGTGGCGGCGTCGTCCGCATCAGTGTCCCCCGTGTCGTCGTCGGCTGCGTCGCCCGCAGCAGCCGCGGCGGTGTCCGCTTCGTCGGCGTCCCCCGCCTCGGTCATCCAGGCAGCGTCGGCCGTGGCGTACACGTCCTCGTTCTCTGCTCGCGCTGGCATCGACCCACCGTACCAACGCTCTCCGTCCGTCGGGAACCGTCGCGGCCAGGGTCACGAATTGAGTACGAAGCGCGCAGACCCGTACCCCGCGAGGGGGTGTTTCCGTATCATTCACCAGGGCACGAAGGAGTGTTCACCACTTGGAAACCTGCTCCAGCAGGCGATCCCGGCGGCCTCTTCGCAGCGACGACCACGTCGACACGAACGGTTCTCGGGCAACTCGGACGTTGGAAGCGCAGACTCGACGAGGCCCGCCCGTACCCCAGGGTGCGCGGGCGGACACCAGAAGGGACCAGCATGACCACGCAGATCGTGATCCTCGCAGCGGGGATGGGCAGCCGTCTCGGCCGCAGCCTGCCGAAGCCGCTCACGGAGCTCAGTGACGGCCGCACCATCATGCAGCAGCAGTTCGACAACATCCGCGCCGCGTTCGGTTCGAGCGCCCGCGTGACGATCGTCGTCGGCTACAAGTCGGAGCACATCGTCGAGGCGTTCCCCGACGCGAACTTCGTCTACAACGAGTCGTACGACTCCACCAACACCTCGAAGAGCCTGCTGCGTGCCCTCAAGGCCACCGGCAAGAGCGGTGTGCTCTGGATGAACGGCGACGTGGTCTTCGACCCGATGGCGCTCGTCCGTGCGGCCGACATGATCGACGAGGGCCGTTCCTTCGTCAGCGTCAACACCGACAAGGTCTCCGACGAAGAGGTCAAGTACACCGTCGACGCCGAGGGCTTCATCCACAAGCTCTCGAAGCAGGTCGTCGGGGGTCTCGGCGAAGCCGTCGGGATCAACTACGTCTCCGCCGCCGACAAGCAGGCCCTCATCCGGCAGCTCGGTCGTGTCGACGACCAGGAGTACTTCGAGGGCGGCATCGAGGCTGCCATCGCCGAGGACGGGCTACGCTGGACGCCGATCGACATCTCCGACCTGTACGCGGTCGAGATCGACTTCGCCGAGGACCTCGAGCGCGCGAACAACCTGTTCGCCTGAACCACCGTCAGGACCCCTCGGCGGTTCCGCCCGAAGGGAAACCGTGACCACAGCGAGTGCGCCGACCGCGCCCGTGGCTCCCGCACCCGCGAAGGCCCGGAGCGCCGGTCGGCGCTATCGTCAGGCCCTCTGGTTGCTGACCGTCCGCGACCTCCGGGTCCGCTACTCGACGTCGGCGCTCGGCTACGTGTGGTCGATCCTCGACCCGCTCGTGATGTCGGGGATCTACTGGTTCGTCTTCACGCAGGTCTTCCACCGCGGATCGGTCGGTGAAGATCCGTACATCGTGTTCCTGCTGTCCGCGCTGCTGCCGTGGATGTGGTTCACCGGTGGCGTCTCGGACTCCACCCGGGCGTTCATCAAGGAATCGAAGCTCATCCGCTCGACCACCATCCCCCGCACGATCTGGGTGGCACGGATCGACGCGTCGAAGGGCATCGAGTTCCTGCTGAGCCTGCCGGTCCTGGCCGTCTTCGCGATCGCGACGGGTGCCCACCTGCACTGGCAGGTCGTGTTCTTCCCGCTGGCGATCGTGCTGCAGTGCGCGCTGGTCTACGGCCTGGGGCTCATCGTGGCCCCACTCGTGGTCTTCTTCCGTGACCTCGAGCGCGCCACCAAGCTCGTGCTGCGGTTCCTGTTCTACGCGTCCCCGATCATCTACGGCACGCACGCGCTGCCGCCTGCCCTGCGGGACATCGCCGCGATCAACCCGCTCACCGGCATCTTCGGCATGTACCGTGCGGCGTTCTTCCCCGGCCAGCTCGACTGGCTCGAGGTCGGCGCCTCGGTGGTCGTGACCGCCGTCGTCCTGGTGATCGGCTTCGCGGTGTTCCGCCGCAGCGAGCACCGCGTGCTGAAGGAGCTGTGATGACCGCGACCGACCAGACCCGACGCACCGAGACCGTCGCCCCGGTCATCTCGGTGCGCGATGCCGGCATCTGCTTCAAACGCAACCGTCGCGCGAGCCGGAACTTCAAGGACCTGTTCGCCGGACGCGGGCGCCGCAAGCGTGCCGATGAGTTCTGGGCGCTCCGCAACGTGTCGTTCGACGTCCGCCCGGGCGAGGCGATCGGCGTCGTGGGGCGGAACGGACAGGGCAAGTCGACCCTGCTGAAGCTCGTGGCCCAGGTCATGCTCCCCGACGAGGGCCGGGTCGACGTGGGTGCCGGCGTCGCCCCGCTCATCGAGATCACGGGTGGTTTCGTCGGCGACCTCACCGTGCGCGACAACGTGTACCTGACGGCGGGCCTGCACGGCATGTCGCGGGCCGAGATCCGCGACGCCTTCGACGAGATCATCGACTTCGCCGAGATCGCTGACTTCGTGGACACCCCCTACAAGCACCTCTCGAGCGGCATGAAGGTCCGCATCGCGTTCGCGGTGATCTCGCGGCTCGACGAACCGGTCATCCTCGTCGACGAGGTGCTGGCGGTGGGCGACAAGGCCTTCCGCGAGAAGTGCTACAAGCGGATCGAGCAGCTCCTCGCCGGCGGTCGGACGCTGTTCTTCGTCTCCCACAGCGACAAGGACCTGCGCCGCTTCTGCGACCGGGGGCTCTACCTCGACAAGGGTCGTCTGCAGCTCGACGGCACCATCGAGGCAGCACTGGCCCGGTACGCAGCCGACTACGGCTCCTGACCGGCCGGGGTACTCCCCCTGCACCAACACGCGCGTCACCGGCTCCCTCCACAGCCCCAGCCCTCGTGGCCGCCCCCGGGGTCTCGCCGTCGGACCCTCCCCCTAGCGTTCAGCCCATGCACCACCCACCAACCGCGTACGCCGTCCCGTTCGCCGTCGACCGATCGCACGCACCGCGTCGGTACGACCTCGTCAACACCGGTCCCGAGCCGGTCGACGGGCTCTCCCTCACCCACCTGGGCAACGGGTACTGCCCGCCGCTCGCGGTGCGCCGCCTCGACCCGGGCCGATCGCTGTCCCTGGCGGTCTTCGGCGCCGACCCCGAGGACACCGGGGTCGTCATCGTCCGGTGGCGCCGACCCGACCGGTCCGAGTACCTCTGGCGGATGTCACTCGTCGGGCCGGGGCTGCAGCCGTGAAGCCGCACGCGGGATCGGCACGGAGCACCCGGGGTGACGGTCGACCGTCAGCGCCCGCCGCGTTCGGCAGCGACGGTCCGCCACCGCTCGAGCAGCCACTCCACCGCCGCGTGGAACCGCTCCGTGGCGGCACCAGGGGTCGTGTCGCCGAAGTACCGGGTGACCCAGTGCTGCAGTCGCGCGAGCTCCTCGGCGTCGCTCGCCGCCGCGTCGACCCGGGCCAGCACCGACGGGGCGTCGGACGCGGTCAGCCAGTTCGCGGCGCTCAGGTAGCCGCGCTCGTCGACGTCGGCCTCGGGCGACACCGGCCGCGTGACGATGAGCGGCTTGCCCACCGCCAGCCGGTCGTAGATCATCGCGCTGATGTCGGTGATCGCCACGTCGGCGTCCGCCAGCTGCCAGCCGAGCTCACCGCCGTCGTCGTACAGATGGTGCGCGGCCGGGTCAGCGGCGTTGGCCGCGCTGATCGCCGCGACGATCCGCTCGTGCGCCGCACGGTAGGCGGGGTCGAGCACGCCGCTTCGAGGGTGCGGGCGGTACACGAGACGGTGGCGGGGCGATGCGAGCACCTGCTCGGCGATGACGGTACCGTGCGACGCGATCGACCCGTACGCCGCGGCACCCCGGTCGCCCTCCCACGTCGGGGCGTAGAGCACGACGGTCCGCTCGTCATCGGGGTACGGGGCTGCTCCGGCGAAGTGGTCGGCCTGCGGGCGTCCGATCGCGATGGTCCGGGCGTCCAGGTCGTAGTCCCACAGCGCCTCGGCCAGACGGTCGCGTGCGGCGTCCCCCGCGATCAGGGCGTAGTCGTACGCCTTGAACTGGTTCGTGGTCATGTACATCTTGTCGCTCTCGCCGTGGTTGACGAAGACGTGCCAGATCCGCCCGTACCGCATCATCTGGAAGTTGCGGGCGTTCTGGTTGACGTACAGCACCACCTTCGGCGCCTGGGTGTCGACGAAGCGCTCGAGGTCGACCACCTGCCGCGCGTAGACCGCGGGCACGGGCGACTCGTCGAGCAGGGTCAGCATGGTCCCCGGGCTCCGCGAGACGATCGCCACCGGGTGCGTCTTCGCGAGCTCGGCCAGCGGCGCGTACCACTGGCGCACCTGGTACATGTTGACCGGCCCGTCGGCGAAGTACACGGCGATCTCGATCGAACCGGGCGCCGGCTCGGGTGCGGACGGCAGTCGCCGTGCGAGCTGCCGACGGCTCCGGCGCGACGTCAGGAGTCGCTCGACGAGCCGCAGGGCGGTCCGCAGGTCGCTGATGATCGACATGGTCCTTCTCCGGGTCTGCTCTGGTGGGACGAGGCGTGCGGGTCAGACGACCGGCGGCCGCCCTGCGATGGTCATCCGCGCGACTGTGAGCCAACCCATCGGGCGGATCGGACCGCAGTCGGTCGTCCATCCTTCACGGATCGCGCCGAACCAAGTGGCCAGTCGGCGGGGGTGACGCCACCAGCGCGCGGTCTGGATCACGGCCCACGACCCCACGTACACCGGACGCAGCACCGCGGGCAGGTTGCGCCGGGCCAGCCACACCCGGTTCCGGGCGTTCAACCGGTAGTACTCGGTGTGCCGCGCCGGGTCGATCGCGGGGTGGTGCGCGACGAGGTCGCCGGCGTACCAGGTCCGACGGCCGGCGTCCCACACGCGCCAGGCGAGCTCGATGCCCTCGTGGGCGTAGAAGTACTCGGCCCCCCAGCCGCCGACGGCCCGGTAGACGTCCATCGGCAGCACGACGGCGCCTTCCCAGACCGAGAACACCGGCGACGAGTGGTCCGGCTCGCCCTTCCGGATCCGCGGCACCCATCGGCGGGGGTTCGCGGCACCCGTCGGGTCGACGACCCGGGGCTGCACGAGGCCGAGCGACGGATCGTGCTCGAACATCGCGATCGCGTCGCGCAGGAACGTCGGCGACGGCACCGAGGCATCGTCGTCGAGGAAGAACACGTAGTCGCCGTCGACGACCTCGGCCCCGGCGTTCCGACCGGCCGGGATCCCGACGTTCTCGGGCAGGGCCAGGGCTCGCACACCGTCCGGCAGGCCCGTCGGTACCCAGCCGTTGCCGACGCAGACGACGTCGAGTTCGACGTCCTGCTGGGCGAGCACGCTGTCGACGCCGCGGCGCAGGTCGTCCGGCCGGGTGCCCTGCGACAGGCTCACGACGGCGACGCGCGGTCGTCCGCGGTGCACCACCGCGTGCCGGCGCAGGGTTCCGGGCGCGGTCGTGTCCTCGGTCACGCCTTGACCCGCTTCGAGGCGATGATCGCCAGGAAGTGCCCGATCGTCGCGAGCACGGCGAGCGGCAACAGCGCACCGACCAGGATCCGACTGGCGAGCGGGTCACCGATCACCAGGGCGAGCAGGGCGAAGACGAACGCGAGCATGCTCAGCTCGACCGAGTGGTACAGGCGGTGGAACGGCAGGAAGCGTGCCACGCGGCGGAGCGAGGCGAGCCTGCGGCCGGACGGGGCGGTGGAGGCATCCCGCCGGTCGACCAGCTTGTCGAGCCCGGCGTTCGCGCGGGCCACGTGCACCATGTCGTTCAGGGCCTTGTTCAGCACGATGACCAGGCCGAGCGCGCAGCCGATCGTGGTCCACATCCAGTCGGCGCCGTGGATGGGCCAGGTGGCTGCACGGATGCCGAGCGCGACCGGGATCAGCCCCTCGGTCGTGTAGTGCCCCACCTTGTCCAGGAACACCCCGGCGGGCGACTTGGTGCCGCGCCACCGGGCGACCTCGCCGTCGGAGCAGTCGACGAGCATCTGCAGCTGGCCGAGGACCAGCGCCAGCGCCGCGCCCCAGATGCCGGGGATGAGCAGGGCGGCGGCGACGCTCCAGCCGACCAGGATCATCAGGCCGGTGACCTGGTTCGCGCTGACGCGGGTCTTCAGGAGCACCCAGGTCAGGTAGGGCGAGACGTCGCGCAGGTACAGCGAGGCCGTCCAGTGCTCGGCGTTGGCGCGCGCACGGACCTCGTCCGGCTGGGCGACGGCCCGGAGTTCGGCGATCGAGGTCGGCCGTGCGGATCCGCGGCCGGTCGTGGGGTGGTCGGTCATTCGGTCACCGTCCCGTGTGGGTGGTCAGCTCGGACGTGCGGGTCAGGAACCCGATGATGAACCCGAGCCCCCAGCCCACGTGGATGCAGGGCAGCACGACGAGCAGCCAGAGGAGCGTCGGCAGCCCGGAGCGGCGCGCCACCGCGATCGACCCCAGGACGACGAAGAGCAGGTAGACGACGGGCACCACGAACCCGAGCAGAGCCCAGGCGAGCGGGGTGCCGAGCGCCGCGCCGACGATGCCGACGAGGCCGGCGACGATGCCCAGCGCCATCGCCGCGACCATCGCCGGCGGCACGAAGTAGCGCAGGCCGTTGTTGGCAGGGAACCGACGCGCGAGCTCGCCGCGCCAGAGCCCGGTGGCGACGAACTGCCGCACCAGGCGCTTCAGGCTCGGCCGCGGGCGGTAGGTGACGACGAGCTCCGGCGTGAACCAGACGGTCCCGCCGGTCTGCCGCAGCCGCCGGTTGAGTTCCCAGTCCTGGCCGCGCTTGATGCCCTCGTCGAAGAGGCCGACGTCGAACAGTCGCTCGCGTCGGAACACGCCGAGGTAGGCGGTCTCGGCCGGGCCGGCTGTGCCGCCCACGTGGTGCGGCGTGCCGCCGAGGCCGACACGGCTGCCGTAGGCCAGGGCGACGGCCCGCTCGAAGGGGGTCCGGCCCTCGGCGCGCATGATGCCGCCGACGTTGTCCGCCCCGGATTCCAGGAGCGTGCGCACCGCGATGCGCGTGTAGTCGGTGGGCAGGACCGAGTGCGCGTCGACGCGGATGACGACGGGGTGCACGGACGCACGGATCGCGACGTTCAGCCCCGCGGGCGTCGAGCCGACGGGGTTGTCGATCGCGCGGATCCGTGGGTCGGCAGCGCTCATCTCGGCGACGAGTTCGTTCGTGCCGTCGATCGACGGCCCGAGCGCGAGGATGACCTCGAACGGGCCCGTGTAGTCCTGGTCGAGCAGACTGCCGACGGCGGCCCGGACCTCGGTGACCTCGTTCAGCACGGGCATCACGTACGAGACGCCCGGCAGGGGCTGTCCGTCTGACTGCATGCGTACCTCGGGGTGCTGGCTTGGCGGCACGGGACGCACCGGGGCGGTGCCGCCCCGCAGAGCGACCATGAGCCTATCAAGAGGCCGAACCGCCCACCTGCGACGGCGCGGGACGCGCCCCCGGGACGGACTGGAGGCCCGGCGCATGTCGTGCCCCGAGCCTCCTGTCCGTCGTGTGGTGGCGTCAGCCCTTGCTGTCGTACGTCCCGAGCTTCACGTCGGCCTGGCGGGTCTGGCCGTCGCGCAGGTAGCTGATCGTCGTCGACGCGCCGCCCGCGAAGTAGCGCACCTGCGCGGTCAGGTCGGTGGCGTCGGAGACGGTCGCCGAACCGATCTTCGTGACGACGTCGCCCTTCTGCAGACCGGCCTTCGCCGCGGCTCCGCCGGACGAGACCGACTTGATGAGCGCGCCCATCTGCGTGGCGCTGGCGTCCTCGGAGGCGTCGCCGACGGTCGCGCCGAGCAGCCCGTGCGTGGCGGACCCCTTGTCCTTGATCTCGTTCGCGACCCGCTTGACCAGGTTCGACGGGATCGAGAAGCCGACGCCGATGCTGCCGGCTGCCGACTCGGACGACGAGGAGCTACCGGCGGACGCGATCGCCACGTTGATGCCGATGAGCTTGCCGTCGGAGTCGAGCAGCGCACCGCCGGAGTTGCCGGGGTTGATGGAGGCGTCGGTCTGGATGACCGGGAGCGACACCGTGGTGTTCGCCGACGAGCTGCTGCCGTTGTCCCCGTTGCCCCAGAAGTCGAAGGGACCCGAGCCGCCGTTGCCCCCCTCGTTCGAGTCGCCGCCCTCGGTCGGGGCGCTCGAGGTGACCTGGATGCTGCGGTTCAGGGTCGAGACGATGCCGTCGGTGACGGTGTTCGACAGACCCAAGGGCGCACCGATCGCGACCGCGGTGTCCCCGACGTTGAGCTTGGACGAGTCCGCGAACTCCATCGGCTTGAGGTCGGTCGCATCGATCTTGATGACCGCGAGGTCGACCGTCGGGTCGGTGCCGACGAGCTTGCCCGCGTAGATCTTGCCGTTCGAGGTCGTCACCGTGATCCGGCCGCTCGAGCTGTCGCCGTCGAGGGTGACCACGTGGGTGTTCGTGACGATGTAGCCGTCCTTGCTCATGACCACACCGGAACCGGTGCCGGCCTCGTTGCTCGCCGACACGTTGATCGTGACGACGGACGGGGTCGCCTGTGCCGCGACCGCGGTGACGACGGTGGCGGAGTCGTAGTCGTTGACGGTCAGGTTGCCGCCCTGCGACGAACCGGAGGACACCACGCTGCCACCGTCGTTGCCGGAGGAGACGGCCCACCCGGCACCGCCGCCCACCAGACCACCGGCGATGACGGCCGCGATGATCGGCAGCAGCAGCCTGTTGCGGCCCGAGCGCTCCTTGGTCGTCGTGGTCGCCGCGGCACCCGAGGCGTCGTCGCTGAAGTAGTGCCCGTTGCGCTGGTTCGCACCGTCGACGTCGCCGAAGGCGCTCGTTGCGGACTGCGGGGCCTGCGCGGATGCGTTCGCGTACTCGGAGGACGAGCTCGGCGCGGACGAGGACGTCGGCTGGGCGTACTCGCCGTAGCGGGGGCGTTCGGCACCCGGCTGGCCGTACTGGGACTGCTGACCGTACGGGTTCTGGGACTGCTGACCGTACGGGTTCTGGGACTGCTGACCGTACGGGTTCTGCGACTGCTGGCCGTACTGCGACTGCTGGCCGTACGGGTTCTGTGCCTGCGGCGCCTGCTGGCCGTACTGCGGCTGCTGGCCGTACGGGTTCTGTGCCTGCGGCGCCTGCTGGCCGTACTGCGGCTGCTGGCCGTACGGGTTCGGGCTCTGCTGGGGCTGCTGGCCGTAGGTGTTCTGTGCCTGCGGCGCCTGCTGGCCGTACGGCGACGTCTGCTGGCCGTAGCCGCCCTGCTGCGCGCCCGAGGACTCGCCGGAGACGGCCGGGTACGGCGCGGTGTAGCGGTCGGTCGGGTGGTCCGTCGACGACGGGATCACGTCCGTGTGGTCCGGGGTCGTCTCGTCGTTCTGGTTCTGGTTCTGGTTCTGGTTCGGGCGAGGGGTCTCGTCCGGCTGGTCGGAGTCGTTCGGCATCGACGTGTTCCCTCTCGTCGCCGCTGCTGCGGCGTCCTCACTGGCGGCAGGCGGAGCCGCATCGTCCGGACGGCGGTCGTCGCCCTGCCCGTCGGGCGTGGTGTCGGTCATGCTGGACGTGCTCCTTTCAAGCTCGTGCAGTCTGTCGCAAGCACCTGAGCGGTCCTTCTGGCGAGGCTGCGAGCCACCCCTGGCGATCTTATGCGTGCGCTGTACACGGCGCCCCGGTCCGCCGCGGGGCGGACAGCTAGGTTGGGGTCCGTTCAGCGCGACACGTCGTCGCCCGCACGGGAGGGAACCACATGCGCCAGGCAGGACCGTGGCTGCGAGCCGCCGACGGAGCGATGCTGCTCGGACCGGACGGGGTCCCCGCACCGACGGTGTTCGCCGAGATGAGCGCCCTCGCCGCCAGCACCGGCGCGGTCAACCTGGGGCAGGGGTTCCCCGACGAGGACGGGCCGGCCGAGGTGCTCGAGGCCGCGGTGCAGGCGATCCGCGACGGCGTGAACCAGTACCCGCCGGGCCGGGGCACCCCCGACCTGCGAGCCGCGATCGCCGAGCACCAGCAGCGGTGGTACGGACTCGACGTCGACCCCGACCGCGAGGTCCTCGTCACCGCCGGCGCCACCGAGGGGCTGGCCGCGGCGCTCCTCGCGCTGGTCGAACCCGGCGACGAGGTGATCACCTTCGAGCCGTTCTACGACGCCTACGGTGCGCTCATCCGGCTGGCCGGCGGGGTGCACGTCACGGTCCCGCTCACTGCGCCCGACTTCCTGCCCGACGAGCGCACGCTGCGTGCGGCCTTCACCGACCGCACCCGCGCCGTGCTCGTGAACACCCCGCACAACCCGACGGGCCGGGTCCTGCCCACCGAGGTGCTGCGGACGATCGTCGACCTGGCCACCGAGCGCGATGCGGTGATCATCACGGACGAGGTCTACGAGCACCTGACCTTCGACGTCCCGCACACGCCCATCGCGACCCTGCCGGGTGCCGCGGAGCGGACGGTGTCGGTGTCGAGCGCCGGCAAGACCTTCAACACCACCGGGTGGAAGGTCGGCTGGCTCACCGCTCCCCCGGCGCTCGTCGACGCGATCACGACGGTCAAGCAGTACCTGACGTTCGTGAACGGCGCACCCTTCCAACCGGCTGTCGCCGTGGGACTCCGCCTGCCCGACGCGGTGTTCACCGGCATCGCCGCCGACCTGCGCGCGAAGCACGAACTGCTCGCGAACGGACTGACGGCTGCGGGCTTCGACGTGATGCGACCCGACGGCGGCTACTTCGTGC
Organism: Curtobacterium sp. KBS0715; assembly: GCF_005938005.2. NCBI lineage: Bacteria > Bacillati > Actinomycetota > Actinomycetes > Micrococcales > Microbacteriaceae > Curtobacterium > Curtobacterium sp. KBS0715. Next base: position 1,542,145 of record NZ_VCCA02000001.1, on the reverse strand, counting down.
TCGCCGACGCCGCGCCGCTCGGGTACGACGACGCCCGCGCGTTCTGCCTCGAACTGCCGGCTCTGGCCGGAGTCGCCGGGGTACCGGTGTCGGCGTTCGTCCGCCCGGACCGCGTCGCCGGCTACCGGTCGCTGGTGCGCTTCGCGTTCTGCAAGCGCCGGAGCGTCCTGGAGGACGCCGCCGCACGCCTGGCGACCCTCGGAACGCGCCCCCGCGCCTGAGACGCGACCGCGTCGGGGACGCGACGGACGCGTCAGCGCTGCCCCGGGCCTCCAGGCGGGGTGCGCAGTGCGACGTCGTACCGCCGCAGCGACAACGACGGGTTCACCCGACGGACGGCGTCCGTGACGGTGGTGTCGATCGTCGCGGTGAGCGTGCCCGGCGAGGCACCCGCCGAGGCGACCGCGACGCCGGACGGGTCGAGGACGACCGAGCCGCCGATCCCGATGGGCGGCGTCTGGCCGACCCCGACGACCCAGACGGTGTTCTCGATCGCGCGGGCCGTGAGGAGCGTGCGCCAGTGGTGCTCCTTGCCTGGCCCACGCACCCACTCCGCCGGGAGGACGACGACGTCGGCCGCGCCGGTCTCGGGAGCGGCGAGGCGCCGGGTGACCTCGGGGAAGCGCAGGTCGTAGCAGGTCTCCAGCCCGACGCGGACGCCGCCGAGCTCGAAGACCGGCAGCTGCTCCGGGTCGCCGGACTCGATGCGGTCCGACTCCCGCGAGCCGAAGGCGTCGTAGAGGTGGACCTTCCGGTACGTCGCCGCCACGTCGCCCGACGGGAGCACCGCGACCAGGGTGTTCCGGAAGCGCTCCGGCGTGTCCGCCGACTCGGCGACCCCGACGACCAGGGCGATGCCGGACTCGCGGGCGACGTCACGGAGGCCCGAGACGAACGGACCGTCCAGGGGCTGCGCCGCGGCGACGAACCGATCGTCGATGTCGGCGGTGAAGTACGAGGTGTACTCCGGCGTGACGAGGAGGTCCGCACCCCGGGCGGCCGCGTCGACGGCGGCGGTGCGCACGGTGTCGAGGTTGGCGACGGGGTCGTCCACGGGGGCGAACTGCGCCGCCGCGATCGTGAGGGTGGCCATGCGGTGAGCGTACCCGGGGGTGTGCGGCGGCCGGCCTTCCTGCGGGCGGGGACACGAAGAAGGCCCCGGTCCTGTTGGACCGGGGCCTTCGTGTGACGCTTGGTTGCGGGGGCAGGATTTGAACCTACGACCTCTGGGTTATGAGCCCAGCGAGCTACCGAACTGCTCCACCCCGCGGCACGTTTAGAAGCCTACACGGGGCCGTGGCGGGACACAAATCGAGTGCCCCGCCACGGTGTGTCAGCTGCCGTTCTCGGCTGCCGTGGCGGCCTCGATCGCGTCCTGGAGGCGCTGGTCGGCTTCCGCCGCAGCGACCAGGTCGTTGTCGGCGTAGGCCTCCTGGCGGTCCTGCAGGGCTGCCTTGGCGTCGGCCAGGGCCTTCTGCAGGGCGTCGTTGTCGGCCGAGCCGGAACCCGTCGAGCCGGTCGAGCCGGTCGAGCCGGTCGAGCCGGAGCCCGTGTCGGAGCCGGAGCCCGTGTCCGAGCCAGACCCGCTGTCGGAACCCGAACCGGAACCGGAACCGCTGTCGCCACCGCTCGCGCCGGAGTCGCCGGCCGCCGCACCGGAGTCGCCGCCGAACAGCGAGTTCAGGGCCTCGTCGAGTGTGTCCTCGAACGCGATCTTGTCGCCGAAGGCCACGAGGACCTTCTGCAGCAGCGGGTACGAACCACTCGAGGTCGACTGGACGTAGACGGGCTGCACGTAGAGGAACCCGCCGCCGACCGGGAGCGTGAGCAGGTTGCCCTGCTTCACGGTCGAGTTGCCCCGCTTCAGGATGTTGAGCTCCTGCGACACGGTCGAGTCACCGTTGAAGAGGCTCTGCACCTGTCCGGGGCCCGGGATGTTGTCGGTCTTCGGCATCGTCAACAGCGTGAGTTTGCCGTAGCCCGACGCCTTCTCTCCCTTGCCGGCACCACCCGCGTCGGAGTTCACCGCCAGGTAGCCGGTCAGCACGTTGCGGTTGTTCGCCCCGGCCGACTGCTGCGGGATGTAGGTCGTGTACAGCGAGTACGCGGTCCCCTGACCCGGCACCTTCATCGTCAGGTAGTACGGGTCCTGCAGGTTCGCCCTGTTGGCCGTCGTCGTCGTCTGTGCGCCGAGCGCGTTCGTCGACGTCGCCGCGGTGTCGGCGTCACTGTCCGACGTCGCCGTGCTCGTCGGTTCCTGCGGGGTGTTCCACGCGTCGTCACCCGAGTAGAACGAGTTGGCGTTGGTCACGTGGTAGGTGCCGAGGATCGAGCGCTGCACCTTGAACAGGTCGGTCGGGTACCGCACGTGGTCGAGGAGTTCGGCGCTCATGCTCGACACCGGCTTCATCGACGTCGGGAAGATCTTCTGCCACGTCTTCAGGACCGGGTCCTTCGTGTCCCACGTGTACAGCGTCACCTTGCCCGTGTACGCGTCGACCGTGGCCTTCACCGAGTTCCGGATGTAGTTCACCTGGTCGGTGCGGTACGTCGACGACTCGGCGCCGGCGATGCTGTCCGACAGGCTCTGGCTCTGCGAGTACGGGTACGCGTCGCTCGTGGTGTAGCCGTCAACCACCCACTGGATGCGGTGGTCGACGATGGCCGGGTACGCGTCACTGTCGACGGTCAGGTACGGCGCGGCCTTCTGCACGCGGGTGATCGGGTCGCGGTCGTAGAGGATCTGCGAGTCCTTGTTCACGGCGTTCGAGAGCAGGATCTGCTCCGACTGGAACTTCGCGGCGTAGACGAGCCGGTTGAAGAAGTTGCCGAGGCTCGGACCGCCGTCGCCGGCGTACGTGGTGGTCGCGTTGCCACCGTTGTCGTCGTCGGAGCCGGACGGGTAGTCGAGCTCGACGTCCTTCGTGCCCTTCGGGGCACCCACGATCGAGTAGGGCGGCGAGGTCTCACCGAAGTACACGCGCTGCTGGAAGTCGCCCAGGGCACCGTTCGACGGGATTCCGGACTCGAGGAACACCGGCTTGCCGTCGCTCGCGCGCTGGTTGCCGTAGGCCGCGGTGACGCCGTAGCCGTGGGTGTAGACGAACGCCCGGTTGTACTGCGTGTTCGCGGCCGAGCTGAGCCCGGCGAGGTCGATGTCGCGGACCGCGATCACGGTGTCCTCGGTCTCGCCCTTGACGTCGTAGCGGTCGACGTCCAGCTCCTTCGGGAACTGGTAGTACTGCCGGTACTGCTGCAGCTGGCTGAACGTGTCGGAGACGATCTTCGGGTCGATGAGACGGATGTTGGCGGTGGTCTGCGCGTCCTTCGCGAGCGCACCCGAGCTCGTCTCGGTCGTGGCGTCGTAGTTCTGCTCCTGGACGCCGGCGACGCCGTAGGCATCACGCGTGGCCTTGATGTTCCGCTCGATGTAGGCGGACTCGAAGGTGCGCTCCGAGGGCTTCACCTGCAGCCGCTGGACGACCCACGGGTAGATGCCGCCGACGACGATCGCGGCGACGAGCAGCAGGCCCGTCCCGACGATCGAGATGCGCCAGCGGCCGATGACCGCCGTGACGATGAAGAGCAACGCGACGATCGCCGCGATGCCGGCCATGATCTCGCGACCCGGGATCACCGCGTTGACGTCGGTGTACTGGGCACCGGTGATGAGCGAGTTCGACTTCGTCAGGGCCGCGTACTGGTCGAGCCAGAGGCTGACGGCCTGCAGCGCGATGTAGAGCGCCGCCGTGACCGCGAGCTGGATGCGCGCGGCGCGGGAGATCCGGACCTCACGACCACCGAAGCGGAGCGCACCGTAGAGGTAGCTCGCCGCGAGTGCGGCGAGACCGGCGATGAGGACGACGGCCGACGAGTAGGCCACGATCGAGCGCCAGAACGGCAGCTCGAACACGTAGAACCCGATGTCCAGTCCGAACTGCGGGTCGGTCTTGCCGAACGGCGTGCGGTTGAAGTACTCGAGGACCATGCTCCAGCGCCCCGCCGTCGAGAGCCCGGCGAAGATGCCGAGGACCACGGGGATGCCGATCATCACGGCGCGCCGCAGGGGCTCGATGACCTGCTGGTAGCGGTCGAGCTGCGAGTTGAGCTTCGCGTAGACCGGCCGGAACCGGAACGCGAGCGCGATGCTCACGAAGACCGGGACCGCCATGCCGAGGAAGCCCGCCAGGAACATCAGCGTCCCGGCGATCCACCGGGTCGTGAGGACCTGCTGGAACCCGAGCTGCGCGAACCACGCGTAGTCGGTGTACAGGCTGGCGAAGATGAAGAAGGCGATCACCAGTGCGGCCAGCACGATGATCGTGACCACGATGGGGACCCGCGGCGAACGCCGCCCCGAGGTGGACGAGGTTGTCGTCACTTGATGTGCTCCAGACGTGTCGGACCGGCGGGCCCGGCTCGCGGCGGGCCGTCAGTGACACTGATCCTATGGGACCGGACCGGACGTGAACCTGTACGGGGACTCAGGACCGGGTCAGGAACCGCAGCGGGCGAGCTTCGCGGTGCTCCCGCCGTCGGCGATCGTCTGCAGGTCGGTGACGGCCTGGTCGAGCGTGGAGACGCTGTAGACGTCGAGTCCGTCCGGCACGTGCCCGACGACCTCGTCGCAGTTGTCCGCGGGGGCGAGGAACACCGTGGCACCCGCGTCCGCCGCCCCGTAGAGCTTCTGCCGGATCCCACCGATGGGCCCGACCTCGCCGTCTGCAGTGATCGTGCCGGTGCCCGCGACGTGCTTGCCACCGTTGAGCTTGCCCGGCGTGATCTCGTCGATGATCCCGAGCGCGAACATCATGCCGGCGGACGGACCGCCGACGTCCTGCAGCCGGATCGACACCTTGAAGGGGAACTCGTAGCGCTCGGTGACACCGACCCCGAGCAGCGCCGTGCCCTGCTCACTGCGCGGCGTCACCCTGACGTCCTTGGTCGCGCCGTCCCGTTCGACGGTGACGGTCGCGGGGCGCGAGGTGCCGTGCTTCGCGACCGCTTCGCGCAGGCTCACTGCATCAGCGTTGGTCGTGAGCGACTTGCCGTCGAACGCCGTGATGACGTCGCCCTTCTCGATCGCGCCGTCGGCCGCCGAGCCCTCCTGCACGGCACTGACCTCGAGTTCCGTCGGCAGGTCGTTCCCCTGTTGGATGAGCGCGGCGGCGACGGCCGACTGCTGCGATGCCTGCATGTCGGCGGAGTCCCGCTCGTTCACCTGCTCCGTCGTGGTGCCGCTCGGGTAGATCGCCTCGACCGGGATGACCGCCTGTGACCTGGTGAAGATCGCGCGGATGACGCTGGTCCAGGACGGACGGTTCGTGGCGTCGCCCTGGATCCCGACCGTGAGCATGTCGAGGGCACCGGCCGTCGGGTACGTCTCGTGGCCGGACACCTGGATGAGCTTGACGTCCTTCGCGTCCTTGCCCGTCCCCTGCTTCTGCGTGCCGATGGTGTTGTAGACCGGCCCGGGGACCTCGATGAGGTACGGGCTGGGCAGCAGGCTCGCCAACAGGCCCAGGACGACCGCGCCGATCAGGAACGCCCACCCGACGGTCCGGGCACGCGAGCGACGACGGGGCGCGGGGGCGAAGAGGGTCACGCGGGGTCCTTCCGAGGTGGGCACCCGCGCCTGGCGGCAGGGTGGTCGCCCACGTCTCGCGACGGGGCTGTTCGCCCTGGGCGCAGCGCTTCGGGCGTTCCCACGGGGGCATCCCAGGTGCGGCCCCGTGAGCAGCGATTAGCGTAGTCGGCATGCCTGATGAACCACAGCCGGGGCCGGACGACGACTTCCAGGAGATGCTGCGCAAGCTGCTCTCGGGCGAGGGGCAGATCGACCCGTCGCAGCTCGCCGGCGCCGCCGGTCTGCCGAACGACCCGGCCTCCGTGGCGAACCTGATGAGCCAGCTCCAGCGCGCCGCCCAGTCCGGCGGTGACGGCATCGACTTCTCGGCCACCGCCGAACGCGCCACCGCGATCGCTCGGGACGGCGGCCACCCCGTCGACCCGGCCACCTCGCAGGCGGCCGACCAGGCGTTCCAGGTCGCCGCACTGTGGCTCGACGAGGTCACGACCGTCGCCGAACTGACCGCGACCCCGAGTCTCTACACGCGTGAGCAGTGGGCCAAGGCGACCGTCCCGGTGTGGACGCAGATCGCCGAACCGGTGGCCTTCAGCATCGCCGATGCCCTGACCGAGGCGATCGACCAGCGCGCTCCCGAGCAGCTCAAGGCGATGCTCGGCGACGTCTCGAAGGCGATGCGCGGCATCGGCGGGGCGCTGTTCGCGATCCAGCTCGGCCAGGTCGTCGGGCAGCTGTCGAAGGAGGTCGTGTCCGGCGGAGACGTCGGCGTGCCGCTCCTCGACGAGCAGGTCGCAGCGCTCCTGCCCCAGAACGTCGCCGAGTTCGCCGAAGGCCTCGACGTCTCCGAGGACGAGGTCCGCATCTACCTCGCGGTCCGCGAGCTCGCGCACGCCCGGCTCTTCCGGTCGGCACGGTGGCTCCGGCTGCACATCATCTCGTCGATCACGGACTACGCACGGGGCATCCACATCCCCTTCGACCGCGTCGAGGAACTCGCGGCCGACATCGACCCGACCAACCAGGAGCAGCTGCGCGACGCACTCGCGTCGGGTGCCCTCATCCCGCCGCGCACCGCCGAGCAGGACGCCGCACTCGCCCGGCTCGAGACGATGCTCGCGCTGGTCGAGGGCTGGGTGGACACGGTCACCGCTGCTGCCACCGTCCGTCTCCCCAAGGCCGGGGCGATCGCCGAGATGGTGCGCCGTCGCCGTGCGGCCGGTGGCCCCGCCGAGTCGGCGTTCGCCACACTCGTCGGCCTCGAGCTGCGGCCGCGCCGTCTGCGTGAGGCCGCGGCGATGTGGCAGCGGGTGACCGACGAGCTCGGTGCCGAGCAGCGTGACGCCCTCTGGTCGCACTTCGACCTCGTGCCGACCTCGGACGACGTCGACGCACCCGACGCCCTCGTCGCACGGCTGCGGAACCCGTCCCAGACCGACGAGGACGACGCGTTCGACAAGGCCCTCGAGGACCTGCTGAACGACTCGACCGGTGCGCGCCCGCACGAGGACGAGTCCGGCCGCGTGGCCGACGACCCCGAGGGTGGAGCGGGCGACGAGCCCGGGAACGACACGGGCGACCAGCCCCGCTGAGTTCTCCACAGATCCCTCTTGTGACCCCACGCGTGCCGCGTACTCCGGCACCGTGGGGTCATGGGCATCCGCATCGATCCGACGCTCGAGTTCGTCTGGCGTGACCCCGCCACGGTCCAGCTCGGGGTCGATCCCCCGCGCGCGGTCGTCGCGGTGCCCACCACGGGTGAGGAGCGGTTCCTCAACGGCCTCCGACGAGAGACCGGGCACGACGTGCTGTCCGGCCTCGCGACCGCGTCAGGGTGTTCCCCGGAACGTGCTGCCGGGGTGCTCGGTGCCGCGTCGCCCGCGGTGGTCGAGGTCCTGCCCGAACCGCTCGAACGCATCGAGGTGCACGGCGCCGGTGTCCTCGCCGACACCGTGGCGGCGTTCCTGTCCGGCGAGGGCGTGACGGTCAGCCGCACCACCGCACCCGCCGGAGGACCGATCGTGCTGCCCGAACCCGAACCACGCCTCGCCGTTGTGGTGGCCGACCACGTCGTCGACCCGGCGCTCCGCGCCGCGTGGACCCGTCGGGGTGTGCCGCACCTGGCGGTCGTCGTCGGGGACGGACGCGTCCGCCTCGGTCCGTTCGTCGTGCCGGGAGCCGGGCCGTGCCTCCAGTGCGCTGAGTACGCACGCGTCGACGACGACCCGGCCTGGCCGGCCATCGCCGCCCAGGTGTGGGGCCGGCACCCGGCACCGCTCTCACCGTGGCGAGCGGCTGCGGTGGCCGCCGCCGCGACGCGGATGCTGCTGGAACGGCTCCCGCTCCGGACGCAACAGGCCGAACCCGACCAGGTCGTCTTCGAGCGCGACGACCTGTCGGTCAGCCGTTCGCCGGTCCGACCCCATCCGCGGTGCGCGTGCCGAGCGCTGCCAGGAACCGACTCGGAGCCCGGGCTCCCCCACGCGTGGAGCCCTGTTGCGACCACGTGATCGTGACGGATCGGCGGGCTCGGGTCAGCCCGACGTAGAACAGGCGTCGTTCCTCGTCCACCTCGGTGTCGGTCGACGCGTGCGAGATCGGCAGGAGGCCCTCGGCGGCGCCGGCGATGACCACGTGCGGCCACTCCAGGCCCTTCGACGAGTGCAGCGTCGCGAGCGTGACGGCGTCGACCTCGGGCTCGTGGTGGGTCGCCGCACGGTCCACCAGGTCCTGGGTGAACTGCTGCATCGTCGTGCCGGCGGGGGCGTCCTCGGCCAAGCCCATGATCGCTTGCAGCGCTTCCCACTGCTCGCGCACTGCGCCGGTGCCCTCCGGCGGCGTCTCCGTCCAGCCGCTGACCTGCAGCACCAGCCGGACCCGTCGGGTCAGCTCGTCGTCGGTCTGCCGGATCGCCTCGCCGCGCATGTGGTGGACGGCGAGCTTGACCTCCGGGCGGTTGAAGAAGCGGGTACCTCCCTGCACGCGGTACGGGATGCCGTTCCGGCCGAGCGCGGACTCGAGCGCGGCGGACTGCGCCCCGACGCGGAAGAGCACAGCGCATTCCCCGTAGGACGCTCCGGCTCCGACGAGCTCGGCGATGCGGCGGGCGATGGTCTGCGCCTCGTCTCCGTCGTGGACACAGGCCAGCACGACCGGTTCCGGGCCCGGTTCCTGGCTCTGGGCCACCAGGTCGAGTGCCCCGGGCTGGCCGCGCATCAGCGTGTTGGCAGCGGACACGACCTCGCGGGTGGAGCGGTAGTTCCGCTCGAGGCGCAGCACCGACCCGCGCGGGAACTCCGACCCGAACCCGAGCAGGTAGTCGCTCGAGGCGCCGGCGAACGAGTAGATGGTCTGACTGGCGTCGCCGACGACGCACAGGTCGTCACGGCCACCCAGCCAGGCCCGCAGCAGGTCGTGCTGCACCGGCGAGACGTCCTGGTACTCGTCGACCACGAAGAACCGGTACTGCTGCCGCACGTACGACGCCACGCGGGGCTCGGACTCGACCATGCCGAGGGTCGCCAGCAGGACGTCCTCGAAGTCGAGTTGCCGTCGGTCGTCCTTCAACCGCTCGTACGCCTTCATCAGGTCGATGACCCGGCGCGGTGTGGTGTCCCGCGGCATCACCCGGCCCGCGGCGGCGGCCTCGTACTCGTCGAGCGAGAGCATCTGCACCTTGCGCCACTCGACCTCGGCGGCCAGGTCACGGAGCACCGGGGTGTCGACGTGCATGCCGACCGTGTCCGCGGCGTGGGCGATCATCCGACCCTTGGACTCGACGATCTTGGGGGCGTGCCCACCGACGGTGTCCGGCCAGAAGTAGCTGAGCTGCGCCATCGCCGCGGCGTGGAAGGTGCGCGCCTGGACCGTCCCGGCACCGAGCGCGCGCAGGCGCGACCGCAGTTCACCGGCGGCGCGGGTCGTGAAGGTCAGCGCGAGGACGTGGTTCGGGGCGTAGGTCCCGGTGGCGACCCCGTAGGCGATCCGGTGCGTGATCGCACGGGTCTTGCCCGTCCCGGCTCCGGCCAGCACCGCGACCGGACCGAGCAGGGTGCGGGCGACCGTCCGCTGCTCGGCGTCGAGCGCGGCGAGCAGTTCGTCGGGCGACGGCGGCCGGGGCTCGACTGCCCCTGCGCCCGTTGCGCCGCGCGGACCGGCGACGCTCACGGCAGGTCCAGCGGCCCGCCGTACCACTCCTCGATGATGGCGCGGGCGATCGAGGTGCGTCCCGGGAGCAGCAGGGTGTCGCCGGCGCGCTCGCGGATCTCGTCGCGCGAGAACCACCGGACGTCCAAGATCTCCACGCCGTCGGGGCGGGCGGTCGTCGGGTCACCGCCGGCTGCACGGGCACGGAAGCCCACCATCAGCGACGCGGGGAACGGCCACGGCTGCGAGCCGAGGTACTCGGGCTCCTCGACGCGGACGCCGGACTCCTCCCAGACCTCGCGGCGGACGGCGTCCTCCAGCGACTCCCCCGGCTCGACGAACCCGGCCAGCAGCGAGTACCGGTCGGCGTCCCACGCGGCATTGGAACCGAGCAGGATCCGGTCGTCGGCGTCGACGACCCCGACGATGATCGCCGCGTCCGTGCGCGGGAAGAGGTCGTGTCCCTCGGGGTCGCGGCGGACCCATCCGCCGCTGACGACAGCCGTGGGCGACCCGGTGCGCGGCGAGAAGCCGTGCACGGCGTGCCAGTTGGCCATGGCCACGGCTTCGACCGCCAGTCCCTGGTCGCGCGGCGAGAGCTCGGTGCCGAACATCCGGAGGCTCTGCCAGGCGTCGTCGTCGGGTTCGATGGCGGTGGCCGTCGCGCTGTCGATCAGGGCGGCGACGAAGCGGGTACCCGCCGCGGCGTCCGCGGCGTCCGACACCGCACGGCCGAGGTACAGCGTCACGGTGTCGACCGGGATCTCCGTCGCGGCCACGAAGCGCAGGGTGCCGTCGGCGTTCCGGAGCATCTCCGCACCACGCACCGGCAGGTACCGGGTGTGCTCGTCCTCGCGCAGGACGCGCTCGACGTCGTCGGTCGTGCGGAACTCGGCGTCGCGGTCGAGTTCGTTGCGGGAGAGCGGGAGCCGGGCGGCGAACTCGACGGTCACGGCGGGAGAGCTCCTCGGATCGGGTGCGGACGTGCAGGAGACGTGCGGTGGGCGTGCGGGCCGCCGAACAGCGTGGCGTGCAGCCGTGCACGCGTCACGCGCCTACCCTGAGGGGCATGGCGGGATCCCAGTTCACTCTAGCCGCGTTGGCGACGACGGCCGTTCCAGGTCTCCTCGTCACGGGCACGCGCACGCTCGGCTCGGCCGCGGCCGGCGACTACGAGTCGGCGCTCCTCCGCGACGCCGACGGCACCGAGATCGTCATCCGCCGCCCCCGGAACCAGCGCGCCGAGGCCCGGCAGTCAGCCGACCTCGTCGCCATCCGTGCGCTGAGCGCCGGCATCCGCACGCGGCTGCCGTTCGGCGTCGCCGAGTACCGCGGCCAGGCCCCGATCGGGTCGACGCGCGCCATCGTCACGACCCGACTGGCCGGGACCCACCCGACCCTCGCGTCGCTCGTCGAGCGTCCCGACCTCGCGACCAGCGTCGGCCGTGCCGTCGCCTCGATCCACCAGCTGCCGACGAGCTTCGTCTCCGACGCCGGGCTGCCCTCGCTCACGCCGTTCGAGGTGCTCCGGTCCGCAGTCTCGGTGATGGACCGCGCCGTGGCGACCAAGCTCGTCCCCGCCGCGCTCGTCGAACGTTGGGAGGGCGCCGCTCGCGACCAGCAGCTCTGGCAGTTCACACCGACCGTCGTGCACGGGTCGCTCGGCACCGGAGCCCTGCTCGTCGACGGCGATGCGGTGACCGGGGTCCTCGACTGGGGCGAGCTGCGGCTCGGCGACCCGGCGAAGGACCTCGCCTGGGTGCTCGCCGGCCGCCGCGACGCCTTCGACACCGTCCTCAGCGCCTACGAGGCGAACGGCGGCGGACGCGACCGCCAGCTCGCTCAGCGTGCGCGCGTGCACCACGAGCTCGAGACGGCGCACTGGCTGCTGCACGGCGTGCAGGCGAAGAGCACCGAGGTCGTCGACGACGCCGTCTCGATGATGCACCGCCTGGTCGACGCGGTGCACGCCCCGAGTGCGGAACCGCTGCAGTCCGTGTCACCGGAGACGATGGAGATCGGCGAGGTGGAGCAGCTGTTGTCCTCCACCGAACGCCGCCACGGCTGACGCCGTCTCGTTCCGCATCGTCTCGTTCCACACTTCTCGTCCACACCGCCGCACGGTGGTCACGACTCCCCGCTCAGTTCCGCCGAGCGGTCACGACCTGTCGGTTGCAGGGTGTCCACCCGACGGTCTGTGACCACTCGCTGTGCGTCCTGCGGGGTGTGGTGACCAGTCACGGCCGCGCGTGCACCTGATGCGACCGCCTGGAGGCCCGGTGCCGGCCCGGCGGACCGGCACCGGGCCTCCAGGGCGGAGCACGACACGACACGGGCGGAGCACGACACGACACGGGCGGAGCACGACACGGGCGCGGCTCGACACGGGCTCAGCGCGACAGAGCACAGCGCGCGACGAGCGCGGCGCGCCTCGCACGCAGCGCGCAGCGCGCGACGCGCGACGGGCGCAGCACGACACGGGCGGAGCACGACACGAGCACGACGCGCCTTCCGCGGGACGTCAGCTGCCGACGGCCTCCGACCACGCACGCTCGAGTCCAGCGCGGTCGAGCAGCTCGGTCGGACGGACCTCGAGGTCGTCGGCGACGAAGTAGAACACCGCGTCGACCTGGTCGAGCGGCCGCCCGGTGAACTCGGCGTAGGCGACGCGGTACAGCGCGAGCTGCAGCGTGCGTCGGGCCAGGTCGTCCGCACCCGACGGTGCCTTGCCCGTCTTCCAGTCGACCACCTCGGCACGCCCGTCGATCTCGTACACGGCGTCGAGCTTGCAGACGACGCTGTGCCCGAGGAACGGGATGTGGATCTCGCGCTCGACCTCGATCGGCGTGAGCCCGGCCCAGCGGGAGCGGGCGAACGTCGCCTGGAAGTCCGCGAGTCGACGAGCGTCGTCGTCGGTGACCACGGCGTCCGGCGACGCATCGGCGAGGTCGTCGACATCGAGGTCGAGCTCCCCGTCCCACACGTCAAGGGTCTCGAGCGCGCCACCGCTCCGCGCACGCTGTTCCACCCACTGGTGGAAGAGCGTGCCGAGCCGGGTCGCGCGGTACGGTCGCTCCGGCATCGGCCGGCGGAGCCGCTCGGCCACGGAGTCGGGTTCGGTCAGGTAGTCCTTGAAGCCCGACGCCGGCACCCGGTGCGGGACGGCGACCGAGTGCTTCGCGTTCCGGGTGGCGTGCCGTTCGGCGAGCAGCAGGTCGATGTCGGCGGCGAAGCGCCCCGCCGCTCCGGGGTTCGCGTTCCGCACCCGCTCCGCGGCGGCCAGGACCCGCGGCGCACGCTGCCCGAACGGCACGTGCGGCCAGGTCTGGGTCGCGCCGTTCTCCCCCATGGGGTTCTCGTCGTGCACCGTCGTCTCCGGGATCGCAGCACCGTCGATGACGCCGGCGTCCACCAGGTCGCGCAGGTAGCGGCTCGGCTCGGTGGGGCGGACCCCGCCGGCCCAGAACGAGCCGGACACCAGCAGGTCGTGCTTGGCACGGGTCAGGGCGACGTAGGTGAGCCGGCGTTCCTCGTCCTCGTTGCGGGCCTTCACCTGTTCCTTGAAGGCGTCGATCGCCGTGGTGACGTCCTTCTGGGTCTCCTGCCCGCGCCATGCGAGTCGTGGCAGCTCGGCGGCGTCCCCGCGGAACTCGTACGGCAGCCGGCCGAACCCCAGCCAGCCGGACGAGCCCCCCTGCGGGCGTGCCGGCAGGCCGCCCTCGACCATCCGGGGCACCGCGACGGCATCCCACTCCAGCCCCTTCGACCCGTGGATCGTCAGGATCTGCACCGTGCCGGCCTCGGGCTCCTCGGACCGCGGGCCCATGTCGTCACGCCGGGCTGCGGCGTCGATCCACCCGAGGAACGAACCGAGGTCGGCGCGGTCGTCGGTCGAGGCGAAGCCGGCGAGTTCGTCGATGAAGGCGTCGAGGTAGGCGCCGCTGCCCTGTTCGTGCGCGGCGACCTCGATGTCGAGCCGCATCTCCTGCACGACGAGCGTCACGAAGTCGACCAGGTCGCTCCCCGCGCGTGACCGGAGCATCGCGAGCTGCCCGCCGAGCGCACGCATCCGGCTGCGACCAGCTGCGGTGATGCCCTCGAGCGCGCCGTGCTCGTCGGGCGCGGTCGCGACGAAGTCGAGCGCGTCGACGATCGACCCGTGTTCGCCGGCGGCAACGGACGCCCGGAACGCCGCGGTCAGGTCGTCGTCGAGCCGCTGCTGGGTGTGGTCGCGCTGGAACAGCCACCGGGCGAGCTGGTGCAGGGCGACGATGTCCGCCGCCCCGACCCGCCACCGGGCACCCGCGAGCAGCCGGATCAGGTCGTTGCCGGCCGCCGGGTCGTGCAGCACCCGGAGGCACGCCACCAGGTCGACGATCTCCGGGCGTTGGAGCAGTCCGCCGGTGCCGAGCACGTGGTACGGCACGCCGCGGGCACCGAGCGCCGCCGTGAACGCCGCGAGGTCCTTCCGCGCGCGCAGCAGCAGCGCCATCGAGCCCGTCGGGTCCTGACGGCGGTGGTCCTGGAACCACGCCGCGACCTCGTCGGCCTCTTCCGGCAGGGTCTCCGGGAACACCACCCGCACGGTGCCGGCGTCCGCGCCCGGCCGGGGCGAGAGCCGTTCGACGTCGACCTCGGACGCCTCGGACAGCGGTGCCACGATCGCGTTCGCCCCCGCGAGCACGTCCACCGGGTTCCGCCAGCTGGTCGACAGCGCGAAGGTGACGGGTTCGGCCACGCCGGGTTCGTCGCCGCCGAAGTCGTGCGGGAACCGGGCGAGGTTCGCGGCACTCGCACCTCTGAACCCGTAGATCGACTGGTGCGGGTCGCCGACCGCCATCACCGAGTGCCCGCGGAACAGCCGGGCGAGGAACCGGGTCTGCACCACCGAGGTGTCCTGGTACTCGTCGAGGAGCACCACCCCGTACCGGCTCCGCAGGTCGGTGACGACGCGAGGGGCCGACTCGGCCGCGGCGAGCGCGAGGGCGATCTGGTCGGAGAACTCCACGAACCCGCGGTCGACCTTCTGCCGCCGGAACTCGGCGACCAGGTCGGCCAGGGGTTCGAGGGCGCCGATCGCGGCGACCGCGTCGGTGATCGCCCTGTACGGCTTGCCGCGGTTGCCGGGGAGTTCGAGCAACTCGGAGAACTCGATCGCGAACCGGCGGAGGTCCTCGGGCTCGACGAGGTGTTCGGAGGTGGCACCGGCGAGCGCCACCACGGCTGCGGTCAGGGTGTCGACGTCGCGGTCGAGTCCGGCGAGCCGGTCGTCGCGGGCGGCCACCACGACGCGACGGGCGAGCTGCCAGGCCGAGGGTTCGGTCAGCACCTGGGACTCGCCGTCACGCCCGACGAGCAGGGCGTTCTCGCGGAAGACCGCGTTGGCGAAGGCGTTGTACGTCGAGACGGTGGGCGCTTCGAAGGCGTCCCCGGGGGTGATCAGCCCGACGTCCTCGAGCGCGCGGATGCGGTCGTTGATGCGGACGGAGAGTTCGCCGGCGGCCTTGCGGGTGAAGGTCAGTCCGAGGACCTCGTCGGGTCGGACGAGTCCGTTGGCCAGCAGCCAGACGACGCGCGAGGCCATCGTCTCCGTCTTCCCGCTGCCGGCTCCGGCGACGACCAGCGCCGGCACGAGCGGCGACTCGATGACGGCGCGCTGCTGGGCGGTGGGACGGGGCCGGCCGAGGGCGTCGGCGATGGCGTCGGCGCCGTGCCGGATGACGGGCGGCGCAGCAGCAGCCGTGTCGGCCGCGTCGACCGCAGCAGCCGTGCCGGTCGCGTCCGCCGTGTCGGTCGTGTCCGCGGTGTCGCTCACCAGGTCACCTCCGCCACCACGTGGATCCGGCACTCGACCCCGGTCCGGGCCTTCTCGCAGTGGTCGTCCACGTTCGCCACGAACGTCCGGCCGGCCATGCCCCGCGCCACCCCGTGCAACCGCTCGCGGTAGGCCTCCCGCGCCTCGGCGTCGAACGCGTGCTGCGTCCGCTCGGAGTACGCCTGTCCGCCGCGGGGGTTCTGGACGAACACCAGCCGGGCATCGGTCATCGGCGACCCCGCCGGCACGCCCTCGACCGCGCCGTCCTCGACCGCGAGTTGGTAGGCGCCGAGCTGCGGGTGTTCCGGCATGTCGTTCTTCTCGCTGGGCATCGAACGGCCGGTCTTCAGGTCGACGACGCTGACACGGCCCTCGGGGTCGACCTCGATGCGGTCGATGCTCCCCCGGATGCGGGCGGGGCCGGTCACGAGCGCGAACGAGGTCTCGGCGCCGAGCAGTCGACGGCCGGCACTGGCGAAGGTGCGGAGGTAGTCGCTCAGCCCCTCGATCATCCGCCGGGTCCGGGCGCGTTCGCGGTCGGCGACCCAGGGCGACTCGAAGGTGAGCTCGTCCCACCGTGCCTCGACCCGCTCCCACAGCGACTCGACGTCGATCTCGGTGGCGTGCTCCATCGCTTCGTGCACGATCGTGCCGATGCCCATCGCCGGGCTCGGGGCACCGCCGCCGAAGGTCTGCGCGAACCAGTGCACCGGGCACTCCTCGAAGGTGCCGATGCGCGACGGCGACACCGACACGGCCGGAGCGACGGGCTCGCCTCCCTCGACCTCGGGCGCGGGCTCGGCGTCGAGGTCGACCAGGGGGTCGTCCGTGGTCGGTTCGGCGAGCCCGTACCACTCGTCCGGAGCCGCACCGGGCACCTCGGCCTCGGCCAGGCGGGCCAGCGCGGACGCGGCCTCGTGGTCGCCCGAGCCCACCACCCGGCGGCGCAGCGACCCGGCGAGCCCACGCAGGGACAGCGGGTGGACGGTCGGTTGACGGTCCGGCGGCACCGGGACGAGTCGGACGAAGGGTGACGGCGACTCGTCGTCGTTCGCGACCGTGCCGATGACGACCTGGGTGGTGGCGCGCGAGACGGCCCGGGCGAACAGCCGGAGTTCGTCGGCGACCACGGCGGCACGGTCGTCGATGGGCGAACGCTCGACCCCGGCGGCTGCGCGGACCAATCCGTCCGGGTCGAGCAGACTGCCGCGCACCCGGGTGTTGGGCCACACGCCGTCCTGCAGACCGAGCACCACGACCACGTCGCACTCGAGTCCGATGGTCGCCGACGGCGTCAGGACCCGCACCCGGCCGGCGGTCCGGTCGGGGCCGATCGAGTCCTCTGGCAGGTCCGCGCCGAGCAGGTCGTCGACGAAGACCCGCGCGGGGGCGTCCGGCGTGCGCTCGACGAAGCGCTTGGCGGCGGTGAACAGGCTGACGACGGCGTCCAGGTGCCGGTCGGCTTCCCCGGCGCCGACCCCACCGGCGGCGGACTGGGCACCCCACGACTTCGCGAGACCGCTGCGTTCCCAGAGGCCCCAGAGGATCTCCTCGATGCTCGATCCCGCCTGGGCGTCGGCACGCGCCTGCACCAGGCTCCGGGCCAGCCGGGTCGCCCGTCGCGCGAACCCGGCGTCCACCGTCGCCAGGCGCTCCGGTGCGCCGAGTGCATCGACCAGCAGTTCGTCGGCGGTGCGGCTGCCCTCGCCCGCGAGCTCCTCGCGCCGCAGGGCGAGCCGGAGCCGACGCATCGCCAGGGTGTCCAGCCCGCCGAGGGGCCCCGTGGCGAACGCGGTGGCCAGGGCGGCGTCGAGCGGCAGGACGTCGAGCGCCACTGCGGCCGCGTCGAGCAGCGCCCCCGCCGCGGAGTCGTCGCGCGGACGGACGGGTGCGGCACCGGCGGTCGCCGGGACCTCGGCCACGGAGAGTGCCCGGACGAGTTCGGGGATGGCAGCACCGCTGCGGGTGACCACGGCCATCCGGTGCCACGGCACACCGTCGAGCAGCCGGTGTTCGCGCAGTCGACGGGCGATCGCCACGACGAGCGCGGACCGGCTGGCGGCCTCGAGGTGCACGACGGCGTCGGACCGCGCATCCTGGTCGCCCGCCGACGCGCTGCGCTGCCGACCGGCCGCCGCGGTGCCGATGCGACCCGTGACGCCGGTGACCAGGGCGCGGATGGGGGCGGGGTGCCGGTGCACCGCGCCGAGGAACAGCTCGTCGACGCGGTCGACCCCGAGTCGCACGGCCAGTCGACCGAGCACGTCCGGTTCGGCGCCGCGGAACGCCGAGGCGGCGATGTCCGGGTCGCCGAAGGCCACGACCTGCACGCCGGAGCGCGCGAGCGCCCGGAGCAGGGCGATCTCGCCCTCCACCAGCTCCTGCGTGTCGTCGACCACGACCAGGCGCAGGGCGGCGATGCCGGCGGGGAGCTCGTGCCGCAGCACCGCGGCGGTGGCGTACGCCACGAGTTCACCGGAGTCGAGTCCGGTCGGCCGGAACGCGGTGACCGATGCCCGGTAGTCGTCCACGAAGTCGCCGACGGCCCGCCACTCGGGCCGTCCGAGCTCGTCGCCGAGTTCCCGCATGTCGTCGGGTTCGACGCCGGCGGCCACCGCACGCATCATGACGTCGCGCAGGGCGGTGCGGAACCCGGCTCGCTCCCGGACCACGGAGGTGATCGGGTCGGGCCAGGCCGGTCCGGCGCCGTCGAGTTCGTGCCCGGCGAGCAGGTCGGCGATGATCCGGTCCTGCTCCCCACCGGTCAGCAGCGTCGGGGGTTCCTGCCCCTGCACCGACGCCGCGTGGGTGACGATCTGGAACGCCAGTGAGTTCACGGTGCGTGCGAGGGCACCCGGCACGACCCGGTCGACCGCCCGCGCGAGCCGGTCACGCAGCGCCGTTGCAGCCGTCCGAGCAGAGGTCAGGGCGAGGACCGTCGCGTGGCCGTCGGGCGTGATCGCGTCGGCTCGGGCCAGCCGATCGGCGACGAGCCGTGCGAGCGTGGTCGTCTTGCCGCTGCCCGGTGCACCGATCACCGCTGCGTGACGGCCGTCCGGCAGCGCGAGCACCGCGGCCTGCGAGGGGTCGTCGACCAGTGCGCGCGCGAACCCGGTGTCCTCGGGAGCGGGCATCAGCGTGGTCTGCGGCACGCTCGTACGGTACCCAGGACCGCCGACAGCACCGCTGCGGACGCGCGGAGCACCGGTCGTCGCGCCGTCGAGTGCGCCCGCGGCGAACGCCCGATACCGCACGGGACCGCTCGGATACGCTGTGCTCGTGGACATCAAGATCGGCATCATCAACAGCCCCCGCGAGATCGCCTTCGAGACCGCCCAGACCGCGGACCAGGTCGAGAAGGCCGTGTCCGAGGCGCTCACCGCGCAGTCGACGCACCTGTCGCTGCAGGACGACAAGGGCCGTCGCTTCATCGTCCCCGTCTCGGCTCTGGCGTACGTCGAGGTCGGCGCGGAAGAGGCACGGCGCATCGGCTTCGTCGCCTGACGACGTGGAACTGCTCTTCGCCGTCCTCGGCGGCGTCATCATCGGTGCGGTCGCGCACGTGATCCTGCCGTGGCGGTCGAACCGCGGCGTGCTCGTCGGCCCCGCGGTCGGCGGCATCGCCGCAGCCGTCCTCTGGGAAGCGCTGACCTGGGCCGGGTGGCGGTACGACGGCACCTGGATCTGGGTCGTGGCCCTCGTGGGGTCCGGCCTGGCCGCCCTCGTCCTCGAGTGGCTCCTCGGCACGCAGCGCGAGAAGCGCGACGCCGAGTACTACGAGCAGCTCAAGACGCGCGGCGCCTGACGTTCAAGCAGCCTGACCCCCGAGCAACCTGACGCGCGAGCAGCCTGACCGCTCAGGCCGTCAGCCCGAGCGCGTCCATCCGTCGGGTGTGCGCCGCGATGAGTTCGGTCCAGACCGGCTCGAGCCGCTCCTGGTCCTCTCGGGCGTGCGACGCCAGCGCCGACCGGGCGACCAGCAGGGTGTCGCCCACCAGGCGCCGTCCCCACATCGCCAGGCGTGAACCGATCCGCGGGTCGTTCTCGATGTGGGCCGTCAGTTCTTCAACGACCGCTGCTTCCTCGCGCGCGTCGAACACCGAACGCAGCCGCTGCCGCACGTCGATCGGCAGCGAGCGGAGCAGGTTGCCGAACAGGTCGTTCAGGATGCCGGCCGTCACGTAGCCGGTCAGCATCGACTCGTACCAGTCGGCACCGCTCGTCCGTTCGAGGAACAGGTCGATCGCCTCGCGGTGCGGGGCCATCAGCGCCGCCGGGTCTCCGCCGCTGCGCTCGATCTCGGCCACGATGGTGCGGTGCCGCTCGAGCGCCGTGGTCGCGAGGACCCCGGTGACCAGACGGCCGGAGAGCGTCGGTGCCGAAGCACCGGCCCGTCCCATCGTCTCGTAGACGGAGAGCTGCAGGTACGCGGCCTGCCCCAGGTAGACGTCGAGCTCCGGTGTGACGTCGTCGAGCGCGAGCCGCTTGACCTGCGCGGCTCCGCGCGGGTTCCGCGACGCGAGCCATGCAGCAGCGAGCTGCGCCGCGCGCTTCCGGTTCCACCACGAGACCACCGGACCAGCATAGAGGGCACGTCCCGTGGCACCCGCCGGTCGCCCGCCCGGACGCCCCGACGCACCCCGGAGCGCCCCGGACCACGCGCCCGTCGGTAGACTGGCCGGGACTTCCACCAGAACTAAGGTGATTCTTTGACTTTCTCAGACCTCAACATCGACCAGGACATCGTCGATGCACTGGCCGGCAAGGGCATCATCGAGCCCTTCCCGATCCAGGAACAGACCATCCCGCTCGGCCTGACCGGCCAGGACATCATCGGCCAGGCCAAGACGGGTACCGGCAAGACGCTCGGCTTCGGCCTGCCGCTGATCCAGCGACTCGGTGCCGACCCGGCGCACGGCGTGAAGGCGCTCGTCGTCGTCCCGACCCGTGAACTCGCGGTCCAGGTCACCGAGGACCTCGAGCTCGCGGCCTCGAACCGCCCGACCACGGTCGTCTCGATCTACGGCGGCAAGGCCTACGAGGGCCAGGTGGAGCAGCTCAAGGCCGGTGCCCAGATCGTCGTCGGCACGCCCGGGCGGCTCATCGACCTGCAGCGGCAGCGTCTGCTCGACCTCTCCCACGTGCAAGAGGTGGTGCTCGACGAGGCCGACCGCATGCTCGACCTCGGGTTCCTGTCGGACATCGAGCGCATCTTCCAGGCCGTCCCCGAGGTGCGGCACACGATGCTGTTCTCGGCGACGATGCCCGCGCCGATCGTCGCCCTCGCCCGCCGGTTCATGAGCCGTCCGGTGCACATCCGGGCGACCGACCCGGACGAGGGCCTCATGCAGGCCAACATCAAGCACCTCATCTACCGCGCGCACTCCCTGGACAAGGACGAGGTCATCGCCCGCATCCTCCAGGCCGAGGGTCGCGGCAAGACCGTGATCTTCACCCGCACCAAGCGTGCCGCGGCGAAGCTCGTCGAGGAGCTGAAGGACCGCGGGTTCAACGCCGCAGCGGTGCACGGCGACCTCAACCAGGAGCAGCGCGAGCGCGCGATGGCGGCGTTCAAGGCCGGCAAGCGTGACGTGCTCATCGCCACCGACGTCGCTGCCCGCGGCATCGACGTGGACGACGTCACGCACGTGATCAACCACACGATCCCGGACGACCCGGACACGTACCTGCACCGTGCCGGCCGCACGGGCCGCGCCGGCAAGACCGGCATCGCGGTCACGTTCGTCGACTGGGACGACCTGCACAAGTGGACGCTGATCGACAAGGCCCTCGAGTTCGGCATCCCCGAGCCCGTCGAGACCTACTCGTCGTCGCCCCACCTGTTCGAGGAACTCGACATCCCCAAGGGCACCAAGGGCCGCCTGCCCGGCTCGTCGTCGCACGCCGCCTCGGCCGGCGCTCCCGTCGAGAAGCGCAGCAGCGACCGCCCGGCCTCGGGTTCGCGTGACGCGTCGCGTTCGCGGTCGCGCAGCCGCACCCGGTCAGGAGGCTCGGAGCAGTCCGCCCCGCAGGCTCCGGCCACCGAGTCGGTCGCCCCCACCGCCGCGGCGGGCACCGAGGACGGCTCGGCCGTCGAAGGTGGTTCCACCACCGACGGCGCCGCGAAGCGTCGCCGTCGTCGCCGCCGTCGCGGAGCCGGCACCGGCGATGCCTCGGCGACCGCCTCGGCACCGCAGGGTACGTCGGACGGCGAGTAGCGCCTCCAGACCGAAGGGCCCGTCGCTGACGCGACGGGCCCTTCGTCGTCTCCACCCGCGGACCGGCGTCACGCGCGCAGCGACAGTTCACGCGGACGCCGACGCGTGGACTGTCGGCCAGGCCGAAGACTCGGTGGCCGGTCGTTCGGTCTGCGGTCAGGCCAGACGCGAACCGGGGCCGACGACCGGGGCGCTGCCGGTGGCCTCGGACACGATCGCGTCGAACGAGACGCGTGCGGTGCGGTGCTCCCCCAGCCGGTTCGGCTTGCCCGTGCCGTGGTAGTCGCTCGAACCGGTGACGAACAGGCCGTAGCGCGTCGCCCAGTCGAGCAGGGTGCGCTTGCCGTGTGCCAGGTTCTCGCGGTGGTCGACCTCGAGCCCGCCGAGCCCGGCGTCGACCAGGTCGCGGAGCATCGGCTCGTCGATGACGATCCCGCGCGAGGACGCCGCGGGGTGCGCGATGACGGGCACGCCGCCCGCCTGCCGGATGAGTTCGACGCCGCGCAGGGGCGACGGTGCCTCGTGGGGTTCGTAGTAGCCGGACGCCGGGTGCAGGATGCCGCGGAACGCCGCGGACCGGTCGGACTCGAGCCCGCGGGCGACCAGGGCGTCGGCGATGTGCGGACGGCCGATCGTGGCACCGGGGCTGGACTGGGCCAGGACGTCCGCCCAGGTGACCGGGTGGTCCTCGGCGATGCGGTCGACCATGCGGTGCGCGCGGGAGAGCCGGCCGTCGCGGATCCGGGTCGTCTCCTCGACCAGTCCGGGGTGCTCGGGGTCCACCAGGTAGCCGAGCACGTGCACGCTGCGGTAGCCGATCCGGGTGCTCAGCTCGAGGCCCGGCAGCAGGGTCAGGGGCAGCTCGTGCGCCGCGGCCGTGGCGTCCGCCCACCCCGCGGTCGTGTCGTGGTCGGTCAGCGCGACGGCGTCGAGTCCGGCGGCCGCGGCCGCTCGGACGAGCTCCGCGGGACGCTCGGTGCCGTCGGAGACACTGGAGTGCGCGTGCAGGTCGATGAACGGGTCTGGCACGTGGCCAATGCTATCCACAGGTGAGCGGCCGCACAGGCCGGGTGTCCCCGGGCGGTGCGATGATGGACGCATGGCCGACACGACTCCCCGCGCGACGAGCAACCGATCCACGACCCCCGGGTCCTCGACCTTCAAGGACTTCATCGGGTCGCAGTGGGCCGAGCGCTCGGAAGCGCAGCCCGAGCCCCGCGAGCAGGCCGCGTTCGCCGCAGAGCGTCGCGCGCGCATCTCCGAGCTGCACCCGGGCCGCACGATCGTGGTGCCGGCCGGGCAGGCCAAGGTCCGCTCGAACGACTGCGACTACCCGTTCCGCCCGCACTCCACCTTCGCCCACCTGACCGGTTGGGGCACGGACACCGTCGTCGGCTCCGTGCTCGTGATGACGCCGAACGGCTCCGGGCACGACGCCACGCTGTACTTCCGCGCCACCGCAGGCCGCGACTCGGAAGAGTTCTACGCCAACCCCGAGATCGGGGAGTTCTGGGTCGGTCCGCGCCCCTCGCTCGACGCCGTCGCCGCCGACCTCGGGCTGGCCACCGCCGACCTCGGGGCGTTCACGGCCGTCGCCGATGCACTCGACGCGTCGGCGCTGCTCGTGCGCGAAGCCGACGACGACCTGACCCGTTCCCTCGACGCCCGCATCGGCGCGGCGATCGGTGGCACGGACGAGACCGAGGGGTCGCCGGCCACCGACGACCTGCTCTCCCGCGACCTGTCCGAGCTGCGACTCGTCAAGGACGCGTACGAGGTCCGCGAGCTCCGCAAGGCCGTCGACGCCACGAAGCACGGGTTCGACGACGTCATCGGCGACTTCGACGCCGTGCTCGCGCACCCGCGCGGTGAGCGCATCGTCGAGGGCACGTTCAACCGCCGGGCGCGCGCGGACGGCAACACCGTGGGTTACGACACCATCGCCGCCTCGGGCCACCACGCCTGCATCCTGCACTGGACCCGCAACGACGGCGCCGTGCAGCCGGGCGACCTCATCCTCATCGACGCCGGGGTCGAGGTCGACTCGTTCTACACCGCCGACATCACCCGCACGCTCCCGGTGAGCGGCACGTTCTCGCCCGTGCAGCGCATGGTCTACGAAGCCGTGCTCGAAGCCGCCGACGCCGCGTTCGCGATCGTCAAGCCGGGCATCACGTTCCGCCAGGTGCACGCGACGGCGATGGAGGTCATCGCGCGGAAGACCGCCGAGTGGGGCTTCCTGCCGGTCTCGGCTGCCGAGTCGCTCGAGCCGGACAACCAGTTCCACCGCCGCTACATGGTGCACGGCACGAGCCACCACCTCGGGCTCGACGTGCACGACTGCGCGAAGGCCCGCCGCGAGATGTACCTCGACGGCACGGTGCAGGCCGGCATGGTCTTCACGATCGAGCCCGGGCTGTACTTCCAGCAGGACGACCTGACCGTGCCGGAGGAGTTCCGCGGCATCGGTGTCCGCATCGAGGACGACATCCTGGTGACCGAGGACGGCGCCGAGAACCTGTCCGTCGGCATCCCCCGGACCCCCTCGGAAGTGGAGGGGTGGATCGCCCGCTCGGGCCGCTAGCCTGATCGGGTGACCATGCCCGAGGCCTCCCCGAACACCTTCTCGATCGAGGTCGAGCACTTCGACTCCCCCGACGCCCAGCGACTCCGCGCCGCGCAGCGACTGGAGATCGACCGGGCGCACGGCGGCGACACCGAACCGGGTGAGAAGCCGACCGCCGACTCGATCGCGGTGTTCTTCGTCGCGCGGGACGAGTCCGGTACTCCCCTGGGGTGCGGGGGGCTGCGCATCGTCGACGACGGCATCGCGGAGATCAAGCGGATGTACGTCCGACCGGAGTCCCGCGGGTCCGGTGTCGCGGCCGCGTTGCTGCGACGGCTGGAAGAGGCCGCGCTCGACCTCGGGTCCCCGGCGCTCGTCCTCGAGACGGGCACGGCGCAGCAGCGCGCCGTCGGGTTCTACCAGCGCGAGGGGTTCCGGCGGATCGCGAACTTCGGGCCCTACGTCGGGGCGCCCCTGTCGGTCTGCTACTCGAAGGTCCTCTAGCCAGACCGAGCCTGCCGGGCGATTCCGGGCGGTGCCGTCCGGTGCCGTCCGGTGCTGTGCCGCGCGATGCCATCCGGTGCTGTGCCGTCCGGTGTGATGCCGTCCGGTAGTGCCGGGCGACGCCGTGCCACGCGTGCCGGGCGATGCCGCACCGTGCCGGGGCTGCTCTGCCGCGCCCGGGGCCCGCGCGGCGCCCGGTCACGACGTGCCGTCTGCCCGAGGCCGAGCGGTCACGAACCGTCGTCTTGGCCGGCGCCGAACGACGATCTCTGACCGCTCGAGGCCGTGCGCGCGGGGTGTTGCGACCACCCGGACCACCCGGACCGCCAGCACCGCCCGGACCGCCAGCACCGCCCGGACTCCACCGCTGAGGTCGCCGCAGCGCCGCCCGAGGCACTCGGCGGCGACACTTCGTGGGAACTCGGCGGACGTGAGCGGCGTGTCGAACGACCTGGCGCCGCACCGCATCACCGACCGAGGAGCACGCGCGCCGGGGCCCGAGCGCAGCAGCCGGAGCGCGACTAACGGCGGTCGCTGTCCCCGTCGCCGTCGCGCTGGGCGTCCGGCGAGGACGAGGGCTCCGGCGGCGTGGCACCGACGACCCGCTCGCCGTAGCGCGGCGGCTCCTCGGGTCGACGCTCCGGCACCGGCGGAGCCGCGGGGGCGGCGGCCGTTTCGGGGGTCTCCCCGTACCGGGGTCCGTCGTTCGTGCCGTAGCGCGGCGGGCCCGAGGGCGCACCCGCCTGCGTGCCGGGGGCCGACGTGCCGGGGTGTTGCGGGCCTCCCGGCTGCTGGTGCGGCGTGGCGTGCCCGCCGTACGGCGACTGCTGCTGCGGCGGGACCCCACCGGGGCCCGGACGCCACTGCTGCTGCTGCTGCTGCTGCTGCTGCTGCTGCTGGGGAGCGTCGTTCCAGTGCGTGGACGGGGTCGCCCCGTGCTCGCCGAGGATCCGCTGCGCCTGCCCGGTCAGCTGCGGGTTGACGACGATCTGGTAGTTCGTGGCGAGCACCTGGTGCACGCTCGTGAAGTCGCGCTGTCGCTTCGTGATCGCGAACGAGACGATGCCGTAGAGCATGCCGAACGCGGCACCGATGATCGCGGCCGCCAGGATCAGGCCGCCGGCGCTCGGCGAGAAGAGCGTGAGCACGATGCCGAAGAAGATGCCGAGCCACAGGCCGGACAGCGCGCCGGCGATGGCGGCACGGCCGTAGGTCATCTTGCCGGTGACCCGCTCGACCGTCTTCAGGTCGTTGCCGACGATCGAGAGCTGGTTGACGGGGAAGTCGGCCTCGGCCAGCTTCGCCACCACGCGCTGCGCGTCGGGGTAGCTGTCGTACGTTCCCAGGACGTCGCCCTTGGGCAGCGTCGGGAACGCCTGGGCGGTCCTGCCGGCGAAGGGGCTCTGATTGCTCACACAGCCATCATTCACCGCACACCTTGCAATCGCACGTGCACTCTCAGGGAAGCAGCCGATCGGAAGCAGCCGACCGGCGCGCGCGAACGCCCACACCCGAGCGACTACGCTGGGTCGGGTGAGCGCCACGAAGGTCTTCGTCGCCCGCCTCGCCGGGTGCTCCGTCTTCGACCCCGCGGGCGACCGCGTCGGCAGGGTCCGGGACGTCCTGGTCGTCTACCGCCGGGCCGATCCCCCGCACGTCGTCGGGCTCATCGTCGAGGTGCCCGGCAAGCGCCGCATCTTCGTGAGCATCGGCCGCATCACCTCGATCGGTGCCGGGCAGGTCATCACGACCGGCCTGGTGAACATGCGCCGCTTCGAGCAGCGCGGCGGCGAGGTCCGCGTCATCGCGGAGATGCTCGGCCGCAAGGTACTCGTCAAGAACCAGCGGATCCGCGCCACCATCGAGGACGTCGCGATCGAGGACCGCGGGCAGGGCGACTGGGAGGTCGCGCAGCTCTTCCTCCGCAAGCCGAAGACCACGCCGTCGCCGTTCGGCAAGGGCCCGACGACGTTCGCGACGTGGAACGAGGTCACCGAGGACGAGCTCCCCGGCGAGGCCCAGTCCGCCGAGCACGTCATCGCCGCCTACTCCGACCTGCTGCCCGCCGACCTCGCGTCGACGCTGCTCGACCTGCCCGCCGAGCGCCGGTTCGAGGTCGCCGAGGAACTCCCGGACGACCGACTCGCCGACGTGCTCGAGGAGATGCCCGACCAGGAGCGCATCGAGATCCTCACCCGGCTGGTCGACGCCCGCGCCGCCGACGTCCTCGACCAGATGCAGCCGGACGACGCGGCCGACGTCCTCGCCCAGTTCTCCGACGAGCGGAGCGAAGCTCTCCTGCAGCTCATGGAGCCGGAGGAGGCGCAGGACGTCCGCATGCTCCTGGAGTACGAGCCGGACACCGCCGGTGGTCTGATGACCACCGAACCGGTGATCGTCTCGGCAGACGCCACCGTGGCCGAGGGCCTCGCGCTGGTCCGCCGCCACGAGCTCGCGCCGGTGCTCGGCGCCGCCGTCTGCGTCACCCTGCCGCCGTACGAGCCGCCGACCGGTCGGTTCCTCGGGCTCGTGCACTTCCAGCGGATGCTCCGCTACCCGCCGAACGAGCGGCTCGGCACGCTCATCGACCAGCAGACCGAACCGGTCCGGGTCGACGCGAGCGCCGCCGAGGTCACCCGCATCATGGCGACCTACAACCTGCTGTCCGTCCCCGTGGTCGACGACGCCCACCGTCTCGTCGGGGTGGTGACGATCGACGATGTCCTCGACCACGTCCTGCCGGACGACTGGCGAAGTCAGGGCGAGGGGGAACCCTCACCGCTTCCACGCCAACGCCCGCGCAGGACACCCGTGACGACGGGAAGGAGGACCACCCGTGGCCCGAACGGATGACAACCGTCGCGACCGTGACCGGCAAGAGGTCCGGCTCGACTCCCCGAAGGGCATGCGCACGCGTGTGCTCCCCAGCCGCCGCCGTGGTCGCGGGGACACCTTCGGTCGTGCGACCGAGGGCATCGCCCGCGGCATGGGCACGCCGTGGTTCCTCATCGGCCTCACGCTGTTCTGCGTGGTCTGGATGGGCTACAACACCCTCGCGCCGAAGCCGTGGCAGTTCGACTCGGCGGCCATCGGCTTCACGGCTCTGACGCTCGTGCTCTCGCTGCAGGCCTCGTACGCCGCCCCGCTGATCCTGCTCGCACAGAACCGGCAGGACGACCGCGACCGCGTGCAGTTCGAGCAGGACCGCCAGCGCGCCGAGCGCAACCTGGCCGACACCGAGTACCTGGCCCGCGAGGTCGTGGCCCTGCGCCTGGCGATGCGGGACATGGCGTCGAAGGACTTCATCCGCGCCGAGCTCCGCTCCCTGCTCGAGGAGCTCGACCGCCGCGACGCCGACGAGGCCGGCTACGCGGACGAACACGACAGCTCCACCCGTGGCTGACGCCGTCCCCACCGACGAACAGCTCGGCACGGCGGTCCTCGCCGCGCTCGGCCGCGTCATCGACCCCGAGATCCGCCGCCCCGTCACGGAGCTCGACATGATCCGCGGTGTCGACGTGCGGCCAGGAGGCGCGGTGCGCGTCGACCTGCAGCTCACGATCGTGGGGTGCCCTGCCGCCGACACCATCGAGCGCGACGTCCGCGTCGCCGCCGGGTCCGTCCCGGGGGTCGCCGCAGTCGACGTCGACGTGTCCGTGATGGACCCGGCCACGCGCTCCGCGCTGACCGAACGGCTGCGAGCCGGCCGCCCCAAGGGCGTCCAGTTCACCGCGGACTCGCTCACGCGCGTCATCGCCGTCACGAGCGGCAAGGGCGGCGTCGGCAAGTCCACCGTCACCGTGAACCTCGCCGTCGCGCTCGCCCGCCGGGGCTTGCGGGTCGGGGTCGTCGACGTCGACGTGCACGGCTTCAGCGTCCCCGGCTTGATGGGCCTGACCGACGAGCACGGGGTCGCACCCCGCCCGACCCGGGTGGACAGCATGATCCTGCCGCCCGTGGCGCACGACGTGAAGGTCGTGTCGATCGGCATGTTCGTCGACGACGTCTCGACCGCGGTGTCGTGGCGCGGACCGATGCTGCACCGCACCGTGAACCAGTTCCTGACCGACGTGTTCTTCGGCGACCTCGACGTCCTGCTGCTCGACCTGCCCCCGGGCACCGGCGACGTCGCGATCTCGGTGGGGCAGCTGCTGCCGCACGCCGAGGTCCTCGTCGTCACGACCCCGCAGGCCGCCGCGGCCGACGTCGCCGAACGCAGCGGGATCGTCGCCCGACAGACCGGGCAGCGGGTCATCGGCGTGGTCGAGAACATGGCCGGGCTCGTGCAGCCCGACGGCTCGGTGCTGCACCTGTTCGGCGAGGGTGGCGGCGCCGAGACCGCTGCACGGCTCTCCCGCGGGCAGGACGCCCCCGTCCCGGTGCTCGGCAGCGTGCCGCTGTCCGTGCCGCTGCGCGAGGGCGGCGACGCAGGTGTCCCGGTGGTGCTCGGCACCCCGGAGGACCCGTCCGCCGTCGCCCTGACGGCGATCGCCGACCGGATCACCACGATGGGACGCGGGCTCGCCGGCCGGAAGCTCGGGTTGTCGCTGTCCTAGGCTCGGGGTCATGAGCACCGATCACGTCGATGTCGACTGGGACCACGCACGCGCCACCAACCGCGCGAACTGGGACGACCGGGTGCCGATCCACGAGGGCGCGTACGCGATCGACGCCCTCGCAGACCCCGGCCACCGCTCCGACGTCGTCCGCGACGACCTGCCGGCCCTGACGCCCTGGTTGCCGAACGGCTCGCTCGCGGGCCTCGACGTCTGCCACCTGCAGTGCCACATCGGCACCGACACGGTGTCGCTCGCCCGCGAGGGTGCCCGGCTGACCGGCGTCGACTTCTCCCCCGCCGCCCTCGCCTCGGCCGCCGGGCTCGCGTCGCGCCTCGGCCTCGACGTCACCTGGGTCCAGACCGACGTCCTCGATGCCCGGGCCGCCGTCGCCGGCGACTTCGACGTCGTGTACACGAGCATCGGCACGATCTGCTGGCTCCCCGACCTCGACCGCTGGGCTGCGCAGGTCGCCGGCCTGCTGCGCCCCGGCGGGGTGTTCTTCATC
Source organism: Curtobacterium sp. KBS0715 (assembly GCF_005938005.2). Classification (NCBI taxonomy): domain Bacteria; kingdom Bacillati; phylum Actinomycetota; class Actinomycetes; order Micrococcales; family Microbacteriaceae; genus Curtobacterium; species Curtobacterium sp. KBS0715. The sequence goes on along the minus strand of NZ_VCCA02000001.1, from coordinate 1,512,248 downwards.
CGCGACGGCCACCCGGCGCTGTACGCCCTCGACGAGGACGCCGACGAGCTCGTCACCCGGTACCGGTACTTCCCGGACGGCACCGCGCAGCAGTGGGACGACGCCGGCACCTACGCCGGCGACGGCACGGTGGCGAACACCCGCACCTTCGAGTGGCCGCACCCGCTGTCCGAGATCGTGAACGCCCTGCTCGGTGCCGGGCTCCGGCTCCGACGGCTCGACGAGGGCCGGACCCTGCCCTGGCGCTTCAGCTCCCGCATGGTCGAGACCGACACGGGTTCGTGGGCCTGGCCGGATCACGACCGTGACCGGATGCCGACCACCTACACGATCGTCGCGACCCGCGACTGACCTGACTCCCCTGGTCCGTTCGGCGCATCCTGTGCGTTCGTTCATGGACAGGGCGTTCTACCCCGGCGCATTATGCAAGGGCATTACACAATGCCCTTGCGGAATGTGACGTGAGGGCTCCACCCGCCGGACGACGACGTCCGACCGAGGACAGGAGAACCGTGTGAACCAGAACACCCGCGTGCGATCGGGCCTCGTGGCCACCATCGCCGCCGTCATCGTCGCAGGGGCCTCGCTCACAGCGGCGCCAGCCCTCGCTGCGACGACCTGCGCGACCGCCTGGAGCGCCGGCACCGCCTACAACGGCGGAGCCACCGTCAGCGAGAACGGCTCGAACTACACCGCGAACTGGTGGACCCAGGGCGACGAACCGGCGACCCACTCCGGTGCGACCGGCAGCGGCCAGCCGTGGACGTCGTCCGGCACCTGCACCGGCGGCGGCACCGGCGGCGGGACCACCACCCCTGGCGGCGGTGGGACCACCACGCCCGGCAACGGCAGCACCGGCACCGGCACCGCGAGCGGTCTGGTCTTCAGCCCGTACAAGGACATCACCGTGAACCTCGACTGGAACACGAACGTCATGAACACCGCGGTCACCGGCACGCGGATCCCGGTCGTCGGGTCGAGCAACAGCCTCGTGTCGACGCGGGAGCACGGCCTCAAGGCCATCACGCTCGCCTTCGCCACCGGTACCTGCGGCAGCGAGAACTGGGGCGGGGTGGCCGCCGACGCGTTCGCCAGCGCCAACATCGCGAAGCTCGACGCGGCCGGGGTGAACTACATCGTCAGCACCGGTGGCGCCGCAGGCTCGTTCAAGTGCTCCGGCACCGCGCTGCAGTCCTTCATCGCCCGCTACGCCTCGCCGCACATGATCGGCGTCGACTTCGACATCGAGAGCGGGCAGTCCGCCGCGGACGTGCAGAACCTGGTGAGCGCAGCGGCCCTGGCGCAGGCGAAGTACCCCGGCCTGCGCTTCTCGTTCACGCTCGCCACGCTGGCGGCGTCCGACGGTTCGTTCGGCGGGCTGAACAGCACCGGAGACGCCACCGTCAAGGCGATCAAGGCCTCGGCGCTCACGAACTACACGATCAACCTCATGACGATGGACTTCGGACGCGCGACCACGGCCAACTGCGTGATCGTCGGGTCGACGTGTCAGATGGGGCAGTCCACGATCCAGGCGGTCACGAACCTGCAGCACACCTACGGGATCGCCTCGTCGAAGATCGAGGTCACCCCGATGATCGGCGTCAACGACACCGCCGACGAGGTCTTCACCCTCGCGGACGCCGACACCGTCGCCGCGTACGCCAAGTCCCACGGGCTCGCGGGCGTGCACACCTGGTCGCTCGACCGCGACACCCCCTGCCCGACGGCGCAGAGCACCGCGTCACCCACCTGCAGCTCGGTGGCCGGCACCACGGCGCTCGCCTGGACCGACCGCTTCCTGGCGGCCCTGAAGTAGGGAAGGACCGGGCGTCGCGACGCGACCCCGTGACGGACGTCAGGTCGCCTCGGCGTCGAAGGGTGCCGGTTCACCGGCGGCCAGGGGCACGACGGGAGCCGTCGCGCGCACCTTCGAGGCCGTCACCTGCGCGGTCTGGACGGCTGCGGCACTCGTGCCGGAGTCGAGCAGGGCGTCGCGGATGATGCGGCGCGGGTCGTACTGACGCGGGTCGAGCTTCTGCCACTCGATGTCGTCGAACTCGGGGCCCATCTCGTCGCGCATCCGCTCCTTCGCGGTGTCGGCGAACCGACGGACGGCCTTGACGAACTCGGCCAGCTTCTGGGCGTACATCGGCAGGCGCTGCGGCCCGAGCAAGAGGACGCCGATGACCCCGATGATCAGGATCTTGTCGAGCGGGATGTCCACGCGAGCGAGCCTAACGCGTGCTGCTGCGTTGCACCTCTAGAGTTGTCTCCCGAACGGAGTGTGCGTGTCAGAGAAAGAGTCGAACTGGAAGTTCGCCGAGGACATCGTCTCGGAGACCGAGGCGATCGCCCGTGCTCGTGAGCACTCCCTGGAACTCGGGGTCGAAGCGATCTCGCCCGCGATCGGTGCGCAGATCGGGGTCATCGCCGCTGCCTCGCGAGCCACGAGCATCATCGAGATCGGCACCGGCCTCGGGGTCTCCGGCCTGTACCTGCTCGCCGGCGCCCCGAACGCGACCCTGACCACGATCGACGTCGAGGTCGACCACCAGCAGTTCGCCCGCGACGCCTACATCAGCGCCGGCACCGCTCCCGCACGGATCCGGCTCATCCCCGGTCGCGCGAACCAGGTGCTCCCCCGCATGAACGAGGCCTCGTACGACGTCGTGCTCGTCGATGCCGACCCCGAGCACGTGATCGAGTACGTCGAGCACGGGCTGCGGCTCGCCCGCCTGGGTGGCACCGTCCTGGTGCCGCACGCCCTCTGGCGCGGACGCGTGGCCGACCCGGTGAAGCGCGACCGCGCCACCACGGACTTCCGGCTGCTCCTGACCGAGGTGTCGACGTCGGGTGCAGTGCGCAGCGCGCTGTCGCCCGCCGGCGACGGACTGCTGCAGCTGACGAAGGTCACCAACTAGCGCTCGACCCGCCGCCGCTCGCGCAGGTCAGTCCAGGTGCCGCAGGTACCGCTCGGGCGACTCGAGGAACGCACGCTCGTTCCGCACCAGGTCGAGGTCACGCCATCCGGTGCGCCGCAGGCCCCACTCGCCGACCTCGTGGATCTCGGCCCCGGGGAACGCGGCGAGCACGGGTGAGTGGGTCGAGAGCACGACCTGGCCGACACCCGTCTCGACGATGGACTGCAGGAGCCCGATCAGCGCCAGGCACCCCGAGAACGACAGGGCGGACTCCGGCTCGTCGAGGATCCAGAGCCCGGGCCACTGCGACCGGTGGGTGACGAAGTCGAGGAACGACTCACCGTGGCTCCGCTCGTGGAACAGCGGCTCGGCTCCCCCGGGGTGCTGTTCGAGGTAGGTGAACACCCCGTGCATGGTCTCCGCGCGCAGGAAGAAGCCGGACCGCACCGCGCCGGGCTCCCGGTGCAGGGCGATGTGCTCCCAGAGCTGCGATTCGCTCGGGCGGGTGCTGTGCCCGGACTTCGTCGAACCGCCCTCGGGTCCCATGCCGAAGGCGAGCGCCATCGCCTCGACGAGGGTGGACTTGCCGGCACCGTTCTCACCGACCAGCACCGTCAGCGGAGCGAGGTCGAGCCCGTCGTCGAGCAGCTGCCGCACGGGCGCGAGCGTCGCCGGCCAGACGTCGCGGGGCATCGGGTCGGGCGCGAACTCCTCGACGCGGCGGATCGGCAGTCTCGTCCTCGGCACGGTTCCATCCTGCCGGAGCCGACCGACAGCGCCGCGGATCGCCCAGCCGCGGGATCGGCAGCGCACAGACGGAAGGCCCGGAGCGTACACGCTCCGGGCCTCCCGTTCTGGTGCTTCGACGTACTAGGCCGAGACGACCTCAGCGAGTGCGTCGTGGAGTTCCTTGGCCTCGGCATCGTTGACCGAGACGACCAGGCGGCCTCCACCTTCGAGCGGAACCCGCACGATGATGAGTCGACCCTCCTTAACAGCCTCCATCGGCCCGTCACCGGTCCTCGGCTTCATGGCTGCCATCAGATGTCCCCTTTCGTGCAGTAAATGCAGCCCCATTATCCCGTATGGAGGGGGCAACTGCGAAACCGCCCAGGTTGGGGGTGTCGGATGTGCCGTCCGGATGCTCCGCAGAACGCGGATCCACGGGCCTCCGGAGCCCCGCATCGATCACGGCGGGGTCCAGTCGTAGCCGTCGACCCACCACGTGTAGTACAGCCAGACCCACTGCAGCCCGACGAACGCGACGACGACGGCCACGCGGTACACCGGCGACCGCGGCAGCGCGACGATGCCGAGCAACGGCGCGATCGGCACGAGGATGCGCCACGTGCTCGACTGCGGGAAGAACACCGCGAGCAGGTACACGAGGTACGCCACGCCCCAGAGCCGGAGCTCGATGCCGATCCGGCGTGCGGCGGGCATGCACACGAACGCCGCGAACCCGACGAGGACGACGACGAGCAGCACCGTGCCGGTCGGCTGCCCGAACCACCACCCGAACCCCTGCACCCACGGCGCGAACGGCACGAGTTCCTTCCACCCGATGTAGGACGACCGCCAGGCGAGCTCGGTGTCGGTGTAGGCCTTCGGCACCCCGGTGACCGCCCACGCGATCGCCGGCCACGCCAGCCCGACCAGACCCGACACCGTGGCGACCACCGCGGGGGGCACGAGTCGGCGGAGGGTGAGCGGCTCCGACGAGCGCACCCACGCCGGCCGGATCGCCCACGCGGCCACGAAGAGCACCACCAGGAACGCGAAGGCGAGGCCCGTCGGCCGCGTCATGCCGAGCAGCAGCACGACGGGCAGCATCGCCCACCACCGTCGATCAACCATGAGCAGCAGCGCGACGAGCAACAGGAACAGGCCCATCGACTCCGCGTAGGCCACCTGGAACATCGCGGACACCGGTGCGACGCAGAACAACACCGTGGCGAACGTCGCCCGTGCGGGGTCGAGGAACCGCCCCATGAGCCGGCGGAACACCAGCGCGGCCCCGAGTCCGGCGAGCAACGACACCGAGACCGCGACGAACTCGAACGACGCTCCGGTGAGCAGCATGAGCCCGCGCACCAGGAACGGGTACGCGGGCATGAACGCCCACGCGTTCTCGGTCACGTGCCCGGCGGCATCGACCGGCAGCGTCGACGGGTACCCGCCCGTGGCGATCACGCGGTACCAGGCGCCGTCCCAGATCGACGCGAACGACAGGTAGCCCGGGTTCTGCACGGTGAACGAGTTCGCCGCTTGCACACCCGCGAACGCGAGCATCATGGCACCGGTCACGAGCCGCGCCAGCACGTAGACGACCGTGATGCGCACCCACCACGGGACGACCCGGTACCGGGCCCGCCAACGGTTCCGGGCAGGGGTCCTCCGGGTGGCCCCCGCCGTCGTCAGGCCGTCAGCCACCGACGCAGCCCGGCCTCGACCGCGGTGATCTGCGCGACCGGGACCTGCTCGTCGTCGTGGTGGGCGAAGACCGGCTCGCCGGGGCCGTAGTTGACCGCGGGGACACCGAGCGCCGAGAAGCGTGCGACGTCGGTCCAGCCGTACTTCGGACGGGGCTCCGGTCCGCCGACGGCCGCGACGAAGTCCTGCGCGAGCGGGGCGTCGAGACCGGGGCGGGCACCGGCGGCGAGGTCGACGATCGTGACCTCGTACCCGTCGAACAGCTCGCGGATGTGGGCGACGGCCTCGTCGGCCGAGCGCGAGGGGGCGAACCGGTAGTTCACGTGCACCATCGCCTCGTCCGGGATGATGTTGCCCGCGATGCCGCCGCTGATGCCGACCGCGTTCAGGCCCTCGCGGTACTCGAGCCCGTCGACCGTGACCGTACGGGGCTCGTACGCGGCCAGGGTGGCCAGGATCGGGGCGGTCTTGTGGATGGCGTTGTCGCCGATCCAGCTCCGGGCACTGTGCGAGCGCTTGCCGAACGTGCGGATCTCGGCGCGGAGGTTGCCGTTGCACCCGCCCTCGATCTGCGCCCCGGACGGCTCACCCAGGATCGCGAAGTCGGCGGCGAGGAGTTCGGGTCGCGTCCGGGCCAGGCGGCCGAGGCCGTTGAGGGCGTCGCTCACCTCTTCGTGGTCGTACCAGACCCACGTGACGTCGACCGAGGGGTCGACCAGGTCGTACGCGAGCTTGAGCTGCACCGCGCAGCCCGCCTTCATGTCGACGGTGCCGCGTCCCCAGAGGATCTCGGTGCCGTCCTCGGCGGTCCGGAACTCGGTCGGCAGGTTGTCGTTGAGCGGAACGGTGTCGATGTGACCGGCGATGACGACCCGGCGGTCGCGGCCCAGGTTCGTCCGCGCCACGATCGCGTCGCCGTCACGGATCACCTCGAGGTGCGGCAGCGGTGCGAGCACGGCCTCGATCGCGTCGGCGAGGGCCTGCTCGTTGCCGGACACCGACTCGATGTCGCAGATGGCACGGGTGATGTCGATGGACGAGGCGGTGAGGTCGAGGTGCTCCGGCATGCGGGCAGCCTACCGGCCGCCCCTCGCACCGCCCCGGCAGTCCGGACGGTCGGCGACCCGACCGCCCCGGCAGTCCGGACGGACGGTGCCCGCCGATCGGCGCTCGGTACCCTGGAGCCGTGACCGACACGACTGCCACCGACCGCCCGACCCACGCCTGGGGCCACGGCCTCGCGACGATCGCCGCCGACGGCACGACGCTCGACACCTGGTACCCCGAGACGCACCTCGGCGCGCTGCCCGCCGACGCCGTGTTCCCCGCCGAGCTGCAGGCGCACGTCGGTGACGACCCCCGCCGCGAGGTCCGCATCGAGGCCGTCACCACCGAGATCACGATCGACGCCGGCCCGACGAGCACCCCGGACGCGTACCTCCGCCTGCACCTGCTGAGCCACCTGCACGTCCGCCCGAACGAGGTCTCCCTCGACGGCGTCTTCGGCCACCTGCCGATCGTCGCGTGGACGAACGCCGGCCCGGTACACCCCGAGTCCCTGACGCGCCTGCGCCCGTCCCTGCAGCGCGCCGGCATCGCCGTGCACGCGATCGACAAGTTCCCGCGCCTGCTCGACTACGTCGTGCCGGACCGCGTGCGGATCGGCGACGCGAACCGGGTCCGCCTCGGCGCACACCTGGCACCGGGCACGACAGTCATGCACGAGGGCTTCGTGAACTTCAACGCCGGCACCCTCGGCGACGCCATGATCGAGGGCCGCGTCTCGCAGGGCGTCGTCGTCGGCAACGGCACCGACATCGGCGGCGGTGCCTCGATCATGGGCACCCTGTCCGGCGGAGGCACGCACCGTGTCGCGCTCGGCGAACGCGCGCTGCTCGGCGCGAACGCGGGCCTCGGCATCTCGCTCGGCGACGACTCCGTCATCGAGGCAGGTCTCTACGTCACGGCCGGCACCAAGGTCGTGCTGGTCGGCGCCGCCCCGAACCCCGACGGCACCCCGAAGACCGTCAAGGCCGCCGAGCTCTCCGGCACCCCGAACATCCTGTTCCGCCGCAACAGCGTCAGCGGCGCCGTCGAGGCGCTGCAGCTCAAGGGCGAGGGCATCCAGCTGAACACCGCGCTGCACGCGTAGCGCACCGCGCCCGGCCCGCGCGCCCGGAGGCCCGCCCCGCGAGCGGTCACGACACGCCGTCCGCGGGCGCCGAGGGGGCACGAACCGTCGGTTCGACACCCGCCGGGCGACAGTTCTCGACCACTCGGCGAAGGCGAGCGACGCGCACCGCCGCCCTGTGCCGGACGACGCACGCACGGGAGGCCCGGAGCCGGTCCACGAGACCGCCACCGGGCCTCCAGGCCATCGCGTCCAGTGCCCCGCCCCGCGAGCGGTCACAACACACCGTCCGCGGGCGCCGAGGGGGCACGAACCGTCGGTTCGACACCCGCCCGACGACAGTTCACGACCACTCGGCGACGGCGAGCGGCGCGTCCCGCCGCCCCGCGCCCGGTACGCCCGCACTGGAGGCCCGGCGTCCGTTCACGAGACCGCCACCGAGCCTCCAGGTCGTTGCGTCCACTGCCCCACCCCGCGAGCGGTCACAACACACCGTCCGCGGGCGCCGAGGGGGCACGAACCGTCGGTTCGACACCCTCCGAACGACAGTTCACGACCACTCGGCAGAGCCGAACGGCGCGTCCCGCCGCCCCGCGAGCGGGCGAAATGTCAGCGTGCGCACGCAGGCTGCCCGGGTGTTTCGCCCGCTCAACGAACGACGAGCACGGACGGGACGGCGACACTCGGCAGGCGGCGCACAAGCACGAGCGCCCCGCACCACGGAACCGTGGGGCGGGGCGCTCGGAGTCGATCAGCGCGAGGGGACGTCGCGCTCGGGCGCACCCACGTAGAGCTGCTGGGGGCGACCGATCTTGTTCAGCGGGTCGTTGTTCAGCTCGCGCCACTGGGCGATCCAGCCCGGCAGACGACCGATCGCGAACAGGACGGTGAACATCCGCGGCGGGAAGCCCATCGCCTTGTAGATGATGCCGGTGTAGAAGTCGACGTTCGGGTAGAGCTTGCGGCTGACGAAGTACTCGTCCTCGAGCGCGATCTGCTCGAGTTCCATCGCGATGTCGAGCAGGTCGTCCTGCACACCGAGGGACTCGAGGACCTCGTGCGCGGACTCCTTGACGAGCTTCGCGCGCGGGTCGTAGTTCTTGTAGACGCGGTGCCCGAAGCCCATGAGCTTGACGCCCTGCTCCTTGTTCTTCACCCGCTCGACGAAGCGCGTCACGGGCTCGCCCGAGTCCTTGATCTGCTGGAGCATCTCGAGCACGGCCTCGTTCGCACCGCCGTGCAGCGGGCCGTACAGGGCGTTGATGCCGGCCGAGATCGAGGCGAACATGTTCGCCTTCGTCGAGCCGACCATGCGCACCGTCGAGGTCGAGGCGTTCTGCTCGTGGTCCTCGTGCAGGATGAGGAGCCGCTCGAGCGCCTTCGAGAGCACCGGGTTGGGCTTGTAGGTCTCGGCCATGGTGCCGAAGTTCAGCCGCAGGAAGTTGTCGACGAACGACAGCGAGTTGTCCGGGTACAGGAACGCCTGCCCGATGGCCTTCTTGTGGGCGTAGGCCGCGATGACCGGGAGCTTGGCGAGGAGCCGGACGGTCTGCAGCTCGACCTTCTCGGGGTCGTCGACGTCCATGTCGTCCTCGTAGTACGTGGACAGGGCGCTCACGGCGCTCGAGAGCACGGACATCGGGTGCGCCGAGTGCGGCAGGGCGTCGAACAGGCGGCGGAGGTCTTCGTGCAGCAGGGTGTGCCGACGGATGCGGGCGTCGAACTGCTCGAGCTCGGTGGGAGTCGGCAGCTCGCCGTAGATCAGGAGCCACGCGACCTCGAGGAAGGTGCAGTTGCCGGCGATCTGGTCGATCGGGTACCCGCGGTAGCGCAGGATCCCCTGGTCGCCGTCGATGTAGGTGATCGCGCTCTTCGTCGCACCGGTGTTCACGAACCCGTAGTCGAGCGTGTTCATCCCGGTCTGCTTCTTGAAGGTCGAGATGTCGATCGCGGACGCGCCGTCGACGCTCTGCAGGATCGGGAACTCCGCCGTGCCGCCCGGGAACGTCAGCGTCGCGGTCGCGCCCTGCTGTTCGGCGGCGGGACTCACGGGGACGGGCGTGGTGGGCGGTGTGGCCGTCTTCTGAGCGTCATTGGCAGTGTCAGTCACGAGGACAGCCTAATCGCGGCACCTGTCGGTCGTGCACACATCCCAGGTGACGATTTGGTGGTCCTCACGGATTGCGGCCCCCGCCCGGAGTACTCGTGCCCGTGCTACGCGGTACCGAGGCGACGGCTGCTCGCCAGTCGCTGCGCCGCCGCGGCGATGCGTTCGTCGGTCGACGTCAGGGCCACGCGGACGTGCTCGCCCCCTGCTGCGCCGTAGAACGTGCCCGGTGCGACGAGGATCCCGCGGTCGGCGAGCCAGGCCACGGTGTCGAGTGCGGGTTCGCCACGGGTGGCCCAGAGGTAGAGCCCGGCCTCGCTGTGGTCGATCCGGAAACCGGCGTCCTCGAGTGCTCGCCGGAGCATGTTCCGGCGGGCCCGGTAGCGGGCCTTCTGCTGCTGCACGTGGGTCTCGTCCTGCAGCGCGACGACCATGGCCTGCTGCACGGGCAGTGGCGGCATGAGCCCGGCGTGCTTCCGGACGGCCAGGACGTCGGCCAGGATCGCGGCGTCACCGGCGACGAAGGCCGCACGGTAGCCTGCGAGGTTCGACTGCTTCGACAGCGAGTACACGCTCAGCACGCCCCCGAGCGAGTCACCGACCACCCGGGGGTCCAGGATCGTGGGCGTCGGGGTGGTGGCGTACTCCGGGTCCCACCCGAGCTCGGCGTAGCACTCGTCGCCGACGATGACGGCTCCGAGCTCGCGGGCGCGGACCACGGCGGCACGGAGTTCGTCGAGGGTCAGCACGCGGCCGTCGGGGTTGCCCGGGGAGTTCAGCCACACGAGCTTCGTGGTGGACGGCCACTCCGCCGGGTCGTCCGAGGCCAGGGCATCGGCGCGGACCAGAGCGGCGCCGAGCTCGTACGTCGGGTACGCGGCGGCCGGGAACACCACGGTGTCACCGGGGCCGATGCCGAGCCAGAGCGCGAGGCCCGCGATGAACTCCTTCGAGCCGATCGTCGGCAGCGCGTTCGCCTCGGTCAGGGCGACGCCGTGCCGACGGCCGTACCAGTCGGCGATGGCTTGCCGCAGCGCCGGGGTGCCGGCGACCTGCGGGTAGGCGTGCGCGTCGGTCGCGGTGGCCAGGGCAGTGCGGACGACCTCGGGCGTCGGGTCGACGGGCGATCCGACGCTGAGGTCGACGATGCCACCCTCGTACGCCGCGGCGCGCTGCTTGAACGGGACGAGCTGGTCCCAGGGGAAGTCGGGGAGGTCGAGCGCCACGAGGTGTCCGGTCAGCCGCGGACGGGCTCGGCCGCGACGACGGGGTGGTCCTTGTGGATCACGCCGACCTTCGCGGCACCGCCGGGCGACCCGACCTCGTCGAAGAACTCGACGTTGGCCTTGTAGTAGTCGGCCCACTGGTCGGGCAGGTCGTCCTCGTAGTAGATGGCCTCGACGGGGCAGACCGGCTCACACGCACCGCAGTCGACGCATTCGTCGGGGTGGATGTAGAGCGAGCGGTCACCCTCGTAGATGCAGTCGACCGGGCATTCGTCGATGCAGGCGCGGTCCTTGACGTCGACACAGGGCTGGGCGATCACGTAGGTCACGGTTCGGGTGCTCCCTTCGACGAGCGGGTTCGAGTCTACTCGCGGCCCGGGGCCGTCCGGGACCGCAGCCCCGACAGGTCCGGCCACGCGAGGACCAGGGCGGCGATGACCGCGGGGGCGAACGTCCACACGTACCCGGCCGCGTTGGCGAGGACGAGCGGCGAGCTCTCCCCGCCGACCGACACGAGCACCTGCGTCGCGACGAGGAGCCCGATGCCGATCGCGGCGACCATCGCACGCGAGCGGTAGACGAGCCGCACGCCCACGGTCAGGCCGAGCACGATGAGGGTGGTGACGACGAGTCCGACCGGGAACGCGCCGATCGTCTGCTGGTGCGTGACCGTCCCGAGGCCGCCCGCGAGCAGCCCGAGCAGCAGCGAGACGACGACCGCCGCGGCCTTGCCCTGGCCGGACATCTCGGCGTAGGTCTGGGGCGCCGCCGGCTGCGGGGCCGCGTCGTGCCGGAACGCCTCGACCGCCGGGGCGTGCTGCCGGACGCCGTGCGGCATCACCCACGACAGGGCCGCTGGGTCGGCGGGGTCCACGGGGTCGACGGCGACCTGGGAGCGGTACTGCTCGACCGCCGCACGCACCTTGGCCCGGACCGGCAGGACGTCGACCGTGACGTCGGCCTGACCGCTGGCGGGGTCGACGATCATCGAGAACGGGACTTCCTCGGCTCGGGCCGCGTACTGCGCCGCGTGGTGCATCCGCACGTGGTCGGGGTGCCCGTAGCCGCCGTCGTCGGCGTAGCTGATCACGGCGTCGGCCCCGGTGGAGCGGATCGCGGCGCGGACGTCGTCCACGACCTCGCCCAGGTCGGCCGCGGTGAGCGAGTCGGCCGGGGCGTCGTCCGCGGCGGTGGCCCGCCCGTCCGGGCCCCACTGCATGCCGGAGTCGACGTAGCGACGCTCCGGCAGGTCGGTCGGCCGGGCACCGCGCCCGCCGAGCCACAGGTGCTGCGGCCCGCCGAGGGCGGCGAGGGCCGCGGCGATCTCGGTCTCCCGGTGCCGTGCCACCCGCGCGGGGTCGCCCGCCAGCGGGGCCAACTGCTCCGTGAGCATCTCCCCGCGCTCGCCCCGGGTCGCGGTGAGCACGGTCACCTCCGCGCCACGTTCGAGCAGGGTCGCGATGGTCCCGCCCGACGAGAGCGTCTCGTCGTCGGGGTGGGCGTGCACGATCAGGACGCGCTCGGGGCGCGTGGCAGGGGCCTTCGACATCGTCCCCAAGGGTACGGGACTAGCGGGGCGTGACGATGTAGGTCGCGGTGACGCCGCCGCTGTCCTTGTTCTCCGAGAAGGTCAGGACGACGCGGTAGGCGTCGCTCCGGAACATGCCGAACGCGCTCGACGAGTCCGCACGCTTCGCCGACTCGGTGTACCCGGCGTCGGTGAGCTGCTGCACGGCGGCCTGGAAGTCGTCGACCGAGGCCGCCCGGACCTGCGCGACCCACCCCGAGCCGTTCGGCCCGGCTCCCCCGCCGAGCACGGTGCCGTCGACGAGCGGCACGTCGGCCGACGGGAACCCGTCCGGCACCTTGCCGTCGGAGGTCACGTCCGCGCCCTTGAGCGCCGTGTCGAGCGCGCCGTCGATGCCCCCGGCGACCGAGGACATGCCGTCCTGGATCGCCTTGCCGTCGATGCCCGCGACCCCGTCGGCGACGTTCGACGCGACGGAGGACCCGAGGTCGGTGGCCTGCTGCACGGCCTGGGTCGAGCAGCCGGTGAGTCCGGCCAGGGCGATGCCGGCAGCGACGGCGGCGATCAGCGGGGTACGGAGGGAACGCATGGCGCGACCGTAACGGACGAGCCGGGAGGCCCGGCGCGAGTTGGCTGTGAACGTGCCGTCCCCGGGGCGGTCACGTGCGCGGCGGGGCCGCCCCCGGGCCTCCTTCCCGAAGGACGTGTCAGGCGACGTAGGCGCGCGTCGCCGCGACCAGGGCGTCGACGCCGACCGGGATCGCGGTCTCGGCCTGCGGCGCGTAGAACGGCGAGTGGTTGCTCGGGATCTCCTCGCCGCGACGGAAGCGCTCCGGGTCGGTGATCCCCGTGAACCAGTACACGAGCGGCGCTCCGGCGGCGGTGGCGAGCTGGCCGACGTCCTCCGACGCCATGGCGAGCCCGATCTCCAGGTCGCGGGCTCCCGGCACCTCGGCGCGGATGGCCTCGAGCACGGTGGCGGCGGCCTCGGCGTCGTTCACGGTGACCTCGGCGCCCGGTGCACGCACGATCGTCGGCTCGGACAGACCACCGGCCGTGCTCTCGGCACGGACGATGCGCTCGATCGAGGCGATGATGCGCTGGCGGGTCTCCTCGTTGCGGGCCCGGGTCGAGATCTCGATGACGGCCTCGTCGGGGATGATGTTCGCCCGCGTGCCGGCGTGGAAGCTGCCGACGGTGACGACCCCCGCGTCGCTCGGCGAGACCTCGCGGGCGACGACGGTCTGCAGCCGCACGACGGCCGAGGCCGCGGTGACGACCGGGTCGAGCGAGGCCTGCGGTGCCGAACCGTGCGCCCCACGACCGTTGAAGGTCACCGTCAGCCGGTCGCTCGACGCCATCACGGGGCCGGTGCCGACGGCCACGATGCCGACCGGTGCGGGCGCGGAGTGCTGCCCGAGCACGACGTCCGGCTTCGGGAACCGCTCGACCAGGCCGTCCTCGACCATGGCGCGGGCGCCGGAGATGACCTCTTCAGCGGGCTGGAAGACGGCGACGACCGTGCCGCGCCAGTCCCCCGTGGTCGCGACCAGGCGCTCGAGCGTGCCGAGCAGCCACGTGACGTGGATGTCGTGGCCGCAGGCGTGCATGGTGGGGACCTCGCGGCCCTCGTCGTCGGTGCCGACGTGCTCGCTGGCGTAGGACAGACCGGTCCGCTCCTGCACGGGCAGGCCGTCCATGTCGGCGCGGAGCCAGACCACGGGGCCCTCGCCGTTCGACACGACACCGACGACGCCGGTGCCGCCGACGCCCGTCGTCACCTCGATCCCACCGATCTCGGCGAGCTTCGCAGTGATGACACCGGCGGTGCGGTGCTCCTGGAAGCCGAGCTCCGGGTGGGCGTGCAGGTCCTGGTAGATCGAGAGCAGGTCGAGAGTCACGCGCACCACGGTACAACTCTCGGGCAGCTGAACATCTTCACAAGTCGGCACATCACTGCTAGAACGTGTCATGTGAAATTCTCAAAGACCACCACCTTGGCCGTGTCCGCGCTCACCCTGACGAGCACCCTGATCGCCGCTGCGCCCGCTGCGGCTGCCATCGCCCCTCCGTCCGGAGCAGGCATCGCCACCTCGCTCGCCGACATGCCCTCGACCGAGACGACGGTGTCGTGCTCGGCAGGCGGCATGACCGGCGAAGCGCGCCTGACACTCGCCAGTGACGGCACCCGGTGGACGACGACGGTCGACTCGTACCGGATCACCGCGAACGGCCGGAGCAAGGGCAACATCAACGCGTACGTCTACGGCAAGAACTTCGTCGGTCAGACGACCCTCGACCAGAGGGAGCCGTCGCGGGATGCAATGGTGCAGAACGGCCAGTGGCAGAACCTTGGTCTCGAGCTCTCCCGGTCGAGCGTCCCGTGGACGTCGATGGCACAGGCATCCGGCACGGGTGTCGAGTTCGTGTTCGACAAGTCCGGTTCCGACCCGAGGTGCTCAGCTGGCGTGTCCTCCAGCGGCGCCCACCGAGCCGTACAGCACATCGCGACCCACCCCGGTGTGATCGACAAGCTCCGACCGTTGACCTCGTGTCACGTCCTGACCGACGACATCACCTGCTCCATCGCCGAGACGAAGACGGTGACGAGTTCGGTCACCCTCAACGGGTCCGTCAATCCGACGGGGCAGTCGTTGGACTGGCTCACCGCCGGCATCAGCAGCTCCTGGACCAGTGCGCGGAGCGTCGACGTCCGCTGCACCTCGCCGGCGATGCGCCGCGGGCAACTCTTCGTCGCGTACCCGACCGGGACGACGACCGAGTTCCGCGTGCAGGTCAACGCGTTCGGTGTGCGCATCGACGGGCCGGGGAAGGCGTTCGAGGTCGCTTCGGGCATCGCCTGCGAAGTGGTCTGACGCTGACCCTGCGCCGCGCTGCGGATCAGCGTCGGGACGACGACGGCCCGGCCACCTGTTGCAGGTGACCGGGCCGTCGGACGGAGGACGGGCCTCCGCGAGTGTTGCTCGTGCTGGTGCTTACGCGTCCTGGCGCTTGAGACGCGCGTAGGAGCGCTGGCGAGCCGACGCGTCCAGCTCGACCTTGCGGATGCGCACGGCGGCGGGGGTGACCTCGACGCACTCGTCCTCACGGGCGAACTCGAGGCACTCCTCCAACGAGAGCTGACGCGACGGCGTCATCGACTCGAACGTGTCGGCGTTCGCCGACCGCATGTTGGTGAGCTTCTTCTCCTTGGTGATGTTCACGTCCATGTCGTCGGCGCGCGAGTTCTCGCCGATGACCATGCCCTCGTAGACCTCTTCGGTCGGGTTGACGAAGAACGACATCCGCTCCTGGAGGTTCGTGATGGCGAACGGCGTCACCACACCGGAGCGGTCGGAGACGATCGAGCCGTTGATGCGGGTCTGGATCGCGCCGGCCCACTCGTCGTAGCCGTGGAAGATCGCGTTGGCGATGCCGGTGCCGCGGGTCTCGGTCAGGAACGACGTGCGGAAGCCGATGAGGCCGCGCGACGGGACGATGAACTCCATGCGCACCCAGCCGGTGCCGTGGTTCGTCATGTTCTCCATGCGGCCCTTGCGAGCGGCCATGAGCTGCGTGATCGCGCCGAGGTACTCCTCCGGCGTGTCGATCGTCATGTGCTCGTACGGCTCCTGCAGCTTGCCGTTCTCGTCACGCTTCGTGACCACCTGCGGCTTGCCGACGGTGAGCTCGAAGCCCTCGCGACGCATCTGCTCGACGAGGATGGCGAGTGCGAGCTCACCACGACCCTGGACCTCCCACGCGTCGGGGCGGCCGATGTCGAGGACCTTGAGCGAGACGTTGCCGACGAGCTCGCGGTCGAGGCGCTCCTTGACCATGCGGGCGGTCAGCTTGTGGCCCTTGACCTTGCCGACGAGCGGGCTGGTGTTCGTGCCGATCGTCATCGAGATCGCCGGGTCGTCGACCGTGATGGTCGGCAGCGGGCGGACGTCCTCGGGGTCGGTCAGGGTCTCGCCGATGGTGATCGTGTCGAAGCCGGCGACGGCGACGATGTCACCGGGGCCGGCCGACTCGGCCGGGTAGCGGTCGAGCGCCTTGGTGATGAGGAGCTCGGTGATGCGGGCGTTGACGACGGTGCCGTCGTGCTTGACCCACGCGACCGTCTGGCCCTTCTTCATGGTGCCGTGGAAGATGCGCAGGAGCGCGAGGCGACCGAGGAACGGGGAGGCGTCGAGGTTCGTGACGTGCGCCTGCAGCGGGTGCTCGTCGTCGTACTTCGGGGCCGGGACGTGCTGGAGGATCGCTTCGAACAGCGGCTCGAGGTCGTCGTTGTCGGGCAGCTCGCCGTCGTTCGGCTTGTTGCGCGACGCGGCGCCGTTGCGACCCGAGGCGTAGACCACCGGGACGTCGAGGATCGCGTCGAGGTCGAGGTCGTCGACCTCGTCCGACAGGTCCGAGGCCAGGCCGAGGAGCAGGTCCTGCGACTCGGAGACGACCTCGTCGATGCGGGAGTCGGGCCGGTCCGTCTTGTTGACGAGCAGGATCACCGGGAGCTTCGCGGCGAGCGCCTTGCGCAGCACGAAGCGGGTCTGGGGCAGGGGACCTTCGGAGGCGTCGACGAGCAGCACGACACCGTCGACCATGGAGAGGCCGCGCTCGACCTCACCACCGAAGTCGGCGTGGCCGGGCGTGTCGATCACGTTGATGGTGATGGGGCCGTCCGCGCCGAACTCGGTCGCGTGCTTGCCGTTGTAGAGCACCGACGTGTTCTTCGCGAGGATCGTGATGCCCTTCTCGCGCTCGAGGTCGTTCGAGTCCATCATCCGGTCTTCGCCCTCGAAGTGGGCGTCGAACGAGTTGGTCTGCGTGAGCATCGCGTCGACGAGGGTGGTCTTGCCGTGGTCGACGTGTGCCACGATGGCGACGTTGCGCAGGTCGGACCGGGTGGCGAGCGCCATACAGGACATCCTTCAATTTCTGGGAGAGTGTCGGGCCAGTGTTTTCACAGCACCGCACCCGTGGGCAGAACGCCCGACACGCCAGTCTACCGGTAGTTCGCAAGCGACAGGAGTACAGCGCATGAGCCGTCGGCGAACGTGGGTCGAGATCACCATCGTCCTGCTGCTCTCGCTCGGCGCCAGCGCCCTCTACTCGATCCTGCAGATCATCGACGACCTGTCCCAGACGACCCCGCTCGGCGAGCAGTCGACGGCCCTGAACACCTCGTCGACGACGGTGCAGTACGTCGACCTCGCCCGGCAGCTCCTCGGCATCGCGGTGGACCTGGCCCCGGTGGCGCTCGTCTGCTACCTGCTCTGGAGCACGTCGCGACCGCACCTGGGCCGGCTCGGCATCGACCGGTTCCGGGCGAAGCCGGACCTGGGCGGCCCGGCGCTCATCGCCCTGTGCATCGGGATCCCGGGGCTCGCGCTGTACTTCGCGGGGCGGGCGCTCGGCATCACGGTCGCGGTCGACCCCGCCGCGCTCAACTCGTACTGGTGGACGGTCCCGGTCCTGCTGCTGTCCGCGATCCGCTCGGGTCTGCAGGAAGAGGTGATCGTGATCGGGTACCTCTACGCCCGTCTCGGCGACCTGGGCTGGGGCCGCTGGCAGATGATCCTGTCGACCGCCCTGCTGCGCGGCAGCTACCACCTGTACCAGGGGTTCGGAGCGTTCATCGGCAACGCGGTGATGGGCGTCGTGTTCGGCTGGATCTACACGAGGTGGGGCCGGCTCCTGCCGCTCGTCATCACGCACGCGCTGCTCGACGCGGTGGTCTTCGTCGGGTACCCCTGGGTGGCGCACGCGTTCCCACAGTTGTTCTCGTAGGCCGCGGGGCGCATCCACAGCCGCCGCACAGCGCGCCGAGGGCCAACCCCCGCCGGGTCGCCCTACCGTGAGACCCATGAGCATCCCCGCGATCGGCGAGTCCGCCCCGTCGTTCACCCTGCCGGGGATGGTCGTGCGCGGCGGCGTCCGCACCGACGACGAGTACGACCTGTCCGCCGAGATCGGCCGCACCGTGGTGCTGGCCTTCTACCCGGGCGACGCGACGGCGGTCTGCACGGCCCAGCTCTGCAGCTACCAGGCCGAACTCGACGAGTTCACCGACCTCGGCGCGACCGTGTGGGGCATCAGCCCGCAGGCACTCGACTCGCACGAGGGGTTCGCCCGCGGGTCCTCGCTCGCGTTCCCGCTGCTCAGCGACACCGCGGGCTCGGTGGTCCGCGCCTACGGGGTGCAGGCACCGGGCATCGGTCTGCGCCGCTCGGTCTTCGTGATCGGCCCCGACGGCGTGGTCCGGTGGCGGCACGTCGGCCTGGTCGGCCTGCGGTTCCCGAAGGCCGAGACCATCCGCGAACAGATCGAACTACTCGTCTCGTAGCCCCCGGCGTGGGAGTCCGCTGAGTGCGCCGAGATGGGGTATTGACACCCCAACTGGGGGCGACGACCATGGACGGCACGAGGGTCCGTCCAGGATCTGCCTCCCCGGGGAATCGGGTCGTCCGGAGATACGCGCTGGTGTGTCACACCCGCTCCCCGGGCGTCTCCGGGGAGGCATCTCGTACCCTCGTCCGGTGCCCACCACCATCGTCGCCCCCGGCCTGCGCGCCCTCGCCGTCGTCCTCTGGGTCGTGGCCGTCGTGCTCGTACCACTGGCCCTGCTCGGCGGCGGCGCCCCCTGGCTCGTGCCGATCCCGAGCATCGCCGTCGCGTTCGTCGCGTGGGCGGCGCTGTGGCGTCCCCGGGTCGAGCTGACGCCGGAGCACCTGCGCATCGTGGACGTCCGGCGGACCAGCACCTACACCTGGTCACGCATCAGCGAGGTGCGCACGAAGTACGGCATCGAGGTGGTCACCAGCGAGGGCGTCCGTCGCGTCTGGATCGCGACCCGCCCGACGGCGCGTCTCGCCGCGCACTCCGGTGACCAGCCGGGAGGCCCGGATCGCCTGGACGTCGACGCTGCGGCCGCGCGGATGCTGGCCCACGTGCCCGCACCGGCCGTGCAGGACGGGCCGCCCCCGTCGAGCGTGACGGCTGCGCCGATCACGCACCGCACCCACGGCTGGACGATCCTGACGATGGTCGTCCTCGGGGTCGCGGCGTCGCTGGCGGCGGCACGGTTCTAGCGGTCACGGCGCAGAACGACACCCCCGACGTCGTGCGACGTCGAGGGTGTCGTTCGTGGACGCGGTGCCGACTACTTCGTGTAGCCCACGTCCTGCCACTTGACCGAGGACTGCTGGAACTGCGCCGGACCGTAGTTCACCAGGTCCTTGCGCACGCCCCAGGCGTACGGCTCGGCGAACAGCGGGATGGTGCCGGCGACCGCGACGATCTTCTTGTCGATGGCCTGCGCGTCCTTGATGCGGGCATCCGGGTCGAGCTCGCCGTTCGCCTTGTCCCAGGCGGCACCGAGCGAGTCGTCCGTCACGCCGGTGTAGTTCTGGCCGGCGTCGGCGGGGTAGTAGATCGACTTCAGCGACGAGATCGGGAACGGGGTGCCCTGCCACGCGAAGTACGTGGCGTCGAAGTCACGGGTCGTCGTGGTGATGTACTTCGTGAAGAAGTCATCGGTGGGCACGGTGTCGATGGTCACCTTGAAGCCGGCGAGCTTGGTCTGCTGCTGCACGAGCTGCGCGACGTTCGCCGAGTTCGGGTTGTCCGACGGGATCACGAAGCGGACGTCGAGTTCCTTGCCGCCCTTGGTCGCGTAGCCGTCCGAGCCGATCTTCCAACCGGCGTCCTCGAGCTTCGACTTCGCCTTGTCGGTGCTGTAGCCGTAGACGCTCGACACGTCGTCCTGGTAGCCCTCCTGACCGGGCAGGTACGTCAGGTTGTTGAGCACGTCACCCGGGCTCTTCACCGGCGACAGGATCGCCTGGGCGAGCACCTTGCGGTTGATCGCCTGCGCGAACGCCTGGCGCACGTCCTGGTCCTTGAAGACGTCCGAGGTGCCGTTCAGCGTGATCTGGCGCTGCGTGGTGCCGAGCGACCGCTCGATCTTCGAGTCGGAGCGCGAGTTCGCCGTCTTGAGGTTGTCGGCGCTGCCGTTCAGGTTGAAGGCGTCGAGCTCCTTGTTGCCGTACGCCTGGGCGACACCGTCGCGGGACACCGTCTTGAAGACGATCGTGTCGAGCTTGCCCTCGTCGCCCCACCACTTGGGGTTCTTCTCGAAGGTCACGACGCCACCGTTGGCGTCGAAGGACTTCAGGATGTACGGGCCACCGGAGACGTAGGTCTTGCCGTCGGCCGCGTACGGGCCCTTGGCCCAGGCCTTGTTGAAGTGGTCCGGGGTGTCGACGGCCCAGTACGGGTAGATCGCACCGAGGACGCTCGCCCAGTCGGCGTTGGTCTTCGAGAACGTCATGATGACGTCACGCTCGTCGGAGCCCTGCTTGACCGAGTCCACGTCCTCCCACACGTTGGTGGCGAGGGGCGCGAAGGCCTTGTTCGTGCCGTTCAGCGCCTTCCAGTTCGCGATGACGTCCTTCGCGCTGATCGGGGTGCCGTCCGACCACACGGCCTTCGGGTTGATCTTGATCTCGACGGTCTGGGGCGAGTCCTTGGTCAGCTCGACCGAGGTCGCGTAGTCCTTGTTCGCCTCCCACTCGCCGTTCTCCTTGAACTGGATGAAGCCGGGCAGGTAGGTCTGCGAGATCGTCGTGTCGTCGACGGTCCCCGAGTCCAGGTTGGCCAGCTGCCAGTTCGCCGGAGCCGTGTCGATCGGCAGGGTGATCGACCCGCCGTCCTTGACGTCCGCGCGGTCCGCGACGGTCCAGCCGGTCGACTTCAGCGACGACTCGGCGACCGCGGAGTTGTCGCCGCCGGCCTCTCCGCCGCCGGAGCAGCCGGCCAGCACGACGGCAGCAGCCGCAGCGGTGGCCAGGACGGCGATGCCCTTGATCCTCTTTCGCATGGCGAGGATTCCCTTTCGTTGTGGTTCGCGCAGATCGCGCTGGACCGCGGCGGCCCCCGCCGTCGCGCCTGTTGGTTGAGAACCCTAGCCACATCCGAAGGCGGCACAAGGGTCTGTGCGATGAATCGAAACACGCTCGTAACGAATGTTGCATAGCGTCACTTCCGTTGTCCCACCCAGCCGCTCGAACGGCTAGCCTGTCGCCACCGACAACGCCGTCCGGTTGGACGGCCGCACCCAGAGGTCACGAACCACATGCTCGCCTTCATCGCAAAGCGGATCGTCAACTACATCGTCCTGACGATCGTGGCAACCACGCTCGGGTACATCCTCGCCAGCACGACGCTCAACCCGGCCGCCCGGTTCCTGGGGCGCAACCCGGCCGTGCCGCAGGGCACCATCGAGGCGTCGCTCCGCAAGCTCGGCGCCGATCCGGACACCCCGCTCCTCGTCCGCACGTGGGACTGGTGGGTCGGTCTGGTGACGCACGGCTCGCTCGGCATGAGCACCCGCGGCACCGAGGTGACGGCCGACATCATCGCCCGCTCCGGCACGAGCCTGCGGCTGCTCGTGATCGGTACGCTGCTCGGCGCGATCCTCGGCGTGCTGCTCGGCGTCTGGAACGCGGTCCGGCAGTACCGCACGTCCGACCAGGTGTCGACCTACCTGTCGTTCGCGGTGCTCGCCACCCCGACCTTCGTCATCGCGGTCGTGCTGATGATCCTCGCGACCACGCTCAACCAGGGCGTCGGGACGCAGGTGATCCGGTTCACCGGCGAGTACACGCCGGGGGTGACCGGGTTCTTCCCGGTGCTCGGCGACCGGCTCGGGCACCTGTTGCTCCCGACGATCTCGCTCACCATCGGCGCCGTCGCCACGTACTCGCGCTACCAGCGCTCGGCGATGCTCGACGTGCTGTCGAACGACTTCATCCGCACCGCACGGTCGAAGGGCCGCACCCGCGGGTCGGCGATCATGCGCCACGGTGTGCGGGTCGCCCTCATCCCGATGTCGACCTTCTTCGCGTACTCGTTCGGACTCATCCTGACCGGCGCGAGCATCACCGAGCTGGTCTTCAGCTGGCACGGCATGGGCGAGTACTTCGTCCAGAGCATCAGCAACAACGACATCAACGCGGCGTCGGGCACGATCCTCTTCACGGCGATCCTCGTGCTCATCGCAGGGACCCTCGCGGACCTGCTGTACGCCGCGCTCGACCCGCGAGTGAGGGTGTGACCCGTGTCTGTTCTCGACCCCACGACCACGACCACCGCCGGTGACCCCGGCGACGGCAACGCCGGTACGCCGGCGCACGTCATCGAGGTGAAGGGCGGCCGCACCCCGCTCTGGCGCAAGGTGTTCGGCACCTGGCGCGCGCGCATCGGCGGCAGCGCCCTGCTCCTCATCATCCTCTGGGCGTTCCTCGGCCCGTACCTGTACCACTGGAACGCCGTCGACTCGGACGGACTGGCGTTCGGCATGCCGCCGAGCGCCGCGCACTGGTTCGGCACGAACGACATCGGCCAGGACATCTACGCGCAGACCCTGGTCGGCCTGCAGAAGTCGCTGCTCATCGGTCTGATCGCCGGTCCGGCAGCGACCCTGATCGCCGGCATCGTCGGCGCGATCGCCGGGTACTTCGGCGGCGTCACCGACCGGCTGCTCGTGTGGGTCATCGACCTGCTGCTCGTGATCCCGTCGTTCTACGCGCTCGTGCTGCTCAGCCCGGTGTTCAAGAACCTGACGTGGGTGGCCCTCATCGTCGGCCTCGCGGTGTTCAGCTGGATGGTGATGGCCCGGGTGATCCGCGGTCAGACGATGTCCCTGCGCGAACGCGACTACGTCAAGGCCGCCCGGTTCATGGGTGTCCCGGCGTTCACGATCATCCGGCGGCACATCCTGCCGAACGTGGCGTCGCTGCTCATCATCGACGCCACGCTCGGCGTCGGAGCGGCGATCCTGGCGGAGAGCTCGCTGAGCTTCTTCGGCTTCGGCATCCAGATCCCCGACGTCTCGCTCGGCACCCTGCTCGCCGCCGGCAGCCAGTCCGCCGTCACCCGCCCGTGGCTCTTCGTCCTGCCCGCCGCGACGCTCGTCGCGACCGTGCTCTCGACCAGCCTGCTCGGCGACGCCCTGCGCGACGCCATCGACCCCACCTCCGGAGCCAACCGTGACTGAGCCCCTGCTCACCGTGTCCGACCTGTCGGTCACGTTCAACCCGAAGACCAAGCCCGTCTACGCGGTCCGGGGTGTCGACTACGAGGTGGCTCCCGGCGAGTTCCTCGGCATCGTCGGCGAGTCGGGTTCCGGCAAGTCGGTGTCCTCGATGGCCGTGATGGGCCTGCTGCCGTCGTCCGCCCAGGTGCAGGGCAGCATCCGGTTCGACGGACAGGAACTCGTCGGCAGGAACGACCGCGAGATGTCGGCGCTGCGCGGTCGTGACATCGCGATGGTGTTCCAGGACCCGCTGTCCGCCCTGACGCCGGTGTACACGATCGGCCAGCAGATCATCGAGGGCCTGCGCCTGCACGACCGCTCCCTCAGCCAGCACGCCGCACGCACCCGCGCCGAGGAACTCCTGCGCATCGTCGGCATCCCGAACCCGGCTCGACGACTCGACGCGTTCCCGCACGAGTTCTCCGGCGGCATGCGACAGCGCGCGATGATCGCCATCGCCATCGCGAACGACCCGAAGCTGATCATCGCGGACGAGCCCACCACGGCGCTCGACGTGACGATCCAGGCGCAGATCCTCGACGTGCTGCAGACCGCCAAGGACATGACGGGTGCGGCCGTCGTGCTCATCACCCATGACCTCGGCGTCGTCGCCGGCAACGCCGACCGCGTCGCCGTGATGTACGCCGGTCGGATCGTCGAGACGGCGCCGGTGCTCCCCCTGTTCCGCGAGCCGGTGATGCCGTACACGATCGGGCTGCTCCGCTCGATGCCGAACATGACGTCCGCCCGCACCGAGCGGCTCGTCCCGCTGGACGGCCGCCCGCCCCTGCTCACGCAGAAGCCGACGGGCTGCCCGTTCGCCGACCGCTGCCCCGCCGTCATCGACGCCTGCCGCGACGGCGAGCCCGCCCTCGTCGCTCCGTCGGTGCCGCAGAGTGCCGACAACCCGGTCCTGACCGGCGCCGTCACGACGATCGGCAACGGCACCCTGCTCGACGACCACACCGCCGCGTGCATCCGCCGCGACGAGATCGCCGCGGGCACCCTCGAGCGCTCGGAGATCTTCCCCCGCCCCGAGGACGTCCCCGAGGCCGCCGTCGACCACGGCGACGACGTCGTGCTCGAGCTGCAGGACGTGGTCAAGACGTTCCCGCTCACCAAGGGCGCGCTGTTCCGCAGGCAGATCGGCGAGGTGCACGCCGTCGACGGCATCTCCCTGACGCTCAAGCGCGGGCAGGTGCTCGGCCTGGTCGGCGAGTCCGGCTGCGGCAAGACGACCACCATCATGGAGATCCTCGAGCTCGCCGGGGCCCAGCACGGCACCATCCGGGTGAACGGCGTCGACACCGCCTCGCTGTCCAAGAAGGACCGTCTGGCACTGCGCCGTGACATCCAGGTCGTGTTCCAGGACCCGATGGCGTCGATCGACCCCCGGCTCGACATCGGCTCGGTGATCGGTGAACCCCTCACCGTGCACGGCGTCGCGAAGGACGAGATCCGCCGGCGGGTGCGCGAGGTGCTCGAGCTGGTCGGGCTCGAGCCGAGCTACATCGACCGGTACCCGCACGAGTTCTCGGGTGGCCAGCGGCAGCGCATCGGCATCGCCCGTGCGCTCATCGTCGAGCCGAAGATCCTGGTGCTCGACGAGCCGGTCTCCGCGCTCGACGTGTCGGTGCAGGCCGGTGTGATCAACCTGCTCGAGGACCTCAAGCACCGCCTCGGGCTGTCGTACCTCTTCGTGGCGCACGACCTGTCCGTGGTCCGGCACATCGCCGACGACGTCGCGGTCATGTACCTCGGCCGCATCGTCGAGTACGGCGACGGCGACGCGGTGTTCTCGGACCCCCAGCACCCGTACACGCGGGCCCTGCTGTCGGCCGTGCCGGTGCCGGACCCCATGGCCGAGGCCGCTCGCGGGCGCATCCTGCTCGACGGCGACCTGCCCTCCCCCACGGAGCGCATCGACGGGTGCCGGTTCCGCACGCGCTGCCCGCTCTACCAGCTCCTCGACGAGGGCCGGCAGGAGCAGTGCCGCACGATCGACCCGGGTCTCGAGCCCGTGCACGGCCGTGGTGTCGCCTGCATTCAGACCGACCAGGAGCACCTGCTCACCGAGCGGGTCGGCGCGGTCGTCTGACGACGCTGGTCACGCCGTGGACGCGACCAGCAGACGGACGGGAGGCCCGGAGCACGTCGTGCGCCGGGCCTCCCGTCCGTCTGGGGTCGCGATCGCGAGCCGTGTCAGGCTCCCAGCCACAGGCTGAGCAGCGAGGCGGCGAGCAGAACCAGCGCGGCTGCGCCGACCGCCAGGGCCGGCACGTCCCAGCCACGCACGGCGTCGCCGGCACCGGCGCGCTCGCGGTGCTCGGACCAGCGGTCGAGCAGCACGGTCATCTCGTCGGGCTGTCGCAGGACCGCCCGCTCACCCCGCCGGGCCGGCTTCGGCCGTGGCAGCGACGGGCCGCCCCAGCACTGGACCTTCCGGCCGGCGACCGTCTCGATCACGATCTGCCAGCGGAGCCGGACGTCGGCGACGGCCTGCCACGGCACCACGGTGCGGCGGAGCGGGTTGACCACGGTGACCGCGCGCTCGTCGATGACGATGCACGGGCGGTAGGTCAGGACCCAGAGCGCCCAGACGAGCACGGCGATCGGGCCGGCGGCGCGGAGGACGACGTCCCAGCTCCCCCGGAACGCCGCATCGCCGAGCAGGAACAGGCCCAGGACGGCGACGAGGCCGGACGCCACCGCACCCCCGCGACCAGCGCGGAGGACGACGGGGCGTCCGGCCTCGTTCGTGTCCAGGTGGATCAGCGTCCGAACTCGAACCCGGCGCCGGGGATGGCGGCCAGGAGGTCCTTCGTGTACTGCTCCTTCGGGGCGGCGAAGACCTCGTCGGTCGTCGCCTTCTCGACGATCTGCCCACGGCGCATGACGCAGACGTTGTCCGCGACGAGGCGGACGACCGCGAGGTCGTGCGTGATGAACAGGTACGTCAGGCCGAGCTCGGTCTGCAGCTCGGTGAGCAGGTCGAGGATCTGGCCCTGCACGAGCACGTCCAGCGCGGAGACGGCCTCGTCGAGGACGATGACCTCCGGCTTGAGCGCCAGCGCACGAGCGACGGCGATGCGCTGGCGCTGGCCGCCGGACAGCTCGTTCGGGTAGCGGTTCACCATCGACTTCGGCAGCGCGACCTGGTCGAGCAGCTCGAGCACCCGGGCGCGACGCGAGGCCTTGTCGCCCACCTTGTGCGTGGCGAGCGGCTCGGCGATCGTGTTCCCGACGTTGTACATCGGGTCCAGGGAGCCGTACGGGTCCTGGAACACCGGCTGCACGCGGCGGCGGAAGTCGAAGAGGTCCTTGCCCTTCAGCGCGCCGATGTCGATGCCGTCGAACTGCACGGTGCCGCTCGTGATGCTCTCGAGCTGCAGGACGAGCTTCGCGACGGTCGACTTGCCCGAACCGGACTCGCCGACGAGCGCCGTGGTGGTGCCCTTCTGGATCGAGAACGACACGTCGTCGACGGCCTTGAGCTCGCGGGTGGCGAGGCTCTTGCCGCGCAGCTTGTAGACCTTCTCGAGGTTCTTCACCACGATGAGGTCCTCGGCCGGACGGTGCTCGCGTTCCTGGGCCCGGGCGATCAGCTCGGCGTCGTCGTTGCCGGCGTCGGAGATGTCGACCCGCTGGTGCTGCACCTTCGACTGGATGCGACGGCTGGCCAGCGACGGGGCCGCCGCGACGAGACGCTGCGTGTACGGGTGCTGCGGGTTGGCCAGGATCTCCTTCGAGGGACCGGCCTCGACGACCTGGCCCTTGTACATCACGACGAGCTTCTCGGCGCGCTCGGCGGCGAGCCCGAGGTCGTGCGTGATGAACAGCACCGAGGTGCCGAAGTCGCGGGTCAGGCTCTCGAGGTGGTCGAGGATGACACGCTGGACGGTGACGTCGAGCGCACTCGTCGGCTCGTCGGCGATGAGCAGCTGCGGGCGGCTCGACAGACCGATGCCGATGAGCACGCGCTGGCGCATGCCGCCGGAGAACTCGTGCGGGTACTGCTTCAGGCGGGTCGACGCGTCGCCGAGACCGGCTTCCTGCAGGACCTCGACCGCACGGTCACGGACGGCCTTCTTGCCGGTCGCCATGCCGTTCGCGCGGATGGCCTCTTCGACCTGGAAGCCGATCGACCACAGCGGGTTGAGGTTCGACATCGGGTCCTGGGGGACGTAGCCGATCTCCTTCCCACGGATCTCCGACATCTCCTTGTCGCTCAGCCCGACGAGCTCGCGCCCGTTGAACTTGATCGAACCGCCGGTGACCTCACCGGTACCGGGGAGCAGCTTGATGATCGCCTGGGCGCTCGTCGACTTGCCCGAACCGGACTCGCCGACGATGGCCAGCCGCTCGCCCTGCTCGAGGGTGAGGTTGACACCACGGACGGCTCGCACGAGGCCGCTCTGGGTCTTGAAGCCGACCTGCAGGTCGGTGATCTCGAGCAGCGGCGCGCCGGAACCACCGGTACGGCTGCTGTTCGTCTGGGTCAGTGTCTCGCTCATCGGCGGGCCCTCGCCTTCGGGTCGAGCGCGTCGCGCACCACGTCACCGAGGAGCAGGAACGCGAGCACGGTGATGGACAGGGCAGCCGACGGCCAGAAGATGGTCGACGGGTTCGTGCGGATCGACGTCTGGGCGGTGCCGATGTCGAGGCCCCAGCTCAGGGCCGACGGCGGCAGACCGATGCCGAGGAACGACAGCGTCGCCTCGGCGACGATGAACGTGCCGAGCGACACGGTCGCGACCACGATGACCGGAGCCAGCGAGTTCGGGATGACGTGACGCAGGAGCGTCCGGAACCGGCTGACGCCCAGGGCCGCCGACGCCATGACGTAGTCGGCCTGCTTGGCGCTCAGTACGGCGCCACGCATGATGCGGGCGATCTGCGGCCACGCGAACGCCGCGAGGACGAGCGCGACGGTGATCGCGTTCCGCGCCGGGATGACCGACATGATCACGATCGCACCGAGGACGGTGGGGATCGAGAAGAAGATGTCACCGATGCGGGACACGATCGTGTCGAGCCAGCCGCCGTAGAAACCGGCCAGGGAACCGATCACGATGCCGACGATCGACACCAGGATCGTCGCGACGATGCCGACGATGAGCGAGTTCTGGGCACCCCAGATCACGCGGGCGTAGACGTCCGAACCCTGACGGGTGAAGCCGAGGATGTGCCCGGCCTCGGGTCCGCCGTCGCTGTTGTCCAGGTTCGACGCCCTCGGGTCGACGTGGGCGAAGAGCCCCGGGAAGACCGCGACGACGATGATCAGCAGGATCAGGACCGAGGAGATCCAGAACGTCGGGCGGGTCCGCATCGACTCCCAGGCGTCGGTCCACAGGGAACGGGTCTTCTCGTCCTCGTTGACCTGGTCGACCGCCTGCAGGGGGGTTTCTTCGAGCGGGGCGACGTAGTGCGTCGCCGAGCGGGGTGCGGCGTTACTTGGCATAGCGGATCCTCGGGTCCAGGACGGCGTAGAGCAGGTCCACCAGGAGGTTGGCGAGCATGAAGATGATGACCATCACGGCGACGAAGGAGACCACCGTCGGGCCCTCGCCGAGCTTGACGGCGCGGAACACCGTGCCGCCGACACCGTTGATGTTGAAGATGCCCTCGGTGACGATCGCGCCGACCATCAGGTTGCCGATGTCGACACCCAGGTAGGTCACCACGGGGATGAGCGAGTTCCGGAAGATGTGCACGCCGACGACACGACGACGGGGCAGGCCCTTCGCCGTGGCGGTGCGCACGAAGTCGGCGCTCATGTTCTCGGCGACGCTGGCTCGGGTCAGACGCACGATGTACGCGAACGACACCGACGCGAGCACGATCGCCGGCAGGACGAGTTCGCTCCACGGTGCCTCGCCGGAGACGGTGACCCGGAACAGTCCGAGCTTGATGCCGAAGACGTACTGCAGCACGAACCCGACGACGAAGGTCGGCACCGAGATGAGCAGGAGCGACACGACGAGCGCGGTGGCGTCGAACAGCTTGCCCTTGCGCAGCCCTGCGATGACGCCGACGACGATGCCGGCGACGGCCTCGAACACGAGCGCGAGGATCGCCAGGCGCGCGGTGATCGGGAAGGCCGACGCGAGCTGCTGGCTGACCGGCAGACCGGAGTAGGTCACGCCGAGGTCGCCGCGGAACACGCCGCCGATCCAGAGCAGGTACTGCACGATGAACGGCTTGTCGAGGTTGTACTGCTGACGCAGCGTCTCGATGACCTGCGGCGACGGCTGCCGGTCGCCGAACAGCGCGGCGATCGGGTCGCCGGGCAGCGAGAAGACCAGGAAGTAGATGAGGAACGTGGCCCCGAAGAACACGGGGATGAGTTGCAGGAGGCGCTTGCCGAGGTACCAGAGCATCAGATCACTGCCCGGTCCGGAGCGATGTCGATCAGGTTCATTGTGGTGAGGGGTGGACGGTCCGAGGGTCGGCACGGATGTCCGGTGCGGGAGGGCGCCCGCTGTGTGGGGGTGTTGTCACCGTGGTACGGGGGTTCGGGGACCTGTGCGGTCCCCGAACCCCCGTCCGGTGGTCGCGAGGCAGGATACCTGCTCGCGCCTTGGTCTCGAGGAGACCGGTGTTACTTCTTGACCTCGATGTCGTAGTACAGCGGCACCGAGTTCCAGCCGAACTTGACGTTCGACACGTTGTCCGCGTTCCAGACACCGGTCACGTTGGAGTACCAGAGCGGGATCTCGGGCAGGTCCTGGAACAGGAGTTCCTGTGCCTGGTCGAAGGACTTGTTGCCCTCTTCGACCGTCGCAGCCGAACGGCCCTTGGCGAGCAGCTCGTTGTACTCCTTAGAGTCGTACCGCGAGTAGTTGTTCGACGAGCCCTCACCCATGGTCGGGCCGAGGAAGTTGTACAGCGACGGGTAGTCGGCCTGCCAACCGGTGCGGCTGCCGCCCTTGAGCTTGTCGTTCGTCTGGAGGTCCAGGGCTTCCTGGAACGTCGGGATCGCGTTGCCCTCGGCCTTGATGCCGAGCGTGTTCGAGATCGAGTTCGTGACCGCGGTCACCCAGGCCTCGTGGCCACCATCGGCGTTGTACGTGATGGTGAGCGTGTCGTCGTACTTCGAGATCTTGTCGGCCTCGGCCCAGAGCTTCTTGGCCTCGGACTCGTTGTAGTCCAGGACGTCCGACCCCTCGAGGTCGTCGTTCCAGCCGGCGATCACCGGGGAGGTGAAGTCCTTGGCCGGAGTGCGGGTGCCGTCGAAGATCTTGTCGGTGATCTGCTTGCGGTTGATCGCCATCGAGATGGCCTCGCGACGCAGCTTGCCCTCTTCACCCTTCCAGTGGTCGAGGTAGTAGGGCAGGTAGATCGCCTGGAAGATCGCGGCGGCCTGGTTGACGTTCGAGTCCGGGAAGTCGGACTTGTAGGTCTTGAACGCGCTGTCCGGCACGGCGTCGAGGACGTCGAGGTTGCCGCCCTGGGCGTCGGAGTACGCGGTGTCCTGCGAGGCGTAGAACGTGATCGTGAGACCACCGTTCTTCGGCTTGCGCTTGCCCTCGTAGTCCTTGTTGGTGACGAGCTTGATGGACTGGTTGTGGGTCCAGGCCTTCTTGCCGTCGAGCTTGTACGGACCGTTGCCGATCGGGTTCTCACCGAACGCCTTGGTGTCGTCGTAGAACGCCGACGGGAGCGGCACGAACGCCGAGTAGCCGAGCGACAGCGGGAAGTCGGACTGCGCCGACTTCAGCGTGACGGTGAACTCGTCGTCGTCCACGACCTTGAGGCCGGTGAGCTCGGAGTCCTTGTCGGCGTTGTAGCCCTCGATGTTCTCGAAGAAGTAGCTGGCGCCCTGGGCGTTCGACTTCTGGGCTGCCCAGTTCCACGCCTTGGTGAACGACTCGGCCGTGACCTTCTCGCCGTTGGTGAAGGTGTAGCCGGTGTTCAGCGTGATGTCGAACGTCTTCGAGTCATCGGTGTCGATGCTCTTGGCGACCTCGTTGACCGGCTTGCCGTCGGCGTCGTACGAGACGAGGCCTTCGAAGAGCGAGTCGATGATCTTGCCGCCACCGGTCTCGGTGGTGTTCGACGGGATCAGCGGGTTCTGCGGCTCGCTGCCGTTCGTGGTGACGATCCCGGACGCGTTCGCCGAGCCCGAGTCACCGCCGTTCGACGAGCTGTTGCTGGAGCAGGCGGTCAGGGCGAGTGCTGTGGCCCCGAGCACGGCGAGGGCTGAGAGCCCGGCGCGCTTCTTGATCAAGGTTCCTCCTGGTGCATGGGACGCGCAAGGGCACAGCGGTGTCACCCGGGCGCGTTTGACCTTTGCAGCGTAGGCAAGGTGAACAGCGGCGTCCAAACCCAGGGGCGAACGGTTACACGCCGGTAACCAACTTGCACGATCCTTGCGAGAAGATGCAACATTCGCGCGCGTCCTGGTGAAGGGTGCGTTTTTGTTGCATCCGCATGAAATCCATTGCACTCCGTCACACTTCTGTGCAAGTCGGGGGACGGGCGAGCATCACTCAGGGGTACGGCTGAGGGGCTGCGTCGAGCGGTCAGGACCTGCCGTGGGTGGCGCGCCGAGTGGTCACGAACTGTCGGTGGGAGCGGGTCCGGACGACGGTTCGTGACCGCTCGGCGGAACTGAGCGGGGTGTCGTGACCGCCCGGCCTGCCGGACGCCCGGACACCCGGACACGAGGACGCCCGGACGCCCGGACGCCCGGACGCCCGGACACGACCGTGCCCCGCCCGGCGGACCGGACGGGGCACGAAGCGCTCGGCGACCGAGCGGGGGCGACGACGGGGAGTCGACGCCGATCGGATCAGGCGAACGCCTCGATCGGCGGGCAGGCGCACACCAGGTTGCGGTCCCCGTACGCCTGGTCGATGCGACGCACCGGCGGCCAGTACTTCCGGCCGCTGATGCCCGGCAGCGGGTAGACGGCCTGCTCGCGGCTGTAGGCGTGCGCCCACTCCCCCGAGATCACCGACGACGCGGTGTGCGGCGCGTGCACCAGCGGGTTGTCGTCCGCCGGCCACTCCCCGCGCTCCACCGCTGCGGCCTCGGCCCGGATCGCGAGCATGGCGTCGACGAAGCGGTCGAGCTCGGCGAGGTCCTCGCTCTCGGTCGGCTCGACCATGAGCGTGCCCGCCACCGGGAACGACATCGTCGGCGCGTGGAACCCGTAGTCGACCAGGCGCTTCGCGACGTCGTCGACCGTGATGCCGGTGGTGTCGCGCAGCGGGCGGAGGTCGAGGATGCACTCGTGCGCGACGAGTCCGTCGTCGCCCGTGTACAGCACCGGGAACGCATCACGCAGACGAGCCGCGATGTAGTTCGCCCCGAGGACCGCGGCCTCGGTCGCACGGGTGAGGCCCTCGAGCCCCATCATCCGGACGTACGTCCACGTGATGGGCAGGATGCTCGGGCTGCCGTACGGAGCAGCACTGACCGGGCCACCGGCGTGCACCAGGCGGTCGTCCGCCTCGGCGACGGTCGCACCGGAGCGCCGGTCGGCCTGCTGCGCGAACGGATGCCCGGGCAGGAACGGTGCCAGGTGCGCCTTCGCGGCGACGGGTCCCACGCCGGGGCCGCCACCGCCGTGCGGGATGCAGAAGGTCTTGTGCAGGTTGAGGTGCGACACGTCGCCGCCGAAGTCACCGAAGCGGGCGTGGCCGAGCAGCGCGTTGAGGTTCGCACCGTCGACGTAGACCTGGCCGCCGGCGTCGTGCACGGCGTCGCAGATCTCGCGGATGTCGTGCTCGTAGACGCCGTGGGTGGACGGGTACGTGATCATCAGGGCCGCGAGGGTGTCGGCGTGGGCGGCGACGCGGGCCCGGAGGTCCTCGAGGTCGACGTTGCCGTTCTCGTCGCAGGCCACGACGACGACCTTCATGCCGGCGAGCACCGCGGACGCCGCGTTCGTGCCGTGGGCGCTCGACGGGATCAGGCAGACCGTGCGCTCGCTGTCGCCGTTGGCCTGGTGGTACCCGCGGATGGCCAGCAGGCCGGCGAGTTCGCCCTGGCTGCCGGCGTTCGGCTGCAGGGAGACGGTGTCGTAGCCGGTGACCTCGGCGAGCCACGACTCGAGGTCGCCGATCATGTCGAGGTACCCCTCGACGTCCTCGCGCGGTGCGAACGGGTGGATGTTCGCGAACTCCGGCCAGGTCACGGCGGCCATCTCGGTCGCCGCGTTGAGCTTCATCGTGCAGCTGCCGAGCGGGATCATGCCGCGGTCGAGCGCGTAGTCCTTGTCGGACAGGTGCTTGAGGTACCGCATCATGCGGGTCTCGCTGCGGTGTGCGCTGAACACGGGGTGCGTCAGGTAGTCGCTCTCACGCTGCAGGGCGGCCGGGAGGCCCGTGGCCGCGTCACGCACGGCGGTCTCGGTCGCGGGGACGGTCACGTCCACCGCCCCGAGCACGCCCGCCAGCGCCACGACGTCGTCGGGCGTGGTCGTCTCGTCAACGGACAGCTGGAACGTGTCGGCGTCCACGACGTGCAGCAGGTAGCCGGCGTCCTGCGCTGCCGCGACGATCGCCTCGGCGCGACCGACGGCCCGCAGGGTGAGCGTGTCGAAGAAGGCGTCGTGCACGACCTCGACCCCGGCGTCACGCGCGACGGCGGCGAGTGCCCCGGTGGTCCGCGCGACCCGTCCGGCGATGAACCGCAGGCCCTCGGGCCCGTGGTAGACCGCGTACATCGAGGCCATCACGGCGAGCAGGACCTGCGCGGTGCAGATGTTGCTCGTCGCCTTCTCGCGGCGGATGTGCTGCTCGCGGGTCTGCAGGCTGAGGCGGTAGGCCATCTGGCCGTCGGCGTCGAAGGACACCCCGACCAGGCGACCGGGGAGCTGGCGCTCGAGGCCGGCGCGCACCGCGAGGTAGCCGGCGTGCGGGCCACCGAAGCCGAGCGGGACGCCGAAGCGCTGGCTCGTCCCGACGGCCACGTCGGCACCCAGGTCGCCGGGGCTGGCGAGCAGGGTCATCGCGAGCAGGTCGGCCGCGACGACGGCGATGCCGCCACCGGCGTGGACCCGCTCCATGACCGACGACGGGTCGACGACGCGGCCCGAGGCGCCCGGGTACTGCAGGATGACGCCGAACGCACCGTCGAGCTGCTCGTCGCTCGGGCCGTCGGCAGCGTCGAACGCGCGCAGCGTGATGCCCACGGCGTCCGCACGGTGGTCGAGCAGCGCACGGGTCTGCGGCAGCAGGTCGGCGTCGACGAGGAACGCGTCGCCCTTGACCTTGGACGCGCGGCGGGCGAGGAGCATGCCCTCGACCACGGCGGTGCCCTCGTCGAGCATCGAGGCGCCGGCGGTGGCCATGCCGGTCAGGTCGGACACCATCGTCTGGAAGTTGATGAGTGCTTCGAGGCGGCCCTGCGAGATCTCCGGCTGGTACGGCGTGTACGCCGTGTACCAGCTCGGGTTCTCGAGCACGTTCCGCTGGATCACCGCGGGCGTGTGGGTGCCGTGGTACCCGAGGCCGATCATGGCGCGGCGGACGGTGTTGCGGCCGGCCTTCGCACGGAGCTCGGCGAGCGCCTCGGTCTCGCCGACGGCAGCCGGGATCACCGAGTCGGCGACGGGGCCGACGTGGATGGACTCCGGGATCGCCGCACGGACCAGGGCGTCGAGCGACGGCTGCCCGACGACGTCGAGCATGGCCTGCTGGTCTGCCGGGGTGGTGCCGATGTGGCGGTCGGCGAAGGACGTCTGGAGGTTCTCGAACGCGGTCATGCGATGGAGGCCCGGTACGCGTCGTGGTCCATCAGGTCCTCGGGGAACGAGGTGCCGTCGACCTTGATCTTCACAAGCCAGCCGGCACCGAACGGGTCCTGGTTGACGGTGTCCGGGGTGTCGACGACGGCGTCGTTGACCTCGACGACCTCGCCCTCGATCGGGGCGAAGAGCTCGCCGACGCTCTTGGTCGACTCGATCTCGCCGATCTGCGCACCGGCGGTGGTGGCGGTGCCGACGGCGGGGAGCTCGACGTAGACGACGTCACCGAGCTGCTCGGCGGCGTGGTCGGTGATGCCGACGGTGACGGTGTCGCCCTCGACGAGCAGCCACTCGTGGTCGGCCGTGTACTGGAGTGCGGTCTGGTCGGTCATGGGGTCAGCCTTTCGAGGCGCGGCGGTAGAAGGGGAACGCGGAGACCGTGCTGGGGACGGCAGTCCCGCGGACGTCGATGTGGAGGACCTGTGCCCCGTCGGACACGGCGGCGAGCGCGGCCGGGTCGACGAAGGCCATCGCGACCGGGTGTCCGAGCGTCGGCGAGAGCGCGCCCGAGGTCACGGTGCCGACGACCGTGCCGTCGAGCACGACGTCGTAGCCGGCTCGGGGAGCACGGCGCCCCTCGGTCACCAGGCCGACGAGCACGCGGGCGTCCGCGGACGGGGTGACGCCGGCCGCACCGACGAAGTCGCCGTCCTTGGCGACGACGCGGCCGAGGCCAGCCTGGGCCGGGCGGACGTCGGTGCCGAGCTCGTGCCCGTACAGGGGCATGCCGGCCTCGAGCCGCAGGGTGTCGCGTGCGGCGAGGCCTGCGGGGACGACCCCGCGGTCGGCACCGGCCTCGAGCAGGGCGTCCCAGAGCACCGGCGCGGTGTCCGGGTCGGTGTAGACCTCGAAGCCGTCCTCGCCGGTGTACCCGGTGCGCGCGACGAGCACGTCGGCACCGTCGAACAGCGCGTGCAGCACCCGGTAGTAGCCGAGTTCGTCGAGCGGGGTCTCGGGCTGCAGACGGTCGGCGACCACGAGGGCGTCGAGCGTGCCGGCCGCCGCCGGTCCCTGCACGGCGACGAGGGCCGTGGTGTCGGAGTCGTCGGAGACCTCGATGTCGAACCCGTCGGCCCGGGCGGTGAGCGCGCTGACGGCCACATCGCGGTTGGAGGCGTTCGCGACGACGAGGAAGACGTCGTCGTCGGTCCGGTACACGACGAGGTCGTCGAGGATCCCGCCGTCCTCGGCGAGCAGCAGCGAGTACTTGGCGCGGCCGATCGGCATCGTGCCGAAGGACCCGGCGAGCGCGTGGTCGAGGAAGGCGACGGCGTCGGTGCCGGTCACCCCGATCTCGGCCATGTGCGACAGGTCGAAGACCCCGGCGGCCTCGCGCACGGCGTGGTGCTCGGCGAGGTCCGACGAGTAGCGCACGGGCATGCGGTACCCGGCGAAGTCGGTGAAGGTCGCACCGGCGGCCTCGTGCACGGCTTCGAGCGGCGACGAACGCTGACCCGGCGTGGGCAGTGGGGACGGACTCATGGCGGAGTTCTCCTGGCATCGGCAGGGCCCGGCGACGATCGCCGGGTGGAACTCCCCCTCTGTCATGGGCCTGAGAGTTTCACCGCGGCCCGTGAGGTCCGGCGGCTTTCACCGTGGGCGAGACGACCGTGCGTCTGCTTTTCAGAGTGGCCTGTCCGCTGCGGTGTGGGACCTGAGAGATTGACGGGGGGATTGCTCCTTCGGTGCCGTGCGTGCGCCCGAGGGCACGACGTACCCGGAGGTACGTGCACGGCGTCTCCCGCGACGGATGAGCGGCCGGTGTGTTCAGTTGTCCGCCCAGAGCATACCGAGACCGCGTTACGAGCGTGTGTCGTGGCCCGGCCTTCGACATCTCGTAGAATGCGGGGATGGCCGGACAACGATCGCGCCCCCGCGGGCAGCTGGAGCAGGCGGTGCTCGACGCACTCCGCTCCGCCGACGCCGGGCTCACCGCTCGCCAGGTGCTCGACGCGTTCCCGGAGCCCCGCCCCGCGCTGACGACCGTCCTCACCGTGCTCGACCGGCTCGGCCGCAAGGGCCAGGTGGAACGGGAACAGCACGACGACGCTCCCCTGACGTTCCGCGCCGTGCACAGTCGCGACGAGCAGACCGCGTCGCTGATGTCGAGCGCGCTGGCCGCGTCCTCCGACCGCGAGGCCGCACTGCTGCAGTTCACCGGCTCGCTCGCCTCGGACGACCTCGAGGCCCTGCGCCGCGCCCTCGACGCCCGCGCCCGCTCCTGACCGGCTGCGCACCGTGGTCGTCGCCGGCATCGCGCTCATCGTCCTCGCACTCGCCGTGGTGGTGTTCGCGCCCCGGGTCCTGACCCGCTCCGCCTGGACGATCGACCTGCCCCGCACTGCGCTGGTCTGCTGGTCGGTCGCGGTCCTGCTCGGCGTCGTCGGCTTCGTGGTCGGCATCACCCTCGTGGTGCTCGCGGACCGTCCGGTCACCGAGCTGTTCGGCGGGGACGGCTCCCCCACGCACGGCTTCAACGTCGGCGTCGCGCTGCTCGGGGTCGTCGCGTTCGTCGTCGCGGTCCGGGTGCGCCCCGGCCCGGAACACGAGGCCGTCCGGCAGGCGATGCGTTCCGGGGTCGCCCCGCACCGCGAGATCGACGGCACCCCCGTCGCCGTCGTCGAGGCCGACCACGCACTGGCGTGCGCCGTGCCGGGGCGCAGCGGCGGCGTCCTCGTCAGCACCGGCTTGGCAGAGCGGTTGCGCACCGACGAACTGGAGGCCGTGGTCGCCCACGAACGTGCCCACCTGACCCAGCACCACGCGGCTGCGGTCGCGGTCGCAGAATCGATCGAACGTGCGGTCCCGTGGGTGCCCGGTGCGCGCGCCATGGCGCGGTCGACGCGCGTGCTCGTGGAGTTCGCCGCGGACGACGCGGCGGCCCGTCGCGTCGGACGCGACGCCCTGCGCCGGGCGGTGCTGGTGGCGGACGGGAGCAGCGCACTCGGCGCGATCCGCGCCTCCAGACTGTCCTGAACGGGGCGATCCGAGACCGCACCGTCGACCACACGGCTGTCGTGACGCACCACGTGTCGGGGGCGAGGCATATGGTGATCGGACCGTGAAGCCACTGACCGAAGCCGACATCCGATCGTCGTTCGTGAACGCCACCCCCGACGAACTCGCACAGCTGCCCATCCCGGGCCTGCACGAGACACTCTGGGACGAACGCGAGTTCCTGGGCTGGCGCGACCCGCAGGCCGCCCGCCGCGGGTACATCGTGTCCTGGATCGACGAGCGCCCCGTGGGCATCGTCGTCCGGTCCGCCGGTGGCTCGCTGCGCCCCGGCATCGCCGCGATGTGCTCGTTCTGCCACTCGCCGCAGCCCGCGACCCAGGTCCGGCTGTTCTCCGCCGCGCGTGCCGGTGAGTCGGGGCGCAACGGCAACACGATCGGCACGTACATCTGCGAAGACCTCGGGTGCCCGATGCTGATCCGCACCGCACCCCCGCACCTGAACCCGCCGGCGACCATCGCCATGCGTGGCGCCTCCCTGCTGCAGCGCGTGCAGAACTTCACCGCGGACATCACCAAGACGGCGTGAGCCGGTTCGGCACCGCCCGCTGGGCCGTGGTCGAGGAACTCGGCGACGGCCGGTGGCGGTTGACGCTGCGGGACGAGGCCGACGACGAACTCGGCGCGTTCGGCCTGGGCGTCGAGGGGCCGTGGGACCCCGACGTCGAGCCGCACGTCGGGTTCGTGCTGGTCCAGCTCGGCTTGACGCTGCGCGGCGCTCGGCCGTGGCGCATCGACGAACTCGGCGACCACCGGGCGCCCGTCCTGTCGCTCGGCTGAGCGAGGACGCCCGAGCGGCGTCCGCTGGCGCAGCCGGTCCGCTCGGTCAGTCCGCGGCGACGAAGTTGCGCAGGATCTCGCGGTCGTCGTCGGCGCGCATCGCCCAGGCGAGCTCGCTGCGGTGGTCGCTGCCCTCGAGGGGCAGGAGCGCCACCGTGTCGGGTGCGGCGAGCGCGGCGCTCTCCGGCACCACCGTGACACCGAGGCCCACCCCGACCAGGTGCAGCACGGTCGCCCAGGTCGTGGCCTCCTGCACGATGACGGGACGGCGGCCACCGGCGGTGACCGGTGCGAGGTTGCGCTCGGTCGCCAGGGCCCCGGCGACCGCCGGAAAGAACACGAACGGCTCGTCGACCAGCTCGGTGCCGCGGATGCGATCCCGATCCGCCAGCCGGTGGCCGCGCGGGACAGCGGCGACGAAGGCCTCGGACCGGAACGGCAGCAGCCGCACGGCGGGGTCCGGGTCGGCATCGCGGACGACGGCGAGGTCGAGCTCGCCGCGGACGATCCGGGCGAGCAGGGTCGACGAGTACCCCTCGGTCAGTTCCACCCGGACCAGCGGGTAGCGCTCCCGGAACGCCTGCACGCGTTCGATCGGACCGAGGGGCAGCGCGGAGACGACGAACCCGACGTCGAGCCGACCGACCTCGCCCCGACCGACCCGCACCGTCTCGTCGAGGTCCCGTCGCACCTGCCCGAGCAGCGATCGCGCACGCCCCTGCAGCACCCGGCCGGCGGCGGTCAGGGCCACACTGCGGCTGGTCCGGACGAACAGGTCGACCCCGAGCGCGCGTTCGGTCCGCCGGATCTGCTGGGACAGCGCGGGCTGGGCGATCCGAAGCTGCTCGGCAGCACGGCCGAAGTGCAGCTCGTCGGCGACGGCCAGGAACGCCCGCAGCTGCCGGAGGTCGACGTCCGGTTCTCGATCCATGCACACAGGGTATCGATCAGCGCGAACGAGTATTGGACGTGACTGCATCATCGCCCGAGGATGGGTGCATGCCCGAAGCGACCTCCACCGTCACCATCGCCGATCTCGCCACCCCCGCGGACGCCGAGGCGTTCCGCACGCTCAACGAGGCGTGGATCACCCGGTACTTCACCCTCGAGGACGAGGACCGCGTGTTCCTCTCCGACCCCGCCGGCCGCGTCGTGGAGCGGGGTGGGGCCGTCCTGGTCGCCCGGCTCGACGACCAGGTCATCGGGTGCATCGGGGTCGTGCCCACCACCCCCGGAGTGTTCGAGCTCGTGAAGATGGCCGTCTCCCCCGACCACCAGGGGCACGGCACCGGGCGGAGGCTCATCACCGCGGCGCTCGACCGGGCACGCGAACTCGGTGCACACCGCATCGACCTGGAGAGCAACGCGCAGCTCACCAGCGCCGTGCACCTGTACGAGGCGTTCGGCTTCCGGCACCTGCGCGAGGACGAGGTCGCCCCGAGCCCCTACGTGCGGGCCGACGTGCACATGACCCTCGACCTGCACTG
This sequence comes from Curtobacterium sp. KBS0715, assembly GCF_005938005.2. Lineage (NCBI taxonomy): Bacteria > Bacillati > Actinomycetota > Actinomycetes > Micrococcales > Microbacteriaceae > Curtobacterium > Curtobacterium sp. KBS0715. The sequence goes on along the minus strand of NZ_VCCA02000001.1, from coordinate 1,471,761 downwards.
ACCCTCGACCTGCACTGACGTTCGACCTGCACTGACGTTCGACCTGCACTGACGTTCGACCTGCACTGACGGCGCACCGTCCCGGTACGCTCGCGGCATGGCGACGTACGAGGTGCAGGCGGTCCGCGAGGCCGGCGCGTGGCAGGTCTTCATCGACGGCTTCATGGTGACCGAGGTGTCCCGGTGGCCGTCCGTCGGGTTCGTGGCCCGCGAGCTCCTCGCGATGGACCGCGACGACGACCTGCGCATCCGCGTCGTCGGCCGCAACCAGTACGTGGCCTGATCGCAGCGGAGCTCGATGACCCGGGCGGTCAGCGAGCGGCGGCGACCAGCTGTTGTGCTCGCTGGTGCGAGACGTGCAGCAGCGGTCCGATCTCACGCACCGTGAGCCCGCACTCGTGCAGCACCAGCGCCGCGGCGGCGGTCTCCTTCGCTGCCTCGACGCGTGCGCGCTCGGACTCCTCGCGGAGGGCGACCGCACGGTCCAGGTGCGCCTGCGCCGCTTCGGGCATCGCCACCTCGACGACGAGTTCGAAGGACTCCGGATCGCGGTCGTCGTTCATCAACGAGAGCCAGTCGCGAGCCATCAGCTCGATCTCGCGTTCGCGCTTCGCCTGCGTCCGGATGACGCCGTCGATCCAGATCACCCAGTACTTCTTGCCGCGCTCCGCGCGCACCGTGTGTCGGCTCATCGTCGCCCATCTCCTCGTCGGTCGCAGTCACGGAGGATGCCGCGCGCCGTCATCTCCTCCACCTCTCGGTGTCTCGGAACGACGACCGTGTTCCGACCGAAGCGGAACAGGTCGTGGCTCCCGCCGTGGCGGTGGAACACGAACTCGACGTCGTTCTCGGCAGCCTTCCGAGCGAGCCGGCGGAGCAACTCCGTGCGCTTCACCGTAGCTGCCAAACCACGACTAGGCAACCCTGCCTAGTTTGATTGGACAGTGGCGGATCGGATCTCGGCATGGACCGACCGTGGCGGTTCGCGGAGCGCGGTTCGGGAGGGCCACCGTGATCTGTGGGCAGGGATCAGCCAGGTCGAGTTGTGGAGGACGAGCCTCCCACCCGCGTCGACGGCACGCGTCAGTGGCGCAGGTCACGCGACGTGCCAGACCAGCCCCTCCTGCGCGCTCGACGGGTACGCCGCGGCGATCCGGAACACGGCCTCACGCAGGGTCTCCGGTGAGCACGCCAGGTTGAGCCGGACGAACCCGCGCCCCTCGGACCCGAACCCCAGCCCGGAGTTGAGCGCGACGTACGCGTGCTCCCGCAGCGGCACCGCGGGGTCGTCGCCGAGGCCGATGCCGCGGAAGTCGAGCCACGCCAGGTACCCGGCGCGCGGCCGCGTGTAGACGACCCCGGGCAGGTGCTCGACGAGCAGCTTGGCGAGCAGCCGGTCGTTCGCCACGATGCGCGCCACGACGTCGTCGAGCCAGTCCGTCGCCAGGGTGAACGCCGCCAGGTTCGCGTGCAGCCCGAGGATGCTCGTGCGGCAGGCGACCTCCTCCCACAGGGTGTCGAGGAGCGCGGCGGTCCGGGGATCGCCGGCGACGATGACCGAGCACTTCACGCCGGCGAGGTTCCACCCCTTGCTCGCCGAGGTCACGCACACGCTTCGGGCACCGAGCGGCTCGGCGACGGCGGCGAACGGGGTGAACTGCACGCCGGGGTGCGTCAGCGGCGCGTGGATCTCGTCGCTGATGACGAGGACGTCGTACTTCGCGGCCAGTTCGGCGATCGCGACGAGGTCGGCCCGGTCGTGGACCAGTCCGACGGGGTTGTGCGGGTTGCAGAGCAGGAAGACACCGACCCCGTCGGCGAACGCCCGCTCGAGACCCTCGAGGTCGAGCCGGTACTGCCCCCACTGCTCGAGCAGCGGGACCTCCTCGACCTGACATCGAGCCTCTTCGACGAGCTCGAAGAACGGCGGGTACACCGGCGGCGTGATCGCGACGCGGCCGCCGTCGGGCAGCGCGAGCCGCAGCGACTCGACGATCCCGACGCTGACGTCGGTGGCCAGGTGGATCCGCGACGGATCGATCTCCCAGCCCCAGCGGTCCAGCGCGAACTGCGCGAAGGCGGGAGCGAGCGGCCCGGGGCCGTCGAGGTACCCGAGGTCGGACTGCGAGACCCGCTCGATCAGGGCCTGCCGGATCGCCGGCGCGACGTCGTGGTCCATCTCGGCGACGAACAGGGGCAGCACGTCGGGCGCGTACCGCGTCCACTTGATGCTCGTCCGGACCCCGCGGAGCGTACCGACCGGGTCCTGCTCGTCGCTCGCCATGCGTCCCAGCATGCCCCTGCCGGGAGGCCCGGCGCGACTCCCGACGTCATCCCGCGTCGTCTTCGGGTGGGCTCGCGGCCGGGGGCCGCCCCGTCGGCCTACTGTCGGCAGCATGAGCACGAGCACCGCCGACAAGGCCGTCACCCTCAAGCAGCTGCACGAAGCCCCCGAGATCCTGCGCGTCGTGAACGTGTGGGACGCGATCACCGCGAAGGTCGTCAGCGACCTGCCCGGCACGAAGGCGATCGCCACCGCCGGGCATTCGATCGCCGCGTCGTACGGGTACGAGGACGGCGGCATGCCCCTCGACCTCGCCCTGTCCGGGGCAGCGATCGTCGCCGCCGCCACGGACCTGCCGGTCACCGCCGACCTGGACGACGGCTACGAGGACCCCGCCGAGACGATCCGCCGCGCCATCGGCTCGGGCATCGTCGGCGCCAACGTCGAGGACCGCCTGCGGCCCTTCGACGAGGCCGTCGCCCGCGTCGCCGCGATCACCGCTGCGGCGCAGGCCGAGGGCGTCGACTTCCAGCTGAACGCCCGCACCGACGCGATCGTGCGCGGCGGCGAGCGCCCGATCGACGAGAGCATCGAGGACGCGATCGCCCGCGGCAAGGCGTTCCTGGACAACGGTGCCGCCCTGGTCTTCGTGCCCGGCGCGATCGAGCGTTCCGTGGTCGAGCGACTCGTCGCCGGTCTGGGCCGCGGCAAGCTCTCGGTCATCGGCCTGCCCGGTGCCCTGCCCGCCGCGGAGTACGAGGCGCTCGGCGTCGCCCGCATCTCGTACGGCCCGCTCACGCAGCGCGTCGCGCTACGGGCACTCCGCGACCTGGCGACCGACCTGTACGCGGACGGCGTCGTGCCGGAGGACACCCCGACCCTGAACTGAGCCCAGTGCAGACGGGAGGCCCGGTGCCAGCTGGCACCGGGCCTCCCGTCCATCACATGGTCGCGTCACGCGGCCCGCTCAGCTCAACCGAGCGCCGGGTACAGCGCGGGCGCGGTGCGCGCGTGCGTCTCCTGCTCGAAGGCGTAGCCAAGGCCGATGACCGTGCCCTCGTCGAACGAGCGGCCGAGGAACTCCAGGTTCACGCCGGCACCGGTGATCGTGTTGTCGGCAGCGGTCGCCTGGCCCATCGGGACGGTGATCGCCGGCATGCCGGTGTTCGGGCTGAGGCGCATGTTCGTCGACTGCGTGCCGTACGGCGTGCCCGACGGGTAGACGAGCGCGTCGAGGTCCTGGTCGTCGAGCATCTGCGTCACGAGCTGCTTGCCGGTGGCGAGCTGCGTCGTGTGCGACCCCGTCGGTCCGGCCCACGCCTGGTACTGCGCGTCGGTGATCAGGTCGCGCGACTGGTAGGTGCTCTTGCGGCTCGGCACGTACTCGCCCGAGGCCAGGATGCCCTGCAGCGAGCGCGCGGTCACGTCGGGGTCGAGGTGCTTCGTCACGTACTCGTCCAGGTCGTGCTTGAACTCGTTCGTGCTGCCGCTGCCCTCGGACAGGACACGGTTGAAGGCCGTCGTCGCCGTGATCGGGACGACGGTGGCTCCGGCGGCCTCGAGCTTCGCGACGGAGGCGTCGAACAGGCGCTTCGTCGTGGCGTTCGTGCCGACCATGCTCGTCACGTAGCCGATGCGGGCGCCCCGCAGGGAGTCGGCGTCGAGCGACGACGTGTACGACGTCGGCACCTTGCCGGCCTGCGCACTCGTCGCCGGGTCGGCCGCATCCACGCCGGTGACGGCATCGAGCGCGACCGCGGCGTCCGTCACCGAGCGGGTGATCGGACCGCCGGTGTCCTGCGACAGGGCGAGCGGGATGATCCCGTCGCGGCTGGTCAGGCCGACCGTCGGCCGGATGCCGACGAGCTGGTTGTACGTCGACGGCACGCGGATCGAGCCGCCGGTGTCGGTGCCGAAGCCGATCCCGGCGAGGTTCGCGGAGATCGCCGCGCCGGTGCCGCCGCTCGAGCCACCGGCCGTCTGCGCCGTGTTGTACGGGCTGGCGACCAGGAGCGACGAGCCGGCGGACTGGTTCGACGAGAACTCGGAGACGAAGCCGAAGGCGAACTCGTCGAGGCTGGCCTTCGCCAGGATCACGGCGCCGGCGTCGCGCAGGCCGGTGACCATGGCGGCGTCGGTGTCGGTCTGGTTGTCGTCCCAGCAGCCGCAGCCGCCGGTGGTCGGCATGTCCTTCGTGTCGTAGTTGTCCTTCACCGCGATCGGGACGCCGAGCAGCATGCTCGTCATCCCGTGCTCGGCGCGCTCGGTGTCCGCGGTCTTCGCGGCGGCCAGGGCGTCGGCGCTGGTGGTGACGATCGAGTTGAGCGGGCGCCCGGTCGACGCGGTGTCGACCTTCGCGCGGTCGTAGGCGGCGATGCGGTCGAGGTAGTCCTCGGTGATCGCGACCGACGTGGTGACCCCGGCGTTCATCGCGGCCTGCATGTCGACGGTCGACGCCTCGACGAGCTGGAACGGGCCGTCGTCGTAGATCATCCGCTGGGACAACCCGGCCAGGTCGGCGACGCTGATGGTGCCGTCGGCGTCGGTGTCCGCGGCGCTGACCGCCGCCCAGTCGGTGCTCGCGGTCGTCGCACCGAGGTGGTCGGTGAGCACGGCGAGGTCGGCCTTCGTCACCTGGTCGTCGCCGGTCAGGTCGAGGTCCGTGTAGTACGGCGCGAGCATGGCGGCGGGGCTGGCGTCGACGGCCGCGGGTGCGGCGGCGGCGGTGATCGCGGGGGTCGCGGTCAGGACGGTGCCGACGAGGGCGATGAGTGCGGCGCCGGCGACGGCGGTGCGCTTCGTGGCGGTCATGCGGAGGCTCCGGTGCGGTCGCGGCGGGCACGACGGGCCCGCAGGGTGATCAGGGTGCCGCCGGCCGCGAGCAGGGCGATGGACGCGGCGATCCACGGCGCGACGTCGGCACCGGTCCAGGCGAGGTCGCCTCCGGCCGGACGGTCGTCCCCGCCGGCTCCTGCCCCGGCGGTGGCGCCGTCGGTCGGATCGGCGCCCGGTGCCGTCGGGTCGCCGGGGCCAGCGGGGGCACCCGTTCCGCCACCGTCGCCGGGCGGCGTGGTCGCACCCGGCGTCGGCGTGGCCGTCGGGGCGGTGGTCGCGGCCGCGGCGACCACGACGGTGGTGCTCGCCGGGGCGTCGAGGGTCGTCGACGTGCCGTCGGAGCCGACGAGGGTGATGCTCGTGACGTCGAGGTCGACGCTGCCGACCGCCGTCGGGGTCAGCGAGATCGAGGTGGCCAGGTCGCCGTCGAGTGCCGGTGAGGTGCCGAGGCGGGTGTGCACGATCGTCAGGGCCTCGCCGTCCTGCTCGACGCTGTCGAAGCCACCGTCCGGGCCGGTGACGCTGTCGTCCCGGTACTGCACCGAGTCGGCCTCGAGCGTGATCTCGTACGCGTAGACGTCGGCGGTGTCCGGGATCGTCAGGTCGACGTCGAACGCCGTGCCGACGGTCACGGTGGCCGGGGCGTCGATGGTGGCGGTGGTCGCGGTGGGTGCTGCCTGGGCCGGAGCGGCCGTCAGGACGGCGAGGCCGAACGCCCCGGCGGCGACGAGCGTCGAGGAGACGATCGTCGCGCGGGGGCGCAGCCGTGGTCGGTGCTGCATGGGCGCAGTTCCTTCGGGTGGGGTGGAGGGGTGCTGAGCGGGTACTCAGTGAACCGAAAGCTAACGGGGCGCTGTTTCCGGTTCTGGCCCGGCACGTTTCCGCCCCGTTACGGCTCGTTCCTGCCGCTACTGTCGTGCCATGTCGGTCGACGTCGATGCCCTGCTCACCCCGCCCTCCCCCGTTGCTGCGCGCGCACTGGAGGTCGTGCGGGCATGGTCCGAACCCGCCCTCGTGCACCACTGCCTGCGCTCGTGGGCCTGGGCGGTCCTGCTCGCCCCGACGGTCGACCTCGAACCGGACCCCGAGCTGCTCTTCGTCGCGACGATGCTCCACGACCTCGGCGTGACCCCGTCGTTCGACGCCCACGGGGTGCCCTTCGAGGACGCCGGCGGCGCGGTCGGTTCGGTCTTCGCGCTCGGTGCCGGGTGGGACGCCGTGCGAGCCCGTCGGGTCGGGGAGATCATCGAGCGGCACATGTGGCGGTCCGTCGACCCGGAGCTCGACGCCGAGGGGCACCTGCTCGAGGTCGCGACCTCGCTCGACGTCTCCGGAGTGGGCTTCGACAGGTGGTCGCCGGACGACCTGCGGGACGTCACGGCCGCGCTGCCCCGTCTGGACTTCTCGGCGTCGTTCGACGGGCTGATCCGCGAGCAGGCTTCGCGCAAGCCCTCCTCGGCCGCGGCTCGCCTCGACGGCTCGGGCAACGTGGCCGCCGGTGGAGACCGTTGGACGGCGTTCCTGGCGTCCTGACGCTCGGTCCGGTCGCTCGCTGGACTTCTCGGCGGGGTGGGCGTATAGTCTCTGGTTGGTGCACTGCAGCGAACCCATCTGACTCGCGCACACCAACCTCTCGACACCGACTCACCCGAGTCGCATTCCACTCGAGACACCGCTCGATCCGAACGGACGAGCTGCACGTTGAAACTCGACGTGCGCGCCCCGCACTCGATGCGTCGCGCTGGACTGAGACGTCCGCCGACACCGAGTCGCCCTGGCGCCGAATGACCAGGAAGTACAGCACCATGACCAGCAACGAACGAATCACCGTGTTCGGGACCGCACTCGCGGCCCCGACGATCACCCCCGACCGCATCGCCGAGTTCCCGGTGCGCGACGACCGCTCGCAGCGCGAGTACCTCGTGCGCATCGCGGCCGACGACCTGGGGACCTTCGTCACCCGGGGCACCCGGCTCGACGCCGTCGGCGAGGCCGGCTGGACCGTCCCGGGCCGCTCCTGGGCGGGCGAGGCCAGCCGAACCCTGCTGCAGGCACAGTCCGTGCAGGCGGGCGAGATGGCCCTCGCGGCCTAGGTCCCACCAGCCCCACCACGAAGCGCCGCCGAGTCCACTCGGCGGCGCTTCGTCGTTCCCGGGGCAGCCCCGGTGCGACGCGTCAGTACTCGCCCTTGATCACGAAGAACGAGCCGCGGATCGTGCCCGCGAGCTTCGAACGCTGCCGGGCGAACTTGAACTTTTCGGCGAGCTCCTCCGGCACTTCCATGCCGTCGGAGAGCTTGAACCCGACCGCTCGCTTGCCGTACGGTTCGAGTGTGTAGAGCACGTTGATCGCCAGGCCGGACTCGTAGAAGACGTAGGTCCAGCGGACGCCGTCGATCACTGCTTCGGTGGCCTCGAGTGGCGGGGACGCAATCACGAGCCCCCGCTCCTCCACGAGCACGCGGGCGACGTACTCGACCAGCTCGGGAGCCTCGGCGGCAGGACGTGTGGTGAAGTCGTGGTCGTACTTGTTCTTGAAGTAACGGGCTTCGTTCGCACGGAGGCCGGCGAGCGCGTCCACCACCGGTGATGTCTCGAGCCCCACCGTGGAGACGTTCACGAAGTCGACGACGTACGGCATGGGGCCTCCTCGGGTACTCGGACGGTCTGAATCTAGCCCCGCGGAGTTGTCCCCATCGCGACGCGATCGCCCTAAAGTCGATGAACGTGGAGGAAGTGACGACGCGACTCGACAACGCCGCGGAACTGATCCGTGCTGCGCGTGAGGACATCGGCTTCTCGCGGGCTGACCTCGCCGAAGCTGCCGGTATGGAGCTGCCGGAGATGGCTGACCACGAGAGCGGACTGACGCGACCCGACCCGGAGTCCCTCGAGCGCATCCTCAGCGCTGCCCGCACCCGACCGAGCATTCCGCTCGCGGTCTACGCCGACGCGATCCTCGACCAGGCGCGACGGTTCCACCTCGACAACGTCCGCGTCTTCGGATCAGCGCTCCGAGGCCAGGACACCGAACACAGCGACATCGACCTCTTGGTCAGCCCGAGGCCCGCGGCTTCGCTGTTCGACTTGGGCGGGTTCGCTTACGAGGTCGAGCGCCTCACCGGGTTCGATGTCGACATCCTCACCGACGACCTCGAAGACGACGAGCACTTCGCCCACGTCCTCACCGAAGCCGTGCCACTTTGACCCTGCGCGGCGTCTGCCGCGCCCAGCGAATCAGTTGATGCGTTCGAACACCATGGTGGCTTGCACCCGGTCCCCGCCGCCGAAACCCGTGCTCCCCGAGGAAGCCGTCGTGATCGTGTGCAGCCGGTACCCGAGCGCAGCCTGCGCGTTGATCGCCTTCTCGAGTTCAGTGAGGTTGCCCGAACCCGTCCCGAAGAACTTCTCCTTGAGCACCACCTGCAGCACGACGTAACTCATGCCGTTCTGTGCCGGACGCGGCTGACCACCCGAAGCGGCTTCCGCCTGGATGCGGCCGATCACTCCACCGACCCCCGACGCCGCGGGCGCCTGCTGCTGCACCTGCTCCGTCCACGCGGAACCGTCCCACCACCGCATGGTGCCGGAGCCGTCGTCGTACCACCCTGCCTGTGCGTTCGTCATGCGCTCATCCTGGCGCACGACGAACCACGTGGGCAGGTCAGTTGTTGAAGCGGAACTAGCGCGTGGTGGTTGGAGGGCAGCGTCAGGCGTTGAGAACCGCAGAAACAAGCGGGACACGTGATTGGGGGCAGTCACCCCGATCTGCCGCCATTCGTCGCTTTTGCGGACTAGCTGCGGACTGGTCACGTCTTCACGGCAGTAGCTCGAGGCGTCGTGCGCATACTGTGGCGCTGTGGCTGACGACATCGAAACCATCATCCGCCGTGTCGTCCGTGAGGAGCTCGACCGATCGCGCCCCGACGCTGACCCACAGGCTGAGCCGAAGCGGGCGTACACCGTGCAGGGCATGTCTAAGGCGTACGAGGTCAGCGTCTCGTACCTCCGAAACGAGATCGCTATCGGGAAGCTGCGACCCAAGTACCTCGGACGCAAGCCGCTTATCGGCATCGAAGCGGCGGACCGCTGGTTCGCGGCACTACCCTCCGACCGGCCAACCGCTTGAAGTCGGCTGCCCGAGCACCGGCGCGCTGAGGAAGGGCGTCGATCCTGCGCTATGGCTTCTTGTTCGATGGCGGGTTGTAGATGGTGGAGAAGCCAGCGACGGTGAAGATGACGAGCGTCACGGCCAAGAGGCTCAGAAGCGTCACTCCGATCCAAGCCCAGGGGTCGCGGCCGTGCTCGCTGGCGAAGGTCGTAAGCCAGAACGTAGCGCCAGCAGTGACGACAGCAAGAATGACGGCGACGGCGAGGTTTCCGCCGTTGACGCGGCGACGTGAACGAGCAAGTTCCCTGTCCTTGAGCACGCCAATCTCCTCGACGAGCAAGCCCTCCATCGCGTCGGAGGCCTTCGTGAATCCGTCGAGAACCTTCAAGATCTCCGCGTGATGCTTCACGCGTCGGGATAGCCGAGTGTCGCCGCCACCCCGGAACAGCCCGATGAGGACGCTGACCAAGGGAACTGCGATGACCGCAATCGTTTGCCACACCCGATCAGTATGCCGTTTGAGAGCCCGCTGACGGTGGTTCCCGCCACGATCACCCCATGGGTAAGCGTCGCCGTGATCGTTGGGTTCCGGGTGAGCCGTTCAGCGTCCCTCGGGAGGCCCGTGGCGAGGCCGTGAAGGAGCTGGAACCGCCGCGGCCTGTCCGGTCCTGGGTACAGCTACCCGACAGGCTCATACGCGTTGAGGCGACAGCGCTGGCGATGACCCCTGATGCAGTGTTGGTCGAGTGGGGCGACCGGTCAACTCGACAGTCAGCGTGGGTTTGGCGACGAGCGGTTCGGCACCGAAGCCCCCTCAATCAGGAGAGCGCAACTCGATGGGCTACCCCATAGGCTCCTGTCAATTGCTGTTCTTCCGAGAATTGGGGACCTACATGAACATGCACGAACTTCGCGGAGCGATCACCGACACCTACGACGAGCACTGGCACCTCGTCCAAGACGGGCCGTTCTTCCATGACAGGGTCGAAGACGACACGGTTCAAGCCCACCGCAAGCGGGCCGTCCTGCATTCGGACATCAACATCGCCATCGAGTGGGGCATGGCGGTTGACGATGACGCCGACGCTGCGCTTGACGACTACGACTGGGCATCCCGCGCCCGCCTCTCGGATCCCAAAGTTCACGAGATCTGGGTCGATGTGTTCTATCAAGGAGATCTCGTCGACCGTGTAACCCTGCTTGACGTAGACGGGCACCGTGCCTACCTGCCGGTCCCGGAGCACATCGGTGGCACCTGGGTAACGCGATCGTGGGGGCGCGTGCTGGGCAGGCTCGTAACCGACCTTAGCGAGCGTTGGGGATCAGGCGATCGGTACGACGACTACCTCGCGAAGCTTTCTATGGACCACAGCACGTACTGACGCATAAGACGCAGTGTCGATTTGTCGGACCGGCTCGATAGTGTCGCCACCACAGGCCGACCAAGGAGACACGGTGAAGTACATCTACAAGCTGAACACGCAGTTCGACGGTGTGAATAAGTTCGACGTGGAAGCGGACAACTACTCGCTCGACGGCGAGTACTTCCACTTCACGGAGAGCACTGGGACGACGTCGCGAAGAGTCGCGTCGGTTAGGGCGTCAGAAGTCTTCAACATCGAACGGACCGAGAAGGCGAAGTAGTTCGCGTGGTGGGCCAGGTTGGAGACGACCTGGCCCACCCGCTTTCCCTGCTGCAGGTGCAGGGAGTCAGCGTCCGCCGCGGATCTTCGTCCGGTAGGCGAACATCATCTCGTCAACCACCTTCGCGGGGTCGGTCGTACCGGCGAACGTGTTGTTGAACGACACCGAGCTGGGGCCTGAATCACCACTCCACCCCGGGAACGAGAACACAGGCGAGGCGGGTTGTGTCACCGGGACGTTGAAGCCGCCGTCTGCAAACGCCTGCAGCCGCCGACCGGTTTCCTCCCAGATCGCCAGGGAACGAGTGCGCTTCGACGGCGCGAGCGGGATGTACGCCTCACCGCCTGTCTCGGGTTCCGCCCACACGCGCATCGCTCCGGCCGGCGCGAACTGAGCGACGTGGTTCTCGTTCAGTCCGCCGTCGGCGTAGAAGTCCAGCACCGAACCATCACGGTTGTACGCAGCCTTCGCTGACCCCGGTGCCGTACCAGCCTTGATTGCCTCAGTAAGCAGATGACAACGAAGGCCTGACCCATGAGGAGCGGGTGTTCGCTCGCGAGGTTCGAGCGCACCGAGAAAGGCTCGGCCTCAGCCAGGCGGAACTTCTCGCGAAGCTGCACAGCGAAGGTCTGGTCTACATGAACCAGACGGCGCTCTCCCGCCTCGAGAACGGGACGCGGCCAGCGCGCATGATCGAAGCGATGAAGCTGGCGAAGCTGTTTGGGGTCCCGATTAGCGCCCTTACGAACCCCGACACGCGCGACGTCTTCCTTGACGCGGGCTGCGCGCTACACCGCCGGGCACTCGATCAGAGGCGACAGATTCTGACTGAATTGAAGGACTTGGCACAGCTCACCGACGACGCAGCAGCAGCGCTCGAGGGGCTGGAAAGCCTGTGGAATCTCGACGATGAGGACAACGAGCACGTCGCCCGGATCACGATGGTCAAGAAGCAGCTCCATTACGTCGCAAGCGGGCACGCACTTGAAGACGTGAAACAGTTCGTTGATCGCTACGTGGAGGGCGAACGCGACATTACTTCTCCTCGTTTCGGCCAATGAGCAGCGTCCGGCAGCGACCGAACGGTAAGTGGCGAGCGCGGTACCGGGACGACGAGGGGCGGGAGCACTCTCGACACTTCGACCGGAAGCGTGACGGCCAAGACTGGCTGAACGAAGTCGCCGCACGCCGGCACACGGGCACGTACGTTGCCCCGTCACGGTCCACAACGACATTGGCGAGCTACTACGCCGACTGGTCTCCCAGGCAGATCTGGGAGCCGACGACGCAGGTCGCGATGGACCTCGCCGTGACGAAGTGCGCATTTCTGGAAGTGCCGTTCGGGAAGCTGCGGCGATCCCACGTCGAGGCATGGGTGAAGTCCATGTCCGACGACCTCCAGCCATCGACCAAGCACACGCGGGTCAACAACGTTCGTGCGGCCCTGCGTGCCGCCGTGCGGGATCGCTACCTGGCCGAGGACCCCGCAGAGGGCGTCGTACTCCCTCGGCGTAGACGTGCCGACCAAGCAATGCGCCTACCCACGCCCGAAGAGGTGCGGGCCGTGATCGACGCGGCCGAGCCGTGGTTCAAGACGTACGTTCGTCTCGCTGCGTTCGCTGGCCTTCGGCTCGGTGAGGCCTCCGGAGTGCAGGCCGACGACGTTGCGTGGCTTGAGCGGACCCTGCGGGTGCGCCGACAGGTTCAGCGCGGCACCGGCGGTGAGACGGTTCGCATCTCCGCGCCGAAGTACGGATCCGAGAGGACGGTGCCAATCCCTGACGAGCTCACTCGCCATCTGTCCTGGCACGTGTCCGAGGTGGGCGTGCGCGGCGATGAGCGGTGGCTGTTCGTCGGCCCGGGTGGGCAGCCGCCCCACGGGAACACGATCTACTACCACTGGACGAAGACGATTGCAGCGGCCGGCGTGGAGCCGTTCAAGTTGCACGATTGCCGGCACTTCTTCGCATCAGGCCTGATTGCCGCGGGATGCGATGTCGTCACGGTGCAGCGGGCGCTCGGTCACCGGTCCGCATCGGTGACGCTGAACACCTACAGCCACCTGTGGCCGAACGCCGACGACCGCACCCGGTCCGCAACCGCGGGACTCATGCGGCAGGTTTCGGGCGATTCTGCGGACTCTTTGCGGGCTGCGGCGGACGAATAGGCCGGGATCGTCGTCGTTCCGGGCCCGCTAGTTGTTGAAGCGGAACTCCACCACGTCGCCGTCCTGCATGACGTAGTCCTTGCCCTCAATGCGGGCCTTGCCGGCAGCGCGGGCCTCGGCGATCGAGCCAGTCGCGACCAGGTCGTCGAACGAGATGACCTCGGCCTTGATGAAGCCCTTCTCGAAGTCGGTGTGGATGACGCCGGCAGCCTGGGGAGCCTTCCACCCCTTGCCGATCGTCCACGCACGGGCTTCCTTCGGACCGGCCGTCAGGTAGGTCTGCAGTCCGAGGGTGTCGAACCCGATGCGGGCGAGCTGGTCGAGGCCCGACTCGGTCTGACCGGTCGACTCGAGCAGTTCGGCGGCGTCAGCCGGGTCGAGGTCGATGAGCTCCGACTCGACCTGGGCGTCGAGGAACACGGCCTGCGCCGGGGCGACGAGCGCGGCCAGTTCGGCCTTGCGCGACTCGTCGGTCAGGATCGCCTCGTCGACGTTGAAGACGAAGATGAAGGGCTTGGCGCTGAGCAGGCCGAGCTCGGCGATCGGCGTCAGGTCGATCTTGGTGGCGGACAGCAGGGTGCCCTGCTCGAGCGCGGCACGGGCCTCGCGAGCGGTCTCGAGCACGATCGGCTCGGTCTGCTTGAGCTTCACGGTCTTCTCGTACCGCGGGAGCGCCTTGTCGATGGTCTCCATGTCGGCGAGGATCAGCTCGGTGTTGATGACCTCGAGGTCGTCCTTCGGGGAGACCTTGTTCGCGACGTGCACGACGTCGTCGTCGGTGAAGCCGCGGACGACCTGTGCGATGGCGTCGGCCTCGCGGATGTTGGCGAGGAACTTGTTGCCCAGGCCTTCGCCCTCGCTCGCGCCCTTGACGATGCCCGCGATGTCGACGAACGACACCGGCGCCGGCACGGTCTTCTCCGAGTGGAAGAGCTCAGCGAGCTGGTCGAGCCGCGAGTCGGGCAGGTTCACCACCCCGACGTTCGGCTCGATCGTCGCGAACGGGTAGTTCGCGGCGAGGACCTGGTTCTTGGTCAGGGCGTTGAACAGGGTCGACTTGCCGACGTTCGGGAGACCGACGATTCCGATGGTGAGAGCCACGGAAGAAGAGCCTACCGGCGGCGGCCTGTCGGAGCCGACCCGGGCCTCCAGTCCGTCGTCAGTACAGGGGACGCGACGCGCCCAGCGTGACCAGCCACAGGATCGCGACGAGCAGGCCGTGCGCCGATCCCGTCACCACGATCGCGACGGCGGCGCCGGCCGCGACCAGCGCGGCGGCCAACCCGACGGCACGCCGCGTGGTGTGCGGCGATGCGTCGACGGGCTCCGCCTGTGCCAGCAGCTCGTCCATGTCCTGCGGATCCCCCATGCGCCGAACCTAGTCCGTCGTCATCGGCGTCCGCAGGGCCGTGATGCGCCGCTCGATGACGTCGAAGACGTCGGCCTGCAGCCGCTGCGATCGCCGCCAGTCCCCCGGCACCTGGAGCGAGTGGTCGGCACGGTCGACGGTCTGGAGGCGCGCAGCAGTCCCCGAGACCCGCTCGGGCCGCCACAGGGTGTCGTCGCCACCCCCGATCGCCTCGTGCGCGTCAGTGGCGGCGGCGAGCGCGGTGGCCACGTCGTCGTGTGTCAGCACCGGGGTGAGCCAGACGCCGGGCACCTCGTGGCGGATCGCCCACGGCAGGGCGAAGCAGCCGAACGACTTCGCGACGACGAGGTCGGGCAGCCGGTTTCCCATCGCCGCGGCGACAGCGGTCTCGACGAACCCGACCGGATCGGCACCGGCAGCGTCGTCGACGTGCCAGCGTGGCGCGACGACCTCGCACCCGGCCGCGGCGGCGATGTCGCTCGTCCACCACAGCAGCGGCGCCTGCTGCCCGTAGCCGGCACCGGCGAGCACCAGGACGAGCGGACGGCGGTCGGCCTCGTTCCCCATGCGCCGAGAGTAGCCACACGCAACGCCGACGGGAACGGAGGGCGATGTCGGCACCCCGTGCGACGATCGGGACCGTGCCGTTGAACTTCACCGCGATCGACTTCGAGACCGCCAACAGCTCGCCCGCCAGCGCCTGCTCCGTCGGGCTCGTGAAGGTCCGAGCCGGCCGTGTCGTCGATCGGGCGTCGTGGTTCATCCGCCCGCCGTTCGGGCACGACGCGTTCCTGGAGTGGAACACGCGGATCCACGGCATCGTCGCCGAGGACGTGACGCACGCCAAGACGTGGGAGCAGCAGTACCCCGACCTGGTGGCCTTCGCCGAGGGCGACGTCCTGGTGGCCCACAACGCCCGCTTCGACATGGGCGTCATCGCCGGCGGGTGCTCCGCGACGGGGATCGACCTGGCCGAGCACCACTCGCTGTGCTCCCTGGCGGTGGCCCGCAAGACCTACACGCTCGACTCGTACCGCCTGCCGGTCGCCGCGATGGCCGCCGGGTTCCATGGCTTCCAGCACCACGACGCCGCCGCCGACGCCGAGGCCTGCGCCGCGATCGTCGTGCACGCTGCCGGGCACCACGGGGTCGAGACGGTCGAGGCGCTCGGCGCGGTGACCCGGGTGACGATCGCCCCGGTCCGTGCGCGTGCCGAGAAGCCGAAGGCCGCGAACCAGCCGCGACTGTCGAACCGGCCGATGGTGTTCGCCGACTGACGAAATCCGCTGCGCGCGGCCGGGGTGCCACATCCCCGGTGGTATTGTCACGACAATGCCGTCGGCACCGACGCCGGCATCTCCGCACGTGTGAAGGACCGCGATGACCAACGAAGGCCAGCTGCCGTCCGACCTGTTCATGGACCTGGACCGGTCGGGTCCCATGCCCCTCTACTTCCAGGTTGCCTCGCGCATCGAGGAGTCGATCCGATCCGGCGCGATGCCGCCAGGGGCCCGGCTCGAGAACGAGATCGCCCTCGGTGAGCGTCTCGGTCTGTCGCGGCCGACGATTCGGCGCGCGATCCAGGACCTCGTCGACAAGGGTCTGCTCGTGCGCCGCCGCGGTATCGGGACCCAGGTCGTGCACGGGCCGGTGACCCGCAAGGTCGAGTTGACGAGCCTGTACGACGACCTGGCGCAGGGTTCGCAGGCTCCGGCGACGAAGCTCCTGCAGCGCAACGACGTCCCCGCGTCCGACGAGGTCGCCGCGGCACTGAGCATCGAGCCCGGCACGACCGTCGCGCACATCCGGCGGGTGCGGTTCGCCGAGGACGTCCCGATGGCGATCCTCGAGAACTACCTGCCGCCGGAGTTCCTCGACCTGACCGACGAGGACCTGCAGGCGTACGGGCTGTACCAGCTGCTGCGCGGCCGGGGCGTCACGATGCGGGTGGCGAAGCAGCGGATCGGGGCCCGTGCGGTCACCGACGAAGAGGCCGGCCTGCTCGAGATCGAGGACGGCGACCCGGTGCTCACGATGAGCCGCACCGCGTACGACGCCTCGGGCCGTGCGGTCGAGTACGGCGTGCACTGCTACCGCCCGGACCGGTACTCGTTCGAGGTCACGCTCGTCGACAAGTAGGCCGCTCGGTGAGGGGTCACGACACGCTGTCGGTGATGCCCCGAGTGGTCACGAACGGTCGCCCGGAGGCCCGGCAACCGACAGTTCGTGACCACTCGGCGGACCTGAGCGGGGTGTCGTGACCGCACCGCGCCCGCAACCGCACCACTTCACCCGAGCGCGGGCACCCCGAGCTCACCCGTGACGTACTGGGCACGCCCGAAGCCGAACGACCAGTCCTGCGGCCCGTTCTCGACGTAGCCGATGAAGACGTCCTCGGACGCGACACCGATCGCCGCGAGGGCGTCGTGGATCGCCCGGTACAGCGCCGCCTTCGCCTCGTCGGTCCGCCCGCGCTGCGTGAACACCTGGATGACGATGACACCCTCGGTGCGCTCGAACCCCAGGCCGGCGTCCTCGGCGATGATCTGCTGCGCGGGGTGCTCGGTGATCACCTGGAACCGGTCCCGCACCGGGATCCCGTACACGTCGACGATGGCCTGGTGGATGGCGTCGGCGATGCCACGGACGGCCTCCGGCGTGCGGCCGGTGGCGAGGTCGATACGGACGAGCGGCATGGTGCCTCCTGGTTGCTCGGACTTTGTCCTTACATACTAACAAGCAACAACGACCGGGTGTCTACAACTTCGGCGTCGGCGCCCCGTACGTCAGCGGCCCGTCGACACGAGCGACGTCGTGCCACGAACCGTCGACCAGCGAGGCCTCCGCGGCCTCGACGATCGACGCGGCAGCCAGCCCGTCGGCGACCGAGGGCGCGAGCTGCTCCCCGCGCTGCACGCTCGCGATGAACTGCGCCGCCTCGATCGTCTTCAGGTCGTCGTAGCCCATCGCCGTGCCGGCACCCGGCTGGAACCGACCGAACTCCCCGTCTCCGGGAGCGACGTAGTGCGTCGCGTACCCGTCGACCTCCTGGCCGTCCAGGTACACCTCGAGCTCGTTGAGGCGCTGGAAGTCCCACCGGACCGAACCGCGGGTGCCGTAGATCTCGAGCGTGTACTCAGCGTGCGGCCCACGCATGACCCGACTCGAGTCCATCGTGCCGACCGCACCGTCCTCGAACCGGAACAGCAGCGCGGCGTAGTCCTCGTTCTCGACAGCACCGAGCTCGCCGGCCGCCGCGGCGCTGCGGTCGACGATGCCGGCGGCCGGGCGGGGCCGCGACTCGATGAACGTCTCGGCGAGCGCACTGACCGAGGCGATCCTTCCGACCACGTACTGCGCCAGGTCGAGTCCGTGCGACAGCAGGTCGCCGAGCACACCCGATCCGGCACGCTCACGCTCGAAGCGCCAGGTCAGCGGGGCCGCCGGGTCGGACGAGTAGTCGGCGAGCAACGAGCCGCGCACGTTCGTGATCCGGCCGAGCCGTCCACTCCGGACGAGTTCACGGGCACGCTCGATCGCCGGGGCGTGCCGGTAGTTGAAACCGACGCTCGTGATGACTCCGGCGCGCTGCACCGCCTGGTGGATGGACCGCGAGTCGCTGGCGTACCGACCCATCGGCTTCTCGATCCAGAACGGCTTGCCCGCCTCGGCCGCGGCGACGGCCATCTCGCGGTGCAGGAAGTTCGGCGAACAGATCGACACGACGTCGACCGCCGGGTCGGCGAGGACCTCGTGGTAGCCGGCGACGGCCCGCTCGTACCCGAGCCGCGTCACCGCCTGGTCACGGGCCGCCTCGATCGGGTCGGCCGCGACGACGAGCCGCGGCTGGACGCCGAGCTCCGGGAAGTGGTCCGGCAACGCTCGGTAGGCACGCGAGTGCAACCGCCCCATCCAGCCGACCGAGATCAGCCCGACGCCGATGCTGTCCATGGAGAACTCCTTCGTTCAGGTGCGCGCATTGGAGCGCGACAACGAGCGTAGCCGATGCGGCGGACTTTGTCAGCACATGACGCACCGCCTGGAGGCCCGGTGCCGGTCTCGGGGACCGGCACCGGGCCTCCAGGCTGGTGCGTCAGCGCGCGGGGCGCGACCCGTGGTTTCGACCGCGGATCGCGCCGCGCATCGGATCGCGTCGCAGATCGCGTCTCAGATCGCGTCTCAGATCGCGGGGACGATGATGTCGCGGACCAGGGCGTCGAGCTTCGCGTCGGCGTCCAGGAACTGCCGGAGCGTCGTCACGGTCGCGCCGAAGCGGTCGAACTCGTCGATCGTCATGCCGTCCACGTCGTAGCCGCGGGCGAACTCGGGCGTCGCGGCCCGGAGCGCCTCGATGACGTGCACGGGGACCTCGTCGTCGATGGCGTGCGGACGGAACGGGAACGCGTTGTCGTTGATGTCCTTCGTCCACTGGAACGGCGGCGACACCACCAGGTCGCCGCCCTGGAACTCCGACCACTGCAGTGCGTTCCGGAACGCGGCGACCAGCACGCGTGAGCGGAACCCACGCTCCTGGAAGACGCGGTAGGCGTTCTTCACCGCGGCGACACCGGCCCACTCGAGGATGCCCGGGTCCACCATCACGTGGTCGCGCTTGACGACGGTCTTCAGCCAGTCGTCGAAGCGGCCGGCCATCAGGGTGACGACGTGGCCGAACTCCTGGTCGGGCAGGCCCTCGGCAGCACGGCGGTCGAGTGCCCGTTCGATGGCCTCGCCCACGGCGACGACCTGCGGCACGGTGAAGGACACCGTGGCGTTGATCGAGACCCCGCGGTAGGCGGCTTCCTCGATCGCGGCGATGCCGACCTTCGTGGCGGGGATCTTCACGATGATGTTCGGCGCGAGCTGCGAGAACCGGACGGCCTGCTCGACGAGCGCGTCGGCGTCGCGGTGGAACCGGGGGTCGGTCTGCATCGACAGTCGACCGTTGCGGCCGCCGGATGCCTCGAACGCGGGCAGCAGCTGCGCCGCGGCGGCGATGGAGAGCTCCTCGACGGCCTTCCAGCCGATCCAGGACTCCCCCGCCGTCGGGTGCTCCTCGGCGATCTCGCGGATGCGCGGGACCCAGGTCTCCGGGTCCTGCTGGATGCAGGTGTACGCGATCACCGGGTTGCAGGTCGCGCCGACGGCACCGTACTCGTGGATGGCGGTCGACAGTTCGCGCGGGTCGGCGGAGTCGTTCCACAGGGCGGTCGGGGTCTGCTCCGCGGCCTGCAGGGTGACGGGACGGGAGTCGGCGTCGGTGGACGCCTGCGTCTCGAGGGTGGTGGTCATCGGTGGAGTCCCTTCGTGATCGTGTCGAGTTGGAACCGCGACACCGCGTCGGCGTTCTCGTCCTCCGCGAAGACGCTCGAGACCGCGACGGTGTCCTCGCGCGCCGAGAAACCGACCCGGTCGAGTGCCGCCCAGAAGGCGTCGAAGTCGACGTCCGCCTGGCCGACCGGCAGGTGCTGGTGCACCCGGACCGGGTTGCCGGGCGGGTTCGTGATGTAGCGCAGGCCGTGCGATCGGCGGTGGTCGTACGCGTCGGCGACGTGGACCAGCTGCAGCGAGTCACCGGCGGCGTCGATGATCTCGTCCATGTTGCCGCCGTAGTGGAACGTGTGGCAGGCGACGTAGACGAAGCCGACGTGCTTCGAGTTCAGGCCGCGGATCACCCGGAGCGCCTCGAGCCCGTCCTCGACGAAGTCGTCGGGGTGCGGGTCGATGAGCACACGGATGCCGGCGTCCTCGATGATCGGCAGCAGTTCCTCCATCGACCGGTAGAACTGGTCCTCGGACTCCTCGGCGCGCTCGGGGCGGCCGGAGAACTCCGTGTTGATGGTGTCCACGCCGAGGCGCTTCGTGATCTCGATGACCCGCTTCCACTTCCGCACCGCAGCCTGACGGGCGTCCTCGTCCGGGCCGGACCAGCGCAGCACCGGCAGGACGCTCGCCACCTGGACACCGGCGTCACGGCACGCCGCGGCGAACGCGTCGACCAGGTCGTCGTCGGCCTTCGGGTGCCGGTAGAAGGGGATGAAGTCCTTGTGCGGCGTGAGCTGCAGGTACTCGTAGCCGAGCTCCGCGACCTTGCGCGGGAACTCGAGCAGCGACAGGTCGTGGTGGAACGGGGTCGGGTCGAGCGCGATCTTCGGCATCGATCAGGCCCCGGCGAGCGCGGCGGTCGCGTCGCTCGTCTCGTCGTAGAACGCCGGCTTCGTGACCGCGTACTCGACCACTTCGTGCGCGCCGGACTGCTGGGCCCGGACGGCGACCTCGGCGACGACGGAGGCGGTGTAGCCGTCCCAGGCACTCGGCCCGTCGATGCCGCCGGTCCGGGCCGCGTCGACCCAGCGCTGGACCTCTTCGTCGTAGGCGGCGGCGAACCGCTCCTTGAACGACGGCGTGACGCCCTGCGAGGTCGCCCCGGCTGCGGCGAGCGAGAGCGAGGTGTCGCGGCCGATGTAGGCGACACCGGACTCGAACACGGCGTCGGTGGTCACCTGGTAGCCGAACTGGGCGTTGACGTTGATCTCGACGATCGCCATGGTGCCGGACTCGGTGGTGAACAGGACGAACTGCGGCTCGGGCAGGTCGGCCGGCGCGAGGGAGTTCTTGCGCGGCTTCTTCACCTCGACGCTCGTGATCGCTTCGCCGGTCAGGAACGGGATGATGTCGATCTCGTGGATCACCGAGTCGTGGATGAGCATCGACTCGCTGAAGTTCGGCGGCGTCGTCGGGTTGCGGTGTGCGTGGTGCAGGGCGAGCAGGGCGCCGTTCGCCCCCGACTCGCGCAGGGCCTTGAGCTCCTGGTAGCCCGTGTCGAACCGGCGCATGAAGCCGACCTGGATGACGGGCCGGGCGGCGTGCTGCTGCTCGAGCTCGACGATGCGCAGCGAGTCCTCGGCGCTGGTCGTCAGCGGCTTCTCGCACAGGACGGTGAGCCCGCGCTCGAGCGCCGTCACCAGGATCGGCTCGTGCAGGAAACCCGGCGTCGCGATGATGACGGCGTCGATCTCGGTCTGCTCGAGCGCCTCGTCGAAGGACGCGGCGGTGATCGCGCCGGGCGCCAGGGCGGCTGCCGCAGCGGCACGGGCCTGGTCGGGCTCGACGACGGCGACGACGTCGGCGTTCGAGATCTTGGCGGTGATGCGGCGGACGTGGTCGGCGCCCATCATGCCGGCGCCGACGACGGCGACGCGGAGGTTCTGCGTGGTGGTCATGGTGGTGTTCTCCTGGTGGTTGTTGACGCTGCGTGGACGGCGCGTCAGGAGGCGCGGGCGGCCGAGGTCGAGCCGAAGATGTGCTGGAAGGTGCGCTCGGCGATCGGCCCGGGGGCGTCGACGGAGCAGCCGTACATGTCCTGCTCGACGATGCCGAAGACGTCCGGGTTGATCGCGGCGACGGCCTCGATGATCGGGGCGAGTTCCGGGGTGCCGTGGGGCGGCTCGGTCATGATGCCCTGCGACACGGCGGTCGCGAACGGCACGTCGTTCTTGAGCACGTCGAACAGCAGGTCGGTGTCGACCTGCTTGAGGTGCAGGTAGCCGATGCGCTCCGGGTGGGCGGCGATGAGCTTGAGGTTGTCGCCGCCGTAGTAGGCGAAGTGGCCGGTGTCGAGGCAGAGGTTGGTGTACTCGGGGTTCGTGACCTCGAGGAACCGCACGGTCTCCTTGTAGGTGCCGACGTGGCTGTCGGCGTGGGTGTGGAACTGCTGGTGGACGCCGTACTCCTCGAGCAGCGCCTTGCCGAGCTGGTCGTGGCCCTTGCCGAGACGCTCCCACTGCTCGTCGGTGAGCGTGCGCGCCTCGAGCACCTCTTCGGTGGCGTCCGAGCGCCACAGGTCCGGGATCGTCACCAGGTGTTCGGCGCCGAGCTTCGCTGCCAGACCGGCGACCGCGACGGCCTGGTCCCACGCGCGCTGGAACTGGTCCTCGCCCTTGTGGAACCCGGTGAAGACCGTGCCCGCCGACAGCTTGAGCCCGCGGGACTCGAGCTCGTCGGACAGCTGGGACGGGTCGGTCGGCAGGTACCCGTACGGGCCGAGCTCGATCCACTCGTACCCGGCGGCGGACGCCTCGTCGAGGAAGCGCTGCCACGGCACCTGCTTCGGGTCGTCCGGGAACCAGACGCCCCACGAGTCCGGGGCGGTGCCGATGCGGATCGAGGCGGGCGCCGCGTCGGTGGCGGGGCTGCCGATGGGGGTGGCGGTGTCGGTCATGACGTCGCTGTCGCTTTCTGTCTCGTGAACGGTTCAGCCGAGCAGCGGACGCTGCGTGGCGACCTGCTGCTCGTACTCGGCGCGGGCGGCCTGGGTGCTGGGGAGGGTGGAGGTCTGCGCGACCGGCACGTCCCACCAGCCGTCGCCCTCGGGGGCGTAGACCAGCGGGTCGGAGTTGATGTGCACCAGGGTGGTGTGGTCGTTCGCCTTCGCCTGACGCAGCGCGGCCTTCAGGTCCTCGATGCTGTCCGGGCCGGGCTGCACCTCGATGACGTCGACGCCGTACGAGCGGGCGTTGGCGGCGAGGTCGACGGGCAGGGGCTCGCCGTTCTCGAACGACTCGGTCTCGTCGAGGTAGCGGTACTTCGTGCCGAAGCGCTCGGAGCCGACGGTCTCGGACAGGTGTCCGATCGACGCGTACCCGTGGTTCTGGATGAGCACGACGATGATCTTGATCCCCTCGGCCACGGCGGTGACGAGCTCGGTGTGCAGCATGAGGTAGCTGCCGTCTCCGACCATCACGATCGCGTCGCGGTCCGGAGCACCGCGGCGGACCCCGATGCCACCGGCGATCTCGTAGCCCATGCACGAGAACGCGTACTCGACGTGGTACCCGAGCTCGTCCCGCACCCGCCAGAGCTTGTGCAGGTCGCCGGGCAGCGAGCCCGCCGCCTGGATCACGACGTCGCGCGGGTCGGAGACCGACTGCACGGCTCCGATGATCTCGGGCTGGCCGGGCAGGTCTGCACCGGACGGGGCGAAGGCGCCGTCGACGGCGGCGTCCCATGCCGCCTTCAGCGAGGCGATCTCGGAGGCGTAGCCGGGCTCGACGACGTACGCCGTGTCCGACGTGAGCGACTCGGTCATGGCGACCAGCGCCTCCCGGGCGTCCGCGATCAGCGGCAGCTGCGAACCGTGCTTGTAGGCGTCGAACGCGGCCACGTTGACGTTGACGAACGTGACGTCCGGGTTCTGGAACGCCGTGCGCGACGCCGTGGTGAAGTCGCTGTAGCGGGTGCCGATCCCGATGACGACGTCGGCCTGGGCGGCGATCGCGTTGGCGGCCGCCGTGCCCGTCGCGCCGATCCCGCCGAGGTACTGCGGGTGGTCCCAGACCAGGGATCCGCCGCCGGCCTGCGACGTGCCGACCGGGATCCCGGTGGCCTCGACGAAGGCGCGGAGCTCGTCGGCGGCGTCGGAGTACAGCACCCCGCCGCCGGCCACGATGACCGGACGCCGGCCGGCACGGATCGCGGCCACGGCACGCTCGAGCGGGCCACGCTCGGGCAGCGGGCGGCGGATGTGCCACTCGCGCGGCTGCAGGAACGCGACGGGCACGTCGAACTCCTCGGCCTGGACGTCCTCGGGCAGCGCGATCGTCACCGCACCGGTCTCGGCCGGGTCGGTCAGCACCCGCATCGCGGCGAGGGCGATCGAGAACAGCTGCTCCGGACGCTCCACACGGTCGAAGTAGCGCGACAGCGGACGGAAGGCGTCGGTGACCTGCAACGACGTGTCGTGCGGCAGCTCGATCTGCTGGAGCACCGGGTCCGTGGTGCGCGTGGCGAAGGTGTCCGACGGCAGCAGCAGTGCCGGCAGCCGGTTCGTGGTGGCGAGTGCCGCGGCGGTCAGCATGTTGGCGGCGCCCGGGCCGACCGACGCGGTGGACGCGTAGGTCGCGCGGCGGCGGTGCATGCGGGCGAAGCCGACGGCCTCGTGCACCATCGCCTGCTCGTTGCGGGCCTGGTGGTACGGCAGCAGACCGGGCTGTTGGACGTGGAGCTGCTTGATCGCCTGACCGACCCCGGCGACGTTGCCGTGCCCGAAGATGCCGAAGATCCCCGGGATGGTGCGTTCGCGGACGTCGCCGTCGACGGTCCACTGGTTGGCCAGGAACTCGACGAGTGCCTGGCCGACCGTCATCTTCCGCGTGGTGGTGGTCACGCCTGCTTCCTTTCGTAGGGCAGTCGTGGGTCGATCAATTCCGATGCCCACGCCTGCCGGACCCACCCGTGGGCGGGGTCGTCGGTGATGTTCCAGACGCGCTCCGGGTCGGGCCCGGCCATCACGTTCAGGTAGTACATGTCGTAGCCCGGAGCGGCGACCGCCGGACCGTGCCAGCCGTACGGCACCAGGGCGACGTCGCCGGTCCGGACCTGCCGGAACTCGTCGATGGCGCGGTCGTCCGAGGCGTACGTGCGGTGCAGGGCGAACGGGTCGGCGGCCTCGGGCGCGATCGACTCGAGCCCACGGGACACCGCAGCCTCGTAGTAGTAGATCTCCTCGAGGTTCGACTCTGAACCGGGCACGTTCGTGTCGTGCTTGTGGGGCGGGTACGACGACCAGTTCCCGGCCGGCGTGATCACCTCGCACACGATGAACTTGACGGCGTCGAGCGCCGCCGGGGTGCCGAAGTTGTGCACCTGACGGCTCGACTGCCCGGCGCCGCGGAGCTCCACCGGCACGTCCGGCCGGGCCACGTAGGTGGTCGGCTTGACGGTGTCGGTGGGCGCCTCGGCGACGGCGAACCGGCCGCTGCCGGTGATGGTGGCCGCGGAACCCGAGCCCAGGTACAGGACGTCGGTGGGGCCGTCGAAGACGCTCCCCCGACCCTGCAGCGCCTGCTCGCCGTCGCCGGCAGCGCCCGAGTGGGACACGTGGAACGACCCGGCGAGCGGCACGACGATGCGCTCCACGGCGTCGGCCGGGAGGCGCAGCTCGCCCCCGTCGGTCAGCGCGCCGGTCCGGAGCCCGGTGTGCGCCCACCCCTCGATGCGACCGTCGACCACGTCGGTCCAGCCCGCCTCGGGCCGGGAGCCCGCCGGGATGAACCACTGGTCGTGCTGGTGCTGTTCGTTCACCATGCTGCGGGTCAGTTGTTCGACGGGAAGCCGAGGTTGATGCCGCCGTGCGACGGGTCGAGCCACCGGCTCGTGATCGCCTTCTGACGGGTGAAGAAGCTCACGCCGTCGGCACCGTACGCCTTGTGGTCGCCGAACAGCGAGTTCTTCCAGCCGCCGAACGAGTAGTAGGCGACGGGCACCGGGATCGGGACGTTGATGCCGATCATGCCGACCTGCACGTCACGCTGGAAGCGTCGGGCGGCGCCACCGTCGTTCGTGAAGATGGCGGTGCCGTTGCCGTACGCGCCGGAGTTGATGAGCTCGAGGCCCTCTTCGTAGGTGGCGACCCGCACGACGCTCAGCACCGGACCGAAGATCTCCTCGGTGTAGACGCGGCTGGTGGTGGGCACCTGGTCGATCAGCGTCGGACCCAGCCAGAAGCCGTTCTCGTCGCCGTCGGGTCGGACGGTGCGGCCGTCCACCACAACCACCGCACCGTCCTGCTCTGCGACCTCGATGTACGAGGCGACCTTGTCACGGTGCTGCTTCGTGACGAGCGGCCCCATGTCGCACCCGCGACGACCGTCGCCGATGCGCAGGGTCGCCGCGCGGTCCTTGATCTTCTGGATGAGCTCGTCCGCCACCGGCTCGACGGCGACGACGACCGAGATCGCCATGCAGCGTTCACCGGCCGAACCGAAGCCTGCGTTGATCGCGTTGTCGGCGACCAGGTCGAGGTCGGCGTCGGGCAGGACGAGCATGTGGTTCTTCGCGCCACCGAGGGCCTGCACGCGCTTGCCGTGCTTCGTGCCGGTCTCGTAGACGTACTGCGCGATGGGCGTGGAGCCGACGAACGAGATCGACTCGACGTCGTCGCTGGTGAGCAGGCCGTCGACGGACAGCTTGTCGCCGTTGAGCACGTTGAAGACGCCGTCGGGCAGCCCGGCCTCCTTGAACTTCTCGGCGAGCCAGATGGCGGCCGACGGGTCCTTCTCGCTCGGCTTCAGCACGACGGTGTTGCCCGCGGCGATCGCGATCGGCAGGAACCAGAGCGGCACCATCGCCGGGAAGTTGAAGGGGCTGATGATGCCCACGACGCCGAGCGGCTGGCGGATCGAGTAGACGTCGATGCCGGTCGAGACCTGGTCGGAGAACTCGCCCTTCATCAGGCTCGGGATGTTGGTGGCGAGCTCCACTACCTCTTGCCCACGGGCGATCTCACCCAGCGCGTCGTCGATGACCTTGCCGTGCTCGCTCGTGATGATCTCGGCCAGCTCGGCCTTGTCGCGGTTCAGGATCTCGCGGAACGAGAACAGGATCGCCTGGCGCTTGGCCAGTGACAGGTTGCTCCAGCCGGGGAACGCCGCCTTGGCGCTGCCGATGGCCGCCTGGATCTCGGACTCGTCGGCCAGCGCGACCTGCTTGGTCGCGACGCCGAGCGCCGGGTCGTACACGGGGGCGGTGTTGCCCGACGCGGATTCGACGCGCTTGCCGTCGATCCAGTGCCCGACGGTGGTGGTGGTCGTGTCGGTGAGCGTCATGCGTTGCTTCCTTCCGAGATGGACGAGTCCATGGTGGTGGCGCCCGCGAGCCGAGCGGCTGGGTCGTGGGCATCTGTGGAGAACCCGCCCCGGGCCTCCTGGCTGTGGACGAGACCGGCGGCGACGTCCACGGCGGCGGCGACGTCGCCGTCCGAGGGGTAGAGCAGGGTGCGTCCGACGACCAGGCCGCGGACGCCGGGCAGGGCCAGGGCGTCAGCCCATTTGGCGTACGTCTCCAGCGGCCGCGAAGCCGGGTCTCCGCCGAGGAGCAGCGTCGGCAGCGTCGTCGCGGCCATCACGCGCTCCATGTCATCGACGACGGGGATCTTGAGCCAGCTGTAGGCGCTGGATTCGCCCAGTCCCGCAGCGATCGCCATCGAGGTGATCACGGCGTCGGCCGACAGGTCGTTGACGACCCGGCCGTCCCGCCACTCGGACATGAACGGCTCGAGCATGATCGGCAGCTGGAGCGCAGCGGCCTCGCTGACGGCGCGGGCCGTTGCCTCGAGCGTCGGCGCAGTGCCCGAGTCCTCCAGAGCGATGCGCACCAGCAGCTTGGCGAAGTCGAGCCCGGAGTCCTTGATCGCCCGCGCCGAGTACGCCGTGTACCGGTCGTCCATCTCGAACGTGGCACCGCGCAGCCCGCCGCGGTTCATCGACCCGACGACGACCTTGCCGTCGAGTGCGCCGAGCAGCGCGAGGTCCTCGAGGATGTCGGGGGTGCCGAGCACCCCGTCGACCCCCGGACGGCCGAGGGCCGTGACGAGCCGCTCGAGCAGGTCGTAGCGGTCCGCCATCGCCGACTCGTCGTCGCGCACGGCCAGCGCACCGCGTGCGGGGTGGTCGGCGGCGACGATGAAGAGCTTGCCGTCGTCGGCGAGCAGGGAGCGCTTGCGGCGGGCGTCGAGCGTGGCACGCACCAGGTCGGGCTGGCCGGCACGGATGTCGCGGAGGCGCTGGAAGTCAGCGGGGCTGAGCTCAGGCATGGGTCTTCTCCTCGGTGTTCGTCTCACCCGTGTACGTCTCACCCGTGTGGTTCGTGCCCTCGGCCGGGTTGTCGGTCAGGAACTGCTCGATCTCGTCGCTCGTCGGCATCGCCGTCGAGCACTCGAACCGCGTCGCGACGATCGCGCCGGCTGCGTTGCAGAACGCCAGGATCCGCTCGAGGCTCCAGCCCTGCAGCAGTCCGTGGGTCAGCGCGCCGCCGAAGCCGTCGCCCGAGCCGAGCCCGTTCACGACGTCGATGTGGTGCGGACGGAACTCGACGAACTCGTCGCGGGTCTTCGCCAGCACGCCCTTCGGCCCCTGCTTGACGATCGCGATCTCGACACCTCGGTCGAGCAGGGCGTCGGCGGCGCGGACCGGGTCGGTCTCCCCCACCGCGACCTCGCACTCCTCGCGGTTGCCGACGGCGACGGTGGCGTGCTCGAGGGCGATCGCGACCTCGCGCGTGGCGGCCTCGGGGCTCGACCAGAACATCGACCGGTAGTCCAGGTCGAGCACGGTGTGGGTCTTCGTGCTGTTCTGCGCCGCGGACCGGGCTTCGTAGGCGACGTGGTGCGCCTGTCGGCTCGGCTCCTCGCTGAGGCCGGTCACCGTGGTCCAGAAGATCTTCGCGCGCTCGATCTCGTGCAGCGGCAGGGACTTCGCCGTGATCATCAGGTCGGGCGCCTTCGGGGCCCGGTAGAAGTAGAGCGGGAAGTCGTCCGGCGGGAAGATCTCGCAGAAGGCGACGGGGGTGTTCAGCCCCTCGACCGTCTCGACGAAGGCGTTCGCGACGCCGTACTCGGGCAGCGTGCGGGCGATGTACCGGCCGAAGGGGTCGTTGCCCGTCCGGGTGATGACCGCGGCGTCTGCGCCGTGGCGAGCAGCGGCGATGGCGACGTTCGTGGCGCTGCCGCCGACGGACTTCGAGAAGGTCGAGACGTCCTCGAGCGGGCCGGTCTGCTGCGGGTAGATGTCGACGCTGACGCGTCCCATCGTGATCACGTCGTAGGCGTGGGGAGCTTGGTTCGTCATGCGACGCGGTGGACCTTCCGTGCGGCTTCATCGGCGGACGATCACGACTGTACACCCTGTTTGCCCTAATGTCATGACATGGATTTCGAGGTCCGTCACGCTGGTCGCGTGGCGCCGGTCACGCCGGCTCTGCGGCGCGCGCCGGTGGGCCGGGAGGCGCGGTGTCGGTGGGTTCTGCCAGGGTCGCGACATGCAGATCCTCGCCCTGGTCATCGGTCTCGTGATCGGCATCGCCGTCGGTGCGGTCGTCGCCTGGTCGCTCGCCCGCTCGCGCGCGGGCGTCGACGCCGCGTCGGCCCGCGCGACGGCCGAGGCCCTGCGCGGCCAGCTCGAGGCGGTGCGGCGCGACGCCGAGGAACGCCTCGACGCCCAGGACACGCAGTACCGGCGCCAGGTCGATTCGCTCGAACGACGCTCCGCCGAACTCGAGCACCTGGTGCAGCGCATGCACGGTGTCGATGCGGCCCGCAACCAGAACGAGTCGAAGGTGCTCTCCGCGCTCAGCCCCGTGGCGCAGACGCTCGACGTGATGCGCACGAAGATCGCCGAGCTCGAGCAGTCGCGGAGCGAGCAGTACGGCGCGCTGTCGGCGCAGCTCCGGTCGGCTGCCGAGTCCGAAGAGCGCCTGCGCGCCACCGCGGACACCCTGGCCAGCGCCCTGTCGTCGAACAGCACACGCGGCGTCTGGGGCGAGACACAGCTGCGCAACGTGGTCGAGGCCGCCGGGCTGCTCGAACGGGTCGACTTCGACGTGCAGTCCTCCGTCACC
This sequence comes from Curtobacterium sp. KBS0715, assembly GCF_005938005.2. Lineage (NCBI taxonomy): Bacteria > Bacillati > Actinomycetota > Actinomycetes > Micrococcales > Microbacteriaceae > Curtobacterium > Curtobacterium sp. KBS0715. The sequence continues at coordinate 1,441,959 of NZ_VCCA02000001.1, read as the reverse complement.
ACGGCCGTCGGCTCCGCCCGGCCGGACATGGTCGTGCACCTGCCAGGCGGCAAGACCATCGCCGTCGACGCCAAGGTGCCGTTCAGCGCCTACCTGCAGGCCGCCGAGATCCCGGCGACCGCCACCGGCACCGAGGCGGCACGACGCGACCAGCTCATCGCCCAGCACGTCAAGGCGCTCCGCGCGCACGTCGACGCCCTCGCCGCACGGGAGTACTGGACCGGGTACGACGCCTCCCCCGAGCTCACCGTCGCCTTCATCCCGTCCGAGTCGCTCATCTCGAGCGCACTCGCCGCCGACCCCGGGCTGCTCGACCACGCCTTCCGCAAGCGCATCGCCCTCGCTTCACCCGTGACCCTGTGGTCCGTGCTCAAGACCGTGGCGTTCTCGTGGCAGCAGGACGTCGTCTCGCAAGAGGCGCACGAGCTCTTCAAGGTCTCCCGTGAGCTCTACGGCCGGCTGTCCACGATGGCCGGGCACGTCGACAAGCTCGGCCGCTCGATCCGGGGCTCGGTCGTCGACTACAACCGGTTCGTCGGATCCCTCGAACGGCAGGTGCTGCCGAGCGCTCGTCGGCTGTCGCTGCTCGACGAGTCGAAGGTCATCGCGGACCCGTCGTCGATCGAGGACGAGCCGCGGCTGCTCACGGCCCCGGAGCTCGTCGGCGCCGTCGACGAGGACTGACGGCGCAGCGCCGCACCGCGCCGCGCCGCACCGCGCCGCACAACGGAAACCCGTCCGAACCACGGAATCGCGTGGTTCGGACGGGTTGCAGTGGTTCAGCGCGGATCCGCGCCGATCAGGACCGCCTGCGGATCAGAACCACTTCTCCGCACGGTGGTCCGCCTGGATGCGGCGGATCGTGTTCGAGCGCGAGCGGAGGACGAGCGAGTCGGTGTGGATGACGCCGCGCGAACGACGCACGCCGTCGACCAGGACACCGTCGGTGACGCCGGTGGCGACGAAGAACGTGTTGTCCCCCGTGACCAGGTCGTCCTGGTCGAGGACCTTGTCCAGGTCGTGGCCGGCGGCGATGGCGCGCTCGCGCTCCTCGTCGTCCTTCGGCTGGAGCTTGCCGAGGATCACGCCGCCGAGCGCCTTGATCGCGCACGCCGTGATGATGCCCTCGGGGGTGCCGCCGACACCGACGCACATGTCGATCGTCGAGCCGGGCAGGGCCGCGGCGATGCCTCCGGCGACGTCCCCGTCGAGCAGCAGTCGTGTCCCGGCACCGGTCGCGCGGATGGCGCGGATCAGCTCGTCGTGGCGCGGGCGGTCGAGCACGGCGACGACCATGTCCTCGAGGTCCTTGCCCTTGGCCTTCGCCAGCGCGCGGATGTTGTCGCCGATCGGCTTCTCGAGGTCCAGGACACCGCGACCCTCGGGACCGGCGGCGATCTTGTCCATGTAGAAGACGGCGGAGGGGTCGTACATCGAGCCGCGGTCCGAGACGGCCATCACGGAGATGGCGTTCTGGCGGCCGGCGGCGGTGAGCGAGGTGCCGTCGATCGGGTCGACCGCGATGTCGCAGGCCGGACCGTGACCGTTGCCGACGTGCTCGCCGTTGTAGAGCATCGGGGCGTTGTCCTTCTCGCCCTCGCCGATGACGACGACGCCGTCGAAGTTCACCGTGCCGAGGAACTTGCGCATCGCGTCGACCGCGGCGCCGTCGGCGAGGTTCTTCTCACCACGCCCGACCCACGGCTGCGCACGGATCGCGGCGGCCTCCGTCGCACGCACGAGCTCGAGCGCGAGGTTGCGGTCGGGCTGGAGGAACAGGGAGCCGGTTTCCGTAGTGGGAGTCACGACCCGAGCCTACCGACCGGCGGCCGACCCGCGGTCCGGACACCGGGCCCGTGCACGCATGTGCACGCCGGACGTGAGCCGACCGCGTAACCCGGACCGCGCCTCCAGTCCGGCTGACTACGATCGGCGGGGACATCACCGAAGTCGAAGGAGATCCACGTGCCCATCGCAACGCCGGAACAGTACGCCGAGATGATCGAACGCGCGAAGGCGGGCAAGTTCGCGTACCCCGCGGTCAACGTCTCCTCCTCGCAGACCATCAACGCGGTCCTCCAGGGCCTGCAGGAGGCCGGTTCCGACGGCATCCTCCAGGTCACGACGGGCGGTGCCGACTACTTCGCCGGCCACACCATCAAGAACCGCGCAGCGGGTGCCCTCGCGATGGCGAAGTTCGCCCACGAGGTCGCCAAGAACTACGACATCACGGTCGCGCTGCACACCGACCACTGCCCGAAGGACGCCCTCGACGGCTTCGTCCTGCCGCTCATCGCGGCGAGCGAGGAAGAGGTCCGGCAGGGTCGCAACCCGATCTTCCAGTCGCACATGTGGGACGGTTCGGCCGTGCCGCTCGACGAGAACATCGAGATCGCGAAGACCATGATCGAGAAGACGCGGAACATCAACGCGATCCTCGAGGTCGAGATCGGCGTCGTCGGCGGCGAAGAGGACGGTGTCCAGCACGAGGGCACGAACGACGCGCTCTACACCACCCCGAACGACGTCGAGAAGGTCGTCGACGCACTCGGGCTGGGTGACAAGGGCCGCTGGATCGCGGCGCTCACCTTCGGCAACGTGCACGGCGTCTACAAGCCGGGCAACGTCAAGCTCCGCCCGGAGCTTCTCGGCGAGATCCAGGCGTCGGTCGCCTCGAAGCACGGCACCGGCGAGAACCCCCTCGACCTCGTGTTCCACGGCGGCTCCGGTTCGACCGACGACGAGATCCACGAGGCCGTCCGCAACGGCGTCATCAAGATGAACATCGACACGGACACGCAGTACGCGTTCACCCGCTCGATCGCGGACTCGATGTTCCGCAACTACGAGGGCGTCCTGAAGATCGACGGCGAGGTCGGCAACAAGAAGCAGTACGACCCCCGCGCCTGGGGCAAGGTCGCCGAGACCGCCATGGCGGCCCGCGTCGTCGAGGCCGCGAAGGTCCTCGGCTCGGCCGGTCACGCCAAGGGCTGAGTAGGTCCCTCCGGTCGGGTCAACCGGCCTGGAGGAACGGGGTGCGTCCGACGGACGCGCCCCGTTCTGCGTCGGGTCGCCTCCACCCCGTGCCACGATGGGCGGGTGACCGTCGACGCCATCGCCTCCGAGTTCGCCCAGTTCGTCACCGAGTCGCCCACCGCGTTCCACGCTGCGGCGGCGACCCGTGACCGTCTCGTCGCTGCCGGGTTCACCGAGCTGTCCGAGCTCGACGCCTGGCCGACCGAAGCCGGTGCGTACGTGGTGGTCCGCGACGGCGCCGTCATCGCGTGGCGGCTGCCCGACGGTGCCGACCCGACGACGCCGTTCCGGATCCTCGGCGCCCACACCGACTCCCCCGGCTTCCGCGTGAAGCCGAACCCCGGCGTGCGGACGGGCGGCTGGGAGCAGCTCAACGTCGAAGTCTACGGCGGAGCGCTCCTGTCGACCTGGTTCGACCGCGACCTGCGGATCGCCGGCCGGGTCGTCGAGGCCGACGGCAGCGTGCGGCTCGTCAGCACCGACGCCGTCGCACGGATCCCCAACCTGGCGATCCACCTGGACCGCGGGGTCAACGACGGCAAGGAGATCGACCGCCAGCGCCACACCCTGCCGATCGTCGGGGTCGACGGCGACGCCGGTGGGACCTCTGTCGTGGAGTGGCTGCTCGCCCGGCTCGGCGAGGGCGCCGTGTCGTGGGACCTGTTCCTCGCCGACACCCAGGCACCGGCCCGGATCGGCATCGAGCGGGAGTTCCTGGCGTCCGGCCGGATGGACAACCTGACGAGCGTGCACGCCGGGCTCCGGGGCATCGTGGACGCTCCGACCGACGGCGACCACATCCCGGTCTTCGCGGCGTTCGACCACGAGGAGATCGGGTCGTCGACGCCGTCCGGTGCCGGTGGTCCGTTCCTCGAGGACGTCCTCGGCCGTGTGCAGGAGGGCCTCGGCGCCACCCGCTCCGAGGCCGCACGGGCGTTCCGTGCGTCGTGGCTGCTGTCGAGCGACGCCGGGCACCTGGTGCACCCGAACCAGCCGGAGAAGCACGACCCGACGAACCGTCCGCGCCCAGGGGCCGGACCGCTGCTGAAGATCAGCGCGAACCAGCGCTACATGACCGAAGCGAAGGGCGAGGCCGTCTGGGCAGCGGCGTGCGAGACCGCCGGTGTGCCGTGGCAGCCGTTCGTCAACGTGAACACGATCCCCGGCGGCTCGACGATCGGCCCGATCGCGGCGACGCGGCTCGGGATCCCGACGATCGACATCGGCGTCGGGCTGCTGTCGATGCACTCGATCCGGGAGCTCGTGCACGTCGACGACCTGGCTGCCCTGCACGGGGCGGTCGCCGCCTTCCTGGCCGGGTGACCTCCGGGCGGCGTCGGCTGCTGGGTGGTCACGACTCCCCGTACGCGCCGGCCGAGAGGTCACGAACTGTCGCTCGCGCCGATGCCAGGCGACACGTTCTGACCGCTCGGCGGCGGACCCGCGGCGTGTTGCGACCACTCGGCAGTCGATGCTGGGCGTGCCCGCGAGGCTGACCACGGTCGCCGGAAGGGCACCGTACCGCCACTGGCCGACGGACGGGCTGCCGAGAGGTCACGACTCCCCGCGCGCACCGGGCCGAGAGGTCACGAACTGTCGCTCGCGCCGATGCCAGACGACACTTCGTGACCACTCGGCCCGGGCCCACGGTGTGTTGCGACCACTCGGCGCGCGAAGCTCGGCACCGCGAGCAACCCGGCGGTCAGGCGGTCAGGCGCCGGACTGCCGCAGCATGAAGTCGACGAAGGCCTGGTCCTGCATGACCACGACGACGAACGCGATCGTACTGATCGCCGTGGCGACGACGGCTCCGACCAGCGGCACCCAGAACGTCCGCTTCCGTGCTCGGAGCCGACGGATGGACCACCAGGCGACCAGGGCGAAGACGACCACGTTGGTGATCGCGGCGATGGCGGCGGCCGTGCTGAGGGCACTCGGGTCGTTCAGGGCCGTGTACTGGGTCTCGAGGGTGCGCCGCACGGTCGAGGCGACCTGGCCGACGGACAGGGACTGCACCACGGAGACGAGCCCGAAGGCGAGCAGCCCGACGGTGAGCACGAAGTCGGCGGGCGTGCGGCCGAACCGGCTACGGGCCATCGACCGCTGTGCCCCGGCCGGGACTGCCCCGGAGCGGACATCCGTACCGGCGCGGTCGCCGTGCCCGCCGTCGCTCGGAGCAGCGTCGCGAATGCCGGTGGCGGAGGCCTGGTCCTGCCGTTCCCGTGCCTGACGCTCACGCTCCTGGCGTTCCTGCTCGACGAGGACCGGGTTGACCCACCCTTCTGGCGCGTACTCGCCGTACCCGGGTGCGGGACGGCCCTGGGGCCGACCGTCCACGGGACCGGCGGCCGCCGTCGGGGACGCGCCCCGGGCCTCCTGGCCGCTACCGGCACCGGCGTCGACGTGGTTCGCCGGGTCGCGACGCGGGACCGAGGACCAGCCGTCCGCGCCGCTCATGCCCGACGCCCGCCGAGCGCGCGCGTCGGGTTGCCCGAGGCGTCGGTGCGGAGCTCCTTGGGGAGCGAGAACATCAGGTCTTCGTGTGCGGTGACGACCTCTTCGACGGCGGCGTACCCGGCGTCGGCGAGCTGCTCGAGCACCTCGGCGACGAGTTCTTCCGGCACGGACGCACCGCTGGTCACGCCGACCGTCTCGACACCGTCGAGCCACTCCTGCTGGATCTCTTCCGCGTAGTCGACACGGTGGGCGGCCCGCGCACCGTGCTCGAGCGCGACCTCGACCAGACGGACGCTGTTCGACGAGTTCGCGGAGCCGACCACGATCACCAGGTCGGCACCGGGCGCCACCTTCTTGATCGCGACCTGGCGATTCTGGGTGGCGTAGCAGATGTCGTCCGACGGGGGGTCCTGGATGGCCGGGAACTTCTCGCGCAGCAGCCGCACGGTCTCCATCGTCTCGTCGACGCTGAGCGTGGTCTGCGACAACCAGACGAGGTTGTCCGGGTCGGGGACCGACAGGGCGGCGACGTCGTCGGGGCCGTTCACCAGGATCGTGCGGTCCGGGGCGTGCCCCATCGTGCCCTCGACCTCTTCGTGGCCGGCGTGCCCGATCAGGATGATGGTGCGCTCGGCCTTGGCGAACCGGGTGGCTTCGCGGTGGACCTTGGTGACGAGGGGGCAGGTGGCATCGATGGCGTGCAGGTCGCGCTCGGCGGCACCCGCGACGACAGCCGGCGACACACCGTGCGCGCTGAAGACGACGTGCGAACCCCGGGGCACCTCGGCCACGTCGTCGACGAAGACGGCACCGCGCTGCTCGAGCGTCGACACCACGTGCACGTTGTGGACGATCTGCTTGCGGACGTAGACGGGCTCGCCGTACTGCTCCAGGGCCTTCTCGACCGCGACGACCGCGCGGTCCACCCCGGCGCAGTAGCCACGGGGCGCCGCGAGCAGCACCTTCTTGGGGCCGGCGACCGGTTCGTCACGCAGTCGGCCCCGTGCCGCGTGCACACGCGGCGGGGCGAGCGGGACCGTGTGGCCGTTGGTGATCGTCACGTCCCCGATGATAGGTGAGCAGCACGCACGCGACCTGGGCGCGCGGGGCGCCTGTGGACAACACGACGGCCGTCCCCTGTCACCGGTCTCGGGCACGATGGACGTCCCAGCAGGACAAGGAGCGACATGGCGATCGAACAGGGCCCGCCGACGGCCGACAACCCGTGGCCGGTCGCGCTCCTCGGCGCGAAGCTGCGCGACTGGATCGACCGGCTCGGCACGGCGTGGGTCGAGGGCGAGATCACGCAGTGGAACGTCGCCGGCGGCAACGTGTACGGCAAGCTCAAGGACGTCGAGGTGGACGCCACCGTGTCGTTCTCCATCTGGTCGAGCGTGCGCTCCCGGGTGCCGGCGGACATCAAGCAGGGCGACCGTGTCGTCGCCGCGCTCAAGCCGAACTACTGGGTCAAGGGCGGCTCGCTGACCATGCAGGTCGTCGAGATGAAGCACGTCGGCCTCGGTGACCTGCTCGAACGCCTCGAGCGCCTCCGTCGCACCCTCGCCGAGGAAGGGCTGTTCGACCCGTCCCGCAAGCGCCGTCTGCCGTTCCTGCCGCACCGCATCGGCCTGATCACCGGCAAGGACTCCGACGCCGAGAAGGACGTCAAGCGGAACGCGCAGCTGCGGTGGCCCCAGGTGGAGTTCCGCACCGTGCACACCGCCGTGCAGGGCGAACGGACCGTGGGCGAGGTCACGGCGGCGATCCTCGAGCTCGACGCCGACCCCGAGGTCGACGTCATCATCATCGCCCGCGGCGGCGGTGACTTCCAGAACCTGCTCGGCTTCAGCGACGAAGGACTCGTCCGTGCCGCGGCCTCGGCGTCGACCCCGATCGTCTCGGCGATCGGGCACGAGGCCGACCGCCCGATCCTCGACGAGGTCGCCGATCTGCGCGCCTCGACCCCGACGGACGCCGCCAAGCGCGTCGTGCCCGACGTCGCCGAGGAACTCGCCAACGTCCGGGCGGCCCGCGCCCGGCTCGGACTGCGGCTCTCGCACACGCTGTCGGTCGAGGCCGACCGGCTCGCCGCGCTGCGGTCGCGGCCGGCCCTGGCGTCGACCGCGTGGCTCGTCGACACCCGTGCGGAAGAGGTCGCGCGCGACCTGTCCCGTGCCCGCGAACTGCTCGACCGCCGGCTCGAACGCGGGCACTCCGAGGTCGGCCACCTGACCGCCCGCCTCCGCGCGCTCTCGCCCCGTGACACCCTGCGCCGCGGGTACGCCATCGTGCAGCGTGCCGACGGGGGTGTCGTCCGCGGCACCGACGACCTGTCCGGAGCGACGCCGGTGCACGTCACGCTCGGTGCCGGCACGGCCACGGGCACGCTCGAACCGGACGGCCCCGGCCCGGACGGCTCCTGACCACCACGGGTGTTCTCCACAGCCTGGGACCGGGCGACGGATCGTCGGTGGACGCTCGGTAGGATCGACCCGTGCCATCCCAGCAGGAACCCGAGCAGACCGACGTCCAGTCGCTGAGCTACGAAGCGGCCCGCGACGAACTCGTGCGCGTCGTGAGCGAGCTCGAACAGGGCTCCGCGACCCTCGAGCGTTCCCTGGCGCTCTGGGAGCGGGGCGAAGCCCTCGCCGCCCGGTGCGAAGAGTGGCTCGTCGGCGCCCGTGCACGGCTCGACGCGGCCCGTGCCGCCAGCGACGCCCAGGACGGCTCGGGCCGATGACCGACCCCGACGGCCGCCCGATCGTCGCCGAGCTCGGTCGCCCCGAGACGGCAGAGGAGACCTGGGCCCGCAAGGACGCTGCCCGGACCGCCCGCCGGCAGCACCAGACCGCGTTCAACCTGGTCATCGCCCTCATCGCCTCGCTCGGCATCGTGCTGTTCCTGGTGGCGGTCGTCGTCCGGCCCGACACCACGGTGGACCGCACCGTCGACTACCAGCAGATCGCGGCGAAGGCGAACGTCGACGACGTCACCCTGGTGGCGCCGCCGCTGCCGGACGGCTACAGCGCCAACCGCGCGGACTTCGCGAGCAAGACCACCGACGGCGTGGACGTCTGGACCGTCGGCTTCGTGACGCCGGACAAGCAGTACCTCGGCCTGCAGCAGGGCATCGACGCCAACGCCTCGTGGGTGTCGAACCAGCTCGACCAGCGGCCGTCCACCGGTGACCGCACGATCGGTGACACGGAGTGGACCGTCTACGACCGCCGCGCCGAGGGCACCGACGCCGGCAACCACGCGTACTCGCTCGTCTCGACGTTCGGCAAGAACACGATCGTGCTCTCCGGCACCGCCGACGACAAGGCCTTCCGGACCGTCGCGACCGCCGTCTCCCGAGAACTGACCGAGTAGACGACGGGCACCGCCCCGCCAGTCACCACCCGTCCCGCCCGAACCGAGGAGCCCCATGCCCGACCGCGCCGCCTCCACCCCGTCCGACGCCCTGCGCCTGCTCGTCGACGGCAACGCCCGCTTCGCCGCCGACAAGCGCCGGATGGGCCGCGTGGACCCGGACCGCCGCACCGAGCTCGAAGGATCGCAGTCGCCGTTCGCGACCGTCCTCGGCTGCTCGGACTCGCGGGTGCCGTTCGAGCACGTCTTCGACGCCGGCATCGGTGACCTGTTCGCGATCCGCAACGCCGGCCAGATCGTCGACGACGTCGTGCTCGGCTCGATCGAGTTCGCGGTCGTCGCCCTGGGCACGCCGCTGGTCGTCGTGCTCCGGCACACGCGGTGCGGTGCCGTCGCGGCAGCCCGCTCCGGTGAGCCCGTCCCCGCCCCGCACCTGCAGGCCCTCGTGGACGCGATCGCCCCGAGCGTCGAGAAGGTCCGGCTCACCGACGCCGAGCTCCCGCAGGAAGCCGTCGGCGCCGCACACCTCGAAGCCACCCTCCGCCAGGTGATCGAGCGCTCCGGCGCGGTCTCCGATGCCGTGGCCGAGGGTAGATTGGCCGTCGTCGGGGCGACCTACGACCTCGCCACCGGAGAAGTCACCATCGACACCGTCGTCGGCCAGGTCTGACCGACCCGACGACAGCCCCGGCGACCCCGGGGCGCAGGCACGGGCCGGCGCGACCGCGACCGGCGAGCACCCCAGGAAGGACCACGACGACGTGACCGACACCACCCCGACCGAGTTCCGCATCGAGCACGACACCATGGGCGAGGTACGGGTGCCGAAGTCGGCGCTCTACCGTGCACAGACCCAGCGCGCCGTCGAGAACTTCCCCATCTCGGGCACCGGGCTCGAGTCGGCGCAGATCGTGGCGCTCGCACGGATCAAGCGTGCGGCGGCCATCGTGAACGGTGAACTCGGCATCGTCGAGCCAGCCGTCGCCGACGCCATCGCCGGTGCGGCCGACCTGATCATCGGCGGCAAGCACCACGACCAGTTCCCGGTCGACGTCTACCAGACCGGCAGCGGCACGTCGTCGAACATGAACATGAACGAGGTGCTCGCGACACTGGCGTCCGACATCGCGGGTTCGGCGGTGCACCCGAACGACCACGTCAACGCCTCGCAGTCGTCGAACGACGTCTTCCCCACCTCCGTGCACGTCGCCGTGACCGAGGCGCTCCTCCGCACCCTCGTGCCCGCCCTCGAGCACCTCGCCGAGTCCCTCGAAGCGAAGGCCACTCTCTGGGCCGACGCCGTGAAGTCCGGCCGGACGCACCTGATGGACGCCACGCCCGTCACCCTCGGGCAGGAGTTCGGCGGCTACGCACGCCAGATCCGCCTGGGCATCGAGCGGGTGCAGGCGACGCTCCCCCGCGTCGCCGAGGTCCCGCTCGGCGGCACCGCGGTCGGCACCGGCATCAACACCCCCAAGGGCTTCCCGCAGCGGGTCATCGCCCAGCTCGCGAGCGACACCGACCTGCCGATCACCGAGGCCGTCGACCACTTCGAGGCGCAGGGTGCGCGTGACGCCCTGGTCGAGGCCTCCGGAGCGCTCAAGGTGCTCGCCGTCAGCCTGACGAAGATCAACAACGACCTGCGCTGGATGGGCTCGGGTCCGAACACCGGCCTGGGCGAGCTGCACATCCCCGACCTGCAGCCCGGCTCCTCGATCATGCCCGGCAAGGTGAACCCGGTGATCCCCGAGGCCACCCTGATGGTCGGCGCCCGGGTCATCGGCAACGACGCCACCATCGCCTGGGCCGGGGCTTCGGGTGCGTTCGAGCTCAACGTCGCCATCCCGGTGATGGGCACGGCGCTGCTCGAGTCGATCCGACTGCTGGCGAACAGCTCGCGCGTGCTCGCGGACAAGACCATCGACGGGCTGCAGGCGAACCTCGAGCGCGCCCGTGCCTTCGCGGAGTCCTCGCCGTCGATCGTCACCCCGCTCAACCGGGTCATCGGCTACGAGGCGGCGGCGAAGGTCGCGAAGTACGCCGTCGCCGAGGGCCTCACCGTGCGCGAAGCCGTCGTGGCCCTCGGCCACGTCGAGCGCGGCGAGGTCACCGAGGCGCAGCTCGACGAGGCGCTCGACGTCCTCAGCATGACGCACCCGAAGTAGCGCGACGCTCCTGACGCACCCCCAGGACGGACGGGAGGCCCGGTGCCAGCTGGCACCGGGCCTCCCGTCCGTCCGATGGCGGCTCGACCCGCCTCACGCGCTGACCGACAGGTCACGCGCCCAGAGGCGCGTGACCTGTCGGTCAGCGCGAAAACTGACAGCGCCCGCCGCTACACCAGGTCGGGCGAGTCCAGCAGGTCCGTGACCAGGGCGGCGATCGCGGAGCGCTCGGACCGCGTCAACGTGACGTGCGCGAACAGCGGGTGCCCCTTGAGCCGCTCGATGACCGACGCGATCCCGTCGTGCCGGCCGACCCGCAGGTTGTCGCGCTGCGCGACGTCGTGGGTGAGCACGACCCGCGAGTTCTGGCCGATGCGCGAGAGCATCGTGAGCAGCACGTTCCGTTCGAGCGACTGCGCCTCGTCGACGATCACGAAGGCGTCGTGCAGGGAGCGGCCGCGGATGTGGGTCAGGGGCAGCACCTCGATCAGGCCGCGCTCGATCACTTCGTCGAGGACGTTGTCCGACACCACCGAGCCGAGGGTGTCGTAGACGGCCTGCGCCCACGGGTTCATCTTCTCGCCGGCGTCACCGGGCAGGAAGCCCAGGTCCTGCCCGCCCACGGCGTACAGCGGCCGGAACACCATGATCTTCTTGTGCTGCTGCCGTTCGAGCACCGCCTCGAGTCCGGCGCACAGGGCGAGCGCCGACTTGCCGGTACCGGCGCTGCCACCGAGCGAGACGATGCCGATCTCGGAGTCGAGCAGGGCGTCGATGGCGAGCCGCTGCTCGGCCGAGCGTCCGCGGAGTCCGAAGACCTCGCGGTCGCCGCGCACCAGGGCGACGGCTCCGGCGACGTGCACGCGGCCGAGGGCCGATCCGCGCTCGGAGTGGATGACGACCCCGGTGTTCACCGGGACGCCGTCGAGCTTCGCGGAGCGGATCTCCTCTTTCTCGTACAGGTCGGACATCTGCTCGCCGGAGACCTGCAGGTCGGCGATGCCGGTGTAGCCCGAGTCGACCGCGAGTTCGGCGCGGTACTCCTCCGCCGCCATGCCGATCGACGACGCCTTGACCCGGAGTGGCAGGTCCTTCGACACGACGACGACGTCGAGCCCGTCGTTCTTCAGGTTCGACGCGACGGCGAGGATGCGGGAGTCGTTGTCGCCGAGCTGCAGGCCCGACGGCAGGACGGACTGGTTGGAGTGGTTCAGTTCGACGCGGAACGAGCCGCCGTCGCCGATCGCGATCGGGAAGTCGAGCCGCTCGTGCTCGATGCGCAGTTCGTCGAGCAGCCGGAGGGCCTGCCGGGCGAAGTACCCGATCTCCGGGTCGTTGCGCTTCGACTCGAGTTCGCTGACGACCACCACGGGCAGGACCACGGCGTGCTCGGCGAAGCGGAACAAGGCCCGCGGATCGCTGAGGAGCACCGATGTGTCGAGCACGTACGTGCGCTGGGCGACCGATGTGGACGAGTCCGCGGTGTGCTGCTGCTGTGCTCCGCGAGAGACGTTCTGAGAGGTCACGACCACTCCATCCCCGGGCCGCGACGGGCCCGGTCCTGTCCTCGAACGCGGCCACGGAGCGGGTCCCGAAGCACCGACTGTGGCCGCTTCGATCGGGCGCGGTGCCCGATGGGGACAACGTACGTCCGGCCCCCGACACGCTGACAGCGACACGCGGTTTCCGGAGTTACGGTCGCGTGAACAACGCGAGCGTGGCTCGCGACGCCGCTCGCGGCGGTGACGCCGGCTGGTCACGAACTGTCGGCTGCGGCCGCTCCGGTCGACAGGTGGTGACCAGCCGGCGGAGGTGAGCGGGGTGTCGTGACCACTCGCGGGCTGCGGACGGGATGCCCGTGGCGGCCTGGCACCGCGCCTCCAGGCCGTCCGTTGGTCGCGACTCGTCGCGCGGGCAGCGTCGATTGGTCACGAACTGTCGGCTGCGGCCGCTCCGGTCGACAGGTGGTGACCACCCGGCGGAGGTGAGCGGGGTGTCGTGACCGCTCGCCGGCTCCGGACCGGAGGCCCGTGGCGGCCCGACACCGAGCCTCCAGGCCGTCGGTCGGTCACGACTCGTCGCGCGGGCAGCGTCGACTGGTCACGAACCGTCGGCTGCGGCCGCTCCGACCGACAGTTCGTGACCACCCGGCGGAGGTGAGCGGGGTGTCGTGACCGCTCGCGGGCTGCGGGACGGCGCCGGACGGGCCACGGGCAGCAGGCGCGCCGCTGCTACTGCATGGTGGCGTAGGAGACGCAGGCGTCGCGGAACATGTCCAGGGTCTCGTCGGTGGTCGACGGGAAGACCGACACACGCGCGACGCCGAGCCGCGTGGTCGCGGTGACGCCGTGGTTGTGCATCGCGGCGGACAGGGCCGTCACGCGACCCTGCGTCGGCCGGAGCACCACGATGCCGGCGCGCTCGGCCGGGTCGCGGCTGGACTCGACCTCGAGCCCGAACTCGTCGGCGATCGCGAACACGCGCGCGACGCGGTCGGTGACCCGCTCCTGCACGGCGGCGACGCCGACCGCGGTGAGGCGCTCGAGCGACACCGCGAGCCGGGCCTGCGCGACCGGGTCGATGCGGGACATCTGGAAGCCGGCGGCCCCCGGACGCACCGCCGGCACCTCTGTGGGCCAGCCGGACGTGCCGTGCGGGCCGGACAGTGCCGGACGGATCCGGTTCAGGGCACGGTCGCTGAACGCCACGAACCCGGTGCCCCACCCGGCGTGCAACCACTTCTGTCCGCCGGTGGCGACGACGTCGGCGACCTCGTACGGGGCGTCGACCACGCCGAAACCCTGGATCGCGTCGACGATGAGCAGGCGGTCGCCGATGACCTCGCGGATGGCGGCGAGGTCGGTCAGGTAGCCGGTGCGCCAGTCGACCAGGGACACCGCGACGGCGGTCACCTCGTCGGTCAGGCGCTCACGGATCAGCTCGGGGGTCACCCAACCGGCACCCGACTCGATGACGACCGGCTGCACCCGTCCGCCGGTGGCCGAGGCGGCGCTGGCCAGTGCGAGCGGCAGCGACGGGTACTCGTCGGCAGACACGAGCACACCGCCGGTCAGACCGAAGGCGGTGTGCAGCAGGCCCGGGGTCGTCGCGGCCTGCGAGACGACCTGGTCCTCGCGGCGGCCGACCAGGCGGGCGGCGACGGTGCGGACGCGGGCGTCCTGCTCGTCGAGGGTCTCCATGGCGCCGAAGCGCATGTGTGCCTGGATGGTGCCGAGCACACGCTGCTCCTCGAGCACGGCGGTCTGCACGGGGCCGAACGCAGCGTGGTCGAGGTAACCGGGGTCTTCGGAGAAGCCGGCGGCGTACTCGTCGATGTTCACAGGTGGTGCACCTTTCACAGGGTTGAACCCTGAGAGCCTACTGGGACGCGGCTCCGCCGACGAACCCGGTGCGGGAGCTGGCTGCTCAGCCGCCGAAGCGACGCGAACGGAGCCCGAAGTCGCGGACCGCCCGGAGGAAGTCGACCTCGCGCAGGTCCGGGTAGAACGCCTCGACGAAGTAGAACTCGCTGTGCGCGCTCTGCCACAGCATGAAGTCGGACAGCCGCTGCTCGCCAGAGGTCCGGATCACCAGGTCGGGGTCGGGCTGACCCTGCGTGTACAGGTGGTCGCCGATGAGCTCCGGCGTCAGCACCTCGGCCAGGGTGTCGATGGTGCCGCCACCCGCGCCGTGCGCCTGCACGATGCTGCGCATGGCGTCCGCGATCTCACGACGGCCGCCGTAGCCGACGGCCAGGTTGACGTGCAGCCCGGTGCGGCCGGCGGTGCGCTGCTCGGCCTGTTCGAGCGCGGTCACCAGGTTCTCCGGCAGCCCCTCGTTCGACCCGACGTGCTGCACGCGCCAGTCTCGGTTGTCGGCCAGGACCCCGGCGAGGTCGGCGATGATCCCCACGAGTTCTTCGAGCTCCTCGCCGCCGCGACCCGTCAGGTTGTCTGCCGACAGCAGGTACAGCGTCACGACCTCGATGCCGAGGTCGTCACACCACGTCAGGAACTCCGGGATCTTCGCGGCGCCGGCGCGGTGGCCGTGTGCGGCGGATTCGAGCCCGAGCTGCTTCGCCCAGCGACGGTTGCCGTCCACGATCATGGCGACGTGCTTGGGCTTCGCTGCCCCCTCGAGCTGGCGGCGGATCCGGCGTTGGTAGGCGCGGTAGAGGATCCCTCGCCCTGTCCATCCCGCCGTCCCGGTCACGCACCGAGCGTAGTGCACCACCGACACACGCTCCCTGATGCTCCCGCTCTGCGGACACGTGGCTGTCGTTCGGGGTCAGGCCCTATGGTCGGGACCATGCAGGACGAGCACGAGACCGGAACACTCCCCCACGTCCCGTTCACGGAAGAGGCGTCGGCGACCGCCACCACGACCGCTGCCGAACCCCGTCCGGCGTGGCGCGGCTGGATCCACCTCGGTGCGTTCCCGTTCGCGATCGCGATGGGGATCGTCCTGATCACCCTCGCCGACAGCACCGCAGCGAAGGTCGGCAGCGCGGTGTTCATGGCGACGTCGCTGGCGATGTTCGGTGTCTCCGCGACCTACCACCGGTTCCCGTGGGGGCCGAAGGTGAAGGCCGTGCTCAAGCGCATCGACCACACCAACATCCTGCTGCTCATCGCCGGCACCTACACGCCCGTCGCGATCTGCGCCCTGCCGCACACGCTCATGGTCGTCGTGCTCTGGGTGATGTGGTCGGGCGCAGCGCTGGGCATCGCGTTCCGGGTGCTCTGGATCAACGCGCCCCGGTGGCTGTACGTCCCGATCTACCTGGTGCTCGGGTGCGCTGCCCTCGGGCTGCTGCCGCAGTTCTTCGCGGCGAGCGTGCCGATGACCGTGCTCATCCTGTCCGGCGGCGTCGCGTACATCATCGGCGCGCTGGTCTACGGCTTCAAGCGGCCGAACCCGGTGCCGACGCAGTTCGGGTTCCACGAGGTGTTCCACGCCCTGACCGTGGTGGCCTTCGGTGCGCAGTGGGCCGGCGTGCTCATCGTCGCGCTGGACCCGGTGCGCTGACCGTCGCACGTTCCTTCCCAGAACGGGTGCGATGCCTGGTGGTTCCGGGCGTACTCAGCCGGAAGTTCTGACCAGGTACGCCCGGTTCCGCCAGGTACGCCCGATTCCGCCAGGTACGCCCGGTTCCGGTAGGTGCGCACGAGGCGGACGGGAGGCCCGTGGCGGTGCCGCCACGGGCCTCCAGTCCGTAACCGGTCGCGTCAGCCGCGCTCGGTGTCGTCGCCGACGTCGGCCCGGCCGTCCTCGGCCGCCCGCCGCTCCGGCTCGTCCGTCGCGGTGCCGTCGCCCGCGGTGCCGTTCGCCTCGGCTTCGAGCCGCTCGCGCACCTCGGCGCGGTAGCGGGTCCGACGGATGCGTCGGGTCATGTCCACAACGAGCAGGATCGTCACGATCGCGACGAGTGCGATCGCGATGAACCCGACGACACCCGGGGTGACGTCGACGTCGGGGACGACCGAGGGGCTGGGACTGGGGGTGGCGGCGAGTGCCGCCGCGATGGTGCTCACGAGGTCGGTTCCTTGTCGGCTGGGATCCCGGCGAACAGGTCGGTCTCCGGGAGCTCGGTCGGCACGCGTGCCTCCACGAGCTGGTAGTCCTCGGTCGGCCACACCGTCGCGAGGAGGTCGTTCGGCCAGTAGAAGAAGGCGCTGTCCGGTGCGACCTGGCTGGCGTGCGCGCGGAGTGCGGCGTCACGCTGGTCGAAGTACTCGTGCACGTCGACGTGGGTGGTGGCGAGGTCGGGCCGGTCGGCGAACCGCTCGACCCACTCGCGCAGCTGCTCGATCGCGGGGCTGTCCGGGTCGCGCTCCTGCAGGGCTTCGAAGATCGTGCTGAAGCGGCGCGGGTTCATCGTGCGCTCGTAGTAGAGCTTCGCGATCGACCACGGGGCACCGGCGGACGGGTACGCCGACGGGTCAGCGGCGGCGGACCACGCGGCCATCGAGACCTCGTGCGTGCGGATGTGGTCGGGGTGCGGGTAGCCGCCGTTCTCGTCGTAGGTGACGAGCACGTGCGGGCGGAACCGGCGGATCACGCGGACGAGGGCCTCGGTGCTGTACTCGAGCGGCACCGTGGAGAACGTGCCCGGCCGGACCGTCTCGCCCTTCTCGGCGTCGGGCAGCCCTGAGTCGTGGTAGCCGAGCCACACGTGGTCGATGCCGAGCGCCTGCTGCGCCGCGGCCATCTCGGTGCGGCGGTACCCGGCCATGTCACGGTGGGCACGGCTCGTCGCCGGCTCGCCGAGCTGGTCGTTCAGGATGTCGCCGGCCTCGCCACCGGTGCAGGACACGACGAGCACCTGGTGCCCGTCGGCCACGTACTTCGCGGCGGTCGCGGCACCCTTGCTCGACTCGTCGTCGGGGTGGGCGTGGACGGCCAGCAGACGGTAGGGCACGTGGGGTTCCTCACTGCGGGTGAGCGGCGTCGGACGCGGGCAGCGCACAGCATCGCGTGAACTACCCTGGGATCAGGATATCCACCCCGGGAGCCCCGAACTGTCCGAACAGCACCAGACCGCCACCCTCGACGAGCGCTACGGCCGCACCCCGGCCCGCAAGCGCCGCAGCCGCCTCTTCGCGATCGTCGCGGCCATCGCGGTCGTCGTGGTCTTCGGTGCGTGGGTGATCTGGGCCGGGCTCGACCAGTCCGACCGCGGCCTCGACCAGGACGTCATCGGCTACGAGGTGCTGTCCGAGCACAGCACCGTCGTCCACTCGCAGGTGTCCGTCGACCCGGGCGTCGAGGCGAAGTGCGCCGTGCAGGTCCTCGACAAGAGCTACTCGATCGTGGGCTGGAAGGAGATCACCGTCCCGGCGTCCGAACAGCGCAGCCGGAGCATCTCCACGCAGGTCACCACGACGACGCGGGGCGTGACCGGCTTGATCCACGACTGCTGGATTCCCTAGACTGTCCTGATTCGCCTCTCGAGACCGACCACTCGGCCGGTCTCGTTTTTTCATGGTCGAAGGGACAGAACATGAGCAACGACACGCAGGTCACCTGGCTGACCCAGGAGGCGCACGACCGTCTCAAGGCGGAGCTCGACGAGCTGAGCGGCGAGGGCCGTGCCGAGATCGCGCGCCGCATCGAGGCCGCTCGCGAAGAGGGCGACCTCAAGGAGAACGGCGGCTACCACGCCGCGAAGGACGAGCAGGGCAAGATCGAGGCCCGCATCCGCGTCCTCACCGAGCTCCTCAAGCACGCCACCGTCAGCGAGGCGGAGTTCGACGGAACGGTCGAGCCGGGCACCGTCGTCACGGCGGTCATCGCCGGCGACGAGTCCACCTTCCTGGTCGGCAGCCGCGAGATCGTCGCCGAGGGCTCGGACCTGACGGTCTACAGCCCCGTCAGCCCCGTCGGCGCGGCCATCGTCGGCCTCAAGGCCGGCGACAAGGCCACGTACACGGCGCCGAACGGCAAGGAGATCGCCGTCGAGGTCGTCAAGATCGAGCGCTACGAGCCGTAGGCCGGCCCACTGACCGACAGGAGGCCCGTGGCGACACCGCCACGGGCCTCCCGTCTGTCCGCCGGTCGCGCCCAGACCGCGCACCGCATTTCCGACAGTCCACGCGTCGAACGACTCGTGGATCGTCGCGGACTAGTGCTCGAGGAGCTCCGGGCGGAAGCCGACCTCGTGCAGGCGCTGGATGACCTCCTGCGCGTGCTCGGGGCCGCGCGCTTCGATCGACAGGTCCAGCGCGACCTCGTTGATGACCAGGCCCTGGCCGTGGCGGGTGTGCAGCACCTCGACCACGTTCGCGCCGGCGTCCGAGATGACCTGCGCGACGCGGGCGAGCTGCCCCGGACGGTCCGGCAGCATGATGCGGATGCCGATGTAGCGCGAGGCCGCCACGAGCCCGCGGGTGATCACGCGCTCCATCATGAGCGGGTCGATGTTGCCGCCGCTCAGCAGCACCACGGTGCGGCCGGTGTCGCGGACGGCACCGGACATGATCGCGGCGACGCCGACGGCCCCCGCTGCCTCGACCACGAGCTTGGCGCGCTCGAGCAGGACGAGCAGTGCGCGGGCGGTGTCGTCGTCCGAGACGGTGACGATGTCGTCGACCAGGTCGCGGATGATCGGGAAGTTCAGGTCGCCGGGGCGCGCCACCGCGATGCCGTCGGAGATGGTCGGCTTCGTGGTGATGGTGACGGGCTCGCCGGCGGTGATCGACGACGGGTAGGCCGCGGCGTTCTCCGCCTGCACGCCGATGACCCGGATCTGCCGTCCGAGCCGCTCGGCCATGCCCTTCACGGCGAGCGCGATGCCGGAGATGACGCCGCCGCCACCGATCGGCACGACGACGGTGTCGACGTCCGGCACCTGGTCGATGATCTCGAGGCCGAGCGTGCCCTGCCCGGCGATCACGGCCGGGTGGTCGAACGGCGGGATGAACACGGCGCCGGTGTGGGCGGCGAAGTCCTTCGCGGCGCTCAGCGCCTCTTCCACGGAGTGGCCCCGGAGCACGACGTCGGCGCCGTAGTGGCGGGTGGCCTGCAGCTTGGGCAGGGCGACGCCGACCGGCGTGAAGATCGTCGCGGGGATGCCGAGCTCGCGGGCGGCGAGGGCGACGCCCTGCGCGTGGTTGCCGGCGCTGGCGGCGACGACGCCCTTGGCGCGCTGCTCGGCGGACAGGGTCGAGAGGCGGTTATAGGCACCGCGGACCTTGTAGGCACCCGTGCGCTGTAGGTTCTCGCACTTCAGGTGCACCGGGGACCCGAGCAGCTCGGCGAGGAACTGCGACGTCTCCATCGGGGTGACGCGTGCGACGCCCTTGATGGTCTCGCGCGCCGCCTCGATGTCCGCGAGGGTCGGGATCGCGGTGAGCGTGTGCGGGGAGGCGCTGGTGTCGGTCACTCCCCCATCATCGTCGCTCCCGGCCCCCGCGGCGAACTCGTGTGACGCTCAGTTGGTGCTGGCGGTGTCTTCTTCGGCCGAGGGACCCGAGTCGACGCCCGGCGCCGGGACGTCGTCGCCGACCTTGTGCCGACGGCGTCGGAGCAGCTGGATCTGCCCGTGCTGCCCGCGCTTCGGCGTCGCTTCGAGGACGTGGTCGGAGTCGAGTCGCCGCCAGCGTCCGCTCGCGATGGTGGTGACCATGGCGTTCAGCGTCGCGATCAGCGGGACGGCGAAGAACGCTCCGGCGATGCCGGCGAGCCCGGAGGCCGCGGTGACGCCGAGGACGACCGCCAGCGGGTGGACCTTGACCGCGTTGCCCATGACGAGCGGCTGCAGGATGTGGCCCTCGATCTGCTGGACCAGCAGCACGACCCCGAGCACCAGGACAGCCGCGAGGGGACCGTTGAAGATCAGCGCGACGAACACCGCCAGGAAGCCGGTGACGATGGCACCGACGACCGGGATGAACGCACCGAGGAACACGAAGGCTGCGATCGGGATGACCAGCGGCATGCCGCCGAAGAAGAGCCCGACGATGAAGGAGCCCAGGCCGATGCCGACCGCGTCGACGAACGCGACGAAGATCTGCACCCGGATGAAGCTCGTCAGGGTGATCCAGCCGGCGACACCGGCGCCGTCGACCGCTGCCCGCGCCTTCTTCGGGAACAGCCGGACGGACCAGCGCCAGACGTTCTTGCCGTCGATCAGCAGGAAGATCGTGGTGAACAGGATGATGAAGAGCGCCTCGAAGGCGTGCGTGGCACCCGAACCCGCGCTGGCGACCCCGGACAGGATCGACGCGGAGTTGTCCTGCAGCCACTTCGTGCCGTCGTCGAGCCAGCCGTTGACGTCGGACTGGCTGATGCCGAACCCGGAGCTCAGGACGAAGTCCTTGATGTTCGCGTACTGGTCGACCGTCCGGTCACGCAGGGACGGGTAGGACGCGATGATCTGGTCGACGACGAGCCAGATCAGGCCACCGAGCGCCGCGATGCCGCCGAGCAGGCTCATCACGACGGCGAGCCACTTGGGCACGTGGTGCCGCTGCAGCCAGTTCGAGATGGGGACGAGGAGCGCCGAGACCACGATGCCGACCAGGAACGGGATGAGGATCTCGCTGAAGACCGTGACGAGCCAGATGAAGACGGCGATCACGCCCACGACGACGAGCGCCCGCCACGACCACGCACCGGCGATGCGCACGCCGACCGGGACGGATTCCTCGACCACGGGGTCGGGGTGTGTCTGCTTGCTTCCCCATGCCATGCGCCCGAGTGTAGCGATGTGCTTCCCGTCAGGTGCCAGATACGGCATACGTTCGTGGACCCTCATGTCGGCGGGGTTCGGTAGCGTCGCGGCATGCCCAGGTCGACGCTCTCCGCCGCCGAGGCCCGCCGGGTCGCACTCGCCGCGCAGGGGTTCGGACGACCACCCGCCGACCCCGTCTCGACGCGTGCGCTGAACGCAGCGTTCGGCCGGCTCGGGCTGCTGCAGATCGACTCCGTCAACGTGTTCGAACGCAGCCACTACCTGCCGCTCTTCGCCCGACTCGGGGCCTACGACCGGTCGACGCTCGACCGGCTGACGCTCGGACGCTCGGGTCCGTACACCGAGTACTGGGCGCACGAGGCGGCGTTCATCCCCCGCGACGACCTGCGGCTGTTCCGGTGGCGGATGGACGCCCTGCGGGAGCGTGACGCCGGCCCGACCAGGGTCGAAGGCGTCACCCGGACCGCTGCCGTCCGGCGCGAACTGCACGCCATGCTCCGAGCCGAGGGGCCGATGCGGGCGAGCGCGGTGGAGCACGAGTCGAACGTTCGGCGCGGCCCCTGGTGGGGGTGGAGCGACGTGAAGCTCGGGCTCGAGCAGATGTTCCGCTGGGGCGAGGCGGTGAGTGCCGGACGAGCCGGTTTCGAGCGGGTGTACGCCCTGCCGGAGCAGGTGCTGCCCGCAGGCTTCCTCGAGACCGCCCCGCCGCGTGCCGACGCCGTGCTCGAACTCGTGCGCCAGGCCGCACGGGCGCTCGGCATCGGCACCCGAGCGGACATCGCGGACTACTACCGGCTGCGCTCAGACGACACGGCCGCCGCGATCGCCGAGCTCACCGACGCCGGCGAGCTCCTGCCGGTGCGGGTCGAGGGCTGGGGTGAGCGGGCCTGGTTGCACGCGGGAGCTCGGGTCCCCCGGCAGATGCCCGCGGACGCGGTGCTGAGCCCCTTCGACCCGGTCGTCTGGTTCCGGCGGCGGGCCGAGCGGATGTACGGCTTCCACTACCGGATCGAGATCTACACGCCGGCCCCGAAGCGGGTGTTCGGCTACTACGTGCTGCCGGTGCTGCAGGACGACCGGCTCGTCGGCCGGATCGACCTGAAGAGCGACCGGCAGCGCGGAGTGCTCCGCGTCCGGACCGCGTGGCAGGAGCCGGGCGAGCACCTGGACCCCGAGCGTCTCGCCGACACACTGCGACGGACCGCGAGCTGGCAGGGCCTCGGCGCGATCGAGGTGACCGACCGCGGCACCGCTGCTGCGACCGTCGCCGGAGCCCTCGGAGTACCCCTGGTGCCGCACGCGTCCGCTGACGACGCGGACGCCCCCGAACCGGTCGAGTCCGCTGGCGACTCGGCCGCCGACGGCGTCGGCTGACCGCTCAGAATCGGTCGGCGTTCGCCCGCAACCGCGCGATGCGGTCGGGCAACGGCGGGTGTGTCGAGAACAGCCGGTCCATCACCCCGGGGCGCATCGGGTCGGCGATCCACAGGTGTGCCATCGAGGAGTTCTGCGTCTGCGTCGGTCGACCGTACGCACCGAGCTTCTCGAGGGCCCGCGCCAGGCCCTCCGGGTGACGGGTCGTCATCGCGCCCGTCGCGTCGGCCAGGTACTCCCGCTGCCGGGACACCGCCGCCTGGACGCCGGCCGCCGCGATCGGCGCCACGATGACGGCGACGATCCCGGCGATGAGCAGCACCGGGTTGGCGCTGCCGCCGTTGTCCGAGTTGCGGTTCCGCCCGCCGGACAGACCGCTGAAGATCGAGATGCGGAGCAGGACGTCGGCGATGAGCCCGACGGCCACGACGAGACCGAAGACCATCGTCGACACCCGGATGTCGTAGTTCCGGACGTGTCCGAGCTCGTGCGCCATCACGCCCTGCAGCTCCTGGTCGTCCATGAGCTCGAGCAACCCCGTCGTCGCCGCCACCACCGCGTGCTCGGGGTCACGCCCGGTGGCGAAGGCGTTCGGCGAGGGGTCGGGGATGACGAACACCCGGGGCATCGGCATGCCGGTCGCGATGGCGAGGTTCTCGACGGTCCGCCACAGCCGTGGTTCGGAGACGCGGTCGATCTCGACCCCACCGGCGATGGCGGTGGCCTGCCGTGCAGCCAGGAAGTACTGCAGCACCGCGTACCCGAGGGCGACCACGAGGACGACGAAGCCGATCGAGACGTTGCCGGCGAGGTACCCGCCGAGGAACCCGAGCGCGCCGATGATCAGCAGGAACACCAGGACGATGACCACGGTGTTGCGCTTGTTCCGCGCGATGGCGCTGTACACGTCGGATCCGACGCTGTGGTCAGAACTGGACGCGCGGCGGCTCGGCGATGGCCGCCGGCTCGTTCGTCTCGAAGAACGGTGCCTCGGAGAAGCCGCGGTTCTTCGCGAACGTGGAGTTCGGGAACACCCGGATCTTCGTGTTCAGCTCACGCACGCCGCCGTTGTAGAACCGGCGGGCGGCCTGGATCTTGTCCTCGGTGTCGACGAGCTCGGACTGCAGCTGCAGGAAGTTCTGGCTCGACTGCAGCTGTGGGTACCCTTCGGCCACCGCGAACACGCTCTTCAGCGCCTTCTGCATGTGCCCCTCGGCGGTGGAGGCCGTGTCGGCGTCACCGGCGGACAGGGTCTCGGCGCGGGCCTTCGTCACGTCGTCGAAGACCGCCTTCTCGTGCGTGGCGTACCCCTTGACCGTGTCCACGATGGTGGGGATGAGGTCGGCGCGACGCTTCAGCTGCACCGAGATGTCGCTCCAGGCCTCGTCGACCCGGACCTTGAGCGTGACGAGGGAGTTGTACGTCACCCAGAGGTAGATCCCGATGATCACCAGGACGACCACCACCACTCCGACGACGATGAGCGTCGTGACGAGTCCGGTGTCCATGCGGGCGTACTCCTTTGCGCGTCGGGATCCGCGGTGCTGCGTTGGCCTGAACGGCCATCGTGAAGTCTATCGACGCGCTGAGCATGCTCTGTTCCGTGCGCAGTGTTCACGGCCGATTCCCGAGTCACGCACACCGGGCTCCCGGACTGCGGCCCGATAGCGAACCTCATCCGCGAGGTGTATTGACCGGAGGCCGCCGATCCCGTGGGATGGGTCCGGTGAACACGAGCGGGGAGAACGTGGACGAGGGGGCTGTCGGGGGCGACAGCCCTCGTCGTCGTCGTCCCCGCTTCGCCTTTCTCGCAGCGGCGACGGCGGTCCTGGTCGCCGCCCTGCTCGGCGCCGCGGCCGCCCCGGCCGTCGCGGCCGCCGCGGGCGACCCGTCGGTCGTCGCGGCCGCTGCGGACGCCCCGGCCGCCGCTGCTCCCACCGCCACGCCCGGGACGAGCGAGATCGCCCCGCCGAACACCGGCCGTCCGGGTGCTCCGACGCCCACACCCACCCGTCCCGCCGTGCGGCCCACCATCGCCGATCCGGGTGACGTCACGACGGGCACGACCCGTTTCCACGGCACCGGCACCCCCGGGCACGCGGTCCGGGTGACGGGCCCGGCCGCGACGGGTTCGTCCGGGTGCACGACCCGGGTCGACCCGAACGGATCGTGGGCCTGCCTCGGAACCGTCCGCTCCGGTCCGCAACAGGTGTTCACCGTGCGCGACCTCACCGCCGCCCTGCCCGTCGCGAGCGCACCGGCGTCGGACGTCATCGTCCCGCCGACCCTCGCGTCCGCCGGGCCCACCGGCGGGACGGTCTCCGGCACGGGGTACCCCGGATCGACCGTGACGCTCTCGGTGTCCGGGTCCTCGGCCCAGCAGACCGCCCGGGTCGGTGCAGACGGCCGGTGGGTCGCCGCCCTGGGGACCCGGGCGGACGGTCGGTTCACCGTCACGGCGTCGCAGACGGCCAGCACGGCCGACGGGTACCGGTCCGACCTGCGGAGCGCGGCCTCCGCTCCCGTGACGGTCACGGTCGACCGCACCGCGCCGGCCGCCCCGCGCATCACGACACCGGACGACGGCCAGCGCATCGGCACCCGCTCGACGACGGTGACCGGGACCGGTGAACCCGGCGCCCGCGTGACCGTGTACGTCGACCGTGCTCCGGTGTGCGGCGCGGTGGTGGGGTCGGACGCCTCGTGGTCGTGTTCGACCGCGGGGTCGACGCTGCGCGCCGGCGGGCACAAGCTCACCGCGACGCAGCACGACGGCGCGGGCAACTACTCCCGGTCGTCGGCCGCCGTGCGGGTCACGGTGCGGACCACCACCACGACCCCGACCGCAGCACCGACGCCGGCCGCCACGGACGCCCCGGGGACACCGGGCACGTTGACGCCGGGGTCCAGCGCGACGGCGGGCACCCCCGGCACGACCGGCCACGGCGGAACCGGCGACGCCAACGGCACGAACGCCGCCGGCCACGGGGGCGACGGCGGCAACGACGACGACGGCGCAGCAGGCACCGGCAACGGGGCCAGCAACGGCGACGGCACCGGCACCGGCACCGGCAGCACCCCGGCCGGCGTCGGCAGCACCGGAGGCCACCCCGACTGGTCCGGCCCCGCGGGCGACTGGACCGCGGCGACCACCTACGACCGCACCGTGCCGACCATCCAGGCCGCGTTCTCGTGGCGGACCGTCCTGGTCGCCACCGCCGTCGCCGCCGGGTTCCTCCTGCTCATCGCCGCGCCGCTCGCCCTCGTGGCCGCGGTCACCCGCGGCCGCCTCCGCTCGCCGTTCGCCGCGCTGCTCGGACGCAACCGCTCGCGGTCGGACCGCACACGGGGCGACGACGTCCTGCCGACCTGGGCGTCCATCACCATCGCGGTGTCCCTCGCGGCGCTGTGCACCCTGCTCGGGGTCGGCGTCGAACTCGAGGCCCGGTACGCCCGTCTGGCGATCGCCGTCCTCGCCGGTACCGGCGTCCTGACCGCCGCCGTCGTGTTCGCCACGCGGTGGGCAGCCGGCAGCGATCACCGCACCGTGGGTTTCCGGGTGTCGCCGTGGCTCGTGCTCGCGGCGCTCGTGGCGTGCGGCGTCACCCGTGCGGCCGACCTCTCCCCCGCCCTCATCGTCGGTGTCGTCCTCGTGCCGTCCGGCCGCCCGGCACTGGGGACCGGCCCACTCCGCCTCGGCACCGGGATCGCCACGAGCGCCCGGGGTGCGACCTGGCGGGTGCTGGCCCTGCTCGGACTCGCCGCGGCCGGCTGGGTGCTGCACAGCCTGCTCACCGGCGGGGGCTTCTGGGTGTCGCTCGGGTCGGAGTTCGCCATCACCCTGTGCGTCGGTGGCCTCGGTGCCGTGATCGCGACCCTGCTGCCCGTCGCGGGGTCCGCCGGCAGCGCGCTGCTCGCCGCCTCCCGCGGTCGGTACGTCGCGCTCGCGGTGGTCGCTGTGGCGCTGACGACCGCGGTCTACTCGGGGACGACCGGCACGCACGCAGCACCGGCCCTGCTCGTCGGGATCGCCGCGGCCTGTGTGGTGGCCGCGATCGCGGCCCTGGTCTGGCTGCGCACCGACCGGCGCGCGGCCCGCGTCTGAGCCGAGCCGGGCCTCCAGAGCGGCGCTCCGCACCGCCCTCGGGACAGAAGACGCACATCCGGGCCGGTTCGCGGCCAGCGGGCTAGTGTGACGATCGGACGGCCACGCCGCACCGGACCAGCGGTGCAGCGGCACCTGGTGACCGGTGCCCGCGCAGGACAGTCGGTGTGCACCGCACGACCGCGGCAGGAGCGATGATGACCGACACCCGACCCGACACCCGACCCGACACGGACACCCGGTCCGACTACGACGCGACACGCTTCCGCGAGGTGTTCGAGGGCAGCTTCACCTACGCCAACGGCTTCGTCCGCAACACCCACCGCTTCGCCGGCCGACCCGCGCTGCGCGAGCCGGGGACGGACCGCTCGTGGACCTACGCCGAGCTCGGCGACGTCGTCGACCGGATCGCCGGGTGGCTCGTCCGGCACGGTGGCGGACGGGGTTCGGTCGTGATGGTCGAGCTGTTCAACACCCCCGAGTTCGCGATGCTCTACCTGGCCTGCCACCGCATCGGCGCGGTGTTCTCGCCGACGAACTTCCGGCTCGCCCCGGACGAGGTCGCGTTCATCATCGAGGACTCCGCACCCGCCGTCCTGGTGCACGACACCGAGCGGACGAGTGCGATCGCCGCTGCGCTGGGGTCGTCGCCGCACCGGCCGGACCAGGTCGTCCCGGTCGGTGGCGACCACGACCGGTTCGCCGAGCTGCTCCTGTCCGAGCCCGTCTCCCCCGAGGAACTCGCGGCGATCGGTCCGCGCAGCACCTACGACGAGTCCACCCGGCTCTACACCTCGGGCACCACCGGTCGGCCGAAGCCCGTCCCGCTGCCGAGTCTGGTCGAGGTGCTCAGCGCGCACGACGTGGTCATGCACTTCCCGCTCAGTCCGTTCGACAAGACGCTCAACATGTCGCCGCTGTTCCACCGCGGCGGCCTGTACTCCGGCGGCCCGAACCCGGTGTTCTACGTCGGCGCGGAACTCACGACGCTGCGGCACTTCGACGCCGACCGGGTGCTCGACCTGGTCGAGTCCGAACGCCTGACGTTCCTGATCGGCGCTCCGCCGAACCTGGTGCAGCTCGCCGATGCGCAGGAACGCCGGGCGCGGGACCTGTCGAGTCTCAACGGCATCGTCACGATGGGCGCACCGCTCGACCGAGCCGCGGCACTGCGGTACCAGGAGCTGCTGTCGCCGCGGATCTTCAACGGCTACGGCACCACCGAGACCTTCTGGAACACGTTCCTGCGCCCGGAGGACTTCCCGGACGGCGCCGGTTCCACCGGACGCGCATCGACCGACGACGACGTCGCCGTCGTCCGCGTGCACGAGGACCGCCTGGCCGACCCGACCGACACGGTGGCGAAGGACGGAACCGAGATCGGCGAGTTCGCCGTGCGCACCGTGAAGTCCGGCTACTCGTACCGGAACCCCGGGCTCGAGGCCGAGAAGTTCGCGAACGGCTGGTTCTACCCGGGTGACCTCGCCACGTGGGACGAGCACGAGCGGGTCACGATCGTGGGTCGCAAGGACGACATGGTCATCTCCGGCGGCGAGAACGTGCACCCCGTCCAGGTCGAGGCGGTGCTGCAGGAGCACCCCGGGGTCGCCGACTCCATCGTGGTGGGCGTGCCGGACCCGCGGTGGGGCGAGGTCGTCACGGCGTACGTCGTCCGTGCCGGCGACCGGCTGCCGGCCGACGACGCCGAGGCAGCGGCCGTGCTCGAGGAGTGGACCGGCTCCCACCCGGGCCTCGCCCGGTACAAGCGCCCGCGGCGGTACCGCTTCGTCACGGACGTCCCCTACAACGCCACCGGCAAGAAGGTGCACTACCTGGCGAAGGACACGGCCGCGGCGGATGCAGCAGCCGGCCGGGCTGATCGAGCCGTAGCGGGCCCGGTACCCGGCCGA
Source organism: Curtobacterium sp. KBS0715 (assembly GCF_005938005.2). Lineage (NCBI taxonomy): Bacteria > Bacillati > Actinomycetota > Actinomycetes > Micrococcales > Microbacteriaceae > Curtobacterium > Curtobacterium sp. KBS0715. Next base: position 1,413,345 of record NZ_VCCA02000001.1, on the reverse strand, counting down.
TGGCGGCCTGGAGGCCCGTGGCGGCGCCGCCACGGGCCTCCAGGCCGTCAGCTGGTCGCGTCCACCGCGCGCCGGGGCGCGTTGCGGGCGAAGAGGCCGGGCAGGAGCCCGCCGATCTTCGTCCCGATGCACAGGCTGACGAAGGTCGCGAGCGGGGTCGCGAGCGCCTCCGGGTCGAAGGTGGCCACCGCCACCAGCCCGACCGTCCCCGGCACGAGCAGCAGGAACGCCGGGAAGAACGACACCGTCGCCGGGATCGCCGGCACGAGCCGCTCGAGCAACCGGGTCGCGACGAACAGCAGCGCCGCCGCGGCCCCGGTCGCGACGACGCTGCCCCAGAGCGGCGTCGTCGTGCTCACCACGGCGTAGGCGGTGACCATGACCGCCACCGACACGAGCGTCAGGCGCCACCCGGACCGGAACACCAGACCGAGCCCGACCGCCAGCACCACGACGGCGACCCACGACACCCAGTACGCCGGCACGGACTCCCAGCCGGCCAGGTCCGTGCCGACCCCCGCGACCTCGCCGACGAGCGCGGCCGACGACGGGTCGACGTGCAACCCGGTCAGGGCGCTGCCGGATGCGATGCCGGCGGCCATGAAGCCGAGCATGATGAGCCCCTGCACCAGCCGCGACGACCCGGTGACGATGTCCGCGGCGGTGAGTTCCAGCAACGCGTTGGTGATGAGCGCGCCGGGGACGAAGACCGCGACCGGGGCGCAGACCGCGAAGAGCGGGACCTGCTCGAACCCGGTGCCCGCGGCGACCAGGCCGACGATCGCCGTCGACACGAACGCGGCCAGGAACGGGATGATCGCCACGGCTTCGCGGAACCGCCGGAGGACCAGTCCGATCACGCCGACCAGACCACCGACGACGAGCGCCAGGACGATCGCCCACCAGGGGCAGCGGAAGACGACGGCCAGGCCGGCCGAGGTCAGGGCGTTGCCGAGGATCCACGGCAGGGCGGGCGGCGGGACGGTGCCGGCGCGGATGGCCCGGACGCGGGCGGGGATCTCGGCGAGGGCGATGGAGCCGCTCTCGAGCCCGAGCACGACGCGGTTGGCGCGGGCGGCCTGGCGGGACGACAGTTCGACGCCCTCGGCGTTGACGATGGTGGCGGCGCCCGTCGAGACCTCGCTCACCATCACCAGGGCGGGCAGGACGCCGATCGCGAGCGTCGGTCCGACCCCGGCGGCGTCCCGGGCCTTCTCGAGCGCCGACCGGACGTCGGTGACGGAGCTGCCGGCGTCCAGGAGCAGGGCTCCGAGGGTGCCGAGGAGCATGCCGACCGGGACGCTCTCGCCGTCGACGACCTCGACGTGGGCCTCCGGTCGGCGGAGGGCGTTCTGCAGGTTGGCGAGTGCGCTTCCGAGTCCGACCACGATCGTCGATGCTACTGGGCCTGCGGTGTTCGGTACCCCCGGTGGGACTCGAACCCACAACTCGGCGATTTTAAGTCGCGTGCCTCTACCGATTGGGCCACGGGGGCGGGCCGCAACAGCCTACCGATGCACGAAGGCGGCCACCCTTCACGGGTGACCGCCTTCGTGACGAGTGGTGCTACTTGGCGTCGGCCGGGGCCGTCACCGGCTCGGCCGCGTTGGAGACGTCCTTCGCGGGCTCGCCGTACACGGGGCCGGCGGCACCGGCGACCTTGCCCTCTTCCGGAGCCGGGGCTGCGGCGGGCGCGGCCGGGGCCTCGGCAGCGGGCTTCGGACGGGACGCGAACGCCTCGAACGCGGCACGCGGGGTCTCGCGGTCGTCGAGCGACACGATGTCGCGGCCCAGGAAGAAGCCACCGACCCAGTCGCCGATGACGCGCCACTTGCGCTCCCACGACGGCATGGCCAGGCCGTGGTAGCCGCGGTGGGCACCCCAGGCCAGGAAGCCCTTCATGGCGAACTTGCCGGACTGGAACACACCGGTGCCCAGGCCGAGGCCCGCGACGGCACCGAGGTTCTCGTGCTTGTAGTCGGTCGTCGCTTCGCCACGGATGGTCGCGACGACGTTCTTCGCGAGCTGCTTGGCCTGGCGCACGGCGTGCTGGGCGTTCGGCACGCAGAACCCTCCGACACCGCCACCGGTCAGGTCCGGCACGGCTGCGACGTCGCCGCAGGCCCATGCGTCGGCGATCACGCCGTTGTCGTCGACCACGCGCAGGTCGGGCTGCACGCGGATGCGGCCACGCTGCTCGAGCGGGAAGTCGGTGCCCTTGACCATCGGGTTCGCCATGACGCCGGCGGTCCAGATGATGAGGTCGGACGGGATGGTCTCGATCGCGCCGTCGCTCGTCTTGAGCTCGCAGACGCCACCCACGGCCGAGGCCAGCTGGGTCTCGAGGTGCACGGTCGCGCCACGCTCGGCGAGGTTCTTGAGCACCCAGTGCGACGTCTCGAGCGAGACCTCGGGCATGATGCGGCCCATCGCCTCGACCAGGTGGAAGTGCGTGTCGTCGAAGGACAGCTGCGGGTGGCTCTTCAGCAGGTCGGTGACGAAGGAGCGGAGCTCGGCGAACACCTCGATGCCGGCGAAGCCACCACCGACGACGACGACGGTGAGCAGGCGGTCGCGCTCGGGACCGGCCGGCAGGTTCGCCGCCTTGTGGAAGTTGCTGAGGATGCGGTCACGGATGGACGCGGCTTCCTCGATGGTCTTCAGGCCGATGGCCTCGTCCGCGACGCCCGGGATCGGGAACGTGCGGGACACCGCGCCGGCGGTCATGACGATCTGGTCGTAGGACTCCTCCCACGCCTCGCCCTCGGTCGGGGTGATCGTCGCCGTCTTGGTGGCGTGGTCGACCTTGGTGACCTTCGCCGTGACGACGCGGGTCTTCTTGAGGTGACGACGGTGCGCGACGACCGCGTGACGCGGCTCGATGGAGCCGGCGGCGACCTCGGGCAGGAACGGCTGGTACGTCATGTACGGCAGCGGGTCCACCATGACGACCTCGGCTTCGCCCTGGCGAAGGTGCTTCTCGAGCTTCCATGCGGTGTAGAAACCGGCGTAACCGCCGCCGACGACGAGGATCTTGGGCACGGGGGATGATCTCCTTGGATGGGGGTGTGCGGGAGTCGAGTCAGACTTCGCCGCCACCCGCCCCGACTCCAGCGTCTGCACCGTCATCATACGCCCGGCATGCACACCGGGAGGGCGACCAGTCCGCGCGCTCGAGCGCGAGGTCGCCGATGGGGTTGACGCCGGGTCCGGCGGCGAGGGCGTGGCCGACGAGGGCGTGCAGGCACTTCACGCGGGTGGGCATGCCACCGGCGCTGATGCCGTCGATCTCGTCGACGTGTTCGATCGACTCGCGATCGGCCAGGTAGGACTCGTGGGCCGCGCGGTACTGCGCGGCGACTTCGGGGTCCTCGAGCAGGGCTGCCAGCTCGGGCATCACCTGGTTGGCCTCGAGGGTGCTGACCGCAGCGGTGGCCGCGGGGTGGCACAGGTAGTAGAACGTCGGGAACGGGGTGCCGTTCGACAGCCGGGGCTTCGTGGACACGACGGTGGGGTTGCCACAGACGCAGCGTGCCGCGATCCCGATGACGTCACGTGCCGGTCGGCCGAGCTGCGCCGACACGACCTGGACGTCGCGGTCGGAGGGCGGGTCGAAGGGAGGGGTCGTCACGGGAACGTGAGCCTACCGGAGAAGCGGAACCCCTCGCACCGTCGGGCCGGACGGCTCCGCGCCCTGCGGTCCGGGACTACTTGCTGTCGCCGGTCCCGGAGACGTCGGGGGCGACGAGGTCGGCTGCCCGCTCGTCGGTGAGCCCGGACTGTAGCACCGACGAGAGCATCGCCTGCACCCAGTCGACCTTGGGCGTCTGCACCTTCGCACTCACGGGGGTGCCCGAGTCAGTGGTGGGGGTCTTGTCGGCGGCCTCGCCCTCGGCGCCCATCACGAGGTAGCTCTCCTCGCCCGGGTACACGTAGAGCAGTCGGTCGCGGGCCTGTGCCTCGATGTACGCCGGGTCGTCCCAGCGTGCGACGTCCTGCTTCTTCTGCGCGACGTCGGCCTTCTGGCTCGCGACCTCGTGCTGCTGCTGGGCGATCTGCTCCTGCTGCTGGATGAGCGTCCGGAGCGACGGCGCGAGCACCACCACGAAGAGCACGATGATCGCGAGCATGAGCAGGCTGAACCCCGAGAAGTGGATCGAGCGGTACCAGGGCTGCGCGGGCGTGCTGCCGTCGGGCATCGCCACGGGGACGCGGCGGACGCGGGGCTTCTGGCTGGGCACGGTCCGACGATAACCCGGCTCGGTCGGTCCGGCCGCCCGGCACGCGGCCGTTCGGCGCCCTCTCAGCGTCTCGCGTCGTCACGTCGAGGCAGCCGGGAGGCACGGCTCCGGCCCGCCCCTGGAGCCCAGCACCTGGAGTGGTCACCACACACCGCCCGGCGCACGTCCGGTGGTCACGTCCTGTCGGCCAGGCCCGGACCAACCGACGACTCGTGACCACTCGACGCAGCGCGCGCGGCACGTCCTGACCGCTCGGCACTCCGGGGAGGCACAGACGACGAGACGCCGTCCTCCCGGAGGAGGACGGCGTCTCGGTGGTGCGGGTGCTGCTGGCCGGGCTGGTTACAGCGACGCGGCGCGCGGGAAGGCCGAGCGACCGGCGTACACCGCGGCGTCGCCGAGCTCTTCCTCGATGCGGAGCAGCTGGTTGTACTTCGCGACGCGGTCCGAGCGGGCCGGGGCGCCGGTCTTGATCTGGCCACCGTCGACCGCGACCGCGATGTCCGCGATCGTGGTGTCCTCGGTCTCGCCGGAGCGGTGCGACAGGATCGAGGTCAGGCCGTGACGGTGCGCGAGCGAGACCGCGTCGAGCGTCTCGGTGAGCGTGCCGATCTGGTTGACCTTGACGAGGATCGAGTTCGCGGCCTTCTCGTCGATGCCCCGCTGCAGACGCTTCGGGTTGGTGACGAACAGGTCGTCGCCGACGATCTGGACCTTGTCGCCGAGCTCGGCGGTCAGGTGCGACCAGCCTTCCCAGTCGTCCTCGGCCAGCGGGTCCTCGATGGTGACGAGGGGGTAGTTCGCGACGAGCTCGGCGAAGTAGGAGGTGAACTCCTGGCTCGAGAGCTGCTTGCCCTCGAACTGGTACTTGCCGTCCGAGAAGAACTCGGTGGACGCGACGTCGAGGCCGACGGCGATGTCCTTGCCGGGCGTGTAGCCGGCCTTCTCGATCGCGGTGAGCAGGAAGTCGAGCGCCGCGCGGTTCGACGCGAGCTCCGGCGCGAAGCCGCCCTCGTCGCCGAGGCCGGTGGCCAGCCCCTGCTTCTTCAGCTCGCCCTTGAGGGCGTGGTAGGTCTCGACGCCCCAGCGGAGTGCCTCGGAGAAGGACTCGGCACCGTACGGCACCAGGAAGAACTCCTGGATGTCGACGTTGGTGTCCGCGTGGGCACCACCGTTGACGACGTTCATCAGCGGGACGGGCAGCGTGTGCGCGTTCGGGCCGCCGAGGTAGCGGAAGAGCGGCAGGTCGACCGAGTCGGCTGCGGCACGGGCCACGGCGAGCGAGGCACCGAGGATCGCGTTCGCGCCGAGGCGGGACTTGTTCTCGGTGCCGTCGAGCTCGATGAGCGCGGCGTCGACGAGGCGCTGGTCGGTGGCGTCGAAGCCCTCGAGCGCCGGGCCGATCTCGTCGAGGACGGCGTCGACGGCCTTGAGCACGCCCTTGCCGCCGTAGCGCGAGGCGTCGCCGTCGCGCAGCTCGTACGCCTCGAACGCGCCGGTGGATGCACCGGACGGGACGAGCGCGCGGGACACGACGCCGTCGTCGAGGAGGACCTCGACCTCGACCGTCGGGTTGCCTCGGGAATCGAGGACTTCGCGTGCGCCTACGGCATCGATCAGGGCCACGGGGTACTCCCTACACATTGGTTGTGGTGATTGCGGTGTCGATCCTAGCGAGCGGAGGTGAACACGACGTCGGCCGTGACGCCCCGCTGTGGACGAGTCCGTGCTGGAACGAGGACTGGGTGCTCAGTCGAGCGGGCGGAACGCCACGCCCTCGAGCGACGAGGTGTCCGCCGAGACGGTGGCGAACGCCGTGAAGCCCTGGGCGGCGAGGCCGGCGAGCAGGTTCTTCGTGTTCTTCGTGCGGCGCTCGAGCCGGACGCGCCGGTGGGACGCCAGGGCCTCGGTCTTCAGCGCGGCGAGCCGGACCGGGTCGACGTCCTTGTCGTACACGAGCACGACGGCGTCGGCCTCGGCGGACTCCGGGAGGGTCACGAGGTCGACGAGCCGCTCGAACCCGAGCGAGAACCCGACCGCGGGGACGTCCTGCCCGAGGAACCGGCCGATCATCCCGTCGTACCGGCCGCCGCCACCGAGGCTGTAGCCGAAGTCGGGGTGCGCGACCTCGAAGATCGTGCCCGTGTAGTAGCCCATGCCGCGCACGAGCGTCGGGTCGAAGCGCAGGTCCACCCCGGGCAGCGCCTCGCGCAGGCGGAGCAGGTCGGCGAAGGCCTCGGCGTCGAGCCACGGCGCCCCCTCGACCGACGTCCAGTCGGCGGCCTCGAGCGCGCGGATGGTGTCCTCGAGCCCGGGCAGGTCGGCGCCCACGGTGCCGCGGAGTTCCGCCGCGACGCCGTCCGCACCGATCTTGTCGAGCTTGTCGATCGTGATGAGCGCACGGTCGGCGGCAGCGGGCTCGGTGATCCCCCACGAGGCGAGGAGCGCCAGCAGGATCCGGCGGTCGTTGATCCGGATCGTCGTGCCGCTGACCCCGAGGGCGTCGAGGGCCGCGGTCGTCGCGCGGATGAGCTCGATCTCGGCGAGCTGCCCGGGCTCCCCCAGGATGTCGATGTCGCACTGCACGAACTGGCGGTAGCGACCCTTCTGCGGGCGCTCGGCACGCCAGACCGGCGCGATCTGCACGGATCGGAACACCGACGGCAGCTCCGCACGGTGCGAGGCGTAGAACCGGGCAAGCGGGACGGTCAGATCGAACCGGAGACCGAGGTCGGCGAGGTCCAGCGGTGCTTCGGCTGCCTGCAGGTCCTCGGTGGTGAGCCCGCGCTTCATCACCGCGAACGCCAGCTTCTCGTTGTCACCGCCGAGCCCGGAGTGCAGCCGCGCAGCGTCCTCAACCACCGGGGTCTCGATCTCGTCGAAACCGTGCCGCGAGTAGACGTCCCGCACGACACCGAGCACGTGCTCGCGCCGGGCCTTGTCCGCCGGGAGGAAGTCACGCATGCCACGGGGTGCCGTCACGGTCGTTGCCATGCGGTCAATTCTGGCAGACCGGCGTCGCCGGCTTGCGCGCCCGCCGACCCACTGGCATACTGCATGCAGAACCTCGGTCCGGATCGTGCCTGATCCACGCTCCGGACCGATTCGCGGGGCGACGTGCTGCAGTGCGTCCCGCGGTTCGAGCGGGCTTCCCTGTCGGCCCCTCTCCCTGGTGGAGCCGACGCCCGCTCACGGGCGCCCTCTCTTTTTCGGGTTGGGAGGGCGCCCGTTCTCACTGCCCGGATTCTCCGAGCCCGGAGCACCGTCGCACGCCGGGGATCACTCCACAGCCCGACCGGCTTCCTCCAGCGCCGACACCGCGGCCCGAAGACTCGCGACCGGGTCCACCCCGCGTCCTGCCGCAGCCGCGACCTCCCCGAGCACCGCTCGCCCCCACTCGGCGTCGACCGTCCCCACCCCGTCGTCCGCAGCCGGCGCGGCGGACGCACCACGGGCCTCCGGGCCGACGCCGGAACCGCCCCCGACGACGGACGCGACGACCGCGTCGGCGTCCCCACGTTCCTCCAGGCGTTCCAGCAGCTTCACCGCACGCTCCAGCGGCGGCATCGCCCGGGGCACCCCGTCGAACGCACTCCGCCGGCTCGCCTTCTCGGCCGCCTTGGCCGCACGCCAGACCCGCACGACGTCCTCGACGGTGTCCGCCGTCTCGTCGCCGAACACGTGCGGGTGCCGCCTGGTCATCTTGTCCCGCACCCCGGCGGCGACGTCCTCGAGGGTGAAGTCCCCCGCGCGGGCGGCGATCCCCGCGTGCAGGACCACCTGGTAGAGCAGGTCGCCGAGTTCCTCGCGGACGTCGTCCGGGTCGCCGTCGTCGATGGCGTCGACGAGTTCGTACGACTCCTCGACGGCGTAGCGCGCGAGCGAGGCGTGGGTCTGCGCCCGGTTCCACACGCACCCGCCGTCCTCGGCGAGCAGGCGGTCGACGACGGTCACGAGGTCCGGTACGGCGGTCATCTGGTCATCGTGCCACCCGCGTAGACTGGCCGTGGTGTGTCGGGAAGTCTGGTCGACGGACACTCACCCGACCCCTCGAGACGGAGATCCATGTCGTCCCTCGTCCGCTCCCCCCGCTTCAGCGCCATCGCGCTCCTCACCGCCGCCGTGCTCGGTCTGGTCGTGGCGAACTCCCCGATCGGCCCCGGCCTCGAACGGTTGCTCGACGCGCACCTGCCGCTCGGTGCCCTGGGCCTCGACCTGTCGATCGCGCACTGGATCAGCGACGGGCTGCTCGCGGTCTTCTTCCTGCTCGTCGCGATCGAGCTGAAGCAGGAACTCGTCGACGGCGAGCTGTCGAACCCCAAGACCGCGATCATCCCCGCCATCGCGGCGGTCGGCGGCGTGCTCGTCCCGGCCGGCATCTTCCTGCTCGTCACCGCGGGCACGCAGTACACGCACGGTTGGCCGATCCCGACGGCGACGGACATCGCGTTCGCGCTCGGGGTGCTCGCCATGTTCGGTCGCGGGCTGCCGAGCGGCATCCGGGTGTTCCTGCTCGCGCTGGCCGTGCTCGACGACCTCATCGCGATCATCATCATCGCCGTGGTGTTCGCCCACGACACCGACTTCCTGGCCCTCGCGGGCGCTGTCGTCACCCTCGCGGCGTTCTGGCTGCTCGGTCGGATGCTCCGTCCGGGGCGCAGCGGGCAGACGCTCGTCATCGTGGCGATGGTCGTCGTCGGACTCCTGACCTGGTGGCTCGTCTACCACTCCGGTGTGCACGCCACGATCGCCGGCGTCGCCCTCGGGCTCGTGCTGCCCCGACGCCCGGGCCACACCCTGCACGAGAACGTCGAACCGTGGTCGAACGCCATCGTGCTGCCGGTGTTCGCGTTCGCGTCGGCCGCCGTCATCATCCCCTCGGTCGGCATCAGCGAGCTCTCCCCCACGTTCTGGGCCGTCGTCCTCGCACTGCCGGTCGGCAAGGTCATCGGCATCACGCTGTTCGGCACGATCGCCACGCGCATCTTCCGCTCGCCCGGCCGCTCGTCGCTGTCGTTCTTCTCGATCATCACCGTCGGCGTGCTCGGCGGCATCGGGTTCACGGTGTCGCTGCTCATGAACGAGCTGGCGTTCGCCCGCAACGAGGAGATCCTCGACGAGGGCGTCCTCGCCGTGCTCGTCGGCTCGGGCATCGCCATCGTCGCGTCGGCGGTCGTCGTCACCCTGCGGGCGCGGGCGTACCGCGCGCGCCGCGAGCTGTCCGAGGCCGAGGACACCGAGTAGCGGTTCGCGGGCCGGGGTTCACACCCGTTCCGCGACAGAGCACGCGTCGTTCGACGCGTGGATCGTCGCGAACGGCGTGCGCGCCGTGGACGTGGCCGATGACGGACTGGAGGCACGGTGCGGGCCCGCACCGTGCCTCCTGTCCGTCTCCGCTCGCGTCTAGGCGGCCGGCGCCTCGGCCGGGGTCGTCGCCCCGTACACGGCGGTGAGGATGCTCTCCACCCACTGGATGAGGGCGTCGTCCGGCAGCGCCTGGTCGTGCGGACGCGGCATCGGGATGCTCGTCGCGTTCTGCTGCGGGAACCAGCGTGCCCCCGGGAACATGCGCTTCAGGCGCACCTGCGACGAGTCGGCGAGCTCCTTGCCGGCGACCCGCAGGTTCGAGCCCATCACCACGACGTCGGACAGGCCGACCTGCTGCGCCATGCGACGGAGACGGGAGACCTCGACCAGGGTCTGCACGGCCTGCGGCGGCTGTCCGTAGCGGTCGGTGAGCTCGTCGAGCACCATGTCGATCGCGTTCGGCTGGGCCGTCGGGGCCGAGGCAGCCGAGAGCTTCTGGTACGCCTCGAGCCGGAGTCGCTCGGACTCGACGTAGTCCTCGGGGATGTGCGCGTCGACGGGGATCTCGAGCCGGAGCTCGGTCTGCCCCTCGGCGACGTCGCCACGGAACTGCGACACCGCCTCGCCGATCATCCGCAGGTACAGGTCGAACCCGACGCCCGCGATGTGGCCGGACTGCTCCCCGCCGAGCAGGTTGCCGGCCCCGCGGATCTCGAGGTCCTTCATGGCGACCTGCATGCCCGCGCCGAGCTCGTTGTTCGCGGCGATGGTCTCGAGGCGGTCCTGTGCGGTCTCGGACAGCGGCTTGTCGGAGTCGTAGAGGAAGTACGCGTACCCGCGCTCCCGCCCACGGCCGACACGACCGCGCAGCTGGTGCAGCTGCGACAGGCCGTACTTGTCCGCCTTGTCGATGATGAGCGTGTTCGCGTTCGCGATGTCCAGGCCCGTCTCGATGATCGTCGTCGAGACGAGGACGTCGAAGCGGCGCTCCCAGAAGTCGACCATGACCTGCTCGAGGGTGGTCTCCGACATCTGCCCGTGCGCCACGGCGATGCGGGCGTCCGGCACGATCTCGGCCAGGTGTGCGGCGACCGACTGGATGTCCTTCACGCGGTTGTGCACGTAGAACACCTGGCCCTCGCGCAGCAGCTCGCGGCGGATCGCGGCGGCCACCTGCAGGTCGGACTGCGGCCCGACGAAGGTCAGGATGGGGTGGCGGTCCTCGGGCGGGGTCGCCAGGGTCGACATCTCGCGGATGCCCGTGACCGCCATCTCGAGCGAGCGCGGGATCGGGGTCGCCGACATCGCCAGGACGTCGACGTTCGTCTTGAACTTCTTGAGCTGGTCCTTGTGCTCGACGCCGAACCGCTGTTCCTCGTCGATGATGACGAGCCCGACGTCCTTGAAGGTGATGCCCTGCGACAGGATCCGGTGGGTCGCGATGACGATGTCGACCGTGCCGTCGGCGAGCCCGGCGATGGTCTCCTTCGACTCCTTCTCGGTCTGGAACCGGCTCAGGGCGCGCAGGTGCACGGGGAACCCGGCGAAGCGCTCCTGGAACGTCTCCATGTGCTGGCGGACGAGCAGGGTCGTCGGGACGAGCATGACGACCTGCTTGCCGTCCTGCACCGCCTTGAACGCGGCACGGATCGCGACCTCGGTCTTGCCGTAGCCGACGTCGCCGGACAGCAGGCGGTCCATCGGGATCGGGCGTTCCATGTCGCGCTTGATCTCGTCGATCGTGGTGAGCTGGTCGGCGGTCTCGGCGAACGGGAACGCCTCTTCCAGCTCGCGCTGCCACGGGGTGTCCGGACCGAACGCGTGCCCCTTCGACGCCATCCGCGCCGAGTACAGCTTGACCAGGTCGACGGCGATGTCGCGGACGGCCTTGCGGGCCTTCGACTTGGCGGCGGACCAGTCCGAGCCGCCCATCTTCGACAGGGTCGGCGACTCACCACCGACGTAACGCGACAGCTGGTCGAGCTGGTCGGTCGGCACGAAGAGCTTGTCGCCCGGGTAGTTGCGCTTCGACGGCGCGTACTCGAGCACGAGGTACTCGCGCTGCGTCTTCACGGCGTTGCGACCGCCGCTGGAGACCTCGCGGCTGACGAGCTCGACGAACTTGCCGATGCCGTGGGTCGCGTGCACGACGACGTCGCCCGGCTTGAGCTGCAGCGGGTCGACGACGTTCTTGCGCCGGCTCGCGAGCTTCTTGACGGTGCGGGCGCCCTGCTGGACGCTGCGGCCGTAGAACTCGGCCTCGCTCAGGACCGCGATGCGGGGGTCGGGGATCGCGAAGCCGTGCTCGACGGTCGCGGTCGTCACGACGGCGACGCCGGGCTCGGGCGGCGCGGTCACGGCATCGGCACGGGCGGCGACCCCGGCGTCGGCGAGCACCTGCACCGCACGCTCGACGAGGCCCTGGCCCTGCGCGGTCACCACGACGGCCCACCCGTCGTCGGTCAGCGACTTGACGTGGGCGATCGCCCCGTCGGCGCTGCCGGCGAAGCTCGGGACGGCCTCGGCCCGGACGCGGATGTACTCGCCGGCCTCGGCAGCGGCCTCGGCGTCGGTGAGGACGCGCTCGGTGTCCCCTTCGTCGAGGCCGGAGTCGAACGGCGACACCGTCCACCAGGTGCGCTGGCCGCGGGTGTTCTTGAGCTGCTGCACGGTCAGGAAGTTCCCGGCGTCGAGGTCGATCGGTGCCTGGGCACCCGCGACCGCTGCGCTCCAGGCCGCCTGCAGGAACTCGGTGTTCGTCTCGGCCAGGCTGTTCGCGCGGCCGTTCACCCGCTCCGGCGAGAACACCGCGATGGTGGCGTCGTCCGGCAGGTAGGAGGTCATCGGCACGAGGTCCTGCACGAGCGCCGGAGCGAGGGACTCCATGCCCTCGACCGGGATCCCCTCGGCGATCTTCGCGAGCATCTGGGACAGGTTCGGGAACTCGTGCAGCATCTCGCGTGCCCGCTGCCGGACGTCGTCGCTGAGCAGGAGTTCGCGCGAGGCGGTGAGCTCGACCGAGCCGAGGTCGTCCTCTGTCGTGCGCTGGTCGGCGACGGAGAACGCCTTGATCGCCTCGATCTCGTCGCCGAAGAAGTCGACACGCGCCGGGTGGTCGGCCGTCGGCGGGAAGACGTCGAGGATGCCACCACGCACCGCGAACTCACCACGGCGGGTGACGAGGTCGACGCGCGAGTAGGCGAGGTCCACCAGCTGGGACGCGATCGCCGCCAGGTCGTTGCCCCGTGAGTCGGTCCGCAGCACCACCGGCGCCAGGGACGTCAGGTTGCTCGCGATCGGCTGCAGCGCGGCGCGGACACTCGCGACGACGATGGTCTGGCGACGCTCGGCCGGGTCCGCCGCCTGCCACGCCGCGAGCTTCCGGAGCGTCGCGATGCGCGTGCCGACGGTCTGGGCGCTCGGGCTGAGGCGCTCGTGGGGCAGGGTCTCCCACGCCGGGAACTCGAGCACGTCGGCGTCGGGGACGTAGCTGCCGAACGCTTCGCGGACCGCCTCGGCTTCACGCCCGGTCGCCGTGATGACGAGGACGCACTGCGGACCGTTGCGCTCGGCGAGCAGCGCGCCGAGCAGCGGCACGCGCAGGCCGTCCACGACGGAGAAGTCGGCGTCGCGCGGTGCGGCGCGCAGCACGCGATCGAAGGCGGAGGCGCGCGAGAGCGCAGGGATGATGCCCGAGATCGTCACTCAGGAGATGGTACCGGCCGCCACCGACACCGGCCGCGGCGTGCGCGACGGGCGAACAGCGCCGAACGCTCAGGACGGAGCGTGCACGCGCTGCTGTGCGGCGAGCAGCCCGACCTCGGCGATCGCCTCTACCGCGTCGGCCGCGTCGGCCAGCAGGATCGGCAGCGTCTTCTTCTCGGCTGCGGAGAAGTCACGCAGCACGTAGTCGGCCGGGTCCTGCCGACCGGGCGGACGTCCGATGCCGACCCGGACGCGCATGAACTCGTTCGTGCCGGTGGCCTTGATGATGTCGCGCAGCCCGTTGTGCCCGCCGTGCCCGCCGTTGCCCTTCAGGCGGACGGTGTCGAACGGCAGGTCGAGCTCGTCGTGCACGACGACGAGGTCGGCCGGGGTGGCGCCGTAGAACCCGAGCACCGAGGAGACCGGTCCGCCCGAGGTGTTCATGAACGACCCGGGCTTCGCCAGCACGAGTCGTGTGCCGCCGGGCACCAGGCGCCCCTCGGCGACCTGGTTCGGCGTCTTGTGCTTCTTGAACGTCGCTCCCATGCGGGAGGCGAGTTCGTCGAGGACCATCTGGCCGACGTTGTGGCGGTTGCCGGCGTAGTCGGGCCCGGGGTTCCCGAGCCCGACCACCACCAGGATGCTGCTGCCGTTCATGAGCGCAGTGTCACAGCGTCGACCAGATGTCTTCGAAGGGGTGTTACTCGGAGTCCGCGGCGCCCTCGGCACCCGACTCGGCACCGGCCTCGGCCGAAGCCTCGTCCGCGGCGTCGTCGTCAGCGGTGCCACGCGGGGTGACGATCGCGACGACCAGCGCCTCGGGGTCGGTCTCGAGCTCGGCGCCCTCGGGGAGCTCGAGCTGCGAGGCGTGGATCTGCACGCCGTCCTCGAGGCCCTCGACGTTCACGGAGACGTGCTCCGGGATGTCGGTGGCGAGCACGAGCAGCGAGATCGTGTTGAGGTCCTGCACGTGGATGGTGCCGGAGAAGGACTCGCCCTCGATGACGACGGGCACGTCGACCGTGACCTTCTCGCCGCGGCGGAGGACCACGAGGTCGATGTGCTCGATGATCTGGCGCACCGGGTCACGCTGGACGTCCTTGACGAGTGCGAGCTGCGCAGCGCCCTCGATGTCGAGGTCGACGACCGCGTTGGCGGTACGGACGAGCAGCATGGTCTCGTGACCGGGCAGCGAGATGTGCTTCGGCTCGGTGCCGTGGCCGTAGACGACTGCGGGGATCTTGTCGGCCGCGCGGAGCTTGCGAGCAGCGCCCTTGCCGAACTTGGTGCGGACTTCCGCTGCGAGCTTGGTGTAGTCGGCCATGGTGCCTCCTGGTGTCGGGGACGACGCCGGGGTGCCGGCATCGTGGGGGTCTGTGGTGTTGCAACTCGAACGCGTGCACGCGTGAGGAACGATCCCAGGGTCTTGCCGGGTATCCCACCGCGTCGATCACGGCCGCGCGTACGCAGCCCTCGCCGAAGTCAGGGACTGAGTCTAGCAGGACCGTCCGGGCGTGTCGTGCGTCACGGTCCGGACGCTCACCGGGACGCCACGGGAGGCCCGTGGCGGTCCCGCCACGGGCCTCCCGTCCGTCGTCCCCGTGCGGCGGGCGCGGGGCGCTCCCCCCAGGTCCGCTCCCCGCACCCGCCGCGTCAGTCGACGTCCGTCGGTGCCGCCGGCGCGAGCCGTGCGATCACCCGGTCGAGGCGGGCGTCCACCTGCGGCTGCCGTGTCGAGCCCTTCCGGAGCGCGGCCGCGTCGGTCGCGGTGACGTGCAGCAGCCGTTCCCACTCCGCCGCGTACAGCGCGCTGCGGTAGCCGGATGACTCCTGGCACGCGACGTCCCGTTCGGCGACGGCGACCTCGGCCTTCCCCGGATCGTCCGAGAACAGGACGACCTGGTCGCCATCACGGGCGCTGACGTGCATCGAGGGGGTCGGCATGCCCTCCGGACCCGCCGGCAGGTCCGGCACACCGGACGGCTCCATGCAGGTGCGCCACCCGGCCGCCGCCGTGCGGACCTTGTCGTCCTGGCGCGCATCCAGCGCCGCCAGGTACGTCAGGCGCTGGGCCAGTTCGGACGTGGTCTGCTCGGTGCCGGGCAGCGTCGTGCCGAGGGTCTTCCGGGCTGCCTTCCAGCAGCGGGCGGCCACGTCGTCCGGGAGCGCGGCGAACGCGGCCTGGCGGTCCGGGTCGTACCCCCACTGCCGCAAACCCTCCTGGTTCGCACCCGCGGCGGACGGCCCGTGGTATCCGCGGGACTCGGCGAGCGCCGCGGTCAGGGGCCTGGTGGTCGCGAGTGCGGGTGACGGGTTCGCCCGGGCGGCGGTGTCGGCCGCGTCGTCGTCGGCCTGCAGCCCGGCCGCGGTCGCCCAGGGAGCCGGGTCGTCGATGCCGGCCTTCCGCAGGCAGGGCTGGGCCACCAGGTCCTCGGCGTACGTGGTCTTCGACGAGGCCGGTGCGACGAAGGCGTCGAGGGGCATCGCCCACGCCGTGCTGTCCTGTTCGACGGTGGGTGCGACCGCGACGTCGGCTCGTTCGGGCAGGCCGTGGACGACCGCGGTGGCCAGTCCGGCGAGGACGACGACGAGGGTGCCGGTCTTCGCGACGCGGTTCGTGATCTGCATGGTTCCCCCTAGGCGCGGACGAGGCCGCGTTCGTGTGCGGTGATGACGACCTGGATCCGGTTCCGGAGTCCGAGCTTCGTCAGGACGGCGCGGACGTGGGTCTTCACGGTGGCGTCGCTCAGGAAGACCGACTCCGCGATCTCGGCGTTGCTGAGCCCCTTCGCGACGAGCAGGAAGACCTCGCGCTCGCGGGCCGTCAGCGCGTCGAGCACCTCGTCGCGTCGGTCGGTCACGGCCGGGGTGCCCTGCGCGCGCAGCAGGTCGAGTGCCTCGGCTTCGGTCGGGGCCGGTCGCCCGGCGTGCACGTCGCGGATGGTCGCGGTGACGACGTCGGGCAGGGCGTCCTTCGTCAGGAACGCGGCGGCGCCGGCGCGGAGTGCGGCGAGCACGGCGTCGTCGCGGCGGATGGTCGTCAGCGCGACGACCCGTGGGCGGTCCTGGGTCGAGGCGACGAGACGCGTCAGGGTCTCGATGCCGTTCATGACCGGCATCCGCAGGTCGAGCAGCAGCACGTCGGGGTGTTCGGCGGCGCAGAGCTCGAGGGCGGCGGCACCGTCGCCGGCGGTCCCGACGCAGGTCATGTCGTCCTGGGCGTCGACGAGCATCTGCATCCCGGTGGCGAACAGTCGCTGGTCGTCGACGACGGCGACGCGGACGGCGCTCATCGGACGTGCTCCGGCAGGACGGCCGCGGTGTCGGTGTCGGTGTGGGGCGTCGCCGTGGTCGGCACCGCGGCGCTCGTCGGCAGCCACGCGGTGACGACCCACTCGTCCGGGGTGTCGCCGACACCGGCACGCAGCCAGCCCCCGGCCAGTCGTGCGCGCTCCTGCATCCCGGCGACACCGGACCCCGCGCCGTCGAGCTCGACGAGGGGCTCGTTCCCCCGCGACGTCACGACGACGCCGAGCCCCGGGCCGCGCCAGTCGAGCGCCACCCGGGCCGTCGCGGTCCGCCCCTGGTGCTTCAGCACGTTCGTCAGGCTCTCCTGCACGATCCGGTGCACCGCGCTGGCGCTGCCCGCGGGCAGGAGTCCGGCGCCGTGCTCCTCGAACGTCGTGGTCATGCCGAGCTCCCGCATGTCCTCGACCAGGTCGGGGACGTCGGCCAGCCCGTGACGGTCGGCGTCGTCACTCGCCTGGATGCGTTCCACCAGGGCCCGGACGTCGCCCAGCGCCGAGCGGCTCACGTCGGCGATGTCCTGCAGCGCCCGGGCGGCGTGTTCGTCCCGCACGGCGATGGCCGCGGCACCCTGGGCCTGGGACACGACGACCGCCAGTGAGTGGGCGAGCGAGTCGTGCACGTCGCGGGCGATCCGTGCGCGCTCCTGCTCGGCCCGGAGCTCGGTCGTGGTCACCTCGGTGCGGCGTTGCGCCTCGACCACCCGGACCCGGGCGAGGCCGATCCGCCACGCGGCACCGATGGCCACGCCGACCGCCCAGGTGACACCGCTGACCCCGACGAACGCGAAGGTGATCGTGACGAGGTCGGACCGGGTCCCGCCGGAGTTCCCCACCCAGCTGCCCCAGACGTCCTGGTCGGCAGCGGTCGGGACGGCCATCGCCCAGGCGGCCGCCGCGCTCGCGAGCAGGAGCACGGGGACCGCCAGGTAGCGGAGCAGGTCGGACCGACCGGCGCCGACGACGCCGACGACGATCGCGATCGCCAGGTACTCCGGCCAGGTCGTGTCGGTCGGCCGGGTGAGCAGTCGGGCCGCCTGCAGGAGCGGGATGCCGACGACCAGTCCGAGCGCGGTCGCGGGCATCCACGCGGCGAGGCCGATGGCGACGGCGAAGGCCGACACCACGACGACGTGGTCGGCGAGCCCCGCGCGTCCGGCCTCGGCGACGATCCAGAGCACGAGGTACACGGCGCCGGCGGCGGGGGCCAGCAGGTGCCGGTACCGGCGGAGGAGGGAGGTCATGACGCGAGCGTATGGGCCGTGCCGGACGGGGACCGAGCCGTGCGGCCGCTTTTCATCCGAGGTGATGAGGTCACCCCGGACGGCTCAGCGGCCGACCTCCCGGCGGTGCTCCTGCGCGGCGCGGAGGACGTCGCGCGCCCGGTCGCTCGCCGCCTCGGCCTCGTCGCGGGCTGCCTCGAGCCGGGTGATCTCAGCCTCGGCCTGCTCGAGGGCACGCTGGAGCTCCGCGCGGCGCTCCTCTGCCTGTTCGAGATCGGCCTCGGCGGTGTCGAGTGCTGCGTCGGCGTCGCGGGACTCCGCGCGCGCTGCGGTCTCGGCCTGGCGCGCGGCCTTCCGGTCGGCGGCCGGGTCGCGCTTCGGTTCGGGTTCGGGTTCGGCGTCCGGTTCCGGAGCGTCGCGCTGCGCGGGCCTGGAGGCACGGCTCGCCTTCCGCGCACCCCTCGCGTGGGAGATGGGGATGGGCGGGGCATCGCTGCCGGTCCAGGCATCCGGGACCGCGTCCGGATCCGCGAGCGCCCCGTCGAGGTCGACCGCGTCGAACCCCACGCTCTCGAGCGCCGTCACGAGCAGCCCCGACCGGACGGCCGCGCCGGCGTGCGGGTCTGCCATCGCCGCCTCGATCGTCGACCGGACCAGCTCGAGCACCGCCGGGGTGACGGGGTGTCCGGCGTCGGACGCCAGGTCCGCACCGGCCTGCGCGAGGGCGTCGACGACCTCGGCGCGCTGCCGACGGAGGGTCCGGATCGCGTCGGGGTCGGCGTCGGCCTGGGCCTTGCGGAGCGCCGGTCCGAGGTCGACGGCGTCGTCGAGGGCACCGTCGTGGGCGAGCAGGTCGATCACCCAGGCAGCCGGGGCGGGCTTCCGGAGCTTCCCGATCGCCGTCGCGAGGGCACGGTCGTCCTTCCGCACCGCGCGCGCTCGTGCGGTGCGTTCGACGACGAAGTCCTGCGGCGCGACGAGCAGCAGCTCCCTGGCGACGTCGGCGAACTCCATGCCACCACTGTGCCTGCTCACACCGTGCCTGCTCAACACCGTGCCCGCTCGACACCGTGCCCGCTCGACACCGTGCCCGCCACGGCGTCGGGGACTACCAGTCGTGGACGGTGCCGTCGGCCAGGCGGTTGAACGGCAGGTACGCCTGCTCGTAGGGGTACTTGCCGGCTTCGTCGACGTCGAGGCTGACCCCGAGGCCCGGCTCGTCACCCGGGTGCAGGTACCCGTCGGTGAACGTGAACGTCTGGTGGAACACCTGGTTGGTCTGCGGCCCGTGCTGCATGTACTCCTGGATGCCGAAGTTGTGGATCGCGAGCCCGAGGTGCATCTGCGCGGCGAGTCCCACCGGGGAGATGTCGGTCGGTCCGTGGAACCCGGACCTGACCTGGTACAGCGCCGCGTACTCCATCGTCTTCTTGAGCGGGGTGACGCCGCCCATGTGCGTGACGGCACCGCGGACGTAGTCGATGAGCTGGTCGCGGATGATGTCCTTGAAGTCCCAGATGGTGTTGAAGACCTCGCCGATCGCGAGCGGCGTCGTGGTGTGCTGCCGGACGAGCTTCAGGGCCTCCTGGTTCTCGGCGGGGGTGCAGTCCTCGAGCCAGAACAGGTCGTAGGGCTCGAGCGACTTGCCGAGCTTGGCGGCCTGCAGCGGGGTCATCCGGTGGTGGCCGTCGTGCAGCAGCGGCAGTTCGGGACCGAACTCGTTGCGGACGGCCTCGAACACGGTGGGCACGTGGCGCAGGTAGGCGCGGGTGTCCCAGTCCTCCATCGCCGGGTAGGCACCGCGCTGGGCGGGCTCGAAGTCGTAGCGGACGCCGGCGTTGCCCTCGGTGGTGCTGTTCGACGCGATGCCGTAGATGGACTCGAGGCCGGGGACACCGGTCTGCACCCGGATCGAGCGGTAGCCCTCGTCCTGGTGTTCGCGGATGGAGTCGAACAGCTCGGGCAGCTCCTTGCCCGAGGCGTGACCGTACGCCATGAGCCCGGTACGCGATGCCCCGCCGAGCAGCTGGTAGAGCGGCATGCCGGCGACCTTCGCCTTGATGTCCCAGAGGGCCATGTCGACGGCGGCGATCGCGGCCATGGTGACCGGACCACGGCGCCAGTACGACGACCGGTACAGGAACTGCCAGGCGTCCTCGATGCGGCTGGCGTCACGGCCGACGAGCAGCGGGACGACGTGCTCGGACAGGTACGCGGAGACCGCGAGCTCACGGCCGTTCAGGGTGGCGTCGCCGAGCCCGGTGACGCCGTCGGCCGTGGTGAGCTTGAGCGTCACGAAGTTCCGGTTCGGGCTGGTCACGATGACCTCGGCCCGCTCGATCAGCTGGCCGCGGTCCGCCGAGGCCCAGGTGTCCGGACGGCCGGCGGTGGTCTCGGCCGGCCCGCTGTCGGTGGCGCCGGGGACCGGGGCCGCGGGGTTCGTGGTGTTCGTGTCGGTCATGCGTGGACTCCTCCGTTGGAGCGTTCGCGGGCGCGTGCCGCGGCGGTGCGGATGCGGTCGGCCGCCGCCGTCACGGCGGCGACCACGGGGGTGGTGTCGAGTTCGGGCGCGACGACGGCCAGGACGTCGTGCACGTCCGAGTCTGGCCCGGGGGCACCGGGGTCGTCCACCAGGTCGGGTTGCTCGGTGACGTGCAACCACCAGGCGGCGAGGGCGGTGGCCGCTCCGGTGCCGATGCCGGCCGAGGGGTCGCGGGCGAGCCGGTGCCGCACGACGTCGACGACCCGGACGGGCAGCTTCTGCGAACCGCCGGACGCGATCTGCCGCAGCGTGTGCCGGATGCGCGGGTTGGCGAACCGCTCGACCAGGGCCGCGCGGGCGTCGGTGACCTCGGCCTCGGGCAGCGGCAGCTCGAGCGCGGCTTCGTCCCACAGCTGCTCGACGGCGGTGCGGCAGACCGGGTCGTCCATCGCCTCGGCCACCGTGTCGTGGCCGAGCTGGAGCCCGAGGTACGCGAGGAGCGAGTGCGAGCCGTTCAGCAGCCAGAGCTTCCGCTGCTCGTACGGGGTGACGTCGTCGACGATCCGGACGCCGGCCGTCTGCCACGCGGGTCGGTCGATGCCGTCGAAGGCGTCCTCGAGCACCCACTCGGCGAACGGCTCGGTGACGACGGGGACTCGGTCTCCGGCGAGCGCACCCGGCAGTTCCGACAGGTCCGCGACGTCGGCGTCGGTGGTCGCGGGCGTGATCCGGTCGACCATCGAGCTCGGGAACGCGACGTTCACCTCGATCCAGTCGCGCAGGTCGTCGTCCGTGACGGCGTCGAGCACGGCATCGCGGAGGACCGCCCCGTTGTGCGTGAGGTTGTCGAGACTGACCAGCGCGATGCGCCCGGCGCCAGCGGCACGGCGGGCGTCGAGCCCCGCGACCAACCGCGCCGGCACGTCCGACCCGGGCCGGTAGCCCTGCTCGGTGACCGTCAGCGTGACGATGGTCGTCTCGGGGGACGCGACCACGTGCCTCCAGGCCGTGTCGTCGCTGCCCGGGTGGGCGGCCACGATCGTGTCGACCACCTCGGCTCCGTCGCCGGACGCGGCTCGCGTGACCAGCGTGTACCGGCAGTCCTGCGCGGCCAACGCGTCCGCGGCCGCGGGCGAGCGGCCGGTGAAGGCGGTGATGCCCCACGGCTCTCCCGAGGTGTGGGCGGTGTACCAGGCGAGGTGGGCACGAGCGAACGCACCCACCCCCAGGTGGACGATGCCCGGACGCCGGTCGGTCATGCCGACACCGGGACGAGGGAGCGGAGGTACGTCAGGTTGTCGGCGGTCCGGGTCTCGAGCGGCAGGTCGGTGGAGAAGTCCTCGATGGTGACCCACCCGTCGTACCCGACCTGGCGGAGCGCGTCGAGGTACTCGGACACCGACGCCTGGCCGGTGCGCAGGGGTGCCCACTCGTGCTGCCAGATCGAACTGCCGTCGGCCCGGGTGTCGCCGGTGTCGACCCAGCGGGCGTTCTTCACGTGGGCGTGTGCCAGGTACGGCCCGAGCAGTTCGAACGCGGCGAGGTGGTCCTCGTACCCCTCGATCACGAGGTTGCCGAGGTCGTGGATGACGCCGACGTGTGCGGGGTCGAGGCCGTCGATGAGCCGCAGTGCTGCGGAGGCCGACGGTGTGATCGTCATGTGGTGCAGCTCGACCAACACCTTGACGCCGAGTTCGGCCGCGCGGTCCGCCGCCCACTCGAGGTCGGTGCGGGTGCGGTCGAACAGCTCGGGGTAGGTCTCGCCGGTGCGTTCCTTCGCGGCCCGGTAGTTCGGCATCGTGACGCGGACCTGCCGGGCACCCAGTTCGCTGGTCACGCGCAGCATCGTCTCGACACCGTCGTGGTCGGCGGCCGGCTGGTAGCCGCCGATGCCCGAGTACTCGAGCCCGGCGGCGTCGGTGACCCGGGCGATCTCACCGACCCGGTCGCGGATGCCGGTGTACTGCCACGTCGAGTTGTTGCCCGCCCAGAACGACCGCTCGGCGGGGACCTCGGCGCCGTCGGCCGGGCGGTCGTCGACGATGCGCCACTCGATGCCGTCCCAGCCCTGTGCGGCCAGGGTCTCGGCGGCTTCGGACGGAGTCCAGTCGGGGGTCGAGGCGGTGAACACGGAGAGCTTCATCGGGTGGCTCCTTCGGTCGCGGTGGCGGTGGCGGGTGTGCCGACGACCGGCACCACATCGGCTGGGCTGGCGCTGCCTTGCCCTCGATCAGCCCCGCCGACGACCGGCACCACATCGTCGTACTTCCCCTCGATCACGTCGTCGATGCGGACGGGTTGCCCGAGCGTCGCACTGACGTAGAGCCCGCGGACGGTGGCGAGCGACACGAGGGCCGCGTCGACGGTGACACCCGGTTCGCGTCCCTGCCGGATCGCGTCGACGATGTCCGTGTACTGCCGAGCGTGGCCCGCGGCGAAGTGGTCGGGTTCAGCCGGGCCGCCGACGACGTGCTCGGGCGGGACGATCTGGTCCTTCTGGTCGACCGCTCCGGCGACCGCGGTGGCGTTCGACGTGGTGGACGCGGACTCGAGCGTGGCGGTGTCCGGGGCGATGTGGAAGTACGCAAGCCGGTCGTCGTCGACGATGGCGGAACCGTGCGTGCCGTACACGGCGTACCGGGCGGAGAGCCCCGGGTACGCCGCGGTCGTGCAGTGGACGACCCCGAGCGCCCCGCCGTCGAACCGGACGGTGGCGACGGCGGTGTCCTCGACCTCGATGCGGTCGTGGGCGAGCAGGCCGGTCTGCGCGGAGATCTCGACCGGACGCCCGAGCGCCCAGACGAGCAGGTCGACGGTGTGCACGCCCTGGTTCATCACCGCGCCGCCGCCGTCGAGCGCCCAGGTGCCGCGCCAGTCACCGGAGTCGTAGTACCCCTGCGACCGGTACCAGGCAACGCTCGCGAGCCCCGAGGTCACGGTGCCGAACCCGCCGTCGTGCGCGGCCCGGGCGACGGCTGCCGACGCCGGGTCGAAGCGGTGCTGGCTGATGACGCTCGTGACGAGCCCGCGGTTACGAGCGGCTGCCGCGAGCGCCGCGATCTGCCGTGCCCGGGGCATCGTGGTGTCGAGCGGCTTCTCGATGACGACGTGCTTGCCGGCGGCCAGGGCGGCCTCGGCGAGCTGCACGTGCATGCCCGACGGCGAGCAGATCGCGACGACGTCGATGTCGGTCTGCTCGATCGCTTCCTCGATGGTGGACGTCGTGATCGGACGGTCGACGCCCATCGCCTCGATCGCGTCCGCCGCGCTCGTGGCGGCTTCGGGCACGGCGTCGACGAGGGCGACGACCTGCAGATCCGGGTGGTGCACCGCGACGGTGGCGTGGTGGCGTCCGATGACACCGGTGCCGACGACGGCCAAGCGGAGCGGGTTGGTGGGTTCGGTCATCGCAGGGTGACTCCGATCTGGTCGGTGAGGGTTCGGAAGGCGCGGCCGGCACGACCGAAGGCCGCGGGGCCGGAGAACCCGCCGAGGGAGGTGAAGTCGCTGAGGTGCGGCTCGAGCGAGGCGTACCCGGAGTACCCGGCGTCCCGGAGGGCGGTCAGGGTCTCGATGAGTTCGCCGTCGCCCTCGCCCGCCGGCACCACCGACGAGTCGGCGGCGAGGGCGTCCTTGACCTGCAGGTAGTCGACGTACGGGGCGAGCTGCTCCCAGCCGTCGGTGAAGGGCCGGACGCCGCACTGCACGTAGTTCGCGTTGTCCCAGGCCAGGCGGAGCGCGGACGAACCGACGCTCTCGACGATGTCGAGCACCCGCGCGGGGACGTCACCGTAGATGTCCTTCTCGTTCTCGTGCAGCAGGGTCACCCCTTCGCGCTCGCCGAGGTCGGCCAGCGCCCGCATCCGGACGAGGACGTCGTCGCGGACGTCGTCGGGCGTGCGGCCCTCGAACCAGAACGAGAAGATCCGGATGTTCGTCGTGCCGAGGGCGTGCGCGGCACGGATCGCACGGGCGAGCCGCGACACCTCGTGCTCGACGGGTTCGTCGACGGGCACCTTGCCGATCGGCGAGGCGATCGCGGACACGGTCTGCCCGCGCTCGTCGAGCAGCCGGTGGAGTCCGGCGAGCTGGTCCTCGTCGAGGTCGACGACGTTGACGCCCCAGGCGCTGCGGACCTCGATGGCGCTCGCGCCGAGCGCCTGGAGGACCGCGACCTGGACGACCGGGTCGGCGTCGATCTCGTCGCCGAAACCGGAGAGTTCCCAACTGGGCTGGTCGGTCATGGTGTCCTTTCGTTCGGACTGGAGGCGCGTGGCGGGGCCGCCACGGGCCTCCAGTCCGGTTCTGGGTTGCGGCCTACTTGACGGAGCCGGCGGTGAGCCCGCCGACCAGGTAGCGCTGGAAGATCAGGTACAGGGCGACGACGGGGACCGCGCAGACGATCGAGGCGGCCATCATCTGGCCGTAGATCGGGACCGCGCCGCCCTCCTGGGTGGTGCCGAGCACCTGCAGGACCACGGCGACGGTCCGGGTGTTCGGGGTCGTCATGATCGTGGAGAACAGGACGTCGTTCCAGCCGAGCAGGAAGGCGAAGATCGCGGACACGACGATGCCCGGCCACGACAGCGGGAGCACGATCTTCGTCAGGATCTTCGTGGAGCTGGCGCCGTCGATGCGCGCCGCTTCCTCGAGTTCCTTCGGCAGGCCGCGCAGGTACGTGACCATCACCCACGTCGAGAACGGCAGGGCGAAGGTCAGGTAGGTGACGAACAGGCCCCAGCGGGTGCCGATGATCTGCACGCCGGTGGCGCTGGCGATGTTCGAGAACACCACGAAGACCGGCAGGAGCAGGAGCGTGCCGGGGATCGACTGCAGGGCGAGGAGCCCACGCAGGATGGTCAGGCGCCCGAGGAACCGGAACCGGACGAGCACGTAGGCCGTGGACACGGCGAGCGCGGCACTCGCGACGGCGACGGCACCGGCGGTGAGCATCGAGTTCACCAGTCCCTCGCCGAGGGCGACGGTGGACCAGATCTCGACGTAGTTCGACAGCGTGAACTCGGACGGGAAGTACTCGCCACGGGCGACGGCGACGTCGGAGTTCACCGAGCCGAACAGGATGTAGAGCACGGGGACGGCGATGAACGCGATGATCACCGCGATGACGGTGACGAGCAGCCAGCGCGGCAGCAGCCGGGTGACGTCGGTGTCGTAGGGGCGCTTGTTCCGTCGCCCGCTGTTGCCGGTCGTGATGCTCTCGGTGAGCGTCGCGGTGGGGCGGGTGCGGGTGCTGAAGGACGTGCTCGGGGTGGTCATGCGCGTGCTCCGTCGATGTCGGCGGCGGTCGGGGCGGCGGCGAGCGTGGCGCGGTCGGCGCGACGCTGCTTCCGGTTGGGGCCGGCGTCGTCGCCGGTGTCGAGCTTGACCGCCCGCAGGTAGACGAACAGCGGGATCGCGACGATCACGAGCGAGCAGATCGCCATCGCTGCGGACAGGCCGAAGCGGAACGACTGGAAGCTCGCGATGTACGTCAGGACGGGCATCACCTCGACGCTGGACGGCAGCGGGATGCCGAACAGGACGAACGGCAGCGTGAAGTTGTTGATGTTGTGCAGGATCGAGATGATCACCGCGAGGCTGAGGGGTCCGCGCAGGTACGGGAAGATGATGTACCGCAGCTTCGCCCACCAGGTCACCCCGTCGAGCGCGGCGGCCTCGTGCACCTCGTTGTCCACGGCCTGCAGCCCGGCCAGGGACAGCAGGTAGACGAAGGGCCAGCTCGTCCAGATCATCACGCCGGCGAGCGCCCAGTACGACGCCGAGCCGTTCAGCCACAGCACGTCGGTGTGCAGGATCGAGTTCACGACCCCCTGCGGCTGGAGCATCGTGCGGAAGAACGTGCCGACGACGAACGCGGGGAGCACGTACGGGATCAGGTAGATCGAACGGACGAGCCCGCGACCGGGGAACCGGTTCTGCGTCGAGATCGCGGCGGCGACCCCGATCGGCACGGTCACGGCCGTGACGAGCACCGACAGCGACACCGAGATCCAGATGGAGTGCAGCAGCGGCGAGTTCGTGAACGCCTCGGTGAAGTTGGCCAGCCCGACGAACGGGGCGCTGAACCACTGGCGGAGCGTGTACTGGTCGAGGTCGAGCATCGCGATCCAGAAGCCCACCAGGAGCGGCACCACGATGACGGCGAGCATGAGGACCCCGCCGGGCAGGAGCATCCACAGCGGGCGCTCGCGTTTGTAGAGGGGCGTCTTGCCGGCGGGGCGGACCGGCCGGGGCGGCGCCGCGTCGGTGCGGGGCCTGGTCTGCGTGCTGGTCATCACAGACCTCCGTTCTTCTGACGGTCGAGGGTTGCCTGGGCGTCCTTCTGGGCGTCCTGCAGTCGCTTGCGGAGCTGGTCGTCGGTGACCTCGCCGGACTTCAGCGACGGGATCGACTGCACGACCACGTCGACCAGGGCGAGCTGGATGTCGGACCAGGCGCCGGTGAACGCGGTCGGCTTGGACAGGCGGCCGGCGTCGATGATCGGCTTGAGCTGCGGGTTGTCGGCCGCCAGGTCGGCGGCGGCGGACGCGTTGGTCGGCAGGTTGCCGAACAGGTCGTAGTACTCGAGCTGGGCCTTCGGGGCGCTGAGCTGCTTGACGAACGCGAACGACAGCTCCTGCTTCGTGCCGTAGTCGGCGACGACCCAGTTGTCGCCGGACAGGATGCTGGCGGCCTCGATGCCGTCGGACGGACGTTCCGTCGCACCCGGCGGGACGGTCGGCAGCAGCGCGAACTCGTACTTGCCGTCGACCTTGGTGTCCTGGAACGAGTTGATGGCGGTGGTGGTCGTCATCGGGAAGAACGCCGCCTTGCCCTCGGTGAACTGCGCGAGGGCCTGGGCGTTGTTCCAGCCGATCGCGGCCGGGTCGACGACACCGTCCTTCGTCACCCAGTCGAAGTAGGTGCGGTAGGCGTTCTCGACGGCCTCGCTGTCGATCTCGGCCTTCGAGCCGTCGACGATCGTGTTGCCGGCGTTCTGGGCCATCCCCCACACGAACTTCCAGGGGTCGAAGCCGTCGGCGTAGGCGATCGCCATGCCGTGGCGTCCGTCACCCGTGGTGGCCTTCGCGTCGGCGGTCAGCTCGTCCCACGTCGTGGGCATGTCGGTGATGCCGGCCTTCGCGAGCAGGTCCTTGTTCACCGCCATCACGAACGGACGGCTGGCGAACGGGATCCCGATCTGCTTCGACGCACTCGGACCGGAGATGCCGAACGACGCGGGGTCGAACTGGTCCTTGCCGCCGATCGCGTCCCACTCCTTCGCGCCCATCTCGACGAAGGCACCGGTGGCGTACGCGGTCGGGGTGAACGTCGTGCCGATCGCGTAGACGTCGGGGCCCTGCCCGGAGATGACGCTCGTCTGGATCGCGGTCAACTCCTCCTGCGCGGACGAGTAGGTCTCCCACTGGACGTCGGCCCCGGTCGTGCGCTTGAACTCGGCGGCGGTCTCCCGCTGCCACTGCTTGCGTTCCTTGGGGTAGGTGGTGTCCGCGCCCATCATCACGCGGAGGGTGTTCGGGTCGTCGCCGCTGCCGTTCACCACGGCACATCCCTGCAGGGACAGTGCGGCGAGGGCAACCACGGCGACGGCACCGACGAGGGTGCGGACTTGCAGTCTTCGCGTCTTCACGGGGGTTTCCTCCTCGAGACCTCCTCCGAGCGGCGCTGCTCGGTGGCACCACTGTTCCGCCGTTGGCAACATGCGGCAACCGGTTGCCACTTGTTGCCAGACGCGAATACGTTCGGCCTCGTGAAGGACCTCTCGACGGACGGCGGCGGGCGCACGGGCGGTGCCGCAGGCGCTGCTGGTGGCGCCGCTGGCGCGGGCGCCGCCGTTGGTGCTCGCGCTGCCGGCGCCGCCGCTGGTGCCGCACGTCGCGTCACCATCCGCGACATCGCCGACGCCACCGGGGTCGCCGCGTCCACCGTCTCCCGCGCCCTGTCCCTGCCCGACCGGGTCAACCCCGTCACACAGGAGCGCATCCAGCGTGCAGCCCGCGAACTCGGCTACGTCGCCAACTCGCAGGCCCGGGCGCTGACGTCCGGGCGCACCCGCGCCGTCGCCGTGCTCGTGTCCGACATCACGAACCCGTTCTACTTCGACGTCATCCGGGGCACCCAGCACCAGCTCGCCGGGGCCGGCTGGACGCAGCTGCTCGTCGACACCGAGGAGTCCGCCGACGCCGAGATGGCCGCACTCACCGCCGTGGGGGCGAAGGCCGACGGGGTCGTGCTCACGGCGTCACGCCTGTCCGACGCGCAGATCGCACGGTTCGCCGAGCGGATCCCCCTGGTCGTCGTGAACCGGCGGCCCACCGGCGTGCCCTCGGTGCTCATCGACACCCCCGGCGGGGTGGAGCAGGCGGTGCAGCACCTGGTGTCGCTGGGACACCGGGAGATCCTGTACGTCGCCGGGCCGGACAGCTCGTGGTCGAACGAGCGTCGATGGCGCGCGCTCGTGCAGGTCGCCAAGCGCCTGGGGATCCGCGTCGCCCGGGTCGGGCCGCACGCACCCTTCGTCGACTCCGGTGCCGCGGCCGCCGACGCCGCCGTGCACGCCGGCGCGACCGCGTGCATCGCCTTCAACGACCTGATCGCCATCGGGATGCTCGCCCGGCTGCGGGAGCGCGGGGTCCGCGTCCCCGAGGACATGAGCATCGTGGGCTGCGACGACATCTTCGGCGCCGACTTCTGCAACCCGCCGCTCACCACGATGACCTCGCCGATCGAGCGGGCCGGCCGGGTCGCGATCCGGATGCTGCTCGGACGGCTCGGCGCGCTGCCCGCCGACGAACTGCCCGGGGAGCACATGTCCGGCGCCGTCGCCCTGCCCACCCACCTGACCGTGCGCGAGTCGACCGCGCTGGCGCCCCGCGCCGGCACCGACTGATCCCGCACGAGCAACCCCCGCACTCGCCACCGGCGAACTCGCCACACCCGAAGGAGTCGATGATGACCCGCACCAGCACCACCACCCGGCTCGCGCCGCACCCTGACCGGCTGTTCCCCGCCGACCCCGGAGCGCGAGCCGTGGCACGCACCGTGTACGAAGCGGTCAAGGACGCCCCGATCATCTCGCCGCACGGGCACGTCGATGCGGCGCTGATCGCCTCGGACCAGCCGTTCAGCGACCCCGCGTCGCTGCTCATCACGCCCGACCACTACGTGCTCCGCCTGCTGCACGCGAACGGGGTGGACCTGGCCGCGCTCGGACGCGCGGACCTGTCGGGGCCCCGCCCGGGCTCGCAGGCTCGCCCGGCGGCGTCGGCGCATCGCTGGCGCGACGCCGCTGAGCCGACGCCGCCAGGCCGCGCCGTCTGGCGGCAGCTGGCGGAGCACTGGGACGACTTCCTCGGGACCCCCGTGCGCTACTGGTTCGAGACGGAGCTGCACGACGTGTTCGGGCTCGACCAGGCGCCGTCCGCCGCGAACGCGGACGACCAGTACGACCACATCGCCGGCCTGCTGGCGACCCCCGCCTTCCGACCACGCGCGCTCTTCGACGCCTTCGGCATCGAGGTCCTCGCCACCACGGACGGCCCGGCGGACGACCTCGCTGCGCACGCGCAGCTCGCGGCGGACCCCGGCTTCACCGGCCGGGTGCTCCCCACGTTCCGCGCGGACGCCGTGTTCGACCCGACGCGGTCGGACTGGAGGCCCGTGGTCGCGTCGATCGGCGACGCCGCCGGCATCGACACGGGCACCCACGCAGGGCTGTTGGCGGCTCTCCGCGCACGTCGCCAGTACTTCATCCAGCACGGCGCCACCGCCACGGACACCGGGGTGCTCGACGCGGGCTCCGCTCCCCTGCCGTCGAGCGAGCGGGAACGCATCCACGCTGCGGCGCTGCGCGATGCGTCGTCGGTCACCGAGGCCGAGGCGACGGCGTACCGGCACGACATGCTGTACCGCTGGGCGGAGATGAGCGTCGAGGACGGTCTCGTCATGCAGCTGCACCCCGGGGTGATCCGGAACCACCACACCCCGACGCTCGAGCGCTTCGGGCCGGACACCGGGCACGACCTGCCGGCCGTCGGGTCCTTCACCGAGCCGCTCCGACCGCTGCTCGAGTCCTTCGGGACCGCTCCCGGGTTCCACCTGGTGCTCTTCACCGTCGACGAGACCGTCTTCTCGCGCGAGATCGGGCCGCTCGCGGGCTTCTACCCCGCCGTGTACGCGGGCGCGCCGTGGTGGTTCATCGACACGCCCGCGGCCATCGGGCGCTACCGGTCGGCCGTCACCGACTCCGCGTCGTTCGCCAAGACCTCCGGGTTCATCGACGACACCCGCGCGTACTGCTCCATCCCCGCGCGGCACGACATGGCGCGGCGGGCGGACGCAGCGTACCTGGCGTCGCTCGTGGTCACGCACCAGGTCTCCGAGGAGGACGCCGTCCGCACCGCCCGGCGCATCGTGTCCGACATCCCGCGGGCGACGTTCAAGCTCTGACGCGGGCGGGTGCGGTGCGTTGCTGCGGCGGCGCTGCGGCGCGGTGTTGCTGCGTGGTGCGAGGTTCCGTTCTCGGTGCGAGGGTGCCGGGTCGCACGGAACACGGAACCTCGCCCGGTTCGGCGCTGCGGCGGTACGGTCGGGCGCATGACGGAGCGGGTGACGGCGGCGTACAGCGCTCGGGCCGACGAGTACGCGGCGCTGCTCGGGTCGATGGGCGCCGTCCACCCCGACGACCGAGCCCTCGTCGACGCCTGGGCAGCAGGTCAGAGCGGTGCCCTGGTCGACGCCGGGTGCGGCCCCGGTCACTGGACGGCGCACCTCGCACGGCAGGGGCACCGGGTCAGCGGCATCGACGCGGCGCCGGAGTTCGTCGAGCACGCACGACGGACGCACGGCGCCTCGGTCGACTTCCGGGTCGGGTCGCTCGACGCGCTCCCGCTCGCGGATGGCAGCGTCGACGGGGTCCTGGCCTGGTACGCGGTGATCCACCACGAACCGTCGCGGATCGGTGGGCCACTCGACGAGTTCCGTCGGGTGCTCACCCCCGGCGGTGGGTTGCTGCTCGGGTTCTTCGAGGGCGACGCGGTAGAAGCCTTCGACCACGCGGTCGTCACCGCCTACCGCTGGCCGGTCGCGTCCCTGGCGGCGCTGCTGGACGAAGCGGGCTTCGACGTGGTGGACGTCCACACCCGCACGGACCCGGGGCACCGGCCGCACGGGGCGATCAGTGCGGTGCGCCGCTGATCGCTGACCGTTCCCCGTCCAAGCGGCCGTTCAGGCGTCCGAGACCATCGAGCTCAGAGCCGCAGCGATCTCCGGTACGGCATCGAGTTCCCCTTCGGCGATCGCGACGATGAAGTCGTACGCCTGATCGTTCGAGGCGTGGAGCCGGACCCCGTTCACGCCGAGGAAGACCACGAGCAGCATCAGCCCGAGGCGCTTGTTGCCGTCGACCAGGGCATGGTTCCGGACGGCGGAGTGGACGAGCGCCGCCGCCTTCTCGACCAGCGTCGGGTAGGCATCGTTCCCGCCCACCGACGCGGCGGGTCGCGCGACCGCCGCCTCGAGCAGTCCGACGTCGCGGATCGCGTAGTCAGCCCCCAGGGTCCGACGAGCGACGTGCAACGCCTCGTCGGTCGTGAGGTGGATCACTTGCCGAGTCGTTCGAGCGCCTCTGCGTAGCGCGGGAGTTCTCGGTCGAGGACGCCGTCGATCAGATCGCTGCGGCTGTGCTGCTCGACGTACTCGCGGATGGCGGCGCGGGCGACTTCCTGCATCGAGCGCTCCTCGAGGTCAGCACGCTTGCGCAACGCCGCTGCCTCGGCATCGTCGAGTCGGAGGGTCATGGCCATGGGGTCGATGGTACCAAGAGTGGTATCTGAACGGGCTGCAGTGATCGTGGTCATGGAACGACGGTACGAGCGTCCGCCTCGAAGTAGACGGGACCGGGGATCGGTTGGGGATGGCGACGGCCGTGCTGCGCCCTGTGGAGGAACCGCCAGGATCCGTCGCAAGTCGTCGACGCTCGTCAGTCGGTGGTGACCGCGAGCGCGGCGAGGATCTCCTGCACGGTGGCGTCGACCGATCCGTCGATCGACACCGCGACGGCGGCCTCGTCGTGCTGCGGCCGCTCGAGAGTCGCGAACTGCGAGTCGAGCAGCGTCGTCGGCATGTACTCGTGCTGGCGGTGGGACTGCCGTTCGGCGATCAGGTCGCGAGACCCGTCGAGGAAGGCGATGACGAGACCCGGCGCCGACTCGCGCAGACGGTCCCGGTAGGCGCGCTTGAGCGCCGAGTTCGCCATCACGCACCGGGAGCCGTCCGATTCGACCGCGGCGATCCGCTCGGCGCAGGCGTCGAGCCACGGCCAACGGTCCTCGTCGGTGAGCGGGATGCCCTGCCGCATCTTCTCCTTGTTGGCGACCGGGTGCAGGTCGTCGGCGTCGACGAAGACGCACGGTTCGCCCTGCGCGACCAGGGCGTCGGTGAGCGCCAGGCCGATGGTGGACTTGCCGGAGCCGGAGACCCCCATCACGAGGACGGGCGGGTGGACAGCGAGCTCGCTCATCCCTCCACAGTATTGATCCGGTGAACTCTGGTCCCCAGTTCCCGGAACACCTGTGCGGTCCCAGACCACCGGTCGTAGGTTGGGCGCCAACGTCAGGACAAAGGAGACCCTCGTGGCAGACAACAACGGTCAGGCGAACATCGGAGTCGTCGGACTCGCAGTGATGGGCTCGAACCTCGCCCGCAACCTCGCATCGCGCGAAGGCAACACGGTCGCGGTCTACAACCGCACGTACGCCCGCACCGAGGAGCTGCTCCAGGAGCACGGCGACGCCGGGTTCATCGCGTCCGAGGACATCGACGGGTTCGTCGCCTCGCTGTCGAAGCCCCGGACGGCCATCATCATGGTGCAGGCCGGCAAGGGCACCGACGCCGTGATCGGGCAGCTCGCCGAACGGTTCGAACCGGGCGACATCATCGTCGACGGCGGCAACGCGAACTTCCACGACACCATCCGACGTGAGCACGACCTGCGCGAGAAGGGGCTGAACTTCGTCGGCACCGGCATCTCCGGTGGTGAAGAGGGCGCGCTCAAGGGCCCGTCGATCATGCCCGGCGGCTCGAAGGAGGCCTGGGAGACGCTCGGGCCGATCCTCAAGTCGATCGCCGCGGTGGCCGAAGGCGAACCGTGCGTGACCCACATCGGCACCGACGGCGCCGGGCACTTCGTCAAGATGGTGCACAACGGCATCGAGTACGCCGACATGCAGCTCATCGCCGAGTCGTACGACCTGCTCCGTCGCGTCGGCGGACTCTCGGTGCAGGACCTGGTGCAGGTCTTCGACGAGTGGAACAAGGGCGACCTCGAGTCCTACCTGATCGAGATCACCGGCGAGGTCCTCAAGCAGCGCGACGCCGACACCGGCAAGCCGCTCGTCGACGTCATCCGTGACGCGGCCGGCTCGAAGGGCACCGGTGTCTGGACCGTGCAGAACGCCGTGGGTCTGGGCATCCCGGTGTCGGGCATCGGCGAAGCCGTGTTCGCCCGCGCGGTGTCGTCGAAGCCGACGCAGCGTGCCGCCGTGCAGCAGTCGGTCAAGAACCGTCCGCAGATCGCCGAGGTGCCGGACACCTTCGCCGACGACGTCCGTGCGGCGCTCTACGCTTCGAAGGTCGTCGCGTACGCACAAGGGTTCGACCTCATCATCGCCGGGGCGAAGGAGTACGGCTGGGACATCGACCTCGGCAACGTCGCGAAGATCTGGCGGGGCGGCTGCATCATCCGTGCCCAGTTCCTGAACCGCATCGTCGAGGCGTACGCCGAGAACCCGAAGCTCGAGTCGCTGCTGGTCGACCCGTACTTCGCGAACGCGGTGGCCGAGGGCGAAGCCGCCTGGCGCCGCATCGTCGGCATCGCGGCCGCGTCGGGCGTCCCCGCGCCGGGCTTCTCGTCCGCGCTGTCGTACTTCGACTCGCTCGCGTCCGACCGGCTGCCGGCGTCGCTGATCCAGGGCCAGCGCGACTTCTTCGGCGCACACACCTACCAGCGCATCGACAAGGACGGCACCTTCCACACGCTGTGGTCGGACGACGACCGCCGCGAGGTCGAGCAGGAGCCGTCCACGCACTGACGACCGCGCCCGCTGCCGCTGCCGCGCCCCCTGCCGACCACCGTGGTCGGTGCGGGGAATCGCCAGGAGGGCCTCGCTGAACCCGGGGCCCTCCGCCGCGTCAGGCGACGATGCGTTCCCGTGCCAGGTCGGCGACGAGTCGATCCAGCCGCGGACCGCGCCCGAGCAGCCGACGCGAACCCGAGGCGCTCCGGACGAAGAAGGTCGCCACGGCGGGGGTGTCGTCCGGTCGCACGTGGTGGATCGCCACCGCACACGCGCGGCGAGCAGCACCGGAACCGCCAGGTCGTGGCGAGCCGCCGGGTCGCCCCGCGACGCCTGCCGCTGCTGCACCGTCGAGTTGCCCCGAGCCGTCGAAGCCGTCCGCCACGTCCTCGAGTCCGACGTGCACGACACGACTCCACCGGATCACGAGCAGCCGGGTCGCCCGCCGTTCGTCGAGTTCCCACAGGGAGGCCTCGGTGGCGCCGAAGGCCCAGGTCACGCGCGAACCGAGGTGGGTGTCCGGACGGACCTCGTCGACGATGCCACGGAGTTCCGGTGTCGGCGCCGCCGGCACGAGCCACACCGTCGGGTCGATCCGCCGGATGGCGAGCGCGAGAGCCTCGTCCGCTTGCCGCCGCCGTGCCGTCGCGGTCCGCACGACGGCGACCACGATGACCACGACGCCGAGGGCGATCGCGCCGAACTCGACGATGCCGTACCAGGAGAGGTCGACACCCGGCGCCGTCGAGACGACGACGATCCGGGTGATCAGGAGGACCAGCCACACGGCGACGATCACCCAGCGCAGGGTGGCGAGTCGACGTGCCGGAGACATCGGTGTCCGCCGTGCACCGCGGGCACGACCGGACCGCGGGACACCATCCGGACGCTGCAGCACGGTCCGATCCTCCCACGAGCCGCGCGCCACCTGCTGGCCGAACCCGATGAACGCGCGGGGAAGCCCGCACACACAGCCCACGAGCGGCCGGGCGACCTACGCTCGGGCGGTGACCACCGAGACGACGGACGAACCGATCGGTCGATCGACGGCGGGTCCGTCGGACGGCCCGAGCGGGCCCGACAGCCCTGCGACCCGACGTTGGACACTGATCGCCGCGATCGTCGGCGTCGTTGCCGCCGCCGCGTTCCTCGGTGTGGCCGAGTTCGGCGCGCTGCTGCTCGGCGGAGCGGGCAGCCCCCTGGTCGCAGTCGGGTCCGCCGTCATCGACCTCGCTCCGCCGGGTGCGAAGGACTTCATGGTCGCCGTGTTCGGCACCGGGGACAAGGTCGCCCTGTTCGTGCTCATGACGGTGATCGTCATCGCGATCAGTGCCGGGGCCGGTGTACTCGAACGTGTGCGCCCACCCTTCGGTGCCCTCGTGTTCGCCGCCGGTGGTGTGCTGGCCCTGCTGGCCGTCAGCACCCGCTCG
This sequence comes from Curtobacterium sp. KBS0715, assembly GCF_005938005.2. NCBI lineage: Bacteria > Bacillati > Actinomycetota > Actinomycetes > Micrococcales > Microbacteriaceae > Curtobacterium > Curtobacterium sp. KBS0715. The sequence continues at coordinate 1,377,556 of NZ_VCCA02000001.1, read as the reverse complement.
GGCAGCGGGACGCTCGACGGCGCCCCGACGGTCCTCGGCATCGCGGCAGCGGTGGTCGTCCTGCGCCTGCTGCTCCAGCGGCTGCGCCGGTGGGAGGCCGCGGCGACCGTGCCGACGGCGGCACCGCGACCCGCGTCGACGGAGCGCCGGACGTTCCTGGTCTGGGGCGTCGCGACGGCGACCGTCGCGGTCGTGGTGGGCACCGCCTCCCGGCTGGGGTCGTCCGCGATGCAGGCGGCCGCTGCTGCCAGGCGGGCCATCCGGCTGCCCGCCGCGGCGACCCCTGCACCGGCGGTCCCCGCGGGTGCGTCGCTCGACGTCGACGGCATCACCCCGTACATCACGCCGAACGCCGACTTCTACCGGATCGACACGGCGCTGCGCGTGCCGCAGGTCGATCCCGCCGACTGGTCGCTCCGCATCCACGGTGCGGTCGAGCAGGAGATCACGCTGACGTGGGACGAGCTGCTCGCACTGCCGCTCGAGGAGCACGTGGCCACCCTGAGCTGCGTGTCGAACGAGGTCGGCGGTGACCTCATCGGCACGGCCCGCTGGCTGGGCTACCCCATCCGGGAGCTCCTCGCCCGGGCACGTCCGGCGGGTGACGCCGACATGGTGCTCTCACGGAGCATCGACGGGTTCTCCGCCGGCACCCCGCTCGACGTGCTGCAGGACGACGGCACCGCGGCGCTGCTCGCGGTCGGGATGAACGGCGAGCCCCTGCCGACCGAGCACGGGTTCCCGGTGCGGATGGTCGTGCCGGGCCTGTTCGGGTACGTCTCGGCGACGAAGTGGGTCACCGAGCTCGAAGTCACCCGCTTCGCCGACGCGCAGGGCTACTGGACCCCGCGCGGCTGGTCGGAGCGGGGCCCGGTCAAGCTCGAGTCCCGCATCGACACCCCGCGGAACGGGTCGACGGTGACCGCGGGCGGGCCGGTGGCGATCGCCGGGGTCGCGTGGCAGCCGCACAAGGGCGTGAAGGCCGTCGAGGTCCGCGTCGGAGGCGGCGACTGGCAGCGCGCCGAACTCGCCGACTCGGTCTCTGCGGACACCTGGCGACAGTGGGTGGTGCGGTGGACGCCGGTCGCCGGCTCACACCGCATCGAGGTGCGCGCGACCAGTGCGGACGGCGAGGTGCAGACGAGCGTGGACCGGCCGCCGGCGCCCAATGGTGCGACGGGCTGGCACACGGTCACGGTCGACGCGCGCTGACCGTCCGGGAGTGGGTCTGCGACACGCCCGCTGATTGCCGTCGAGGTGGCAGAAAGCGTCGGTCCGTGGGCGCGCAGGCAACACTTCGTGCCACCTCGGCGAACCTGAGCGGCATGTCGTGACCGCCCGCCGCCGGCGCGCTCCGGTCACCCGACGGCCTGGAGGCCCGGTGCCAGCCCGCCCCGCCCCTCGCCCTGGTCGCGCGACACGCCACGTGCGTCACGCCGGGGGTACCGAAAGCGTCGGTTCGCGGACGCCCAGGCGACACTTCGTGCCGCCCCAGCGAACCTGAGCGGCATGTCGTGACCGCTCGACGCCGGGGTTCGGCGGGAAAGCCAGGGTCAGGCAGGCAGTGGTCAGGCAGGCCGGGTCGCGACGACGCAGGTGCCGTCGACCTCGGCGTCCCGCTCGACCACGGTGGAGAAGCCCGCGGCCGTGAAGGCAGCGGCGGACGCCTCGGCCTGGGCCTCGGACACCTCGATGACCACGGCGCCACCGGGACGGAGCCACTCCCCCGCACCCGAGGCGATCCGGCGGTGCAGGTCGAGGCCGTCCACACCTCCGTCGAGGGCGACGCGGTGTTCGTGCTCGCGGGCCTCGGTCGGCATGAGTTCGATCGAGGCCGTGGGCACGTAGGGGGCGTTCACCGCGATGACCGCCACGGCGCTGCGGAACCGATCGGGCAGCGGCGCGAACAGGTCACCCGCGACGACGATGCCGCGGTCGCCGATGTTCTCGGCTGCGACGTCGACGGCGTCCGGGTCGATGTCGGTGGCGACGAGGTCGAGCGCGCCGACGCGGCCGAACAGGGCGACCGAGATCGCGCCGGCGCCGCAGCACAGGTCGACCACGCGGTCGTAGCGCTGCAGCCGACGCGCAGCCTGCTCGACGACGACGGTGGTGCGGGCTCGCGGCACGAAGACGCCGGGGGTCACCCGGATGCGGTGCTCGTCGAAGGCGGCCCAGCCGAGCACGTACTCGAGCGGCTCACCGGCCAGCCGACGCTGCACGAGGGTGCGGAGTCGCACCGGCTCACCGTCACCGGCCTCGAGCAACAGGTCGGCTTCGTCCTCGGCGAAGACGCTCCCCGCGGCCCGGAGCCGGGCCGCGAGGGCGTCACGCGCGGGATGGGTCACCACGGGCGACGGGACACGTCACGTCGCGGAGATGGTCCTGCGCCGTCGGCTGTGCCCATGGTTCGACGGCTCCGCTACGCTGCGCCGTCGAACATCGACGTCACCGAGCCGTCGTCGAAGACCTCGTGGATGGCACGGGCGATGAGCGGGGCGATCGGCAGGACCTCGAGGCGGTCCCAGCGCTTGTCCATCGGCAGGGGCAGGGTGTCCGTCACGACCACGCGGTCGATGAACTCGCTCTGCAGCAGCTCGGTCGCCGGGTCGGAGAAGACGGCGTGGGTCGCGGCGACGACGACACCGGTGGCACCGGCGTTCTTGAGCGCCTCGGCAGCCTTGGCGATCGTGCGGCCGGTGTCGATGAGGTCGTCGACGAGCAGGCACACGCGGCCGCTGACGTCACCGACGATCTCGTGCACCGAGACCTGGTTCGGCACGAGCGGGTCACGGCGCTTGTGGATGATGGCGAGCGGGGCGCCGAGCTTCTCGGACCAGATGTCGGCGACACGGACGCGGCCCATGTCGGGCGACACGACGGTGAGCGTCTTCGGGTCGAGGATCTGACGGAAGCGCTCGAGCAGCACCGGCATGGCGAACAGGTGGTCGACGGGGCCGTCGAAGAAGCCCTGGATCTGCGCGGCGTGCAGGTCGACGCTCATGATGCGGTGCGCGCCGGCGGCCTTGAACAGGTCGGCGACGAGGCGGGCCGAGATCGGCTCGCGGCCACGGCCCTTCTTGTCCTGACGGGCGTACGGGTAGAACGGTGCCACGACCGTGATGCGCTTCGCCGAGGCACGCTTCAGCGCGTCGACCATGATGAGCTGCTCCATGAGCCACTCGTTGATCGGCGCGGTGTGCGACTGGATGACGAAGGCGTCGCAGCCACGGACCGACTCGTCGAAGCGGGCGTAGAGCTCACCGTTCGCGAAGGTCCGGGCATCGGTCGGCACGAGGTCGACCCCGAGCTCCTCCGCGATCTCGGCAGAGAGCGCCGGGTGTGCTCGCCCCGAGACGAGGACGAGTCGTTTCTGGCCGGTTGTCTTGATTCCGGACAAGTGCGGTGCTCACTCCCTGACCCACGAGGGGTCGATGTCGGCGACGGGTGGTCGCCGGGATCTATTCGCCGTTCGCGAGCCGAGCAGCCTCGGCCGCCGGTGTGCCGGGTCGGTGTTCCTCGACCCATCCGTCGGTGTTGCGCTGTGGGGCGTAGCTGATCGCGAGCGATCCTGCCGGAACGTCCTTGCGGACGGTGGTCCCGGCGCCGGTGTACGCACCGTCACCAATCCTAACGGGGGCGACGAACACGTTGTGCGAGCCTGTACGGACGTTCGAGCCGACCTCGGTGCGGTGCTTGTGCACGCCGTCGTAATTCGCGGTGATGGTGTTCGCGCCGATGTTCGAGTCCTCGCCCACCTCGGCGTCGCCGATGTAGGACAGGTGCGGGACCTTGCTGCCGCGACCGATCCGGGCGTTCTTCGTCTCGACGAAGGTGCCGATCTTGCCGTCGTCTCCGAGGATCGTGCCCGGCCGCAGGTAGGCGAACGGGCCGACCGAGGCGCCGTCCCCGATCACGGCGAGGGTGGCGTCGACGCGGTTCACGGTGGCGCGGGCCCCGACCTCGGTGTCGCGGAGTGTGGTGTCCGGCCCGACGACGGCTCCGGCGGCGATCGCGGTGGCGCCGATGAGCTGGGTGCCCGGCAGGACCTCGGTGTCGGGCTCGATGGTGACGTCGAGGTCGATCCAGGTGGTCGCCGGGTCCTGCACGGTGACGCCGGCGAGCTGGTGGCGGCGGACGATGCGGGCGTTGAGTTCCCGCGCGGCGTCGGAGAGCTGCGCACGGTCGTTGATGCCGGCGACGAGCCACGGATCGGTCAGGGTGACCACGTCGATGCGCCCGCCGCGCTCGCTGATCAGCGCGGGGGCGTCGGTGATGTACTTCTCGCCCTGGGCGTTCGCCGTGGTGAGCGACGGCAGCGCGGCACGGAGGTGCGCCACGTCGAACGCGTAGATGCCCGCGTTCGCCTCGGTGATGGTCAGCTGCTCGGCCGTCGCGTCCTTGTGCTCGACGACGCTGACGAAGGCGCCGGAGGCATCCCGCACGATCCGTCCGAGACCGGTCGGGTCCGGGGCGATCGCACTCACGAAGGTCGCCCCGTTGCCGCCGCCGACGTGGGCGTCGACGAGGAGCCGGAGCGATGCGGCGTCGAGCAGCGGGACGTCGCCGGACAGCACCACGACGGCGCCGTCGAAGTCGGCGGGCAGTGCTTCGACCGCCACCTCGACCGCGCGGCCGGTGCCGGGGACGTCGTCCTGGTCGACGACGATCGCGTCGGGTGCGCGCTCGACGACCTCGGCCGCGACGAGGTCACGCTCGTGCCGCACGACGACGGCGACGTGCTCGGGGCTGAGGGACGACGCGGTGCGCAGGACGTGCCCGATGAGCGGCAGTCCGGCGAGCCGGTGCAGCACCTTGGGAGTGGACGACTTCATGCGCGTGCCCTGCCCGGCGGCGAGGACGACGACGGCGATGCGCTGGTCGGTCATGCACCCATCCTGGCGCACCGCAGCCCGGGCCGCCCGACCTGACCACGGCCCTGTGGGGAACCGTGCGCAGAACCGCAGCCTGTGGACGGACCGGCACCGCGCCTCCAGGCCGCGCCGACGGCCCGCCGTGGATCAGGCCCGCGCGCCCTGCGGTTCCCGCTTGACGAACGCCATCAGCACCAGCCCGGCGATGAGCACGACGACCACGCCGAGGATCCCGAACCGGGTCGATCCACCGACGGTCACCGCCACGCCGAACAGCGCCGGCGCGAGGAACGACGCGGCCCGGCCGGTGGTGGCGTAGAGGCCGAAGAGCTCGCCCTCGCGGCCGGGGGTCGCCAGCCGCGCCAGGTAGGCGCGGGACGACGACTGCACCGGGCCGACGAACACGGCGAGGGTCAGTCCGAGCACCCAGAACCACTGCGTCTCGTTGCCGGCGGCGAAGACCCCGACCCCGCACACGGCGAGGCCGACGAGCGAGACCATGATGAGCGAACGCGACCCGAACCGGTCGTCGAGGCGTCCGGAGACGAACGTCGCGATGCCGGCCACGACGTTCGCGGCGATGGCGAACAGGATGACCTGCGACGGCGTGAACCCGAACACCTGCGCGGCGACGATCCCGCCGAACGTGAAGACGGCCCCGACGCCGTCGCGGAACACCGCGCTGGCGAGCAGGAAGGCGAGGACGTTGCGGCGCTCGCGCCACAGCCGCGCGATGTCCCGGCCGAGGTCGGCGTAGGCACTGAACACGCCGCCGCCGCGGGTGCGGTCGGGCACCGCTTCGGGCACGGTGAGGAACAGCGGGATCGAGCTGACGGCCAGCCAGACGGCGGCGATGCCGATCGCGACGCGGACGTCCCACTGCCCCGTGGCGACGGTGGCCGGCAGCTGCAGGAGTCCGCCGACGACCCCGTCGCCCCGGAAGTCCTGGATGCAGAGCACGAGCAGCACCACGAGCAGCACGATCCCGCCGAAGTACCCGGCCGCCCACCCGATGGCGGAGACCCGGCCGGTGCGTTCCCCGGAGGCGACCTGCCCGATCATGGCGTTGTAGCCCACGCTCGCGATCTCGTAGGCGACGGTGCCGATGCCGAGCAGGGCGGCGCCGAGCAGCAGGTACGGCTGGCTCGGCGCGACGAAGACCATGCCGCCGATCGACAGCGCGACGCCGATCGTGGCGATGAGGACGGACCGGCGGCGGTGCCCTGACGAGTCCGCGAGCCGCCCCATGGCCGGTGCCACCAGGGCCACGACGATGCCCGCGATGGTCAGTGCGGTGGACACGACGGCCGCGTTGTGCGCGAGCTCGCGCTCCACGATCGCCTTGCCGGCCGCGGACGTGTCGGCGACGAGCGCCGGGTCCACGAACGCCCGGCTGGCCAGGTACGTGCTGAAGACGAAGGTGGTGACGACCGCGTTGAACGCGGCGGAACCCCAGTCCCAGAGCGCCCAGGAGACGAGCGCGCGCCGGTCGGTGCGCTGTGGCACGACGGCGGCCGGTGAAGCGGTCATGCGCGAACCGTAGCGCGTCCCGGTGACGCGGCGGTGGCCCCGTTCCGGGTCACGTGCCGGACGGGAGGCGCGGGGCGGCCTGGCCCCGCGCCTCCTGTCCGCACCGTGCGCGCGTCGCCACCCGGTGCGAGCTTCCACGCACCGTGCCCGGCTGCAAGGCCGCACCAGGCTGGCAACTCGGCCCAGGCTGGCGAAGCCCGCACCGGACGACGCGCAGGTCGCTCAGGCCGGGACGCCGCCGGGGTAGACGACGGACTTGAGCGACTCCGGGTCGGTGTCGCTCTCGAGGGCCTCGCGGACGTCGTCGAGCCCGAAGCGACCGGTGACGAGCGAGTCGAGGTCGACCTGGCCGGACGCGACCAGCTCGATGGCGACCGGCCACGTGTTCGTGTACCGGAAGATCCCGGTGACCGTGACCTCGAGGTTCTGGATGTGCTCGACCGGCAGCGTCATCTCGGAGTTGCCGAGCCCGACCAGCACCGCGGCACCCGCCGGACCGACCGCCTTGATGCCGTCCGACACCGCTCGGGGTGCACCGCTGGCGTCGATGAACGCGTCGACGGGGACGATGTCGGACGCGACAGACACGGCGGTGGGGTCGACGACCTCGGTGGCGCCGTACTCCAGGGCCCGCGCACGGCGCTCCGGCACCAGGTCGCTGACGACGATGCGCGACGCACCGAAGGCCTTCGCGACCTGGGCGCAGATGATGCCGATCGGACCGGCGCCGGCGATGAGCACCGACGAACCGGGCACGATGCCCGCCTTGCGGACGGCGGCGATGCCGACGGACAGGGGCTCGAGGAGCGCGCCGGCCTCGAACGAGACGGCGTCGGGCAGGACGTGTGCGAACTCCGCCTCGATGGTGACGAACTCGGTGAAGGCCCCGTCGACCGGCGGCGTCGCGTAGAAGCGCATGTGCGGGCAGAGGTTGTAGCGGCCGGCCAGGCACTGGGCGCAGCGATGGCAGGGGCGCTGCGGCTCGATGGCCACGCGCTCCCCCACGCGGGACGGGTCGACGCCCGCGCCGACGGCCTCGATCGTGCCGGACAGCTCGTGCCCGAGGACGAGGGGCTCCTCGACGACGAAGTCACCGATGCGGCCGTGGCGGAAGTAGTGCACGTCGGAGCCGCAGACCCCCACGGCGGCGACGCGGACGAGCACGTCGCCCGGGTCGACGGCGGGGACGGGGCGGTCCTCGACGGTGAGGTCCTGGGTGCCGAGCAGGACGCTGGTGCGCTGGGTGGAGGTCATGCGGTTCTCGCTTCCTCGGCCGCGTCGTCGCGGCCGGACGTGTGGGTGGTGGAGGGGGCGGCGGCGGGCGCCGCGGGCGTGGTCGCCGGCGCTGGCGCTGGCGCCAGCGCCGCGGGCATGGTGGCGTCGCGCAGCAGCTCCGCGAAGCCGATCTCGGCGGCACCACGGACCAGGACGTCGCGGCCGAGTGCCGCCGGGACGATGCGGAGCCGGTCGGTCATGGCGGCCATCGTCTGCGCCCGGACGTCGGTGTCGATCCGGTCGCCGACGTGTCCGAGCAGCGCACCGAGGAACCCGCCGAGCACGACGACCTCCGGGTCGACGGTGTGGATGGCGTTCCGCAGTGCAGTCGCGAGAGCGGTGACCTGTCGGTCGACGACCCGCTCGACCTCGGGCCGGCCCTCGGCGAGCGCCGCGGCGAGGGCCTCGAGGTCGTCCGGGGCGGTCCCCGTCACCGCGGTGAGGGCGGAGCGCGAGGCCTCGGTCTCCAGGCAGCCGACCGCACCGCAGTGGCAGCGGATCCCGTTCGCCGCGACGAAGGTGTGCCCGAGCTCGCCCGCGTACCCGTCGGCGCCGCTGAACGGCCGGCCGGCGCTGACGATCCCGCCGCCGATGCCGCTCGCGCCGCCGTTCAGGTACACGAGGTCGTCGACGCCGCGGGCGCTGCCGTACAGCCGTTCCGCCCAGGCACCGAGGTTGGCGTCGTTCGCGGCCCGGACCGGCAGCCCCAGGCGTTCCGCGAGCGGTTCGGCGAGGGGTTCGTCACGCCATCCGAGGTGCGGGGCGTCGCGCACGGTGCCGTCCTCGACCCGGACGATGCCGGGCACGGCGACGCCGACCCCGACGATCCGGGCTGCCGGTCCGGTGCGGGCGAGGAGTGCTGCGAGGACCCGTGCGACGGCGTCGATCGCCTGCGTCGCGGTGGGCACGGTGGTCTGCGGCTCGACCAACCGGTCGCGCACGGTGCCGTCGAGGCCGACGAGGGCGACCCCGACGGCATCGATCTCGACCGTGACCGCGGCGGCGAGGACGTCGGAGGACGCCCGGACGACCCCGCTCGGCCGTCCGACACCGGTACCGGGGGTCCCCGCGGCGGGGGTCTCCTCGTGCACGAGACCGGCATCGACGAGTTCCCCGACGAGCGCGAGGATGGTCGAGCGGTTCAGGCCGGTGCGGCGGGTGAGCTCGGCGCGGGTGACGGGGCCGTCCTCGTGGACGAGCCGGAGGACGCGCGCGGCGTTGCCCGGCGTCGCCGTGGGCTGCCGTGCCATGGGTCCTCCTCGTTGGTGGGTGGGGTCTGAGGTCGTGGTCGGCCGGTCAGCGCGACTGCGAGAACGCGGCGTCGAACGCGGCGTCCGGCGGCGCGATGGTACCGAGCTGCCGGACGAACGCCAGCGCCTCGGGCCCGCCGACGAGCCGGTCCATGCCGGCGTCCTCCCACTCGACACTGGTGGGTCCGGCGTACCCGATGTGGTTCAGCACGCGGAACACCCGCTCCCACGGCACGTCCCCGTGGCCGGCGGTCACGAAGTCCCACCCGCGCCGGGGGTCGCCCCACGGCAGGTGCGAGGACAGCCGCCCGTTGCGCCCGTCGAGCTGCTTCACCGACTCCTTGCAGTGCACGTGGTACACCCGGTCGGCGAAGTCGAGCAGGAACGCGGCGGGGTCGAGGTCCTGCCAGACGAAGTGCGACGGGTCGAAGTTGAACCCGAACGCCGGCCGGTCCTGGAACACCTCGAGTGTGCGCTTGGCGGTCCAGTAGTCGTAGGCGATCTCGGACGGGTGCACCTCGAGCGCGAACCGGACCCCGACCTCCTCGAAGACGTCGAGGATCGGTGACCAGCGGTCGTGGAAGTCCTGGTACCCGGCGTCGATCATCCCCGGGGGCACGGGCGGGAACCCGGCGACGGTCTTCCAGATCGACGAGCCGGAGAAGCCGGTGACGGTGTCGACCCCGAGCGCCGCGGCGGCACGGGCGGTCCACTGCAGTTCCTCGGCCGCACGCTGCCGCACGCCCTCCGGGTCGCCGTCGCCCCACACGTGCGGCGGGACGATGTCCTCGTGCCGCTGGTCGATGGGATCGTCGCACACGGCCTGGCCGACCAGGTGGTTGGCGATCGTCCAGACCTGGAGCCCGTTGCGTTCCAGGATCGCCTTGCGCTCGGCGACGTACTCCGGGTCCGTCGCGGCGCGCCGGACGTCCAGGTGGTCGCCCCAGCAGGCGATCTCCAGTCCGTCGTAGCCCCACTCGCCGGCGAGCCGGGCGACCTCTTCGAAGGGCAGGTCGGCCCACTGTCCGGTGAACAGGGTGACCGGCCTGGAGGCCCGGGTCGTCTCCGTCGTCTCGCTCGCGTCCGTCGTCGTCATCGTCGTCGTCCTTCTTCGCGGTGGTCGGGTTCCGTCACCAGGATCCGGGTGCGGACCCGGCGGGGACGGTGGCGGGTCGCTCGACGCGCGAGTGCACGTCGACGACCGAGTGGTCACGGGCGGCGGCGGCGACCGCCTCCATGACCTCGAGCACGTGGAACGCGAGGTCGCCGGAGGCTCGGTGCGGCCGGTCCGTCGCGATCGCGTGCGCCATGTCGGCGAGGCCGTAACCGCGGCCGGCGTCGGCGTACCCGGCGGCGACCGGCAGGTCGCGCCACGAGCGGTCGTCGGCAGTGGCGATCGACACGGTGTCCGAGAACCGGTTCGGGTCCGGGACGCCCAGTGTGCCCGCGGTGCCGTACACCTCGAACAGCGGGGCGCGGGTGGCCCACACCTCGAACGAGACGGTCACGGTGGAGACCACGCCGCCCTCGTGCTCGAGGATCGCGACGACGTGCGTGTCGATGTCGACCGGGATCGACGTGCCGGCGTTCGGCCCGGTGGCGATCGTCCGTTCACGGGTGGAGCGGGTGGCGCTGCCGCTGACCCGCACGACGGGCCCGAAGAACGTGACGAGGCTGGTCAGGTAGTACGGCCCCATGTCGAGGAGCGGTCCGCCGCCCGGCTGGTAGTAGAAGGCCGGCGCTGGGTGCCAGAGCTCGTGCCCGGGTGCGCTCCAGGCGACGGCAGCACCGACGGGGGTGCCGATCGCGCCGTCGTCGAGGGCGGCGCGGGCGGTCTGGATGCCCGTGCCGAGGACGGTGTCCGGGGCGCTGCCGACGCGCAGGCCGGCGGCGCGGGCGGCCGCGAGCACCGGTGCGGCCTCGGCGGTGGACATCGCGAGCGGCTTCTCGCCGTAGACGTGCTTGCCGGCGGCGAGTGCCCGGGTGGCGATGTCGGCGTGCGCGGCCGGGATCGTCAGGTTGAGGACCACGTCGACGTCGTCGGCGGCGAGCAGGTCGTCCACGGTGGTCCCGCGCACGCCCTGGGCCGCACCGACCTGCTGGGCACGGGCGACGTCGAGATCGGCGACCGCGGCGAGCTCGAGGCCGGGCAGGGCCGGGAAGTGCTCGAAGTACTGCTGGCTGATGACCCCGACGCCGACCACGCCGACGCGGAGCACCCCTTCGTTCACCGTGCTGCCCACAGGAGTCCCCGTTCGATGATGGTGCGGACCGGCTGCGACTCGACGATCTCGATCCGGTGTCCGGGGGCCGAGACGAAGATCCGTCCCTTCCCCCACTGCCGGGTCCAGATCGCCGGTGCGGTGACCGGGCGGTTCCAGGGGTCCCACGAGCGGGCCTCCTGCGTGGTGGTGGCGAGGACGTCGTCGTACTCGTCGCTCAGCACCCAGTACTGCTCGGTGACGAGGTCGAAGTCCTCGATGCCCTGCGTGATCGGGTGCTCGTGCCCGAGGTCGGTGATGTGCACCGTGTAGGGGATGTAGTTGTCCGACTGCTCCCCGACCCGTTCGTCGGGGTGCTTGCCCGCGTGGTGGGCGAACTGCCCGCCGATCATGTGCAGGTAGTCGGCGTTGTCGCGGTACGAGTCCGCGATGCCGCCGTGCCAGCCGGCCAGGCCGGTGCCGTTCAGGACGGCCCGCTGCAGACCGGCGAACTCGTCGGCGGCGATGGTCGTCATGGTGTTCACCTGGACGATCAGGGCGACCGTGTCCATGTACTCCTGGTCGGCGTACACGGCGGGCGATCCCTCGACGCGGACCGCGAAGCCGTGGTCCTGCAGGAACGGGATGAACAGGTCGGTGGTCTCGACGGGCTGGTGGCCGTCCCACCCGCCGCGGACGACGAGCGCCTGGCGGGTCTGCTCGGCGGCGCTCACGAGGTCGCCGTCCAGGTGCTGCCGGCGGCGGCGCTGCGTTCGACCGCGTCGAGGACCCGCTGCACGCGCAGGCCGTCGGCGAACGACGGCGACGGGTCGGTGCCGGCGACGATGGCGTCGACGAAGTCCTTCACCTGGTGGCTGAAGGTGTGCTCGTACCCGATGAGGTGCCCGGTCGGCCACCACGCGGCCATGTAGGGGTGCTCGGGCTCGGTGACGAGGATGCGGCGGAACCCCTGCTCCCCCGCCGGGGCGTTCGACTCGTACAGCCGGAGCTCGTTCATCGACTCGAGGTCGAACTGGATCGCGCCCTCGGAACCGCTGATCTCGAGCGTCAGACCGTTCTTCCGCCCGGTCGCGTAGCGCGTCGCCTCGAACGTGCCGATCGCACCGTCGGCCGCGCCGCCGTCGAGCCGTGCGGTGAAGAACGCGGCGTCGTCGACGGTGACCTGCCCGCGCTCGCTCGACGCGGTGCCGGACAGCCCGACCCCCTCGGCCATCAGCGGACGCTCGGTCACGAAGGTCTCGAGGGTGCCGGACACGGTGGCGAGCGACGCCCCCGTGACGTGCTCGACCAGGTCGATCGCGTGCGCGCCGATGTCACCGAGCGCCCCGGAGCCAGCGAGCGACTTGTCGAGGCGCCAGGTCATCGGGCCGTCGGCGTCGGCGAGCCAGTCCTGCAGGTAGAGCGCACGGACCTGGCGCACGGTGCCGATCCGGCCGTCCTGCACCAGCTGCCGGGCGAACGCGATGGCCGGCACCCGGCGGTAGCTGAACCCGACCATCGCCCGGACACCCTGTGCACGGGCGGCGTCGGCGGCGGCGGTCATCGCCTCGGCCTCGGCGACGGTGTTCGCGAGCGGCTTCTCGCACAGGACGTGCTTGCCGGCCTGGAGCGCGGCGATCGCGATCTCGACGTGCGACGAGCCCGGGGACACGACGTCGACCACGTCGATGTCGGGATCGGCCACGACGGCACGCCAGTCGGTGGACGCCGCCTGCCAGCCGTACTGCTGCCGAGCGGCCTCGGTGCGTTCGGGATCACGCCCGACGATCACCGCCATCTCCGGCTCGGCTCCGAGGTCGAAGAACCTGGGGGCGGTCCGCCACGCCTGTGAGTGTGCGGCTCCCATGAAGCCGTGCCCCACCATCGCGACCCGCAGTCGTTGCTGCACCGTCGACTCACTTGCCATCCGCTCGCTCCTTTGCGATCACGTGCTTGCCACAGCCAACACTACCGCTTATGTTGGGCGCGGCAACATTTTGTTTCGACGACGAACGGTGACCACCATGGCAACGACGCCCACCCGTGCAGACAAGTTCTCCTTCGGTCTCTGGACCATCGGCTACAACGGCTCCGACCCCTTCGGCGGGCCGACCCGACCCGCGCTCGACGTGGTCGAGGCGGTCGAGAAGCTCGACGAGCTCGGGGCCTACGGCCTGACCTTCCACGACGACGACCTGTTCGCGTTCGGTTCCACCGACGCCGAACGCCAGACCCAGATCGACCGCCTCAAGGGCGCGCTCGAGTCGACCGGGCTCGTCGTGCCGATGGTCACGACGAACCTGTTCTCCGCCCCGGTCTTCAAGGACGGCGGCTTCACCTCGAACGACCGGCAGGTCCGCCGCTTCGCGCTCCGCAAGGTGCTCCGCAACATCGACCTCGCCGCCGAGCTCGGCGCGTCGACGTTCGTGATGTGGGGTGGCCGCGAAGGCTCCGAGTACGACAGCGCCAAGGACGTGCAGGCCGCGCTCGAGCGGTACCGCGAGGCCGTCAACCTGCTCGCCCAGTACGTCACCGACAAGGGCTACGGCATCCGGTTCGCCATCGAGCCGAAGCCGAACGAGCCCCGCGGCGACATCCTCCTGCCGACCCTCGGCCACGCGATCGCCTTCACCGAGACGCTCGAGCGTCCGGAGCTGTTCGGCATCAACCCCGAGGTCGGCCACGAGCAGATGGCGGGCCTGAACTTCACGGCCGGCATCGCCCAGGCGCTCTACCAGGGCAAGCTCTTCCACATCGACCTCAACGGTCAGCGCGGCATCAAGTACGACCAGGACCTGGTGTTCGGTCACGGCGACCTGCAGAACGCGTTCTCGCTCGTCGACCTGCTCGAGCACGGCGCCCCGCAGGGCGGCCCGGCGTACGACGGCCCGCGCCACTTCGACTACAAGCCGAGCCGCACCGAGGACATCACCGGCGTCTGGGACTCCGCGTCGGCCAACATGCGCATGTACCTGCTCCTCAAGGAGCGTGCGCAGGCGTTCCGCGCCGACCCCGAGGTGCAGGCAGCGCTCGAGGCCTCCAAGGTCGGCGAGCTGTCGACGCCGACGCTCAACGACGGCGAGTCGTACGACACGTTCCTCGCCGACCGGTCCGCCTACGAGGACTTCGACGCCGACGCCTACTTCGGCGGCAAGGGCTTCGGCTTCGTCCGCCTGCAGCAGCTCGCGATGGAGCACCTGATGGGCGCGCGGAATTGAAGGCAGACGCGCCAGCGGCTGCATCCCGCGCGCTGAGGCGGCCTGCCGCCGAGGGGGCTGAGGACACGGACGCGCGCCAGCTCGTCGCGGGGGTCGACTCGTCGACACAGTCCTGCAAGGTCACCATCCGTGACGCCGCGACCGGTGCGGTCGTCCGCGAGGGACGCGCGTCCCACCCGGACGGCACCTCCGTCGACCCCCGCCACTGGTGGGACGCCCTCGGTGCCGCCGTCGCGGACGCCGGGGGCCTCGACGACGTCGGTGCCGTCGCCATCGCCGGGCAGCAGCACGGCATGGTCACGCTCGACGCCGACGGCCGCGTGGTCCGCGACGCCCTGCTCTGGAACGACGTGCGCAGTGCGGACGCGGCCGCGCAGATGGTCGACGAGCTCGGCCAGGAGGCGTGGGTCGCCCGGACGGGGCTGGTGCCGGTCGCGTCGTTCACGGGTACCAAGCTGCGGTGGCTCCGCGACGCGGAGCCCGAGAACGCGGCCCGCGTCGCGGCCGTGGCGCTCCCCCACGACTGGCTGTCGTGGCGGCTCCGCGGCCACGGCCCGGCGGACGAGAGCCCGCTCGGCCCCGACCTAGACGCCCTGGCGACGGATGCGTCCGATGCCAGCGGCACGGGGTACTGGGACCCGGTGCGCCGCGAGTACGACCCGGAGCTGTTCGAGCTCGCGCTCGGGCGGCCGATGCGTCCGGCGTCGATGGGTGACGACGACGCCGTGGTCGTGCCCCGCGTGGTCGCTCCCGACGAGGCCATGGGCACCCTGTCCACCGACGTCGAGCTGCCCGGCGGCGCGGTCGCCCGGACCGGCCTCGTCGTCGGCGCCGGTCTCGGTGACAACGCCGGGGCAGCGCTCGGCCTGGGTCTCGGCCCTGGCGACGTCGCGGTGTCCCTCGGCACCAGCGGCACGGTCTTCGGGGTCAGCGACGCCGAGGTGCGTGACCCGAGCGGGACCGTGGCGGGCTTCGCCGACGGGACCGGGTCGCGCCTCCCGATCGTCACGACGCTCAACGCGGCCCGCGTGCTCGAGGTGATCGGCGGCCTGCTCGGCGTCGGCCACGACGCACTCGGCGAGCTGGCGCTGCAGGCGCCGGCCGGGGCCGACGGCCTCGTCCTGGTGCCGTACTTCGTCGGCGAGCGCACGCCCAACCGGCCGGACGCGACCGCATCGCTGCTCGGCATGACGCCGGCGACCACCGACCGGGCACACCTGGCCCGGGCGGCCGTCGAGGGGATGCTCTGCGCCCTCGCCGACGGACTTGCCGCGGTGCAGGACACCGGGGTGACCGTCGAGCGGCTGCTGCTCATCGGCGGCGCTGCGCGGAACCCGGCGGTCCGCACCGTCGCCGCACAGGTGTTCGGCCGTGACGTCCTGGTGCCGGAGCCCGGCGAGTACGTCGCCGCGGGTGCTGCGAAGCAGGCCGCATGGGCGCTGACCGGCGCACTGCCGATGTGGGACACCGCGACGACCACCGTGCCGTCCGACCCGCACCCCGAGGTGCTCGAGCAGTACCGCGTCGCGGCGCGCTGACCGACGCACCGGATCCGACACTCCCTGCCCCCGGCGCCCTCCATCAGGGCGCCGGGGGCATCATCGTCCCCGGAGGACCCCCATGCCACTGACCGACCTGCCCCTCGACGCGCTCCGCGCGCACCGCTCGGACGTCCGTCGTCCCGCCGACTTCGACGCCTTCTGGGCGGACACGATCGCCGCCGCCCGGACCGCGGGCGAAGGGGTCGAGGTGACCCTCGTGCCCGCCGAGACCCCGGTGACCGGTCTCGTCGTCGAGGACCTGACGTTCCCCGGGTTCGCTGGCGACCCGGTGCGCGCGTGGGTCAACCGTCCGGTGTCCGACGACCGCGGCGCACTGCCGGTCGTCGTCGAGTTCCTCGGCTACGGCGGTGGCCGTGGTCGCCCGGGCGAGCGCGTGCACTGGGCCCTCGCCGGGTACGTGCACGTCGTGATGGACACCCGCGGCCAGGGCTCCGGGTGGGCCGGCGGTGACACGCCGGACCCGCACGGGTCCGCTCCGCACGCCAGCGGCTGGATGACGAGCGGCATCGGCTCACCGGCCGACCACTACTACCGCCGCGTCTACACCGACGCCGTGCGGCTCGTCGAGGCGGTGCGGACGCTGCCCGGGATCGACCCCGAGCGCATCGCGCTGACCGGCGGCAGCCAGGGCGGCGGCATCACGATCGCCGCGGCCGCCCTGGTCGAGGCACACGTCGGGCCGGTCGCCGCGGTGCTGCCCGACGTGGCGTTCCTGGCCGACTGGCGGAACGGCACCGACGTCGCGGTCGGGGGTCCGTACCTGGAGCTCGCGCAGTACCTCGCCGTCCACCGCGACGCGGCCGAGCGCGTGTGGGAGACCGCCGCGTACCTGGACGGGGTGAACCACGCCGCCGGCATCACCGCCCCGGCCCTGTTCTCGGTCGCGCTGATGGACGACGTCGTGCCGCCCCGCACGACCTTCGCCGCGTTCAACGCCCTCGGCTCCTCCGACCGCGAGATCGTCGTGTACCCGTACAACGGGCACGAGGGTGGCGGCTTCCGCCACTGGGAGCGTCAGGCCGCGTTCCTGGCGGACCGCCTGCGCTGACGGGTGTCGGGTGTCAGGTGCTCGTCTGGAGCGTCTTCTTCGGGTACTCGTCGAAACGCTGGAAGTACGTGCTCGAGAACCGCCCCATGTGGCGGAAACCCCACCGGTGCGCGACCTCGGCAACCGTCGTCTCCGCGCGGTCGGCGAGCTGGAGTGCGATCCGGACCCGGTCGAGACGGACCTGCAGCAGGTACGTCATGGGGCTCACGCCGACGTGCTGCACGAAGTTCTCCTGGAGCGTGCGGGAGCTGACCCCGACGGCCCCGCAGACGTCCGCGAGCTGGAGCGGCCGGTCGCAGTGCTCCGCGAGCCAGGCCTGCGCGAGCTGCACGGTGTTCACCGTCCGGCGCACCGGCCGTGCGTCCGGTTCGGCGTCCGTCCCGCCGAAGGCCCGCAGGACGGCCTCGGCCAGCAGGACCTGTGCGGACAGGTGGCCGCCCGGGTTGCGGTCGGGGTGCAGCGCGTTGACCGCGACCGCGTCGATGCGGGCGAGCAGCTGGGACACCTCGGCCTCGGTCGGGCGGGATCGCAGTCGGCCGGCGAAGCGGTGGTCGAACACGACCCCGTTCACGGCGTCGAGGAAGCCACCGTCCACCCGCAGCACCTGGACGGTCCCCGCCGGCACGATCAGCGTGAACGGTCGGTCCGTCGGCAGGAGCACCGGCACGCCGGGCCGGGTGGGCGCGTCGTCGTCGACCCGCAGGCACCCCGCGGTCAACCACGCCAGCACCGGCGTGCCGTCCGGCGTGAACGAGGCGGCGGTGGTCGTCGACACCGCCGACGACAGCAGCGCGACGTTGTGGTGGCGCACCGTCCGGTGGCGGAACGCGAACCGGTCGGTGGGTGCGAACCGGACGTCGCGGCCGTCGTACACGGCGCGGACCGTCCGGACCGCGTCCGCGGGGGTCCGGCCGCAGCGCTCGGCCGTCCGGGGGGCGTGGCCGACGGCGGCCCGCGGGACGGTGTCGCTGCTCACCGGCCCGATCCTCGCCGGGCGCGGAGGTCCGCGAAGGTGAACCGCTCGCGGTCGACGTCGTCCTCGGACTGCACGATCCACCCGCGTCGGGCAGCGCGTGCCCGAGCCCGGTAGGAGGTGATGTGGACCGGGGCGACCCCCGGCGCACGCTCGTGACCACTCATCAGATCCTCCGATCTGCCCCCGTGCCTCCGACCCTGTTCGGAGGGGGACAGTTTGAGTACCTCTCGGACGATAAGCACCCTCACCGGGGTCCACAATGGCCCCCGAACGGGTGCGATCCACATCCGCGCACCTCGGATAACGGCGGCGTCGTGGCGTCGGAGGCCGATCCACCCGACCGACTCGTACCCTCCACGTATGGACCAGGCACCGACCACGGCAAGTGGTCCCGAGCACGGCGGAGCACGGCTGTCCCGCACCGTGCACGAGGCGCTGCGGTTCGTGCACGCCCACGCCCGCGACGCGATCTCCGTACCGGACATCGCCGCCGCCGCACACCTGTCGACCCGCGGCCTGCAGAGCGCGTTCCGGCGGGAGCTGCAGACCTCGCCCGCGTCGTACCTGCGCGGGGTACGGCTCGAGGGCGTCCGCCGCGACCTGCTGTCGATGACACCGGCGGACCGTCGCACCATCGCTGACATCGCGAAGCACTGGCACTTCAGCAACGCCGGGCGGATGGCGGCCGAGTACCGTGCCGCCTTCGGCACCGCACCGTCCGCGGCGCTCCGGTCGTTCGACCCGGAGGACCCGGACCCCCGCGCCACGTCGGACCTCGCCGGGTCCCCGGGCGAGGGATCACGCTTCCGGATCGTGCTCGACTGCGAGGTGGAGGTCGACGACGCCGACGCGACGTTCGCCAGCGCCCTGCGCCGTGCCCAGGGCGACGACCGCCCCTGGCACGGCTACGACCCCGACGGCAGCACGGCCGACGTCGTCACGTTCCTCCTGGCGAGCGCCGTCCGCGGGGCCGCCCGGGACACCTCCGGCATCCGGCTGCGCGCGGTCAACCCGATGCTGCGGGCGCCCGACGAGCACGGCGGGTACCCGTCGGCCGAGCTCCCGCCGTGGTCGGCACCCGGCCACCCCGAACAGGACGCCCCTTCGCCGTGACGACCACCCCGCATCGACGCCGCTCCGCGCTGCTCGCCGCCGTCCTCTCCGCAGGACTCGCACTCGCCGGCTGCACGACCCCGACGACTGCCCGGGCCGACGGGTTCGACGTGACCGGCTTCCAGCCCGAGAACGCCGACACCACCCTGGTGGACGCGAACGCCGCCGCGATGGACGTGGTCGGCGTCGACGGGCTGCTGCTCGACCGCACGGGCACGAAGGTCACCGCCCCCTCGCGTTCTGCCGAGGCCCAGCGCAACCGGGCACACGCCGACGGGCTCACCGCGCAGCTGCTCGTCAGCAACTACTCCGAAGCCGACGGCGACTTCAGCGAGCCGATCGCGCGGAAGCTCCTGACCTCGCCCGCGAACCGCGCCCGGGTCGTCCGATCACTCGCCGCCGACGTGGCCACGGGCGGCTGGGACTCGATCATGATCGACCTCGAGGCGCTGACCTCGGCCGAGAAGCCCGGTCTCACCGCCTTCGCCCGTGAGCTCCGAGCCGCCGTCGGCGACGACGTCCGGCTCGACATCGCCCTGTCCGCGTCGACCACCGCGGCCGGGTACGCCCGCCTGGGCTACGACGTGCGCGCCCTCCGCGCCCCGCTCGACCACCTGACGCTCATGGCCTACGACCAGCACGGCCCCTGGGAGCCGGACGCACCCGGCCCCGTCGGGTCGCTCGCGTGGTCGTCGAAGGCCGCCCGCGCCCTCGCGACCCTCGCCCCCCGCGACCAGATCGTGCTCGGCGTCGCCGGGTACGGCTACCACTGGCAGGGGAAGCGTCCGGCAGGTCAGCTCTCGGACGCCCAGGCACGACTGCGGGTCCGGAAGGCGGGCGCGACCGCCCGGTGGGACGCGACGGCCGGCGAGTGGACCGCGACCCTGCCGAGCGGTGAGGTGCTCTGGTGGGCCGGCGCACGCTCCCTGCGTGAGCGGGTCGCCCTGGCGGAACGGCTCGGCCTGACCGGCGTCGCCGTCTGGTCACTGGACCTGTCCGACCGGATCGAACCGCCTCGGGTGACCGCGACCCGCTGACGGACAGGAGGCCCGGTGCACGCTGGCACCGGGCCTCCCGTCCGTCACCCGGTCACGCCCGGGCGCGTGATCCGTCAGCCGGTCAGACGAGCGACCACTCCACCAGGCGGGGGTCGCCCGGGGCGACCTCGTGGACCGCGCCGGTGACCGCGACGGTGGCGCGCTCCGTGGCGGTGCCGGGGACGGGGTGTCGGACCGGACCGTCGCCCGAGGCGACGATCCCACCGGCTGCCACCGGGCCTCCCGGCCGTGACGCCGCCGCGTGCGACGCGACCCAGACCTGCACGTCGCCGGGCTCGACCACCTTGCGCATCCGACGGTCGGTGAACGCGAAGCGCTGCACCGGGACGCGGAAGCGGACCCGCGCGGACTCCCCCGCGGCGAGCGCGACCCGCGCGTACCCGAGGAGCTGCACCTCGGGCCTGGTGACGCTGCCGTGCACGTCGTGCCCGTAGAGCTGCACGACGTCCTCGCCGTCACGGGACCCGGTGTTCCGGACCGTCACCGACGCGGCGAAGACGCCGTCGGAGCGGACGTCCTGGTCGACGACGAGCTCGTCGTAGGCGAAGTCGGTGTAGCCGAGGCCGAAGCCGAACGGTCGCACCGGCGTCGAGTCGGCGGCGGTGACGTCCGACGGACCGCCGAGCCGCGGGTGCAGGTACGTGAACGGCTGCGCACCGGCTGACCGCGGCAGGGACAGCGGCAGGCGGCCGGAGGGCGAGGCCTCGCCGGTCAGCAGGTCGGCGATCGCCAGCCCGCCGCCCTCGCCCGGGAAGAACGCCTGCACGACCGCGGCCGGACGCGGTCGGTCGCCGTCGAGCGCCCAGCCGATCGCGTACGGCCGGCCGGTGAGCAGCACCATCACGGTGGGGGTCCCGGTCGCGACGACTGCCTCGACCAGCTCGCGCTGCACGCCGGGCAGGTCGAGCGACTCGGTGTCGTTGCCCTCGCCGACCGTGCCGCGGCCGAAGAGTCCGGCCTGGTCGCCGACGACGACCACCGCGACGTCCGAGGCGGAGGCCACGGCGACCGCGTCGGCGAAGCCGGCCCGGTCGTCGCCCGTGACGGCGCAGCCCGCTGCGAAGCGGACCACCGACGGGCCGAGGGCCCGGGCGACGGCTTCGCGGACGGTCGGGATCGCGAAGCCGAGCGGCAGGTCGGGGTGCGAGGCGAGCACGTGGTTGGCGAACGAGTAGCAGCCCTGCAGGGCCTCGGCTCGGTCGGCGTTCGGGCCGATGACCGCGACCGAGGCCCCCGGTTCGAGCGGGAGGACGGGGGTGGCACTGTCGACGGTGCTGCCGTCGACGGTGGCGTGATCGCTGCCGCTGTCGTTCGACAGCAGCACGAGCGACTTCGCCGCCAGCTGCCGTGCGAGCGCCTGGTGCAGCGGGGTGTCGAGGTCGATCCCGGTGGGGGCGTCCTCGGCGAAGGCGTCCGGTTCGAGCAGGCCGAGCCGCTCCTTCTGCCGGAGCACCCGGAGCACGGCGCGGTCGACGAGGGCCTCGTCCACCTGCCCGCTGCGGACCCGTTCGACCAGCGGCGCGAGGTACGCGTCACCGGTCGGGAGCTCGACGTCGATGCCGGCCTCGAGCGCCAGCGCCGCGGCCTCGCCACGGTCGGCGGCGATGCCGTGCATGACCTCGAGGAACGCCACCGAGAAGTAGTCCGCGACGACCGTGCCGTCGAAGCCGAGCCGGTCGCGGAGCAGGTCGGTGAGCAGCTCGCCGTTCGCCGCGACGGGCACGCCGTCGATCTCGGCGTACGAGTTCATGACGCTCCGGGCGCCGCCGTCACGCAGCGCCATCTCGAACGGCGGCAGGTACACGTCGGCCACCTCGCGGGCCCCGGCGTGCACGGGGGCGTGGTTCCGACCCGCCTGCGACGCCGAGTACCCGAGGAAGTGCTTCAGGGTCGCGTCGACCCCGGCGGACTGCAACCCGCGCACGTACGCGGTACCGACGGTGCCGACCAGGTACGGGTCCTCGGCGATGCACTCGTCGACCCGGCCCCAGCGGGGGTCACGGATCACGTCGAGCACCGGTGCGAGCCCCTGGTGGACGCCGAGCTGGCGCATCGACGCACCGATCGCGGCGCCGACCTGCTCGACGAGCTCCGGGTCGAACGACGCACCCCACGCCAGCGGGGTCGGGAACGTCGCGGCCTTCCACGCGGCGAGCCCGGTCAGGCACTCCTCGTGGACGAGTGCCGGGATCCCGAGCCGAGTGTCGCGCTGCAGGCGGCGCTGTTCGGCCCAGAGCCAGGCAGCACGCTCGTCCGGTTCGACGGGACGGGTGCCGTAGACGCGGGTGAACTGCCCGATGCCGTCGCGGGTGATGTCCGCCAGGGTGCTGCCCTGCTGCACGGCCGCCATCTCGCCCTGCATGGGGGCGACGACGCCGTTCTGGTCGAGCCAGTAGCCGACGAGCTGGGCGACCTTCTCGTCGAGGGTCATCACGGTGAGCAGGGCGTCGGCGCGGGGTCCGGCGGTGGTCGCGGTCGCGTCCGCCGCGGTCGCATCCGTCGCGGTCGCGTCCGTCGCGTCCGTCGCGCTGTCGGCCTGGAGGCGCGGGTCGCGTCCGGCGGTCTGCGTCGCGTCGGTCGCGGTCACCCCTTCACCGCCCCGGTCAGGCCACCGACGATGCGGCGCTGGAAGATCGTGAAGAACACGAGGGCCGGGATCATCGACATCGAGGTGAACGCGAGCACCTTCGCGGTGTCGACGGAGTACTGCGACGAGAAGGACTGGACCCCGAGCGGCAGCGTGTACGCGGCCTCGTTGTTCAGGATGAACAGCGGCAGGATGTAGCTGTTCCAGCTGGCGATGAACGCCAGGATGCCGACCGTGACGACGCCGGGCAGCGACAGCGGCACGACCATCCGGAAGAAGAACCCGAGACGGCTCGCTCCGTCGATCGACGCGGCCTCCTCGAGCTCGTCGGGGATCGCCCGCAGGAACGGCACCAGGATGATGACGGTGGTCGGCAGCGCGAACGCGATCTGCGGCAGGATCACGCCGGCCAGGCTGTTCGTCAGACCGAGGTCCTTGACGAGCAGGTACAGCGGGGTGATCGCGACGGTGATCGGGAACATCAGACCAGCGGCGAACAGGGCGTAGAGCGCCCCGCGACCGGCGAACCGGTAGCGGGCGAGCACGAAGCTCACCATCAGCCCGAGCACGACGACCCCGATGGTGGTCGTGACGGCGCTGATCGTGGAGTTGCCGAGCTGCTGCCAGAAGATGCCGCTGGACAGCACGGACCCGTAGTTGCCGAACTCGAACGGTGCCGGCAGCCCGGCGGGGCTTGTGGTGATCTGCGAGTTGGTCCGGAAGCCGCCCAGCACGATGTAGAGCACGGGTGCCAGGTTGGCGGCGACGAACAGGATCGCGACGACGTAGGTCAGCGGGTTCGCGCGTCCGATCGCGGCACTGGACCGGCGCTCCCGCACGGCCCGGCGCCCGGGGGCGACGATGCTCGTGGTGGCCATCAGTTCTTCCTCTCGGTGAGTGCACCCGCGGTGTCGCGGCGGAGCACGAAGCGCTGGTAGATCAGGGCGACCACGAGCGAGATCACGAACATCACGACCGCGACGGCGCTGCCGAAGCCGAAGTTGCCCGAGGTCCGGCCGTTGGCGACCATGTACGTCGCCATCGTCGAGGTGCCCGCGGTCGACGCGATGTACTGCCCCCAGATGATGTAGACGAGGTCGAACAGCTGCAGCGAGCCGATGATCGACAGGAACGCCCAGATGCGGATGGTGGGACCGAGCAGCGGCAGCGTGATGCGCCGCTGGATCTGCCAGTAGCCGGCGCCGTCGATGGCGGCGGCCTCGAACAGTTCCTCGGGGATGCTCTGCAGGCCGGCGAGGAACAGGATCACCGCGAAGCCGATGTACTTCCACGAGATGATCACGAGCAGCGTCCAGATGGCGATGTCGGGGTTCGACAGCCAGTCCGCACGGAGGCCGCCGAGGCCGATGCTCTGGAACAGGTCGTTCACGGCGCCGTTCGACTGGAGCATCAGGCTCCACCCGGTGCCGACGATCACCTCGGAGATGACGTACGGCACGAAGACGAGCACGCGGACGAGTCCTCGGCCGTGCATCTTCTGGTTGAGCAGCAGTGCGAGCACGATCGCGATCGGCCCCTGCAGCACCAGGGAGAGCACGACGATGAAGCCGTTGTGCATCAGGACCGCGTGGAACGCCTTGTCCTGGAAGATGATCAGGTAGTTCTGCAGCCCGACGAAGTCGGTGGGCGGGCCGTAGCCCTGCCACTTGAAGAACCCGTAGTAGGCGGCGAGCGCCACGGGCAGGATCACGAAGGTGACGAAGACGATGACCGCGGGTCCGGCGAGGACCGCGATCTCGACGCGCTTCCGCCAGTCCGCGATGCGGCGCTTGGTCCGCCGACCGGCGGGGAGCGGCGAACCGCTCCCCGCCGGGGACGTCCCCGCGGCCGTGTCCGACCCGGTGGTCGGAGTCGTACCGAGCGAGGTGTCGAGGGTCATGCTCAGCCCTTGGCCGCAGCCTGGTTGGTGGTCTCGACGATGTCCTTCGCGCTGCCCTTGTCGGCGAGCAGGTCGACGACGCTGGTGTTCAGCGCGTTGCCGACGTTCTGGCCGTACAGGGTGTCGAGGTACTGCGAGACGAACGGGGCCTCCTGGTAGGCGGCCAGGGCCGTCTTCAGGTAGTCCGAGTCGACGACCGACTGGGCTTCCTTGTTCACCGGGATGGCGTTGAAGGCCTTGTAGTAGCCCTCCTGGTTGTCCTTCTGCACGATGAAGTTCAGGAAGTCGGTGCACGCCTTCTTCGGGGCCTGCGCCGAGCAGGAGTTGCCGTCGACGCCACCCATCATCGACTTCGGGTCACCCTTGCCACCGTCGATCGCGGGGAACGGGAACCAGCCGAGGTCGGGCAGCGGCTTGGCGTCCGGCGTCAGCGACGCGATCACGCCCGGGTCCCACGCACCCATGAGCTCCATGGCCGCCTTGTGGTTGGCGAGGAGACCGGCGGAGCTGCCGGCGCCCTGCTGTGCGGCGGTGGTCAGGAAGCCGTTGTTGAAGGGCTTGGTGGCGTTGAAGTCCTCGAGCTGCTCGCCGGCCTTCGTCCAGCAGGCGTTGTCGAACTTCAGCGACTTCGCCGTGTCCTCGAGGGTCTTCTGGCTGCACTCGCGGAGCGCGAAGTTGTAGTACCAGTGGGCGGCCGGCCAGGCGTCCTTCGCGCCGACGGCGACCGGGTCGATGTCCTTGGCCTTGAGCTTCGTGATCGCGTCGTTCAGCTCGTCCATCGTCGTGGGCGTGCCCTCGATGCCGGCTTCCTTGAACAGGTCCTTCGAGTACCAGATGCCCTCGGGGAGCACCGCGCCCGGCATGGCGTAGGTCTTGCCGTCCTTCTCGTACCCGGCGAACGTGCCCGCGCTGATGGACTTCTTCGCGTCGGCGCTGATGGAGTCGGAGATGTCCATGAGCTGCCCGGCAGCGATCATCGCGTCCATCTTGCCGCCGCCGCGCTGCAGGAACACGTCGGGGGCGTCGCCGGAGTTGAGGGCGGTCTGGAGCTTGCCGTCCAGGTCCTCGTTCTGGATCGCCTGGGTCTTGATGGTGACGTTCGGGTACTTCTCCTCGAACGCCTTGACCGTCGAGGCCCAGTAGGCCTTGCCCGGTCCGGTGGTCGAGTTGTGCCAGAAGGTCATCGTGACCTTCCCGCCGTCCTCGGAGGCATCGCTGCCCGCCGAGCACCCACTGGCCACCAGTGCTGTGGCCCCGATCAGCGCGATGGCTGCCGCGGCACGGATCTTCCTCGTCATCGTGGAACTCCTGAAGTGTCGTCGTTGACATGCGCGACATCGACTGCCGCTGCGGAGAGCATGCCTGCTGCTCCAGGTCGATGTCAATCGATATCGATAACGTTTTCTTTACCGATCGCATGGTGCCGCAGCGGTACGGTGTGCACATGGACTCGGCACTCGGCGCGCGTCCCGGTGCCGGCCGGGTGACGATCGGCGACGTGGCGCGGGTGGCCGGGGTCTCGATCCCGACGGTGTCCAAGGTGATCAACCAGCGCGACGGGGTCGCACCCGCCACGATGCTCCGCGTGCAGCAGGTGGTCGACGACCTGGGGTACGAGACCTCGCTGGTCGCCCGGAGCCTGCGGAGTTCGCGGACCGGGGTCGTCGGCATCCTGGTGCCCGAGTTCGAGCCGTTCTCGACCGAGCTGCTCCGCGGCATCTCGCGGGCGGCCACCGGCACCGGCTACGAGCTCCTCGCCTACGCCGGCCTGATGACCGGCGCCGACCGACCCGGGTGGGAGCGCCGGTCGCTTTCCCGCCTGTCCGGCACCCTGATCGACGGCGCGATCGTCGTCACCCCGACCACGGCACTGTCGAGCTCGTCGATCCCCGTCGTGGCGATCGACCCGCACACCGGGCCGGAGGGGCACTCCACCGTCGACGCCGACAACGAGGCCGGCGCGGTGCAGGCGGTCGAACACCTGCTCGCACTCGGACACACCCGCATCGCGCACCTGCAGGGACGCGCCGACCTGGCCTCCGCCCAGCTGCGCGCCGCCGGGTACCGCTCGGCACTGACGGCCGCGGGCATCACGGTCGACGAGTGCCTGCTGCGTGACGGCGGCTACCAGGAGGACCAGTCCGCGGCCGTCGCCCGCGAGCTCCTGACCCTCGCCGACCGCCCCACCGCGGTGTTCGCCGCGAACGACTCGTCGGCGATCGGCGTGCTCCGCGCCGCGGCCGAGGTCGGGCTCCGCGTCCCCCAGGACCTGTCCGTCGTGGGCTTCGACGACGTGCCGCAGGCGTCCACCACGACCCCGCCGCTCACCACGGTGTCGCAGCCGCTCGCCGAGCTCGGGTCGCACGCCGTGCAGATGCTCCTGACGATGCTCCGTGGCGAACCGACCACGGACCACGTCCGGCTCCCCACGACCCTGCGGGTGCGGGCGAGCACGGGCCCCGCGCCGAGGCCGGCGTCCGGCCGCTGAGCACCCGCCGCCGTCAGCGCCGCAGGGTCTGCTTCGGGTACTCGCCGAACCGGGCCGCGTACGCCGCCGAGAACCGGCCGAGGTGGGCGAACCCCCACCGTCGGGCGACGTCGCCGACGACCCCGGCCTGCGGGTCGAGCTCGAGCAGTTCCCCGCGCACGCGGTCGAGCCGGACCTCGCGCAGGTAGGTCAGCGGCGACACGTCGAAGACCCGGCGGAACGACTCCTGCACCGACCGCACGCTCAGGCCGGCGACCTCGGACAGCTCCTGGACCGTGACGGGCTCGGCGGCGTGCGCGTGGATGTACTCCACCGCCGCCCGCAGCCGGGCGTTCCGGGGCAGGCCGAGCACCGCGGGCAGGTCGTCGGCCTGCGGCGGGAAGGTGTCCAGGAACGCGGTGGCGGCCGACCGCTTGGCCTCGTGCCACGCGTCGGAGTCGGGTCCCTCGGCGCGCAGGGCCCGGGACAGCGCCACGAGCGCCCCCTGCCAGCGCTCGGCGGTCTCCGGTTCGGGCATGCGGGTCGGGTCGAACCGCAGTGGTGCCGCTTCGACCTCCAGGCGTTCGAACGCGACGCGGTGCACGTACTCCCGCCCGAAGTGCACCAGCCGCTGGTCGTGGTCCTCAGCCGTGAACACGAAGTCTTCCTCGGGCGGCAGGAGCACGGGGACGTCCCGGCGCAACTCCATCCGGACGCGCCCGGAGTCCAGGTGCGCGGTCCCGCTGGTGATCCACGTCACCACGTAGTCGGCACCGACGGGCACCGAGCCGCGCACGGCACCGCGGAGCTGCGAACGCCGGATGCTCACGTCGGAGTCCCCGACGGCCGTGTACCGGTACGAGAAGTCGTCGTCGAGGCGCCGGACGGACCACCGATCGGCGCCGTGGACGGCGGCGAGGTCGCGCTCGGCCGAGTCCGGGTCCCCGCCGGAGACCTCGAAACGGACCGGTTCCCCGGCGCGTGCAGCGGACTGTGGAGTCGGGACGGGGTCAGCCACGGTGCCCCGAATCCGTCATCGCCACCTGCACCGTTCCACGCTCCGCGTTATGTGGATACGCTGGGGCGGTGACTGCGGCGTATCGTGACCCGGACGAGACCCGTGCGAAGGGGGCATTGTCGTGAGCGATGTCGACCTGGACGCGGCGCTGACCCGGCTCGAGGCCGCGGTCTCCGAACTGCGCGGTCGACTGCGCGACGAGCTCGGCGTCTCCGGCGGCGACCTGACGCTGCTGCAGTTCGTCTCGCGCGCCGAGGAAGCGGGCCGGACGGTGCGCGTGAAGGACCTGTCGAAGCACCTGGGGCTCACCGGCCCGGCGATCACCGGCATGGTGGACCGACTCGAGCACAGCGGACACATCAGCCGTGTCCCCAACCCCGACGACGGCCGCAGCCGGTACATCGAGCTGACCGATGCTGCCCGCCGCGACTACGCGCGCGCGATGGACGGCACGAACAAGCACCTGCACGACCTGATGGCCTCCTTCTCGGAACGGGAGCGGGCCAGGTTCGTGCGGATCATCGACCGCATCGTCGCAGCCGTCGATCTCGGCGCACCGAGCCCCTGACGGCAGGGTACGGGCGGTCAGGACGCCGCCCGGACGAATGTCCAGCATGCGCAGCTAGGTAAGTTCCCTACCTATCTCCGCATGCCGGACACCGGTCACCCCTTGACGGCTCCGGAGGTCAGGCCGGACACGATCGAGCGGCGGAACACGAGCACCAGGATGACGATCGGCACCGTCGCAGCGACGCTCGCGGCGAAGATCTGCGCGAACGGCACCGTGAACTGCGTCCCGAAGAGCGCGATGCCGACCGGGATCGTCCGGAACGAGTTCTCGCTGTTGAAGGTCAGTGCCATCAGGAACTCGCTCCACGACGCCGTGAAGGTGAAGACGCCGACCGTGAACAGGCCCGGCTTCGCCATCGGCAGGATCACCGACAGCACGGTCCGCCACGCCCCGGCTCCGTCGATCTCGGACGCCTCTTCGATCGTCGACGGGATCCCCTGCAGGTAGTTCCGCATGATCCAGATGGCGAACGGCAGGTTGAACGCCACGTACGGCACGATCAGGCCCGGGTACGAGTTGAGCAGCCCGAGGTTGCGCTCGAGCAGGTACAGCGGCGTCAACACCGCGATCGCCGGGAACACCGACAGCATGAGCAGCGAGGTCATGATCGCCGTGCGCCCCCGGATGAACCGGCCGGCCAGGGCGTACCCGGCGAGGAACGCCAGCGCGAGCACGATCACCGTGGTCGACACCGACACGATGACGCTGTTCACCATGTACTGGCCGAGCGCGTTGTCGCGGAAGGCCACCACGAAGTTGTCGAAGGTGAACGACTGCGGCCAGACGGTGGGCGGCGACTGCCCGATCTCGGACGCCGGCTTGAGCGACGTCGTGACGAGCCAGTAGAGCGGCAGGGCGGTGAGCACCGCGATGACGACACCGCTGACGTTGACGGTGTTGACCCACTTCCGCCAGCCCTTGCGCACACGTTGACGGGGCATCAGTCGTCCCCTCCCTTCGCCTGGTTCCGGAACGCCCGGAGGAACAGCAGACACCCCGCCGCGACGATGACCGCGGTGGAGGTCGCGATCGCCGCGCCCGGTCCGATGTTGATGTCCTGGAAGAGCACCTTGTAGCCCATGATCGCGAGCGACTGGGTGGCGGTGCCCGGGCCGCCGTTCGTCAGCACGAACGGCAGGTCGAAGACGCCGAATGCCTGCAGGATGCGGAACAGCACCGCGATCGTCAGGGTCGGGGTGAGCTGCGGCAGCACCACGCGCCAGAACGTCTGCCAGGTGCTCGCGCCGTCGAGCTCGGCGGCCTCGTAGTGGTCCTCGGAGATCTGCACGAGTCCGGCGAGCAGGATGATCGCGACGAACGGCGTCGTCTTCCAGATGTCCGCTACCATCAGCCCGGTGATCGCGGGCACCGGTTCGCCGAGGATCACCGGGGCGTCCCCGAACAACCCGAAGAACCACGTCGCGACGCCGTAGGTGCTGTCGTAGATGTACTTCCACAGCTGCGCGTTCACGATGGTCACGAGCGACCACGGGATGAGCATGAGCGCGAGCATCCAGCCGCGGGTGGCCCCGAGGCGTTCGAGCACCAGCGCGACGAGCATGCCGAGCACGAGCTCGACCGACACCGTCACCACCGTGTAGAGCACCGTGAAGCCGAGCGCCCGGTACCAGTCGGCGCTCTGCAGCAGGGCCGCGTAGTTGTCGAACCCGAACGACTGGATCGTGAAGCCCTCGTACCCGACCTCGACGTCCGCGAAGCTCAGGACGACCGAGTACACGACCGGGAAGATCGTCACCGCCGCGACCACCAGCAGCGCCGGGGCTGCGAAGCCCCACGCGCCCCGCGAGCGGGTGCGGTCGAGACGCGACCGCCCCGTCGGCCGGGGCGGCGGATCGACGCGACCCGTGCCTCCAGGCCGTGCCGGTCGTGTCGCCGTGCCGGCGCTCACAGCGCCGCTCCCTGCAGGGCGAGCGAGATGGCGGAGGCCATCGCGCTGGTGCCGCCGTCGACGGATGCCTGCCCGCCGAGGATGCTGTTGCCGTTCTGGTAGACGCCCTGCGAGACCTTCGGGTAGTAGGCGGTCGAGGTCGGACGGGGCACGAGCGTGATGCCCGCCGCCGTGTCGTAGGTCGGGCGCTCCTGGCGCTTCGCGTCCGCGCTGACGAGGCTCGCCGACCGGGCCGGCAGGACCCCGCCCTCACGGGTCAGGAACTGCTGCGCGGTCTCGCTCGACATCCAGCGCGCGAAGGTCAGTGCCGCAGCGGGTTCCTGGGTGTGCGGGTTGATGTAGTTCCCCCACCCGCCGATCGTCGAGTGGTGCTCGTCCATGCCGTCGAACGTCGGCCGGGCGGCGAGACCCACCTTGCCGGCGACCCGGCTGTCCGGGCCGTTCGCGATCCCCCACGCGTACGACCAGTTGCGCAGGAACGCCGCGCGGCCGCCGGAGAAGGCGTCGTTGGTGTCCTGCTCCTGGTACGTCAGGGTGGCCCGTGGCGACGCTCCCGACGTCACCAGCGACCGCATGAACTCGAACGCGCGCTTGGTCTCGGAGCTCGTCGTCTCGGGCTTCGTCAGGTCGTCGTTGAGCAGCGACCCGCCGGCGTCGGCGACGAACTCGGTGACGTTGCAGGTCAGTCCCTCGTACACGTCGCCCTGGAACGCGAAGCCGTACGACACGTCGCCGGTGTCGACGAGCTTCGCGGCGGTCTCGCGCACTTCCTCCCACGACCCCGGCACCTGCAGGGAGTGCTTCGCGAGCAGGTCCTTCCGGTACAGGAAGAACGACTCGTCGATGTACAGCGGGAACATGTAGTAGGTCCCGTCGACGCTCGCTGCCAGTCGCAGGCCCTCGGGGAACTGGTCGAAGAAGTCCTCGCCGACGAGCTGGTTCACGGGGGTCGCGAGCTTGTTCTTCGCGAACTGCCCGGGCCAGGCGACGTCACCGAGGTAGACGTCCGGCGTGCTGCTGCCGGCCGCGATCTGGGTCGTCAGGCTGGTGCGGTTCGTGTCGGTGTCGCTCGGGGCGCTGACGATCCGGACCCGGATGTTCGGGTGCTCCCTCTGGAACTCCGCGATGAGCCTCCGCCGGAGGTCACCGCCGTCCTTCGAGGCGACCTGCCCGGCCCACCAGCTGATCGTCGCCTCGCCCTCGGGCGGTTCGGTGGGCCAGTCCTCGACCCGCGTGCGCTCGGGTCGAGTGGAGCAACCGGCGAGCAGCAGCACCCCCGCTCCCCCGAGCATGAACGTCCTCCGGTCGATGGCCATCCGTCCTCCTCGACGTGTGGTGCTGCGAACCTGTACATCCACACAACCAGGCGGAGCCTGGTCTGTCCGCCAGGGGCGGTGACGGCGCGGCCGCCTGCGCGGTCGCGCCGCGCACCTTTCGGGGTGGACGACACCTCACGCGCCCGGGGAGCCGTGGACTGTCGCTCAGCCCGAAAACGGGCCGGCGGCGGCCTGGAGGCGCGTGGCGGGGCCGACCCGCGCCTCCAGGCCGGCAGGGGGTCAGGTGGGGGCGGGGGCCGTTGAGTCGGCCAGGTGCAGGGCGCACGGGATGAGCGTGTGCGTGCGCTCGGTGCTGCCGCCCTCGAGGCGGTCGACCAGCGACTCGACCGCCAGGCGGCCGAGTTCCGGGCCGGGGGCGTTGAGCGTCGTGAGCACCGGTTCGGTCGCGGCACCGGCACCGTCGGAGGACACGATCGCGATGACCGAGACGTCCTCGGGCACGCGCCGACCGCCGGCCCGCAACCCGCTGACGAGCCCGAAGTTCGAGTCGTCCTTCATGATGATCGCGGCCGTGACGTCGGGGTCGTGCGCCAGCAGGTCCGCCGCCGCACGACGCCCGCCCTCGGCCGAGGCGCCGGCGGCGACCACGGTGCCGATCAGACCGCGGCGCTCGATGCCGGCGTGGAACGCCGCCTCGGAGCGGACCTTCGGCCCGTAGTCGGCCATCGAGGTGCCGTCGAGGTCCTCGACCACGAGCCCGATCCGACGGTGCCCGAGCCCCGTGAGGTGGTCGAGGGCGTCCTCGACGGTGCGCTCGAAGTCGATGTCGACGTACGAGATGCGCGAGGGGTCGGCGGTGCGGCCGATCGCGACGAACGGGACCTCGAGCTCGGTCAGACGCGCGATCCGGGGGTCGTGCATCGTGACCTCCATCACCACGACCCCGTCGGCGAGACCGCCCGAGATGAGGTCCTGCACGTCGTCCGCCGTCGTCACCGCCGGCCAGAGCACCAGGTGGTACCCGAGCTCCGAGGCGCGGCTCGCGGCACTCGTGAAGAACTGCAGCGCGGTCTGGCCGAGCCGGTGCTCGAGCACCGGGAACACGAGCGCGAGGATCCGGGTGCGGCGCGACGCCAGTGCCCGGGCGACCACGTTGTTCCGGTAGCCCAGCTCGCGCATCGCCGCCGTGACCCGGGCACGGGTGTCGGCGGACACGCGCTTGTTCCCGTTCACGACGAAGGACACCGTCGCGATCGAGACGCCCGCCCGGTCGGCGACCTGCTGCATCGTCGCCATGCCGCTCCCTCACCCTGTTCCGCTCACTGTAGCGGGGGCGGTGCCCGAGAAAGTTCGTCTAAGCGCTTTACCATCTAACCGCTTCGATGCTAACTTCGACCCCACTCGGGACGCGACGGAGCGGTTCTGGTCCGGTCGTCCCCGATCCACGAGCGACACGTTCGACTCGTGTCCGGCAACCATCCAGAGAAGAGCGAAGCAATGAAGCCTCGACACCGCAGGATCGCTCCGGTCCTCAGCGCGGTCGCCATGCTGGCGACCGTCCCCCTCGCCCTCGCCGGCTGTTCCGGCGGCTCGTCCGCGAGCTCCGGCGGCAAGGTGGACTCCATCACCGTGCTCGACTACTACAACCAGGGCAACGACAAGAAGGTCATCGGCGAGTACCTCGACAAGTGCGGGGCCGAGAACGACGTCACCATCAAGCGCAGCCTGGTGCCCGGCTCGTCGCTCATCCAGAAGGTCCTGCAGCAGGCGTCGTCGAAGACCCTGCCGGACGTCCTGATGCTCGACAACCCGGACCTGCAGCAGATCGCCGAGACGGGTGCGCTGTCGCCACTGTCCGACTACGACATCTCGACCGACGGCTACGCCAAGGGCGTGCTGCAGGCCGGGACCTACGAGGACAAGGTCTACGGCCTCGCCCCCACCGTGAACACCATCGCGCTCTTCTACAACAAGAAGGTGCTGTCCGAGGCCGGTGTCACCCCGCCGAAGACGTGGGACGAGCTGCAGTCCGCCGCGGCGAAGCTGACCAAGGGCGACCAGTACGGGTTCGCCGTCGACGCCAACGCCACGTACGAGGGCACCTGGCAGTTCCTGCCGTTCATGTGGTCGAACGGCGGCGACGAGAAGGACATCGCGACCCCGGAGACCGAGGAAGCACTGTCGCTCTGGAAGGGCCTGGTCGACGACGGCTCGATGTCGAAGAGCGTCGTGAACTGGACCCAGGCCGACGTGAACGACCAGTTCATGGCCGGCAAGGCCGCGATGATGATCAACGGCCCGTGGCAGATCCCCGGTCTGAAGGAGTCGAAGGTCGACTACGGGATCGCCCAGATCCCCGTGCAGGCCGCCAGCGACAAGGCCGTGGCCCCGCTCGGTGGCGAGGTCTGGACCGTCCCGAACACCGGTGACAAGGCGAAGCAGGCCGTCGCGGCGAAGATCGTCGACTGCATGAACAGCGACGCGAACCAGCTCGCGATGGCGAAGCTGCGGTACACGATCCCCTCGAAGACCGACGTCGCGCAGCAGTTCGGCAAGGACGTCCCCGAGGAGCAGGTGTTCGTCGACCTCGTCGCCGACGCCCGCGCCCGCACCGGCGAGCTCGGTGCCGACTGGCCCAAGGCCGCGACGAAGATCTACACGGCCGTGCAGTCGGCGCTGACCGGGCAGGACTCCCCGGCCGACGCCCTGCAGAACGCGCAGTCGAGCAACTGAGCATGACGAGCACCGCGACCCCCGTCGCCCCACGGCGAGCCGCCGGGAACGGAGCGCCCGCTCCGTCCCGGCGGCCCCGCCCGGGCCGCTCGCTGCGCTTCGAACGGATCGCGCAGCTGCTGTTCCTGCTGCCGGCCGTCCTGTTCCTGCTGCTGTTCTTCGGCTACCCGGTGGTCAAGAACATCGTCATGAGCTTCCAGGCGTACACGACGTCGACGTTCTACACGGGCGAGGCACCGTGGGTCGGCCTGGCGAACTACGCCTCGGTCGTGTCGTCCCAGCTGTTCGGCACGGCGATGCTCAACACCGCGCTGTTCACGATCGGGTCGATCGTCGGCCAGTTCGTCCTCGGCCTGCTGCTCGCCCTGTTCTTCCGACGGAACTTCCCGCTGTCCGGCCTCCTGCGCTCGCTGCTCCTGCTGCCCTGGCTGCTGCCGCTCATCGTCTCGAGCGCGGTCTGGAAGTGGATGCTCGACCAGGACTCGGGCGTCGTCAACCAGTTCCTCGGCACCTTCGGCATCCCGTCGGTCCCGTGGCTGACGAGCCCCGCCGTGGCGCTCATCACCGTCATCGCGGTGAACATCTGGATCGGGATCCCCTTCAACACCACGATCCTGTACGGCGGTCTGCAGGACATCCCCACCGAGCTGTACGAGGCCGCGGCACTCGACGGCGCGACCGGGTGGAAGGCCTTCTGGGCGATCACCTGGCCGATGCTCCGCCCCGTCGTGAGCGTCACGCTCGTGCTCGGCGTCGTCTACACGATCAAGGTGCTCGACATCATCCTCGGGTTGACGAACGGCGGGCCGGCGAACGCCACCCAGACCATCGCGACGCAGTCCTACGACCTGTCGTTCAAGCAGTTCGACTTCGGGCAGGGCGCCGCGCTGAGCAACATCCTCATCGTGATCTCCGCCCTGTTCGCGATCGTCTACCTCCGCCTCAACAGGAAGGCCGTCGATGACTGACGCAGCGTCCACCACCGACGTCCTCCGGACCCGCGCGGTGGTCACCCGCGGCACCCGGCGACCCGTCCGTCCCACGAGCGCGAAGCAGTGGGTGCTGTCCGGCGTCGGGATCCTGATCCTCGCCGTGATGCTGTTCCCCGTCTACTGGATGATCAACATCTCGCTGCAGCCGGCCGGTTCCGCGATCGAGGCCGCCTGGTTCCCGATCAACGCGCAGCTCGGCGGCTACGCGCAGGCCATCGCCGACCAGGGCGGCGCCCTGGTCACGAGCCTGGTGATCGCCCTGGGCAGCGTCGTCGTCAGCCTGCTCATCGCGACGCCGGCGTCGTACGCACTCGCCCAGTTCAAGGTCAAGGGCATCAACGCGGTGCTGTTCGGCATCCTCATCTCGCAGATGATCCCGGGCATCGTCGTCGCGAACGCCCTGTACGCGGCGTACAACGACCTCGGCCTGCTCAACACCGTGCCGGGACTGATCCTGGCCGACAGCACCGCGGGCGTGCCCTTCGCGATCCTGATCATGCGGGCGTTCATGCAGAACATCCCGCCGTCGATCATCGAGGCCGCCAAGGTCGACGGTGCCGGCAACTTCCGGGCCTTCCGCTCGGTCGTCGTGCCGATCAGCGCCAACGCCCTGATCACCGCCGGGCTGTTCACGTTCCTGTTCACCTGGAGCGACTTCCTGTTCGCCCTGACCCTCACGACCACCGAAGACGTCCGGCCGATCACGCTCGGCATCTACAACTACATCGGCACCTTCACCGCCGACTGGTCGACCGTCATGGCCGCCGCGGTGATGGCCTCGATCCCCGCCATCGTGCTGCTGCTCGTGGCGCAGAAGTTCATCGCCGCCGGGGCCACCGGCGGCGCAGTCAAGTGACCGGGTCCCACCACCCCCGAAAGGCACACACCATGACCACCACCCCGCTCCGCATCACCGTCTGGGGCGAGAACGTCCACGAACAGGTCGAGCAGCACGTCGCCGAGCGGTACCCCGACGGCATGCACGGCGCGATCGCGGACGGCATCCGCGAGCACCTGCCCGAGGCCGTCGTCCGGACCGCCACCATGCAGGAGCCCGAGCACGGCCTCACCGACGAGGTCCTCGCGAACACCGACGTCCTCACCTGGTGGGGGCACGCCGCACACCAGGACGTCGACGACGCCGTGGTCGACCGGGTGCACCGGCACGTGCTCTCCGGCATGGGGCTGCTCGTCCTGCACTCCGGCCACTGGTCGAAGATCTTCGGCAAGCTGATGGGCACCACCTGCACCCTCCGCTGGCGCAGCGAGCACGACCAGGAGCTCGTCTGGACCGTCAATCCGCAGCACCCGATCACGCGCGGGGTGCCGAACCCGATCGTCATCCCCGAGCAGGAGATGTACGGCGAGTACTTCGACGTCCCGACGCCCGACGAGCTCGTGTTCATCTCGGGCTTCACCGGCGGCGAGGTGTTCCGGAGCGGCATGACGTACCGCCGCGGCCTCGGGAAGATCTTCTACTTCTCCCCCGGTGACCAGGACTTCCCCGTCTACCACCACCCGGGCGTCCGCCGCGTGATCGCGAACGGCGCCGAGTGGGCCCGGCCCGAGCGGGAGCGGGAGATCCCGACGCTCCGCCGCTACGACCTGGGCGAGTACTTCGACGGGCAGCACTACCGCGGCCCGTTCGACGACGCCGAGCCCGAGACCGCCGAGCCGACGGCCAGCGAGCCGACGGCCAGCGAGCCGGCGGCCGAGCGCGACGGGGCGCAGGCGTGAGCCCCCTCCGCGTCCTGCAGGTCGGCGCCGGCGGGATGGGGCGGGCCTGGCTCGCCACCGTCGCCGCCGACCCCGAGGTCGAGCTGGTCGGCATCGTCGACCTCGACCTCGACGCCGCCCGCGCCGGGGCCGAGCACGCCGGCGACCCGTCGATCCCGGTCGGCACGGACCTGACCGTGCTGGCCGCCGAGACCGGCGCCGAGGCCGTCCTCGACATCACCGTGCCGGTCGCGCACCACCCGGTCACGCTGCAGGCGCTCCGGGCCGGGCTCCCCGTGCTCGGCGAGAAACCGGCCGCGCAGACCGTCGCCGAGGCGCTGTCGCTCGCCGCGGCCGCCGAGGCCACCGGCAAGCTGTTCATGGTGTCGCAGTCCCGCCGCTACAACGACCAGCTCGTCGCGTTCCGGCAGCACGTCCGCGACCTCGGTGCCGTGGGCGGGCTGAGCACCCGGTTCGCGAAGGCGCCGCACTTCGGTGGTTTCCGCGAGGAGATGGACGACGTCCTGCTGCTCGACATGGCCATCCACGCGTTCGACTCCGCCCGGTACGTGCTCGAACGCGACCCGGTGTCGGTGTACTGCGAGTCGTGGAACCCGTCGTGGTCCTGGTACCGGGGTGACGCTGCCGCCGCAGCCGTCTTCACGTTCGAGGACGACGTCCGCTACGTCTACGACGGCTCGTGGTGCGCGCCGGGTGCCGAGACCTCGTGGAACGGCGACTGGCGTGCCTCCGGAGCGGCCGGCACGGCACTCTGGGACGGCGACCACGACCCCTCGAGCGACCTCGACGGCAGCCCCGGTTCCCCTGCCGCTGCGCCGTCGGTCGGGCACGAGATCGCCGGGTCCCTGGCATCCTTCGTCCGGGCGGTCCGCTCCGGCGGGGTGCCGGACGGCGAGGTGCACGGCAACGTGATGAGCCTCACGATGGTCGACGCGGCCATCACCTCGGCCCGCAGCGGCCGCCGGGTCGTCATCGACGAGGTGCTCGAACAGGCGCACCGGGACGCCCTGGCCGTCGAGCAGGACGACGCGATCCGCGACCGCCTGGCCGGGTGGGAGTCGGTCCGCGGCGCCCTGCGCGAGCGGCTGCCCGCTTCGTGAGCAGGAACGGTCGGGTCGCGCACCGCGACCCGACCGTTCCTGCTCACCATGTGCGGTACGACGCACCCCGAGCAGGCCTGGAGGCCCGTGGCGACGCCGCCACGGGCCTCCAGGCCTGCGTTCTGCGGCGATCCGGGCCCCACGCGCGCCCGGTGGGGACGCCGCCGGTTACGGTGTCCGGGTGCACGGACAACGGTCGTCGGACAGTGACACGGCGGCGGAGCCGGTCGTGCTCGTCGCGGCCGACCCGCGCCGGCGGACCGGCCGGACGCCCTGGCGGCTCGTCCTGGTCGGCGTCGTGCTCGCCGCGGTCGTCGGAGGCGCCGCGGTCGCGACCGCCGGCACTCTGGTGGCGCAGCGCATCGCGGAGTCGTTCGCCGTCCGTGACGCGACCAGCGACACCGCGGCGCTCGCACGCGTCGTGGTCGAACCCGCACTGCTCGACGCGGTCGCCGACCCGTCCCGGTCCGCCGTCGACCGGAACGCCGCACGGACGCGCCTGGACGACGCGGTGGCCGGTGAGCTGCGCGCCGGATCGGCGGTCCGGATGAAGCTCTGGGCGGCCGACGGCACGGTGCTCTGGTCGGACGAACGTCGACTGGTCGGCGAGCGCTTCCCGCTGTCCGACGAGGACCTGGAGGCGCTGGAGTCGGACCGCTCCGACGCCGAGGTGTCGGACCTGACCGAGCCGGAGAACCGCTACGAGCGCGGGCACGGGCCGCTGCTCGAGGCGTACCAGGCGGTG
Source organism: Curtobacterium sp. KBS0715 (assembly GCF_005938005.2). Lineage (NCBI taxonomy): Bacteria > Bacillati > Actinomycetota > Actinomycetes > Micrococcales > Microbacteriaceae > Curtobacterium > Curtobacterium sp. KBS0715. The sequence continues at coordinate 1,338,415 of NZ_VCCA02000001.1, read as the reverse complement.
CACACGCCGTCCGGCGAGGCGCTGCTGTTCGAGGCGTACCAGCCGTACGACCAGGTGCTCGCGCGCGCCGCGGACCTGCGGCGGTCGTTCGCCGTCCTGGCGTTCGGCACGGTGGCCGTGGTGCTCGCGCTCCTGGTGCCGCTGCTGCTCGGGTTGCTGCTGCGGATCCGTTCCGGGCAGCGCCTGCGGGAGCGGCTGCTCGGTCGCGCGCTCGACGCCGAAGCCGCGGAACGCCGACGGATGGCCGCCGAACTGCACGACGGACCGGTGCAGGACGTCGCCGGACTCGCACTGTCCCTTGGTGCCGATCCCGCCACGCGCGACGCCGCCACCGTGCTCCGGGGTGCGGTGTCGTCGCTGCGGACCTCGATGGCGACGATCCGGCCGGCGGCTCCGACACCCGAGGGACTCGGCGCCGCCCTCGACGACGCCTGTGCCCGCGCGCGTGCAGCGGGGCTCGCGACCACCGTGCGGGTGCCGGCCGCCGTCGACGCGTCCCCCGCCGCGCTGCTCGCGGTCGTGCGCTTCGTCCGTGAGGCCGTCTGGAACGTCGTCAAGCACGCCGAAGCGACCCGGGTGGACGTCACGGTGACGCAGGCCGGCGGCTCGGTCCGGGTGGTCGTGCACGACGACGGGGCGGGCTTCGACCCCGCCGTGGTCGTCGAGGGCGGCCGCACCGGACACCTCGGCACGACCCTGCTGCGCGAGGTCGCCGAGGACACCGGCGGGTCCCTGCTGCTCCGGACCGCTCCGGGTGCCGGCACCACCTGGGACCTCGAGGTCCCCGTCGACGCGGAGGCCCTGCGGTGAGGGTCCTGCTGGTCGACGACCACGCGCTGGTCCGGAGCGGGCTGCGCGCGGTGCTGGGGACGACGGACGACTGCGAGGTCGTCGGCGAGGCAGCCACCGGCGAAGCAGCGGTGTCGCTCGTGCCGACGCTCCGGCCCGACGTCGTCGTGATGGACCTGTCGATGCCCGGTGCCGGCGGTGTGGAGGCGACCAGGCAGGTGCGGGCGCTCCTGCCGTCGGTCCGGGTCCTCGTCGTCACGACGTTCTCGGACGACCACCGTGTGCGGGCCGCGTTGGCAGCCGGCGCCACGGGCTACCTGCTCAAGGACGCCGCGCCCGACGACGTGGTCGCGGCGGTCCGTGCCGCAGCGCGCGACGAGACGCCGATCGACCCCCGGGTGGCCCGGGCGCTCCTGCCCGGAGCAGCCGCCGGAGCCGCCGCGGACCGGGGCCCGGAGCTCCCGCCCCGGGAACGGGACGTGCTCGTCCGCATCGCCCGGGGCATGTCGAACCGGCAGATCGGCACGGAGCTCGGCATCGCGGAGCGCACCGTGAAGGTGCACGTCGGGTCGCTGTTCCGGCGGATCGGTGTCGCGGACCGCACGAGCGCGGCGCTGTGGGCGCGCGACCACGGCTGGTGACCGTGCCCTGCTGACGCTGCTGACCGGGTACTAGTACCAAGGTCCGATGGTGCGGAGCCGGGCCGGCGGCGACGATCGTCGTACCGGCCAGACAGGCCCACCAGGAGGCACCCATGCACACCCAGCGCTCACGCAGGATCGGCAGCGGCATCGTCGCCGCGATCGCCCTCGGCACCGTCGCCGCCGCTGCCCTCGTCGGGGTCTCCCCCGCGAACGCGTCCGGCAAGACCTCGACCGGTGGCGACTACGCCGTCACCGTGAACGGGGTCACGACGAACCCCGCCCAGGGCAAGGAACTCAAGGTGCGCGACACCGCGGTCGCCGGCACGATCGCGGTGCGCGGCAAGCACAACGGCTTCGACATCCGGATCGCCGACCTCGGCGTGTACGACTACACGCTGACCGGCGCTGCCGACACCCAGCGGATGGTGACGAAGCCGACCGTGGTGTTCGCGTCGAAGGTCCCGTCGCTCACCGCCGCGCAGCTCGCCAGCACGAAGCTCTCGTCGCTCGAGGTCAAGGACGACACCCTCGTCGCGATCTTCTCGACGGGGGCCGGGAAGCTCAAGGTCCAGGCGAAGGACGGCGCCCAGGGCGGCATCTTCCAGATGGAGACCGAGTTCGCCGGGCCGGTGACGTTCACCCACACCCTCGGGGCGGGCCTGTTCTACTTCACGAACCCGTACACGGGCAAGATCAACTTCGGCGACGGCACGGCCGCGGTGTCCGCGGGCAGCGGTGCCCACCAGATGCTCCTCGGCAAGGACAGCCCGCAGGTCGCCACGAAGACCTCGCAGACCACGACCACCACCACGTGGACGGTCCAGCCCGGCGGGCGTCTGGGCGGAGTGCTCGGCGAGGACGCCGTCGAACTGTCGCAGGGTGCGACGAACTGCACCAGCGACTGCCAGGCGCAGAACCAGATCCGCGGGTCGCTCCCGGTCCCGCCGGACCCCGTGGACCCGACGCCGCTGGGCGTCACGCGGATCGCGTGAGCGCATGACGGACAGGAGGCCCGTGGCGACGCCGCCACGGGCCTCCTGTCCGTCCGTGCGCGCGATCAGCGCGGGATGACGGAGAACAGGAACTTCTTGCGGACCATGTACCAGGCCAGCAGGATCAGCGCCGTGTGCACCACGAACCCGATCCAGAAGTCCCCCCACGGCACACCGGGGATCGACGCGATCGCCAGGGCGAAGAACACCTGCCAGACGAACACGTACAGGCTCGCCTGCCCGAGCGGGATCCAGAGCCAGCCGATGGCGGCGGCGATGGGCTTCCAGAACACCGTGAGGATCGCGTAGGACACGACCGCGAAGAACGCGATGTCCACCAGGCGGCCCCACTGCAGGTCCACCCGCTGGTACGCCGTGTTGTACAGGGACTCGTACATCGTCGCCGGGAACGGCACCGGGGTGAACCCGAAGTGGTCGCCGGCCCACACGTAGACCAGGAACGCCGCGTACCCGCCGACGGCGACGCCGACCAGGACCTTGCCGAGACGCCCGGTGAGCGCGCCGACGATCTGCCGCCGGTAGTACCCGAGCACGAGCCCGTGGGTGAACACCACCTGCCAGGTGAACAGGGGGAACACCGCCTCGAACTGGGAGTTCAGCGGACGGAAGTCGGGGTTGAGCGCCTGGAACACGTACAGCGCCCAGCTGGCGGCGAGGAGCGCCCACCAGAACCCGCGGCGGATCACCCAGATGAACACCGGGATGAACAGGCTCAGCACCACGAACAGGCCCATGATGTTGAACGGCCACGGCCCCATCTCGAGCAGCAGGAACTGCCGGATCGCGTACCAGGGCGGCGGGTAGGCGAGCAGCTGCATCGCGTTCGGGTACAGGTCGTAGACCCGGCCCTCGGCATCGACACCGCCGGTGCCCGTGCCGCGGTCGGTGAACGTGGTGATGGCGTCGGTGTTCAGGAACGGGACGAAGCTCAGCGCGAAGACCACCAGGATCACGACGAGCGTGACGACGTACTGCTTGCGCGCGCGCTTCCACGCCCCGACGGCCGCCGCCCACTCGCCGAACTTCTTCACGGCGAACGGGTACGTCATGCCGAGGACCATGCCGGACAGGAACACGAACATCTCGGCACCGGTGATCGCACCGACGGCATGCAGCGTGAGGTACGAGTACGGCCCGCCGATCTCGATGTGGGTGATCACCACGGCGAGGATGATGAACCCGCGGAACAGGTCGAGCCGCAGGTCACGGCCGGGCTTGCCGTCGTCGGGGTAGCGCCAGCTCGGCAGGAGCCGGCCGAACACCCCGCTCAGCAGGAACACGATCGCCAGGCCGGCGGCCAGCCAGACGATCCACGCCATCTGCTCGCCGCCGGTCTCGTACTCCTGGGAGATCGCCGCGTTGCCCTGCTGCACGGTCACGCGGTCGGTGACCGGACCGAAGGCGAAGTCACCGGACCGCTCGAGGTCGGTGCGGAAGGACTCCGCGACGCCCGGGTCCGCGGTGAGTCGCCAGTCGGCCACGCGGTTGCCGGCCTCGGGCTCGCGTCGCTCGGCCTCGAGCACGGTCATGCCCCGGATCAGCGGACGCTCCTGCACGGCGGCGAGCACCTGCCGCCACCAGCTCCGCTTGACCTGGAGCTCGGCGTCGCCCTGCAGCTCACGGTTGTACAGGGCGCCGGTGTCGAGGAGCATCGGGCGGTCGTCGGCGGCCGCGAACCGGTCGTAGAACGTGCCCGACTGGGGTTGGTCGTACCCCCAGTCCTCGTCGAACCGGGCCTCGACCTCACCGCTGCGGGTGAGCGGCACGGCGCGACCGGCGGCCTCGGTCGGGTCGCCCTTGCCGTACGAGAACATCGAGAGCCCGACCCAGTCGACGGCCTCGGCCCCCGGCCAGTACGGCCCGTACGGGTCGTCGGCGCCGGTGAGCTGTCCGTCGCCGTTCGTGTCCGCCTTCGCGACGTCGACCGGGGACAGGTTCCGCAGCCGCCCGGCGGACTCGCCGAACGGGTAACCGGCACCGTACCCGGGCGACCACACCATGAGCGCGTCCGACGTGCCCGCGTGCACGGTCGTACTGAGCGCACGGAACGCCCGGACGAACTCCGTCGGCTGCTGGCCCCAGCGGACCCACGTGCCGTTCATCTGCGGTGCGAACCGGACGAGCACCTGGGTGTCGTACTGGTCGTGCAGGTCCTCGAACACGGTGTTGACGGCACGGGTGTCCGCGGTGTCGAGCGACCGCAGTTCGCGGTCGGGTTCGAGGCTCACGACGAGCACCGCGCCCTGGGTCGCCGCTGCACGCGCCGAGCGGAGGAGCTCCTGCTTCGCGGTGCGGTCGAGCGGGTAGTCGACGGAGACCCCGTACATCGACGGCGTCGCGCCGAGCCGCCCCTCGTACCCTTCGGGCGAATCGCTGGCCCAGTCGAGGTCGGGGCCGAACCACGTCGACCCCTCGGCCGGCTGCACGGCGGCCGCCGGGTGCACGGACGCAGCCGACGCCGGCAGCGCACCACCGAGCAGGAGCGTGGCGATCGTGACGAGGAGGGCGACCGCGCGGGCCACCCGCTGCTTCACCGGTCGCACGCAAGCGTCCAGACGTTGTGGCCGGGCTCGTGCCGGTGCTCCAACCGGTCGAGCGCCGCGATGGCGAGGGCGAGACCGCGCCCGCTCTCCTGTTCGACGTCGGCCATGGTGACGGCACTGAGGTCGATGTCGACGGGCATCCCGTTGTCGGTCAGCACCGCGGTCAGTGCCTGGTCGGTGGCCTCGAGGTGCACGGTGTACCGGCGCCCGGTCCCCCGGTCGGCGCGGACGGTGTGCTCGACGATGTTCGCGGCGACCTCGGCCAGGGCGGTCTCGAGCGCGAAGCGGAGCCGCACGTCGTCGATGCCCAGGCCGTCCCACCACGTGGCGAACCGGTCCTGCACCTCGTCGAGGGAGTCGGGCGTCGCGGCGACCTCGAACGTGGTCTCGGTGCTCACAGGGGTCCTCCGGCGGTGCTCGACTCGTGTTCGGACTGGGCTGGGGTGGCCGGGCCGCGGTACCGGACGGCCCGGATCACGATGCTGAAGATGAACAGGTCGAAGACGACCCACGCGGTGTTCACGAGCGGTGCGATCCCCTCGGCCTGGCCGGTCAGGTAGCGGATGCCGATCATGACCAGCGCGGCCACCAGGGCTCCCATCGCGTACAGCTGCGGCTTGACCAGGTCCCACCGCGGCTTCTGCTCGGTCTCGTCGCGCACCTTCGGGGTGACGCGGAACCCGAGCGGCTTGCCCCGGTAGACGTTCTGGAACGCGCTGGTCACCGACTCGATCCAGATCGGGAAGAGTGCAAGGGAGTACTGCTGCCCGCGCCAGGTCGGTCTGCCGGCGGCAACCACCCAGAACAGCAACTGGTTGAAGACCAGGAACGGGATGAGCCGGGCGAAGAAGTCGACGCTGTAGGCCTGCACGGGGATGACCCCGAACGACAGGCAGAGCACCGGGGCGGCGATGTAGACGATCGCGGCGAACCCGGACAGGTAGCTCCACATCGTCGAGAAGTACATGAGCCGCTGCCCCCACGACAGCCCCTTCTGCACCAGGGGGTTCTCGCGGAAGAACACCTGCATGGTGCCCTGCGCCCAGCGGAGTCGCTGCACGAGCATCGTCGGCAGGTCCTCGGGGGCCAGGCCCTTCGCCAGGATCTCGTCGTGGTAGGCCGACTTCCAGCCGAGGCCGTGCAGGCGCATCGCGGTGGCCATGTCCTCGGTCACCGAGATCGTCGCCAGCGGCATGATCGGCTGCGCCTCGTCGTCGCGGTTCACGTCGAGGGCACGGGCGAGCACGGCGATGGACTCGATGGCGGCGACCGGTGAGGCCTCGCGCCGGCCGAGCACGTCGAGGGCGGCGTCGTCGAGACCCGCGAACGTGTTGGCGTCGGTGGACATCGCCGCGAGCTCCTGCAGGTCGTTCCGCACGGACTCGAGGTCGGCGGCGGCGAACCGGAACGCGATGGCGTCGATCCCCCGCTGGAACGCGTACGTCACGTCGCCGAGCGGCTCACCGGCCCGCACCTGCTCGCGCGCCTGGTCCACCACGGCCTCGGCGTCGTCGAGGGCGGCGAGCACGCGCGGGTCGGTCTCGGTCTCGCGGGAGCGGGCGAGGAGCTTGCGCGAGGTGGCGAGGGTGCGCTGCACGGACGCCTCGACCTCGGCCACGTAACGCGAGATGCCGAGCTGCATGAGTGCTTCGCGCCGCAGGATGGCGTTCGACCCGCAGAAGAACGCCGCGTTCCAGCCGTCCTTCGACTGCTGGATCGGGCCGTAGAACAGCGGTGCCTGGCTGCCGAGGGGGTCGTCGTCCGGCACGTTCTCGAACCACTGCGGCGTCTGCACGAGCGCCATCCGCGGGTCCTTGAAGTACCCGAGGGTGCGGTCGAGGATCGCCGGGTCGGGCACCTGGTCGGCGTCGAGGATGAGCAGGAACTCGCCCTGCGTCGCGAGCAGGGCGTTGTTGAGGTTGCCGGCCTTGGCGTGCCGGGGCCGGTCCACCCAGTCGGCGCCGCGCGTGATGACACCGATGCCGAGCGCCTCGGCCGCCGCACGCATCTCGGGGCGGTTGCCGTCGTCGAGGATCCAGGTGGTGTGCGGGTGCGTGATCGCCTTCGCCGCCCGGGCGGTGCGCTCGACCAGGTCGATCGGCTCGTTGTAGGTCGTGATGAAGACGTCGACGGTGACGTCGGTGGACGGCTTCGCCGGTGGTTCGCCGCGCTCCCGGAGCCGCCAGGCCCCGAGGGCGAAGAGCAGGGAGTCGATGACGCTGTAGGTCTCGGCGAGGATCAGCGGCACCGCGATCCACCACGAGTGCCAGTTCACCGAGGCCGCCCAGCGCCACACGATGTAGTTGACACCGGCGAGGGAGGCCAGGAGCGCCACCGTCCGCACGGTCACCAGGCGTCGGCGGGCGGTGCCGGTGGTCAGGCGGCGGCGGTCCTGTCGGCTGACGTCGAGCGCGGTCACCGGGTCTCCCCGTCCGCGGCGTCGCCGGACGTGCTGCGTCGCAAGCGTTCCTCCTGATCCCCGCGCGGGCCCCGGCCGCGTCGCACGCCCGAGTGTGGTTCCGTCCGGCAGCTGACCCTGAGGACACCGTGCCGGTCGTCCGCTCCGGTCATCGGGCACGACCTCGGCGTGACGACCTGTCTACCGCACGGGCGGGTGCTCTGTCAGGCAGCGCACCCGATCTGGGGACAGCTCCCGCGTCAGAACGTGGCGGTGAACCCCAGGTCATCCGCCAGACGCACGATGACCTGGTCGAAGTAGGCGGCCGGGTCGGACACGGAACCGACGAAGTGCCCGAAGAGCTCGAACGAGATCGTCCCGAACACCGTCGTCCAGGCCATCAGGGTGCGGACCAGGACCTCGTCGGGCAGGGTGATGCCGAACGAGCGCAGGGTGGCGACCCCGTCCGCGACGGCGGGACCGGCCACCCCGGGAGCCGCCGGAGGGGCGGTGGGTGATCCGGGCCTCCCGGCCGCCCCCGGCGTCGACGGGACGGACGAGCCCGACGCGCCAGGCGCACCGGACACACCAGGCGCACCTGGCGCACCTGGCGCACCGGACCCGACGGCGTCCGCGACCACGCGCACCAGCGCCAGCGTCGTCCGTGTCGCGGGCACGACGGTCTCCCGCGGCGCCGCGTAGCCGGGCACGGGCGAACCGAACAGCAGCGCGAAGTCCCCCGGGTGCGCGATCGACCAGTCCCGGATCGCCCGGCACATCGCCACCCAGCGCGCACCGGGAGCCGGTCCGGCCGCGGCACCGGCGGCCTCGACCGCGGCGCCGAGCTCGTCGTAGTCGGTGATGAGCAGGGCCGTCAGCAGGTCGTCGCGGCTCGGGAAGTACCGGTACACGGCCGACGAGACCATCCCGACGTCACGGGCGACGGCACGCAGGCTGAGTGCGGCAGGACCCTCGCCGGTCAGGCGGGTGCGCGCCGCAGCCAGGATCTCCGCGGTGACCGTCTGCCGTGCGAGTGCTCGGGCGGTGGGTGCCATCCGACGATCCTGGCACGGGAGAGCAGCGCACACAAAGGAGAGCACTGCTCTTGCTTTCGCGTCGACGAACCGTCATGCTCGGTTCCGAGAGCGGTGCTCTCGGAACCAGGAAGCAGGAGACCATGACCCACCACCTCATCGTCGGTGCCGGCCCCGTCGGCCGGCACGTCGCGGAACTGTTGACCGTCCGGGGCGACCGCGTCACCGTCGTCTCCCGCTCCGGTCGCAGCACGGGCATCGCCGGGGTCGAGCACCTCGCGCTCGACGCCTCCGATGCCGACGCCCTCTCCCGCGCTGCCGAGGGAGCAGCCGTCCTCCACAACTGCGCGAACCCCGGCGACTACACGCAGTGGGAGAACACCTGGCCCCCGCTCGCCGCAGCACTGCTCACCGCGGCCGAACGCACCGGGGCGACCTACGCCATCACCGGGAACCTGTACCCGTACGGCCCGGTCGACGGGCCGATGCACGAGGGACTACCGGACGCTGCCACCGACCACAAGGGGGTGCTCCGCGCCACCCTGTGGGCCGACGCCCTCGCCGCGCACGACGCCGGCCGTGTCCGGGTCGTCGAGGTCCGCGCCTCCGACTACCTCGGCCCCGGGATCGGCGCGAACGGGCACGTCACGCGCGTGCTGCCGGCGGCGCTGCGGGGACGGGCGGTGTCGATGGTCGGTCGCACGGACCTGCCGCACACCTTCACCGACGTGCTCGACGTCGCCCGCACCCTCGTCGCCGCTGCCGCGGACCCGGGCGCGCACGGTCGCACGTGGATGGTGCCGAGCAACGCCCCGCGGACGCAGCACCAGGCCCTCACCGACGTCCTCACGGCGGCGGGGAAGCCCGCGGTGCCGGTGCGCCGGATGCCCGCGGCCCTGTTCCACGTCGGCGGGCTCGTGTCGCCGATGATGCGCGAGTTGGCCGACCTGACCTACCAGTGGACCGCGCCGTACGTGGTCGACGACCGCGAGAGCCGGGCGCGCTTCGGCATCGAACCGACCCCGTGGGACGAGGTCTGCCGCCGCACGGTCGCTGGCGCGGTCTGAACCACGCACCGCACGCGGAAGGGGGACAGGACGCGCCGTTGCGCCCTGTCCCCCTTCCGCCTCGCACCGCCGGTCAGATCACCAGCAGCCTCGAGTACTGCGCCGCGTCGAGCTGCTGGGCAGCTCCACCCGCGGCGGGGACCTTCCACAGCCCGACCGAGGGGCCGCTGTCGATGGAGACGAACACGTCCCCGTCGGCGGAGGCGGCACCCAGGTGCTCGCCACGCGACCCGGCGGTCAGTCCGGTCACCGGCACGGTGGACGTCCCGCCGCTGCCGACCACGAGCTTGTCCGGGATGCCGCGGTCGATCTTGCAACCGGTCGGGCTGGTCGGGTACTCCGACGGGGCGGGGCAGAACTCCGCCGACTGCAGGAGCGAGAAGCCGTCCGCGTTCGCGGCGGCGTACTCGAACGCGTACCGCGGTTCGATCTTCGTCAGTTCGGTCGCCCCGGGCTTGAGCTGGTACCAGATCCACGACCCGGCGGCACCGGGCGAGCGGATGTCGACGTAGACGTTGCCCCGCGAGTCCGCGAGTACGCCGGCGGGGTAGCCGACGGTCGAGCCGCCGGGCCCGGTGAACGTGCGGGGCGCGATGCCGGTGCCCTTGACGTACGGCTGGCTGACCGTTCCGCCGAGCACGACGACCTTGCCGTCCGGGGTGACCGTCCAGAAACGCTCATCGCTCCCGACGGCCTTGCCACCCAGGTCCAGCACGACCTTCGGGGTCGAGGTGCCGACGGACAGCTTCTGCACCGCACCGGTCGCCGAGTCCACCCAGTACAGGTTGCCCTCGGCGTCGGAGCGCAGGTCCGGGGTCAGGTGCAGGCCGGACGCGATGATCGAGATCCCGCTGCCGTCGGCCGGGTCCCGCAGGATCTCGGTGCCGTCCGCCGACGGGGTGAACACGTCACCGTCGGCGTTCGCGGCGAAGCCTTCGCCGTCCGTCGCGACGACGGTCTTCGCACCGCTCCCGGAGTCCGCGAACCGCACGACGGCACCGTTGCCGTCGAGGGCGAACAGCGACTGCGTCGTCTCCGGCTCGGGCGCCGACGGTGACGTCCAGCGCAGCGTGACCGTGCGACCGGTCCCCCGGTGGCCGAGGGCGCGCACCGAGAAGCGGTACGTGGTCGCGGGCGAGAGGTCTTCGAAGCGGTCGGAGCGGGCGCGCGGGTGGAGTCGGTGGACCTGGTGGTCGTGCCGGTTCGCGACTGCGGCGACGGCGACCTTCCAGCCGGTCACCTCGGCGCCGTGCTTCGGGCCGCGCCACGTCAGCGTGGCACTGTCCGCGTCGCCGGTGACGCGGACGGCGGTCGGTGCTCCCGGCACCGACGGAGAGGTGTGCGCCGTCGCCGGCACCGCACCTCCGAAGACGAGCGCCGCGGCTGCGACCGCGGTGATGAGTGCTCGGTACACGATGGTTCCCCTGCCTTCTCCGCGGCTCCCTGCGTCACGGCTCCGGTCATCACAGCACCGTGCGGACTCCAGGGGAACGCCTGCGGGCGGGATCTGCGGTTCCCCGCACCGCAAGATGCGCAGGGCCCGTACCGGCAGACGCCGTCGTGTTCCCGAGACACCGCCGAATCCGACGGCGTCTCGCCGACTCGGCGGCGTGGAACCGACACGACGGCGTCTCGCGGGCCCGGGACCAACACCGACGACGGACGGGAGGCCCGGTGCCAGCTGGCACCGGGCCTCCCGTCCGAAGGGGGTCGCGTCTCGGACGCGGCGCGTCTCAGTAGCGCGGCTTGCGCTCCGGACGGTCGTCGCGGTCGTCGCGGCGGCCACCACCGCGGCGGTCCGCACGGATCTCGATGAGCTTGCCGCTGATCCGGGTGTCGGTCAGGCGGTCGAGCACACCGGGGTCCATGTCGGCCGGCAGTTCGACGATCGAGAAGTCCGGACGGATCTGGATCGCACCGAAGTCGTCGCGACGCAGGCCACCTTCGTTGGCGAGGGCACCGACGATCTGGCGCGGCTCGACGCGGTGACGACGGCCGACCTCGATGCGGTACGGCGACATCGGCTGCGAACGGCGCGGGCCACGGTCGCCGCGGTCACCACGGTCGCGGTCGCCACCACGGTCGCCGCGGTCGTTGCGGCCGCCACGGTCGTCGCGGGCACCACGCTCGTCGCGCTCGCTCCGGCGGGCGTCGCGCTCCATCTGGCTGCGGAGGGCGTCGTCGGCTGCGGTGAGGAGCAGCGGCGAGTCGCCCTGCGCCACGACGGCCAGGGCGGCGGCGACGTCGTCCGAGGGGACGTCGTGGTGCTCGACGTAGTGCGCGATGACGTCGCGGAAGGCGGCGATCCGGCCCTGGTCCTCGAGCGCCGCGGTGATGGCGTCGTCGAAGCGGGTCAGACGCGTCTCGTTGACGTCGTCGATGGTCGGCAGCTGCATCTGCGTGAGCGGCTGCTTGGTGTGGCGCTCGATCGCGGACAGCAGGCGACGCTCACGCGGGGTGACGAAGCTGATCGAGTCACCCGAGCGGCCGGCGCGACCGGTCCGGCCGATGCGGTGCACGTAGGACTCGATGTCGACCGGGATGTCGAAGTTCACGACGTGCGTGATGCGGTCGACGTCGAGGCCACGGGCGGCGACGTCGGTGGCGACCAGGATGTCGAGCTTGCCCGACTTCAGCTGGTTGACCGTGCGCTCGCGCTGGGCCTGGGCGACGTCACCGCTGATCGCGGCGGCGGCGTACCCGCGGGCACGGAGCTTCTCGGCCAGGGTCTCGGTCTCGCTCTTGGTGCGGACGAAGATGATCATGCCCTCGAAGTCCTCGACCTCGAGGATGCGGGTGAGCGCGTCGACCTTCTGCGGGTACGAGACCATCAGGTAGCGCTGCGTGATGTTCGCGGCGGTCTTCGTCTTGGTCTTGACGGTGATCTCGGCCGGGTCGGTCAGGTACTGCTGCGAGATGCGGCGGATCTGCGCGGGCATGGTCGCCGAGAAGAGCGCGACCTGCTTGTCGTCCGGGGTGTCGGCGAGGATCGTCTCGACGTCCTCGGCGAAGCCCATCTTGAGCATCTCGTCGGCCTCGTCGAGCACCAGGTACTTCAGCTCGGACAGGTCGAGCGTGCCCTTCGCCAGGTGGTCCATGATGCGACCGGGGGTACCGACGATCACGTCGACGCCGCGGCGCAGGGCGGAGAGCTGCACGCCGTAGGCCTGGCCGCCGTAGACCGGCAGGACGTGGACGTTCTTCATGTGGGACGCGAACTGCTCGAACGCCTCGCACACCTGCAGGGCGAGCTCGCGCGTCGGGGACAGCACGAGCGCCTGCGGCTTCTTGCTGCCGGACTCCATGCGGGACAGGATCGGCAGCGCGAAGGCCGCGGTCTTGCCGGTACCCGTCTGCGCCAGACCGACGACGTCGCGCCCGGCGAGGAGCGTGGGGATGGTGGCTTCCTGGATGGCGGAAGGGGTCTCGTAACCGATGTCCTTGACGGCCTTGAGCACAGCGTCGCTCAGGCCGAGATCGGCGAACGTCACCACGGGCCCGTCGTCGAGGGTCTCAGTGGTGGGGGTGGTGTCCGTGCTCATACCACCAACGGTATCTCGAATGCGCGCTCCGCAGGGACGGGAGGCCCGTGGCGACGCCGCCACGGGCCTCCCGTCCGCCCCGTCGGTCGCGTCAGGAGCGCGTGGTGCCGATCCCCAGGACCGCGTCCGCCCGGTCGTTCAGTCGCGTCAGCATCTCGGCGAGCGAGCGCAGTTCGTCGGAGGCGAACTCCTCCGTCAGGTCGTCGAACACCTCGGCACCGGCGGCGTCCAGCTCGTCGAGCAGTCGTCGGCCGGCGGGGGCGAGCGTGACGAGCGTGGCGCGGCCGTCGGCGGGGTCCGGCGACCCGATCAGGTGCTCGGCCTCGACCAGCGAGGCGACCCGGCGGCTGATCACCGGGCGCGACAACCCCGTCGCGTCGGCGATCGCGGTCGCCCGGACCGGCCCGTGCCCGGCGACGGCACGCAGGATCACGCGGGCCGTCGGGTCGAGGCCGCCGCGGGACTCGATGAGCGAGGAGCGCAGGGTCTGCCGGACCCACAGCCGGTCGAGCTGGGATCGCAGGAGTCGCTCGGCGGCACGCCGGTCGTCGGTCACGCGCTCAGCGTAGCGGGCACATTTAGTTGCTTGCCGGAAGCAACAGATGTATCGTTGCGCGGTCTGCAAAGTTTCACAGCCAGAAAAAGGAGTTCGATGACCGCCACCGCACCCGTCCCGGTGCAGCACGGTCGGCACACCGCCGAGGCCCCCGCGGCCTCCGGGGGCGCCGGCCAGCAGCCGCTGATGACCCACCGTCAGATCCTCCTGGTGATCTACGGCCTGATGGCGGGCATGTTCCTGTCCTCGCTCGGCCAGACGGTGTTCGGCACGGCGATCCGCACGATCGGCGACGACCTGCACGGGCTCGACCAGCAGGCCTGGGTGACGACCGCGTACCTCATCACCTCGACGATCGCGACGCCGATCTACGGCAAGCTCTCCGACATCTTCGGCCGCCGTCCGCTGTACATCTTCGGCATCGTCGTCTTCATCCTCGGCGCCGTCCTGTCGTCGATGTCCACCTCGATGCTCATGCTCGCCGCCTTCCGCGCGGTGCAGGGCATCGGTGCCGGCGCGCTGATGTCGCTGCCGCTCGCGATCATGGGCGACATCCTCGCCCCGCGTGAGCGCGCGAAGTACCAGGGGTACTTCCTCGCCGTGTTCGGCATCTCGTCCGTGATCGGCCCGCTCATCGGCGGTCTGCTCGCCGGTTCCTCCGAGATCCTGTGGATCACGGGCTGGCGCTGGGTGCTCCTGATCAACGTGCCGATCGGTGTCGCGGCGCTCCTCATGGTCATCGTGTTCCTGCACCTGCCGAAGGTGCACGGCGCCGGCGACGCGAAGCCGAAGGTCGACTGGTGGGGCGCGACCGCCGTCATCGTCACCCTCGTGCCGCTCCTGCTCGTCGCCGAACAGGGCCGCATCTGGGGCTGGGGCTCCCCCGCCGCCATCGCCTGCTACGTCGTCGGTGTCGTCGGCCTGATCGGCCTGCTGCTCATCGAGTCGAAGATGGGCGACGCGGCGATCATCCCGCTCAAGCTGTTCCGCTCGGGCACGTTCTCGATGGCGACCGTCATCGGGTTCCTGGTCGGCTTCGCGATGTTCGGCGCGATGCTCACCATCCCGCTCTACCTGCAGATCGTCGTCGGACTGACCCCGACCGAGTCCGGCTTCGCGACGCTGCCGCTCGTCGGTGGTCTGATGATCGCCTCGATCACCTCGGGGCAGATCGTCGCCCGCGTCGGCCGGTACCGGATCTTCCCGGTCATCGGCACCGCGCTCGTCTCCGCCGGCTACGTCGTCCTGACGTTCATGTCGATCGACAAGCCGCTCTGGTTCCTGATGATCGGCATGTTCCTCATCGGTCTCGGCCTCGGCTCGGTCATGCAGTCGCTGACCCTGGCGTCGCAGGGCTCCGTCGAGGCCCGTGACATGGGCGTCGCCACGTCGTCCGCCACGTTCTTCCGCCAGATCGGTGGCACGCTCGGCACCGCCGTGCTGCTTTCCATCCTGTTCTCGGTGATGCCGGCGAACATCCTGACCGCGACCGCGAACCAGAAGGACCTCGGTCCGGCGCTCGACGCCGCGCTCAACCCGACCGTCGCCAGCGCGAAGGCGAACCAGGGCGCCATGGACAAGATCTGGACGCCCGTCGTCACCCCGCTGACGAAGACCGTGCAGTCGCAGCTCGACGCCGCCTCGGCGAAGGCGAAGCAGGCCGCCGACGCCGCCGTCACCGAGCAGGTCACCGCGGCCGTGCAGCAGCAGGTCACCGCCGGTGCCGTGCCCGCAGCAGCAGCGCAGACCGTCATCGACCAGCAGGTCGCCGCGGCCACGCCGGCCGCCGAACAGTCGGCACTCGAGCAGGTCGCCGACCAGGCGCACGCCAGCGTGCAGGACGGCACCGTGTCCGTCGACTGGGCGGACGCCGACCAGCGCTCCTACTGGGTCGACGAGCTCACCCCGGAGCTGGCGAAGAAGATCGACGACGGCAACACCACGAGCGACAGCGCCACCAGCACGAACGACACCTCGTTCCTGACCGGTGCGGACAGCCGCCTGACCCGGCCGTTCATGGCGGGCTTCAATGCCTCGTCCGTGACCATCTACTGGGTCGGTCTCGGCGTCATCCTGCTCGCGTTCGTGCTGACCTGGTTCTTCCGGGTGCCGCCGCTGCGCCAGCGGTCCGCCCTGCAGGAGCAGGCCGACATGTCCGCCGAAGCACAGCTCGAGGCCGAGGCGGGCGCCGCCGCAGCCGAGGCCGGCTCGTTCACCGGCCCGATGACCGGGTCCGTGCCGACCGGGTCCGTGCCGATCGGTTCGGATTCCACCGGTTCGGGTTCGACCGGCTCGGGTTCGACCGGATCCACGCCGACGCACCGTCGGTGACCGACCGGGGCGTCCGTCCGTGCCCCCTTTCCGGGCGGGCGCCCCTCCCACGCACACCAACCCAGCAGGAGTCCACGTGATCACCACCCCGGCAGCGGCTGCGGCAACGGAGCCGTGCACGCTGCGAGAACGGAAGAAGCAGCAGACCCGGCAGGCGCTGCACGACGCAGCGCTCACGCTGGTGTCCGCGCACGGACTCGACGGCGTCACGGTCGAGCAGATCTGCGCCGACGCCGACGTCTCCCCCCGCACCTTCTTCAACTACTTCTCGTCGAAGGCGCACGCCGCGCTCGGGCTCGACTCCGTCGAGGTCCCGGAGCGCTCAGCGGCCTGGTTCGCCGAGGCCGACGGCGCCCTGGTCGACGACCTCTGCGCCCTGGTCGCGGCCACCGTCCCGCTCTCGCAGGACCGCCGCCGGATGAAGGAGCTGCTCGTGCTGCGGCCGGAGATGTCCTCGATGGTGATGCAGTGGATGGCCGAGTCGCGCCAGTCCCTGCTCAGCGTCGTCGGCACCCGCACGGACGCGCAGACCGCCCGCACCGCGGTGACCCTGGTGATGTCGGCGCTCAGCGAGGTGGCGCACCGCGAGACCGTGCGGAGCAACGACGAGCTCGCGGATCGGCTCCGTGCCGTCGTGCGCGAGATGGCGGCGCTCGTCTCCTGAGCCGCCGGCCGTCGGCTCGCCGTGTCGGATCGGGCGTACCGGGCAGGAACTTCCTGCCCGGTACGCCCGATTCCGCTTTCCAGCGCACGCGCTCTGGGAAGGAACCACGCGTGGTCGACGTGGCCGGAGGCGGACGGGAGGCCCGGGGCGGTGTCGCCACGGGCCTCCCGTCCGTCAGGTGGCCGGGTGGCGAACACGCCGTCGTGTCTGCCCGACGCCGCGAAGTCGTCGAGACGCCCCCGTTTCCGGAGGCGTCTCGACGTGACGACGGCGTCTCGTGCCGCAGCAACGGGTCAGACGACTGACCAGCCACCGTCGCTCGGCAGCACCGCACCGTTGACGTTCGCCGAGTCGTCGCTCAGCAGCCAGGTGATGGCGGCGGCGAGCTGCTCGGGCTGGGCGACCGGCGGGATGGTGGTCTGCATGATCGGACCGACCCGGCGGGCCGCGTACTCGCTGCGCATCGGCGCCTCGATGTTCGTGGCGACCGCACCCGGTGCCACGGCGTTCGCCCGGATGCCCTGCGGCCCGTGGAAGAACGCGACGCTCTTGGTGTACCCGGCGATGGCGTGCTTGGACGAGGTGTAGGCAGCGCCGGCGGCCGAGGCCTTCAAGGCGGCCTCGGACGCGACGTTCACGACCGACCCCTTGCCGGCGGCGATCATCAGCGGCAGCACGGCGCGGGTCAGGCGCATCGGGCCCGTGACGTTGACGCTGAAGACACGCTCCCAGGTGGCGTCGTCGACCTCGTCCGGCGGCAGGAACGCGTCCATGATGCCGGCGACGTTGGCGAGCCCGTCCACCCGGTCGCCGGCGGCGGCGATGAGTGCGTCGATGGTCTCGCTCGCGGCGACGTCGCCGACGACGGTCTCCACGGCGAAGCCCTCGAGCTCCGTGCGGAGTGCGTCGAGCCGCTCGGCCACGACGTCGGTCGCGATGACGCGCCCGCCCTCGTTCGCGATGCGCGTCGCCGTGGCGCGTCCGATGCCGGAACCCGCTCCGGTGACGATGATGGTCCTGCCGGTGAACCGTCCGGCGGTGGTGTCGGTCATGTGGTCTCCTCGATGCGGGGCGCTCGCTGCGCCACACCCGGTTATAGCACTCAGTGCCGAAAGGTCTCCATGCGCTCGACGAACGACCGTCCGACGGGGCGCCCGCGAACCATCGACCCCGACGCCGTGTCCCTCGTCGCACTCCGGCTGTTCGACGACCAGGGCTTCGACGCGGTGTCGATGGACGACGTCGCGGCGGCGGCGGGGGTCAGTCGCCGGTCGCTCTTCCGGCTGTTCCCGAACAAGGCGGCGCTGGTGTGGGGCGGTCTCGACGAGTTCGCTGCACGGTTCCGCGAAGCCCTGCGTTCCCGGCCGGCCGACGAGCCCTCGGCGGTGGCGCTCCGGGCGGCCTACCGGATCGGTGCCACGTTCCCGGACGACGCGGTCGAGGTCACCCGACACCGGCTCCGGGTCATCCGAGCGAACCCGTCGCTCGAGCACGTCGGCGCCGCCACGGTCACGGCCCTGACCGACGAGATCCTGCGGTACGTGGCCGAGCGGGACGGGGTCACCGCCGACGACCTCGCCGTCGCCGTGCGCGCCCACACGCTGGCCGCAGCCGCGAGCGCCGCACTCACCTGGTGGGCACTGCACGGCGACGGACGGCCGGAGGACGTCCTGGAGCGCGCACTCGCGCTGCTCGACTGACGAGCCCCGGGGTTCCCCCACGCCGCACGCCGGAGTACCTTGCCGGGCATGCACACGACCGGACCCGCGCCGTACTTCCAGTTCGCCGGCACCGCCAGGCAGGCCCTCGAGCACTGGCAGCGGGTGTTCGGTGGCGACGTGCAGATCGCGACCTACGCGGACTTCTCCCGCACGGACGGTCCAGCCGACGCCGTCGCGCACGGCCAGCTCACCGGCGAGCTGCAGCTGTTCGCCGCGGACGCGAGCGAAGGCGACACCCCGTTCTCGGCGACGGGGCTGCTCTTCTCACTGCTCGGCGCCGCGGAACCGGACGTCCTGCGCCGGTGGTTCGACCAGCTCGCCGAGGGCGGCACGGTCGTCGACCCGCTGCAGCAGCGCCCGTGGGGCGACTGGGACGGCACCGTCCGTGACGCGCACGGGGTCACCTGGCTGATCGGGTTCGAGGACTCGGCGCGCTGAGTCCCGCGCGCTGCAGCGCCTACTGCTGGTCGGACGGCAGCAGCGGTGCCCAGAAGGCGTCGGGACCGTCGGCCTGCACGGCGTCGCGCTCGAACCGGAACCCGTGGTCGCGCACGAAGTCGAGGGCGGCGGCCTGCTCGTCCTCGGCGTCGTCGTGGTCCGCGTCGAACAGGTACACCCCGTGCCCCATCGCGACACCGGCGTCGCTGATGACGGAGAGGTCCCAGCGCCCCTGCTCGGAACGCTCGATCCGGACGACGGCGGCCTGGGATGCGGTGAAGTCAGCCATGCCGCGAGCCTACGGACGCCCCGCGGCTGGCGTTCAGGATGCTCCGCGGCCACTACGCTGTGCACGGTCACAGGTCAGACGAGTGGAGAACGAATTGTCAGTCGGATTGCTCGCCGTGGTGGACGACATCCTCTCCGCAGCCCTCAAGGCCAGCGCGAAGACCGCCGGGGTCGTCATCGACGACGCCGCCGTCACGCCCCAGTACGTGCAGGGTCTCGAGCCCGCTCGTGAACTCCCGGTCGTCGGGCGCATCGCCCTCGGCAGCCTGTTCAACAAGTTCATCATCATCATCCCGCTGGCGTTGCTGCTCACGGCCTTCGCACCCGGGGTGCTGCCGTGGCTGCTGCTGCTCGGCGGCACGTACCTGTGCTTCGAGGGCGCCGAGAAGGTCACCGAGTGGTTCGGTGTCCACCACGAGGGCGGTTCCGACGAGGCCGTCACCGAACCGAAGCTCGTCTTCGGCGCCATCCGCACCGACCTCATCCTGAGCACCGAGATCATGCTCATCGCACTGGCAGGCCTCGATCCCGACCTGGGGCTCTGGCCGACGCTCGGCGCCCTGATCGTGATCGGTCTGGTCATGACCGCCGTCGTCTACGGCGCCGTGGCACTGCTCGTGAAGGTCGACGACATCGGCCTGCAGATGATGAAGAACTCCGTCCGCCGCACCCGCCGGATCGGTGCCCGCATCGTCCGTGCGATGCCGATGGTCTTCCGGGTCATCAGCGTCATCGGCACGGTCGCGATGCTGTGGGTCGGTGGACACCTGGTCATCGCGAACCTCGCCGAGACCTTCTGGCACGGGCCGTACGACCTGCTGCACGTCATCGAGCACGCGCTCGAGGCCGCGGGCCCCGTCGTCGTCTGGATCGCCGACACGGCCGTGTCGGCCGTGGTCGGCCTGGCGCTGGGCATGGTCGTCGTCGGCATCGTGCTGGGCATCGGCCGCCTGCGCGGCAAGCAGCACTGACGCGGCTGCACGGCGGACGGGAGGCCCGTGGCGGCCCGGCACCGCGCCTCCCGTCCGGCGCGCCGTGCGCCCACCGCTGACGGTGCGGGCCGCGCTCAGCGCTGCACGCTCTCCAGGTCCTCGAGCAGGCTCGGGTGGGTCGGGACCCAGCCGAGCGTGTCGCGCGTGTGGGCACTCGACGCCGGCTGGTCCATCGCGAAGATCGGCGCGAACGCGCCGAACGTCTCGTCGGCCACCCGCTCGACTGGCAGGCCGAGCCGACGCCCGATGACCTCGGCCAGGTCACGCACCCGGTCCCCCTCGTCGGCGACCGCGTGCCAGACGGTCCCCGCCGGAGCACCTTCGAGCGCGAGCCGGAACAGCACCGCTGCGTCCGCCGCGTGCACGGCGGGCCACCGCTGCTCGCCGTCGCCGGGGTAGCCCGCGACCCCTGCCTGTCGGGCCGTCTCGGTCAGGATGCCGGCGAACCCGCCCGTGCCGTCCGCGTGCACGGTGCGCGGCAGCCGGATGGCCGACACCCGGACGCCCCGTGCCGCCAGGTCGAGCGCGGCGAGGACCGATCGGGCGCGACCCGCGACCGGCCCCTCGAGCGGGAGCGGGTCGGTCTCGACCGAGGCCCGGCCGGGCTCCCACGGCGTGCCGGAGACGACGACGAACGGGCGGTCGCTGCCGACGAGCGCCTCGCCGAGTGCGGCCATGGCGGCGCCTTCCTCGGTGATCCCGCGCTCGAGCGCCTCCGCCGAACTGAAGTCGTTCGAGAACGCGAGGCTGATGACCCCGTCGGCGGCGCGTGCGCCCTCGCGCAGCACGTCGAGGTCGGTGAGCGCACCGCGGGCGGGGGTCGCCCCCGCGGCGACGAGGGCAGCGGCCGAGCCGTCGGACCGGGCCAGGGCCGTGACGGTGTGCCCGGCGGTGATGAGTTCGGTGATGACCGCGGTGCCGATGGTGCCGGTGCCGCCGGTGACGAAGACGTGCATGGGTGCTCCTCAGAAGTGATGGGACTTTTGTACCGTCACCGTACACCCGCGACGGGACAATTGTCCCGTCGCGTATGATCGTCGCATGGTGCGATGGCAACCCGGGGCCCGGGAACGACTGGTCCTGGCCGCGGTCGACCTGTTCTCCGAGCAGGGCTACGACGAGACGACCGTCGCGCAGATCACCGAGCGCGCCGGTGTCACGAAGAGCACGTTCTTCCGGCACTTCCCGGACAAGCGCGAACTGCTCGTCGCCGGGCAGGAGACCCTGAGCCGGCTGCTCGCCGAGGGGATCACCGACGCACCGGCCGGCGCCACCCCGCTCGATGCCGTCGCCGCCGGACTGGAACGGGCCTCGGACGAGATGGGACCACTCAACCGCGAGCTCGGACCACGACTGCGAGCGGCCGTCGCCGCCAGCGCCGAGCTGCAGGAGCGCGACGCCCTCAAGAGCGTCGGGATGGCCGCGGCCATGACCGACGCCCTGGTCGACCGCGGTGTCCCCGACGCGCCCGCTCGGCTGGCCGCCGAGATGGGTGTCCTCGCCTTCAAGCAGGGCTTCGAGCGATGGTCGGGTGTGGGGCGCGCTGACGACGACCGACTGGCCGACCACGCCGCGGCCGCGCTCGCCGAGCTCCGAGCCGCGGCCGCCCAGCTCGGTTGAGCGGACGTCGAGCGGACACTGAGCGGACGTCGAGCGGACGCTGAGCGGACGCCGGTCGTGCATCGTCGTATCCTCGGCGCCATGGCAACGGTGCGACAGGTCCAGGTGACGTTCGACTGCGCCGAGCCGGAGCGGGTCGCCCGGTTCTGGTGCGAGGTACTCGGGTACGTGGTGCCACCGCCCCCACCGGGGTTCGCCGACTGGGGCGCGTTCGACCGGTCGCTGCCGCCGGAGCACCAGGGCTCGGCCTTCGCGTGCGTCGACCCGACCGGTGCCGGTCCCCGCCTGTTCTTCCAGCGCGTCCCCGAGGGCAAGACGGTGAAGAACCGCGTGCACCTGGACGTCCGGGTCGGCACCGGGATGACCGGTGCCGAACGGCTTGCGGCCCTCGACGCCGAGAGCGCCCGACTGGTCGGGCTCGGCGCCACCCAGGTCCGTCGGATGACGGCGGACCAGGTGAACGAGTCGTGCATCGTCATGCAGGACGTCGAGGGCAACGAGTTCTGCCTGGACTGACCGGCGTATCGTCGATGCACCCGAACCGCACCGCCGCGCCCCGGAAGGACCCCCACCCCGCATGACCGTCACCGCCGCATCCGCCACCGCAGCCGACGCCACCGCCCTCGAACACCTGATGGGGTCCGACCAGGTGCTCCGCGACCCGGAGTCGCTCGAGCGCTACCGCCACGACGACGCCGAGTGGGCCGACTCCACGGCACCGCTCGCCGTGGTCCTGGCACGCAGCACCGACGACGTCGTCACCGCCGTCCGCTGGGCAGCCGCCGCCGGCCTCCGGGTCGTCCCCCGCGGTGCCGGCACCGGCCTGTCCGGCGGTGCCAACGCGATGGCCGACTCGATCGTCGTGTCGCTCGAACGGATGAACCGGGTGCTCGAGGTGAACACCGACGAGCGCTACGCGGTCACCGAACCCGGCGTCATCAACGACGCACTCCGCGCCGCGGTCGCCGAGCACGGCCTCTGGTACCCGCCGGACCCCGCGAGCTCGGCGATCTCGACGATCGGCGGCAACGTCGCGACGAACGCCGGCGGCATCTGCTGCGTCAAGTACGGGGTCACCCGCGACTACGTGCTCGGCATGACCGTCGTGCTGGCCGACGGGTCGGTCGTGGAGCTCGGCCGCCGGACGGCGAAGGGCGTCGCCGGGTACGACCTCACCGGACTGCTGGTCGGTTCCGAGGGCACGCTCGGCATCGTCGTGTCGGTCACCGTGAAGCTGCTCCCCCTGGCCGGCCGTGACGAACGGGCGGTGATCGGGTACTTCCCCTCGCTGACCGCAGCGGGCGACGCCGTGGCCGCGATCTCGCGCGCGGGGATCGTCCCCGCGGCACTCGAGATCGTCGACCGCACCTGCCTGCGGGCCGTCGACGACTGGATGCACCTCGGGCTGCCGGCGGACGTCGACACCCTGTTGCTCGCGCGGGTCGACGAGCGCGGTGCGGCCGGTGACGAGATCGCCGACCACGTCGCGGACGTGTTCGCCGAGGCCGGTGGGACGGACGTCGAGCGGGCCACCGACCCGGGGGACATCGACCGGCTGTTCCAGGCCCGCCGACTCGCCTACCCGGCACTCGAACGGCTCGGCCCGGTGCTGACCGAGGACATCTGCGTGCCGCGGAGCGCGGTGCCCGAGATGCTCCGGCGGATCCAGGTGACCGCGGACGCACAGGACGTCACGATCGCCAACATCGCGCACGCCGGCGACGGCAACCTGCACCCGCTGATCATCGCGCCCGAGGGCGACGACGCCGCGAAGGCCCGCGCGAAGACCGCGTTCGACCAGATCGTGGCGGACTGCCTGGCGCTCGGCGGGACCGTGACCGGTGAGCACGGCGTCGGGCTGCTGAAGCTGCCGGGCCTGCGGGTCGAGCTCGGCGACCGCGTGCTCGCGATGCACCGCTCCGTCAAGGACGCGCTCGACCCGGCGGGGACCCTGAACCCGGGCAAGGCGTTCTGACCCGGCCAGACGACGGACGGGAGGCCCGGTGCCAGCTGGCACCGGGCCTCCCGTCCGTCAGGTGGTCGCGTTCAGCGACCGGTGTGCGTCACGCCGGAGCGCATCCGCACGCACGCATGCTCAGTGGCGACGGAAGTACCCGTTCGCGCCACCGACGTACATCAGGATTGTCGCGATGAGCACCGCGACGCCACCGATCCAGCCGAAGGCGTTGCCACCCGAGGCCGCGCCGACGCCGACACCGATGAGCTGCAGGACCGCGAGGACCGTCAGCACGATGCGGGCCCAGTTGCGGCCGTCGCGCATCTTGAAGACGATGATGAGCTCGATCACGGCCAGGATGAACGCGAAGATCGCGCCGCCGACGAGCGGGGCGGTGCCGACGTCCTGTGCGGCGGAGGAGCTGCCACCCGAGACCAGACCGATGATGCCCTGCAGGATGTTCGCCAGGACCACCACCAGCCAGATGACGAACGAGACGGTGACGGAGGTGGGACGACTGGACGTCGATGCCATGGGGAATGCCTTTCTCGATGGACCACGTTCAGCGGCCTCTCAGAGAACGTACTTGCGGGCGTGACTGCTGTCCGGATGAGCCCGAAGGTCACAGAGCGGTAACGACGGCAGATCCGTCCAAACCCTTCGCCGCAGGGTGCCGAATCACCTGCAACGACCGGGAAACACCCGGAGCGCTCACCAGCCGCACATCGCTGGTTCTCCACCCCACCAAGGGTGTGTTCGGCGCGCACACAGCAGCCGCGCCGAGCGCGACAACAGCAAAGGACTGATCACGATGCGTAAGAGCCTCAAGACCTCCATCACCCTCGCCACGACCGGCGCCCTCGTCCTCGGCGGTGCCGCGTTCGGGATCTCCTCCGCCCAGGCCGCGACCCCGAACGTGCACACGGTGTCCTCGTCGTCGTCGAAGATCCCCGCACCCGTCGCCTCGGTTCCCGAGGTCCTCGGTGGCTCCACCGCCGTGAAGCTCGACTCCGGCTTCACCGACGCCCTCACCGCCCTGAAGCTCACCCCCGGCGTCTCTGGCGATGCGACCCTCGCTGACGGGTCGGTGTCGTTCCCGATCACCGCCGGGTCGGTCACCTACTGGTCCCCGGACGGCAACTACCGCCCGTACGTGCAGGGCCTGCTGAACCACGACGACTCGGGGCTGACCCTGAAGGCCGGCGACACCACCGTCACGCTGGAGAACTTCGTCGTGAACCCGGGCTCGTCCAAGCTCTACGGCGACGTCCTCGTCAACGGCAAGGTCGCCGCGGCCAACGCGTTCCTGTTCGAGCTGCACGGCGGCTCCCTCAAGCCCCTCCAGCTCGAGGGCGACAACGCCATCCTCACCGGCACCACCGTCCACATCAGCGAGGACGCCGCCGGCCTGCTGAACAAGACCTTCGGCACCGACGCCGTCAAGCGTGGCCTGCTCGTCGGCACCGCCACCATCACCGCCCAGATCAAGTAACACCTGCCGCAACACCGCTCGACACGAAGAGTCGCTCCGCCGATCAGGGCGGAGCGGCTCTTCGTCGTTCGCGGTTCCGCACCGGTACTGCTTCTCCCAGTGGCCGAGCCTACGATCGAGCGAATGCCCGCTCCTCGCTCGACCCCCACCGACGACCGACCCGGGCCGGACGACTTCATCCGCGTCCGAGGCGCCCGCGAGAACAACCTGCGCGACGTCGACGTGGACATCCCCCGCGACCGGATCGTCGCGTTCACCGGCGTCTCCGGTTCCGGCAAGTCCTCGCTCGCCTTCGGCACCGTCTTCGCCGAGGCCCAGCGGCGGTTCCTCGAGTCCGTCGCCCCGTACGCGCGGCGGCTGATCGCGCAGGGGTCCACCCCGCACGTCGACTCGATCACCGGACTGCCGCCCGCCGTCGCCCTGCAGCAGCGCCGCGGCGCCCCGAGCTCCCGCTCCACCGTCGGCACCATGACCACGCTGTCGAACTCGATGCGCATGCTCTACTCGCGTGCCGGCACCTACCCGTCCGGCGCCGACCGGCTCGAGTCGGACTCCTTCTCGCCGAACACCGTCGCCGGCGCCTGCCCCCGGTGCCACGGCATCGGGACCGCGCACGAGGTCACCGAGGCATCGGCCGTGCACGATCCGTCGCTGAGCATCCGCGACGGCGCGATCACCGCCTGGCCCGGAGCGTGGCAGGGCAAGAACCTGCGCGACGTCACCGCCGTGCTCGGCTACGACATCGACCGCCCGTGGCGCGAGCTGTCGCGCAAGGACCGCGACTGGCTGCTCTTCACCGAGGAACAGCCCGTCGTGCAGGTGCAGCCGAAGCGCGACCGCGTGGCGAAGCCCTACAAGGGCCGGTTCTGGAGCGCCCGCCAGTTCGTGCTGCACACCCTCGCCGACTCGCAGAGCGAGACTCAGCGCAAGAAGGTGCTGCAGTTCGTCGAGTCCGGCCCGTGCGGGCTGTGCGGCGGCACCGGCCTGACCCGAGCCGCCCTCGCCGTCACGATCGGCGGCCACTCGATCGCCGAGCTGAACGCCCTGCCGTTGACCGGCCTGGCCGACGTCCTGCGCCCGATCGCGGCGATCACCGACGCGGCAGCGGCGACGTCGCGAGCATCGTCCGGCGAGCACACCGAGGTCGCCGTGGCGATCTCCCGCGACCTGCTCACCCGCGTCGAGGTCCTGGTCGGCCTGGGTCTCGGCTACCTCGCGCTCGACCGCGCCACCCCGACGCTCTCCCCCGGTGAGAGCCAGCGGCTGCGGATCGCGACGCAGCTGCGCTCCGGCCTGTTCGGTGTCGTCTACGTGCTCGACGAACCGAGCGCCGGGCTGCACCCCGCCGATGCCGAGTCCCTCGTCGACGTCCTCGACGACCTGCGTGCCGGCGGCAACAGCGTCTTCGTCGTCGAGCACGACATGAGCATCGTGCGCCGAGCCGACTGGATCGTCGACGTCGGCCCCCGCGCGGGCACCGGTGGCGGCACCGTCCTGTACAGCGGCCCGGTCGCCGGCCTGGCCGAGGTCGAGGCCTCGGTCACCCGGCGTTTCCTGGAGCCCCGGCAGCCGACCGCCGACCGTGCCGTCCGGTCCCCGATCGGCACGCTCGAACTCCGCGACCTCACCCTGCACAACCTGCGGGGGCTCGACGTCGACCTGCCGCTCGGTGTGCTCACCGCGGTCACCGGGGTCAGCGGCTCCGGCAAGTCGTCGCTCGTCGGCGGCGTGCTGCCCGGCGTCGCGACGTCGCACCCGCTCATCGACCGCGTCGTGCAGGTCGACCAGAAGCCGATCGGCCGGACCCCCCGCTCGAACCTCGCCACCTACACCGGCCTGTTCGACGCGGTCCGGGCCGCCTTCGCCCAGACCGACGACGCGAAGGCCCGGGGCTGGACCGCCGGACGGTTCTCGTTCAACGTCGCCGGCGGTCGGTGCGAGGTCTGCCAGGGCGAGGGGTCGGTGTCCGTCGAACTCCTCTTCCTGCCGGGCAGCTGGGCCCCGTGCCCCGAGTGCCACGGCTCCCGCTACACCGCCGAGACGCTCGAGGTCCGGTGGAACGGGGCGTCGATCGCCGACGTCCTCGGCATGACCGTCGACGAAGCGGCGCCGTTCCTGGCGTCCCTGCCCGCAGCCGGGCGCGGACTCGAGACCCTCCGCGAGGTCGGCCTCGGCTACCTGCGGCTCGGCCAGCCCGCTCCGGAGCTCTCCGGCGGCGAGGCGCAGCGCATCAAGCTCGCCACGGAACTCCAGCGCGCGCGGACCGGCCACACCCTGTACCTGCTCGACGAGCCCACCACCGGCCTGCACCCGGCCGACGTCGAGCTGCTCACCGCCCAGCTCGCCCGCCTGACCGACGCGGGCAACACGGTCGTCGTGGTGGAGCACGCCATGGACGTCGTCGCGAGCGCCGACCACGTCATCGACATGGGCCCGTCGGGCGGCGACGACGGCGGTCGGGTCGTCGCCTCCGGCACGCCCGCCGAGGTCGCCGCGTCGACCACCAGCCGGACCGCGCCCTACCTGCGGGACCAGCTCGGTCGCTGACGCAGGAGTGCCCGCCAGGATCGCTCCTGGCGGGCACTTCGTGGCTGCCGCTGGTTACCGCTGGACCGCTTCCGGTGCGTCGTCGCGGAAGAAGTCGCTGCCACTGTGCGTGTAGCCGACCTCACCCGTCCGACGCCACTGCTTGCGGACGCGCTTGAAGGTGGTGATGCGTGCGGGTTCGACGTTCTCGTCGCTCGTGTAGGCGCTCATGGCTCATCTCCCTGTGTGATTGGCCGTGGTTCCTTGGCCCCCCGGGATGGAGGCTAGCGAGGGCCTCGGAGCCGAGTTCGCGATCCATCCCGGAACGTCCGTGGAACGCAATTCCGGCCGCCTGATGGCCGCGGAACGCAGGCACGGACGCGACCAAGCGGGATGGACTGGAGGCCCGGATCACCGCCGGCAGACCGGCGGCGGCGAGTCACGCCTCCAGGCCGGTGCACCGGTGCGGACTCAGGAACGCAGGCCGAGCACCAGGTCGTGGACCACGCGCGCTGCGCGCGCCGCGGCGTCGTCCAGGTGCTCGCGGAACTCGGCGCCGTCCGGCGCGCAGAGGTCGCTGATGCACCGGACCGACACGAACGGCATGTCGTGCACGTGGGCGAACTGCGCGATCGCGGCCGACTCCATGTCGACCGCGGCCACCTCGGGGAACGCGACCCGGAGCGCGCGGGCACGGCCCTCGGTCACGAAGACCTCGCTCGAGCCGATCGTCGCCGACCGCAGCGGCCACGCGATGTCGGCGCCCATCGCCAGCTCGACGAGCCGGGCGTCCGGCGCGTAGCCGGTCGGCATGCCGGGGACCTGGCCCAGGGCGTAGCCGAACGCGGTGGCGTCGGCGTTGAGGTTGACGTACCGGTCGCCGACCACGACGTCACCGATGGCGACACCGTGCATGAGCCCGCCGGCGGTCCCGACGCTGATGACCGGGATGCCCGGGCCGAAGTCGTGGAAACCGTGGGCGACCGCGGCCGTGGCGTTCGTGAAGCCGATGCCGCTGCGGCGCACGACGACCGTGGCGCCGCCGATGTCGAGCAGCTGGTGCGGGTCGTGGCCACCGACGGGGCCGTCGAGGACGGGGACGCCGCCGAAGAGGTCGGCGAAGGCCGAGACCTCTTCGCTCATGGCCGCGATGATGATCGCGACGGGTTGCTGCTGCACTGATCGATCCTCCCACGCCGGGCGCGCGCGGACGTGCAGGTCGGATGGTCGGATGGTCGCTACCGGCGGGGGTCCTGGCGGGCCAGCTCGTCGGCGACGAAGACGGCGAGCGCGTCGGCGCCGAAGTGGTCGTCGGCGGTGATGGTGACGACGGTGCCGGGGTCGTTGCTCGCCTCGGTCTCGTCGAACAGCAGCATCTGCCCGTACGCACCGTGCAGCCGCCAGAGCCGCCCGGGGCCACCCCACCCCGCCATCGCGTACCGCTCGTAGCCGGGGCCGGTGCCCTCGCGCTCCACCCAGTCGGTGTGCATCGCGTCGCACCACCGCGCGCTGACGATCCGCTGTCCGTCGACGACCCCGCGGTCGCGGATCAGGTGCCCGATGCGGGCGAGTTCCTCGGTGCTGAGCGACAGCCCCTCGCCGCCGGCGACGAACCCGTTCGGGCAGCGCTGCCACTCGACGTCCCGGATGCCGAGCGGCGCGAACAGCCGTTCGGTGACGAACGCGCCGACGTCACCGACCCGGGTCTCGAGCACGCGCATCGCGGTGTAGGTGCTGGCGTTCGCGTACTGGAACACCCGGCCGCGGGACGGGCGCCGCAGGAACTCGGCCGCCAGGTCCGGCCAGTCCGTCAGTTCGGTCGCCGACCAGGGCATGTCGATCCCGCTGATCATGGTGAGCAGGTGGCGGAGGGTGACCCGGTCGACGCCGTCGCCGAGGACGAGGCCGGTCTCCGCCCCGAGGCCGGTGCCGGCCAGGTACGTCGCGATCGGTTCGTCGAGGTCGACCAGGCCGTCGTCGGCGGCGATGCCGGCGGCCAGGACGCAGACTCCCTTGGCGGCGGAGTGGACCTCGCGCCGGACGTCGGGGGTCCAGTGGCGCTCGGCGACGTCGTCCGCGGTGCCGTCGGTGCCCGGAGCCGCAGTCCGCGTGCGCACGTGGATGCCGTGTGCGGCGAACCCCGTTGCGTCGATGTGCCGGACGACGGCGTCGAGGATGGTCGCAGCGGTGTGCACACCCCATCCTCTCGTGTCCGGGCGGCTGCGGGCACGGGCAGGGGCCGCCGCGTACCGTCCGGCTCGTGTCCGACGAACAGCCCCGCCGCCCCGATCCCACCCGCGTCGGCGACCAGCCCGCACTCCGGACGGCGTCGGGCTCGAACTGGCTCGTGTGGGGAGCCGTCACGGCCGTCATCGTCGCCGCGGTGATGGTGCTCATGGCGATCCGAGCGCCGGCGATCGGATGGCCGGCGCTGGTGCTCGTCGTCGTGTTGTTCGTGGCGATGGTCGTGGTGCGGACGGCCGTCCGGCCGCAACGGACCCGACTCGTCACCCTGGCCGTGCTCGACCTCGGCATCGTGGTCGTCGGGTTGGTGGCGACCCTGGCGGTGCTGTACTCGACCCCGGCGGGCTGATGCCGCAGTAGCTTGTTGATAAGTCTTCTCACTAAGATGGCGTGCAGCGACCACACGACGGTGGCCGTTCCATCGACGCAGCCACAGCTGCTGGGAAGACCGACCCCATGCCAGCACCACACCCCACCGAGACCCTCGACGCCCTCGTGGTCGGAGCCGGACCGGCCGGCGTCGGCACCGGCCTGGCACTCCACGCCGTCGACGGCCTGCTGTTCGGCGTCGTCGAACGCGGCGTCGTCGGGGACACGTTCCGGCGGTGGCCCGAGCACCAGCGGTTCCTGACGCCGTCCTTCACCGGGAACGGGTTCGGGGCCACCGACCTCAACGCGGTCCACCCGCGCACCTCACCCGCCTACAGCCTGGGGACCGACTACCCCTCGGGGCCGGAGTACGCCCGGTACCTGCGCGGCGTCGTCGCGGCCTTCCACCTGCCGACCCTGCTCGGCACCGAGGTCGAGCGCATCGAGCCGGACGACGACGGCTTCCGCGTGACCACGAGCCGCGGCCCCGTCGTCACCCGCAACGTGGTCTGGGCCGGCGGCGAGTTCTCCGACCCGATCCTGCCCCGTTGCGCGGGCACCTCGCTCGGGGTGCACGCGTCCGCCGAGGCAGCCTGGGTGGCGCGGTCCGGACACGTGGTGGTCTTGGGTGGCTTCGAGTCCGGCATCGACCTGGCGTGCCACCACGTCGAGCAGGGGGCGACGGTGACGGTCGTCGACCCGTCCCACCCCTGGGACGCCGGCAGCGGGTCCGACCCGTCGTTCCGCCTCGCCCCGCGGACCCGTCAACGGCTCGCGGCCGCGCGGGCCAGTGGACGCCTCACCCTGGTCGACGACGGCCAGGTCACCGGCATCAAGCGGTCCGGAGACGGGTTCACCGTCGGGGTCGCCGGACGGACCGCCCTGGGCGCGGACGCGCCACCGATCCTCGCCACCGGGTACGGCCCGGGGCTCGGACCGGCCGCGAGCCTGTTCGACACCCGCGCGGACGGCTGGCCGCTGCTCACCGAGGACGACGAGTCGACCACCACGCCCGGGCTGTTCCTGGCCGGCACGGCACTGCGCCACGGAGGGCTGCAGTTCTGCTTCGTGTACAAGTTCCGGCAGCGGTTCGCCCACGTCGCCCGCGTCATCGGCGAACGAGCCGGGCGCGACTGCGGCGCCCTGCAGGAGTGGGATGACGCCGGGATGCTCACCGACGACCTGAGCTGCTGCGGTGTCGAATGCGCGTGCTGATGCCGGCACAGCGGCCAGCCCACCCCGCCGGCGCACGGCTCTGGGCCACCCCCGCGATCGTCGGCGGCGCCATCCTGGTCGGGTCGGTGATCGGCGGGGCCTCCCCCGCGAGCGGCGACGCCATGGGCTCAGTGGTGGACCCGTTGGTGATCACCCTGGTCGTCGCCCTGTTCGTCGACGTCCCACTGCGCCGCCTCCCACGGACGACGGGCGCGTGGAAGGTCATCGGCATCGCCTGGAGCTTGAACTTCCTGCTCGCCCCGCTCGTCGCCTTCCTGCTGACCCGCGTGGCCCTGCCCGGACACCCGGCCGTCCAGCTCGGCGTGATGCTGTACTTCCTGGCACCCTGCACCGACTGGTTCCTGGCGTTCACCCGCCTGAGCGACGGGGACACCGCTGTCGGGGCGACCCTGCTGCCGATCAACATGGTCACCCAGCTGCTGCTGTTCCCGGTGTGGATCACGGTCCTGGGCGGCAACGCCGGCATCGATGCCGTGGGGACCGTCGGCACCCTGCTGCAGTGGTTCGTCCTGCCCGCCGCGATCGCCGTGGTGATCCGCCTCGGGATCTCACTGCTGCCGGACGGCGCCCGAGCCCGCGCCGCCGCCCTGCCCGGCCGCGCAGTTCCCTGGATCGTGGGCGCGATGGTCGCCGGGCTCTTCGCCTCGCACATCGCGCTGCTGCTGGCGAACCTGCCGGTGTTCGTCGCCGTGCTGGGGTGCGCGGTGGTCTTCTTCGCCGTCGTGTTCATCGCGGCCGAGTGGGCGTCACGCCTCGCCGCACTGCCGTACCCGCGGTCGGCGCTGCTCGCGATGACGACGGCAGCGCGCAACGCGCCCCTGATGATCGGGCTGACGAGTGCCGCACTCCCCCACCAGCCACTGGTCACCACGGCGATCGTCGTCGGCATGCTCGTCGAGTTCCCGCACCTGCTCGCGGTCCGCCACCTGCTGCTGCGTCGGCGACGTGGTCAGCACGCCGAGCGACCCCTGCGCGGCGCCACAGCGTGGGGGCACCCGTGACGCATCGGGTCCGACTCGTCGTCGCGCCCACCGAGCGGCGGGTGATCGAGACCGAGCACGACGACCGGCGGACGGCGCTCCTGCTCGCGCTGGGCCAGGTGCCGCTCGGGTACACGGTCACCGACGTCGACGTGCTGCCGGAACACGAGGACACAGAGGGCTGCCCCACGGAGCCGGACGCGGTCTGAACGGGGCGCTCCGACGGCGCTGGTGCGGCCCGAGACGGTCGCGACGCCGGACGGGAGGCCCGTGACGGGCCCGCACCGCGTCTCCAGTCCGGTGCCGGTCGCGACCAGTGCACGTGGCCGGCTACGCGCTGTCGGTCACCGTCGGCTGCGCCTGCCGCAGCCCGGTGACCAAGAGGGTCACGATCGTCCGGACGTCGTAGTCGGGGTCCTTGGGACTCCACGCCACCAGGTCACCGACGGCCCGGAGCAGCTGGTACGGCGGGGTCGGTGCGGCCACCTCGCCGGACGCCCGCGCGGCGTCGAGCAGCCGGCCGAGCACGGGCACGAGCTCGTCGACGAACAGCGTGTGCAGCGCCGTGAAGCCGTCGGCGTCGCCCTCCCAGACACGCGCCAGGCCGTGCTTGGTGCCGAGGAAGTCGACGAACTGGTGCACCCAGCGCAGCAGGGCGGCGAACGGTGTCGGCTCCGAGTCGAGCAGCGCCGGCCCGGCGTCGACCAGGGCCTCGATCTGGTGCCGGTAGACGGCGACGACCAGGTCCGAACGGGTCGGGAAGTGCCGGTAGAGCGTACCCACCCCGACACCGGCGGCGGTGGCGACCTCGCGCACCGGTGCGCCGACGCCCGAGGCCGTGAAGACCGCGGCAGCGGCGTCGAGGATCGTGCGCTCGTTGCGCTCGACGTCGCGACGGCGACGCGGCACGGGGTCGGTCGACGGGGTGCTCATGCGTCGATCATCGCACGACGCAGACGGAATGCGGAACAACGCTCCGCTTCCTCTTGCAATCCGGATCGTTGTTCCGTATCGTTCCGGAACGTCGCTCCGTTTCGGACGACGATCGCTCCGACCACGGGCGACACCGCATCCCGGAAAGGCCCACATGGCACCCACAGCACCTCGACCGCAGGTCATCAGCGTGCGCCCCGTCACGCTTCCCGCACCCTCGCGTGGTCAGGACCTCGAGGTCCGGATCACCGCACCGACGACCGGCACGGACCTGCCCGTCATCGTCTTCGCCCACGGCTTCGGCCAGTCCATGACCGGCGGCGACCCCCTGGTCGACCACTGGACCGCGAACGGCTTCGTCGTCGTCCAGCCGACCTTCCTCGACGCGAAGGCCTACGGGCTGACGCTCGAGGACCCGCGCTACCCGACCATCTGGCAGACGCGCGTCGACGACCTCGAGCGGGTGCTCGACGACCTCGACCAGATCATCGACGCGGTCCCCGGTCTGAGCGGGCGCGTCGACACCGCCCGCCTCGCCGCAGTCGGACACTCGTGGGGCGGACAGTCCGTGGGGATGCTGCTCGGGGCCCGCGTCCTGGACGCCGACGGGCGGCCGGGCGAGGACCGCACCGACCACCGCGTGCGCGCCGGGGTCCTGCTGTCCACCACCGGGATCGCGCGCGGCGACCTCGCGCCGTTCGCGCAGGAGCACTTCGCGTTCATGAGCCCCGACTTCGGCCAGCTGCACACCCCGTCACTCGTCGTCGCCGGCGACCACGACCAGTCCCAGCTCTCGACGCGAGGCCCGGACTGGTTCACCGACGTCTACCACCTGAGCCCCGGTGCCCGGCACCTGGTGACCGTCCACGGCGGCGAGCACCTGCTCGGCGGGATCCAGGACTACGAGTCGACCGCCACCACGGACGAGAGCCCCGAGCGTGTGGACCTCGTCCGCCACACCACGACGGCGTTCCTCCGGACCGAGCTCGGCCTCGACCCCGACGCGTGGTCGGCGATCGCCGACGCCGTCGGCCCTGCCACCGCCGACGCGGCCGGCCCTGCTGCCGCCGTCGGCCACATCGAATCGAAGGAGCACCACTCGTGATCACCGACCAGCACCCCCTGCCCAGCGGCTTCACCGCCGCGTCCACCGCTGCCGACGTCCTGGACGGCGTCGACCTGACCGGCCGGAACGTCGTCGTGACCGGCGGACACAGCCGCCTCGGCCGTGAGACCAGCCGCGCCCTCGCGGCAGCCGGCGCCGACGTCACCGTCGCCTCCCGTGACGTCGACCGGGCATCCGCAGCCGTCGCCGACATCCCGGGCATCCACGTCGAGGCCCTCGACCTCACCGACCCGTCGTCGGTCGATGCCTTCGCCGCGCGCTGGTCGGCCTCCGGCCGCCCGCTGCACATGCTCGTGAACAGTGCCGCGATGCTCTTCACCCCGGACCGCCGACTCGACGGCCGCGGCAACGAACAGGCGTTCTCGACGACGCACCTCGGGCACTTCCAGCTCACGCGGGCGCTCCTCCCAGCCCTCCTGGAGGCCCGTGGTGCGCGGGTCCTGACCGTCACCTCCGGTGCGGCGCGGTTCGGGCAGATCCGGTGGGACGACCTGACGTTCGCGCACGGGTACGACCCGGTCACCGCGTACGGCCAGTCGAAGCGCGCCAACGTCCTGTTCACGGTGGAGCTCGACCGGCGGTACGCCGACCAGGGCATCCGAGCCTTCGCCGCGCACCCGGGCGTCATCATCGGACCCGGCCCGCACGACCCGACGGCGCTGGCGTCGTACCGGGAGCAGGGACTGGTCGACGACCACGGGGTGACCGTCATCGATCCCGAGGTCGGCAAGAAGACCGTCGAGCAGGGCGCAGCGACGCTCGTGTTCGGTGCCGCGAGCCCGCTGCTCGACGGCGTCGGCGGGGTCTACCTGAAGGACAGCGACGTCGCCGTGATCGACGACCGGGTCCTGCCCCTCACCGCCGACCGCATCCCGTCGGACGCGAACTCGGCGATGCTCGACGCCGACGATGCCCGGCGGCTGTGGGAGGTCAGCGAGGGACTCCTGGCCTGATCACCGTCGGCCGGGGGCCTCGTCTGCCCACTGTTCTCGTCGTCCTCGCTACTGTGTGACGGTGCTGACCGTGCGGATCGAGAGCCCCCGGCAGGACGACGTCCTGCACCTGCTGCAGCAGGGCGATGACTACGGGCTGAGCCTCTACCCGGCCGAGAACTACCACGCCCTCGACGTCGACGACCTGGACCAGCCCGACGTCACGTTCCTGGTGGCGCGCGAGGACGGCACCGCCCTCGGCACGGTGGCGCTCGTCGACGCCGGCGACGGCATCGGCGAGGTCAAGCGCATGTTCGTGAGCGACGCCGCGCGTGGGCTCGGCGTGGGGACGCGGCTGCTCGACGCCCTGCACGACCGGGCCCGCGCGGTCGGCATCGGGACCGTCCGGCTCGAGACCGGCCTGCCGCAGGCCGCGGCGATCGCGCTGTACCGGAAGGCCGGGTACGCGGACATCCCCCGGTTCGGCCCGTACGTCGACGATCCGACGAGCGTGTGCATGGAGCAGCAGCTCGTCTGATCGGTGCTCGGTCCCGACGTAGGATCGCGTGTGAGCTCCGAGCACCCCGAACCCAGCGGCATCGACCCCGACGACCTGACCGTCGCGCTCCGGGTGCTCGAGCAGCTGCCGTCGATCGACGAGACGCACCCGGACTTCATCCGGGTCCGCCAGGCCACCGCGAAGATGTTCAAGGCCGTCAAGCGCGCGCACCGTCTCGAGAAGCGCGGCGTCATCGCCGAGGCCGACCGCCGAGTGATCGCCGCCACCGCCACCGGGGCCGCCGACCGGATCGACGACGAGACCCGCGGCGTCCTGATCAGCGCCTCGACCGCGTCGACCACCGCGGGCACCCTGCTGAAGTCACGGCCCTGCTACATGTGCAAGCAGCACTACACGGTCGTCGACGCGTTCTACCACCAGCTCTGCCCGGCGTGCGCGCGCATGAGCCACGCGAAGCGCGACGCCCGGACGGACCTGACCGGCAAGCGGGCGCTGCTCACGGGCGGTCGCGCGAAGATCGGCATGTACATCGCCCTCCGGCTGCTGCGCGACGGGGCCCACACCACCATCACCACGCGGTTCCCCCGCGACGCGGTGCGCCGGTTCGCGAGCCTGCCCGACTCCGCCGACTGGATGGACCGTCTGAGGGTCGTCGGCATCGACCTGCGTGACCCCGCCCAGGTGATCGGGCTCGCCGAGGACGTCGCCGCCTCCGGCCCCCTCGACATCCTGATCAACAACGCCACGCAGACCGTGCGCCGGTCGACCGGGGCCTACCAGCCACTGGTCGACGCGGAACTCGCGCCGCTGCCCGACGGACCGCTGCCCGAACTCGTGACCTTCGGGCACACGAACGACCAGCACCCGCTGGCGCTCGCCCGCTCGGTGGCCGCGCACCCGATCCTCGCGGCCGCCGCAGCCCGAGCCGACGAGCTGACCGAACAGGCGATGGCGCCGGGATCGAGCTCGCTCGAACGGCTCGCCCTGGGCACCGCGATCGACGCCGGTGGCCTGGTCCCCGACCTGCACGACGAGAACTCGTGGACCCAGCAGGTGGACGAGGTCGACCCGCTCGAGATGCTCGAGGTCCAGCTGGCCAACACCACGGCGCCGTTCATCCTCATCTCGAAGCTCCGCCCCGCGATGGCCGCAAGCACGGGACGGCGCACCTACGTGGTGAACGTCAGCGCCATGGAAGGCGTGTTCGGCCGCGCCTACAAGGGGCCGGGTCACCCGCACACGAACATGGCGAAGGCCGCCGTGAACATGCTCACCCGCACGAGCGCGCAGGAGATGTTCGAGACCGACAACATCCTGATGACGAGCGTCGACACCGGCTGGATCACCGACGAACGGCCGCACCCCACGAAGGTCCGGCTCGCCGAAGAGGGCTTCCACGCGCCGCTCGACCTGGTCGACGGGGCAGCCCGCGTCTACGACCCGATCGTCCGGGGCGAAGCCGGTGAGGACGTGTTCGGTGTCTTCCTGAAGGACTACGCGCCGAGTTCGTGGTGACGAGCGGCTGACCGGGTCGGTTCCGTCATCAATCCGCACGGGATCGACAACGAAGCGATCCATGTCGACAACGTCAGTGGAGTCAACCAGGAGTCCCGAAATGCTGGAAGCCTTCTTCCTCTCGTCCATGGACAGCAAACGGTTCTCGTCCGTCTTCCGGTGCACGGTGGAACGACCGATCGAGCTGCCCAACGGTCACCATGCGCTGATGGTGAGCTGCGATCCGCCGTTGAACGGTCAGGAACTCGGCCACCCGCTCGGCATCGGAGAGTTGTTGCTCTGGAGTCGGTTCGAGGACGAAGACCTCTGGACGTTCCCCGCCTTCCCGCACTTCGTGCAGATCAGCCTGCCTGACGCGGACGTGCGTCCCCATGCCATGCCCGCGAGCATCGCATGGGGCGAGATCTACAAGACCGAAGCAGACGCGCACGCCCATGAGATGAGCGCTCGCCCGCGCTCCTCGCCCGAGTGATCGAGTTACTCCGCATGCTCCATCAGTCGCGCGAACCTCGCGACGAGGTAGCAGGAAGCAGGAAGCGATCCGTATCGAGGTCACGACCATGCCCCTGGACCTACCCGTGGCGGCCTGACCCCGGGCCGGCTTTGAACTGAACAGGCCGACCCCAGTCGCTCGGCGCTGAAGGTGCCACGGGAAGTCTGCGCGTGTCCGGCGGCGCATCGGAACGAATAGACCGAACCGATTCCGACGATCGGCCTATCGGTCCCCGCTCCGCCTCCAGGATTCGAACCCGGACCTAACGGCACCAAAGGCCGTCGTGCTGCCATTACACCAAGGCGGAACGCACCCGGAGGTGCTCCTCCATCCTCCCACGACCGACGAGGCTGGCTGTCCGCTCCGGGTTCGGCCAAGATGGTGGGATGCCGCATCAGGACGAGGTCGATCGCATCGTCGCGGCGTGGGGTCGTGAGCGTGCCGACCTCGACTTCGGCCCGCTCGAGGTGCTGTCCCGCGTGGACCGGCTCGCCCGGCACCTGGACCGCGCCCGGCGGACGGCGTTCGACGCAAGCGACATGGAGCCGTGGGAGTTCGACGTCCTGTCGGCCCTGCGGCGGGCGGGTGAGCCCTACGAGCTGAGCCCGAAGACCCTGCTGCAGCAGACCCTGGTGTCGAGCGGCACGATGACGAACCGGGTGGACCGCCTGGCTGCCCGCGGCTTCGTGGGGCGACGGACCGACCCGAAGGACGGCCGCGGGATCCTCGTCTCGCTGACGGGCAAGGGCCGGGTGGCGGTGGACGCGGCGATCGCGGACCTGCTGGCCGCCGAGCGGGACATCCTGTCCGGGGTCTCCGCCGACCAGCAGGGCCAGTTGGCCGGGCTGCTCCGCCGACTCATCCTGGGCCTCGGGGACTGACCGACAGCGTGACACGGGCCGAGCGGCCCCGGCGTAGCGTGCGCCGCATGCACGCCGTCACCCTCGCCGTCGCCGACGTCGCTCGATCGGCCGAGTTCTACCGCGCCCTGCTCGGCATCGAGGGCAGCGGGGTCATCGGCACCGAGTACCCCGCCACCGAGACACAGGCCGGCGGCACCACGGCGATGTTCACCCTCGACGACGGGCTGATCATCAGCGTCTACGGCCGTGACGACATGGCGAAGGACTCCGGCGTGCAGCTGGCCACGGCACCGAGCAGCACGATCGGGCACTTCACGGGCAGTCAGGCCGAGGCCGAGGCCTTCCTCGAGCGGGCGCAGGCAGCGGGCGCCACGATGCCCGAACCGCCGTACACGCGCCCGTGGGGCATGTGGTCCGGCTTCTTCCAGGACCCGGACGGCCACCTGTGGGAGGTCGTGGCGAACCCCGGTGGTGGGGCCCCCGAGGACGCCACACCGTCGGACAGCAGCCAGGACGCGGTCGACCCCGCGACCGTCGAGTAGACCGGCTCAGACCCCGAGCAGCTCCGCGACCTCGAGCCAGCGCTCCTCGAGCTGCTCGACCTCGGCCTCGAGCGCACCGAGCTTCGCCTGCAGTTCGCCGAGTCCGGCGTAGTCGGACTGGTCGTGCGTCGCGAACTGGTCGAGCAGCTTCTTGCGGTCCGCGCCGACCTTCGCGATCTTGCGGTCGAGCGCCGACATCTCCTTCTCGGCCGTCCGCCGGTCCGCTCCCGACAGGGCGGACGCACCAGCGGCCGTGGACCCGGCCACGGCACCGGCCGAGCCGGTCCCGCCGACGGTGTCGGGCCTCCCGGCAGACGCGGCGGCAGCCGCAGAGGCGGTCCCGCCACCGGTGCCGGCCTCGCGCAGACGCATGTACTCGTCGACGCCGCCGGGCAGGTGGCGCAGGTGCCCGCCGAGCACGGCGTACTGCTGGTCGGTGACGCGCTCGAGCAGGTACCGGTCGTGGCTGACGACCAGCAGGGTGCCGGGCCAGGTGTCGAGCAGGTCCTCCATGGCGGCGAGCATGTCGGTGTCGAGGTCGTTGGTGGGCTCGTCGAGGATCAGCACGTTCGGCTCGTCGAGCAGGATGAGCATGAGCTGCAGGCGCCGCTTCTGCCCACCGGACAGGTCCTTGACCGGCGTGGAGAGCTGCTCCGAGGTGAAGCCGAGCCGCTCGAGCAGCTGCGACGGCGTCATCTCCTTGCCGTCGGCGACGTAGCTCGTCTTCTTGCGGGCCACCACCTCGCGCACGCGGTCGTCGGCGAACTGCTGCAGGTCGGCGAGCTGCTGGTCGAGGACCGCGACCTGCACCGTCTTGCCGGTCTTCACCCGCCCGCTCGTCGGCTGCAGCCGCCCGGAGACCAGGTTGAGGAGCGTGGACTTGCCGGCGCCGTTCGGGCCGAGGATGCCGGTCCGCTCCCCCGGAGCGATGCGCCACTCGATGCGGTCGAGGATCTGCGTGCCGTCGAACGAGACGCTCACGTCGAGCAGGTCGACGACGTCCTTGCCGAGGCGCGCGGTCGCCGTCCGGGACAGCGCGACCGTGTCGCGGATCGGCGGGACGTCGTCGATCAGGGCGTTCGCCGCGTCGATGCGGAACTTCGGCTTGCTCGTGCGGGCCGGGGCACCGCGGCGGAGCCACGCGAGCTCCTTGCGGGCCAGGTTCTGGCGGCGCTGCTCAATCGTGGCGGCCTGCCGGTCACGCTCGACGCGCTGCAGGATGTACGCGGCGTAGCCACCTTCGAAGGGGTCGACGACGCCGTCGTGGACCTCCCACGTGTCGGTCGACACCGCGTCGAGGAACCACCGGTCGTGCGTCACGACGACCATGCCGCCCTGGTTCGACGACCAGCGGCGGTTGATGTGCCCGGCGAGCCACTCGATGCCCTCGACGTCCAGGTGGTTGGTCGGCTCGTCCAGGAACAGGACGTCCCAGTCGCCGACCAGCAGCCGCGCGAGGGCCACACGGCGACGCTGCCCACCGGACAGCTCGTCGACGCTGACGTCCCACGGGATGTCCGAGACCAGACCGCCGATGATGTCGCGGATCTTCGGGTCACCGGCCCACTCGTGCTCCTCGAGGTCGCCGACGACGGTGCTGCCGACGGTCGCGCCCTCGGGAAGGATGTCGCGCTGGTCCAGGTAGCCGATGGTCAGGCCACGACGGTGCGTGACGCGGCCGCCGTCCGGCTCGAGTCGCTGGGACAGCAGTGCGAGGAGGGTCGACTTGCCGTCGCCGTTCCGGCCGACCACGCCGATCCGGTCACCCTCGTCGATGCCGAGGGTGACGTTGTCGAAGACGACCTTGGTGGGGAACTCGAGATGCAGGTTCTCGGCGCCGAGGAGATGTGCCACGCGTCAAGGGTAGGTGGCGCGGCGGGGTGGTGGGTGCGGGGCGGGTGGTTCGGGTGGGCGGGTGGCTCTGGGCGCACGGTGCGACCTTGTTCGAGTGGTGCGAGGTTGCCCGCACGGTGCGAGCCTGTGGCGGCACACGGAGCGCGCAACCTCGCACCCGCCTACAGACCGCGCACGGTGCGACGGCGAGGCGGCGCTCCGCTCGTCGGTGCGACGGCCTGGAGGCCCGGGTCAGCTCGCGGGAGCGGCGTCGCCTTCGCCCGCGGCTTCCTTCGCGCGCTTCAGGCGGGCCTGCGCCTCCCAGTACTCGATCTCGCGCTCGAGCTCGGCGAGCTCCTGCTCGGTACCGGTGACGCGCTTGGCGCCGTGGGCACTGCGGGCGTCGCCGAGGGTGGCGTACCGGTCCTCGTGGCGGGTGGGCTCGATGTAGCGACCGTGGTTCCGTTCGCCCGGAGCCCAGTCGTGGCCGATGGCGAACCAGACGATGCTGCCGACGACGGGGACCAGGATCACGAGGATCACCCACGCGATCTTCGGCAGGCCGCGGATCTGGTCATCCGTCTTCGTCAGGATGTCGATCAGGGCGAAGACCAGCAGGATGACGGTGATCCCGGGCAACAAGACGCTCATGTTCGCGATTCTATGGATCCGCTTGGAGTCTCACCATGCCCCGAACGAGCGTCCCGGTTGCGAAGGTGCACAGGGTGGGGACCCGTCACAGCGCAGCGACCCACTCGTCCGTCCCGTCGGTGAACCGCTGGTGCTTCCAGATCGGCACGCGATCCTTCACCAGGTCGACCAGGGCACCGCACGCGGCGAACGCCTGCGCCCGGTGCGACGACGACACCGCTGCGGCGAGCGCGACGTCACCGATGCCGAGCGCCCCGACGCGGTGCAGCACGGCGATCCGGACGTCGGGGTGGTCCTCGGCGATGGTCCGGGCGACGTCGGTGATGACCTCGCCGGCGCTGGGGTGCCGCTCGTAGTCGAGCGCGGTGACGCCCTTGCCACCGTCGTGGTCTCGGACGATGCCGGCGAAGGTCACCACGGCGCCGTCCTGCTCGGTGGCCACCACGGCTGCGACCTCGTCGACGCTGATGTCGCGGTCGACGACGTCGGCCAGCACGACCCGTGCGGTGGCCTCGGTGCTGCTCACGAGGCGCTCCGCGGGGCGTGGCCCTCGCCGTGCACCTGGGCGACCACGTGGTCGAGCACACCGTCGAGCACGGCGAGCCCGTCGGACACCCCGCCGCGCGACCCGGGCAGGGTGACGAGCAGGCAGCCGGCGTTCGTGACCCCGGCGACGCCGCGGGTGAGCAGCGCAGTCGGGCCGGCGCCCCCGAGTCCGCGTCGACGGATCTCCTCGGTGATGCCGGGCAGTTCGAGGTCGATCAGCCCCGCCACCGCCTCGGGGGTCCGGTCGGTCGGGGTGACCCCGGTGCCGCCGGTGGTGATGACGACACGTGCGTCGGCCAGGAGTTCGGCGGTGACGGTCTCGGTGATCGCGCCGCCGTCGGGGACGATGATCGGGTCGCTCGTCGTGAACCCGCGGTCGCGCAGCCAGTCGGCGATGACGGGTCCGGTGCGGTCGAGTGCGGGGTCGGCGGCGGCCTGCGTGGACACCACGACGACGGCGGCCCGGCCCCTGGTCGGCTCGGCGGTCATCGGTTGCTCCAGTCCCCGGAGCGCCCGCCGTGCTTCTCGAGCACGCGCACGTCCGTGATCACGGCCGCTCGGTCGACGGCCTTCACCATGTCGTACACCGTCAGGGCGGCGACGCTCGCCCCGGTCAGGGCTTCCATCTCGACGCCGGTGCGCGAGGTCGTGCGGACCGACACCTCGATCAGCACCCGGTCGTCGGAGCCGGTGATGTCGACCTGCACGCCGGCGAGCGGCAGCGGGTGGCACAGCGGGATCAGGTCGGAGGTCTTCTTCGCCGCCATGATCGCGGCGATCCGGGCGGTGCCGACGACCTCGCCCTTGGGCAGCGAGCCGTCGAGGATGCGTGCGACGACGTCGGGGCGTGTGACGACGGTGGCGGTGGCGGTGGCCGACCGGTCGGTGACGTCCTTCGCGGAGACGTCGACCATGTGCGCGCTGCCGTCGGCGCGGACGTGCGACAGCTGGTCGGAGGCGGACGGGTCGGTCATCGGAGGCTCCAGACGGTCAGGGGGTCGCCGGGTTCGACGGTGTCGACCCCCACGGGGACGTGCACCAGGTGGGTGGCGGCGGCGTAGTGCACGAGCAGGTGTGAACTCGGCCCACCGACGAAGTGCACGGCCCCGTCCTGCACCCGGCCTCGACGGACCTGGTGCTTGCCGACGGGTGAGCCGGCCGCGGACGCCGCCGGCAGGACCTGCGTGGGGCGGTCCGGCACGAGTCCGACGGCGGGGGCGAGCAGGGGGCGCAGGAACACCTCGAACGAGACGAGCGCCGAGACCGGGTTGCCGGGGAAGGACACGACCGGTACGGCGCGACCGTCTCCGAACACGACGCTGCCGAACGCCTGCGGCCCACCGGGTTGCATCGCGACCGGCGTCACCGCGAGTCCGCGGGGCTCGAGCGCCTGCCGGACGACCTCGTACGCACCGGCGCTGATGCCCCCGGTGGTCAGCACGAGGTCAGCCCAGTCCCCCACGGCTGCATCGATCGCCCGGTCGAAGGCAGCGACGTCGTCAGGCACCCGGACGGCCCGCGAGTCCGCACCGACCTGAGCCAGGGCGGCCCGGAGCGCGATGCCGTTCGCGTCGCCGATGGTCGCCGCGTCCGTGTCGGCGCCCTGCAGCTCCGAGCCGGTCGAGACGACGAGGACCCGCAGTGGTCGGCGTACGAGCACGGTGGCC
Organism: Curtobacterium sp. KBS0715; assembly: GCF_005938005.2. NCBI lineage: Bacteria > Bacillati > Actinomycetota > Actinomycetes > Micrococcales > Microbacteriaceae > Curtobacterium > Curtobacterium sp. KBS0715. The sequence goes on along the minus strand of NZ_VCCA02000001.1, from coordinate 1,294,350 downwards.
ACCCCGGCCGAGGCGAGCGCACCGAGCAAGGCGGGCGTCACCGGGGCTCCGGCCGGAGCGAGCTCGGCACCGGCGGGCAGGTCGCTGCCGGTGACCCGCACGAACGTGCCGGCGGTCAGGTCAGCGGGTGCCGTCACCCGTGTCAGCTCGAGCGCCGCCGGGAACGCACCGGGCTCGGTCGCCTCGACCGGGAACACCGCGTCGGCACCGGTCGGGATCCGTGCACCGGTCATGATCGGCGCGGCCGTGCCGGGCTCGAGCGGCTCGGGCACCACGCCGGCCGGGATCGGGGCGACGACCCGGACGGCCCGCCCCGCGTCCGCGGCCCGCACGGCGAACCCGTCCATCTGACTGTTGTCGAACGGCGGCAGCGGAACGGGCGAGGCGACGGCTCCCGCGAGCACGCGGTGAGCAAACCCGGCACCCACACCGGCGAGTTCGTCGAGCGGCAGTTCTTCCGCTCCGAGGCCCGCCACCACCGGCGCGAGCAACGCCGCCAGGTCGTCGCGGTGCTGACCGATCGTTCGCACAGGTGCCTCCGAACAGGGGTTGGTGGCGCCGCTCCCGGTTCGCCCGGTGGCGCCGTCAGTAGCGTATCCAGCGCGCAGCCCGCGCCGACGACCAACCGGAGGACCTGTGGAGAACGACGAAGCCGTGACGATCGGTGTCATCGGAGGCTCCGGCCTCTACCAGCTGTTCGAGGAGGGCACCGCCGACGAGCTCGACGTCCCGACCCCGTTCGGCCCGACGTCGAGCCCGATCAGCATCGGCACGATGGCCGGACGACGGGTCGCGTTCCTGACCCGCCACGGCCGTGAGCACTCCGTCGCCCCGCACCGCATCAACCACCGTGCGAACGTCTGGGCGCTCCGTTCGCTCGGCGTCCGCGCGATCGTGTCCTCGAGCGCCGTCGGCGGCCTGCACCCCGACTACGCCCCGGGCACCTTCGTCGTGACCGACCAGCTCATCGACCGCACCTGGGGCCGCGCCGACACGTTCTTCGAGGACGACGTGCAGCACCTGTCCTTCGCCGACCCCTTCGACCCGACGCTCCGCCGCGCGGCGATCGACGCCGTCGCCGGACTCGACGTGCCGTTCCGTCCGACCGGCACCTGCGTCGTCATCCAGGGTCCCCGGTTCTCCACCCGCGCCGAGTCCGTCTGGCTCCGCCAGGCCGGCGGCCACACGATCAACATGACGATGACGCCCGAGGTCCCCCTGGCCGCCGAACTCGGCATCGCCACCGTGAACCTGTCGTTCGTCACCGACGCCGACGCCGGCCTGGCCCCGACCGAGGACGAGGCCGCAGCTGCCGCCGCATCCGCAGCCGCAGCCAGCGGCCCCGACGTCGACGACGCCGGGGCTGTCGTCACCCACGCGCTCGTCATGGAACGCCTCGCCCGTGCCAACGAGGTCATCGTCCGAGCCATCGGCCAGATCGTCGCCGCGATCCCCGCCGACTTCACGCCGCGTGAGCTCGTGCCGACCAGCGCGAGCGCCAGCATCATGCGGATCCAGCCCACCGCCGCCAGCGCCACCCAGGCCCAGCCCAACACGGGCCCCACCGCATGAGCCGCCTCCTCGTCACCGGCGGCGCCGGCTTCATCGGCTCCGCGATCGTCCGCCGCGCCCTGGCCGACGGCCACGAGGTCCGCGTCCTCGACTCCCTGCGCGACGACGTGCACGGCGACCCCGCCGAGGTCATCCACGCCCACCAGCAGCAGGGCATCGCGTTCGTGCACGGCGACGTCCGCGACCGGGTCGCCCTCGACGCCGCCCTCGACGGCATCGACGTCGTGTGCCACCAGGCCGCCAAGGTCGGCCTCGGCGTGGACTTCCAGGACGCCCCCGACTACGTCTCGTCGAACGACGCCGGCACCGCCCACGTCCTCGCCGGCATGGACCGGCACGACATCGGCCGGCTCGTCGTCGCCAGCTCGATGGTCGTCTACGGCGAGGGCGCGTACACCACCGCCTCCGGCGAACCCACCCGTCCGCCGGCCCGCCGCCGCGAGGACCTCGACGCCGGCCGCTTCGACCCCATCGGTCCCGACGGTCAGCCCCTGCTGCCCGGCCTGATCGACGAGTCCGCCGCGCTCGACCCCCGCAACGTGTACGCGCAGACGAAGGTCGCGCAGGAGCACCTCGCCTCGAGTTGGGCCCGTGCCACCGGGGGCCGCGCGATCGCGCTCCGGTACCACAACGTCTACGGGCCGGGCATGCCGGCGAACACCCCCTACGCCGGTGTCGCGTCCCTGTTCCGCTCGGCGCTGGCCCGCGGCGAGGCACCCCGGGTCTTCGAGGACGGCGCCCAGCGACGCGACTTCGTGCACGTCGACGACGTCGCCGGAGCGAACGCCGCCTCGATCGAGGCGACCGCCGAGCTGCCGTCGGACACGTTCCGCGCGTACAACGTCGGCTCCGGCACCGTGCACACCATCGGTGACATGGCCGCCGCGATCGCCGGACCCGACGGCCCGCAGCCGGTCGTCACGGGCGAGTACCGCCTGGGCGACGTCCGCCACGTCACCGCGAGTTCAGCACGCATCGCCGCCGAGCTCGGTTGGCACGCCGAGGTCGACTTCGAGGCCGGCATGCGCGACTTCGCGACGGCACCGCTCCGCAGCGCCGTCCGCTAGCCGGAACGCGTGCGCGAGCGGCGCACCGCTGGCCGCGCCTGAGAGCGCGACCAGCCACCGGACGGGAGGCCCGTGACGGCCCCGCCCCGCGCCTCCCGTCCGCAGCCCCCGCCCCCACGGCCCCGCAGGACGCCGTCGTGCCGGCACCACGCCCCCGGGTGCGCGAGACGCCGCCATATTCGGCGGCGTCTCGACGACACGACGGCGTCTTGCGACACCCACTCGCGAACCCTGTCCCCCGTTCTGGGGACCGGACGCAAGACGAGCGCGCTGAACGACCAGGACCCGGCAGTTTCCTGTACCCCGCAGCGCGTCGTCGTGTTGTGTCGAGTGCATGCCAGGACAGACCCGTCGATCCGACCGACCGCACCGAATGACGGACATGACTGTCGACGTGATCCTGCCGTGCCTCGACGAGGCGGATGCCCTGCCGAAGGTCATCGCGCGCCTCCCCACGGGCTACCGGGCCATCGTCGTCGACAACGGATCGACCGACGGATCGGCCGACGTCGCCCGCGCCCACGGTGCCCTCGTGGTGACGGAACCCGTCAAGGGGTTCGGTTCGGCCTGCGCCGCCGGGGTCGCCGCGGCGACCGCCGACTTCGTCGCGTTCTGCGACGCCGACGCCTCGATGGACCCGGCCGAGCTCCCGCCCCTGGTCGACCGCGTGGCCAGTGGCCGCGTCGACCTGGCACTCGGCCGTCGCGTCCCGACCGGCCGCGGTGCGTGGGCCCCGCACGCGCGCTTCGCGAACCGCGTCCTCGCCGTCCTCATGCACCGCGCGACCGGCTACCGACTGCGCGACCTCGGCCCGATGCGTGTGATGCGCCGCGAGGACCTCGTCTCACTCGACCTGCGTGACCGCCGCAGCGGCTACCCGCTGGAGATGGTCCTGGCCGCGCACGCCGCCGGCTGGCGCGTCGACGAGTCCGACATCGGGTACGCGCAGCGCATCGGTGACAGCAAGGTCACCGGCACGCTCCGCGGCACGATCAACGCGGTGCGGGACATGTCCCGTCTGCTCCGTGCGTACCGCCGGGAGGCCCGTGTCCGGGTCGTCGCACCGGGGCCGCTCCGCCAGGCGGCGGAGTCCACCCCCGTGGTCGAGGAGGCCCGCTCGTGACCGCCACCCACGCCAGCGACGCTGCGCGCGCCGACGTCACCGTCGCCGTCGTGGCGAAGGAGTGCCTGCCCGGCAAGGTGAAGACCCGGCTGACGCCGGCGCTCTCCCCCGAGGGCGCCGCACGCGTCGCGTCCGCGAGCCTCGCCGACACCCTGGCCACCGTCCGCGCACTGCCCGCGGCCCGCCGGGTCCTGTTCTTCGACGGCGACGTCGTGCCCGCCGCGGCCGACGGGTTCGAGGTGCTGCACCAGCCCGGTGGCGGCCTGGACGAGCGCCTCGGGTTCCTGTTCGACGCCGTCGACGCTCCGCTGCTGCTCGTCGGCATGGACACCCCGCAGGTGTCCACCGCGGACCTCGCCCCGGTGTTCGAGGACGCCGCCCGCGACGCCTGGTTCGGCCCGGCCGAGGACGGCGGCTTCTGGTCGCTGTACCTGCGACAGCCCACCGGCGACCTGCTGCGCGGCGTCCCGATGTCGCGCGACGACACCGGAGCCGTGCAGCTCGCACGCCTGACCGATGCCGGACTCGACGTGGGCGTGCTCGGGGAGCTGCTCGACGTCGACACGATCCCGGACGCCGAGCGGGTCGCCGACCTCGCACCCGACTCCGACTTCACCCGGGCACTCCGTGCCGAGACCGTGGGGAGCACCCGATGACCATGCACGCACCCGTCTCGTTCGGTGCCGGCGGCGGCGAGCCGTACGCCCGCGCCCTGCGCACCGACGGCCACCTGCGCCTGACCGACGCCGACCGCCCCGACGCCGTCACCACGATGGACGTCGGCCGTTGGAGCGCCGCCGCCGACCGTGTCGACCGCTCGCTCCTCGACGACGTCGACGGCGGGGTCATCGACATCGGCTGTGGTCCGGGCAGGATGCTCGTCGCCGCACGGTCCCGGGGCATCCCGGCGCTCGGCGTGGACGTCTCCGCCGAGGCCGTGGCCATCGCCCAGCGCTCCGGCGGCACCGCCCTGCAGGGCTCCGTGTTCGACGCGGTGCCCGACGAGGGCCACTGGGACACCGCGCTGGTGATCGACGGCAACATCGGCATCGGTGGTGACCCAACGGCCCTGCTCGCCCGCTGCCGCGAGATCGTACGAGCCGGCGGCCGGGTCATCGTCGAGACGAACCCCGAAACCTCGGCCGACCGCGTGTACACCGCGCGGGTGGTGGACGCCGACGGCAACGAGAGCGCCGGGTTCCCGTGGGCCGAGGTCGGCCTCGACGCCCTGCACCGGCACGCGGCGGACGCCGGGATGGTCCCGCGGCAGAGCTGGACGGCCGAGGGCCGGAACTTCTGCGAGCTGCTCGCCTGACCGGGCCGCGGCACGATCGACCGTGACATCCGTCACGGTCGATCGTGACACCGGGGCACATCCGCTGCGCGCCCCACGCCGTTTGACTGATCGGACCCGCCGCGCGGACCCCGCGCGGCCCGATCGAGACGAGCACCGTGCGGAAGTCCCTGCGCATCACCCTGATCACCCTCGGCGCACTGGTTGCGGTCCCGGTCCTCGCCCTGGCGACGACGACGGTCGTCAACGTCGTCGCGACCCACGTCGAAGCGTCCGAGATCGACGACTACGGCGAGCGCGTGCCCGTGGACGGCAAGCGGATGAACGTCGTCGTCCGCGGCACCGGCAACTCCGACACCGGGACGATCGTGCTCCTGCCGGGCCTCGGCACCGCCGCTCCCGGGCTCGACTTCGGGCCGCTCATCGACCAGCTCGCCCGGACGCACCGGGTCGTCGCCGTCGAACCGTTCGGCACCGGGCTCAGCGACCAGACCGACGTCCCGCGGACCGCCGCGAACATCACCCGCGAGGTCCACGAGGCCCTGCAGCACCTGCACGTCGACCGGTACGTGTTGATGGGCCACTCGGTCGCGGGCATCTACGCCCTGCCCTACACGAAGGCGTACCGCGACGAGGTGACCGCCTTCGTCGGCATCGACAGCAGTGTGCCGCGACAGTCGAGCTGGGACGAGCCGATCCCGACCGGCGCGATCGTCGCCCTCGACCGACTCGGTCTGCTGCGCGCTCTCGGTGGAGCGTCCTCGGACACGTACGGCGATGCCTACGACGACGCGACGAGGCGCCAGATGCAGCTGCTCTCGGCGAAGAACGGTGCCGCCCCGACGATCATCGACGAGATGCGGCACGCGCCGGAGAACTTCCGGTCCGTCGAGGACTCGCGGTTCCCCGCGGACCTGCCGGTGCTGTTGTTCGTGCGGACGAACGACAACGACGTGCCGAACTGGGTCCGGTTGCACGAGCGCCAGGCCGCGAGCGTGGACCACGGACGGGTGATCGGGCTGGTCGGCGACCACTACCTGCACCACACGCTGTCCGAACGGATCGCCAGGGACACCGACGCGACCCTCGCTACCCTGGGCGCGTGACGCAACCCGGGCAGGAACAGCCCCGCGCCGACGCCGACGTCCGGGTGGTCCGCTGGTCCTCGGTCGCGTCGCTCTGGCTCGTGGTGCTGGTGGGCGGCGGCGTGCAGGTGCTCATCGGGACCGACGGCCCGACGACGGCACGAACCCCCGTACTCGTCGTGCTCACCGCCGCCGCGACGGTGGCGGCGCTCGCATCGATCCCGCTGCTGCTCCGCCCCGCCGGCGAGGCGTCGGCACGCCACCCGGCCGTGCTCGCCCTGCTGGTGCTCGCGGCCGCCACGTGGGTGGTCGCGCTCGTCCCGTCGGCGACCGGCTCCGCGTGGTCGTTCACCCTGGCGATCGCGGGCGGCACGATCGGCTGCCTGCTGCGCGGGTGGGCGCGGGTCACCGTGCTCGCCGGCACCGTCGTGCTGCTCGTCGCGGCGGCCGACGCCCGCGCCGAGCCCGCCGAACTGGTCCTGGTCGGGACCCTCGCGCTCTTCGCCCTGATGCCGCTCAGCGTCGTCTGGATCCACCGCGTCGTGCTCCGGCTCGAAGCCGCTCGTCGCACCGCATCCGACCTCGCTGTCACCGAGGAACGACTCCGGTTCGCCACCGATCTGCACGACATCCAGGGCCATCACCTGCAGGTCATCGCACTGAAGAGCGAGCTCGCCGAACGGCTGCTTCCCGGCGACCCCGAGCGCGCCCGAGCGGAGCTGTCGGACATCCGCATGGTGGCCCAGGCTGCGCTCGAGGACACCCGGGCGCTCGTCGGCGGCTACCGCACGGTCACCGTGGCGGTCGAGGTCCGGAACGCCGCCGCCGTCCTCCGATCGGCGGGGATCGACTGCACGGTGCGCATCGAGACCGCCGGCATGCCCGACCCGGTCGGCGCCCTGTTCGCCGTCGCCATCCGCGAGGCCGCGACGAACACCATCCGGCACAGTCGCGCGACCACCGCGTCGATCGAGCTGCTGCGGGACGGCGACGCCTGGCGACTGACGGTGTGGAACGACGCGCCGCGGCCGTCCGAGCGTCCCGGCACCGGCGCCGGCACCGGCATCGACGGACTCCGACAGCGCGTCGCGCCGAACGGCGGGACGGTCGACGCCGACAGGAGCGAGGACCGTTTCATCCTCCTCGTGCGCATCCCGGTTCCCGCACGAACGGCGGTGCGCCCGTGATCAGGATCGTCATCGCCGACGACGAGGAACTCATCCGTGGAGCACTCGTCGCACTGCTCGGCCTGGAAACCGACCTCGAGGTCGTCGCCGACGTCGCCGACGGGGCAGGAGCCGTGGCCGCGGCCCGGACGCATCAGCCGGACGTCGTCCTGCTCGACCTCGAGATGCCCGTCCTCGACGGCATCGAGGCCGCCCGCGCACTGTCGGACGCGATGCCCACGGTGATCGTCACCCGCCACGCGCGGCCCGGCACCCTCCGACGTGCGCTGGCCGCCGGTGTCCGAGGCTTCGTCCCGAAGTCCACACCGGCGGCGCGGCTGGCCGAGATCATCCGCGACGTGGCGGCAGGCGAGCGGTACATCGACGCCGGTCTCGCGGCGGCTGCGCTCACCGAGGACGAGAGCCCGCTCACCCCGCGGGAGGCCGACGTCCTGCGCTGCACCCGCGACGGGCTCGCGACGAAGCAGATCGCCCGGGAGCTCTCGCTCGCACACGGCACGGTCCGGAACCACCTGTCATCGGCGATCGCGAAACTGCACGTCGACAACCGTGTCGCAGCCGCTGCCGTGGCCTGGGACCGAGGGTGGATCTGACCGCAGAACGCACTCTTGTTTTGCATGATGCAAGACAAGTGCGTAGAGTGGTGGTCATCCAGCCGACGGCGTCGCGGTCGCCGGCTCGGTGACCCGCGGACCTCGGCACGACGACGAGGAGCACCCATGCAGAACCGTCAGAACCCCCTGGGCGGCGCCTACGTGACCGGCCTCGAGACCCGCGCCGAGCTCGGCGCCTTCGCCGGCGACGCGACCCGCAGCCCGGTCGGCAGCTACACCGGCACCGGCATCGGCCGAGCACTCGGCCGCTTCGTCGACACGCAGTTCCGCCGTCCCGGCACCGCGACGTCCTCGACGCGCACCGTGACCGGCTCGTTCCGCACGGCGACGGGTTCGTTCCGCACCGCCTGAGGCACCTGCCTCCACAGACCGCGAGCGGTCGTCCGCCCCGGGTGTCCCCCCTCGACCCGGGTGGGGCGGCCGCTCGCTCGCGTTCCCCCGGCCTCCGGTGCACTTCCCCCGAACGCGCCAGGGCGGCCGATGCCAGGATGGACGCATGAACGACCGCGCCGGCACCCCAGCGACCGCAGACGACCTCGTCGACCTCGACGAGCTCCTCGCCGCCTACCACGACCGAGTGCCCGACGTCTCGGTCCCCGAGCAGAAGGTCGTGTTCGGCACGTCCGGACACCGCGGGTCGTCGCTCGACACCGCCTTCAACGACACCCACATCGCCGCCATCACGCAGGCGATCGTGGAGTACCGCCGCGACCAGGGCACCGACGGGCCGCTCTTCATCGGCCGCGACACCCACGCGCTCTCGGCCCCCGCCGAGCAGACCGCTCTGCAGGTCCTCGCCGCCAACGGCGTGCGGGTGCTCGCCGACAGCGAGGACGGCTTCGTGCCGACGCCCGCGCTGAGCCACGCGATCATCCGCTACAACCGTGCCGGCAACCCGGACACGGCCGACGGCATCGTCATCACGCCGAGCCACAACCCGCCCCGCGACGGCGGCTTCAAGTACAACCCGCCGCACGGTGGCCCCGCCGACAGCGACGCCACGAGCTGGATCGCGAACCGGGCGAACGCGATCATCGAGGGCGGCAACGCCGAGGTGCAGCGCACCGAGGACGCCGAGCCCGAGCGCTACGACTTCCTGAACACGTACGTCGCCGACCTCGAGAACATCATCGACATCGCCGCGATCAAGCGTGCCGGCGTGAAGATCGGCGCCGACCCGCTCGGTGGCGCCTCGCTGCCGTACTGGAACGCCATCCGCGACCACTACGGCCTCGACCTGACCGTCGTGAACCCCGAGGTCGACCCCACGTGGGCGTTCATGACGCTCGACTGGGACGGCAAGATCCGGATGGACCCGTCGAGCCCCTCGGCGATGGCCTCGGTGCTCGCCCGCAAGGACGACTTCGACGTGCTCACCGGCAACGACGCCGACTCCGACCGGCACGGCATCGTCACGCCCGACGGCGGGCTGATGAACCCGAACCACTACCTCGCGGTCGCGATCGAGTACCTCTACGCGCACCGGCCCGAGTGGCGCGACGACGCCGCGATCGGCAAGACCCTGGTGTCGTCGAGCATCATCGACCGCGTCGCCGAGTCCCTGGGCCGTCGCCTGTGGGAGGTCCCGGTCGGCTTCAAGTGGTTCGTCCCCGGCCTGATCGACGGCTCGGTGGCGTTCGGCGGCGAGGAATCCGCGGGTGCGTCGTTCCTGCGCACCGACGGCACCGCGTGGACCACCGACAAGGACGGCATCATCCTGGCGCTCCTGGCGTCCGAGATCGTCGCCGTCACCGGCAAGACCCCGTCGCAGCTCTACGCCGAGCTGACCGAACGCTTCGGTGCCCCGGTCTACCAGCGCGTCGACGCCGCGGCCTCGAAGGAGCAGAAGGCCCGCCTCGGCAAGCTCGACGGCGACGCCATCACCGCGGACACCCTGGCCGGCGACCCGATCACCGCGAAGCTGTCGAAGGCCCCGGGCAACGACGCAGCCGTCGGCGGCGTGAAGGTCGTCACCGACAAGGCGTGGTTCGCCGCGCGCCCGTCGGGCACCGAGGACGTCTACAAGATCTACGCGGAGAGCTTCGTCGGGCAGGAACACCTCGAGCAGGTGCAGCGCGAGGCCAAGGAGATCGTCGACGCAGCCCTGGGCGCGTAGCGCCCTCGTCGGACGGGCTGCGGGTCTCGGACACCGCAGCCCGTCCGACGGAACCGAGCCGGGCCTCCAGGCCGTGTGCCACCGGGGCCCACTGGGCGTACCGTGACTGCCGATCCACTCAGGAAGCCGTCTCGGTGCGACCGAGCACTTGCGGCAGTTGTAACTTTGCAGGCAGCGCAAAAATCGTTCTGCCAGCGCATCGGTACCCCGGGAGACCCTGCTCATGACCCAGACGGCGACCGCCCCCGCGGCCCCCACCACGGCGTCCAACGTCGTGATGAACCACCGACAGATCCTGTTGGTGATCTACGGCCTGATGGCCGGCATGTTCCTCGGTGCCCTCGACCAGACGATCGTCGGCACCGCGATCCGCACCATCGGTGACGACCTGCACGGACTCGACCAGCAGGCCTGGGTCACCACCGGGTACCTCATCGCGTCGACGGTGACGACCCCGATCTACGGCAAGCTCTCCGACATCTTCGGTCGCCGGCCGCTCTTCATCACCGCGATCGGCATCTTCATCGTCGGTTCGTTCGCGGCGTCGTTCTCCGACTCGATGCTCATGCTCGCCGGGTTCCGCGCGCTGCAGGGCCTGGGTGCCGGTGGTCTGATGTCCCTGCCGCTGGCGATCATGGGCGACATGCTCGCCCCACGCGAGCGGGCGAAGTACCAGGGCTACTTCCTGGCGGTCTTCGGCATCTCGTCCGTCATCGGGCCGCTCGTCGGCGGCGTCTTCGCCGGCGCGGACCAGCTGCTGTTCATCGCCGGCTGGCGCTGGGTGTTCCTGATCAACGTGCCGATCGGCATCATCGCCCTGTTCATGGTGCTGACGTTCCTGCACCTGCCGAAGTTCGGTGACCGGGGCAAGCCCCGCATCGACTGGTGGGGCGCGACGCTCGTCATCGTCACGCTCGTGCCGCTGCTGCTCATCGCCGAGCAGGGCCGCGAGTGGGGCTGGGACTCCCCCGCCGCCTTCGCCTGCTACGCCATCGGCGCCCTCGGGCTGATCGCGTTCATCATCGTCGAGCGAGCCATGGGCGACGACGCGATCCTGCCGATGAAGCTCTTCGGATCGCGGGTGTTCTCGATGTCCGCGATCCTGTCGGTGCTCGTCGGCTTCGGCATGTTCGGTGCGATGCTGACGATCCCGCTCTACCTGCAGATCGTCAAGGGCGTGACCCCGACCGAGTCCGGGTTCGCCATGCTGCCGATGGTGCTCGGCCTGATGATCTCGTCGATCGCCTCCGGCCAGATCATCTCCCGCACCGGCAACTACCAGGTCTTCCCGATCACCGGAACGGCGTTCACGGCGATCGGCTTCACGGTCCTGACGTTCCTGACCGCCGACCGACCCCTGTGGTTCCTGATGCTCGGCATGTTCGGCATCGGCCTCGGACTCGGACAGCTCATGCAGACGCTGACCCTCGCCGCGCAGAACTCGGTGTCACCGCGGGACATCGGTGTCGCCACGAGCGCCGCGACGTTCTTCCGCCAGATCGGCGGCACGATGGGCACCGCTGTCCTGCTCTCCGTGCTGTTCACCCTGATGCCGACGAACATCAGCGCCGCGATGCAGAACGAGTCCGACCTGAAGAGCGCGCTCAACGCCGCGATGACGCCCTCGGTAGCCAACGCGTCGAAGAACCAGGGCGTGATGGACGAGATCTGGACGAAGATCGTCGACCCGGTGGAGAAGAAGGTGCAGGACGGTCTCGACCAGGGCACCGCGCAGGCGAAGCAGGCCGCCGACGCCGCCGTGACCAAGCAGGTGACGGCAGCGGTGCAGCAGCAGGTCGCCGCGGGGACCGTCCCGGCCGCCGCAGCGGACACGATCATCGCCCAGCAGGTCGACGACGCCAAGCCCGCAGCCGAGCAGCAGGCGCTCGAGACGGCGGCCACGAAGGCGAACGCCTCGGTCGTCGACGGCAGGCTGCAGATCGACTACTCCGACAAGGGGCAGCGGGAGAACGTCGTCGACCAGGTCGCCCCGACGCTCATCAAGCAGCTCAAGAGCGGCGACTCGGCCGCGAGCTCGTCCACCGACTCGGCGACGAGCGACACGTCGTTCCTGAACGGGGCGGACCCCCGGCTCAGCCGTCCGTTCCTGGTCGGGTTCAGCGACTCGGCCGTCCGCGTCTACTACGTCGGCCTCGCGGTGATCCTGCTCGCGTTCGTGCTGACGTGGTTCTTCCGGGTGCCGCCGCTCCGCAAGACCTCGGCGCTGCAGGAGCAGGCCGATGCCGCACGCACGGCTGCCGGCGCTGGGTCGGACGGGAGCGCCACTGCAGCCGCTGCCGCCGCCGCACCTGGGGCCGGTCCGGTGCCGACGGGGTCGTCGTCCTCCGCCGGAGTCCCGACCTCGCCCGACGTTCCGAGGTCGCCGGACGTGCAGCCTCGGTCTGCCCGGGCCGCCGGGGCGTCGGACGTCTCGGTGCGGCCGAACGGGGTCGACGACACCCGCGCGCCGCTGCCGAACGCCACGACGCACGGTGCGCACTCGGCGGCTGCGCCGGTCGACGAGCCCCCGACGACGACCGGTGCCATCCGGACCCGGGCTGCCCACGCCGCCCCGGTCGTGGAGCCGAACGCCCACGGGGCCGGAGCCGATGCGGCGGAGGCGAGCCGCGCCTCCCGGCCGGACGCTGACGACGCGCACGCGCACGGGCGGCACTCCGCGGAGTAGTCGGCGCTGGCGCTCGCTCGCTGCGTGGGCATGTTCCGACGATCCACGCGTCGAACGACTTGTGGATCGTCGGAGACCCCGCTCGCCTCAGACGGCCGGCATGCTCCCGTGCGGAGGCTACGAGCGCTCTCGCTCGCGCATCTCGACGTAGTCCCCGGCAGCGCACGCCGAGGTACCGCTGACCGTGTCGCCCCCGCCGAGGTCGGAGGACTGGAACCCGATGTTCGCCACGCCGTCCCCGCTGCCGTCGACGCCGCTGTAGGACGCGTCGGCATCGGAGAACCGCTTCGTGTCGAGTCCGCGCTCGCCCCACAGCTTCTCGAGCGTCCGGATCCCCTGCTCGACGTCGCCGCGATCAGCACGGGACTTGATGTACGTGTAGTTCACACCCTCACCGACGCCGCGCTCGTCCTCACACGTGCCGAGCCGCGGCCCTTCCTGGACCGTCCACGTCCCGCCGAGCGCATCGGTCGTGTCGTCGACGAGCTGCTGGATGCTGCGCTTCGCATCGGCCGGCTCCTGGGTCGGTCGGTTCTCCATCTGTCCTCCAGAACAGCCGGCAGTCGTGCCGACGATCGCGATCGCGGTCACGGTGACTGCGATCCGCTGCCTCAGGGCGGTCATCGGCGTCGGTTCTCCCTCGGGTCGGCGGGTCGTCGGGTCGTCGGGTCGTCGGGTCGAGGGAGTCGTTGCCGTTCTCTGCGCCGCGCCTCAGACCGCCGGCGCCGCGTCCCCCGCCGCTGCCTCCGGCGCTCCGGCCACCTCGAACGACGCACCCGGCAACCGCTTCCGCATCACGTCGATCGCCGCAGGGTTGTCGTCCACCAGCACGTACCGCCGTCCCAACGCGTGTGCCACGGCGCCCGTGGTCCCACTGCCCGCGAAGAAGTCGAGCACCCAGTCCCCCTCGCGCGAGGACGCCTGCACGATCCGCCGCAGCACCCCCTCGGGCTTCTGCGTGGGGTAGCCGGTCTTCTCTCGGCCGGTCGGCGAGACGATCGTGTGCCACCAGACGTCGGTGGGCAGCTTGCCGCGCTCGCGTTTCTCGGGGGTGACGAGCCCCGGCGCCATGTACGGCTCGCGGTCGACGGCCTCGGAGTCGAACCAGTACCGCGACGGGTCCTTCACGTAGACCAGGATCGTGTCGTGCTTGGTGGGCCAGCGCGTCTTGGACTTGGCACCGAAGTCGTAGGCCCAGACGATCTCGTTCAGGAACGACTCGCGGCCGAAGAGCGCGTCGAGCAGCACCTTGGCGTAGTGCGACTCGCGGTAGTCGAGGTGCAGGTACAGCGTGCCGTCGGCGGCGAGCAGCCGCCAGGCCTCGATGAGTCGGGGCTCGAGGAACGACCAGTAGTCCTCGAACCGGTCGTCGAAGCGCATCAGGTCGCCGCGCACCCGCTCGTAGGTCCGGCCGTGGAACCCCATCACCGGACCGTCGGCCTTCGGCACGGCGGACGTCGCGTGACGACGCTGGTACCGGCCGGTGTTGAACGGGGGGTCGAGGTACACCAGCGTGAAGGAGCCGTCCGGGTAGGCGGGGACCACGTCGAGGGCGTCGCCGAGGACGACGCGGTCCCGGCCTCGGTCGTCTCCCCTGCGCACGGACCCATTGTCGCGCACCGAGTGAGCACGCTCGACGCGCACCGCACCGCACCGCACCGCACCGCACCGCACCGAGCGAGCACGCACCGCACGCCCAGGCCCCGGCGTACGGTCGAGTGCATGGCAGCAGCACCCGAGGTCCGCAACGACACCGACAAGCAGCAGTACTCCCTGATCGAGGACGGCGAGGTCATCGGCCTCGCGGCGTACGAGATCGACGGCGACGAGATCCGCTTCGTGCACACCGAGGTCGATCCCGAGCACCGCGGTGGTGGGCACGCGTCGATCCTGGTGCAGCACGCCCTCGACGACGTCCGTGCGAGTTCGTCACGCCGGGTCGTCGCACAGTGCAGCTACGTGCACGCGTGGATCGAGCGGCACCCGGACTACCAGGAGCTCACGACCCGCTGACGCGAGCGACGCGCTGACTCGAGCGACGCGCTGACGAGCGCGGCGCCCGTCCGCTCAGTACGAGCGGTCGTGCGTCCCCACGCGGGCCTCGTGCCGCCCGGCGCTCCGCACCGTCGGCACCCGGATGAGCACGCTGCCGCTGAGCAGGTCGTGGTCGTCGTCCGCCGGTGACGGGGCCTGTTTCGGCAGGCGCGCCTGCCGTTCGTACTCGGCTTGCGTCTCGTGCCGGGTCGGTGCGAACACCTCGTCCAGCATCCCGACCATGCCTCCGGATCCGCCGCTCCGCTGGGACTTGTTCGACAGGTCGATCCACCCCATGCGATCGGCGATCCACACCACGACGGCCACGGCGGCCACCGCCCCCAGGAAGATCAACCAGTTCACGGCAGCGACGCTACGTGGGCTGCGCGGCGAGCGGATCAGCCGCGCGGGGGATTCTCATCATCCACACGTCTGGTTCATGAGGTCGAGGCGCACACTCGAGGAAGCGGCGGCCGGGACGTCCCCCCTCAGCTCCGGCCGTCGCGTCCACCGTCGATCGGAACGGGGCTCACGGCACCCGCTCGAGCCACTCCTTCGTCGCGAACTTCGTCCGCACCAGCTCCTGCGCCCGCTCGCGCTCGGCCTCGGTCACGTGCCCCTCGGTCGCCCCGTACAGGCGGGTGAAGGTGCCGATCAGCCGCTCGATGATCTCGGCGCGGGACAGCCCGGTCTGCGAGCGGAGCGGGTCGACGCGCTTCGCGGCGCTGGT
This sequence comes from Curtobacterium sp. KBS0715, assembly GCF_005938005.2. Lineage (NCBI taxonomy): Bacteria > Bacillati > Actinomycetota > Actinomycetes > Micrococcales > Microbacteriaceae > Curtobacterium > Curtobacterium sp. KBS0715. The sequence continues at coordinate 1,278,842 of NZ_VCCA02000001.1, read as the reverse complement.
GGTGCCCTTGTCGCTCATCTTCTCGCGCCCGATGCGCAGCACCTGCACCATCTTCTCGCCGTCCATGTCGTAGCTCATGGTGGCGTGGTGCAGCAGCGAACCGGTGCCGAGGCGCTTCTGGGCGGCACCGCCGATCTTGCCCTTGGTCGAGGTGATGTCGTTGAGCGGCTGGTAGTACGCCTCGATGCCGAGCGACTTGAGCGCCTCGATCACCCATTCGTCGAGGAACGCGTACGAGTCGGCGAAGGTCATGCCCTGCACCAGGTCGGACGGCACGTAGAGCGAGTACGAGATCACGGCGCCGGCGTCCATGAACATCGCGCCGCCGCCGGAGATGCGTCGGACCACCTGCACGCCGTACCTCTCGGCACCGGCGGGGTCGACCTCGTTCTTGAGCGACTGGAACGACCCGATCACGACGGCCGGCTGGTCCCACTCCCAGATGCGCAGCGTGGGACCGCGACGGCCTGCACCGACCTCTTCGGTCAGCACCTGGTCGAGCGCGAGGTGCTCGTTCGGGCTGATCGGCCCCTCGTGCACGATCTGCCAGTCGTGGTCGCGCCAGGTCGAGGCCCGCGACAGCGCGCGGCGCACCGCGACGCCGACGGCCTCGGGCGTGAAGCCGAGCAGCACCGCATCGGTCGGCAGGGCCGCCCGCACAGCTGCGGCGATGCCCGCGGCGTCGGTGGTGGCGGGGAGCCCGTTCACGGCCGCGTCGATGAGCGGCAGCGCATCGTCGGGTTCCAGGAAGAAGTCACCCGCCAGGCGGAACTGCTGGATCGTGCCGTCGACGACCTCGAGGTCGACGACGACCAGCTTGCCTCCGGGGACCTTGTACTCACCGTGCATGCCGCAACCCTATTCCGGACGGCCGACTGCCCGGCAGTGGGCCGGCCTGGTGACGGACTGGAGGCCCGTGGCGGCGTCGCCACGGGCCTCCCGTCCGTCACCGGTCGCGTCGCAGGACGCGGCGAGCGCCGTCAGCGCGCCGTCACCCGGTCGAGCCACGCGACCAGGTCGCCGATGACCTCTGCGCGGTTCGTCTCGTTGTAGACCTCGTGCCGCGCGCCCTCGTACACCTGGACGGTCACGTCGGACAGCCGGCCGCGTCGGCGGTACGCCTGCGCCAGACGCTCGATCGAGCGCGGACCCCCGAGGGTGTCGTCGGAGCCGACCTGCAGCAGCATCGGCAGGTCGTGCGGGATCCCCCGCCGCGGCACACCGAGCAGCCGGAGGGTGTCGGCGAGCCCGAACAGCCCGATGACGTCGGCCTCGACCGCCAGGGGGTCGACCGCCATCGCGTCGATGATCGTGCGGTCGCGGGTGAGCCACTCGTACTTGGTGGGACCCGACCCCGCGTGCCGTGCGTTGAGGTCGCCGCTGTTCATCCAGCCGGGCAGCCGGTAGGCACTCGCGGACAGGACGACGCCGTCGTAGCGGTCCGACGAGGTGTTCACGATCCGCTGCGCCATGAGCGACCCCCACGAGTGCCCGAGCAGCACGAGCGGCAGCCCGGGTTCGTCGGCCCGCGCGACCGCGCTCATCTGCTCCACCGCGGCGATCGCCGCGCGCAGCCCGCCGGGGCCGAGCCGCCCGAGCTTGGCGTGGTCGCCGTCCCACTGGGTCAAGCCGGTGCGTCCGTGCCCGCGGTGGTCGTTCGCGTGCACGGTGTAGCCGGCACGCACCAGGTCCTGCGCGAGCGGTTCGTACCGGAGCCCGTGCTCCCCGACCCCGTGCGCGATCTGCACGACACCCTTCGGCCGCGCCGCACGCCAGGTCGAGTAGACGATCTCGACGCCGTGGGCGTCGGTGAACGAGGCGTCGCCGCGAGCGGCGGAGAAGGTGGGCACACTCGCATCCTTTCAGACACTGCCATCCTCGCAGACGCGCTCCATCCCGGACCTGTTCACCCGGCGTTCACGCAGGGGGTTCCGGGCAGGCCTAGCGTCCTGCGCATGGACGTCATCGTCATCGTCACGCTGGTGATCGTCGTGGCCCTCGTGTTCGACTTCACGAACGGCTTCCACGACACCGCGAACGCCATGGCCACGTCGGTCGCCACGGGAGCACTCAAGCCCCGGACCGCCGTGCTCATCTCCGCCGTGCTCAACGTGGTCGGCGCGTTCCTGTCCACCGAGGTCGCCAAGACCGTCTCGCAGGGCATCATCCGTGAGGGGCAGGACGGCATCCACATCTCCCCCACGATGATCTTCGCGGGGCTCGTCGGCGCGGTGCTCTGGAACCTGGCGACCTGGTACCTCGGGCTGCCGTCGTCCTCCACGCACGCGCTCTTCGGCGGGCTCATCGGCGCCTCGATCATCGGGGCGGGTCTGAACTCGATCAGCTGGGCGACGGTGGTGTCGAAGGTCGTCCTGCCGGCGCTGCTCTCCCCGGTCATCGCCGGGGTGATCGCCCTGGTCGCGACGTACCTGGCGTACGTGCTCACGAAGAACGCGACGACGCACGGAGCGGCGACGGGGTTCCGGCACGGGCAGACGATCTCGGCGTCGCTGGTGTCGCTCGCACACGGCACGAACGACGCGCAGAAGACGATGGGCGTCATCACGCTGACCCTCATCGCCGCGAACTACCAGGCTGCCGGCACCGGTCCGGCGCTCTGGGTGATCCTGGCCTGTGGGCTCGCGATCGGCCTCGGCACCTACATGGGCGGCTGGCGGATCATGCAGACCGTCGGCAAGAAGATCTCCGACGTGCAGTCGCCGCAGGGCTTCGCCGCCGAGACGAGCTCCGCCGCGACGATCCTCATCTCGTCGCACCTGGGCTTCGCGCTCTCGACGACCCACGTGACGAGTGGCGCGGTCGTCGGTTCGGGGCTCGGCAAGAAGCTCGCCGACGTGCACTGGTCGGTCGTCGGCCGCATCGTCGTCGCGTGGGTGATCACGCTGCCCGCCGCTGCGGTGGTCGGGGCGCTCGCGACCTGGCTCGCGTCGACCTCGGCCTTCGGGCTGGTGCTCGTCGCGGTCCTCGCCCTGGCCGGCGGGCTCACCTTCTCCGTCCTCGCCAAGCGCAAGCCGATCTCGCACGAGGACATCACCACCGAGTCCGGGCCTGCCGAGCAGGCCGAGCCGCAGCCGACCGGCGCGACGAACTGAGGGGAACGACGATGGACATCGACTTCACCGCGATCGGCACGGTCGCCGGCGTCGGCTTCGTGGCCGCCGTGGGCCTGGTGCTCGTGTACACGCTCGGCCTCCGGCTGCTCGGGACGGGGCAGCCGGACGACGCGGGCGGCGAGCGCACGCAGTACTCCGAGGAGACCCCGCGCTCCGGGCACACCCCGCCGGCGGCACTGGCGGGAGCCGTGGTGTGCTTCGCGCTGTGCATCGCCGCGGTGCTGGCGGGCATCTGGTTGACGATCCCCCAGTTCCACTGAGGACGTTCCTTCCCAGAACACCCGCCTGGGATGATCGACGGGTGACCACCCACCACCACCTCGACGCCACGGTCGACTCCGCCGTCGACGTCTTCACCGCCGGACGCCAGCCGGTCCTGACCGTGGAACCGGGCGACACGGTGACCGTCCGCACCCTGAGCGCCGCGGGCTACACGGAACGCCAGCCGGGCCCGGGCCTGGACGCCCCGACCCTGATCGACCCGCGCCGGGGCCACTGCCTGGTCGGGCCGATCGCCGTCGCGGGAGCACATCCGGGGATGGTCCTGGCGGTGCACTTCGACGACCTCGTGCCCGACGACTGGGGCTACACGGCCTCGGGCGGGGTCGACTCCCCGGTGAACCGCGCACTCGGCCTGACCGATCCGGCGTCGCGCGGCCCGCTGCTCTGGGACATCGACGTGTCCGCCGGAGTCGCCGTGAACCAGCTCGGCCTCGGCGTGCGGACGGCACCGTTCCTCGGCGTCGTCGGGGTGCCGCCCGAGCCCACCGGGGAGCACTCGACGATCCCGCCCCGCACGGTCGGCGGCGGCAACGTCGACTGCCGAGAGCTGATCGCCGGCTCGACCCTGTACCTGCCCGTGACGGTGCCGGACGCCCTGCTCCACGTCGGCGACGGGCACGCGGCCCAGGGCGACGGCGAGGTCTCCGGAACGGCGGTCGAGTGCGGCATGACCACGACGATGACCCTGACGCTCCTCGACCGGGCTCCGGTCGAGGGTGTGCACGCCGACACCCCCGCCGGACGCATCACCTTCGGCTTCGATGCCGACCTCAACGTCGCGACGGCCACGGCGCTCGACCGGATGGTCGACTGGATCGCCGGGCTGCACGGGATCGGCCGCGCCGAGGCACTCGCGATGGCGAGCGTGGCGGTGAGCATGCGCATCACGCAGGTCGCGAACCGCACGTGGGGCGTGCACGCGCTGCTCCCGCACGACGCGATCCTGACGGACGCGCGGCACTGAAGGACGGGAGGCCCGCCCAGCGCGAGCCGACCGGCGCACGCTGGGCGGGCCTCCCGTCCGACGGTCCTTCCCATCGCACCCGCGCTGGAAAGCGGAAACGGGCGTACCTGGTCGGAAGAACCGACCAGGTACGCCCGTTTCGACCAGGTACGCCCGGAACGTCCAGTGCACCCGACCCGTCAGTGTGCGGAGTAGCCGCCGTCCACCAGGTGGTAGCTGCCCGTGATGAACGAGGCCTTGTCGCTCAGCAGGAACAGCACGAGCGCGGCGACCTCGGCGTCGGTGCCGAGCCGCTTCGAGGCGTGCTCGCCCTCGAGTGCCGAGATGGCCTCGGGCGAGAGCGACCCGCGGAGCAGCGGGGTGTCGATGAACCCGGGGCCCACGGCGTTCGTGCGGACGCCCTGCGACGAGTACTCGAGCGCGGCGACCTTGGTCAGCCCGGCGAGCGCGTGCTTCGAAGCGACGTAGGCCGCGTTCTGCGCCATCCCGACCACGCCGAGCACCGACGCCATGTTCACGATCGCGCCACCGCCGGCGGCCACCATCGCGGGGATCTCGTAGCGCAGCCCGTAGAAGACGCCGTCCAGGTCGACCGCACGGACGCGGTCCCAGGCGGCGATGTCGTACTCGCCGATCGGCTGCGGTGCTGCGCCGATGCCGGCGTTGTTCACGGCCAGGTGCAGCACGCCGAACGTGTCGACCGCGAACTGCACCATGCGCTCGTTGTCCGCGGCGACCGCGGAGTTCGCCTCGAACGCGCGAGCGGTGCCACCGGCCTCCACGATCGACGCGGCGACGCGCTCGGCGCCCGCCAGGTTGATGTCGGCGACGACCACCGTGGCGCCCGCCGCGGCGAGCTCCTTCGCGACGGACTCGCCGATGCCGCTGCCACCACCGGTGACGACGGCGACCTTGCCCTCGAAGTCGGACATGTTCTCCTTCTCTCTCGGCAACACGTGTTGTCTACGAGCACGGTACACCCGAAATCAAGTTCGTTCGCTGAACTAATGAGATAGGCTAACGACCGATGACCGACGCCACCGACCTCCGCATCGCGGTGAACCGGCTGTCCCGCACACTCCGAGCCCAGAAGGCCGACTCGAGCGTCACGGACGCACAGTTCTCCGCCCTCGCACGGCTGCACCGCGACGGCGCCATGACCCTGGCCGACCTGAGCCGACAGGACGGCGTCACCCCGCCGTCGATGACGAAGACCGTCGCGGTGCTGGTGGAGCGGGGCCTGGTGTCCAAGTGCGGGCACAGCGACGATCGCCGCAAGGTGCTGCTCGGTGCGACACCCGCCGGAGCCGCGTTCGTCGAGGAGACCCGACGCCGCCGCGACGGCTGGCTCTCCCCGCGACTCGCAGCACTCACCGCCGACGAGCGGAGCACCCTCGCCGACGCCACCGAGATCATGAGGAGGCTGGCCCAGCAGTGACCGCCATGTTCCGCTCCCTCGCCGGACGCAACTACCGCATCTGGTTCGCCGGGGCGCTGGTGTCGAACGTCGGCACCTGGATGCAGCGCACCGCCCAGGACTGGATCGTGCTGACCCAGCTCTCGGACAACAACGCCGTCGCGGTGGGCATCACGATGGCCCTGCAGTTCGGCCCCCAGCTGCTGCTCCTGCCGCTCACCGGGCTCGCCGCCGACCGGTTCGACCGCCGGAAGATGCTCATGCTCACCCAGGGCCTGATGGGGCTGCTCGGGCTGGGGCTCGGCGTCATGGTCCTCACGCACACCGCCACCCTGCTCGCGCTGTACGGCTTCGCCCTGGCACTCGGCATCGTCGCCGCGTTCGACGCCCCGATCCGACAGGCCTTCGTCTCCGACGTCGTGCAGGGCGAGGACGTCTCGAACGCCGTCGCCCTGAACTCCGCGTCGTTCAACGCCGCACGGCTGATCGGCCCCGCGGTCGCCGGTGTGCTCATCGCGGCGATCGGCTCCGGATGGGTGTTCGTCATCAACGCCGGGTCGTTCCTGGCCGTCCTGCTCGCACTCCGCTTCGTCGACCCCGCCCAGCTCGCCGAACGGGTCCGGGCGGGCCGCGGCAAGGGGCAGATCGTCGCCGGCTTCCGGTACGTCCGGACCCGACCGGACATCGTCGTCGTGCTCTGCATGATCTTCGTCGTCGGCACGTTCGGCGTGAACTTCCCGATCTTCACCTCGACGATGGCGCGGGTCGAGTTCCACCAGGGCGCCGGCGAGTTCGGGCTGCTCAACTCGGTGATGGCGGTCGGCTCGGTGCTCGGCGCGCTGCTGTCCGCCCGCCGGGACAGGCCGCGGATGCGCACCCTCGTCCTCGCCGCCGGCGGGTTCGGGCTCGCGTGCACGGCCGCGGCCCTCGCTCCGACGTACTGGACCTTCGCGATCGTGCTGGTGTTCGTCGGGCTCGCGTCCCTGACCTTCATGACCACGGCGAACGCCCTGGTGCAGACCACGACGAAGCCCGCGATGCGCGGCCGCGTGATGGCGCTCTACATGGCGATCTTCGCGGGCGGCACCCCCATCGGCGCCCCGCTCGTCGGCGCCGTCGCCGACGCCTTCGGCCCGCGCTGGGCGATCGTCGTCGGCGCGGCCTCGGGGTTCGTCGCACTCGGGATCGCGCTCGTCTGGCTCGTCCGGTACCAGCGGGTCCGGCTGCGCTACGACGCCGACTCGCGGCTGCACCTGGCGATCACGCACGCCGTGCCGGTGGTCGGCTCACGCGCGGCGCTCCGCCGCGAACTGGAACGCGACGAGACGCTCGCCGACCGCTCCAGCGCCGTCTGACGGACCGGCGGGTCGCCCTGCCCGTCGGCCGACGGCCCGTGACGCACCGACCGTCGGACGGGAGGCCCGCACCGGCGCCGCCACGGGCCTCCCGTCCGACGCCAACCGGGGCCACGGCCGCGGTCACGACGCGCGGACCAGCCACTTTCCGCCACACGCGCCGGGTCGGGTCGGGTGGGCTCAGAGGACGGGTGCGGACGACGCGAAGACGCGCTCGTCGAGGGCCGCGGCGACGCGGTCGGCAGCCACCGCCAGCCGTTGCCCGACGTCACCCGCCACCGCGAGCGCCGACTCCTCGGGGATCCCGTCGAGCAGGGTGCGGACCTCGTCGAACCCGGCGACCTCGTCCGCGACGCAGGACGGGGCGACGTCGGCCAGGCACTCGGCCGCGCGGTGCACGGTGAAACGCAACGACCGCGGGCTGTGGGCGTCGAGGAGCAGGAAGGCGGCGGCGTCGGACGGTACCGGGGGGTGGTCGCGTCCGCGCAGGAAGGCCTCGCCCGCGCCGCACGCCCGGAGCGCCGCCGTCCACGAGGTGACCGCGTCCGGCTCGAGCAGCCGCGACGCCAGCAGCCGTGCGGTGGAGGCGCAGCGGGTGAGTGATCGCCCGAGGGTGAAGAACTCCCACACCTCGTCACGGCTGGCGTCGCCCTCGACCACCCCGATGGCGAGGGCACTGCGCTCCCGCACCCAGCCGAGGAACTCGTGCGCACGGTCGGGGGCGATCTTCCGGGGCATCCGCGACCGCGTGACGTCGAGGCAGTCCCAGAGCTCGCTCGAGACGACCTCGCGGGCACGGCGTGCGTGGTCACGGGCGACGGCGACCGCGGCGGCGATGGACGCGGGTTCGTGCCGGTCGAGTGCGAGGGCGTCGACGGTGGCGGCGCGGTCCGGGTCGTTCGCAGGGCCGGTGGTCCCGATGACGCTGCGGAGCTCGGTGGACACGAGCCGGTCGTCGTCGAGGGTGCCTGGTTCGCGGCGGGCGACGTAGACGTCGAGCAACCGGGCGACGACGTCGGTGCGCTCCACCGCGCTCCCCACGTGGAAGACGTTCCCCGCGAGGCGGCTCAGCACGGCTGCTCCTGCATGTCCAGAACCTAACGAGCCGGCGTTGCCGGGGTGTTACAGAACCGCGTCACGGGTGTTGCAGGTGTCCCGTCTCCGCGCTCGCTAGACAATCTAACTAGAGCGTCTAGCATTGGGCACATGACGTCCGAGGTGATGACCAGCACCGCGGGGTACTGGTACGAGGACTCCGCGGTCTCCGCCGTGGACGTCCTCAACGCCCTGCGGCGGTACCGGACGGCCGAGAGCGCTGCCCAGCGCCGAGCGCGCGAGGCACTGGGGATCGGCGAGAACGCACTGCTGGCGCTCCGGTTCCTGATCGACGCCGAGCACGACGGCCGCACCGTCAACGCGAAGGACCTCGCCGAGCGGCTCGAGATCACGGCGGCGTCGACTTCGGCCCTCGTCGACCGGCTCGTCCGCAGCGGTCACGTCGAACGGCACGCCGACCCGAACGACCGCCGTGGCGTGATCCTCACCGCCACCGGCACCTCGATGCGGCACGCGCTCCGGGTCATCGAGGAGCTCGACGCCCGCGCGCTCGAGGTCACCGAGCACCTGCCGAGCAACGAGATGGCCGTCGTCGTGGACTTCCTGGACGAGATGGTCCGCGTCGTGGACGAGCTCGACGCCGGGTCGGACCACCTCCGTCGCGCGTAACCTGGTCCGCATGGACCCTCGCGGCGAGCACCACCCCGAGGACGACATGCCGTTCGCCGAGCTCGACTCGCGGGCCCGTGCCGACGCGGCACTCCGACGCATCCAGGCCGGGTCCGATCCGGCTCGCGAGGCGTTCGACCTCGCCAACACCCTGAACGACGAGGCCGTGGGACGGCTCACGAAGCGCCTGCGGCGGTTGTTCCGTCGGAGCTGATCGGTCGGCCGATCCGTGCGCGTGCGTGCGCCCGTGCGTCAGAACGCCGTGCCGACCGCGGCGATGTCGTCGCCCCCGTGCCCTGCTGCGCTGGCATCGGCGTAGACGCGCCCGAGTGCCTCGAGCAGCGTGGTGGACACCCCGGCGGTCCGAGCGGCATCGGTGATGAGTCCGATGTCCTTCCGCAACCCGTCGAGTGCGAACTGAGCGGGGAACTCGTGGGCGATCATCGCGGCACCCTTGGTGTGGGCGTAGGCGGAGTCGCTCGCGCTGCCCTCGATCGCCTGCAGGAACAGCGCTGGGTCGAGCCCGAGTGCCGCCGCCAGAGCCAGGGACTGCCCGGTCGCCGCGGTGATCGAGGCGATCCAGGCGTTCGCGGCGAGCTTGAGTGCGGTGCCGTCGCCGACGTGGTCGCCGGCGCGGACGGTCTTCGCGCCGATCGCGTCGAGCACGGGGTCGACACGGTCGATCAGGTCCGCGGGGCCGGCCGCGAGCATCGTGAGCTTGCCCTGTTCGGCGGGGGCCTTCGTGCCGAGCATCATCGCCTCGACCAGGGTGATGCCGTACTTCTCGGCCAGTTGCACGACCGTCGCGGTGCCGTCGACGCCGATCGTCGAGGCCTGCACCCACACGGCGTCGGTCGGGGCGTCGCCGGCGGCCTGCTCGAGGACGTCGACGACCGCATCGGTGTCGAACAGGGTGAGCAGGACGACTTCGGCACGCTCGACGGCACTGCCCGGTTCGCTCGCCACCGTCGCGCCGTGGTCACCGAGGGGCGAGGCCTTGTCGGCACTCCGGTTCCAGACCGTCACCTCGTGGCCCTCGCGGAGCAGCGACCCGGCCACGCCGGCGCCCATCGCGCCCGTCCCCAACACCGTCACTCGCACGTGCGTCTCCGTCCTGGCGCGGCTCCGTGCCGCGACCGTCCCGACGCTACGCCCGCCGCCGTCAGAGGAGCCCGCGAGCCTGCAGCCAGGCGGCCGGGTCGATCGGGGTGCCGGCCACGATGACCTCGAAGTGCAGGTGGGCGCCGGTCGAGACCCCCGTGTTGCCGACGGCCCCGAGGCGCTCCCCCGCGCGGAGGACCTGGCCGGGGCGGACGTCGATCGCCGACAGGTGCCCGTACCGGGTCGCGGTGCCGTCGGCGTGCTGCAGGAGGACCTGGTTGCCGTAGCCACCGAGCACACCCGCCGAGACGACGCGGCCGGGCAGCGCGGCGACGACCGGGGTCCCGATGGCCGCGGCGAAGTCGAGCCCCTGGTGGTTCGACGAGCAGGCCGTGCAGCCGACGACCCAGCGGGAGCCGAAGCCACCGGCGTCCGGGATCGCACCGACCGTGGGGCGGACGGCTCCACCGGTCGGGCCCGAACCACCGGGGACCCGGAGGGCTGCCGCGGCCCGACCCACCGAGAAGTCGTCGCGCCCGGCGGTCGGACCGGACGAACCGTCGGCGACGAAGTGCTGCATGCCGGCCGATGCCGACGTGGATCCCGGAGCGGCCGGAGCGGCGACGGCGGTCTGCGGGGAGCCGACCGCGACGAACAGGCACGTGACGGCGGTCACCGCAGCGGCGGGCAGTGTCCGTCGGGCGGGGATCCGGAACGACGCAAGGCGGCGGCGCGCGGGAGCGATGGGCTGCGCGAGCCGGGTCGGCTGCGCGGCCTGCGGGCGCCGGGCGGGCCGGGTGGAAGCCGGGGCGGCGGGAGGGGACACCGCCACCCCGGCGGCTCGGAGGGCCCCGGGCTGTGCAGCGTGCCGTGCACGGCGCAGCGGGGGCTCGGTCGGTCGGTCGGCGGTACGGCGCTCGGCACCGCGCGGGCGCCGGGGCAGACCGTCGTCGAGGGTCGTCATCGTGCGGTGACCGGCCCGGTCAGACGCGGACGACGCCGTCACGGGCGATCCGGTCGAGCTCGCACACGACCGCGTCGACGACCGCTCGGGTGAGCGCGTCGGCCACGGTCTCGACCAGGACGAGGTGCTCGGGACGGATCGTGACCTCGGTCACGAGGGCCGATGCCACCCGCACCGGGATCTCGTCGATCGCGGCGACGAGGGCGGCCGGGACCAGCGTGGAGTCACCCGGGCGGACGGGCGCGGACATCGGCGAGGTCGGCACCGGGGTCACGACGGCGATCGCCGGCGACGGGGTGGAGTGCACGGTGGAGTGCACGGTGGAGTGCGGGGCGTCGGCCTGATCGCGACGCTGGGCGATGGAGTCGAAGAGCGGGGTGGAGGACATGCTGCGGAAGGTCCGATCTGGATGTCGTGGCTGGTCGTTCTCGGGCGACCGGCGATGGCGGCGTGCCGAGCGGCACGTCCGCCATTCAACCATCGATATTTCAGATGTGCAATAGTGACCGGACAGTCTCAGCGATCAGTCCGGGTCGACGGCAGCCGCGGTCGGGTCGTCCGGCTGCAGTGCACGACGGACCCGTTCCACGATCGTCGCGGGCGGGTTGTTGTAGGCGTTCGCCGGCTCCTGGCCGCTGAGCTCCTGGATCGCCGCCATCACCGCATCGGTCGCGTGGCGCCGAGCACGGCCGGACGACGCCTCGCCGAAGGACGACAGGTCGATCGGCTGCCCGAACTCGATCGTCACGCGGGCGAGCTTCGGCAGCCGGGACCCGACCGGCTGCACGTCCTCGGTGCCGGTGAGCGCGACGGGCACCACGGGGGCGCCGCTCGTCAACGCCAGCCATGCCACTCCCGTGCGGCCCTTGTAGATCCGGCCGTCGAGCGAGCGCGTGCCCTCCGGGTAGATCGCGAACGCCTCGCCCTCCTGCAGGCGTGCCAGCCCGAGGTCGAGGGCCTGCTGTGCAGCCGCCCCCGCGCCGCGCTCGACCCCGATGGCGCCGATGCCACCGAAGAACGCCCGCGAGACGGCTCCCTTGAGGCCCGAACCCGTGAAGTACTCCTGCTTCGCCAGGAACGACACCTTGCGCGGTGCCATGAGCGTGATCGCGGGCGAGTCGATGAAGGAGCGGTGGTTGCTCGCGAGGATCACCGGGCCGCGCTTCGGGACGTTCCGACGACCGATGATCTTCGGCCGCCACAGCAACCGGGCGAGCGGGGTCACCACCGCGCGACTGAGCACGGTGGCGAACTTCGTCGAACCGGACACCGGACCTCCTCGTGGTGACGAGCTACCGAGTGTAATGAGGCACGCGGAGGGCACATGCCCCGAACGGCATGCAGTGGTGGCCAGCGCCGTCAGTCGGCCGCGGCGACGACGTCGAGGACCGCGCGTCCGTACCGCTCGAGCTTCGCCGCGCCGACGCCGGAGATCTCGCCGAGCTGGTCGACGTCGGCCGGGCGGACGGCGGAGATGCCCCGGAGCGTCGCGTCGTTGAACACCACGTACGCGGGGACGCCCTGCTCGCGGGCCTCGGCAGCACGCCAGGCACGCAGGGCCTCGAACAGGCCGACGGCTTCCTGCGGCATGTCGGTGACGACCGTCCGTCGACTGCTGCGGCCGGCCCTCGGTGCCTTGACCGGGTCGCGACGCATCCGCACCTGCACCTTGCCCGTCAGGACCTCGGCGCTCGTGGGACTGAGGACGACCGTGCCGAAGCCGTCGCCCGACACCGCCGCGTAGCCCTGGGCCAGCACCTGTCGTGCGACCGCGCGCCACTCGCCCTCGGACAGGTCGGCGCCGATGCCGAAGGTCGCCAGGGTGTCGTGCTGGAGTTCCTGCACGCGCGGCGACCGCTTGCCGATCAGGATGTCGACGAGGTGCGAGACGCCGTACCGCTGGCGGCGCTCACGCTCGAGCCGCACGACGGTGGACAGCAGCTTCTGCGCGGGGACGGTACCGTCCCACGACTCCGGCGGCGCGATGCACGTGTCGCAGTTGCCGCACGCCGTGCTCTCCTGCCCGAAGTACGCGAGCAGCCGCACCCGGCGGCACTCGATCGTCTCGCACAGGCTGAGCATGGCGTCGAGGTGGGCGCTGAGCTGCCGACGGTGTGCGGCGTCGCCCTCGGACTGGTCGATCATCCGCCGCTGCTGCACGACGTCGTTCAGGCCGTACGCGAGCCACGCGGTGGCCGGCAGCCCGTCACGACCAGCACGGCCGGTCTCCTGGTAGTAGCCCTCGACCGACTTCGGCAGGTCGAGGTGCGCCACGAACCGGACGTCGGGCTTGTCGATGCCCATGCCGAACGCGATGGTCGCCACCATGACGACGCCGTCCTCGCGCAGGAACGTCGACTGGTTGCGGGCACGCACCCGGGCGTCGAGGCCCGCGTGGTACGGCAGGGCGTTGATCCCCTGCTCGGCCAGGGCGGTCGCGGTGCGCTCGACGGAGTTGCGGGACAGGCAGTACACGATGCCGGCGTCGCCGCTGTGCTCCGTGCGGATGAAGGTGAGCAGCTGCTGCAGCGCGCCGGTCTTCGGTTCGATGCGGTACTGGATGTTCGGCCGGTCGAAGTCGGCGACGAAGTGCGCGGCGTCGTCGAGGCCGAGCCGGGCGGAGATCTCGCGGTGGGTCTGCGGCGTGGCGGTGGCGGTGAGGGCGATGCGCGGCACCGTCGGCCACCGCTCGTGCAGGACGCTCAGCTCGAGGTAGTCCGGGCGGAAGTCGTGGCCCCACTGGGCGACGCAGTGCGCCTCGTCGATGGCGAACAGCGAGACGCGCGCCCGGTCGAGGAGCGCACGGGTGGACTCGAGCCGGAGCCGCTCGGGCGCGAGGTAGAGCATGTCGACCTCGCCCTGCACGACCGCACGCTCGACCCGGGACCGTTCGTCGGGGCCCTGCGTGGAGTTGAGGAACGCGGCCCGGACGCCGTTCGCCGCCAGGGCGTCGACCTGGTCCTGCATGAGGGCGATGAGCGGCGACACCACGACGCCGACGCCGTCGCGGACGAGCGAGGGCACCTGGTAGCAGAGGGACTTGCCACCACCGGTCGGCATGAGCACCAGGGCGTCACCACCGGCCACCACCTGGTCGATGATGGCCGCCTGCTCACCGCGGAAGTCGTCGTAGCCCCACACGCGGTGCAGCACGTCGAGCGCAGCGGCACGGGGTGCGGACACGGCAGCGGGAGCAGGCACGGCAGCGGGCGCGGGCGTGGTGCTCATGCCACGAGCCTACGGGCGACCGGCGACACCCACCGCACTGTCCGCAGCACCGTCCGTACCGGAGTCGGCGCGGTGGTCGGAACCGGCCACGTCGTCGGCGCGGGCCGGCGTGGTCGCCCAGCCCGTGCCTCCAGGCCGGGTCCAGCGGACGCCGCCCGCCCAGGCCGGGGTCACACCGCGGAACCGGGGTGCCTCGTGCCCGGCGAACCGGCGGTCCAGCCCCCGCCACCACGCCAGGAACTCGACCATGCCCCAGAACGCGAGCGACGTGACGAGGGTGACGAGGGTCCCCTGCCAGGTGCCGTTCGCGTCCGACGAGGTCAGGTCGACCTTCGACCAACCGGGCGCCTGCAGCACGAAGATCATGATGTTGTTGAAGGCGTGCTGCAGGACCGTGGCCTCGAGCCCGCCGGTCCGGAGGACGATGATCGCCGCGATCAGGCCGAACGAGCCGACGTCGAGGATGCCCCAGACGTTGTAGCCGTTCGGGATGTGCAGCGCCGCGAAGACGACCGTCGAGACCGCCACGGCGATGACCGTGCCGACACGACGCGGGATCCACGACGCGACGGTCTGCATGAGGAAGCCGCGGAAGATGTACTCCTCGGCCGCGCCCTGGAACGGGACGAGCAGGACGACGAGGGCGATCGTCAGGGTGAGGGTGCCGAGGGAGACCGTCGACTGTCCGATCGCGTCGTGGTTCCAGGCGAAGCCGCCGTCGGTCGTGATCATCCCGCCGTCCCAGAACAGGCCGGTCTGGACGACGAACATGACCGCGGCGATGACGAGCGTCGGCAGCAGGCACCACGCCGTCCAGGCCCACCGGACCCGGAACCGCGTCGACGACAGGATGCCGGCCGGTCCGATCCGCGCGATCTTCACGGCGAGCAGGACCCCCGGCAGCAGGACCACGAGCGACACCAGGGTCAGCGAGAGGGTCAACGGATCGGTCGGGTCGAGGGCACCGCTCTGCAGGTCGTCGAGCAGGCCGTACAGCCCGGACGCACCCCCGACCGCGGCGACCGGGATGAAGTAGGCGACGGTGATCAGCACCTGCGACACGAGGTACCACCCCGCCAGGAACGCGAGGGCGACGAGCGGCCGCCACCACCTCCAGCGCGCGTCGATCCGGGGCAGGCGCTGGTAGGGAACACTCACGCACCGCAGGGTACCGGGCCGGGCAGGATGGGAGCCGTGCTCACCGTCCTGTTCGGCCTGTCCGGCGCGATCGTCTACGGGTTCGCCGACTTCCTGGGCGGACTCGCCTCGCGCCGGGTCCGCCCGGTCGTCGTCACCGCGGTGGCCGCCGCGATCGGGATCGTGCCGCTGCTCGTCGGACTGGTGGTCCTCGGCGGCGTGTTCTCGTGGCCGGCCGCGGTCTGGGGCGCGGTCGCCGGGCTCTCCGGCGGCGTCGGGGTGCTGCTGCTCTACGCGGCACTCGCCATCGGGCCGATGAGCGTGCTCTCCCCCGTCACCGCCGTCTTCGCGGCCGTCGTGCCGGTGCTCGTCGCCGTGTTCCGCGGCACGGTGCTGTCGCCCCCGGCCACCGGCGCGCTCGTGGTCGCGGTCGTCGCGGTGGTCCTGGTCGCGGTGGTCCGGGACGCCTCGGGCGCGCGGCTCACCGCCCGGGGCGTGGTCGCGGCCGCCGTCGCCGGGTGCGGCTTCGGCGGGATCGTGCTGGCCTACGACATGACACCGTCCGACTCGGGCATCGCACCCCTCGTGGTCGCTCGGGTGCTGCAGGCGGTGCTGCTGGGTGCGGCGGCGATCGTCGTCGTGCTCAGGACGCCAGGCCCGGTGTCCGCCCCGACGTCGGCCCGCCCCGACGGGGCTGCCGCCGTCCGCGAGCCTCGGTCGGGTCGCGGATGGAGTCCGCGGCTGCTGGTCACCGTGGCCGTGTGCGGCGTCTTCGACGCGATGGCGAACGTGTTCATCCAGGCGGGACTGCACAGCAGCGACGACCCGACGACCCTGCCCGTCGTGAGTGTGCTCAACGCGCTCTACCCGATCGGCACGGTGGTGCTGGCCGGGGTGGTGCTGCGGGAGCGGTTGACGGCGCAGCAGTGGATCGGCATCGTGCTGGCGTTCGTCGCGTCGGTGGCGCTGGCGTTGGCGTAGCGGTGGCGCGGGGGAGGGGCCGGGCGGGGCCGGGCACGGTGCCGAGTCGTTCGAACCGTTCGAGGTTGACCGCCCGGTGCGGACTTGCAGCACCGCACCGAGCCGCCAACGCCGCACCGGATGAGCGAACCCGCACGGTGCGACGGGCGAGCGCGGTCAGGCGTCGGGGATGAGGCGCTTGCCGAGCGAGACCGTGCGGTCGTCGGTGTAGCCGAGGGACGCGTAGAACCCGAGCACCTGCTCGTTGCCCGCACGCACCTGCAGGTTGAGCTTCGGGCAACCGAGGTCGGTCAGGAGCCGCTCGAACTCGGCCATCAGGGTGCGACCGAGGCCGGAGCCCTGCAGGTCCGGGCGCACGGCGAGGTAGTTCACCCAGCCGCGGTGCCCGTCGAAGCCGGCCATGCCCGCGGCGACCACGTCGGCTTCGGCGGTGTCGGTGTCGTCACCGTCACCGTCGGTGGCGTCCGGCTCGGCCACCAGGAAGAGCTCGGGCTGGACGGTCAGCTTGCGCGCGATGTCACGTCGGGGGTCGTTCCAGGGTCGGACGAGCCCGCAGGATTCCCACAGGGCGACGACCGCGTCGGTGTCCTCGGTGCGGAAGGGGCGGATCCGGTACTCCATGCCCCCACGTTAACGGGGTGGGGAGAACGTCGTCACCGGCCTGTCGTCGTGATCTGATAGACCTGTCCGACCACCCAGCCGATCAGGAGCCCCGTGACCGCACACGACACCATCCCGTCGCGCCGCAGCGCACGGGACGACGAAGCCGGCTCGCGGTCCCGGCGTTCCCCGCGTCGACGCCAGACGGTCGGCGGCGCGATCGTCTCGCTCATCGCCGAGTTGCTCATCATCGCGGGCGCCGGCACCGGCCTGTACGTGGTGTGGACGGCGTGGTGGACCGACGTGGTCGCCGTGAACGAGCAGACGAAGCTCGTGCAGGGCCTCGACCAGGTCGAGACCCCGAAGGTCGAGGGCACCGAGCACCGCGGCACCGCACCCGTGCTGGACGAACCGCCGGCGCTGTCGGACGTGTTCGGGACGATGCAGATCCCCCGGTTCGGCAACGACTACAACCGGCCGATCGGCGAGGGCACGGATCGTGAGAAGGTCCTCAACACCATCGGGCTCGGGCACTACCAGGGCACCGCGATGCCCGGCGCCCCCGGCAACTTCGCGGTCGCCGGACACCGGGTCACCTACGGCAAGCCCCTGAACCAGATCGCGGAGCTGCAGAAGGGCGACTCGGTCGTGGTCCGGGTCACCGACGCGAAGACGAAGTTCGACGTCTGGTACGTCTACAAGGTCACCGACAGCCAGATCGTCACGCCCGACAAGATCGAGACGATCGCGCCGGTGCCGAACAAGCCCGGCGTCGAACCGACCACCCAGGACCGCTGGCTCACGCTGACCGCCTGCCACCCGATGTGGTCGGCGGCGGAGCGGTACGTGACGCACGCGAAGCTCGACTACTGGATGCCCGCGTCCGAGGGCACCCCGAAGGAACTCTCGGAGACCGCCAAGTGATCTTCCCCCTGGTCTGGCGGCTGCTGCCCGGCCCTACCGTCCTGAAGGTGCTCGAGCTGCTGGTCCTGCTCGCGGCGATCGTGTTCGTGCTGTTCCAGTGGGTGTTCCCGTGGATCGCGGCCGACATCCTGCCGCCGCCGGACGGCACGGTGGGGGCCACGCCGACCCCGTAGCGCCTGGTCTGGTCTGGTCTGGTCTGGTCTGATCAGACCGTGGTCGTGACCCGCGACCCACCGGTCGGGGTGCGGCGCACGGCGATCCGCTCCGGGATCCGCTGCTTGAGTTCCTCGACGTGGCTGACGATCCCGACCTGTCGCCCGCCCGCGGTCAGTCGGGACAGCTGTCCGATCACGTCGTCGAGGGTCTCGGGGTCGAGCGTGCCGAACCCCTCGTCGACGAAGAGCGTGCCGAGCGAGACCCCGCCGGCCTCGGCCTGCACGACGTCGGCCAGCCCGAGCGCCAGGCACAGTGAGACGGTGAACGTCTCGCCGCCCGACAGGCTGCGGGGATCACGGACGGTGTCGGTCGTGTGGTCGTGCACGGCGAGGGCGAGCCCCGTCCGTCGCGACCGCGACCCGGATTCCCGCTCGTCGGAGGTCTCGAGGGTGAAGCGCCCGGCGAGCATGCCGCGCAACCGGTCGTTCGCCGCCGCCACGACGTCCTCGAAGCGCCGCATGAGCACGTAGGTGCCGAGCGTGATGCCGGTCGGGTTGACCGACGCCACGCCGTTCGCGACGTCGGCGAGCCGGACGACGGCGCGGCTGCGGGACGAGGTCTCCTGTCGCGCACGCACGGTGCGGTCGACCTCGGTCGCACACTGCTCGACGGCCTCGGCGCGGTGCGCTGCGGTCACCGCGAGCCGGGTGGCCTCGTCGAGCTCGGCCGTCGCGTGGACCCGTTCGGCCTGCGCCGCCGGCACGTCGAGCTGCTCCGGAT
The DNA here is from genome assembly GCF_005938005.2 of Curtobacterium sp. KBS0715. NCBI lineage: Bacteria > Bacillati > Actinomycetota > Actinomycetes > Micrococcales > Microbacteriaceae > Curtobacterium > Curtobacterium sp. KBS0715. Next base: position 1,260,094 of record NZ_VCCA02000001.1, on the reverse strand, counting down.
CGTCGTCGGCGGCCTGCACCACGGCGGGGTCGTCGAGCCCTGCCCGCACGACGGCGCGTTCGGCCTCGGCAGCGCTGATGCTGCTGCGGAAGCGCGCGACGGTGTCGGGGTCGAGCAGACCGGCTCGTGCGGCGTCGACGTCAGGGAAGGAGTGCTCGTCGAGGACCCGGGCGACCTCGGCGCCGCGCTCGTCGCGGGCGCGGGCCGCGGTGGCCGCGCGGTCGTCGGCCTCGGCGACGGCGCGGAGCACCGTCAGCCGCCCGTCGAGCTCGTCGACCACGGCCCGGAGCGAGACCGGCGCGCTGTCGTCGTCGCTGTCGAGCAGTGCTGCGAGCCGGTCGATCGCCTCGTGCACCGATCGCACGTCGGCCTCGAGCCGCTCGGCATCGGAGGCCGCGGTCGACGCGAGGACCGTGCGCCGGGCGTCGAGATCGTTCCGCTCACGCTCGAGCGCCCGGGTCGCGGTGTCGTGCGCCGTCCGCTCGCGCTCGTGCTCCAGCACCAGCGCCGCAGCGTCGTGCGCCGCACGGACCCGCTCGTCGGCAGCCACCGTCATGGCGTCGAGGGCGACGGTGTCGATCGTGCCGACGACGGCGGTCAGTCGGAGGTGCTCCGCACGCTCGACGGCCAGGTCGGCTGCCGCGTCGGCGAGCTGCTGGTCGGCCAGACGCGTTGCGTCGCCCGCAGACTCCACCGCTTGGATCGTCGGGTGGTCGTCCTGCGGCGCGGCCACCGACGGGTGCGCCGTCGATCCGCACACCGGGCAGGGGTCGCCGGGGGCCAGCGCGGCACCGAGCTCGCCGGCGAGCCCGGCGATCCGGCGCTCGCGCAGGGAGCGTTCGGCATCGAGCGCCTCGGTGGCCCGACGGCGGGCTCCGGCCACGATGCGTTCGGCATCGGCGACGCGCTGCTCTGCGTGGTCGCGCGCGGCCAGGTCGGCACGGAGCGACCGCACCCGGGCGACCTCGTGCGCGGCGGCGTCGGCGTCGGCCGCGGTCGTCGACGCGGTCCGGGCGGCCTCGACGATCCGGGCTCGTTCCGTCGGCCGGGCTCCGAGCGCGGTGTCGAGGGCGGCGAGGTCGTCGGTGAGCCGCGATGCGGTCGCCGTGGCCTCGGCGATGGCGGTACGCCTGCCGTCCGCTCCGGCCTCGACCGCGACGAGGTGCCGGACGTCGGACAGGGCGTCGGTCAGCGTGTCGCGGCGCCGGGCGATCTGCTGTGCGTCGACGGCGCGGAGCGCGTGCTGGTCGCGCAACCGGGCTGCTGCCGCGGCGGTGTCGTCGGCCCGCACGGTTGCAGCGTCGAGGCCGTCGGCCACCGCGGCGACCCGGGCGGCACGCTCGGCCGTCGCGACCGAGGCCCGTGCCTGCTCGACCGCCGGGGCGTCGTCGTCGAGGACAGCCCGCCGCCGCAGCAGCGCCGCTCGGCGCTCGAGGGCGGCCGCACGGGCCGTCACCGATCGTTCGTGGTCGGTCGCCGCCGTCGCAGCGGCAGCCGCAGCCGCCCGGGCTGCCCCGGCGGCGTCGGCCGTGGCGCGGAGGGACGCCACCGTGCCGGGGACGACGGACTCGTCGGCCTCGGCGAGGTCGGCCGCCTGCGCGAACCGGGCCAGGGCTTCGCGGACGCGGTCGTCGGCGCCCTCTACCTCGGCCTGGACGGCTCGGCGGCGAGCGGCGAGCTCGTCGGCGGTGCGGTCGTAGACCTGGGTGCCGAACAACGACTGCAGGAGCTTCCGGCGGTCTTCGCCCGGGGAGCGGAGGAACCGTGCGAACTCGCCCTGGGGCAGCACCACGGTCTGCAGGAACTGCGCGCGGTCGAGCCCGACGATCCGGGCGATCTCGACCCCGACCTCGGGGATGCGGGACGACAGGGGTTCGCCGGCGACGTCGGTGGGCGCGGCGAGTCGGAACAGCTGCACGGACGCCTGCTGCTTCACCGTGCCGGTCCCCCGCTGTTTCGGGCGGTCGTACTGCGGGGTGCGCCGGACCCGGAACACGCCCGCACCGGTCTCGAACACGAGCTCGACGAACGGTTCGACCGCGGGGTCGGCGTGCTGGCTGTGCAGCCGGTCGGAGCTGGCGTCGGAACCGGCGAGTCCGCCGTACAGGGCGAACACGACGGCGTCGATGATCGTCGACTTGCCGGAACCGGTCGGCCCCTCGAGCAGGAAGACCCCGGACGCAGCCAGCGCCGCGAAGTCGATCGTCACGAGGTCGGGGTACGGCCCGATGGCGCGCAGTTCGAGTCGGTGCAGGTACATCAGCGGTCCCCCTCACGCTGCAGGGCGAGCACCGCTGCCTCGTACGCCTCGGTCAGCACCGCCCGTTCGTCGTCGTCGGGCAGCCCCCCGGTGGCGAACGCCACGAAGTCGCCGGCGACCTCGACCGGGTCGGACGTCGCGGTGACGGCCCGCGCGGCGGTGGCGGCCGGCCGGTCCGCCGGTTCGTGCGTGATCGCCAGGGCGTGCGGGAAGTGGTCCTTCACGCGGGCGTACATGCGTTCCGGGTGCACGGTGTCGGTCACCGCGACGCGGACCCAGGCGTCGGCATCGGCCCGGAACTCCCCGGACTCGATGGCGTCGATGCTGCCCCGGACGTCGACGAGCCGCCGTGGCACCGGGGTCGGCACGAACTCGACGGTGACGGCACCGGCCGCGTCGAGGTCGGCGATGGTCACGGACTTCCGCTGGTGCCGCTCGCCGAACGAGAACGCCAGCGGCGACCCGGCGTACCGGATCCGGTCGTGGTCGCCGACGCGCTGCGGGCCGTGCAGGTGCCCGAGGGCGACGTAGTCGAACCCGTCGAACACCGACTCGGCGACGCGGTCGACCCCGCCGACGCGGATGTCCTGCTCGCTGTCGCTCGGGTCGGCGCCCCCGACGAAGACGTGCGCCACGACGACGCTCCGGGTGCCGGCCCGCGTCTGGAGGTCGGCGCGGATCCGTTCGATGGCGGCGTGCACGACGGCGTGGTGTGAGCGGGCGAGGGGTTCGTCGGGGACCGCCGCCAGGGCGTACCGGGTGAGGTCGGGGTGCAGGTACGGGATGCCGTACACGGCCACCGGGCCGTCGTCGTCGGTCACGAGCACCGGATCGGCCACGTGTGCGGGCTCGGCGAGGATGCGCACGCGTTGCCCCATCACGCCGGCACCGAAGCCGAGCCGCGCGGCGGAGTCGTGGTTGCCCGGGGTGAGCACCACCGTGGTGGTCTCGGCGAGGCGCTCGAGCACGCGGGAGAGCATGCGGACGGCGTCCACCGGCGGGATCGCACGGTCGTAGACGTCGCCGGCGATGACGACGAGGTCGACCGCGCGCTCGCGGGCGAGGTCGACGAGCCAGTCGGTGAATGCCGCCTGGTGCTCGAGCAGGTCGGCACCCAGCAGTGTGCGGCCGAGGTGCCAGTCGCCGGTGTGCAGGATGCGCATGCGGCCACGGTAACGCCGGCCGGGGACATCCCCTGGCACCTCGCGGTGCCCTGTGGAGGACTCAGGCGGTCACGCAGCTCGCGGACGCCAGGCCCAGCACCGAGACGACCTTGACCCTGACCGTCGGTGTGCTCAGAGCGGTCCAGTTGTTGCCGAGGTTCGTGCGGAGGCGCAGCTCGTACGTCGTGCCGAGGTTGAGGAGTCCGGCGCCGGCGTAGGGCATCGAACGGGCCCCGGCGGTGGTCGTGCTGGCCACCTGCGTCGTCCCGTTCATCAGGTCGAACGACACCGGCACGGTCGCGCCGTTGTCGTAGGTCCAGGCGATCGTCACCGTGTTCGACCCGGCCGGCGCGCAGGTCAGGGTGGGGACACCGGTCGCCGTGCCCGCCGTGAAGTTCGCGGTCGGTGCGACGGTGGTCCGTGACCACGGGGCCGCGTCCGCCGCTCCGGGCAGCAGGACGCCGGCGGCCGCCGCGAGCACGAGCACCGCTGCACCCCCGCCGACGCGGCGCAGCCGCCGCACGCGACGGGCTCGTCGTCGCAGGGCGCGACGGGTGAGGACGCTGGACGCAGCGGTCGGGAGGCCCGTGGTGGTACCGTCCCGCGCCTCCAGGCCGTCGTCGGCACCGTCTGCCGGACCGGCGGCGTCGTCCGGACCAGCCGCGTCGTCCGCACCACCGGCCGCACCGTCGGTGTCGTCGTCGGCCTCGACGAGTCGTCGGAGCGACCCGTCGATCGTGCAGAGCGCGAGCACAGCGGTCAGCCCGAGCGCGAGCATCGCGACCAGGCCCCACTCCCCGGCGCTGATCCACCGGATCGGTGCGCCGATGAACGGGATGCGCAGGAAGGCGACCCCGTGCACGGCGGAGCGCTCGATCGGCGTGGAGTCCGGCTGGGGGTTGGCGTCGCCCTTCGTGACCATCGTGCCGCGGGGGCCGTCCTCGACGTAGCGGTGCATGCGCAGGTGGTCCGACTGGTCCGGGTCGTCGGCGAGCAGGACCTTGCCCGTCGCGATCTCGCCCGAGCCGACCGGACGCGAGACGACCACGTCACCGGGGACGATCCGCGGCTCCATCGAGCCGGTCATCACGGTGGTCGGCTGCCAGCCGATGAGCGCCGGCGCGGCCGCCCAGAGCGCGAGCCCGAGCAGCGTCGCGACCACGCCCCGGGCGAGGGTGGCGACGACGACGCGCCCCCAGTCGACGGCGTCACGGACCGCTGCGTGCGGTGTGGGACCACCGTGCACTGCGATGCTGCTCATGACTGCCTTCGACCGGGGGCGCGTTGCGGGGAGGGAACGGACGGGGCTGGTTCGGCCCCGGTCCCGGCTCAGCTGTTCTGGGCCTCCCAGGTGAAGCCGAGGGCTGCGGTGCCGCCCTGCACGGTGTTCGGGGCGGTGCTCGAGACCGTGTAGGTGACGCGGTAGACGCGCGTCTCGGACGCGGTGCCGGTCGGGGCCCAGGTGCCGACGCCGGTCGCGTAGTTGGTCGAGGCGGCGCCGAAGCCCGCGACGGTGCCGCTGTAGAGCGAGCCGCCGGTGGCGGCCGGGGTGAAGCCGGAGCAGGAGCCGAAGCCGCCGCCGGTGCCCTGCTCGACGGTCAGGTTGACGTTCGCGGCCAGGTCCTTCGTGGTCGAGACGTCCGTGCCGTAGAGCTTCACGGCCGAGGGCAGCGAACCGGTCGAGGTCACCGCGATGCAGTTCGCACCGGTCGAGCCGGGCTTCAGGTTGTTCGCCGTGAACAGCGCGGTGTTGTTGTCGTCGTCGGACAGGGCGACACTGCCGGCCGTCCAGTTGTTCGTCGGGTTGACGGTGGTCGAGGAGAACGCCGCGTACGAGGCCGTCGAGACGACGACCCCCGAGGCGACGAGGGCGGCGGGGATGGCGATCCAGGCGGCGAGGCGGGCAGCACGAGGCGTGACACGAGACATGGTTGGACTCCGTGAGGAAGAGATCTGATCGGTGGTTCGGACGGGCCCGCGGTGGTTGGTCGCGCTACGTGCCGAGGTGGTACGACGATCAAGCTACTTGGCGTTCGAGCAGCTCACAAGACCTGAGATGTCCCCACTGATGGGGGTATCTTGACGAGTGAGTTACTTGTTGACTGAAGTTCCCACCCTGTACCCGAGAAGAGCTCCCATGCCGGACACCGACCCGGTCGTCCTCCCCCCGCACGCACCCGCCGTCCCCGCGGCGCGCGTCGCCCCCACCACGCCGCCAGCGCCGATGTCGCCCGACGTCACGGCGATGGACCCCGTCACCGCCGACGCGGACCCCGACGCCGACCTGCCGCGACTGCTCACCGCCTTCCGGGTGCTCCAGATGCAGCACGCGCGCGTCCTGCACCACGAGAGCACGATCCGCGGACTGAACGCCACGGACACCCGGTTCGTGTTCTTCCTCAACGCGGCCGGCGGCCACGGCGTGACCCCGAAGCAGGCCGGCGAGTACCTCGAGCTCACCACCGGGGCGATGACGTCGCTGATCGACCGGCTCGAGAAGCACGGACACCTGGAGCGTCGTCCGAACCCGGAGGACCGCCGGAGCGTGCTCCTGCACCTCACGCCGTCGGGCACGGCGGTCGCCCGCGAGGTCGGCGCCGTCTACTCGCAGGCGTTCCAGCAGGTCGTCGCACCGTCCGACCGAGCCGTCGTCGCCGCCGCGTTCGAGGGGCTCGGTGCCGCCCTGGAGCGCCACCACCGCAGCGCCGCCGTGTGACAGCGGGTGTCACGGCCCGCGCGTAGCGTGAGCGCCATGACCCCCTCTGAACTCCTCACCGAAGCGTTCTCCCGCGTCCCCGAGACGGTCGAGCGGGCCGTCGACGGGCTCTCCGAAGACCAGCTCGCGGCACGACCGGCCGCCGGGGCGAACACCCTCGCATGGCTCGCGTGGCACATCGCCCGCGGCCAGGACGTGCAGATCGCCGAGCTCGCCGGCTCCGAGCAGGTCTGGACGGCGGACGGCTGGTACGACCGGTTCGGGCTGCCGTTCCCGGCCGAGGCGCTCGGGTACGGCATGTCCCGCGACGACGTCGGTCGGGTGCGGGCCTCCGCCGAGCTGCTCACCGGGTACCTGCGCGCGGTGCACGAGCGCACGGTCGCGTACCTCGGCACGCTCGGCCCGGACGACCTCGACCCCGTCGTCGACGACGCGTGGGACCCGCCCGTCACGGCCGGCGCGCGACTCGTCAGCATCCTGGACGACTGCACGCAGCACGCCGGGCAGGCCGGCTTCGTGCGCGGGCTGCTGTTCTTCAACCGCTGAGCGCGCGCGGTCGCGGTCGCGCCGCCGCTTCGTGAGCAGGAATGGTCGGGTCCGGCGTCGCGACCCGACCATTGGTGCTCACCATGTGACGGACGGGAGGCCCGGTACCAGCTGGTACCGGGCCTCCCGTCCGTCAGAAGGTGGGTCAGACCCCGGTGGCGCGGATCAGTGACGCCCCGCGGACAGCGCGTCCGCCAGATGCGGGAGCTCGGTGCGGAACGACCACTGCACGGTGTTCCAGTCGTGTCCGCTCCCCGGGGCGGACGCGACACTGGTGTCCGCGCCCGCTGCCCGAGCAGCGTCGGCGAGGACGCGAGCGTTGCGGCTGAACGCCCCGTCAGCCGACCCCGCGGTGAACCAGAACGCGTGCCCGTGCAGGTCGTCCGCCCGCATCTGCGCGATCGGACCGGCGGCCTTCCACGCGGTGACCGATCCGCCGAAGGCCCGGTCGGCGCTGTGCTGCGGGTTCTGGTCGATGGGCTGCAGCTCGCTGGACACCGCGAGCACGGCCCCGAACCGGTCGGGGTGCGCGGTGGCGAACTGCATCGCGCACGTCGCCCCCTGCGAGAAGCCGGTGAGGCCCCACGCACGGCGGTCCGGGGTCACCGGGAGGTGCGCCGTCAGCCAGCGCGGCACGTCCTCGGTGACGTACGTCGCTGCGTTGCCGAGGTCCGAGTCGACGCACATCGTGTTCAGGCCGGGCGCGGAGAGCTGGTCGACGGAGACGACGATCGGCGCTCGGCCGTGGTGGGCTGCGGCGTAGCCGTCGAGTGCGCTGCCCATCCGGCCGGCGGTGAACAGGTCGCTCGGAGCCCCCGGTTGGCCGGAGAAGGCGAGGACGACGGGCAGCGGCGTCGGACCCCTGACGAGGGCAGCGGGCGGGAGGTAGACGACGGCGGGCCGTGCGGGGAACCCCGATCGCTCCCCGGGGATCTCGACGGTGCGGACCTCGCCGGTCGTGGGCATGGTGGCGACGGGTGCAGCGGCCAGGTCGAGCTCCGGGAACGGGTCCGTCTGCACGACGGTGCCGAGCGTCGGGTACATCGCGAACTCGACGTTCACCCCGAGGGCGGACGCGAGCAGCGCGGTCGGCACGAGCAGCCCGGCGAGGACGCGGCGCCAGCGACGGCCCTGCACGAGTCCGACGACCGACAGGGCCAGTGCAGCTGCGGCAACCACGAACCACATCCGGGTGACGGGGCTCAGGGCGACGCCGAACAGGTTCATCAGATCGCTGAGGACCCAGCACACGAGGAGCACCACCGCGGCGGCGACCACCGCGACGGCAGCGCGGACCCCGGCCCGCCGCCACGCGACGCGCGAACGCAGCGCCCCGAGCGCCGGCAGCAGGACGGCGAGACCGAGCACGGCGAACGCCACGTCCAGCGGGACGAGCTTGGACGGCGCCTGCAGCTGGGTGGCGAGCAGCCACTCGGTCGGACTCACTGCTCGGACACCACCCGCGCCGGAGCGGGCTCGCGCACGGCCGAGCGGTGTGCCTGCCGCAGTGCCCAGAGGTGCTTCGGACGGAGGCCCGGTACGTACGCGCCGGCCAGGGCACGTGCGACCCGCGGCACGTGCAACGGCGTGGGGACCACGATCCAGAGCGCCTCGTGTCGGGCGCCGAACTTCTCCTTGAAGCGCTGGAGCGACCGGAACCCGTACACCGGCTCGAGGAGTCGGGCGACGAGGACCGATCCGACGGACACGAGTGATCGTGCGCCGTCGTGGGCGGCGAGCGGCGTGCCGGAGAGACTGATCATCCGCAGGCCTGCGTCGCGTGCCCGGATCGCGGTCCGGGCGATGAGGAACTCCATGACGCCCGGCATGCCGTCGTCGCCGCGGCGCATGACGTCGAGCGTGTAGCCGGCCAGCACGCCGAGCTCGTACACGGGCAGCCAGCTCGTGACCGCGGTCACCTGTCCGTCGGCCGTCACCGCCAGCATGAGTCGGACGTCGGGGTCGTCGAGCTCGTGGAAGCCGCCCAGGGTGAACCCCATCTCCGGCAGTCTCCGGTCGCTCGCCCACCGCGTGCAGATCGCCTCGACCTCGGCACGTCGTTCGTCAGCGAGGGCGTCGAAGGTCGTCCACTCGTCGCGGACCCCCTCACGGTCCGCCCGGTTCGAGGCCGTCCGGAGGTCCTGCCGCTTCTTGCCGCGCAGGTCGAAGGCGGCGACGTCCAGCACCGACTCGACTCCCACGGGCAGCGCGGTCCACCCGTCGGCGGCGAGGATCTGCCGCACCGGGTCGTGCACGCTCGTGAACGCGGGCACCCAGCCGTTGCGGTCGCAGAAGGCCGTGAACGCGGACACGACCTCGGCGCGGTCCGCAGCGCTGCACGCCGGGTCCGACACGGTGAGTGCCACGTCTCCGCGGACCCGGTACGCCACGGCCCCACGTCCGTCCGGGTCCGTCCAGGTGGCGTTGCCGCGCCAGGTGCCCATGTGGCCGAGGGTTCCGGCATCGCCGTCGCGGAGCATCTCGACCAGGGCACCGCGGCCGTCGGTGGCGGCACGGAACCGCGAGCGGACGAGGCGTCCGCGGAGCGCCAGGACCGCCAGCAGCACCATCGCCGGCACGAGCCACGCGCCGAGCAGTGTGACCTGCCACTCGATCGCGTCCAGCCCGAGACCGCGCCACTGCACGGCGTCGTCGGTCATCGGTTCGATGAGGAACACATCGGCGAGGACGGCGGTCAGCGTCACGAGCACGCCGACGGCGAGCACGATGCCCGTCCGCCGGCCACGCTGCACGAGCCAGGCGGACACCAGCAGGAGGAGCCCGACGATGACGACCGCACGGTCGCTCATGGCGTCGGCGAACACCGAGAGCACACCGTCCGGGTCCGGCACGACAGGGGTCACGAGGGTGCCCGCGCCGAGCGCGATGAGCGTCGCGACGACGCAGGTGCGTGCGCTGACGGTGCCACGCGCGGTCGGCGCGTCGGGACCGGAGGCCCGGCGCACCACGAACGAACCGGCCGCGGTGCCGAGCAGCGTCGCCAGGGCACGGGCGAGGTCCGATCCGTGGCCGGCGAAGAGCACGAGCGTGAGGACGACGGTCCAGAGCGCGGCTCGCGTCCGCCACCGGTGCTGCGCGGGCATCGCTGCCGAAGCGGCACCGAGCAAGGCGGCGGCGACGATCGACGGGGCGAAGAGCGGCTGGCCGACCGCGAGTTCGGCGTGTGCCTCGCCGAGCGCTGACCCGATGCTGACGGTGAGCAGGGCTCCGAGGACGCCGAGCGCCGGGGCCACCACGCCGATGACCACCGTGCGGACGGAACCGAGGGACCGTTCGGCGAGCACCGTCGTCACGATCACGAGGACCATGGCGAGGCACGCGACGGGCGGGTGGTGCGGGAAGTCGGGTTCGGCGTGAGCGATCCGCGCGGTCACGAGGAGCGCGGTCGTCGCTGCGGCCACGGAGACGGAGACGGGGAACCGGCGGAGTCGTCCGACGAGCGCTGCGGGTGTCACGTGATCATTGCAGCGGTCCTGCTCGCCCGTGTCATCAGTCGGGGGCATGAGCACGGCGGCTCTGGGTCCTCCGAGCGGATGACCCGGGCGCAAGTGCGGTCTTCGGTCGCACCGTGTGACGGACAGGAGGCCCGGTACCAGCTGGTACCGGGCCTCCTGTCCGTCGTGTGGTCGCGACTAGCGCGCGGCGAGCTCCGACACGATGCCGTCACCAGGTGCGGCCTGCACCAGGTCCGCCTCGATCTCGGCGCGCTCGAGGATGCCCTCGATCTTGCGGATGCGGCCACGCGGGACGATCGTCACGACCGTGCCCTCCTTGCCGGCACGACCCGTGCGGCCGGAGCGGTGCATGTACGCCTTGTAGTCGTCCGGAGCGTCCGCCTGCACGACGAGCGAGACGTCGTCGACGTGGATGCCGCGGGCGGCGACGTCGGTGGCGACGAGCACGTTGACGCGGCCGCTCGTGAGCAGCTGCAGGTTGCGCGTGCGGCGCGACTGGTTCAGGTCGCCGTGGAGCGAGGTCGCGCGGATGCCGGCGTCCTCGAACTGGTCGGCCAGACGCTCGGCGTAGGCGCGGGTCCGGGCGAAGACGATGGTCTTGCCGTCGCCGGCGACCAGCTCCTCGAGGAGACGGTCCTTCTCGCGCTGCTCGACCACGAGGACACGGTGGTCGATGGTCGAGGACGCCTGGTCCTCACCCGCGACCTCGTGCACGCTCGGCTCGTGCAGGAACTGCTCGACGAGCGCCGCGACCTGGGTGTCGAGCGTCGCGCTGAACAGCAGCTTCTGCGCGCGGTTGCCCTGCGGGGTGACCTCGGCCGTGGCGGAGAGGATCTCCTGCACCGGCTCGAGGAACCCGAGGTCGCACATGTGGTCGGCCTCGTCGAGCACGGAGATGATGACCTCGCTGAGGTCGAGCTTCCCCTTGTTCATGAGGTCCTGCACACGACCGGGGGTGCCGACGATGATGTCGACGCCGCGCTCGAGCGCGCCCTCCTGACGGCCGTAGGGCACGCCGCCGTAGATCTGGGTCGTGAACAGGCCGACCGAACGGGCGATGGGCTGCACCGTGCGGTCGATCTGCAGGGCGAGCTCACGGGTCGGCGCGAGGATGAGCGCACGCGGGGCGCGGCCCATCTTGCGCTTGGTGCCGCCGCCGTGCTCCATGAGCTTCTCGACCAGCGGCGCACCGAAGGCGATGGTCTTGCCGGAGCCGGTGCGGCCACGGCCGAGGACGTCCTTGCCGGCGAGCACGTCGGGGATCGTCGCCGCCTGGATCGGGAAGGGGCTCGAGGCGCCGAGCTCCTGCAGGGCGCGGGAGATGTTGCCGCCGATGCCCAGGTCGCCGAAGGTCACGCCCTCTACGTCGGCCGCGATGGTGGCCTCGGCCTGGAGCTTCTCGAGCTTGACGTCGTCGGCCGGCACGAACTTGCCGCGCTCGGGCTCGTCGAACGAGCGGCGCGGGGCGCGGTCGGTGCGGTCGTCGCGGTCGAACTTGCGCGGGGCGCGGTCGTCACGGTCGAACTTGCGCGGGGCGCGGTCGTCCCGATCGAACGAGCGACGCGGGCGGTCGTCGTTGTCACGACGGGGCGCACGGTCGTCGCGGTTGAAGCTGCGCGGAGCGCGGTCGTCGCGGTCGAAGCGACGCGGTGCACGGTCGTCACGGTCGAACGAACGACGCGGGCGGTCGTCGTTGTCGCGACGCGGTGCGCGGTCATCGCGGTTGAACGAACGCGGTGCACGGTCATCGCGGTCGAACGAGCGACGCGGGCGGTCGTCGTTGTCACGACGCGGTGCACGGTCATCGCGGTTGAACGAACGCGGTGCACGGTCATCGCGGTCGAACGAACGACGCGGGCGGTCGTCGTTGTCACGACGAGGCGCACGGTCGTCACGGTCGAAGCGACGGGGCCGGTCATCGTTGTCACGACGGGGCGCGCGGTCGTCAGGGTTGAAGCTGCGCGGTGCACGGTCATCGCGGTCGAAACGACGCGGGGCGCGGCCGCCACGGTCGTCGCGTTCGGGGCGACGCTGGCCGCCGCTGTCACGCGGCTCCCAGTTCGGACGGGCCGGACGCTCGCCCTGCGACGCGCGGCCGCGACGCTCCTCGGCGTCCCAGCGCTGCTTCTGGCGCGGCTGCGAGGAGTCGGCGGCGCGGAACCCGCGGTGCTTGCTGCTGCGGGCGGCGGGGGTGCCGTTCGGGTGGCGGACGCGGTCGGAGGCGCGGTTGTCCGCGCCGCCCTTGTTGTACGGGGCCATGGCTGCTTTCTCGGGTGCGCAACGTACCGCAGCGCCCGACAGCGACATCGGCGGGGGCTGCTTGCGGAGAGGGGGTTCATCCCGTCGCGAGTCGACGTGATTCCAGCCCTCGAGCAACACACACCCAGCAGAATTTCCGTGATCACAATGTCACGACGTCGAAGGCCGACCGAGCGAGTCTACGCGAGCCGGTGCCCTGACGCCAGCCCCGCGCGGTCCGGCGGCGGCGTGCCGGACCCGGGACGGGCCTCCAGGCCGGGGGCCGCGCGCTCAGGACTCCGCGAGCCGACGACGCTGCTCGGCGACGTCGAAGTCCGCCTTCGGCCACGACAGGTGCATGTCCTCGAGCGCCCGGAGCAGGAGCTGCTGCACGGCGAGGCGGGCGTACCACTTGCGGTTCGCGGGCACGACGTACCAGGGCGCCTGCGGGGTCGACGTGCGGTCGAGGGCGATCTGGTACGCCTGCTGGTAGCGGTCCCAGAGCAGGCGGTCGTCGATGTCGCCCGGGTTGAACTTCCAGTGCTTGTCGGGGCGGTCGAGCCGGTCGCCGAGGCGCTCGCGCTGTTCGTCCTTCGAGATGTGCAGCATCACCTTGACGATGGTCGTGCCGGCGGCGGCGAGGCCGTCCTCGAAGGCGGTGATCGCGCCGTACCGACGTTCGATCTCGTCCGGCGCGGCGAGCCCACGGACCCGCTGGGCGAGCACGTCCTCGTAGTGCGAGCGGTCGAACACGCCGAGCTGCCCGGCTGCGGGCAGCTGCTGCTCGATGCGCCAGAGGAAGTCGTGCTCGCGCTCCTCGGCCGTCGGGGCCTTGAAGCCGGCGTAGTGCACGCCGTTCGGGTCGACCGCACCGACGACGTGCGAGACGATGCCGCCCTTGCCCGCGGTGTCCATCGCCTGCAGCACGAGCAGCACCCGGCGCTCGTCACCGGCGGTCGACGCCGCGTACAGGCGCTCCTGCAGGGCGGCGAGACGGGCGGCTCCGGCGGCGAGGGCTTCGAGGCCGTCGATCTTGCGGCCGGGGAAGCCCGGGGTGCCGTCCGGGTCCACCTGGTCGAGGCGGAACCCGGGTTCGACGCGGAGCAGTGGTTCGGGATCGGCGTTCCAGGCCTTGCGATTGCTCACGGGTCCTCCTGCGGTGCTCCGGTCGGCGGCTGCCGTGCTCATCCTCGCACTGCCGTCCTCCGCTCGGGTGACGTGGGCGGCTGCCGGTGCGGCTAGCGTGGACGTGATGAAGTCCGGCCGCCGCTCAGTGCTCGCGCTCGTCGCCGCGGTCGTGGCGCTCGGCGCGATGGCGTCCTGCAGCACGGACCCGGTCGGCGACGAGAACGCCACGGTGACCGCGAACAGCATCATCTACCCGTTGTCGCTGCGGTACCACGGCATCGACGTGGTGGCCGACGTGCCCTACGGCACCGATCCGCTGCAGCGCCTCGACGTGTGCCTGCCGGCCGACAGCGACCCCGCGACGACGGCGACCCCCACCGCGACACCGTCCGCCTCGGCCACCGCCGACCCCGAGGCCCGAGCGGCCGGGGCCGCCAGCGGACGCCCGGCGGTCCTGATGATCCACGGCGGCAGCTGGTCGCACGGCGACAAGGCGACCGCCGCCTACCGGTCCGTGTGCAAGTACCTGGCGTCCGAGGGCTTCGTGACGTTCAACGTCGACTACCGGCTGGCGCCGACCGACCCGTTCCCGGCCGGGCTCGACGACGTCCGCCGTGCGCTCGACTACGTGTTCCGCCCGGCGACGCTCGAGACCTACGACGTCGACTCACAGCGCGTCGGCGTGTTCGGCGGCAGCGCCGGCGGCAACCTCGCCGCGATGCTCGCCGTCACCGACCACGACTCCGCCGCGTACGCCGACGGCGACCGGATCCGTGCCGTGGTCGACCTGAGCGGTCCGACGAACCTGACCACCCGGTCCACCGAGCCCGACGGGGTCTCCGCGGCCTTCCAGCGCAAGCAGCTGCTCTACCTGGGGTGCCGGTCGTACGCCAGGTGCCCGGCGGCCAGCCGGGCGTCGCCGGAGTTCCACGTCACCTCGGACACCGCGCCGTTCTTCATCGGGCACTCCACCGACGAGTTCATCCCGATGTGGGAGTCGCAGGAGTTCGCCGCGACGCTCCGGTCCCACGACGTCCCGGTGACGTTCGTGGCGGTCGAGGGCACGGCGCACTCGATCGCCCAGCTCGACGAGGCGATGAGCCGCCGCGTGGTCACGTTCCTGCGGACGCAGCTGGGCTGACCGCGTGCCCCGGGTGGGTGCCACCCGGAGTCGGGACTGCCGCTGCCGAGCGCCCGGACGCAGACTTCGGGGGTGACCGACACCTCGACCCGCCCTGCCCGCGCCGCTGCGACCCGCTGGGACCGCCCGGCGCTGCGGACGTTCGGGGAGCTGCTGCTCGGGCTGTCGTTCGTCGCCGCGGTGTCGTTCGGCGGGTACGCCTCGGTCACCGGGCAGCTGGCCGTCGTGTCGCAGGGCGCCGCCGTGGTGTTCCTCGTGACGCTGACCCTGGTGCTCGTGTCGTGGTTCCGCGCGGTCGAGCGCGAGGAGCGGACCGAGCGCGTCGTCGTCTCGCCCCTCGCCGCCATCGACGCCGAGTACCGCCGCTAGGCAGCGCTGCCGGAACGCGCCGCCCGTCGCCGCTGTCGTTCCTGTCGGAGCTCCACGCGTTCCTGGCGCCGCTCGGCGCGCGCCTGCTTCCGGGTCTTGCCGGCGGCGATCCGGTCGTCGTTGCGCTCGCGAGCCCGCTCGACCACGAAGTACAGCGCCGGCAGCACCACGAGCGTCAGCAGCGTCGAGGACACCAGGCCACCGATCACGACCAGCGCCAGCGGCTGCGAGATGAAGCCGGACTTGCCGGTCAGCCCGATCGCCATCGGCAGCAGCGCGAAGATCGTCGCCATCGCCGTCATCAGGATCGGACGGAGGCGTCGTGTGGCGCCCTCGATCAACGCCTCGCGCACCCGCAACCCGCGCCGTCGGTACTGGTTGACGAGGTCGATGAGCACGATCGCGTTCGTCACGACGATGCCGACGAGCATGAGCAGACCGATCAGCGACGCGACGCCGATCGGGACGCCCGACGCGATCTGCAGCAGGATCGCGCCCGTGGCCGCGAACGGCACCGACACGAGCAGCAGCAGCGGCTGGAGCAGGCTCCGGAACGTCGCGACCATGATCACGTAGACGATCAGCACGGCGACCAGCACCGCGAGCCCGAGCTGCGAGAACGCCGACGACTGGCTGGCGGCGACGCCACCGATCGAGGCGGTCGCGCCCTTCGGCAGGTCGAGATCGTCGACGGCGGTCGTGACGGACTGCACGGCTGCACCGAGGTTCGTGGCGTCCGGCGTCACGGTGATCGTGGCGGTGCGGGCCGCGTTCGACGTGGTGACCGTGGTCGGCCCCTCGGACTCCTCGACGGTGGCGACGTCGGACAGCGGGACCGTGCCCGTGCTCGTCGGGACGTCGAGGGCACGGAGTGCGCCGATGGTGGTCGGCGGCTCCGGGTCGGCGATGTAGACGTCGAGCGTCGCGTCGTCGATCTCGATGCTGCCGGTGTCCCGCGGCGAGACCGCTGCGGCGACGAGGCCACCCACCTGGGTCTCGGTCAGGCCGAGTGACGCGGCCTTCTGGCGGTCGACCCGGACGGCGAGGAACGGCTCAGCGGCGGACAGGTTGCTCGTGGCGCCCGTGGTGTCCGGGACCGACTGCATGGTCTTCAGCACCTGGCGCGACGCGGTCTCGAGCTGCGCCTGGGTCGGCGCGGTGACGTCGACCTCGATGTCGCTGCTGCCGCCGAACCCGCCACCGGAGGACGCGATGGTGACCTCGCCGACGTCCTCGATCGCCCCGATCGCCTTCCGGGCGTCGGCCTGGATCGTCGGCTGGTCGGCCTCGGCGTCGGTCGTGACGGCGTACTGCACCGAGGCGCTGCCGCCCCCGCCGAACGCCGCCTGGATCGACTGGCCGCTCGTGCCGATGGTGGTCTGCACGGTCTCGACGCCGTCGACGTCCTGCAGCGCGCGCTCGACCTTGCGTGCGGACTCGGACTGGACGGCGAGGCTGGAGCCGGCCTTCAGGTCCTGCGTGACCGTGAAGGTGTTCTGCCCCGAGTCGCCGAGGTAGTTCGTGGTGACGAACGGCAGCGTCGCGACCGTTCCGCCGAGCACGATCACGGCGAGCAGGATGACGACGACCGGCTTCCGGACGACCCACCGGAGCACCGGCAGGTAGACGCGGCGCAGACGGTCGGCGGTGCCGGCGTCGTGCAGGTCGGCGGCGGAGGCGAGCGCACCCTCGGAGCGATCGTGCTCGGCGTCGGGAGCCGACGGCGCTGCGACCGCTTCCGCTTCCGCGTTCGTTGCCGTCGTCGCGTCGCCCGGCTTCGCCTTCGGCGGGCGCAGCCACCAGTACGCGAGCACCGGGACGATGGTGAGCGAGACGAACAGCGACGCGACGAGCGCCAGGGTGACGGTCACGGCGAACGGCCGGAACAGCTCCCCCACGAGTTCGGCGACGAAGGCGACCGGCAGGAACACCGCGACGGTCGTGAGCGTCGACGCGGTGACCGCACCGGCGACCTCGCGTACGGCGTCCCGCACGGCACGGCCGCGGTCGACGCCGGGGAGCATGTGCCGCTTGATGTTCTCGATGACGACGATGGAGTCGTCGACCACGCGGCCGATCGCGATCGTGAGGGCCGCCAGCGTGATGATGTTGAGCGTGTACCCGGCCGCGCGCATGCCGATCGCGGCGAGGAGCACCGACGTCGGGATCGAGATCGCGGTGACGAGCGTGGAGCGCCACGACAGCAGGAACACCAGGATGACGATCACCGCGAAGGCGAGCCCGAGCAGGCCTTCCTCGGCCAGGGAGTCGATGGACTGCTGGATGTAGGGCGCCTGGTCGAAGACGACGGTGAAGCGGGGGTCCCCCTCGATCTTGTCCTCGATCCCGGGCAGGGCGTCGCGCACGGTCTCGGAGACGTCGACGGTGTTGGCTTCCTGCGCCTTTGTGATCGAGATGGTCAGGGCCTGCTGGCCGTCCACGCGGCTGATCGAGGTGCGCGGCGACTCCGTGATGGCGACCTTCGCGACGTCGCCCAGGGTGGTGTCCGTCGGCGTGGCCGCGGTCGTGGACCCGCCCGTCGCGGTGCCACCGGTCGCCCCGGTGCCGGTCGTACCCGTGCCGGTTCCGGTCGCGCCGTCACCGGTCGCACCCGTACCGGTGGCACCCGCAGCCGTGCCGTCACCGGACGATGTCGTCCCGGCGGCACCGGCGGCACCCGACCCGGACCCGTCCGACCCCGATGAGCCCGACGAGCCCGAAGAACTCGACGAGCTCGTGAGCGGCAGCGCGCGGATGTCCTCGAGCGAAGCGATCCGCTCGCCGGTCTGCACCGACAGGGTCGAGCCGTCCTCGGTGATGGTGCCGCCGGGGATCAGGGTGCCGTTGTCGTCGAGCGCGTCCGAGATCGCCGTCTGGGTCAGGCCGCGGGCGGCGAGTTCGTCCTGGTTCGGCGTGATGACGACCCGACGACCCGGGTTGCCGAAGACGTCCGCCTGCCGCACACCGTCGAGCTTCTCGAGGTCGGGGATCGCCGAGGCCTGCAGCCGGTCGACGAGCTGCTCCTGGTTGCCGGACGCCGAGACCGCGACCTGCAGCACCGGCAGGTCGTCGAAGGACCCGGTGACGATCTGCGTCTGCACCGAGTCGGGCAGCGACAGCGCGTTCACCGCGGTCTGGATCTTGTCCTCGGCGCTGGCCAGGTTCGATCCGTACTGGAACGACGCCGACACCACGCTCTGCCCGGTGGACGAGGTCGCGCTGGTCGACTCGAGGTCCGGGACGACCTGGATCGCCTGCTCGATCTTGGTCGAGACGTCGTTCGACACGACCTCTGGCGTGGCCCCGGGGTAGGCGCTGACGATCGCGACCTGCGGGAACTCGACGCTGGGGATCAGCTCCTGCTTGAGGCTCGAGAGCGCGATACCGCCGAAGACCGCGACCACGATCGTGACGAGCGCGATGAGGGCCCGGTTGCGCAGGCTGAAGACCGAGAGGAGGTGCACGTCAACGATCCTCGCAGGACCGACCGACGAACGCTCGGCTGGCAGCCAGAACCCGCCGTCGGATCAGGACCCAGAACCCGCCGTCGGATCAGGACGGAGCGGCGAGGACCCGCCGTCGGATCAGGACCGACGGATCAGAACCCGCCGAGCACCAGGTAGGCCCCGAGCACCGCGACCGTCCCGACGACCCCGGTGCCGAGCGCCACCACGCGCGCGACGGGTGAACGGGTGCCGAGGACCCCGATGCCGAGGAGCACCACGCCGACGACGATCTCGACGACCCAGGTCACGTGCCCGGTCGTCGCGGCGACCTGCAGCAGCCCGCGGATCCCCTCACCGACGAGCACCGCGGCCGTCACACCGAGCGCCCCCGCGCGCCACCGGGCGTCGCGGGACCGCACCGCCACGGCGACCGCCCCGGCCAGCAGCCCGGCCGGCACCCCGAGCAGCACCCACGGGTTCGTGATCGACAGCACGTCCGGGAACCCACGCAGGACCGTCGTGGCCCAGTACCCGACGTGCATGAGCTCGAGGAGCACGACGCCGAGCACCATCGCGAGCGGCAGGGCGACCCGGCCCGCTCGTGCTCCCGCCGCCAGGCACAGCAGCGCGGCGACGAGGAACCACGGTCCGGCCGAGTTCGACACGGAGGCGAGTGCGGGCACCGCCTGCCCGAACGACGTCAGGACGCCGGCAAGGGCCGCCCCGCTCAGCGCGATGGTGACCCGCACCACGGCGGGGACCGGCGCGGGCGGGTCGACGGGCGTCGGCACAGCGGAGCGGGTTCCGGCGGACAGGGTCGCGTTCATGGCTCCAGCCTCGCCGGACCCCACCGCCGCCGCATCACCCCGAGGAGCGACAACCCCCGACCCGGCCTCACCCCAGAGGATGACACCGAGCCCCGGCGCACGACACCGAGCCCCGGCGCACGACACCGAGCCCGGCGGACGACACCGTGCCCGGACGACGCACCGCTCAGACCACCGCCGCCAACGACCCCCGCACCCCGGTCGACTCGCCACCGACCCGCTCCCACGCACGCGACAGCACGTCGACCAACCGCCCCCGGTCGGCCGGGGCCATCGTGAACGGCACCCGCAGGAACCGCTCGAACCCGCCGTCCGGCCCGAACACCCCGCCCGAGGCCAGCACCACGCCCTCGGCCCGCGCGGCGAGCACGAGCGCGCTCGACACTGGCCGGCCGAGCCCGACCCACGTCGTCAACCCGCCCGCCGGCGCCGGGACGTCCCACTCCGGGAGCCGCGCCCGGAGCGCCCCCACGACCGCATCGCGACCTTCGCGCAGGGACGCACGCCGCGCCTCCAGGACGGCCGCCGTGCGCGGGACCAGCTCGCGCACGACCAGCTGGTCGAGCACGGGGGTGCCGAGGTCGCCCGTCGGGCGGGCGAGCAGCAGCCGCTGCAGCAGCGCCGGGTCGGCGCGGATCCAGCCGATCCGCAGCCCGCCCCAGAAGACCTTGGCGGCGGAACCGATCATCACGACCGACGCCCCCGACGGGTCCGCCGCTGCCAACGGCGGCGACGGCGAGCCGTCGATCCGGAGCTCCCCCATCGTCTCGTCGGCGATGACGGTCGTGCCGACCGAGGCCGCGACCGACAGCAGGAGCTGGCGGGTCGATGCGGACATGGTCGCACCGGTCGGGTTGTGGAGCTCGGGCATGACGTACGCGACGGAGGGCGCGGTCCGGCGCAGCGTCGTCTCGAGCGCGGCGGCGTCCCACCCCGTCCGCGCATCGACGGGGACGCCGACCAGGCGGCCGCCGGCTTCGCGGAAGGCCTCGTGCGCGTGCGGGTAGGTCGGGGACTCGACGAGGACGGCGTCGCCCCGGCGGACGAGCACCCGCGCGAGCAGGGCGATCGCGTGCTGCGCGCCGATGGTGACGATGACCTGGGCGGGCTCGGTCGGCAGTCCGCGCTCGGTGTAGCGCGCGGCGATCGCGGCGCGGAGGCCGGGGTCGCCGACGGTGTCGTAGCCGATGCCGGCGAGCGCGGCGGGCACGTGCCGGACCGCCCGCTCGACCGCCTCGTCGATGCCGGGGGCCGCGTGCAGGGCCGCCTTGCGCAGGTCGAGCAGGTCCCCCTCGACGACCCCGCCCAGGCGTTCGGGGTCGGGCCGGCCGACCAGGTCACGGGGCAGGTGGACCACGCTGCCGGAGCCACGGACGGACACCAGGAACCCGTCGGAGCGCAGGCGGGCGTAGGCGTTCGCGACGGTGGTGCGTGAGACGCCGAGGGCTGCGGCCAGGCCGCGCTCGGCCGGGAGCCGGACCCCCTGGGCGACCCGCCCGTCGATGACGAGGACCCGGAGGGCATCGGCGAGCGCCTCGTAGGCCGGCGCGTCGGTGCTCGCGCGCCAGTCGGTCAGCAGGTGGGCGGCGGCGCGGGCACTGATCAGGACAGGGGGCACGGGTCCACGGTAGCGCGATTGGCTCTCGACCAGCAGGCCAATCTGTCGGGACGATGGCCACATGCTCCGCCGCACCGCTCTCACCCTGCGCTTCGTCCAGCTCTTCGTCGGACTGTTCCTCTACGGCGCCTCGACCGCACTGCAGGTCCGAGCGGTGGTCGGCGTGAGCTCGTGGACCGTGCTGACCCAGGGGCTCGAGAACGTCGTGCCGTGGTCGTTCGGCGTCATCACGGTCGTGTCGAGCGGCGTCATCCTGCTGCTGTGGATCCCGCTGCGCCAGAAGCCGGGCATCGGGACGCTGCTGAACGCCCTGGCGATCGGGCCGAGTGCCGACCTGGTGCTCTGGCTGGTGCCGGAGCCGTCGGGGATCGTCGCCCGGATCGGGCTGTTCGCCGCGGGACTCGTGCTGCTCGCGGTCGCGACGGCGTTCTACATCGGTGCGGGGTTCGGCACCGGGGCGCGGGACGGCCTGATGGTCGGCCTGCACCAGCGGCTCGGCTGGCCGATCTGGCTCGCACGGACCCTGGTCGAGGTCACCGTGGTGATCGTCGGGTGGGTCCTCGGCGGGGACGTCGGTGCCGGCACCGTCATCGCGGCGTTCGCGATCGGCCCGATGGTCCAGCCGCTCATGCCGCACTTCCGCCGGTTCCCGTGGAGCCCCGAGCGCACGGCCGCAGCGCGGGACGTCACTGCACCCGCCGTCACACCCGCCCTGGAGGCCCGCCCCACCCCCGCCACGCCCGCTTCGTGAGCAGGAATGGTCGGGTCCACGGCGCCGACCCGACCATTCCTGCTCACGATCGCCCGAGCGATCGCCCGGCGCTCGACCGGCGATCGACCGGCGATCGCCCGGCGATCGCGTGCGACCCCTTGCGGCCGTGGGGAACGCGATATAGCGTGACCTCCACAGACGCGATACATCGCGAGTTTCAGGAGGCAACATGGCGCAGGAGAAGTGGCTCGTCGACGAGCCCAAGGTCATCGACA
The DNA here is from genome assembly GCF_005938005.2 of Curtobacterium sp. KBS0715. Lineage (NCBI taxonomy): Bacteria > Bacillati > Actinomycetota > Actinomycetes > Micrococcales > Microbacteriaceae > Curtobacterium > Curtobacterium sp. KBS0715. The sequence goes on along the minus strand of NZ_VCCA02000001.1, from coordinate 1,238,179 downwards.
CCGGCATCGTGCGCACCGTGCGTGTCGGCCTCGTCGGCGGGCAGGTGGACGTCGTCGCACACGACGAACCCACGGCCCGGGTCGAGATCCACAGCGTGTCCGGCAAGCAGATGCTCATCGAGGTCGACGGCGACACCCTGACCGTCGACCACCCCCAGGTCCGGTGGGACGACCCCATCGGGTTCCTGAAGTCCTTCCGCGGCAAGGCCCACGCCGACGTCAGCATCCTGGTCCCCCGCGACGCCGGCATCACGCTCGGTGTCGTCTCGGCCGGTGCGCTGCTGTCCGGCACGAACCGCGGAGCCACCCTCAACACGGTGTCCGGCGACCTGGTCGTCGACGGTGTCGCGGGTGACGTCACGGTCAACGCCGTCTCGGGCGCCACCACGATCCGCGACCTCGATGGCGCGCTCGCGGTGCACACCGTCTCCGGCGACGTCGTGGCCACCGGCGAGATCCCGCGGTTCCAGGCCGACGGTGTCTCGGCCGACGTCGTGCTCGACCTGCACGGGGTCCCCGAGTCCGCCCGCGTCAACACGGTGTCCGGGTCGGTGAGCGTCCGCCTGGCGGACGGCGTCGCCTACAAGTGCACGGTGAACACCGCGACCGGCAAGCTGCAGTTCGACGACGCCGAGATCCGCGGAGTGCGCGGTTCGTACGTCAAGCAGGGCGGCGAACTGTCCGGCCAGTGGCTCGACCTGCGGGTGAACTCCGTCTCCGGCGACATCGCGGTGCTGCACGCCCCGCCGGTCGCCGAGCCGACGCCCCCGACGACACCGACCACCCCGTCGACCACCCCGACGAACGAGAGCGAGGTGCCCGAATGAGCCCCGTCTTCGCCCACGGCCACCTGCGCCTCTACCTGCTCGTCCTGCTGGCCGACCACCCGATGCACGGCTACGAGCTCATCCAGGCACTCGGCGACCGCTTCGGCGGCACCTACGTGCCGAGCGCCGGCACCGTGTACCCCCGGCTCGCGAAGCTCGAGGACGACGGCCTGGTCACCAAGACCGCTGACGGCCGCAAGACCGTCTACGCGATCACGGACGCCGGCCGTGCCGAGCTCGCGGCGCGTGCCGACGAGATCGCGGCGGTCGAGTCCGGCGTGAGCGACTCGGTGAAGTCGTTGGCCGATGGCGTGCGCGCTTCGGTCGGCGAGGCCATGCGCTCGCTCCGTGCCGACCTGGCCGCCGCCGCCGAGAGCCCGGCGACGGGTTCCGCCGAGGAGCCCGTGTCCGTGCCGTCGGACAGCGCCCGCGCCCTGCGCGAGCTCGAGATGGCCCTGTCGTCGTTCCGGCAGCAGGTGCGTGCGGACCTGCGCCGTCGGGCGACCCGCGGCACACTCGGCGCGGACACCGTGACGCGTCTGCGTGACGGCCTGGAGGCCCTGCGCAAGTCGCTCTGACGGCCAGCGGCCGACAGGCGGTCGCGACCACGGGCCTCCCGTCCGTCGTCCGCACCGCCTGTCGGCCCGCCGCGTGCGGGGGCGCGGCCGGCGCCTCAGTGACCCGGGAGCCGCGTCGGCGGGAAGCCGGCGAACGCGTCGCCGGCAGTCAGACCCTCCCCGTGCTCGACGCGCGCCACGGTGGTGCGCACGGTCGCGAGCTGGCGGGCCAGGCGGTCGCGTTCGTGCTCGAGCCACCGCAGGTGCGCCGCGAGCGCTGCGACGTCGTCACCCTCGTCGTCGAGCCGCCGCGCGATCTCGGGCAGTCCGAGTCCGAGCCCGCGCAGCAGCAGGATGCGCTGCAGTCGGACGAGCGCACGGTCGTCGTAGCGCCGCAGCCCACCCGCGCCGACGGCGGTGGCCGGCAGCAGTCCGACGGCCTCGTAGTGCCGAAGGGTCCGACTCGAGACACCGGCGGAACGCGCCACCTCGGTGATGACGTGGGGAGCTTTCGCAGCTGGTTCGTCCGGGCCTGTCGATGCGCTCATGGTGGCGACTGTAATGCTTGACGCTGCGTCAACCACACGGGGTGCGCGATCCCCTGGGTGGAGCACCGGTGGGCAGCCGGGAATATGCGGCAGGCGAACCGTGTTGACTCGCGCCCGGAACTGAGTAGGTTTGCCGCTCGTGACGAACGAGATCCGGTCGTTGAAAGCACGACTGATCGGGGATCCCCTCCCCTCTGAGAAGCTCGAAGGACAGCTCCTCCCGAAGCACCTGGCCCTGCCGATCTTCGCGAGTGACCCGCTGTCCTCTGTCGCGTACGCGCCGCAGGAACTGCTGATGATCCTGCTGCTCGGCGGCATGGCCTTCCTGACGTTCGCGCCGTGGGTCGCCGCACTCGTCGTGCTGCTGCTCGTGGTCGTCGTCGCCTCGTACCGGCAGCTCATCAAGGCGTACCCGTCGGGTGGTGGCGACTACGAGGTGGCGCACCGGAACCTCGGTGAGAAGGCCGGGCTCGTCGTCGCGAGCGCGCTCCTCGTCGACTACGTGATGACGGTGGCCGTGTCGGTCGCCTCCGGTGTCGACAACATCATCTCGGCGCTCCCGATGCTCGACCACTTCCGTGTCGAGCTCGCCCTGCTGTTCGTCGTGCTGCTCGCCGCCGCGAACCTGCGTGGCGTGCGGGAGTCGAGCAAGGCCTTCGCGATCCCCACCTACCTGTTCGTGGCGAGCGTCTTCGTGATGGTCGTGACCGGGCTCGTCCGGGTCGCCGCCGGCAACGCCCCGGTCGCCGAGTCCGCGGCGTACACCGTGCAGAACGTGGAGCACACCACGCAGGCGGCGTTCATCCTGCTGCTCCTCCGCGCCTTCGCCTCGGGCTGCTCGGCCCTGACCGGCGTCGAGGCCATCGCGAACGGCGTGCAGGCGTTCCGCCGTCCGAAGATCAAGAACGCGCAGGCCACCCTGGTCGCGATGGGCGGCATCGCGATCGTCCTGTTCATCGGGCTCATCACCCTGGCGCTCGTGTCGCACGTGCACTACGCCGAGCGCGCCTGCGACCTGCAGGGCTTCGCGAACTGCGCCACCACGCCGCAGCGCTCGCTCATCGCGCAGATCGCAGCCGCGACCTTCGGCAACAACTCGGTGCTGTTCTTCGTGATCCAGGCGACGACGGCCGCGGTCCTGCTCCTCGCGGCGAACACGGCCTTCAACGGGTTCCCGCTGCTCGGCTCGATCCTGGCGCGCGACTCGTACGCCCCGAAGGCGCTCTCGACCCGCGGCGACCGGCTCATCTACTCGAACGGCGTCATCGTCCTGGCCCTCGTCGCCGCGGCGCTGCTCGTGGTCTACCGGGCGAACGTCACGAGCCTCATCCAGCTCTACATCATCGGTGTCTTCGTGTCGTTCACGCTCGGACAGACGGGCATGGTCGTGCACTGGACACGACTGCTGCGCGCCGATCGGGACCGGGACGGGGCGCCCGCCGCCGACGGCGAGCCACCCGTGAACCGCGGGCAGGTCGTCCGCTCCCGCACGATCAACGCGATCGGTGCGACCTTCACCCTCGTGGTGCTCGTCATCGTCACGATCACGAAGTTCACCCACGGCGCCTGGCTCGTGTTCCTGATCATGCCGGTGCTGTACGTGCTCATGCTCGGCGTGAACCGCTACTACCGCGACGTCTCGCACGAGATCGAGGCCGACGTCGAGACGAAGTTCGGCGCCACCGGCGACCACGCGATCGTCCTGGTGAACAAGCTGCAGAAGCCCGTGCTCAAGGCGCTCGACTACGCGGTCGCCGCTGAGCACGCGAGCATCGAGGCGGTGCACGTCGCGATCGACGACGTCGAGTCCCAGCGCCTGCGCGACCAGTGGGCGGAGTACGGCATCCAGGTGCCGCTGACGATCGTGCCGAGCCCGTACCGCGACATCTCGATGCCCCTGATCAAGTACATCAAGGCACACCGGGCCGAGCACGGCTCCGAGGTCGTCACCGTCTACACCCCGATCTTCATCGTCGGGCACTGGTGGGAGGGCCTGCTCCACAACCACCGCGGCCGACGCATCCGCAAGAAGCTGCTGCTCGTGCACGGTGTCACCGTGGCCCTGGTGCCGTGGCTGCTCGACTCGTCCGAGCTGCTGTACGGCCGCCGATCCCGCCCGCTGCCCGGCCAGGAGCGCCGCGGCGAGCCCGTCCGGCCCCCGCTCCGCCGCCCGGCGCAGCCCGGTTCGTCGGCCGAGGCCGCGGCCTCGGCTTCGGCTTCGGCCGAGGACCGCCTGCTCCGGTCCGCCGAGCGCAACAGCATCCAGCCGCGCCGCGCGACCCGGCCCGCCGGCCCCGCCGAGGGCATCGACCCCGCACTCTGCACGGGCGAGATCCACGCCCTCGTGCCCTCGCCGCCGCGACGGGGAGCCGACGAGTCGTAGCATGTGGCCCCATGACCATCAGTGACCTGCGGACGTTCGCCACGTTCGACGGACACGGCGGCAAGGTCTCGAAGCGCGTCGAGGTGCTCGACCACGAACCGCCGGCCGGCAGCCCGCTCGAGGGACTCGTCGCCGTGCGCGGCGAGCACCCCCTCGGCGCGCGCGACGAGCGCGCCGCCGACGAGTCCGCCGCGCTCTCCCGCGGCGTCCCGAGCGTCGGCTGGGTGGACCCGGCCGCGCTCCGCGACTGGTACCGCCCGGACCGCGTCGTCCTCACCCGGCTCGAGGCGCGGCAGTCCGGCATCGAGCCCGGCGTCTACGCCGACTCCCGTGGGCGCGGTCGCGTCCGGATCGACGGCCTGGAGGCCCACCTCGCCCCCGACGGTCGCCCCGCCTTCCGCGCACTGGCCGGGCCCACCGCCGAGCCCGTCGTCGACGTGCCGCTGCCGACCGACCAGGCCGTCCGCCTGGTGGCGGTGACCGCGGTCGACGAGGGACTCGAGGTCGTCACCGCACCGGTGTCACCGTTCCTGCAGCCCGGCGAGCACCCGGCGTACGGCGACGACGTGGTCGGGGTACCGCCGCGTCCGGCGAGCGGGCACGTCCGGGTCACGGCGTCGGTGCTGCTCGACGGCGAGCTGCACGAGGTCGACCGGATCGACGAGCGTGCGGCGACCATCTGGATCCGGCGGGACGACCGCGTCGTGCCGATCGCCACGAGTGCCGTCGGGGCCGACCTGGTGCGGTACGCGGCGACCGCGGTCTGAGCCGCTTCGGTGCGGATGCGTGCCGCTGTGCCGTTGTGCGCGCTGAGCCGCTGTGCCGCTTCGGGGGACGCCGCTGCTGCGTGTCGTGACGGGGGTGCGGCGTACCGTCGCGGACATGAGTGACGCAGACCGCGACCAGCAGCAGACCCCGGACGCACCGATCCAGGGCGAGACCCTCGGCGGCCCCCGACCCGACCCCTCCACCGACGCGAGCAAGGACCCCGAGCAGTGGGTCACCGGCGACGAGCCGATGACCGGACCGCAGCGCAGCTACCTCGACACCCTGGCCCGTGAAGCCGGCGAGGAACTCCCCGCCGACCTCACCAAGGCGCAGGCGTCGGAGCACATCGACCGCCTCCAGCAGCAGACCGGCCGCGGCGCCGATTCCTGAGAAGCAGTCCGCCCTTCGGCGGACCGCTGTCTGGGCATGCTCTGGGCATGTTCTGGCGAAGCGCGGTCAGTCCCCTGTTCGAGGACGATCGATGACGCGTCACCGGCTACCTTCGTGGCCATGCGAACGACATCGACCTTTATCGGCCTGACCGCGCTCCGCATCGTCCTCGGGGTGGTGTTCATCGCCCACGGCGCCCAGAAGTTCTCCCAGGGCATCCCCAACGTGGTGCAGGGCTTCTCGGGCATGGGCGTCCCCCTCGCCGAGGTCGCAGCACCCCTCGTCGCCGGCCTCGAGCTCGTCGGCGGCATCCTGCTCGTGCTCGGCGTCGCGACCCGCGTCGTCGGCGTGCTGCTGGCCGTCGACATGGTCGTCGCCGGGTTCCTGGCCCACGGCACCGCCGGCTTCTACTCGCAGGACGGCGGGTTCGAGTACGTGCTCGTCCTCGCGGTGGCGTCGCTCGCCGTGGCGCTGACCGGGCCCGGACGGTTCTCGCTCGATGCCCTGGTGCTCAAGTCGTCGCGCCGTCGTCGTGGCGTCGAGGAGCCCCTGCCCGCCTGAGCCGCGCGCTTCGGCTCGTCCGGTGCGAGGTTCCGTCGCCCGTGCGAGCTCAAGAGGCCCGCACCGGGAACGGAACCTCGCACCGTTCACGCGGCCCCTCGCACCGTGCGAGGGGCCGCGTGGCCGTTCAGCCCGCCAGCGCGTCCATGACCTGGCGGGCGGTGCGTCGTCCGGCCCGGTTCGCACCGATGGTCGACGCCTGGGGACCGTAGCCGGCCAGGAACAACCGCGGCTCCTCGGCTGACCGGCCGTCCTCGACCACCACCCCGCCCGCCGTGGTCCGCAGGTGCAGCGGCGCGAGGTGCCGCAGGTCGGCCCGGAACCCCGTCGCCCAGATGACCGCGTCGGCGTGTACGTGGGTGCCGTCCGCGGTCCACACGCCGGTCTCGTCCATCCGCGTGAACATCGGCTCGTCACGCAGCACGCCACGGTCGATGCCGGCACGGATCCGTCGCGACACCGGGACCCCGGTGCCGCTGACGATGCTCGGCAGGACCTCGCCAGCGCGGGCGGCCCGGTCCTGTTCGTCGACGGCGGCCACCGCGGACTCGACGTCGAGCGACGCGGTCCCGGCCCAGACCATCGGGCGCCGGGTGAACCACCGCGTCGAGCGGGCGACGCCGTCGAGCTCGAGCAGGAACCCGATCGCGCTCGTCCCACCGCCCACCACCACGACGTCCTGGCGGGCGAACTCGCTGGCGCTGCGGTACTCGGTCGTGTCGACCTGCCGCCCGCGGAACACGTCGCGCCCCGGGTACCACGGCACGAACGGGGTGCCCCACGTGCCGGACGCGTTCACCACGACCTCGGCACGGATGCGCGTGACGGTGCCGTCGGCGCTCCGGGTCGTGACGCACAGGCCGCCGTCCGCCGGAGCGCCGCCCGCCACGCCGTCGTCGCCGTCGATGCGCGAGACGGACGTCACCGAGACCGGGCGCCGGACCCGCAGGTCGTAGTGCTGCTCGAAGCGTCGGTAGTACTCCCCGACGACGTCCCGCGCGGGTCGTGACCGGTCGGCGTCGTCGAACTCCAGGCCCATCGCGCGCATGCCGGGCAGGTCGTGCACCCGGTGCGCCGCTCCGAGCCGCAGCGCCTCCCACCGGAACTGCCACGCCCCACCGGTGCTCGGCGCGCGGTCGAGGATCAACAGGTCGCTGCCCGGAACGAGCCCGAGGCGACGCAGGTGGTATCCCACCGAGAGCCCCGCCTGCCCCGCACCGATCACCACCACGCGGGTGTGCTGGTCGACCGGGGTCTCGAGGGGTTCCGTCATCACTTCGATTCTGCTGTGCGGGCCAGCCGTCGCGCGACGTCCAGATCGAGGTACATGGTAGAGTGATCGGCAGATTTCAAACCACGAACCGTCTGGTTCCCCGAGTGATCCTCCGTCATTCGCCAGGACCGGACCAGAGCCGAACGAGGGGGTCACGCATGGGGCGCGGCCGTCAGAAGGCGAAGCACACCAAGGTCGCCCGTGAGCTGAAGTACTTCAGCCCGCAGACGAACTACGGTGCGCTCGAGCAGGAGCTCTCCGCCGGACAACACTCCGACGAGAACTACGTCGACCGTTGGGCGGACCAGTACGGTCCGGAACCGGCGGAAGACGAAGACGAGTTCGAGACCCAGGCAGACCAGAACAAGTCCGCCTGACCTCTCTCGCAGTCACGCCGCGCAGCCCTCGGGCAGCGCGGCGTTTCCGCGTTCCCGGACACTGGGCGTGTCCAGACGCCGAGTGCGTCCAGACGCCTCTCGGCGCGCCCGCTTCCCTTGCTCGAGTGGTCACGACTCCCCGCGGGCATGACGCCGAGTGGTCTCAAGCCGTCGGTTGCAGGCCCGCCGGACGACGGTTCGTGACCACTCACCGCACGCACCACGGCGAGTCCCGGCACACCCACGCCGGCGGCAGGGGGCAGAGGGCAGCCCGCGCTCGCCACACGTCCCGGTCCCACGCCCGGTGCCGCGCCCGACTCCCGGCCTCGAGTGGTCACGACTCCCCGCGTGCATGACGCCGAGTGGTCATAAACCGTCGGTTGCCGGCCCGCCGAACGACGGTTCGTGACCACTCACCGCACGCACCACGGCAAGGCACGGCACGGCACGGAGCCACCGAGCGGGTCAGCCCGCGTAGCTCCCGACGAGCCGGACCGCGCCGCCGTCGACACCCTTGGCGCCCTGCTCGAACCCGGTCAGGTCCCGCGCGGACGTGGCGATCGTGCCGACGGGCCACGTGGGCATGCCGGCGGCACCGAGCGAGGCGATGACCTCGGCAGCGGCCCCGGCCGAGACGACGGCGAACATGCCGATGCCCAGGTTCCAGGTGCCCTCGGTGTCCTCGATCGGGGTGCCGGCCATGTCAGCCAGGACCCGGAAGACGGGGAGCGGCTGCCAGGTGGAACGCTCGACCTCGACCCAGGAGCCGACGGGCAGCACGCGCGCCAGGTTCGCGGCGATGCCACCACCGGTCACGTGCGAGAGCGAGTGCACCGCACCCGGGTGCTGCTCGAGCAGCGCCAGGAGCGGTGCGGTGTACAGGCGGGTCGGCTCGAGCAGGGCTTCGCCGACGGAGACCGCGCCGCCGAACCCGACGCCGCTCAGCTCGGGCAGCTGGTCCGTGAAGCCGACGCCCCGCGACGACAGGATGTGCCGCACGAGCGAGTAGCCGTTCGAGTGCAGGCCCGACGACTCGATCGCCAGGACCACGTCGCCGTCCTGCACCAGGTGCGCTCCGAGCTGCGCGTCGGCCTCGACGACACCCGTCGCCGCACCGGCCACGTCGTAGTCGTCCGGGCCGAGCAGCCCCGGGTGCTCGGCGGTCTCGCCGCCGACCAGGGCGGTGCCGGTCTCCGAGCAGCCGCGGGCGATGCCGGCGACGATGTCGGCGATCCGGCCGGGCACCACGCGACCGCAGGCGATGTAGTCGGTCATGAACAGCGGCTTCGCGCCGACCACGACGATGTCGTCGACGACCATGCCGACCAGGTCCTGCCCGATGGTGTCGTGCTTGTCGATCGCCTGGGCGATGGCGACCTTGGTGCCGACGCCGTCGGTCGAGGTCGCGAGCAACGGGTGTGAGAAGTCCTTCAGGAACGACACGTCGTAGAGCCCGGCGAACCCGCCGACGCCACCGAGGACCGAGGCGTTGTGGGTGGCCGCGACCGCGGACTTCATCAGTTCGACGGCCAGGTCACCGGCAGCGGTGTCCACTCCGGCTTCGGCGTACGGGTTGGGCATGCGGAGTCCTTCGCGGTGACATGGCAGACTTGTTCGGTACCCCCCGATTCTACGGTCTGGAGCACACCCGCGAATGTGCGGCATCGTCGGCCTTGTTGCGCAGGGCCCCGCCAACCAATCCATCTACGACGCACTGCTCCTCCTGCAGCACCGCGGGCAGGACTCGACGGGCATCGCCACGGTCGAGGGTCACGTGCACCACATGCACAAGACCCGCGGCCACGTGCGTGAGGCGTTCCGCACCCGCGACATGCGTGCCCTCCTCGGCACCATGGGGCTCGGACACGTCCGCTACGCCACCAAGGGCGCCGCGACGAACGAGGAAGAGGCCCAGCCGTTCTACGTGAACGCGCCGTACGGCATCGTCCTCGTCCACAACGGCAACCTCACCAACACGCGGGAACTCACGCGTGAACTGTTCGACATCGACCGTCGCCACCTGAACACGACGAGCGACACCGAGCTCCTGGTGAACGTGCTGGCGCACGAGCTGCAGGGCCAGGTCCGCGGTGCGAACCTCGACCCGGGTCAGGTCTTCGACGCCGTCGAGCGCGTGCACGAGCGGGTCGAGGGCTCCTACGCCACGATCGCGACCATCGCCGGGCACGGGCTGCTGGCCTTCCGCGACCCGTTCGGCATCCGCCCGCTGATCCTCGGCCACAAGTTCGACGAGGCCGGGCAGCCGGAGTGGGTCGTCGCGAGCGAGTCGCTCGTGCTCGAGTCCGGCGGGTACGAGATCGTCCGCGACATCGCCCCGGGCGAGGCCGTCTTCATCGAGATGAACGGCCAGATGCACGCCCGCCAGTGCGCGAAGAACCCGCGCCTGGTGCCGTGCTCGTTCGAGTACGTCTACCTGGCACGTCCGGACTCGGTGATGAACGGCATCTCGGTCTACGACGCGCGTCTGCGCCTCGGCAACCGTCTCGCCGACACCATCGAGCAGTACGCGCCGACCGGTGACATCGACGTGGTCATGCCGATCCCGGACTCGAGCCGTCCGGCAGCCATGCAGGTCGCCCGGAAGCTCGGCATCGAGTACCGCGAGGGCTTCTACAAGAACCGCTACGTCGGCCGCACCTTCATCATGCCGGGGCAGGCGGAGCGCAAGCGTTCGGTACGCCAGAAGCTCAACGCGATGTCGTCCGAGTTCAAGGGCAAGAACATCCTGATCGTCGACGACTCGATCGTCCGCGGCACCACGAGCCGCGAGATCGTCGAGATGGCCCGGGCCGCCGGCGCGAACGAGGTCACGTTCACGAGCGCCGCTCCCCCTGTCCGGTTCCCGCACGTCTACGGCATCAACATGCCGACGCGCGCGGAGCTCATCGCGCACGACCGGAAGATCCCGGAGATCAACCGTGTGCTCGGCAGCGACCACCTGATCTACCAGGAGGTCGGGGACATGCGGGACGCCATCATCGAGGGCTCCGACGTGACCGACCTCGAGATGAGCTGCTTCACGGGCGAGTACGTCACGGGCACCGTGAGCCCGGAGTACCTGTCCTGGGTCGAGGCCAACCAGCTCAGCTGAGTGGGGGTCGCGATCGCGACCACCAGACGGACGGGAGGTGGGCCCCACCAGCCGGTACCGGCGCACCGCGCCAGCGGGGTGACGGCCGAGCCTGGAGGGACGGTGCCAGCTGGCACCGGGCCTCCAGTCCGTTGATCGGGAGCGGCTACGGCCGCTGGTCACCGTGGTCGTCGAGCTCACCGTCGACCGTCTCGGGCGGCAGCTCGACCTCGACGCGCTCCGCCGTCAGGCGGGCCGACCGCCGGGCGTAGACCCGGTCGAACACGACGGCGACGACCGCACCGATGAAGGCGCCGATCGTGACGCCCCACAGGCTGAAGTAGCCGACCAGGCTGCCGAAGCTGGTCTGGTCCCGCTGACCACCGAGGTTCATGGTGAGGGCGACCACGACGAGGGTCGCGAGGAATCCGAGCACGGCACCGCCGACGATGAACACGCCGAACTTCGGTGCACGGCGGATGGTGACCTCGTCGGGGCTGGCGACCGCGCTGGGAGCCGGCGCCGGCGTGGGGAGCGGCTGCTCGTCGGGCTGATCGGTGTTGCTCACCCGTCCATTGTCCCCCACTGTGGGACGTCCCGCGGCCTGTGCGCGGCGACTGATCCGGGAGAGGATGGTCGCTACTGGTCGGTATCCCAAGCGGAGGAGGTGTGTCGGATGCGTGAACGAACCGCACCCGCCCGCCGACGCCGACCGACCGCCCCCGCCCGCGTGGCCTGGCCCGTCGCACAGCGCGTCGAGGAGGACCGCGCCGTCGCCGTCGTCGCCGAGCACCGGTGGAGCGTCGCGCTCGTCGGTGCCCCCGGCATCGGCAAGAGCACCGCCGCGGCGCGGGTCACCGACCGCGTCGCCGGTCGCGACGGCACCGGCCGTACCGTCGTCGTGCCGATCACGGCGGTCGCCGCGAGCCGGTCGATGCCCTTCGGCGCCGTCGCCGAGCGTTTCGGCGAGCTGCCGGCGTCCATCTCGGAGCTGTCCGACGACACCGGTGCCGAGCAACGCCTCCGGGCGATCGAGGACCTCGTCGACCGCGACGTCCTGCTCCGCGTCGACGACGCCGACCACCTCGACGCGATCTCCGCGCGGTACGTCGCCTGGCTGGTCCGCCGGCAGGGCGCCCGGCTCGTCCTGACCTGCCGCGACTTCACGGCGCTCCCCGAGCCGCTCCGCGCGCTGTGGCAGGACGACCTGCTCGAGCGCATCGACCTGCAGCCCCTGGCGCTGCACGAGACCGCGGCGCTCGTCGCCGAGGCACTGGGCTCGCCGCTCGAGAACGCCTCGGCCGAGCGCGTCCACCGTGCCACCGCCGGCAACCCGCTGTACCTGCGCGAGGTGGTCCGCGCGGCGCGGGTCTCCGGTGCCCTCGACCACACCGCGACCGGGTGGTACTGGCGCGGACGGGTGACCGCGTCGGACAGCCTCGCCGACATGTACCGCACGGAGCTCGGGTCGCTGCCGGAGGACCTGCGCGACGTCGTCGACATCGTCGCCCTCGCCGACCCGATCCCGCTCGCGCGCCTGCTCGGCCTGGTCACCGGCGGGGACGTCGACCGCGTCGTCGCGCTCGGCCTGGTCCGCATCGACTCGCTCGAGGACGGCGCCGCGGTCGTCCGGCCGTCACACCCGCTCGTCGGCGAGGTCATCCGGACCCTGGTGCCGGTGGCCCGGCGCACGGCACTCTTCGCGCGCGCCAACGCGTTCCGCACCGACCGGCCCGAGGGTGCACCGCCCGCCGCACGGCTGCGTGCCGCGCTGTGGTCGCTCGAGTGCGGGGTCCTGCCGTCGGTCGACCAGCTGCTCGACGCGGCGCAGGTCGCCGTGCGGCTGCAGGAGCACGAGAGCGGGATCGCCCTGGCCTCGGCAGCGCTCCGCACGACGCTCACCCCCACCGAACAGGTCGCGGCGCACTGTCTCCGCTCGCTGGCGTACTCGTACTCGGACGGCCGTGAAGCCGGCCGCGCCGACGCCGAAGCCGCCTGGGGCGTGGCGAAGCGACACGTCGGCGACGTCACCGACGAGGCCGTCATCGAAGCGTGCGAGACCCTGGCGAACATCGGCCAGTTCCACGACGACGACGTCGCGGCGGCGGTCGCCCTGACCGATGCCGCCACGCGCCTGGTGGTGTCCGACGAGGCCGTCGAACGGCTGCGGCTGCTCCGGATGGCGCACCAGGGCTGGGGCGGGGACTTCGCCGAGGTCCGGGCCGAGATCGAGCGCAGCGGCATCGTGGACGCCCCGACGATGCCGATGTCGTTCCTCGCCGTCGCACCCTGCGCCGTGATGGCGCTGGCGACCGCCGGCCGACTGGACGACGCGTCCGCGCTCGGCCACCGCGCCCTGGCCACCGCCGTGGCGCACGTCGAGGCAGCGCCCTGGAGCGTCGGCGAGAACTCCTCCGTCCTGCACCAGGTGCAGATGTGGCGCGGCGACCTGGACGACCTGATCATCGAGGTGCCGGCGGGCCGGTCCAGCCCCTACCTGAAGTACGACTTCACGCTCGAGCTCATCGGCCAGGGCAACCTCGCGATCGCGCAGCGCCGCTGGGACGACGCCGTCGCCGCGTTCTCGGCGGCGTGCGAACGGTACGACATCGCCGACCACGGCGGGTTCGCGGCCTACCCCTGGGCACGTCTGGCCCTGGCGCACGCCTACGCAGGACGCCCGGAAGCAGCCTCCGGTGCGCTCGAACGGGCCCGGACCACCCCACAGCGGGCGATGCGGATCACCGGCGAACAGGTCGCCGTGTCGATCGCCTGGACCGAGGCCGTGCTCGGCAACCCGGCCGGGCTGCAGCACGCCGACGAGATCATCGAACGCAGCACGGCCAACGGCTCGTGGACGCACGTGATGTACGGGTACGCCCTGCACCACGCGGTCGGCATGTCGCAGGGGCGCGACTCGACCGGCTCGCTCGAGCGGATGCGCGACGCCGCCACCCGCGTCGACGGACCACTCGCCGCCGCCGTGATCGAGTACGCCGACGCCGTTCGTGCCGACGACCGCACGCGGGTGATCGCGGCGCAGGGCGTGCTCGCGGCGCACGGGGTCTCGGTGGCCGCCGGGCGCTCGAAGCCGCCGCTGACGAAGCGTGAGTACGAGGTCGCCGAGCTCGCCGCGCAGGGGCTGAGCAACCGGCGGATCGCGGAGTCCCTCGGGCTCTCGACGCGGACGATCGACGCGCACCTGTCCCGTGTCTTCGCGAAGTGGGACCTGCACGCGCGGTCGGAGCTCAGCGAGCTGCTCTGAGCTGCTCGGCGTTCGGCATCGGCTGTCGCACACGCAAGAACGTTGCGGATTGCAGCACGACGCGCCGCCACGATTGACACGTTGTGTGGAACATCGCGTACCTTGGTGCCTGTCGCCGGGTTCGGACCCGTTCGGGTCGGGTCCGAATCCCGGCGACTTCAAGCTTAGGAACCGGGTCGATGCGGGCGCATCGGTAGGCACTACCTAATTCGCGAGGGACTCCTCCGCAGGCGCCTTCGGCGTGGGTGGGTCTGGCGCAGGTGGGTCTGGCGCCGGTGGTTCTGGCGCCGGTGGTTCTGGTGCCGCTGGGTCAAGCGCCGGGGGCGGGCAGCCGGACCGGCAGGAACGCCGTCAGGTCGGCGCGCGAGCCCGAGGCGCTGACGCGCGACTGCGCGACCGCCTCAGCCCAGGTCAGCTCGCCGGACGCCAGCGCCAGCCACGTGGTGGCGTCGGTCTCGACCACGTTCGGCGGCGTGCCGCGGGTGTGCCGGGGTCCGGGCACGGCCTGGACGGCGGCGAACGGCGGCACCCGCACCTCGACGCTGTTGCCCGGCACCTCGTCCGCCAGGCACTGCAACGTCCACCGCACCGCGGTCGCGACGGCCGGTCGCGCCGTCTCCCCACGACGCACCGCGGCCAGTGCCGCGCGCCCGTCGGCGTCCTCGATCCTCCTGGGTGGCATCTCCACAGGCTAGCCCTCGCATCGCGGGCGGCGAGTCGGGCTGGGTAGGGTGATCGGGTGCGAATCCTCGTCCTCGGTTCCGGTGCCCGCGAGCACGCGATCATCACGGCCCTCCTCGCTGAGCATGCGGGTCACGTCATCACGGCAGCGCCCGGCAACGCCGGCATCGCCGCCGACGTCGAGACCGTCTCCCTCGACCCCACCAACGGTGCGCTCGTCGCCGAGTACGCGATCGAGAACGACGTGGAACTCGTCGTCGTGGGCCCCGAGGCCCCGCTCATCGCCGGCGTGGCCGATCCGGTGCGCACCCGCGGCATCCCGGTGTTCGGGCCGGGCAAGGCCGCCGCGCAGCTCGAGGGCTCGAAGGCGTTCGCCAAGCGGATCATGGGAGAGGCCGGTGTGCCCACCGGGCGTCCGGTCTACGCCGGCACGGCAGACGAAGCCGTCGCCGCGATCGACGAGCTCGGTGCCCCGTACGTGGTCAAGGCCGACGGGCTCGCCGCCGGCAAGGGCGTGCTCGTGACCGACGACCGCCAGGCTGCGATCGACCACGCCACCTACTGGCTCCAGCACGGACACGTCGTGGTCGAGGAGTTCCTCGACGGCGAAGAGGTCTCGTTGTTCTTCCTGAGCGACGGGCACGACGTCCGCGCGCTCAGCCCCGCGCAGGACTACAAGCGCCTGGCCGACGGCGACCTCGGCCCGAACACCGGCGGCATGGGCGCGTACTCGCCGCTGCCGTGGCTCGCCGACCGCTGGCCGTCCGAGCAGGCCTTCGTCGACGAGGTCACCGAGCTCGTCGCGCTGCCGACCGTCCGCCGCCTCGAGCACGAGGGCACGCCGTTCGTCGGGCTCCTGTACTGCGGCCTCATCGTCACCGAGCAGGGCGTCCGCGTGATCGAGTTCAACGCGCGCTTCGGTGACCCGGAGACACAGGTCGTGCTCCCCCGCCTGGCCACGCCGCTCAGTGAACTCCTGCTCGCCGCCGCCACCGGGCAGCTCGGTGCCGTCCCCGCACCCGTGTTCCGCGACGAGGTCGCCGTGACCGTCGTCCTGGCGAGCGAGGGCTACCCGGAGAACCCGCAGACCGGTCGACCGATCGCCGGCATCGACGACGCGAACGCCCGCGACGGCGTCTCGGTCGCGCACGCCGCCACCGGCGTCCTCGACGGCACGCTCGTGGCCACGGGTGGCCGGGTGCTCAGCGTCGTGGCGACCGGGTCGGACTTCGCCCAGGCCCGCGAGCGCGCCTACGCCGGGCTCGGCGACATCACGCTCGACGGCGCGCAGTTCCGCACCGACATCGCCGCGAAGGTCGCGAAGTGACCGCCGCCGCTCCGATCGCCGGCTGGCGGCACGTCTCGTCCGGCAAGGTGCGCGAGCTCTACGTGCCCGAGGGCACCGCGGACCTGGCGAGCGCCTCCGAGCTGCTGCTCGTCGCCTCGGACCGGGTCAGCGCGTACGATTTCGCGCTCGAGCCACCGATCCCGGGCAAGGGCGAGCTGCTGACCCGCCTGTCGCGGTTCTGGTTCACCCAGCTGAGTGACGTCCCGAACCACATCATCGGCCCGTCCTCCGGTGGCACCCCGGTGCCCGCCGAGGTCGAGGCACGGTCGATGCACGTCATGCCGCTCACGATGTTCCCCGTCGAGTGCGTCGTGCGCGGGTACCTGGTCGGCAGCGGCTGGGCCGAGTACCAGGAGACCGGCAGCGTGTGCGGCGTCGCGCTCCCCGCCGGGCTGTCCAACGGTGACCGCCTGCCGGAACCGATCTACACGCCGGCGTACAAGGCGGCCCAGGGCGAGCACGACGAGAACATCTCGTACGAGCAGACCGTCGACCTGGTCGGTGCCGAGACCGCCGCCACCCTGCGCGAGCTCTCGCTGCACGTCTACACCGAGGCCGCGGCCATCGCCCTCGAGCGGGACGTCGTCATCGCGGACACCAAGTTCGAGTTCGGGCAGGACGCCACCGGCCGGATCCGCATCGCCGACGAGGTCCTGACGAGCGACTCCAGCCGCTACTGGGACGCCCGCTCCGCCGATCGCACCGACTCGTTCGACAAGCAGATCGTGCGGGACTGGCTCAGCGCGCACTGGGACCGCAAAGGCACGCCGCCGGTGCTGCCGGACGAGATCGTCGAGCGCACGGCTGCGCGCTACGCCGAGCTGATCGAGCGCCTCGGCGCCTGACGCCGCGCCCGGCGCGACGCGCGGTGTGGCGTGGCGTGGCCCGTGTCGCCCGAACGGTCACGACACCCCGCTCACGTCCGTCGAGCGGTCACGAACCGTCGGCCGAAGCCCCGCCAACCGACAGTTCACGACCACTCGGCGGCCCACCCACGACACGTCACGACCACTCGACCGGCGACGAACCGGCGACAGTTCTCGACCGGTCAGGCCCCGAGCGACCCGAGCGCCTCGCGCGCCACCACGACGACGGTCAGGTCGTCGCCCGGGTCGTGCTCGGCGACGCGTGCGCGCACCCGCTGCAGGAACGTCTCGACGTCCGGGGACTCCCGGTACAGCGACCCGAGCTCGGACAGCGACGCGAGTGTGGAGTCCCAGAGCTCGAGCGCGCCGTCGGTCACGACGATGAGCACGTCACCGGGCCGGAGCACGAGCGAACCGGCGGCGCGGGGCATCCCGGCGGGGTGCAGCCCGATCGGCAGGTCCGACGACCGCAGGATCCGCTCGGCGCCGTCGTCACGGAGCTGCAGCACGAGCCCGTGGCCGGCGTCGGCGAAGTCGAGGCGCCCGGTGGACGGGGTCAGCCGGCCGTGGAACATCGTCGCGAAGGACTCGGCGCGGCTGAGCTCCGGGGCGACCTGCGCCTCGAGCTCGGCGACGGCGGTGCCCGGGTCCTGGTCGCCGCGGGCGAGCAGGCCTCCGCGGATGTTCGCGGCGAGGAGCCCGGCGGACATCCCCTTGCCCATGACGTCCGACACGGTCAGGTGGATCGAGTCCTCGCCGGACCGGTGCCAGTCGTGGAAGTCGCCGGAGACGAGCCCGTGCGGGATCGACATCCCCGTGATCCGGTACCCGGGCACCTGCACTGCGGTCGGCTGCAGGCCGTTGAGCACCGTGCGCAGGCGGTCCTCGTCGGCTCCGGCCAGGAGCTCGCGCTCCGCCCAGATGCCGAGTTCCTGCAGCAGTTCGAGCTCGTCGGCGTCGAGGGTTCGCGGTTCGGGGTCGATCAGGCAGAGGGTGCCGATCTTCAGGTCGTCGTCGCCGGCCCGGAGCCCGACACCGGCGTAGAACCGGACGTTCGGGTCACCGAGCACCATCGGCAGGTCCGCGTACCGGGCGTCCTCGCGGGCATCGGGGACCACCACCGGGCCCTGCTCGCCCAGGGTGCGTCCGCAGAACGTGTCCTGCAGCGGGATGACCGGGCCGAAGGCGGCGTCGCTCTGCTGCGACTTGATCGTCAGCGTGGTCTCGCCGGCCAGGTTGAGGAAGGAGCCGGAGACCCCGAGGGCCTCGCGTGCGATGCGGGTGATCCGTTCGAACCGTTCCTCGACGCCGCCGTCGACCACGTCGAGCGCCGCGATCAGGGCCGCTCGCCGGACGGCATCGGCCCCGGTCGGCGCGGGCACGGACATCGCGGTTTCCGGCTGCATGCTCCCACGGTAACGCGCTGAACGGACAGGGCCTGGCCCCAGTCCGGAGGGCGCAGGTGGTCGGGCGCGTCGGCGTACCCTGGTCGTCGTGCTCCGAGTCGTCCCCGCAACCGTCCTCGGCGTGGCCGCGCTCCTGGCCCTCGCCGGCTGTGGCGCCCACGACTCCACCGGCCAGGTGTCGGTCACGGTGTCGTCGAACGCCGCCGACCACCCCTACGAGGTCAAGGTGTTCGCCTCGACCGGCAAGCTCTCCGAGCACCAGCGGGTGTTCCCGGGCGGTACGGCCGACTTCGCGGGCGTTCCCCTCGGCCAGGTCACGGTCCGCGCCGGCGACCTCTGCCCGCAGACGACCAAGGTGGCCGACGGCACGGTCGCGACGGTCACCCTGACCACGACCGGCTGCTGACGCCGCCCGCCACCACGACGGACCGCTGACCCAGCCCGTCGCCCCGACGGGCCGCCGACCCTGCCGTCACCCCGACGACGGGCCGCCGACCCCCTCCGCGACCAGGTGCTCGACCCGCGGCTCGCCCGCGACCTCGCGCACCGACTGCAGGGTCCGCGCGTCGTCCCCGGTCTGCCGGACCTCGTGCTGGTCGACGTGCTCCTGCCACGACCCCACCCGGAACGCCTCGACCCAGGCGTCCGGCCCGTTCGCCGCGTCCCGGTACAGGTTCCAGTCACGGGCACCGGTCCGCCGCCGGCTCCGCCCGAGCCGTCCGGCGCGCGCCCGGAACTCGTCGACCGCGTCCGCCGGGACCGTCCAGTGCAGCAGCACGAGGGTCTCCCCCGTCGCCGCGCCGTGGTCGTCCGGCACGAACACCTCGTCGCCGAACGGCATCGGCGTCACGGCGCGCTGCCGGTCGGTGAGCACCGGGAACCCGGACACGAGCAGCAGCGCGGCGCTGAGCGCGGTGACGACACCCGCTCCGGCGAGCACCCCCGTCACCCCGAGCGGCGTGGCGACGGCGCCGGCGAGCGCCGCACCGATGGCGGTGCAGCCGAAGAGCACGAGCTGGTAGGCGGCGAGCCCGCGGGTCCGGACCCAGGCGGGCAGGAACGCCTGAACGGTGCCGTTCAGCGTCGTCACCACGGCGATCCAGGCCACCCCGCCGACCAGCAGCGCCACGAGCACGACCGGCAGCACGGGGACGAGCGCGACGACCGCGGTGCAGACACCGAACACCACCGAGGCGATCCCGACGGTGCGGCCGATGCCGAGCCGCGCACGGACCGCCGGCATCAGGAACGCCCCGCCGACGGATCCGATGCCGACGGCGGCGAGCAGCAGTCCGTACCCACCGGAGGACAGGCCGAGCGGGCCGTCGGCGACGAGCGGCAGGAGTGCCCACAGCGCGTTCGCGGGCACCATGAAGACGGCGAGCTGCACGAGCAGCCGGCGGACGACCGCCGCGTGCAGGACGTACCGCAGCCCGGCGCGGGTGGCGTCGATGAACGGTTCTGCCCGCGTCTCGGGGCGCTGGTACCCGCGCCAGGCGACGAGCACCACCAGGAAGAGCGCGAACGACAGCGCGTTGGCGGCGAACACGAACGGCACGCCGAGCTGCGCGATCACCACCCCGGCGAGCGCCGGTCCGATCGCCCGGGCGACGTTGACGCCGACGGAGCTGAGTGCCGCGGCGTCGGTGATCGCGGCACGCGGCACGATCTCGGGCACGAGCGCCTGGTACGCGGGCAGCTGGAGCGCCGAGGCGGTACCGAGCAGGAACGTGACGGTGAGCAGGAGCGCCGGGGTCATGTCGCCGGTCGCGGTGAGCACGGTCATCACGACGCCGACGACCACCTGGAACGCCTGCACGCCGATGAGCAGCCGCCGCCGGTCGACGAACTCGCCGATCACCCCGGCGGGGATCCCGACGAGCAGCACCGGCAGGCTCGACGCGGTCTGCACGAGGGCGACGACGACGGGTGCGGCGTGCTCGTCGACGAGCAGCCACTGCGCGCCGACGGTCTGCATCCAGCTGCCGATGTTGCTCACCAGCACCGCGATCCACAGGGCGCGGAAGACCGGGATCGCGAGCGGTGCCAGGGCGCCGCCGCGGGGTGCGGGGGTGGTGCGTTCCGTGGTCACGTCGCCTCCTGGGGTGGAACGGGGACATCCTGGAGGCGCGGTGCGCGTCGGGCGCACGCCGCGCCTCCAGGGGTGGTCGCGTCAGGCGGCGCCGTCGGTCGCGCTGGTCGCGGCGACGGCGCGCTCGATGACGTCGGCGACGTCCTTCGGGTGGGTCTGCATGACGAGGTGCGGGGCGGCGAGCTCGGTCACGTCGGTGATGCCGGCGCGGGAGTAGCCGAAGCGCTCGACCTCGGGGTTGATGGTGTGGTCGTCGGACGAGACGATCGCCCACGCGGGGGTGGTCTTCCACGCGGCGGCGGAGGCCGGTTCGCCGAAGGCGGCACCGGAGAGCGGACGCTGCGAGACCGCGAGGACCTCGGCGACGCGCGGGTCGACCCCGGCGGCGAAGACCTGCGGGAACGCGTCGATCGCGACGGACACGTCGGTGCCGTCCTCGGCGCCGGCGACCGGGTACGGCGTGTACACGAGGTTCGCGGCGAGGTCGGAGTCGGGGAACCCGCCCTGCAGCTGTCCGAGGCTCTCGCCGACCTCGAGCACGTAGCCGGAGACGTAGACGAGTCCGACGACGTTCTCGGCCTCGCCGGCGACGGTGATCACGGCGCCGCCGTACGAGTGCCCGGCGAGGACGACCGGCCCGTCGACGTGCTCGACGACGGCGCGGATCGAGGCGGCGTCCTCGGCGAGGCTGCGGTTGTAGACCGGCGGGACGAGGACCGTGTGGCCGCGGTCGAGCAGCTCGCGGGTGACGGGCGCCCAGCTGGCGGAGTCGGCGAACGCGCCGTGGACGAGGACGATGGTGGGTGCAGCCATTGCGGGTCTCCTTCGTGACGAACGTCTGGGGTGGTGCGGGGATCGGGGGTCCCGGCGTCGTCACGCTAGGGCTGCGGGCGCTGCGCCGTCCTGTCCCTGTCGTTGCCCGTCACCCCCGACGACAGCGCGCGTCGGCGGCCCCGGGAGCGACGCGGGGTGCCCTTGGACGGCCGGACGCACCGTGCCGGGGTCCCCCTGCGGGTCGGAGGCACGGCGACGGGGTCCCCGCCGGGGCCCCCTTCTCCCCCCTGCTCCACTGCCCGGCCGGTTAGCGTGATCGCATGGAACACGAGGACGGCACGACGACGACGTCGGCCCAGGACTTCGTGGACGCGCTCGCCGAACCGGTCGTGGTCTTCGACCGGCACCTGGACGTGGTGGCGGCGAACCGGCTCGCCGGGGCCCTGTCCGCATCGCTCACGGTGGGCACGAACCTGGCGCGGTTCACCTTCCTGAACCCCTGGGTCGAGGACTCGGTCGACGGCTGGGAGGCCGAGGCGCACCGCACCGCCGCGATGCTCCGGGACTCGCTGGACGAGCACGACGCCGACGACCGGTTCCAGGAGCTGCTGGGCGAATTGATGGCCAGGAGCACGACGTTCGCGACCGAGTGGGCCGGCGGAGCGGTGCGGCCGACTCGACGCGGGGAGTCGACGTTCGAGAACCCGCTGGTGGGCCGGATCGACCTGCGGTGGGAGCATCTTCGTCGGCTGGAGGACCCCGAGCACGTGCTCGTGGTGTGGACGGCGGCGGACGATGAGTCCGCCGCGCGGCTCACGACGCTCCGGGGACTGCTCGACGAGGACGCGACGACCGCCTGACCGCGACCGCTGCGACCGCCTCGCTACCCCACCGCGGTCTCGCCCGCGACCGGCTGCCGGCGGGCGGTGCCCTGCTGCACCTGCGCGGCGAGGTACGCGACGGCCGCGGCTGCGGGGGTGCTGGGGTCGGCCCAGAAGGTCACGAGCACGTGCGAGCTGCCCGGGATCGCGAGGTTCTGCCACCGGAACTCGACCCACCCGATCGGGTCGATCCAGTGCCGCGAGACCCCGGTGCGCTGCACGGCGACGTCGTGCCGGGCCCAGATGCGGGCGAAGTCCGGGTCCTGCAGGGTCAGGGTGCCGACGATCTCCTGCAGCCGCGGGTCCTCGGGTTCGGCGTGCAGCCGGAGCGCGGCGACGACCCGGTGCGCGGTGGGGTGCCAGTCGGCCGCGTGCTGCCGGGACGCCTCGGAGAACATCTGCAGGACGAGGTTCGCGCCCGGCTCCATGTACCCGGGGCCGAGGGCGCTCGCCAGGGCGTTGGACAGGATGATGTCCTGGTTGCGGTCCATCACGAACGCCGGGGTGTGCGACCACTGCGCCAGCAGCGACCGGACCGAGTCGTCGAGCCCCGGCGGCACGACCCCCTCGGGGCGGCGGCGTTCAGCGTGTGCGAGGCGGCGCAGGTAGTCGACGGCCTCGTGGTCGAGCCGCAGTGCGCGGCCGAGCGCCACGAGCACCTGGTCGGACGGCTGGTGGTCACGGCCGCGTTCGAGCCGCAGGTAGTACTCGGGGCTGATGCCCGCGAGCCGTGCGACCTCTTCGCGGCGCAGGCCGTCCACTCGTCGTCCGGGCTCGCGGGTGAGGCCGACGTCCTCGGGCTGGACGAGTGCCCGACGGGCGCGGAGGTACTGCCCCAGTTCGGACCGTCGCGCATCCACGCGAGCAGGATAGCCGGAATCCGCAAAGAACGCGAGAACTACCGTTCTCCGGGTGTGCCGCTCCGCGCGATGGTCTGGTGCGGCTGCTCCCCGAACCGCTCCCGGTAGTACGCCGCGAACCGCCCCAGGTGGGTGAACCGCCACCGCCGCGCGACCTGACTGACGAGCAGCGCGCGGGAACCGGGCCGCCCCAGCTCCAGGTGCACCCGGTCGAGACGGACCTCGCGCAGGTACTGCATGGGCGTGACGCCGAGACGACGGCGGAACAGGTCCTGCAGCCCGCGCTCGCTCAGGTCGCAGGCCGCTGCGACGTCCGCCACCGTCAGCGTCCGGTCGGCGTGGTCGTGCACGAAGCCGATCGCCCGCCGCATCCGGTCCGCGACGTCCGATCGCGACCGGGCGAAGGTCGAAAGGACGACGGTCGCGATCCGCCGGTTCAGGGCCGCACGGTCGTCGGCGGGCAGGCCGGGGTCGAGGATGCGCCCGGAGGCCTCGCGCAGCAGTGCCCGCAGCGGCTCGAGTGCAGGATCGGCCGCGTCCGGCTGCCCGAACACCGAGGACTCCCCCGTGTCGCCGAGCAGCGACGGTGACAGGTGCAGCAGCGTCGTGGCGGTCGCGTCGGTCTCGAACCCGTACGCGACGGACGCCGAGAGCATCATCGGCCGCTCGGCGCCGACCTCCCAGTGCTCGCCGTCGTCGGCGGTCAGGCTGGCCCGGCCGTCGGCGAGCCAGAACACGACGTGGTCGGGCCGCGGACCGATCGTCCCCGACCGCTTGCCCGGTGTCGCGATCCGGTGGATCGACAGGTCGTCGTCCCCGCCGGTCTCGTAGCCGAAGCCCTCGTCGTCAGCGGTCACGGCGTCGGGACCCGGTCCCACTCGTCGCCGTAGCGGGACAGCACCGACCACCGCGAGATCGGCCACGTGGTCACGAAGGCGCGTCCCACGACGTCGTCGACCGGCACGGTGCCGTGCACGCGCGAGTCGGCGGAATCGTAGCGGTTGTCGCCCATCACCCAGATGCGCCCCTTCGGCACGGTGATCTCGAAGTCCTTCCCGGCGACACGGTCCGATCCGCGTTCGAGCACGACGTAGGGCTCGTCCACCGCGTGCCCGTTCACCGACAGGCGGCCCCGGGCGTCGCAGCACGACACCGTGTCACCAGGCAGGCCGATGACCCGCTTGATCAGGTCGTCGCCCTGGCCCATGCCGAGCCAGCCGCCCGGGTCCTGGAACACCACGACGTCACCGCGCTGCAGTGGGACGACCCCGGGCACGAGCTCGTTGACGAGCACCCGGTCCCCGACGAGCAGCGTGTTCTGCATCGAGGCCGAGGGGATGTAGAAGGAACGGACCAGGTACGCCTTCACCAGGAAGGACGCCAACAGCGCCACGACGACGATGATGACGAGGTCGCGCAGGAACCGCAGCCCGCCGCGCTTCGGCTCGTCCTCGGCTGCTGGCTCGGAGGGGGGTCCGGCGTGTGCGTGCGTGTCGCTCAATGCGTCAGCACCACCTTGACGAGACCGATCACGAACGCCACCGCGGCGAGCACGATCCCACCCCACAACCCGAGGAACGTGGGCTGCTTCCCGCTGAACCGCTGCATGAACACGCCCACCAGCCCGATGCGCACGACCAGGATCACCGTCGCCGCGATCTGTGCCCACTCCGCCGGCAGCCACCCGATCCAGGCAGCCGCGTAGAGGACCGCCGGGATCAGCCCGGAGGTCGCGATCGGGTTGGCGTTCCGGACGATCGTCGCGACCGAGTCGCGGCGGGCAGCGCGGTCCGCAGCGGACTCCTCGCCGTCGTCGCCGAGCCCGTGTGCGACCAGGTGTGCGAGCACGTGCGCCAGGTAGGTCAGCACCGCGGTCGCCAGGACGGTCGCCACCGCGGCGCCGTGGTGGATCTGCTCCGGGTTCACCGCGATCGCGACGGCGAGCACCGTGATGTTGCCGTAGATGTACGACGACATCCGGTCGCGGACGTGCTCGAGCGGCAGGTCGCGGGGGTCCGGGCGACCGCCGCGGGGTCCGCGCCCCGGTCGGGAGGGCCGTCGTGTGCGTGGCATCCGTCCATCTTGGCCCCCGTGGTCGGCCGTCCGCCGACAGGACACCGGATGCGATGGTCACACGGGTGGCCGGTTCCGGCAGACTGGGTGCCGATCGGCGCGACGGAGCGCCGGACAGGAGGCACGCATGACGTCCGCACGACCACTCGCCCTGGTGACCGGGGTGGGTCGCAGAGCCGGCATCGGCGCAGCGCTCGCCACCCGGCTTGCGACCGACGGCTGGGACCTCGCCATCTCGTGGTGGGGACCCTACGACGACCGCGTGAGCGGCGGGGCGGACCCGGACGGGGTCGAGTCGGTGGTGCAGGAGTGCGAGGCGGCGGGAGCACGGGTGACGCGCCTCCCGGTCGACCTGGAGGACCCGGAGCAGGCGGCCGCACTCGTCGGCCGCGCCGAGGCGGAAGCCGGCGCCCCCGTCACCGCCCTCGTCATGTCGCACTGCGAGTCCGTCGACTCCGACTTCCGCACCACGACGGTCGAGTCGTGGGACCGCCACTTCGCCGTGAACGCCCGCGCACCGTTCCTGCTCGTACAGGCCTACGCGGCCGGGCTCGAGCGTGCCGGGGACGCCGCACCGCGCGACCGACGCCGGATCGTCGCGCTGACGAGCGACCACATCGCGTACAACCTGCCGTACGGGGCGTCGAAGGGCGCGCTCGACCGGATCGTGTTCGGCGCCGCGAAGGAGCTCGGCAGCCTCGGCGTCAGCGCCAACGTGGTGAACCCGGGCCCGAACGACACCGGCTGGATGTCCGACGAGGTCAAGGGGTGGGCCGTCGAGGGCACTCCGCTCGGCCGACTCGGACGCCCGTCCGACACCGCCGCGCTCGTCGGGTTCCTCTGCTCGGAGCAGGGCGCCTGGGTGAACGGGCAGCTGCTGAAGTCGGACGGCGGGATCTCGAACAGCGCCTGACGCGGGCGGCCGGGCAGCCGGGCAGCCGGCGCCGAGTCTCGGAGTCAGCGACACTTCTCGTGGCTGCGGGCGCGAGAAGTGTCGCTCAGCCCGAGTCTCGGCCGCCCTGCGGCGGACCGCGTCAGGCGCGACCGGGCGCAGTCACCTCGATGCGGTTCGCCCACGGGTCCTCGAACGCGACCGTTCGGCCGTCATCGGCGGTCTGCACCCCGGTGTCGTGCATACGCGACACGAGGGCGCCGAGGTCGTCGGCCCCCGGCACCTCGATCCGCACGAGTCCGAGCCCGAGGGCGAGCTGGCGACGCCCGGCGCCGCGGGAGTTCCAGGTGTTCATCGCCATGTGGTGGTGGTACCCGCCGGCGCTGACGAACAGTGCCTCGCCGAAGCCGGCGGTGGTCTCGAAGCCGAGGGTGTCCACGTAGAAGGAGCGTGCGGTGGCGACGTCGCCGACGGACAGGTGCACGTGGCCGACCTTGCCCGGGCGTGCCGCGGCGGTGTCCAGGGCGTCCTGCGTCAGGTGGGACTGCAGGAACGCGTTCGGGTCGACGTACTTCGTGTCCATGTCGACCATGCCGTGCGTCCACGACCACTCGGTGCGGTCACGGTCCCAGTACAGCTCGACGCCGTTGCCCTCGGGGTCGGTGAAGTAGAACGCGTTGCTCA
Organism: Curtobacterium sp. KBS0715; assembly: GCF_005938005.2. Lineage (NCBI taxonomy): Bacteria > Bacillati > Actinomycetota > Actinomycetes > Micrococcales > Microbacteriaceae > Curtobacterium > Curtobacterium sp. KBS0715. The sequence goes on along the minus strand of NZ_VCCA02000001.1, from coordinate 1,211,582 downwards.
CCAGGTGGTCGGCGCTGCCCGTGAAGGTCTGCGGGAACTTCGTTGCGACGGAGTACAGCGCGGCGGCCAGGTCGGCCCTCGTGTCGAACAGGATCGCGGTGTGGAACAGGCCGGCGTCGTGCGGGCTGGCGTGCTGCATGGACGGCGCGTGCTCGAGGATCACGATCGGCACCGCCAGGCCACCGGCGCCCGGTCGCCCGAGGACGGCGACGCCGCCCTCCTTCGAGAGCAGCGAGAGCTGGACGCCGTCGCGGTAGTAGCCGATCATCCGGTCGAGGTTCGCGACGCGGAGGGTGACGGCACCCATCCCGGTGTCGGCGGCGAGGAGGTCCTGCGTGTGCATGGCACCAGTGTGCGCGCATTTAGTTGACGCGTCAACCAAATGGGCGTCGGTCGCCTGCGCCAGAGCGACAGATCCACGCCATCCCGGTGCGCGATACCCACCAAAGCGACAGATCTCTGCGAACAGTTCGAGGCGGTCTGTCGCTTTGGCGCACGGGGGCGCCCAGCAGACGGGGCGCGCAGGCGACGGGAGGCCCGGCGCGCGTCCGCCCCGCCGGCCGCGGTCAGCGGGAGCGGAAGTAGCGGTGCAGCGCGCGCTCGCGGATCGCGGCCGCGGCGAGCGTCCCACCGAGCAGCGCGCCCACGAGCCCGAGGGACGCGATCGCGATCGCCTCGCGCACGATCGGCAGCGCATCGTCGACGTCGAGGCCACGCACCGACACCACCGCGACGCTCGTCGCGACCACCGCCCCGACCGATGCCCAGACCAGGTGCTGCAGGACGACGCCGAGGACCTGCGCGCTCCGCGGTACCCCGACGTGCCGATCGGAGGCCAGGACGAGCCGACGCCGTGCGACCGCTGCCCCGCCGATCGTCAGCCCCACGAGGACCGCTGCGCCGAACGGGACGAGTACTGGCTGCCGCGCCGCGGGCGTGAAGACCGCGCCCAGCGTCGGGTTGAGCTGCCCGGCGGTCGGTCGGTCTTCACCCTCGGCCCCGCTCGCCGGCAGGACGGTGCGCCGGAGCATCGAGACCGTGTCGTCGCGCTGCGGCCACACCGTCGCCCAGCAGGCGTCGAACGGCGACCCGTCGTCCACCGTCGGCGCGAGGACCGCGTACTCCAGGTCGGGGTCCCGGCCGTCGTCGGGGTAGTCGTACACACCGGCGACTCCGGTGCCCGCACCGCCCGCCGTCACGAGGCGATCGCCGGCAGCAAGACCCAGGGTCTCGTGCACCGTGGGCGAGACGATCACTCCCGCGGTGCCGTCGGCATCGGAGCCGCCGAGCAGACCACGCACCCCGGCGGTCACCTCGTAGGTCGGGATCGCCGAGCCCGGCAGCGCGGCGGGGACGACGTCGACGTCGAGGCGCCGGAACGCACCAGACGCGATGACCCCTTCGGTGTCCACGAGCGCATCGCACACGCGGCCGTCGATCCGGCCCTCGGCCCGCTGGACGGTCGTCGCCGCACCGCTCGCGACGAACACCGCAGCCGCTCGGACGTCATCGGCGACCGCAACCGCGCGCAGGCCCACGACACCGCTGAGCAACACCGCGAGGACGACAGCGGACGTCGCTGCCCACGAAGCTCCGGAAGCGATGTCGCGCCACGCCTCCCGCCAGACCTCGGTCATCCGCATCCGGCGAGGGCTCATCGGTACCGCCCGAGGTCGAGCACTCCGTCGCAGGCGTCACGGGTCGCGTCGTCGTGCGTGGCGACGACGACGACCGTCCCCGACGCGGCGAGCGCACCGATCCCACGGTTCACCTCGATCGCGGTCGCCCGGTCGAGTTGCGCCGTCGGCTCGTCGACCAGCATCAGACCCGGCGCACTCGCGATCGCGCGCGCGAGCATCAGGCGTTGCGCCTCACCACCGGACAGTTCGGCGAACCGCGCGTGCGCCCGCGAACCGAGCCCGAAGCGCTCGAGGACCCCGAGCGCGCGGACGTCCGCGGTCCGACGATCCGCGCCCTGGGCGACGAACGGCAACGCGACGTGGTCGAGCACGCGGCGGCGGGCCACCCCGTACGGGTTCTGGAAGACCCAGAGCGGCCGACAGCCCGGCGGACGGACGGCGGCACCGCGCGTCGGACGGAGCATCCCGGCGAGGATCGCGAGCAGCGTCGACTTGCCGGAACCGCTCGGCCCGACGACCGCGGTCACGGTCCCCTCGGCGAAGGTGCGGTCGACGCGGTCGAACAGCACGGTGCCGTTCGGCCAGACGTGCCCGACGCCCTCGAGCGTCACCGACACGAGCTGGACCGGTCCGGCGCAACACGGATCCGGTCGAGCGTTCGTCCGCCGGGCACCCGGACGAACGACTGCCCGAGTTCCGATCCGAGCACCTCGACCCGGAGTGACCGCCCCGTCGTCGGTTGCACGCATGCCTGCGCGCCCACGAGGTCCCAGAGGGCCGTCGGTGGCACCACCTGGACGGTTCGTGGGCGGCTGAGCGCCCAGGTCGCGGCCACCGTCGGTGCGCCGTCCGCCGAAGCGACCGTCGCCGCGTACTCCGGCAGGGCGGTGATAGCAGCGAGGTCCGTCGGCGCGGAGACCACCCCTGCGGTGTCGATCGGGACGTCGGCATTCCCGATCCGCAGCACGCGCTCCCCCGGTGCCGGATCGACCGGGAGCGCCTCGATGCGCGCACCGCGGAGTTCGGCCGGGAGTTCGACGAGGACACCGTCGGCGCCGACCGCTGCCCCGACGACGGCCACGCACGCCAGGACCGAGTTCTCCGCGGCTGGCACCCATGCGAACGGGTCCCGCAGCACGACGTCGTCGGGCAGGTCGTCGCGGTCGACACCTCGGTCGACCAGGAACTGCTGCGCAGCGCGGAGCGTGCCCGGGCCGAGGACGCCGTCGATGCTCAATCCGGCACCGAGGCGCGCGAGTTCCCGCTGCAACCCCGTGACGTCAGCCCCACGGTCGCCGAGCTCGAGGTCGCGCCACAGCGGCTCGTCACTGGCGAGCGCGATCACCGGCCGCCCGTCGACCTGCGCGAAGACGTCCCCACTCCGCACGGGTGCCCCGGTCGAGCACGTCGACATCGTCACCGTGCCGGTCCGCGACGTCACGACCGCCCGTGGGGCACCGATGTCGAGTGCGAGCTGCACCTGTCGTTCGTCGGCATCGGTGCGCTCGGTCACCCGGACGGTGCTCGCGGGGGCCGCCGTCCTGAGTGCCGCCGGGACCTCGGCCGGCACAACGACCACGATGGCGGCGGCCGTCGCCGCTGCGACCACCATCGCCCCGAGCGCCAGGAGCGCGGCAGACGGGAAGCGCATCACTGCCGCCAGAGGCCGAGGGGGTCCAGCCGACACTGTACGGCTGCGGGATCCCACGGCGAGAAGGAGAAGTTCCCGTCGTCGTTCTGATCACGCCAGTCACGTTCGGTGTACGTGTCGTCGACGAGTTTCGCAGCACGGAGGCACGCGACAGTGATCGTTGCCTCGTCCTGCTTCTCCGGGTTCCGCCGGACCTCGTTGAACAGGTAGGTCACGTCGCTGTCGAAGTCCTTCGCGCACTTCGATTTCGAATCGTTCATGGCCGTGGCGTCTTCAGCCTTCCGCCCGGGGAGCGGCGACGCTTCGGACGTGCCGTCCTCCGCTGTCCTGTAGTCGTAGCCGAGATCTCGCATGCATGCGCTCATGCGGGCCTGCGCATCTGCGACCTCCCGCGCCGAGATCGTTCCGTCCGAGAGGATCTGCCGCTGGTACGGGCTGGTGTCGGCGGCTGATTCCGCGAACTCATCCGCCCACGGCCCAGCGTCGGAGAAGCCAGACGGATCGACGACCCGGGGGGCAGCATCTGCGGAGCCGCAGCCAGCGAGTGCCGTGGCGGCGATCACCCCGACGACCGTTGCTCCCCGCGCACGGTTCCGGATCACCGCGTCAGGCCCGGGTCATGCCGTACTGGGCGATGTTGGTCCAGCAGGCAGCCTGGTAGGACCACTTGTTGCCACCGACCACGTTCCCCCACTTCATCGTCCCGCTCCGCAGACGGTTGAAGTGCTGAGCGCGACCACACCCCGACTCGTTGAAGCCCGTGCTCTGCGTCACCTTCCGCCAGCACGTCGCAGCACTCGCCTCCGGCGCCGTCACGGTGTCGACCGCGATCCCGCCGCCCACGACACTCCCCAGCACGACCGCACCCAGTACGACGTTCCTGATCGACATCGATCTCCCCTTCGTTGCGACATCACCCCGATGTCACCGGTAACGTATTACCGGTCAGTGCGAGAACGCAACGACCGTCACCACATCCGTGCAGGATGGACCCGTGACTGACGACATCCGGTGGGAGGTGGTCGAGGAGAGCACGCTGTCGCTCCCCGACCACGAAGCGATCGCGGCGCTGCTCGGGCAGGCCTTCCCCGACTGGTCGCACTGGTACGTGGGCGGCCGGAGCTGGTCCGGCATGCAGCCGGAGCGCCGCGTGCTCGCGCACGACGCCGACGGGGTCGTCCTGGCCCACGTCGGCATCCGCCGCATGTACATCTCCGTCGGAGGCGAAGACGTGCTGGTCGGCGACACCGGCCTGGTCGCCGTGTCGCCCCGACTGCAGGGCACCGGCGTCGGCCGCGAGCTGATGACCCGCACCGCGGCGGTCCTCGAGGGACTCCGCGTCCCCTTCGGGTTCCTCGGGGCCGGCGAGGACCGCATCCCCTTCTACGCAAAGCTCGGCTGGCACGAGTTCCCCGAGGCCGTCGGCACCTTCTCGGCGTTCACCGCCGAGGGCGCGGGCGTCAGCAACACCGAGCAGGGCGGCTGGATGGCGCTGCCGGTGGCAGCGCAGCTCGAGGACTGGCCGGACGGACCGATCTGGCTGAACGGCCAGCAGGTCTAGACACAACGACCGACGGACAGGAGGCCCGGTACCAGCTGGTACCGGGCCTCCTGTCCGTCAGGTCGTCCAGCGGGGCTTACGCCTCGACCGCGACCTTCTCCGGGTCCTCGTTGGAGCCCGGCGCGCTCGGCGCGACCGCGGCGCGCACGCGCGCACCCAGGTCGGCGTCGACGTTCGTCCAGTAGGCGAACACGCGCTCGCGCAGGTCGTCGCGCGTCACCTTCGAGACGTGGCCGGCGATGTTGCCGACCAGGCGCTCACGGGCGGCGTCGTCCAGGACCTCACGGACGAGCGTGCCGGCCTGGCCGAAGTCGTCGTCCTCCGGGTGCAGGGTCGCGGCGGAACGCTGCAGCGCACCGTCAGACTCCCAGCCCGGGGCGTCGTCGGTCGCGTTCGGGTCGGCGTGCGCACCACCGAGCGAGTTCGGCGCGTACACCGGCACCTCGGACTTCTGGAAGTCGAAGCGCATGCCGCCGTCCTTCGAGTACGAGTGGACCTCGTTCTTCGGGGCGTTCACCGGGAGCTGGGCGTGGTTCGTGCCGACGCGGTACCGGTGTGCGTCCGCGTAGCTGAAGATGCGCGCCAGGAGCATCTTGTCCGGGCTCGCCGCGATTCCGGGCACGAAGTTCGAGGGGGCGAAGGTCGCCTGCTCGATCTGCGCGAAGTAGTTCTCCGGGTTGCGGTTGAGTTCCATCGTGCCGACCTCGATGAGGGGGTAGTCCGCGTGCGGCCACACCTTCGTCAGGTCGAACGGGTTGAAGCGGTAGCTGGCGGCGTCCTCGTAGGGCATGACCTGCACCTTGAGGGTCCAGCGCGGGAAGTCCTGACGCTCGATCGCGGCGTGCAGGTCACGGATGTGGAAGTCCGCGTCCTCGCCGGCGATGCGGTCTGCGTCCTCCTGCGTCAGGGTCTTGTGGCCCTGCTCGGTGATGAAGTGGTACTTCACCCAGAAGCGCTCACCCGAGGCGTTGATCCACTGGTAGGTGTGCGAACCGAAGCCGTCCATCTCGCGCCAGCTCGCCGGCAGGCCGCGGTCGCCCATCAGCCACGTGACCTGGTGCGCCGACTCGGGCGACAGGGTCCAGAAGTCCCACTGCATGTCGTGGTCGCGCAGGTGCGAACCCGGCAGGCGCTTCTGCGAGCGGATGAAGTCGGGGAACTTGATGCCGTCGCGGATGAAGAACACCGGGGTGTTGTTGCCGACGAGGTCGTAGTTGCCCTCTTCGGTGTAGAACTTCAGCGCGAAGCCGCGGGGGTCGCGCCAGGTGTCCGGGGAGCCCTGCTCACCGGCGACGCTCGAGAACCGGGCGAGCATCTCGGTGGTCTGCCCGGGCTGCAGGAACGCGGCACGGGTGAAGCGCGAGACGTCGTGCGTGACGGTGAAGGTACCGAAGGCGCCGCCGCCCTTGGCGTGCACGACCCGCTCCGGGACACGCTCGCGGTTGAACTGGGCGAGCTTCTCGACCAGGTAGTGGTCGTGCAGCGCGAGGGGGCCGTCGGCCCCGACGCCCATCGAGTGCTCGTCGCTCGAGACGGGGGCGCCGCTGTTGGTCGTGGTGGTCGGGGTGCCGGTCGGCGTGTTCTGGTCGGACACGGTTCCTCCTGGAGGTGGGACGTTGGTTCGGTCAGGGGTGCTCGGGTGGTTCGGGGTCCGGCGCGTCGTGCAGCCGGTGCGGTGGGCGGTCGCCGTCAGGCGGGCGTGGGGGCGCTGGGCGCCTGCGCGCTCGCGTCGGGCGCGTCTGGGTGGTCGAGCTCTGCGTCGTCGTGTTCCGCGTCGTCGCGCTCTGCCGCCGCGCAGCGTTCGCAGATGCCCCAGTAGGTGACCTCGGCGGTGGTGACCGCGAAGCCGTGCGTCTCGGACGGCGTCAGGCAGGGCGAGTGGCCGACCGCACAGTCGACGTCCTCGATCGCGCCGCACAGGGTGCAGACGATGTGGTGGTGGTTGTCACCGGTGCGGCGCTCGTACCGGGCAGGGCTGCCGGCCGGTTCGATGCGGCGGACGAGCCCGACGCCGGTCAGGGCGTTCAGCACGCCGTAGACGGCCTGGTGGCTGGTGGTCGGCAGCTCCACGGCGAGCGCGGTGACGATGTCGTCCGCGGTGGCGTGCGGCATCGAGTCCGTCGCGCGGAGCACCGCGAGTCGCGGGGTCGTGACCCGGAGCCCCGAGGAACGGAGCAGATCGGCGTCGGCGTCCATGCAGAGCCTTTCTTTTGCAGGAATCAAGACAACGCGTTCACTGTACACGAGCTTCTGCTGCCGACCAGCGAAGACCCACATGCCGCCACCGGCATACGAAGTGTCACGATCCGGTCGCGATCAGCTGGGACGACAATGGACCGACCGTTCCGCACGCTAACGTCCGGACATGTCCACGAGCCAGGGTCTGCCTGAACAGGCGAACAGCACCGCGGACGTCCGGGGGATCATCGCGAAGCGGGACCTGGTCGTCGACCTCATCCGGACGGCCTGCGTCGTCCTCGTCGTAATCGTGCACGTCACGATGGTCGGCGTCGCTGCCGATGACCAGGGGGTGCGGGTCACGAGCCCGCTGCAGGAACTCCCCTGGTACGTCGCCGCGACCTGGGTCGGGCAGGTGATGCCGCTGTTCTTCGTGGTCGGCGGGTTCGCGAGCGCCGTCGGCTGGCGCAGCACCGTCGCCCGTGGCGCGCCGAGCCCCGCCCGCGACTACGTGGCCACCCGCCTGGTGCGGCTGTTCCGGCCCGCGGTACCGCTGTTCGTGTTCCTCGCGCTCGGGCTCGGGGTCGCCACGGCCGCTGGAACGCCGCCGGAGCTCCTGGCCGAGGTCGCGTTCGGCATCGGTTCGCCCCTCTGGTTCCTGGCCGCCTACGGCATCACCCAGTGCTGCGTGCCCGTGATGATGCGCCTGCACGAGCGAGCACCGTGGGCCACCCTCGCCGTGCTGCTCGTGCTCGCCGGGGCGGTGGACGCCGTCCGTCTGGCCACCGGGGTCGCCGAGGTCGGGCTGCTCAACCTCGGGCCGGTGTGGCTCTTCGCGCAGCAGCTCGGCTTCCTCTGGGCAGACGGCTGGTTCGCGCGCCGGTCGAAGGTGCTCCTGCTCGGCATCGCCGTCGCCGCGTACGCCGTGCTCGTGCCGATGACCTCGGTCGGGCTCTGGGCACCGGACATGCTGCAGGACCTCAACCCGCCGATGCTCCCGCTGGCGTTCCTGGCGATCGCGCAGGCCTGCCTGGTCCAGCTCGTGCACGCTCCGCTCACCAGGCTGATGCGCACGCGGGCCGCACTCGGGGCCGTGTTCGTCCTCGGCCGCGACGGCATGACCATCTACCTGTGGCACCTGCCGCTGTTCATCGCGCTGAACGGGGTCGCCCTGCTCGTCGGGGTGCCGTTCCCGGCGCCGGGGTCCGGTCCGTGGTGGGCGTCGCGCGTCGTCGCACTCGTGGTGGTGCTCGCCGTCGCGATCGGGGTGGCCAGAGCCCTGCGCTGGTTCGACCGGCCACTCCCCCGGCTGCTGCCGTCGGCCGACCGTCCTTCGTGGCCGGTCGTCGCGTTCGCCGCCCTCTGCACGATCGGCCCGGCGTTCCTCGTGATGCAGCTGCACCTGTCGTTCGGGGTCGCGCTCGTCGGTGCCGTGGCCGTGCCGGTGGGCGTCTGGCTGCTGTCGCGGACCGTCCCGGCACGCGGGGTCGCCCGGATCTGAACCGGTTCTCACCGTCGCGGGGCCACGACGGACCCCCGCCGGACGTCGGGCGGACGGAGGATGGTTCCGGCGGTGCGAAGGACGAGTCCGCCTGATCCCCAGGAGGCTCCCCACGCCGTCGACACCCGAGTTCTGGAGCACCTGGCGGTTCGACCCCCTGGCGGCGGTGCTCCTCGTCGTCGCCGCGGTCGCCTACGGCCGGTGGGTCGTCGGCGCGGCGCGACGGGGTGCCCGGTGGCCGTGGTGGCGCACGCTCGCCTTCGCCACGGCGCTCGTGCTGTTCGGCGTCCTGCAGTTCGGCATCGTCGGCGTCGACGACGAGCGGTTGCGCTGGGCCTTCGTCCTGCGGGCCGCCCTGCTGTTCTTCGCAGTCCCCACCTTCGCCGCGCTCGGTGCGCCCGTCGCACTGCTCCGGATCGGAGGCCCGGCTCGCCTCGCGCAGGTCGCCGACGCGGTCATGGGGTCACGTCCGGTGCGCCTGCTCGGCAACGCGATCGTCGCGCCGCTGGTCGCGCTCGCGCTGTTCGCCGTCCTGCTCACCCCGTTCTCGGCGGTGATCCGGGAGTCCCCCGCATGGGCGGCCGTCATCACCGTGGCCGTGCCGGCGCTCGGGTTCGGCCTGCTCGCACCGCTGTCCGAGGTCGGCGTGCTCGTCTCGTCGACGTTCGCCACGGCCGAGTTCCTGCTGGCGTTCGTCGAGCTCGTCGTCGACGCGGTGCCCGGCATCGTGCTGCGGATCACGAACCACGTGCTCGACGGGTCCCTCGTGCCCGTGGTCGGGCGGGCCTGGTACCCGTCGCCGCTGCAGGACCAGCACCTGGCGGGCGACCTGCTGTGGTTCATCGCCGAGGTGGCGGACATCCCCGTGCTCGTCGCCCTGTTCATCCGGTGGCAGCGGACCGACCGCCGCGAGGCCCGGGCCGTCGACGCCCTGACCGACGAACAGATGGACGAGCTGACCCGAGCGCACCTGCAGCGCCGCGGCTGAGCGTCGGGGATGTCCCGCGTTCCACTTCGTGAGCAGCAATGGTCGGGTGCCCGAAGGCGACCCGACCATTGCTGCTCACGAAGTGCGCTCGTGCCCTACTTCGACGGAGCCCCCGCGGGCTCGGCGTCGGGCTGCGTGGTGACCGAGCCGGTCTGCTGCCAGGCGACGGTCTGCTTCGGCTTCGCCAGGAACAGCGCCGCGACGATGGCCACGATGAGCACGATCGCCGGCAGGTAGAGCGACTCACCCATGGCCTTGGAGAACGGCTCGAGCAGGAAGCCCGGCAGTGCGCCGACCTGCTGCTCCGCGCCACCGGCCGTGGCCCCACCGGACGACGCCGGGAAGTTCGCGGTGATCCGGGCCTCCATCAGGGCGGCGATGCCGGCGGAACCGAGCACCGCACCGATCTGGCGCGTGGTGTTGTAGACACCCGAGCCGGCACCGGCCAGCTTCGGCGGCAGGTTGCGCGTCGCCGAGACGGACAGCGGTCCCCACATACAGGCGTTGGCGAGGCCGAGGAGCGCGCTCGGCAGGAGCACCCAGCCCCACTCGGCACCGCTCGACAGCAGGGCGCCGAACCAGAACAGGCCGACCGAGAAGCAGGCGAGGCCGAACGAGGCGACCCAGCGCGGGTTCCAGCGGTTCAGGTTCTTGCCGACGATCGGCGCGAGCGCGGCGGACAGCACGGCCTGCGGCACGAGGAGCAGTGCGGCCTGGGTCGGCGAGAACCGCAGGACGTCCTGCGCCCACAGCATGATCGGCAGCGCGAACGACGCGATCGCGACACCGACGGCGGTGATGGCGACGTTGGCCAGCGTGAAGTTGCGGTCCTTGAACAGGCCGAGCGGCAGCAGCGGCTCACCCTTCTGCACGCCCTGCCAGACGACGAAGCCGGCGAGCACCACGAGGCCGACGATGATGAGCGACCACACCGAGATCGGGCCGGCGATGACGCCCCAGTCGTAGGTCTCGCCTTCCTGGATGCCGAAGACGAGCAGGAACAGGCCCGCTGCCGACAGGAAGATGCCGAGGTAGTCGAAGCGGTGTCCGTGACGCTCGAACGACGGCACGAAGCGCTGCGCGAGCACGAACGCCACGACACCGACGGGGACGTTCACGAAGAAGATCCACTCCCAGCCGAAGCCGTCGACGAGCAGGCCGCCCACGATCGGGCCGACGAGCGACGCGACACCGGCGACGGCGCCCCAGAGGCCCATGGCCGCGCCGCGGTTCTGCGGCGGGAAGATGCGCGTGATGACCGACATGGTCTGCGGGCTCATCATGGCGGCGCCGAGGCCCTGCACGACGCGGGCGACGATCAGCACCTCGATCGAGCCGGCCAGGCCGCACCACAGGCTGGCGAGCGTGAAGACCACGAGGCCGATCTGGTACATGACCTTCGGGCCGAAGCGGTCGCCGAGCCGGCCGGTGATGAGCAGCGGCACGGCGTAGGCGAGCAGGTAGGCGCTCGTCACCCAGATCACGGAGTTGATGTCCGCGTCGAGCTTCTGGGCGATGGTGGGGGTGGCGACCGACACGATGGTCGAGTCGACGAGGATCATGAAGAACCCGACGACGAGTGCCCACAGGGCAGGCCACGGCTTCTTCTCGGTCGTCCGCGGAGGCGTGACGGTGGTCATCGAGTGGTTTCCTTGCTGTTCGTGGTGGTGTCTGCGGACGCGACGGAGGCGTCCCAGGAGATGTGGCCGGCGGCGATCCGGTCGGCCGTGGCGGCGAGCCACTCGATCTGCGTCGTGAGCATGGCACGCACGTACGACACGTCGAGCCAGTACCGCTCGGGCAGGTCCTTCGCACGGACGACCCCGAGGATCTCGTCCGCCTCGTCGCGCTGGGCCCGGAGTGCGACGGCCCGTGCCCGGAGCGCGGACTCGGCCTCGTCGACCGACAGGTTCTCGATCTCGGCGACGGCCAGGTGGAAGACGGGGTACTCCTCGGCCGGTTCGGCGATCAGCCGGACGAGCCCGTCGTGCAGGGCCGTCCATCCGTCGTCCGTGATGGCGTAGGTGGTGCGTTCCGGACGGTTGCCCGCCCGGTCGGTCCCCACGATCTCGGCGAGGCCGAGCTCCACCAGGCGGCCGACCTGGTGGTACAGGGTGCCGGGCCGGACCTTGACGTTCCGGCCGTCCCGGCGGTGCGTCATCGTCTGGAACATCTCGTAGGGATGCGTCGGCCCCTCGGCCAGGAGCCCGAGCGCGGCGAACGCGAGTGGCGTGAGCGACGGCACACGAGCCTCCAGTCCGCTTGTTCGTTGTTGACTATTCGAACTGGAATATACGCGTTGGAACAGACGTGAGCAAACGCACAGCAAGAGCCGGTCTGGAGGCCCGGGGCCGTCCCGGCGTGTCGCGCGCGCCCCGTAGACTGGTCGCGTCCCCCCACCCCTGAAGTGCTGGAGAGAACACGTGCCAACGATCGTCGTCGAGGTCATGCCCAAGGCCGAGATCCTCGACCCCCAGGGGAAGGCCGTGGGCAACGCCCTGGCCCGCCTCGGCAAGGCCGACCTGACCAACGTCCGCATCGGCAAGCGCTTCGAGGTGACCGTCGACGGCCCCGTCGACGACGCCAAGCTCGCCGAGGTCCGTGACATCGCGGCCGACGTCTTCTCGAACGCGGTCATCGAGGACGTCGTGTCCGTGACCGTCGAAGGCCAGTGACCCGGATGCGCATCGGCGTCATCACGTTCCCCGGCTCGCTCGACGACCGCGACGCCCAGCGCGCCGTCCGTCTCGCCGGCGCCGACCCCGTCGCCCTGTGGCACGGCGACCACGACCTGCAGGGCGTCGACGCCATCGTGCTGCCCGGTGGGTTCTCGTACGGCGACTACCTGCGTGCCGGCGCGATCGCCGCGAAGGCCCCGATCATGGCCGAGGTCATCGACGCCGCCGGCAAGGGCATGCCCGTGCTCGGCATCTGCAACGGTTTCCAGATGCTGGCCGAGGCCCGTCTGGTCCCCGGCGCGCACACACGCAACGCGCACCAGCAGTTCATCCGCCGCGACCAGAAGCTCCGCGTCGAGACCACCGCGACCGCCTGGACCTCCGGCTTCAGCGCCCAGCAGGAGATCACCATCCCGCTGAAGAACGCCGACGGCCGCTTCGTCGCGGACGCCGACACCATCAAGCGCATCGAGGACAACGGCCAGGTCGTGTTCCGCTACGTCGGCGTGAACCCGAACGGCTCCATCGACGACATCGCCGGCGTCTCGAACGAGCGCGGCAACGTCGTCGGCCTGATGCCGCACCCCGAGCACGCGACCGAGGCCGGCTTCGGCCCGGACACCCCCGCTGCGATGGCCTCGGGCACCGACGGCCTGACCTTCTTCACCTCCGTGATCGAGCACGCGCTCGTCAAGTGACAGGGAACAACGACACCGTGACGACACCCGTTCGCCCGAAGCCCGACACCGTGCAGGACGCGGCAGCCACCCCCGACAAGGAGCAGCCGTACGACGCGCTGGGCCTGAAGCCGGACGAGTACACCCGCATCAAGGAGATCCTCGGCCGCCGCCCCACCTCGGGCGAGCTGGCGATGTACTCGGTGATGTGGAGCGAGCACTGCTCCTACAAGTCCTCGAAGAACTACCTCCGTCAGTTCGGCAAGAAGGTCACGCCGGAGATGACGAAGAACCTGATGGTCGGCATGGGCGAGAACGCCGGTGTCGTCGACGTCGGCAACGGCTGGGCGGTGACCTTCAAGGTCGAGTCGCACAACCACCCGTCCTACGTCGAGCCGTACCAGGGCGCGGCCACCGGTGTCGGCGGCATCGTCCGCGACATCATCTCGATGGGCGCCCGCCCCGTCGCCGTGATGGACCAGCTCCGCTTCGGTGCGATCGACCACGAGGACACCGCACGCGTCGTGCACGGCGTCGTCGGCGGCATCTCGTTCTACGGCAACTGCCTCGGCCTGCCGAACATCGGCGGCGAGACCTACTTCGACCCGGTGTACCAGGGCAACCCGCTGGTCAACGCCCTCGCGGTCGGCGTGCTCCGCCACGAGGACCTGCACCTGGCCAACGCGTCCGGTGCCGGCAACAAGGTCGTCCTGTTCGGTGCCCGCACCGGCGGCGACGGCATCGGCGGCGCGTCGATCCTGGCGTCCGACACCTTCACCGAGGGCGGCCCGACCAAGCGCCCGGCCGTGCAGGTCGGCGACCCCTTCGCCGAGAAGGTCCTGATCGAGTGCTGCCTCGAGCTGTTCCAGAAGGACCTGGTCGAGGGCATCCAGGACCTCGGCGCCGCGGGCATCTCCTGCGCCACCTCGGAGCTCGCGAGCAACGGTGACGGCGGCATGCACATCTCGCTCGACGACGTCCTGCTCCGCGACCCCACGCTCACCGCCGAAGAGATCCTGATGTCGGAGAGCCAGGAGCGCATGATGGCGGTCGTCCGCCCCGACAAGCTCGACGAGTTCCTGAGCGTCGTCGGCAAGTGGGAGGTCGAGACCAGCGTGCTGGGCGAGGTCACCGGCACCGGCCGACTCGTCATCGACTGGCAGGGCCAGGAGATCGTGAACGTCGACCCGCGCACCGTCGCCGTCGACGGCCCGGTCTACGACCGCCCGGTCGCCTACCCGACCTGGATCGACGCGCTGCAGGCCGACACCGCCGCCTCGCTCGACCGACCCGCCGACGGCCCCGCGCTGAAGGCACAGTTCCTCAGCCTGCTCGGTTCGCCGAACCTGGCGTCGAAGAACTGGGTCACGAACCAGTACGACACCTACGTGCTCGGCAACACCGCGCTGTCCTTCCCCGACGACGGCGGCATGATCCGCGTGGACGAGGAAACGGGGCTCGGTGTCGCCATCGCCACCGACGCGAACGGCCGCTACTGCCAGCTCGACCCGAAGCAGGGTGCACGCCTGGCCCTGGCAGAGGCGTACCGCAACGTCGCCGTCACCGGTGCCGTCCCCGCCGCCGTCACCGACTGCCTGAACTTCGGCTCCCCCGAGAACCCCGAGGTCATGTGGCAGTTCTCCGAGGCGGTCGAGGGGCTGGCCGACGGCTGCATGGAGCTCGGCATCCCGGTCACCGGCGGCAACGTGTCGTTCTACAACCAGACCGGCTCGACCCCCATCCACCCGACGCCCGTCGTCGGCGTGCTCGGCATCATCGACGACGTCGCCAAGCGCGTGCCGTCGGGGTGGCAGGACGACGGCCACAACATCTACCTGCTCGGCACCACGAGCCTCGAGCTCGACGGCTCCGCGTGGGCCGGCACCGTGCACGGACACCTGGGCGGGCGTCCGCCGGCGGTCGACCTCGAGCGCGAGAAGGCCCTCGCCGAGCTGCTGTACGCGGCGTCCGGCGAGCAGCTGCTCACCAGCGCGCACGACCTGGCGGACGGCGGCCTCGGCCAGTCCCTCGCCGAGTCGGTGCTCCGCTTCGGCATCGGCGCCCGCGTGGTCCTCGACGAGCTCGAGACCCGCGACGGCATCGACACCGCGACGGCCCTGTTCTCCGAGTCGACCGGTCGCGTCATCGTGACCGTCCGCCGCGAGGACGACGTGCGGTTCCAGGGCATGTGCGACGGCCGGGGCTTCCCGGTGCTGCGCATCGGCGTGACCGACGCAACGTCGAGCACGCTCGAGGTCCAGGGCGCGTTCGAGGCCACGGTCGACGAGCTGCGCGGCACCCACGCCGCGACGCTGCCGGCCCGCTTCGGCGACGTGATCGTCGAGGACGTCACCGAGGGGTACGTCGGCCGCGGGCCGCTCGACTCCGACGGTGCCTTCTCGCCGCGCACCGACGCCTAGGCCGGGTCGCGGATGCCGATCGTCACCCTGCCCTTCGCCGAGCTCGTCGACCGGTTCGGCCCCGTGCCGGACGGCATCGAGCTGGACGTCTGGGACGTCGAGTCGCCGTACGGTCGCCCGGACGACGTCGCGATCACGTTCTTGCCGTTCTACTTCGAGGGGCGGCACCGCTGGCAGTTCGTGCACGACCTGCCCGAGCTCCAGCTGCTGCAGCTGCCGAGCGCCGGGTACGAGCACGCCGTCCCGCACGTGCCCGGGCACGCGCAGCTGGCGAACGGTCGCGGCATCCACGACGACGAGACCGCCGAGCTCGCGGTCGGCCTCGCGCTGACGTCGCTCCGTGAGATCTCGGCGTTCCAGGTCGACCGTGCCAACGGCGTCTGGGACGCCCGCGAGACCCGATCGCTCGCCGACCGCCGGGTGACCGTCGTCGGCTACGGGGCGATCGGGTCCGCGATCGCCACCCGGTTCGAGGCGTTCCGCACCGAGGTGACCGTGGTCGCCCGGACCGCCCGCGAGCAGGACGGCCGGCACGTGCACGCGTTCGGCGAGCTGCCCGAGCTCGCCCCGACGACCGACGTGCTCGTGCTCATCGCGCCACTCACCGCCGAGACCGAACGCCTGGTCGACGCGGAGCTGCTCGCGGCACTGCCGGACGGCGCCCTCGTGGTGAACGTGGCGCGCGGCAAGGTCGTCGACACGGACGCCCTGGTCGCCGAGCTGCGGTCGGAGCGGCTCTTCGCGGCCCTCGACGTCACCGACCCGGAGCCCCTGCCCGCCGGACACCCGCTCTGGACGACGCCGAACACCGTGCTCACCCCGCACGTCGGCGGCAACACCGACCTGAGCGTGCCGCGGTCGATCGCGCTCATGCGCAAGCAGGTCGCCGCGCTGGCCGAGGGTCGCCCGTTCGAGAACCTGATCGAGTTCTAGCGCGCTGCGGCTCCGAACACGCCGGCGTCAGAGCGGGACGACGCAGGTCGGGGTGCCGACCGGGATCTGCGCGACGGCTTCGCCGGGCATGCCCTCGGCGTCGAGCGGCAGCACGGCAACGGCGTCGGACATCTGGTTCGCCACCAGGACGAACCCGGGCACCCGCGCGAAGTGCCGCGGCCAGACCCCACCGCAGGGCACCGACCCGACGACGGCGAGCCCGCCGTCACGTGCGTCGAGCACCACGAGCAGGTCACGCCCGCGCACCGCCACGTACGCGCGGCCGGCCTCGTCGACCTCGATGTGGCTGAGCAGCGACTCCCCCACGGCACCGTCGAACGTGGGCACGGCAGCGATCGTCAGGAACGACCCGGAGTCGTCACGGCGCAGGCGGTGCACGTGCCCGTCGAGTTCACCGGCGACGAGCAGGTCACCGTCGATCCAGGCCATGTGCCTCGGGCCGGCGCCGGGTGTCACGTGGTGCAGACGGAGCGCCTCGATCGCGGGGACCCCGTCGGCCGACACCGTGACGCGGAACTCGTGCAGGGCATCGCCGCCGAGGTCGGCGACGAGCACCGTGCCGTCCGGGGTGGCGATCGACTGGTGGGCGTGCGGGCCGTCCTGGCGGTCGTCGTCAGGACCCGTGGCGTCGGGCAGCACGGCGACCGCGACGGCTTCGGCCGGCACGGAGCGCTGGTCGGCGTCCCCGTGCAGCACCACGCCGTCGCTGGCGGTCACCGAGGCGGCGTGCGACTCGGCCGGGGCGAGGGAGATCGCCGTGACCGTACCGGAGACGTAGTTCGTGACGACGAGCGCGCCCGAGGGGTCGACCCGCACGTGGCACGGGGCGTCTCCGCCGGCGGGGGCGTCCCACAGGTGCTCGAGTGCGCCACCCTGCAGCCGGAAGGCCGACACGGCGCCGTCGTTCGTCTCGGAGACCGCGTAGACCCGGTCACCCGAGACGGCGAGGAACGAGGGGTCGTCGAGCACCGCGACGGTCCGGGGTGCCGGGACGGCTCCGATCGGTCCGGCGTCGACCAGCGAGATGCCCGTGGCGTTCCCGCCGCCGGTCGCCGTGTACGACCCGATGAGCAGCGACGGCAGCTCGGCGCTCATTCGTCGCGGCCCGCGATGCGCTCGTGGTGGTGGATGACCTCGGCGACGATGAAGTTGAGGAACTTCTCGGCGAAGGCGGGGTCGAGGTGGGAGTCGGCGGCGAGCGACCGGAGCCGTGCGACCTGGATCCGTTCGCGGTCCGGGTCGGCGGCCGGCATGCCCGACTCGGCCTTCAGGTGCCCCACGCGCTGCGTGTACTTGAAACGCTCCGCGAGCATGTGGATGACGGCGGCGTCGATGTTGTCGATGCTCTGCCGGATGCTCCGCAGTTCGGCGACGGCGCTCGCGTCGGCCTCGGTCGGGGTGACGTCGTCGTTCATGGTCCGAGCCTACTGGCGGACGTGCAGCGGAACCCGGCCCGCTGCTGCGAGAATGTGCACATGTCGGTCCTGCTGGTGATCTCGGGTGTCTGTGCGGTCCTCGCGGGCCTCATCCACGTGTACATCTTCTTCCTCGAATCGGTCATCTGGACCAGTCCGCAAGCGCGCCGGATCTTCGGCATCGCTTCCGAGACCGAAGCCGTGGCGACCCGCTCGCTCGCGTTCAACCAGGGCTTCTACAACCTGTTCCTGGCGATCGGGGCGATCCTCGGCGTCGTGCTCGTACTTGCCGGCAACACCGTGAGCGGCTGGACCCTCGTGGTGTTCTCGACGGCGAGCATGCTCGGTGCCGCGGTGATCCTGCTCGGCTCGGGTCGCAAGTACGTCAACTCCGCGTTCAAGCAGGGCACGCTCCCCCTGATCGCGCTGCTCTTCGCGCTGCTGGGCTCCACCATCGGCGTCTAGCCCCGCTCCTCCTCCCCCGAACTGCGAAAGCGACAGGGTGCCACCGGACATCGGCGGCACCCTGTCGCTTTCGCGGTACTGACCGGTGGAACCGGCCAGCAGCGACGACCAGCCCTAGCCGAGCTTCTCCTCGAACTGCGCCGGCAGCTTGTCGAGCGCCCACTCGATCGCAGCCGTGGTGCCCATCGAGAACGCCGACGAGACGTCCTTGTCGTCGAAGACGATCGCGTGCCCGGCCTCGACCGACGGCACCTTCTGGAACAGCTTGTTCGACGAGGCCTCTGACGCGTCGACGTAGATCGGCAGGATCAGCGTCAGGTCCGCGTCGAGCAGGTCGAGGTTCTCGTCGGACAGGTGCACGGAGAACTCCTTGCCGGCCTGCTCGTCGATGGCCTTGGGGATCTCGAAGCCCAGGTTCCGCATGAAGGTCGAACGGCTGTCGGTGGAGGCGTACGCCCCGAAGCCCTCGGAGCTGTAGGCACCGACGACGGCGGCCTTGCCCTCGAAGTCCGGGTGCGCCTTGCGTGCTGCGGCGTACGCGTCGTCGAGGCCGGAGAGCAGCTTCTTGCCCTCGGACTCCTTGCCCAGCGCCTTCGCGATCATGGTCGTCTGCTGCTCGGTCGAGGCGAGGTAGTTCTCGCCACCCTTCGGGATCGCGACGGTCGGCGCGATCGCGGACAGCTTGTCGTACCGCTCCTTGTCTCCCGAGGACTTCACGTCGAGGATGAGGTCGGGGTTGAGCTTGAGGATGTCCTCGTAGCTCGGCTCGAGCGTCTGGATGATCTTCGGCGACTTGTCGTACGCGCCCTTGAGCCACGGACCGACACCGTCGCCGCCGAAGGCGAGCCAGTCGCTCGCACCGACCGGCTGCACGCCGAGCTCGAGCGCGGTCTCGGCGTCGCCCCACCCGAGCGCGACGACGCGCTTCGGTGCCGACTCGATGGTGGTGGTGCCGAGGCCGGTCGTGATCGAGACCGGGAACGCGGCGTCGGACGACCCCGACGACGCCGAGTCGGTCGAGGAGCCGGAGCCGGACGCGCATCCGGCGAGGACGAGGGACGCTGCGACGACGGCGCCGGCTGCGGCGAGCACGCGTCGGAGACGCAAGGGAGAACTGTTCACGAAGGGTAGCCTAACCTAACGGGGTGCTCAGGATCACGGCTGGCTAGGCTGGGTGACCGTGGCGTTCAACGATCCAGGCCGCACGCACCTCGCGGTGCTCGGCTCCCCCATCGCGCACTCGCTCTCGCCCACGCTCCACGCAGCGGCCTACGATGCGCTCGACCTGCCCTTCACCTACGGGAGGCACGAGGTCGCGTCCGGCGAGCTCGCCGCGTTCGTCGCGGGGCTGGGTCCGGAATGGCGTGGGCTGAGTCTCACGATGCCACTCAAGCGCGAGGTCCTGCCGCTGCTCGACCGCACCACCCCGCTCGTCGACGAGCTCGGGGTCGCCAACACGGTCGCGTTCCGCCTCGAGGGCTCCACGCTCGTCCGAGCCGGCGCGAACACCGACGTGCAGGGACTCGTCCGCCCGGTCGAGGCGCTCGGACATTTGCCCGGCGAGGCCACGATCCTGGGCGGCGGAGCCACTGCGGCGAGCGCCCTGACCGCTGCCGTGCGGCTCGGGGCGTCGCTCGTCCGGGTGTTCGTCCGTGACACCGCGAAGACGCGTGCGCTGGTCGACCTGGCCGTCCGGCTCGGGGTGACGCTCGAGGTGCACCCCCTGAGCGAACTCGCCGGCACGCACCACGGGTTCGTCCTCTCGACGCTGCCGGGTGGTGCCGCCGACCCGCTCGAGTTCCGTCCGTCGGGGCCGGACGCCGTGCTGTTCGACGTCGCCTACGAACCGTGGCCCACCGTCGTCGCCAGCCGGTGGACCGACGCCGGTGGCCGTGTGCTGAACGGCCTCGACATGCTCACCGAGCAGGCGATCGGGCAGATCCGGTTCTTCCTGACCGGTGACGAGGACGAGATTCTCCCCGACGAGGCCGGGGTCCGCCGGGCGATGCGCACCGCGGTCGACCTGCCCGCCGTCATCGGCAGCTAGCCGGCGCCGGCAACCCTCACTCAGCGGCGGGACCGCGCCTCGGCGTCGAGCAGCGCGACGGAGACGTCCCACAGGCGATCGGCCTGGTCCGGATCGAGTGCCCAGGGCAGCACCCCGTGCAGGCCGTCCTCGATCCGCTCCACCACCGCTGCTTCGTGGCAGTCCTCGAAGTACCGACCCGTGACTCCGTCGAGTTCCGGTGCGGTGGCGAGCAGGACCGAGGTCGCGGCTCCCTGCTCCGGGGACTTCACGGCGTCGGCCGCGGCGATCTTCGTGGCGGCCAGGACCTCCGGGTCCCAGTGCTTCTGCAGCCCGGTCCAGATCCCGCCGGGCATGAGGGCGTTCGCGGTGATGCTGTCGGCGGCCCACCGGCGGCTGGCGGCGACGGCGAACAGCACGTTGGCGGTCTTCGACTGCCCGTACGCGAGGCCGGGCTCGTAGCGACGCCGGCGGAAGAAGAGGTCGTCGAACACGACGGGCGAACCACCGTGTCCGCTCGACGACACCGAGACGATCCGTGCTGAACCCGAGGCGGCCAGGGAGTCGTGCAGCCCGAGCGCGAGGGCGAAGTGCCCGAGGTGGTTGGTCGCGAAGTGTGACTCCCACCCGGCGGGCGTGTACGACTCGGGCGCGTCCATGATGCCCGCGTTGGCGACGAGCACGTCGAGCGGCCCCGACCACGCTGCGGTGAAGGCCTCGACGGAAGCCGGACGGTCCAGGTGCAGCTCGACGACGGCCGGTGCTTCCGTCCCCGTCGTCCGGGCGATGTCGTCCGCCACCCGTCGTCCGGCATCGATGTCCCGCACCGCGAGCGTCACGCGCACCCCGGCTCCGGCGAGCGCTCGGGAGGTCTCCACGCCGATGCCGGACGCAGCACCGGTGACGACCGCCGTGCGCCCCGTCAGGTCGAGGCCGTCGACGACCTCGGCGGCCGTGGTCCGGTTGCCGAAGCGGGTGAGGTCGCGTGCGGGCATGTGGGCTCCTGTCAGCTGGCGTGGTGCGCAGTCGTCAGGCGACCACGCCGTCCACGTAGAACCATCGTCCCTGCTCGCGGACGAAGTCGCTCGTCTCCTCGAGCGTGCCGCGCTCGTCGTCGGAACGCCACCACGCGCGGAACGTGACGGTGCCGTGGGAGTCGAACGGGCCTCCCGAGGTGGTCGCCAGCACGTCCAACCGGGTCCAGCGCTGGGTCGGGTCCAACTCGAGACCCGCCGGGCGGGTGCGCGGGTGCCAGGTGAGCAGCAGGTACTCCGGCAGGCCCAGCGCGAAGGCGCTGAAGCGGGAGCGCATGAGCCGTTCCGCGGTCGGCGCCACGGCCCCGGCGTGCAGGGGGCCGCAGCACTCCCCGTAGGGGTTGCCGCTCAGGCAGGGGCAGCGCGTCGTGTCGGTGACCACCGGCGGAACGCTAGTCGACGATGGACAGCGTGACGGTGATGTTGCCGCGGGTGGCGTTCGAGTACGGGCAGATCTCGTGTGCACGCTCGGCCAGGCGCTGGCGCTGCTCCTGCGGGGCGTTCGGGGCGTAGACGTCGAGCTCGACCGCGAGACCGAAGGCGCCGTTGCCGGTGCCGCCGATGCCGACCTCGGCGGAGACCTCGGCGCCGGTGGTGTCGACCTCGAGCTCCTTGCCGGCGGCGTGCAGGGCGCCGAGGAAGCACGCGGCGTACCCGGCGGCGAAGAGCTGCTCTGGGTTCGTACCCTCGCCGCTGCCGCCCATCTCCTTGGGCGGACGGGTGTCGAGGTCGAGCCGGTCGTCCTCGCTGCGGACGTGTCCGTCGCGGCCGCCTCCGGTGGCGTGGGCAGCGGCGGTGTAGACGATGTCGAGACTCATGGTCCGAGGTCACCGTGCTCGCCTGGACGAATCCTGAGCGGCAGCACCACGTCGCGGGTGCGATGGCTCGGGGCGGGGAGCGCTCGGGCGTGTCCGGGTGGGGGCTGCGGAGGCGAGCGTCCGGGCACCCGGCACCCTCAGCGGGTAGACATGATGGATGTTCATGCTCGGCTGGCAGGTCTTCCGCCGGCACGTCACGGACGTGCTGGATCCGGCACGCGTCCGTCGCGCTGCCCGGTGGTCCGGTTTCGCGGCGGTCGTCGCGCTGGCCGGCATGGCCGTCCTGGAGGCCCGGGTCGACTGGACGGGGACCACCCCGGTCCGCAGTGTGGTCGCGATGGTACTCCTGGCGCTCGGCGTCGGACTGCTCACCTTCGCGTGCATCCCGACGTGGGGGCCGCCGGACCCCTCGACCACGATCAACGGCCGGCAGGTGCGGCCCTCGTGGCAGCTCGCGGCGCGGGGCGCCACGCAGCTGTACGTGCAGCGTCGTCCGGTGCCGGTCCTGCCGGAACACCGCGACATCGTCCGCACCGACACGGTCCTGCTGCGGCGGGGGCTGATCGGCACGCTCGCCCGCGTCACACCGTTGCTCGGTTCGGGTGTCGTCGCCGTCCTCGGGGCGTTCGTCCTCGGGCTCGTCAGCTGGTTCCACGTGCTCTGGATCGCGGTCTACGCAATCGGGCTGTCGGAGTACTTCGTCCACCTCGGCCGCTCCGAACGAGCCCGCCTGGCCGCCGAGTCCCTCGAGCCCGTCCCCGAGGCCCCCGCACGCCCGATCGAGTGAGCAGAAGACGTCGAGTCGCGCAGCCGCACCCGACGTCTTCTGCTCACTGGGCGAACCGACGAGCCCGAGGCGCACCCCGACGCGCACCACTGTCGGCGGTGGCGGGCACACTGGGCGCATGTGTGGAAGGTTCGTCGTCTCCGACACCACGGCTGATCTGTTGCCCGAGCTCATGGGCGAGCTCGCCGCCCGGACCGAGCACGTCGACGAGGACACCGGCGAGGTGCACCCCGGCCTCGCCCCGAGCTGGAACGTCGCCCCGACCGACCCCGTGTACGCCGTCCGCCAGCGGCACGGCGAACGGGAGCTGCCGCAGATCAGCTGGGGCTTCGTGCCGAGCTGGGCGAAGGACTTCCAGAAGCAGCGCCCGAAGCCGATCAACGCCCGCATCGAGACGGTCGCGACGAGCGGCATGTTCAAGCGGGCCTTCGCCACGAACCGCTGCATCGTCCCGGCGCAGGGGTACTACGAGTGGGTGGTGCGCGAGGACGGCAAGGAACCCCACTTCGTGCACGAACCCGGCGGCGCCCTGGCGATGGCCGGCGTCGTGAGCGCCTGGCCCGACCCCACGAAGCCCGAGGGTGACCCGGACAAGTGGCGGCTGTCGCTCGCGATCATCACCCGTGACGCCCACGTCGCTCCGGGCGAGGTCCACGACCGCATGCCGGCGTTCCTGACGCCCGACGGCTACGACGACTGGCTCGGCGGCGACCTGCACGCCGACGACCTGCTGGCCCTGCTCGACCACGAGTCGCTGACGGTGGCCGCGGGCCTCGCGCAGTACGAGGTCTCCCGCACGGTGAACAGCGTGCGGAACGACGGACCGCAGCTCATCGCGCCCGTCGCGTAGGCGGTCGCGCCCCGCGCGCGGACAGGAGGCCCGGATCACCGCAGCGGGTCTGCTGCGGTGATCCGGGCCTCCAGTCCGGTGCCCTGTTACGGACGTGCGCTGCGGCGGATGCCCGGCGCGACGCGGACCGCGATCCGTCGTCGGGTCACCAGGAGCACGCCCGCCAGCATGAGCGCGAGTGCCGCGAGCCCGAGGCCGACCAGCCCGGTCACGCCCGTGAAGGCGAGCTCGGTACCGTGCACGATCGCGGCGAGCCCGGTCGGGAACGTGACCGTGACGGTCGCGGTGACCGTCTGTCCCGCGCTGTCGGTGACCACGTAACCGACGAAGGTGGTTCCGGTGAAGCCGTCCCGAGGGGTGAAGACGACCCGGCCGTCGCGGATGGTCCACGTGCCCTGGTCGGCGACGACCACGCGGTCGGTCGGTGCGCCGGACTCGGGGTGGAGCAGGTGCAGCGTGCCGGGCTCGAACGTGGCGCCGCCGGTGGCGGAGTCGTTGTCGAGCGGATCCACGACGACCCGGTGTCCGACGATCCCGGTGGCGGAGTCGTCGGTGGCGACCGCCGCGGCGACCACGGTCATGGTCGCGGTGGCGGTTGCCGTCTGCCCCGAGGCGTCCGTCACCGTGTAGGTGAAGGCGTCCGTGCCGGTGAAGCCGGCGGCCGGGGTGTAGACGTACGCGCCGTTCCGTTGGATGGCGACGGTGCCGTGGGCGGGCTTCCGTGCCGGGGCCGCGGTGAGGCCGGTGCCCTGGTCGTCGGCGAGCAGCCCGTGACGGGCGTCACGGGTGACGG
Organism: Curtobacterium sp. KBS0715; assembly: GCF_005938005.2. Classification (NCBI taxonomy): domain Bacteria; kingdom Bacillati; phylum Actinomycetota; class Actinomycetes; order Micrococcales; family Microbacteriaceae; genus Curtobacterium; species Curtobacterium sp. KBS0715. The sequence continues at coordinate 1,187,146 of NZ_VCCA02000001.1, read as the reverse complement.
GCGTGCCGGACACGGTGTGCCCGGTGTCGTCCGCTGCGGCGATGCCGACCGTGATCGTGACGGTGGCGTCGACCTGCTGCTCCATCGAGTCCTGCGCACGGTACGTGACGGTGTCGGTACCCGAGAAGCCCTTCGCCGGCGTGTAGACGAACGTCCCGTCGGCGGCGATGGAGGCCGTGCCGTGACGGGCCTGACCCACCGCGACGACCGTCAGGGCGTCACCGTGGTCGTTGCCGAGCACGCCGTGGCCGACGACCCGGACCGTCTTGCCGGCCGTGGTCGTCGCCTTGTCGTCCTTCGCGGACGGGGCGACGTCGATGATGACGCGCGCGAACGCCGCGGTGCCGTCGGAGTCGTTGGCCGAGTACGTGAACCAGTCACGGCCGGACCAGTTCGACGTGGGCGTGTAGACGTACGAGCCGTCCTTCTCGAGCGACAGCTTCCCGTTGAACGGCTTCGTCTCCATGGCGGCCCAGAGCCCACGACCGGAGTCGCCGACCAGCACGCCCCTGTCGGCGGACATGCGCATGCTGCGGTTCGTCGACATGGTGTGCCAGTGGTCGATCGCGGCGACGCCGACGACGACCGTGACCGTCGCGGTCGAGGTCCGTCCGGCGCCGTCGGTCACCGTGTACTCGAACGTGTCCGCGCCGGAGAAGCCCTTGGCCGGGGTGTAGACGAGCGAGCCGGGCTCGGTGCCCTCGGTCACGGTGCCGTGCTCGGCGCGGCCGTGCGCGGTGACGGCGAGGCCGGTGCCGCGGTCGTTGCCGGTCAGGGTCGCGCCGCTGATCGGCAGCGCGGTGTTCGCCGCGGTGCGCAGGGCATCGGCGACCGCGGTCGGCGTGACGGTCACGGTGACGGTCGCCGTCGCGGTGCCGCCGGTCGGGTCGGTCACCGTGTAGGTGAACGTGTCCGTGCCGGAGAACCCGTCGGCGGGCGTGTACGTGACCGAGCTGGCAGCGGTCGCGCCGCCGTCGGTTCCGCCGGCCGTCGTGGCGCCGGTGATCGTGGCGGTGCCGTGGCCGGGCTGCGACACGGCGGTGACGGCCAGCTTGGTGCCCGAGTCGTTGCCGGTGACGGCGACGTCGACCGGGGTCGCGGCGCTCGTGGTCGCGGTGTCTGCGGCGGCCTTCGGGGCGACGATGATCGTCACGGTGCCCGTGGTGGACGTGCCGGAGCCGTCGGTGACCGTGTAGTCGAACCCGTCCGGGCCGGAGTAGCCCGGCTCGGGCTTGTACGTGTACGAGCCGTCCTCGTCGACCGTGACCTCGCCGTGCGAGGGCTCGGTGTGGTCGGTGACCGCCAGGTCGGTGCCCTTCCCGCCGTCGAGCAGGCCGGTGCCGGCCGGCACGGTGGTGGTGGCGTCGGCCTCGGCCGAGGTCGAACCGCCGCCGGCGACCGGGGTGACGGTGACCGTCACGGTGCCGGTGTTCATGGCACCCGACGGGTCCGTCACCGTGTAGGTGACGGTGTCCGTGCCCGAGAAGCCGTCCTTCGGCGTGTACGTGATCGTGCCGTCGTCGTTGCGGGTCGCGGTGCCGTTCTTCCCGTCGGTGACGGACACGACGGTCAGGCCGGTGCCGTGGTCGTTGCCCGTCAGGGCGCCGGAGGTGACCGTGGTGCTGCCACCCGCCGCGACGGTGACGGTGTCGGGCTCCGCGCCGGGGCGGACCGTGACCGTCACGGTGCCGGTGGTGGTTCGGCCGGCGGGGTCCGTCGCCGTGTAGGTGAAGGTGTCCGTGCCCGAGAAGCCGTCCTTCGGCGTGTACGTGTACGAGCCGTTCGCCGCGAGCTCGACCGCGCCGTGTGCGGGCTGCTGGTCGACGGCCGCGGTCAGGCCGGTGCCCCGGTCGTTCGCGAGCACGCCGTCGCCCTTCGCGACCGTCAGGGTCGACCCGGCCGTGGCGGTGGCGGTGTCGGCCGTGGCGCGGGGGCCGACGACGACCGTGACCGTGCCGGTGGTGGAGCGGCCTGCGGCGTCGGTCACCGTGTAGGTGAAGCTGTCCGTGCCCGAGAAGCCGTCGGCCGGGGTGTAGACGACACGGCCGGTGGCACGGTCGAGCGTGACGCTGCCGCGGGCGGCGCCGGTCTCGCCGGTGCCGGTGCCGGCGCCGTTGCCGGTGCCGTTGCCGTTGCCGGCGGCCCCGCCGGCGGTCACGTCGGTGATGGTCAGCCCCGTGCCCCGGTCGTTGCCGGTCAGGGTGGCGGCGTCGATCGTCAGCGCCTCGTCGGCCCGGGTCGACACCGTGTCGGCGGTCGCGACGGGTCGCACGGTGATCGTGACGGTCGCCGCACCGGTGGTGACTCCGCTGCCGTCGGTCACCGTGTAGGCGAACGAGTCGGTGCCGGACGTGCCGGCGGTCGGCGTGTACTCGACCGAACCGTCCGCTGCGACGACGGCCGTGCCGTGGGACGGACCGGTGACGATCGTGGTCTCGAGGTCCGAGCCACGGTCGTTGCCCTGCACGTCGATCGTCGCCGGTGTGCCGGAGTCGGTCGACGCGGTGTCGGCGCCGATGGTCGGGTTGACCGTGATGGTGACGGTCGCGGTGCTCGGCGAGCCGGAGCCGTCGACGGCCGTGTACGTGAACGCGTCGGGGCCGGAGTACCCGTCGGCCGGCGTGTACGTGAACGTGCCGGTGGCCTTGTCGAGCGTCAGCGCACCGTGCGAGGGGGACGTGTTCGACGCCACGGTGAGCCCGGTGCCGGAGTCGTTGCCGAGCACACCGGTCGCGCGGGTGCCGGCGATGACCGTGCCACCCGCGGCGACCTTGACGGTGTCGTCCTGTGCGGCCGGGGCGACCTGCACGGTGACCGTGACGGTGTCGGTCCCGCCGCTGCCGTCGGTCACGGTGTAGGTGAAGGAGTCGGTGCCGGAGAACCCGGCTGCCGGGGTGTACGAGTACGAGCCGTCGGGACGCACCGTCGCCGAGCCGTGCGCGGGGGCGCTGCTGCCGGTGACCGTCAGGCCGGTGCCCAGGTCGTTCGTCAGCACGTTGCCGGTCGTCGTCGACCCGGCCGTCGCGGTGACGGCGTCGGCCGTCGCGGTGGGCAGCACGGTGAGCCCCACGGTCGCCGTGACGGTCGCGCCGGAGCCGTCCTTCGCCGTGTACGTGAACGAGTCCGGGCCGGAGTACCCCTTGTCAGCGCCGTAGGAGAACGACCCGTTGGGGCCGATCTTCACCAGACCGTGCGACGGCTGGCCGTTGCCGGTCAGGGTCAGGTCGGACCCGCGGTCGTTCGTCAGGACGCCGTCCGCGGCGTTCACCTTGAGCACGGTGCCCGCGTGCACGCTGTACGCGTCGTCGGAGCCCTTCGGTGCGACGGCGACGGTCACGGTGCTGGTCGAGGTCTGCCCGGAGGAGTCCTTCGCCGTGTACTGGAACGTGTCCGAGCCGGAGAACCCGCCGGCCGGGGTGTACGTGTACGAGCCGTCGGCGGCGACCGTGGCGGTGCCGTGCGCCGGCGTGGTGTTCGAGACGACGGACAGGCCGGTGCCGCGGTCGTTCGCGAGCACGCCCGAGGAGGCCGGCACCGACAGCGCCGTGCCGGTGGGGGTCGTGGCGGTGTCGCTGCTGGTGGTGACGTGCGTGGCCTTCAGCGTGTTCGTGAAGGTGACCAGGACGTCGGTGCCGTCCGCGGTGGTGGCCGCCGGGAACGTGAAGGTCCCCGTGGTGCCGGTGCCGCTGGCGACGGTCGTGCCGGTCGTCTGGTCGACCGCCTTCCACGTGGTGTCGTAGTTCGCCAGGTCGGTGGTGCCCGCGGCGGTCTGCTTGACCGTGTAGTCCTTGTTCGGCGTCGTCAGGACCGCGCCGGCCTTCTGCGCCTGCACGCCCGTGGCGGAACCGGTCGTGGTGCCGGAGACGCCCGCGGTCGCCGGGTCGATGCCGCCCCCGCTGATGGCCAGGGCGAACTGGTCGCCGCTGCTCCAACGCTGGTCGACGCTCGCAGCACCGGTCACGGTGTCGGCGTAGTTGCAGCTCGCCAGGTCACTCGCGGCGTAGTTGCCGACGATGGGGAAGCTGCGGACCTCCTTGCCCGAGGTCGGGTCGAGCTGGTAGATCGTGGTCGTCGCCACGCTGTTGGTCGTCACGGTGTTCGAGACGTAGAGGTAGCCGTCCGACGAGAACGCGATGCCGGGGCTGTTCGTGCTCGCCGGCAGGGTCGCGATCTCGGTGGTGCTCATCGCCGTGGTGCCCGCGGTCGCCGGCACCTGGTCGACGTTGACGCGGTAGACCTTGTTCGCCGCGACGACGAAGAACAGGCCGCGCGAGCTGAACGCGAAGTCGCCGTTGGCGTTCGCGGTGTCCGCAGCGTTGCGCTTCGTGAGCCCGTCGATCTGACCGACCTGGCCGAGGTACTTGCCCGTCGACGGGTCGTACGCGCCGAGCCACCCGGTGTTGTCGCCGTAGTAGTAGATCCCCGTCACCGGATTGACCGCGCCCCGGATGACGGTGCGCGTCTTGTCCGTCGCGACCGGGTCGGACGCGACACCGGTCTTCGGGTCGAACTGCCGCAGGGTCGCGGTCTGGTTGTTCGACGCGGCGAACATCGAGACGCCCTCGCGCGAGATGCCGAGACCGTTGTTCGCGCCGGTGCCGAGGTTCGTGACGTCGGCGGTGGTGCCCCGCGAGGCCCCGGTGCTGATGTCGACCGCGACGACCTTGCCCGTGCCGTCGATCGCGTACAGCGTCTCCTGCGGGGTGCAGACCATGGCGCCGTCCTTCGTGGCGCTGACGGCCGAGGCCGGCGCGGCCGCGACGACCGCGGAGGTCGCGGTCAACCCGGTGCCCACCAGGAGCGCGGCTCCGAGCACGGCGACGGCGCGCAGGCCGGGTCGGCGGGTGGCACGGGTGCCGGCAGGACGGTCGGGACCGTCGGCGGGCACAGCGGTGCCCGGGTTCGTACGCTGCATGATCACTTTCGGGTCGAGACGATGCGGGCACCGAAACCGACCGGAGGATCAGGGAGAACGGTCGTTGGCGCCAGGTTGATCCTGGCAGTTCCTCGGGTTCTGATGGGGACAACCGGGGTCCCCAATAGGGGGGACCACTCGTTCAGGGGCCACGCCGCAGCCGGGCACCTGACCGCGCCCGGCACGGTCCGGTCGCGCCCCGGGCGCACGGAAGAACCCCCGCCGGCAGGCCGGCGGGGGGTCGAGGATCAACGAGCGATCAGCAGCGGATCAAGCGGTCGGACGGATGACGTCCGGCAGCAGCACGTGCAGGCGCTCGGCCAGGCGCGCCTTCGCTTCGTCGAGGGAACGGAAGTCCCCGACGTACGCACCGAAGGTGTCGGCGACGAAGAAGTGGCTGCCCTGACGGTCGACGGTGCCGCCGTAGTAGCCGCCGTAGTTCGCGACCCACAGGCCCGAGTCGGCCTGGGCCCACGAGATGCGGACCGGGGCTGCCTGCACGGGAGCCACGACCTGGGCCTCGATCTCGGCGATGACCTCGATCGTCTGGGTGTCCAGGGTCACCTCGGCCTGCTGGCGGTGGGCGACGGTCGTGCTCATGGTCCTGCTCCTTCGTGCTGTGCTGCGTGGTGCCGGTGGTTCCGGGTGGTGCGGGCGTCGCGGTCGACGCCGGTGGAGCTGGTGTCCGCTGTCGTCACTCGACCGGCCGGATGACCGGCGGGAGCATGACGTGGAGCTGGTCCTCGAGCTTGGTCTGCGCCTCTTCGAGGGAGGAGAACTCGCCCACGACGAGCCCGAAGGTGTCGGAGGCCACGTAGCGGTCGTCGCGCTTGTCGACGCTGCCGCCGAAGTACCCGCCGTAGCCGGCGATCCACTCGCCCTGGTCTTCCTGCACCCAGGTGACCTTGGCGCGCTTGGGACGCGTCGAGAGCGCTGCATCGGCTTCGAGGATCGCGATGGTGTCCACGGTGTCGGTGTCGAGGGTGACCTCGGCCTGCGTCGCGTTGTTCACGGTGATGCTCATGTCGCTCTCCTTCACGATCCGGGGTACATCTGCTGACACCAGAACGCTACGAGAAGTGCCGAGGGGATCGCCAGCCAGGCCCGTCGATTCACGGGTTTCGTCAATGCCATCCATCGGGCAGCCCCGGATTTCCGGGCAGGTGCGTCGCACTTCCGGGGTACAGCGCCAGGATCGGGGTACTCGTTTTCCGGATCGCCGCGATCGGGGGACGAGATGGTGCGGACACCTGCCTGGAGGCGCGACTCGCTAGCGTCGGCACGTGACCTCCGACAAGCCCCGCGTCGACGACCGCGCCCCGGCCACCTGGCGCAGCCGTCGGTTCGCGACGGGGTTGGCGATCGCCTACGGCGTCGCCCTGGTGCTCGTCGGGTTCTGGGGCTCCCCCGTCGACGCCGCAGGAGGCCCGTGGCTCACCCGGGTCCTCGAAGCCGCGCACCGTCACGGCCTACCGGAGCGCATCGACTACGCCGCCGTCGAGTCCCTGGCGAACGTGGTCTACTTCGTGCCGCTCGGCCTGCTCGTGGTGCTGCTCGCCGGTGCGCGGTGGTGGTGGGCCGCCATCGCCGCGGGGCTCGTCGTCAGCGCGTGCATCGAGACCGGCCAGGCGCTGTTCCTGCCCGCACGCACCGCGACCATCGACGACGTCGTCGCGAACGGCGTGGGGGCGGTCCTGGGGGCCGTGGCAGGGGTGCTGCTGCTCAGCCGGGCGGCTCGGCGGCGCTGACGACCATCCCCGCACACGAAGAAGCCCCCGGAGCAGATGCTCCGGGGGCTTCGTTCAGTGCGTTGAGACTCAGACGGACTCACGCTGGCGGCGGACCGAGCCGCGGACCAGCAGGAGGCCACCACCGAGGACGACTGCGCCGCCGGCGACCCAGAGGGCCAGGGCGGAGACGGTCGAACCCGTGAAGGCCAGCGTGCCGTCGGTGCCGTTGCCAGCGCCAGCGGCGGGAACCGCAGCAGCATCAGCCGGGGCGACGGTGAAGGCCGCGAAGCCGACGACACCCGACGTGGCGCCGGTGGCCGTCAGGTTGTAGGTGCCCGAGGCGCCCTGGGGGAACGTGACCTTGACGACGAGCGAGCCGTCCGAGGCGGCCGTGTAGGTCTTCGAGACGGTCGTGGTCGGCAGCGCGCCGAGCGTGACCGCACCGGCACCGGTGACCTGGACGTTGACGGTCTCGTTGTCCTGGAACGCACCCGGCGTGAAGCTCACGGCCGCGGTGCCACCGGCGACGGCAGTGCCGGAGACGGAGACGTCGGAGTCAGGCGTGTAGCCGGCGGCGTTGGCGACGGCCGGAGTGGCGAGCAGTGCGGCGCCAGCCAGCACCACCGCTGCGATGAGCTTCTTCATGAATGGTTCCCCTAAAGATCTGAAAATCCAGACCCTGACACCCAGAGCCCGCTGTCCGCCGGTGGTTGACCCCAGCCACAGAAATGGCGGTTGTTATGGCGAAGTTGTCTCAATCTAGCGGAGTTTCCCAGCTTGGTACCAGATCACGTGGATTTTGGTCATTGGTCGACGTGTGTTCATCCGCGTTCACTGCCCGCCGCACGGCCCTCCCGACGATCGATCGAGGCTTCAGATGCCAGAAACCCCAGTTGAGAGGCCCTCATGGTGAGGACCAGAACACGCTGTGCGTCAGATCAAGCGCCTTTGGACCCGGACAGGTTGGTCTTCTGCCCCTCGGAGTGGGGGCACTCCGCGGTTCGCTTTCCGGAGTTTCCGATGTCAGCCAGCGGCGAGCGGCTGCTCGCAGTCGAACGTGAGGGGCTTCGTCTCGGTCTGCCGGACACCGGGAGTCGAGTTCGCCTGCACCGCTGCCTTCGCGTACTTGGCCTCGCCGAGGAACGCGACGCGGTAGGTCAGGCTCTCGCCGGGGGCGAGCATGGTCTGCAGCTGGGCCACGGGGTGCCCGCCGTCGGTCGCCGTCTGCACGGCGGTCGTCTTGCCGTCCTTCGTGGCACCGAGGAAGATCGCGTCCTCGGGTGCGTACGCGGCGAGCAGGGTCTTGATCTTGCCGGGCTCGACGCCGAAGTCGCCGCCACCCGTCACGTACCGCGGCAGGCTCGTCGCGGCATCGGCCGGTGCCGTGTTCTTGATGGTGATCTGGACGACGGACGTCGGACGCCCGTCCTTCCGGCACACCGAGCTGCCGACGGAGACGCTCTTGTCGAGGTAGTAGTCCATCTTCGCGCCGGTGCCGTCGTTCAGGTAGACGGCGAACTGGCTCGAGTCCGCGGTCGCCGTCGGCAGCTCGCCGGCCACCGGTGTCCCGCTGATGCGGCGCTGCTCGGCCTTGTCCGCACTCCAGAGCCGCAGGCGACCCTCACCAGCGCTCTGGGTCAGCGCAGACACGAAGGCCTTCGTGTCGAACCCGCCCGAAGAAACCTTGGCGAACACCGCGCTGGCGGCGGACGCGAAGAAGGCGTCCTGCACCGCCGGATCGGGGTATTTGGCGTAGACGTCGCTGAGCAGCAGCTGCACCGCGTTGTCGGAGGTCAGAGTGTCTCCGGTCGGCAACTGCACGGGGCCGGTCGCCTTGAGGATGAAGCTGAGCGTCACCGGGTCCATGGCGAGCACGCCGTCCACCTGCTGGCCGAACTTCTGCTTCCACATCTCCCGCGCGAGCTTCGCCGACACGTCGAAGCGTGGCGTGAGGGTGACATCCTGCATGTACTCCCCGGTGATCTCCCCATAGAGCCCACGCGTGTCAGCCGTCAGTGGCAGGACCGGTTCGTCGTATGGCCCGAAGTCCCCGCTCGAGGCCTGGGATGACAGACGGAGCGAACCGTCCTTCGCGTCGAGCGCCGCCACCGCACCGGGGATACCTCCCCCGGCTCGCAGTTCGGCGTTGTTCTGGAAGAGCAGCAGGTACCGCCGCTGCCCGTCGTGGCCGAGCATGGCCGGCGCGAGCTGCACGATGCGGTTCGCCGCAACCGCCTGCTCGGACGCTGACGACAGCGCGTTCCGCAGCTGTCCCACGGCGGTGGTGACCGGCGACAGCGTTCCACTGGTGTCGATCCGCTCCGCATCGGTGCGTGCCTGCTGGAGCGTCTTCGTGGCCTCGGCGACCGCTGGCTGCGCGTCCTCGATCGGGTCAAGGTCGATCTTGCCGTTCTTCGGCGCGAACGAGTCCGACCCGAGCTTCCCGAGGACGCCGGCGACCGGACTGACGGCGTCGCTGGCCACATCGTCGACGATCACCGACACGTCGCGGACGGCCCGCAGGTTCGTCCCGAAGAACGGCACGGACTGCGCCGCACCCCAGACGGGGTCACCGGTCAGCGATCGCGCCGACGCTGCTTCGTGCTCGAGGCGGCGCGCCGTCTTCTGGGCGGCGGCGGTGTCACCGCCGGTCAGCTGGGACCGGAGGGTGTCCACGTCCCCGACGGCCCGCTCCAGGTGCCCCTTTGCGAGCATGCCGCGGACACCGACCCAAGCGACGGCGAGGATCAGCATCAGGACAAGGGCGAGGACGACCCACAGGACGATCCGGGCCCTGGACCCCCGGCGTGCTGCAGTGCGTCGCGACTCGGGCGCGTCGGACATGTGGCGATCCTACGGTTCCGCGCGTCCGACAACCGTCACTGACGGACGGAATCCGCGTGTTCGCGGTACCAGTCGATGGTGCTGCGGAGCCCGTCCTCGAGACCGATCTGCGCCGTCCATCCAGCGTCCGCCAGCTTCGACACGTCGAGCAGCTTCTGGGGGGTGCCGTCCGGCTTGGTGGTGTCCCAGACCGTCTCGCCCTCGAACCCGACGATCTTGCCGATCGTCTCCGCGATCTCCTTGATCGTCACGTCCGATCCGGTACCGACGTTGACCTGGTCAGGACCGTCGTAGCGCTCCATGAGATGGAACACCGCTGCCGCCATGTCGTCGACGTGCAGGAACTCACGACGGGGCGCCCCGGTCCCCCAGTTCTCCACCGTCGATGCACCGCTACGAGCGGCTTCGTCGTACCGGCGGATGAGCGCCGGCAGGACGTGGGAGCCGGTCGGCGAGAAGTTGTCGCCCGGGCCGTAGAGATTGGTCGGCATAGCCGAGATCCACGGACGGCCGAACTGCCGACGGACAGCCTGCACCTGGAGGATGCCGGCGATCTTGGCGATGGCGTACGCGTCGTTCGTCGGTTCGAGATGCCCCGTGAGCAGCGCGTCCTCGTGGATCGGCTGCTCGGCCATCTTCGGGTAGATGCAGGACGAGCCGAGGAACACGAGACGTTCGACGCCGTGCTCCACCGCGGCATCCATCACGTTGACCTGGATCTGCAGGTTCTCGCTCAGGAAGTCGTGCGGATAGGTGTTGTTCGCCATGATCCCGCCGACCTTGGCAGCGGCGAGCACGACGTGCTTCGGCTGCTGGTCCGCGAAGAAGGCGAAGACTGCGCCGCGGTCCTTGAGGTCGAGCTCGGACGAGGTTCGCCCGACCATGTCCGTGAAACCCTCCGACTCGAGCTTGCGCCAGACGGCCGAGCCCACCAGGCCACGGTGTCCAGCGACGTAGACGCGATCAGCCCGGTCGATCGGACCGGCGGTGAAGTCGGTCGTGGCCATCAGGAACCCCAGCTCTCGAGTCGGACGGTGTCGATCCACGGACGGCCCTCGTGCTCGAGCGCCGAGATGTCGGCGTCGACCATGATCCTCGCCAGCTCGGCGGTGTCGACGGTCGCCTCCCAACCGAGCTTCTCCTTGGCCTTCGAGGCGTCACCGACGAGGGCGTCCACCTCACTCGGTCGCAGGTAGCGCTCGTCGAACCGGACGTGGTCTTCCCAGTTCAGCCCGGCATGCGAGAACGCCGTGGTGAGGAAGTCCTTGACCGTGAAGTCGCCGCCGGTCGCCAGCACGAAGTCGTCCGGCTCGTCGACCTGCAGCATCCGCCACATGCCCTCGACGTACTCGGCGGCGTACCCCCAGTCGCGAACGGAGTCGAGGTTGCCGAGGTACACGTGGTCCTCGAGGCCGGCCTTGATCCGAGCGACCGCACGGGTGATCTTCCGGGTGACGAACGTCTCACCGCGACGCGGAGACTCGTGGTTGAACAGGATGCCGTTCACCGCGAACATGCCGTAGGCCTCGCGGTAGTTCCGGGTCACCCAGTAGCTGTAGACCTTCGCGGCGCCGTACGGGGAACGCGGCCAGAACGGCGTCTCTTCGTTCTGTGGCGGCGGGGTGGCCCCGAACATCTCCGAGGAAGACGCCTGGTAGAAGCGCGTGTGGATGCCGGACACCCGGACCGCCTCGAGCATGCGCATGGTGCCCACGCCTGTCACGTCACCGGTGTGCTCCGGCTCGTCGAACGACACCCGCACGTGTGACTGCGCCGCGAGGTTGTAGACCTCGTCGGGCTTCAGCTCGCTGAGCAGGCTGACGAGCCGCGCACCGTCTCCCAGGTCTCCGTAGTGCAGGAACAGCTTCGCGTCGGGGTTGTGCGGGTCCACGTACAGGTGGTCAATACGCGAGGTGTTGAACGTCGAGGCACGACGGATGAGTCCGTGCACCTCGTATCCCTTCCGGAGCAGCAGCTCGGCCAGGTACGAGCCGTCCTGTCCGGTGATCCCGGTGATCAAGGCCTTCTTGGGCAACTGGTTCCCGTCCTCACGTCGTATTAGTTCGACCGGGCGCCGTCAGCCGCTCGGTCTTGATCTTGCTGCGAAGACCGGTGCTCGGTCCGGTCACGATCTTGCGGATGAAAAACTTGTCCGAGGACGCTACTTGCCGCCAATCCTCCTCGGTGAACACCCGGATGAGAGTCGGATCGATTAGGTGGAGGTTGGCGTAGCGCCAGTTCCCCGGGCCCACGTAGTCCTCGAAGCCACTCGCCGGTGTCGCCGAAGCGAAGCGGGTGCGCATGATCAGGGACTGGTAGAACTTCTCCTCCGGGCAGAAGATCGCCGCGAAGTACCACTCGACCTCCGGCGTCACGAGCGCTTCCATCTCGCGGAGACACGCCGCTGTCACCGCGAAGTGCGTCCCGCCGTGACCGATACGAAGCCCGTCAGGAGGAACCGGGGAGCGCTTCGTGCTCAGGGGGCCGTCGATGAGTCGGATGATGCCGTTGCGGGCCTTGCGGAGGACTCGGTTGCCGGTCCGGGTTGACAGGAAACGCATGTCGCGGTGATGCCGTCGGTCGACCTGTCTGCGGTACTTCTCTTCGCTCGTGGAGATCTCGAACGCGCGAATGAACTGCCTCCCCCCGTGCTCCACGAGGTGGGCGACCAATTCGTCGACTGCTCGGAGCGGGTAGTCCGAGCCGGAGAGCAGGACGAGGTAGTCGTCGTCGTTCGCGAACTCGAGTCCCTTCCGCACGAGGGCTCGGATCGCACGGACCTGCGAGTACCCGCCCCAGTTGACCTGCACTCGGTCCTGCAGCATCCGGACGTTCGTGCAGTGCTCGACCGCGGCTGCGAACGGGGACAGATCGACCTTCGCGTCGACGTGGACGATCACTTCGTACGGTGAAAGCGCTTCGACGAGTTCCCGGAGGTGTTCCGCGTCCTGGAAGGTGTAGACGAGGAAGATCGGTTGCACGGCCGCCCCTTCGTCGTCCAGGGGTTCAGACCGGAACATCCGCCCTCCCGGCCCCTGATCGGCTGAATCTACCGTACGAGCGGCAGCGCGGTGGCCCGAACCGAGCTCGCTTGCGTCCTGCGGAGGTTCCGAGCCTCACGACAGGCTCTCGCCGCCACGCCCGAGGATCCCCCGGCGACGGAGGATCTCCAGTGGCGGGAAGGACCGACGCGTCGCGCCCACCCACACGACGAGGACGGCAAGGCCGACGAGGCCTGCGGCCACCCGGACCGGCCCGAAGCCGAAGTCGTGGACGAGCACCACGAGTGAGCCGTAGAGCACCAGGGCGAACACCGCTGGCTGCGCGTACCCGAGGGCGAGTTGCCGGAGGCCGAGCGCACGGACGCGGTGTGCCTGGACGATGTGCACCACGTGCCGACCGATCATCGCCGCGATGAGCGCGAGGAGGGCGAAGACGTACTGCTGATGGACCACGACCATCGCGACACCGACGGCGCTGAGGACGAACGCGACGGCTTCGGACAGCCAGATCGCCTTGAAGAGCGCGGCGGCCTCGAGGGCGCCGGCGAGGAGGATCATCAGCGGCTGCACGGCGCCCAGCACTGCGAGCAGCGGCAGGATCTGGCCGGCGAGTTCCCAACCCGGCCCGAGCGCGAGGCGGACGACTTCCGGCCCCACGCCGGCGATCACAGCACCGACCGGCAGGGTGAGCCATGCGACGAGGGTCAGCATGTCCAGCCACGCGGCTCTCGCGGCGGACTTGCCAACCTCGTAGCGACGGAACTCCGGGTAGATCACCTGCATCAGCGCGTTCTGCAGCTGCGAGAACGGGATCGTCGACAGGACGTCAGCCCGGTTCCATGCGCCGAGCACGCCGGCTCCGACGAACTGGCTGACGCTCCATCGTGGGGCGTTGCCGGAGATGTACTGGAACACGGACACCGCGACGAGCTTCGTGCTGAACTGGACGTTGTCCGATCGGAGGGCGAGTCGGCCGGGGAGCAGACCGCCGCGGAGTCGGGTGACTGCCCAGAGCAACGTGCCCCATTGCCCGACGATCGCCGAGACGGCCAGGGACTCGGGGCTCCGAAAAACGAGTACTGCAGCCGCACCGACGATCATCCCGACGACGTTGGCGGCGAAGGTGGCGATCGCCATTTGGCGGAAGACCCCTTGGCGGCGCAGCAAGCCAGTACTCAGGCTGAGGAACGGCATCACGAGCGCACTCGCCGCGAGGAGTCGCACAGCGCCGGAGGCCTGCGGTGCGCCCCAGAATGCACTCCAAAGATCTGCCGTGGCGAGGGTGAAGAGCGCCGCGGCCACTCCCAGGAGCAACGCGTAGGTGGCGAGGGGTCGTGTCGACGACCGCTCCGCGTCCGGCGCTCGAGCAGCTGTCTGCGACAGCCCACCGGACCCCAGCAGGTTGACGAGCGCCGCGATCGACAGCGCGACGCTGTACGCGCCGAAGACCCCGGGTTCGGCGAGCCGCGAGGTCAGCGCTGCGTACGCGAGTTGCACAACGACCGTCAGGAGTTGCAGCCCGTACACCCACGAGGCCCCGGCCATGAGGCGCCGTCCGTTCGATGTCACGAAGCGGCACCGGAGATCAGGCCGTCGAGTCGAGCGGCGTCGAGCTCTTGGCCCGCCTGGTACGCCATCCAACGACCGGTGTCCGGGATGTGGTGCCACCAGGGGACGCGGGCGATCACGGGGGCTCTCGACACGAGCGCGGCGAGGAACCCGAAGGAACTCGGAGCCGCCACGACGACCCGTGCGGCCGCGATCTCGATGAAGTCTTGGTCGCGCTCGCCGCCGTTGGAGATCGTGACCCCGATGGCGTTGAGGTCACGCAGGTCTGCTGCATCGCCCGAGGTGAAGAGCCTGACCGGCATGTGCGCGAGCGCGGGAACGGTCCTGATCTCGGCGATCAGCCGTTGGTAGTAAGCGAGACCGATCCAGCGATCAGGATGTGATTCCGGCCCGATGTCTCCACGTCGTGCGTGGACCGCGATGTAGTCCGCGTTCGCCTCGATCTGTCTGAACTGTTCACCGAGGTACCCACCGAGGAGGGCTCGACGCAGCGGCTCGGCCGCCGGCGTCTGGTCCCAGCGACGCTGGTCCACCGCCAGCCGTCCGACCCACGGTCGGCTGGAGCGGGAGGCGACCCGACTCGTCGCCCGCTGGAGCGCAGGAAGCGCCCAGTCCTCGTACTCGAACCCGGTCGCTGCGATGCGACGCTCGACCACAGTTTCAGAGGGTGCACCGGCCGTCGACCGTGCCAGGTCGAAGAGCCCCTTCGTGTCCTTCGTCACGTCCCCGCCGAGGTAGGGCACTCCGAGGTCCGCGGACCACAGGTAGCCGGCGATCCACGTTGACAGCTGATGTCCGAGATCCGGGTATGGGTCCACACGGACGCGGAGCCCGAGCAGGTTCCGCGGCGGCACCCATCCGTCCGGTGGCGTCGCATCACCACTACCACGCTGCAGGTCTCGCGCGTTCATGCCCCGTTCGATCCGGAGGGATGCGCGCAGCGGAAGCGTCCTGATCGGCCCGATCCTCATGCTCGACCTCCCCGCTCAGCTGCCCACACGGACCGAGCATCACCCGGATCGATCCACTGCGTGCGCCAGTTCATCATCTGGACCATGAGGTCGTCCTGTCGGAAGTGCTCCGCTGCGAACTCACGCCCGGCTGCGATGGCTCCGAGCCGGTCTTCCGTCGTGGTGTCGGCCAACACACGCTCGACGGAACCGATGAGCGCCTCGGGAGTCCGACCGCGCACCAGGAACCGGCGGGTCTGCGCCGGGAAGAGCTGGTCGTAGCCGGGGTGGTCGGTCGTCGCGTGGATGGATCCGGCGGCGAGCGAGATCGGCAACCGGTTGGAGAAGTATGACGCTTCGGATGCGAAGTGGTCCCAGTTCGCGCTGACCCAGCCCGAGGTGATTGCTTCGTCCTGCGCTTCGAAGGGCACGGGCCCCTTCGCTGTCGGGCCGTCCCAGCCTCTTCCGTACACAGCAAGTCGTTCTCCGAAGTGCTGCTGCATCAGTTCGACGAACCGGATCCGCTCGCGCCAGTCCGGCAGGCCCCTGAACCGAGGTCGGTTCCGGTTGGCGACGATGACGACGTCGTAGGGACGGTCCTGGCGAACCGGACGGTCGAAGTTCGAGGTCCTGGTCGGTTCGTAGGCCGACGGGATCCAGCGGACGTTCGCGCTCCCCGCTCGCCGGAAGTTGTCGCTGAACACGCCGCTGCCGACCGTGAAGACGACGTCCGCAACCCGTGCTGCTGCCCGTGCCTCGGGAGGGATGGGATGGAGGCGCCTCGAGTAGGGGTCCGCCTCGTGGTATATGAAGTCCCGCGGGCAGGCCTGACGCAGCGATGCGAAGTGCTGTCGCCGCAGGCCGGTGTGGCCGAGGTGCTGCATGAGCAGGATGTCCGGCTGGAAGTCCGTCACCCGTCGGACGAGCTCCTTCCGATGAGCTTCGGCGTCGCCGCCGTTCCGGATCGCGTCGAGAACGCTGAAGGTCGCGAGCTCGGCGACCTGGCCCGCTCGTACCAATGATTCCAACGGGTCACGGAAGCCAAGTTGGCGGAAGCCGCCGAACTCGTTCGGCACGTAGAAGATCCGTGGGGAGGGGTCAGCCATCGGCCCTACCCATCGCCGGATCCTCGGCGAGCCGGACACCCCGGCGGCGCAGCGCGTGCCAGTGGACGGTCAGTTCTCCTTCACCGAACCGCGGTCCGAGCGCTCGCGCCGGGTTCCCCGCGACGACGGTGTTCGGCGGCACGTCCCGAGTCACGACCGAACCAGCCGCGATGACGGAGCTGTCGCCAACGGACACACCGGACAGCACGATCGCGCCGAATCCGATCCAGACGTCACTGCCGATCGTGGTGGCGGTGCTCAGGGCGGGGGTGTCTCCGACCCAGGGCGTCGCAGTGATCGGCACACCCACGACTGACATGTCGTGATCGCGTCGGCCGACGATCGCCGCTCGGTTCGCGATCAGCACACCGTCCCCGATGCTGCCGTCGACCTCGATGCGCACGTCTGAGCCGAGGTGGACGTCCGAGCCGATCGTCAGGGACCTCGGAGCCCAGAGTCGGACCCGTGCGCCGAAGCGCAGATCCTCTCCACAGGACACGGTGGTCGGGAGGGAACTGAACCAACGTCGCCGTCTGATCGATGCAAGTGCCCGTCGGATCACTGCGCAGACCTTCTTCGTCGAGTGGTGACGGCTCGGTAGACCTCGGCGTACTCGGATGTTCCCCTGGCCGCGCGGAAGTCGATCGTCGGAGCGCTTCCCGCTCCGGCTGACTCGCGGAGCCGTTCGGTCCATTCTGCCGGTTCCCGGCTCCCGAGCGCCACGACGCTTCCCTGCCCGGCAGCCCACCGGAGTCCTGGGACGTCGGACACGACGGCGGGGAGGCCGACGACCAACGCTTCGGCGAGCGCGACCGGCATGCCCTCGTGACGGCTCGGCATGGCGAACACACGTCCGGCGAGGAGTGCCGCTGCCGGATCGCCGACCCCGCGACCGGCCAGGAGGCCCACCTGGTCGAGTCGCTCGAGGAGTTCCCGTTCCGCCGGTGCCACGTCGTCCTCGGAACCCACGTGCACGACGCTGAGGTTGCCGAGGAGCGCGGCCTCGAGGACGACTTCGTGGCTTTTGATCTTCGAGCAGTTCCCGACGATCACGATCGGAGCCGTGGACGGCACCGACGCCTGCGCACGCTGTGCGGCGATCTCGAAGAAGCGGTCTTCCACCCAGTTGTAGATCACTCGGACTCGTCGCCCGAAACGCGCTTCGTTCGCCGCCACGTCCGGGCTCGGCGCGATCAGCGCATCGACCAGGCGATCGGCGATGAGCGCTTGCGCGGCACGCCGGAGGAACCATCGGCCGCGCGCGTCGAACACGTTGTGGATGGTCCGCACGACGGGCATGCGCCTGTTCGACCTGCGGACCGCGAGCACGGTCTGCAGGTAGCGGCCTTCGGTGTGGATGTGCACGACGTGGGGGTCGACCTCGGCGAGGAGACGGTGCAAGACCTGTCGCCCTGCCGGGGTGTGCAACGCGCTGTCGGTGGTGTGCACGGAGTAGCCGGCATCTCTGATCGCACGCTCGAAGGGATGGTTGCGGCCAACGCCGAAGACATGGCCCTCGACGCCTGCCGAGTCGAAGCCGCTGGCCCCGGAGACGAGCATCCGTTCCATGCCGCTCGGCCGGAGTTCTCCGAGGACGTGCAGGACTCGCGTCCCGGGCGTCATCCGTGCACCGGGAGGCGACGGGAGCGGCCGACCACGGGTGTCTCCGTCGAGATCGCCTCTGGGAAGTCGCGGTCCAAGAACGCCAGTGCGAGCGGCAGACACGTCCACCACTGCCACGAGTAGGTCCATCCGTAGACCAGGAAGCACACGAGCAGGGCGGTCACGAAGACGTCTCGGTTGGCCCGCAACCCGGCGAAGAAGCGTGGCAGGAAGATGACCAGCATCGCGCCGAGACCGACGAGTCCTTCTCGCAGGTACACCGTGACGTACCAGTTGTGCGGAGCGAAGACTACCCAGCGGCCGACGCCCTCGAACCTGCCGTAACCGTGTCCGAAGGGTGCTCCGAAGAGGACGGTCATCACGCCTTCACCCATCGATTGCACGATGAGGCCGATCCAGCTCGTGAGACGGGCCGAGTACGTCCCCGTGTTCGATGCCGATCCGGCGAACTCGGCGACAATGCCGCTCGACGACGACTGCGCTGCCGACACCAGGATCCCCCCGATCAGCAGCGTTCCGAAGAGCAGCACGAGCGTGTGGCGAAGTGCACGCGGTCCACGCACGAGCAGCACGAGGGCGACCGCGAGGGCGGTGAGCCAGACCGTTCGTTGCTGGCTGACGATCACAAACACCATGAAGAGCCCGAACAGCCAGACCCAACGCGCGCGGGCGTCGCGCTGCCAGAGCCGGAGAGCAAGGACCGCACAGATCGTGAGGAGCAGCGCCTGCCCCGACACCAACGGGCGCCCGGTCTGGCTGAGCTCTCCGCTGACGAGCACGAAGTCCGCGGTCCCACCCAGCCCGTACCGCGCGACGTGGTAGACGCCGACGACGCACAAGCCGATGCCCTGCACGATGACGAAGAACTTCTCCGCGTAGACGATCTCGGCTTCTGGCCATGGCCGGGTCACCGCCCAGAACAGGATACCGAGCACGTACAGGAACCCACGGGCTTCATTGACGGCCACGCCGAGTCCGAAGGTCGCGATGCCCTGCACGAGCGAGAGCGCAAGCACCGCGACGAGCGCTGCGCCCGCGATGACCCCGACCGGCTGGAAGCGCCGGACCACAGCTCGAGCGTCGAGCAGTGCTGCGGTGATCAAGCTCACCGCGAGCCCGTCACCGAGCGTGATGGTCGTGCCGCCGAAGGTGCCGATCGTCCCGAAGTTCGGGTACTCCCACGCCGTCACGGCGTACAGGGACACGATCCAGTACACGACGCGCGGCTGCATCCGTACGAGCCCGACGGCCAAGACCAGGAAGATGGCCGCGACGACGAGGAACAGCAGGGTGGTCATCGGCGTCTCCCTCTGCTCATCGCGGCGCGACGAAGGGTACGAGCCCACCAGAGCGCGTAGGACGCGGCGTAGAAGAACCACCAGGACCGCGGGTTGTGCCGACGAAGGTACCGACGAAGCGAACGAGGATTACCCGCCCCCTTCTGCCCGGTGTACGAACGCCAGGCGGCTACGACGGACGGGTGGGACACGGCAGGGTTCCGGCTGCAGTACCCCGCCGTCCCCCCGATCACCCAGATGGGAATGCTCTTCGCGGTCGCGCGCATCCCGTAGTCAACATCCGCGTACGCGTGGCTGAAGCCTCCGTCGATTGGACCGACCGTGCGGGCGACCTGGATGGGCATGAGCACGATGTTGCCGTTGAAGGCATCGACCCGCTCGGCTGCGCTGGCAGCATCCGGCGGCTGGACCAGCGCGAACGCCAACGGGTGGGGTCCCTCGCGTCGGAGTCCGCCGTAGGTCAGTGCGCCCGAGACGGGGTCCACCGTGCTTCCGACGAGGATCCCCGCCTGCGGCTGCGGTGCCGCTTCGAACAGGGAGCGGAGACCAGAGCGCTCGAGCAGGACGTCGTCGTTGAACCAGAGCAACCAGTCGTCGTCCCGGACATCGTCACGGGCCAGCACTGCGGCCTCTGCCGTAGCCATCGACCGGGCCCAGAACGCCGAACCGTCGCCCCGCAGGACCGTCAACCGATCCACGACCGCGGTCACCCGCTCGATCGTGTCATCCGACGAGCCGTCGTCGAACAGCGTCACGTCGTACTCGACGCCCACCTCGGAGATCGCCTCGTGGAGCGACCGCAACGCGGCCGCAGTGCTGTCGGCCCGGTTGTGGCTCGCCACGATCACGTGCAACTCACTCATCGTCGTCCTTGATCGCTGCGTTCAGACCGTCCTGGAAATGATGCGCCATCTTCTCGACGGAGTACTCCTCGGAGACTCGGTGGCAACGCTCTTGCATGGTCACGAGCTCCTGCCGGTCGCGCAGGAGCCGCACGACCGACCGCGCAGCGTCCTCGACGCCATCGGCCACGACGCAGGTCCGGCCCGGCTCGAGGTACCCGAACTCTGGTCCGTGGAGCGAGGACGCGAGTGTGACGATGGGTCGACCTGCGACGAGGCTGTCGAGCGCGACCAGTCCGACGCGTCCGGGCAGCAGAAGCAGGTCGCTCTCGCGCAGCAGCACCGCCTTCGCGGCTCCGGTCACCGCACCGCGGTAGTCGAGCCACGCGAAGCGGGCCGCCGCGGACTCGACCGCGGGGCGAAGCTGTCCGTCGCCGCCGACCACCAGGCGGAAATCCGGATCCGCGCGGTGCGCAGCCTCTCCGATCGCGATCAGCTCGACGATCTTCTTGCTGTCGTCGAGGCCGCCGATGAAGGCCACCTGACCCTCCGCGTTCGTCGCATCGACGGCCGCGAGCTCCTCCCGAAGCTGCCGGACGTCGGTGCTGTTGTGCAGGACGGTGGTTCGCTGTGGGTCCCGGCCGATCGCGGCAGCCCACTCGGCACCTGCCGGCGTGTAGGCGAAGAACCACGTGGCCTTCCGCGTGATCAGGCGGCTGTACAACCGCTCGAAGCGGGACGGGACCTTGACGACATCGGCACCGTGGCCCCACAACGCCGTCTTCCGCGCTGTCTGGTTCCAGAGCAACAGCAGCGGCAGATCGAGGTTCCGTCGAGCTTGCTCCACGACGATCAGGTCCGCTCGCCACACGTCGCGCGGCAGCACGCGGAGGGTCAGCCGTTTCCCGAACAGCCGGAGCTCCCGCTGGCGGATCCTCCGCAGCCACGGCCGCTCCTGCACGCCGTCCCGGCGCTGAGCGAGCGCGCCGGCCGGGTTCCCGGCGAAGACGGTGAGCTCGTCGCCCCTTTCCGACAGCGCCTCGGCCAACCGGTCGAACAACGGCGCACGGTACTCGGGGACGTACTCCTGCACGATCGCAAACGTTCGTCCTGCCACGTCACGCACCCCGCTCGAGGAGTTCGGTCCACGCCGCACTGTACCGGGCGAGTCCGAAACGTTCGCGGTATGTCGTGAGGGCTCCTGCGGCGAGCCGGTCGCGGTCGTCTTGTGACGACAGGATTGTCCGGCATCGCTCAGATGCCGCCTCCCAGTCACCGCTCCTGACGAGGAACCCGTTCACATCGTCGTCGATCACGTCGCGGAGGCCCCCGACGTCGTAGGCGACGACCGGAACTCCCACCCGCATCGATTCCAGGACTGTCAGCGGCTGTGCCTCGTAGCGGTAGGTGCTCGGGAACACGAGGACACTCGCGGTCGCGAGCAGGCCATCACGAGCCTCGTCGAACATCGCGCCGATGAAGTCCACCCGGTCTCGCACCTCCGGGTCGAGGATCGCCCGCAGCCCCTCCCCGTACTCGTCGGACGACGCTCGACCGATCACGATCGCTCGAGCGTCCGGTGCGTCGACGAGGCACCGGTTCGCGATGCGCATGAAGTCCTCGGCACCCTTGCCCGGGATCAGGTTCGACAGGAAGGCGATCGTCGACGATCCGCCGACGGCTGTCGTTCGCCGCTCCGGACCGCCGACCGCGTTCGGGATGACACTGCGGGCGTCGTTGAACTCTTGCACGTCGGGGAGCATCGACTCCCCGAGGACCACCACCGAAGAAGCGCCGCCGAGCAGGAGGGCCACCCCACCGCGATGGAGGGCCCCTCGTTCGGCCAACGCTCGGTAGCCCGACGTGTGGACGTACGCAATGTACGGACGGCGCAGCATCCGCAGTTCCACGCTCATCACGACGTCAACCCAGAACGACGGTGGCCGGTTCGTGGTGAAGAACACCACCGCCGCGTCACGGTGGTGCCGGAGCGTCGTTCCGAGCCGGAAGAGGAGCGAGATACCGCTGAGTACTTTCTTGATGCTCGTCGAGCCGATCTCGTCGACTGATCTGCTGAAGCGCCGGTCCACTAGGACCGGGCGCCGGCCAGAACCGACGAGGACGTCCATGAGGGTCCTCGTCATGACCGTCGACCCGTGCACGGGTGGGGGCAGCTGACTGATCACGATGACGTCACCGTGCGCCTCAGCCACGTCGTCTCCTGACAGCGAGCACGAGGAACGTCAGGTTACCGAGCAGGTAGCGGCGCCAGAGGCGCCGTGGCTCGCGGACGAGTCGGTACACCCACTCGAGGCCCGTTCGGCGCCACAGCCTCGGTGCCTCGACGACGTCTTCGGACACGAAGTTGAAGGCTGCCCCGACAGCCAGGACGACTGCGGAGTGCAGCGCGGCGAGTCTGACGACTTCGTAGTCCTGCTTCGGTGTACCGATGCCGACCCAGACGACGTTTGCCGCCGATTCCCGGATCAGCGAATCGATGTGGTCTCGATCGCTGTCGCCGAACTCAGTGAAGGGGGGACTGAAAGCACCCACCACGACCGCATCGGGGTAGTCCCGAGCGATGGCCATCTCGAGACGGGCGAGTGACCCCTCGCTCCCACCGAGCAGGAAGTGTCGAAGACCGTACGTCGGCTTCGACGAGAGGATCTCGCGGAATGCGTCCGGACCGCGCAGATGTGCGACCTCGCCACGGATCGAGCGCGCGATCCACGCCAGGGGCGTCCCGTCCGCGATGTTCACCCCGTCCGATTGGAACAGGCGCAGGTAGCGGGGGTCGGACGTCAATGACACGGTGTACGCGTTGACGAAGTGGACGGGGATCCCCGGTCCGTCGAGGCGATCAGCGACGGACCGCAGCTGCTCGAGGACTTCCGGACCCGGGACCGCGACCAGCGGCACGCCTGCCGCACGGACCGTCGGGAGGGCGATCACGGCGTCGCGGATTCCGGGCTCCGCCCCGTCAGGATTGCTGTGAGCGGCCATCTAGTACGCACCTCGGCTGGTCGCGATGGCCTTGAACGTCTTCCAGAGGATGAGGAGGTCGGCCACGATCGACCAGTTCTCCACGTAGTACAGATCCAGCCGCACGGAATCCTCCCATGACAGGTCGGACCGACCGCTCACCTGCCACAGCCCCGTCATCCCCGGCTTCACCAGGAACCGACGGTGGACGTGGGTGTCGTAGCGGGCGACCTCGCGAGCGAGCGGTGGCCGCGGTCCGACCAGGGACATGCTGCCGGCCAACACGTTGAACAGCTGCGGCACCTCGTCCAGGCTGTAGCGGCGCATGAACCCGCCGACCCGGGTGACCCGGGGGTCGTTCCGCATCTTGAACAGGACGTCGTTGCCCTCGGCTCGGTCGAGCGCACTGAGCTCCTGCAGGCGTTCCTCGGCGTCGACGACCATCGAGCGGAACTTGATCATTCGGAAGGTGCTGCCGTTCAGCCCGACGCGCTCCTGCCGGAAGAAGACCGGACCGGTCGAGGTGGTCTTCACCAGCACCGCCAGCACGAGCAGCAGCGGCGACAGGACGACGACGAGCAGCCCGGCACCGATCAGGTCGAAGGCGCGCTTCGTGTAGAGCTTGCGGCCCGAGTACGTCGGTGTCTCGACGTGGATGAGCGGCAGACCCTGCACCGGCCGGGTGTGGATGCGGGGACCACCGATGTCGGTCAGGCTCGGCGCGACCACCAGGTGCTGCCGACCCGGCTCGAGCGACCAGCTGAGTTCTCGGACGCGCTCCGGCGGCAGGTCGTCGGAACTGGTGATCACGACGGTGTCGGCACCGGTCTCGCGCAGCGCGGAGCCGACGTCGTCGAAGCCGCCGTGGCTCTGGATGGTCGACCCGGCCAGCAGACCGCGGTGGTTCGTCGACACGACGGCGCCGACCACGCGGTAGCCGGCTTCGGGGGAACGCGCGAGTTCGCGGCCGATGTGCAGCACGCTGGCCGGCGACCCGACGAGCAGCACCGTCGCCGAGTAGGCGCCCTGCTGACGCTGGGCGACGAGCCACTGGCGCCAGATCCAGCGGGACAGCAGGAGGACGAGGATCCCGATCGGGAACGCGATGAGCACGTAGCCGCGGGCCAGGTCGACGTGCAGCAGGAACGCCGCGATCGCGAGCAGGCCGAACACGCGAACGCTGGAGTCCGCGACCAGGCGGTACTCGGTGCTGCCGACGCCGATCACCCGCGCACCGCGGGTGTCGTACAGGGCGAGTGCGCTCATCCACACGACGATCACCACGATGGAGATCGCGGAGTAGCTCAGTCGCAGGTCGGCAGTGTTCGTGGCCAGGTTCGACTCGAGTCCGAGCCAGGCGATCTGCACGCCGAAGACGACCCAGATCAGGGCCAGCAGGTCGGTGAAGAGCACACGGCGCGAGTACGTGCGGCTCCACTCGTCGGTGGCTCCGAGGGCGCGTGGTGCGCGGAGCGCGTCCGCCGTCACGAGGACGACCCGGTCACCACGTCGCCCCACCGTCCGACGAGACCCGGACGGTCGTGCCGTCCCACAGCCACACGTCCTGGCCGGCGCGGTCGATGGTGACGGTGTTGTCCGCGTCCGCGCCGTCGGCGCAACCGACCGGCGTGACGGGGGTGCTCGGCGTCACCCCGGCGGCGGGCATCGTCACGAGCTGCACGCCGTCGCACGACGCGACCCCCACGCGAGCCAGCGTGTAGTCGCTGCCGGCGACGGCGATCGAACGCACGCCGCCCATCGGCACGTCGACCCAGGCTTCCTCACCGGTGCGCCACTCGAGTTGGCCGTCGCAGATGACGACCGCGGTCTGCTCGCCCTGGAACGCGTCGATCGGGTCGGCACACGGCGCCTGCTCGGTTCCGCTCGCGAGCACGACACCGTCGGTGCTGATGCCGGCACCGGCTGCGCCGGTCACCCCGGCTTCCCACGTCACGCCGGCGTCGGCGCTGGTCCGAGCGGTCGTGGTGCAGTCGTCGCCGACGCCTGCCAGGATCGAGAGCTCCGCACTGGAGGCCCGGATCGCCATGAGCGATCCGACATCCGTCCCGAGTCCCACCGGGACCCACGTCGCCCCGCCGTCCACGGAGTGTTCCAGCACCGGCCGCGGGCCGCCGCACGACCCACCGGACGCGCGCCACGCCTCCTGGCCGTCGACCGCTGCCAACAGGCGGCGGCCCTGCTGCTTGGTCGACGCGGCGTCTGCGTCGGCGGTCGCGCTGGCCCGCGGTGTCTCGCTCGGATCCGGTGCCTGCGAGAAGGTCGGGATCGGACCCGCCGGTCCGTTCTGTTCAGGCGCGGTGCGGCCCAGGGCGAGCGCGACGAGCACCACGTCGACGACGATCAGCGCCACCACCACGACGGCCACCAGGATGAACGTGGTCCGGGGCAGTGCGCGGCCGAGGCTTCGGGTCCCCCGGCGAGTCTTCATCTGATCGGCCCCGTTCAGCGTCCGGCGCGGCGGAGCACGCCCAGCTTCTTGCCGGCACGCTTCGGCGGGTGCGTCGACGTGGTCACGGTGTTGTCGTCCTCGTCGTGGCCGTAGCTGTAGCCGTAGCCGTAGCGGCCGTGGCCGTACGCCCCCGGGCCCTTCAGCGGCATCTTCGTCAGGACGAAGCCGGAGACCGGGGCGCCGACGTTCTCGAGGGTGGCGACGGCCGCGGCGAGCTGGCCCTTCAGCGTCTGCCCCGAGGCGACCGCGACGATCGCGCCGGAGGCCTTCTTGGCCAGGATCGCCGCGTCGGTGACGGGCAGCAGCGGCGGGGCGTCGAACAGGACGTAGTCGAACTGCTGCTCGAGCAGGTCGATCAGGTCCTGCATCGCACGCGAGCCGAGCAGCTCGGACGGGTTCGGCGGGATCTGACCGGCGGGCAGCACGACGAGCTTGCCGCGTCCCCACGGGTGGGCCACGTCCTCCAGGTCGGCGCGGCCGATCAGCACGTCGGTCAGACCGGCGTTGCTCTCGACGTCCATGTACTCGGCGACGCGGGGGCGGCGCAGGTCGGCGTCGATCAGGATGACGCGGAACCCGGCGCTGTCCAGGGCGATCGCCAGGTTCGCGACGGTGGTGCTCTTGCCCTCGGACTGCATCGACGACGTCATGACGAACGTGCGGGCACCGGTGCCGATGTCGAGGAACTGCAGGTTGGTGCGGAGCGTGCGGAACGACTCGGCACGGGGGCTCCGCGGGTCCACCTGCACGATGAGCGGGCGCTCGGCGGCCTTGGCGTCGAAGGCGATCCCGCCGACGACCGGCTTGTCGCTGATCTTCTCGACGTCGAGCTCGGTGCGGATCCGGTTGTCCAGGGTCTGGCGCAGGACGGCGATGCCGATGCCCAGGGCGAGCCCGACGAGCAGCCCGAGCGCGACGTTGACGGGGACGTTCGGGCTGACCGGCGTGCTCGGCACGTCGGCCTGCTTCACGCGGGTGAGCTTGACCGTGCTCTTGCCGCTCGCGTCGGTGGCCTCGATGTCCTGCACGACGTTGGTCAGGCTCTGCGAGGTCGCGTTGGCGATGTTCGCGGCCTGCACCGGATCGGTGCCCTCGACCGAGATGGCGATGAGGGTGGTGCTCGTCGGCGCCGTCGCCGACACCATGGTCGCGAGCTGGTCCGCGTTCATGTCGAGCTTCAGCGACGAGATGACCGGCAGCAGCACGATCGGCGTCGACACCAGGTTCGAGTACGTCAGCACCCGCTGCTGGGTGAACGTGTTGCCCTGCGCCAGGTCGCTGGCGCTGCCGGACGTCTCGGTGGAGACGAAGACCTGCGCCGATGCCGAGTAGACCGGCTTCTTCAGCAGGGAGAACCCTGCGGCTGCGGCCACTCCCACCAGGGCGAGTACGACGATCAGCACCCATCCCTTGCGGAGCACCGTGATGTAGTCGCGGAGTTCCACGCCTTTGCCTTCCCCGATCATGGCCGTCCCCGTGGTCCCGACACAGGCACGCCGGGGTACTCCCAGCGCACGGCATACAAATAGTGCCACAGGAACGAGCACTGCTCGGGGGAAGTCGCCGTCCGGCGCGCGGTGTCCTCTACGGTGGCCCCATGCGCTCCGAGTCGCCCCAGACCACCACCGAGCCCAGCGTGCGGCGACAGCGGGACCTCATCGTCATCCTGGTCGCACTCGGCGTCGCCGTCATCCTGACCCGGATCGTCGGACAGGTCACCCGGACTGGGGGCATCCCCTCGCCGGTCCTGCAGGTGCTCGCCGCGGACGCCGCCGTGTGGGTGCCGCTCGTCGTCGCGGCCGCCGTGGTGCTCCGTCGGACCCCGCGTTCGGCGATGGTGTCGCGGCTGCGGCTCGACCTGGGGATCGTGGTCTTCGCGATCGGCATCGTGATCGTGTGCCGCGCGGTGGACGTGTTCCTGTCGATCGCGTTCACGGGGTCGACCGGGCTCGTCCCGGCACCGACGCTCGGCACGCCCGACGTCGGGCTGCTGCTCGTGTCGGCGATCGGCATCGTCATCGTGAGCCCGGTGCTCGAAGAAGTGGTGTTCCGCGGGCTGTTCCAGCGCCGGCTCGCCGCCGAGCTCACGCCCCGCACGCGGTTCCTCGCGGTGCTGGTCACGGCGCTCCTGTTCGCGCTGCTGCACCTGCTGCTCGGTGCGGGTGGCACGTCGCTCGGCGGGTTCCAGGTGTTCGTGACGACGTTCCTGCTCGGCCTGCTCACCGGCACGCTCGTCGCGATGACCGACCGCATCGGCGGCGCGATCCTGGCGCACGTGCTGTTCAACGCGGTCGCGGTCGTCGCCACCTGGCCGCGCTGAGCGGCCAGGCCTGCGTCCCCAGATGGGGTCAGGGTCGGTCGCTCAGCAGCCCGGACCACTAGCCTGCACTGAGCATGACTCGCCCAACCAGCATCGTCGACAACCCTCTCGTCCGTCAGGCTCCGATCAGCGGCCTGTTGGCGCTGTCGGCGTTCCTGAGCGTCGTGATGCCGACGCTGGCGATCACCCAGCACCACCTGTTCGTCGCGAGCGTGGTCGGCGTGGTGGTCGCGACGCTGATGAGCGCGATCCCCACGCTCGTGCGCAGCGCGGCCTGGGTGGTGCCGGTCCTGCTCACCGTCGACTTCCTGACGATCGCACTGCTGCGTACCGGGACGGGCTCCGGCTCCTCGCTGTTCACCGCGATCGTGGTGCTCCCGGTGGTCTGGTGGGCGTCGCTCGAGAACCGTCGCACCGTGCTCTTCGCGATCGCGGGCATCGTGCTCGTGATCCTCGCGCCCTACGTCCTGACCCCGTCCGACGCGCCCGGCGCGAGTGAACTCGTCCGCCTGGGCATCCTCGTCGTCGTCTTCGGCACCGTCGCCGTCGTCGTGCACGAGCTCTCCCGTCGCTCGCGCCTGAACCTGCGGTCGGCCGAGGCACGTGAGGGCAAGGTCCGCGCCGAGATCGACCGGGCAGCGGCGGTGCAGCGATCCCTGCTCCCGACGACGACCGGCCGCATCACCGAGGACGTCGTCGTCGCCGGTGCCTGCCTGCCGGCCCGGAGCGTCGGTGGCGACTTCTTCGACTGGTACCCGACGCCGACCGGGGTGGCGGTGAGCCTCGGCGACGTCATGGGCAAGGGCGTCGGCGCGGGGCTGATCGCGGCCGCGGTGCGCGCGACCCTGCGCAGCGCCCGGACCGTCGAGGACCCCGGCGAGGCGCTGAAGCGGGCCTCCGACGGGCTGACCGCCGAAGGTGTCGGGCCCGACCTCGCCTTCACCACGCTGTTCCACGCCCGGATCTCCGACGACGGCGCCCTCCAGTGGGCGGACGCCGGGCACGGGCTGAGCTTCGTCCTGCGCGCCGACGGGCACGTCGACCGGCTCCGGTCCGGCGACATGCCGCTCGGGCTCGGCATCCGCGAGGAGTGGGCGACGACCCAGGGCGCCCTCGAACCGGGTGACCTGCTCGTCTCGTTCAGCGACGGCGTGCTCGACCTGTACGACGACCTCGACGACACGATCGAGTCCGTCGCCGCGATCGCCCGCGCCGGCCGCGACCCGCACGCGGTCGTCCTCGCGCTGTCCGCCCGCGCCGACGAGGTGCCGCACGACGACGACGTCACGGTGATCGCCATCCGCCGGCAGCCCGTCGAGGTGGACACGGAGCGACCGCTCGCGATGCACGCCGACTGAAGGCGCGGAACGAGCGCACGGCGACCGGCGGCGCTGAACGAACGCCGGCCTGCCGGGATTGGTACGCGCCGCCGCTCGAACCCGAATCGTGCGGCGACGCGTGCAGACGGTGAGCGTCTGCCCTCGGACGCCCTAGCGTCCTCGGTCTGCGGGGGCGGCCCGACGGGCCACCCGGAGGGTCAACCGACCCGGTCGAGGTCCCACAGGGGCGGCACGTACGCGCGGGACCAGCCCTCGCGCAGGCGCGTCACGGCGCGGTCGAAGGCCTCGAGCAGGTCCATCTCCGGCCGCACCATGGACTGAAGCTGCAGCCCCTCGTAGGTCGCGAGCAGCTGCTCCGAGCCGCGCGCCGGCTCCATCGTGCCCGGCTCACGGCCGAGCAGGACGTCGCGCTCCAGGGCGTGCTGCACGAAGGCGTGGAACCGTCGCCACCGGACGTGCAGCATCGGTGCGAGCGGGTGCTCGGGCGACGCCGCGATGTTCAGCGTCGCCGTCAGGAACCGCATGAGCGACGGGTCGGCCACGTTCGCGGTGACGATCGCACGCAGGAACCGGATGGTGCCGTGCTGCTCGGCCAGGGGCATGAGCGGGACGGTGCGCTCCTCGTTCCACCGGTCGATGGTGGCGAGCAGCAGGCCGTCCCAGCTCGGGAACGTGCGGCCGACGACGTCGGTGTCCACACCGGCCGCAGCCGCGACGACCTCGGGGGTCACCTCGTGCAGCGGACGGGTTCGCAACGCCGTGATCATCCCGTGGATGACCTCACCCCGCAGGGAGGTGTCGTCGGAGGTGGAGACCGGCGGCGTTTCGATGTGCATGCATACACTGCACCAGCCCGGAGCGGCCGTGCACAGTCCCCCGAACGGGAACGCGCGTTCCCCGGACAGGCCCTACGGCTGCTCCGGCACGGTCACGATCCGGTTCTGGTACGCCCACACCACGGCCTGCAGCCGCGACCGCACCCCGAGCTTCGGCAGCATCCGCGCCAGGTGCGACTTGACGGTCGACACTTCGAGCACGAGCGCAGCGGCGATCTCCTCGTTCGACATCCCCTGCGCCAGCAGCAGGAGCACCTCGCGCTCGCGGGCGGTCAGCACGCCGTCGGCCCGGTCGCCGGAGACCGGCTGCAGGCTCCGCCGTGACACGAACTCCCGCAGCACCCGCCGGGTCAGGGCCTGGTCGAGCGTCCCGTTGCCAGCGGCGACCTGTCGCACGGCGTCGACGATGGTGTCCGGCTCGGCGTCCTTGAGCAGGAAGCCGGACGCACCGGCCTCGAGCGCCCCGAACACGTAGTCGTCCAGGTCGAACGTCGTCAGCATGAGCGCGGGGATCGCCGGATCGGCGTCCGGCGCACAGAAGATCCGGGCGAGCTCGATGCCGTTCATCACCGGCATCCGGATGTCCAGGCAGGCCACGTCGGGTCGCGTCTCGCGCGCCAGCGCGAGCGCCTCGCCGCCGTCGGCGGCCACGCCGACCACCTCGATGTCCGGCTCCGCGCCGAGGAGCGCGGACACCCCGGCGCGGACCAGGGGCTGGTCGTCCGCGACCAGCACGCGGATCACGCGACCACCCCGGTGCCGTCGGCGGCCTGCGCGGGTGCGGCAGGTGCCTCCCGGCCGAGCGCCAGCTCCACCAGCCATCCGCCGGTCGCGGTCGGGCCGGTCTGGAGGCGCGCCCCGACCAGGTCCGCCCGCTCGCGCATCCCCCGCAGACCGTTGCCGCCCGAGGGAGAGGTCCCCGCTGCCGGCACGGTGGCGGGTGCGTTCTCCACCCGGATCACCACCCGGGTCGCGTCACGGTCGTCGATGGTGACGGTGCACGGGGCGGACGGGGCGTGCAGGGCGGCGTTGGCCAGCGCCTCCTGGACGGTGCGGTAGGCGGCGAGCTGCGCGAGCGGGCCGACGCCGTCGGCCAGCGGGCGGTCACCCGGCAGCACGTCGAGCCGGACGTCACTGCGGAACCGCGCGCGTTCGGCCAGGTCGACGATGCCGGCGACCGTCTCGACGGCGCGCTCGGCGGGGGCGTCGTCGCGGAGCAGGCCGACCAGGCGGCGGAGGTCCTCGAGCACGGCGGTGCTCTGCTCGCGGACCTGGCGGGCACCCTCGTGGGCACGCTCCGGGTCCGCGTCGATCTGCCGGTCGATGACGGCGGCCATCAGCGCGATGCCGGACAGGTGGTGCGCGGCGATGTCGTGGAGCTCGCGGGCCATCGCTGCTCGTTCGCGGGACACCGCGGCGTCGACCAGGGCGTCCTGCTCACGGTTCACGGCACTGGCCTCGGCGGTGCGGGCGACGCGGACCTCGCGCCGGGACTGCACGAGCAGGGTGACCAGCAGGGGCAGGCCGACCGCACCGATCGCCTGCAGCACGCCCTGCCCGAGCGACCCGGCAAGGCCCGTCGAGAAGTCGCCGCGGAACGCACCACCGGCGACGGCGGACAGCACCGCGCTGCCGGCGGCGACGAGCGCCCCGGCGACCAGGAGCGTCGGCCACAGGCGGGCCAGCGGGACACGGAGTGCGGCGAGGACGACGGCGACGACCACGGGCAGTGCGGTGAGGCCGAACAGGTCGGACGACTCCGGGGCGAGCGCCGCGACCACCACCGGCAGGGCGGCGATGACGATCAGTACGGTGCGCGGTGCCCGACGGGCGGCGAGCAGGGCGGCCGACTGGACCACCATGCCGAGGGCCAGGACGCTCCACGCCAGGGTGAACGGTGCGGGGACCCGGAGCGCCAGGGTGGCAGCGTCGGGCTCGAGGCTGTCCAGGGGCGGGAGTCCGAGCAGCAGGCCGAGGGCGACGACGGCCGTGCCGAGGGCGACGAAGACGTCGACGCGGCGGGCGCGCTGCGCTGCCGGCTCGGCCGGTGCACGCTGCGCTGCCGGCTCGGCCGGTGCGCGCAGCGCGTCGTGCTCAGCGGGTGCCATCGTTGGATCCTACGAGGCGGGCGCGGGCGGGGACCGGTGCGTCGAGGGGCAGGGCGCGTCGGGCGGGGTCGTAGCCCAGGCGGCCACGGGTCGCGACGAGGAGCACCACGGCGGCGATGGTCGACATGATGGTCAGGCCGATCATCAGCGTGCCGGCGGTCATGCTCGGGTACATCTCGGGGAACAGCGTCGAGATCGTGTTGTTCACGCCGACGTGCAGCAGCAGGGCCAGGGGCAGGCTCTCGCGGGTCTTGTTGAAGACCTGGATCATCACGACGTTGAAGGTGATGGTGAACAGGGCGAACACGACGGGCTCGCTCCAGTGCGCGTTCGGCCAGCCGCCCCAGTCGCTGAAGTACAGCGGCATGTGCCAGAGCGCCCAGATCGGGCCGAGGATCGCGGCGGCACCGAGGCCCCCGAAGCGGTGCTGCAGGCGGGGCAGGGCGAAGTCGCGCCAGCCGGGCTCCTCGCTCAGGCCGGTCGAGAACAGCTGGATGATCAGCCCGGGGACGAGCATGGCGAAGGCCAGGGCCGAGGGGGCCCGCACGTCACCACCGGCGAACGGCAGCGCGGACACGACGATCAGGGCCGGCACGACGACGAGTGCCAGCGCGTACCAGTACCAGGCGACCCGCCAGCGGAACAGCCGTCCGACCCAGCGGCGGAGCCCCGCGCGACCGTCGGCGACCGCGGTGACGATGAACGCGCTGCCCAGCGGGCCGAGGAGCGCCCCGGGCAGGACGCCCGTGAACTGCGCGCTGCCCAGGACCTCGGGGAAGTGGATGTCCCACACGCCCATGCCGTGCGGCGACAGGATGTACGGCACCCACGCGAGCCAGCTCAGGCCGAGCGCCATGGTGAAGAAGGACACGAGCGGGTGCCGGGCGATGAGGCCACGGACACCCCCTCGGTCGTGGGCTGCGGTGCCGGCGGTGGGCCGGACTTCGGTGGTGTTCGTCATGCACACGACGCTAGGAACCAGCGCGCTCGGGGACGACCGGCTTCGGGATGCACCTGCGGGAGTTCCATCGAAGGATGCAAGTGCGCTGCTGGCCGGTCCGGTCCCGTCCGGTCCGGTCGCCGTGGTGGCCGGCCGTGCTTCGCCGGGGTGCACCGGCCTTGCTTCGCCGGGGTGAGGAACACGCCGTCGTCATCGCTCGACGCCCCGTCGTGCTCGAGACGCCGCCATGTTCGGAGGCGTCTCGAGCACTCGGCGGCGCCTTCGTCCGACGACGGCGTCTTCCGAACCGACTCGGCCCGCAGGACGCCGGCGTCTCGCGGCTCTGTTCAGGCGTCGCGCTGCGCAGCCACGTGCGCCAGGACGACGGGGTCCGCGCAGCCGCAGGACTCGCACCGTGCTGCGTCCCTCAGCCCGTGCGAGCTTGCTCGCCCAGTGCGCCGCTACAGCCCTGCACCAGGCCGCCAACCTCGCACCGGGCGAACAACCGCGCACCGTGCGCAGCTGCGCCGCAGCGTCAGCGCAGCGTTGCCCGGAGTGCGTCGGCGATGAGCGTCAGCGCCGCGTCGAGCTCGTCGGCGACGCGCTGGTGGGTCGCCGTCGAGCGACGGTAGGGGTCGTCCACGTCGTCGTCGGCCGGGTCGGCGGGCGGCGGGACGGTGCCGCGCAGCCGGGCGACGCGTTCCACGAGCTGCTGCGGGGTCGTCACGTCGGCCAGGTCACCGGGCTCGAGGCCGGCGAGCACCCGCGCGAACTGCTTGATCGTGAAGGTCCGCTTGGACGCCCGGGGTGCCAGGGAGACGGCGGCTGCACGGTGCGATCGCTCGGCGGTCAGCACCAGGTCGGCGCGCTCGACGATCTCGGCCGTCAGGTACCGCGACCGGTGGACCGAGGGATCTCCGCCGAGCCGCACGGACTGCTCGGCCGCGGCGGCGTCCATCGGGGCGCCGTCGTCGGCGATGGTGCCGGCCGACTCGACCACGAACGCCGGAGCGTCCGGGCCGAGCCGTGCCGTCAGGACCTGCGCGCCGAGCGGGGACCGGCAGATGTTGCCGCTGCAGACGAACAGGATCCGCATCGTCACGCTGCGTCGGTGCGTTCGCCGGCGCGCTCGTCGGCACGTTCGTCGGCACCGAGCAGGTCGTGCCGCACGACGATGGCGTCACGGCCGGGGCCGACGCCGATCGCGGAGATCCGTGCGCCGGACATCGCCTCGATCGCCAGGACGTAGTCCTGCGCGTTCTTCGGTAGGTCGTCGAAGGTGCGGGCTCCGGTGATGTCCTCGGTCCAGCCGGGGAACTCCTGGTACACCGGCTTCGCGTGGTGGAAGTCGGACTGGTTGACCGGGACCTCGTCGACACGGACGCCGTCGACCTCGTACGCGACGCACACCGGGATCGTCTCGAGCCCGGTCAGGACGTCGAGCTTGGTGAGCACGAAGTCGGTCACACCGTTGATGCGTGCTGTGTAGCGGGCGATCGGGGCGTCGTACCAGCCACAGCGGCGCGGGCGGCCGGTGGTGGTGCCGAACTCGAAGCCGTTGGCGCGCAGGAACTCGCCCGACTCGTCGAACAGCTCGGTCGGGAACGGGCCGGCGCCGACGCGGGTCGTGTACGCCTTGACGATGCCGATGATCCGCTCGAGCTTGCCCGGGCCGATGCCGGAACCGGTCGCGGCGCCACCGGCGGTCGCTGACGACGAGGTGACGAACGGGTAGGTGCCGTGGTCGACGTCGAGCATCGTGGCCTGGCCGGCTTCGAACAGGACGGTCTCGCCACGCTCCAGGGCACGGTGGATCTCGAGGGCGGTGTCGGCGACCATCGGGCGCAGGCGCTCGGCGAACGAGAGCAGCGACTCGACGACTTCTTCCGGGTCGATGGCGCGGCGGTTGAAGACCTTGACCAGCAGGTGGTTCTTCTGGTCGAGCGCAGCCTCGACCTTCTGGCGCAGGATGTTCTCGTCGAAGATGTCCTGGATCCGGATGCCGACGCGGTTGATCTTGTCGGCGTACGTCGGGCCGATGCCGCGACCGGTGGTACCGATCTGGCGCTTGCCCAGGAACCGCTCGGTCACCTTGTCGACGGTGCGGTGGTAGTGCGTGATGACGTGGGCGTTGGCCGACACGAGCAGCTTCGAGACGTCGACGCCGCGGGCGCGCAGGGCGTCGAGCTCCTGGAACAGCACCTCGAGGTCGACGACGACGCCGTTGCCGATGATCGGGGTCACGCCGGGCGTCAGGATGCCGGAGGGCAGCAGGTGCAGGGCGTACTTCTCGCCGCCGACGACGACGGTGTGGCCGGCGTTGTTGCCGCCGTTGAACTTCACGACGTAGTCGATGCGGGAGCCGAGGAGGTCGGTGGCCTTCCCCTTGCCCTCGTCGCCCCACTGGGCGCCGATGATGACTGCTGCGGGCATCTGGTTCTCCTCACGTTGGCGGAGGACCGCACACGGCCGTCCGGGCCGGTGGTCCACCCGAGTCTATCGGCTGGTCACCTGCGCGTCACCCGCCGTGACGCCCTGTGGACGGTGGGCCCCTTGTCCACATCCAGCGCACCTGGGTGTCCGTCCGGATCGGTCGGAGCACGGTCGGACCCGTCCAGATCCACCAGGGAAGGAGCACGACATGAGCGGCATCGGAGACAAGGCGAAGGACTTCGCCGACAGCGACAAGGGCGAGAAGGCCACGGACGCCGGCCTCGACAAGGCGGGCGACGCGGCCGACAAGGCGACCGGCGGCGGGCACGGCGACCAGATCGGCAAGGCCGAGGACGCGGCCGACGGCAAGATCGGCAAGTGACGTCCGAGACGCCACCGACGTACGGACGGGAGGCGCGGTGCCAGCTGGCACCGCGCCTCCCGTCTGTCGGTCGGTGCGTCCCGGATCACCCGGCCGACCCCGGATCAGCTCCGGAAGAAGTCCTGGTACGACGGATCGCCGACGGGCTGGGAGTGCCCGGGCTCGGCCAGGCGCTGCTCGATCATGGCCTGGATGACATCCGGCGGAGTGAGTCCACGACGGCGCCACTCGACCGGGTTGGACCGGAGCTGGTTCAGCGTGTTCTGCATGTGAGCCACACTGGCACCGCTTCACTAGTTTGTCTAACTACCTGTCCTGAACACGCGTTCTCCTGCTCCACCCGGTGTGCGCCGAGGCCGCTTCGTGTGCAGAAGAGGTCGGGTCCCCCTTCGGGACCCGACCTCTTCTGCTCACCAGGTGACGCGCGAGCGGCGCGCACCCTTGCCTAGCGGCGCGTGACCTTCGGGGTCGCTCCGGACTTGGCAGTGCCGTCCGCGTACCCGGAGGCGTGTGCGGTCACCCGCACGCTCATGCGGTGCCCGACGTCGGACGAGCCGAGCTTGTACTTCGTGCCCGTGGCCGACTTGACGACCTTGCCGTCACGGAGCCACTGGTACTTGTACGTCGCCTTCGTCGTGCTCCAGCTGCCGTGCTTCGCGGTGAGGGTCGAGCCGACCTTCGCCTTCCCGCTCACCGTCACCTTGCTGCCCTTGGCCAGCGCCAGCGTCGGCGGGATCACCTTGATGGTCGACGTGTCGGCCTGCTTGCCCGCTGCGTTGCCGAGGTGGAGCACCAGCACCGTCGCCTTGGTGACACCCGACGCACGGGTGACCGTGAGCGAGTCGGCGTCGGCGAACAGCACGCCGGTGGCGCCGTCCTGCGAGAACGACAGCTTCGGCTTCGACGGGTCGAAGGTGGCCGCCTTGGTCTCGTCCACCACCGAGGATCCGCTGGTGGCGGCGCCCGGCGCGTAGGCCGACTCGGTCAGCACGGTGTAGTCGAACGCCTTCGACGCGCCGATGGCCGATGCTCCGACGGTCAGCACCTTCACCGAGCTGTCGAAGGTGTTGACGTCCTGTCCGGGCGCCCCGCCGTTGAGCGGCTGCGCGTCGACCGTCTTGCCCGTCGCCAGGTCGACCGTCGTGGCGAGCGTGGCGTCGACGGTGGCCGACTTCGCGTCGTACACCAGGTAGTCGGGCTCGCCGTCACGGTTCGTGTCGATGAGGACCTCGACGTTGGTGACGGCCCCGGGGTTCGCGTCCGGACCAGCGGTCTGCACGCCGAACGCCAGGGTTCCCGACGCCTTGTCGTACGACGCACCGTAGGAACGGACGTCGGCGGCCTGCAGCGAACGCGTCGCCGAACCCTCGGGGAACGACTCGGCCGGGTCGGTGCCACCGAGCACGAACGGAGCGACGGCGGCGTGGTACCCGGTCGTCAGTCCTCCCTGGTCGAGCGTGCGGCCCTTGAGCGTCAGCTCGGCCGACCTGCCCGGCCCCGTGAACGAGACCGTGGTCCGGGCCCGCACGGCGCTGACGGGCTTCGGGGCCACGTAGGCCCCGAGGCGCATCGGGTTGAGCGAGCTGTCGGTCGGTGCGAACGCCACGATGCCGGAGGCGGCTGCCACGAACTCGCGCTGGTAGCCCTGCTGCACGGCTTCCTGGGTCGGGTCGATGACGCGACGGAGCTTCGTCGGGTCGGCGACCGAGAACGTGAGCGTGACCGACGCGGTGCCGTTGGCGGGTACCGTGACCTGCTTCGAGCTGAGCGCGAACGTCACGCCCGGCTGCGTCACCTGCGGCTGGTACGACACGTTGTACGTGTGCGCCTTGCCGTCGGTGTTGTCGATGCGCAGGGTGCGGCGCTCGCTCGTCTTGCCGGCGACCTCGACGACACCGAACGACGCGGTGACGAGCTGGTCGTTCTCGGTGCTGCGGACCGTGGTGCCGGCGGTGACCGCCTGCAGCGCGTCCACGCGACCGGTGCCCTGGCGGAGCAGGGTGGCCGAACGGTTGCCGTCCTTGACGTCGTGCGTCGCGGTGTTCATCAGGGCCGCCTTGACCTGCGGGGCGGACCAGGTCGGGTGCGACTGGAACGTCAGCGCCGCGATGCCCGCGACGTCGGGCGTGGCCATCGAGGTGCCGCTCATCGACATGCGGCCGTCACCGGTGCCGTTGGCCGCCGAGATCACGTTGACCCCGGGGCCGGCGATGTCCGGCTTGACGATGTCGTCGAACGACCCGTGCACGCCACGGCTGGTGAACGACGCGAGCGTGTTCACGGCGTCCGCCTCGATCGCGACCTCGAAGCCCTTGAGCTCGTCCGCGAAGCGCACGTGCAGGGTCCCCGCCTTCGCGGTGGCCTGGAGGCTCGCCACGCTCTTCGCGGTCAGCTCGGCACCCGGGATGGTCGCGTTGCCACCGATGCCGGATTCGAACGTGTCGAGCGTGCCCGCCAGCAGGACACCGACGCCGCCTGCAGCCTGGACGTTGTTGAAGCGCACGGCGGAACCGCACTCGAGCGCGGCGTCCGTCCACTTCAGCCAGACGACCTTGCCCTTGATCTTCGCGGCGTCGGCGGCGCTGAACGCTGCACAGCCGTCGATGTTCGCGGTCGGGACGACGACGTCGCCCTCGACGGGCAGGGTGCCCGTGAAGTTGGACGAGTACTGCGAGCGGTAGGTCTTCGCGACGTCGGCCGGTGCGGTGACCTGGACGCCGTCGTAGAGCGACTGCCCGGTGGCGCTCGCGGCGACGGTGAGCGCGCCCTCGGCGTTGCCCGGCGAACCACCGATGTCGGTGAAGTCGTCGGCGTTGCCCGAGGCGATCACGGGGAGCACGCCGCGAGCGGTCAGTGCGTCGATCTTGGCGTTGTCGGGGTCGTCCGGTGCGCCGTAGTCGGAGCCGAGCGACAGGTTCAGGACGTTGATGTCCTTGCCCTGGGTGAGCGCCTGGCCCACCCAGTCGAGCGCGGCACCGGTGACGTCGGTCGAGCCGCCGTTGTCACCGAAGACCTTCAGGGCGTACAGGCCGGCCTCGGGCGCGGTGCCCGGGCCGATCCACATGTCCTGCACCTGCTGCGTGGTGAGCTTGGTGTAGTCGCCGTCGAACTGCTGCTTGTCGGCGGTCAGGCCGTAGCCGGCGATCGACCCGGACACGTGGGTGCCGTGGTCGCCGCCCGTGCCGTCGATCGGGTTGTCGTCGGGAGCCGGCACCGGGTCGTAGGTGTTCGGGTCCGTCGGGTCGGCGTTGTAGGTCGCACCGGCGAAGTCGTACCCGCCGAGGAACTTCGACGCGTCGTACAGGCTGGGGTCCGGGGCGCCGCCGCTCGCGTTCGCCAGGGCCTGCTGGTACGCCTCGGTGGTGCCGGGGCCGCCGAAGTCGGCCTGCGTGTAGTCGAGACCGGTGTCGAGGACGGCGACGTTGACGTCCTTGCCGGTGTGGCCGGTCTGCTGCCAGGCGTTGAGCGAGCGCGTGTAGACGTCGCTCGCGGCGTTCTTCGGCGCGACGCCGTCGGCACCGGGCTGGACCAGGCTGGGGTCGACGCCCGAGGGAGCTGCGTCGGCGTTCTCGTTGACCGTCGGCTCGACGATCTTCTTCGGCGTGAGCGGGATGATGCTCTCGACGTCGGAGCGCTCCGCGATCTGCCGGAACGCGTCGACGTCGGCGACGACCGCGACTCCGGGGACGGTGTACTCGGTCGAGTAGAGCTCGGTCGCCCGGGCGTCGGCGCGCTTGACGGCCGACCGCACCGCGGCGACGGTCGACTGGATCGCCTCGACGCGGTTCTTGGCTGCGGAGGACTGGGTCCGCGACTTCGTCAGGTCCCCGCCCTTCGCCTTGGCGTCCACTTCGAGGGCACCCTGGCCGGTCGTGCGCACGAACGCGGCGACGGTCTTCGTCGGCTTGGCGTCACGGAGCGGGGCGGAGAGCTTGAGGTCGGCCACCGAGATCCCGGCCGGAGCTGCGGAGGCCGCACCCCCGACTGCGAGACCGCCACACGCGAGGGCCGCGACGGCGATGCCGGCGGTCAGGACGCGGGTGAAGCGATGGGGTGTTGGGTTCGGGTCGGGAATCGGTGTTGCACGGTTCAAAGAGGGCACTCCAGGCTCAGTCCGTGGTTCGCATGAGATTCCTGTGAAGCTATGCGTTCGTTCTCAGGCAGGACAGTCCGCTCTTTGGGGGACTCCCCTCGTCCGAGGGACGGAACCTGTTAAGTTGCACACCTGTGTGCACGTTATTACGATGGGGTGCGTGACCACCACCGAGCAGCCCTCCCGCGCGCCCCGCCGCGACGCCACGGAGAACCGGGCAGCCCTCCTCGACGCGGCGAAGACCTGCCTGCAGCACGACCCGGATGCCTCGATCGAGACGATCGCCGCCTCCGCCGGCCTCTCGCGTCGTGCGGTGTACGGACACTTCCCCTCGCGCGACGACCTGGTGCGCGAGGTCGTGACCGCCGGCGCCGCCCGGATCGCCGCCGCCATGCCCACCACCTCGGACCTGCAGGAGCTCCCGCCGGCCGCACGCCTCGCCGCCATCGCCGTGACGCTCTGGAGCGAGGTGTCGCACGTCCGCTCGATGGCCAGGGTCGCCGTGCGCAGCCCCTTCGCCGAACCGGTCGCCGAGGTGTTCGCGCCGTTGCGCTCGCAGGTGCGCCAGGCGTGCGCGCTCGGGATCGCCGACGGCGCCATGCGGGACGACGTCGACCCCGAGACCCTCGGCCGTC
The DNA here is from genome assembly GCF_005938005.2 of Curtobacterium sp. KBS0715. Taxonomy (NCBI): domain Bacteria; kingdom Bacillati; phylum Actinomycetota; class Actinomycetes; order Micrococcales; family Microbacteriaceae; genus Curtobacterium; species Curtobacterium sp. KBS0715. Next base: position 1,146,728 of record NZ_VCCA02000001.1, on the reverse strand, counting down.
TGGTCGAGGGCGCGTGCATCGCCGTCCTCGACGAGGCCACCCGTTCCGGCACGAGCGACGAGGACGGACGGCGCATGGTGGTGGTGTCGGCGCTGGGCATGGCCGGTATCGACTGGCGCACCGCACTGCTCTCCGAACCCGCTGCGCCCGCTCCCGCCCCCGCCTCTGCCCTGAAGGACCACGCATGACGCTCGAACTCGACCACGTCGGCATCGGCGAGGAGCCCGGCGCACCCCTGCCCGTCGTCTCCGCCGTCGCGGCCCCCGGACGCCCGGGGGTCCTCGCCGTCGAGACCGAGCAGGCACCCGTGCTCGCGTCACTCGTCGCCGGTGGCCGCATGCAGCCCGACACCGGCCGCCTGCTGCTCGACGGCCACGAGGACCCGGCAGCCGTCCGGCGCGCGTTCGCCCTGGTCGACACCCCCGGGGTCGCCGAGCCCTTCCCGGTCATGACCCTGAAGCAGATCGTGCGCGAGGAGCTCGCGTTCGCCGCACAGCGCCCGAACCGCGAGCACGTCGACACCGTGCTCGACGAGCTCGGACTGCGGGACTACGTCGACACCGCCGTGCAGCGGGTGCCGACCGCCGTGCGCATCCGACTGCTCGTCGAACTCGCCCTGCTCCGCGACGGTGTGACCGGCATCGTGATCACCTCGCCCGAGCGACACGGCGGCGCCGTCGAGGACTGGTTCCAGGTGGTCCGCGACGTCGCCCGACGGGGCGTGACCGTGGTCCTCGTGACCTCGAAGGCCGCCGCCACGACCGTCGAGCACCTGCTCGACACGATCGACACGCACGACGACGTCGCGACGCTCGTGACGCCCCAGACCGAGGACCCCGAGGACGTGGCCCGAACCGACGGAACCGAGCAGGGCCTCCCGGCCGCTCCTTCCGTCACCGAAGCATCCGCAACCGTCCCGACGGAGGCACAGAAGTGACCACCACCTCGCTCGTCCGCGCAGAACTCGCGCGGCTCACCGCGACCCCGCTCGCACGCCTGGCGTTCATCGCGCTGATGATCGTGCCGCTGCTGTACGGCGGCGCCTACCTGTGGGCGAACCGCGACCCGTACGCGAAGCTCGACCAGATCCCCGCCGCGATCGTGAACCTCGATGCCGGCGCCACGCTGGACGGCGAGCACGTCGACTACGGCAAGGACGTCACGAAGGAGGCCATCGACGGCGCCGACTTCAAGTGGGAGAAGACGAGCGCCGCCGATGCCCGCTCCGGCGTCCGGAACGGCACCTACGACTTCGTCGTCACCATCCCGCACGACTTCTCCGAGCACCTGGTGTCCGCGCAGTCCGACGACCCGACGCAGGCGAAGCTCGTCATGACGACGGCCGACACGAACTCGTACCTGGCGTCGACCATCGCCGAGCAGGCGGGCAAGACCATGCGCACCGCCGTCGCCGAGCGCGTCGGCAAGCAGGCGGCGAAGACCCTGCTCGTCGGGCTCGCCGACGTGCGGGACAGCCTCGGCGACGCCGTCGACGGGGCGGATGAACTCGCGTCCGGAACCGCCAAGGCGGACTCGGGCGCGCACCAGCTCGCCGACGGCACCGGCAAGCTGTCGTCCGGTGCGGCGGAGCTCGCGTCCGGCACGGCCGACCTGCCGTCGCAGACCCAGCAGCTGAACAGCGGGGCGCAGCAGGTGGCGTCGGGGGCGTCGACCCTGGCGTCAGGGCTGGCCAGCGCGCAGCAGCAGACGGCGGCGCTACCGTCGCAGACGCAGCAGTTGAACAGTGGGGCGCAGCGGGTCGCGGCCGGCAACAGGCAGCTCGCCGACACGGTCGACTCGTACAGCGCCGACGTCGATTCGCTCCGCCCCCTCGACGCAGAGACCGTGATCTCGGGCATCACCGACAACCTGCCCGAGGGTGTCGAGCTCACCGAGGAACAGCAGGCTGCCCTGCAGGCGACCGTCACCGACGCCGTCACCCGGGTCAACACCGCCGGCGCCTCGGCGAAGAGCACCTACGAAACGACGAAGTCCTCGGTGGACAAGCTCCGTGACGGCTCCGCACAGGTTGCGGCCGGCACGTCGTCGCTCGCCTCCGCGGCGCCGACGCTCGCGTCCGGCATCTCCTCGGCGGCGACGGGGGCATCCACCCTCGCATCGGGGGCCGCCCAGGTGGCGGACGGCACGTCGAAGCTGGCTTCGGCCGCTCCGACGCTGTCGTCCGGTGCGTCGCAGCTCGCGACCGGTGCGAAGACCGCCGACCAGGGCGCGTCGTCGCTCGCGTCAGGGCTCGACAAACTCACGACCGGGTCGTCGAAGCTCGCGTCGTCGCTCGACGAGGGCCGCACGAAGATCCCGGCGTCGAACGCCTCGGAGCGTGAGTCGCAGGCCTCGGTCATCTCCGACCCGGTCAAGGTCGGGGACGACAACGTCGCCGCCGCGTCGAACTACGGTGCCGGTCTCGCGCCGTTCTTCATCTCGCTCGCGGCCTGGATCGGCATGTACGCGCTGTTCCTCATCCTCAAGCCGATCTCCAAGCGTGCGATCACGGCGGTGCGGAAGCCCCTCGCGGTGGTGTTCGGCGGCTGGCTGACCCCGGCGCTCCTCGGCCTGGTGCAGATGGTGGCGCTGTTCTTCATCGTGCGTTTCGCCCTCGACCTGAACGTCGTGCACGTCGGCGGCACGATCGGGATCATGGTGCTGGCCTCGGCGACCTTCGCGGCGATCATCATGGCGCTCAACGTGCTGCTCGGATCGGTGGGGCAGTTCCTCGGCCTGGTGCTCATGCTCGTGCAGCTCGTCACCGCCGGCGGGACGTTCCCGTGGCAGACGCTGCCGGGGCCGTTGGCGGCGCTGCACTTCGCGCTGCCGATGACGTACTCGGTCGACGCGATCCGGCAGACGATGTACGGCGGGAACCTCGGCGCCGCGTGGTCCGACGCGGGCGTGCTGCTGTGCTGGCTGCTCGGGGCGCTCCTGGTGTCCTTCGTGGTCACAGCGCGACAGACCCGTTCCCGCACGCTGCGCGACCTGCGCCCGAGCCTGATCGGGTAGCGGGGCGCGCCGGGCGCCGTCGCGCGGGTGCGGGCGCCGGGCGCGGGGCCTCGCAGCCATCGAGTGAGCAGAAGACGACGGGTGTGCAATCACGACCCGTCGTCTTCTGCTCGTTCGACGCGACCTCCGCCGCGCGCAAGGAGCGTCGTCAGGTGCGCCACGGCGACTGAGCGGTGCAGCGTCAGGTCGGACTTCGCCCACCGGACGACCGCCCAGCCGAGACGTTCCATCTCGCGGTAGCGGCGGAGGTCACGGCCCCACTGCTCGGCGTCGGTCCGGTGGTGGTCACCCTCGTACTCGATGACGATGCGGTGCTCCGGGTAGGCCAGGTCGACGCGGCCGACGAACCGACCGTCTTCGTCGAGCACGTCGACCTGCAGGTCGGGCTCGGGCAGCCCCGCGCGGACGATCGCCAGTCGCGCTCTGGTCTCCTGCGGCGACCCGGCCCCCACCCGCACGAGCTCGAGCGCCGCTCGCAGTCGTCGGACACCCGATCGCGCGCCGGCCAGGGCGACGGCGGCAGCGAGGTCGTCGATCGTCGTCCCGCACCGTCGTTCCGTGACGATGGCGTCCCCGAGCACGACGAGCTGGTCGATCGAGAGCACGGCACCGCAGTCCACCCACAGCGCCGCGGGCGTGCTCGCCGGCATCCCCCACCGCTCCGTCACCCGGGCACGGTCCGGTGTGATGCGGTGCCCGACGACCCCGCGGCGTCGCGGTTGTGCGATCGGCACGGGACTCGTGACGTGCACCGGTCCGTCGTCAGCGAACGGGACCGGCAGCTGCCAGAGGACCGCCGCCGAGACGTGACTGATGAACTGCCCGGGGACCAGGACCGGCCGGAACGCCCGGATCCGGTGGACCGGGTCGGGCGGACGGTCACGTGCCCATCGGATCGACCGGGTCGGCCGGATCAAGTCACGCCGTCGGAGTCGTTGTCGGGAGACGCCCGCGCGGTCGGCGGCACCGACGTCGAACGCGCGCCCGCGCAGCGGTGTCGGAAGTGGTCGTGCTCGCATGCCCACCACGTTCGCGCCCCGCGCCCACTGCCCGCGCGCCGAACGCGACTTCTGTGCACAACGCACCCCGGGCCTCCCGTGTGGAGGACCAGCTACGCGCAGATCGTGAGCAGAAATGGTCGGGTCGCCGCCCCGCACCCGACCATTTCTGCTCACGAAGCGGAACCGCCGCCCCGACACGACCCCGCCCGGCCCATGTCACGTCAACCGCTACGATCGACCCACGAGCCAACGGAGGTCGAAGCGCATCATGGGAGACGGCAAGCCCGCGACCATCTACGACGTCGCCGCACGCGCCGGGGTCTCGAAGTCCCTCGTCTCCCTCGTGCTGCAGCGCTCCCCCCGGGTCAGTGACCAGCGCCGGGCCGCCGTGCTCAAGGCCATCCAGGAGCTCGACTACCGTCCCTCCACCGCAGCGGTGTCCCTCGCCGGCACGCGCAGCCGCACCATCGGTGTGGTCCTCGACGACTTCCGCAACCAGTGGTTCGTGGACCTGCTCACCGGCCTGCGCGAGAGCCTGCAGGACCAGGGACACCGGCTCGTGGTCGCCGACCGGTTCCTCAACACGGGGCTCGATGCCTCTCCGGTCGAGGGCTTCCTCTCGATGCGCGTCGAGGGCATCGTGATCGCGGGCGAGCCGACCACGGACCTCGCGATCCCCGCGTCGATGCCGCTCGTGATCGCCGGTGGCCGGGTCGCGATCCCCCGTGCCGACACCGTGGCGAACGACGACCACGCCGGTGGCGGCATCGCGGCGCAGCACCTGCTCGACCTCGGCCACACCCGCCTCGGGTTCGTCGGTGCGAGCTCGGCTGCTTCGGCCGAACGGCAGGCCGGGTTCGCACAGGCCGCGGCTGCACGCGCGGCCGTCGTCACGACGGTGCTGCCGGGCGAACCCACCGAAGAGGCCGGTTCCCGCGCCCTCGGCATGCTCCTCGACGAGCACCCGGACGTCACCGCGGTCTTCGCCGCGAACGACGTGATGGCCCTCGGCGCCCTGTCCGAACTCGCCGAACGCGGGTTGCGCGTCCCCGAGGACGTCTCCGTCATCGGGTACGACGACACCCCGGTGGCCGCGATGCGCTACGTCGGCCTGACGAGCATCGACGACCGCAGCGTCGAGATCGGCCGCGGTGCCGGCGAGCGCCTGCTGGCCCGGATCGCCGATCCGCGGATCGCCGCCACGGAACTCCTCGTCGAACCCCGCCTGGTCGCGCGACGCACCACCGCCGCGCGCTGACGGAGCGGCCCGGACTCCGGCCTGGAGGCCCGTCCTGCCTCCGCCTCGCCCGCTTCGTGAGCAGGAATGGTCGGGTTCAGGGCCCGTACCGACCTTTTCTGCTCACGAAGTCGCGCCGGGCAACTCCGCGTGCTGGACGACCCAGCTGTGCATGACGATCGCCGCGGCGGCCGACGCGTTGATGCTCCGCGTCGACCCGAACTGCGTGATCTCGAGGTGTGCGTCGGCACCGGCGACCGCCTGCTCGGTCAGCCCGGGGCCCTCCTGCCCGAACAGGAACACGCAGCGCTCCGGGATCGTCGCGGTCTCGATGCGCTCGGCACCGGGGGTGTTGTCGATGGCGACGACCGGACGCTGTTCCTCGGCCATCGCGGCGAGGAACGCCTCGACGTCGGGGTGGTAGCGGACGTGCTGGTACCGGTCGGTGACCATCGCTCCGCGCTTGTTCCACCGGCGTCGCCCGATGATGTGCACCGTGCCGGCCAGGAACGCGTTGGCGCTCCGCACGATCGACCCGATGTTCAGGTCGTGCTGCCAGTTCTCGATCGCCACGTCGAACGCGTGCCGTCGGGTGTCGAGCTCGGCGACGATCGCGTCCATCGACCAGTACCGGTAGCGGTCGAGCACGTTCCGGGAGTCCCCCGCGGCCAGCAGCTCCGGGTCGAGCCTCGGGTCGTCGGGCCAGGGTTCCGGGTGCGGCCCCACCCCGTTGGTCGTCAGCTCGTGCGACGGTTCGGGCGCAGTGGTCACCCGACCAGCGTACGGCGCACACGGCACCGGCCCGACGACGGCGGTGCCCGGCGGCGCCGCGGGCTCAGGCGGTGCGGGCCGGGTGGTCGATGCGCGACTCGATGCCGGCGATCAGGATGTCGAGGCCGAGCGCGAACCGGTCGTCGTAGGAGTGCTCGCCGAGGATCTCGCCCACCAGCCGGTGCCGCTCGGGGCGTCCGGCCTCGGAGTCCCCGCGCCCGACCTGCACCCCGGCGTGCCCGACCACGAAGTCGTAGACGACGAAGAAGGTGTACATCGCCTCGGCTGGCGGCAGTCCGGCGTCCTGCAGGGCGCCGACGACCTTCGCGACGACGGCGTCGGACTCGGTCGAGGCGAGCGGGGCACGCTGGCTGTGCGACTCGAGCACGAGCGGGTGGGTGCGCATCAGGTCGCGGAACGTCGTGGCGAAGGTGCGGACGACGGCGTGCCACTCGTCCGGCCAGACGAAGGTCGCGGTGAACTCGTCGACGGTGCGGCGGACGAGTTCGGCGTGCAGGTCGTCCAGCCCGCCGATGGTCCGGTGCACGGTCATCGGGGCGACGCCGAGCCGCACGCCCAGTGCCCGGAAGGACAGGCGGTCGAGGCCGTCCTCGTTCGCGATGGTCGTGGCAGCGTCGATCACCTGCTCGCGGGACAGCACGTTGGGGCGGCCCCGGCGTCGTCGCGGCGTCACCTCGAGCTCCGTCTCCGACACCGGGGTGGGTCGGGGCGCGGTGGACGGGGTTCCGGGTTCGACGAGCACGAGGGGGCCTCCTTGATTCGGTACGTGTCCCGAAAAGCGTAGGGCAAAAGCCGACCGCAGTTCGGTGTCTCGACCATCTCGGGTCTGGCAGCAGCGCGCAAGAGCCGCTCCGGGCCTCCCGGCCCTTTCTGAGCGGACCGTCAGTGGGGCCGCGACGACTGCTCGCCGCGGCCCCGCTGCTCAGCGCCGGCTCGATCTGCGGGTGCGACGCCTGCGCGCCACGATGAGGCCGCCCAGGGCCAGGAGCAGCACCGCCGTCACCGCCGTCAGTCCGAGTCCGTCGGCTCCGGTGAACGCCAGTCCGCCGCGTGCCGGGTCGCGGGATCCGTCGCCGGCACCCGACGACGCCTCCGCGTCGTCGCGGGTGCCGGGTGTTCCCGAAGACCCGGCGCTCCCGGCGTTCCCGGCGTTCCCGGGATGTCCGGGCGTGCCGGGCGCTTCCGGCCCACCGGGCGTCACCGGCGGTCCGGTCGGTGTCTCCGCTGCGGGCAGGAGCCCCGCGTCGACGGTGCGGTCCTGTTCGATGTGCTCGAGCTGGCCCTCGTCGGAACGGATCGCGGCGAGTTCGACGGGGGCGGTCGCACCGGAAGTGTCGGCGTCGGAGTCGATCGCGCGGTCGTCGCCGACGAGCTCCTTCGTGAACTCCCGACCGTCCGGTGCCGTCCAGTGCACGGTGTAGGAGCCGGGGCGCAGGTCGTCGAAGGCGTACTCGCCGTCGCCGTCCGTGGTGGTCGTCCGGCGCACGGCTTCGCCGCGGTCGTCCGAGCCGGTGAGGCGGACCGAGACGTCCGCGACGCCGGCTTCGTCGTCGTCCTGCAGACCGTCGCCGTTCTCGTCGGACCACACGAAGTCGCCGATCGAACCGGCGACGACCGTGACCGTCGCCGGGTTGGACTGGACCGGCAGCGCGAGGTTCGAGGCGCGGAGGCCGAACCGGTTCGTGTACGCGTCACCGTCGCGCTGGCCCGCCGTCGCGACCACGACTCGGTGCGTCACGGTCTCGCCCACTCCCACGGGGGCCGTCCGCAGGATGCGCGCGGCCGTGACGTCCGCGAGCCCGGCCGGGCATCCCTCGGTGCCGAACGCCGACGCCGAGCACCAGGTGGTGGCGCCACCGCCCTGGTTCGACGGGTCAGCGGCGTCGAGCACGACGTCGCGCGGGTCGCGGCTCGTGTAGCGGACGCGCTCACCGGCTGCCTCGGCGACCGCGATGGGCTCGGCGAGTCCGACCGTGCCGTGGAAGGTGGAGTTGCGGGTGTCCCCCCGGTACGGAAGGACGTCGATGACGTCCAGGCCGTCGATCGGGGTTGCGTCGATGTTGGTGTACCCGAGGTCCCACTCCAGGTGGTCCCCCGACACGACGACCGGTTCGACGGCGGTCTTCTCGACGCCGACTCCGCCGGTCGCGACGACCTGGACGGCGCGCTCGGCGTTGCGGAGGGCCTGCGGCGACTTGTCCGTCGGCGAGGCGATGTCCGTCGTGTTGGTGATCGCGCCCGCCGGGGCGAGCTTCGAGACCGTGGCGGTGTACGTGATCGGGTCGATCGCCTCGTTCGGCCGGACCGCTGTCGTCCAGGTGAGACGCTGGACGTCGTTGCCGTCGTCGTCCTTCGTGGTGTCGATCTCCGGCACCTCGGAGGCACTGCCGGCGACGTAGGTCAGGTGGTTCGGCAGCACGTCACGCACCGTCACGGAGGTCTCCTTCCCCGTGGTCTTGCCGTTCGTGAGCGACGGGTACAAGGCGTAGTCGATGGCGTCGCTGGCGACGGTGAAGGTGGTCTCGTCGGGGGTGTCGGCCGCGTCGTGGCCGGGGTCGACGATCTTCTTCTGGATCCGGGCGAGGTTCTCGGTGAGGATGACGCTGTCGGACAGGGGACCTGCACCGAGGTCCGCGTCGGACCAGACGTCGTGCGCCCAGCGCTCTGAGCGGTCGCCGAACCACGCGTGACCGAAGTCGTAGGCCCGCGTGCCGTCGGCGGCGTCCTCGGTGGTGACGTAGCTGTAGAGCGTGCCGGTGTTGCCGCCCCGGATGTCGCCGGTTGCGCGGACGGCACCGACGGCGCCGAGGCCGCCGGGGACGTCTTCCGGCTGGTCGTACCAGGGGCCGTCACCGTCGTCGCAGGTTGCCTTCTGGCCGGCTGCCGGAGACGTCATGTCGTACTCGGCGTACTGCACCTTCGCGTCGGTGATTCCGCTGGTCCATGCCGCGGTCCTGCTACCTCCGACGCGGGTGACACGCTGGGTGTCACGGTCGAACGTGTCACAGAGGATCACGTTCTCGTACGGGGACAGGCCGTTGTTCCACGCGCCGACGTCGCTTCGGAGCAGCGTTCCGGGCGTGGTCCACGGGTCGCCTTGCTTCGCGGATCCGTCTTCGACGACCCTGCCGTTGTCGATGACCCGGTGGAACTGCTTCTGCGTTCCGCCGGGTGCGTACTCGATGATGTTGCGCTTCGCGGAGTTGTCCCCGGTGGGCTCGGTGCCGCCGGGGAAGTTCGACGCACCGCTGGCTGAGGTGGTCCGGAGTGGGGTGAACGTGTTGATCGACTCGACCGAAGTGCCGACCGGGGGGTTGGGCATCCACAGGCTGATGTACCCGCTGACGAAGTACGACTTGGCGCCACCCGTGATCGGGCCGCCGGAGAGGTTCTTCGAGGGGACACGCGTCGGGTCGGTGACGGTGTCGGTGATCGCGACGTCGACGTCCTGCCCTGGAGCGGTCTGGGTGCAGCTGAACGTCCCGGAGTCAGTGACGGCGGCCTCCCCGCCGCCCTTGCCTCCGGGGAGACCGCCCATGCGCCAGTCGTTGTTGGCGTTCGGGCCGCAGGCCGGGTTGCCGCCGTTCCAGAGCACGGCGTCGGAGGACACGTCGCCGAGGATCTCGGAGAGGTCGTCCGTGAACGTCATCGGGCCGACGCTCTTCTCGAACCCGAGGAGCCCCTGTCCGGGCACGAGCGGCTGCCAGTCCACGGCGATCGGGTAGATCAACTGCAGCCCCTCGGTCCGTCCGTCAGGGCCGGTGACCCCGGTTCGGAGCAGGGAGCCGTGGACGTTCTTGCTGAGGTTGTAGCGGGCGGCCGCGGAGACGGCGACGGGATCGGCGGCGGCACCGACGGGGCCGTTCTCGGCCTCGTCCGCCGTCGCGGTCACCTGGACGGCGATCGTGTCGCCGTTCTGCAGGTCACCCGAGACGTCGAGCACGATCGGCACGGAGACCGTCCGGCCTTCTCCCAGCGTGCCGATGTTGCAGGTCAGCACGGACCCCGAGATCGCCGAACCCGGGCCGACGCAGATGGTCGGGACCCCTGCCCACGACGTGCCGGCGGGAGCGGTCACGCTGAAGCGTTCGTTCGTGCTGGTGCCGTCGTTCGAGTTGAGGGAGACGCGGTACGTGATCGCGTCCATCGTGCGGACGATGCCGTTCTTCTCGCTTGCGTCACCACCAGCGCCGTCCGACGGGGTGACGGGGCCGTTGCCGTCCTTCGTGACGTCGATCGCGACGGCGACCGTGCTCTGCGGCGCGGCGGATGCGGTGCCGTCGGGCCCTTCCGGCTCGCTCGCCGCCACCGAGGCGGTCGGCAGGGCAAGACCGAGGACGACGCCAGCGGTGGCCAACGTCGACACGGCGATGCGCGCTCTACTTCGAGATCGCATGGGTCTCCTTGTTCTCGCGAGACTGATGTCCCGTAGATCGGGGGGACGAGGACCGCCCCGACCGGCAGCGTACGCACACATTGCATGTCACAACAATTATTCATGTTCCGCATATCGTTGATGGTGATTGCCGAGCCTCGAGACGGCAGGCGCAAACCCCTGCGCAGTAGGGTGAGGGCCATGGCGACCCGAGACGACGTCGAGTGCTGGCTGACCGACATGGACGGCGTGCTCGTCCACGAGAACCAGGCGCTCCCCGGGGCCCCGGAGCTCATCCAGCAGTGGCTCGACGACGGCACCGAGTTCCTCGTGCTGACGAACAACTCGATCTTCACGCCGCGCGACCTCAGTGCCCGCCTCCGGGGCTCGGGCCTGCACGTGCCCGAGGAGCGGATCTGGACGAGCGCCCTCGCGACGGCCGACTTCTGCAAGTCGCAGATGCCCGGCGGCTCGGCGTTCGTCATCGGCGAGGCCGGCATGACGACCGCCCTGCACGAGGCCGGGTTCATCATGACCGAGACCGCTCCCGACTACGTCGTCGTCGGCGAGACCCGCAACTACTCGTTCGAGGCGATCACCAAGGCCGTCCGGCTCATCCGCGCCGGAGCCCGGTTCATCGTGACGAACCCCGACGCCACCGGCCCGAGCGCCGAGGGCGTCCTGCCGGCGACCGGCGCCATCGCGGCGATGATCGAGAAGGCCACCGGCAAGCAGCCCTACGTGGTGGGCAAGCCGAACCCTATGATGTTCCGCTCCGCGATGAACCGGATCGGGGCGCACTCCGAGAACACCGGCATGATCGGCGACCGCATGGACACCGACGTGCAGGCCGGCATCGAGGCAGGACTGCACACCGTGCTCGTGATGACGGGCATCAGCGACCAGGCGGAGATCGACCGGTACCCGTTCCGCCCGAGCGAGGTCATCTCCGGCGTGCACGAGCTCGTGCGCACCGAGCCCTTCGAGGTCGAGCTCTAGCCGGTCACACGCGACCGCGCGTCGGCGCGGCCGCTATCGCGCGTCGACCCCCGCACCGGACGCGACCGCTGCACCCGCCGCAGCCGGTTCGTGGGACGCGCCACGGGCCTCCAGAGCGAAGGCCGCCATCGGCGGCACCGTCCGCCACCGCTTCGCGAGCCGACGGGGCCGGTCGTCGTACCAGGCGATGACCCCGCCGGCCACGATGCCGAAGGCGAGCACCCCGAACGAGAACAGCCCGATCAGACCGAGCAGGGTCAGCTTCCCGAAGTCGCCCGGGTCCGTGGTCGCCGTGAACCCGATCGACCCGAAGTCCCAGAAGGCATGCAGCAGCACCGGGGCGAGCAGCGACCCGGTCAGCCGACGCGCGACGTACAGCGTCGACCCGAACGACGCCGCGAACACGACCTGGACCAGCGTCGGCCCGATGCCGGCACCGGCGAGCGCGTTGAGCAGGTGCAGCAGCCCGAACAGCGCGCACGACAGGGCCCACACCCCCATCTCCGGCAGGCGCCGCCGCAGCCCCACGAGCAGGGTGCCACGGGCCATCAGCTCCTCGAAGACCCCGACGAACAGCACCCCGACGGCGAGCAGCAGGAAGTAGTGCGCGGGCAGCGCCGTCCAGTCGATCAGGGGCAGCCGGACGACGCACACCACCAGCACGAGGATCGGCGCGACCATCGTCCACCGCAGTCGCGTCCGGACCGGGTCGACCGTGGCGATCCGCCACCAGCCGAGCGCCGTGACGAACAGGGCGAGTGCCGCGACGGCGATGCCCTCGGGAATGACGAGGGCGTGCACGACGCTGTCGACCGTCTGCCCGAGGGTCGCGTAGTCGTCGCTCGGCCGTGACCGCCACGCGCTGACCGCCGCGAACACCACGATCGGCGCGAGCCCGAGCAGCAGCGACGGCGGCACCGGCCAGCGACGGCGAGGGGCTCGGACGGGGGCGGTGGTGGTCATCTGCTGGTTGTACCAGGCGGGACGTACGATTGGCGGTATGCGCCTGCCCTCCCTGTCCACCATGGCAGAGGACTACGTCAAGCTCATCTGGAAGGCCAGCGAGCGCGGCGGGCCCGGTTTGGCGACGCGGGACATCGCGGCGTCGCTGAAGGTGTCGGCGTCGACGGTGTCGGGCAACCTCAAGAAGCTCGACCGCGACGGCCTGATCGAGCACACCCCGTACTACGGCGTCGTGCTCACCCCGCTCGGGCAGCAGGTCGCGGTGGCCATGGTCCGGCGGCACCGGCTGATCGAGACGTTCCTGGTGGAGCGGCTCGGTTACTCGTGGGACGAGGTGCACACCGAGGCCGAGGCCCTGGAGCACGCCGTGTCGGAGCGGTTCCTCGACCGGGTCGACGCCGACCTCGGCCACCCGACGCACGACCCCCACGGCGACCCGATCCCCGGTGCGGACGGCATCGTGCCGGACTCCCCCGGCACGCTGCTCGGCGCCATCGAGCCGGGAGCGTGCGGCACCGTCGACCGCGTCTCGGACGACGACCCCTCGCTGCTGCGGTACTTCGACGAGCTCGGGGTGGGGCTGGGCACGCACCTGCGGGTCGAGCGGGTGCGGGACTACGCCGGCGTCATCGCGGTGTCGCGGCGGGCGACCGACGGCTCGGAGTCCCTCGTCGACCTGCCGGCCGCGGCGGCGTCGTCCATCTGGCTCGCGCCCGACGGCGACTGACCGCGCTGCGAGTTGCTGGCCGGCTGTCACGCACGCGCTGGCCGGCGTGCGTTGGTCGGCCGGTCGAGACACCCCGCTCAGGTCCGCTGAGCGGTCACGAACTGTCGCCCGGGAGCCCCGCAGGCGACGGTTCGCGCCCACTCGGCGCCCAGCGCACGGGGTGTCGTGACCGCACCGCGGCCCGCGAACACGCGTGGCGTCGGACGGGAGGCTCGGTGCCACGCCGCCACGCGCCTCCCGTCCGGCGCCCCAGCGGTCACGAAACCCCGCTCACCTCCGCCGACTGGTCACGAACTGTCGCCCGGGAGCCCCGCAGCCGACGGTTCGCGACCACTCGGGACCCCACCCACGGGGTGTCGTGACCGCGCGACGCGCCCACCCCGCAGCCGCCCCACGGCCGCCCCACGACCGCCCCACGACCGTGACGGCGACGCTTCGTGACCACCCGGCGCTCCCGGCCGGGCGCGCCCGTCGGCCCTACCCCTTGACGGAGCGCGTCCGGCCGAGGGCGACCTCGCGCCGGGCGCGTTCGAGGGCGAGCGCAGATGCGGCTTCCGGGTCGTGCAGCAGTCGTCCGGTTTCGCGCACGTGCTCCCGGACGGCGTCGGTCCCCCGCTCGGCGGCCGAGGCGAGGACGGGTCCGACGGTGTCCTCGCCGAGCCCCACCAGGGCACGCGACAGGCTGAGCCGACGCTCGCGGTCGCCGACGCCGAGCTGCACCGCGAGGGTCCGCGCGAGCGACGCCCGCTCGTCGTCCGGCACCAGTGCGACGGCCGTCCGCCAGGCCGCGCGGAGCACCTCGTCGTCGTGGTCCCCGAGCAGCCGCCGTACCGCGGGCCACGCGTCCGGGTCACCGATCTTCGACAGGGTGTGGAGCGCCTGACTGCGGGCCTGCGGCGCGGGGCGCTCGAGCTCGGGCAGCACGCGGGCCACGACGTCGTCGGCGGGGTGCCGGGTGAGTGCCCACGTCAGCATGTCGCGGACGAAGAAGTCCGGCTCGACGGCGCACTGCGAGACGAGCACCTCGAGGTCTGCGGGGTCCGGGGTGGTCCCCGCGGCCATCACGGCCTGCAGCCGGGCGGAGGATCGCGGGTCGGCGAGGGCGTCGGTGAGCGTGGTCATCCCTCCATCGAAGCCCCTCGCGCCGGGGCCGTGTCAAGCATCGGGGCATAGCGTCGGGAGACGTGCGGTCCGCTCCCACCGCACCCACGACCACGAAAGGACCTCCGCATGCCCCGCATCGGTACCAGTGACCTGCACGTGTTCCCCCTCGCCCTCGGCGGCAACGTCTTCGGCTGGACGGCGGACGAGTCGACCTCGCACCAGGTCCTCGACGCCTACACCGCGGCCGGTGGCGACTTCATCGACACCGCGGACGTCTACTCGGCCTGGGCGCCGGGCAACTCGGGTGGTGAGTCCGAGCGGGTCATCGGTTCGTGGCTCCGCGCCTCGGGCAAGCGGGACGACGTCGTCATCGCGACGAAGGGCTCGCAGCACCCGGAGTTCCAGGGCCTCGCCGCGGGCACCGTCGCCGCCGCTGCCCGCGCCAGCCTCGAGCGCCTCGGCACCGACCGGATCGACCTGTACTACGCGCACTTCGACGACCAGTCGACCCCGCTCGAGGAGACCGTCCGCGCCTTCGACCAGCTCGTGCAGGACGGCCTGGTCCGCTACACCGCGATCTCGAACTACTCGAAGGACCGCGCCGCGGAGTGGATCCGCATCGCGACGGAGAACGACCTCGCCCAGCCCGTCGCCATCCAGCCGCACTACAACCTGGTCACCCGACAGCCGTACGAGGCCGAGATCGCGCCGCTCGCGCACGAGCACGGACTCGGCGTCGTGCCGTACTTCTCGCTCGCCGCGGGGTTCCTGACCGGCAAGTACCGCTCCAAGGACGACTTCGCCGGCAAGGACCGCGAGGGCCAGGTGTCCGGGTACTTCACCGACGAGGGGCTCGTCGTCGTGGACGCACTGTCCTCGATCGCCGACGCGCACGGCTCCGAGATCGCCACCGTCGCACTCGCCTGGCTGCAGGCGCAGCCCGACGTCGTCGCGCCGATCGCGAGCGCCCGGAACACCGAGCAGCTGCCGGCACTGCTGGCCTCGGCGGAACTCGAGCTCAGCGACGACGAGCTGCAGACGCTGTCCGACGTGTCGGCGAAGGTGCCCGCGAGCGCCTGACACCCGCGCGCTGTCGAGCGACGCCGGCGGTCGCGGGCGGACGCAGGCGGACACGGACGCGGAACGACGATGTCGCTGTCGTACGACGTCGACATCGTCGTTCCGCGTCGGACCCCGCCGCCCGACCGACCGCCCGCCCCGACGATCGGCCCGCGCCTACGCCCCCGGCGCCAACGACCCGGTGAGCGGCTGCCCCGACGAGCGCGTCACGAAGCACGAGATGAACCGGTCACCCTGGTCCCACGTCGCCTGGTCCGGCGCGTAGGAACCCTGCACCTGCACGTCGCCCACGGCAGCGGCGGCCGAGGCGTTCAGCGCCGCGTCGGACTGGCACTGGTCGGCCGCCTGGGTCGCGAGGGCCTCGGCACCCGGGTAGGTGTCGCCCTGGACCGCGAGTCGTGCGGTCAGCTGCCCGATGTGCGGCGTCGCGCAGTCCACCACCGTGAAGGTCTGCGACCACGCGTTCGTGAACGGCGACAGGCACTCCCCGCCGGCCAGGTCGGTCCACGGGTGCTCGCCGGGCCCCGCCGGCGTCGTGGCGAACTGCAGCGTGGCGGCGGGCGCGGCGGCCTCGCTCGACTGCGAGGCCGACGCCGACGGCGCAGCACTCGGTGTCGCCGGCGCCGAAGCGGCAGCCGGCGACTTCGTCGGCACGGCCTGGTCGGCGATGTTGTTGCCGAGGATCCACTTCGACAGCAGGAACACCAGCACGATGAGCACGAGGATCAGCGCGATCGACCCGTAGATCAGCAGCTGCTTGCCGCGCTTGCCCTCGTTCCGCAGCCGCGCGAAGCCCTCGTTGATGAAGTTGTCGCGTTCGCCGGACGGCCGGTCCGGACCGCCGGCGGGCCGTCCGCCAGCAGCGGGTGCCGGGGCAGCAGCAGGAGCGGCGGCAGCAGCAGGCACGGCCGCCGCAGGCACGGCAGCCGCAGGCATCATCCGCGTCCCGGTGTCCTCGGGGTCGTAGCCGGTGCCACCGAGCTGCCCGACCGCCTCGGTGCCGAACAGGTCCTTGATGGCGCTCGTGTCGCTGGTCTCGCGGCCGTCCCACTCGGACTGGTCCAGGTCGTCCGGCGCGGCGGCGGGCAGGGACTCCGGCTGCGGACCGGTGTCGTTCCCCCGCAGCCCCAGAACGGCGTCGAGGTCCTGCCCCACCGACGGCGGCAGGTGCGCCGGGTACTCCTGTCCACCGGTGGGTTCGACGAGCGGCGGTGCGGCGGTCGGCGGCACGGTCGCGTCGGGCTCGGACCACCAGGGCGTGCCGGCCGCCGGCATCGCGGTGGTCGGGGCATCGGCCTGGAGGCCCTCGGTCGCGTCCGGCACGTCGTCTCCGGCGGGCCGACGGGGTCCGTCCACGGCCTCGGTCACCTCCGACGGAGCACCAGCGGCATCCGGCACGGCAGCCGGCGCAGCCGTGTCCGACACGGGCGTGGCCGGGACCGCCGGGGGCACCACCGGCGGCACGGGGACCGCCGGCGGCACCGGGTAGGTCCGCGGTGCCTGCGGCAGCGCGGAGGCAGGGGTGTCGACCTCGCCGGCGACGACCTCGTCCTCGCCGTCGAACTCGTCGGCGAGCGACCAGGACCCGGCGGACAGCGCCGTGGTGTCGAACGAGTCGGTGGTCAGCGTCGCCGGGACCTCGCCCGGCTCGTCGTCACCGATCGCCCAGTCGAACGGCCGGTCGTGCGCGCCGGTCTGCGTGGGGACCGGCCCAGTGCTGGTGATGCGCAGCAGGTCGGTGAAGGTCGGTGGTTCCTCGGTCGGGGGCAGCACGTTCTCGACGCCGAGGGGCTGCGGTGCAGCGGGAGCAGCGGGCGGCACGGACTCCGGGTGGTTCCCGGTCGCGCGGCCGAGCCAGTCGACGTCGGCACGACCCTCACCGAACGGGTCGACGCGGCGACGCTCGTCCTCGATGGCCTTCGACGCGGCAGCACGTTCGTCCCGGTGGGTCTGCGCCGTCGGCAGCACGATCGACGACGGGTGCGGTGCGGTGGAGTCCGGCGGGGCGTCGGCGGCGGCGGGGATCCGGTCGTGCAGTGTGGAGCGTTCGTGCTCGACGACGGCGTCGGGGTTCTCGGAGGGTGCGAGCAACTCGGGCGGCATCGAGATGGCCTGGGTCGCGCCGTCGTCGAGCGCCGGCTCAGGCGCGGCAGGAGCAGCAGCAGCAGCAGCAGGCTCAGCAGCCTCCGCCTCGCCCTCGGCCACGAAGGGCTCCGGCAGCGGCGCGCCCGTCTCGCGGGCGGTGCGCTCGGCCTCGCGGCGCTCCCGTCGCGACGGCCAGTCCTCCTCGCCGCGCGGAGCGCCGAAGATGTCCGCAGCGCTGCGGAGACCGTGGAACGGAGCGTCCGAGCCGGACGCACGCCGAGCCTCCAGGCCGTCGTCCCCGTCTGCCGGGCCGGCGGTGCCGTCGGGTTCGCGTGCGTCGTCCGGACGCTCCTCGGTCACGCGGTCAGCCCCAGATCAGCCAACCCGATGGCCGCGAAGTACGGGTAGCCGGCCGCCTCGATCGTCTCCTTGGCACCGGTGTCCCGGTCGACGACGACCGCGACGGCGGCGACGATCGCGCCCTCGCGCTCGAGCGCCTCGGCCGCCTTGAGCGGCGAGCCGCCGGTGGTGGAGGTGTCCTCGAGCACGACGACGCGCTTGCCCTTGAGGTCCGGCCCCTCGACCTGCTTGCCGCGGCCGTGGTCCTTCGGCTCCTTGCGGACGACGAAGGCGTCGTAGGTCAGCCCCTGGGCGGCGGCCTGGTGCAGGACGGCGCTGGCGATGGGGTCGGCACCCATGGTGAGGCCACCGACGGCGGACACGTCCGGCACCTGCTGCACGAGCTCGGTCATGACCTGCCCGATCAGCGGCGCGACGCGGTGGTCCAGGCTGACCTTCCGCAGGTCGATGTAGTACGTCGCCTTCTTCCCGCTGGTCAGGGTGAAGTCGCCGTGGAACACCGCTTCGGAGGAGATGTACTGGATCAACTGTTCGCGCGCGTCGGTCACAGCGCACAAGGGTAGTCGGTCGGGCCTGCAACGCGCTCCCCCAGCCTGTGGGCCGCGGGGTGCCGGCACCGAGGCGGCCTCGGTACGCTCCGGGGCATGTCCCGAGCACCGCGCCGCCCCGCCGTGGAGCCGGCTCCGTCCGGCGACCGGCGGCCCGTCGAGGTGGCCGTCACGATCGGACGGGAGGCCCTGGGCGGCCTGGTCGCGCTGGCCCTGGCCGTCATCGCCCTGCGCCACGTCATCGCGACGGAGCGGGTCGCGTTGCTCTGGTACGACGGCGACTCGGTGCTGCTGCCGCTCGTCCAGCGCTCGCTGCAGGCCGGCCAGCCGTTCGAGTGGGCCATGTCGCCCGCGCTGTTCTTCTTCCCCGAGCTGCCCGTGTACCTGTTCTGCTCGCTGGTGACCGCCACACCGCAGCAGGCCCTGGCGGTGAACGGCGTGCTCGTGCTCCTCGCCGTCTACGCCCTGGTGCGGGCGGCCGCGAACGAGCTGATGCCGTCCGCCGGACGCCCCGCCCGGATCGCGGTGTCGGCCGGGGCGCTCGGTCTGGTCACGCTGCTGGTGCTGACCGAGTCGTCGGCGACGGCCACGTCGCTCGAGCTGGCGTCCCTGCTGCTCACCACGACCTACTACTACGGTGCCGTGCTGGCGATGCTCGGCACCGCGGTGCTCGTGCTGCGGGCGGTGCGCCTCGGCCGGGCGTCGGTGCCCCTGCTCGTGGTGCTCGGACTCGTCGCCGCGTGCACGACCGCGTCGAACCCGCTGTTCGTGCCGTGGTCAGCGGCCCCGGTGGTCGTGACCCTCGGGCTCCTCGTGCTGGCGCGGCGGGTGCCGTGGCATCCGGCCGCGCTGCTCGCCGGTGCCGTCACGGTCGGATCGGTCATCGGGTACCTGGTGCGGATCCCGCTCCGGCCGTTCGTCTCCCTCGACCCGGCGACGTACGTGCAGCCGTCCCGGGCCGGGGAGACCCTGCGGTTCTTCGCGGCGCTGACCGACGACCGGGCGGGCACGGCACCGGGCGACCTCGGGCTCCTGCTGCTGTTCGCCGGGGTGCTCGTCACCGTCGGGGGCACGGTCTGGGCCTGGCGGGTCCGCACCGCACGCACCGTGCTGGTCGCGACCCTGCTGCCCCTGGTGACCGTCGTCGCCGTGTCCGTCGGGGTCGTCGTCGCCGGGTCCGAGACCCCGCGGTACCTGCAGCCGATCGTGACGGCACCGCTGCTCGCGCTCGTCGCCGTGGCCGAGCTCACCCGCACCGCGGTCCGCCGCACCCGCGTGCACCGCCCGCACCGTGGGGTCCGGGCCGGGGTGGCGGTCGCGATGGCCGCCGTGCTCGCGACCGGGATCGCCGTGGCCCCGGGTACCGCCCACGCCGTGGCGACCGCGCGGTACCCGGCGGCGGCGTGCCTGGACCGCTGGGCCGACGGACGCCAGGTCACCGGCGTCGGGCAGTTCTGGACCGTCCGCCCCCTCGCCACCTACACGTCGAGCAACGTCGGGCTGCTGCAGGTCCGGGACACCTTCGAGACGTACCCCTGGCTCGTCGACCTCGGGGCCTACCGCGACGCCGACCCGAGCTTCGTGGTGGTCGGGTCGCACGACCTCTGGACGACCGCGGTCGAGGACTCCCTCGGGACCCCGGCGACGATCACCCACTGCACCGGGTTCGACGTCTACGACTACGCCGGCACCGCGGGGCAGGCCATCCTGCGGCGCGACGTCGTCGGGAGCGCCGACGTCATCCGACGCGACCGCGGCTTCTGATGCACTGCTGAAGTTGTCCACAGCGGCGCGTTGCCGTCCGATGCTCGCTGTACGGATGTATAGGCTCGTGCTCGATGTCTCGCCCCACCAGCCCCCGCGCCCACCGTGTCCCCGTGCGCCTGCGCCTCGCCGTCACCGGTCTGGCGCTCGCGGGCCTCGTCGGCACGGTCATCGCCGATGCTCCGGCCGCTCAGGCGGTGACCTACCCCACGTGGGACGAAGTGAAGTCCGCCCGCGGCAAGGAATCCGCGAAGCAGGGGCAGATCACCGAGATCCGGGGCATCATCAGCGAGCTCGACGCCAAGGTCGACGCGGCCGAGGCCAAGGCCAAGAAGCTCGGTGACGTGTTCTACAAGGCGCAGCGCAAGGCCCAGACCGCGGCCGAGAAGGAACAGCAGCTCCGCGCCGACGCGAAGGAGCACGCGAAGGTCGCCGACCAGAGCGCCGCGCAGGCCGGGCAGTTCGCCGCGCAGATGTCCCGCTCCGGGGGCGCCGACGTCACCACCTCGGTGATCACCCAGGGCGAAGACGCCAGTGATCTGCTGTACAACCTCGGTGCGCTGAGCAAGCTCTCCGAGCAGGCCGAGCGTGTCCAGGCCGCCGCGAGTGCCGACGCCGCCGTCGCCAGGTCGCTCGAGGCGCAGGCCGACCGCGCCGCCGAAGCGCTGGGTGACCTCGCTGCCGAGGCCGAAGACCGCATGCAGGAAGCCCAGGCGGCATCCGACGCCGTGCAGGCCGCCTACGACGAGCAGCAGTCGAACAAGGCCCGACTCGACGCCCAGCTCGCAACCCTGACATCGGGCCGCGTCCGGACCGAAGCCGAGTTCGCCAAGGGTGAGCGCGTCCGCAAGGCGGCGGAGGAGAAGGCCGCGCGCGAAGCGGCACAGCGCGCGGCCGCAGCGGCGGCGGCAGCAGCGGCAGGCGCGAACTCCGGCGGGGGCTCGTCGTCGGGTGGCGGCTCGACCGGGAGCAGCGGCTCGGGCGGCGGCGGTTCCGTCGGCGCGGGCTCCGGGACCGGCTGGGTCCGCCCGGCCAGCGGCTACGTCATCAGCCCGTACGGGTACCGCGTGCACCCGATCACCGGCGTCGTCACCATGCACGAGGGCACCGACCTGGCGAGCGGCTGCTACACGCCCATCGTCGCGGCCTCGGCCGGCACCGTCGACTACGTCGGCTGGTACGGCGGCTACGGCAACTACGTCCGCATCAACCACGGCGGCGGCGTCCAGACTGCGTACGGCCACATCGTCGACGGCGGCTTCCGGGTCGCCACCGGGCAGCAGGTCTCCGCGGGACAGCTCATCGCGCTCGTCGGCTCCACCGGGGCGTCGACCGGCTGCCACAGCCACGTCGAGGTGCACATCAACGGTGCCACCACCGACCCGGTGCCCTTCATGGGTGCGCGCGGGGTCGCCTTCTAGCCAGCTCGTTCACCAGACCGCCGTCCTCTCGCAGTGGGCGGCGGTTTGTTGTTTCCCACAAGCACCTCACTGTCATTTCATGCTGCACCGCTGAAATGCTACGTTTCTCCCATCAGCCAGTTCGGATGGTGGGGGACGATGGGGATCCAGTTCGACGACGCAGCCGCGTCGCGGTTGGCCGACTGCGCAGCCGAGGTGGCGCTTTCGCTGCGTGCCAGCGCCCAACCACGGCGGAACAGCGCCGAGGCCGCACTGCACGACTTCGACGGTGCGTACGCGCGGCTGTTCGAGGCGGCTCGGGTGACGGAGTCGCAAGACCGAACCCGGTTGGCGACGGCGCTCGATTCCCTGGTCGAACAGGTTCGGACCGCGCAGCGGCAGGCGGACACCGAACGCGAGCGGTTGGCGGACGTCGCCGCGTGGCGGCAGCGCGAAGCCGACCGTGACCTGGTGCGCGCCGGTGGCGGGCTCCCGCTGCAACCCGTGCTCGACTGGAGCAGCTCGGTGTTCGACCCCGAACCATCGGGCAGGCCACAGCGACCTTCTTCGGTGTCCGCGGTGTTCAGCGCGCGCTCCCGGCAGCGCACCGGTGGCCGGTCCGGAGGACGGAGCGGGGCAGATCCCGCTCGGCTGCGGAAGTTCGCTGCCGTGGCCCGGGTGCAGGACTCCTCGACGGAGCAGGATCTCGTGCGGGTGCGCAACGCGTGGGCCGTGTTCCGCAACCGTTGCAGCTGGGTCCCGGTCGACGGGGCGTCGTTGCCAGGTGGTTTCGCCGACTACCTTGCCGAGAACGCCGACGACGCGTCGTGGATCGATCGGATCGCGAGCGCGTTCAGCGCCGCTGGCGGCGGTTCCCTCGCGAACGCTGCGCTCGACGTCGCCGGTACCTCCAGCATGCCACCCGGGCTGCAGCGGCTGCTCGATCCGTCCCTGACCACGGCGGAGGTCGCAGCGGCCTGGGCCGCGCTCGGCTTCACCGACGCCGACGTCCGGGCGTTGCCCCTGTCCACGCAGCTGCAGTTCGCAGGACTCGACGGGGTTCCGGCAGCGCAGCGCGACATCGCGTCCAGGGCCGTCCTCTCGGCCGCGGTACGAGACCCGGAGCGGCTGTACCGGCTGATGGGGCTGCCGTACACCTACGGTGCGGTGAGCCTGGACGAGTTCCGGAAGCAGGTGGTGGCGCTTCGAGACGGCCTCCGTGACGCCGACGACCTCGCGCGCAGAATCCAGAGCCCGTCGAAGGCCATGGCGCAGCTCGTGGGTTTCGGCGTGTCGGACGGCGCGCTCGTCGCCGCAGTCGTCCTCGGCGACCTGGACACCGCGTCGAACGTGACGGTCAACGTCCCCGGCGCGACAACTGGCGTCGAGAGCATGGACGAAAAGGTCCGGGCCGCCAACAGCCTCCTGACCGCCGCGGGCAGAAAGGGAACCGGCGAAGATTCCTTCGCGATCGTGTCCTGGATCGGGTACCGCGCACCGGGTGCCGTCGAGGTCCCCAGCCAGGCGCGTGCGACCGCTGGCGGGGCGAACCTCGCCTCGTTCCTCGACGGCATCCACGACAGCCGGGGCAGCGCGCCGCGGTCGCTGACCGTCCTCGGGCACTCCTACGGGTCCACCACCGCGGCCGAAGCGCTCGCGCAGACTCGGTACCGGGTCGACTCGCTCGTCACGTACGGCTCCGTCGGGTTCACCGACACCACGACTCCCGAGCACCTCAACGTGGACCACGTGTACGCGACCGAGGGGTCCGCTGACCACACAGCGATCCTCGGCCGGATCGGACGCACCGATCCACGCGACCTTCCAGACGTCGACACGTTCGGCGCTGAGGATTCTGCAGGCGGCAGGGCCGTCACCGGGCACGACATGTTCCCGGACAGCGGCGTCGGATACCTGTCCCGCGATGCCACCGCACAACAGACCATCGCGAGGATCATCGCGACGGGGAAGCCATGATGAAGACCATGCGACCGATACTCCGTACCATCACGACTGCTGCCCTGACGCTGGGGCTGCTTTCGGGATGCGCGGCAGGAGGAACCCAGATGCCCACCGACGCAGCCGGCCTCACCCAGCACGAGGTCGCCGAGATGTCCCTGCACCAAGAGTTCGACGCCTATCGCGACCGCTACGAACACATGCAGCAGCTCCTGCGGGACGCGCAAATCCAGGTCCACGACGGCGAATGGGAATGGGACAGTGGCGACGACATCCCACAGATCGGCGGCGACGGCGTTGCCCCGTTACCGGGTTCGGACACGAAGAACAGCTACGACATGCGGAGCGGGCGGCTCTGGTCCCCGCCTGGCACCACCGGCCAACAGCGGGACCTGCAACCGATGATCGACTACTTCACCGAGCAGGGCTGGGACATCGAGCAACGCACGGTCACCGGGGACCACGAGGTCTGGGCCACCACCGGCGACGGCTGGCAGATCATCTACTCGGCGCAGACGAACGGCCGGTACACGCTCGAGGTCTACAGCGAACCCTTCTGGACCAACGACGCACACAAGCTCCGGCGAGCGGTGGCAGGACGCTCCCAGGCCGACTTCCCTGATCGGTCTCTCCCCGGCATCTACCCGGACTTCCCCCAATGGGACGACCCCATCATCAACCAGCCGAAAATCTGACCCGATGCTCCGTGCCATCACGACTGCTGCCCTGACGCTGGGGCTGCTTTCGGGATGCGCGGCAGGAGGAACCCAGATGCCCACCGACGCAGCCGGCCTCACCCAGCACGAGGTCGCCGAGATGTCCCTGCACCAAGAGTTCGACGCCTACCGCGACCACTACGAACACATGCAGCGGCTCCTGAAAGCCGCGCAACTCCAAGTGCACGACGGCGAATGGGAGTGGGGTGGCGGCGACCGTGTTCCATTGATCGGCGGTGACGGCGTCGCAGCCCTGCCCGGGTCCGACACGAAGAACAGCTACGACATGAGCACCACCCGACTCTGGTCCCCGCCCAGCGGCACTGACCAACAGCAGGCACTCAAACCGATGATCGACTACTTCACCGAGCAGGGCTGGACCATCGAACGCCGCACCATCACCGGCGACCAAGAAATCTGGGCCACCACCGGCGACGGCTGGCAGATCCAGTACACCGCCCAAGAGAACGGCGACAACCCCCTCACCGTCTACAGCGAGCTGTTCTGGACGAACGATGCGGATGCACTCTCCGAGGCAGTCGGAGGACGGAACGATGCGGCCTACCCCGATCGCTCCCTCCCGGGCGTCTACCCCGCGTTCCCGTCCTGGGAATCTCCGATCGTCAGCCCACCCAAGATCTGATGCTCCGCACCATCACGACGGCAGCTCTGACCCTTGGACTGCTGGCGGGATGCGCGGCCGGAGGAAAGCGGATACCCACCGATGCAGCCGGCCTGACCCAGCACGAGGTCGCCGAGATGTCCCTGCACCAGGAGTTCGACGCCTACCGCGACCACTACGAACACATGCAACAACTCCTGCGGAACGCGCAACTCGAAGTCCACGACGGCGAATGGGAATGGGGCGGCGGCGACGACGTCCCCGGCATCGGCGGAGACGGCGTCGCACCCCTGCCCGGCTCCGACACGAAGAACAGCTACGACATGAGCACCACCCGGCTCTGGTCCCCGCCCAGCGGCACTGACCAACAGCAGGCACTCAAACCGATGATCGACTACTTCACCGAGCAGGGCTGGACCATCGAACGCCGCACCATCACCGGCGACCAAGAAATCTGGGCCACCACCGGCGACGACTGGCAGATCCAGTACACCGCACAGAAGAACGGCGACAACCCCATCACCGTCTACAGCGAACCGTTCTGGACCAACGACGCACACAAGCTCCGGCGAGCCGTGGCAGGACGCTCCAAGGCCGACTGCCCTGATCGGTCTCTTCCCGGCGTCCGCCCGGCGTTCCCCCAGTGGGACGACCCGATCATCAACCCACCGAAGATCTGATCGGATCGAGCACCACGACGGCTCCGCTTCAGCTCGTCGCAGGTCCCACGTCGTCCGCGTCGGTGTTCCACAGCGCCCGGTACCACGCGGTGCGCTCCGGGTCGTCCGGCAGCCCGTACGCCCGGTGGAACAGCGGCTCCCACCCGGGTCCGTAGTTCCAGCCGAGCGCCATCGTCGCCACCGCGATGTCGGCCCAGCGGTCCGCGACGCCCATCGCATCCAGGTCGACGTGCCCGCTCCACCGCCGATCTGCACCGATCAACGTGTTCGGCGTGCACGGGTCACCGTGACAGACGACGATGCGGTCGGCAGGCGGCTCCGAACCGAGACCGCCCGGGCCGCGGCCGGCGTCGGCGTCGACGTCGACGACCGCCGAACGCGCGCGATCGAGCCGGTCCGCGGTCGCCCACGTGAACGGACAGTCGTCGACGGGCAACGTGTCGTGCAGCGCGCGCAGCCCCTCGCCCACCGCGACCACCGCGGTCCGGGGTTCGTCGTGCCAGCGCGGGTCGACGGCGCTCCACCCGGGCACAGCGCGGGTGTGCAGCCAGACGCCGTCGTCGTCGGTGCCGTGGCCGAGCACCTCCGGCACCCGGGCGTACCGGGACGCCCACGTCAGCCGTTCCGCCTCACCGCTGATCCACGAACCGTAGGCGTGCGGCAGGACCTTCACGAACTCCTCGGCCTGCGCATCCGGTCCGATGCGGAACGTCGTCCCGCCGATCTGGTTGTGCCAGACGAGCGCGAACTCACGCCCTCGCGCGACCTCGGTGACGATGCGCGGCACCGGGACCGTCTCGCCCGGCCGGGGCAGTCCACCGATCGAGCGCACCACGGTGATGGTCAGTGCACGCGGTCCGGGCGGGAGGACCCCGACCCACCGCGGGCGATCTGGAGCAGCACGGGCAGGCGTTCGCCGAGCAGGGCGTCCAGGTCGGCGACGACGGCCTCGACCCGTTCGGTGATCTCGCGCGGCGCGGCCCCCCGGCGCGGACGGACCCGCACCCGGATCGCGCGGCCTCCGCGGACCCGGTAGACGTCGACGGCGAGCGACCCGACCTGCGGCATGTCGCCGATGGCCGAGGAGAGCGCGTGCTGCACGGCGGTGGACTCGATGCGCACCGAGCCGGCGACGCCGTCGGCCGAACCGTCGCTGTCCACGACGGTGTCCTCGCGGCCACCGCCGAGGGTCGTCAGCACGACGAGGGCGAGCACGCCGAGCACGACGCCACCGCCGAGCACGCAGGTCCACGCGAACACCGAGTCGTCACGCGATGCACCGGTGCCGAGTCCGGCGAGGGCATCGCCGACCGTGCGCCACCACGATGCGACGAGGGGCAGCCCCTGCGCGGTCTGCACCAGGATCGCGGCGACCCCGGCGACGAGCAGGACGAGCCCGAGCAGGACCAATGCCGCGCGGCCGAGCGCGCGGTTCGTGGCGTTCATCCGTCCACCCGCCCCGTCGGCTGCACCCGGACGCGCGCGGCGAGGGCCGGCTGCGCGTCGATCGCGGCGAACTCCCGCTCGACGGCCTCGGTCGCGGCCACCGCGGGGACGTCCACCCCGGCTGCGGGCCGGAGCACGACGTCGACCGTGCGGCGGCCGACGGTGCCCACGGCGGCGTCGGCGCCCAGACGGGTCGCGGAACGGGCGGCGCGGGCCGCGGCGGAGGCCAGGACCTCGTCGTCGACGACGACTGCGAGCCGGTCGGACGACATCACGTGCCGTGGACGGCGCTGGGGCAGGACCCCCTGCAGCAGCAGGACGAGCCCAATCAGGGCCACGATGGCGCCGATGCCGATCACGACGGTGGTCTCGAGGCCGTCCGGGGCCGCGAGCGCGGCGTCGACCACGGCACGGGGGTCGACACCCAGGACGTTCTGGTCGAGCAGGACGAGCGCACCGGCGAAGACCGCGGCGGCGGCGAGCACCAGGGCGATGAGCATCGCGACGACGACTGCGGCGGAGCGGGAGACGTGGGTCTCGCGGCGCAGCAGGCGACGGTAGGTGGCGCGGTGGTCGTCGTGCGCGGGGCCGGCGGGGACGACCGGATCAGTGCGCCCGGCGGCGGTCACCGGACCCTCCGCGGAGTGTCCACGACCGACGAGGCGAAGGTCACGGTCACGCGGGCGACCTGTCGGCCGGTGATGGTCCGGAAGCGCTCGGCGATCGTGCCGCGAGCCCGGTGCGCCGTGGCGACGACCGGTTCGTCGGGGAGTGCGTGCGAGCCCAGCACCGGCAGGGCGAGCGGGGCGGTGATCTCGACCACCAGAGCGCCGCGACCGTCGTCGGCGACCCGGGCACGGACCTCCCGGAAGGCCACGCGCAGTGCTTCGGCGGCGACCGCCTGGGCGGTGTGCACCAGCGCCGACGTGCCGATGCGGTCGGAGCCGCGGAGCCGGACGCCGCTGTCGCCGGTCGTGGCGACGGCGGCGTCGCTCACGACGAGCTCCGGCGTCCGCGCAGCACGTCGAGCAAGCGGCGGAAGTCGACGTCGCCCGTGACGATGCGGGCGACCAGAGCGCCGACCGCCATGCAGACGGCGACGACGACGAACGCCCAGAACCCGAGCGTCACGGCGACGATCGCGAGCAGGGCGCCGGTGCCCATCCCGACGACGGTGGCGTTCACCGGACTCGACCGTCCCGGGTGTCGAGCTCGTCCGCGACGCCGTTGAGCGCCGGGATGTTCACGTCGTTGATGGCGATGTTGACCTCGGTGACCTCGAGGCCGACGAGTTCGGTGACGGCGTTCGTCACGGCGGCGCGCACCGCGGAGGCGACCTCCATCATCGGCGTCGGGTAGTCGACGACGATGGTCAGGTCGACGGCCACCTGGGTCTCACCGACCTCGACACGGACGCCCTGACCGAGCGCACTCGAGCCGATGGCGTCGCGGATGGCACCGAACGCCCGCGAGGCGTTGCCGCCGAGCGCGAAGACACCGGGGACGTCGCGGGCGGCGATGCCCGCGACCTTCGCGACGACCGTGTCGTCGATGATGGTCCTGCCCTTGGCGGTGACCTGCGTCGTGGTGGTGCCGGCGGGCTGGGTGCTACCGGCCTCGGTGCCGAGCGTGGCCCCGGTCGTGGTCCCGTCGACGCGGTTCGTCGTCGATGCCATTGCTGCCTCCGTGCGATCGATTGCTGGCCTCCAGCGAACACCATCGTGCCGTACACCGCACAGGCGGCGCACCTGCCGACCTCGTCGTCAGTCGGCACCGGTAGGTTCTTGTTCCATGCGCGTCGCGACCTGGAACGTGAACTCCGTCCGCACCCGAGTGGGTCGGATCGTCGACTGGCTGGTGCGTGAGGACGTCGATGTCCTCGGCATGCAGGAGATCAAGTGCAAGCCGGAGCAGTTCCCGGTCGAGCAGTTCGAGGCCGCTGGGTACCACGTCGAGGCGCACGGCCTGAACCAGTGGAACGGCGTCGCGTTCGCCAGCCGGCTGCCGATGGAGGACGTCACCCGGGACTTCCCCGGCCAGCCCGGGTTCCTGAAGGGCCACGAGGGGCCGGACCTGCCGGTCGAGGCCCGCGCGATCGGCGTCACAGTCGACGGTGTGCGGCTCTGGAGCCTCTACGTGCCGAACGGCCGCGAGCTCGGCGACCCGCACTACACGTACAAGCTCGACTGGCTCGCCCAGCTGGCCGACCGCACTTCGGAGTGGATCCAGGCGTCGCCGGAGACCCCGCTCGCGCTGATGGGCGACTGGAACGTCGCACCGCTCGACCAGGACGTCTGGGACATGCGGGTCTTCGAGGGGTCGACCCACGTCAGCGAGCCCGAGCGGGCCGCGTTCCGCGAGTTCGAGGCGCGGGGTCTGCAGGACGTCGTCCGCCCGATCGTGCCCGACGGCTACACCTACTGGGACTACAAGCAGCTGCGGTTCCCGCGCAACGAGGGCATGCGCATCGACTTCGTCCTCGGTTCGCAGGCCTTCGCGGACGTCGTCACCGACGCTTCGATCCACCGGAACGAGCGGAAGGGCGACGCCCCGAGCGACCACGTCCCCGTGGTGGTCGACCTCGACCTGGACACGTCGCTCGACGACGACCGCCCGATGATCTTCTGATCGGAGTCGGGTCACCGGCCCGGCCCGGCCCGGCCCGGCCCAGCCCGGCCCGGCCCAGCCCGGCCCGGCCCGGCGCCCGTCCGGCTCTGTTACGCCCGGCGTCCGCCGTGATTGAGCCGTCCGTCACGCCGACGTAGGTTTCCTGCACCGAACCCCTTCGAGAGCAGGTGAAGCCATGTCCCGCACGACGATCCTTCCCATCCAGCGCCTCATGGCGACCGCGGCCCCCGGTGCGTGGCGCGACGGCATCGTCGTCGAGACCCGCGCAGCCGACGCCGTGGTGCTGTTCCTCGACGGGAGCATCACGCAGCTGCGGGTGGCGGACGCCGACGGCGTCCTGTCGGTCGGCGAGCCGGTCGCCCACCACCCGGTCGCAGAGATCCTCAGCGCCGGCGGTCGACAGACCACCGCACGCGTCGCGTAGCGCAGGCGGAGCGGGTCAGGCCGCCATCGAGTCGAGCATCGCCTGGCACTTCGACACCATCTCGTCGCAGGCCATGGCGCAGTACCGGCACGACTCGTCCATGTCCTGGTGCTGGCGGCACTCGGCGGCACACGCGGTGCCCATCGCGACGACGGCCATGAGCATCGCCTGCATCGCGGCGGTGTCCATCCCCATCGGACGCATCATCATCCGCATGCCGGTGTCGGCGAGCATCGCGGTGTTCGAGCACATCGCGGCGCAGGTGGCCATCTCGCCGCCCATCCGCATGTCGGCCGCGGAGCACATCGTCGCCGCCATCGACGCGGCGTTCATCGCCATCATCGTGTCCTGCATCATGTCCATGTCCATCTCCATGGGCATGTCCGTCATCGACATGTTCTTCATCATCGCCATCGTGTCCATCGCCGGTCTCCTCGTCGTGGTCATCGGTCACGGAGCGGTCCGCCCCGCGTGCCCGCCAGGGTACGCGCGTGCCGTCCGCGCTTCGTGAGCAGAACGGGTCGGGTCGGCGGACGCGACCTGACCTCTGCTGCTCACCATCCGCGGTGGTCGCCACCACGGCCGGACGGGAGGCCCGGTGCGGCCCCGCCAAGGGCCTCCCGTCCGCCGCGTCGCGCGACCACGGCGCGCTACGGGTGCAGCAGGGCGGCGATCGCGACGAGCACGGGCACCGAGCCGAGCGTCGAGATGAGCACGACGTCGCGCGCCACCGGGACCGCTGCCCCGTACCGCTGCGCGTAGTTGAAGACGTTCTGCGCCGCCGGCAGGGCGCCGAGGGTGGTGAGCACGAAGACCTCCTGGTCGCCGAGCCCGAACACGAAGCGTGCGAACACGAACGCCACGGCCGGCATCACCACGAGCTTGATCGACGACGCGACGATGACGTCGGTGCGGATCGCCGGGTCCCGCAGCGGGGTCGCACCGTGCAGGCTCATCCCGAACGACAGCAGCACGACGGGCACCGCGGCCGCGCCGACGAGCGAGAACGGCTCGAGCACCGGGTCGGGCAGCGTGATCCCCGTCGCCGAGCACACGAGCCCGACGAGCGACGCGATGATGATCGGGTTCCGGAACGGCCCCGCGATCCGCCGACCCCACCCGCCGCCTCCCGCGGTCGCAGCGTCCAGGATCGTCAGCGCGATCGGGGCCATCACGACGAGCTGCAGCAGGATCACGGGCACGACCGCGGTCGCCTGGCCGAGCACGTACACGGCCACCGGCAGTCCGATGTTGTTCGCGTTGACGTAGCTGGAAGCCAAGGCGCCGACGGTGGTCGTGGTGACGGGACGGCGCAGCACGAGGCGGAACACGGCGGCGGCACCGAGGGCGACCACGGCGGCACTCAGCAGCGAGACCCAGAGCATCGACGACAGCAGCGACGCGATGTCGGCGGTCGCGATGGTGTGGAACAGCAGGCACGGCATCAGCACGAAGAACGCGAGCCGACTCATCACGAACTGCGCGTGCGGACCCAGCAGACCGATGCGTCCGACGACGTACCCACCGGCGATGATCGCGCCGATGATCGCGAAGCCGGTCAACACGCCACCCATCCCGTCCATCCTGGCACCTGCCGGCGGTGATGTGACGTCACTCAGGTCGGAAATGCGTACGCATCGAATACCGTTGAGCGCATCATGACCTCGACGAACGCCGACACCCTCACCCGGTCCACCGACTCCAGCCAGCCGCTCGTGCCGCTGCTCGAGGAGCGCTGGAGCCCCCGCTCCTACGACGAGACCGCGACGATCTCGGACGACCAGCTCGACGCCGTCCTCGAGGCCGCTCGGTGGGCACCCTCGGCCATGAACTTCCAGCCCCGACGCTTCATCGCCGGCCGCCGTGGCACCGAGACGTTCCGGAAGATCAACGAGAACCTGCTCGGCTTCAACGCCGCCTGGGCCTTCCGCGCCAGCGCCCTCGTCGTCGGCGTGCTCGAGACCGTGACCGCCGACGGCGAGGAGCGTGCCTTCGCGCAGTACGACCTCGGCCAGTCGCTCGCCGCCCTGACCGTGCAGGCGCACGCCGAGGGGCTGCACGTGCACCAGATGGCGGGCATCGACGCCGCCGGGCTCCGCGCCGCGTTCGACCTGCCCGAGCGGTTCCTGCCGTACACGGTCACGGCCGTCGGCACCGTCGCACACCCGTCGCAGCTCGAAGACAAGGCCGCCGAGCGCGAGGTCGCCCCGCGCACCCGCATCCCCCTCGACGAGGTCGTCCTCGTCAAGGAGTGAGCACCGGCGGCACCGCCGCCCGCGATCGCCACGACGGCCGCGTCCCTGCGGGGGCGCGGCCGTCGGCGTACCATGACGTGACATGGATCAGCACCAGGACGACGCCCCGCCGGAGATGAACTTCTACACCCGGAAGTGGGTGCGACCGGAGGACCTCAACGCCAACGGCACCCTGTTCGGCGGCAGCCTGCTCCGCTGGATCGACGAGGAAGCCGCGGTCTACGCGATCATCCAGCTCGGCAACGGCAAGGTCGTCACGAAGTACATGTCGGAGATCAACTTCCTGTCCTCGGCGAAGGAGGGCGACATCGTCGAGATCGGCCTCGTCGCCACGAGGTTCGGCCGGACGTCGCTGACCATGCGGGCCGAGGCGCGCAACCTCTTCACGCACCGCAGCATCCTGACGATCGACGAGGTCGTGTTCGTGAACCTCGACGAGGACGGCAACCCCGCCCCGCACGGCTACACGGACATCACCTACGCCCGTGACCGGGTCCCCGCCACGCACCGCGCGTGACCCCGCAGACATCGCGCAGCACCCGGGCACCCGGGTGGTCGCACCCGGCGGGTGGTCGGCGGGCTCTGGCAGGATCGGTGGCATGACCACGCCCCGCCTCGTCGCCTTCGACCTGGACGACACGCTCGCCCCGTCGAAGTCCTCCCTCGACCCCCGCATGCTCGAGACCTTCGCGTCCCTGCTCGAGGTCGTGCCGGTCGCGGTCATCTCCGGCGGCAACTTCACCCAGTTCGAGCAGCAGCTGGTCACCCCGCTCCGGCAGCGCGAGGGCCTGACGCTCGACGCCCTGCACCTCCTGCCGACCTGCGGCACCCGCTACTACCGCTGGGAGGACCAGGACTGGGCACTGCAGTACGCCGAGGACCTCACCGACGAGCAGAAGGACCGCGCCCTCGCCGCGGTCGAGGCCC
The DNA here is from genome assembly GCF_005938005.2 of Curtobacterium sp. KBS0715. Taxonomy (NCBI): domain Bacteria; kingdom Bacillati; phylum Actinomycetota; class Actinomycetes; order Micrococcales; family Microbacteriaceae; genus Curtobacterium; species Curtobacterium sp. KBS0715. The sequence goes on along the minus strand of NZ_VCCA02000001.1, from coordinate 1,113,621 downwards.
GTGCGAAGGACGCCGGGTACTGGGAGTCCGAGACCTGGGGCGCCATCCTCGAGGACCGCGGGTCGCAGATCACGTTCTCCGCCCTCGGCCAGTCGGCCCCGGTGGACGTCAAGAAGCAGTGGGACCCGACCGGCGAGAAGAAGGACCACCTGCGCCGTCTGGTGCAGCAGGACCTGCCCGACCTCGAGGTCCGCTCGGGCGGCTCCACGAGCATCGACATCACCCGCAAGGGCATCGACAAGGCCTACGGCATGCAGCGTCTCGCCGAGATCACCGGCATCGCGCTCGACGACATGCTCTTCGTGGGCGACCGGCTCGACCCCGAGGGCAACGACTACCCGGTCAAGGCGCTCGGCGTCCCCTGCCACGCGGTCGAGGGCTGGGAGGACACCGACGCGTTCCTGACGGAGCTCATCCCCACCCTGCGCTGAGCGCGCGGCGGACGGGAGGCCCGTGGCGGGCCCGCACCGCGCCTCCTGTCCGTCCGCGGTCGCGTCCAGAGCCGCGAACGCGACCGATGCAGCCGGGCACTCAGCCCAGACTGCGGACGGCCTCGACGAAGGCGCGGATCTTCGCGGGGTCCTTGACGCCGCGCTCGGACTCGACGCCGCTCGACACGTCGACGCCGTCGGGGTCGAGTGCCTCGACCGCGGCGACCACGTTGGCCGGGGTCAGCCCGCCGGCGAGGATCCAGGCCTCGTCCACGCCGTCGATCGTGGCCGCGTCGACGAGCCGACCGCTGCCGGGCACGGCGGCATCGAGCAGCAGCAGGTCGTGGTCGAACGCGGCGCGCTGTTCGGGCGTCTCGCGCAGGTAGTCCTCGGCCGCGATGGCCCGGATGGTGAAGAAGCCGGCATCGCGCGCGCGGGCGAAGTCGGACGCCGACTCGCCACCGTGCAGCTGCAGCGTGGTGAGCCCGACCTCGGAGGCGATGCCCACGATCTCGTCGATCTTCTGGTCGCGGAAGACCCCGACGGCGTCGATGCCGTCCGGCACCCGCTCGACCAGTTCCTTCGCCAGGTCGGCGGTGACGGTCCGGGGGCTGCCCGCCGCGAAGACGAACCCGACGGCGTCGGCACCCGCGTCGATGGCGGCGTCCACGGTGTCGGGCGTCGACAGGCCACAGATCTTGATCCAGCGCTGGTCGGTCATGCTGTCCATCCTGCCAGGGCGCTCCGGTGCTCGGAGCACGGAGCCGCCGAGCGGGTCAGTGCAGGGCACCCGCGACGTAGGCGGCCACGCAGGCCGCGGTGACGCCGAAGGCCGCGAAGGACCCGACCAGGACGTTCCGCCGGCGCCAGCGACGCACCGCGGAGAACGTGCCGCGCTTGGCGTGCCGGTGCGCGGCGCGGTGCATGCGGTGGTCGCGCTGGTGCTTCACGCGTTCCGGGCCGAGCGGCACCGGGCCGGTGATCTGGGTGGACCCGCCGCGCAGCGCGTTGGCGATGGCGACCGCCGTGGGCCGGCGCTCCGGGTCGCGGGCGGTCATCCGGCTGAGCAGCTCGCGCCACTCGTCGGCGACGTCGTCCGGGATCTCGGGATCGCGACGGAGCCGGGCGAGTGCGGCCTCGATCAGGGTGCCCGAGTACTCCTGCTTGCCGGTCAGCGCCTCGAGCAGGACGAGCCCGAGCGAGTACACGTCGGTGGCGAAGCTGATCGGTTCGCCGGCCACCTGCTCCGGGCTGAGGTAGGCGGCGGTGCCGATGACCGTGCCGTCGTTCGTCAGGCGGGAGCCGTCGACGAAGTGGGCGACGCCGAAGTCGGTGAGCTTGACCGTGCGGGCGAACCCGGACGAGCCCTCGTCGCTGATCAGGATGTTGGCGGGCTTCACGTCGCGGTGCACGATGCCGCGGGAGTGCACGTAGGCCAGGGCGTCGGCGAGCTGCGCACCGAGGTCGGCCACCTCGTAGTTGTGCAGGGCACCCTCGGACAGGCGGCGGAGCAGCGTGGTGTCGGCGATGAGCTCCATCACGATGAACCGGTGCGGGCCGTCCTCGAACTCGTGGGTGCCGGCGTCGTACAGCGGGATGAGCCCCGGGTGGGAGAGCATGCTGAGCAGCCGGATCTCGCGCTCCTGGCGGACGCGGTCGGCGGTGGTCATCTTGTCCGGGGTCGCGAAGAGCTTCACGGCCACGGCCCGGTACGTGTGCTCGTCACGGGCTTCGTAGACGGATCCCATGCCGCCGGTGCCGATGAGCTTCACGAGCCGGTACCGCGCAGAGAGGACGGTGTCCGCCCGCGCGCTGTCCAGCAGGGTCATGGTGTCCGTCGTCCCGTCCGGAGCCCGTGGTTCCGCGGCCGCTGCCGACGTGTGGACTCAAGGGAAACGGTACGCGTCCGACTCTCGATCCGCATGGCCGTTACGACATCGTGATCGCCGTACTCCCCCGGGTTTCCGGGGATCGACGGGGTACAGTCCGACCTCCACCAGGACGAGGAATCGCGCAAGGAGGACAGCATGGCGTTGTCGAAGGGTGACGAGGTGCACTGGAACACCTCGCAGGGCAGGACGACCGGCACGCTCGTGCGCAAGCGGACGAGCGACTTCGAGTTCGACGGGCAGCACTTCAAGCCGACCGACGACGACCCGTACTGGATCGTCGAGTCGGAGAAGAGCGGCAAGCAGGCCGCCCACAAGGAGTCGGCGCTGACGAAGGCCTGAGGCTCAGTCGCGGGCGGGCTCGGCGCGACGACGACCCCGGGCACCGCCCACGGCAGAGCTGCCGGCGGCGTCGTCGTGGTCGTCGGGGCCGCCCGTGCGCCGCTCGGCGCGCACACGGCGGATCCGGCGCACGACGAAGGTCACCACGACCGCAGCGATCGCGACGTAGAGCACGCGGTCGATCCACTCGGTGTAGGCCTCGACCTGGTCGTACTGCGACCCGAACGCGGCACCGAGCAGCACGAGCGCACTGTTCCAGATGCCGCTCGCGATGATCGTGAACACCGAGAACGTGCCGAGGTGCATGCGGTCGGCGCCGGCCGGCAACGAGATGAGGCTGCGGACGATCGGGACGAACCGGCCGAAGAAGACCGCGCTCTTGCCGTGCCGGTGGAACCAGCCGGCTGCCTTGCGGAAGTCGTCCTCGTCGACGAGGGGCAGCTTGCCGAACCACCGCGTGGTGCGTTCGAACCCGATCTTCGCGCCGAGCCAGTACAGCACCAGCGCCCCGAGGTACGAGCCGATCGTCGCCAGCACCAGGACCAGGACCAGGTTCATCTGGCCGGCGCCGGCGAGGAACCCGGCCAGCGGCAGGATGACCTCGGACGGGATGGGCGGGAACACCGTCTCGACGAAGAGCATCAGCCCGACGCCCCACTCCCCCAGCGCGTCGATCAGCTGGAGCACCAGGCCGGAGAGCCCCCCGAGGTCCGACGGAGCGGTGGAGTCGCCACCGGCGACGGTCATGGCACGGGCGGTCACGGCAGTCGTCATGCCCCCAGCATCCCTGAACGCCCTGTCAGGACCCGGCGCGCTCCCTGGGTGTCAGCCGAGTCCCATGTGGACGGATCGGACGTGCGCGAGCGACCGGGCGAGCGCACCCCGGGCCACGGCGTCCCGTCCGACGGTTGACGGGGTGAACGCCACCGGGTGCCGGAGCTGTGGCGTGACGATCTCGTCGAGCGCGGCGCAGAAGACCTCCGCAGCCGGCAGGACCTCGCCACCGACCACGACGACCTCGGGGTCGATCGTCGTCACGAGCTGCACGACGCCGGGTGCCACGTCGGCCGCGAACGCACGGACGGTCTCGACGGCCGGCGCCGAGCCCTGGGCGGCCGCGGCGAAGACGGACTCGAGGTCCGTGTCGGACGGGATCCGGGCCTCCAGGCGGGCGGGTGCGGCGGGCCAGCCGGTCGAGGCGATGCCGCCCATCTCACCGGCGGCACCGCGCGCACCGCGCGCCAACGAGCCGTCGACCACCAGGGCGGCACCGATCTGCCGACCCATGACCAGGTACAGGCCGTCCCGGACGCCGTGGAACCGCCCCCACCGGGCCTCGGCCGTGGCGGCCAGCTTGGCGTCGTTGTCGAAGAAGGTGGCGACCCCGGGGAAGAGGTCCTGGATCCGGCCGGGCACCCGTCGTTCGACCCACTCCGGCACCGCGACCGTGTAGTCGATCGCCCCGTCGCGGTCGACGACCGCCGGGACGCCGAACGTGGCACCGAGCACCGGCGCACCACCGGCGGGGCCGCCGACCGCGCCACCGACGGGCGACGTCAGCCGACGGACCACGTCCTGCACGCTCGACCAGGCCTGTTCGGCGTCGGCGAGGTCGGTGTAGCGCTCCTCGACGCGGGCGAGCGTGACGCCGCGCAGGTCCGCCCGCACGCCGACGATGCCGTGCAGGCCGAGGTCCACGCCGAGCACGGAGCCGGCCGACGCGTCCGCGGCGAAGCGCTTGGCGCGACGACCGGCCTTGTTCGGGGTCGCGATCGCCTCGGCCTCGGTCACCCAGCCCTGATCGACCAGGTCGGCGAGCGCGGCCTCGACCGTGGGGCGGGAGAGTCCGACCGTGCGGCCGAGCTCGGTGACCGTGCGGGAGACGTCGTCGCGCAGGAGCTCGTCGAGGATGGCCCGCGAGTTCATCTGCCGCAGGACGCCGGGGGTCGTCCCCACGACACCGGGGGTCGCCACCACGACGCCCGCGACGCCAGGGGTCGTTGACACGATCTGCTCCACGGTCATAGCCTCCACATTACGAAAGATCATTGAGGAATGGTGGCTCCGACATGCTCGTCCCACGACCGCGCCGCACCGCTCCCGGTGTCGGGGCCTTCGAGATCACCTCGTCGACCCGGATCGCCGCGGACCCGGCGAGCGAGTCCGTCCGACTGTACCTGCAGCAGACCCTGCGGGGATCGACCGGGCTGCCGGTGCGGGACGCCCTCGACGACACGGCACCCGGGGCCGGCACGATCGCGCTGCGCGTCGCCGACGACCCGTCCCTGCCCGCGGGCCCGACGACGCCGGAGGGCGACCGGGCGGAGTCGTTCCGCCTCACGGTGACGCCCGACGGCATCGACGTCGTCGGCGGTTCGCCCGCCGGGGTCTTCTACGGCGTGCAGGCCCTGCTGCAGCTGCTGCCCCCGGACGTGTACCGCCGCGGCCGGGTCGCGACCGGCCCGTGGTCCGTCCCCGCCGTGGTCGTCGAGGACGCCCCGGCCTTCGCCTGGCGCGGCGTGATGCTCGACGTCGCCCGCCACTTCCGCACGAAGCACGAGGTCATGCGGGTCGTCGACCAGCTCGCCGCGCACCGGATCAACCGCCTGCACTTCCACCTCACCGAGGACCAGGGGTGGCGCATCGAGATCCGGAAGCACCCGCGCCTGACCGAGGTCGGCTCCTGGCGTCGGGAGTCCCAGGTCGGCGCGCACGTCCCCGGGCCGGACGGCACACTCGTCGTCGCCGGGTTCGACGGCCGCCCGCACGGCGGGTACTACACGCAGGACGACATCCGCGAGATCGTGGCCTACGCGGCCGACCGGTTCGTCACCGTCGTCCCCGAGATCGAGGCCCCCGGGCACGTCCGTGCGGCGCTGGCGGCCTACCCGTCGCTCGGCGTCACGGGCGAGCCGGTCGAGGTGTGGACCCAGTGGGGCATCGCCGACGACGTCCTGAACGCCGAGGACGCCACGATCGACTTCTTCAAGGACGTCCTCGACGAGGTCATCGCGCTCTTCCCCTCCGGATACATCGGCATCGGCGGCGACGAGTGCCCGAAGGTGCAGTGGGAGACCGACCCGCGCACCCAGGAGCGCATCCGCGAGCTCGGGCTGCAGGACGAGGAACAGCTGCAGGCCTGGATCATCGGGCAGCTCGCCGCACACGTCGAGTCGCACGGCCGGCGGGCGTTCGGGTGGGACGAGATCCTCGAGGGTGGCACGCTCGACCCCTCGGCGACGGTGGTCTCCTGGCGCGGGCTGACCGGCGCACGGACCGCCGCCCGACGCGGGCACGACGTCATCTCGTCGCCGGACGACCAGGTGTACCTCGACTACCGCCAGAGCGACCTGCCGACCGAGCCGATCCCGGTCTCGATCGTGCTCACCGTCGACGACGTCTTCGCCTTCGACCCGGTGCCGTCCGGACTCACCGACGCCGAGCGCGCCCACGTCATCGGCGGCCAGGGCAACATGTGGACGGAGCACGTCGACTCCGCCCGTCGGCTCGACTACCAGCTCTTCCCCCGCGTCGCCGCCCTCGCCGAGGCACTGTGGTCGGCGGACGTCACCGGGCCGCGTGACCTCGCCGAGTTCCGCGGGCGCCTGGCCGAGCACACCGCCCGGCTCGAGGCCATGGGGATCGAGTACCGGCACGAGGCCGGGCCGTTCCCGTGGGAGCAGCGACCGGGCGTGCAGGGGCGCCCGCACTCGCGCGAGGAGCGTGCCGCGTACATCGACGCGGTCACGGCGAACATCGCCGAGTAGCGCGCGTCGAGCGGTCGCGTCGCGACCACACGACGGACGGGAGGCCCGGTGCCAGCTGGCACCGGGCCTCCCGTCTTGCCCGCGGTCGCGTCGACTACGCGGCGACCGGTGCGCGCTGGCCCACCGTCTCGCCGGCCACGGCAGCCTCGCTGCCCGCAGCGGCCTCGTCGACCGGGCGACGACGGACCCACTTCTTCAGGGCGACGAGCACCAGCGCGGACACCACGGTGCCCGCCAGGATCGCGACGACGAACATCAGGACGTCACCGATCGCGAAGAAGACGAAGATCCCGCCGTGCGGCGCTCGCGAGGTCACGCCGGCAGCCATCGAGATCGCACCCGTGATCGCGGCACCGACCATCGACGCCGGGATGACGCGCAGCGGGTCGGCAGCGGCGAACGGGATCGCACCCTCGGAGATGAAGGACGCACCGAGCAGCCACGCGGCCTTGCCGTTCTCGCGCTCCGGCTTCGTGAAGCCCTTGCGGTAGAGCACGGTCGAGGCGAGTGCGAGTGCGAGCGGCGGCACCATGCCGGCCGCCATGACGGCGGCCATGATCTCGAACGGCACCACGTTCGTGGCGGTCCCGGCACCGAGCCCGGCGACGGCGAACGCGTACGCCACCTTGTTGACCGGACCACCGAGGTCGAACGCCATCATCAGGCCGAGGATGATCCCGAGCAGCACGGCCGAGGCACCGGACAGCGAGTTGAGCCAGGCGGTGAGTTCGGTCATGACCCAGGCGATCGGGCCGCCGAGCACCAGGAGCATCAGGCCCGAGGCGATGATCGACGCGAACAGCGGAATGATCACGACCGGCATCAGGCCACGCAGCCAGCGCCAGGTCGGGATGCGTCCGATCCAGTACGCGGCGGCACCGGCGATGAGGCCACCGACCAGACCACCGAGGAACCCGGCGTTCATGAACACGGCGATGGACCCGGCCACGAAGCCCGGTGCGATGCCCGGGCGGTCGGCGATGGCGTAGGCGATGTACCCGGCGAGTGCTGCGACCAGGAACCCGAGCGACACGGACCCGATCTGGAACGCGGCTGCACCGAGGTAGTAGCCGAGGCCCTCCGGCGGCAGGTTCAGCAGGGTGTAGTTGGTGAGCGTGAAGACGGCGTTGTTCTGGCCCGAGTCACCGTGGGTCAGCGCGATGCCGTACCCGGACAGCAGGAAGCCGAGCGCGATGAGGAGCCCGCCGCCGGCGACGAACGGGATCATGTAGCTGACGCCCGTGAGCAGCCAGCGCTTGAGCGACTGGCCGAAGTGCTCGTTCTTGGCGGTGGACTCGCCCTCGACGGCGGCACCACCCTGCACGCGTGCGGCGTGCGGGTCCTCCGAGGCGCGGATGGCCTCGGCGATCATCTTGTCGGGCTCGTCGACACCGCGCTTCACGGGTCCGGACACGAGCGGCTTGCCGGCGAACCGACCGCGGTCGCGGACGTCGACGTCGACCGCGAACACGACGGCGTCGGCTCGGGCGATGAGCGCCGGGTCGAGGGGCTCGACCTGCGAGGACCCCTGCGTCTCGATGTGCATCTCGGCACCCGCACGCTGGGCTGCGGCGACGAGGGCGTCGGCCGCCATGTAAGTGTGCGCGATGCCGGTCGGGCAGGCGGTGACGCCGACGAAGACCTTGCGGCCCGCCTCCGGCGCGGTGGCCGGTTCGGAGGCACCACTCGCCTTCCCGACGCCGGCCTCGGCCACTTCACCGCTCACCTCGTTGTCGACGAGCTGAACGATCTCGTCGGCCGTGGTCGCGGCACGGAGCGCAGCGGTGAAGTCCTCGCGGATGAGTGCGCGGGCCAGGGTCGAGAGGACCGTCAGGTGGTCCTTGTCCGCCCCCTCGGGCACGGCGATCATGAAGACGATGTCGGCGTCGCCGTCCGGGGCGCCGAAGGGCACCTTGCGGGCCAGGCGCGAGAACGCCAGGGTCGGCTCGGACACCGACGCCGACCGGGCGTGCGGGATGGCGATACCGCCGGGGACGCCCGTGCCGACGCTCGCCTCGCGCTTGATGGCGTCGTCGGCGAGCGTGGCACCGTCGGCGGCGCGGCCGGTCGCGGCGACGCGGTCGGCGAGCACCCGGATGACGTCGGTCGACGTGGCGCCGAGGTCCTCGTCGAGGCCGACGAGCTGTGCGCTGATGAGGCGCGGACTCGAGTCTGCGGACATGTGCTTGCTCCTTCGCAATGGCGCTGATCGCGCGGTCGTGCAGGTGTTCGTGGGGTGGTCGGGCGGGGTGGGGAGGATCAGGCGGGTTCGGGTGCCGGGTGCGTGTCGAGCACCCGGACGGAGACCGCCGTCGGGTCGGTGTGGTCGAGTGCCGGCACGTCGCTGCCCGGCAGGGCTGCGGCCGCGGCACCGGTGGCGACGGCCTGTGCGAGACGTTGCTCCGGTGACGCTCCGGCGACCTCGGCGAGCAGGTAGCCGGCGAGCGAGGAGTCCCCCGCCCCGACGGTCGAGCGGGCGACGATCTTCGGTGCCGCGGCGGCGAACGCGCCCTCGTCGGAGACCAGCACGGCGCCGGCGCTGCCCAGGGTGAGCAGGACCGTGCCGACGTTCCTCCGCCGAAGACGCTGAGCCCCGGCCACCGCGGCGTCGAGGTCGCGCTCGTACTCCTCGGGATCGCCGCCGACGACCTCGGCGAGTTCCTCGGCGTTCGGCTTCACCAGGTCGATCCGTTCGCCCGACTGCAGCAGCGCGGTGAACGGCACCCCGGACGAGTCGACGGCGATCCGGACGTCCGCACCGTGGCGGGCACGGACGGCCCGGACGAGCACGGCGAGCGCGTCGTCGGGCAGACCGGGCGGCAGCGACCCGGCGACCACGACCCAGCGGGCAGCGGGACCGGTGGCGGTCGCAGCGGCGGTGTCGGCGACCAGGGCGGCGAGGTCGTCGAGGCGACCGGCGAGCGAGGGGCCGGGTTCGTTGAGCTTCGTCGTGGTGCCGGTCGGCTCGGTCACGGTGACGTTCGACCGGAGCGGCGCCCCGATCGGCAGCGCTGCGGTGGGGATGCCGCGCGTGGCCAGGCCGAGCAGGACCGGGTCGAGCTCGTCGCCGGGCAGGACGGCGACGGTGTCCCCGCCGCTCGCGACGACCACGCGGGAGACGTTGACTCCCTTGCCGCCGGGTTCCGCGGTGGACCGGGTCGCACGCTGGACGGCGCCGCGCTGCAGTTCGCCGGCGAGCTCGATCGTGCGGTCGAGGGACGGGTTCGGCGTGACGGTGACGATGCGGACGTTCATGCGACGACGACCTCGACGTCGGCGTCGGCGAGCGCACCGGCGAGGTCGGCCGGGGGCTGTTCGTCGGTGACGAGCGTGTCGATCTCGTCCAGGCGCGCGAACCGCATCAGGGCCTCCACGCCGTGCTTGGCGGCGTCGGCGAGCACCACGGCCCGTCGGGCGGCGAGCACGTAGGCGCCCTTCACGGCGGCCTCGTACTCGTCCGGGGTGCTCAGACCGAAGCCGGCGGACAGGCCGTTCGTGCCGATGAACGCCACGTCGGGCCGGAGGGCGCCGATCTGCTCGACGGTGGCCGTGCCGACCGCGGCGCTCGTGACACCGCGCACGCGGCCGCCGAGCAGGTGCAGTTCGAGGTGCTCGCTGTGCTGCAGGGTGGCAGCGATCGGCACCGAGTTCGTGATGACGGTGATCGTCGAGCCGGCGACCTCGGGCTCCCAGCGGGCGAGTTCGGAGGCGACGGCGGCGCAGGTGGTGCCGGCGTCGAGGGCGATCGAGCCCGTGAAGGTCGGCGGTACCAGGCGCATCGCGGCGCGGGCGATCGCGGACTTCGCGGTGCCGTGCTGGCCCTCCCGCTCGGCGACGCTGAGTTCGACGACGCTCGAGCGGCCGACGGGGACCGCTCCCCCGTGCACGCGGCGCAGGACCCCGGCGGTCTCGAGGGCGTCGAGGTCACGGCGCACCGTCTCGGTGGTGACGTCGAAGTGCTCGGCGAGACCGGCGACCGACACGCGACCGGCGGACTGCAGCTCGGCGGCGATGGCCGTGTGCCGCTCGGTTGCGTACATGCCCGAACTCCTTCGTTCCGTTGGGTTTCGAGCACTGTACGGCAAGAACCCACACAAACACAACACTTCGTTTCCAACATGTGGACAAGTCGTGATCTGATGCCTGATACACCAGTATCGGAGAATGATCCGCAGTACGGGGGCCCGCCGGCACCGCCCAGACGTCCAGGGGCTCCGCGCGGTCGCTGTCCTCGGCGTCGTGCTCTTCCACGCGGGCGCGTCAGGAGTCCAGGGCGGGTTCGTCGGCGTCGACGTGTTCTTCGTCATCTCGGGGTACCTGATCACCGGCAACCTGCTGCGCGACCATGCGGTCCACGGCCGCCTCCGGCTCATCGTCTTCTTCCGACAGCGCCTCGCCCGACTCGCTCCCGCCGCGATGGTCACCGTCGCGGCGACCGTCCTCGCCGTCCACGTCCTGCTGCCCCCACTCGACCGGATCGCGGCCCGCGTCGACGCGATCGCGGCGTTGGTCGGGGCCGAGAACCTCCGACTGGCACACGCCGGCACCGACTACCTCGCCGACCACGCTGCCGGGCCCTTCCAGCAGTTCTGGTCACTCGGCGTCGAGGAACAGTTCTACGTCGTGTGGGCGCTGCTGCTCGCCGGCGTCCTCGCCGTGCCCGCACTCCGCCGTCACGCGTTCGCGCTGACGGCCGTGCTCTGCGTACTCAGCGTCGCAGCCACCCTCATCGGGAGCACCGTCAGCGGACCGTGGACGTTCTTCGGCGTGCACACCCGCGCATGGGAGTTCGGGGTCGGAGCACTCGCCGCCATCACGGCCGCCCGCGGACGCCGACGGGTCCTGCGGTCCGGGCGGCTCGTCCGACGAGCCACCGCCCCGGTCGGCCTGGGCCTGATCGTGGCGGCATCGGTCCTGTTCGACGCGAACACGCCGTTCCCTGGCCCACTCACGGTCGTCCCCGTGGTCGGCGCTCTGCTCGTCGTCCTGCCCGGCGATGACGACGACCCGGTCCGCCGCGCCCTGGCGTGGGGGCCGATGCGCTGGGTCGGCGACCGGTCGTACTCGATGTACCTCTGGCACTGGCCGGTGCTCGTCGTCCCCGCCCTCGCCCTCGACCGCCCGCTCGACCCGGCCGAGACCATCGCCGCACTCGCCGTCACCGTGGTGCTCACCTGGGGCGGGCACGCGCTCGTCGAGACACGGATGTCCGACTGGGCCCGCCGAGGGGGAACCCGGTCGCTCGTGGTGGTGACCGGAGTCGTAGCCACCGCGGTCCTCGTCGTCCCCGCGACCGCGCTCCCGCCGCTCCGCAGCGCAGTGGCAGCGCCGTCAGCAACCCCGGCGGCGGTCCTCCGCGGTCCGTGGGCGCCGCGGACGGTCCCGGCGAACCTCGCGCCGGGCATCGCCGAAGCAGCTGCCGACCTGCCTCCCGTCTACCGAGACGGGTGCCACAGCGACTACCCGACCCTGTCGACGAAGGCCTGCCGGTACGGGGCGGGCCAGCGGAGCGTGGTCCTCTTCGGCGACTCGCACGCTGCGCAGTGGACGTCACCGCTCGCGACCGTCGCCGGACGACACGATGCTGCCCTCGTCACCATGACCAAGTCGTCGTGCCCGAGCGCGGACCTGGCCGTCCGTCCGCAGCAACTCGGACGGAGCTACCCCGAGTGCGACGTCTGGCGACGCGATGCGTTCCGGCAGCTCGAGCGGATGCGACCCGAGCTCGTGGTCCTCGCTGACGCCGCGAACGGGTACCGATTAGACGCCGACGCGGCCACCTGGCGCGACGCCGTCGCACGGACGATCGAGCGGATCCGGGCGACGGGGGCCGAGGTCGTGGTCATCGGCGACACGCCCGCGTGGGAGCAGACCCCCGGCCGGTGCCTCTCCGCATCGATCGAGGACGTCGCCGCCTGCGCCGAACAGGTGCGGGACCTGACCGGCACGGCGCGCTCGGAAGCGCAGTCGGCCGCCGCGACCGCAGCCGGCGTCCCCGTCGTCGACCCGGTGCCGTGGATCTGCCAGGACCGCTGCGCACCGGTGCTCTGGGACGTCCTGGTCTACCGCGACACGAACCACCTGACCGACACGATGGCCCGTGCCCTGACGCCGAGGATGGAGGCCGCCCTCGGCACGGTGCTCGACCGCCTCGACGACCGCTGAGAGCACGCGACGTGCTACCCCTTCACGGCACCCGCCGTCATCCCGCTGACCAGGCGGCGCTGCACGATGAGGAAGAACACCACGACGGGGATCGAGAACAGCACGCTCGCCGCCATCAGCCCGCCGAAGTCCGTGCCCTTGTTCGTCGAGAACCCGGCGAGCCACACCGGCAGCGTGTACATCCCCTGGTCCTTGAGCATCACGTACGCGATCAGGTAGTCGTTCCACGCCGCGATGAACGCGAACACGCTCGTGGCGATGACCCCGGGCATGACGAGCGGGAACAGCACGCTCCACAGGATCCGGAACGTGCCGGCGCCGTCCACCTTCGCCGCCTCCTCGATCTCGACGGGGACGGCCACGAAGAAGCCGCGCATCACCCAGATCGAGAACGGCAGCACGCTCGCCACGTACGCCAGGATCAGCCCGACGTAGCTGTTCAGCAGCCCGAGGGTCTGGAACGACAGGAACAGCGGGATGAGCAGTGCACCCGACGGGATCATCTGCACGAACAGGATCGCGACCAGGATCGCCCGCCGTCCCCGGAACCGGAACCGCGACAGTGCCGCCGAGGCCAGGAACCCGACGACGATCGACAGCAGCACGGCCGCGACCACGACGATCGTGGAGTTCCGCAGGTAGACCAGGAAGCCCTCCTGCGTGAGCGCCCGCGTGAAGTTGTCGAGCGTCGGGTGCAGCGGTGCCCAGATCGGGGTCATCGTGGTGACCTCGTCGGCGGGCTTGAAGGCGGTGTTCACCATCCAGTAGATCGGGAACACCCACACCAGGCAGAACAGCACGGCGATGGTGTTCGCGAGGACGCGTGGCTTGCGCTTGCGCACCCGCACGGGCCCCGGCGCGGACGCCCCGCTCGTACGGGGCTCCGTTCTCGAGACGGTCACAGGTCCTCCTCACCGCTGCGGACGAGCCGGCGGATGTAGTAGCTGGTGAGCACCCCGAGGAACAGGGTCGAGATCACGGCGATCGCCGCGCCCTGCCCGTAGGCGTTGGACACGAACGACTGCACGAAGGTCCAGATGCCGAGCGTCAGCGTGGCCTCCTCCGGTCCGCCGCGGGTGAGCAGCCAGATCTGGTTGAAGACGTTGAAGTCCCAGATCACCGACAGGATCGACACGAGCAGCAGCGTCGGCGCGAGTGCCGGCAGCGTGATCGCGCGGTACATCGTCCACACCGAGGCCCCGTCGAGCGCACCGGCCTCGTAGTACTCCGGCGCGATCTGGGACTGCGCGGCGTACAGCGTCAGCGCCACGAACGGCACGGCCTGCCAGATGACGAGCGTCAGCACGATCGTGTACGCCTGCCCCGGGTGCGACGCCCAGTTGTCCTGCGTGTGGTCCCCGAACACCCGCAGCTGCGTGATGAGCCAGTTGAGCACGCCGTAGAACGGCTGGAAGAGCCACTGCCAGACCAGGCTCGAGGCCACGTTCGGCATCGCCCAGGCGAGCACGAGCACGACGCTGACGATCGTCCGCATCGCGACCCCGAGGCGGGTGAGCAGCTGCGCCACCCCCATGCCGATGACGATCGTGCCCAGGACCATCGCGCCCGTCACGAGCACGGTGCGCAGGATGACCGGCCAGAACGACGCGTCGGTCAGGACGTCCGTGTAGTTCGTCAGCCCGGTGAACCCGGCCTGCCCGGTGAAGATCGCCCGCAGCCCGTAGTCCTGGAACGAGATGACGACGAGCCGGACGAGCGGGTAGACGACGAGGGCCAGGAGCAGCAGCGCCGCCGGGGCCAGCAGGACGAGCGGCGCCCGCGACCCGACCGGCGACCGACGACCCGCGTCGCGCCCACCCGGCCGGGAACCCCGCGACGGCCCCTGAACCGGCCCGTCGGCCCGCCGACCCCGGGCCCACCGGCCTCCGGTACGCCGGCCGCCGGCGCCCCGCCCGCCGGTGACCGGCGCGGACTGCTCCGCGTCGGTCACCGGCTCCGCAGTGGACGTCATCGCCTACGGCTGCGCGTTCAGCGCGGTCGTGAGGTGCTCCGAGAAGCCCTCGGCTGCCTGCTCCGGCGACTTCCGGCCGGTGGCGACGTCGGCGAACATCGACTGGAACGAGGCGTCGCCCTCGATGGTGGCCCAGCCCGGGGTGGCCGGGGTCGGTCGGCTCGTGCCGGCCGCCTCGAAGTACGGCTTGTGCAGCTCGTCGACGTCGCCGGCGACCGCGTCGAGCAGCTCGGTGGAGTTCGGCTCCCAGCCGTCGACCCCGAACACCTGGTCCTGCTGGAACTCCTTCGAGGTCAGGATCTTCAGGTAGTACAGCGCGAGCTCCTGGTTCTGCGCCTTGGCCGGGATCCCCAGGTCGGAGCCGCCGAGGAACACCGGCTGCGTCTTCCCCGCCGTGGACGACGGCATCGGGAACGTGCCGATGCGGTCGGCGAGCTCCGGCTTCGCCGTGGTGATCGAGCCGATCTCCCAGGCGGATCCGAGGAACGCCGAGGTGTTCCCCTGCGCGAAGACGTCGCTCTGCGAGGGCTTGTCGGTGTTGATGTCCTGGGTGGACTTCGCCGAGTACGCGTTCTGGAAGTCCTTCCAGGCGGTCAGCCCCTCGACCGCGTTCGCGGAGTCGAGCGTGCCGGTCCACTTGCCGCCCTTGTCCGTCGCGATCTCGCCGCCGGCGTCCCAGACCCACTGCAGCCCGCCGTACCAGTACTGACCGGGCATGTAGAAGGCGGAGAAGTCACTGGCCGGGTTGGCGGCCTTGACCTTGTCGAGGTCGGCGGTGAGCTCGTCGTAGGTGGTCGGCACGTCGGTCACGCCGGCGTCCTTCCACACCTTCTTGTCGTAGACCACGGCCCGGTTGCCGGCGAACAGCGGTGCCCCGTAGAGCTTGCCGTCGACGGTGGCGGGGCCCTCGAGCCCGGTGAGCCAGGTCTGGCCGTCCTTGAGCTCGTCGCGGTACGGCGTCAGGTCGGTCAAACCGCCAGCGGCCGCGTAGATCGGCACCTGCGTGTTGCCGAGGTCGACGACGTCGGGGGCGTCGCTCTGCGCGAGCGCCGTGGTGAGCTTGGTGGTGATCCCGTCCCACTGCTGGGTCTGGATCTTCACCTTCGCCCCGGTGTCGGCGGTGAACTGCTTGCCGGCGGCGTCGAGCACCTTGTCGCTCAGGTCGCCGTTCATCATCCAGACGGTGATGGTCTTGCCCTTGCCATCGGGTGTGCCGATGGACTTCGTGCCGCCGTCGGAAGCGGCATTGCTCCCGGCGGAGCACCCGGTGAGGGCGAGCGCGCCTGCGAGGGCGAGCGCACCGAGTGCGGCGAAACGCGTTCGTGTCACGATGACTCCCTTGGTCCGACCTTTATGAAAGGACGTTGCGTATTCGCAATAGAAGACCCTGCACGGCCCCTTGTCAACCGTTGGATCGGTCCCTGTGACCGCTTTCGATCCGCGTGTTTCCGGGGCATCACGGATGTCGAACAGATCGACGCAGATGCTTGACCAGGTGGTCATGACCAGGCATGATCTGCGACTCGCGTCCGGTGTGGGGAAGCGACCGCCTGGAGGCCCGGTGCTGGTCCGCCGGACCGGCACCGGGCCTCCAGGGCGTGCGTCCACCGCACGCGTCAGACGGCCGCCAGGGCGGACGTCGGCGGGATCCGCGCCGCGCGTGCCGCCGGGTAGAGCCCGGAGACCCCGCCGATGACGACCGTGGCGCCGAGTCCCCCGACGACGGCCCACACCGGCAGTGCGACCGGCCAGCCCTGCGTGACGGCGAAGACGACCGTCACCGCGACGCCGAGCACGACGCCGGCCAGCCCGCCGAGGAACGACAGCAGCAACGACTCGACCAGGAACTGGTCGCGGATGCTCCGACGACGGGCCCCCAGCGCACGACGGACGCCCACCTCGGCGCGGCGTTCCAGGACGGTGATCACCATCGTGTTCGCCACCCCGATGCCACCGACCAGCAGCGCCACCCCGCCGATGCCGACGAGCAGCCCGGTGAAGGAGTCGTCAGTGGCGTCCTTCGCGGCCAACGCGTCCGACGGCCGTGTCACGCCGACGTCCTGCGGTGCCCCGGGTCGGACCGCACCGGCGAGCAGGTCCCTCGACCGTTCGACGTGCGCCGGGTCGACGCGCGTGTAGACCGCGGTCGGAGCCCCGTCGAAGCCCAGCTGTCCGGCGAACCCGCGGGGCACGAACACCCGCGAGTCGAGGTCCTCGGCGAGCGCGACGGGATCGAGCACCCCGACCACCTGCACCCACCGACCGCCGATCCAGACCCGGCTGTCCGGGTGCAGGTCGTCGAAGCCGAGGACCGCGGCCGCCCGCGCCCCCAGCACGACCTGCGGCGGCGCCCCGGCTGCGTCGTCGATCCACCGCCCGGCTGCGAGCTGGCCGCCGAGGACCCGTGGCACGTCGCCCCACGCGGCGAGCACCCCGAGGCCCTTCGTCTCGGGTGCCGGGACGTGGTCGTTCCGGTACACACCGGTGTCCGGCACGGTGCCGACGGCCGCGGCCGACTCGACGTCGTCCTGCCGCAGCACCGACTCGAGTGCGGTGGACGGCAACGGGACCGGTTCGCCGAGGCCCTGCGCCTGGGTCAGAGTGAGAACGTTCGTGCCGAGCGTGTCGAGCACCTGGTCGACCTTCGCCTTGCTCGACGACGAGATCCCGACGACCGCGAGCATCGCCGCGATGCCGATAGCGATGCCCAGCGCCGACAGCACGACGCGACCCGGACGGGTCCGCAACCCGAAGACGCCGAGGCGGAGCAGGTCGACCGCGCCCACGGACCGACGCCGGCTCATCGGGCGACCTCGTCGGTGACCGACGCGACCTCGTGCTCGATCCGGCCGTCACGCATCCGGACCTGCCGGGGCAGTGACGCCGCCAGGTCGAGGTCGTGCGTGATGACCACGACCGTCGTGCCCGCCGCGTTGAGCTCGCGCAGGAGCTCGACCACCGCGGCACCGGACGCCGTGTCGAGTGCACCCGTCGGTTCGTCGGCGAGCAGGATCGTCGGGTCACCCACGACGGCCCGCGCGATGGCGACGCGCTGGCGCTCCCCGCCGGAGAGCTGGTGCGGTCGGTGGTCCACCCGGTGCGCCAGGCCCACGCGGCCCAGGGCCTCGACCGCCAGTCGGTGCCGCTCGCGCCGGGGCACGCCCTGGTAGAGCAGGCCGTCGGCGACGTTCTCGGTGGCGGTCGCGCCGGCCTGCAGGTGGAAGTGCTGGAAGACGAACCCGATGTGGTCGGCACGGAGTCCGGACAGGGCGTCGTCGGACATCGTCGCGACGTCGTTGCCGGCGATCGTCACCGTGCCGGACGTGGGACGGTCGAGGGTCCCGACGACGTTGAGCATCGTCGACTTGCCCGATCCCGACGGGCCGACGACCGCGACGAGTTCGCCCGCGGTGACCTCGAGCGACACCCCGCGCAGGGCTCCGACGTCGCCGTAGGTCTTCGTGACGTCACGGAGCGACAGGACGGAGTCGGGTGGCGGCACGGCGGCGGCTGGCAGCACGGCGGCGGCTGACGGCACGGCGGCGGGGGGCAGCACGGCGGCGCTCATCCGGGCACCACCACGCGGTCCCCTGCGGCCAGGTCACCCGTGACCGCGATCCGTCCGTCCGCGCTGAAGCCGGGCTCGACCCGGACCCGCTCCGTCGTGCCGTCCCGCTGCACGACGTCGACGGCGTACCGGCCACCGGCGCCCGCGACGAGTGCGGCGACCGGCACGGACAGGACGTCGTGCTCGGTGGCGCCCTTCGCGTCGACCTGCGCGGACGCTGCCGCGGGCAGCGTCCGCTTCCCCGGGTCGAACGACACCGAGACGTCGACGGACGTGCCGCCGTCCTCGCTCGTCGTCGGCTGCACGTCGACGACGGATCCGGGCATGGCTGCCCCGGCGCCGTTCACCCGGACCTCGACGTCGGTGCCGACCGCGAGCCGCTCGGCGTCGCGCTGGGGCACGGTCGCCGCGACGACGCGCCGGGTGCTCGTGACCTGCAGGACGTCGGCCGCCGCGCCCGCGCCGGCCGCCGCACCCGTACCGTCCGCTGCACCTGCGCCTGCGCCTGCACCACCCGCACCTGCGCCTGCGCCTGCACCACCCGCACCCGCCGCCGCACCCGCTCCGCCGGCGATCCGCTCCCCGAGCCGACCGTCGACCGAGGCGACCCGCACCGCACCGTCGACGAAGGCGACGTCGCCCGCCGTCAGCACCCCGGTCACCTCGTGTCCGCGGTCCTGCTGCCACTGCCGGACGGCCCGCTCGGTCCGTGGACCGAACCGGTCGTCCACGGACACGTCGTACCCGAGCGCGGCCAGGTTCTCGTTGAGCTGCCGCACGTCGGCGCCCTGCAGCCCCCGTTCCAGGTCACGCCAGAGCGGCACGGTGCCGTACATCGACCGGACGTCCCGCTCGTCGACGGCGTACAGGGCCCCGTCGCGTTCGATGACGTCTCCGGCGCGGGGCAGCCAGGTGATCGTGCCGGCGGCGGCACCGGGGACCCCCGTCGCTGCGCCGTACCCGAGTGTCCCGGCGAACACCTTCGAGTCGGTCAGGTCACCACGCGTGACCGTGGCGGTGGCTCCGGTCGACGCGGTCCCGCCGCGCGACCCGCTGCTGGCCGAGGGTCCCGGACCACTCGGCACCGTGGCGAGGGCCCACGTCCCGGCCCCCGCGGCCACCGCCGCGACGAGGCACACCGACACGATCGTCCGGCGTCGAGCGCGCCGGTGGCTCACGACCCGGCTCCGCCCTGGACGGCCTCGAAGGCCGCGTCGGTGCAGGTGCCGGCGGCCTCGTCGAACGCCTCCTGGTCGTCGGGCTGGAACCGGTTCTGCGCCTCCTGGTCGTCCGGGAAGTCCGGGAACCCCTGCTCCCGCAGGCACTCCGCGGTCTTCCGGGCGATCTCCTCGCTGCCCGGCATCGGCTGCGCGGCCTGCGCGTCGCCGGCGGCTGCGGAGTCGTCGAGGCAGCCCTTGAGGTCCCTCTGGTACTGCTCGGGATCGACGCCGTCGGGTGCACTGAGCTGCATCGACCCGCCACCCGTGCCGGGGTCGGGCATGTCGTACCCGCGGTCGCGCATGCACTCGGCCAGGGCGACGCCGGGCGCCGCACTCCCGGCTGCCGTCGTCGTGTCGTCGTCCGGTGCCGTGTCCGAGCAGCCGACGAGCAGCAGGGGCAGCAGGACGACGGCCGCGGCCGCGCTCATCAGGGACCGGGTGCGACGGGTGGTCGTCTTCGTGGTGTGGTTCATGCCTCCAGCACACCGGAACGACTGTTTCGCCCCGCGTGCTCGTCGGGTTGCACCGGCGAAACACGGACCCGGACGAGCAGCCCGCCCGTCGGCCGTGCGGTGATCGACAGCTGCCATCCGTGCGCGTGCACGATGGCGGCCACGATCGACAGACCCAGACCGCTGTGCTGGCCGCGTCCGGCATCGGTCCCACCGCGGCGGAACGGCTCGACGAGCAACCCCGCCTCGTCCGCCGGGACCACCGGCCCTCCGTTCTCGACGACGAAGCCGTCCGGCTCCGTGGTCACCAGGACGGCGCCGCCGGGTTCGTTGTACTCGACGGCGTTGCCGACCAGGTTGCCGAGCAGCTGGCGCAGCAGCGTCGGCTCCCCCGGTACGACCAGGCCGGGAGGCCCGGTGCGGCGCTCATGGGTCAGCGTCACCCCCGCCTCGGCCGCGTCCCGGGCCGCCCCCGCGACGACCTCGGCGGTCACCTCGTCGAGGTCGACCGCGCGCGTCGCGCCCGCCAGGCCGCGATCGGCCTCGGCGAGCACGAGCAACGACTCGACCAACCGCTCGGTCCGGCGGTTCTGCTCCAGCAGCTCCGCCCGGACCGCTCGGACGTCCGCGGGGTCGGCGTCGTCGTGCAGACCGATCTGCACCGCCGCGCGCTGCACCGCGAGGGGCGTCCGGAGTTCGTGGGACGCCTGGGCGACGAACCGACGCTGGCTCTCGAACGCGGTCTCGAGCCGCTCCAGCAGGTCGTCGACGGTGCGCGAGAGCCGCCGGAGCTCGTCGTCCGGACCGTCCAGCGCGATGCGCTCGTGCAGGTTCGACGCCGAGATGCGGTTCGTGGTCGCGGTGATCCGGTCGATGGGCCGGAGGACCCGGCGGCTGACGAGCCAGCCGATGCCCCCGGCCGCGAGCCCGGCGCCCGCGATCCCGATCGCGGACCACTGCCACTGCTGCACGGCGACGAGCCGGATCACAGCCACCGCACCGTCGTCGGCGGTGCCGTCCACCTCGATCGGGGCCGGAGCGGTCGTGGCACCCGGCGATCCGGACGGCGGGCGCTGCACGGCCGCGGTGTCGAGGCCGGCACCGACACCGGCCAGCGACATCGTGTTCGTGAAGAGGACGACCCCCGTCGCCAGTGCCATGGCCGCGAGCGCGAACGTCAGGGCCGTCCGGGTCCGGATGCTCCAGCCCCGGGCCCACCGACTCACAGCGAGTAGCCCTGGCCGGGCACCGTCCGGATCGGGTCGGGGTCCCCGAGCTTCCGGCGGAGCTTCGACATCGTCACGCGGACCGCGGCGGTGAACGGGTCGGTGTTCACATCCCAGACCTTCTCGAGCAGGTGCTCGGCGGACACGATCCGACCGTCCGCGCGGAGCAGCGTCTCGAGCACCCCGAGTTCCTTCGAGGTCAGGTCGAGCGGCCGTCCGTCGCGTGTGGCCATCCGCCGGTTCGTGTCGACGACGAACCCCGCACGCTCGAGCACCGGGGCGACGGGTGCGACGCTCCGCCGACCGAGCGCGCGCACCCGGGCGACGAGTTCCGGGTACTCGAACGGCTTGGTCAGGTAGTCGTCGGCGCCGAGCTCGAGCCCGTGCACTCGGTCGCTCAACGTCGTCGCGGCGGTGAGCAGGAGGATCCGCGTGAGTGCACCGCGCGCGGTGAGCCGCCGTGCGACCTCGTCGCCGTGCAGACCGGGGACGTCACGGTCGAGCACGACGACGTCGTAGTCGTGCACCGCCAGCAACTCGTCGGCGTCGTCGCCGCGGTAGGCGACGTCCACCGCCATGTCCTGCCGGGTCAGGCCCGTCGCGACCAGGTCGGCGAGGGCCCGTTCGTCGTCCACCACGAGTACGCGCATCGATACATCACACGTGACGTACCTTTGACGAACCTGGGAAGTGGATCAGGCGTCGAACGGCACCTCGCCGTGCGCACTGACGCCGGCGCGCTGGCGGTAGGACAGGTGCCCACCGAGGTACCCGCCGACACTGACGACGGCGAGACCCGCGAAGCCGAGCAGCTTGCCGGCGCCGTGGTTGCCGCGCTTCCGCTGCAGCCACGACAGGCCGTACAACGACAGGCCGGTCCAGTTCACGGCCTGGTGCACCCATCCGGTGCGGAGCTGCTCGCGGTTCAGCTCGGACCAGTCGACGTAGCCGGCGACCGAGGCGCTGCTCGCCGAGACGACCCCGACGCCGACCAGGGTCTTGGCGGCCTTCGCGTTGCCCTTCCCGCCGAGCAGGTCGAGGACCGCGGCGGAGATCCAGGCGCCGAGGGGCACCTGGACCATGAGCGGGTGGATCGGGTGACCGAACGGCACGCCGTGCAGCAGCTGGCGCAGGGCCTTCGGCTTGGCGAGGGCGTTCACGACGGCACGGTCGATGTCGACGGCCTTGTCGAGCACACTCGCGTGCTCGACTGCGTCGGTGAGGCGACGGATCGCGCGGATCTCAGGCATGCCGTGGACGGTAGACGAGCGGCCCGTCGCCGGTCCCAGGAACCGTTGACGGGCCTCCCGTCCGTCTTGGTGGACTACTCCTCGACGATCTCGGCCAGCTCGAAGGGCTCGACCGTCAGGCCGTCGCCGTCCGCCGCGACGTCCACCCGCACCGTGTCGCCATCGCGGACGTCACCGGAGAGGATGGCGCGTGCCAACCGGTCGTCGATCTGTCGCTGCATCAGGCGACGCAGGGGCCGCGCGCCGTACAGCGGGTCGTACCCGCGCTCCGCGAGCCAGCCGCGCGCCTCGGGGGTGACGGCGAGCTCGAGCCGGCGGTCGGTCAGACGGCGGGCCAGCCGGTCGACGTAGAGCGACACGATCTGCCCGAGGTCGTCGGCCGTCAGGGCCTGGAACACCACGATGTCGTCGAGTCGGTTGATGAACTCCGGTCGGAACGCCTGCTGCACGAGCTCACGGACCGCCTCTTCCCGCTGCACGTCGCTCAGGGTCAGGTCGGTCATGAACTGCGAGCCCAGGTTCGACGTCAGCACCAGGATCGTGTTCCGGAAGTCGACCGTGCGCCCCTGGCCGTCGGTCAGTCGCCCGTCGTCGAGCACCTGGAGCAGCACGTCGAACACCTCGGGGTGCGCCTTCTCGATCTCGTCGAGCAGGATCACCGAGTACGGACGGCGGCGGACCGCCTCGGTGAGCTGTCCACCGGCCTCGTACCCGACGTACCCGGGCGGGGCACCGATCAGGCGGGCCACGGAGTGCTTCTCGCCGTACTCGCTCATGTCGATGCGGACGAGGGCCTTCTCGTCGTCGAACAGGAACTCGGCGAGCGCCTTGGCCAGCTCGGTCTTGCCGACGCCGGTCGGGCCGAGGAACAGGAACGAACCGGTCGGCCGGTCCGGGTCGGAGATGCCGGCGCGGGTGCGACGGACGGCCTCGGACACGGTGGTCACGGCGGTGCGCTGCCCGATGATGCGGCGGCCGAGCTCGCTCTCGAGGTGCAGGAGCTTCTCGGTCTCACCCTGCAGCAGTCGGCCGAGCGGGATGCCCGTCCACTGCGCGATGACCGCGGCGATGTCCTCGTCGGTGACGCTGTCGTTCACCATCCGGTCGGCGCTCTCGGCCTGTTCGGCGGCGGCGAGCTCGGCCTCGATGCGGGGCTTCTCGCCGTACTCCAGTCGAGAGACGAGTTCGTAGTCGGCCTCGCGCTGGGCTCGCTGCGACCGCATGTTCAGGTCGTCGAGCTGCTGCTTGAGCTCACCGATGCGGTTCAGGCTCGCGCGCTCGGCCTGCCAGCGCTGCTCGAGCTCGGCCAGCCGTTCCTCGCGCGTGTGCAGCTCGTTGCGCAGGGTCTCGAGGCGGGCCTTCGAGGCGTCGTCCTTCTCCTGCTTGAGCGCGAACTCCTCGACCCGCAGACGGTCGACGTTCCGCTTGAGCTCGTCGATCTCGACCGGGCTGGAGTCGATCTCCATGCGGAGTCGGCTCGCGGCCTCGTCGATCAGGTCGATGGCCTTGTCGGGCAACTGGCGGCCCGAGATGTAGCGGTTCGACAGGCTCGCGGCCGCGACCAGTGCGGAGTCGTTGATCGTCACCTTGTGGTGTGCCTCGTAGCGCTCCTTGAGCCCACGGAGGATCGCCACGGCGTCCTCGACGCTGGGCTCACCCACGTAGACCTGCTGGAAGCGACGCTCGAGCGCGGCGTCCTTCTCGATGTACTCGCGGTACTCGTCGAGGGTCGTCGCGCCGATGAGCCGGAGCTCACCGCGGGCGAGCATCGGCTTGAGCATGTTCGACGCCGCGACGGAGCCCTCGCCGCCTCCGGCACCCATCAGGGTGTGCAGCTCGTCGATGAACGTGATGACCTGCCCGTCGGAGTCGTTGATCTCCTTGAGCACGGCCTTGAGCCGCTCCTCGAACTCGCCGCGGTACTTGGCGCCGGCGATCAGGGCGGAGATGTCGAGCGAGATGAGTCGCTTGTCCTTGAGGGAGTCGGCGACGTCGCCGGCGACGATGCGCTGCGCGAGCCCCTCGACGACGGCGGTCTTGCCGACGCCGGGCTCGCCGATGAGCACGGGGTTGTTCTTGGTCCGGCGGGTCAGCACCTGGGAGACGCGTCGGATCTCGGAGTCGCGTCCGATCACGGGGTCGAGCTTGCCGCTGCGGGCGATCGCCGTGAGGTCGATGCCGTACTGCTCGAGGGCGGTCTTCTGTCGTTCTTGCGAGTCAGGAGCGCCCTGGAGGTTCGCCATGCGTTCCGTCCTTTCGTTGCGGTGGTCCTGGAGTTGAGTCTACTCCACTCAACTTACGTGCGCTCCGGGACATTCCGGATCCCGACGGCGCTGACGACGGCACCGGCCGCCAGCAGGAGCGCCATCACCACCATGGCCCGGTGCAACCCGTCGACGCTCACCTCGCCGCCGAGCACCACACCGGCCAGTGCCACCGTGACGAGGCCGGCGATCCGCGCGACCGCGTTGTTCACGGCCGAACCGGACCCGGCCTCGGACTGCGGCACCGACCCGAGCACCGCGCTCGTCAGGGGTGTGACCATCAGGGCGATGCCCACGCCGATCAGCACCAGCCCCGGGAACACCGACCACCAGTAGCCGGCAGGGTCGTCGCCGGCGAGCAGCAGCAGGAGCGCCCCGACCGCGCCCACTGCCGGCCCGGCGGCCATGAACCACCGCGGGCCGAACCGACCCGCCGCGGACCCCACGGCGGTGGACAGCGCGAGCAGCATGATCGTCGGCGGCAGCGTCGCGAGTCCGGCGAGCCAGGCCGGGTACCGCCAGACCTCCTGCAGGAACAGCGTGACGACGAAGAACACCATGCCGAGCGCGCCGTAGATGGACAGTGTCGCGAGGTTGCCGACCGTGAAGTTCCGCGCCCGGAACAGCTCGAGCGGCACGAGCGGCGACCCTGTCGTCCGGGTCACCCGCAGTTCCCACGGCACGAACGCCACGAGTGCGGCGGCACCGAGCACGAGCGCGCCGACCACCACGGGCGCACCCCACCCCAGCCGCTCCTGTTCGATGAGCCCGAGCACGACACCGCCGACCCCGACCACGGCGAGCACGGCCCCGACGACGTCGATGCGTGGGCGCACCGCAGGGTGCACGTCGCCGGTGATGCGCAGGACCAGCGGGATCGTGACGGCGATCGGCACCGCGGTGAGCACGAAGACCCACCGCCACCCGATGCCGTCGACCACCAACCCACCGACCACGGGGCCGAGGATCGTGGCCGCGCTCGACCATGCCGTCCACGTGCCGATCGCCTTCGCCTGCGCCGCCCCGCGGAACGCCGCGACGATGAGGGCGAGCGCACTCGGCATGACGAGTGCCCCGCCGACGCCCTGCAGCGCCCGGGCGACGATGAGCACCTCGCCGGTCGGGGCGACGGCGCACACCACGGACGCGATCCCGAAGACCACGAGCCCCCACGTGATGATCCGGACCCGGCCGAACAGGTCGGACAGGCTGCCGGCGACCAGGATGAGCGAGCCGAGGGTGACCAGGTACGCGTCGACGACCCACTGCTGCACGACGAGTCCGCCGCCGAGCTCCTGCCGGATCGCGGGGAGCGCGACGTTCACGACGCTCGAGTCGAGCCCGACGACGAACGACGCCAGGATCGCCACCACCAGCACGATCCGCCGGTCGTCCCGGAGCGGCGCGACTCCGTGCGGCACGGGGGCCGGGACGGGAACGGGAGCGGTCATGTGCTCATCCTGCGGCACGGGTGCCCGGCGGTCGATCCCGCACGACGAAGCCCCCGCGACCGATGTGGTCGCGGGGGCTGCCGACAGGACGGGGCTGGGTGTCCTAACGCCGGGAGTCGGTGTTCGGCTGCGCGCTCGGCCCCGGGTTCAGGACCGGACCGGCGGTGGGCTCGGCGGGAGCGTTCTGGACGGTGCTGTTGTGCACCGTGCCGTCCGGCGCCGTGCCGTTGGCCTGGGCCTTCTTCTCGTCGTCGGACATCTCCTTCTTGAAGATGTTGATCGACTGGCCGAGGCCCTTGGCGAGCGCCGGGAGCTTGGTCGCGCCGAACAGCAGGATGACGATCCCGAGGATGATCAGCAGGTGAATGCCGCCGAGGTTTCCGAGCATCATGACTCCTTGTTGTGGAACTGGTCGCCGTCCGGTGATCGTCGTCGACCCACGCGGCGGAAGTCCGTGTGCATCCATCGTAACTCCCCCGCCCCTGGATGCCCAGGCCGGGCACCGGAACGGACACCGTTCGTCCAGGGAGGCGCAGCGCTCAGTACGCGCCGCGGGACCGCAGCACCGACGGGACGGTGCGGGCGAGGATCACGAGGTCGTGCAGGAACGACCAGTTCTCGACGTAGTGCAGGTCGAGCCGGACCCCCTCGGCCCAGTCGAGGTCCGAGCGACCGCTGACCTGCCACAGGCCCGTGATCCCCGGGGTCACGAGGAGTCGGCGGTCCGCGAAGTCCTCGTACAGCGCGACCTCGCGCGGCAGGGCCGGCCGAGGGCCGACCAGGCTCATCGAACCGGTGAGCACGTTCCACAGCTGCGGCAGTTCGTCGAGCGAGGTCCGTCGCAGGAACGCACCGACCCGGGTCACCCGCGGGTCGTCCTTCATCTTGAACAGCGGACCGGCGCCCTCGTTCTCGGACTGCAGGGCAGCCATGCGCGCCTCGGCGTCGACGCACATGGTCCGGAACTTCAGGATCGGGAACTCCGCACCACCGCGACCGACGCGGACCTGCCGGAAGAAGACCGGCCCGCCGTCGTCGGCGCGGATCGCCAGCGCGACCACGGCGAGGACCGGGGAGAGCAGTGCCAGGCCGAGCGCGGCGCCGACGACGTCGAGTGCCCGCTTGCCCGCACGGCGGCGGTAGTCGGGCGTCTCGACGTGCATGAGCGGCAACCCGTCCACGGGGCGCTCGTGCACCCGCCCGGCGGCGATGTCCGCCAGGGGAGAGGACACGACGAGCTCGACGCCGTGCTCCTCGAGCTGCCACCCGAGTCGACGGAGGCGCGCGTGCCCACCGCGGACGGCACCCGCGACGACGACGGCCGAGACGCCCTCGGCCCGGGCGTGCGCGAGCACGTCCTCGATGCCGCCGACGACCGGAGCCATGGCCGCCCCCAGGTCGACCTCGGCCCCGACCGGAGCACAGTCCGTCACGACGGCACGCACCCGGTAGCCGGCACTCGGTGCGGCGGCGATCCGCGCGCCCACGTAGCGGACGTCCTCGGCGTCGCCGACGATCAGGACGTCCTGCAGGTGCTCACCCCTGGCGCGGCTGCGGGCGAGCACGGTCCGGACCCCCTTGCGGCCGAGCGCCAGGAACGCGAGGCCCAACGGGAACGCGATCGCGACGTACCCGCGAGCCAGGTCGAGCTGCGCCGCGTACGCCACGACCGCGACACCGGCGACCGCGACGAGGCTCGCGGTGACCAGGCGGCGGTACTCGTCGCCGCCGATGCCGGCGATTCGGGGGTCGCGGGTGCGGAACACCGAGAGCAGGAGCATCCAGACCACGACGATGGCGGGGGCCACGACGAACTCGAACCACCCGGAGCGCGGCCGGACGGACGCGAGTTCCCAGGGGAACCGCACGACGTGGGCGATGACGAACGCTGCGAGCAGCAGCACGAGGTCGAGCAGCACCACCGCGGGGACGAACCCTCGGCGAGCCCCCGCCGGAGCGACCGTGCGGTGCGACGCCGTGGCCTCGGCAGCCCCGGCAGGGGAGGACACGGGGACGCTCGGGTGCAGCGCGGTGGGGTGCACCGCGGTCGAGTGCAGCACGGTTGAGTGCAGCACGGTCGGCACCGCTCCGGTGGGTGGGCGCATGGCGAGCGACATGTGAGACCTCCTGTCGACCGGTCGACGAGGAGGTCGACCGGACGCCGGAGTCGCTCAGATCACGACAACGAGCGGCGCAGGATCAAATATATCACCCTGCGATTTTGTATATCAACGCGCGAGGGCGCGGTCCAGACTCCAGAGGACCGGCTCCGTTCGCAGCGCCGGCACGTCCGCTTCGGTCACACCGCCGAGCCGGAACACCACCCGTTCTCCGGGCAGCAGCGTCATGAACCCACGGTCGACCGTGCCGCCGTCCGCGACCCGGTCCGGCTGCACCAGCAGGTCGCGCACGAGCGAATCGGCCTCGACCGTCAGGTCCAGACCGCCGTCGACCACCGCGAACGAGGTCCGGTAGCGGGCGGGCTCCCAGCGGATGGCAGCGTCGGGGCCCGGGGTCCAGACCGCGCGGCGCCAGTCCATGTCCGCGACGATGAGCTCGTTCGCCGGGTCGTCGACGACACCGACCGACTCGGGCAGCGACACCACCGCGACGCCGGCACCGGACAACCGGACCGGCAGTGACACCTCGGCCAGGATCGTGCCGGCCGTGGTGATCCGGCGCACCCGCACCACACTGTCGTGCCCGGTGCGGGTCGACCGGACGGCCACCTCGACCGGTGAGGACCCGAACGCGCCGGGCGAGACACCCAGCGAAAGCGTGTCCGCGAGCTCGCCCAGGTCGGCCGTCTCGCCGACCGCAGGCGACCCACCCGGGTGATCCGGGCCTCCAGTCCGCTCCGCACCCGACGCACCCGACGCACCCGCGGTACCAGCGGCCCCTGCCGCACCCGGCGTCACCGACACCGACGACACCGGACGGATCGTCAGCAGCACGTCGTCGTACAGACGGCGCAGCTCGTGCGCCAGCGGCTTCAGCCGCCCCGCCGAATCGATCGCCGACCACGACGACACCGGCCACAGGTCGTTCAGCTGCCACACCACGACACCGGTGTTGCGCGGCCAGTGCGTGCGCCAGTGCTCGATGCCGGTCGCGATCGCCCGCGCCTGCTGGAGCTGCGTCAGGTAGTGCCACGCGTCGAACGCGACCGGTTCGACCGCGCCGAAGCGCGGCTCGAGTCCGCGTGCCAGCTTGGCCATCCCGTCCGCGGCCTTCTGGTGGTGGACCACACCGGGCGAGTCGACCCGGAGCGGCGAGTCCGTGACCGCCTCACGCAGCGTGCGCCAGGCGGGCGGCGCCTGCCAGCCGAACTCGGACACGAACCGCGGCACCGACTCGCGGTAGGCGGTGTCGGGCAGCCGGTTCCAGACGTCCCACGAGTGGTGCGTCTCGTGGTCGACCTCGTTCGCGGGCAGCGACTCGGAGCCGGACCACGGTGACGCGACCGTGTAGAAGCGCGACGGGTCGACGGCGTCGACGATGGTCGGCAGCAGGTCGAGGTAGTAGTCGAGTCCCCAGCCCCGATCGCCCAGCTCCGCACCCCAGCCGTCGGCGTCGTGCAGCCAGATGTTCTCGTTGTTGCCGTTCCAGACCACCAGCGAGGGGTGGCGGGCGAGCCGGGCGACGTTGTCGCGTGCCTCGGCGATGACCTCGCTGCGGATCGGCTCGACCTCGGGGTAGGCCGAGCACGCGAACGGGAAGTCCTGCCAGACCAGCAGACCGAGTTCGTCGCAGACCTCGTAGAAGTCGCGCGATTCGTACACTCCGCCGCCCCAGACGCGCACGAGGTTCGTGCCGAGCGAGGCCGCGGCACCCAGCCGGGACTCGAGCCGGGCACGGTCGACGCGCGAGACGATGACGTCGTCGGGGATCCAGTTGACGCCCCGGACGTCGATGAGCGTGCCGTTGACGTGCACGGCGAAGGGGCGGCCGATGCCGTCGACCTGGGTCTCGATGCGGGTCGACCGGAACCCGGTGCGGAACGTGTCGCGGTCGAGCACCTCGCCGTCGACGGTCTGCAGCTCGACCACGACGTCGTACTGCGGCTGCGCGCCGTAGCCGCGCGGCCACCAGCGCCGAGCCTCCGGGACGCGCACGGTGACGACCGTCTCGTCGTCCTTCGGGGTCAGCTGCGCGCGGGACCGCTGGCGTGTGGTGCCGCCGTCCTCGGTCTCGCCGCTGACGGTGACGACGAGCACGAGGTCGTCGTCCTCGCCGTCCTGGTCCAGGTCGTTCATGCCCGAGCGCTCGACGGTGATGTGCGCATCGAGCACGCCCTCACCGGCTTCGACGTCGACGAGCGGGCGGACCTCGCGCAGGCGAGCGGTCGACCAACGCTCGATCGCGACCGGTCGCCAGGGGCCGCTCGTGACCGCCGTCAGGCCCCAGTCCCAGCCGAAGTTCGACGCCATCTTGCGGACGTACGGGAACGGCTCGTCGTACGGACCGGGCATGTTGCCGGCCTTCGCGGCGACCCGGCCGGCCTCGCGGTAGGGCGACTCGAACAGGATCTCGAGGTCCTTCGCGGTGCCGCCGGATCCCGTCTGCACCCGGGCGTCGAACCGGTACCGGCGGTGCATGTTGCGGGTCGTGCCCACGACGACGCCGTCCAGGCTGAGCTCCGCGACCGTGTCCAGGCCGTCGCAGACCAGGTCGACGCGCTCGTGGCCCCGCGGGTCGACGTCGACCGCGCGGCGGTAGGCCCAGTCGGCGCGACCGACCCACTTGGCGGGCTGCTCGTTCAGGTGGAACGTCGGGTCCGGCAGCAGGCCCTCCCGCTCCAGGTCGGTGTGCACCTGGCCAGGCACCGTCGCCGGGATGGCACGGCCCGCGACACCGTCCGGCGCGCCGGTTCCCCCGGCCAGGGTCACTGTCCAGTCGTCGCGGAGTTCCTCGCGTTCGAGGGTCATGCGGGTCCTTCTCTTCGGCGGCAGGGTGTCCGTCAGCCTCGGTCGGGGACGCCGACCGGCGGTCCGACCCACGGCCGGTTCCCACGGCCTGGAGGCTCGGCACCGGTTGCCCGGGCGTCGTCACGTCGCGCGCGCGAACGGGTTGCGCTCGCGCGAGGGGTGCTCGGCGATGCTAGTACGGGATGCTTTCGGCAACCTAGGTGGTGACAGGGGCGGGTCGCGCGGGCAAGGTGGGAACGTGATCACCGTCGAACTCGCCAGGTCCCTCCGTGACGCCGGCCTCCGCTGGCACCCCGAGACCGGGGACCGGTTCGTGATCGACAAGCCCGGCATCGACGACGACGTCTACACGGTGTCGGAGATGACCGTCGAGCGGCACGACTCCCCCACCGGCACGATCCTCGGCTTCAACGGCACCACCGAGTGGGCGCTCGACTCGGTCACCGCCACCGAGTCGCTCTGGCTGCCCCGCGAGGACCAGCTCCGCGAACTCCTCGGGCCCTCGTTCATCGGACTGACCCGGGTGCAGGTCGGCGGTCGCGTGGTCTTCACCGTGACGGCGACGATCGGCGGGGCCGACCGGAGCTTCGCGTCCGAGGTGCCGGCGATCGCGTACGGGCAGGCCCTGCAGGCGTACATCACGGCTGCGCTCGCCTGAACGGCGCGCCCGGGGTCGCCGTTCCTGGGCGTTGGCGGAATGGGCGCTGAGGGGCGTTTGGTTGCATGACACCATGACCGTTCCGAACATCACCCTGAACGACGGCAAGACCATCCCGCAGCTCGGCTTCGGTGTCTTCCAGATCGACCCCTCCGAGACGAAGGCCGCCACACTGGCCGCGCTCGAGGTCGGCTACCGCCACATCGACACCGCCGAGATGTACGGCAACGAGAAGGAGGTCGGCGAAGCCATCGCTTCGTCCGGCGTCCCTCGCGAGGAGATCTTCGTCACCTCGAAGCTCAACAACGGCTTCCACGACCCGGCCGCAGCGCTGGAGAACGGCAAGAAGTCGGCCGACCTGCTCGGCGGCTACACCGACCTGTTCCTCATCCACTGGCCGCTGCCCACCGTCTCGGACTTCGTCCCGACGTGGAAGGCCCTCGAGGAGCTGTACCACGCCGGCACCGCCCGCTCCATCGGTGTCTCGAACTTCCAGGCGCACCACCTGCACCGCCTGCGTGCCGAGACCGACGTCCCGCCGTCGGTCAACCAGATCGAGGTGCACCCGTACCTCGTGCAGGACGACCTCCGCGCCGTGAACCGTGAGCTCGGCATCGCGACCGAGGCGTGGTCCCCGATCGCGCAGGGCCTCGTCCTCGACGACGAGACCATCACCCGCGTCGCCGCGTCGGTCGGCAAGTCCCCGGCCCAGGTCGTCCTCCGCTGGCACATCCAGCGCGGCGACATCGTGTTCCCGAAGTCGGTCACGCGCGCCCGCGTCGAGGAGAACTTCGCGATCTTCGACTTCGAGCTCTCGGACGAGGACATGACCGACATCACCGCCCTCGACAAGGGGCACCGCACGGGGCCCGACCCCGACACGTTCGACTACGTGCCGGCCTGATCGGTCCAAGCACCGTCGCGAGAGCCGTCCGGGTGAGCCCGGGCGGCTCTCGCCGTCAGCGGCTGGTCGCGACCGAGGCCGTCACCGTGAACTTCGGGGTCCGGACGACCTCGCGGGTCGGCCCGACCAGGCGCGAGAGCACCGGCCGGTAGCGCAGGTGCGTGTTCCAGACGCACCACAGTTCACCGCCGGCCTGGAGGATCGTGGCCGCGTTCCGGAACATCGCCTCGGCCGTGTCCGTGGTCACCGTGGTGTCCGCGTGGAACGGCGGGTTGCAGAGCACGAGCTGCGCGGACCCCTCCGCGAGCTCGTCGCCCGCGTCGGTCCGCAGCACCGTCACCCGGTCGGCCACACCGTTGGCCTCCGCGGTCGCGCGCGTCGACTCGACCGCGATCCGGGACACGTCGGTGGCGATCACCCGCACCGACGGTCGCCGACGGGCGACCGCAGCCGCGATCACGCCGTTGCCGCTGCCCAGGTCGATGATCGTGCGCGCGGTCGGGACCGCCTGGTCCATCGCGTCGAGGAGCACCCGTGTGCCCTGGTCGAGCGACGTCCCGGCGAACACACCGCCGTGCGCGACCAGGGTCATCCCGAGGTCGTCGACGTGCACCGACCGGGGCCAGGGGTTCGTCGTGGCGGCGCGGTTCGCCTGTGCGCGCAGGGGGTCCTGCGCGATGAGCAGTCGCGACTTGCCACGACCTCGCGATGCCGTGACCTCGCCGAACGAGCGCCGGAGCACGTCGTTCTGCGTCACGTGCATGTACTTCACGTTGCCGCCGCAGAGCAGCACCACGTCCGGCGCCGCGAACCGGGCGACCGCGCGGGCGATCTCGTCGAGCCGATCGTGCGACTTCGACAGCCGCAGCACCACGAGCCGCACGTCGCGGAAGGCATCCTCGAGTGAGTCGGGGTGGTGGAAGCCGCGCAGCCCGAACGTGCCGGCGTTGGCCTCGAGCGCCCGCTCCCCCACCAGGGAGTCCTGCACGACGCGGATGTCGCTCGCCCCGTACTGCGTGATGAGGCCGAGCGTCAGCACCCCGTACCGGTCGTCGACCACCGCGACCTCGCCCGGCTGCCGGAGTGCGTCGCCGTGCACGTGCGGTGCTTCGTCGAGCAGGAAGCGGTCGGTGCCGTCGATCGCGATGAGGTCGGGCGCGTCGTCGTCGCGTCGGCGGAAGAGGTCGGCGAAGTCTGGCACCGCGTCAGCGTACCCGGCGACAGCCCGCAGCGAAGCGCATGGTGATCGCACTCGCGATATCAACAGCCTGTGTATTTCATATGTCAATACACTGGGAGTCCCCCACCAGAAGGAGCCCTCAATGGCATCCACCTCGTTCCGGAGCGCCGCGGTCGTCTGCGGCGTCCTCACCGCTTCCCTCGGCTTCGGCTTGCTGACGCCCGCGGCCGCCACCGCTGCCACCGCCACTCCCGCAGCCGCCTCGTCGTCGGACTCCACCGTGCAGGAGACTCTTCCGGACTTCGATTCCATCCCCGTCGATCCCTCGCTGGAGGCACTGCGCTTCTCCATCGACTGGAGCACCCCGTGGTCATCCCGCATCGTCGGCGGACGAGCCGGTGGTGGCGACGACGTCTGGCTCGTCAGCGGCAACCAGGTGTACGACCGGAGCACCACCGGCATCTTCTTCCTCGTCGTGCAGGACCGCCACAAGGACGAACCGCTCGAAGCGATCCGCGTCCACACCGCCGCCGACGGCACCCAGACCCGCGGCGAGCGCACCCCGATCCCTCGCACCATCAAGATCGACGGACTGCAGCAGCAGAACACGTTCACGCCCGGCACCACCCACTTCGCCGGCAGTGCGACCGCCGGTGCCACGATCGTCGCGAAGGACACCACCTCGGGCGCCACCCTGTTCACGACCGAGGTCAGCGGGGCACGCAACGGGACCGGCACCTGGAACGCCGATGCCGACCTCGCCGACTCCGACCACGTGATCACCCTCACGCAGACGACGACCGACGGTCGGAAGAACGAGCTCCGCGACGTGCGGTTCTCGCCGGCGGCATCGGAGGCGCCGCAGGCGCCGACGGTCGTGCAGAAGGGGCGCGTCCTCGACGGGTCGTTCGTCGTGGCGGGTTCCGTCACTGAGGACGTCGACTCGGTCGTCGTGCAGGACGAAGCCGGCTCCACCATCGCCGACGCCAGCCTCGGCGAGACCGGCTACTCCGCTCGGCTCCCGCAGGACCGCGTCGGCTCCACGGTCTACGTCGTCGGACGCACTGCCGACGGCACCTCCTCGGCCCGCGTGCCCGTCGCGCTCGAGCAGCTGCCGATCGACCCGACTTCCGCCGCACCGTCCCTCCGGTCCGTGTTCGTCTACCCGGACGGGCGCGTCCAGGTGGTCGGGGAGCACGATGACGCTCCTGGGCTCTGGATCCTCGACGGCGACCGCGTCGTCGGGCACACCACCAGCGCCGATGCGGTGTGGAGCTACACGATCGCCGCCGCCGCGACCGGCAAGCAGCTCGACATGGTCAACCTGGTCTTCGACGGCCGCGACTTCACCGGGACGTCCGAGCGGGTGGCGCTCCCCCGCCTCCTGCAGGTCGACGGCCTCGCGGACGAGAACACCTACGCGCCCGGTGCCCGCACGTTCTCCGGCAAGGCCGAGGCCGGCGCGACCGTCACCGCCACGGACCAGGACGGCCACCAGGTGTTCAGCGCCGAGGTCACCGGCTCACGCTCCGGCGTCGGCACGTGGAAGGCGGACGCGGACCTCACCAGTGCCAAGGGCTACGAGCTCACCTTCACCCAGACCACCGCGGACGGCCGCACCTCGGTCATGCGCGACATCGCGTTCGCCGCCGACGAGGACACCGCATCGCGTGACCTCGCCCTCACCTCGCACCAGTCGGGCACGTTCACACCGGGGCCGCAGCGCTTCACCGGCACGGCGACCCCCGGCGCGACCGTGACCTTCAACCCGGCTGGCTTCGACCCCAGCAACGCCCGCTACGACGTGACCACGCAGGCGAACTCCTCCGGCGTCTGGACGATCGAGCGCAGCCTCGCCGACTGGGACTACAAGGACGCGGCGTTCCGTCAGGACGCTGACGGCGACGTCGTCAAGCAGGTCAAGTCCCCCCTGGTCCCGGAGGTGGAGGACGCCGCACCGCGTGACCTCGCCCTCACCTCGCACCAGTCGGGGACGTTCACACCGGGGCCGCAGCGCTTCACCGGCACGGCGACCCCCGGCGCGACCGTGACCTTCAACCCGGCTGGCTTCGACCCCAGCAACGCCCGCTACGACGTGACCACGCAGGCGAACTCCTCCGGCGTCTGGACGATCGAGCGCAGCCTCGCCGACTGGGACTACAAGGACGCGGCGTTCCGTCAGGACGCTGACGGCGACGTCGTCAAGCAGGTCAAGTCCCCCCTTGCCCCGAAGTCCTGACCCTCAGCACGACGAACGCCCCGGACAGCATTGCTGTCCGGGGCGTTCCCCGTTCGAGCGACGCTCCGGCCGCGGTCAGTGCGGTCCGCGGTACAACACGACCTGCGTGTTCCGCTGCGGCCGCGACCCCGCCTTGAGCGAGATCGCCGCACCACTCGCGGTGGCGGCGAAGACCCGTGCGCCGGGCCGGTTGATGAGCTGATCGGCCAGCGCCGACTCGAGTTCCCGCACCCGGTCGCGGAGCACCTTGTTCTCGTTCTCCAGCTCCAACACCCGCCGGATGCCCTCCAGCGACACTCCCTCGGAGCCGAGGCGCGCGATCTCGCGCAGCTGCACCACGTCCCGCATCGAGTAGCGCCGCGACCCACCCCGGGTCCGACCCGGCACGACGAGGCCGAGCCGGTCGTACTGCCGCAGCGTCTGCGGGTGCATCTCGGCGAGCTCCGCCGCGACCGCGATCGCGAAGACGGGCGAGTTCTCGTCCATGTCGGTCATGGCGCGTTCCTTTCCGTCGTCCGCGTGGGGTGAAAACCAGCCTGGAGGAACGGCGAGCGTCCGTCAGGAAGCCGCGCCGTTCCTCCAGGCTGGTTCTACTGCATTCGGTGCGCGACGCTAGTCGCGCGCCTTGGCGAGGAGGTCCTCGCGGGGGTTCTCGTCGGGCAGCGCAGCCGCGAGTGCCTCGACGGCCTCGCGCTGCTTGTCCGACAGGTGCGACGGCACCGCGACCTGGACGGTCACGAGCAGGTCGCCCGTGCCGTTCTTCGTCGTGACGCCGCGGCCCTTGACGCGCAGGACGCGACCCGACGGCGTGCCGGGGGCGACCTTGAGCTTCACGGGCGAGCCGCCGAGCGTCGGGACCTCGATCGTCGCGCCGAGCGCTGCCTCGGTGAACGTCACGGGGACGTCCACGCGCAGGTTGAGCCCGTCGCGCTCGAACACCGGGTGCTTCCGCACCGACACGGCGACCACGAGGTCACCGGCCTCACCGCCGTCGGGCGAGGGCTCGCCGCGGCCGCGCAGACGGATCTTCTGACCGTCGGCGACACCCGCGGGGATGCGGACGTTGACCGGCCGACCGTTGCCCTGCGACAGCTTGACGGTGTCACCGGCGATGGCCGTCGTGAAGTCGAGGGTCGTCGACGCCGTGACGTCGCGGCCCTTCGTCGGCCCACCGAAGCCGCGGTAGCCGCCGGAGGTCTGGCCGAAGCCACCACCTCCTCCGAACATCCCGCCGAGGATGTCCTCGAAACCGCCGGCACCGCCGGGGCCGCCCTGGCCGAAGCGGACGCGCTGTCCGCCACCGCCCTGCTGTCCGAACATCCCGCCGAAGACGTCCTCGAACCCGCCCTGGCCCCCGCCGCCCGCCGTGAAGCGAGCGCCGGAGCCCATGGCACGGACCTGGTCGTACTCCTGGCGCTGCTCCTTGTCGGAGAGCACCGAGTACGCCTCGCTGATCTCCTTGAAGCGGTTCTCGGCGGCGGCGTCACCCGGGTTGGAGTCCGGGTGGAACTGCCGCGCGAGCTTGCGGTACGTCTTCTTCAGCTCGGCGTCGGAGGCGTCCTTGGACACGCCGAGGACCTTGTAGAAGTCCTTGTCGAACCAATCCTGACTGGCCATGGATCACCTGCCTTCTTCTGTCGTCACCGTGGGGACCCGGCTCAGGCCGGGACCGCCACCGCGACCTTGGCCGCGCGGAGGACCCGCTCACCGAGCTTGTAGCCCGGCTCGACGACGTCCGCGACGGTCTGTCCGGTGGCACCCGGGGTGGGGAGCTGGACGATCGCCTCGTGGATGTTCGGGTCGAACGCCTCGCCCTTCTCGCCGATCTGCACGAGCTTGAACTTCTCGAAGCCCCCGCGGATCTTCTGGCCGATGACCTGCATCGGGCCCTCGGCGAGGTCACCGTGGGCCTCGGCCCTGGTGAGGTCGTCGAGCGCCGGCAGCAGTGCCCGCACCACTTCGGCGATGGCGACCTCGCGGTTGGCCTCACGGTCACGCTCGACGCGCTTCCGGAAGTTCACCAGCTCGGCCTGCGCACGGAGCATGTCCGCACGCATCTCGGCGACGAGGTCGCGGTCCTCGGTGCTCAGCTTGTCCTCGGCGATGCCGCGGGCTGCGTCGGCGAGCAGCGCCTCGTCCTCCGGGGAGAGGTCGTTCGCAGCGTCCGCCGCCGGGCCCCCGGCGGCGGGGCCGTCCGTCGGTACTTCGACGTCGGGCCCCTCCGCCTCGATGAGGTCCTCGGGCTCGGCCGCGTTCGTGGCGTCGCCCTCGACCTGGGGTTCTTCCTCGTTCGGCACGTTGTCCTTGGGATCCGTCATCGTTACTTCTTGTCCTTGTCGTCCTCGTCGTCCACGACCTCGGCGTCGACGATGTCCTCGTCGTCGGCCGGCTGCTCACCCGCGGGCTGCTCGCCACCGGCGGTGCCGGCTGCTGCGTCCTGCTGGCTGTAGATGGCCTGGCCGAGCTTGCCCTGCGACTCGTTGAGCTTGTCGAAGGCGGACTTCACGGCGTCGTCGTCCTCGCCCGCGAGTGCGGACTTGAGCGCGTCGACGTCGGCCTGCACCTCGGACTTGACGTCGGCGGGGAGCTTCTCGTCGTTCTCCTTGATCAGCTTCTCGATCGAGTAGACGAGCTGCTCGGCCTGGTTGCGACGCTCGTTGGCCTCGCGACGAGCCTTGTCCTCGGCAGCGTGCTCCTCGGCCTCGCGGACCATGCGCTCGATGTCCTCCTTCGGCAGCGACGAGCCGCCGGAGATGACCATCGACTGCTCCTTGCCGGTGCCCTTGTCCTTCGCGGACACGTGCACGATGCCGTTGGCGTCGATGTCGAAGGTGACCTCGACCTGCGGGACGCCACGGGGAGCCGGTGCGATGCCGGTGAGCTCGAAGGTGCCGAGCGGCTTGTTGTCGCGGGTGAACTCGCGCTCGCCCTGGAAGACCTGGATGGCGACCGACGGCTGGTTGTCGTCAGCGGTCGTGAAGGTCTCGCTCCGCTTGGTCGGGATCGCGGTGTTGCGGTCGATGAGCTTCGTCATCAGGCCGCCCTTGGTCTCGATGCCGAGCGACAGCGGCGTGACGTCGATGAGCAGGACGTCCTTGCGCTCGCCCTTCAGGACACCGGCCTGCAGTGCGGCGCCGACGGCGACGACCTCGTCCGGGTTGACGCCCTGGTTCGGGGACTTGCCACCGGTCAGCGACTTGACGACCTCGGCCACGGCGGGCATGCGGGTCGAGCCACCGACGAGCACCACGTGGGCGATGTCGTTGACCGAGACACCGGCTTCCTTGATGACGTCGTTGAACGGCTTCTTGGTGCGGTCGAGCAGGTCGGAGGTCATCTGCTCGAACTGTGCGCGCGAGATGGTCTCGTCCAGGTTCAGCGGGCCCTCGGCCGTCAGAGTCAGGTACGGGAGCTGGATGTTCGCCGACATCTGCGACGACAGCTCCTTCTTGGCCTGCTCAGCCGCTTCCTTCAGGCGCTGCTTGGCGATCTTGTCCGTGGACAGGTCGACGCCGTGCTCGTCCTTGAACTTTTTGACCAGGTAGTCGACGATGCGCTGGTCCCAGTCGTCGCCACCGAGGCGGTTGTCACCGGAGGTCGCGCGGACCTGGATCGTCGAGAAGTCGTCGTCCTTGCCCACCTCGAGCAGGGAGACGTCGAACGTGCCGCCACCGAGGTCGAAGACCAGGATGAGCTCGTCTTCCTTGCCCTTGTCGAGGCCGTAGGCCAGGGCGGCCGCGGTCGGCTCGTTGATGATGCGGAGGACGTTGAGGCCGGCGATCTCACCGGCGTCCTTCGTGGCCTGGCGCTCGGCATCGTTGAAGTACGCCGGGACGGTGATGACCGCGTCCGTGACGTCTTCGCCGAGGTACTGCTCGGCGTCGCGCTTGAGCTTGCCGAGGGTGCGGGCCGAGATCTCCTGCGGCGTGTACTTCTTGCCGTCGATGTCCGTCGTCCAGTCGGTGCCGATGTGGCGCTTCACGCTGGCGATGGTGCGGTCGACGTTCGTCACGGCCTGGCGCTTCGCGGTCTCGCCGACCAGGACCTCGCCGTCCTTCGTGAACGCCACGATCGACGGCGTCGTGCGCATGCCTTCGGCGTTGGCGATGACGGTGGGCTCGCCACCTTCGAGAACGGAGACGACGGAGTTGGTGGTTCCGAGGTCGATGCCTACTGCACGTCCCATGTGTTGCTCCTCTTGCTTGGGGGTAAGTCGATGGACTTGCGTCCGATGGGCTCAACCCTACTCCTGAGTCGCCCAGAGTCAACTTCTGGGAGAGAAAACCTGCGCCGAACCCACTCAACTCCCAGCCGAACGGCAATCCGCTAGCAGGTTCGTATGTTGGTATTTCACGTGATATTCTGAATACACACGCCGTCAGAGTCTGTAGACGGGCGTGCCCCTTCCCGCACAGCCGCTGTCTGCGGCCTGTCCCGAAAGATGCACATGTCTCACAAGAAGAGGGCATCGGCTGCCCTCAAGTCCATGGGTGCGGCCGGTCTGGTCGCAGCCACCATCGTGTCCGGCCTGTCCTTCGGCCCTGCTGCAGTAGCGGCAACCGACTCTGCGCCATCCGACAAGCACACGAAGAGCTCCATCGGGATCAACGCGAGGTACGCATTGCCGCCGACGGGTGTCCGGGTGACGAGCGTCGACGACAACTCGTTCACGATCTCGGGAACCGCGCAGTACACGAACGATTACTCGGGCGGCAGGTACTCGGTCGGGATCTTCCTGACGAAGGGGTCCTCGTTTAACTCAGGGGTCGCCGGCCGACCAATTCAATTTGTCTCATGGGCCCGCGGTGAAACGAAGACTGTCTACGCGTACACGCAGGCGGAAATCCCAGGTTCAGCAGGATTCAACATGGAGATGTCCGACTTGGTTCCCATTCAGGTCACTCGTCCCGGGCAGGCCACCTCCCCGATGACGGCGCAGGTGTCGAAGGTGAACAACATCGCGAAGACCGCGGAGGTGTCGGGCACGGCGACTCCGAACGGCACGGTGACGATCGGCAGCAAGGTCGCCAACGTCAACTCGAGTGGCAACTGGTCGATGACCGTCGAGGGGCTCTCCGTCGGAGCCAACTCCCTCGTCGCCACGCAGCGGTTCAACAACGCGCGGGTCGACGAGAAGACCGTCACCGCGACGATCGTCGAGGGCGGCACGCTCGTCGGCGTCGACCAGGGTCCCGTCGAACTCGAGCGCGGCGAGACCACCCAGGTCCCGTTCGTCGTCGAGAACCGGGAAGCGCGTACCGGCACCAAGGGCACCGTCGTGCTGACGGCCCCGGATGGTGCGACCTTCTCCGAGCAGGACGCCGTCCAGGGCTCCTGGCGGCGCGTCGGCAACACCGCGTGGAACGCCTCCACGTCGATCCCGCTCACCAACGGCCGTCTGTCGAACGACAACACGACCCTGACGTTCGACGCGGACTGGGCCAGCGAGCGTCCGGCCGACCAGCAGTACCGCTTCATGATCGATGTCACCACGGGCGATGAAGCTCCCGAGGGGCCGAGCGCCATGGACTTCTCCATGACGGGCACCAGCAGCAAGGGTGATTTCCTGGCCGAGGGCAAGACCACCACCACCGCCACCGCGAGTGTTGCGGCGCCGACGGGCACGGTCACGTTCTCGGATGACGTCACCCAGAAGGCCACCGTGTCGGGCACCGGTGTCGACGGCGCCACGATCACCCTCTACGCCGGCGACTCCACCACCGCCATCGGCACCGCCGTGGTGAACAACGGCACCTGGACGACCACGATCGATCCCATCGGCGCGGGCGACCAGAAGATCCGCATCGAGCAGTCCGGCATCGACGGCATCCAGACCGCTGAGACGACCGCGGAGTACGGCGCCGCAGTCACGCTCGACGACCCGGCCTCCTCGACGGTCACCCCCGGCAACGTCACCGTCACGGGCTCCGGCCAGGCGAACACCACGGTCACCATCACCGGCGGCGCCAAGCCGGTCACGACCACGGTCGAGGCTGACGGCACCTTCAGCGCGGAGGTCGAACTCGAACCCTCGAACACCGCGAAGACCCTCACCGCGCAGCAGCGTTCCAAGGGCAACCTGACCACCTCCGACACGATCACGGTCACCCCCAACGGCGCCCAGACCGCGCGCGACGTCGTCATCACCGAGCCGACCAGCCACACCTACCGGCCCGACAGCGCGACCACGATCAGTGGCACCGCGACCCCGTACGCCACGGTCGCGCTCCGCTTCCAGTGGAACGACACCGTCTACGGCACGGCCAAGGCAGACATCAACGGCAACTGGTCGATCACCCGTGGCTTCGGCCCGTCCGCGAAGTACGAACTGACCGCGACGCAGACCCGCTTCGACACCACCACCTCGGCTTCCGCCATGTTCGCCCTCGACCCCGAGGGCATCACGAACCAGGAGGTCGTGATCACGGGGCCAGCTGACCACGCCTACACGCCCGGCGAGGCGACCCGGGTCACCGGCACCGCCACCCCGTACGCCACGATCGAGCTCCGCTTCCAGTGGAACAACACCGTCTACGGCACGGCCACGGCCAACGCCAACGGCGAGTGGAACATCGTCCGCAACTACGGCCCCTCAGCGACCTACGAACTGACCGCAACGCAGCTCCGCGCCGACGGCACCACGTCGCTGTCGAACACCTTCACACTCGAAGCCACCGGCATCGACCGTCCGTTCACGCTGACCACGCCCACGATGGACTCGACCTTCGAGGCCGGGGTTCCCGTGTCCTTCACCGGCACCGGCACCCGTGGCGCGACGATCACCGCGATTGCTCCGGCCTGGAACAACAACGAGATCTTCACGACCGAGGTCGACGACAACGGCCACTGGGACATCCGACGCTCCTTCGCCCCCGGGATCACCTACGACCTCACCCTCGTCCAGCAGCCCGTCGGCGGAGAGCCCACCCGCATCGCCGGCGTCCACCTCACCCCCGCCAACTGACCGCCGGCGACTGACCACGTCCAGCTGACCCCCGTCAGCTGACGCAGCCGGAACCACAAGAGCGGCGACTCCATCGAGTCGCCGCTCTTGCCATGTCATGTGATATACTAATAGTGCACATCAACCCGAACTGGAGCACGATGACGCTCGCCGACTTTCTCCGCATCATCCGCCGCTCGCTGGTCGTGCTCCTGGTGGCGACCGTCGCCGGGGGCGGCGTCGGTGCGCTCATCGCTGTCGTCAGC
This sequence comes from Curtobacterium sp. KBS0715, assembly GCF_005938005.2. Taxonomy (NCBI): domain Bacteria; kingdom Bacillati; phylum Actinomycetota; class Actinomycetes; order Micrococcales; family Microbacteriaceae; genus Curtobacterium; species Curtobacterium sp. KBS0715. Next base: position 1,070,506 of record NZ_VCCA02000001.1, on the reverse strand, counting down.
ACCCCTCAGTACCGCTCGACCGGTCAGGTCTTCGTGTCGGTGCAGCCAGGCGCCCCGGACGTGAGCGACCTGGCGCAGGGCAACAACGCGGCACAGCAGAAGGTGAACTCCTACGTGCAGGTCGTGCGGAGCGCCAGCGTGCTGCAACCCGTGATCGACGAGCTCCGGTTGGACACCACGGCGACCGAGCTCGCGCAGCACGTGACATCCACCGCCACGGTCGACAGTGTGCTGCTGGACATCTCGGTGACCGAAGACGACCCGAAGGAAGCAGCCCGCGTCGCCGCGGCCGTCATCGCCAGCTTCGCGCACGTGGTCACCGAGAACCTCGAGAAGCCGACCGACGGTGGCGCTTCACTCGTCCGGATCGAGACCGTGCAGCCGCCGCTCGTCCCCGAAGCACCGAGCTCACCAGACCTCGTGAAGTACGTCGCACTGGGACTCGCGTTCGGACTCGCGCTGGGCGTCGGTGGAGCGCTCGTCCGACAGACACTCGACTCCAAGGTACGAACACAAGAGGACGTTGTCCGGGTCACCTCGGTGCCGGTCCTCGGGGCGATCGGGTTCGACGCCGCAGCGACGACGAACCCGCTCGTGGTCCACTCCGATCCGCGGAATCCGCGCGCGGAGTCCTTCCGCTCCCTCCGGACGAACATCCAGTTCGTGGAGACCGATGCGCAGCGGCGGAGCTTCACCATCACCTCGGCCATCCCGTCCGAGGGCAAGTCGACCACCGCCGCGAACCTCGCGATCACCATGGCGGAGAGCGGCTCCCGCGTCGTCCTGGTGGACGCCGACCTCCGGCGTCCTCGCATCGCCGAGCTCATGGGCATCGAGGGGGCAGTCGGACTCTCCGACCTCCTCATCGGCAGGACCGAGCTCGAAGACGTGACGATCCCGTGGGGACGCGGCAGCCTCTCCGTCCTGCCTGCGGGTCAGATCCCGCCCAACCCGAGCGAGCTCCTCGGGAGCAACGCGATGCTCGCCCTGATCGACCAACTGACCACCGAGTTCGACTTCGTCATCTTCGACGCACCGCCACTGCTGCCGGTCACTGACGCGGCCGTCCTCAGTCGCCTCACCGGCGGCGCCGTCGTGATCTCCTCCGTCCGCCGCGTGACGCAGAAGCAGCTCGCCTCGGCGCTCGATGCCCTCCGGAGCATCGGCAGCAAGACGCTGGGGGTCGTCATGACGATGGTCCCCACGAAGGACCGTGGCGCCTACGACACCTACTACGCAGCTGAGAACGCAGCCCCCAGCGCCCCCAGCACCCCCAAGCAGGGTCGGCGAACCCGCGAGCTGCCCACTGACCGCCCTACCTCTGACAGAAAGAGAACCCCATGAAGCGCAAGACCGTCGCCACCGTCGCCCTCGGCGCCGCCCTGGCTGCCGCACTCACCGGCTGCAGCGGTGGTGCAACCCCGGACAAGACCTCGTCTCCGACCCCCTCCCCGACGAAGACGAGCGCCGCCAACGAGACCGTCTACAACGAGTGCATCGACGGTCTCGCGACGATCGACGCCTCCGATGCAACGGCCGAGAAGCCGCTCACCGTGGGCGACTGCACGCACGTCTCCGTGCTCGGCGCCGCGAAGGACGGGTCGACGATCACGCTCGGCGCCGTCGAGGACCTCCTCATCGAAGCGAGCGGTGCCACGATCGACGTCAAGAGCGCGAAGAGCATCACGGTGCCCGGGTCCGACAACACCGTGAAGTACTCCGGTGAGGCCGAGGTCCAAGACCTCGGCCAGGACAACACGATCGCTGCACGCTGACGAGACGCGGCACTGATCGGGGCAGGACGCCTGCTCCCGATCAGTGCCGTTGCACGTGACCTGAACGTTCGGACGGAGGCACCATGAGCTACATCGAGTCACTGCGCACCCTGCAGTCCGAGATCAGGGAGGACCGAGCGGCGAACGTCGGCCGCTCGGCCCGCACACTGCTCTGGCTGTTCCGTGTCGCACGGGCAACGCAGGCGCTACCCGCGGCACCACGCCTCCTGGCGAGTCCGCTCCGCATCGCCTACCGGGTGGTGTCGACGACGGTGCTCGGCGCCGAGATCCCGCTCAACACCCAGATCGGCCCTGGGCTGGCCCTGCCGCACTGCCGTGGACTCGTGGTCCACGAGGCCGCAGCAATCGGTCCGGCGAGCACCCTCCGGCACAACGTCACGATCGGCGTTCGTCGGTCAGGTGAGTCGACCCCCGGGGTACCGCGGCTCGGCCCGCGTGTCGACGTCGGCGCCGGCGCGCAGATCCTCGGCGACATCGAGATCGGCGCTGGAGCCCGGATCGGGGCCGGCGCGATCGTGTTGTGCGACGTCCCCGAGGGCGGCGTCGCCGTCGGCAACCCCGCTCGGGTCATCACGCAGACCCGGCCGTAATCGGCAACGGGTCGTCACCCCAGGGGCTGGTGGCCCTCGGCGATCGACGCGATCCGTTCCGCAGCGGTTCGACCGCGCTTGTCGTCCTCCGCCGGCCAGGTCGCGATCTTCGCCATGAGGTCGCTGGTCCGACCGATCACCTTCGCGGGCACACCGCCGACGATCGAGCCGTCCGGAACCGACCTGGTGACGACCGCCCCGGCAGCGACCACCGAGTCGGAGCCGATGCGGACCCCCGGCATGAGCGTGGCCCGGGCTCCGATGAAGCAGCGGTCGCCGACGCTCACCGGCGCGTACCGGTACCGACGACCGCGCTCGTCCCGGTACAACCAGCCGGTGCCGTCGTGGGTGACGAAGAGCACGTCGACGGAGATCGTCGTGTCGTTGCCGATGGACACCATCGAGTACTCCGAGGCGACGCGGCACGAGTAAATGCGGCAGCCGGTCCCGACCTCGAGGCCCAGTCGGCGGGCGGCCACATCGCCGCCGGCGACACGTGACACGACTGCGAACACCCAGGGTCGCGGGATGCGGAACGGGACTCGATTGCGCATGGCATGCCTCTCATGTAGCGTTTACATATCAGATACTAGTTTATTCCGAAGGACCCCGTGGCCTCCTACATCTTCGTCCAACCGCACCTCCGCTTCGGTGGTGCGGAACGCCAGACGGTCATCGTCGCCAACCGACTCGCCGAGAACGGCCACCGTGTCACCGTGGTCCTCCACTCCGGCGGCGGTGGCCTCGTCACGCTGCTGCGCCCGGACGTCTCCGTCCACGTCCTCGGGATCGAGAGCCATGCGGCAACCGTCGACGTCGCGCGCCGGCTGCACGCGGTCCTCCGATCGCTGCCCCGATCGCTCGTCGTCGTGAAGCTCTGGTCGTCGATCCTCGCGTGCGCCATGATCGACCGGCGCCGATCCGTCGCCCACCACGTCTTCAACTACTGCGAAGACCTCGACCCGACCGACCACGCCGAGTACATCCGCTTCGGTCGACTCAAGCAACACCTGATCGGGTCGGTCTTCCGAGCTCGACAGGTCCTCTCCGCCAACACGCACACGGTCGCCGACTCCATGACCGAGGTCTACGGACTCGACCACCGACCCGCCGTCATCCCGAGCACCGTCGACCCGGTCGCGATCCGGTCGGCCGCTGCAGCGAACCCACGCGAACGCCACGCTGCGTTCACCGTCGTCTCGGTGGGCAGCCTCATCCGACGCAAGGGACTGGACGTCACGCTCGCAGCCCTCGAAGGCCTCGGCGTCCCGGTGCACTGGCGCGTCGTCGGCGCCGGACCCCTCGCAGCGGAACTGGCTCGGCACCACGACCCGAAGGGGCTCGTGACGGTGTCCGTCGAAGGTGCTCACGCTGAGCCGTACTCCTTCGTCGCAGCAGCCGACGTCCTCGTCCACAGCGCTCGGAGCGAGGCCTGGGGGATCGTCCTCCTCGAAGCGCTCGCAGTGGGGACCCCCGTCCTCGCGGCGGACTCCATCGGCCCGTCGGAGATGCAGGCACTGCTCGGGGTGCGGGACGACCTCTTCGAACTCTTCGAGAACGGCTCCGTGCCGGACCTGCAAGCCCGTCTGCACGCGCGACTGCACGCATCGCGGCCCCGTCTCGACGACTGCGACACCTACATCGAACCGGTGACGCTCGACCACGCCGTTGCCCTCTGGGAGCGGCACGCACACGACCTCATGGAGGCCTCAGCATGACCAAGATCCTCTTCGTCTGCAGCAGCGGTGGTCATCTCGACCAGCTGCTCGCGCTCCTCCCGGCACCGGACGGCACCGACGTCGCGATCGCGACGTTCATGAAGCCCGACGCCCTCGCCAAGGTCGCCGGACACCGGACGTACGGCCTGCACTGGCCGACCAACCGGAGCATCACCGCGCTCGTCCGGAACCTCGTGATCGCCGCCCGGACGCTGCGCCAGGAACGTCCCGACCTGATCGTCAGCAGCGGTGCCGCCGCAGCTGTCCCCTTCTTCTGGTTGGGGAAGGTGTTCTTCCGGACCCGCACCGTCTTCATCGAGTGCGTCGACCGGATCGACAACCCCACGCTCACGGCGAAGCTGGTCCGACCGGTGACGGACCGCTTCATCGCCCAGTGGGACGACCAGCTCGCGGGGTTCCCGCGGCGCGAACGCGTGGCGGTCAGCCGATGAAGGTCCTCCTCACCGTGGGGACGCACGAGCAGCCGTTCCAGCGCCTCCTCGACGCCGCCCAGCAGACACTCCTCGCCCGACCGGACGACGAGTGGGTGGTCCAGTACGGCGTCGGTTCGTGGAGCCTCCCCCTCCCGAGCATCCGTGCCGCTGCGGACTACTTCGACGCCCCGAGCATGCAGGCACACCTCGCCTGGGCCGACGTGGTCGTCAGTCAGTGCAGCCCCGGCACGGTGTTCGGTGCGCTCGCGGCGGGCACCTGGCCCCTCGTCCTCGGCCGCCAGATCGCGTTCGACGAGCACGTCGACGACCACCAGGTCCTCTTCGCCCGGGAGCTCGACCGTGCTGGCCTCGCCCTCGACCTCCAGACCGCAGGACGACTCGCCACGGCCCTCGCGGAGGAAGACCAGCTGGACTGCACCGACCGACAGCGACGGTGCCGCCAGGCTGCCGATCGATCTGCCGAGAACGCCGCACGCTTCCGGACCGATGTCTGGCGTGTCCTCGGGAACGTCGCATGACGCTCGCCCCTCGGAAGTCCTTCGTCCGACGTGCGACGGTCGCCGCACTGGTCTCCGTGGCGCAGCTCTGCCGTGCCGCGGGCTACGCCGTCCGGACACGTCCGGTGACCGGGACCGCACCCGTCGTCGTGTCGCTCACCTCGCACGGCCGGCGACTCCGGTCGGTGTCACTGGCGATCGAGTCCATCGTCAGCGGGAGTGTGCGGCCGCAGCGCCTCGTCCTCTGGGTCGACGACGAGGCCGATCGCGAGCGTGCCCTGCGCTCCCGTCCGCTCCGCCGGCTCATCGCGCGTGGACTCGAGCTCCGGGTGGGCGAGCCGGTCGGTCCGCACGGCAAGTGGTGGCCGTACGTCCGGTCCGAAGCCCACCACACGCTCCCACTCGTCACGGCGGACGACGACATCCGGTACGGCCGCGCGTGGTTGCGAGCGCTGCTGGACGCCCACGCCACCACCCCGGACACCATCCACTGTCACCGGGCCCACCGCATCGTCGTGACGGCGGACTCGACCCCGGCTCCCTACATGACCTGGCCGCCCTGTCGGAGCACGACGCCGTCGCACGCGTGGTTCCTGACCGGTGTGTCCGGGGTCCTCTACCCGCCAGCGCTCCTCGACGCACTGCGCGACGACGGTGACGGGTTCCGGGCGACCGCGCCGCACGCTGACGACGTCTGGTTGACGGCGAGGGCGATCGCGAACGGCGTGCGCGTCGCACAGGTCGAGACCGCACCCCGCGTCTGGCAGACGATCGTCGGCGGACAGCGGTCGGCGCTCTCCCGGAGCAACGGGACGGACGGGGGCAACGACGCGCAGATCGCGGCGACGTTGACTCCCGACCTGCTGCAGGTCGTGCGCGACGAGACCACCCCGTGAGCGCCCGCCGACCGGTCACCGCGAGCACGGTCATGCTGGTCGTCGGGAACGTCTTCCCGCCGGCAGCGACCTTCGTCATGGCTCCGTTCCTGGCGCACTCGCTCGGTGTCGACGGCCGAGGCGAACTCGCCGCCGTGACGGCACCGTTCCTCCTCGCGCTGTCGATCGGCACGTTCGGCATCCCCGACGCCGTGACCCAGACGATCGCCTCCGGCCGTCGCGTGGCACGTTCCGGGTGGTGGCTCGCCTGGCTGCTGCTCGCCGTCGGCGGGATCGCTGCCCTGGCCGCCGTGACCGTGGCAGCGCCGCTCATCGTGGGGACCGACGCCGCCGATCTGACCACCCTCGTGACCGTCGCGACGGCCGCCACCGCTCCCGCACTCTTCGTGGCGCTCCTCCGGGGCCGTGCGGCCGGTCGTCACGCGTGGGGCTTCGTGACCGCGGAACGCATCACCGCTGCCAGCGTCAAGATCGTCGGCACACTGGTGCTGGCCAGCATCGATCGTCTCGACCTCCCCTCGGCCGTCGCCCTCATCGCGTTCTCCCCCGTCGCGGGCGGCGTCGTGTACCTGTTCATGCCGCGCGCGACCCCGCCGAGCGACACCGCAGCCGTCGTGCACGCACGGTCGATGCTCGGCTTCTCGCTCCGCAGCTGGCTCGGCTCCGCCGCCGGGGTGTTGCTCGTCCGGCTCGACCAGCTCCTGGTGCTCCCGCTGGCGAGCGCCGAGCAGCTCGGGCTCTACGCCGTGGCGGTGAACGTGGCCGAGGTCCCCGTGATCGTCACCAACGCGATCCGAGAGGTCATGCTCTCCAACGACGCCGCTGACGCGGACGACGTCCGCGTACCCCGCGTCGCTCGGTCAGCGGCCGTGCTCGCCGTCGCGATCGCACTGCCCCTCGGGTGCACTGCGCCGTTCTGGGTCCCGTTCGTGTTCGGCGCGGCCTTCGCCGGCGCAGTGCCCGTCATGGCCGTCTCGATCGTCGCCGTCGTGATCGGTGTACCCGGTTCGATCGCGGGGAGCACGCTGACCGCTCGCGGGCGTCCCGAGCTCCGCAGCATGAGCATCACGATCGGCTGCATCGCGAACGTCGTGGCCCTCGTCGTGCTCGTCCCGGTCCTGGGGGCGGTGGGCGCGGCGACGGCGGCACTGATCGGCAACCTGCTCTCGAGCAACGGCAGCGTGCGCTGGGCGGCTCGCCTCACCGGTGCGCGGATGCGTGACTTCTACGCCGTCGGTCCCGCCGATGTTCGCCGCGTCGGTGCCCTGGCCGTCCGGCTCGTCCGACCAGTCCTGGCGAGGGGGTGACCGTGGAGCTCCTCCGACTGGCCGTCTGGGTCCTGTTCTGTCTCGTCGTCGTGGCGACCCAGCAGTCGCGGCCGGTGGTGGTCCTGTCCGCCGTCGTCGCGCTCCGCCTCCTCGTCCCGTCCACCGCCGGAGGGCTCCTCCTCGGCAACTGGGAGGGGAACGCCGCGCTCCATCCGGCGACGGTCCTGCTCGTCGTGTACTGCGTGTTCGGTCTCCGCGGTCAGTGGAACAGCATGGTCGCCGAGGTGGCGCCGCGCCGCGGTTGGTACGGCGGTCTGGTCGTGGTCGCGTTCCTGCTCGTGGTGCAGGCCGTCGTCGGGAGCGGGCCGACGTCGCTCCTCGGGCTGGCCAACGCCGTCCTCGCCCCGATGCTGCTCTGCTTCGTCGCGCGCACGAGTGAGCAGGCCGTCCCCGGGACCCTGCGCCGGCTGGCCGTGGTCTTCATCGCGGTGATGCTCCTCGTCGCGGCCGTGGTGGTCGTCCAGGTCGTCCTCCGGTCCGACCTGCCGTGGGGACTGCTCGGTGGGCAGGGGACCTCGGGGATCGCCCAGTTCCGCCCGCGAGGGACGCTGGACAGTCCGCTCGACCTCGGGTTCGCTGCTGCGGTCGCGATCCCGCTGACCTCGTTCATCCACCGTGCACCGCTCCGCCTGGTCGTCGCGCTGATGCTCCTGAGCACGGTCGTCCTCACGGCATCACGGGCACCGACCGCCGTCGCAGTCGTGGCGACCGTCTGGGTCATCGCGCGCTCGACACGGTCCTTCGTCGCAGTCCTGACGATCGTCATCAGTGGTTGCGCAGCGGTGTTCGTGGTCCTGCGGACGTCGATGCTCAGCGGACTGGTCGAGCGCGTGACGGGTGACGACGGGAGCTCGTCCTCTGCACGTGGGGCGGCAGCACAGTACGTGGTCGAGCACATCTGGGACCACACGTTCATCGGTGGCGGGTGGGGAGCAGCGTGGCAGCTGAAGGGCGAGGTCCTCCGCACGAGCCTCGAGAACTCCTTCGCGATCCTGGCCTTCGACCTCGGGCTGGTCCCGGTGGTGGTGTTCGTGCTCGTCCTGCTGCGTCCCGCGCTCGACGGATCCGCGCCGGTCGGTGCTCGTCTCGCCCTGGTGGCCGGCGTCGTCCTGGGCTTCTGCTACTCCGGGTTCGCGACGATGTCCGCCGCGTCGACCGTGCTCTGGCTCGCGCTGGCACTGTGCGGCCAGGCGCTGGCCGCTCGAACGCACGAGTCATCCCCGCCGCGGGGAGACGGACCACTGCCGGGTAGGGTCGTCCCGTGCGATGGAGTCGAGTGAACTGGCCCTCCGTTGGCTACGTCTCCCTCGAGGACTTCGACGGCCAGCGCGAACACGTGACCCGGCTGCTCGAGGACGCCCCGCCGACGATCGCCGCGCTCCTGACGGTCAAGTGGACCGACTCACGGATCGAACGCTGGGTCGTGGAGTCCGCCGACGCCGTCGTCGACCCGGACGCCGACGAGGACGACGTGACGACCCCCGTCGACCTGCCGGGGCACGGTGTGCCGGACCCGGTCGTCGTGCACGCCGACATCGTGGTCCGCAACGACGAGGTGCTCGACACCCCGAGCGGCCTGTGGCGCCGCTGGAACCACGCCAGGGTGTCGCTCCGGCTGCGGGACGCCGTCATCGACCCGCCGGGTGTCGACGCCGCGGCACTGCTCGCCGGTGACGCGCACGTCGCCCGGGGCGAGCTCGAGTACCTGAACGAGCACGACGCCTGGGAACTCCGCCTGCTGATCTCCCCCGTCGGTGAGGTCGCGATCCGGTTCCGGGGCGTCCGGGTGGCGATCCGGAGCGTCGCCGAGTCCGTGTACTCCGGCCTCGAATCGCGCCCGGCACGCGGCTGGCACGGCCCGGTGCCGGACGGTTGGGTGGAGTGGGCGACCGAGGTGGTACGGGCCGCGGCGTACGGCGACCTCGGCGGGCTGCACCTGGCCGATGACGCGAGCGACGTCGACGACGTCGACCCTCGCTGGGGCTTCGCCCCGCTGCACGCCGCCGCGTGGTTCGACCACCCCGAGATGCTCGAGGAACTCCTGCGCCGCGGGGCGACTCTGCAGCTGGAGGACACCGAGGGGCGGACGCCGCTGACGCTGGCGATCGACCGCGACGCGCGACGGGCGGTCGACGTGCTGGTCGCAGCGGGCGCCGACCTGGAGGCCCGTGACGGCGACGGCAACACCCCGATCGTCCGCGCTGCGTGGGGCGGGCACGCCGCGATCGTGCGTGCCCTCGCCGCCGCGGGTGCGGACACCAGGGCGCGCGGGTCACGGGGCGCGACGCTGCTGATCGCGGCCGTCGACTCCGGCGACCTCGACTCGGTCCGCGTCGTGCTGTCGCTCGACGTCGACCGGGACGCCGCCGACGACGAGGGCTCGACCGCTGCGGACCGCGCGGAGCTGCTCCGCGAGACGGCCGTCGCCGACCTGCTCGCCGCCGCCTGAGCGCTGTCCGCACCACGGCCCGTGGGCCGACCCGTGCCGGACACGACGAAGCGCGGCGGACGGGAGCAGGGCCTCCCGTCCGCCGCGCGCCTGCGGGGTCGACCGTCCTAGACGGCGACCGACTCGAGGGCGTTCGCCTGCGCGACCCTCCCGTACCAGCGGGCGGAGTCCTTCGGCGTGCGCTCGAAGGTCTCGCGGTCCCACGCGACCAACCCGAAGGTCGGTCGGAAGCCGGAGGCCCACTCGTAGTTGTCCAGGAGCGACCAGTGCTGGTAGCCGAGGACCTCGATGCCGTCCTCGATGCAGCGGTGGATGCCCTCGAGCGCGCCCTGCGTGTACACCTGCCGGCGGGAGTCGTCGGCCGTGGCGATGCCGTTCTCGGTGATCATCAGCGGGACACCGCCGGAGAGCTCCCACGCGCTGCGGAGCCCGTCGGCCGAGGCCTCGGGGTAGAACTCCCAGCCGGTCAGGGTCGTCTCGACGTCGTCCGCGACGGGCAGGGGCCCGTCCGGACCGATGAACGTGCGGGTGTAAGCCTGCACGCCGAGGAAGTCGTCGCCCGCGGCGTTCTCGAGGTACCAGTCGTCGCGCGGGTACCCGTACTCGCGGAGCATCGCGTCCGCGCCCGGCTCACCGTTGGACGTGAAGGCCTGGGTCGCGACGGTCCACCCTGACTGGAGGCCCGACACCTGTGACAACACCTCTCGCGACCGCTTGTGGCTGGCCAGCAGGGCGTCGGCGACCCCCAGGTCCGGGTTCGGCAGGCCGAAGGCCACCAGGTTGGCCGCGTCCTCGCCGCCGGCGAGCATGGCCGCGATGTTCGGTTCGTTGATCGTGCAGACGTAGCGGACGCCGTCCTGCACCACGGGGAGCGCGGCCTCGGTGTAGCGGGCGAACAGGTCGGCGGCGTCGGGTGCCCGCCAGAAGCCGTCGCGTTCGAACCAGCGCGGCACGGTGAAGTGCATGAGGGTGACGATCGGCTCGATGCCGAACTCGTGGCAGGCGTCGACCATGCGGCGGTAGTGGTCGACCTCGGCACGGCTGACGAACCCGCGCTCGGGCTCGATGCGGGCCCACTCGATGCTGAACCGGTAGGAGTTCAGCCCGAGCTCGGCAGCGATGCGGATGTCCTCGCGGTACCGGTGGTAGCTGTCCGCCGCGTCACCCGAGGGCTCGACGATGGTGGTGTCCGGTTCGTGCTCGTGCACCCACCAGTTGCTGTTGACGTTGTTGCCCTCGATCTGGTGGGCGGCGGTGGCGGCACCCCAGAGGAAGCCGTCGGGGAACTGCAGCGTGGAGATGATCGTGCCTTTCAGTGCGTGTTCGAGTCAGTGCTGGCTCAGGAATGCGTCGAAGACGGCGACCGTCCCGAGCGGGTTCTCGACCTGGGGACCGTGGTAGCTCGCGGGGATGACGACGTACTCGGCGCCGGTCTGCTCGGCCATCGCCCGCTGCCACGGGATCGGCCAGGCGTTGTCCCACTCGCCGTGGGCGACGAGGACCGGCAGGCCGGTGGCGCGCAGGGCGTCGGAGGCGTCGGTGTGGTCCTCGAGGATGTGGCCACCGGCGACGACGCTGAGCGGGCTCGTCGCGTCGAAGCGGTCGCGCACCATCCGGACGTCGTCGGGCAGCTCGCCGTCGGGCCGGTACGCCCAGAGCGGGTTCGTCGAGTCGAACAGCTGCCGGAGGTTCCCGCCGGTGTCGTGCAGGATCGTCAGCTCGGCGACCTTGCGGTACGGCCATCCGTGCGGCCCGGAGCAGAACTGCACGACGTCGCGGAACGCCGTCGGGTCCTGGATCGCGGCGGCCCGGACGATGACACCGCCGAGCGAGTGCCCGACCAGGTGCACGGGGGCGCCGTCGTCGAGCAGGCGCGCGACCCGGACGACGTCGGCCGCTTCTTCGTCGAGGGAGTAGTCGCGGGGTTCGGTCGGTGCGGCCGAGTCGGCCTGACCGCGCCGGCTGATCGCGACCGCGGTCCAGCCGGCGTCGCGGAGGACGGGCAGGAAGGTCCGCCAGTCCTCCTTCGAGCCGGTGTAGCCGGGGACGATGAGCACGGTGCCCTTCGACACCCCCTCGGGCACGATCCGGTAGGCCGTCAGCCGACCGACCGGGACGTCGATCCCGACGACGTCGACGCCGTCCGGGGTGGGCAGGTGCCCGAACGGCGGGACCGTCGGGAAGTCGTGCAGGTTCGTCATGCGCGCAGGGTCCTCCGCGGATTGGGGACAGCGTCGAGGAGGGCGATCGTGTACGGGTCCTGCGGGTCCTGCAGCACCTGGGCCGTGTGACCCCGCTCGACCACGGCGCCCTCGTGGAGCACCATGATGTCGTCCGTGATGAGCCGCGCACTCAGCAGGTCGTGCGTGATGTAGAGGAGCGAGACGCCCCACTGCTCGCGGAGGTCCTCGAGCAGCGCGAGCACACCGGCGCGCAGCGTCACGTCGAGCATCGACACCGGCTCGTCGGCGATGATCACCTGTGGGTCGCTCGCGAGCGCCCGGGCGATCACCACGCGCTGCCGCTGCCCGCCGGAGAGCTGGTGCGGGAGCTTCTGGGCGAACTGCTCGACGGGGGTGAGCCCCACCGTCTCGAGCAGCTCGAGCACCCGGCGCCGGGCGTCGCGGCCGGTCAGCCCGGTGTAGTTCGCGATCGGCCGGGACAGCGTGTACTCGACGGTGTGCAGCGGGTTGAGCGCCGAGTACGGGTCCTGGAACACCATCTGGACCTCGGAGCGCAGGTCCCGCAGGCCGCGCTTGCCGAGGCGGGCGACGTCGAGGTCCCCGAACCGGACGGTGCCGGTGGTCGGCTTCTCGACGCCGGTGAGCAGCTTCGCGATGGTCGACTTGCCCGATCCGGACTGGCCGACCAGGGCGAGCGACTGCCCGGGCTCGAGGGTGAACGACACGTCGCGCACGGCCTGCACCGGCTGCTCACCGCGGCGGGGAGCCGGGTAGGTCTTCACGATGTGGTCGACGACGATCGGGTTGCGGGCGGCACTGCGCTCGCGGGAGCCGACGGTGCTGAACGACGAGGTCGTCTCCTGCCGCTTCTCGCCGGCCTCGGCACGGAGCGAGCGGTCCGGGAAGCCCGGCAGCGACACCACCTCGGCGCGGGGGTCGGCGTAGTGCGACAGGAGCATCTGCGTGTACTCGTCCTGCGGGTCGCGGAGGATCTCGCGGGAGCCGCCGTCCTCGACGATCCGGCCCTCGTGCATGACGAGGACGCGCTCGGTGGCCTCGAGGACGATGCCGAGGTCGTGGCTGATCAGGATCGCCGTGAAGCCCTCGGTGCGCTGCAGCTCGATGATGGTGTCCATCACGGCGTGCTGCACGAGCACGTCGAGCGCCGTCGTCGGCTCGTCGAACACCATGAGCTGCGGCTCGAGCGAGAGCGCCAGGGCGATGGAGACGCGCTGCCGCATGCCGCCGGAGAGCTCCCCGGGGAACCGGGCGAGCATCGAGGTCGGCAGCTTCACCTTCTCGATGAGCTCCTTCATCCGGGCGTCCCAGCGGTCGCGCGACACGTGGCCGTGCGCCTTGAAGACGTCGATGAAGTGGTTCCGGATGGTGCGCACCGGGTTGAGCGCGTTCATGCCGGACTGCAGCACCATGGCGAAGCCGCCCTGCCGCTGCTGGCGCAGGGCTTCGTCGTCGAGGTCGCGGATGTCCTTGCCCGCGAAGACGATGCTGCCGCCGTTCGTGCGCGCCGGCGGCTTCTGCAGCCGGGTCAGCGCGTAGCCGAGGGTCGACTTGCCGGAACCGGACTCGCCGACCAGGCCGACGAACTCGCCCTTCTGCAGCTGGAACGACACGTGGTCGACGGCCTGGACGGCACTCTGGCCGGCCGACTCGTAGACGACCGACAGGTCGCGGACGTCGAGCAGGACGGAGGCGTCGCCCTGGACGGCACCACCGTCGGACTGGAGGCCCGTGGCGGCGCCGGTGGGCGCCTCCAGGCCGTCTGCCGGGTGTGTTTCTGGCAAGCCGCTCATGCGCGCTTCTCCTTACGGGGCCGTGCGCCGTCGCGCAGCCGCGGGTTGGACACGGCGTCGACGCCGAAGTTGATCAGGGTGAGGCTCATCGCGAGGAGCGCGATGCAGAGACCCGGCGCGAAGAGCAGGATCCACTGCCCGGTGAGGAGCGCGTTCGAGTTCTGCGCCCAGTACAGGATCGTGCCCCAGCTGACGATCGACGAGTCGCCGAGTCCGAGGAACTCGAGGCCCGCTTCGGCGAGGATGGCGCTGGTGGCGGCCCCGAAGAAGCTGCCGACGATGAGGCTCGTCATGTTCGGCAGGATCTCGCGGAACACGATGCGGGTCGCGCCATCACCGGAGAACTGGGCGGCGGTGACGAAGTCCCGACCGCGCAGCGACTGCGTCTGCGAGCGGAGCACGCGAGCGCCCCACGCCCAACCGGTCACGACGATGACCGCGATGATCACCGCGATGCCGCCGTTCTGCAGGTAGGCGGCGATGACGATCATCAGGGGCAGCCCCGGGATGACGAGGAACAGGTTCACGATGAACCCGATGACCTCGGCGATCCAGCCGCGGACGTAGCCCCAGCTGAGGCCGATCGCGACGGCGACGAGCGTGGACAGGATGCCCGCGACCGCGCCGACCATGACCGAGATGCGGGCGCCGTAGATGATCTGGGACAGGACGTCCTCGCCGGCGGCGGTGGTGCCCATCCAGTGGTCGGGCGTCGCGTCGGCAGACCGGGCGAAGCCGTTCTGGCTGGCGCCGTACGGGGCCAGGAGCGGGGCGAAGACCGCGACGAACACGAAGACGCCGAGGATGATGATGCCGATCCGGGCCTTCTTGTTCGACCAGACGACGCCGAACTGGCGGGCCGCGGCGCGCCACTTGGACGGCGCTGCTTGTTCTTCCGTGTCTTGCGTTCGCACGGCGATGGTTGCGTTGTTGGTCATCGACGTGCCCCCGGGTGCTTGATGTGGGCGCAGCACGCCGCCTTCGTGGTGTTGTTGGTCATCGACGCGTCCTCGGGTCCAGGACGCCGTACATGACGTCCACGATGAAGTTGGCGATGAGCACCGACACGGTGATCATCAGGAAGAGGGCCTGCATGAGCGGGTAGTCCTGCCCGATCACGGCGTTGAACAGCAGGTAGCCGATGCCCGGGTAGCCGAAGACCTGCTCGACCAGGACGGAACCGCCGACCACGCCACCGAGCGCCAGACCGAAGCCGGTCAGGTTCGGCAGGATGGCGTTGCGGGCCGCGTAGCGGATGGCCACGGTGCGTCCGCGCAGGCCGTTGGCCTCGGCGAAGGTCACGTAGTCGTCACCGAGGGTGTTGATCATCGCGTTGCGCATGCCGATGATCCAGCCGCCGAGGCTCGTCACCAGGATCGTGACCGCCGGCAGCACCGCGTGCTGCAGCGCGTCGCCGAAGAAGGCGCCGTTGAGCCCGGGCGTCGTCGTCGCCGAGTAGGCGCCCGTGGTCGGGAACCAGTGCAGCACGTAGCCGAGGAAGAACAGCAGCAGCAGGGCGGTCCAGAAGTACGGGAACGTCGACATGAAGCTGCCCGACAGGGTCGGCAGCGAGTCGAGCCAGGTGCCACGCTTCCACGCCGCCGCGACACCGATCAGGGTGCCGAGGACGAACGCCAGGATCGTGACGACCCCGACCAGGATGAGTGTGTACGGCAGGGCCTTCGACACGAGGTCACCGACGGGCTGCGGGTAGAACGTGTAGCTCGTGCCGAAGTCGAGGGTGATGACCTGGTGCAGGTAGCTGACGTACTGGTCCCAGAGGTTGCCGGTCGGCACCCCGAGCTGGGCCTCGATGGCCTTCTTGGTGGCGTCGGTGACCGGACCGTTCTGGCTGAGCTTCGCGAGTGCGGCGTCGGCCGGGCTGCCGGGCATCAGGCGCGGGAGCACGAAGTTCAGCGTGACCGCGGCCCAGAGGGTCAGGACGAAGAGGACGAGTTTCTGGAGGATGTACTTCACTTCTGGTCCTCCTGCTGCGCGGCGTTCTGCTCCTGCAGGATCTGCTTGCCGGCGGCGCTGTCGCGCAGACGGAGCTTGGTGAAGATGAGCAGCGGTGCCGAGTCGTAGTTCTGCGGTGCCATGTAGGGGTCCTTCGCACTCGGCCAGCCGACGAACTTGCCGGTGTTGAACAGACCCCAGAGCCCGCCGTAGTACATGCCGATGACGGGGAGCTCGTCGTAGACGGTCTGCTGCAGCTGGTCGAGGATCTCCTGCTGCTTCGCGGTGTCCGTCGTCGCCTTGTACTCGTCGAGGAGCTTCTGGGTGTCGGCGTTCTTGTACCGCTCGTAGTTGTTGACGGTCGACTTGCCGACGGGCTGGTAGAACTCGCTGCTGAGCAGGGAGTTGAACGCCTGGTAGACGTCACCGTTGCCCATGCCGCCCATCGCCATGTCGAACGTGCCGTTGTTGATGTTCTGCTGGTACCCGGCGGGCTGCGGCGCCTGGATCGTCACCTTGATGCCGATGGCCGTCAGTTCGCGGCGGACCTCCTGCGCGGCGCGGAGCCAGTCGGAGTAGCCGTTCGCGGTCATGATCGTGATCGCGAGCTGCTTGCCGTCCTTGACGACCTTGCCGCCCTGCACGGTGTAACCGGACTTCTCGAGGCTGGCGAGCGCCGCCTTCGTGTCCTGGGTGATCATGCCCTGGTCGGGGATGTCCGGGTTGAGGTACCGCTCCTGGTTCGGCAGGATCAGGCCGGTCTGGCCCGCCGCCGACAGGTTGCCCTCGGACGCGGTCTCGGCGATGGCGTCACGGTCCAGCGCGAGCGAGATGCCCCGGCGGACGTTGACGTCGTTGTACGGCGCCTTCGTGAGGTTCGGGATGAGGCCGATCACACCGCCGGCCGGGAACCACCACTCGTTCGTCTTCGATGCGGCACCCCAGGTGCCCTTGACGTCGGAGATGAACGAGTACGCCCAGTCGTAGCCGCGGGTGACGGTGTCGAGCTGCGTGTTCGTCGCCGGCAGGATGAGGTGCTTGATGGCGATCTTGTCGGCCTGCCAGTACTTCGGGTTCTTGTTCATCGAGTACTGCTGGTCGGTGTAGTTGCCGAGGACGAACGGACCGGTGCCGACCGGGTTCGGGTCGCGCCAGGTCGTCGGGTCCTTCACGCCGCCCCAGTGGTCCTCGCCGAGGATGTACGTCTGGCCGATGATCGTCAGGCTCGGGACGTCCTCGCTCTTGAGGTGGAAGACGACGTGGTCACCGTCCTGCTCGATGCGCTCGATGTGCTGCCACGCCCCCTTGACGTCCATGGCGGGGAACTTCTTGAGCAGGTCGAAGGTGAAGACGACGTCCTTCGCGCTGAACGGCGACCCGTCGGACCACTCGACACCCGAGCGGATCGTCATGTCGATGGTCTTCGCATCGGGCTGGCTCCACGCGCTGGCGAGCCACGGGTTGCGCTTGCCGTCGAGGGGGTTCACCTCGATGAGGGGCTCGTACATCCACTTGGAGGCCGTGCGGGCGTTCGCGATGTACGGGTTGAAGTTGCGGTCGAACAGCGGGTTGCCGCGGTCCGCGTTGATGAGCATCGTGTCCTTGCCGATGGTGGGATCGGGTTCGGAGCGGACCTGGATGCTGCAGCCGGTGGCCACGAGGGCCACTGCGGCGAGGCCGGCGATGGCCGCGACGAGGCGGCCTCGGCGGCGGGGGCCTGGGTCACGCGTGCCGCGCGTGCGCTGTGGGGGAAGCGTCATTGCTCGGTCGACCTCCATGTCGAGTCGGTACGTGCTCAATGTATGCGCTTACATCACGGCTTGCAAGCGCGGGTGTTGTTTTGCGGGGTGGCACCGTGCGAGGTGTCGTCGGCGCGGGAGGTCGCACGGTGCGAGGGCGTCGCGCGTGGTGCGAGGTTGCGGCCCCGAGGGCGGGCGGCGCACGGTGCGAGGTGCGCCGACTGGTGCGAGGTTGCCCGCTCCGTGCGCGACTCCAGGCTCGCACTGAGCGAGCAAGGGCGCACGGGATGCGCAAGGCCTCACGGGGGCTCGCACCCCGCTACAGCGCGGGCGGGCAGCTCTCGCGCAGCAGCACCTCGACGGGCAGGCGCACGGCGCGCGGCGGCCCCTCGCGGCGCTCCAGCCGGTCCACGATCGCCAGGACGGCAGCACGCCCGAGCGCCCCCATCGGCTGGTGCACGGTCGTCAGGCGCGGCGACGAGAACCGACCGGCGTCGATGCCGTCGAACCCGGTCACGACGAGGTCCTCGGGCACGCGGAGCCCCCGGGCAGCGGCGGCGTCGAGGACCCCGAGCGCGGACTGGTCGTTCGAGCAGACGACGGCGCGTGGGACGTCGTCGGCCAGCAGCGGCACCGCGAGCTCCCGCGCCCGAGCCCGCCCGAAGTCGCCGTGCACGGTGCGCACCGTCGAGGCAGGCACCCCGTGGTCGGCCAGCGCCGCGCGGAACCCCGCCGAGCGCTCCATGTCGTCGGGCGAGTCGATGGGCCCCGCGACGTACGCGAGGGACCGGATCCCCAGGCGCCCGATCACGTGTGACGCCAGGGTCCGCATGCCCGCGGCGTTGTCCACGCTCACCGAGTCGAACCCGTGCGAGCGCCGGTCGTCGGCGAGCACCACGACCGGGATGCGGCGGGCGACGTGCTCGAGCAGGTCGTCGGGCACGGTCTGCGCCAGCACGGCCAGCCCGTCGACCCGGCCGGCGACGTCGTTCACGATGACGTCGCGCGACGACCCCCGCCCGGCGGCGACCATGAGCGCGAGCCCCCGCTGCCAGGCCTCGGTCTCGGCACCGCGCAGGACCTCGTCGAAGTACAGGTTGGACGAGAACGGCTGCGTCACGTGCCGCCGGTCGTCGACCACGCGGACGCCGCCGTCGGTGACCCGGTCCGGCCGCTCGTCGGGCACCACGTCGAACCCGGGCAGCAGCAGTCCGACGACGCCGGTGCGCTTGCCGGCGAGGGCCCGGGCGTTGCCGGACGGGACGTACCCGAGGCTCCGAATCGCCGCCTGCACGCGGTCCCGGGTGCCCTCGCGGACGGCGTCGGGTGTGCGGAGCACGCGCGAGACGGTGGCGATGGAGACGCCGGCTGCAGACGCGACGTCGTAGACCGTGGGAGGTGCGGTGCGCTGGTCGGCCAACCCGTGCCTCCCCTTCGACGTCCGCTGGTGCCGCGCCTCGCGCTGTGCGGCCGGACCATCCTAGGCATGCCGTGTCCCGGGAGTTCTCCACACGGTGCCGGAAACGCTTGCGGGACAGCGGGGGTCGCGCGACACTGTTCCGACCTCAGTACGTCCCGTGAGGAAGCGCACCAGCGGGCCGCG
Source organism: Curtobacterium sp. KBS0715 (assembly GCF_005938005.2). Lineage (NCBI taxonomy): Bacteria > Bacillati > Actinomycetota > Actinomycetes > Micrococcales > Microbacteriaceae > Curtobacterium > Curtobacterium sp. KBS0715. The sequence goes on along the minus strand of NZ_VCCA02000001.1, from coordinate 1,051,485 downwards.
TGCCCGCACCGATCAGGTTGCCCACACGCAGGGGAAGGACACGACATGTCACAGTCGACACGTTCCGGGAGCAAGCTCGCACTCCGCGCGAGCCACGACGAGGCCGAGGTGCGCGACGCGCTGCTCGAACGCACGGATTCGATCCGCACGTTCGACGATCTCGACGCGCCGCAGGAGACGACGGACCTGCGCTAGCGGCTCGCGCCCGGCCTCCCCCCGGACACGGCCAGGAGGCCCGGGCAAGCGCCCGCAGACCACTCACGTCCGCGGACACTCAGCCCTCGGTCGCGCCCACGATCGTCATGCCCGCTCCACGCAGGCGTCGGCGCTCCTGCGCGATCCAGCTGAGCAACCGGTCGTTCGTGCCGGCGACGTGGGCGGCCACGAGTTCCGCCGCACGGTCGGCGTCGCCGTCGCGCACGGCGTCGATGATGGCGCTGTGTTCGTCCCACGCGGCGTCGCGCGCCTCGGGCGTGCGGACCTCGATCCAACGCGTGCGCTCGAGCCGCGTCAGGGCGTCGGCGATGGCGTCGGTGACGAAACGGTTGCCACCGAGCGCGGCGAGGTCGAGGTGGAACGTCGACCCCATCCGGATGCCGGCCTGCTGGTCGGGGGTGGGCCGGAGCGCGTCGAGGTGCCCGCGGACCTCCGCCAACTGCTCGGGGGTGGCGCGCTGGACGGCCAGCCGAACGGCAGCGGGCTCGAGGATGCCGCGGAGTTCGGCGAGCGAGGCGATCTCGTCGAGGTCGATCGGGGTGACCGTCCACGAACGACCCTCGTGCAGGATGAGCCCCTCGCGCTCGAGCCGCGACAGAGCGGCACGGACCGGCGTGCGCGAGGCGTGGAACCGCGCCTCGAGCCCCCGCTCCGAGATGCGCTCCCCCGGTGCGATGTCGAGGGTCAGGATGGCCGCGCGCAGGTTGTCGTAGAGCTGGGCCGTCTGCGACACGGGCGCGGCGTCGGTCGTGTCGGTCACGGCGGACAAGCCTAGCGGCGTGAGGGCGGGAATGGTATACCGTTCTGGTATACCAATCCGTTCCGCGATGGAACGACGACGAACGGCCGACACGACCCATGCCCACGACCGACGCCCCGCAGCGATCCACCACGACGCCGCCGGTCTCCGCCCGCGCCTGGACGATGCTCGCCCTCGGGGTCGCGGCCCAGGCGGCGGGGACGCTCGTCGTGTCCGCGCCGGCGCTCCTCATCCCCCACCTGCTCAGCCGCGGTACCTCCCTGCCGGTCGCCGGGGTCCTCGCCGCCGCCCCGACCTTCGGCATGGTCCTGACGCTCATCGCCTGGGGCGCGATCACCGACCGGTTCGGCGAGCGCGTCGTCATCGCCGGCGGGCTCGTGCTCACCACGCTGGCCGTGGTCGCCGCCTGGCTGGCCGCGGGCGACCCGGTGCTGCTCGGGTTGGCGTTCCTGGCAGGCGGCATGACGAGTGCCTCGACGAACGCCGCGAGCGGTCGGGTCGTGGTGGGGTGGTTCCCGAAGGAGCGCCGGGGACTCGCGATGGGCATCCGGCAGATGTCGCAGCCGCTCGGGGTGACGCTCGCGGCGGTCACGGTGCCGCAGCTCGCCGAGGGCTCCGGGATCCGCGCGGCACTGGTCCTGCCGATCGTGCTGTGCGCGGTGCTCGCCGTCTGCTGCGCGATCGGGATCACCGACCCGCCACGCCCTGCCCGGGCAACGGTGGCGACGACGGCGACCACGAACCCCTACCGGTCGAGCGGCTTCCTGTGGCGGGTGCACGCGGTGTCGGTCCTGCTCGTGGTGCCGCAGTTCACCCTGTCGACGTACGGGCTCGTCTGGCTCGTGGGCCTCGGCTGGTCGACACCCGCGGCCGGGCTGCTCGTCGGCGCCGCGCAGTTCGTCGGGGCGATCGGCCGGATCCTGGTCGGCGGCTGGAGCGACCGGGCCGGGTCGCGCGTCGGCCCCCTCCGGATCGTCGCGGTGAGCGCCGCGGTCGTGATGGCGGTGCTCGCGGTCGTCGACGCGACGCACCTGGCCGGGGCTGCGGTGTTCCTGGTGCTCGCGACGAGCGTGACGGTCGCCGACAACGGGCTGGCCTACACGTCGGTCGCCGAGGCGGCGGGACCGTTCTGGTCGGGGCGTGCGCTCGGGGCGCAGAACACCGGGCAGTTCATCGCGGCGAGCGCCGTCGGTCCGGGCATCGGCGCCCTGGTCGGTGCGTTCGGGTTCGCAGCGTCGTTCGGCATCGTGGCGGTGCTCCCGCTGCTCGCGGTCCCGCTGGTGCCCCGACGCGACCGGTCGCACGACTGACCGTTCGCCCCCGTTCGTTCCTTCCCAGGACACGTGAGATGGGTTGCAGGAACGGGCGTACCTGGTCGGAAGAACCGACCAGGTACGCCCGTTTCGACCAGGTACGCCCGTTTCGACCTGGTCAACTCGCGCCCCGGCTCACGCGGGGACCACGGGCCCGACCGGCCAGCGGAGCAGCGCAGCCGCAGGGGCACCTCCGGGCAGGGACGCCGCGTTGACGAGCACGAGCTCGGCGTCCGTCAGGACCGACGCACGGACGAGCGCGCACACGGCGGGGACCGCTGCGATGACCGGCACACCCGCAGCCTGCTCCGGCGCAGTGGCCACCCAGGGTGCACCCGCAAGGGCGAGCAGCGTCCGGTCCCCGACGGCGACGGCGTCGAGCGCGACCGTGGCGCCCTGCGCCTGCTGGAGCGCCTCGACGACCGGCCCGAGTCCGGTCACGACCTGGTTGTCGCCGCGGCCGACGTGGGTCCGCAGGGCGTCCTCGAGGTCGTGGCGACGGGTGGCGACGACACGGGCGAGTGCGGTCTCGACGTGTTCGACGAAGGCCTGCTTCGACCCGGTGTCGGCACGAGGGTCGCCCGGGAACACCGACACGAGCGTCCGGGTCTCCGTCGACAGCGCCTTCACCAGCAGCTCCCGGGCGGTGACGTCACCCGCGACGACGACCAGCCCGGGGCGGATCGTCCGCACGGCCTCGTCGACGGCGGCCGCGGTCTCGGACGAGTTCTGCTTCCAGATCTCCTCGGTGTGCTGCTGCCAGTGCGGCTGCTTCCACCCGGTGCCGGCCTTCGCGTAGTGCAGGGTGTCGTTCCGCCCCCGGACCTGCTGCTCGGTCGTGTCCTCTGCGACCGGCGCGTGCCCGAGGCGGTAGGCGCGGAACGCCCCGCCCTCCTTCCCGGCGTGGACCACCAGGAACGGCAGGTCGACAGGCCGGTGTGCGACGAGCGGCACGAGGTCCGGCACAGCGCCGACCCCGACCGATTCGGGGCCGTGCAGTGAGCCGGGCAGGACCTCGCTCAGCACGACCGTGTCGTCGTGCACCAGGACGTACCGGCTGACGGGCGACGGGACACCCGGCTCCTGCTCGAACTCGGCCGCGACCAGGTCGACGACGGCGTCACCGGCACCCTGCGCCCGGAGCGCTTCCTCGACTGCCCGGAGCTTCAACGCGGCCTGCCGTCGGGGATCCTCGACATTGCCGGAGACGTCGGCGTACGCCCAGGCCCAGGTGCCTCCGCCCTCCAGCCGCTCTCCCAGGATCCGGTGCAGTTCGCTCGTCGCATTGGTCGACGTCATGGCAGCTCCTCTCGGACGGGTGCCGGAGCCGATGAGCCCCGGCGCTCTCACGTGCGACCACACTCCACCCGACGACCTGATCCCGTCCGCAGTCGTGAGGGAACACCCAGGCGGCCCTGCGCCTGCCTCGGCGCCGCACCCACAGCAACGAGTCGGCCACGAAACCACAACGGCGTTCGGTTCTGTGGTTGGGTGTGGACAACCCCGATCAACGACGAACGGAGTGCGGCAATGGCGCCACGACCACGACCCATCACGAGACGACACCTGTTGGGCTTCGGCCTCGGCACCGCGGCGGCGGGACTCCTCGCCGGATGTGCGGTCCCGGGCTCGACCAACGTCAACAAGGCGGCCCTCGTGCCCGCCGCGGCCTCGGGTGAGACCGTCCAGCTCACCTACTGGGCCTGGCTCAAGGACCTGCAGAAGGTCTGCGACGTCTGGAACAGGACACATCCGAACATCCAGGTCTCGGCGAACTGGATCCCCGGCGGCAACAGCGGCGGGTACCAGAAGATGTACTCCGCGCTCGCGGCCGGCGGCGGCCCCGACATCGGGCAGGTCGAGCTCCGGCAGATCCCCGAGTTCATGCTCGCGAACGGCTTGGTCGACCTGGCCCGGTACGGCGCGAAGGACTTCGAGTCGAAGTACGACGAGGCCGCATGGGCGCAGGTGTCGTTCGTCGACGGCATCTACGGCATCCCGCAGGACACCGGCCCGATGGGCTTCTACTACCAGACCGCGATCCTCGAGCAGGCCGGCGGCGAACCCCCGACGACGTGGGACGAATGGCGTGACCTGGCCGACAAGGTCCGGAGCACCGGGAAGCAGAACTACCTCGAGGTGTTCCCGGTCGCCGACGCCTCACCGTTCGCTGCGTACGCACAGCAGGCCGGCGCGCGCTGGTTCAAGGTCGACGGCGACGAGTGGGTCGTCGACATGACCGACGACAAGACCCTGATGGTCGCGGACTTCTTCGACGGTGTGATCGACGACAAGCTGGTCGACACCAGTGCCGGTGCGTACTCCCCCGGCTGGTACGCCGCGGCCGCGAGCGGCAAAATCGCCGCGGTCACGAGCGCGAGCTGGGGTGACGCACTGATCGAGTCGGTGCAGGGCGGCGAGGGCAAGTGGAAGGTCGCCCCGATGCAGAAGTGGGGCGCCGACGGCTTCGGCTCGAGCGCCATCGGCGGTTCGACGGCCGCGGTGCTGGCGAACGCGAAGCACCCGAAGGAAGCGCTCGAGTTCATCACGTGGATGACCACCTCGAAGGCGGGCATCGACGCGATGATCAAGTACTGCGGCATCGGCTGGTCGCCCGCGGTCGACTACATCGGGGCGCAGCGCGAGAAGCCGTCGAAGTGGTTCTCCGGCCAGAACTACAACGAGGACGTCTTCGTGCCGGCCTCGAAGGAGCAGAACATCGACTGGTCGTGGTCCCCGGTGACCCAGTCGGCCTTCACCAGCCTGCAGAACCAGTTCCGCCGCAAGATCACCTCGGGCCTGAAGCTCAGTGACGCCGTGGAGCTCGCACAGCGGGAGATCGTCCAGTCCTTCAAGGACAAGGGCCTCAGCGTCAGGACGGCACGATGACCCAGCAGACCACCACCCCACGGTCCACCGGTCGACCGGCCGGCGGCACCCCCGCGTTCCGCACCAGCACGAAGGCCACGAGCGCGCAGAAGCGCGCCCCGTGGATCCTGCTCGCCCCGTTCCTGGCCCTGTTCCTGCTGACGTTCGTCATCCCGATCATCAGCGCCCTGTTCCAGTCGTTCACCACCGTGGACCGCGAGGGCCTGTTCGGCGAGGACGGCGTCGTCGGCCGGTTCGCCGGGTTCGACAACTACGCGATCGCCCTGCAGGACAGCGGGTTCGTCGCCTCGATCGGACGCATGCTGCTCTTCGGCATCGTCCAGGTCCCGGTGATGATCATCGCCTGCACGATCCTCGCGCTGCTGCTGGAGTCGGCGAGCGCCCGCTGGCCGGGCTTCTTCCGGGCCATCTACTTCATGCCGTACGGCGTCCCCGGGGTCATCGCCACGATCCTGTGGTCGTTCCTGTACGTGCCCGGCCTGTCACCGATCGTGTCGCTGCTGCAGTCGATGGGGCTGCAGCCGGACTTCCTCGGCGCGAACAGCGTGCTGTGGTCGATCGCGAACATCGTCACGTGGACGTACACCGGCTACAACATGCTCATCATCGTGGCGCAGCTGAAGTCCATCCCCGGCGAGGTCTACGAGGCCGCCAAGGTCGATGGTGCGAACGCGTTCCAGGTCGCGTGGCGGATCCAGATCCCACTCATCGCACCGGCCCTGGTGCTCACGACGGTGTTCTCGATCATCGGCACCCTGCAGCTCTTCGCGGAGCCGCAGATCCTGTCGACGGTCGCCCCGGCGATCGACACCGAGTACACGCCGAACTACGCCGCCTACACGAACGCGTTCGCGTTCAACGAGTACGGCGTCGCGAGCGCGCAGGCGGTCATCATCGCGCTGGCCGCGTTCATCCTGTCGTTCACGTTCCTCGCGCTGACGAACCGACCGCCCAGGGACGAACGCGACCGCCGCAAGCGCGCACGGCGCGACGGCAGGGAGGCCCGCACCGCGCTCCGGACGCGCACCGCGGCGGGCAGCACGGTCACCACCCAAGCCGACCCGGGCCTCCAGGCCGGTCGCGTCGCGACCACCGAAGGGACTGACCGATGACCAGCGAAGCCATCGAAGCGCCGGCCACGGCGAAGTCCGCCGTCCCCGTCGACACCACGTCGATCTCGGCGCACCAGCGCCGGAAGCTCGACCGGTCCCCACGCTCGCAGATCGTCGTCACGGGCATCCTCGTCGTCGTCGCGCTGTACTTCATCGTCCCGCTCTACTGGGTCGTCATCGCCGCGACGAAGACCACGGGCGCGCTGTTCTCGACGAACGGGTTCTGGTTCGGCGGCGAGTTCGCGCTCTGGAGCAACCTGCAGCAGGTGTTCACCTACGACGGCGGCATCTTCGTCCGGTGGATCGCGAACAGCATCCTGTACTCCGGCGTCGGTGCTGTCCTGGCCACCTACTTCGCCGCGGCCGGCGGGTACGCGCTGGCGAAGTACGACTTCCGGGGGCGCCAGTTCGTGTTCGGCACGATCCTCGGCGGCGTGCTCGTGCCGGGGACCGCGACGGCACTGCCGCTGTTCCTGCTGTTCTCGTCGATGGGCCTGACGGACACGTACTGGAGCGTGCTCATCCCGAGCCTCGTGTCGCCGTTCGGCCTGTTCCTGTGCCGGGTGTACGCCGCCGCGTCGGTGGACACCACCCTGCTCGAACAGGCTCGCATCGACGGTGCCGGTGAACTGCGGATCTTCCACACCGTGGTGCTCCGGCAGATGACCCCGGCGCTCGTCACCGTGTTCCTGTTCCAGGTGGTCGGGATCTGGAACAACTTCTTCCTGCCGCTCATCATGCTGGCAGACCAGAAGCTGTACCCGATAACACTGGGTCTGAACAACTGGCGCTCGCAGGTCGACCGCCTGCCGGAGTTCTACCAGCTCACCACCGGCGGGGTGCTCGTCTCGGTCATCCCGCTCGTCATCGCCATCATCGTCCTCCAGCGCTTCTGGCGCGGAGGCCTCACGGAAGGATCGGTCAAGGGTTGACCCACTCCGCACTCTCGTCCACCGCACCCGGCTCCGACTCGCGGCTGGCACCCCGTGCCTGGCTGCACACCGACGCCCCGTCCCTGTCGCTGAACGGGGACTGGCGGTTCCGGTGGTCGCCCGTCGCCTCGGTCTCCGAGGACTTCGCGACCGAGGGTGGGGAGGACGACGACCCGGCCTGGGGTGAGCTCCCGGTGCCGTCGCACTGGGTGCTGCACGGGCACGGCGCTCCGAGCTACACGAACCTGCAGTACCCGTTCACGATCGACCCGCCGCACCCGCCGGAGGAGAACCCGACCGGTGACCACCGCCGCACGTTCGAGCTGCCGTCGTCGTTCGACGGTGCCGGCCGGGTGCTGCTGCGGTTCGACGGGGTCGAGTCGCACTTCCGGGTGTGGCTGAACGGGACGCTCGTGGGGTGGTCGACGGGCTCCCGCCTGGCGACCGAGTTCGACGTCACCGAGCTGGTGCGCCCGGGAGCGAACGAGCTCGCGGTCCGGGTGCACCAGTGGTCGGCGGCGTCCTACCTGGAGGACCAGGACCAGTGGTGGCTGCCGGGCATCTTCCGTGACGTCACCCTGCTCGCCCGGCCCACGGCGCCGATCGACGACGTGTTCGTCCAGGCCGGTTGGCGAGCGACGCTCGGCACGGCCGCCTCGGCGGGCACCGCGGCGTCGGGACGGCCGGAGACGGGGACCGGCACGATCACGTTCCCGACGCTCGACGCGGTGTTCCCGGTGCGGTTCGCCGTGCCCGACCTGGGCGTCGACGTGACCTGGGCCACGGCGGACGACGTCGCGCCGATCGAGGTCGAGGGTGTCGAGCCGTGGAGTGCCGAGCTGCCGAAGCTGTACGACGCGACGCTGTCGACCGGCGCCGCGGCGGCCGGCGCGGCCGGCGACTCGGGCGCCGCGGGCGGCGAGACGGTGTCGCTCCGGCTCGGCTTCCGCACCGTGTCGATCGTCGGCGACCGGTTCCTGGTGAACGGTGAGCGCGTGGTGTTCCACGGCGTGAACCGGCACGAGACCCACCCCGTGCGCGGCCGGGTGTTCGACGAGGAGCACGCCCGCGCCGACATGGCGCTGATGAAGCGGAACAACGTCAACGCGATCCGCACCTCGCACTACCCGCCGCACCCCCGCGTGCTCGACCTGGCCGACGAGCTCGGGTTCTGGGTGATCCTGGAGTGCGACCTGGAGACCCACGGGTTCCTGTTCACCGACTGGGTCGGCAACCCCTCCGACGACCCGGCGTGGGCCGAGGCCTACCTCGACCGCATCGCCCGCACCGTCGAGCGCGACAAGAACCACGCGTCGATCGTGATGTGGTCGCTCGGCAACGAGTCCGGCACCGGCCGGAACCTCGCGGCGATGTCGCAGTGGGTGCACGACCGCGACCCCGAGCGCCCGGTGCACTACGAGGGCGACTACACGGGCGAGTACACCGACGTCTACTCGCGGATGTACCCGACGCTGCAGGAGACCGAGTCGATCGGCGGCGGCACCCCGACGCCCCTGCTCGGCTGCGGCCCGGCCGAGGCCGCACGGCAGCGGTCGAAGCCCTTCATCCACTGCGAGTACGTGCACGCGATGGGCAACGGCCCCGGGCAGATCGCCGAGTACGAGGCCCTGGTCGACCGGTACCCACGGCTGCACGGCGGCTTCGTGTGGGAGTGGCGGGACCACGGCCTGCTCGCGAAGACGCCCGCCGGCGAGGACTACTACGCCTACGGCGGGGACTTCGGCGAGGTCGTGCACGACGGCAACTTCGTGATGGACGGCCTGGTGCTGCCCGACGACACCCCGACGCCGGGGCTCGCCGAGTTCGCCGCCGTCGTGGCCCCGATCCGCCTGGCCGTCTCGGACACCACGGTGCTCGTCGAGAACCGGTACCACTCGGCCTCGACCGCCGGGCTCCGGCTGTGGTGGACCCTGTCGCGGAACGGCGTCGTCGAGGCCTCGGGGCGCCTGTCCACGGGCATCGTCGCCGCCCGGGAGTCGGCGACGGTCCCGGTGCCCTCCGAGGTGCTCGACGCGGCCACGTCCGAACTCGCACCCGGCGACGAGCTCTGGTTCGACCTGACCGTGGAACTGGCGGGGCCGACCGCGTGGGCGGACACCGGCCACGTCGTCGCACGCACCCAGCGGCTCGTCGCGGCGCGCGCGGCGGACGCACCACGGGCCTCCCGGCAGGGGTGGGACGGCGACCGACTCGGTGACGGCACCTTCAGTTCCCGCGGCGACCTGGTGTCCTGGAAGGGCCACGAGGTCGCCGGGCCCCGTCTCGAGCTCTGGCGTGCACCGACCGACAACGACAGCCTGGCGTCACAGGGCGGCTACGAGACCGCGGACCCGGTGCTCACGCACGGTGTCGGTGACCCGACCGCTCCCCCGTCGGCGTCGCGCTGGCGCGACCGGGGGCTGGACCGGCTGACGCACCGGCTGGTGTCGGTGTCGCGGACCACCTCCGGGCTGGAACAGCGCGTGCGCGTCGCGGCGGCGAACAGTGGGTGGGGCCTCGAGGTCACGCACCGCTGGACCCTGACGTCCGACGGGCTCGTGCTGCAGACCGACGCCGTGCCGTTCGGCGCCTGGGACGTCACGTGGCCGCGGATCGGGGTGCGGTTCGACCTGCCCGCGTCGCTGGCCGATGCGGACGCCACCTGGTTCGGGACCGGACCGCTGGAGTCGTACGCCGACTCGTCGCACGCTGCCCGGGTCGGTCGGTTCACCGCTCCGGTGCGGTCACTCGGGGTCGAGTACTCGCGGCCGCAGGAGACCGGGCACCGGCCGTCGCTCCGGTCGCTGGCGGTCGGGCCGTTCACGGTGTCGACCGTGGGGTCGCACCGTGCGGGGTTCACCCTGTCGCCGTGGACCGCGCAGCAGATCGACCGTGCCGAGCACCCGTACGAGCTGCCGACGTCGGACCACCTGTACCTGTACCTCGACGCCGCGCAGCACGGGCTCGGCAGCCGGGCGTGCGGGCTCGACGTGCTGCCGGAGCACCAGCTCTGGCCGCAGGCGTTCAGTTGGAGCGTGCTGCTGGGCTAGGCGGGGTCGCGCGGCCCCGCAAAACACCGGTGTTCGCACCTTGCACACCCGCATCCCGCGGCGTGCAGTGCGAACACCGGTGTTTTGCGTGCGGGAGCTACGCGCCGGCAGACAGTGCGCGCAGGGCCTCGGGGTCGCTCGCGTTCAGGAAGTCGGTCAGGCGCTCGGGCTCGCCGGGCTCGTCGATCGCCTCGGCGGCACGGCGCAGGGCGAACAGCGCCCGCAAGACCCCACGGTTGGGGCCGTGCGACCACGGCACCGGGCCGACACCGCGCCAGCCGGCCTTGCGCAGGGCGTCGAGCCCACGATGGTACCCGACACGGGCGTACGCGTAGGACTCGAGGGTCGCGCCGCGCGCCCACGCCTCGTCGGCGAGCAGCGCCCACGCCAGGCTCGACGACGGGTAGGACACCACCACGCTGGCGACGGGGGCCTCCGCCTCGATCGCGGCGGTCACCTCCGGCTCGGCGGGCAGCAGGGTCTCGGGGTTCGACGACGGGGTCGGCAACAGGTTCTCCGGCATGCCCCCAGCCTGTCATCCCTTGCGGGTGCCCGTGTCACGGGATTACCGTGGAGGTCACCTCGTCGTCATCGCGGGGCCGCCGGGGCGGGAGACCGACCGGCGGAACGGATGGCGGACACGGGGGTCCCCCGACGGAAGCAGACGGATTGCTGTCGATCACCGGTACCGCTCAGCCCACGCGCTGACACCGTGATCGCGCGCCCCGTCGGGCGCTCCACCGCACCGCGGTGGCCTCGGTGTCGTGCGCCCAGCATCGACACCGGGAGACACCCCCATGCCCACCAGTCCGTCCGTCGTCCTACACGACGTCACCTTCGCCTGGCCCGACGGCACCGTCGCGCTCGACCACCTCACCGCCGCCTTCGGACGTGGCCGGACCGGCCTGGTCGGGAGGAACGGGGCCGGCAAGTCCACGCTGGTCCGGCTCGCGACCGGCCAGCTCCACCCCACGTCGGGCAGCATCGCGACGTCCGGCCCCGTCGACCACCTGCCGCAACGCCTTGCAACGGGGAACGACGACACCGTCGCCGACCTGCTCGGCGTCCGGCCCACACTCACCGCGCTCCGGGCCGTCCTGGCCGGCGACGCCACGGCCGCACAGCTCGAGGCGGTCGGCGACGACTGGGACCTGGAGGAACGGGCCGCCGCGGTGCTCGACCGGGTCGGGCTCGACGGCACCGACCTCGACCGGCCGGTGTCGACGCTCTCCGGTGGGCAGTCGGTGCTCGTCGCCGTCGCCGGAGTCCGGTTGCGCGCGCGGCCGATCGTGTTCCTGGACGAGCCGACGAACAACCTGGACCGCCGGGCCCGCGGGCTGCTCCTCGACCTGGTCGACGACTGGCGCGGCACCCTGGTGCTCGTCAGCCACGACCGGGAACTCCTGGAGCACGTCGACGAGACCGTGGAGCTCCGCGCCGGGGCGATGACCGTGTTCGGCGGGACGTTCAGCGCGTTCGAGGAGCACCTGGCCGTGCAGCAGGCGGCCGTCGAGCGCGAGGTCCGGGTCGCCGAACAGCGGCACCGCACCGAGAAGCGGCAGCGCATCGAGGCGGAGACCAAGATCGCCCGACGTGCGAAGGCCGGCGAGAAGGCCGGCCGCTCGATGCCGAAGATCCTGGCGAACGAGCAGCGGAAGAAGGCGCAGGAGACCGCCGGCCGACTGCGCGTCGGGTACGCGGACGACGAAGCCGCCGCCCTCGCCACCAAGCGCGAGGCCGAGCTCCGTCTGCGCGACGACGAGTCGATCCACGTCACCCTGCCCGACCCGGACGTACCGGCGTCGCGTCGGATCGCCACCGTGACCGTCCACGGACGGGACATCGTCGTGCAGGGGCCGGAACGGATCGCCGTGACCGGGGACAACGGGGTCGGCAAGTCCACCCTGCTCGAGCAGCTCGTCGGCGACCTCGCTGCCCGGCAGCACCCGCTGCCCGAGACCACGGCCGTCGCCCACGTCGACCGGATCGCGTACCTGCCGCAGCGGAAGGACAGCCTGGACGACACCTCCACGGTGCTCGACAACGTGCGCCGGGACGCCCCGCACGTGCCCGTCGCCGAGGTCCGAAACCGGCTGGCGAAGTTCCTGGTGCGCGGGGACACCGTCGACCGCCCGGCCGGGGACCTGTCCGGCGGGGAGCGGTTCCGGGTGGCGCTGGCGGCCCTGGTGCTCGCCGACCCGCCGCCGCAGCTGCTCGTGCTCGACGAGCCGACGAACGACCTCGACCTGACGAGCGTCGACCAGCTCGTCGACGCGCTGCGGGCCTACCGGGGAGCACTCGTCGTGGTGAGCCACGACGAGACGTTCCTGGAACGGCTCGAGCTCGACGACCGGATCGAGCTGCGGTAGCCGATGGTCGCCGTCAGCGTGTCAGCGCCGTCGGGTCGGCCGGATCGCGAGCGACTCGACGGTGCCGCGCTCGGGCAGGTCGACGACGGTGCGGACCGCGGCGGCCACGTCCTCGGGCGCCAGGTAGTACTCGGTGTCGTAGGACTCGCCGAGCTTCGCCACGAGCTGCCGCTGCATGTCCGAGTCGGTCCGGCCCGGGTGCACGCTCGACACCCGCACGCCGTTCGCCCGCTCCTCTTCGCGCAGGGCGTCTGCGAAGGCCCGCAGCGCGAACTTCGACGCCGCGTACACGCCACCGCCGGGGCCCGAGTGGAACCCGGAGCCGCTGTTGATCGGCACGACGATGCCCCGGGCCGCCCGCAGTGCCGGCAGCGCCAACCGGGTGAGCTCGGCGACCGCGAACACGTTCGTCGCGAAGACCTGCTCCCACACCGCGCGCGGGGTGTCGGCGACGGTGGTGCCCTGCTCGACACCGGCCGAGTGCACGAGGACGTCGAGCCGATCGGGCAGCGCGGGGACCTCGCCCGCGCCCAGGTCGCCGACGAACGGTGCCGCGCTCGGCAGCTCCTGGACGAGGACGTCCACGGCGTCGGCGGACCGGCCGCCCACGAGCACGTGGTGGGTGCGGCCGAGGTCGGCGGCGATCGCGCGGCCGATGCCGCGGGTGGCTCCGGTCACCAGGGCGACCGGACGGTTCTGGAGCGGTTCTGTCGTCACGTGGGCCAGCCTACGGAAGCCGGGCCGGGCCTCCTGTGCGATCGCGGCGACGACGCAGGACCGTCAGCGCGACGCCGGCGACGACCACCAGGCCCACGAGCGCCGCGATGCCCCACGGCGAGCCGGCGAGCGCCGCGACGACCGCCCAGAACACGGCAAGCCCGACCGTCGCGTACAGGAACGCCCAGGCCACGCATCCCGGCACCATCGCGATCGTGTACCGCCACCAGGCGACCCGTGCCAGCCCCGCTGCGGCGTTCATCACCGTCTGCAGGCCGACCACGACGAAGCTCACCGTCACGACGGGCAACCCCCAGCGATCCAGCAGCGCCGAACCGCGACGGACCGGCGGCGAGCGCAGCCAGCCGCCCCACCGTGATCGGGACGCACCCGTCACCGCGAGCCGCGCGACCCAGTACGTGGCCTGCGCACGGCAGAACACGATCACGAAGAGCGCGAGGACGAGCCACCGGAACGGGAGCCCCTCGAGGAAGGACGGCACGCTCGCACCGTAGCGTCCCGACCCGGAGAGCGCCCGTCAGCGCCGATCAGACGCGCAACGCTCAGTCGTTGTCGACGCCCTGGCGGATGCGGATGCCCTCGAGCACGTCCTGCGCCCGCTTCTCGTCCTGCTTCTCGATCTGGCGGGTGTCGCGCTCGGGGAGCTGGATGTCCTCCTCCGCGCGGATGCCGGCCTGCAGTTCGCGACCCCGCTCGATCTCGGCGTCGAACTCGGCACCGAAGAGCAGGGCGTTGTTCGTGATCCAGATCCACAGCAGGAACACGATGACCCCACCCAGGGAGCCGTACGTGGCGTTGTAGTTCGAGAAGTTCCCGACGTAGAACCCGAATCCGACGCTGGCGATGATCCAGATGAGGATCGCCAGGATCGAGCCGCCGCTGACCCACCGGAACTTCGGCTGCTTGACGTTCGGCGACCAGTAGTAGAGCACTGCGACGACGATGATCGCGATGACGAGCAGGATCGGCCACTGCACGATGAGGAGCACGGTCGCGGCGACGTCGCCCAAGCCGATGACGTCGCCGAAGCTCCGGGCGAGTGGTCCGCTCACCAGGACCAGCAGACCGATCACGAGCAGGACGACGGTGGTCACCGTGACGCCGAGCATGGTCGGGCGGAGCTTCCAGATCGGTCGGCCCTCGCGGACGTTGTAGATCCGGTTCATGGCACGGCCGAACGCGCCCACGTAGCCGGAGGCCGACCAGAGGGCACCGACGACACCGACGATGAACGTGATCGGGGCGGCGGGCGAGCGGACGAGCCCCTCGAGCGGCTCCCTGATCAGGTCCACGACCTGGTCGGACCCGATGTTGCCGATGATCTGCAGCAGGGTCTTGATCGTGTTGTCGGCCTGTCCGACCAGGCCGAGCAGCGACACGACCGCCAGCAGCCCGGGGAACAACGCGAGCACCGAGTAGTACGTCAGGCTCGCCGCCAGGTCGGTGCACTGGTCGCTCGTGAACTCGCGCAGCGTCTTCTTCAGCGTGTAGACGAGCGTCGGCTTCTTGAGGTCGGTGGGGTTGTCGGGCTTCCGGGCGTCGTCCGGGTCCGGCTTGTGCTCTTCGTGCGCCATGTGCCTACCCTCTCGCCTTCACGGCCTGCTTCGACCGCTTGACCGCCTGCTTGCGGTTCTTGTTCGCCCGTCGCTGCACCGCCGCGATGCCGACCTGCTGCTTCACGCGGCCGCGGTGGGCCGGGTCACGCTCGAGGGCTTCCTCGGCCGCCTTGGCCCGCGCCTTCCGTCCCTTGCGACCTGCCTGCGCCTGCTCCTTCGCGGAGGGGGCGTCGCCACGCGCACCGAACGGCAGCAGCGCGGTGAAGGCCGAGTTCGCCGGCGGCTGAGCGAGGTGCCCAGCGGGCTTGTTCCGGAGCGCGATGCCGAGGACGATCGCCGCGACACCGGTCAGTCCGGTGATGCCCATCGCCACCAGCGGCGTGGGGTCGCGGTGCCACCGCTGCTTCGTCTTGGCGACCGCGAGCCGCGTCCGGGCGGGCAGGTCCGCGCGTCGCTTCAGCTCCGTCACGGTGTCCGTGATGCCCTCGCGGGTGCGCACGTTGGCGAGTTCGAGCTCGGGCAGACTGTCCTTGGCCATTCCCCATTTCGTACACGTCCCACCCGGGATCGTGCCCAGCAGGCCGCGTCTACCGTGCCGCGCATGCTCTTCCGGGACGCCGCCGAGGGGATCCACCGCCTCGAGATCGCACACACCAACACCTACCTCGTCGAGACCGGCGATCGGTTGCTCGTCGTCGATGCGGGGTTGCCCGCCGCGTGGCCGCACCTGCAGCTCGCCGTGCACGACCTGGGCTACACGCCAGACCAG
Source organism: Curtobacterium sp. KBS0715 (assembly GCF_005938005.2). Classification (NCBI taxonomy): domain Bacteria; kingdom Bacillati; phylum Actinomycetota; class Actinomycetes; order Micrococcales; family Microbacteriaceae; genus Curtobacterium; species Curtobacterium sp. KBS0715. The sequence continues at coordinate 1,035,781 of NZ_VCCA02000001.1, read as the reverse complement.
GTCGAGGGGCTCCTGCTCACGCACGGGCACTTCGACCACGTCGGCACCGCCGCACGGATGCACCGCGACTGGGGCACGCCCGTGTTCGTCCACCCGGGCGACCGGCACCTCGCCGCGCACCCGTACTCGTACCGGCCGCAGACGAACCGCTTCGGGTTCGTCGCGCTCCACCCGGGTGGGCTGCGCCCCCTGGGCCGGATGCTGCTGGCCGGTGCGGTCACGGTCAACGGCGTCGCGGACACCGAACCGCTGGAGAGCCGCGCCGACGTGCCGGGCAACCCCTGGATCATCGAGACCCCGGGGCACACCGACGGCCACGTGGCGCTGCACTTCGCCGACCGTGACGCCGTGATCGCCGGGGACGCGCTCGTCACCTTCGACCCGTACACGGGCGGGATCGGACCCCGGATCGTGGCACCCGCGGCGACCTCCGACGTCGCGACGGCGGTCGCGTCGCTCGACCGGCTCGCGGACACGGAGGCGAAGCACGTGCTGCCCGGCCACGGGCCGGGCTGGTCGCTCGGTGTGCGGCGGGCCGTCGCGCAGGCGCGGCGGGTGGCCGGCGCCGCCTGACGCGGCGACCAGCTCGCGAGTCCACGCGCTCAGCGACACCTCACGGGCGCTCCGACGCGTGGACTGTCGGTGAGCGCGAAACGTCGCCGAAGGGGCGTGCGCGGAACGTCGCCGACGCGGTGGGCGCGACCAGAGCCGGCCTGGAGGCGCGGTGCGGGCCCGCCCCGCGCCTCCGGGCCGTTGGTGGTCGCGGTCAGGACGGGACGACGACGTCCTCGGGCAGACCGGACGCCGCGGAGCGGCTGGCGGCCTCCATCAGCGCGAGGCTCCGCAGGTTGTCGCGGCCGCTCGTCTCGGGAGCGGGGCCGCCCTGCACCGAGCGGGCGAACGCCTGCAGCCCACCCTGGCGGTCGGTGTGCGCGAGCACGGGGAGCTCGACCGGCTCGGCGACGTCGTCCTGCGTGCGGCGGACGGTGACCCGGTCGCCGTCGACCGCGTTCGGCTCACCGTCGCGGCTCGTGAACCAGAGCTCGCCGTCCTCGCCCTCGATGCTCCACTCGCCGGCCCAGGCGGTGCGCGGGCCACGGCTCAGCCAGCTGCCGCGGTAGTTGACGACCGTGCCGCCGTCGAGCTCGATGATCATCGAGGCGACCGCTTCGTCCTGGTACTTGCTGTAGGCGGGGTAGCTGGCCTTGGCGAAGACGCGGACGGCCTCTTGCCCGGTGATCATCCGGAGCAGGTCGAAGTGGTGGATCGCCATGTCGTTGATCATCGCGTGCGGGAACCGGTAGTGCGGGTACGTCTCGGCGGGCTGGTCGTTGTCCCACTGGCGGAAGTCGACGTTGATCGCGGAGACCTCGCCGACGACGTCCGCCTCGAGCATCTCCTGCACCACCCGCGGCGCCGGGTACCAGCGGTAGTTCTGGCTGACCTGCAGCACCAGGCCGAGCTCCTCGGCGCGACGGACCGCGGTGACGGCCTCATCGGTGGTGTTGGCGAACGGCTTCTCGACCAGGACGTGCTTGCCGGCGTCGAGGGCCTCGAGCGCGAGCGGCACGTGCGTCACGGCCGGGGCGGTGATGACGACGGCGTCGGCCTCGACCGCGGCGAGCGCCTCGGTCAGGGACCCGAACGCCGCGGAGGCCGGGAGCCCGAGGTCGGTCCGCACGGCCTCGAGCGTCGGCGCCGACGGGTCGACGATCCCGACCACCTGCACTTCCGACACCTCTGGGATGGCGGTGCGGGCCCAGTTGCCGCCCCACCCTCCGAGACCGACGTGGATGATCCGGACGCTCATGCGTGCACTCCTTCGTGGCTGCCGTCGTGGCTGGTGTCGCACCACGGACGCCGCGGTGCGTGCGTCCAGTCTGTCAGTGCGTGAAGGCGTACGCGATGAGGGCCATCGTCACGATGAAGCCCGCCAGGTAGTTGATCCAGAGGAACCGCTTCCACCCGGCGTTCGCAGCCTCGGCACCCTGGTCCGTGATGTTCCACCACGGCAGCACGTTGAGCGCGTACGGGACGACGACGATCGCGGCGATCGGGCCCGGGAACGCCGAGAACAGCAGCGCGACCCCGGCGACCAGGTAGGCGACGAAGGCCAGGCGGACGGTGGCCCGGGCACCGATCACGGTCGCGACGGAGCCGATGCCGCCGGCACGGTCCGCCAGGACGTCCTGCACGGCACCGAACGCGTGCGAGGCCACACCCCACAGGAAGAACGCGATGCAGACGGCGACGAGTTCCCCGGTCCAGTGCGGGCCGGCCAGGGCGAGGCCGTAGATCGCCGGTGAGACGAAGTGGGTGCTCGACGTGAGCGAGTCGAGGAACGGCTTCTCCTTGAACCGCAGCCCCGGTGCCGAGTACGCGATCACCGCGAACACGCTGATCGCCAGGACGAGCCACGACCACGGCCCGTTGCCGCTGACGGCGCCGAGCACCACGAGCGCGACGAGGAAGGGGACGTTCGTGACGACGACGGCCCAGAGCGTGGTGCGGTGGACGCTCTTGTCGAGCAGGGCGCCCTCGACACCGCCCTTGCGCGGGTTGCGCAGGTCGGACTCGTAGTCGAAGACGTCGTTGATGCCGTACATCGCCAGGTTGTAGGGCACCAGGAAGTACACGACACCGACCAGGAACGCGACGAGCGAGAACCCGCCGCCGCCCTCGACGCCGACCCCGCTGCCGAGCAGGTACGCGGCGCCGAACGGGTAGGCGGTGTTCACCCAGCTGATCGGGCGTGACGACACGAACAGGGCGCGCAGGGTCGACGGCCTGGAGGCGGTGCTGGCGTTCACTTCATGTCCTCTGCTGGTGCTGGCTCCGCTGGTGCTGGGGTCGGGTCGGGCGCGCGGCGCGCGCCGGTCCGGTCGCGTGCGCCCGTCCGGTCGAACAGGACCCACAGGCTGGGCAGCAGCACGATGGCGGACATCGCGTAGGCGAGGTCCTCGACCGGGATCGCACCGATCTTCGCACCGCTGATGAGCGAGGGGTCGTAGGCGACGATCCGCAGCGTGACGATGACGTTGTCGAACACCATCGTCATCACCAGCAGCGCGATGCCGGCGATCACTGACGTGAGCACCGCGACCCGGCGCCCGAGGGCCGGCCGTCGCCCCGCCGCGCGGGCCCGGCGAGCGGCGACGACGCCGGCGACCACGGCCACGACGGCCGTCACGCCGAAGAACGGCAGGGCCAGGAGCGCGTACGCCCCGGTGCCGTTCACGCACGCCGCCGATCGGTCGCCCGCTGCACCAGGGGCCGGACGAAGCCGACGAGGTCCATCGTCGAGTAGCAGAGCAGCAGCAGGAAGAAGAGCTCCTCGAGCGGGACCTCGGGCGCCAGGAGCACCCCGGTGAGCAGGTTCTGCGGCCCGATGAAGAAGATCCCGGCAGCGACACCGGCGACGTCCCACACCATGAAGAACGCGACACCGACGACCATCACGGCCGCCGCCCGCCACGGTGCCCGCCAGAAGAACAGCCGGAAGCGGGCGTCCAGCACGGTCATGCCGACCAGGGACACCACCAGGCCGGCGAGGTAGACCCCGGGCATCAGGCGGTCTCGGTCCGGTCCCGCGGAGCCCCGAGGGGCGTCGGCAGCGGCTCGGTGCTCCGGTCGCCGTGGATGCGCTTGAGCAGGACCTCGGCGCTGATCAGGCACATCGGCAGACCGATCCCCGGGATCGTCGAGGCTCCGACGTAGTACAGCCCCTCGACCTTCTTCGACGCGTTCTTCTCGCGGAAGAACGCGCTCTGCTTCAGGGTGTGCGCCGGGCCGAGCATCGAGCCGTTCCAGGCGTTCAGGTCGTCGGCGAAGTCGCGCGGCCCGATCGTCCGTCGGACCCGGATGCGGTCGCGCAGGTCCGGCACCCCGGCGCGCTCGGCCAGCACGTCGATGGCACGGTCCGCGATCTGCTCGACCTGGTAGTCACCGGCACCGTCGATGCCGCCCTTGCCGATCGACAGGTCGGCGGGCAGGGGCACCAGGATGAACAGGTTGCTGGTGCCGGGCGGGGAGACGCTCGGGTCGGTCTCCGAGGGGGCGCAGACGTAGATCGAGGCGGGGTCCGGCACGTGCCGGTCGTCCCCGAAGATCGCGCCGAAGTTCGCCTTCCAGTCCGCGGTGAACATCAGGGTGTGGTGCAGCAGGCCCGGCGTCGGACCGTCGATGCCGAGGTACACGAGCACCGCGCTCGGGCCCGGGTCGCGCTTCTTCCAGTGGTCGGCACCGTGGGTGCGGTGCTCGCGGTCGAGCAGCTGCATCTCGGTGTGCTGCATGTCGGCAGCGCTGACCACGAGGTCGGCGGGGGCCGTGTGCTGCACGCCGTCGCGGTCGCGGTGGACGACCCCGGTGGCGACGCCGTCCTCGACGACGATCCGTTCGACCTTCGCACCGGCGATGATCTTCGCGCCCTCGGCCCGGGCGACCCGCTCGACGGCGGAGATCACCTCGGTGATGCCGCCCTTCGGGTAGAGCACGCCGTCGGCCAGGTCGAGGTGGCTCATCAGGTGGTACATGCTCGGCGCCGCGTACGGGCTCGTGCCGAGGAACACCGCCGGGTAGCCGAGGATCTGCCACAGGCGACGGTCGCGCACCGCGGTCTCGACGAAGGTGGAGAGCGGTTCGAGCAGCAGGCGCGCGAGCTTGGGCAGGCGACGCAGGACGTCGGGTGCGGCGAGCTTCGTGAGGTCCTGGAAGCTCGTGTAGAGGAACCGGCGCACGGCCATCGTGTAGGTGTCCTCGGCCGACGCGAGGTACTTCCGCATCCGCTCGCCGGCACCGGGCTCGATGGACTCGAACAAGGCGATGTTGGCCTCGGCGTCGGCCCGCAGGTCGATCGGCTCGTCGTGGCCCTCGCTGTAGACGCGGTAACCGGGGTCGAGCTTCACCAGGTCGAGTTCGGCCTCGGCCGACGTCCCGAGCAGCTGGAAGAAGTGGTCGAAGACCTCGGGCATGAGGTACCACGACGGCCCGGTGTCGAACCGGAACCCGTCCTGCTCCCACGAGCCGGCACGGCCGCCGAGCTGCGTGCGCTGCTCGAGCACCGTCACCGAGAAGCCGTCGCGTGCGAGCAGCGCCGCGGCCGCCAGGCCGCTGATGCCGCCGCCGATGACGACGGCGCGGCGTGCGGGCACCTTGCGCCGGGTGGTGGTGGCGACCGTCGTCGGTCGGGAGGCGCGGGGCGGGGTCATGAGGAGCCTCCCGGCCGGTGGGTGGTGCCGCGCGACCGGAGCGGTGCGCGTCCGGCGAGGACCTGCGCCGCGAGGCGGACCTTCACCGGGTTGGGGACGCGCACGCGCGTCGTGACGAGGCGGCTCGCCGGCGTGCGCGCGAGTCGGTCGTTGAGTTCCTGGAACAGTGCGTGTGCGAGTCCGACCGCGTTGCGGGCGTCGGCCGGCAGCAGCCGGATCGTCCGTGCGGCGTGGTCGAGGTCGGCCTGCACGTCGGCGACCAGGCGGTCCTTCGTGGCCTCGTCGAAGGACCGGATGTCGACGCCCGGGAAGTACGAGCGACCGAGCACCTCGAAGTCGGCGTGCAGGTCACGCAGGAAGTTCACCTTCTGGAACGCGGCACCGAGCGCACGCGCCCCGGCGACGAGTTCGGCCTGGTCGAACGTCGGCCGACCGGCCCGGTACACGAACGCGCGCAGGCACATCAGGCCGACGACCTCGGCGGAGCCGTACACGTACGCGTCGAACGAGGCGTCGTCGTGCTCGGTGCGGTCGAGGTCCATGCGCATCGAGGCGAAGAACGGGGCGGTGAGCTCGGCGCCGAAGCCGGTGGCGCGGGCGGTCCGGGCGAAGGCGTGGACGACGGGGTTCACCGAGAAGCCGAGCGCGATGGCCCGTTCGGTGTCGGCCTCGAGCTCGTCGAGCACCGTCCGGGCGAGCTCCCGGTCGAGCCCGGCCTCGGTCGCGGGGCCGTCGACGACCTCGTCGGCGACGCGGACCAGCGCGTAGACGTTCCGGATGTGCTCGCGCGTGTCGCGGGCCAGCATCCGGCTCGCCAGGCCGAACGACGTGGAGTACCGGTCGATGACGACACCCGACGCGGCCTCGGCCGTGGCGTCGTACAGCTGGAGGCGAGCCGGACGGGATCCGGTCGCCGTGGTGGTGCTGTGGGTCACCGGGCGCGCTCCACGAGTTCGGTCACGAGGGCCTCCAGGCGGTCGGCGAGGTCGTACGGCAGACGGGCGAGCTCGGCCCGGGCGAGTGCGGTGTGGTCGGCGACGCGTTCTTCCGCGGCACCGCGCGCACCGCAGGAGACCAGGGTCGCACGGACCTCGTCCGCACGGGCCTCGGTCAGGTCCGGGTCGCCCAGGTACGGCTCGAGGTCCGGCCAGCAGTCCGTGGTCGCCGCGTAGGCGATGAGCATCGTGCGCTTGCCCTCGCGCAGGTCGCCCAGCACGGTCTTGCCGGTCATGGTCTCGTCGCCGAAGACCCCGAGCAGGTCGTCGACGATCTGGTACGCGATGCCGATCTCGCGGCCGAAGGCACCGAGGGCGGTGACGATCTCCTCGTCGGCGCCGGCCAGCACGGCCCCGGACTGCAGCGGAGCCTCGAACGAGTACACGCTCGTCTTCGCCCGCTCCATCGCCAGGACCTCGTCCACCGTCGGCATCACGCCGAGTGCCAGGTCGACGTCGGTCATCTCACCGGCAGCGCTCGCGAACACGGCCTCGTCGAACAGTTCGAGCAGCCGCTCGCGCCGGGTGCCGTCGACGCCCGCGGCCTCGATGAAGCGGGGCGCCCCGGCGAGCGCCAGGTCACCGGCGATCACGGCGGCGCTCATCCCCCGGTGCTCGGCGGCCGGCAGCGGCAGGCCACCCGTCGTCCCGTTGTCGCGGAACGACCCGGCGACGTTCGGCTGCCCGCGGCGCGACCAGTCACGGTCGATGACGTCGTCGTGCACCACGAGTGCGGTGTGCAGGAGTTCGTACGCCGCTGCGACGTTGGCGGCAGCGTGCGCGTCGGTGCCGCCCATGCCGGCGTACGCGGTCATGACCATGCGGGGCCGGAAGCGCTTGCCGCCCATGCTCGCCTTGCGGAGCACGCGCCACAGTTCTTCCGACGGTCGGCCGTAGCGCTCGGCGCGCGCCGACGACACGGCGAAGAAGCGCTCGAGGCAGTCGTCGACGAGCGCGAGGTCGATGTGCGGCACGGTGGTCGCTTCCTCGCTCATTGGCCTAACCTATCGACACAGATGAACGCTTTCCCTGAATCCGTGGTGCTCCTGGCCGACGACCGTACCCCGATCGGCACGGCGGACAAGTTCACGGTGCACACAGCCCACACGCCCCTGCACCTGGCGTTCTCGTGCCACGTCCGGAACACCGACGGCGACGTCCTGGTGACCCGGCGAGCACTGTCGAAGAAGACCTGGCCGGGGGTGTGGACGAACACCTTCTGCGGCCACCCCGGTCCGGACGAGTCCTTCGAGGACGCCATCGCCCGTCGGGCCTCCCGCGAGCTCGGCATCACCGTGCGCGACGTCGAGGTCGTGCTGCCGGAGTTCCGGTACCGCGCGGTCGACGCCTCGGGCATCGTGGAGAACGAGGTCTGCCCCGTCTTCCGCGCCGTGACCGACGACACCCCGGCGCCCGCGGACGACGAGGTCGCCGAGTGGGCCTGGGTGTCCGAGGACTCTCTCAGGCAGGCCGTCGCCGGCGCGCCGTTCGCCTGGAGCCCGTGGCTCGGGTGGCAGCTCGCCGAGCTCGAGACCGCTGGGCTGCACGTCACTCGCTGACGCTCCTGCGCCTGCGCCTGCGCCTGCCGCTGTGCGGTTGCACCCTGCCGGCGCTTTGCTCATGCACGAGGTCGTTCGGGCCTGACAGGTGCGCAAGCGGCACCTGCCAGGCCACGGCCTGTCCGCTCAGGACCAGGCGTTCGACACGCACTTCGCGATGGTGCCCGTCGTGAAGCCCGCCGCCGCGGCGAGACACGGAGCGCACAGCACCATGGTCGCGCAGGCTGCGCCACACGCGACGCCGAGGACTGCGATCACCGCCCAACTGATCCCGATGCTGTTGAGGCAGTTGTTCAGCCGCTTCCAATCGAGGCCGTACGTCCCGATCGACGACGCCCGCTCCGCGTCGGATCCCTGCGTGAGGTCCACGTTCTTGGTCAGCTGACCGTCCTGCCACATGGCGAAGTGCACCACGGTGGTCGACGTCATGGCGGATGCCATCTCGGTGATCGCCGTCTCACCGTCCACGGTCACGAACGAGAGCTTCGTCATCTCCGGCACGTCGGTCCCGAGCAGCGGGACCGACACGACGTCCGCGCCCTCGTACGAGTACGCGGACGCACCGGCCCAGTCGGGTTCCAGCCCCGAACGCACGGAGTACCCCGTCTCCCGAGCCGCCGAGACCGCACTCGAGCCCCGGCTGCCGCCCTCGGCTCGGAGCTGAGACGCGAGCTGGATGAGGCGTCCTGTGCCGGAGGGGTCCGTGGCCGTCACGGCACTCGACGCATCGGCCCGTGTCGGCGCAACGACGCCGACGAGCGCGATCGCCGCAGTGGCCGCGGCGACGAACGCCACCCCCGACAGTGCCAGTGTCCTCGTCCGGCGCCGCCGCCTTGGTCGTATTGCGCGCATCCACGCCGTGGTGACCCCGGCGGCGCCCAGGAGCCACCACACGACAGCGACGTCGCGGAATCCCGGGGCGAACGACAGGGCGATGCACCCGACTGACGCGACGATGATGCCGACGGTGGGCGATTGCTTCTTGACCATGACACTCCTTCGTGTTCGCATCCAGTGTTCTGGATATCAGGACATTAGCGTCCTCCCTGGTGTGCAGCAAGGGTCGTCGCGGCCATGTGGAACGTGGTGGTCGGTGTTGTCCGACCCGCGCCGCAGGCGTACGCTCGACCGTCGGCAGCGCTCTGGGCGCCGCACGACGAGACGAGAAGGGCAGGTGAGGCGCGATGTCGGGTGACCATCCTCGATCGGGCCGGCCGCCCGTGTCGGTCGTCGCGCCCGCTCGCTGACCCTGCCCCGCCCCGGATCGCCTCCGGGGCGCCATCGCGCCCGCCTGCTCCCCACCGAAGGAGCACGCACATGGCACTGATCGACAACGCGATCTACGTCCGGGGACGCCGCGTGGAGTCTCCGTCGACCCTGTCGCGCCCGGCTCGTGGCGACCTGACGTGGATCGGGCTGCTCCGGCCCGACCCGCATGAGCTCGAGGCCGTCGCCAAAGAGTTCGACCTGCACGAGAACGCCGTCGAGGACGCCCGCAAGGGACACCAGCGCGCCAAGCTCGAGCGCTACGGAGACACCCTGTTCCTGGTGCTCCGGCCGGCCTGGTTCGACCCGTCCGAGGGCACCGTCGAGTTCGGCGAGGTGCACCTGTTCGTCGGCGACCACTTCGTCGTGAGTGTCCGGCACGCCGCCCGACCCGACCTGGCGGTGCTGCGCGCACAGGTCGAGGCGGACCCGGAGTTCCTGGCGAAGGGGTCCGAGGCCGTGACCGCGGCCGTGCTCGACGAGGTCGTGGACGGCTACGGCCCCGTCGTGCAGGTGCTGCAGGAGCAGATCGACGCCATCGAAGACCAGCTGTTCGCCGGGCAGGTCGACCCGGGGGTCTCGAAGCGCATCTACCAGCTGCTCAGCGAGGTCCTGGCGTTCCAGCGGGCCACCACCCCGGTGCCGGCGATGGTCACGGGGCTGCTCCGCGGTGCGGACAAGTACGGCGTGGACGACGACGTGCAGCACCGGCTCCGCAACGTGCACGACCACGCGCTCCGTGTCACCGAGCGGGTCGACTCGTTCCGCGCCCTGCTCGAGAACGCCCTGACCCTGCACGCCACCCTGGTGTCGCAGGAGCAGAACGAGGCGATGCGCCGGATGACCAGCGCGAGCCTGGCCCAGGGTGAGGAGAGCCGGCAACTCGCCCGGGCAGCACACCGCCAGGGCGAGGAGGTCAAGAAGATCTCGTCGTGGGCGGCGATCCTGTTCGCGCCCGGCCTGATAGCCGGTGTGTACGGGATGAACTTCGACCACATGCCCGAGCTGCACTGGCACTACGGCTACCCGGTCGCGATCCTCGGCATGCTCCTGCTGATGGGCGTGCTCTGGGCGATCTTCCGCAAGCGCAACTGGCTCTGAGCGGACGGCGGATCGGCGCACAGGTGGCGTCGATCCGTCGGACGTGCATAATGATCTGGCCCGGAATGTGAACGTGCACATCGATGTGCCACGACGCCCGGGCGGAAACGAGCAGCAATGGCGTCATCGCGGACACAGCAACCGCGTTCGCCCAGCATCCGTGACGTCGCACGGATCGCGGGCGTCTCGCACCAGACCGTCTCGCGGGTGCTGAACAACTCGGATGCGATCCGGGCCGAGACACGCGACAAGGTCCTGGCGGCCATGGAGCAGCTGCAGTACCGGCCGAACCGGGCCGCACGCGCCCTGGTCACGAGCCGGACCCACACGATCGGCGTCCTGACGGCCCGCCGCGCCCACTACGGCCCCGCCGTGGCACTGCAGGCGATCGAGGACGCCGCTATGCTCCGCGGCTACTCGGTCACGACGGCGAACATCGCCGAGGCGACCGATGCCGCCGTCCGCGAGGGACTCGGGCACCTGCTCGACCTCGACGTCGAGGGCATCGTCGTCATCGCACCCCAGCAGCGGGTCTTCGACCTGATCGCGGAGCTCGGCATCCGCACTCCCTACGTCACCATGCGCGCGAGCGTCGGCGAGGACCCGACGGCCCTGTGGGTGGACCAGATGGAGGGCGCACGACTCGCGACCGCACACCTGCTCGACCTGGGGCACGAGTACGTCCGGCACATCGCCGGACCACAGGACTGGATCGAGGCCGACGCCCGCATGCAGGGGTTCCTCCGCGAGATGTCCGACCGCGACATGGCCGTCGCGCCGCCGATCCTGGGCGACTGGACCGCCGACTTCGGCTACCACGCCGGCCGTGAGCTGCTGCGGTGGCGGGACTGCACCGCGATCTTCTGCTCGAACGACCAGATGGCGCTCGGGGTGATGCACGCAGCGCGCTCGTACGGACTCGACGTCCCGGGCGACCTGTCCGTGGTCGGCTACGACGACATCCCGGAGGCGAAGCACTTCTGGCCGCCGCTCACCACGGTGCAGGTCGACTTCGCCGAGCTCGGGCGTCGCTGCGTGGACCTGCTGCTGCCGAGTGAGGGCGAACTGCTCCGCCCGATCGACATCGTCCCGCAGCTGGTCGTGCGCGCCTCCACCAGCGCGCCCCGCACGCGCTGACGTACCTCGGGCAGCGCCACGCCCCGAGTACCTGCCACGAACGGGCATCCCTGTCACGAACTTCTGCCCAGGTACGCCCGGAACCACCGGGTACGCCCGAAGACACCAGGCACGCCCGGAACCACTCGGCCGCCGCGGAGTACCTGCCACGAACGGGCATACCTGCCACGAAGTTTCGACCAGGTACGCCCGAAGACACCAGGTACGCCCGGAACAACCAGTTACGCCCGAAACCACCCGGCCGCCCCGCAGTACCTGCTACGAACGGGCATACCTGCCACGAATTTTCGACCAGGTACGCCCGGAAGCACCAGCCACGCGCGGGACCGCAGGGCGGCGGCGCACCGGCGAGCGCGGCTCCGGACGCGACCACGAAGCGGACGGGAGGCCCGTGGCCGGCCCGCCACGGGCCTCCCGTCCGCGCATGCGGAATCACGCAACGAAACGCCCGCTCCCGGGGCCCCTGGCCCCAACCCGGGGGACGTTCCCTCCGGATCACGCACGCCGTTACGAAAACGCGACCAATCCGAATTGACAGCCGCACCGAGGCTGTGCGTAAATTGCCTCCGTCCAGCCGATGTGACCGTTCACATGAGCGTCACACCGAGCCGGATCCGGACGCGACAACGAAGTCCACACAGGCCCCCTGTGCTTTCGCTGCCGCAGCAGAACCACCCGAACACACTGCCGCACCGAAGCGGCAGAAGGAGATGCACTGTGGCGTCAACCCCGATCGACACCGGCCTCGAGACCCGGTCGATCACCGCACCCGAGACGATCCTCGAGATGCGCTCGATCACCAAGGAGTTCCCTGGTGTGAAGGCGCTGGCCGACGTCTCCCTCAGCGTCCGTGCCGGCGAGATCCACGCGATCTGCGGCGAGAACGGCGCCGGCAAGTCGACCCTGATGAAGGTCCTGTCGGGCGTCTACCCGTACGGCACCTACAGCGGCGAGATCGTCTACGAGGGCGAAGAAGTCCGCTTCTCGAACATCAAGCAGTCCGAGCAGGCCGGCATCGTCATCATCCACCAGGAGCTGGCGCTCATCCCGGAGCTCTCGATCACCGAGAACCTGTTCCTGGGCAACGAGCCGAGCCGCGGTGGCGTCATCAACTGGACCGCCGCGCAGCTCCGTGCGCAGGACCTGCTCGCCCGCGTCGGCCTGGCCGACGACCCGGACACGCAGATCAAGAACCTCGGTGTCGGCAAGCAGCAGCTCGTCGAGATCGCGAAGGCCCTGCACAAGGACGTCAAGCTCCTGATCCTCGACGAGCCGACCGCCGCGCTCAACGAGAACGACTCGCAGCACCTGCTCGACCTGATCGTCGGGCTGAAGGCCAAGGGCATCGCGAGCATCATCATCAGCCACAAGCTCAACGAGATCGAGCAGATCGCCGACGAGATCACGATCATCCGCGACGGCAAGGCCATCGAGACGCTCAACGTCAAGGCGGACGGCGTCAACGAGGACCGCATCATCCGCGGCATGGTCGGCCGCTCGCTCGAGTCGCGCTTCCCCGACCGCACCCCGAAGATCGGCGAGACCTTCTTCGAGGTCCGCAACTGGACCGTGCAGCACCCGGTCGACTCGTCGCGTCTGGTCTGCAAGGCCTCGAACTTCCACGTCCGCCGCGGTGAGATCGTCGGCTTCGCCGGCCTGATGGGCGCCGGACGCACCGAGCTCGCGATGAGCCTGTTCGGTCGCTCGTACGGCACCTGGCTCGACGGCCAGATCATCAAGGACGGCCGCGAGATCAAGGTCACGAACGTCCAGCAGGCGATCGAGAACGGCCTCGGCTACGTCTCCGAGGACCGCAAGGCGCTCGGCCTGAACCTGCTCGACACCGTGAAGCGCTCGACGGTCGCCGCCGACCTGCGGAAGATCTCGAAGGCCGGTGTCGTCGACTCGCTCGAGGAGTACTCGGTCGCCGAGAAGTACCGCAAGATGCTCCGCACGAAGGTGCCGAGCGTCGAGGACAACGTCGGCAAGCTGTCCGGTGGCAACCAGCAGAAGGTCGTCCTGTCCAAGTGGATGTTCACGGACCCGGACATCCTGATCCTCGACGAGCCCACCCGCGGCATCGACGTGGGCGCCAAGTTCGAGATCTACGGGATCATCCAGCAGCTCGCCGCCGAGGGGAAGGGCATCATCCTCATCTCGTCCGAGCTCCCCGAACTCCTCGGTCTCTCCGACCGGATCTACACCATCTTCGAGGGCCAGATCACCGCTGACCTCCCGGCCGACCAGGCCGATCCCGAATCGCTCATGCGCAGCATGACCTCCGCGCGGAAGGGCGCCACCGCCTCATGAACAACCTGAAACTGCTCTTCGGCAAGGGCAACAGCATCGGCCAGTACGGCATGATCATCGCGCTCATCGTGCTGCTGATCTTCTTCTCGATCACGACGAACGGGCTCATCCTCGAGCCGACCAACGTCATCAACCTGTTCCTGCAGTACTCCTACATCCTGATCCTGGCGCTCGGCATGGTCATGGTCATCATCGCGGGGCACATCGACCTGTCGGTGGGGTCGGTCGCAGCGGTCGTCGGCATCGTCGTGGCGCAGTCCATGGCCGTGTGGGACTTCCCGGTGTGGGCCGCCATCATCCTGGGTCTCGCGTGCGGTGCCCTGATCGGTGCGTGGCAGGGCTTCTGGGTCGCGTTCGTGAAGGTCCCGGCCTTCATCGTGACGCTGGCCGGTCAGCTCATCTTCCGTGGTGTGAACCAGATCATCGGCAACTCGACGTCGGTCCCCGTCCCGGACGCCTTCACCCCGATCGGCGCCGGCTTCCTCGGTGACTTCGGCCCCGACTTCGGCTTCAGCAACGGCACGCTGCTCATCGGCCTCGTCACGATCCTCGCGCTCATCATCATCGAGGCCCGTGGCCGTGCCCGCCGTCGGAAGATGCAGGCCGAGGTCCCGCCGCTGTGGGTCTCGATCGTCCGCACCGGCATCCTGGTCGCCGTCACGCTCGTCGCCACGTACCTGTTCGGCGCCGGTCCGGTCGGCACCTCGGTCCCGATCGTCGCGATCATCCTCGGTGTCCTGACCATCGTCTACGGCTTCGTCACGAAGAACACGATCTTCGGTCGCCAGGTCTACGCCGTGGGTGGCAACGCGAACGCAGCCGTCCTGTCCGGCGTCTCGGCGCGGCGGGTCAACTTCTTCGTCATGATGAACATGTCGGTCCTCGCCGCGATCGCCGGCATGGTGTTCGTCGCCTACTCCGGCGCCTCGGGCCCCGCGGACGGCACCGGCTGGGAGCTCGACGCGATCGCCGCCGTGTTCGTCGGTGGCGCGGCGGTCGCCGGTGGTGTCGGCACGATCTCCGGCTCGATCATCGGTGGTCTCGTGATGGCGCTGCTGTCGAACGGTCTGCAGCTCATGGGCCTCGAGTCCAACCAGGTGCAGATCATCCGAGGCCTGGTCCTGCTCGTCGCCGTCGCCTTCGACGTCTACTCGAAGTCGCAGGGACGCCCGTCGCTGATCGGCGGCATGATGCGGCAGTTCCAGCGGAAGGACACCGAGCAGAACACGGTGGCCGCCCAGCAGCCGCGGTCCATCGAGGACCAGCCGGACAAGATCACCCTCCCCTAGTTCACCCCTCCCCACAGCGGGGCTCCGGCCCCACACCTCCTCAACGAAGAGAAAGCAATCACATGCGCAAGAAGATCGTCGCCGGCCTCAGCCTGGCGCTCATCGCGGGCCTCGCCCTCAGCGGCTGCTCGGCACGCGGCTCGTCCGACGACGCCGGCAGCACCAGCAGCATCAAGAAGGGCGACCTCATCGGCGTCGCCCTGCCGGCCAAGACCTCGCAGAACTGGGTCCTCGCGGGTGCCGCGTTCAAGAAGTCGATCGAGGACGCCGGCTTCAAGGCCGACATCCAGTACGCCAACGCCGGCAACCCGGTCCCCGACCAGCAGTCGCAGATCTCGGGCATGATCACCAAGGGCGCCAAGGCCGTCATCATCGGTGCCGCCGACGGTTCGCAGCTGACCGCGCAGGTCAAGTCCGCCAAGGACCGTGGCGCCGTGGTCATCGCCTGGGACCGCAACATCCTGAACACGAAGAACGTCGACTACTACGTGGCGTTCAACAACTTCAAGGTCGGCCAGCTCCAGGCCGAGGCGCTGCTCAAGGGCCTCGAGGAGAAGAAGGGCGACAAGCCGTACAACGTCGAGCTCTTCGCCGGTTCGCCGGACGACGCCAACGCGACCGTGTTCTTCAACGGTGCGATGGACGTCCTGCAGCCGAAGATCGACGACGGCACGATCAAGGTCGTCTCCGGTCAGACCACGTTCCAGAAGGTCGTCACGCAGGGCTGGCTCGCGCAGAAGGCCCAGTCGCGCATGACCGACCTGCTCTCGCAGTACTACACGGGTGACACCGAGCTCGACGGCGTCCTGTCGCCGAACGACACCCTCGCCCGTGCGATCCTCACCGCGACCAAGGCCGCCGGCAAGGACAACCCCGTCGTGACGGGCCAGGACTCGGAGACCGCGTCCATCCCGCTCATCATGCAGGGCACGCAGTACTCGACGATCTTCAAGGACACGTCGAAGGAGGCCCAGGCGGCCGTCGACCTCGTCTCCACGCTGTCGAAGGGCGACAAGCCCGACACGAAGATGGACAAGACGAACAACTACAACGGCAAGAAGACGGTCCCCGCGATCGAGCTCACGCCGGTCCTGGTCACCAAGGACAACGCCGTCGAGGCCTACAAGGGCAACGACACCCTCGAGGAGCTCGCCAAGAAGGGCTGATCTCCCCAGCACCACGGACGGCCCCGTCTCGCCTCGGCGAGACGGGGCCGTCCTGCGTCGTCCGGAGGCCGGCCACACGGCGGACGGGAGGCTCGGTGCACGTCGTGAGCCGTGCCTCCAGTCCGCCGGGTGGTCCACCCAGGGCACGTGGCCGCGCCCGGTCCGTGCCCGCGTCCGTCAGGGGTGGGCAGCGCGCAACCGGCGCGCGGCGTCGGCGAGGTGCGGGACGTCGGTGCGGGCGGTGCCGAACACCAGCGCACGCGTCGTGTCGAAGTACCGCCGGGTCAGCCGCTCCCCCAGATCGGACACGCGCGACCACGGGATGCCGGGCTCGCTCGCGGTGACCCCGACCGGGAGCACCCGCACGGCCTCACCGATCTCGACCAGGCGCATCCGGACCGCGTCGTGCACCAGGTCCTCGGGCAGCCGCTCGTCGTCGACGTAGCGCCGGATCGCCTCGCAGGCCCGGATGACGTCGTCGAGGCGGTCGCCGACGGCACGTCGGACGCCCGGCTCGGCGCTCACAGCGGCACCGCGGTCCGGACGACCCCGGGACGCATGCCCGCGGCGTCCACCACGTCGACGCGGACGCCGAGCAACCGCTCGGCGGCGTCCTGGATCCGCATCAGCGCGAAGATCCCGAGCCCCGCGTCGACGTCGACCATCAGGTCGACGTCGCTGTCCGGGCCGTCCTCACCCCGGGCGACGCTGCCGAAGATCCGGGGGTTCCGCCCGCCGAACCGCTGCACGATGTCGACGAGGTCCTGCCGGGCGGCGACCACCCGTTCGAGGAGCGGCTGGGGTTCCTCGACCGGCTGCAGGTCGATCGTCGTCGTGAAGCCCGCCGCCCGGAGCATCCGCTGCAGGGCGGCGAGCGACGGTTCCCGCCGACCGTTCTCGTAGGTGCTGATGACGCTCTGCGTGACGCCGGCGCGCTGGGCGAGCTGGACCTGGGTCAGTTCGGCGCGTTCACGGGCGTCGCGGATGAGCACCGCGGCCGACAATGGCGGGGCGGGCCGTGGGGGAACAGCGGACATGCTGCAACGATACACAGCATGCGACATTTCGTCTGCTAGTGGGACATACGGGTCTGTGCAAGCCCGGACGAAACGGTACGGTCCGGCGCTCGTCAGCGCGGGTCGGAGACGTCCGCCCGGTGGAAGTTCTGCGCCGAGCGGGACGCGGTCGGGCCCCGCTGACCCTGGTAGCGGGACTGGTACTCGGCGGAGCCGTACGGCTTCTCGGCCGGGCTCGAGAGCTGGAAGAAGCAGAGCTGCCCGATCTTCATCCCCGGCCACAGCTTGATCGGCAGCGTCGCCACGTTCGACAGCTCGAGCGTCACGTGCCCGGAGAACCCGGGGTCGATGAAGCCCGCCGTCGAGTGGGTCAGGAGGCCGAGGCGACCGAGCGAGCTCTTGCCCTCGAGCCGCGCCGCGATGTCGTCGGGCAGCGTCACGACCTCGAACGTGGAGCCGAGGACGAACTCGCCCGGGTGCAGCACGAACGCCTCGTCCGGGTCGGTCTCGACCAGGCGGGTCAGGTCGGGCTGGTCCACCGCGGGGTCGATGTGCGGGTACTTGTGGTTGTCGAACAGCCGGAAGAACTTGTCGAGCCGGACGTCGATGCTCGACGGCTGCACGAGCGAGGCGTCGTACGGGTCGAGGCCGATCCGGCCTTCGGCGAGCTGGGCGGTGATGTCGCGGTCGGAGAGCAGCACGGAGGAAGCCTAGCGGCAGCGGGCGTCGCGCCGGTATGCTGCCAGGCTGCCCACCACCCGGGCGGGCGGCGTTCGGAGCAGTGATGACCACGTACACCGTCGACGAGATCACGGTGCCCGCCACCATGGACGACGACCCGGCCGTCGTCTCGGTGTTCCGCGAGTGGGTCGACGTGCAGAACCGGGCCGAGGTCGCGACCACGCACCTGCCCGAGCTGCTCTGGACCCCCGAGGAACAGCTGCCGTACCTGCTCGACCCGGACGCACCCAGCCGACTGTTCCTGGTCCGCGACGACGAGGGGACCGCGGTCGGAGCCGGCTCGTACGACTCGAAGGTGGACCCGGCCGCACCGAACTGCTGGATCGCGGTCAGCGTGGCACCCGAACACCGACGTCGCGGCGTGGGCACGCTCCTGGCCGAACACCTGGAGGACGTCGCTCGCGGTCAGGGACGCACGCAGTGGAAGACCTACGCGGTCTCACGACAGGTCGGGCCGGCATCCGGCCCCGGGTACCGACAGGCCCCCACCGGGTTCGGGGCCGTCCCGGAGGACGAGGCAGCGGTCCGGTTCCTGACCCGTCGAGGCTGGCGGCTCGGGCAGGTCAACCGGATCAGCCGTCTCGCACTCCCGGCTGCCGAGGCCGCGGTGGCCGAAGTCCGTGCGGCTGCGACCGCGGCGTCGGGTGACCACCACCGCGTGCACACCTGGACGGGCCCGACACCCGATCGGTGGCAGTCGGACCTCGCGCTCCTGCTGACCCGGATGAGCACCGACGCCCCGTCGGGCGACATGACCGAGCCCGAGGACGCCT
This sequence comes from Curtobacterium sp. KBS0715, assembly GCF_005938005.2. Taxonomy (NCBI): domain Bacteria; kingdom Bacillati; phylum Actinomycetota; class Actinomycetes; order Micrococcales; family Microbacteriaceae; genus Curtobacterium; species Curtobacterium sp. KBS0715. Next base: position 1,017,221 of record NZ_VCCA02000001.1, on the reverse strand, counting down.
GGACGGTCGAGCGGCTCCGGACACACGAGCAGCACCTCGAGGACGGGCCCCGCACGATGCGCACGGTCGTGGTCGAGGACACCTCGACCGGGTCGCTCGTCGGGTTCACCCAGCTCGCCGTCCCCGGTCCCCTCGCGCAGCCGGTCATGCAGGGCGACACCCTCGTCGTCCGTGAGCACCGTGGGCAGCGGCTCGGATGGCTCCTGAAGGCGGTCGGGATCGAGGCCGTCGAGCGGGAGCATCCGGGGCACCCGTCGATCATCACGTTCAACGCGGAGGAGAACCGCCACATGCTCGACGTGAACGAGGCCGTCGGGTTCGTCGGCGTCGGCTGCGAGGGCATCTGGGAACGGCGGGTCTGAGCGCGCATCCGAGGGGCCGGTTGCCAGCCGGCACGCCTACCATTGGACGGTCATGACCGTCACGTCACCCGAAACCCAGCCCACCGGGTCAGCGCCGGACGCCGCCCCCACCACCGGGCGCTCGTCCACCGTCGCGACGGTCCTCGTCATCGCGATCCCGCTCGCCGTCGCGTGCTCGATCCTCGGGCTGACGATCACCGGTGCCTTCAGCGCGGGTCAGCAGCTGGTGTCCGCCGGCGACGTCGTCGAGTACGGCCTGCCGATCGCCCGCGTCGTGCACGACACGATGGCGGCGCTGACCATCGGGCTCCTCATCGTCGCGGCGTTCGCGCTGCCCGCGCAGAAGAAGGACCACGGCGCCCTGTCGAGCGTGCAGCACCGGGCCACCCGGTGGGCCGCGGCGACCGGCGCCGTCTGGTTCCTGGCGGCCTCGGTGAGCATCGTCCTGACCGGCGCGAACACCCTCGGTGTCCCGCTCACCAGCCCGGTGTTCGCCCGCAACTTCATGCTCTTCGCGTTCCAGGTCGAGATCGGCCAGGCGCTCGTGGTGTCGGCTGCCGCGATCCTGGTCGCCACGGTGGTCGCCGCCTTCGCCACCCGGGTGACGACCCTGGCGTTCGCCACCGTGATCGGCCTGTTCGCCCTGCTCCCCCTGGCCCTGTCCGGCCACGCCGCCGGGTCGCTCGAGCACGCCAACGCGGTGAACTCGCTCGCGATCCACCTGGTCGGGGTGTGCGTGTGGGCCGGCGGCCTGGTCGCCGTGGTCCTGCTCCGCACCCGCACCAAGGGCGCGACCGGACGCGTGATCGCCCGGTACTCGACGCTCGCCGGGTGGTCGTTCGGGGCGGTGGCGTTCTCCGGCGTCGTGAACGCGTCGCTGCGTCTGACCGGCCCGCTCGACCTCGTCACGACGACGTACGGCTGGCTCATCACCGTCAAGGCGCTCATCCTCGTACTGCTCGGTGTCGCGGGCATCGTGCAGCGCCGGAAGCTCGTGCCCGGGCTCCTCCGCGCGCCGCTCGACCGCCGCCTGTTCACCCGGTTCGCGCTGGCCGAGATCGTGTTCATGGCCGTGGCGATCGGCGTCTCGGTCGCCGTGTCCCGCTCACAGCCGCCGATCCCGCAGACCCCCGCGACGGGCGAGGACACCCGCTCCGGCCTGATCGGGTTCCCGTTCCCGCCGGCACAGACCACGCAGACCTACCTGACCCAGTGGCACATCGACTGGGTGTGGCTCGGCCTGGCCGTCGTCGGGGCCGTCTGGTACCTGCTGGCGGTGCGCAAGCTCCGGAAGCGCGGCGACGCCTGGCCTGTCGGTCGCGCCATCGCCTGGCTGATCGGCTGCGCCCTGTTCATCTGGACCACGTCGGCCGGCCCCGCCGTCTACGGCATGATCCACTTCTCGTCGCACATGCTCCAGCACATGCTGCTGATGATGTTCGTCCCGCTGCCGCTCGTGCTCGGTGGCCCGGTGCTGCTCGCGCTCCGCACCCTGCCGGTCCGGAACGACGGCTCACGCGGCGCCCGCGAGTGGCTCATGCTCTTCGTGCACTCCCGCTGGATGCAGTTCCTCGGCAAGCCCGCCGTCGCGGGCATCATCTTCGCCGGGTCCCTCGTGGTGTTCTACTTCACGCCGGCGTACCAGGCCGCGATGCAGTCGCACGAGTGGCACGTCGCGATGATCATCCACTTCGTCCTGAGCGGCTACCTGTTCTTCTGGGTCTTCGTCGGCGTCGACCCGGGCCCGCAGCGCCCGCCGTACCCGATGCTCATCATCACCCTGCTGGCCACCCTGGCGTTCCACGCGTTCTTCGGCGTCGCGGTCATGACGTCGCAGTCGGTGTTCGCGGTGGACTGGTTCCACGCGCTGGGCCAGACGAACGACGCCGCGCTGCTCGACGACCAGCACACCGGCGGCGGCATCGCCTGGGGTGCGTCGGAGCTCCCGATGGTGTTCGTGGCCCTGCTCGTCGTCCGGAACTGGATGCGCTCGGACAAGCGCGACGCGAAGCGCCTGGACCGCAAGGCCGACCGCGACGGTGACGCCGACCTCAAGGCCTACAACGAGCGCCTGGCAGCGATGAGCAAGCGGGACTGACCCGCGGTACCGGCCACACGGCAGGCACGGCCCCGGTCAGTCCCCGTGGACGATGCAGACCGCGTCGAGGTCCATCGCGGCCTCGAGGGCGGCCGAGATCCCCGATTCCCCGTCCGGGCCCGCGGGGGTCACGGTGTCGACCCACCACAGCGGCGTCGCCAGGGTCGGGGCGTCCGGCAGGATCCGCTCGACCTCGTCGAAGGAGTCCACCCGGCGCACGCCGAGCACGGTGATCACGGGGTGCGTGGCGTCACGGCAGACCTGCATCATCGGGCCGTCGTCGAGCGCCCGGACGCCCCAGGTCTCGTCGTGCAGCAGGAGCGCCTCCGCCACCTCGCGCGTCTCGACCGGCTGGCGGCAGAGGATGGTGACGTCACGCGGCACCGTGACCGCCCACCATCCGGTCGTCGCGGACGTGGCCGTCGAGCGTGCCCTCGTCGTGCGCGGGGTCGAGCGGTGCGCCGCCGACCAGCTGCAGGAAGCGGTCCTCGTCGATGCGGTCGAGGAACGACTCGAGCGCTTCCCAGCCGTCCTCGAAGCGGACGATCATCCCACCGTCGTCGGTCGCGTCGGCACCCGGACGGGCGGCCGGCCCGGAGCCGGCCGCGAAGGTCGCGGTCGTGGTGCGCGGCGGCGGCCAGACGCCGTCACGGTCCAGGAAGCCCGCGGCCTCGGGGCCCACGACGACGGCGAGCGGCGACGGTTCGCCGTGCGAGACGGCCCGCACCAGGTGGTCGGCGTCGCCTCGGCGCTGCATGACCACGCCGAACACGGGGACGACCTGGTCGGCGACCCGTTGCACGGCGTCGAACATCCGGTTCGCCAGCCCCGGGTCGGTGTTCTCCTCGGGCACGGTGAGCACGGCGGACATCGTCTCGACGACGACCCCGCCGACCAGGTGCGCGGTCATCGTCGCGGAGAACCCCTCGCCGACGGCGTACGAGGTCGAGATACCGGGCGCTTCGTGCTTCGCGTACTGCGTCACGACCCAGCGGTCCCAGGGCACGGTGAGCGGTTCGGCGGTGCCCCACCGGGTCGGGCAGGTGCCGACGGTGTGGCACAACGCCTCGATCGCGGAGCCCATGTCGACCGCACGGCCTGGGTGGTGCCGGAGGGTCAGGTCGATGCTGATCTGTCGCACCGAGTCGGCCGAGACCGGGTGCTCGGGCGACGGGGTGCCCACGAGTTCGGGGCCGCGGTGCACGAAGTCCTCGATGTCCGATGCGGCGACGCCGGTCCGGCCGTCACGCAGTGTGCCGTCGAAGTCGGACACCGCCCATGCGGCACCGTACGCGCCGAGCGCGTGCCGGAGTGCCGGGGTGATGGCCGCGGCCCGGCCGGTGCGGAGCACGACCGTCCGTCCGGCGTCCGCCGACCGGCGGAGCAGCGAGGCGAGCGCATCGGTCAGCCACACGACGGGCGAGGCGGACTCGACCACGATCGCCGAGCCGACCACGTCGTCGATGAGGGGATGCCTGACCATCCGGGTCCTCCTCGGTTCGGGGCTGGAACTCCCTGGACGGTACACACGGGGGCGACACCTGTCCGTCAGGCTGGCACCCTCACAGCGGAGACTCGGGAGGCGCGACACGCGCCGGCGAGACGGCGTACGGTGCGCGGTCGGCTGGCTTCCAGGCGAGAATCCGCTAGGCTTGCCGAGTCCCGTTCTGCGGGGCGCGCGAGTGTAGTTCAATGGTAGAACTCCAGCTTCCCAAGCTGGTAGCGCGGGTTCGATTCCCGTCACTCGCTCCAACTACGATCGAACCGTGGAGTCCAAGCCGGCATCGGTCCTCAAGGCCATCAGGGCCGAGATCATCAGCGGCTCGCTCGCACGTGGCTCGAGACTCAAGGAAGACGTGCTCGCGGAGCGCTTCGGCGTCTCCCGGGTTCCTGTCCGCGAAGCCCTCCGGCAGCTGGAGACCGAGGGCTTCGTCGTCGCCGAGAAGTTCAAGGGCGTCCGGGTCGCGGATTCCTCCACCGAGGTCGTCATCGAGTTGATGCAGATCCGGCGCGGGCTCGAGGTCCTCGCCGCCGAGCTCGCGGCCGACCGGACGGGCGGCGACTGCGCGGACCTGCTCCGGGCGGTCGGCCACGAGGGCCGCTCCGACCAGGAGGTCGAGGCCCAGTCGCCCCGGTTCGCCTTCCACGGCCTGGTGGCCCGGGCATCCGGGAACACCCGGCTCGAGACGATGATCGAACAGCTCATCCACCAGACCGCCTGGGCCTTCGAGCGCGTGACGCGTGAAGAGGTCGCCGCGAGCAGCGGGGACCACGCCGCCGTCGCGAACGCGATCCTGCGGGGAGCGTCGGTTCAGGCAGGGCTGCTGATGGATGAGCACCTGCGTCGCGACGAAGCGATCTACCGCGAACTCAGCGCGTAGAACGTATACGACGTCGGTTCGCGCGCGGGCGGGAACCCCGGCCGCATGTCCCACTTGGTGCGGTTCAAACAGGAGACGTCACGAAACGTCTTGCAGTCGAAACCAGCCCGAAACAGCTTTTCGTATACAAAAGAGTGACCGCACGGTGCACCGCTCACTCTTCCCCGCTGGAGTTACGAATGTCTGCTGTAACGCGCTCCACCGCACCAACACGCACCACCACCGACCAGCCTTCCGGAGGCGTCGGCTCCGCACTCGACTCGATCGGGTTCACACGAGCCCAGTTCTGGGTCCTCATGCTCATCCTCGCCGGTGAGTTCTTCGACACCCTCGAGCAGAACTCCATCGGCGCGATGGCCACCAACATCAAGGCCTCCCTCGCGATCGGCGACGTCCAGCTCTCCACCATCAACACCGCGACCGTCGTCGGTGGGTTGGTCGGCAGGCTCCTCGCCGGTTGGCTCGCCGACCGCTACGGCCGCCGGTTCTCACTCGGCCTGAACCTGCTCGTCTACACGCTGGGCGGCCTGCTGAGCGCTGCCTCCCCGAACTTCGAGATGCTGCTGGTCAGCCGCTTCATCGTCGGCATCGGTGTCGGCGGTGAGTTCATGATCGGCATCGCGATGCTGTCCGAGATGGTCGCGACCCGGTACCGGGGCGGACTCATCGCCACGATCAACGTCGGTGCAGGCGGCATCGGGAACTTCATCTCCTACGGCCTCTTCCTGCTCCTCCTCGGCCCGTTGGCCGTCCCGCTCGGCGGCGACGACCACGTCTGGCGCTGGAGCTTCGTGATCCTGGCGCTCCCCGCGCTGTTCGTCGTCCTGTACCGGCGCAAGTTGCCCGAGACGCCGCGCTGGCTCCTCTCGAAGGGCCGGATCGACGACGCGAACCGCTCGCTCGCGGTCCTCGCCTCGAACACCTTGACACCGCCTGCGGACGCCGTCGGCCCCGTCCGGCTCAGCCCTGCAGATCTCCCGCCGGTGTCCTTGCACGCCTCACCCGCAGCTGTGTTCCACCGGCTGGTCCTGCGCCGGACGATCGCCATCGGGGTCGCGTCGTGGATGGCCTTCGGGGTGCAGGTCACGCTGAACTTCCTCATGCCCACGCTGCTCGTCGAACGCGGGTACTCCGTCTCGCAGAGTCTGCTGTACACGATGATCATGAACGTCGGCTCGCTCCTCGGGTGCACCGCCGCCGCCCTGCTCGCGAACCGCATCGGGCGTCGACCGTTGATCGCCACCGCGGGGGTCCTGGGCTGTCTGACCGCACTGGCGTTCGCAGCGTTCGGGAACGACACCGGCGCGATCCTCGCCCTCGGCGCACTGTTCCAGTTCTTCACGATGCTGACGAACACCACGCTCGCGGCCTGGACCGCCGAGGTCTACCCCACGGCGATCCGAGCGTCCGGCGCCTCGATCGTGAACGGGATCGGCAACATCGCCGGCGCCGTGATGCCCTTCGCCGCGATCGCGCTCTACGGTTCCTGGGCCTTCGCCGGTGTCTTCGGACTCGCGGCAGCCATGTACGCGGTGCTCGTGATCGCGTCGCGGTTCGCCCCCGAGACGCGCGGTCGGTCCCTCGAGGACGTGAACGAGAACGTCCTCACCGCCAGGTCCACCTGAACCACCCGATCCACCCACACGATCCAGCGGTGTGCCGGGGAACGCCCGGCACACCGCACACCACGAACGGAGCACCACCATGGACACCCTGCAGATCTCGGCGACCGCGAACGGCCTCAACTACCTGCCCGAGTACGTCGCCGACCTGGGCGGCCTCTTCGCCGAACGCGGACTCACCGTGACCGCCACCGCTTGCGACCCGTGGACCGGCGTCCTCGACGACATCGACTCGGGTGCAGCCCACCTCGCGCTCGGGGGCCTCTGGGTGCCGGCGATGTACGCCGGCACCGCCCGTGAGTTGTCGGTCGTCGGACAGCTGAACGACGCCTTCCCGATGACCATCGTCGCGCGGAACGAGACTGCCCCGATCACCCTGGACTGGCTCGCGGGGAAGGTCGTGCTCGCGCCGGGTGCAGGCGGCAGCGCGCCGTACGAGTTCACTGCGGGGCTCGTCCGCGAAGCCGGTTTCGACGTCGCAGCGACCCGCTTCGTCCGCGACCTGTCGACCGCCATGCTCGTGGAGCTCTACCGGGGAGGCCTCGGTGACGCCATCATCCTCGACCTCGTCTCCGCCGAGGAGCTCGTGGCGGCCGGCGGCGGGTCGATCGTCTTCCGGCACCTCGATGCCGGCGGGGTGATGCCGAACAGCGTCTACTACACCCGCACCGACCGCATCGAGGAACTCGGTGACCGCGTGCCCCGGTTCATGGACGGCATCGCTGCGGCCATGCAGCGGATCACCGCTGGGCACGCTGACGCCGAGATCACCGCCGTGCTCGCAGCACGCTGGCCGGACAAGGACCAGTCACTGCTCCGACGAGCCGCCGACGAGATGGCGGCGGGCGGCGTGTGGGACTCCGCCGTCGTGGACCGTGATGCGTCCGACCGGTGGATGCGGATCCTGTTCGACGGCGGACTCACGACGCATGTCCCGTCGTACGACGAACTCCTCGGTTCGCCGAGCGCCGTCGCCGTCTCGTGACGCTCGTCCTCGAGGCGTCCGACGTCGCTGCTGCGCTCGCGGACGTCGATGTGCTCGAAGCCGTCGAAGCCGTCCACGCCGACCTCGGAGCAGGCCGGATGCAGCAACCGGCCCCGGTTGCCATGTCCGGTGCCGACGATGCGCTGTTCCTGCCGATGGCGGTGCGGTCCGACCGACTGGGTCTGGTGGCGGTGAAGCTCATGGCGGACATCCCGCACAACGCCTCCCGCGGCCTGCCGACCCAGCGGTCCACCATCTTGGTGTCGTCTGCGATGACCGGCGAGTGCCTGGGCGTGCTGGACGGCAAGGACATCACCCGCGCGCGGACGGCGGCAGCGTCGGTCGTGGCCACACAGCACCTCGCTCGATCGCACAACACGACGCTGGGGCTCGTGGGCGCCGGGAACCTCGCCGTCGAGCATCTGCGCGCGTTCGCGAAGGTCTGGCACTTCGAACGGGTGCTCCTCTGGTCTCGCTCCGCGGCGACGACCGGTCGGTTCCTCGAGGCCGTCGGTGACGACCTCGCTCGACGGTGCACCGTGGTGGGCGGCCCCCGCCAGGTGGCCGAGGAGTGCGACGTCCTGTGCACGCTCACGCCGTCGGTACGCCCGGTCGTCGAGGGCGGTTGGCTGCACGCGGGCCAGCACGTGAACGCCGTCGGCGCCCGTCCGCGCCCCACCCACCGCGAGCTCGACGGCCCCGCGATGGCGCGTGGGACGGTGTTCGTCGACAGCCGGGCCACAGCCTGGTCGAAGTCGGGCGACCTGCTCGAGGCCGTCGTCGAGGGCGCGCTCCCGCAGGACCTCCATACGACCGAGCTCGGCGAGGTCATCGTCGGACGTGCCGCCGGCCGGGTCGACGACGACCAGGTCACGGTGTTCGACTCGGTCGGGCTCGGTGCGCAGGATCTGGCGGTCGCCGCCCTGGTGCTCGAAGTCGCTCGCGAACGAGGCCTCGGGACCACGGTGCCGACCTCGGGCGGCTGATGGGGACGGTCGTGTCGGGGTCGGCGTGCCCGACTACGATCTCGACATGACCATCCCCGCACCGGCAACGCACGTCGTCATCGGTGCCGGGGTCGTCGGCGCCGCGACCGCCTACGCCCTCACCGCCCGCGGCGAGCGCGTCCTGCTCGTGGAACAGCACGCCCGCGGCCACCACCTCGGTTCCTCGCACGGTGCGACCCGGATCTTCCGGCAGGGCTACGCCGACCCGGAGTACGTCGCCCTGACCACCCGGGCGCTCGAACTGTGGGGAGCGCTCGAGGCCGCCGCCGGCGAGGAGCTCATCGTCCGCACGGGGGCCGTCGACCACGGTCGGCCCGAGGTCGTCGACGCGATCGCCGCCGCCCTCGCCGACGCGGACATCCCGCACGAGTCACTGCCCCCGGACCAGGCGGCGGCGCGCTGGCCCGGCATCGCGTTCGAGGGCCACGTGCTGACCCATCCCTCCGCCGGGCGCATCCGCTCCGACCGGACGATCGAGGTGTTCCTGACGCTGGCCGAACGGACCGGTCTCGCCGACCTGCGGTTCGACACGCGGGTCACCGGGCTCGAGGACCACGGTGACGACGTCACCGTGGCGCTGTCCGACGGCAGCGCGGTCCGTACCGCGTCCGTGGTGGCCGCGGTGGGCTCGTGGGCCCCCACGCTGGTCGGCGGGCTGCTCGCCGGACGCGGGGCGGGCCTCCCGGCCATCCGCGTCACCCAGGAGCAGCCGGCCCACTTCCCCAGCCACCTGCCGGACGCGGCCTGGCCGAGCTTCGTGCACTGGGCCGACGGCGACGACGTGTACGGGCTGCTGACGCCGGGCGAGGGCGTCAAGGTCGGGTTCCACGGCACCGGCCCCGTCGTCGACCCGGACCACCGGGACTTCGTGCCCGTGCCTGCCGAAGCCGAGCGGCTGCAGGCGTACGTCGCGCGGTACGTGCCGGGGGTCGACGCGACGAAGCCGACGTTCATCAGCTGCCTGTACGACAACTCCCCCGACGAGGACTTCGTCATCGACCGGGTCGGGCCGCTCACGGTGGCGACGGGGTTCTCCGGGCACGGCTTCAAGTTCGCGCCGCTGCTGGGCGAGATGCTCGCGGACCTCGCGACGGGCGGGGCGCCGCACCCGCGCTTCGCCCTGCCGGAGCCGGCGCCCGCGCCCTGAGGCCAGCGCGCGGGCGTTCGCGAGACGCCGGCGTGTCCGTTCGACGCCGCCATGTCGTCGAGACGCCGCCGGATCCGGAGGCGTCTCGAGGACAACGAGGCGTCCTGCGCACACGCCGGCGTCTCCCACACGCGCACACGCGCACACGCGCACACGAAGGCGTCTCGCACGCACGCCGGCGTCTGGCGACCGGCCACTACGGTGGGAGCCGTGCGCATCATCGTGGCTCCGGACTCGTTCAAGGGCACCGCGACGGCGGCGTCGATCGCTGCGGCGGTCCACGACGGCTGGCTGACCGAACGCCCCGACGACGACGTGGTGCTCGTCCCGATGGCCGACGGCGGCGAGGGCACGCTCGACGCCTTCGAGTCCGCGGTCCCCGGAGCCGTCCGGGTCCCCGTCGCCGTGACCGGACCGGCCGGCACCCCGGTCGCCACCCACTGGCTGCGGCTGCCCGACGGCCGCGCGGTGGTGGAGCTCGCCGCGACGAGCGGCCTCCCCCTGCTCGACGCACCGATGCCGGACACGGCGACGAGCCGAGGGTTCGGCGAAGCGATCGCCGCTGCGCTCGACGCCGGGGCCACGGGACTCGTGCTCGGCATCGGGGGCAGCGCGTCCACCGACGGCGGGCGTCCGGTGCTCGAGGCGCTCGGACTCGACAGCGAAGGATCCGGCACCGGCGGCCTCCGCGCACTCCCCCCGCTCGGCGTCACCGTGCTCACCGACGTGACCTCTCCGCTGCTCGGTCCGACCGGTGCCGCAGCCGTCTTCGGCCCGCAGAAGGGCATCACGCCCGACCGTGTGGCGTCGTTCGACGACCGACTCGCCACCTGGGCCGCACGCTTCCCCGACGTCGACCCGGACACCCCGGGCGCCGGAGCCGCCGGCGGTGTCGGGTTCGGCCTGCTGATGTGGGGCGCCACGCTCGCCGGTGGGGCCGCGGCCGTCGCCGAGGTCCTCGGGCTGCCGGCGCTGCTCGACGGTGCCGATGTGGTGATCAGCGGCGAAGGGTGCTTCGACGGCCAGAGCGCCGTCGGGAAGGTGCCCTCGGTGGTCCGCGACCTGACCGCGGCGCACGCTCCCGGTGCCCGCTCGATGCTCGTCGCCGGCGCGATCGAGGCCCCGCTCGACGACTACGCGGCCGCCGCGTCGCTCACCGTGCTCGCGACGCAGACCACCGGCGAACCCGACGACGCCCTCGCCGACCCGCTGCGCTTCGCCACGATCGCGGGGCAGCGGTTGGCCCGACTCGCCTGAGCGAGCAGAACGCCGCGACGCGCCCGTCCGCGGGCACAGGGGTGTCCTGGTTGTACCTCCCACCCGGCCGCGGCTGCGCGCACACTGGTCCCGGGCCGGAACCGGCCCGCAACGCACCACCCCCACGAGGAGATCATTGCGCACCGTCAACGCGTACGCGGCACCGTCAGCGACCGAGCCGCTCGTCAAGACCACCATCACCCGTCGGGACGTCGGCCCGGACGACGTCGCGATCGACATCGCCTACGCCGGCATCTGCCACTCGGACATCCACACCGTCCGCGGTGAGTGGGGTCCCATCCAGTACCCGCAGGTCGTCGGCCACGAGATCGTCGGCCACGTCACCGAGGTCGGCGAGAACGTCACCAAGCACAAGGTCGGCGACCGCGTCGGCGTCGGCTGCATGGTGAACTCGTGCGGCGAGTGCGAGAACTGCGTCGCCGGCCAGGAGCAGTACTGCCTCAAGGGCAACATCGGCACCTACGCCAGCGTCGACCCGGCCGACGGCTCGATCACCCAGGGCGGCTACTCGCAGGCCGTCGTGGTGAACGAGGACTTCGTCCTCCGTGTCCCCGAATCGCTCGACATCGAGAAGGTCGCGCCGCTGCTCTGCGCCGGCATCACCACCTACTCGCCGCTGCACCACTGGAACGCCGGCCCCGGCACCAAGGTCGCCGTCGTCGGCATGGGCGGGCTCGGCCACATGGCCGTCAAGATCGCCGTCGCGCTCGGCGCCGAGGTCACCGTCCTGTCGCAGACCACCTCCAAGCAGGAGGACTCGCTCCGCTACGGCGCGAAGGCCCACTACGCGACGAAGGACCCGGAGACGTTCGAGAAGCTCGCGAACTCCTTCGAGCTGATCATCAACACCGTCTCGGCGAAGATCCCGATGGGCGCCTACCTCGGCCTGCTCAAGGTCGACGGCACGCTCGTCAACGTGGGCGCTCCGTCCGAGCCGCTCGAGGTGCCGGCCTTCGCGCTCATCCCGCGTCGGCTCAGCTGGGCGGGTTCCGCCATCGGCGGCATCCAGGAGACCCAGGAGATGCTCGACTTCTGCGCCGAGCACGGGATCCTCCCGGAGACCGAGCTCATCAGCGCCGACCAGATCAACGAGGCCTACGAGCGCGTGCTGTCCTCGGACGTCCGCTACCGCTTCGTGATCGACGCGGCCACGCTGGCGTAGTCGTCACCACCTGAACGACTGGAGGCCCGGTACCAGCTGGTACCGGGCCTCCAGTCTGTCGTCTCGAGACCGTCAGCCGACCTCGTCGCCGGACGGCAGCGCGCCGCACCAGTCGACGGAGCCCGCGTCGATGCTCGCCTCGAGCGCACCGGAGGCCGCGTCGACGATGCTCACGAGCTCGCCGGCCGCCGACTTCGTCGCGACTGCGACGAACTGGCTGTTCGGGGACGGGCAGACCGCGGTGACGCTCGCGTCGTCCGGGATCGTCACGGGCAGCCGGGAGGCCCGTCCCCCGTCCACGCGCACGATCCGTGCCGCGATGGTGCCGTCCGACCGCACGTCCCCCAGCACCCGCAGGTACGTGTCGTCCGACAGCTGGGCGATGCGGCCGAGGACGGCCGCATCGGTGCTCGCGGCGGGCGCCTGCAGCGCCGACTTCGACCCGTCGGTCAGGTCCAACCGCTCGATACCGGTTCCCGTCTCGACGACGGCCGTGGTGCCGGTGCCGACGAAGCCGTGCAGGTAGGTGGCGCTGCCGAGCCGGACCGGGTCGGCACGCCCGCTCATGTCGACGAGCACCAGGTCGTCGCTGCCCGTCCGGACCAGCGCGCTCTCGGTCCGCGGCACGTAGGCCCACTGCCCGACGGTCATCGGCACGGCGCCCGTCTTCGGCTTGCCGTTCGCCGCGATCGCCGTGGGCATGTGGGTGCCCGTCATGTCGACCACGTACAGACCGGTGTTCCGGGACTGCCCGGTCGAGGTGTCGGCGTACTCGAACCCGAACGAGGCACCGTCGTCGGCCACGTGGAGCGCCGTGACGCGACCCTCGGAAGTCGGCAGGGTGAGGTGTTCGACGGGGGCGTCGGCGTCCTGCACACCACCGCTCAGCGCCACGATGTCGACGGACGAGCTGGCGTCCGTGCCGCTCACGACCACCAGGGAACGGCCGAGCCGGGCGTACTCGGAGATCGCGGTGCCCTCGTGGACGGTGGTGGCGCCGCCCGCGTCGAGGGATCGCCGGACGATGCGGTCCTTCGCCCCGGCCTGCCCCGGCACGAGTGCGAGCACGTCGGTGCTGCCGGTGCGGATCGCCGCGGTCAGGTCGGACGTGGCGCGCTGCCCGGGTGCCCGGACGTCCGCGACCGTCACGGTGTACTCGCGGTCGTACGCCAGGGGTCCGGCGAACTCGACCGCGATGGTGTTGCCGCTCGAGGTCACGGTGTGCGCCGCAGCCGGGCTGACCCGGACGTCGGCGGCGGCGACCTTCTGCAGCGCCTGGTTCGCCGTCAGGATCACCCGCTGGGCCGGACGGGTGACGAGGCCGGTCGCGTCGTAGGACACGTCGCGGAGCCGCGGGCCCTGCTGCGAGCCGACGACCGCGGCGAGCGCGGCGACCACGGCGAGGACCACCACGACGGCGACGTACCGGCGGTGGAAGCGGTGTGCGACGGGGCGGCGCTCGCGGCGCTCGTCTCTGCGCCGCTCGCGGGGCTGGTCTCCGCGGCGCTCAGAACTCATACGGGTCCTCGGGCTGCGCGATGTCGGTGATCTTCGCGGCCTTGACGACGATGCGGGCGTCGGCGGACTGGTCCGGGTTGGCGGCCAGGGCTCCGCGGACGGTGACCCACTGCCCCTCGTCGGGGACGGTCCCGGTGCCGTCGCCGGTCACGACGCCGAGGCCGACCGGTTGCGCGTCCACGGCGCAGCAGCTGATCACGAAGCGGGTGAGGGTGAAGGACCCGTCGTCGCCGGGCACCACGAAGCCGGACAGTTCGACCGGCTTGCCGACGAGGGCCGTGGTGTCGGTGGTCTGCCGGATCAGCGCGGCCCAGTCCTTGACGCCGTACTGCGAGGTGTCGACGCCCTCGCTGCCGAGCAGCTGCACTGCGGACTCGGAGCCGGTCGCGTTGGACAGGGTCGCGGAGTCCACGCTCCGCTGCTGGGCGGTGCGGGCGGACAGGGTCGTCGGCGGCAGGACGAGCATCGCGACGGTGACGCCGATCGTGACGACGGCGGCGGCACCGCCGAGGGCGAGGCGGACGGCGCGACCGCGGCCGGGGCGCGGCTCGTGGGCGTCGGCGTCGGCGTCGTGCCCGTGGGCATCAGCGGCGACGTGGGCGTCGGCGTGGTGCTCGTCCGCTTCGTCACCGTGCGTGTGGCCGTACCCGCGGGCGGTGGCCACCAGTCCGGCGATCGACGCGGGCACACCGACGGCGGCGAGCACGACCGTGAACACCGAGTACCGCGGGTTGATGTACAGGTCGAGGTGCCCGACCAGCGCGAGCCACAGCGTGCAGAGCGCCGCGGCCAGCACCGACCCGAGACCCAGGTACGCGGCCGCGTTGCTGCGTGCATCAGACGAGGACATTCATCACCAACCCGACGGCTCCGGCGAACAGGACGCACACGACGGACAGCAGCACCAGGAAGCGGACCCGGAACGTCGTGCGCAGCAGGGCGATCATCTTGACGTCGATGATCGGCCCGATGATCAGGAAGGCCGTGATCGACCCGGGCAGGAACGTCGACGCGAACGACAGCGCGAAGAAGGCGTCGACGTTCGAGCAGAGCGACACCGTCATCGCCAGCAGCATCATCGCCGCGACGGACAGCACCGGGTTCGAGCCGACGGCCACCAGTGTCGAGCGGGGAACAGCGACCTGGATCGCCGCGGCGAGCCCGGCACCGACGAACAGCGCCGGCATCATCGTCGCCGTCTCGCCGCCGAACTGTGCGGCGCTCTGCCGCCAGCGGTGCAGGCCGCGGGGCGCTCCGACGGCCGCACGGCACCGGGCCTCGAAGGCGGGGAGCAGCAGGTCGGCCGGACGGCGGTGCGCGGCGACGATCCAGCCGACGAGGTTCGCGATGACGAACCCGCCGACGATGCGCACCGGCAGGATCCACCCGGACCAGCCGAACGCCTGCGCGGTGCTGATGATGACGAGCGGGTTGAGGATCGGGGCCGCGACGAGGAACGTGACGGCCTCGGCCGGCGTGAACCCGCGCATCATCAGGCCTCGGGCGAGCGGGACGTTGCCGCACTCGCACACCGGGAACAGCATGCCGATCAGGGAGATCACGGCGCGACGGCCGAAGGCGTTCTGCGGCAGGACCTTCTCGAGCGCGCCGACCGGCACCCAGACCTCGACGACGATCGACAGCACGATGCCGAGCACCACGAACGGCAGGGACTCGACGACGACGCTGATCGCCAGCGTGAGGAAGTCCTGCACGACGTCCGGCAGCCCGGTCGTCCCGATGCTCGGGGAGAACAGCCGGATGCCCAGCAGGATCACGACGGCGAGCAGCACCAGGCCGGGGCCGGTGAGGCTCCGAGTGCGCTGCGGCGGCCGCGTGGTCGTCGTCACCGGGACAGGATAGGTGACGCGTCCTGCCCGGGGCTGCGCGCGCGCCCTCGCACGGTGCGAGGGGGCCGCGCGCTCAGCCCGCGGTGACGCCGTCCAGGTGTCGGTCGAGCACGTCGATCGCCCAGTCGCCGGACTCCCCCGGAGCCAGTCGGACGACCTGCATCGCGAGCCCGTCCAGGAGCGCGTGCAGACGGCAGGCCTCGTACTCCCGGTCGTCCGCCGGCACGCCGAGCAACCCGAGGATCTCCTCACACCACGTCCGCATCGCCGCGACGGTCCGGTCGAGCGTCGGCCGGAGCGCGACGTCGGTGAGCGCGGCGTTGCCGAGCGCCAGGTAGACCTCGAGCTCGATGACCCGCTCCTCGTCGAGGGGCAGCAGCTCGAGCACGATCCGGCGTGCCCGTCGGGCCGGCGTCAGGTCAGCGGGGATGGCATCGATGCGCTCGCGGATCCGGTCGAACACGAGCGTGATGGTGTGCTCGCGGACGCTCGCCTGGGTCGGGAACGTGTAGCGGACCGTGCTCGGCGGCAGTCCGGCCTCGGCAGCGACGTTCCGCACGCTGAGCGCCCCGAGGCCGTCGCGGGCGAGGACACGGCAGGCCGCCTCGGACACGGTGCGGCGCCGTTCGTCGACGTCCATGCTCCTGGCCACGACGCCATACTCGCACAGTCGTACGAACTCGTGCTACCGTCGATGTCGTTGTCGCACAGTCGTACGACAACGAGAACGAACGACTCCAGCAGGAAAGGACATCGTCATGGCATGGGCAATCCTCGTGCTCAGCGGCGTGCTCGAGGCCGTCTGGGCCACCGCCCTCAGCGCCTCGAACGGCTTCAAGAAGGTCGTCCCCACGATCGTGTTCGTCGCCGGGATGGCACTGAGCATGGTGGGGTTGGCGTTCGCGATGAAGAGCATCCCGGTCGGCACCGCCTACGCCGTCTGGGTCGGTATCGGGGCGTCCCTGACCGTGGTCGTCGCGATCCTCCGCCGACAGGAGGCCGCGTCCCTCGCCCGCCTCGCCCTGGTCTTCGGCCTGGTGGCGTGCGTCATCGGCCTCAAGGTGGTGAGCTGACGTGGCGTGGATCGTCCTGTTCGTCAGCGCCGCACTCGAGACCGTCTGGGCGACCGCCCTGGGCGAGAGCGACGGCTTCACCGAGCTCCGACCGACGATCGTGTTCGCCGTCACGATCGTGATCAGCCTGGTCGCCTTCGGCTACGTCCTCAAGCACATCCCGATCAGCACGGCGTACGCGGTGTGGACCGGTACCGGCGCCGCGCTCACGGTGCTGTGGGGCATGGCCACCGGCGCGGAGCCCGTCACCGTCCTTCGCCTGCTGTTCATCGCCGGCATCGTCGGGTGCGTGGTCGGCCTGAAGCTGGTGCCGGCCCGCCCCGCCGCGGAGCCCGCCGCCGAACTCACGCGCTGAGCGACAGCTCACGCACCAGCGACCCCGTGAAGTGTCGCTGACCCCGTGAAGCGAGTGCGGTCCGAGAACACGCGCCGAGACGGACGGGAGGCCCGGTGCCAGCTGGCACCGTCCCTCCGGCACGGCCGTCGTGCCGCTGGCGCGTCACGCCGGAACCGGCGGATGGGCCCACCTCCCGTCCGCTCGTGGTGGCGCTCACGGCACGCGTCAGACGGACGCACCCGTCCACTCGTCCTCGGCGGCGACGTGGTCGCTGCCGACCGTGCCGGCCGCCATCGCGGCAGCGGCACGTGCCGCGTGCGACGGCGGGTCCGACGGGACGTCGGCGGGGCGACCCTCGTCGTTCAGCTTGCGCAGCTCCGGCACGATGTCCGTCGCCAGGATGTCGATCTGCTCGAGCACCGTCTTGAGCGGCAGACCGGCGTGGTCGATGAGGAACAGCTGGCGCTGGTAGTGGCCGACGTGGTCCTTCATCGCCGCGTACCGGTCGATGACCTGCTGCGGCGAACCGACGGTGAGCGGGGTCTGGGCGGTGAAGTCCTCCATCGAGGGGCCGTGACCGTAGACCGGGGCGTTGTCGAAGTAGGGCCGGAACTCGTTGATCGCGTCCTGCGAGTTCTTCCGCGCGAAGAACTGCCCACCGAGCCCGACGATCGCCTGGTCGGCGCGGCCGTGCCCGTAGTGCTCGAAGCGCTGGCGGTACAGGCCGACCATCTGCTCGGTGTGCTGGATCGGCCAGAAGATGTTGTTGTGGAAGAAGCCGTCACCGTAGTAGGCGGCCTGCTCGGCGATCTCCGGCGTGCGGATCGAGCCGTGCCAGACGAACGGCGGGACACCGTCGAGCGGACGCGGGGTCGAGGTGAAGCCCTGCAGCGGCGTGCGGAACTTGCCCTGCCAGTTGACGACGTCGTTCTCCCACAGCTGGCGGACGAGTGCGTAGTTCTCGATCGCCAGGTTGACGCCCTGGCGGATGTCCTGCCCGAACCACGGGTAGACGGGGCCGGTGTTGCCGCGGCCCATCATCAGGTCCATGCGGCCGTCGGAGACGACCTGGAGCATCGCGTACTCCTCGGCGATGCGCACCGGGTCGTTGGTGGTGATCAGGGTCGTCGACGTGGACAGGGTGATGTCCTTCGTCTTCGCCGCCAGGTAGGCGAGCAGCGTGGTCGGCGACGAGGCCACGAACGGCGGGTTGTGGTGCTCGCCGGTCGCGAAGACGTCGAGCCCGGCCTGGTCGGCGTGCTCGGCGATCGTCAGGATGTCGCGGACGCGCTGGGTGTCGTCCGGCGTGGTGCCGCTCGTGGGGTCGGTCGTGACGTCACTGACCGTGAAGATGCCGAACTGCATGATGCGCCGCCTTTCGCGATTTCGATGCGTTTGCATCGACTTGCTGGGTACAACGTAGCGCACGCGTCAGCATTCCCGCTCCGCGGTCAGGCGGCCGGCAGCGTGGCCGGGTCGGTTCGCGCGGCGTGGTGCATCCCGTCGAGGAACCACACGATCGTCACGACCGCCAGGACGCTCGCACTGGACGCCAGCCGTCCCGCAACCAGGATCGCGGCGTGGTCGTGCGCGCCGCCGCCGGTCAGGCCGACCACGAGCGCCGCGACACCGATCGCCAGCGTGATCCCGGTCGCGACGAGGAGCACGACGCTCACCACCCGCCGCGGCCCCCGCCGACCGTCACGGTCGCCCCGGAGCCCGCGGTCGACCCGGGGCCCGACCGCCCGGACGATCCCGAGCCAGAACATCGCGATCGCGCAGGCCCCGATGATGTCGCTGACCCGGTGCCAGCCGTAGACCACGGTCTGGTTCGCCACGAAGACCGCGTACCCGGCGCCGACGATGGTCACCAGCGGGCGGAACCGACGAGGCGTGACCATCAGGACCGCGAACAGCGCCGCCAGCGCGATCGTCGCGTGCCCGGACGGGAACGAGTTCGGCGTCGTCGACTGAGCGATCTCAGGGCGCACGGCGATACGCTTGACGAGCGTCGAGGTGGCCGCCGACGCGAGCACCACGACCCCCGCGCCGAGTCCCACCGAGAGCCGCCGTCTGGCGAACGCCACGGCGACGGTCACGACGACGAGCAACAGGATCACCGGCACCGAGATGACGTTGAGCGCAGTGTCCGAACTGAACAGGTCGGACTCCCGGACCCCGCCGAGCGCGGCGTCCTCCGCTTTCTGACCGACCGGGGTCAGCACCGCGACCCCGTAGACGAGAGGCACGATCACGAACCCCAGAGCCGCCAGCGCAGCCCACCGCCCCCGCCGCGAGACCCACGGTCCGCGCGACTCGGATGCACTGCGCTCGGGTGTCAAGGTCACCGGGCTGGTCCTCCTCGGGGTGGTCGTCGTCGGGCTCGTCGCACGACTGGCGGCGGCGCTGCGATTGGGTCGGTCGGGGTCCGACACGATACCGTTGGAGCACCGGCCGGAGGCTGGGAACCGCACCCCCGTCGGCCGTGCACTGCGCGCTGACACGAGGGGATCCGTGATCCCCGCCGGGCCGTCACACCACGCGGGACCGACGCACGTCGCGTCGGCAGTGTACGAGGAGGAAACCGAAGTGGCCATCAAGGAACCGGGCATCATCGCCTCGCCGAACCGGGGTCTCGCACTCACGGCCGGCGGCGTCCTCGCACTCTGGGGCGTCCTGGGCTTCTTCTTCGCCGCCGACGGCGACCCGGGCTTCTTCAACCGCCAGGGCGGCATGCTGTGGAACGCGTTCGGCGTGAACCCGGCGCTCTGCCTGGTGTGGGTGCTGCTCGCCGCAGTGCTGCTCATCACCGGCCTCGGCAACACCGTCGGATCACGCAACGGCAACCTGCTCGTCGGGGTCCTGCTCGTCCTCTTCGCGGTGTACGGCTTCGTCTTCGTCGACACCTCGGCCAACGTCTTCGCCCTCAACACCACGGACAACGTGTTCCACGCCGTCGTCGGTGTGCTCCTGCTGCTCACCGCGCTCGGTGCCGACAAGGAGAACCTCCGCGCGCTGCGAGCGGCGCGCGCCTGACGCACCCGCTCGACCGCACTCCCCGACGCCCGTCTGCCGCTCCGGCAGGCGGGCGTCGTCGTGTGTGCGGGCGGCGGGTGTGGTCCGGCGGGTGTGTCGTCCGGTCACGACTCCCCGCTCAGGTCTGCCGGCCGGTCACGAACCGTCGGCTGCGGCGCCTCGGAGCGACAGAGCGTGACCGCTCGAGGCGGGACCGACGGGGAGTCGTGACCGCTCAACCGCGCCGCGCCGCGCGGAACGGACGGAACCCGCTCGGACGGCGTGGGGACGACCGCAGGTCGGACGCGTCAGTCGGCGTCGGGCTCGGCGTCGGGCTGCTTCTTCGGGGCCTCGAGCTCAGTGGCGACGATGCGTGGCGCCTCGGACATGAAGCGCCGGACGTCCAGGTCCACGATGATGTCCTGCGGCCGGAGCGGGCGGGTGAGGAACAACCCCTCGAGCGAGGTCAGCCGCGACAGCGCCACGTACGTCTGGCCCGCGCTGAACACCCGGTTGCCGAGGTCGACCACGGCCCGGTCGTAGGTGCTGCCCTGCGACTTGTGGATGGTCACGGCCCAGGCCAGTCGGAGCGGGAACTGCTGGAACTCCCCGACGGTGTCCTTCTTGAGTTCCTTCTTGTCCGCGTCGTACGAGTACTTGAACTTCTCCCACACCGACGGCTGGACCTCGAACGACTCACCGTCGACGTCGACCCACACGGTGTCGCGGATGGCCGTCACGATGCCGAGGGTGCCGTTCACCCAGCGCTGGTCGGCGTCGTTGCGCAGGAACATCACGTGCGCTCCGGGCTTCAGCTCGAGGGCTTCGTCGGCCGGGAAGTTCCGTCCGCCGAAGTCACCGTTGACGTCGGCCTTGGCGGTCTTCACCTTGCCGGGCAGCCGTTCGAGGGCCGCCTTGTTGATCCGGGCGACCGTGTCGTTGCGGGTCGCCAGGGTGATGGCGTCGTCCGGAGCCGGACGTGCCCCGGCGGTGTTGAGCTGCTCGGCGATGTCCGCGGTGACCCGGCCGTGCCGGACGGCGGTGAGCATCGCGGCGAAGGCGTCGTCGCGCTGCCGGTGCACCGTGGCGAGCTCGATGATGTTGAGCTCGGCCTCGAGCCACACCTTGGCGTCGAAGAACCACATCGACCGGTAGTGGTCGGTGAAGTAGGCGCGCTCGTCGGCGTCGCCGGGCACCGGGGGCAGCTGGTACGGGTCGCCGAACATCACGACCTGGACGCCGCCGAACGCCTCGAACTGCCGACCGCGGGCCTTGCGGAGCGAGCGGTCCATGCCGTCGAGCAGGTCGGCGTTGACCATCGACACCTCGTCGATGACCAGGGTGTCGATCGTGTTGAGCAGCTTGCGGGTGTCCGGGCCCTGCCGCAGCTCGGCGTCGGCGATGAGCCCGATCGGCAGCCGGAACAGCGAGTGGATCGTCTGGCCGCCGACGTTGAGCGCAGCAACCCCCGTCGGCGCGCAGATGACGACCTGCTTCTCGGTGTTCCACGACAGGTGGTTGAGCAGCGTGGACTTGCCCGTACCGGCCCGGCCGGTGATGAACACGTGGTCACGGGTGTGCTCGATGTACTCGAAGACCGCGCGCTGTTCGTCGCTCAGCTCGATGCTCATCGGGCGTCCGCCCCGGGCGAGGGTTCGAGGTCGTCGCTGCCGTCGTCGAAGTCCAGTTCGTCCTGGTCGGCCCGGGCAGCGGGCTCGGCGGCGGCGGTCGGACCGGCCACAGCTGCGTCGCCGGCAGCAGCTGCGTCGACGATGTCGACCGCGTCTCCGCCGTCACGCCGCAGCCGCACGAGCACCACCACGACCACGGTCACCAGGAGCAGCACCCCGGCGACGATCAGCACCAGGCCGGCCCTGGCCTGGTCGACGAGCGGGTCCGGCCCCCACGTC
This sequence comes from Curtobacterium sp. KBS0715, assembly GCF_005938005.2. NCBI lineage: Bacteria > Bacillati > Actinomycetota > Actinomycetes > Micrococcales > Microbacteriaceae > Curtobacterium > Curtobacterium sp. KBS0715. Next base: position 995,476 of record NZ_VCCA02000001.1, on the reverse strand, counting down.
CGACCCATCGCGCCGAACCACGAGGCCTGCAGCAGCCCGAGCGGCCCGCGCATCGCGATGCCGAGCGAGACCGTGCCCGCCGCGATCACCACGGCACCGACGATCCGGACGACCGCGGCAGCCGTGGTCGGACGACGGTGCCCGGCGGGGATCGGTGTGCAGAGTGTCGGGACGGCCAGGAGCCCGACCAGCAGGAACACGACGTCGCTGACGGTGCGGCCGGTGGGGTCGCTCACCGACCACCGGACGGCGTCGGTCGCGAAGAAGGCCCACCACAGGGCCGCCGCGAGCAGGAACGCGGGGAACGGCTGGGCCAGGTAGCGCACGGACGGGTGCTCGACGACGACGTCGGTCCACTCACGCACGCCCGTGCTGTCGTCGTTCCGGGGGTGCACGGCGGCGCGGATCAGCGCGACGGGTGCCGCCGCCCACACCAGGGCGGGGACCACCAGGCCGAGCAGTACGTGGGCACCGACGTTCGCCGAGACGAGGAACCGGTCGTACTGGTGCAGCGAGCCCGAGGTCGCGACCACCAGGGACACGACCGCCAGGGCCGCGGCGATCGAGCGACGCGCCGGCCACCGAACGCCGCTCCGCCGCAGTCGCACGACGCCGGCCACGTAGGTCGCAGCGAGCAGCACGGCGGCCATCAGCCAGAACAGGTCGATGTTCCACTGGGTCAGCCAGCCCCACGCACCGGGCGCGTGCGGCAGCAGGTCGTCGGTCAGGAGCTCCGCTGGGCTCGGGTCGGTGGTCTTGCTCAGGGCGATCTGGTCGACCGGGGTGGCGGTCCGCCCGAGTGCCGCGGCGAACCCCGACGCCACACCCATCACCGCGAGCTCGACGACGATGAGGGTCCAGAAGGGCCGCTGCCGATCGGGCGAGGTGGTCAGCGCACGGATGACCCGACGACGCTGCACCGCGCCGAGGACCCCGATGGCGACGATCGCACCGATCTTCACCAGGACGAGCGTGCCGTACGGGGTGAACAGGTTGGACAGCGCCCCGACGCGGATCTGCGCCGACGCGGTGCCGGAGACGGCGACGAGCACGAAGCAGCCGAGGGCGATGCTCGAGTACCGGGCCACGACGGCAGCCAGCCGGTCGCCGGGCAGCACCCCGCGCAGCAGCACGAGCATGACGAGCCCACCGACCCACAGCGCCGCACCGACCAGGTGCAGCCCCAGTGCCGTCACGGCGGCGTCGTGGCTCGCGGTGCCGGCGGCGTGGCCCTGCTGCGCGAGCGGGATGAGGCCGATCATCGAGACGCCGGCGGTCAGGGCGACCATGCCCCGCGAACGGACGGCGAAGCAGAGCACCGTGACGGCCGCGGCGACGAGGACGGTCACGAGCCAGGCGAGCCCGAGCTCGGTGCCGGTGAGGAACACCCCCATCGACTGCCCGAACTGCTCGTCGATGCTGATGCGCGAACCGGCGACGCTGAGGAACGTGCAGAACGTGGCGACGGCCGACGCGACCGTCCAGACGCCACTGGCCCCGGCCGCGACGTCGATCGCGCGGTTCCACTCGGGGCCGGAGCGCGAGAGGCCGATGGTCGCCAGCGCGAGCCCACCGATCGTGGTGGCCGCGGACAGGTCGACGACGAGCCGGGCGATCGGCAGGCCGAAGCGGACGACGGGCCCCGGGTCGGCGATGAGTGCGGGGTTCGCGCCCCCGCCGATGACGAGTGCCGTGAGCAGCGCCACGAACCCGACGAGCAGGAGCACGGCGGGACCGGCGATGCGCGCGATCCGATTCACCCGTCAAGCCTAGGCGGTGCCCACCCGGCCGACGGACGAGGCGAGCCGATCTGTGCAAACCGGCACGAGCCTCCAGGCAGGACATGCGCACCGGGCGCACGCGCGCCCGACCGAGCACACGTCCACGCACGCGCCCCGGGAACGACGAAAGGGACGGCCGAAGCCGTCCCTCCCGATGCGCGGAACAGTCTTACTTGACCGCAGCCTTGAGCTTCGAGCCGGCGCTGACCTTGACCGAGTCGCTCGCGGCGATCTCGATGGCGTCACCCGTCTGCGGGTTGCGGCCGGTGCGGGCAGCGCGGTGCGTCTTCTCGAAGGCGATCCAACCGGGGATCGTGACCTTCGTGCCGTCGGCGACGGACGACGAGACGACGCTGAAGAGCGCGTCGACGACGCCGTTGACGGTGGCCTGGCTCTGGCCGGACTCAGCGGCGACGGCAGCGACGAGCTCGGTGCGGTTCAGTGACTTGTCAGCCATGGATGTCCTCCTCGGACTTCTTGCAGTATCGGTCGGACGCACGTGTCGTCCGGCGCCCGGAGCGGTTGCCCCGTGCCACGGTGCCAGTGGGCCGAGGGCCCGGCGGAACCGGAGTTGAACCTACCAGCCGCCGGGGGTGAAAACCGCCGACTCGCCCGGATTTCCGGGGTTGTCGGGGCTCCGAGGGGGTGCTGGAGGGGCAGATGTGACGAATGACGGCTCGCATGTACCCCGTACACAGCGAACGCCCCGCCACCAGGAGGTGACGGGGCGTCGTGTACTGCGAGTGCTTACCAGGAGCTCTTCGTGATGCCGGGGAGCTCGCCGCGGTGGGCCATGTCACGGAAGCGGACACGGCTGATGCCGAACTCACCGAGGTGGCCCCGGGGGCGGCCGTCGATGGCGTCACGGTTGCGGTACCGGATGGGCGATGCGTCGCGGGGCAGCTTCTGCAGGCCCACGCGGGCGGCCTCACGCGACTCGTCGGTGCCGTTCGGGTCCACGAGGGCCTTCTTCAGCTCGAGACGACGCTCGGCGTAGCGCGCGATGATGACGGCACGCTGGTTGTTCTTCGCGATCTTGCTCTTCTTCGCCATGCTTAGCGCTCCTCACGGAAGTCGACGTGCTTGCGGATCACCGGGTCGTACTTCTTCAGCACGAGTCGGTCGGGGTTGTTCCGACGGTTCTTCTTGGTCACGTAGGTGAACCCGGTGCCCGCCGTCGAGCGGAGCTTGATGATCGGACGGATGTCCTGACCCTTTTTCGCCATCAGATCTTCTCCCCACGGGCGAGGAGATCCTTGACGACGGACTCGATGCCACGTGCGTCGATCACCTTGATGCCCTTCGCGCTGAGCGTGAGCGTGACGTTACGACGAAGCGAGGGCACGTAGTACGTCTTCTTCTGCACGTTCGGGTCGAAGCGACGCTTCGTCCGGCGGTGCGAGTGCGAGATGTTGTGACCGAAGCCGGGAACGGCGCCGGTCACCTGGCACACTGCTGCCATGGTTTCCTCCTGAGTACCGTGCGACCGGACGGCCGCACCCAAGTTCACTTGCCTGGTGCACACGCGCACCGTCACCGGGGTGACCGTGCGAGGGGGTTGTGTGCACCGCCCAGGTCCGCATCGCCTGTCGAAGGAGAGCCGGACACCGCGCGACCGCGGCGTTCGCGACGGTCGGAGGGCTTGGAACAACGGGTCCGCCGCGCGGACGCGGAGAACCAGGGGTCCACGTTACGCGAGGACCGGGCGTGTCGCAAGCCGCGCCTCCAGGCCTGGAGGCCCGTGGCTGCCGGACAGGGCCGCTCACGCACCCGCGTTGGTCGCCCCCACGGCGTTCGAGTGCGCAGAAGGCACCGGCTGCCGGACGCGGACCCGGGCCTACGGCGCCTGCGTCGGCTTGGGCGCGAGCGCCTGCACCATCAGCTCCCCGAGCTGCTGCGGCGCCGTGAACATCGGCCAGTGGCCGGTCTCGAGCCCGACGATGGAGAGCTCCTCGGTCGCGACGAGCTCGGCCGCCCAGGCCTGGTGGTCCGCCACCATCGCCAGCAGCTCGGCGGCGGGGATCTCGCAGGTGATGACCGTCGCGGGGATCGCGTGCCGTGCGGGGTCGGCGTAGTGGAACCGGTCCGACGGCACCGAGGCCGGTTCGGGGATCGCCCGGTGCTCGACGTCCTGCCGGACCTCGGGCGTCATGCCCCGGACGGTGGCGGGTTCCCAGATGTCCCACGACGGCAGCGGTACGACCCCGTCGACCACGGGCAGCTCGTCGTTGACGCACCCGCCCTCGGGCCCCGGGAACGTGTCGACGTAGAGCAGGTGCGCGACGAGCGACGGGCGCTGGTCGGCGGCCATGTACGCGATCGGCCCGGCACCCGAGTGTCCGGCGAGCACGACCGGTTCGTCGGCGGACGCGACGTCGTCCAGGATCGCGACCAACGCGGCGACCTGCTCGTCGAGCGTGTCGCCGTCGCGCGTGACCGCCTGCACCGAGTGCCCGGCCTCGCGGAGCACCGGGGCGACGTCGTCCCACGCGCTCGCGTCGAGCCAGAACCCGGGGACCAGGATGACGTGCATGCGGGGCAGGTTACTCGTCGGTGGCGGCGGTCGCGCGGGCTGCCGTGCAGACGGCGCACTCGCCGAAGATGTCGACGACGTGGCTGGCGTTGGTGAACCCGTTGGCCGCGGCGACGTCCTGCGCCCACTGCTCCACCGGGTCCGCCTCGATCTCGACGGTCCGGCCGCAGTTCCGGCAGATCAGGTGGTGGTGGTGCGCGTCCGTCGTGCACGCCCGGTACAGCGATTCGCCGTCCTGCTGCAGCGAGTCGGCGTCGCCCTCGGTGGCCAGGTCGGCGAGGGCCCGGTAGACCGTGGCCAGACCGATGGTCGAGCCCTCGTCCCGCAGGTGCTGGTGCAGCGCCTGCGCGCTGACGAACCCCTCGGTCGAGTCGAGGGCTCCGCGCACCGCTTCGCGCTGCCACGTGTTCCGCTTGGTCTTCTGCACGGCGTTCATGCTGACACCTCTTCCTTCCGACCGGCTGTCGACGTCGTCCCGGCCTGGAGGCCCGGCTCGCCCCCGCCACGCTGGTTCCGGCCGGCGACGCGGTTGCGTCCCCGCCTGTCGCGTCGTGACCCGATGATCCGACAGACCACCCAGATCGCGAACGAGATCGTCGTCACGTACGGGCTGATCGGCAGGCCGCCGCCCAGTGCGAGCAGGATGCCACCGACGACCGACGTCACCGCGAACACCGTCGACAGCACGGGCACGACGACCGGGTGCGAGCTGAGGCGCAGGGCCGCGGCCGCCGGGGTGACGAGCAGGGACAGCACGAGCAACGCACCGACGATCTGCACCGACACGGCGGTGGCCAGTCCGAGCACGAGCATGAACACGATCGCGAGGGTCCGCACCGGGATCCCCGCGGCCGCGGCCACGTCGGGGTCGACCGAGGCGAACATCAGCGGGCGCCAGATGACGAGCAGCGTCGCCACGACGATCGCGGCGACCACGATCAGGAACGTCAGCTGCGGGTTGTCGACCGAGACGATCTGCCCGGTGAGCAACCCGAACTTGTTGGCGGCCCGGCCCTTGTAGAGCGCCAGGCAGAGGATGCCGAGCCCGAGCCCGAACGGCATGAGGACGGCGATGATCGAGTTGCGTTCCCGGGCACGCGACCCGAGGACGCCGATGAGCAGGGCGGCGATGACCGACCCGACGAGTGAGCCGGAGACGACGTTCACCCCGAGCAGCAGCGAGGCACTGGCCCCGGCGAACGAGAGCTCCGAGATGCCGTGCACGGCGAACGGCATGTTCCGGGCGACGACGAACGGGCCGATGAGCCCACCGACGATGCCGAGCACCGCGCCGGCCCAGATCGAGTTCTGCACCAGCACGAGGAGCTGGCCGTAGTCCTGGAACGAGAAGACGGTCGACAGCACGTCCATCAGATCCGCCCTTCGTCCGGCTGGTCGGCGTGCGGGTCGACCTCGCCCGGGTGGTGCTCGTGGGCCTCGTTGGCCCCGACGATGACGATGCGTCCCATGGTGCGGACGACGTCGACGGGCGTGCCGTACAGGTCGCTCAGGACGTCGGCGCGCAGGACCTCGTCCGGGGAACCGATCCGGAACCGACCCCCGGCGATGTAGAGCACGCGGTCGACGACGTCGAGGATCGGGTTCACGTCGTGCGTCACGAAGAGCACGGCGGCCTCGCGCTGCCGGCGCTCGCGGTCGATGAGCTCGGTGATCCCGCGCTGGTGCCGCAGGTCGAGCGAGATGAGGGGTTCGTCGCACAGCAGCAGGGCGGGGTCTGCGGCGATGGCCTGCCCGACGCGGGTGCGCTGCTGTTCGCCGCCGGAGAGCTCGGCGACGGGGGCGTCCGCGAAGGCGGTGGCGCCGACCTCGTCGAGGACCCGGTCGATGCGCATCCGGTCGGCCTTCGACGCACGTCGGATGCCCCACCGGTGCCCGGTCACGCCCTGGGCGATCATGTCCCGCGCGCGCAGGGGCGTCCCCGCCTCCATCAGACGCTGCTGCGGGATGTAGCCGATCTTCCGGTGGCCGCGGTGCACCGGCTGTCCGAGGAACGACATCGTGCCGCTCGTCAGCCGCTGCTGCCCGAGGACGGTACGGAGCAGTGAGGTCTTGCCGGCGCCGTTCGGGCCGAGGACCGCGACGAACTCCCCCGGCGCGAGGTCGAGGTCGAGGCCTGCCCAGAGCTTCCGGGCGCCGTACGACAACCCGGCGTCGCGGAGCGCGAGGACCGGACGAGCCGCAGCCCGGTCGTCCACCGTGGTGGTCGCCGGGCTGGGGGTCGCCGCTGCTGCGGTCGAGGTCGTCACTTCTGGAGCGCTGCCTTCACCGCGTCGATGTTCGCCTGCTGCCACGAGACGTAATCCTGCCCCTTGGGGAGCGTCTCCGTGACACCGACGACGGGGATGTCGTTCTGCTCGGCCGCCTTCTGGACCTGCTCGGTCTCGGGGCTGGACGCCTGGTTGTTGTAGGCGAGGAGCTGCACGCGCTTGCCGGTGAACAGCGCGAGGGTGTCGCGGAGGGCCGCCGGCGGGACGTCGTCGCCTTCCTCGATGGCCTCGGAGAAGTCCGGCGGGGTCTCGTTCTCGAGCCCCATCGCGTCGAACAGGTACCCGGGCACCGGCTCGGTGTACGCCACCTTGTCGCCGGAGTCCTGCTTCTTGACGGCGTCGGTCTGGGACTCGAGGTCCTCGAGCTTGGTGGTGAGCGTGGCGGCGTTCTTCTCGAAGGCGTCCTTGCCGCTCTCGTCGAGCGCGCTGAGGTCCTTCGTGACCGCCTCGACCAGCTTCACCATCGTCGGGTAGCTGTAGAAGACGTGCTCGTTGAACTCGGCGCTCCCGCCCTTGTCGAGCCCGGAGAGCTTCACGACGTTGATCGTGTCGGCCTTGGTGTCCGAGGCGTTCGCGAGCGTCGTCATGAAGTCGTCGTAGCCGCCACCGTTCTCGATGAGCAGGTCGGCCTTGGAAACGGAGAGCTGCGTGCGGGCGCTCGACTCGAACGAGTGCGGGTCCTGCGACGGGTCGCTCAGGATGCTCGTCACGGTGACGGCGTCGCCACCGATGGTCTTGACGATCGAGCCGTAGACGTTCGTGGAGGCGACGACGTTGACCGTGCCGTCACCGCTGGCCTCCCCCGAGGCGGACGAGGTGGCGCACCCGGTCAGGGCGAGCGCGGCGGCGCCGGCGACGAGCGGGAGGGCGAGGAGGCGGTTGTGCATGGCACGACGCTAACGCCTACTGATAACGATTGTCAAAACCGCTATGAGGGCTCTCAGCGCGACCAGGAGACGGACGGGAGGCCCGGTGCCAGCTGGCACCGGGCCTCCCGTCCGTCGGAACGCGCGTCTACGGCTTGGTGGCCGCGTCGATCGTGTTCTCGGCGATCGTGTCCTCTTCACGCCCGGGGGTGCGGAGGTTCCACTTCTTGATCACGAAACTGAACAGGAAGTAGTAGACGACCGCGTAGCCGAGGCCGATCGGGATGAGCCAGATCGCGCCGTCGGCCTTGCCGAAGTTCAGCACGTAGTCGATCGCACCGGCCGAGAACGAGAACCCGTCGTGGATCCCGAGGGCGTTCACCAGGGCCAGCGAGGTACCCGTGAGCACCGCGTGGATGACGTACAGCGGGAACGCCACGAACATGAACGAGTACTCGAGCGGCTCGGTGATGCCCGTGACGAACGAGGTCAGTGCGGCGGAGATCATGATGCCGCCGACGAGCTTGCGGTTCTGCGGCTTGGCGTTGCGCCAGATCGCGAGGGCACCGGCGGGCAGTGCGAACATCATGATCGGGAAGAAGCCGGTCTGGAAGATGCCGGCGGTCGGGTCGCCCGCCAGGAAGCGCGGGATGTCGCCGTGGACGATGTCACCGGCCGCATTGGTGAAGCTGCCCAGCTGGAACCACGGGAAGAAGTTGAGCAGCTGGTGCAGCCCGATCGGGATGAGCATGCGGTTCGCGAACCCGAAGATACCGCCGCCGATCACGGCGTTGTCGGCGACGGCGGTGCCGGCTGCCGTCAGCGCGATGTCGAAGTAGCGGTAGACGAACGACATCAGGACCGCGATGACGAGACCCGCAGCGGCCGTCAGGATCGGAACCAGGCGGCGCCCGGAGAAGAACCCGAGGAAGTCGGGCATCTTCGTGCGGTGGAACTTCTCCCACATCACGGCGGAGACGAGACCCATCACGATGCCGCCCAGCACCCCGTAGTTGATCGTGGCCTGCTCGCCGTTGGCGTTCTTGACCCCGGCGAGGACGACCGGCGACATCACTGCGAACACCTCGTACATGACCATGTAGCCGACGACCGCAGCGAGCGCGGTCGTGCCGTCGGACTTCTTGGCCCAGCCGATCGCGATGCCGACGGCGAACAGCAGCGGGAGCCACGTGAAGATCGCCTGGCCGGCGGCCGAGATGACCCCGGCGCCGGTCTCGAAGCCGGGAATCGCGCCGAGGAGGTCCGGTTGGCCGATGCGGTTCAGGATGCCCGCTGCAGGCATGACCGCGATCGGCAGGAGCAGACTCCGTCCGAGGCGCTGGGCCTGTGCGAACAGCCGTGACTGCTTCTTCGGCTTCTTCTTCTCCGGCACATCCGTGGCAGTGGTGGCGCTCATCGGAGGTCCTCTCGTCATTGGGTGGAGCTGTCGGGGTGAGTTGAGTCGTGCAGCCAGCGCAGGTAACCTCGGCGGTGTCGCCAGGTCCGGTCCTGTCCGGTCATGACCAGTTCCGTAGTCTGATCCGCGAGCGGACCGGTGTCAACCTGCGACGCAAACCCTTAACGAGGAGGAAACGATGGCCGACATCAAGGCAGCCGACATCATCGCCGCACTCGGCGGTGCCGAGAACATCGAAGAGGTCGAGGGCTGCATCACGCGCCTCCGCGTCGAGGTCGAGGACGGGGACCTGGTCGACAAGGCCGCCCTGCAGGCCGCCGGGGCCCAGGCCGTCATCGGTGGCGGTACCGGCTGGCAGGTCATCGTCGGCACGATCGCCGACAACCTCGCCCAGGACATCCAGGACGAACTGTGACCGTCGTCCGCACCCCGTTCGGCGGCCCGGTCGTCGCCCTCGCCGACGTGCCCGACCCGGTGTTCGCCGGGCAGCTCGTCGGTGCCGGCGTCGCGGTCGACCCCACGGGCGTCGAGGGCGCGGTCACCGCGGTGGCCCCGGTCGACGGCACCATCGTGAAGCTGCACCCGCACGCGTTCGCCCTGCAGGGCGCCGCTGGCACCGACGTCCTGGTGCACGTCGGCATCGACACCGTGAAGCTCTCCGGCGAGGGCTTCGAGCTCCTCGCGACCGAGGGCGACACCGTCACCGCCGGTGACCCCGTCGTCCGGTTCACCCCCTCGGTCATCTCCGCCGCCGGGTACTCGCCGATCTGCCCGGTCGTCGTGCTCGGCTCGACGCCGGACAGCGTCGACCAGGGGAAGGTCGGCACCACGGTGCTCGACGGCGACACCCTCTTCGAGGTCTAGGGCCACTTCCCCCTTCGAGAGCGACTGTGTGCTGCGGAACCCCCGCGGCACACAGTCGCTTTCGCGTTGCTGGGCGGGTCTACGCGACCGCGGGGGTCGCGGTGACCTCCATCTGCACGCGGTAACGGTCCGATCGGTACCAGCTGCGGGTGTGCTCCACGGGTCGTTCCCCCGCGTACGACACCCGGTCGAACTCGAGCACCGGTGCTCCGGTCTTCGTGCCGAGCAGAGTCGCGACGTCGTCCGCCGCCGGGTTCGCCGCGACCGTCTGCTGCGCGCGGTCGATCGGGGTGCCGTACTCCGTGGCGATGATCGAGTACACCGACCCGGACAGGTCGTGGTCGAGCAGGCCCGGGAACGCGTCGGCCACGAGCCAGGCGTCGTCGATCGAGACCGGGGCGCCGTCGGCCATCCGCAGACGCTTCACGTGGAAGGCCGGCACGTCCTGATCGATCCGCAGGGCCGCGGCGGTGTCGGCCGGCGGCACGCGTTCCTCGCGCACGAGCACCACGGTGGTCGGTTCGTGCCCCATCGCCCGCATCTCCTCGGTGAACGAGGCGAGGTGCAGCGTCGACTGCACGGGCCGGTGCGCGACGAAGGTGCCCTTGCCGCGGACGCGCTCGAGGTACCCCTCGTTCACCAGCTGTCCGAGGGCTTCGCGCACGGTGATCCGGGAGACGCCGTACTCGGCGATGAGCTGGCGTTCGGACGGGATCGCGGCGCCGGGAGCCAGGCGGGTCGTGACGAGGTCGAGCAGGATGCGCCGCAGCTGCTGGTGCTTCGGTTCGGCACCCTCGGTGATGCGGCTCGTCATGCGTCCCTCGTGCTCCGTTGCTGGTCCTGGGCGGTGGTCATGCGCGGACATGACCAGTGCCCATCACAGTAGCGAGTCAGGCCGGGAAGACCAACGTCGGCGATCCCTGCCGTGGTGGAACATGCATTTCAGATTCTTGACATCAGTACTGCACCGCTGCCACGATCGGTCGAGCCTCATCGGGGGGCACATGGGAGGAAACAGTCACGCACAAGTCCAGAACGAAGATGCTCGTCGGCATCGGTCTCACCGTCGGCCTGATCACGGGCACTGCGACGGCGGCATCAGCTGCGCAGTTCGAGGTCATGGGATCAGGGTCGGAAGCCGGCGGAGTCACCGTCGCCGCTTCCGGCCGAGGTGTGAGCGGTGAGACCAGCGGCATCGGCACCGACAACGACGGCGGGGGCGGGAGCTTCTGGCAGCGGGGCGTCGGGAAGGACGACACCTGGTCGAACTACTTCCGCGAGAAGCGGTGCCACGGCGCGACTGCCGTCGGCAAGAAGTCGAAGCGCGTCACGAACGTGCCAGGCGGACGGTACGCGATGGCGATGACACCGAAGGCGCGCAGCGGCAACAAGGCGTACTACCACAACTGCTGAGACCGGGAGCGGGCGGTCTCGAGCGACCGTCCGCTCACGCTCACGCTCGCCGCAAGGGGGACCATGAACATCCGATCGGTGACGCTCGCCTACTTCGTCCCGCCCCTCCTGGCTTCCGTCCTGGGCTTCATCGGCCTGGTGCAGGTCAGCGAAGCCGGCATCGTGGGCGCCTCGTCCGTGGTGACCGCTGCCGCCGGCGCCGAGACCAGATCGAACCAGCAGGTCGCGATCGCACTCGAGCAGGTCGCCGAAGCCGAGCACGCGACGATCGCCCGGGTGGTGGCGGACCGCGAAGCTCCGACGACGCGTCGCGTGGCGCTCGTCACCGACGCTCCCTCGAGCCGCGGAGCCAGCTGGCTCCTCGACGGGTACGAGGACTTCACGAGATCGATGGACACCACCGTCCGTCCGATGTCGGAACTCGACCAGTTCGACCCGACCGGCTCGTACTCGGTCTTCGGGGACGACGACGCTCGGCGAGCCGTCGTGCGTGCGCTGGAAGGCGCCGGGTACGAGACCAGCGCGGAGCGCGTGCCGCTCCTGCAGCGCATCGGCGTCACCGACGGCTTGGATCAGACCCTGGCCTTGGTCGGCGCACTCACCTCGGGATGCGTGGTGCTCTGCCTGATGACGACCGTCGGGGCCCCTCGCCGCAGCGCAGTCCGCCGACTGCACGGAGACACCAGAGCCGCCATCGTCTTCCAGGAGCTGGCTGACCTCCGGACCACCGTGCTCGTCATCGTCATCGCGGCACCTGTCGCCGCCATCGGACTCTGGCTCTACAACGGACTCGCTTCGGCGGCGACCCTCGCCGCCGCGATCTCCGTGTTCTGCGTGGGGCTGCTCGCGCCGGTCATCGTGGCGCACGCGATCGGCACGGTGCTCGCGTGTCGACAGCCGTTGGCCGGCGCTCTGCGGGGCGCTCGACCAGCGGGTGCGCTCCTGCTCGTCGCACAGATCGCACGGGTGCCCGCGCTCCTGTTGCTCGTCGCGGCCGTGTTCGAACTGACCGGGGCGGTGACCACCGCGCGACAGGGCACGGCTGAACGGGATCTGCGGGCGGCCGGCGAAACCGTCCAGCTCTGGGTCACCCCGGATCCTCGCCCTGTCGAGGAGCAGGCCTACTGGGACCGCATCGGCGACTTCGCCGGTGGGGCGCTCGAGCGGCGTGATGCGTTCCTCGCCGCAGCGGTCGAGGTGTCGAGTGGCCGAGGGAAGTCGACGGTTCCTGCGCTCGTCGTCGACCAGGGCTACCTCGACCTGCAGGAAGTCCGTTCCGAGGACGGGGCCCGCATCACCACCGACGACGCGGAGATCGCCGTGTGGATGCCTGCCGACAGTGGGCTCTCCCGCGATCGGCTCGTCGAGGGCTTGACCGACTGGCAGTTGCGGGACGCACCCGACGCCCTCCTCGAGCACGTCGCCGGTGGCACGCTGGCACGCCAGCAGGTCTACTCGTACCCGGACGACGCGTCGTCGCTCGCGTGGCTCGACGACGCCGTGATCGTGGTCGTCCCCACGCCGGTCGACGTCTTCTCGGCCGATGAACTCGGATCGTGGTTGTCGACCGGAGACGTCGTCTTCACGTCCCGTGCTGCCGCCGAGCGGTCGATCGGCGCGTCTGACCTCCGCGCCGAGTTCAGCGCGGTCGTCGCAGTGGGTCAGTCTGCGGCGGAACAGGCACGGCACGCAGCGACGACGGTGGCGATCGGGACGGGCACCCTGGTCAGCACCCTCGCCGTCAGCGTCATGCTCGGGATGGTCGCCACGATCGCGCACCGACGCCGTCACGGCCGTGCGCTGTTCGCGAAGTTCACCAGTGGCGTCTCGCCCGTCCGCACCGATGCTGGCCTGCTGACGATCGAAGCCGGTCTGGTCTCGATCTCCGTCATCGCCGTCGTCAACACCTGGTGGTCGCAACGCCCGGACGGGAGCGGGCTCAGATCGGCGCTCGACCCGGTCGCGCAGTCAGCCGGAGTCGCCGGGGCGATCGCACTCGTGGCGCTCGCGGCGGTGAGCGCCACGAGCCTCGTCGTCATGGCCGTCACGGCGCGGAGCACTGCACGCAACCGAGGGAGCGGATCACGATGATCGAGGTACGGAATGCATCGAAGCGTCGCGGAGGCCGCGCGCTGTGGCACGACCTGTCGTTCGAGGTGGCGGGCGGCGAGATCGTCGGCTTGGTCGGGCCGAGCGGCTGCGGGAAGTCGACGCTGCTCGACTGCATCGGGCACATCGATGCGCTCGACCTCGGCACGATCCGGATCAACGGAGAGTCAGCGGGTTCGATCGGGCGGCGGGCTCGACTGATCCGGCGGCGCCACCTCGGGTACCTGTTCCAGGACTTCGGATTGGTGCCGGACATGACGGTCCAGTCGAACCTCGACGTGGTTCGCCTGCCAGACGGACGGAGGAGACACCGAGGCCTCCGGACGGGCGAGGCCCTGGACCGTGTCGGTCTGGCCGGACGCGGAACGGACCGGGTCCACGAACTCAGCGGCGGCGAGCAGCAACGGGTCGCGATGGCGCGACTCCTGGTGAAGCGTCCGTCGGTCATCCTCGCCGATGAACCGACGAGTGCCCTCGACGACGGAAACGCAGCGATGGTGCTCGACCTGCTGGGCGAGCTGGCGGCTGACGGAGCGGCCGTCCTGATCGCGACACATTCTTCGTCGGTCGAAGCGCGCGCCGCACGGAGCATCAGGCTCAGCGGACCGGCCGGCTGACGGCTCAGGCGTTGGCGACGAGCCAGGCGAACTGCTCGTCGGAGAGCAGCCGGTCGGTCCAGACCTGCCCCTCGACCCCGGCGGCCGCACGGTTCTGCGCTGCGGGAGCCCCCTGCCACACCAGCGACAGCCCCGCACGACGCAGCACGGCTGCAGAAGCAGGATTGTTCGTGAGCACGCGGCCGGTCACCGGGACGTCCGGAGCGGTGTCGGCGGCGGCACGGGCGGCAGCGAGGGCGATCTCGGACGCGAAGCCCTGCCCCCATGCCGCGGGCGCCAGACGGTAGCCGAGGTTCCAGACGCCACCGGCGGTCATGTCGACCCCGCCCACACCGACGAAGGCGTGGTCGGAGGCGCTGCGGACCGCCCAGGACCCGAGGCCGTGGCGTGCACGACCGCCGATCTTGCGCTGCACCATGTCCACGCTCGAGCTCCGCGCCACGTGCCGACCCGTGGGCAGGTGCTGCCACGTGCGGGCGTCCGAGAAGAGCGCGTGCACGTCGTCGATGTCGGCCGGGGTCAGCGGGGTGAGCAGGAGGCGATCCGTTCGGATCTCCTGCGAGGGGGTCAGGAGCTGGTGGACCATGCACCGATCATGCCGCCGACCCCCGACATCCGTGTGAACACCACGCGACGTTTGCGGAAGCCCGCAGATGGTGAGCAGGAATGGTCGAGTGGCTCGAAGCAACCCGACCATTTCTGCTCACGAAGCGGAACGACCGGCGCTCAGTCGAGCAGGAGCGCGGGCTCCTCGAGCACCGAGGCGACGTCGTGCACGAAGCGGGACGCCACGTCACCGTCGACGACCCGGTGGTCGAACGAGGCACCGATGGTCGTCACCATGCGCGAGCGGACCTCGCCGTCGACGACCCACGGCTTCGGCTTGATCGTGCCCATGGCGACGATCGCGACCTCGCCCGGGTTGAGGATCGGGGTCCCGGTGTCCATGCCGAACACACCGATGTTCGTGATCGACACCGTGCCGTTGGCCATCTGCTTCGGCGTGGTCTTGCCGTCGCGGGCGGTCAGGGTGAGCTCCTCGAGCGCCTGTGCCAGCTCGAGCAGCGACATGTCCTGCGCGTCCTTGATGTTCGGCACGATGAGCCCGCGCGGGGTCGCCGCGGCGATGCCGAGGTTCACGAAGTGGTGGACGATGATCTCGCGGTCGGTCCAGGTCGAGTTCACCGAGCGGTTCCGGCGGACGGCCCAGATGACGGCCTTCGCGACGATGAGCAGCGGCGAGACCTTGACGCCGGCGAACGTCGGCGAGGCCTTGAGCCGCTTGACGAACTCCATCGTGTGGGTCGCGTCGACGTCGACGAACAGTGACACGTGGGGTGCCGTGAACGCGGACGTCGTCATCGCGGTGGCGATGGCCTTGCGGACACCCTTGACCGGGATCGTCTCGCTGCGGACCTCGCCCCACTCGGGCGTCTCGATGTTCCGGAAGACGCTGGCCTGCTTCGCGTGCCGGATGACGTCGTCGCGGGTGACCTCGCCGGCAAGACCGGTCGCGACGATCTCGGTCAGTTCGACGCCGAGGTCCTTCGCGAGCTTCCGGATCGGCGGCTTCGCCAGGACGTTGGTCGCGGTGCTCTGCTTGTGCGCGGAGCCCGTGCCGAGGGCGCTGATCGCCTCGGCGGTGCTCTCCTCGCCCGGGTCGACGGAGGCTTCGGCAGCCGCGGCGGTGTCCACACTGGAGGCGCGGCTCGCCTCGGCCGCGAGCGCTGCGGCCCGGCGGGCACCCGGCTTGCGACGCGAGGGCGACGAGGTCGCCGAGCCGTAGCCGACGAGGACGGCGCCGGAGGACTCGTCCGTGCCCTGGACGGAGGCGTCGACCGCGACCGGTTGGACCGGCGCCGCCGGTGCGGGGGCCGCAGCGGGGGCCGGCGCCACTGCGGCCGGAGCGGGGGCAGCCGGAGCAGGGGCAGCAGCGGCGCGCGCCGGAGCGGGCGGGGTCTGCGCGACCGGAGTCGACGGGGTGGCCGCGGCCGGCGGGGTGGACGCGACCACCGGCGAGACGGGTGCGGTCTGGGCGACGGGCGCCGCGCCTCCAGGCTGCTCGACAGGCTGTTCCGCGGGCGGCGTGAGGGCCGCACCGGAGGCGACCGAGGCGTCCGAGTCGACACGGATGATCGGCTTGCCGACCTCGACCGTGTCGCCCTCGGACACGAGCAGCCCCGTGACGGTGCCGGCGAACGGCGACGGCAGCTCGACGAGCGACTTCGCGGTCTCGATCTCGACGAGCACCTGGTCGACGGCGATCTCGTCCCCGATCGCGACGCGCCACTGCACGATCTCGGCCTCGGTGAGACCTTCACCCACGTCGGGCAGGGGGAATTCGGCGGCGGCCACTACGGCTCCTTCGCGGATCTGGTCGAGCTCGGTCGGACGGGTCAGTAGGCGAGGGCGCGGTCGACGGCCTCGAGGATGCGGTCGGCATCCGGCAGGTGCAGGTGCTCGAGCTTCGACACCGGGAACGGCACGTCGAAGCCGGAGACCCGGAGCGGCGGTGCCTGCATCGTGTAGAACGCCCGCTCGGCGACGGTCGCGGCGATCTCGCTGCCGACGCTGACGAAGCCGGAGGCCTCTTGTGCGATGACCAGGCGACCGGTCTTGCGGACGGAGGCCAGCAGCGGCTCCCAGTCGATCGGCGAGATCGAGCGGAGGTCGATGACCTCGCAGCTGGTGCCCTCGGCCTCGGCGATGTCCGCCGCCTGCATCAGGGTGGCGACCATGGCGCCGTGCCCCACCAGCGTGACCTCGGTGCCGGTGCGGGCGACGCGGGTCGTGTGCATCGGGACGTGGCCGTCGACCAGGTCCACCTGGCCCTTGGGCCAGTAGCGGGACTTCGGCTCGAGGAAGATCACCGGGTCCTTCGACGCGATGGCTTCCTGGATCATCCAGTAGGCATCGTTCGGGGTGCTCGGGCTGACGACCCGCAGGCCCGGGGTGTGCGCGAAGTACGTCTCCGGGGACTCCTGGTGGTGCTCCACGGCGCCGATGTGACCGCCGTAGGGGATGCGGATGACGACGGGCAGCGACATGTGTGCCGGCAGGCGGTTCGCCATCTTCGCGAGTTGCGAGGTGATCTGGTCGAAGCCGGGCCACACGAAGCCGTCGAACTGGATCTCGACGACCGGCCGGTAGCCGCGCAGGGCGAGGCCGATCGCGGTGCCGATGATGCCGGCCTCGGCGAGCGGGGTGTCCCGAACGCGCTCGGCGCCGAAGCGGTCCTGCAGGCCCTCGGTGATGCGGAAGACGCCGCCCAGCTGGCCGATGTCCTCGCCCATCAGCAGGACCTTGTCATCTGCTTCCATGGCCGCGGCGAGCCCGGCGTTCAGGGCCTTGGCCATCGGCAGGGTCGGGGTGGGGTCACTCGGGACCTCGCCGGCGCCCGGGTGGGAGCGCAGGGTGTAGTCGAAGAGCTGCTCGGTGGTGCTCATGCGTGGGCGCCCCCTTCGAAGCCGGCCTCGTACTGGGCGAGCCAGGCCTTCTGCTCGGCGATCCGCGGGTGCGGTTCGCGGTACACGTTGTCGAACATGACGTCGACGGACGGTGCGGTCAGGGCGACGGTACGGCGTCGGACGTCGGCGGCGATGTCCTCGCCCTCTTCGTCGAACGCGGCGAACTGCTCGTCCGTCGCACCCTTCGAGCGCAGGTACGCCTCGGACCGGACGATCGGGTCGCGGAGGACCCATTCCTCGAGCTCGCCGTCGGCACGGTACCGGCTCGGGTCGTCGGAGCTGGTGTGCGCACCGATGCGGTAGGTGTCAGCCTCGATGAAGGCCGGGCCCTGGCCGCTGCGGGCGTGCTCGGTCGCGACGACCGAGGCCGTGTAGGACGCGAGGATGTCGTTGCCGTCGATCAGGACACTCGGGATCCCGAAGCCGCGCGGTCGGTCGACGAGCGGCGTCGGTGACTGCACCGACACCGGCACCGAGATGGCCCAGTGGTTGTTCTGCAGGAAGAAGACGACCGGGGCCTTGGTCGACGCGGAGAACACGAAGGCCTCGTTCACGTCGCCCTGGCTGGTGGCGCCGTCGCCGAAGTAGACGATCGAGCAGGCGTCGCGGTCCGGGTCGCCCGTACCGACGTCGCCGTCGAGCTTCTGGCCGAGTGCGTACCCGGTGGCGTGCAGGGTCTGCGAGCCGATCACCAGGGTGGAGATGTGCGTGTTGCCGCGCTCGTCCGGGTCCCACCCGCCGTGGGTCTGCCCGCGGTACATCGCGATGATCTCCATCGGCTCGACGCCGCGGTGCATGGTGACGGCGTGCTCGCGGTAGGACGGGAACACGTGGTCCTGGGCGCGGAGGGCGAAGGCCGAGCCGGTCTGCGCGGCCTCTTGCCCGTGGCTGGGCACCCACAGGCCGAGCTGGCCGGTGCGCTGGAGGTTGTGGCCGGCGTGGTCGAACCGACGGGTCAGCACCATGCGGCGGTGCATCGCCAGCAGGGTCTCGTCGGGGATCGCCCGCGCGGCGGCGGCGAACTCGGCGTTCTCGTCGGTCTCCACGAACCGACCCTCGGGGTCGAGGAGCCGGACGGTGGTCGTCGCGGGAGCCGCGGCGCGGAATGACATGCGGGCCAGCGTAGCGCCAGGCACTAGTCGGCCACCTGGAGGTCCCCCACAAGTGAGCGGGCTGTTTGGAGGAGCGTTTCCACAGCTTCGTGCTCGCCGATCGAGATGCGGATGCCCTCTGGCGGGAAGGCCCGGACGATGATGCCGGCGTCCTCGAACGCGGCCGCCGCGGTGGCCGTCCGCTCGCCCGTCGGCAGCCAGAGGAAGTTGCCCTGGGCGTCGGGGACGTCCCAGCCCTGTGCCCGGAGCTCGACGACGATCCGGTCGCGCAGGGCCGCGATCTCGGTCACGCGCTCGAGCAGCTCGGCCTCGCGTTCCAGGCTGGCGAGCGCCGCTGCCTGGCCCTGGGCGGTCACGGACAGCGGGATCGCGCAGGCACGGACGGCGTCGAGCACGTAGTCCGGACCGAGCGCGTAGCCCACCCGGAGCCCGGCGAGCCCGTACGCCTTCGAGAAGGTGCGGAGGACCACGAGGTTGGGGTGCGCGGCGAGCAGCGGGTGGCCGTGCACGGCGGCCTCGTCCGTCACGAACTCGGCGTATGCCTCGTCGAGCACGACCAGCACCGACTGCGGCACCGCGGCCATGAACGCGTCGAACTCCGCGGCGGTCACGATCGGCCCCGTCGGGTTGTTCGGCGAGCAGACGAGCACCATGCGGGTGCGTTCGGTGACGGCCGCGGCCATCGCGTCGAGGTCGTGCCCACCGTCGGCGCGGTTCGGCACCTGCACGCTGGTGGCGCCGGCGACCGTGACGACGCCCGGGTACGCCTCGAACGAGCGCCACGCGTAGACGATCTCGTCACCGGGGCCGGAGGTCGCGCGGGCGAGTTCGTGCAGGATCGCGACACTGCCCGGGGCGACGTGCACCTGCTCGGCGGTCAGCCCGAAGCGGTTGGCCAGCACGGCGCGCAGGGCGAGGGCGGTGGCGTCGGGGTAGCGGTTGTACGAGGTCTGGGCCTGCACGGCCTCGACGACCCCGGGGAGCGGCGGGAACGGGTTCTCGTTGCTCGACAGCTTGAAGGCGGAGTCGGACGCCTGTCGCCCCTGCTTGTACGCGGGGAGGACGGCCACCTCGGGCCGGATGTGCACACGCTGCTCGCTCACGGGTTCAGGCTACCGGCAGGCCCACGGCACCCACGAGGGGAAGCGAGGGCATCATGGGCGCATGCGATTCCTCGTCCGCCTCGTCGTCAACGCCCTCGCGCTCTGGCTCACCACGCTGATCGTCAGCGGCGTCTCCGTCACGCCGTTCGGTGACGGCGGGACCACCGCGACCGTCCTCACCTTCCTGCTCGTGGCGTTCGTGTTCGGTCTCGTGAACGCGGTGATCGGCACGGTCATCCGGATCGTGGCGTTCCCGATCTACATCCTCACGCTCGGGCTCATCTCGTTCGTCGTGAACGCGATCCTGCTGCTCATCGTCGCGGGCATCTCGGACGCGTTCGGCTTCGGGCTCGAGGTCGACTCCTTCGGCTGGGGCATCGTCGGTGCCTTCGTGCTCGCGGTCTTCGCCTGGCTGATCGGGCTCTTCGCCCGCCCGGTGCTCAACCGCCAGCGGGCGTGACCCCGGCGGGCCTCGCGGAGGACCCCGCCCTGCGTCATGATGTGCTCATGACCCAGGACGTCGACGCCCCGTTCCGCGTCTCGTTCGTCTGCAGCGGCAACATCTGCCGCTCCCCCATGGCCGGTGTCGTCTTCGCGCAGATCGCCGCGGACGCCGGCCTCGCCGACCGGTTCCAGGTGGAGTCGGCCGGCACCGGTGACTGGCACGTCGGCGAACCCGCCGACGAGCGCACGATCGCAGCGCTGGCGGCGCGCGGATACGATGGCAGCAGGCATCGCGCCCGTCAGTTCGACCCGGACCGGTTCCCGGACCTCGACCTGGTGGTCGCACTCGACCGCTCCCACGAGCGCATCCTGCGTTCGTGGGCCCCGACCATGGACGACTCCGCCAAGGTGACGCTCCTGTTGCGGTACGACGCCGCCTGGCCCCAGCAGGCCGACGTGCCAGACCCGTACTACGCGGACCGGCACGAGTTCGACCGAGTGCTCTCGACCGTCGAACGGGCCTGCCGGGCGCTCTTCCACCAGCTCGAGCCGGCAGTCCGTCAGGGAGCCCCATGACCCCCCTTCCCCCGCAGCCGATCAGCCCGCTCGACGGGCGCTACTACCCGATCGTGCACACGGTGGGCGAGCACCTCTCCGAGGCCGGCCTCAACCGCGCGCGCATCGTGGTCGAGGTCGAGTGGCTCATCTTCCTGACCGACCACGCGATGTTCACCACCTCGCCGCTCAGCGTCGACGACAAGGCCGCGCTGCGCCGGATCGTCGAGACGTTCGGCCAGGACCAGATCGCGGAGCTCGCCGACATCGAGGCGACGACCCGGCACGACGTCAAGGCCGTCGAGTACTTCGTGCGCCGCCGGTTGTCCGAGCTCGGGCTCGACGCGATCGCCGAGCTCACCCACTTCGCCGCCACGAGCGAGGACGTCAACAACCTGTCCTACGCACTCACGGTGCGGGACACCGTCGACCAGGTCTGGCTGCCCGGCTTCCGCGCCGTGCTCGAGAAGCTCCGGACGCTCGCCGTCGAGCTGAAGAGCGTGCCGATGCTCTCGCACACCCACGGTCAGCCGGCCACCCCGACGACGCTCGGCAAGGAGCTCGCGGTCGTCGTCTACCGGCTCGAGCGCGTCCTCGCCCAGATCGAGGGCGGCGAGTACCTCGGCAAGTTCTCCGGCGCGACCGGCACCTTCTCGGCACACCTCGCCGCGGACCCCGAGGCCGACTGGCCCGCGCTGTCCCGCGAGTTCGTCGAGGGCCTCGGCCTGACGTGGAACCCGCTCACCACGCAGATCGAGTCGCACGACTGGCAGGCCGAGCTCTACGACCGGGTGCGTCACGCCAACCGGATCCTGCACAACCTGGCGACCGACGTGTGGACCTACATCTCGATGGGGTACTTCACCCAGATCCCCGTCGCAGGTGCGACCGGGTCGTCGACGATGCCGCACAAGATCAACCCGATCAAGTTCGAGAACGCCGAGGCGAACCTCGAGATCTCGTCGGCGCTCTTCTCGACGCTGTCCGAGACCCTCGTGACGAGCCGACTGCAGCGGGACCTGACCGACTCCACCACCCAGCGGAACATCGGCGTCGCGTTCGGGCACTCGCTGCTCGCACTCGACAACCTGCGCCGCGGTCTGGGCGAGATCGCCGTGAACGAGGCCAAGCTCGCCGACGACCTCGACCACAACTGGGAGGTCCTCGCCGAGGCCATCCAGACGGTCATCCGTGCCGAGGTCACCGCCGGACAGTCGAACATCGAGGACCCCTACGCGATGCTCAAGGAGCTCACGCGGGGCAAGCGGGTGAGCCAGCAGGACCTCATCGTGTTCGTGAACCGTCTGGACATCTCCGACGGCGCGAAGGCCCGGCTGACGAACCTGACGCCGGCGACCTACACGGGTCTGGCGGACGAGCTGGTCGACCACCTCGACGTCTGACGTCGAGGACCGACGTCCGGCGTCAGCCGACGCCGGACGGCGTCGGCTGACGTTCACGTGACACGCGACGCTCCCTCACGTAAGCTCGCGTCGGATGCTGGGGGGACCGCGACGTCGCGGAGCACGGAACCGGGTCCGCGCTGCACCCCGCTCGGGTGCTCGAACCGGAAGAACCCGTCCATGCGCCGTACCACCATCGTCACCGCCGCCGCGGTGACCGCGCTCGCAACCGCGCTCGTCGCCCTCCCGGGCGTCGCCACGGCCGAGAACGCGCCGAGCCCGACCCCCACCGCGTCCCAGCAGTCCATCACGGGCACGGTGGGCGAGGGCACCGCGGCGAAGGCTGCACCCCAGAGCCGCGCCGCGACGGCGGCCGGCACCGAGTGGGTCACCGCGGACGACCTCACCACCTGGACGAGCGGCGCCTTCCCGGCGACCTGGTTCACCACGGGCGGCACGCCCACCTTCGGTGCGAGCGGTGCGACGCTGTCGACCGGCACGCTCCTGGCACACACCACGACCGGCAGCGCCGCGACCGACCTCACCGACGTCCGCAGCACGGCGAAGGCGTCGCAGGACGGCCTGGGGCTCGGCACCGCCGACCTCATCGCGACCGGCGACGCGCGCTACGCGCTGGTGATCGACACCGCCGGTTCGACCGACAACGCCCCGGGCGACGGCGTCGTCCTGACCACCTCGGCCACCGGGCCCACCGCTGTCGACGGCACCTGGACCGCCACGCTGCCCGTCGGCACGATCGCCGCGGGCACCCCGGCGACCCTCGCCGCCTTCCAGGCCCAGTTCGCCGCGACCACGCCGGACGCCACGATCAACGCGTACGGCGCGCTGACGCTCACCGCCGCCGGCACGGTCACGGGGATCTCCCGGAACAGCGACGACACCTACTTCACCCCCGAGCCGACCGGCACGATCCGGGTGCAGACACCGACCACGTCGTCGTCGCTCCGCGACCCGGGCGTGCAGGTCACCGCGACCGGTTTCCTGCCGGGTGAGAAGGTGCTGCCCGCGATCCTGCTGCAGGACCTCGAGTACGTCGGTGCGGACCAGGTCCTCACCGCCGACGCGGACGGCAACGTCTCCGGGACCGTCACGTTCAGCTCCGACATCCCGGCCGGCGACGTCGCGTTCATCCTGAGCGGTGACGACAGCGGCATCCTGGTCAGCTTCGCCGTGACGGTCGTCGCCGACCCGACGACGCCGGGCACCGACCCCGCCCCGGTCGACGACCCCGCCCCCGTCGCGGTGCCGGTCCCGGGCAACGCGGCCTTCACCGGCTGACCCGCAGCACCGACCGAACCGACACCCACCGCGGTGTCCGACGGCGTCCGGCCAGTTCCACGCCGGGCGCCGTCGCCACGTCAGAACCGAGGAGCCGCACCGTGCCCCGACCGTCGTCACGACTCCGCCCCGGGCTGCTCGCCGCCGCCGTGGCGGTCGCCGTCGCCGCGGTGATCATCGTCCTGGCGCTGCGGCCGTGGTCCGCTCCGGCCGCCGCGCCCAGCCCGACGCCCTCGTCGGTCGCATCGAGCACGCCGACGCCCAGCCCGACCCGGGGACCGACCCCGACACCGACGCCGAGCGCCGCTCCGGTGGACGCGGTGCACGCGCCGGTGACGTCGACGGTCGCTGCGGTCCGTGGCGCGTCGATCGCGGTGCACGCCGAGCCCGGCGGCGCGGTCACGACCACCCTGCCGAACCCCCAGGCCTCCGGAGCCCCGCTCGTGTTCCTCGTGGTCGCGCAGCAGGACGGCTGGGTGCAGGTGCAGCTCGCGCAGCGTCCGAACGGCAGCACCGGCTGGGTGGAGGAGACGTCCGTCGACCTGTCAGCCGACCCGTACGCGATCGTCGTGACGAGGTCGACCAACACCCTCGAGCTCTACCGGGGCGGGAAGGTCGTCGACCGCTACCCCGTCGCGACCGGTACCGGTGGGACTCCGACCCCGACGGGGCACTTCGCGCTGACCGAGCTCCTCGCGCCGACCAACGCCGGGTACGGCCCGTACGCGTACGGCACGACCGCGTTCTCCGACGTGCTGAACTCGTTCGGCGGTGGTCCGGGGCAGATCGGGCTGCACGGCACCGATGACTCGTCGAGCATCGGCACCGACTCGTCGCACGGTTGCGTCCGCATGCACAACGCCGACATCACGGCGCTGGCGGAGCTCCTGCCGCTCGGCACGCCGTTCCAGGTGCGCTGACGTTCCAGGTGCGCTGACGTTCCGGGGGCGCTGACGTTCCGGGGGCGCTGACGTTCCAGGAGCGCTGACGTGGCCTGGAGGCACGGCGCGCGTCCGGCGGTGGGCGCCACCGTCTCAGGTGGTGACCTCCAGGGCGACGGCGACCAGCGCCTCCAGGACGGTGCGCACCACGGGCCGGACGGCACGGTCGGGGCGGACCAGTGCCTCGATGCGGCGTCCGGCACGGACGTCGGCGAGTTCCGCCAGGTGGAAACGCCCGGCGGCCCGCGTTCCCGACGTGTACCGCGGGACGAGTGCGATGCCGTGCCCTGCCGCCACCAGGTTCTCGATGACCGGCAGGTGGATCGTGCGGAACGCGACGCTCGGCGGGGTGTCCGTCGCCGCGGCCATCGCGTGCAGCACCCGGTCGATCGGGTACCCCTCCGGCACGCCGATCCAGCGTTCCCCGACGACCTCGTCGATGCCCACGCGTGCGCGGCCGACCAGGGCGTGCCCGGGCGGCAGGGCGACGTCGAGCGGTTCGCGCAGGAGCGGCACGGTGTCGACCGATCCCTGATCGGCCGGTCGGACGCCGTCCGACCGGTGCCCGACGACCACGTCGTGGTCCGCGGCGAGCGGTGCGAACTCCCCCTCGCCGACGTCCACGTCGACCAGGGTCAGCGCGATGCCGGGGTGCGCCTGCATCCGGGTGAGCACGCCGGGCAACAGCAGTTCGGCGGCGGACGGGAAGATCGCCAGGGACACCGGTCCGGTCGTGCCGCCGAGGTGTTCCTGCCAGGCGGCGTCCACCCGGGCGATGGCGGTCGCGACCCCGGGTGCCAGGCCGGCCAGGACCTGGCCGTGCGGGGTCAGGCGCACGCCGCGCCCGACGCGTTCGACCAGCGGGACCCCCACCTGCCGCTGCAGCGTCTGCAACTGCTGGGAGACGGCGCTCGGTGTGCGATGGGTGGCGTCGGCGACGGCCGTGACACTGCCACGCTCGGCGAGCTCGCGGAGGACCGCGAGCAGCTGCACATCGAAGTCGACCATGCAGGGACCCTACACCGTGCTTCGCGAAGGTTTCGATGGACCTACAACGTGCGGGCCGGGACGATGAGGAGCATGACCGCTCGTGACCGACTCTTCGCCGTCGTGGTGGCCGTGGTCTGGGGACTGAACTTCCCCGCGACGGCACTCGCGCTCGAGCACTTCCCGCCGTTCCTGCTCGCAGCGCTGCGGTTCACGATCCTGGCGGTCCCGACGCTGCTGTTCGTGCCGCGGCCGCGGATCCCGTTCGGGCGACTGCTGCTGGTCGGCCTCGGGCTCGGCGTGCTGCAGTTCTCGTTCCTGTACCTGAGCATGGCGTCCGGCATGCCGTCGGGGCTGGCCTCGCTCGTGCTGCAGGCCTCCGCGCCCTTCACGGTGGTGCTGGCCGGGGTGTTCCTGCGCGAGCGGCTGACCGGCCGGCAGGTCGTCGGGGTCACCGTCGCCGTGGCCGCCCTCGCCGCGATCGCCCTGCACCGCTCCCAGACCGCCGCGCTGCTGCCCGTCGTGCTCGCGCTGTGCGGTGCGCTCGGGTGGGCGATCGGCAACGTCGCGACCCGGCGGGCGGGCGCCGCGAACCCGCTGCACCTGACCCTGTGGTGGTCGGTCGTGCCACCCGTGCCGATGGCCGTGCTGTCGCTCGTGGTCGAGGGACCGGACCGCATCGGGGCCGCACTCGGCACCGCCTTCACGCCGACGGCGCTGCCGGCCGACCTCGGCCTGCTCTACATCGTGGTCGTCGCGACCCTGGTGGGCTACGGCATCTGGTCGCGGCTGCTGGCGACCTACCCCTCGAGCACGGTCGCGCCGTTCTCGATGCTCGTGCCGGTGGTCGGGGTGCTCGCGTCGTGGGCGGCCTTCGGCGAGGTGCCCGACCTGGTCGAGGTGCTCGCCGGCGCGGTCGTCGTGGCCGCCGTGCTGTGGTCGTCGCGTCCGGCGCGGGACCGCGGGCCACGACCGGGCCGGAACCCGGCGCCGGATCCGGCACCAGCTCCGGTCGACGGGGTCCCGGTGCCGGTGCTCAGCCCCGGTGCTGGCGGCGCTCCGCGATGATCCCGGCGAGCGCCCCACGCAGGTGCGGGTACCGGAACTCGTAGCCCGCCTCGGTCAACCGGGTCGGCACCACCCACCGGCTCTTCAGCACGAGTTCGGTCTCGGTGCGGATCGCGAACGACCCGAGTTCGAGCATCCACCGCCAGGTCGGTACCCCGAACCGGCGTCCGACGGCGTCGCGGATGGTCGCCATCACGGTGCGGTTGTCGGACGGGTTCGGGCTCGAGAGGTTCACCGGCCCCTCGATCTCCGGGTGGTCGCGGAGGAACCGGATGGACCCGAGGACGTCGGCGATGTGCACCCAGCTGAAGCGCTGCCGACCGTGCGTGGGCCGGTGGTGGTGGTACGTGCCGGCGCGGAGCCGGGAGCGCGTCGGCACCCACGGCCCGTCGTACTGCGGCCCGCCGAGGCCGGCCTGCGCGAGCCGGAGGAGCGGCAGCAGGGCGCTGCCGTCGCCGAACACGATCGCCATCCGGAGCGCCACACGACGGGTGCCGGGCAGGTCGGCGCCGAAGAAGGCGTCCTCCCACGCGCGGGCCACGGAGACCGAGAACCCCTCGCCGATCTCGCCGGTGGTCTCGTCCTGCGGGCGGTCGTCGGCGTGCCGGTAGATCGTCGCGGTCGAGGCGTTCATCCACAGCGGCGTCGGGTGCTCCGACGTCCGGATGGCCTCGGCGAGCTCGAGCGTGGTGTCCACCCGGGAGCGCATGATCTCCGCACGGTTGCGTCGGCCGTAGCGGCAGTTGACGCTCTTGCCCGCCATGTTCACGACCATGGCGGCGCCGTCGACGAGTTCCCGGATGCGCAGGGTGTTGCCCCACACCGCGTCGCCGGTCCGGCCGACGGTGACGACCCGGTAGCCCTCTGCCGCGAAGGCGTCCCGCAGGTACCGCCCCACGAAGCCGCTCGCTCCCGCGATCACGACGCGGCCCTTCTCGTCGCTCATCTCATCCCCGTTCTGTGTCCGGCGCGATCTCGTACCGGAACGCCCCCTCGTACCGGTACAGCGTGCCGAGCACCGGCGCGGTGAGCACCAGGGACACGCGCTGCAGGTCGGCTTCGTCATCGAATCGTTCTGCGCGCCCCGCTCGGCGGCAACGCGCCAGCGTTGCGCGGGGTGCGCCGGGCGAGCCTGCGAGCCCGGGTCACACGCCCGGGTACGAACCAGGCGCAGGGCGCCCGCGTCCGGGCCGTCAACGTCGACCCGCGCCCGCAGACGCGCGCTGACGCGCCCGCGGCGACCGAGGTGGTCGACCAGGCCGTCGGGTTCGGCGGTGATGGCGTCCACCATCGTGCGGGCTCCCGAGCGGAACCGGAAGGTGCGGTGCGCGCGGACGGCGGGGCGGGCCTCCAGGCCGGTGCCGGGTCCACGACGGACGCGAGCCGGGCGGTTCTCGACGGTGAAGGGCACGTCCCGTTCCCACACCGGGAACATGACGGCGTCGCGCGCGAACCACGCGAGGACCGGCCAGACCCACCGGCGCGGGGTGCCGACCACGGTGAAGACGCCCTCGCCGCGACCGACGTGTCCGGGCGGGACGGCAGCGAAGTACGTCCGGAGCCGGGGGTGCAGCCGGGCCAGCACCTCGGGTGGTGTGGACAGCTCGTAGGGCGACCGGCTCACGCTGACGATCCTGGCATGTCGTCAGTGCGGATCCCTACGATGTCGCACATGGGACACGACCACGGGCACGGCGTCGGGCACGCCTCGGAGCGCGCCCTGCTCATCGCGTTCTGCATCTCGGCGGGCATCCTGCTCGCCGAGGTCGTGGGCGCCGTGGTCACGGGTTCGCTCGCACTGCTCGTCGACGCCGGGCACATGGTCGTCGACACCGGCGGACTCGGCATCGGACTCGTCGCGACGCGGCTCGCCCGCCGGTCGCCGACCGCGCAGCGCACCTGGGGCTTCCAGCGGGCCGAGGTCCTCGGGGCCACCGCGCAGGCCGCGATCCTGCTCGCCGTCGGCGTCTACGTGATCATCTCGGCGGTCCAGCGACTCATCGTGCCGGAGGAGATCCACTCCGGGCCGCTGCTCGTCTTCGGCATCGTCGGACTCGTCGGCAACCTGGTGGCCTACGCGGTGCTGCTCCGCGCCTCGGGCGAGGGCTTCACCTCACGTGCCGCCCGGCTCGAGGTCCTCAACGACACCCTCGGGTCGGTGGCCGTCATCATCGCCGCGGTCGTGCTCATGCTGACCGGGTGGGAGCGGGCGGACTCCGTCGCCGCGATCCTGATCGGCCTGCTCATCCTGCCGCGGGCGATCCGGCTGCTGCGCGAGACCGCGAACGTGCTGCTCGAGTCGACGCCGCCGGGGCTCGACCTCGACGACGTGCGGGGCCACATCCTCGAGCTCGACCACGTCATCGCGGTCCACGACCTGCACGCGACGCTCGTGGCGACGGGGGTGCCGAACCTGACCGCGCACGTGGTCGTCGACGACCACTGCTTCTCGACGGCGCACGCCCCGGCGATCCTCGACGAGCTGCAGCGGTGCGTGGCGGAGCACTTCGACGTGCCGGTGGAGCACTCGACGTTCCAGTTGGAGCCGGCGTCGCACCGGCGGCACGAGTACGAGGTGCACGCGTAGGGTCGCGCGCTCGGGCGCCCAGCCCCGGTTTCGCGACGATCCACCAGGTGATCGACTCGTGGTCCGTCGCGGAACGGGTGGCCAGCGCCAGCGCCGGCGTCAGCAGTCGTCGGTGCGCGTGGGGTACGCCGTGATCACCCGGTCGGTGGTGGCCGAGACGATCACCTTGACGAAGGGCTCGTCGTCGGGGCGTGAACCGTCGTCGAACCGGACGGGTGCGGCGTAGCAGACCTTGCCGTCGCCGGCGTCGAGCGGGAACCCGGGGCGCGGGTCCTCGAGGGCCGTCTGCACCGCCGTGAGCATGGCGTCGTCCCAGTCGCGCGAGCCGTGCCCGGACACGACGTCCTGCCAGTCGGCGGTGTGCCGCACCCGGATGTGCTCGTAGCCCTGGGCAGCGGTGCCGCACTGCAGGGTGACGCGGCCCAGGGCCTCGGTCTCGTACTGCGCGACGGCCGCCTGGGTCGTCGTGTCGCACCGGCCGAGTGCCGTGCTGCCGGGCATGTCCGGCCCGGTGCGGGTGATCGTGACGGTGCCGTCGCCGGCGGCGGTCGGCGCATCCGCCGGGGTCCGTGAGGCCGAACCGGCGCCGATGGTCGGGTCGTCGGCACCCTGCCGTGCCGTCAGGAACAGCCCGCCGGCGAGGAGACCGGCGGCGACCACGGCCGCGATCCCCGTGATCACGGGACGGTTGCGGTTCCGGGGCACGTACCCAGTATGCCGGGAGTGCGTCCGCACGACGGAACCGGGTTCCGGACACGGCACCGCGCGATCGCGTGGTCCGGTGTCCGGAACCCGGTTCGGGGAGGCGACGGGCGGACGCCAGGCCCGTGGCGCGTCAGGCGCGCGCGGCCAGTCGGGTGCCGGCGACGACGGCCAGGACGGCGACGAGCACGACGTACCCGATCAGGACGGGGAGCGTCGGGATCACCAGCAGCGCCGCCCCGACGGCCACGACCGGCACGGTGAGCCCGGCGTAGGCGATGAGGAACGTGGCGGCGAGCACGCCGCCCCGACGCTCCGGCCCGACCAGTGCTGCGGCACTGCCGATCGCGGCGCGGAACAGCAGGCCGACCCCGGCGCCCGCGACGACCCCGCCGCCGATGAACCCGGCGACCTGCAGCAGGACCGCGGCGACGGCCAGGACGACCAGCCCGACGACCAGCAGCACCATGCCGAGCCGGATCTGCGCACGCTGCGACAGCCGGGCGAAGACGATCTGCGAGAGCGCGCTCGCGGCGAAGACCCCGAAGGTCGTGGCCCCGGCGGCCAGGCGGTCGGTGACGTGGAAGGTGGTGCCGAGGAAGCTCGGCGCGACCGAGGTGAAGAGGCCCTGCACGGCGAGCGCGGCGAACGCGGCTGCACCGGCGGCCCAGAACGCGGCACCCTGTCCCTCGGGAGCCTGCATGCGCTGCGGGCGGTAGGCCACGGGCTGCTCGGGGCGGCCGACCGTCTCCGGTGCTGCGAGCACCAGTACGAACGCGACGGCCAGCGCGATCACGAACACCACGTACGGGACCATGAGCGGCTGCCCGACGAACTCGGCGAGCGCTCCACCGACCAGGGCGCCGAGCGACAGCCCACCGAGGTTCACCGCCCCGGCGGCGACGCTCGCCCCCTTCGCGGAGTCGCTCGACCCGGTCGCACGGACCCGGAGCTCACCGAGGTGCGCCGTCGCGGTCGCCGTCAGCGTCCCGACACCGAGGCCGGTCACGAGCCGGGCGACGATGAGGCCGGTGACGTCGTTCCAGAGCAGGAACAGCACGGCGGCGACCAGCTCGAGGGCGATCGACACCAGGATGAGCGGGCGCCGCCCGTGCACGTCGCTCAGGTGTCCCGCCAGGTACAGCGACCCGACGACCCCGACCCCGTACGCCGCGAAGATCACGGTCGTGGTGAAGGTCGGGAACCCGTCGCGGGCCTGGTAGATGACGTAGAGGGGTGCTGGGACGGTCGCGAAGGCCATGACGGCGAGGAACGCGAAGGCGACGACCCAGAAGCCGAAACCGTGGCGCCGACGGGTGTGGACACGGCGTCCGCGCGGGGCGACGACACGGTCGCTCGCGGATGCGGGAGCGGCGGTGGTGGCGGGGACGGTGCCCGTCGGGGTGTCGGTGACGGTTGACATGCTCCGATAATCGCGCTCGGTGTGCATCGAGTCCAACGGATGCGCTTGATGTGCACGATCGATCTGTTCGATACTCGGACGATGGAGACCCGACTGCTCGAACAGTTCGTCACCGTCGCCGCCGAGGGCAGCGTCACCCGCGCGGCCGAACGACTCTGGGCGGCGCAGTCCACGGTGTCCGCGGGCATCGCATCGCTCGAGCGCAGCTTCGGGGTGCGGCTCTTCGACCGCACGGGCCGGCAGCTCGTCCTGACCCCCGCCGGCGAGGACCTGCTGCCCCACGCCCGCGCGGTGCTCGAGTCCCTCGACCGGATGCGCGACCTGGCCACCGCCGACGACGCCGACCTGCGGGGCCGGGTGCGGCTCGGCATCTTCACGAGCATGGACATCGTCGACCTGACGGGCGTGCTGCAGCGGTTCCGACGGCAGCACCCGCTCGTCGCCGTGGAGCTGATGACCTCGCCGTCGGGGACGACCGGGCTCGTGCAGGACCTGGTCGCCGGGCGGCTCGACATCGCCTACACGGGCCTGCCCACCGTGCCCGCCGGCGTCGTCGTGGAGCCGTTGCGGGAGATGCCGTTCCGGGTGTTCACCGCGTCGGACCACCCGCTCGCCGGCCGGTCGTCGGTGTCGCTCGCCGAACTCGCCGATGAACCCTTCGTCGACACGGCGCACGGGTTCGGCAACCGGATCATCCTCGACGGGGCACTCGAGCGCCTCGGCATCCGGCGGCGCATCGTCGCGGAGATGAACGACATGCCCGCCGTGATCCGGTTCGCCTCGGCCGGCCTCGGTGTCGGGGTCGTGCCGGACTCGGGGGTGCGGTACGACGGTGCGGTGCTCGACCTGGAGGACGAGGTCGAACCGCTCCGCATCGGTCTGGCGGTCAGGACGTCCCCGGAGCCGAGCCGCGCGGTCCGGACGCTGGCACGCGACATCGTGGCGGCGCGGGTGGGGTGACGCGGCGTCGGTGGGTGGACCCCACCGACGGACTGGAGGCACGGGTCGGGTCCGCCACGTGCCTCCAGGCCGTCAGTCCCCCCAGATCTCCCCGACCACGGCGTCCAGCAGACCGTTCGTCGGGAAGTTCGCCTGCCGGATCACGATGAAAGTGTCGTCGCGCAGGAAGAAGGTGGAGACCTGGTCGACCGGGCCGGTCTCGGCGCGGACGGACGACTGGCACACCCGGCCGCCGTCACGGTCCTCGCACTGGAGCGGACTGGTCGCGAGCACGTCCGCGGCCCCGGGCCCGGCCGTCCCGATGGTCATGGTCAGCCCGCTGACGTCCGCCCGCGGGTCGGCCCAGTTGCAGATGATCTCCGACTCCCCGTCCGCCCAGGTGACGTCTTCACCATCGCCGCCGGCCGTCCCGTCCTTCGCCTTCGAGATCTCGGTCAGCGGAGTATCCCCGAAGAGCCGCGTGTAGTCCTCCGCCGGCACCATGTCGCGGCAGGTCGCCGGGATCGTCGCCACGGTGGGGGTCGGGGTGGGCTTCGGGATCGGGGCGCCCGTGATCGGGGCGGAGCTCGGCGTGGTCGCGGACGGCGACGGTTCGGGCTGCTGGGTCTGGGTGGGAGCGGCGACCGGGTCGGCGTTCTGCTGCGACAGGGTCAGGGCCACGGCACCGGTCGCGGTGCCGAGTGCCAGCAGGGCGACGACGCCGACCACGACGCCCGAGCGACCACGACGTCGCTTCGGACGGGGCGTGGCGCGTTCGAGGACGTTCTGCTTCATCGAGACGAGCATGCGCTGCAGCTCGTCTCCCTGGGGAGGTTCAGTGTTCATCGTGCATCACCGCCTTCTTGAGTCGACGTCGGTTGCGGGAGACCCGCTGGGTGACCGCACCGACCGTGAGACCGAGGAGCTCCGCGGCTTCGGCGTAGGAGTACCCCTCGAGGAGGCAGAGCTCGCAGATGCGGCGGTCGAGGTCGGGGAGCGCGGCGATCTCGGCACGGACCCAGCGCAGGGTCTCGCGGGCCTCGTCGTGGTCGGCGGGCGAGGCGAGGTGCTCGGGGAGTTCGTCCGCGCGACGACGGGCCTGCTTGCGGCCGGTGTTGAAGGCGTGGTTGCGGCAGACGACGAGCAGCCACGGCAGCACGGTGTCCGCCGGCAGCTCGAGGGTCGCCGCCCGCTGCCAGAGCGTGAGGAACGCGTCCTGCACGATCTCCTCGACGTCGGAGCGGTTGTCCACGAGTGCCCAGGCGTACCGGGTGAGGGTGGCGGCGTACCGGTCGAACGCTCGTGCGAGCGCTCCGGTGTCCCCCTGTGCCATCGCACGGACGAGTCCTTCGTCCGTGTCGGTGCCGGTCGTCACGTCCACATCCCACCTCCTTCACCCAGAGGTGTCGGCAGGACCCGCGATCCTGACAGGACCGTTCCTGATTCGTGACCTCGGGCGTGTCCGGCGTCAGGACACGGTCGCCGCTGGGTCAGCCGTCAGCCGTCAGCCTTCAGTGGAAGTCGTCGCCGTCGCCCTCGCCCGGCGTCTTGTGTCCGCCGAGCATGTCGTTGTCGTCCTGCTCGCTCGACGAGGCGAGCTGCAGCATCGCGAGCACGACGACGACCACGATGAACGCAACGCCGAGGAAGATCACGGCCAGCTGCAGCTCCCGCGTCGAGAACAGCACGACGAGCCCGGTGAACACCGCGACGATCGCGGAGATCCCGAGGAGCTCGACCGGGCGCAGACGGTCACGACGGCTGGGGGTGGTCATGCGTGTGGTGCTCCGTCCGGGGCGACGGCCGGCGTGGCCGTGCCCCACTTGTGCGAGAGGCCGGCGATCACGTGGAAGACGGCCGTGATGGCGAGGTACGCGCCGAGCAGGCCGACGAGCACGATCGAGGCGTCGAGGGTGCCGGTGACCTGTTCCACGCCACCGAGCTGCTGGGAGTAGTCGGGCGGCGTGACGAGGAAGGCGACCGCGAGCAGCAGCGTGAGGCCGCCGATCGTGGTCCAGTCGCGAGCGAAGGGTGAGCGACGCCGGGCACGGAGCCCCTGCGACAGCTCGAGGGCCCCGGTCAGCACCGCGAACGCGACGATGACCGTGATGAAGGCCGGCAGTCCGAACCCGTTGCACGCGAACGCGGCGACCGCGGCGAGCAGGGTGATGACGGCCTGCAGCAGGGTCGTGCGACGCGAACGGCCGTCGAGGGGCAGTCGGGAGATCCCGGCGAACAGGAGCACGAGGCCCTCGACCAGGGCGAAGCCGCCGAACAGCACGAGACCGTAGCCCGCGGCGTGGTTGGTCGAGAAGGTGATGACCATCGCGACGACCGCTGCGGGGACCGCCCGGAGGATCGGGATCGGCCAGTACCGCGCGCGCTGGGTCGCGTCTTCCACGGTGGTGGCGTCGTCCACGGTGTCGGACACGAGACCTCTTTCGGGCATGCGGATCGTGGATCCGATCCTACCGCCGGTGGGGTGAACGCCCGACCGGCGGCGGCTCCACCCCCTGTGGACGTGCACACCCGTGCGCCGGGACGGCACCGCGTCCGGTGCCGTCCCGGCGGTGTTCAGGGCTGCTGCGGGTCGTCGGTCGGCGCGTCCCGGCGGGCACGACGTCGGGCGAGCCACCAGCACACGGATCCGACGGCGGCGGCCAGGGCGGCGAGCGCGGCGGCGAAGCCGACCCCTTCGGCGCCGGTGTAGGCGAGGGCTCCCACGGGCGCGGTGGCTCCGTGGTCAGCTGCCGGAGCACCCGCACGCCCGTGGTCAGCACCCGCCCCGGGGCCGTCGCCGGGGCCGCCCTCACCGGAACCGCCGGCACCGGATCCGTCCCCGTCGTCCGGTGCAGGACCGGTCGTCGGCGCAGGGCTCGGCGCCGGTCCGTCGTCGTCCGGGTCGACGACGATCGCCACACCGGTGGACGGGTCGCCCCCGTCCGGGTCGGTCGGCGAGGTCGCGGTCGCCACGTTCACCACGTCGGATCCGTCCCCCCGGTAGCCCGGATCGAGCACGGCGCGGATCCGGAAGGCCCGGGTCTCCCCCACGTCGAGCGAGACGTCGGATCGGCACGTCACGCGCTGCCCCTCGGCGGTGCACCCGTCGTCCGAACCGGCGAAGCGCATGGCCTCGGGCAGGTCGTCGACGGCCCCGACGTGCTCCGCGACCGCCGGACCCCGGTTCCGTGCGGTCACGAGGTACTCGACCTCGTCACCGGGTTCGACGGTCGACGGCGACACCGACTTGTCCGTCTCGACGTGCGCGACGGCCGCCGGTGCCGTCACGGTCGTGCTCGCCCGCGAGACGTTGTCCGTCTCGTTCGTGTCGGACAACGACGCAGGCGTGGCGATCGTGGCGACGCTCTCCAGGCTCCCCTCGGTGCCCGCGGCGACCCGCCCCTCGATCGTCACCACGGCCGAACCGTCGCGGGGCAGGGACAGGTCGGTCGCCACGTCACCGCTCCCCGTCGCGGTCGCGCAGGCGGAGCCCGCCGCCGCGGTGCACGTCCAGGTGACGTCTTGGATGCCGTCCGGCACGTCGACGTGCAACGGGCTCGGATCGGCGGCGTTCGGACCGGGGTTCCGAGCCGTGACGTCGTACCGGACGGGGTCGCCGGCCGTGACGGTCGCGGGCAGGTCGTGCTCGACCGACAGGTCCGCCGGCTTCCACACCTGCAGCGCGTCGACCTCGTGCTTGTCGACGTGGCTGCCGGTGGCCGCGGCGAACCCGAGGCGGAGCGTGCTCGGCAGCGGGGCCTGTCCGTCGCCGTGCAGCGGCACCGAGTCCAGCACCGTCCGCAGGGCCCCGCCGGCCTGGATCCGGACCGTCACGGCGAGGCCGCCGTCGGCCTCGGGCAGCAGGGTGACGCGGACCTTCCGCGGTGTGGCGCCGTCGGTCACCGTGCCGCCGGGGGCCGCGACGCCGGCGACGTAGCGGTAGCCATCGGTCCCGTCACCCGAACCGCGGACGACGACGTGGTCGGCCTGGGCACCCGGACCGGAGTCGTTGATGCGCGACGAGAAGTTGCCGTAGTGGTCGATCGCGACCGCGGCGAAGCCACCGGGGACCCCCGGCAGGTCGCACGGGCGTCCACCGCCCTCGGTCTCGGTGCTGCGGCAGGCGTACCCGAGGCCGGCGCCGTACGACCCGACACCCTGTGGTGCGGCCCCGTCGGCCAGGTAGAGCAGCAGGCCGTCGGCCCCGGGGTCGTCCTTCGCGGTGTACATGGCGTAGGTGAACTCGATCTCGAGCCCGGTGTCGGAGGGGAACGTGTCGTTCGTCGACCAGGAACCGGCCTGGTCCCGGACGTCGTCGGTGAGTCGCAGGCGGCCGTCGGACACCGCGGCGTCACCCTGCAGGGTGCCGCCGGACGCACTGGAGAACTCGTTGACGTAGGGGAAGTCGAGCGCAGCGGCGCTCGACTCGGACGGGAGCACGGCGGGCGCCGCGAGCACGCCGAGGGCGGTCAGCGCGGCGCCGACCGCAGCGAGGCGGCGGACGACCCGCGACCGGAGTGGTCGTGGACCGGATGCTGGAGGAGTGGGATCTGTCATGCCCCGATGCTCGCGATCGGGAGGTCACCCCCGGGCGGCGGCGAGACGATCTGTGGAACGCCACCACGGGCCTCCGGGCTGTGGAGGAAGAACCTGTCCGCTCAGGCCAACCACACCGTCGTCTCGCCGGGCAGCACACCGGGAGAGACCTCGTCGAGCGGTCCCGACGCGACGACGACCGTGCCGGCGGGCAACGGCACCGGCTCCGTGCCGAAGTTCGTGAACGACCGCCACCCGTCGTGCCGGGCGAACGCCACGACCTCGGAGCCGGACTCCAGCCACGTCAGCGCCTCCCCCTGCTGCAGCCGACGTCGTGCGGCCAGCGCCCGGCGGTACAGCGACAGGGTCGACCCGGGATCGCCGTCCTCGGCCTCGACCGAGGACTCCCCGAAGTCCTGCGGCTGCGGCAGGTGCGGTGCGACGTCCCCGAAGCCGAACGACGGCCCGGAGCGCGTCCACGGGATCGGCACGCGGCAGCCGTCCCGGCCCTTCACGGTGTGCCCGGTACGGAGCCACTTCGGGTCCTGCAGCAGGTCGCGCGGGATCGCGGCGGCCTCGTGCAGCCCGAGCTCCTCGCCCTGGTACACGTACGACGACCCCGGCAGCGCCAGCATCAGCAGCGTCGCCGCGCGTGCCCGTCGGAGCCCCCGTGCACGGTCGAGCTCCGGCGTCGTGCCGTCCGTCATGAGCCAGGCGTCGGTGTCGGTACCGTCCGGCAGGCCGTACCGGGTGGGGTGCCGCACGACGTCATGGTTCGACAGCACCCAGGTGCTCGAGGCACCCGAGTGCTCCGAGGCGGCCAGGTTCCGCTCGATGATCCGACGGAACGCCTCGGGCTCGAACGGGGCCTCGAGCAGGTCGAAGTTGAAGGCCTGCCCGAGCTCCGTCGGCCGGGCGTACAGGACGCGGCGGGGTGCAGGGGCCCAGGCCTCGGCGACCGCGGCACGGGGCGGCTCGTACTCGTCGAGCACCCGACGCCAGGTGGCGAAGATCTCGTGCACCTCATCGCGGTCGTACAGCGGGTCGGAACCGTCGAGCGGCAGGTCCTGCTCGTTCGACGGCCGGTACGGGGTCGACAGGTCCTTCGCCAGACCGTGCGCGACGTCCACGCGGAACCCGTCGACACCGCGGTCGGACCAGAAGCGCAGCGTGTCCTCGAAGTCGGCGCGGACCTCGGGGTTCGACCAGTCCAGGTCCGGCTGCTCGGGGGCGAACAGGTGCAGGTACCACTGCCCGTCCGGAACCCGGGTCCACGCGCTGCCGCCGAAGTTCGACACCCAGTCGCTCGGCGGCAGTTCCCCGGAGTCGCCGGACCCCTCGCGGAACACGTACCGCGCCCGCTCGGCCGACCCCGGCGAGGACGCCAGTGCGGCCCGGAACCACTCGTGCTGGTCCGAGGTGTGGTTCGGCACGATGTCGACGATGACCTTGAGGTCGTGTTCGTGGGCGGCCCGGACCAGGGCGTCGAGGTCGTCGAGGGACCCGAGCTTCGGGTCGACGGCACGGTAGTCAGCGACGTCGTAGCCCCCGTCGGCGAGCGGCGACGGGAAGAACGGGGAGAGCCACAGCGCGTCGACACCGAGCGACGCCAGGTACGGCACCCGGCTCGTGATGCCCGCGACGTCACCGAGCCCGTCGCCGTCGGTGTCGGCGAAGCTGCGTGGGTAGACCTGGTAGACGACGGCATCGCGCCACCAGGTCGGGTCGGTGGTTCGTGGCGTGCTGGCCGGGGTCCGAAGCGTGGTCACGTCGCCACCGTACCCAGGGGGCTGGGAATAGCGCCCCGTACGATCGCATTGGTTGTCGCTGACACCTTTCCGTCCAGCAACAGCATCCCGCAACAGAAGGAGCTCCATGACGAACGTCCTCGTCCTCGTCGGCAGCCTGCGCGCCGACTCCATCAACCGCAAGCTCGCCGAGGCCGCCGCGCACCACGCGCCGGAGGGCATCGAGCTGCACACCTTCGACGGCATCGTCGACCTGCCGTTCTACAACGAGGACATCGACGGCGACACCCCGCCCGCCGCTGCCGTCGCCTTCCGCGACGCCGTCGCCACCGCGGACGCCGTCCTGCTGATCACCCCCGAGTACAACGGCACGATCCCCGCCGTCCTGAAGAACGCGCTCGACTGGGGTTCGCGTCCGTTCGGCGCCTCGCCGCTGTCCGGCAAGCCCCTCGCCGTGATCGGCTCGGCGTTCGGCCAGTACGGCGGCGTCTGGGCGCACGACGACGCCCGCAAGGCCGCCGGCATCGCCGGTGCGAAGGTCCTGGAGGACGTCAAGGTCGCCATCCCGCAGTCGGTCGTCCGTTTCGCGGAGACCCACCCGCGTGAGGACGCCGAGGTCACGACGCTCGTGCAGGGCGCGCTCACCGCGCTCGCCGAGGCCGCAGCCGGCACGGACGAGCAGGCAGCCGCGTAACGCGACGAACCACCGGACACCAGGCCCGTGGCGACCCCGCCACGGGCCTCCTGTCCGTCCGGTGCGGACGCAACGGTCGTTGCGAACGCATCGGACGGTGCGGACGCACCGGACGTGGCGGAACCCGGGAGTCCGCTAGACGACCGAGATACGAGACGGGTTACCCTGAACGCCATGTCGACGCAGGAGATCACCGAGGCGTCCGGGTACTGGTTCCCGGACGACGACGCGACCCAACGCGGGGTCGCCGTGCTCAACGCCCTGCGCCGGTACCGATCCGCCGAGACGGCCATGCGCCGCCGGACCCGCGACTCGATGGGCATGGGCGAGACCGACCTGCTCGCCGTGCGCTTCCTGCTGCAGGCGCAGCGCTCCGGCACCGCCGTGAGCCCGAAGGACCTCGCCGCGTACCTGAAGATCTCGTCGGCCTCGACGACGATCCTCATCGACCGCCTGGTCAAGTCGAACCACGTCCGCCGCGACCCGCACCCCACCGACCGCCGGGCGCTCGTCATCACGCCGACGACCGAGACCGACGACGAGGTCCGCGCCACGCTCGGCGTGATGCACCGCCGGATGATGTCGATCGCCGAGGGACTCCCCGCGTCCGAGGCCCGGATCGTCGCCGGCTTCCTGGAGCAGATGCGCGAGGCCGTCGACCAGGTCGACCCCGCGCCGTCGCACTGAGCGGCACCGCGCCGGACGACCCCGGGGGACGCTGCCTCCGAGCGCACTGAGAGCGTGCACTGGGGCACCGCGTAGACCGGAACGGTCACACCGACGCGAAAGGAGCCACAACCATGCACGCTTCGGACAAGATGGCCAAGAACCTCCAGGCGGTCCTCGTGGACCTCATCGACCTGCACCTGCAGGGCAAGCAGGCCCACTGGAACATCCTCGGCACCAACTTCCGCGACCTCCACCTGCAGCTCGACGAGATCGTCGACGCGGCTCGTGAGTTCGCCGACGACACCGCCGAGCGCATGCGCGCGCTGTACCTCGTGCCGGACGGCCGCTCGGCGACCGTCTCCGCGGGAAGCCACCTCGACGCGTTCCCCTCGGGCGAGATCACCACGCACGACGCCATCGACCAGGTCACGCTCCGGCTGTACCAGGCGACCGGCACCATGCGCGACGTCCACGACGAGGTCGACGAGGAAGACCCGACGACCGCGGACCTGCTCCACGGCTTCATCGAGCGCCTCGAGCAGCTCGCGTGGATGGTCTCCGCCGAGAACCGCGCGCCCAGCACTCCGCTGGCCTCCGCCACCACGCCCGCCGTCGCCGACGCGTCGGCGCACGCGTAGGGGCCCGGGTGGACCTCGGTATCCAGGGCAAGACCGCACTCGTCTTCGGCGGCGACTCCGGCATCGGCTGGAACACGGCGCGCATCCTCCTGGCAGAGGGTGCGACCGTGGTCGTCACCGACATCGACCAGAGCCGTCTGGACACCAGTGCCGACCAGCTCGAGGCACCGATCGGCAAGCTGCACGCCTTCGCCGCCGACGTCCGGAGCGCCGAGAGCCTCGCCGCCCTGCACGACAAGGTGCGCGAGGCCGTCGGCGAGATCGACATCCTGGTGCAGTCCTCGGGCGTGACCGGCGCCCAGGGCATGTTCCACGAGATCGACGAGGCCGGCTGGGCGGAGACGATCGACATCGACCTGATGGGGCCGGTGCGGATCACTCGCGAGTTCATCGGCGACCTGCGCCAGGGCGGCTGGGGACGCATCGTCTACCTGGTGTCCGAGGACGCTTCGCAGCCGTACGACGACGAACTGCCCTACTGCGCCGCCAAGGCCGGGGTGCTCTCGTTCGCGAAGGGCCTGTCGCGCTCCTACGCCTCCGAGGGCCTGCTGGTGAACACGGTCTCTCCCGCGTTCATCCACACGCCGATGACCGACGCGATGATGGACAAGCGAGCCAAGCAGCGCGGGACCTCGTTCGACGAGGCCATCGGCAGCTTCCTCGAAGAAGAGCGGCCGTACATGGAGCTCAAGCGCCGCGGCGAGCCGGAAGAGGTCGCGAACGTCGTGGCCTTCCTGTGCTCC
This sequence comes from Curtobacterium sp. KBS0715, assembly GCF_005938005.2. Taxonomy (NCBI): domain Bacteria; kingdom Bacillati; phylum Actinomycetota; class Actinomycetes; order Micrococcales; family Microbacteriaceae; genus Curtobacterium; species Curtobacterium sp. KBS0715. The sequence goes on along the minus strand of NZ_VCCA02000001.1, from coordinate 954,530 downwards.
GACCTGGCCAGCTTCGTGAACGGCGCCAACTACCGGGTCGACTCCGGCTCGGTCGCCACGATCTGATCGTGGTGCCACAGCACCGCCAGGAGGCGTCATGACCGACTTCCGCTACCTCATCGTCGGCGGCGGGATGGTCGCCGACGCCGCTGCCCGCGGCATCCGCGAACTCGACACCGACGGATCGATCGGCATCCTCAGCGAGGACGTCGACCGGCCCTACGCGCGGCCCGCGCTGTCGAAGAAGCTCTGGACCGACCCGGACTTCAGCTGGGACGACAAGGTCGACCTGCACACCGAGGAGACCGGGGCGCAGTTCGTCCTGGGCGCCGCGGTGACCGCGATCGACCGTGCCGCGAAGACCGTCACGACGGCCGACGGCGCGACCCACGGCTACGAGCGGCTCCTGCTCGCGACCGGCGGGAAGCCCCGCGGGCTGCCGGGGCTGTCCCCGTCGGCACGCGTGCTCGACTACCGCAGCGCGTCGGACTACCGCCGGCTGCGCGAACTCGCGGACGCCGGAGCACACGTCGCCGTCGTCGGCGGCGGGTACATCGGCCAGGAGATCACGGCGGGCATCGTGCAGAACGGTGCGCGCGTGACACTGGTCGACCCGGACGAGGTCGTCGGCGGACGCATGTTCCCCGAGGACCTGGCACGGGCGTTCCAGCAGCGCTTCGTCGACCACGGTGTGGAGCTCCGCACCGGCCGCCGGGTGTCCGAGGGCACCGAGACGACGGACGGCGTGCGGCTGACGCTCGACGACGGCTCCGTGGTCGAGGCCGACGCCGTCGTCGCCGGACTCGGCATCGAACCCGCGACGCAGCTCGCCGCCGACGCCGGACTCACCGTCCGCGACGGCATCGTGGTCAGCTCGACGCTGCTCACCGACGACGACTCGGTCTTCGCGGCCGGCGACGTCGCCGAGTACCCGGACCGGATCCTCGGCACCCGCCGGGTGGAGCACGTCGACAACGCCCAGCAGCAGGGTCGGCAGGCCGGCCGCAACCTGGCCGACGCCGACGAGACCTACGACCACACGCCGATGTTCTACTCCGACGTCTTCGACATGGGGTACGAGGCGGTGGGGCAGGTCAGTTCGAAGCTCCGCACGGTCGAGGACTGGCAGGACCCCACCGTGACCGGCGTCGTCTACTACCTGGACGACGACGACACGGTCCGGGGCGTGCTGCTCTGGAACGTGTGGGACAAGACCGACGAGGCCCGCAAGGTCCTCGCCGAGGCGAACGCGCTGACGCCCGACATGCTGCCGGGCCGCATCGCGCCCTGACCGCTCGCCCGTCGCGGTGGTCGCGACGCCCTGGAGGCCCGGTGCCGGTCCGTCGGACCGGCACCGGGCCTCCAGGCGGTCGCCCGCAGATCGCGACGCGCGCTGGTTCGACGGTGTGCTGCTGCGACGGTGCTGGCTACTTCGACTCCGGCGCGACTTCGTCGACGACCGCCCGGCGGTCCGCCGGGTCGACCGGCAGGTCGTCGCCGTCCGCCATCGCGACGGCGTGCGCGGACTTGGCCGCCTCGAGCGTCTCGTCGTCGTTCCGGGCCATCCCGAACAGCTCGATGAAGCGCGACTTGACCAGCAACCAGGCGTCCCCCGGGCTGAGCCGCGCCAGGTCCGACGACGTCGAGTGGTCGCGCACCCGCTGCAGCGACGACACGCCCCGGTCGGGGATCCGGTGGTCGACGTGCGCCACCGCGAGCCGCGCGACCGCGTCGGCCTGTGCGTGCATGACCGAGTGTGCGCCGTCGACGACCTCGCGGAGGACCGCGTAGGGGAACACCCGCGCCAGCCGGCGGACCCAGTCCCGCGGCACCATCGCGTCGTGCTCACCGCGGACGATCAGGGTGCGGGCCTGCACGTGGGCGGCGCGCTCCTCGATCGGGAACGCGATCATCCGTGGCAGGACCTTCCGGAACCAGTGCCACCCGCACAGCGCGTACGCCGTGATGCCGTGCCACCGGACCGCGGCGGGCTCGTGCAGCGTCGACCGCAGGAACCGGAACGCCGACTGCCGGACCGTGCGTGCCGACGAGTCGACCACCGGGCTGATGAGCACGAGGTCGGAGATCCCCGGACGGCGGGCGGCGACCTCGGTGACGACCTGCGTGCCCATCGAGTGCCCGACCAGGACCGGGTCCTGGAGCCCGAGGTCGTCGATGACCCGTTCGACCGCGTCCGCGTAGCGCTCGATCGAGACCTTCCCGCGGAACCGCGGGACGCCGGCGAACCCCGGCAGGTCGAGCGCGTGCACCGGACCGTTCTCGTTGAGGTGCGGGGCGAGCCGCTCGTAGTAGGTCGACGCGATGCCCAGGCCCGCGACCAGCACGAAGGCCCGCGCGCCCGGCTCGCCGATCGAGCTCACCCGGACGTAGGTGCCGTCGACCGCGACCCGGTCCACCTGCACCGTGACGTCGGCGTCCTCGGCCTGGGCGAGCTCGCCGGCCGGGTCCGGCCGGCGTGCCTGGCGTTCGTCGTCCACGTGGGTCTCCTCCGGTCGAGCGGTCGCCCAGGATACCCGGCCGCCGTCCGCGCGGGCGGCGACGACGTGCTCAGCCGCTGAAGGTGTTCGCGGGGAACCCGTGCACCGTCGTCGGCACCGCGAAGACCGCACCGGACCGCGGCGCCTGCTCCAGGTCCTGCTCGGTGAGGTTCTCGCGGGCCGTCCCGACGAAGAGCGTCGACATGTCCGGACCGCCGAACGCCACCGAGGTCGGGTTGGCGACGGGGAGCTCCACCGTCTCCAGGTGCGAGCCGTCGGGCCCGTAGCGCTCGACGCGGGAACCGCCGTAGATCGCGCTCCAGAAACAGCCCTCGTCGTCGCGGACCAGGCCGTCGTGCGCGTGACCGACGATGAACGGCTCGAGTTCGCCGAGCTCGCCGTCCGCGCCGTACGACCCGCGGAAGACCGTCGAGGCGCTGGTGTCGGTGACGTACATCGTGCTGCCGTCCTCCGACCACTCCATGCCGTTCGTCACGCCGAAGCCGCCGCGGAGCACCCGGGTCGTGCCGTCGGCCTCGATCGAGTAGAGCGCCGCGTCGGGTTCGCCGGTCGTCACGTTCATGCTGCCGACCAGGAACCGGCCGAACGGGTCGCACTTGCCCTCGTTGAACCGGTTGCCCGAGGTGCTGTGGGTGACGCGGGCGATCTCGCGCTCCACGGCACCCTGCTCGTCCGTCACCACGACGGTGTCCCCGAGGGCCGCGACGAACCCGCCGGAGGCCCGGGGCTGGAAGCTCGCCAGCGGGGGCGGCAGCGGCACGCTCGACCGCACCGTGCCGTCGGCCTCGGCGGTGTTGAGGGTGCCGAGGGTGATGTCGGCCCACCGGAGCAGCTGTGCGGACGGGTCCCAGACGATGCTCTCGGCGAGGACCGCTCGGGCGTCGGCGAAGACGGTCGCGGGGCCGGTCGTGACGTTCGTGCTCATCGGCCCCGTCTACCGCGGGGACGGTCCGTGCTCGCTCAGGCGTGGGGGCGGCGGCGGCGGCGAGTTCACGGGCTGCGCGACACCTCACGCCCGCTTCGGCGCGTGAGGTGTCGCGCAGCGCGAAGGTCCGCGCCGGTCCGGTCGTCCGTGCACCCGCGGGTCAGAGGCGGGCGAACCGCGCGCGGAAGAAGCTGTAGACGCCGAAGGCCAGGAACCCGATGCCGATCGCGACGAGGACGAACACCCCACCGGGCATGCTCCGCACGGCGTCGAACGCGGCGTCGAGGCCGGTGGCCTGGTCGGGGTCGCTCTGCAGGCCGGCGACGGCGATGAGCACGCCCACGATGACCACGGCGATCCCCTTGCCGACGTACCCGACGACGCCGAGCACGGTGACCACACGGTCGAGCTGACCCGACGGTCGCGTGATCTGCTTGCGGAACGACCGGCGGCAGCCGATCACCACGAGGCCGATGCCGACCGCGACCGCGATCGCCCCGGCGAGGAGCAGCACGAACACCCCGCCCGGCGTCGCCAGGGTCTTCGCCGCGGCACTCTGCGACGAGCTGCTCGAGCTCGACCCGGCACCGAGCGCGTACGAGGCCGCCGAGTACGCGATCACGCCGTAGACCACGGCCTTCGCGACGTCCTTCAGCCGGGCGAGCCAGCCCCGGGTGGTGTCGGAACGGCCGCCGACGATCGCCTCGACGATCAGGCGCACGGTGAGTGCGGCGGTGCCGACGGCGATCAGCCAGAGCAGGAACACCCCGCCGGGGACCGCGGCGATCTGCTGCAGCGCACCGGACTGGTCCGTCTCGCCGCCGGAGGACGCGTTGCCGATCCCGAGCAGGATCGCCAGGTACCCGATCAGCAGGTGGACGATGCCGCTGCCGACGAACCCGGCGCGTGCCGTGACCTCGAACCAGCGGCTGTCGGCCGCTCGCCGGACCTGTCGTCCGGTTTCCTTCGCCGCGTGCTCCGCCGTGTCGCTCATCACGCCCCAGCGTGCCCGACGCGTGCCGTCCTGTCCGGGGCGCGCCGGGCCGTGCGGTCCGCCACGTGGCGGACGGGAGGCCCGTGGCGGTGCCGCCACGGGCCTCCCGTCCGTCGGTGGGCGCGTCTCAGTCGCCCTTCACGTTGACGACCTGCCGCAGGGTGTGCCGGATCGACACGAGGTCCTCGGCGTCCGCCATGACCTGGTCGATCGGCTTGTACGCCGCCGGGATCTCGTCGAGGAACGCGTCGGTGTCGCGGTACTCGATGCCGGTCATCGCCTCGCGCAGCTGCTCGTGGGTGAAGGTCCGCCGGGCCGCGCTCCGCGAGAACAGCCGGCCGGCACCGTGCGGGGACGACTCGAGCGAGGGCTTGTTGCCGAGTCCCTCGACCACGTACGACGCGGTGCCCATCGACCCGGGGATCAGGCCGGGCTGACCGGCCTTCGCCTGGATCGCACCCTTGCGCGACACCCACACGGACTTGCCCCAGTGCGTCTCACGCTGCGTGAAGTTGTGGTGGCAGTTGATCCGCTCGAGCTCGTCGACGGGCGTGCCGACGGCCTCGGACAGCTGCCGGACGACGCGGTCCATCATCTCCTCGCGGTTGAGCAGCGCGAAGTGCTGGGCCCACCGGAGCTCGGCGATGTACCGGTCGAACTCCGGCGTGCCCTCGACCAGGTACGCCAGGTCGGGGTCCGCCAACTGGATCCACCACCGCTCCATCGCCTTCTTGGCGACCTTGATGTGCCGCTGCGCGATCTTGTTGCCGACCCCACGCGATCCGGAGTGCAGGAAGAGCCAGACCCGGTCCTGCTCGTCGAGGGAGACCTCGATGAAGTGGTTGCCGGACCCGAGGGTGCCGAGCTGGTTCCGCCACCCGCCGTGCACGCCGTCCGGGTCGAACCCGGCGGTCTCGGCCATCGCCTCGAGCTCGGCGATCCGGGGTGCGGCGGTCGCCACGATCTTCCGGTTCGACGCACCGGCCGACAGCGGGATCGCGCGCTCGATCTGCTCGCGCAGGCCCTGCAGGTCCGCGGGCAGGTCCGCGGCGGTGAACTGCGTTCGGACCGCGATCATGCCGCAGCCGATGTCCACGCCGACGGCCGCCGGCATGATCGCGCCGAGGGTCGGGATGACGGACCCGACGGTGGCCCCGAGGCCGAGGTGTGCGTCGGGCATGAGGGCCAGGTGCGGGAACACGAACGGCATGCGCGCGGTCGTGCGGGCCTGCTGCTCGGTGTTGTCCTCGAGCATCGAGGCCCAGCTGAGCAATCGGTCGTTGATCTTCTTCATGGTGTCGTCTCGCTTTCGTGACGGTCGAGGTGACGGTCCGAGACGGTCGTACGCCGGGCCTCCTGGTCGTCGCCGGACGTGGCGGACGGAAGGAGGCGGTGCTGACGAACGCCCCGGGCCGGGTGGGCACGGGGCGTCGGGGGACGTCGCGTGCCTACGCGGGATAGCTGAGGGACCACTGCTGCTCGGGCAGCACGGCGGCCGCGGCGAGCTGGAGCTCGACGCGTTCCTCGTTGTGCTGCACGGCGCGCATGCGCGGTCCTTCCGGTGTGCCCGGGGCGGGCGGTCTGCCGATCGGCAGGAGGACGACGCTAGTGCGACACGCCCGGGATGCGCAAGTCACGTGGGCGTGTCGGCTGTGCTCTGGCGCTTCCCCGGCGTGCTACGGCGGTGCTCCGGCGGTGCTCCGGCGGTGCTCCGGCGGTGCTCCGGCGGTTCTCCGGCGGTTCTCCACAGGCTGGAGGCCCGGCGTGCGTTCTCCACGAGGGGTACGTCCGCCTGATGGTCGCCACCGGGGCCGGGGCAGGCTGGACGCATGACCGAGCGCACGCGAGACACCCCCGACGCGACCGAGAACGAGGAACGGACGAACGGGTACGTCCCGCTCCGTTCGTACGGCGCGATCGGCGACGGGCGGACGGTCGCCCTCATCGCGCTCGACGGCCGGATCGACTGGCTGCCGATCCCGTCGATGGACTCACCGCCCGTGTTCGCGAGCATCGTCGACGCCGAGCACGGCGGACACGTCGCCCTGCGGCCCGTGGACGACCAGGCGCAGGTGTCCCGCGCCTACCTGCCGGGCACGAACGTGCTCGTGACGACCTGGACGACCCCGTCCGGCACCGCCACCGTGACCGACGCCATGGTCACCGGAGTGGCCGGACGGCTGCCCTGGGCCGAGATCGGCCGCTGCGTGCAGGGGGTCGACGGCTCGGTCGAGATGGAGTGGGCGGTCGTGCCCGGCACGATCCTGAACACCGCGGAGCCCCGCCGACTCGACACCGCGAACGGCACGGTGATCGGCGTCGACGGCGTGACCATCGCGATCGTCGAGCAGGGCTTCGAACCGGTGCACGACGACGGGCCACGGTTCTCCGGGCGGTTCTCGACGACCGAGGGCTCGAAGTCGATCCTGACCATCGTCGGCACGTACGACGAGCCGATCTTCCTGCCCGAGCCGGAGCGCACGCTCGAAGGGGTCGACCGCACGATCGAGAACTGGTCGACCTGGTCGAAGGAGTTCAGCTACGACGGCCCCTGGTCGGACGCGGTCCAGCGCAGCGCCCTCGCCCTGAAGCTCCTGATCTTCTCCCCCACCGGCGCCATCGCTGCGGCCCCGACGACGAGCCTGCCCGAGGACCGCACCGGCGGCAAGAACTGGGACTACCGGTTCGCCTGGGTGCGCGACCTGGCGTACACGGTGCACGCGCTCACCCGCTTCGGCCTGCGCGAGGAGACGCACGCCGCCGTGTCGTGGGTGATGCGCACGATCGCCGAGCACGACGAGACGATGCCCATCTTCTACGGGCTCGACGGGTCGAAGAGCGACACCGTCGAGGAACGCGACGTCCCGGGATGGAACGGCATCGGACCGGTCACGATCGGCAACCGCGCCGGTGACCAGCTGCAGCTCGGGGTCTGGGGCGACGTGTTCGAGATCATGCGCCAGTACGTCCGAGCCGGCAACGTGCTCGACCGCAAGACGGCCGCGGTGCTGCAGGAACTGGCCGACGACGCGTGCCACCGCTGGGTGGAGCCGGACTCGGGCATGTGGGAGCTGCAGGAGGCACAGCACTACACGACGAGCAAGATCGGCTGCTGGCAGGCGCTCGACGCGGCGGTCGAGCTGCACGACGCGGGGATGATCGACGGCCCGCGCGAGAAGTGGATCGAGAACCGCGAGCTCATCGAGGACTGGGTCGCCGAGAACGGGTGGAACGAGGAGCTCGGCCACTACGTCATGTACCCGGGCACCGACGCGCTCGACTGCTCGATCCTGCTGCACGCGATGTCGGCGTTCGACCGCGGACCGCGCATGGAGTCCACGATCCGCGCCATCGAGGAGCAGCTGCAGCACGGGCCGCTCGTGTACCGGTACTCCGGCATCCAGGACGAGGAGTCCCCCTTCGTGGCGTGCTCGTTCTGGCTCGCCGCCGCGCTCGCGTGCGTCGGACGCATCGACGACGCGAAGCAGCTGATGGACGACATGGTCGCGCAGGCGAACGACGTCGGGCTGTTCAGCGAGATGCTCAGCGCCGTCGACGGGGACTTCATGGGCAACCTCCCGCAGGGGCTGTCACACCTGGCGCTCATCCAGGCCGCGCTGACCATCGAAGAAGTCTCAGAAGAGTCCTGACCGGGCTGGACGGCCCCTCGGGGGCGCGGGGCATCATGGTCTGACGATGAACGACGTCGATGCACGGATGGACCGGCTCCGCAGGGCCGCCCGTTACCGCTACCAGCAGCTCGTCGACCAGGAGATCGAGCGGGGGTCGCTCGATCCCGACGAGGTGCGCTCGGAACGTGAGGAGCGTCGGCTGCTCAAGGCCGCCGACGTCGCCGCGCACGCCCGGGCCCAGATCGCGGAGGCCGAGCGCCGCGGGGTCTTCGAGGGCAACCCGTACCACGGCAAGCCGCTGCCGGGCCTCGACGGGCAGCACGACCCGGACTGGTGGATCAAGTCGAAGATCGAGCGTGAGGACATCCGGGGCATCGCGCCGCCGGCCCTGGCGCTGCGGACCGAGGACGCCGAACTCGATGACGCCCTCGATGCCCTGTCGCTCGAGACCGACGTGCGCGACGTCCTCGTGGACTTCAACGCCCGGGTGAAGGAGGCCCGGCGGCAGCTGCTCGGCGGGCCGCCGGTGGTGACGCCGATGCGCGACGTCGAGGCTGAGGTGCTCGCCTGGCGGGAGCGCCGCGAGGCGCGCATGGCTTCTGCCGCGCGGGCTGCGGAGCAGGCGCGGCTCGAGGCGAAGCCACGGCGGTGGTGGCGGCGCGGCTGAGCGGCGCCGTGGTGCGGTCCGGTCCGGTCCGGGGGCGAGATTTCGCGCTGAGCGACAGTTCTCGCGAACGTGAGCGCGTGAGGTGTCGCCCAGCCCGTGACGACGGCGGCTGCCGCCGGCCCGGCGTGCGCCCGAGACGCTCGACGCGAAACGCAAGTCGGCCCGGACCGCGCTGCTGCGTGGTCCGGGCCGACTGTGGTGGTGCGGGGTGTTACTTGATCTGGGCGGTGATGGTGGCGGTGCCGACAAGCAGGCCACGCTTGACGGCGTCGGTGCCGAAGGTCTTGTTCAGCAGGCCCGCGGCGTCCTCGGAGATGTGGACGGTGGTGCCGGTGAGGATGGCGTTGTCGCCCTCGAGCTGGAGGGGCTTGAGGGAGCCGCCGTGCAGCTCGAACAGGAACGCGTTGGCCGCGGCGACCTTGCCGTTGACGAGGACGTCGCCGTAGAGCTTGGACGAGCCCGGGTTCACGACGAAGTTCTCCAGCGTGACGGTGGTGTCGCCGGCCTTCAGGGTCAGCCCCGAGTCATCGTGGTTCAGCAGGCCCTGCACGTACGGGCGGTAGTTGCCGTCCGGGGACCAGTAGGTGACCGACCCGGCGGTGATCGGGAACGACACCGACCCGTCAGCCAGGGTCGCGTCGCCGGAGACGCCGGGGGTGAGCTTCAGGGCGGTGAGGGCGTCGGTGAAGCCGGAGTCGAGCTTCACGGCGGTCGAGCCACCGAGGACCTCGGGGACCGAGGCGACGGGTGCGGGGATCTTCGACGACGACGAGGACACCGTGTGCACGTTCGGGGTCGCGGCCTGGGCGGAGGAGATCCCGAACGCGGCACCGCCGAGGACGAGGGCGCCGGTCGTGGCGAGGGTGATGGAGGTCTTGAGGCTCTTACGCATCGTGATCAGTCCTTTGCTCTGGAGGCGCTCCGGCCGGTGGCCGAATGTGCACGTGGTGTGCACGCTTGCTGTGTACAAGCTGCAGCCCGGCCAACTGTGACCGGAGAGCGCCCTGGGCGTTTGCCCTGTGCAAGTGATTCGGTACCCCCGCCCGAACGGTTTGGGACGAGTTTCCTGAGGTGCCGCAACCCGGTGTTTCGTACCGTGTACCCATGGCTCCAGCACACATCTCCACCACCGACCGGCTCCGGGCGGTCGACGCCTGGTGGCGCGCCGCCAACTACCTGACGGTCGGGCAGATCTACCTGCTGGACAACCCGCTGCTCACCAGGCCGATCGAACCCGACGACGTCAAGCCGCGGCTGCTCGGCCACTGGGGCACCTCCCCCGCACTGAACCTCGTGTACGCACACTGCAACGCGCTGATCACGGAGACCGGGCGCGAGTTCCTGTACATCTGCGGCCCGGGGCACGGCGGCCCGGCGATGAACGCGAACGCCTGGCTGGACGGCACGTGGAACGAGCTGTACCAGGACGTCGACCTGCAGCGGTTCTTCCGCCAGTTCTCGTTCCCCGGCGGCATCCCCTCGCACGCCGCCCCGGAGACGCCCGGCTCCATCAACGAGGGCGGTGAGCTGGGCTACTCGCTGTCGCACGCCTACGGTGCGGCGCTCGACAACCCGGACCTCGTCGTCGCGTGCGTGGTCGGTGACGGTGAGGCCGAGACCGGTCCGCTCGCCGGGTCGTGGCAGGCGCACACGTTCCTCGACCCGGTGTCCGACGGTGCCGTGTTGCCGATCCTCAACCTCAACGGCTGGAAGATCGCGAACCCGACCGTCCTGGCCCGCATCCCCGACGAGGACCTCACCGCGTACTTCCGCGGGCTCGGCTACGACCCGATCGTGGTCGACTCCCGCCGCGTCGACGACGACCCGTACGCGGTGCACGCCCTGTTCGACGGTGCCCTGCGACGCGCACTCGCCGGCATCGACGACATCCAGGCCGCTGCCCGCGCCCAGGCCGCCCGTGCCGCCGCGGGGCAGCCGGCCGGTGCCGCCGACCTGCGTCCGCGCTGGCCGATGATCGTCCTGCGCACCCCGAAGGGCTGGACCGGCCCGAAGGAGGTCGACGGCGAGCAGGTCGAGGGGACCTTCCGCGCACACCAGGTGCCGCTGCCCGCGGTGCGCGAGGACGACGGCCACCGCGCCCAGCTCGAGGAGTGGATGCGCTCGTACCGCCCCGAGGAGCTCTTCGACGAGGACGGCCACCCGGTCGGCATCATGACCACGATCCGTCCGACCGGTGACGAGCGGATGAGCGCCACCCCGCACGGCAACGGCGGTCGGCTGCGGACCGCGCTCGATCGGCCGCCACTCGAGCCGTACGCGGTCGAGGTCGGTTCCACGGCGTCCGCCACGGGCACGCTCGGCCCCTGGCTCGCCGCACTCATCGAGAAGAACGCCTCGACCTTCCGGCTGTTCGGCCCGGACGAGACGATCTCGAACAAGCTCGACGCCGTCTTCGACGTGACCTCGCGCGTCTGGCGGGCCCAGCGCGCCGCCGGCGACGAGCACCTCGCCGCACGCGGCCGGGTCACCGAGGTCCTGTCCGAGCACCTGCTCGAGGGGATGCTCGAGGGCTACGTGCTGTCCGGTCGGCACGGGATGCTCAACACCTACGAGGCGTTCGCCCACATCATCGACTCGATGGTCGGGCAGTACGCCAAGTGGCTGGAGTCCTCGACCGACATCGACTGGCGGGTGCCGGTGTCCAACCTGTCGCTCCTGCTCTCGTCGCACGTCTGGCGACAGGACCACAACGGGTTCTCCCACCAGGACCCCGGGTTCCTCGACGTCGTCGCGTCGAAGCAGCAGGACCTCGTCCGGATCAAGCTGCCGGCCGACGCCAACACGCTGCTCGCCGTCGCCGCGCACGCGATGGAGACCACGGACCGCATCGAGGTGATCGTCGCGGGCAAGCACCCGGAGCCGGTCTTCCTGTCCCTCGACGACGCGGTCGCGCACGCGGAGGCCGGACTCGGCGTGTGGGACTTCGCCGGCACCGAGCAGGCCGTCGGGAAGGTCGACGTCGTGCTCGCCTGTGCCGGTGACGTCCCCACGGTCGAGGCGATCGCCGCCACCGACATCATCCGGAAGCACGCTCCCGGCGTCGGGGTCCGCGTGCTCAACGTCGTCGACCTGCTGGCGCTCGGTGACCCGCGCAAGCACGAGCACCCGATCCCGGACGAGCAGTACGACGCGCTCTTCCTGCCCGGCACGCCCACGGTCTTCGCGTTCCACGGGTACCCGACCCTCGTGCACCAGCTGACGTACCGCCGGAACGGGCACGACGACCTGCACGTGCACGGGTTCCTCGAGCAGGGCACGACGACCTCGCCGTTCGACATGCTCATGCGCAACGAGATGGACCGCTTCGCCCTGGCCCACGATGCCCTGACGCGGGTGGACGCCGAGGCGCACGCCGACCTGCTCACGAAGCTGTCCGGAGCGCGGGACGCTGCGCGGACGTTCGCGTACACGAAGGGCGAGGACCACCCGTCGCTCGCGGGCTGGGAGTTCGCGGGCTGGCCCCAGGACGAGCCCGCCAGCGGCGGGACCGGCGGTGACCCCGGTGCGGGCGAGACCGAGGCGGCCGCACCCGGCAACTGACGCACTCCTCCACAGGCCGGGAGGCCCGGAGCACCCTCCACAGGACCGGTCACGCCCGCCGCGTGGCCGGTTCCTTGCTGTCAGGGTTCCGGCATGGACATCGGCTGGATCAGCGCGCTCGTGTCGGTCACGAGCGCGTCCGTCGCGCTGGGTGCGCTCGTCGCCTCGGTGCTCGACGGGCGCGCCGGACGGCGAAATGCAGAGTTCTCGGTGCACCGCGACCTGTGGTGGCAGCGTTGGTCATGGGTCGCCGACCGGGCGACCTCGGACGACGAAGGAGAGCGCGCGGCTGCGGGTGTGATGTCCGCTGCGCTGGTGACCCGCAGTTGGACGACCGCGGACGACCGCTGGGTCGGCCAGGCACTCGACGACCTGACCGCAGCGACGATCGAAGGAGCGAACGGTGATCTCGAAGCTGAGTGACAAGGACTTCAAGCGCTGGCTCGACGGACGCGAACTGACGACGCCCGCACTGCTGGCGGACCCGCACTACGGGCCCATGATGCGGGCGAAGGGCGCCGAGGAAGAGCTCCGTCAGGCGCGCATCGAATGGCGCGAACGCCAGGAGCGCGCACGGGCGCGGAAGCTCAAGGACGAGGCGTCCTTCGGTGAGAGCTGAACCGATGCTCTGCGCGCCTGCCACGCTGGGACCGTGACCGAACTCGTCATCCCGGCCCCGAGCCTCCCGACCGTGCCCACGACGACGGGCGCGCGTTTCCCCGTCCGCCGTGTGTTCTGCGTCGGCCGGAACTACGCCGCGCACGCCCGCGAGATGGGCCACGACCCGGACCGCGAGCCGCCGTTCTTCTTCACCAAACCGGCCGACGCGGTCGTGGTCGACGGCGCAGACACCCCGTACCCGCCGTTGACGCAGCAACTGGAGCACGAGGTCGAGCTCGTCGTCGCGATCGGCACCGGCGGCACGGACATCGCCGCCACCGACGCGCTCGCACACGTGTGGGGCTACGCCGTCGGGATCGACCTCACCCGCCGAGACCTGCAGGCCGAGGCGAAGCGACTCGGACGACCGTGGGACACGGCCAAGGGCTTCGACGCCTCGGCACCGATCGGGGCGCTCACCCCGGCGGCCGACGTCGACCCGACCAGCGGCGCGATCGAGCTGACGGTGGACGGCGAGCTCCGGCAGTCTGGCGACCTGACCGACCAGATCTGGTCGGTCGGCGAGACGATCGCGGCCCTGTCACGGTCCGTGGCGCTCGCGCCCGGCGACCTCGTGATGACCGGCACTCCTGACGGTGTCGGCGTGCTCGACCGCGGCGCCGTGCTCGTCGGCACGATCGCCGGCGTCGGCGAGGTCCGGACCCGGATCGTCTGAGGCACGTGTCGGCGATGTGTCGACGGGCTGGGAGCGTTCGCAGGCAGAACGGGTAATCCTTGGGCATCGTCGCGGGTGGGGCCCGCGGCGGACACGGGGCGGCGCATCGCGACGGGGCGACGCGGACACCCCGGGACTGCCGGAGGTACCACCGTGCTGGAACACGACCTGCTCGCCACGTCCTGGACGTGGGCGGGCGACGAGAGCGTCCGCGACCGGGTGCACGCCGTCGGCGCCGCCGGGTTCGCCGGCCTGTCGCTGTCCCTCGACGACCTGCACGAGGTCCGCGCGACGACGGGCTTCGCCGAACTGCGGCGCATGCTCGACGCCGCGGGCATCGTCTGGGTCCAGCTCGGACCGCTGGACCGTTGGTGGACGTGCACGAGCCGCACCCAGGACGAGGATGCCGACCGCGGTGTCGTGCTCGAGGCCGCGGCGACGCTGAGCGCCTGGCAGGTGGTGGCGCGCGCCGACACCTCGTTGCCCGGAGCCTCCCCCGCGACGATGGCCGACGACTGGGTCGTGCTCGCCGACCAGGCCGAGGCGGTCGGAGCGCAGCTCGTGCTCGAACCGGAACCGTGGTCGAACCTGCCCACGATCGAACGGGCCTCCCGTTTCGTCGCCGCCGCCGGACACCCGAACGGCGGCCTGCTCATCGACGCCATGCACGCACTCCGCGGCGGTTCCACCCTCGCGTCGATCCGGCAGGGCGTCGCACCGGGGGTCCTCGCAGCCGTCGAGCTGAGCGACGGACTGCTGCACACCCCGAGCGGGATGACCCTCGCCGAGGAGTCCCGGACGGCACGCTACCTGCCCGGTGCCGGAGCGTGGGACCTGCCCGGCTTCGTCCGGACCGTGCGCGAACTCGGGTTCGCCGAGCCGTGGGGCGTCGAGGTCCGGACCCCGGCGCACCGGGCGATGCCCGTCCGCGATGCGCTCCGGACAGCTGTCGCCGCCACCCGTGCGGTGCTCGACGCCGCTGATGCGTTCGGTGCCCCGGCCGCTCCCGCGATGCCCTCGACCCCCGCACCGACGTCCGCGGTGGACTTCGAGCCCCCGCACACCGGCCGCCCTGACCCGACCCACGATGCCCGTCGCCGGGACGCCGACACAGGGACGCCCGCGTAGGTTGCTGGCATGACCGATCAGGCAGCACACGACGACGACCTGCTCCGCCGTTCCCAGGAGGCCATCGACGAGGCCAAGGCCGCCGCGACCGAGGTGGTCGAACCGGAAGAGGACGAGCTCATCGAAGAGGACGCACCCGTGGCCGACCACGCGGTGCCCACCGACGGGCCTGCGCCCGCGGCCTGACGCGGTCCTGGTCCGACAGGATCCCGCGCACGGACGAGATCGCCGGGTGACCATCGAGGTCGCCCGGCGATTTTTCTCTGCCCCCGCGTGACGAAACGCTCACTCGGCACGTCTCACCAGTGGACCCACCGAGTGTCGCTTCGGCGAGCCCGGTGCGGGGCTTCGTGGTCGGTCTCCCTGAACCGGCTGGTCACGTGCCTCGGCGACGGTCCGTGCGCTCCCTGATCCAGCGTGCGGGCCGTCGGGTCTGTCGGGCCCGTCGAGCGGTCAGGCGTTCAGGGCTCCCCCGTCAGTCGTCGTCTTCGTCAGCCGTCGTCTTCGTCAGTCGTCGTCTTCGTCAGTCGTCGTCCTCGTCGGCGAGGAAGTCCGCGTACCGGACCTCGGTCTCCGTGGTGCCGGTGCCCGGTTCGACGGTGCGCTGCGACAGGTCGTCCCCCGTGATCGCGACGCGTTCTGCAGCCGTGTAGGGCGGCAGGTACTTGCTCGAGTTCATCCTCGGAGCCCCCTTCGTCCCCGCGAACGTAACAGCCGATGGCCGATTGTGGCCAGCGGTGCCGATACTGTCCCCCGCGGAGGCTCCGGACGGGGGACGGATGTTCGCCAGCGGCGGACCCCATGCGCACGCATGTGGCCCCGAAGGCGGGGCTCGGGTCAGGTCTCCCGCAGGACGTCGTCCGGGTCCTTGTCCACCCGCCACCCTCGCCAGGACGGTTGCCGGAGCCGTCCGTCGCCGGTCCACTCGGCGAACTCGACCTCGCCGACGCGCTTCGGCGTGACCCAGTGCGCATCACGCGCGTCAGGTCGTGGGACATCGACGAACGGCGGGGTCTTGCGCTCCAGCGGTGCGAGGACACCGGCGATCTCGTCGAGGTCGCGGTCACGGAACCCGGTGCCGACCTTGCCGACGTACTCCAGGCCGTCGGGGCCGGGCACCCCGAGCAACAGCGACCCGATCCCGCCGGCACGTCGCCCGCTGCCCGGTTTCCAACCGCCGACGACGACTTCCTGCGTGGCGTGGTGCTTGCGCTTCAGCCAGGCCTCGGACCGCCGTCCCTCGGCGTACTTCGACGACCGCTTCTTCGCGACGACGCCTTCGAGGCCCTGCTCGCGCGATGCAGCCAGTACCGCGTCGAGGTCGCCCTGCACCGCCGGCGGCACGTCGATCGCACCGCCGGGTTCCACGACCGTCTCGAGTGCCTGCCGCCGGGCGTCGTAGCCGAGCCGCGTGAGCTCGTGCCCGTCCGCCTCGAGCACGTCGAACAGCAGGAACCGCACGGGCGTCGTCTCCTGCGCGCTCCGGACCTCGCGCGCCTTCGTCAGGCCCATGCGGTTCTGGAGCAGCTGGAACGAGGGGCGGCCACGATCGTCGACGGCCACGATCTCACCGTCGAACACGCCGTCCACGCCGGCCCGCTCGCCCAGTTCCTGCAGCTCGGGGTACTGGGCCGTCAGGTCGTTGTCGTTGCGGCTACGCAGGGTCACCGACCCGTCGCGGACCGTCGCCAGGGCGCGCACCCCGTCCCACTTCATCTCGAACGCCCAGTCCGCCGGGTCCAGCCGGGGCTCGCCCTTGGCCAGGGTCGCCTGCATCGTCCGGCGCTCGGACGGCGGGGTCTCGGCGTCCGCGGCCCCGCTGATCCGTCGCTGCCCGGCGCGGTGTGCACCGCCGTGCCCGTCCGACGGCCGGTCCGCCCGTCGCGCCACCGCCTGCCCGGCAGAGCCGCCGCCGTCAGCCAGCCGTTCGGGTTGCTCCTTCGTGCGGTGGATCAGCCAGTTCTTCTCGTCCCCGCCCCCACGGCCGCGGGTGTGCAACAGCGCGAGGCGGCGAGCGCCACCGGCCCGACCGTGCAGCGTGACGATGACCTCCTGCCCCTCGCGCCACTTCTCGAGCTCGTAGGTGCCGTCGTCCCAGATCGTGACCGTGCCGCCGCCGTACTCGTCCTTCGGGATCGTGCCCTCGAACGCCCCGTACTCGAGCGGGTGGTCCTCGGTCTGCACGGCCAGGTGGTTCTTGCCCGGGTCGGTGGGCTCGCCCTTCGGCAGGGCCCAGCTCACCAGCACCCCGTCGTGCTCGAGCCGGAAGTCGTAGTGGTCGCGGGTGGCGTGGTGCTCCTGGATGACGAAGGTCGGAGTGCCGTCCTTCCGCACGGTGGGTGCACCCTCGGGAACGGGCTCCGGCGTCTTCGAGGCGTCCCGCTTCGCCCGGTAGGCGGCGAGCCGGTCACGTGCGGGCTGCTCGGCGTCGTTCGCGCGCTCGGTCCGGTCGCTGTCCCAGTGGCCGTGGTCGTCGCGCCCGACGGCCAGCGACGCGGAGGCGACCGGGTGCAGGAAGTCCCCACGGGCCTCCAGGCGTTCGAGGACCTCGTCCAACGTGAGCTGCGCGAGCCCGCGTTCCTCGAGCTCCTTCCAGGTGCGGGGTGCCGCGACCGTCGGCCGCTCGCGGCCGCGCAGCGAGTACGGGGCGATGGTCGTCTTGTTGCCGTTGTTCTGCGACCAGTCGACGAAGACCTTGCCCTTCCGCTCGGCACGGCTCATCGACGACAGCACCAGGTCCGGCAGGTCAGTCTCGAGGGCCTTGGCCAGCTCGTGGGCGACGTCGGAGACCTGTGCGGTCGTCGCCTTGCCGTCGAGGGCCGCGTACAGGTGGATGCCCTTGGAGCCGGACGTCACCGGGTACGGGTCGAGTCCCATGCCGTGCAGGATCTCGCGCGCGGCCACGGCGACCTCGACGCACTCGGGCAGCCCCACGCCCTCGCCCGGGTCGAGGTCGAGG
Source organism: Curtobacterium sp. KBS0715 (assembly GCF_005938005.2). NCBI lineage: Bacteria > Bacillati > Actinomycetota > Actinomycetes > Micrococcales > Microbacteriaceae > Curtobacterium > Curtobacterium sp. KBS0715. The sequence goes on along the minus strand of NZ_VCCA02000001.1, from coordinate 936,809 downwards.
ACGAGCCGATCGGGGTTCTGCTGCGCGCCGCGGGGGCCGAACCGCCACTGCGGGACGTGCAGTTCGAGCGCAGCCTGCTGCGCCATCCACACCAGGGTCGGCAGGTCGTCGACGATCGGGTACTCGTTGTCGTGTTCCGAGTGGTGGATCGTGTGGTGCCGCACCCAGTCGGGGGCCGAGTCGGGCAGGTTCTTCTCGAAGAAGACCTTGCCCTCGACACCGTTGGCCCAACGCTTGCGGGTCACGGGGCGGTCCTTGACGTGCGGGATCATCCACGGCGCGACCCGCTCGTAGTACTCGATCACCCGGCCCTTCGTGGTGCCGGTCTCGGGGTAGAGCACCTTGTCGGTGTTCGTGAGCGCGAGCCGCCGATCGCCGACGAGGACGACGGTCTTGCGCGAGGCGGGACTCACAGCGCCACCCCGGTCGCTCCCGCCACCGTCAGGGTCGTGCCGGACGTGTACGACGACTCGGGCCCGGCCAGGTAGACGTAGGCGCTGCCGAGCTCGACGGGTTGGGCGGGACGGCCGAACGGGGTGTCCTGGCCGTACGCCGCGATCTCGTCGCCCGGGTAGCTGATCGGCTGCAGGGGCGTCCACACCGGCCCGGGCACCACCGTGTTGGCCCGGATGCCCTTGCTCGCGAGCTGCCGCGCGAGCCCGTTCGTGTAGGTGATGATCGCGGCCTTCGTCGCCGCGTAGTCGATCATGCGGTCCTGCGGCTGGTACGCGGACACCGAGCTGGTCGTGACGATCGAGCTCCCCGGCGCCATGTGCGGGACGGCAGCGCGGACGAGCCAGAACAGCGAGTACAGGTTGACCTTCATCGTCCGGTCGAAGTCCTCGGTGCTCTGCACGGTGATGTCCTCGTGCACCTGCTGGTGACCCGCGACCAGCACGAGCGCGTCCAGGCCGCCGAGCTCGCTGACGGCGTCCTGCACGAGGACGTCGCAGAAGGCCTCGTCCGTCAGGTCGCCGGGCAGCAGCACCGCCTTGCGCCCGAGGTCACCGATGACGTCGCGGACCTGTTCGAGGTCCTCGCGTTCCTCGGGCAGGGCGTTCAGGGCGACGTCGGCCCCTTCCTTCGCCATCGCGATCGCCGCAGCGCGCCCGATGCCGGAGTCCGCGCCCGTGACGAGCACCCGGTACCCGCGCATCCGCCCGGTGCCCAGGTAGCTCGTCTCGCCGTGGTCGGGGGCGGGGTCCATCGCACTCGCCAGCCCGGACCCCTGCTGGGTCTGCGCGGGGAACGGCGGACGGGGGAACTGGTCGCGCGGGTCCTGCTTGTCGAGCTGGCTCATGGGCCCATCGTGCTCGCGCCGGCCTCGCGGCGGCCCAGCGAACCGGACATCCGTGGAACGATCCCCCGGACGCGGACCTGTGGAGGAACCGACGGCTCCGGGCACGCACGCGTGCGGGCGGGCATCATGTGCGCATGAGGTCGATCTGGAAGGGCTCCATCGCGTTCGGGCTCGTCAACGTGCCCATCAAGGTCTACGCGGCCACCGAGACGCACGACGTGTCCCTGCACCAGGTCCACGACGAGGACAAGGGCCGCATCCGGTACAAGCGGGTGTGCGAGTTCGGCCACGAGGTCGAGTACGCGGACATCCAGCGTGCCTACGACGACGGCGACAAGACCGTGGTGCTCACGGCGGACGACTTCAAGCAGCTCCCCGAGGAGCAGTCGCACGAGGTCGAGGTGCTCGAGTTCGTGCCCGTCGAGCAGGTCGACCCGATGATGTTCGAGAAGACCTACTACCTCGAGCCCGACTCGCGCTCGCCGAAGGCGTACGTGCTGCTGCGCGAGACCCTGGCGAAGACCGACCGCCTGGCGATCGTGCAGTTCACCCTGCGGCAGAAGACCCGGCTCGGGGTGCTCCGGGTGCACGACGAGGTCATCCTGCTGCAGGGGCTGCTCTGGGGCGACGAGGTCCGCGCGGCCGACTTCAAGACCCTCGACACGACGGTGAAGGTCAGCGCCAACGAGCTGAAGATGTCGTCCTCGCTCGTCGAGAGCATGTCCACCGACTTCGACCCCGACCGCTACACCGACTCCTACCAGGAGGAACTGCAGCAGCTGATCGACGCCAAGCTCGAGGCCGGCGACGACATCGACACCGAGAAGACCTTCGGCGCCCAGGTCGACGACGACGACGACGACGAGGGCGGTGACGTGCTCGACCTGATGGCCGCCCTGCGTGCGTCCGTCGACAAGAAGCGGACAGGAGGCTCGGGGTCGCGTTCGTCGTCGACCGCTCGGTCGTCGTCCGGTTCCGGCTCGGGCACGTCCGGCTCCGGCAGGAAGGCGCCGGCGAAGAAGGCGCCAGCCAAGAAGGCCGCGGAGAGCACGGCCGAGAAGGCCCCCGCGAAGTCGGCGCCGAAGAAGGCCCCGGTCAAGAAGGCTCCGGCGAAGAAGCCCGCCGCCAAGAAGCAGGCGAGCTGACCGCTGGCGGGGGTCAGGCCGCGGTCGAGCCGCCGCCCGCCAGCCGCTCCAGGGTGGTGAACACCCCGACGTGTTCCTGGCGCAGGGCGGTCCACCCGGCACCGGTGTCGATCCGCTCCGGGTGCTCGACGAGCAGCGCGTACCCGTGCTGTGCCCGCGGCACCGGGTCGCCCGGCAGCCGGAGCTCCTGGGTGAACGCGCCGCTCGCCGCCTCGAAGGTCAGGGTGTGCGACGCGACGTTCCGGCCCCAGTCCGCGGACGGCCACGACATGAACGCGACGTGCCGCATCCCCTCCGCGGGATCGGTCGCCGAGACGTAGCAGCCGTGGTGGTCCTCACCCGGGGACAGGATCGTGTACGTGCCGTTGTCCCGGTAGACGAGCAGGGCCTCGGCGAAGGGCTTCGGGGCGTACATCGCGGTGTAGCGCAGGGCGTGGACGAACCGTGGCCGCCCCAGCGGGACCGAAACCACCGCGCTGCGGACCGGCCCCTCGCTCGGTGGCGCCTCGCCCGGGGTCGACGCCACTCCGCCTGCCGGGAGGTGGGCGACGTAGAGCAGTTCGGCGTCCTCCGTGCCGGTGCTGCGGCCGTCGTGCACGACGTGTGGCTCCTCGACCAGGGCCTGCCCCGGCCCGACGACCCGTGTCGCCTCTTCGGTGACGTGCGTCAGCGCGCCGCGCACCACCAGTCCGGTCTGACGCGCGTCATGGCGGTGCCAGCCGGTCGACGCACCCGTCGGGAGCGTCAGCCGCCGGAGCTCGTACGTGCCGCCGTCGGGCCCGTCGACGGTGGCGATAAGGGTGGTGATGGGCTCGGGATCGGTCATCGGGGTCCTCTCGGTGGCGCGTTCGCCAGATGATCGTCTTGCACTCGCCTGGGACGGTGGTCGAAGGACGACGCGGATCCGTTCAGCCGACGACCGCGGCACGTGTCACGAGCCGGAAACACGGGTCCGGGACACTGGTCGGATGACTCCACAAGAGCCTGGGAGCCTGCAGTCGTCATCCGAGACCGCAGGCCCGCCCGTCACCGTCTCCGTCACCCGCCTGGTCGAACCCGACCGCATCCCCGAGGTCACCCGCTGGGTGCAGTCCGGGGTGAACCTGGCGAACCGCTACCCCGGCTTCCTCGGCTCCGGGTGGGTGCGTTCCACCGCGCAGTCCCGCGAGTGGCACATGCTCTACCGGTTCGCCGACCACGACTCCCTGGCCACGTGGGAGAACTCCGACGACCGGCTGCGCTGGCTCGACCTGGGCCGTGACCTGGTGGTGGAGTCCCGCGTCGAGAAGCGCACCGGCATCGAGGGGTGGTTCGACGTCCCGCAGGACGCCCCGGCCTCGAGCGCTCCCCCGCGGTGGAAGCAGTCCGTGAGCATCTGGCTCGGCTTCTTCCCGGTGAACCTCGCGTTCACGTACCTGACGGCTTGGCTCGTCCCCGCGTTCGCGCACGTCGCGATCCTGCCCCGGGTGCTCATCACCACCGTCGTGCTCACGCCGATCATGACGTTCTGGGTGCTGCCGTTCGTGACGAAGCTGATCCGTCCGTGGCTGCTCGCACCGCCGAGGTCCGAGCGGGCCTAGCCGACGACCCCGAGCGGCACGGGCCCGTCGTGGCCGAGGGCGTCCCATCCGACCTGCAGCATGTGCGGGCGGGCCTCGGTCGCAGAGGCCTCGGTCTCGTACGTCAGCGCGAGCATCACGATCGCACCGAACGCCCCGGAGACCCGTGCCCGACGGTCGAGCGGGGTGGCCGTGGCGTCGGCCATGTCGATGCCGAACACGTCGAGGAGCGTCACTGCGACCGGTTCGAGCCGGACGCCGACGTCGTCCCCGCGCCGCAGGGTGAACGCCGCGAGCGCGAGTTCCGCCCACCCCGGCCGGGCGAGAGCGAGGTCGGCGATCCCTGCGAGCGCCGCGGCGTCGCGGGCCTCCCCCGCGGGGGCGGCGGCGACGACTGCCCGGATCGCCTCGGTCTGCGCGGTGCACTGCGCGAGCGCGGCCTCGACGAGCAGCTCCTTGCTCGTGAACCGGGCGAGGATGCCCGCCTTCGAGTAGCCGGCCTGGTCGGCGACGGCCTGCACGGCGGTGTCCTTGATGCCGCGGCGGGCGATGAGTCCGGCGGTGATGTCCAGGACGCCCCCGTTGATCTCCTCGGCGGAGGGCCGAGCACGGCGCGCAGGCCGGGTCACGCGCCGACCGCCGAGGCCCGTGCCGTCCGCAGGCGCCGGGTCCCCGCAACGAGCAGGGCGATCCCGGTCAGGAGCTCCCACGCGACGATCGTGTACACGGACGCACGCTCCCACACGCCGTCGGGGAGCACCTCGATCACCGTCGACGACGAGTCCACGAGGAGCATCACGAGGGAGACGAGGCCGACGATCCCGAGCACGACGCTCGCGACCCGGTAGGCCGTCGGCGCCCGCAGCGCCCGGGACCCGATGCCGGTCGTGAACGCCACGAGGTTGCCGGTCGTGATCGCTGCGGCGGCGCCGAGCACGTGGAACACGATGGTGCCGGCGTCGGTGCTCGTCTGGCTGCCGTGGAACGAGCCGACCAGGACCATCCCGACCAGGTGGACCACGGCGAGGACCGCGGTCGCCACCCGCGCACGGCGGGACGCGGCGCGGAACACCACGGCGGCGAGCACCGCTGCGATCCCGAACAGGACGCCCTGCCCGATGAACGTCGTGTTCATGAGCACGTGCAGCGGTGAGTCGATCGACCGCCCCTGGAACGTGCCGACGTCGGGGACGCCGAGGTCGGAGATGTAGTTGGTCGCGTAGTCGTAGCCGGGGAACGCCGACGCCGAGACGGCTTCGCCGACGAGCCAGCCGACCCCCGCCACCGTCCAGAGGGCCCCGGAGACCAGCGCTCCGCAAGTGTCCGTTTTGGTCATCTCCTGACCATATCGGTCACTACTGTGAGTTGCCCAGCACCGACAACTGGTCGAGCCGCTCGAGGATGACGCCCTCGCGCAGCGCCCACGGGCAGATCTCGAGCGCCGGCAGGTCGAAGATGTCCAGGCACGCCTCGGCGACGAGCGCCCCGGGCACCACCTGGTGTGCGCGGCTCGCCGAGACGCCCGGCAGCGCCGCGAGCTCGTCGACCGACATCGTGAGCAGCTCCGGCAGGCGCTGCCGCAGCACGTCGCCGTCGAGGGCACGGGGCACGAGCGGTCCGGCGGCCGAGGGCGCGGCCCCGCAGATCCGGGCGATCGACCGGAACGTCTTCGACGTCGCCACCGCTCGGTCCGGGCGGCCCGATCGGAGCAGCCGTCCGGCGTCCCGGGCGATCTCGACGCGGATCTCGTGCCGGATGCGGCGGACGTCGTCCTCGGTCGGGGTGCCGGCGGCGAAGTAGGAGCGCGCCAGGCGTGCGGCGCCGATCGGCATCGACCACGCGACGTCCGGTGCCTCGTCGGCACCGCCGGCGATCTCGAGCGAGCCGCCGCCGATGTCGAAGACCGCCAGGCGACCGGCGGACCAGCCGAACCAGCGGCGTACGGCCAGGAACGTCAGCCGGGCCTCGTCGGAGCCGGACAGGACGGCCAGTTCGACCCCGGTGGAGGCCTCGACGTGGGCGAGCACCTCCTCGGAGTTGCCGGCGTCGCGCACCGCCGAGGTGGCGAACGCGAGCATGTCCTCGCAGCCGCGCTCCTCGGCGACGCGGACGGCGTCGGCGACGAAGGTGGTCAGGGCGTCGATCCCCTGCCGGGTCACCGCGCCCGAGGCGTCGAGGTGCTCGGCCAGCCGCAACGGCTGCTTGAACGAGGACGCCGGCAGCGGCGCGGCGCCGCCGTGGGCGTCCACCACGAGCAGGTGGCCGGTGTTGGACCCGATGTCGAGGACTCCCACGCGCATGGACTCAACGCTAGTGGGCCGCGCGGTCACCCCACGGCCGGGAGGCCCGTCCTACGCCCGCAGGAACGCCTCCAGCTCGGCGGTGGTCGGGTACGAGGCCTGTGCGCCCGGCTTGGTCGCGGCGTACGCCCCGACCCCCACCGCGAACCGAGCGGCGTCGACGAGGGTGTCCCCCGCGGCCAGACGCAGCGCCACCGCACCCATGAAGGCGTCGCCACAGCCCGTGGTGTCCACGGGCTCGACCCGGACGGCGTCGATCGACACCGGCTCGGCACCCCCGTCGTGCACGACGCAGCCGGCACCGCCGCGGGTGACGATCGACCGGGCGACGCCGTGGTCACCGAGCGCCGCGGCCTCGTGCTCGTTCACCAGCAGCACGTCGGTCAGTTCGAGGAGCTCGGCCGGCACGGCACCGAACGGTGACAGGTTCGTGAGCACCGTGACGCCGGCGGCGTGCGCGGCCCGGGCGGCGGCGAGGACGACGTCGATCGAGACCTCGAGGCAGAGTCCGAGCACCGCAGCGCCGGCGAAGGCGTCGGCCGGCACGTCGTCCGGCGTCAGCGTGCCGTTCGCCCCGGCGGAGATCACGATGGTGTTCTCGCCTGCGGCGTCGACCGTGATGACGGCGGTGCCGGTCGCGACGCCCTCCCGGATCGCGACGTGCGTCGTGTCGACCCCCGCAGCCGCGACGGAGTCGCGGAGCAGCGCACCGTTCCCGTCGTCGCCGACCGCACCGATCATGCGCACCGTGCCCCCGAGCCTCCCGGCGGCCACCGCCTGGTTGGCGGACTTGCCGCCGGGCAGGATCGCGAGGTCGGAGCCCTGCAGGGTCTCACCGGGCTGGGGGAAGCGCGCGGTGCGGACCACCAGGTCCGCGTTGAGCGACCCGACGACGACGATGCTCTCGGTCAACGGACGGTCTCCTTCTGCGGGGCGACGGACGTGGTCTCGGCACCTTCCGGACGGGGGATGAGGAACGAGATCGCGAGCGCGACGGTCGTGATCGCGGCCCCGAGCAGCATGCCACCGGAGTACCCGGCGGTGCCCGCGGAACCGCCGACGCCGAGCGCGATCTGCAGCGCGGGCAGGACCGCGAAGCTGACCCCGGCACCGAGGTTGAACGCACCGGCGTTCAGGCCGGGCAGGAACCCGGGGTTCGACTCCGGCGACAGCACGATGCCCAGGCCGTTCAGGATGATGTTCGCGATGCCGGCGTAGGTGATGCCGATGAGCACGGTCGCGGTGACCAGCACGGGCAGCGAGTGCACGCCGACCAACGCCATCAGGACGGTCGAGACGATGCTGCCGATCAGCCCGACGCGCAGGACGGCGCGGTACCCGATGGTCGGGGCGAGGCGCCCGGCGAAGGGTCCGACGATCCACCCGACCAGCGCGTACGGGGTGAGGAACACGAGCGACGCCAGGTCGGGCTCCATCCCGAAGCCGGCGTCACCGTTCTGCGCGAGGCTCGTGACGAGTCCGTTGACCACGGCGAAGACGCCGGTCATCGTCAGGAACGTCGTCGCCAGGAGTGCCCAGGTCGCACGGCGCTTCAGGAACCTGGTCTCGACCAGGGGTTCCCGCACCCGCGACTCGACGGCCCAGAACACGGCGAAGGCGACGAGCGCGACGACGACGCCACCGACCACGAGCACGGGGTTCGCCGCGCCGAGCTTGCCGGCCTCGTTGAACGCCGTGAGCAGCGCACCGACGCTCACCACGAGGGGCACGACGCCGATCCAGTCCATCCGGGTACCGGCCGAGGGCTTCGACTCGACCCCCCAGACGGCGACCAGGAGCAGGGCGATCACGGTGACGACGGCGATGACCCAGAAGATCCCGCGGAACCCGAAGTTCGTCGCGATCCATCCGCCGGCCAGGGCGTCGACGCCCGCGATGCCGCCGTTCACGGCGGTCAGCAGCCCGAGGGCGGCGCCGTAGCGCTTCGGGTCGCTGATCTCGTTGCGCAGGACGAGCAGGCAGATGGGGACGACCGGACCGGTGACGCCCTGGATGATGCGACCGGCGAACAGCATCGGCACGTTCACCGCGAGCGCGGCGACGATGCTGCCGACGAGCATCACGGCGAGCATGCCGATCAGCACGCGCTTGCGGCCGACGATGTCGGACAGCCGCGGCAGGAACAGCGAGAACAGCGCCGCGAGCGTGAAGTACAGGGTCTGCGACAGGCCGATGGTGGCGTCGTCGGTGTTGAGCTCGCGCGCCATCGTGACGAGGGCGGGGCTGAGCATGCTCGCGTTCAGCTGGAACGCGATGCACGCGGCGAGGAGCGCGGCGGTGAGGGCGCCGATCGACTTCTTCGTCGAGGTGGTGGTCATGGGGGTTCAGCGCTCCGGGGTCGTGGTGATGCCGGCTTCGACGGCGTCGGCGGCGGCACGTGGGGTCCAGCCGGTGTCGGCCGTCTCGCCGATGCGCTCGAGGGCGTCGACGACGAGGTCCCAGAACCGGCCGTGGTCGAGCTCCATCGCGGCGCTCGTGCGGCAGTCCTCGGGCGCGGGGGCGCGGAAGTCGGCGACGGTCATGCCGAGGGTCAGCGCGCCCTGGGTCTCGACGTGGATCGGGACCTTCACGGCGCGGACGATCGTGGGGTCGATCACGTACGCGACGGCGCAGGGGTCGTGGACCGGCGGGGCGTCGAAGCCCTGGGCGTCCTTGTAGGTCTGGCCGAAGAAGTCGAGCAGCTCGCCGACGAACGCGGCGGGGGCGGTGCCGACGCCGGCGATGCGCGCGGCGACCTCGGGGGTGGCCAGGGCCTGGTGCGTCAGGTCGAGGCCGACCATCACGACGTCCCAGCCGGCCTCGAACACGATGGCCGCGGCCTCGGGGTCGATGACGATGTTGAACTCGGCGACCGGGCTCCAGTTGCCGACGTGCACGCCGCCGCCCATGAGCACGACCTGCTTGACGCGCTCGACGATGCGGGGTTCCTTGCGGGCGGCGAGGGCGATGTTCGTCAGGCCGCCGGTCGGCACGAGGGTGACCGTGCCGGGCTCGTGGGCCATCACGGTGTCGATGATCAGGTCGACGGCGTGGCGCTCGTCGAGGTCGAACGACGGCTCGGGGAGCATCGGGCCGTCCAGGCCGCTCTCGCCGTGGATGTCCGGTGCGACCTCGATCTGGCGCAGCAGCGGGCGGGCGGCTCCGGCGGCGAACGGCACCCCGGTGATGCCGGCGATGCGGGCGACCGCCAGGGCGTTGCGGGTGACCTTCGGCAGGGTCTGGTTGCCGACGACGGTGGTGACGGCGAGCAGGTCGATGGCCGGGCTGCCGTGGGCGAGCAGGAGCGCCACGGCGTCGTCGTGGCCGGGGTCGCAGTCGAGGATGATCTTCGCGGCGGACTGGGTCGCATCGGGCACGCTGGGCGCTCCACTTCTTCGGGGAATCGAGGTGAGTGCTCGACGTGGTGGGGATCCACGGGCCGGCAGAGCGCTGGCGACGCGGCGCGTCAAGCGTTTGACATCGAAACACGTCAAACGCTTGACGTCAAGTTCGACCACCGTGCTCGCTAGCATCGACGAGTGCCCTCCCCCGCCGCCCCGAGCCGTCGTGTGACCGCTGCGATGGTGGCCGAGCGTGCGGGCACGAGCATCGCCACGGTCTCCCTCGTCGTGAACGGCAAGGACCGCGGGCGGGTCTCCGCCCCCATCGCTGCACGGGTCCGCGACGCCGTGGACGACCTCGGCTACGTCGTCGACCACGCCGCCAGCTCGTTGGCGCGCGGCAGCGGCGACCTCGTCGTGTTCATCGCCCCCGACCTGTCGAACCCGTTCTTCGCCGAGGTCATCCGTGGCGTCCGCGACACCCTGGGCGACCGGTTCCAGCTCGTGCTCTCCGTCACCGAGCGGGGTGCACAGCCGGTCGCGGCCGACGTCCGGCGCTTCGAACGGCTCCGGCCGGCCGGCATCCTGGTCGACGCACCGGCCGCCGACGAGTCGATGTCGGCGAGCGTCCCCGTGGTGCTGCTCGACGCCCCCGGTGGGCCCGATGCGGTCAACTACGACCTCTCCACCGGCGTGCACGACCTCGTCGCCCACCTGCACGACCAGGGACACCGGCACGTGGGCTACCTCGACGGCACCTCGCGGGCTGCGACGTTCGGCGTGCGCCGGGAACTGTTCGAGCAGGCCTGTGCGGAGGCCGGCATCACGGTGTCCGAGGTCACCGCCCGCGCCGACCTGACCGTGGAGGCCGCGGCCTCGGCCACCGAGCACGTCATCGAGGCCTGGCAGGACGACGACGTCACCGCCGTCGTCGCAGCCGCGGACACCCTGGCCTACGGAGTCCTGCGGGTCGCCGGCGCGCTCGGCATCGCCGTCCCCGGCGCACTCGCGGTCGCGGGCTTCGACGACCTGCCGTCGTCGTCGGTCACCGCGCCGGCCCTGACGAGCGTGGCGCTGCCCGGCGCCGACCTCGGTCGGGCTGCGGCACTGCGGCTCCTCGCGACGCTCGACGGCACGGCCGCCGAGCCCGCGGCCCTGCCGACGCGGCTCGTGCCGCGCGCGAGCACCGGCGCGTAGCGCGGGGTCACCGCGACCTCACGCGCTCAGCGACACCTCACGTGCGCTGAAACGCGCGAGGTGTCGCTCAGCACGAAAGTCCGGCCGCGGCAATGAGCGCGACCGGATGACGGACGGGAGGCCCGGTGCCAGCTGGCACCGGGCCTCCCGTCCATCGGTCGGTCGCGTCTACCGGTCGGTGTCCCGCCCCGGTGCGGAACCCTCCGGAGCCGCCGCGTGCTCCGCACGCGCCGCGCGCTGCGCGCGCTCGAGCTCGTCGGCCTCGTCGCCGCCGACGGCCTCGCCACGGGCGACCATGCCGGCCGTGTCGGAGAGCGTGATCTGCGGCAGGAAGAGCGCGAGCAGGAACGCCACCGCGATGAACGGCAGCAGGTACCAGAACACCGGTGCGAGCGAGTCGGCGTAGGCGTTCACGACGCCGTCCTGCACCGCCGGCGGCAGGCCCGCGACGGTCGACGGGTCGATGCTCCCCGCCGAGGACGCCGCATCGGTCGCCGACCCACCGGCACCGCGGAACACGTCGGTCAGCGACGTCGTGAGCCGCGCGGTGAAGAGCGCACCGAAGACGGCGGTGCCGAGGGAGGCACCGACCTCGCGGAAGTAGTTGTTCGTCGACGTGGCGGTACCGACCTGCTCGGCGGGCACGGCGTTCTGCGCGACGAGGACGACCACCTGCATGATCAGGCCGAGCCCCGCACCGAAGACGAACAGGTACGCGCAGATCAGCCAGATCGGGGTGTCCGCCGCCAGCTGGGTCATCGCGAGCATCGCGATGGCCACCAGGACCGTGCCGACGATCGGGAACATCCGGTAGCGCCCGGTCTTGGTGATCAGGACACCCGAGGCGATCGAGGTGCCGATCAGGCCGGCCATCATCGGCAGCATCAGCAGGCCGGAGACCGCAGCCGAGGTACCCGAGGCCATCTGCAGGAACGTCGGGACGAAGCCGATCGCGGCGAACATACCGATGCCGAGCACGAGGCCGATGCCGGTGGCCAGCAGGAAGGTGCGGTTGCGGAAGAACGACAGCGGGAGCACGGGGTCCTGGGCACGGGACTCGACGAACACCAGGAGCGCTGCCGAGACGACGAGACCGGCGAACCAGGCCCAGGTCTCCGGGGCGTCCCAGCCGTGGTCCTTGCTGCCGCCGAACTCCGAGAAGAACACCAGGCACGTGGTCGCGGCGGACATGAACAGCACGCCGAGGACGTCGATGCGCTTCGTCGCCTTCTTGTTCGGCAGGGTCAGTGCGAACCACGCCACGAAGAACGCCGCGATGCCGACCGGGATGTTGATGTAGAACGCCCAGTTCCAGGTGAGGTGGTCCACGAAGAAGCCACCGAGCAGCGGGCCACCGATGGCGGACAGGCCGAAGATCGCACCGAGCGGACCGAGGTACTTGCCGCGCTGCGAGGCCGGGACGATGTCCGCGATGATCGCCTGCGACAGGATCATCAGGCCGCCGCCGCCGAGCCCCTGCATGGCGCGGAACGCCACGAGCTGCGTGAAGTCCGTGGCGAACGCGCACCCGGCCGACGCGATGGTGAACAGCGCGATCGCGATGAGGAACAGGTTGCGGCGACCGAGGACGTCACCGAACTTGCCGTAGACGGGCATCACGATGGTGGAGGCGAGCAGGTACCCGGTCGTCAGCCAGGCCTGGTGCGCGACGCCGCCGAGCTCACCGACGATGGTCGGCATCGCGGTGGAGACGATGGTCTGGTCGAGGCTGGAGAGCAGCATCCCCGCGATCAGGGCGGAGAAGATGATCCAGATGCGACGCTGCGTCAGGAGCAGCGGGCCGTCGGAGCCTGGGCGGGCACGCTTGGTGGTGCCCGGCGCGGTGGCGCTCATGTGGTGTGTTCCCGTTCGGTCGTGGTGACCGCCCTGAGCAGGCGGAGGTTCTCGGTGAGCAGCGCGTCGAACGTCGGTCCGGTGGCTTCGTCGAAGGCGTCGTCGAAGTACGTCTCCGCGGTCACCTTCAGCAGCGCGGCCGCGGCCTCGGTCACCAGGCGCGCCCGACGGTCGCCGGGGTCGTCCCACCCGAACCGACGGCGCACGGCCACGGTCACCCGGGCGAGCTGCACGTCGGTCGCCGACAGGAACCGCGCGACGAGCGCCGGTTCCCGCTCGAAGACCCGACGCACCATGGCCTCGTCGGCACGGACGAACCCGACCCGGCCGAACTGGTCGATCGCCAGCGCCACGATCGACCCGAGGGGGTCGAGCTCGCCGGGGACGATCCCGCCCGCGGCGTAGGCGTCGATCGCCTCGACGTCGGCGTTGAGCTCGATGCCGAGCACGGCGTCGTCCTTCGAGCCGAAGTGGTTGAAGAACGTGCGGCGCGACACCCCGACGGTCTCGCAGAGCTGCTCGATCGTGAAGCCGTGCAGCCCGTGTTCGACCGTCGCCCGACGTGCCTCGACGATCATGCGTCGACGCAGTGCGCGGGTGCGTTCGGTGGTGCTCACCGAGCAAGAATTGCACTCTCCTGCTGAAAGTGCAATACGGCTGGGAACGGGCTACAGGGCCTTCTCGAAACAGAACGACCACGGCATGGTCGCGACGTAGGGCTCGTAGACCGCGATCTGGTCCCAGCCGGTCTTGCGGTAGAGCGCCACGGCGTCGGGCTGCTTGTCACCGGTCTGCAGGATGAGCCGCGGGGCACCGAGTTCGCGACCGACGCGCTCGCACTCGTCGAGCAGCGCGGTGGCCGCACCCTTGCCGCGCGCCGAGGCGAGCACGATGAGCCGCTTCAGCTCGACCTCGTCACCCAGACGCCGGACGGCGATGTGCCCGACCGGTTCGCCGGACTCGTCGACGGCCAGGATCGACGTGACGACGGTCGACGGGTCGACGCTCAGCGCACGACCCCGCTCGGCGGTGACAGCAGGGTCCTCGCCGGCGTTCGCCGACCCGTAGCGCTCGTGCATCTCGTCGTCCATGCGGGCGCGGAGCACCACACTGCGGGGGTCGTCCCAGGACACGCGTTCGATCGTGATCACGAACGTCGATCCTGGCACGGGCGACCGACGACGCGGAAACCGAGGCGCCCGTCAGGCGCGACCGGCGCCGCCCGTCGGGCACGACCGGCGCCGCCCGTCAGGCGCGACCGGCGCCGCTCGTCAGTCGCGCTGGCCGAGTGCCGCGATCGGGCCCTCGCCGGCGCGGAACGCCGCGAGCACGGCCGCCGCGTCGTCGTACACCTCGACCGCGCCGGCACCGCGGAGCTCGTCGCCGCCGATGCCGCCGGTCATCACGCCGACGCACTGCACCCCCACCTTGCCTGCGGACTCGACGTCCCACATGGCGTCCCCGACCATCACGGCGTCGTCGGCGGAGACCCCGGCCTTGTCGAGTGCGACCCGGATGATGCCGGGGTCCGGCTTCGCCTGCTCGACGTCCTCGGAGCTGGTCTCGGCGGTGACCCACGCACCCGCGTCGAGCAGGTCGCGCAGGCGGGCGAGTTCGTGCTCGGGCGCACTGGTCGCCAGGACCACGGCGTGCCCCGCTTCGGCGACGGCATGCAGGAGTTCGCGCGCACCCGGCAGCAGCCGGAGCCGCGGCATCTGCTCGGCGTAGTAGGCGGCGTGGAACTGCTTCGCGGTGTCGCGGGTCTCCTGGGACGCATCCGGCAGCAGCGTCTCGAGCAGCTTCGCCGAGTCCATCCCGATCGCGCGGTGGATCCGCCAGGCGTCGACGGACTCCCCCGCCGCCAGGAACGCCCGCCACCACGCGTCGATGTGCGCGTAGTTCGAGTCGGCGAGGGTGCCGTCGATGTCGAAGAGGACTGCGGTCGTGGGTGCGTCGGCCATCCCACCATGCTGCTCGGGAGGCCCGGATCGCCTCCCAGGGGCCGCCCGCGTCCGTCAGACGGTGATCGTCTCCCCCGCCGGCAGGATCAGGACGGGCACCGGCCCGAGACCGTCGGACCCGAGGAAGCGCGCGGCGGACTGCTGGCCGAGCTCGCTCAGCATCGCCTCGTGGATCTGCACGGCCCGCTCCGGCGCCACGGCTCGCACGTAGTCGACGGCCTGGGCGGTGTTCGTCCACGGCCCGCTCGTCGGCAGCAGCAGGGTCGGCACCGGGACACCGGGCTCGAGGTACGCGTCGCCCGGGTGGAACACCGCGTCGTCCACCAGGTAGCCGACGTTCGCGGTGGACGGGATGTCGGGGTGGATGACGGCGTGCTGCTCGCCGAAGACCCGGACGGAGAACGGTCCGACCGCGATCGTGTCGCCGGCGTGCACCGCTTGGACCCGGCCGTGGTGTTCGCCGAGCTGCTCGACGACGGTCTCCGGACCGCGGACGACGAGGTCCGGGTTGGCGGCGAGTCCCGCGCGCAGGGCGTCGATGTCGAAGTGGTCGGGGTGGTCGTGCGTGACGAGGACGCCCGCTGCTCCGCGGACGAGGTCGACGGCCTCGGGCGTGAACACCCCGGGGTCGATGACGAGGGTGACGCCGTCCTGCTCGAGGACGACGGTGGCGTGGTTGTACTTCGTCAACTCCATGCGCACAACTGTACAGCCGTGTTGTACTTCTCGGGCTCCCGGGAAGGTGAGGGGTCGTTCAGTCGGCCCGACGCGCGACCCGCTCGAACAACTCGGGCAGACGGCGCAGCAGCGCACGCTCCTCGGCGTCGGTCTCCTCGCGGATCGCGTCGGCCAGCCAGTCCGTGCGGGCGTCCATGTCCCGCTGCAGTGCGGCCCGGCCGGCGTCCGTGATCCGGATGACCGACGCTCGGCGGTCGGTGTCCGACGCCGTCCGGTCGACGTAGCCGAGCTCGGCCAGTTCGCCGACGGTGCGGGACTGCCCCTGGTGCTTGACCCCGCGGCGGCGCGCGAGTTCCGCGATCGTCATCGGTCCCTCGCGGTGCAGGAACCCGAGGGTGGTGGTGTGCGTGGCCGGCAGCGCGTCCGCCTCGCGTCGTGCGGCACGCACGACCCGGCCGATGGACTGCCGGAGCTCCGCCGCGAGCTCGTCGATCGGGTCCATGCCCGGAACGCTACCGCGTCACGGACAGGAGGCGCGGTGCCAGCTGGCACCGCGCCTCCTGTCCGTCACGGGCTTCCGCTCAGCTGCTGCGGACGTCGTCCGCAGCACCCTGCGCGTTGTCCTTGACGTCGGACGCGGCCCCCTGCGCCTCGCCCTTGACCGCCTGCGCGGCGTCCTGCGCGGTCCCCTTGAGGTCCTGCGCGTGCTCCTTCGCCACGTCGCCGAGCTGCGAGCCGACGTCCTTCGCCTGCTCCTTGACCTCGTCGACGAGCGGTGCAGCCTTGTCCTTCAGCTCACCGGCGAGCTCTTCTTCCTTCTCGGTCGTCGGCAGGAGCGACGACACCAGCCAACCGGCGCCGAACGCGATGAGGCCAACGGCCAGGGGGTTGCCCTTCGCCTTCTCGACGCCCTTCTGCGCGACGTCCTTCGCCTGGCCGGTCGCGCCCGAGGCGGAACCGGAGGCGCTCGAGCGGGCCGACTGGGCCGCGCCCATCACGGACTCGCGGACGTCCTGGAACCGGCCCTTCACCTTCTCGCTCTGGCGGTGGGCGATGGACGACGGGCTGACCTTGTTGGCGAGGGCGTCGACGTCGGAGCCGAGTTCGCCGCGGGTGCGCTCGATGTCGGCGCGGATCTCGTCTGGGGTGCTCATGGCTTCCTCCCGGTGTTGGGCTTGAGTGTCTCGGGGACTTCCTTGGCGGTCTCGACCGTCTGCGGGGCGCCCTTGATCTCCTTGATCTCCTTGCGCCCGCGGACGGCCAGGATCGCGGCGACGATCGCGTAGACGACCGCGATGATCAGGGCGGACCAGGCGTTGCCGATCAGGTAACCGAGGCCCCACCACGCGGCGATCGACAGGAACAGCAGGGCGAACACGGCGGTGAGTCCGGCGCCGCCGAACATCCCGCCCGCCTTGCCGGCCTTCTTCGCGGAGTCGGTCAGCTCGGCCTTCGCGAGGGCGACCTCCTGCCGGAACAGGCTGGAGAGGTCGCGCGACACGTCGGACAGCAGCTCACCGAGCGGTGTGGTCGCAGCGCGCTCCTCGGGCGTCGGTTCGCCCAGGGGTGTCGCGCCGGGGACGGACTGGCTCATACGCCACTCCCCGATCCGGTCGTGCCGTCGCCGGCCTCCTTCTCGTGCTTGACCTCGGTCGCGAGCGCCTTGGTCAGGCGGCCGGCCAGCAGGCCCGCGCCCGTGGCGATCGCGATGAAGGTGCCGGGGCGCTTCGCGGCGAAGGTCTTCACCTCGTCGAGCAGCGAGCCCGGGTCGCGGTTCTCGAGGAACCCGGCGGCGGACGTCGCGCGGCCCGACAGGTCGCGGACGACCTTCGAGGCCACACCCTGCTCGTCGTCGTTCTCAGCCATGCGCCCGAGCTGCTCGCCCAGGGAGCGGAGTCCGCCGGCAGCGCGCTGCTGCTGCTCGCCGGCCTGCTGCTTGAGGTTCTCGGACGCCTGGCCGTAGAGCTGCTTGGCGTGGTCGGTCGCCTCGGAGGCGACCTTCGACGCCTGCTCCTTGGCGGTGCCCGCGACGTTCGCGGCCTTCTCCTTGGCATCGCCGGCGACGTCCTGCGCGGCACCCTTCGCCGCATCGGCCTTGCCGGAGCCGCTGCCATCGCCGCTGGCGCTGCCAGAGCCGCTGGAGCCGCTGACGCCGTCGGCGGAGCCAGCGGACGCGGCGGACGGGACGGCGGGGAGCTGCTCGTCGGCCGGGACGGCGTCGAGGGGTGCGTCGAACGGAACCTCTGCGGCGCTCTCGCCGTACGGGTCGTCGGTCCGGGGCGCACCGGGGTCGGTGGGTCGCGCGGCGGGGCGACCGCTGGCGTACGACGGCACGCTCACGCCGGGGGCGACCTCGCCCCCCTCGGAGGCTGCGGTGCGGTCGTGGATGGGCGTCCCGGAGTCGTTCCCGGGTGGGTTCGTGGTCATGGTCGGCCTTCCGGTTGTCGTCGTCCCCGGCGTGCACCGGGGGCGTTTCGCAACGAACCTCCGCCGTGCCCTCTTGGGCCTGTCCCAGGATCACCGGGAAACGCGGTCCGGCAATCCGCACAGGCGACAGCCGGTTGGATCGACGGGTGCTCCGTGTCTCGGTCGTGATCCCCGTGCGGGACGATGCCGTGCACCTGCGCCGGTGCCTCGCCGCCCTCGCGGCCCAGACCCGGCCGGCCGACGAGGTCGTCGTGGTCGACAACGGCAGCACCGACGACAGCGCGGCGATCGCCCGGGACGCCGGCGCGGTCGTGGTCACGGAGCCGGTGCGCGGGATCGCCCGGGCCTCGGCGCGCGGGTACGACCGGGCGTCCGGCGACGTCGTCGTGCGACTCGACGCCGACTCCGTCCCACCGCCGTCCTGGATCGCCGACGCCGTCCGCCTGCTCGCCGACCCCGAGGTCGTCGCGGTCACCGGTCCGGGCCGGCCCCGGAACGGCGGCTCCGTGGTGCGCCGACTGTGGGACGCCGTCTACATGGGCCCGTACTTCGTGCTGATGTGGAGTGCGCTCGGACACCCCCCGTTGTTCGGGTCCGCCATGGCGATGCGCCGGTCGACCTGGGCCGCGGTCGGGGGGCGAGCGCACCGGGACGACGCCGAGGTGCACGACGACGTCGACCTGAGCATGCAGCTCGACCCGGCCTGGCGGGTGGTGGCCAACCCCGTGCTCACGGTGCAGGTGTCCGCGCGACCGTTGTCAGGCCTCCCGTCCGTCTGGGTGCGGACGCGACGCGCCTTCCACACGTTCCGCGTGAACGGCCGGCGGGCCAACCCGGTGCGCCGGTGGGCACGTCGGCTGCGATCGCGGTCGCGGTCGCGGCGGTGGTGGCGCAGCCGCTGACGACGGCTCCGGTCAGCCGGTCACCGAGCGGGTCGGGACCGCACGTGCGCCCGCTCGCCCTGCGGCCCGTACAGGCACAGCACCTCGGTGACGGAGTCGGTCACGTTGCCCATCCAGTGCGGGGTGTGGGTGTCGAACTCGGCGACCTCACCGGGACCCAGGTCGAGATCGTGCTCCCCCAGCACCAGCCGGAGCCGTCCGGACAACACGTAGAGCCACTCGTAGCCCTCGTGCGTCTTGAGCGAGGGTTCCCCACCCGGGGTGTTCGGCGGGAACAGCTGCTTGAACGAACGCACCCCGCCGGTCCGCTTCGTCAGCGGGACGACCACGCGGCCGCCGTGCACCTCGGGCTTCATGTGCACGCGCGGGTCGCCGGTCTGCGGTGCGCCGACCAGGTCGTCGAGGGGCACCTGGTAGGCCCGGGCGAGGGGCAGCAGCAGTTCCAGCGTGGGCTTCCGCTGGCCGGACTCGAGCCGCGACAGGGTGCTCACCGAGATCCCCGTCTGCGCGGACAGTGCCGCGAGCGTGACGTCGCGGTGGGCGCGCAGCGCGCGGAGTCGGGGGCCGACCCCGTCGACGACGTCGGCCGTCGTGCGCGGGACGACCGGTCCCGAGGTGCTGTGTGCCATGCGGGCCATGTTGCCACATCAGCAAACTTCGTTGCCGTTCTCTCGTGACCGGCCGCATGATCAGCGCATGCCTGGACACTTCGACGTCATCGTCATCGGCGGCTCGGCCGCCGGCCTCTCCGCCGCCCTGATCCTCGGCCGTTCGCGGCGCTCGGTGCTCGTCGTCGACTCCGGCGAGCCCCGCAACGCTCCGGCGGCCGGCGCACACAACTACCTCGGCCACGAGGGCGTCGCGCCCGCCGAGCTGATCCGCATCGGTCGCGACGAGGTCGCCGCCTACGGCGTCCAGGTCACGGCCGGGAGGGTCGTGGCCACGTCCGCCACGACCGGTGACGGTCACGACCCGGTCGGCTTCTCGGTCACGCTGGACTCGGGCGCGGTCGTCACGGCCCGCAGACTGGTCGTCGCCTCCGGCGCCGTGGACGTCCTGCCAGAGGTCCCGGGCCTGGCCGCACAGTGGGGGCGCGGGGTCGTGCACTGCCCGTTCTGCCACGGGTGGGAGATCCGCGACCAGCGGATCGGGGTCCTCGCAACGACGCCGAACGCCGCACACCACGCGCTCATGTTCCGGGCACTGAGCGACCGGGTGACCGCGTTCCTGACCGATCCGGCCCTGATGGACGACACCACCCTGGCCGGTTTGGCGGCCCGCGGCGTCTCGGTGGTTCAGGGCCCGGTCGCCGCCGTGGTCTCCGAGGGCGACCGGCTGACCGGGGTCCGGCTCGGCGACGGTTCCTTCGTCGAGCTCGATGCCCTGGCCACGGCGAGCCGGCCCGAGGCGCGGGTGGACTTCCTGTCCGGGCTCGGCCTCGCCGCCACCGACCAGTTCATGGGCGACCACCGCTTCGCGACCGCGCTGACCGTGGACGCCGCCGGGCAGACCACCGTGCGCGGGGTGTCCGCGGCCGGCAACGTGACGGCCCCGATGGCGACGGTCATCGCGTCGGCTGCTGCCGGCACCCAGGTGGGCGCAGCGGTGCACGGCGACCTGGTGCAGGCCGACCTGGCCGCGGCGCTGGCCGGGGTCGGCGCGGGCGCTGTTTCGGGCGCTGTTTCGGGCTGAGCGACAGTTCGCGGGGCCGGTCGGGCGTGCAGTGTCGGTGAGCGCGAAACTCGGCGTGGGTCAGTCGACGCGGTAGCCGGCCTGCGCGGCCAGCAGCGGTGCGAGCGTGTACAGCTGGTCGGCGCCGATCGTGGCCCCGCGGAAGCCCTCGAGCCGCTCGACCCGATCGAGGTCCGCTGCGCGCAGGTCCACGTGGTCGATGCGGGTGTTCGACCCCTCGGCGGCGCGGATGCTGCTGCCGTCGAACGACACCCGCAGCAGCTTCGCGTCGGCGATGTCGAGCTCGTCGATGACGCAGTCACGGAACACCACGTCGGTGATCGTCGAGCCGCGCAGGTTCACGAACCCGAACTTCATGCCGACGAACTCGACGCCGTTCAGTCCGGAGTCGTACAGCTCCGCCGAGCCGACCCGACCGCCGGAGACCCGGACCTCGCGCCACGAGCTACTCGACGCCCGCAGGATCGGGGCGTCGAGCGAGTCGATGATCGAGTCACGGACCCGGAGCCCACGGAAGTCCGCGTCGTCGCCCCGGAACGTGTCGATGACACACTCCTCGATCTCCAGGTCGGGCAGCCGCTCGCCGGCCAGGTCGAGGACGTCGATGCGCTTGCCCTCGATGCGGTCCCCCGTCAGGACGTCACCGGGAGCTGGCGCCCAGTCCTCGAGGTTCGTCGGTTCGGTCAGGGTGATGCGCGGGGCGTCGGTGCCGGAGGAGCGTGCCATGCCCCCAGTCTGGCGGTGGCCGCCGACTCCCGGGTCACGACCGCGGTCGGGTGAGGACGCTGTCCAGCCGGTAGTCCTTCGCCGGGCCCCGCGCTTCCCACCGCACCGTCCAGCGGTCCCCGTCGCCGTCGAAGGCACCCGTGTAGGCGTCGGGAGCGCAGGCGTGGGCGACGCTCGTGCCCCAGACCCAGTCGTGGAAGACCCGACCGTCGGAGAAGTGCACGGTCCAGCCGCCGTCGGGACCGCGCCGGAGGATGAGGGTCCGGGACACCGGGGTGGACCGGCCGTCGAAGGTCATCACGCCGGACTCGTCCCAGCGCACCTCGTCGTCGCCGACCCGGGTCAGGGTGGTGGTCCCGGTGACGACCCCCGTGGCACCGGCACGGTGGTCGTGCACGGTGCGGTGGAGGTCCCACACCCCCAGCAGGTCCGTCGGCAGCAGCACCGGACCAGGCTAACCGCGCAGGGCCTCGGCCCGCGCGGCTCGGCGCTCGTCGTCGGTGATGACACCGCGGGCGTGCAGCTCGTCGAGTTCGAGGAGCCGCTGCTCCGGCGAGGTCCGACGGGCACCGTGGGGACGCCGACTGCGGACGACCGCGATGCACACGGCGACGATGACCGCGATGACGACGAGCGCCATCAGCAGGGTCCAGACGAGGTCGTAGACCGGCGGGATCAGGGGGTTGCGGACGTCTTCGGAGGCGATCATCGTCCGCGCAGGGCCTCGGCTCGGGCGCTGCGGTGCTCCTCGTCGGAGATCACACCGCGCGCGTGCAGGTCGTCGAGTTCGGCGAGGCGCTGTTCGAGCGGCTTGTCCGGAGCGAGCGTGCGACTCTGCATCGCCTGGTACGCGATGTCCTCCTGCATGGTGAGCGGGTTCTGACCACGGTCGGCCATCCGCTTGCCCCGGTAGAGCGTGAGGATGACGATCGTCAGGGTCGTGAGGATCATCAGCGCCGCGACGACCCCGAAGGCGATGCCGAACCAGCCGCCGAACAGGTCGGGCATCCCCGACTCCCCCGGCCCCTCGAGCTCACTGAACGCGGACCAACTGAGCACCATCGCGCTCCCCCTTCTCACAACGACGAGCGAAGCGTAGCGCGAGACGGGGAACACGAGCGGACGTTCCTTCCCAGAACGCCCGCGATGGAATGTGAAACCGGGCGTACCTGGTCAGAACTTCCGACCCGGTACGCCCGAAACCACCCGGTACGCCCGGGGCGACCAGGCAGCGCCGACCCCCGGCCAGCCCGAGCCGGGTCAGCCGCGGAGCGGCCCCGACCCCGGAACGTTCGCACCGTCCGCGAACCCGGCCACGAGTGCACGCAACGCTTCTTCGGAGGTGTGCCGGGCCTCCCATCCGAGCACCGACCGGGCACGGTCGGTCCGCATGATCGGCACCCCGGCCGCGATGTCGATCCACCCGGCGTCCGTCGGCTGCAACCGCAGCCGCCACGTCACCGTCACGATCCCGCGCAGCAACCGCAGGGGGATCCGCACGGCACCGAGCATGCCGAAGGCCCGGGCCAGTCGCGGCGGGTTGAGCACGGGCGAGGCGGCGATGTTGAACGCCCCAGCTGCCCGTCGGTCGACGGCGCGCCAGTAGGCGTCGGCGACGTCGTCGGCGTGCACGGCCTGGAACACGAACGGGTACGGCAGCGGCAGCACGAGCCAGCGGATCCACCGCACGATGGACATCGGCACGAGGTGTCCGAGGAACAGCCCCCGGATCTCGGCCGCGGCGTCCCGCTGGAAGATCAGCCCCGGGCGCAGCCGGGTGACGGTCACGGAGGGGTGTTCGGCCTCGAACGCGTCCATCGCCGCTTCGTTGGCGGCCTTGTGGATCGAGTACGTCGCCGTCGGGATGCCGTCGGCGGGCCAGCTCTCGTCCACGGGGGTGCGCTTGCCGTCGACGTCCACCCCGCGGTAGGCGCCGACCGAGGACGCCACGACGACCTGGGGCACCTCGGCGCGCGCGACGGCTGCCAGGACGTTCGCCGTGCCGGTCACGTTCGTGCGGTGCTGCGCCGGGATGTCGTGCGTCGGCTGGAGGGCCCACGCCAGGTGGATGACGGCGTCGGCGCCCTGGAACACGGCCGTGAGCTGGTCCACGGCGTCCGCGGCACCGACGTCGACCGCGTGCCAGACGGCGGCGGCGTACGGCTCCGCGCGCAGGTCCGGCAGCCGCCGGGCGACGCCGACGATCTGGACGCCGACGGCGTCACGAGCGGCGACGCCGGCGGCGTCACGGGCGGCGACGCCGGCGGCGTGACGGCCGATGTCACCGTCGCCGTCGGCGCGCACGGCCGCGAGCCGACGGAGCACCGCCGTCCCCACGTTGCCGGTCGCGCCGACGACGACGATGCGCATCAGGCCGCGGCCATCGCGGGGTCGAGCACGACCTTGACGCAGTTGTCCTGCTTCTTCTGGAAGACCTCGTACATGTGCGGGGCGTCCTCGAGCGAGACGCGGTGGGTGGTGAGGTCGAGCGTGCCGAGCGGGTCCGACGGGTCGGAGACGAGCGGCATGATGTCGTCGATCCAGCGCTTCACGTTGCACTGGCCCTCGCGGATGGTGATCTGCTTGTCGAACAGCGTCATCATCGGCATCGGGTCGGCCATGCCTCCGTAGACACCGCTCAGCGAGACGGTGCCTCCGCGGCGGACGAGGTCGATGGCCGCGTGCACGGCGGCCAGCCGGTCGACACCGGCGGTCTCGATCGCCTTCTGCGCGAGCTTGTCGGGCAGCAGGCCGGCGGCACGCTGTGCGAAGCCCGCCATCGGGTTGCCGTGGGCCTCCATGCCGACGGCGTCGACGACCCCGTCGGGGCCGCGGCCGTCAGTCAGGTCGACGAGCTCGGGCACCAGGTCCTTCGTCAGGTCGAACACCTCGGCGCCGTGCTTCGCCCCCAGGTCACGGCGGACCTGCTCGGGGTCGACGGCGAGCACGCGGTAGCCGAGGTGCTTGCCGATGCGGGCGGCGAACTGGCCGACCGGGCCGAGGCCGAGCACGGCGAGCGTGCCGCCCTCGGGCACCTGGGCGTACTGCACGGCCTGCCACGCGGTCGGCAGGATGTCGCTCAGGAACAGCCAGCGGTCGTCGGGGGTGCCGTCGTCCGGCACGACGATGGGGCCGTAGTCGGCGTGCGGCACGCGCAGGTACTCGGCCTGGCCACCGGGGACCTGGCCGTACATCTTCGTGTAGCCGAACAGCGAGGCACCGGTGCCGTACTCGGTCACCTGGGTGGTCTCGCACTGCGACTGCAGGCCGTGCTGGCACATCCAGCAGTGGCCGCAGGAGATGTTGAAGGGGATGACGACGCGGTCGCCGACCTTCAGGTTCGTGACGCCGGATCCGACCTCTTCCACGATGCCCATCGGCTCGTGGCCGAGGACGTCGCCGCGGTCGATGTACGGGCCGAGCACGCGGTACAGGTGCAGGTCGGACCCGCAGATCGCCGTGGAGGTGATCCGCACGATCGCGTCGGTCGGCTCCTGGATGGTCGGGTCGGGGACGGTCTCGACGGACACCTTCTCGGTGCCCTGGTAGGTCAGTGCGCGCACGTTGCGTTCCTCTCGTGGTCGCTTCGAGCCGGCCTGGAGGCACGACTCGCGTTCCCCTCCTCGGTACGCGCCCGCCCCGTGGACGCTCCCAGCCCCGCGTCCCCCTCGCGCACGTCGGCGCGGGTCGGCAGCCGTGGCCGCGACCTCAGGCGAGGACGGCCGCGAGGACTCGCTCGTGCTCGTCGCGACCGCCCGGTCCGGCGCTGCCGGCGAGCATGATGAGCGCCTTCCACAGCGTCCATCCCCGTGCACGCGCCCACGTGTCGTCGTCCAGGTCGACGGCCTGCCGGAACACCCGTCGCGCCGGGCCGTCCAGCATCGTCCACGCGAGCACGAGGTCGCACGCCGGGTCCCCCACGCCGCACGTGCCGAAGTCGATCACCGCACACAGCCGCCCTGTGTCGTCGACGAGCAGGTTGCCCGGGGAGACGTCTCCGTGGAACCAGACGGCCGGCGCCTCCCACCGGCTGGCGAGGGCCTCGGCCCAGACCGCTTCGCACGCGCCGCGGTCGACGACGCTGCCGCCGGTCCTGCCGCTGTTGCCGCTGCCGCCGAGCGTGTCGAGCGCCGCCCGCACCTCGGCGTCGTACACGGACGGGTGCTCCCCGCGGTGGAACGAGTGCGCGCCGGCGGTGGGGCCGCCCATCGCCGGGATGCTCCGGAGCTGCCGGAGCACGGCACCGACCTCGGCCGCGAAGCGCTCGTGGTCGAGGTCGTCGACCTGCACGGCGGGCACCCCGTCGAGCCACCGCCGCACCGACCACGGGAACGGGTACCCCTGGCCTGGTTCCCCGAGCGCCACGGGCTCCGGGACGGCGACGTCCAGCCGCCTGGCGAGGTACGGCAGGACGTCCTGCTCCTTCTCGACCGCGGGCACGTAGCCGGCCGCGCTCGGCAGTCGCACCGACAGGGCGTCCCCGAGGCGGTAGGTGCGGTTGTCCCAGCCCTGGTGGTCGACCTCGCGCACGGGCAGGTCGGCCCAGTCGGGGAACTGCTCCGCGACGAGTCGTTCGACGAGTCCGGCGTCGATCCGGGGCACCTCGGTGTGCATGCCCGCAGCCTAGGCGTCGGACCGGGACGGCGGCGGTGGGGCCGGTGCGCGCGGGCGGCCAGCGGCGGGGCGGACCCGCGCCGGGCCTCCCGGCCGTCGCCTCAGGAGGGTTCTGCCAGGGCGAGCAAGGCGTCGCGCGCGACCGCGAGCTCCCGCTCGTCCAGGTAGGGCGGCATGCCGACCGCGGCCGCGAGGCCCTCGGCCGCGTGCCGGACCACGAGTGCGCGGTCCTCGGGCAGGCCGTCGCGTGCGAACAGCGTCCGCCAGTGCTCGGCGTCGGCGGCGACGGCCGCGGCGATCCCCGGGACGGCCATCAGACCGGGCCAGTGCGACGACGGTGCGAACAGGTCCATCGCCTGCTCGCTGCCGCCGCAGAGCGTCCGGACGTAGGCGCGCAGGACCTTGCCCGGTCGGTTCTCGGCGAGGTCCACGTGCTGCATGACCTCGTCCGTGAACGCGGCCAACCCGTGCTCGACGACCGCGAGCAGGAGTTCGTCCTTCGACGGGAAGTGGTGCAGCAGCCCGCTCTTCGAGACGCCGGCTTCGGTCGCGATCTCGGCGACGCTCACCCGCGTACCGCGCTCGGCGAGCAATCGGCGTGCGGACTCGAGCACGGCCTGCCGCGTGCGCTCGCGGTCGCGGGAGCCGTCGGTGCCGGTGCCGGGGCCCGTGCTGCGGTCAGTGGTCATGCGGTCCATCCTGCCGGTTCGGGATGACCCGGAGCGCGACCACGGCGGCGACCGCGAGCAGCACCGCGGCGCAGACGGAGGCGAGTTGCATGCCACCGGTGAACGCTTCACGGGCGTGCTCGAGCACCGGCGACCCGGGTTGCAGTGCCTGGCTCGCCGACGCCAGCGACCCCCGGACCCGGTCCGCGACCCCCGCACCCAGGCTGTCGCCCGTGAGGTCGAGGTTCGACCGGTAGAACGCGGTCTGCAGCGACCCGAGCACCGCGATGCCGAGCGCGACGCCGAGTTCGTACCCGGTCTCCGAGATCGCCGAGGCGGCGCCCGCACGCTCCCGCGGAGCCGCGGCGACGACCGCGTCCGTCGCCAGCGTCATCGACACCCCGACGCCGAGGCCGACCACGGCGAGCGCGATGGCGATCCCCCAGTAGGTCGGCAGCCCCTCGGCGAAGGCGAGTCCGGCCATGCCGACCGCGGCGACCGCCAGCCCGAGGCCGATGGAGCGACCGGGGCCGACGCGACGGGAGAGCAGGCCGATCACGGCGATGACCGCGATGGACGCCAGGGTGGCCGGCAGCTCCGCGGCTCCGGCGAGCAGCGGGGTGAATCCGCGCACCAGCTGCAGGTACTGCGAGAAGAAGAACAGCAGACCGCTCAGCGCGAAGACGGACAGCGAGTTTGCGACCACCGCACCGGAGAATGCCGGGATCCGGAACAGCTGCAGGTCGATGAGCGGCGTGGTCAGGCGTTTCTGCCGCCGGACGAACCACCAGCCTGACGCGAGCCCGAGCAACGCGGTCGCCGGCACCGTCCAGTCGAACCCGTGCCCGGCGACGTGCTTCACGGCGTAGACCAGCGGCACGATCGCGAGCACCGAGAGCACCGCGGAGAGCAGGTCGATCGGGGTCCGGGCGCCGCCGCGGGACTCCGGCAGCAGGAACGCCCCGGCGACGACGATCACCGCGATGACGGGGAGGTTGATGAGGAACACCGAGCCCCACCAGAAGTGTTCCAGCAGCGCCCCGCCGACGAGTGGTCCGGCCGCGGCACCACCGGTCGCGCCCGCGGACCACACCGCGATGGCGGTGGTGCGCTGCCGCGGGTCGCGGAAGATCGTGCGCACCAGCGACAGCGTCGAGGGCATCAGGGTGGCGCCGGCGACGCCGAGGAGTGCCCGTGCGGCGATGAGCAGCTCTGGGCTCGAGGCGAAGGCCGCAGCGGCCGATGCCAGTCCGAACGCGACGGAGCCGAGGAGCAGCAGGCGCTTCCGACCGATCCGATCGGCGACGTTGCCCATCGTGACGAGCAACCCGGCGAGTGCGAACGAGTAGACGTCGCCGATCCAGAGCACCTGGGTCGCGGTCGGGTCGAGGTCGGCGGTCAGCGACGGCACCGTCAGGGCCAGCACGGTGCCGTCGATCGCCAGGAGCACCACGGCCAGGGTGAGGACGCCGAGGGACGTCCACTCACGGACGGAGGCGCGGTGGGTCGGGGTGGTGCTGGTCGTGGTCATCAGTCGACCGTAACCGACCATTTGGTCGGTTGAGCAGACTGCACAGTCGGTTCACAGCACAGCGCCGCTCCGTCAGCCCCGCAGCCGGTCACGCTCCCCCGGCGGCAGGTGCTCGGTCGCGGTCCGGCGGGCGGCCGGGCTGAGGAACCGGCCGCTCTGCTCGAGGAACGCCACGAGTGCCGGCTCGGACGCCCGCTTCCCCGTCTCGCGCAGGACGAGACCGAGCGCCGACTGCACCGTCTCGCTGCGCTCCCGAACCAGGCGCCCGGCGATCCCGAGCGGCACCTCGGCGTCGCCCTGCTTCACGAACGCCAGGGTCGCCACGACCGCGATCCGGCGGACCATCGCGACGTCGGACTTCGCCAACGCGAACAGCGGACCGGTCGAGGCGCCCACCAACGGGGCGCCGACGAGTTCCTCGGCGGCCAGGTCGACGAGCACCGGGTCCTCGAACCGCTCGGCCTTCGCCGCGGACAGGTACTCGTCGGTGAGCTCCGGGTCCGGGTGCGCCCGCATCGCCTGCACGAGCAGCAGGACGGCGACGAGCTTCGCGCCGTCGTCCTCGCTCCAGAGCAGCGCCGAGCGCTCCCCCTCGTCGAGGTCGTGGAACTGCCGCGCGACCCGGCGGGCCGCGGCGACGTCGCCGGTGGTGCGGGCGAACGCCGCCAGCACGGCTTCCGCGTCGCGCCCTGCCGGGAGGCCCGTCACGCGATCTCCCCGTCGCTCGCGTCGTTCTGTGGTGCCCTCCGACGGCCGCGGCTGAGCACGATGACCGCGACGACCACCAGGAACGCCGCGAACAGCCAGGTGCCGACCTGCGGGTCGACCAGGCGCGCCAGCACGGCGCCACCCGGCGAGCAGACGGCGGCGGCGATGCCGACCGTCAGCCCCACCCGCAGGTCGACCGCGCGACGCCGCAGGTTCGCGACCGTCCCGGACAGCGACGTCGGCACCATCGTGAGGAGCGACGTGCCCTTCGCCAGCAGGTCGCCGGCGCCGAGCACGACCTCGAGCCCCGGCACGATGACGACCCCGCCGCCGACCCCGACGAGCCCGGACAGCACGCCCGACAGCAGCCCGAGCAGCAGCAGGACGATCGCCTCGACGACCCCGAAGTGCACCTCGCCGCCGCGGGTCGGCACCGTGGTGAACAGCGACACCAGCACGACGGCGATGAACCCGACGAAGATCCACGGCAGCACGCGGAGCGGCAGGGCACGGAGCAGCCGGGCACCGATCGGCGCGCCGACGACGCTGCCGACCGCCAGGGTCAGGGCCGCGAGCCAGTGCACCTCACCCTGCACGGCGTAGGTGACCGCACCGACGACGGCGGCGGGGGCGATCGCCACGAGCGAGGTGGCCGAGGCCCGACGCTGGTCCATCTGTGCGAAGGCCATGAGCGCCGGCACCACGATGACCCCACCGCCGACGCCGAACAGCCCGGACAGGACCCCCGCCAGGACCCCGATCGCCACCAACACGAGCACCGTTCCGCCGCGCTTCCTCATCCCGCCCAGGCTAGCCGCGCGCGACACCTTGCTCTCGCACGGTGCGAGGTCCCGCGCTCGGAGTGCAGGAATGGTCGGCTGCCCGAGGGCGAACCGACCATTCCTGCTCACGAAGCGAACGTCAGCTCGCGAAGCGCTCAGGAGCTTCCCGAATCGCTGCAGCGCGCGGGGGATGTCGTGTCAGGAGGCGACCAGCGCCGGCTCGCCCTCGCGCACGAGCTGGTGCACCCGCTGGTACGAGACGCCGAGGACGACCGCGATGTCCCGCAAGGTGAGGCCGTCGTCCTTCAGAGCGACAGCGATCGCCCTGCGGAGCGAGAGCGCCCGGGCTTCCTTCGCCTCGGCCTCGGCGCGCAGTGCGGTGGCTTCTTCGAGCGAGCGCGCTAGGGCCGGTTCGAGCTCGGCGCGGATGACCACCGTGATGTCATCCTGATCGACGTCGGCGACGAAGGCGATCGCCTCACGCTGTGCATCGGCAGCGAAGTCGAGCCGACGAACCTGTGAGATCGCGCCGGGGAACTGGTCGTTCTGCACGATCCACCAGTTGCCCTCGCGATGCGCACGTGACGTGTAGGTCATCGCCACCACCCCTTCCCGAGCTCCCGCTCGAACTGCTTGAAGAACGCCCGAGCGGTGCCGTCGGCGATCTCGGAGTGCCGTCCGACGGTGCTCCGAGTCGACCCGACGACGATGCCGGTGTGGTTCGTGAGTTCCACTTCCCGTACTCGAGACCGGCCGAACGCGCCGCGATCTTGAGACGCTTGAGCACCGCTTGACGCTTCACAGCCTATGTCTACTGCCCTTGATCGTTCAAGGCAAGGGACATAGACAGAGCGGGATGCCGTCCTTCGCGCACGGTGCCCGGAGCTGCATCGAGTGAGCAGAAGAGGTCGAGTGGCGTACAGCCACCCGACCTCTTCTGCTCACTCGACGCACGGCACCAGCACGCCCGCCCCTCGTCAGCGGAAGTGCAGGGTCTTCAGCGGGTCGACGAGGCTGCCGTTCCGCCGCGTCTCGACGTGCACGTGCGGACCCGTCGACTGCCCGGTGTTGCCGGACTTGGCGATCTCGGTGCCGAGCTTCACGATCTGACCCTTCTTCACCTCGATCTTGCTGAGGTGGGCGGTGAGCACCGTGGTCATGCCGTAGGTCACGACGATGTAGTTGCCGTACGCGCCGTCGTTCGCCACGGTCTTCGTCACCGTTCCGGTTCCCGCGCCGTACACCGCGGTGCCGACCGCGACCGGGGCGTCGGTGCCCTGGTGGTAGCGCGGGACGTGTCCGGCGCCACGGTCGTCGCCGTACCGGCCGGTGATCTTCGTGCCCTTCACGGGCCAGGCAAGCCCGGTCACGGGACGGCTCGACCACACGCGGGTGTCCTTCGCTCCGTAGATCACGAGGTTGCCGTCGACCTGCAGGAGCAGGTTGCTCGAGCCCGCGGTGGTCGTCTTCGTCGTCCACAGCGCGACCTTGCGCGCCGGGTCCTTCGACCAGATCACGAAGTTCCCGTTCTTCTGCAACTCTGCCCAGGCCCCGGGGTGGCCACCCGTCTTGGTGTGCCAGACCACTGCACCGTTCACCCGCTGCACCAGGTTGCCGTCCGCACGCATCTCGAGCGTGCGGTTGGTGCTCGCATCAGAACGCAGCACGGTGCCGCTCAGCAGAGCGCCGCCGGAGCTGATCCGGTCCTGGAACGTGTTCCACTTCACGACGACGGTGGTGCCGGCGAGCAGCGCCATGGTGCCGTCGGCACGGACGGCCAGCGCGGTCGAGTTCGCTCGGCCAGCCGAGGCCCAGCGCGCCACGCGCTTGCCGTTGCGCATGATGTCGAGTGCGCGGTCCCTCCCCACGACCGCGTAGACGTTCGAGGAACCCGCGGTGTTCGAGGCCCACAGCACACGGTTCCCGATGCCGTACTCGACCAGGTTCCCGTCACCCTGCATGATGAGCCGGAACTGACCGTTCGGCGAGGTCACCTGGTCACCGGGCAGGAGCTTCGTGCCGGCCGGTACCGACCCGACCCACACGGCGGACGCCGCGGCGGGCTCGGCGGTGGCGACGAGCGCACCCGCCGCCAGGGCCAGTGCCATCACGGCGCCGGCGATGCGTGGGAGTCGGCGCGCACGTGCGACGGTCGACGGAGTGGTGGTCATGGATCCCCTGCCCTGGAACCGACCGTGCGAGCGCCCGGTCGTTCGGCGCTCGCCCTGCACGAGTCGCCGAACGATGTTCGCTTTTCTGCACGGGGTGCACAACCCCTTGGACTGGGGGTGTACAGCACGGAGCCGATCGCCGCGGGACAGGATGGGACCATGTCGACGCCGAACCCCGCCTTCGTCCCGCCCGCAGCGCAGACCACCCGCCCGGACCTGCGGGGCACGTTCGGGATGACGGCCTCGACGCACTGGATCGCGACAGCCACGGCCCAGTCGGTGCTCGAGCGCGGCGGCAACGCCTTCGACGCGGCCGTCGCCGGGGCCTTCGTCCTGCAGGTCGTGGAGCCGCACCTGAACGGCCCCGGCGGTGACCTGACGGCGGTCTCCGCGACGGCAGTGAACCCCGTGCCGACGGTGCTGGTCGGTCAGGGCCCCGCCCCCGAGGGCGCGACCCCGGAGCACTACCGCGCCGAGGGCCTCGACCTGGTCCCCGGCTCCGGCGCGCTGGCCGCGACCGTCCCCGGTGCGGTCGACGCCTGGCTGCTCCTGCTCCGCGACCACGGCACGTGGGAGCTGGCCGACGTCCTCGCCCCCGCGGTCGGGTACGCCCGCGACGGACACCCGGTCGCACCTGCGGTGGTCCGGACGATCACCGCAGTGCGCGAGCTGTTCGAGCAGCACTGGCCCACCTCCGCCACGCAGTGGCTGCCGGGAGGCACGGTGCCGGTCCCCGGGGACCTGGTGCGCAACGAGGCACTCGCTGCAGTGCTCGACCGGCTGGTCGAGGCCGGCGCCGGTGCCGGCAGCCGGACCGGCCGCATCGATGCGGCCCGGTCCGAGTGGGCGGAGGGGTTCGTCGCCGAGGCGATCGACCGGTTCGTCCGCGAACCGCACCGGCACGCGTCCGGCACCGACCACGCGGGGGTCATCCGGGCGTCCGACCTGGCGGCGTTCCGGGCGTCGTACGAACCCGCGACGACCGCCGAGTTCCGCGGCTGCACGATCGCCAAGACCGGGCCGTGGGGCCAGGGGCCGGCGCTGCTGCAGACCCTGCGGCTGCTCGAACCGCTCGACGACGCCCTGCTCGACCCGTCGACCGAGCTCGGCGCCCACACGATCGTCGAGGCGCAGAAGCTCGCCCTCGCCGACCGTGAGGCGTTCTACGGCGACGGCGAGGTCCCGATGGACGTCCTGCTCTCCGACGCCTACGCCGACGAGCGCCGTGCGCTGATCGGCGAGCGGGCCTCGGCGGAGCTCCGGCCCGGAACGATCGCCGGGGTCGAGCACGCGCTGCCGCCGGTCCGGACCTCGTACGACTCCTCCGGTTCGGTCGGGGTGGGCGAACCGACCGTGCAGGTCGCCCGTGACGCCGAAGCCGGCACCGAGGCCCCGCAGGCCGCTCCGCTCGAGGACCGCGGCGAGCCGTTCGTGACGCCCGACGGCGAGACCCGCGGCGACACGTGCCACATCGACGTCGTGGACCGCTGGGGCAACATCGTCAGCGCGACCCCGTCCGGCGGATGGCTGCAGTCGTCGCCGACGATCCCCGAACTCGGGTTCTGCCTCGGCACCCGCTTGCAGATGACCTGGCTCGAACCGGGCACGGCCTCGACCCTGCGGCCCGGCCAGCGCCCCCGCACCACGCTGACACCGACCCTGGTGCTCCGCGACGGACAGCCGGTCGCCGCGCTCGGTTCCCCCGGCGGTGACCAGCAGGACCAGTGGCAGCTGCTGTTCCTGCTGCGGTGGATCGTCGGCGGGTACTCCCCGCAGCAGGCCATCGACGCCCCGGCGCTGCACACCACGTCGTTCCCGGGGTCGTTCTGGCCGCGCACGTGGGAGCCCGCGGGCCTGGTCGTCGAGGATCGCCTGGGTGACGAGGTCATCGCGGCACTCGAGGCCCGCGGGCACGTCGTGACCCGCGGCGGTGACTGGAGCCTGGGGCGGCTGTCGTGCGTCACCCGCGACCCGGACACCGGGATCCTCGGTGCCGCCGCGAACCCGCGGGGTGCGCAGGGCTACGCCGCGGGACGCTGACCGACGCCCGTTCCTTCCCAGAACACCCGCACTTGAAAGTGGAATCGGGCGTACCTGGTCAGAACTCCCGACCAGGTACGCCCGATTCCGCCAGGTACACCGATTCCTCCGGGTACGCCCGATTCGACCAGGTACGCCCGATTCGACCAGGTACGCCCGATTCCACCAGGTACGCCCGCCTCAGAGCGTCGGGACGACCACCGCGCGGCCCGAGAGTTCCCCGGCCTCGAGCTTCCGGTACGCCTCGAGCGCGTCGGACAGCGCGTACCGCTCGACGTCGGGGACGATCTGGCCGGCGCGGTACATCGCGACGACCTCGTGCAGGTCCTCGATCGTGCCCCAGTAGGTGTTCGTGATCGTCGACTCGTACGGCGTCGCGAAGAAGTTCCACTCGGTGGTACCGCCGGCGATCCCGACGACGGTGAACCGCCCGCCGACCGCCATCGACGCCTGCGCGACCTTGATCGTGGGGGTGGCACCGACGAAGTCGAAGGCCGCGTCGACGCCGCGTCCGCCGGTGATCTCGCGGATGCGCTCGGCCTGGTCCGGGCCGCCGGGGACGGTGATCGCGCCCCGGGCGGCGGCGCGGTCCATCGCGTCCTGCTTCATGTCGGTCGCGATGACCGTGGCGCCGGTGAGCGCCGTCAGGATCTGCACGGCGATCTGCCCGAGGCCACCGAGCCCGACGACGAGCGCGAAGCGACCGCCACCGGCCAGGTTCGGCAGGGAGTTCTTGATCGCGTGGTACGGCGTGAGCGCGGCGTCACTGAGCGGTGCGGCGGCGATCGGGTCGGCGTCACCGAGCGGCACGAGGTTCCGCGCCGGGACGCTGACGTACTCCGCCATGCCGCCGTCACGCCCAAGACCGATCCCCATGTACGGGTTCGTCGCCGCGTTCTCGCAGTAGGTGTCCTGCCCCTTCGAGCAGTACGAGCAGTGCCCGCAGCCGACCGGCCCGTAGACCAGGTAGGCGTCGCCCTCGGCGAAGCCGGTGACCCCGTCGCCGACGGCCTCGACCCAGCCGGAGTTCTCGTGGCCGAGCACGAACGCGGGCGCCTGGGCTCCCGGCTGTCCCTGCTGGAACTCCCGGTACACGGCGACGTCCGAGTGGCAGGCACCGGCGCCGGCCACCTTGAGCAGGACCTCACCGGGCCCGGGTGCGGGCTTCGGGACCTCGGTCAGGGACGGGAAGGTCTGGTACTGCTCGAACACGACGGCGCGCATGGGGTTCTCCTTTGATCGCCCTTCACGCTACACCTGTCGTAGAGGACGACATGTGTCGTCCAGTCGCCTCGAGACCACGCCGTCCGGCGAACAGTCCGCGGTCGAACCGTGCTCCACCTGGACGCGACGACCGCGCCACCATGACGCCGAGCACGACCGCACCGAGCGGCCCGGTGAACACGAGGAGCAGGATCCACAGGCCACTGTGGTCCCGGTCGTGCAGTCGCCGCACGAGCAGCGACCACCGGGGCACGATGGTTACGATCGTCGGGACGAGGATCGCCAGGTCCCACGCGTCCGGCCAGACGTCCCGCCCACCGCTGCCCCAGCCGAACCACGCCCCCTGCCCGCGGTCGACCAGGTGGAACGAGACCCGCGGTGACGGGAGTGCTCCGAACGGGTCGACGTACAGTTCCCACCGCCCTCCGGTCCCGTGCGTGCCGACGACCCAGAGTGCGGCCCCGGCCAGCGCGAGCTCGAGCGCGATCACCCACCAGAACTCCGAACGACTCGCCCGCCCGTGGAACCGCCACCCCTGGGTCCAGAACCGGAGCCAGGCGACCACCGGGTTCGTCACGTCGGCCGGACCCTGCTCGAGCACGGCCCCGCGGAAACCCGTCACGCTGCTGTCCCCCATGTGCCAGATCGTAGGGCAGACCTGCGTCTTCGCCGTGAGCCCGTTGCGAGAACGATCGTTCTCCGATTGACTCAGGAGCGGTGGTCCCGTTCGGGGCCGCTCCCCCACACGAAAGGAGCGGGCATGCCCACTCGCACCGCACGCACCGCCTGGAACGGCGGCCTCGAGGACGGTTCCGGCCAGGTCGAACTCTCGAGCTCGAAGGTCGGCACGTACGACGTCTCGTTCCCGAAGCGCACCGCCGAGGACGCCTCGGGCACCACGAGCCCCGAGGAGCTCATCGCCGCCGCACACTCGGCCTGCTACGCCATGCAGTTCTCCGCGGTCCTCGGCGAGGCCGGCGGCACGGTCGAGGCCCTCGACGTCAAGGCCGACGTCTCGCTCGGCCCGGACCCGGCCGGCGGCTTCCGACTCACCGGCATCGTCCTGACCGTCAGCGGTGAGGTCTCCGGCATCGACGAGGCGGCCTTCCTCAAGGCCGCCGAGGACGCCAAGGCGACCTGCCCCGTGAGCAAGGCGCTGACCGGCGTCGAGATCACGCTGCACGCGACCTTCGAGCAGTAGGCGCGGAACGCAGGAACCGTCACCACCTGACGGACGGGAGGCCCGTGGCGACACCGCCACGGGCCTCCCGTCCGTCGTCCACCTACGCTGATTGCCGTGCCCCGATTCCTCGCCACCCCGACCCTCGTCGCCCTCTGGCTCGGCCTGCTGGCCGTCGTCGTCGGGATCGTGTTCGTCCTGACGGCTCCGCCGTCGTCCTTCGGGTGGTTCGCGTACGCCCCGCTGTCCGACTACGCGTTCGTCGCCAACGGCCGACCGTGGCAGCTGACGGCCGGACCGGTCCTCGTGCTGGTGGGCGCGGTCGTCGCGGCCTTCGCCCTCGGTCGTCTGAGCACGCGCCGCCGGGGCTGATCCGAACGCGTCCAGCGGACGTCCGGACTCGGCCGCCGTCGACTGGCACCATGGCGTGATGGCCGAGCAGCACCCCCCGGGCCCGCACAAGCCGGGCCGCCCGCCCCGGCCACGCCGCCGCAGTCTCGCGCAGCACGACCTGCGCGACGCACGGGCCCGCCTGCGCGGGACGATCTACGAGCACGTCGAGCCCGACGCCAAGGGGCGTGACCAGTACACGGCGACCCAGATCGTCGACTTCTGCCTCGACCTGGCCGAGGTCATGCTCGCCTCCGGTGCCGACACCCGCAGCGTCGAGACGGCCGTCGTCGCGGTCTCGACGAAGTGGAACCTCGCACCGCTCGACCTCGACTTCTCCGGCAGCTCGGTGACGATCCAGTACGCCCCGGCCGACGTCCCGCCGCTCGTCAAGGTCCGGACCGTGCGCTCGGACGGCTCCGACCTCGACAAGCTCGCGCGGGCGAACCAGATCGTCGACGACCTGATCCACGACGACCGTGACATGACCTCGGCGGTGAACGCCCTGGTCGCCGTGCTGCGACTCCCGCCACGGTGGCCGATGTGGCTGTCCGACGTCGGCCTGTCGATCCTCGGCATCTCGATCGCCGTGCAGGCAGGCGGCGGGTGGCGTGCCGGACTCGGGGCGTTCGTGCTGATGCTCGGGATCATCGTCTCCGGACGCTGGCTGACCGACCGGGGGTACCCGCAGTTCTTCGTGTCCGGGGCGCAGGGCGCGGTGGCGTCGGCGATCGGCACGCTGGCCATCTGGGCCGGCGTGCTCAACGCGAACGGCGCCGCGACGATGGTGGCGGCGCTCGTGGTGCTCCTGCTGCCGCACCCGTCCCTGGTGACCTGGGCGCAGGACGCCATCTCGGGGTTCCGGGCGATGGCCGTGGCCCGGGCGTTCTACATCGGGCTGGTCATCGCGGCGATCGTGGTCGGGGTGCCGGCCGGGATCGCGATGACGCACTGGCTGCAGATCGAGGTCGACCCGTCCGGCATCGTGACGCAGACCCTGCCGCTCTGGGCGTCGCTGTCGCTGACCGTGGTGTCGGCGGGCGCGAACTGCTTCGTGCAGCAGGCGAGCGCCCGGGTGATCCCCGTCGCGGTGGTGTTCTCGGTCGCCGCCGGTGCCGCGCTGTGGGCACTGCGCCAGGCCGGGCTGCCGCTGCTCGGGGCGACGTTCCTGGCGGCGGTGCTGCTCGGGGTGCTCTCGACCTACGCGGCCGTCCGGATGCGCACGGCCGTGGCGGCGATCGCGGTACCGGCGTTCTGCGGGGCGCTGCTGCCCGGTGTCGCCGTGTCGAACGCCCTGCTGAACTTCATGTCCGGGTCGTCGAGCGCCGCGCTCGACTTCGTGGCGGCGGTGTCCGTGGCACTCGGGATCGGCGCGGGCCTGGTGCTCGGCGGGCTCTTCGCGACACCCGGTGCCCGTCGAGCGCTCCGCCGGACGCGTCGGGTCGTCGTGCACTCGGTCCACAACGACACCACGGCACTCCGCGTCATCCGTGACAGCGGCTACGACCCCGGCGACGGGTCGGTGCCGCGCGGGTCGCGCTCCGGCGGCACGTCGTGAGCTGCGCTTCGTGAGCAGCAGCGGTCGGGTGCAGTGCACGCACCCGACAGCTGCTGCTCACCGAGTGGGCGTGCCGCGCTCAGCCGGCGTCGGACACCGCGCTCGACACTGCGGTCGGGGCGTCGTACTCGCCGTCCGGGATCGCGCGGAGCGCCTCGAGGACGTCGTCCGGGGCGCCCTCCTGCTCGGCCGTCGAGACCACGTCGTCCTTGGACGCCGGGTAGTCGATGCCGCTCAGGTACTTCTGGACCTGGATGGGGTTCGGTGCTGCCATGTCGGTTCCTTCCGTCAGGTTGCACCTCCCGGAGTACCCGCGGGGCGCTGCACGACGGCGCGGGGAACGCGCTCCGCGGACGAACCGCCGGTCAGATCTCCCAGCTGCCCGAGTCGTCGTCGTCCCACATCGCCAGACGGCGGGCGGCCTGCGGCTCGTACCGCTCCATCCAGCCGCGCTCGAGCCGGGCGACCGCGCGGTCGAACGCCGCCACCAGGTCGAGCTCGGCGCGCAGCAGGGCCTGCAGCTGCAGCCCCTCGTACAGGGCGATGAGCTGCTCGGCGCCGCGGCGGGGGTCCATCGTGTGCGGGGCACGGCCGATGGCGACGTCGTGTTCCAGGCCGCGCTTGATCTGGGCGAAGAAGAGCTGGTACCGCGACCGCAGGTAGGTCGCCATCGGGTGCGCCGGGTTGCCCGCGACGGACAGCAGGGCGACGAGCAGGCGCATCAGGGCCGGGTCCTCGGCGTTCGAGGCGACGATGGCGCGGAGCAGGTCCACGGTCGAGCCGTCACCGACCTCGTGCGTGACCTCGTCCATCCGGGCGCCGTTCCATCGGTCGAGCGCGGCGAGGACCAGGCCGTCCCACGACGGGAAGTGCTGCTCCAGCTCGGCGACGCTGATGCCCATCCGCTCGGCGACCTGCACGGGCCGGGCTTCGTGGAAGGGGACGTCCCGGAGCAGGTCGACGGTGGCACCCACGATCGTGATCCGCAGGTGCAGCGTGGCCGCGGCGGCCGCGGCGGCCTGCGTGTCGGCGCTGGTGTGTTCGAGCATCGTGCCCTCCGTCGTCCCCGGACGTCCTGTCCGCGTCACCCCGGGTCCGGGGCACCTCCATCCAAACGCAGAACGGGGGACACCAGAATCCCCGGTACGGGTGTCGGCACAAGGGGGGACAGACCGCGACGTCGAGCCGGTTCGCGGCCGTCCGTGCGACCATGCGGGCATGACCCCGAACGACCCCACTGCCCAGGGACTCGCGACCATGGCCTCCACCGGCTTCGAGTTCGGCGGCGATCCCGACCAGGTGGCGCACGACGTCCGGGCCATGTGGGAACAGCTCGGACGTCCCGCAGGTGCGTTCGAGGCGGCGGCGCGAGCCATCGCCGTGCTGCCCCAGCGCCCCGAGGTGCCGATCGCCGACCAGGCCCGCCGTCGCGCGTTCGAGCGGGCGATCGGCATCAACCCCGTCGAGGTCGAGCTGGCCGCCGCGATGTCGGCACGCGAGCTCCTCGAGCGGATGGCTCGCTCCGTCAGCTGCTGACGCCACGACCCGGATCCGGAGCGGACCCGCCGACGTGACCAGGAGCAGTCGACGCGACCAGGAGCCGTCGACCCGACCACACGGACGACGGGAGGCGCGGTACCCGCCGGCACCGCGCCTCCCGTCAGGTCCCCGTCAGGAACAGGCGCCCTACGGCGTCGGCATCCCGCCGTCGACGTGGAGCGTCTCGCCCACGACGTACGACGACTCCCCGCTCGCCAGGAACACGTAGGCCGGCGCGAGCTCGGCCGGCTGCCCCCAGCGACCCAGGTAGGTCTGCTCGCCCGCGCTCGGCAGCGCCTCCGGCGGCTGGCCGCCGGCCGGCTGCAGCGGCGTCCAGATCGGGCCGGGGGCGACCGCGTTGACGCGGATCCCCTTCGGCGCCAGCTGCGCCGCCAGACCCTTCGCCAGGTTGTTCACGGTCGCCTTCGTGGCCGCGTAGTGCACCAGGTGCGGCGACGGGGCGTACGCCTGGATCGACGTCGTGTTGATGATCGTGGAGCCGGGCTGCAGGTGCGGCACGGCGGCCTTCGTGATCCGGAACGTCGCGTAGGCGTTCGTCTTGAAGGTCTCGTCGAACTCCTCGTCGGAGATCTTGGTGATGTCGTCGACGTTCTGCTGCTTGCCGGCGTTGTTCACCAGGATGTCGAGGCCACCGAGCTGCTCGACCGCGTCGGCCACGAGCTGCTCGCAGACCTCGAGCGAGGTGATGTCGCCCGGCAGCGCGACGGCCTTGCGTCCGGCGGCCTCGATGAGCCCGACGATGCGGTCGGCGTCCTCCTGCTCCTCGGGCAGGTACGAGATCGCGACGTCCGCGCCCTCGCGGGCGTAGGCGATGGCCACGGCGGCACCGATGCCGGAGTCGCCACCGGTGACGAGCGCCTTGCGTCCGGTCAGACGACCCGAGCCGCGGTAGGTGTCCTCACCGTGGTCTGCGGGGACGTTCTGCGCCATCTCCGCGTCGGTGCCGGCACCCTCGAGGTACTGCTCGTCGGGCTTCTTGTCGGCGTACATCTTCGTGGGGTCCTGCATCACGTACTGGTCAGGCCCGGTCTGGTCGTTCTGCTGGTCCGTCATGTCGCCGACGGTACGCAGGGGGTCGCTGCGGGCCGTCCAGGAGGCTGTCCCCCGTTGCGCAGAGCGGCCTGCGCCCGCCGGCCGCACCGCTCCAGGGCCGGCAGGTGCGTGATCCTCGTTTGTCACGGTCCGGTGACGGGCAGGCTCCGATTCGGTAACACCTGTCGTTCTGTCCCGGTCGAGGCCCTACCGTCGAACGGTGACTCCTCGGACCCTGCTGGCGCTCGGCGCCGCCGTGCTGGCCTTCTCGGCCGGTGCGCTCACGTTCGACGGCACCACCGGGCTCGGGGCGGACTTCGCCGTGGCCGCCGAGACCTCGCACGACGCCGCTCCGGTGCACGTGACGAAGGCGGAACTCCGCCGGGTGGACTCGATCGAGCTCGACGCCGAGGCCCTGGTGCTCCGGAACGGCGACGACACCGTGGTGAAGTCCTCGATGCGCGACTCCGGACTCACCGTGAGTGTGCTGAACCGCCTGCTCGGCACCCCCTCGCGCACACAGACGGCCGAGGGCGACGGCGGGGCGTGCTTCCCCGCCAGCACCACCTACACCTGGGGCGGCGCCCTCCGCGTCGCAGCCCTGGCGACCGACGCGGCGGCCGGCAACGCGGTCGAGATCCGGGTGCTGCGCGACTCGGTCCGCAGCGTGCTCGGCAAGCGGATCGAGCTGACCGGCCCGGGCGGTGTCCGGGTGGGCGACGACATCGCGGACGAGATCGCCGACGCCCCCCGCTCGGAGCGGGTCTCCTTCGGCTCGGACGACTCGCGCGCCTGGCAGCTCCTGCTCCGCGAGGGCTGGGCCGACCGGCACGACGACGAGAACGACGACGACGAGTCGAGCAAGCACTTCGACGACGTCGGCACCAACGGGGTCTCCGCCCTGACGAACGAGACGACCGTCACGGTGCTCGGTTCACCGATGCCCGTCCACGCGCAGCGGAGCTGCTGACAGCGAGCAGAGCGCGGAGCTGCTGACAGCGAGCAGAGCGCGGAGCTGCTGACAGCGAGCAGAGCGCGGAGCTGCTGAGGCGACTCAGGTCCGCAGCGTCGCGATCACCGGGAAGTGGTCGCTGGCGAACCAGGTCTCGGGGCCGTCGTGGTCGATCACGACGCGGTCCACGGCGCAGACGTCTCGGGTCAGCACCCAGTCGATCCGCTCGCCCGAGTCGACCGGCGGCTGCCAGTCGTTGAACGTGGCGGTGCGGTCGGCGGGGTCCCCCGCGGCGAGCCAGGCGTCGGCGAACCCGGCCTCGGCGAACACCCGCGAGGCCGTCCCGCTGCCCGCGGGTTCGTTGCAGTCGCCCGCGAACACGACCGGGCCGGTGGCGCTCGCGAGTCGTTCGGCGATGAGGGCGGCGCTCCGACCGCGCACCTCGTCGCCGTGCGGGCCGGGCTCGTGGTCCAGGTGCGTGGTGAGCAGGGTGAACGCGGGCCCTTCGGCGTCGAGGAACCGGGCGTGGTTCGCGATCCGCGGGTACAGGCTGCCCCAGGTGTTCGAGACGGGTTCGTCCGGGGTGTCCGACAGCCAGAACGACCCCTCGTCGGACGGACGGAACCGGTCGCGGCGGTAGAAGACGGCCGCGTGTTCCCCGGCGTCGCCGCCCTCGCGCCCCTGCCCGACGTCGGCGTGGTCGGGCAGCCCGGCACGCAGGTCGTCCATCTGGTGTGCGAAGGCCTCCTGCACGCACAGCAGGTCGGGGTCGTGTCGGCGGATGAGGTCGAGCACGACCGGCAGGCGGGCCGGCCAGTCGTGCGCGGGGTCCGGGTTCTTGATGTTGTAGGTCATCAGGACGATCGGGCGTGCGGCGCTGGTCACACCGAGAACCTACCGACCGGTTGCCCGGCGGGTTCCCATCAGTAGATGCAGGTGCTGTCGTTGCCGTAGTTGTGCACGTCGGTCGACTTGGGCGACGGTTCCTTCGCGGGCTGCTTCGTCGGCTTCGAGTCCGTGCTCGAACCGCCGGTCGACGGCGTCGATGCCCCGGCGCTCGGCTCGGTCGCGATCGGCTTCACGGTCGCGCCGTCGGTGCCGAGCACCAGCGTGACACCGGTGACCGCAGTGGTCCGGACGGCGACGGCACCGGGCACTGCGGACGCGACGGCCTTCGCCTGCGACTCCTGGCCGGCGGGGTACTGCACCTGGGTGGTCTTCGTGGTCGCGGAGGAGCCAGGCGGGGCGACCTGGAACCCACGGGCGGTCAGGACCTGCCCCGCAGCCGCCGCGGCGCCCTGGACCTCGCTGCCGTTCAGGACGGTGACCGAGGTGTTCGCGGGCTGGGCTCGGCCGGCCTTCGTGTACGCCTCGGGTTCGCCGACCAGGCCCTGCACGAAGGCGGGCAGACCGACGGTGTCGACCTCGACGATCGACAGGGCGGAGCCGTTCGCGTAGATGGTCGGCGTGCCGAGCGTCGGGATCGTGGCGGACTGGATGTTGCCGGGCCGGAGGTTGCGCATCTGCGACGCCAAGGACACCAGGTCGGTGTCGGTCTGGATCGAGTCACCGATGGCGCCGAGGATGTTGTTCATCTTCACCGGGTTGAGCAGCGTGCCCGCCGACAGGACCTTCCGGGCCTCCTGCGACAGGAAGTACTGCTGCCGCACGTTGCGGTCGAGGTCGCCGTTCGGCAGGCCGTGGCGCTGTCGCACGAAGGACAGTGCCTCCTTCGCGTTGAGCGAGGACTTGCCCGCCGGCAGGTTCACGCCGGAGTACGGGTCGTTGGTGGCCTGCTTCAGGCAGACCTGGACCGGTCCGAGTTCCTTGACCACCTGGTAGAAGCCGAGCAGCGAGACGCGGACGTAGTGGTCGATCTGCAGGCCGCTCAGGTTCTCGATGGTCTTGATGAGCATCTTCGCACCGCCGGTGTCCCCACCGCCGTTGAGCGTGCCGTAGTAGAAGGCGCTGTTGAGCTTGCCCTTGCCGACGTCCGGGATGTCGACGTACGAGTCGCGGGGGAACGAGATCATCGTCGCCTGGGTGCCGTCTGCGTTGATGTGCAGCACGATCATCGTGTCGGTGTTCGTCGCACCGCCGTCGTCCTCGGTGCTGAGTTCGGCGAGCTGCTCCGGGGTCGCGTTGTCCGGGCGGTGGTCGTCGCCGACGAGCAGGATGTTCTGCGCCTTGCCGTCGACGTCGTCCTTCTGGCTCTTCGTGCCGGCGATCGCGTCGATGTGCGTGACGCCGCTCTGCAGGCGGTTGAACGCGAAGGCCGCGTAGCCGCCGCTCAGCAGGAGGGCCATGGTGAGCACTCCCGCGACCGCCGGGAACACGACGCCCGCGCGTCGCTTCTGGCGCCCGTGGCGCGGCGTCGCGGCACCGCGGCGTGCGGGCTCGGTCGTCTGCTCGGGTTCGTTGCTCACCGGGAAACCATAACCGCCGCGCGGGGAACGGACATGGGATGCGCCTGGAAGGTCGCCCCGTACTCGCCGTCACCCCGGGCGGACGGGAGGCCCGTGGCGGCGTCGCCACGGGCCTCCCGTCCGTCTCCTGGTCGCGCTCGTCGCGCTAGTCGCGCGACGGGAGGAGGTGGATCGCCTCCATGGCGAGCTCGGCAGCGATGGGGTCCTTCGCGACGACGGCGTCCTTGAGCTTCGTCAGCTCGGGCAGGATCACGTCGGCCGGCAGGAGCTCGGCGAGCTCCGGCACGCGGAGCTTGAACGAGAGCCCGTCGGTCGTCGAGTTGCAGAGCTGCACGAGCGACGGGTTGCCGCACGCGTCGGCCCACATGGCGTAGATGCCGGCGCCCTCACGCGCGACCTTGTCCTGCTCGTCGGCGCTCACCCGTGCGTGCACGTCGTCGAGCATCTTCACGATCTTCTTGCGCTGCGCGTCCGTGAACCGGGGCACCGCGAGCCGCACGACGCCGCCGTAGATCACGCCGAGGGTGCGGTACGCGTCGAGGAGTTCTTCCTTCGTCGGCGCCGCGACCCGGGTGTAGCGGTTCGGCGCCATCTCGATGAGTCCGGCCCGGGCGAGTTCGGCGAGGGCCTCGCGGATGGGCGTC
Source organism: Curtobacterium sp. KBS0715 (assembly GCF_005938005.2). Lineage (NCBI taxonomy): Bacteria > Bacillati > Actinomycetota > Actinomycetes > Micrococcales > Microbacteriaceae > Curtobacterium > Curtobacterium sp. KBS0715. The sequence continues at coordinate 892,247 of NZ_VCCA02000001.1, read as the reverse complement.
CGGGAGACACCGAGCCAGGCGATCAGGTCGTCGTCGTTGAGGCGTTCCCCGGGCTCGAGCGTGCCGTCCATGATGGCGTCTCGGATCTTGTCCTGCACCGTGTCACGGAGGAGCTTGCGCTCGGCAGCGGGCTGCGTCGAGGGAACTGGCATGGGTCCAGCGTGTCACATGTCAGGGCGCGTGCGCGAGAGGCGCGACGGCCACCAGGCCCGGTGCCCGAGGTCGTAGGCCAGCGCCGGCACGAGCAGTGAGCGGACCACGATCGTGTCGAGCAGGACGCCGAACGCGACGACGAACGCGATCTGCACGAGGAACAGGATCGGGATCACGCCGAGGGCGGCGAACGTGGCGGCGAGCACGACGCCCGCCGACGTGATCACCCCGCCGGTCACCCCGAGTCCGCGCAGGACACCCTCACGTGGACCGTGCCGCAGCGCCTCCTCACGCACCCGTGTCATGAGGAAGATGTTGTAGTCGACGCCGAGTGCCACCAGGAACACGAACGAGTACAGCGGCACGCTCGGGTCCGCGCCCGGGAAGTGGAACACGTGGTCGAAGACGAGCGCTCCGACACCGAGGGCCGCCGCGAAGGACACGATCACGCTGCCGATCAGGACGAGCGGCGCAACGATGCTGCGGAGCAGGAGCATCAGGATCAGCAGGATGACCACGAGCACCACGGGGATGATGAGCGTGCGGTCGCGGATCCCGGTGTCGTTCGTGTCGACCGCCGTCGCGGTGACGCCACCGACGATCGCTCCAGGGTCGACGCGTTCGACGGCGGTGCGGAGGTCGCGGACGGTCTGCTCGGCGGCGTCCGAGTCGGCGGCGTCGGACAGCGTCGCCTCGAGCAGGACGTCACCGCGGGAGACGGTCGGCGTGCTGCTGCTGGCGGCGTCCCCGGTCACCGGGACGGTACCGACGGGGCTGTCCTTCGCTGCGGCGACCACACCGTCGACCCCGTCCACCGCGGTGATCGCGTCGACGAGCTGGCCGAGGTCGCGCTCCGCGCCGATGACCTGCGCGGGACTGCCGGAACCGCCCGGGAAGTGGTCGGCCAGCACGTCCTGACCGTCACGGGCCTCGGACGACCCGATGATCAGGTCGCTCTGCGGCACCCCGTCCGCCTTGAGTCCGAACAGGCCGGCACCCATCGCGAGCAGGCCGACCGTGCAGACGATCCACACCACCCGGGACCGACGGGCGACGAGCCGACCGACGCGCGCCCAGATGCCGCGGGCGCCCGGACCGGTGAGCTCGGGGTGGGCGCTGCCGAACGCGGGACGCAGCGGCCAGAACGCCGCGCGGCGGAACGCGAGCAGCAGCGCGGGCAGGAGTGTCAGGGCGGCGAGCAGGCTGAACGCGATGCCGATGGCCGCGACCGGGCCGAGCGCCTTGTTCGAGTTGAGGTCCGAGAGCAGCAGGCAGAGCACCCCGACGATCACCGTGCCGCCCGAGGCCAGGATCGGCTCGAGGCTCCCCCGCAGAGCGGCCTTCGTCGCGTCCCAACCGGTGCGGTGGTCGCGCAGCGCCTCGCGGAAGCGCGAGGTGTACAGGAGCGCGTAGTCCGTCGCCGCACCGATCACGAGGATCGACAGGATCCCCTGCACCTGCCCGTTGACCGTCACGATGTCGGCCTTGGCGAGCCACCAGACCACGAGGATCGAGGCGCACAGGGCGAAGGTGGCGGTCCCGAGCACGAGGACGGGCAGCAGGGGTGATCGGTAGACGATGATCAGGATCACGAACACCGCGGCGAGCGCCACCCCGAGCAGCAGTCCGTCGATGCCGGCGAAGGCTTCGGTCAGGTCCGCGGTGAACCCGGCGGGACCGGTGACGTAGCCGCTCACACCGGACGGGAGCGCGTCGTCGACGTCGGCGCGGATGGCCTCGACCGCGTCCCCGGCCTCGGCGTCCTGCGTGAGTGTGGCGACGATCTCGACCGCGTCGCCATCCTCGCTCGGGATCACCGGGCTGACGGCGTCGACGTCGTCGCGGTCGGACAGCGTCGTGGCGAGTGCCTTCGCGTCGGCGAGGTCGGTCGACGTCAGGCCGCCGTCGCGCTCGAGGACGATGATCGCGGGCGCCCCCGACTCGTCGCGGAACTCGGAGGATCGCTCCTGCACCTTCGTGGCGTCGGCCGAGGCGGGCAGGAACGAGGTCTGGTCGTTGGTGGAGACCTCGGAGATCTTGCCGAAGAAGGGACCGCCGACGGAGGCGATGCCGAGCCAGACCACGATGACGAGCGCGGGGAGGACGATGCGGAGGAAGCGGGACACGTCGGTGAGCGTACACCGATCGTCAGCATGCTGATTACTTGACGGGCGAGCGCACCCGCCGACCATAGAATCACGACATGCAGGACACGACCGAGCAGTGGCCCCTCGGGCGCCTGCTGTCCGCGGCCGCGCGGTCCGTCGAACGGGACTGGGACGAACGCCTCCGCGCCATCGGGCTCTCGCACGCCGCGGTCGTCGCGATCGACATCCTCATCCGGACCGGACCGACCGGCGCCGACACCATCGCCCGCACGGCCCGGGTCCAGCCGCAGACGATGTCGCGCACCCTCGAGCGGATGGAGCGGGACGGCCTCGTCGAACGCACCCCGCACGCCGCCGACCGTCGGCGCCGCGTGGTCAGCGTGACGCCCGCCGGCCGGTCCGCGTGGGAGACCGCGCGGCACATCGAGCGCGAGGTCCTGCCGGAGGACCCGGCGCTCCGGACGGCACTGGGCGAACTGCTCGCCAAGCCGCAGTCCGGGTGAAACACTGTTCATGAAATACCACATGCGATAAGATCCTGTGGTCGGTGCGTGCCGACCTGACCACAGGAGCCCCCGCATGTCCGAACGCCGAGCCGCCCGGGCGGCCGCAGCACACACTCTCCGCGCACCCCGTCGCAGTACCCGGCGACGGCGACCGTTCCTGGTCGCCCTGGTCGCGACGCTCGGCTCGCTCGTCGGTGTCGCCCTGGTCCTCGCCGTCGTGGCGAGCGTGTTCGTCGGCGGACTCGCCCGGAGTTTCGACGCCGGTCGCGACACCATCGCCGACCCGTTCCCGAGCGGTGCGCGGCCGAGCACGTCCAGCGGTGAGAACATCCTGCTCATCGGATCCGACGCTCGCGCGCAGGGCGGCCCCGAGGGCGCGCGGCCCGAGCTCGGCGGGCGCTCCGACACCCTGATGCTGGCGCACGTCCCCGCCGATCGACAGCACGTGTACCTCATGTCGATCATGCGCGACTCGTGGGTCGAGGTCCCCGGACACGGGCGCGCGAAGATCAACGCGGCCTACTCCTGGGGTGGTGTCGCCCTCACCACGGAGACCGTCGAACAGCTCCTGGACATCCGGATCGACCACGTGGCGGAGATCGACTTCGCCGGGTTCGAGGACATGACCGATGCCCTCGGCGGCGTCACGGTCGACTCCCCCCGGGCGTTCTCGGCACGCGGCCACGACTTCACGGCCGGGGCGAACCGGCTCGACGGGGCCGCAGCACTGGCCTTCGTCCGGGAGCGCTACTCCTTCGTCGACGCCGACCACACCCGCGTCCGCAACCAGCAGGCGTTCATGCGCGGCGTCGTGAACGGGCTGCTGTCCCGTGGCACCGTCACCAACCCCGGGCGCATCCAGGACTTCGTGGCCGCGACGAGTGCGCACCTGTCGGTCGACGCCGGGTTCTCGTTCGCACGGATGGCGGAACTCGGGTGGTCGCTCCGAGCGGTCCGAGCGGACGACCTCGTGACCTTCACCGTGCCGACCGCGGGCTCCGGGACGTCACCGGACGGGCAGTCGATCGTGAACCTGAACGAGCTCGCCGTCGGGTCCCTGTCCCAGGCGCTCCGGTCCGACGACGTCGCTGGCTGGCTCGCCGACAACCCGCAGTAGTCCGGCACCGCGAGGCCGCACGCACGACGACGCCCCACGACTCGAGGTCGTGGGGCGTCGTCGTGTTCGGTCTGCGGAGAGATCAGGCGGGGAGCTGGAGCTCCTGGCCGGCGTAGATCAGGTTCGCGTCGTCGATGGTCGACGTGTTCGCGGCCCAGAGCTGCTTCCAGCCACCGTCGATCCCGAGCTTCGTCGCGATCGTGTCGAGCGTGTCACCCGAGGCGATCGTGTACGTCTTGCCGCTCGTCTTGACCGGGGCCGGCTTGCTCGGCGTGGTCGCTGCCGGGGCGGGCGTCGCCTCGGTCGTGCTCGGCTGCGGGGCGGCCTGCTCGGCAGGAGCCGGTGCCGGTGCGGCGGGCTGCGGGGCAGCCTGCTGTGCGGGGGCCGGAGCCGGTGCGGGGGCCGGAGCAGCCGCGGCGGGGGCCGCACCGCTGGTGCCGCTCAGCCCGAGCTGGGCGGAGCAGGCGGGCCATGCGCCCCAGCCCTGCGAGGCGAGGACACGCTCGGCGACGGCGATCTGGGCCTCGCGGCTGGCGGAGGCGGGGTTGCCCGCGCCACCGTTGGCCTGCCAGGTACCGAGGTTGAACTGCAGGCCACCGTAGTAGCCGTTGCCGGTGTTGATGGCCCAGTTGCCACCGGACTCGCACTGCGCGAGCTGGTCCCAGGTCGAACCGGACGCTGCGTTCGCGGGGGCTGCCGCGAGGCCGACACCGGTCGCGGCGATGCCGGCGAACGCCAGGCCACCGACGATGGTGCGGGTACGGGAAAGCTTCTTCATGTGATTGCTCCACCGGGGTCACGAGCCGCATCTGCTGCGGAATCCACTGCCCACCCCGACCGATCGCGGTCAGTTGTGGGGGTGCGCCACCGGGGGCAGTGGTCATCGGGCCGGCGGCACCTCGGTCGGCAACCATAGGAAACTCTTGACCGTTATCAAACCGAGACAAACGGTTCTACCCGTGCATGCTATGTACCCCTACCTCGAACCTGAACGGTCAGATCCCCATGGCCATGGTCATCGAGCCGTACCCGGGTACGTGTCCTTGGCAATTCCCTGGCAATGCCGATCCGCGCTCGGGATCAGCCCCGTACGAGCAGGGTCACGGCCTCGAGGTGCCCGGTCTGCGGGAACATGTCGAGCACCCGGGCCCGACGCAGCCGGAACGACGGCATGCGTGCCAGGTCCCTCGCCAGGGTCACCGGGTTGCAGCTCGAGTACACGACGTGCTGCACGTCCGACTCCTCGAGCCAGGTCGACAGCCGTTCGCCGATCCCGCGACGCGGCGGGTTCACGACGACGAGCTCGGGCACCGCGTCCGGACGGGCCCGGAGTGCGTGCTCGGTCGCGTCGTCGGCGGCGAACCGGAGGCCCTCGAGGCCGGCCTCACGAGCGGACTGCTCGGCGGAGCGGATCGCTTCGGCACTCGTCTCGATGCCGGTCACCACGCGGCCGGGGCGGGCTGCGTGCAGCGCGAACCCGCCGACGCCGCAGTACAGGTCCCACATCGACGCCGGGTCGAGCTCGTCGATCCAGGCGGTCGCCTGCGCGTACAGCTCGGTCGCGACACCGGTGTTCGTCTGGAAGAAGCTCTGCGGCCGCAGGTGCATCGTGATCCCGCCGAGCCGCATCGGCAGCGTCTCCTGGTCGGTCAGCACGATCTCGCGGTCGCCTTCGGTGACGGCCTTGTGCTCGGGCAGCAGGTTGACGGTCACCACGACCGCGTTCGGCAGCGCGGCGCGCAGGGCGTCGAGGTGCTGCCGGAGCCGTGGCAGCTGCCCCTCGGAGCGCAGCACGAAGCGGATCATCAGCTCGCCGTCGGGCGACTCGGTGACCAGCACGTACTTCAGCTCGCCCCGGCGCGCGGCGACGTCGTACGGGATCAGCCCCGCGGTCGAGACGAACTCGGCCAGCACGGGCAACGCGTGCCGGATGCCGGGCGTGCAGATCCCGCAGTGCCGCAGGTCCACCCCGCGCTGCCGGTGGTCGAGGATCCCGACGGTGGGGTGCTGGACGGATCCGCCCACGACCATCTTCGCCTTGTTCCGGTACCCGGACTCCGGGCTGGTGATCGCGGGCGACCAGGAGACTGCTCCGGGGCCCCCGGCAGCCTCGACCGCGTCGTGCAGGAGTTCGCGCGTGCGGAGTTCCTTGTCGAGGACCTGGTCGGCGTAGGGCTGGCCCATGAGCGTGCACGACCGGCACACCCCGCGGTCGAAGTAGTCGCACTGCATGGCCGAGTCAGGATACGGCAGCGTCCCGCGTCGTCGTGGCGATCCGGTACACCGACGTGGTCGCGGTCAGGAACAGCGTCGTGCCGTCGTCGCCGCCGAAGCACAGGTTCGACGTGACCTCCGGCACGGCGACCGCTCCGATCCGGGCCCCCTCGGGGTCGAACACGACGACGCCGTGGTGGGAGGACGACCAGACGTTGCCGTGCACGTCGACCCGGATGCCGTCCGGCGCACCCTCTCCGGGCTCGAGCCGCGCGAACACCCGGCCGTTCTTCAGCAGGTCGCCACGGCGGTCGTAGGCGCGGATGACCGGCTCGTCGCCCGACGAGCTCGCGATGTACAGCACCCGCTCGTCCGGGTCGAAGGCCAGGCCGTTCGGCTCGTCCAGGTCGGTCGCCACGGGCCGCAGGTCCTCGCCCGCCGGTCCGCACCGGAACACCCAGTGGTCGCCGTACTCGCGCACGCCCGGGTGCCCCTCACGCGGCTGGGTGATGCCGTAGGCCGGGTCGGTGAACCAGACGCCGCCGTCCCGCGCGACCACGACGTCGTTCGGGGAGTTGAACCGGCCCCCGTCCCACGCGTCCACGATCGGCGTGACGACGCCGTCGCGGTCACGCTCGACCCGACGCAGGCCGTGCGAGCACTGCACGACGCTGCCGTCCCGACCGAGCGTGCGGCCGTTGGTGAACTCGACACCGTCCGCGTACACCGAGGTCTCCCCCGAGTCCGCGTGCCACTGCAGGATCCGGTCGCCGGGGATGTCGGACCACCGCAGCGTGCGGGTCGACGGGATCCAGCAGGGCCCCTCGGCCCAGGTGCTGCCGGTGGCGATGCGCTCGAGCGCGTCGCGGTCCGGCACGAGGTCGTCGAACAGCACGGGTTCTCCTTCGAACGGGGTGCCCACCCTACTTTCGTCAGGCCGCGGCCGCCGCCTCGGTGCGTCGTCGCACGGCCTTCTCGATCGCGGAGATCGCCAGGCCGAGCAGGATCGACGCCACGACCGCGAGGGTCGTGACGAGGAAGGGCTGCTCGCGGCTCCAGCGCCCGGTGGCCGAGGCGATGCCGACGCAGTACGCCGCCCACACGACGTCGGCGAGCACGCAGCTGAGCAGGAACCGCCGGAGGTCGAGCCCGCTGTCCGCGCCGACCAGGTTCGTCGTCAACCGGCCCATCGGGATGAAGCGTCCGAGCACCGCGATGCGTCCGGGAGCAGCACGGTAGCGGCCGTCGATGGCGTCCCGGGCCGCACGGACCTTCGGCCGCGAGAACCACGACCTCGAGCCGAGGTCGACCGAACGCGCCAGGTGGTAGAGCCCGAGGTCGCCGAGGACCATGCCGATCGACGCCGCGACGACGAGGAACAGGACCGGCAGGAGACCGCCGTCACCGCCCACCAGGAGCGTGCCGATCGCGACGACGAGTGCCTGGCTGGGCAGGAAGACCGCGACGCTGCCCACGGCGAGCACGAGGCCGACCACGAAGAACGCCCACGGGGTGCCGACGAGCTGGACGACCAGGTCCTGTGCTGCGTCCACGACTCACCCTCCACGGGCGCCGGAGTGGCACACCGGGGTCCATCCTCGCAGGTCCGGGGGCTCCACTCACGTGCGGTCGACGATCGCCCGCATCGTCGAGGCCGCCTCGTCCGGGCGACCGTCGAGGACGGCATCGGCGAGTGCGAGGTGGAGGCCGACGTCGTGCCGGTCCGGGCGGACGCTCCCGCGTTCGCGCAGCACCTGGCCGACGACCTGGTGCAGTCGTCGGTACAGCGCGTTGCCGGACAGGTCGAGCACGAGCGCGTGGAACCGCACGTCCGCGGCCACGAAGTCGGGGCGGTCGTCGCGGGTCGCGGCGGCGGCGAGTTCGTCCGCGGTGGTGCGGAGGGCCTCCCGTCGGTCGGCGAACTCGTCGAGCGCCACCCGCCGGGCTGCTGCGGCAGCGGCGGCGGGCTCGACCGCCGCACGCAGCTCACGGAGCTCGACCGCCACGCGGTCGGCGTCCGGGCCCCGCAGACGCCACCGCACCACGCGCGGGTCGAGGACGTCCCACTCCCGCACGCCGAGCACGGTCACGCCGACCCGCTGCCGCGCGGTGAGCAGGCCGAGGGCGACGAGGACCCGGACGGCCTCGCGGACGATGCTGCGACTGGCACCGGTCCAGGCCACCAGGTCGTCGATGCTCCGGCGGCTGCCCACGGCGACGGCACCGGAGACGACGGCGGCACCGATCTGGTCGAGGACCCGTTCGAAGGTGCTCGTCACCGCTGCGAGACCGGCGACACCACGAGCTCGTCGATGCGCACGTGCGCGGGCACCCCGAGCACGAAGGCGACCGTCCGCCCGACGTCCTCCGGCTGGAGCATGCGCTGCCGGGCGGCCGCGTCGGGGACCTCCGGCCGCTGGTCGAGGAAGTCCGTCGCCACGTCTCCCGGGCACAGGTGCGTGGCACGCACGCCGTGCTCAGCCTCCTGCTGGTTCAGCGTGCGGACGACCGACGCGAGCGCGGACTTGCTCGCCGAGTACGCGACACCCGCCCCTGGCTGGAAGGACCACCCGGCGTACGAGGACACCACCACGACCACGCCGCCGGCCGTGCGGAGTGCCGGCAGCGCGGCGTCCACCAGCGTGACGACGGCGGTGAGGTTCGTGTCCACGATCGCGCGGAAGTCGGTGAGCGAGTGGTCGTCCCACCGGCGTCGCGGGGCGTTGAGCCCGGCCGCCAGCACGAGCCCGTCGAGCCGGCCGTGCCGCTCGAGCACGGCATCCCGCGCGGCGGTGACGGCGTCGGGATCGTTCGCGTCGAGGGGCAGGACGTCCGCGGTTCCCCCTGTGCCGCGGACGGTGCGCGCGACCTGCTCGAGCCGGTCGGCACGACGTCCGCTGAGCACCACGGTCCAGCCGTCCCGCGCCGCCGCCTCGGCGCTCGCGGCTCCCATGCCGCTGCCCCCACCCGTGACCCAGAGCACACGCTGATCCGTCATGCTCGAATAGTATGCCTATTGAAGCCACCGACGACGGGAGCAACGATGCACCTCGACCTGACCGACCGCGTGGTCGTCGTGACCGGCGCAGCGCGCGGGATCGGCCGCACCCTCGCCGACCGCTTCGTCAGCGAAGGGTGCCGCGTCGTCGCGCTCGACCTGGCCTTCGAGCAGGACTTCCCGCTCGACCACGTCGTGTGCAACGTCGCCGACCCGCAGTCGGTGCACGACGCCGTGGACGAGGTCGTCGGGCGGCACGGCACGATCGACGTGCTGGTCAACAACGCCGGCATCAACGTCACGGGCACGGTCGCCGAACTGGAGTGGGACGCCTGGCGACGCTGCATGGACGTCAACCTCGGCGGCACGTTCCTGATGAGCCAGGCCGTCGCTCCGGTGATGCAGGCGGCCGGGCGCGGTCGGATCATCAACGCCGCCTCGTTCGCCGCGATCGTGCCCAGTGTCGGGAGCGCGGCCTACGCGGCCTCGAAGGCCGCCGTCGTCTCGTTCACCCGGGTGCTCGCATCGGAGCTCGGGCCGTGGGGCATCACCGTCAACGCCTACGCGCCAGGCATGGTCCCGACGGCGATGAACGGCTTCGCGACCATGCCGGCCGAGGCCCAGGACCGCCTGCTCGACACGCTGTCGCTCCGCCGGTGGGAGACGCCGGACGACGTCGCCGACCTGCTCGTCTTCGTGGCGAGCGATGCCTCCGGGTACATCACCGGCACCCTGCTCGACGTCTCCGGCGGCAAGCTCGCGACGCAGATCCCGGCACGCGCGCACGGCCGGACCTGAGCAGACTGCTGTCCGACCGCACAGGTTCTCCACATGGCCTCCTCCGTAGGCTGTGAGGGCCCAGTGAGCCGGACTGCAGCCCGACCCCGAGGAGGTGCCCGATGGTCCTCGTCCTCGTCGCGTTCGCGATCGTCGCCCTGATCGTCCCCGCCCTGACCCCCGTCCTCGGCCGCCGCGTGTTCTACGTCGCGGCCCTCGCCCCCGCCGCGGCGGCGGTGCTGACGATCGCCCAGACCGACGCCGCCCTGCACGGCAGCGTCGTCGAACGGCACCGGTGGGTCCCCCAGCTCGACCTCGACGTCACGCTGCGGATGGACGCCCTGTCGTGGGTGCTCGCGCTCGTGGTGTCGATCGTCGGGGCCCTCGTGCTCGTCTACTGCGCCTCGTACTTCGGGCGCGACGAACCGGGGATCGGCCGGTTCGCGGGCGTGCTGACCGCGTTCGCCGGGTCGATGTTCGGGCTCGTCCTCGCCGACGACGTCATCGTGCTCTTCGTCCTGTGGGAGGCCACCACGGTCTTCTCCTACCTGCTCATCGGACACGACGCCGACAAGCGTGCGAGCCGTGCGGCCGCGATGCAGGCCCTCGTCGTCACCACCGCCGGCGGTCTGGCGATGCTCGCCGGTCTGGTCATGCTGTCGGTCGCGGCGGGCACGACCTCGCTCTCCGGCATCATCGCCGCCCCGCCGACCGGGCCGATCGTCACCGTCTCGGTGGTCCTCGTCCTGCTCGGCGCGCTGACGAAGTCGGCGATCGTGCCGTTCCACTTCTGGCTCCCCGCCGCGATGGCCGCACCCACCCCGGTCAGCGCGTACCTGCACGCCGCAGCGATGGTGAAGGCCGGCATCTACCTCGTGGCCCGGCTCGCCCCGGCGTTCGCACTGCTCGACGGCTGGCGCGAGACGATCACCGTGCTCGGTGTCCTCGGGATGCTCATCGGTGGCTACCGGGCGCTGCGGCAGACCGACCTCAAGCTCCTGCTCGCCTACGGCACCGTCGCGCAGCTCGGGTTCCTGGTGCTCGCCGCCGGGTGGGGCGCGCCCGCCGTGGCGCTCGGCGGGGTCGCCCTGCTCGTGGCGCACGCCGCGTTCAAGTCCACGCTCTTCCTGGTGGTCGGTGCGATCGACCACACCACCGGCACCCGCGACCTCGGGCGCCTGAGCGGCCTCGGCCGGAAGGCACCGTGGCTGGCCGTCGTGGCCGCACTCGCGCTCGTGTCGATGGCCGGCATCCCGCCGACGATCGGCTTCGTCGCGAAGGAAGCCGTGCTGACCGGCTTCACCGAGTCGCTGCACGGTCCCGACGCCGGCTGGGCCTGGTTCGCCCTCGTCGGAGTGACACTCGGCTCGGTGCTCACCGTGGCCTACTCGCTCCGCTTCTTCTGGGGAGCGTTCGCCCGCAAGCCCGACGTCGCCCAGACGGAACCGCACGCCCTGCACGGCCTGGGTGTGGTGCCGTCGATCCTGGCACTGACCGGTGTGGCCCTCGGCCTGCTGACCCCGGTCGTCGCGCACGGCATCGAGCCCGCGGCGACGGTGGCCTCGCTCCCCGGCGAGGAAGTCCCCCACCTCGCACTCTGGCACGGCCTCGAACCGGCGCTCGGCATCTCGGCCGTCACCCTGGTCGGCGGTCTCGCGCTGTTCGCCCTCCGACGTCCGGTCGAGGCACTCCAGCACCAGCTCACCGGGTTCCCGAGCGCCGCGGGCACGTACCGGCACGGCATGCGACTGCTCGACCGCGGAGCGACCGGACTCACCGCGAGCCTGCAGCGCGGCTCGCTCCCCTACTACCTGACGGTGATCCTGTCGGTGTTCGTCGCCGGGGCGCTCGCCAACCTCGTGCTCGGCGGGCCGTGGGAGTTCCACGTCCGGTTCGCCGACTCGTGGGGCCAGATCCCGGTGATGATCGTGATGTCGATCGCCGGCATCGCGGTGCTCACGGCGAAGACCCGGTTCGCCGCCGCGGTGCTGGTCGGCGTCACGGGCTACGGCCTCTCGGTGCTGTTCGTCCTGCACGGCGCCGTCGACCTCGCCCTGACGCAGCTCGTGGTCGAGACGGTCACCCTGATCGCGTTCGTCCTGGTCCTCCGACGGCTGCCCCCGCGCATCGCCACGACCAACCCGTCGCGGTTCCGGGTCGTGCGGGCACTCTTCGCCGGTCTGGCGGGGCTGACACTGGCGATCGTCGTCGTGGTGGCCGCCTCCGCCCGCACGGCACGCCCCCTCTGGCCCGACCTGCCCGCGCTGACGAGCTCGTTCGGGCACGGTCTGAACGTCGTGAACGTCGCCCTCGTCGACCTGCGCGGCTGGGACACCCTCGGTGAGCTCACCGTCGTGGTCGCCGCGGCCACCGGCGTCGCGAGCCTGATCTTCGTGAACTCGCGCGAGGACACGTTGCCCCGGCTGCGGGACCTGCCGGAGACCCTGACCGCGAACGGCGAGCGCACCGACGGTGAGCCCCGCGCCTGGCTGCCGACGAGCGCCGCGATCCCGACCGGCCGCTCCGCCCTGCTCGACGTGGTCGTCCGACTGCTGTTCCACGGCCTGATCGTGCTGTCGCTCTACCTGCTGTTCGCCGGCCACAACTCGGCCGGCGGCGGGTTCGCCGGCGGTCTGGTCGCCGGCATCGCCCTCGCGGCCCGCTACCTGGCCGGCGGTCCCGCCGAACTCGGCGCCGCGGCCCCGGTGCGCGCCGGTCGCCTGCTCGGTCTGGGGGTCGCGACGGCCGCCGTCACGGCGATCGTGCCGCTGTTCTTCGGTCGCGACGCCCTGTACTCCGAGTTCTTCGAGGCCACCGTCCCGATCCTCGGACACGTCGAGTTCGTCACCGCCACGTTCTTCGACATCGGCGTGTACCTGGTCGTCGTCGGCCTGGTGCTCGACGTCCTCCGCAGCCTCGGCGCCGAGGTCGACCGGCAGCGCCTCGAGGACGCCTCGACCCCGACCCGCGACACCACCGAGGGGCCCGTCAGCGACGCCCTCGATGCCCCCACCCCGGAAGGGAGCGCCACATGACCGTCACCCTCGTCCTCGTGATCGCCATGGCGGTGCTGTTCTCGTGCGGCGTCTACCTGCTGCTCGAACGCTCCCTGACCCGGATGCTCCTCGGCTTCCTGCTGCTCGGCAACTCGCTCAACCTGCTGCTGCTGGTGATGTCCGGCGCCGCGGGCGACCCGCCGATCGGCGAGAGCGCCGAGGGCATCACCGACCCGCTCCCCCAGGCGTTCGCGCTGACCGCGATCGTGATCACCTTCGCCGTGAGCGCGTTCCTGCTGGCCCTGATCCACCGGTCGTGGCAGCTGTCCCGCGCCGACGAGGTCGAGGTCGACGAGGCCGACGCCGCCATCGGCCGTGACCGCGACGAGCCGGCCGACGAGGACCCGGAGACCACCACCGACGCAGAACAGGAGGCGACCCGATGACCTGGCTCGTCCCGCTCCTCGTCCTCGTCCCGCTGCTCGGTGCCGCGGTCGCGCTCGGACTCCTCCGGCACCAGAAACTCCAGCGTGCGATCACCGTCGTGGTGCTCGTCGTGGCCCTGGCCGTCGCCGCCACGCTCATGGTCCTGGTCGACCGGCACGGCACGATCGTGGTGCAGGTCGGCGGCTGGGACGCCCCGTACGGCATCTCGCTCGTCGTCGACCGGCTGAGCGCCCTGCTGCTCACCGTCAGTGCGAGCGTCCTGCTGCTCGTCCTGCTGTTCTCGATCGGCCAGGGTCTGGCCGCCGACGACGAGGACGCCCCGGTCACGATCTTCTACCCGACGTACCTGGTGCTCGCCGCCGGCGTGCTCGACTCGTTCATCGCGGGCGACCTGTTCAACCTGTACGTCGCGTTCGAGATGCTGCTGGTGGCGAGCTACGTGCTCATCACGCTGGGCGGCAGCGAACAGCGCGTCCGCGCCGGCACGACGTACATCGTCACGAGCCTGATCGCGTCGGCGATCTTCCTCGCCGCCATCGGTCTGGTCTACGGCGCCACCGGCACGGTGAACATCGCCCAGATCAGCGAGCGCGTCGCCGACCTGCCGGAGCACGTCCAGCTGCTCCTGCACACGATGCTGCTGATCGGGTTCGGCATCAAGGCGGCCGTGTTCCCGCTGGCGTTCTGGCTGCCGGACTCGTACCCGACGGCCCCGGCGCCGGTCACCGCGGTCTTCGCGGGCCTGCTGACCAAGGTCGGCATCTACGCGATCATCCGGCTCGAGACGGTGATCTTCCCGCGACCACAGCTCAACGAGGTGCTGCTCGTCGTCGCCGCACTGACGATGGTGGTCGGGGTGCTCGGCGCGGTGTCGCAGACCGACGTGAAACGGCTGCTGTCCTTCACGCTGATCAGCCACATCGGCTTCATGGTGATGGGCGTCGGCCTCGGCACCGTCGCGGGCACGGCGGCCGCGGTGTTCTACACGGTGCACCACATCGTCGTGCAGACCACGCTGTTCCTGGTGTCCGGCCTGATGGAACGCGTCGGCGGGACGACCTCGACCCGGTCGCTCGGCGGACTGCTGAAGGCCGCACCGCTGCTGGCCGCCCTGTACCTGATCCCCGCGTTCAACCTGGGCGGGATCCCGCCGTTCTCCGGCTTCATCGGCAAGCTCGGTCTGTTCCGCGCCGCCGCCGAGGACGGTTCCCCGATGGCGTACGTCACCATCGGCGCCGGCGTGGTCACCTCGCTGCTCACCCTGTACGCGCTCATGCGGGTCTGGGACGCCGCATTCTGGCGGCCGAAGCCGGCGGCCGAGGCCGCCGCCCCGCACGCGACGAGCGCGGAACCGCACGCCCACCTGCGGTCGCCGGAACCGGCTCCCCTCACCGTCTCCGAGGAGACGGGCGAGGCCTACCACCCGGGAGGCTCGGTGACGGTCACCGACGCACCGCACGCAGCCACCGCCTCCAGTCCGACCACCGGCGCGACCGAGGCGGTCGGCGAGGCTCCCGAGAAGGTGCGCCTGCCGCGCATGCTCGTCGGTGTGACGACGATCGCGGTGCTCGGGTCCGTCGCGCTGACCGTCGTCGCCGGCCCGCTCTACGGCTACGCGACCCGCGCAGCGGAGTCGCTGGAGTCGCCCGACCGCTACGTGCAGGCCGTGCTCGGAGGTGAGCGATGACCGACGTCCGCCGCATCTCCAACGCCAGGCGGATCGCGCTGGCGTGGCGCTACGACGTGCCCCTCGTCGCGGGGCTCACCGTGCTCTGGGCGCTGCTCTGGGGGTCGTGGACCCCACTGACGCTGCTGTGCGGCATCGTCGTGGCGCTCCTCGTCACCCAGGCGCTGCCGCTCCCGCCGGTCCCGCTGTCCGCACGGTTCTCGATCGTGCACGTGCTGCGGTTCCTGGTGGTGTGGTCCGGGCTCGTCGTCGTGGCGTCCTTCCGGGTCGCATGGGTCGCGTTCCGTCCCCGCGGTGTGCGGCGCAGCTCGATCACGCTCGTGCAGCTGCACTCCACGTCCGAGATGACCTTCACGCTGGCCACCCTCGCGATCTCGCTCGTGCCCGGCTCGTACGTCGCCGACGTGGACCTGCGGCGTCGTCGCCTGCTGCTCCACGTGCTCGACACCGAGCGCCTCGAGCAGGTCGACGACGAACGCCGCGTCGCACTCCGGATCGAGGCCATGGTCATCCGCGCACTGGGATCCAAGCAGGACGTCTCCGAACTGTCCGAGCCGCTGCCGGAGGTGAACCGGTGAGCCCCGCCGTCGTCGTGATGGGCATCGCCGTCGCGCTCGTGCTCGCGCTCCTCGGGGCGACGTTCGCCCTCGCGGTGTTCCGGATCGTGCGCGGGCCGACCATCCTCGACCGCATGATCGGCTCCGACATGGTGCTGACCACGGTGCTCGTGGTGATCGCGGCCGCGATGGTCATCCGCCAGGACCTGACCGGCCTCCCCGTGCTCGTGGTGATCTCGGCGACGAGCGTCTTCGCCACGGTCGCCGTGGCCCGGGCCGTCACGCCCTCGGCGGACCCGTCCGACGAGGGGCTGACCGTCACCACCCCCGAGCGCGCCGAGGAGGACCAGTCGTGATCGAGATCATCGAGTCGTTCGTCGACGACGCCGGCATCCGGGCCTGGATCGCCATCGGGCTGCTGCTCGTCGGGTCGCTGCTGTCGCTCGGTGCCGGGGTCGGCATCGTCCGGTTCCCGGACCCGCTCGTCCGTCTGCACGCGATGGCGAAGCCGCAGGTGCTCGGGCTCGCACTCGCGCTGGCCGCCGTCGTCGTCGCGGTGTGGACGTGGACGGCGTTCTGGGTCGTCCTGCCCGTCATGGTGTTCCAGCTGTTCCTGGTGCCGGTGTCGACGCACATGATCGCCCGCGCCGGCCTGCGCGCCGACGACTACCGGCACGAGGACCTGCTCGTCGACGACACGGAGTCCTGACGCACCGATCTGCCGGAGCGGAGGCCCGTGGCGGCGTCGCCACGGGCCTCCGCTCCGTCAGGCGCTCACGTTCGCGGTCAGGCGGTCGCGACCCGACGCGGGAGCAGCAGGTTGAGGACCGCAGCGACCACGACGATCGCGGCGGAGGCCGCCGGGAGCAGCATCGCTGCGGCGGTGCCGTGGTGCTCGGCGACGTCACCGGTGATGGCGCAGGCGATCGACTGGCCGACGATGACGGCGGACCCGAGGATCGTCATGGTGGTGGCGGAGCGGCCGACGGGTGACCGGTCCGAGCCGAGGCTGTACTGGGCGACCAGGGTGGGTCCGATCCCGATGCCCATGACCGCGAGGACGACGCCCGCGGCGACGACGGAGTCGGCGCTGGCGAACGCGATCGCACCGGCGAGGAGCACGACGCCGAAGACGAGCCAGCGCCAGCCGAGGCCGAAGGCCCGGGGGAACGCCGCCGACCCGAGTGCCAACCCGGCGGACCCGATGCCCATCAGGCCGTAGAGCAGGCCGGCCTGCGAGGCCTCGCCGTGGGTCTCCATGAACGCCGTCAGCGAGGTGAGCGTCGAGCCGAAGAACAGCCCGATGCCGAGGATGCCGACGACCACGACGACGAGCCGCGGGCGCAGGAGCTGCCGCGCGGGTGCCTGCGTCGACTCCGTGTGCTGGCCGACCACGAGCTTGCCGGTCGGGTGCAGCGCGAACGCCGTCACGAACACGAACGTCAGGACCGAGGCGCCGGCGACGGCCACCCACGGGGCGATCGCGCTGGCGAGGATGCCGACCAGGAACGGGCCGATGATGAACACGGTCTCGTCGGCGGCGGACTCGTAGGCCATGGTGCCGCTGAGGGTCTTCTCGCGTCGCGCCGGGGCCATCCGCTGCCGGATGATCGCGACGAGCCGCGTGCGGGACATCGGGGCGACCTGCGGTGCCGAGGCGCCGATGCAGAACGCGACCGCGAGGACGGCGAGGTCGGGCGCGGTGCCGCTGACGACGAACGGGAAGAGCCCGAGCAGCGCCGCGTTCACCAGGCCGACGGGGACGAGCACCGCGCGCTGGCCGAAGCGGTCCGCCGCGGCGCCGACCATCGGGCCGAAGATCGCGGAGCCGATGCCGACGGCGGCGGAGTTGATGCCGCCGAGGGCGACGGAGTCACGGGCGGCGACGACCAGGGTCAGGACGCCGACCACCATCATCGCGAACGGGAGCCGGGCGACGAACGCCACGGGGAAGTACCAGCGTCCGGCGAGGGAGACGAGCGAGCGGTCCGGAGCGGGCGGGGCGTCGCCGGTGGCGGGGGTGTCGCCGGTGGAACGGGTCTGGAGCATTGGGGTGTGCCTTCTCGGCCCGCCCGGTTCGGTGGCGGCGGACCCATCGGGTGCCGCCGTTGTCCGCCGGGGAGCCGGCGGCCGGTAGATACACACTGCGTGTTGTCGAACGCTGTCGATGGTACCAATCGGCCGCCGCGGCCCGGAGGACTTCGCTCCTGGCGCCGTCCCGCCGGCCAGCCGCGGTGCGGTCGCAGACCGTCGCCTGCGGCGCCGCCAGCCGACAGTTCGTGACCGGACGGCACTCGACCCGCGACGTGTCGTGACCGGCCGACGCGGGCCGGCCACGCGACGCGACGTGACCGGACGACGGACGGGAGGCGCGTGGCGGGGTGCCCCGCGCCTCCCGGCCGCCGCGCCGCGCGTCCAGGGCCCCGCACCGGTCACGACACCCCGCCCGCCGTCCGCGGTGCGGTCACAGACCGTCGCCTGCGGCGCCGCCAGCCGACAGTTCGTGACCGGTCGGCACGCGACCCGCGACGTGTCGTGACCGGCCGGCGGGATCCGCCGAGCGACGAGATGCGACCGGCCGAGGGACTGCTGCGGCGTGGCGCTCGGGTCAGGAGACCTCGCCCGCGCGGGCTCCCGCCCACAGGTCAACGTCGGTGATGCCGACGGAGTGCTCGTCGATGACGCGGAGCTCCTCGTCGGTGAACGAGGTGTTCGACAGCGCGGCGACGTTGTCCTCGAGCTGCGACACCCGCGAGGCGCCGATCACGAGCGAGGTCACCCGCTCGTCACGGAGCGCCCAGGCGAGGGCGAGCTGCGCGAGGGACTGTCCGCGTGCGGCCGCGACGTCGTTCAGGGCACTGAGGTGCTCGACGACCTCGGGCGTGATGCTCGACGCGTCGAGGGACTTGCCTGCTGCCGCGCGGGAGTCCTCGGGCACACCGTCCAGGTACTTGCCGGTCAGCAGCCCCTGCGCCAGCGCGGTGAAGCCGATGACGCCGAAGCCGAGCTCGCCGGCGGCGTCGAGCAGCCCCTCGGTCTCGATCCAGCGGTTGAGCATCGAGTACGAGGGCTGGTGGATGAGGAGCGGCGTGCCGAGGTCGCGGAGGATCTCGGCCGCCTGCCGGCTGCGCTCGGCGTCGTACGACGAGATCCCGACGTACAGCGCCTTGCCCTGCTGGACCGCGGTGTGCAGGGCGCCCATCGTCTCCTCGAGCGGGGTCGAGGCGTCGAGACGGTGCGAGTAGAAGACGTCGACGTAGTCCAGGCCCGTGCGCTGCAG
Organism: Curtobacterium sp. KBS0715; assembly: GCF_005938005.2. NCBI lineage: Bacteria > Bacillati > Actinomycetota > Actinomycetes > Micrococcales > Microbacteriaceae > Curtobacterium > Curtobacterium sp. KBS0715. The sequence continues at coordinate 873,407 of NZ_VCCA02000001.1, read as the reverse complement.
CGACTGGTCGAGCGAGGCGAGCACGTACTTGCGTGAGCCACCGCCCTGCCCGTACGGCCCCGGCCACATGTCCCAGCCGGCCTTCGTCGAGACGACCATCTCGTCGCGGTAGGGCCGGAAGTCCTCGCGCATCAGGCGGCCGAAGTTCACCTCGGCGGCACCGTACGGCGGGCCGTAGTTGTTCGCGAGGTCGTGGTGGGTGATCCCGAGGTCGAATGCCCGGCGGCTGATGGCACGCTGGTTCTCGAAGGGCATGTCGTCCCCGAAGTTGTGCCAGTACCCCAGGGAGAGCAGCGGCAGGTCGAGGCCCGAGCGGCCGGTCCGGCGGTACGTCATCGAGTCGTAGCGGTCGTCACTGGCGATGTAGGTCATGGGACGAGCCTGGCACTCCATCGGGGCCGGGCCTCGCACGCTTCGCTTCGCGGACCCATGATGGGTGCACGAGACCACGAGGAGACGACGATGGCACGGACGACGAAGACCGAGACCACCTTCACCGACGAGGAGCGCGCGGCGATGCAGGAGCACGCCGCGGAGGTCAAGCGCGCCCGCGGCACGAAGGGCACCAAGGCCGAGAAGGCAGCGGCCGACGCCGCTGCGGTCGAGGCGAAGATCGCCGAGATGCCCCAGCCGGACCGGGGGCTGGCGGAGCGCATCCACCGCATCGCGCTCGAGGTCGCGCCCGAGCTCGCGCCGAAGCTCTGGTACGGCATGCCCGCCTACGCGCGGGACGGCAAGGCGGTGTTCTTCTTCCAGGACGCCGCGAAGTTCAAGGCCCGCTACGCGACGCTCGGGTTCCAGGACTCGGCCGCGCTCGACGACGGCACGTTCTGGCCGACGTCGTGGGCGATCAGCCCCGAGTTCTCCGAGGCCGACGAGGCACGGGTGGCCGACCTGATCCGTCGCGCGGTCGGTTGACGGTGCTCGGGCTGGGCGCCGCTCCCGTCTTCGCCCTGCTGTTCCTGGTGCTGTACGTCCTGGGGCGGCGACGGGACCCGCGGATGCTCCGCAACGGGGTGTTCCTGACGGCGGCCGTGCTGTTCGGGCTCGCGACGGTCGTGGCCGTGCTGACCAGGGTGGTCCCCGGGTTCAGCCTGCTCGTCGCCGTGGTGCTGCTGCTCGTGCCGCTGGCGGTCGTGGTGCTCGGGGTCGCCCTGGTCGCGAACGGTCTGCAGATGCTCCGGGCCGAGGGGCGCAGCGTCGGCAACCTGCTGTCGCTCGCCGCCGGGGTGGCGGTGTTCGTGCTGCCGGCGGTCGCCATCGCCCTGCTCGTCTCGGGCAGCGGCGAGGGCTTCACACTGTGGGACGGCACGAAGATCGCGATCGCCGTGCTGATGGTGTTCGTCTGCGGGTACTTCGCGCTGTCGCTGGTCGCGTTCGCCCTGTACTCCGTGGTCTACGGGCGGACGCGGCACGGCATCGTCCCCGACACGATCGTGGTCCTCGGCTCCGGGCTCGTGCACGGCGAGGTCCCGCCCCTGCTGCAGAGTCGACTCGACCGGGCGCTCGGCGTCTACCGGGCCGAACGGGCAGCCGGACGCCGACCGCTCCTCGTGCCGTCCGGCGGGCAGGGCGACGACGAACCCCGCCCCGAGGGCACCGCGATGGCGGAGTACCTGGTGGCGCACGGTGCCGACGCGGACGACGTCGTCGCGGAGACCGCGTCGCGGAACACCCGCGAGAACCTCCGGTTCTCGCGGGACGTGCAGACGGCCGCCGGCCGGGACGGTCAGATGGTCGTGGTCACGAACAACTACCACGTGCTGCGGGCGGCGACCCTGGCCCGTCGCCTGGATCTGCCCGCCCAGGTCGTCGGCGCGCGCACGGCGGCGTACTACGTACCGAGTGCGTTCCTGCGGGAGTTCGCCGCGGTGATCGTCGAGCACCGCTGGCTCAACGTGGTCGCCTGCACGCCGTTCGTGCTGTTCACGGGGTTCCTGCTCTGGGAGTCGTTCCAGCAGTAGGATCTCCACCATGGTCGAGATCCAGGCGCCGCGGCCGACCGACCTGCTGCCCATCGGCGAGATCGTCCGCCGCACGGGCGTCGCCGCCTCGGCCCTGCACTTCTACGAGCGCAAGGGCCTGATCCACCCGGAGCGCACCGACGGCGGCACGCGGATGTACCCGCGGCACGTCGAACGGCGTATCGCGATCATCCAGGTGGCCAAACGCCTCGGCATCCCGCTCAGCGAGGTCGCCGAGCAGTTCGAAGCCCTGCCCGCCGACCGCATGCCCTCGTTGCGCGACTGGAACCGGTTGAACGAACGGTGGCGCGCGCGGCTGCGGGCCCGCCAGCTCGAGCTCGAGCGCCTGCAGCAGGAGATGACGCAGTGCATCGGCTGCGGGTGCGTCTCGCTCGGAGCGTGTTCGGTCGTGAACCCGGGCGACACCCTGGGCGACGAGGGGCACGGCGCGCGTCGCCTGCTGCCGATCCAGGACGAGGCGGCCGACGATGCCGCCGCTGCCGCTGCCGAGGACGCTGTCGCCTAGCCCGCGCGGAGCCCGTCGTCGATCCGCTGCAGCAGCTCCAGCGCCTCGACCGCACCCCGTTCGTCGCCACCGAGGGCCGTCCGGAGCTTGCCGGACCAGTGCCGGTAGAGCCGGTCCACGCTCTCCTGGGCCAGGGCGGTCGAGTGCAGCTGCACGGTCCGGGCGTCCGCCGGGTCCTGGCGCCGCTCGACCATGCCCTTCGCCACGAGCGACCGGAGTGCGACGCTGAGGTTGCTGCGCTGCAGGGCGGTCGCCTCGGCGGTGGCACTGGGCGAGGTGCCGGGATTGCGGTTGATCCAGCGCATCACGAGCGCTTCGGTGCCGGTCAGCGGCACGATGTCGAGGGTCTCGGAGCCGTGTGGATCGATGTCACGCGCGATCCGGAGCAGGACGTCCGCGAACTCGGCGAGGACGTGGTCGGACACGGCGGAGTGCATGACCGTACTGTACCGATCTCCGGCAATGAGTTATGCTTTCATAACAATGACCACGGACACCGGAACCATCCGCGCGACGATCGCGACACCCACGACCAAGCAGCAGGGCATCACGACCGCGCTGCTCCTGGTGCTCGGCCTGCTCAGCGCCGTCGCCCCTTTCGCCACCGACCTGTACCTGCCGGCGTTCCCGCAGATGACCACCGAGCTCGGGGCGAGCGCCACCGCCGTCCAGCTCACCCTCACCGCGTTCCTGGTGGGCGTGACCGCGGGCCAGCTCGTGTTCGGCCCGCTGTCCGACCGGTTCGGCCGCGTGCCGCCGCTCATCGCCGGTGCCGCGGTGTGCGTGCTCGCCAGCATCGCCGCGGTGCTCGCGCCGAACATCGGCGTGCTCATCGCGGCCCGCCTGCTGCAGGGCCTCGGCGGCGCGGCCGGCATGGTGATCAGCCGTGCGGTCATCTCCGACCTGGCGACCGGCAAGTCCGCCGCCCGCGCGTTCTCGCTGATGATGATCGTCGGCGGGGTCGCCCCGGTCGTCGCACCGCTGCTCGGCGGCCTGCTCACCGGCCCGATCGGCTGGCGCGGCCTGCTCTCGATCGTGCTCGGCCTGTCGGTCGTCATGCTCATCGCGGTCCTGGCCGTGATCCGCGAGACCCACCTGAAGGAACACCGCGACGCCCTGCGTGCGGAACGCCGTGGCTCCGGCTCGGCCCTGCGTGCCCTGCGCTCCCGCACGTTCCTCGGCTACACCGCGGTGTTCGGCTTCGCGTTCGCCGTGATGATGGCCTACATCTCCGCGTCGCCGTTCCTGTACCAGGACATGATCGGCTTCGGCACGGTCGGCTACGGTCTGGCCTTCGGGCTGAACGCCCTGGCGCTGATGGGCGTCAGCATCCTGTCCGCCAAGCTCACCGCGACCCGTTCGGTGACGGGCGTGCTGTCGCTCGGCATCGTGCTGGTGCTCGCGTCGACCGTGGCGTTCGCGCTGCTCGTCGTCTCCGGGGCGCCGGTCATCTGGCTCGCCGTGCCGCTGTTCACCGCGGTCGGTTCGCTCGGCCTGGTGCTCGGCAACGCCACGGCACTCGCCCTCGGTGCCGTGCCGTCGGCCGCAGGCAGCGCCTCGGCCGTGCTCGGTGCCCTGCAGTTCGGGCTCGCGGCGCTCGTGTCCCCGCTCGTCAGCATCGGCGGCTCGGACACCGCGGCGCCGCTGGCGATCGTGATGCTCGCCGCCGCCGTGGTGGCCGTCGTGGCACTGCTCGCGGCGCGGGGCCGGACCAGCACGCTCCGCTGACGCGGAACGGCGCCGCCCGCTGACGCGGAACGACACTGTCGACGTCGTACGACATCGACAGTGTCGTTCCGCGTCGACCAGGCCGCCCAGCCCAACCCGCCCGGCGTCAGCCCCGCCCCGGCCGCAGGAACGGCACCCGCGGCATGAGCCAGTCGACCCACACCACCCGCACCCCCGGCGCCACGGCGAGCGCCCACAGGATCGAGGCAGCGGCGTCGGTCGGGTAGTGGACCGCGTCGATCGACACCGCGAAGAACACGATCACGATGGCCACGACCCCGAGCGTCAACGCCAGCCGGTGCCACCGGGTCTCGCGGAGCAGCCAGATCAGGGCGATGACGAACGCCGTGATGTAGACCGTGTGCCCACTCGGGTACCCGGGGTCGGGCTGCACGGGGAACGGGTGCGGCAGCACGGCGACGTCGGGCCGGGCGCGGTGCACGATCTCCTTCACGATCGCGGACGGCACCCAGGTGATCGCGATGGTGCCGCCGAACGCCAGGGCCGGTCGCAGGTCTCGCGTGCGCCACCAGATCACGGCGACGACGACGACCGTGATCCCGATCGCCGGTGCCGGACTGATCACGTGGTAGACCGCCGTGCTGAACGCCCCGATGAACCCGGTGTGCAGCGCGTTGAGGGCCTTGGACAATCCGAGGTCCACGGTGCCGAGGGTGAACCCGACGATGGTGATGACGACGACCGCGATGACGGCGATCGCCACCGAGACGAGCGGGTACGGCGAGCGCTCGAGGATCCCGTACGCGGCGGGCTCCCGTCGGCGGGGACGGAGGAGCGGCGCGTCGTCGGTCATCCCGCCATCGTCGCAGCACGACCCCGGCATCCCAGGGCGAGTGAGGCTCACAAAACTCCGAAAGCGTTCAGCGCAGCGGTCGCGAGTAGACAGGGCACATGCCAACCGTTGCCGAGAACATCGTCGCCACCCTCCGCGCCAACGACATCCACCGGGTCTACGGCCTGCCCGGGGACTCCCTGAACGGCTTCACCGACGCCCTGCGCAAGGACGGCACGATGCGGTGGGAGCACGTCCGTCACGAGGAAGCGGCCGCGTTCGCCGCCTCTGCCGAAGCCGCCCTGACCGGTGACCTGACCGTCTGCGCCGGCAGTTGCGGGCCCGGTAACCTGCACCTGATCAACGGCCTGTACGACGCGAACCGTTCGCGGGTGCCGGTGCTGGCGATCGCCGCGCACATCCCCACGGCGGAGATCGGCTCCGGCTACTTCCAGGAGACGCACCCGCAGGAGCTGTTCCGCGAGTGCTCCGTCTACGTCGAGTACGTCGCCGACCCCGTCCAGATGCCCCGCCTGCTCGAGATCGCCATGCGTGAGGCGATCGAGAAGCGCGGCGTCGCGGTGCTCGTGATCCCGGGCGACGTGTTGCTCGCCGAGGCGAAGGACGACCGCGCCACCCGCATCGAGCGGGCCACCCCGCGCATCGTGCCGAGCGAGACCGAGCTGCAGCGCACCGCCGACCTGCTGAACGGTGCCGACCGGATCACGATCCTGGCCGGAGCCGGCGTCGCGGACGCCCACGACGAGGTCGTCGCCCTGGCCGAGCGGCTGCAGGCCCCGATCGTGCACGCGCTGCGCGGCAAGGAGTACATCGAGTACGACAACCCGTACGACGTCGGCATGACGGGGCTGCTCGGCTTCGCGTCCGGGTACCGCGCGATGGAGGACGCCGACGTCGTGCTCATGCTCGGCACGGACTTCCCGTACCAGCAGTTCTTCCCGGCCAAGGCGAAGCACGTGCAGGTCGACATCCGCGGCTCGCAGCTCGGCCGACGGCACCCCGTCGACATCGGGCTGGTCGGCACCGTCAAGGACACCGCGCTCGCGCTCATCCCGCTGCTGACCGGCTCGCACCCGACGAAGCACCTCGAGGACTCCCTCAAGCACTACCGCAAGACCCGCGAGAAGCTCGACGACCTGGCGGTGCCGGCCGGCAGGAAGAAGCCGCTGCACCCGCAGTACGTCGCCCGGGTGCTCGACCGGCTCGCCGCCGAGGACGCCGTCTTCATCCCCGACGTCGGCTCCCCCGTCGTCTGGGCCTCGCGCTACCTCACCATGAACGGCAAGCGCCGGCTGATCGGTTCGTTCGTGCACGGCACGATGGCGAACGCCGTCCCGCAGGCGATCGGTGCGCAGACGGCGTTCCCGGACCGGCAGGTGATCGCCCTGGCCGGTGACGGCGGACTGACGATGCTCCTCGGTGAGCTCATCACGATCGTGCAGAACAAGCTGCCGGTGAAGATCGTCGTGTTCGACAACTCGTCGCTCAACTTCGTGGAGCTCGAGATGAAGGCCGCCGGCTTCGTGAACTACGGCACCGAGCTGCAGAACCCAGACTTCGCCGCCGTCGCCGAGGCGATCGGCATCAAGGGGTTCCACGTCGACGTGTCCGACGACTTCGAGGACGCCATGGCCGCCGCGCTCGCGCACGACGGTCCCGCGCTCGTGTCGGTCCGCGCCAACCGCCAGGAACTCTCCATGCCCCCGGCGGTCACGCTCGAGCAGGCGAAGGGCTTCACGCTCTACGCCATCCGCACGGTGCTGTCGGGTCGCGGCGACGAGCTGCTGGACCTCGCGTCCACCAACGCGCGCCAGCTGCTGTAGACGCGACCGGACGACGGCCTGGAGGCCCGTGGCGGCGCCGCCACGGGCCTCCCGACCGTCACGACGTCACCACCCGAGCGTCTGGCCGTCCTCCAGGAACACGCCGGTGGGGCCCTCCGTGCCCGCGCTCGCGGCGGCCGCGATCGTCGCGGCGCTGACCTCGACGGGGCGACCGTGCGGGTTCGGCATGCCACCGAACTCGGTGGCCGTGTAGCCGGGCTCGATCGCGACGAAGTGCACCTCGGGCACGACGCGTGCGTACTGCACCGTCAGCATCGAGACGGCGGCCTTGGACGCGCCGTAGACCACGGCCGGCACGGTGAACGCGGGCTTCGACGGGTCGTGGGTGGCGGTGAAGGAGCCGAGCGCGCTCGACAGGTTCACCACGATCGGGTTCGCGGAGCGACGCAGGAGCGGCAGCGCGGCCTCGGTCGCGCGGATGGTGCCGACGGCGTTCGTGTCGAAGACGGCGAGCGCCTCGGGCCCGCTCTGCCCCCAGACGGCGATGCCGGCGTTGTTGACCAGCACGTCGAGTCCGCCGTTCGCGTCGACGTGGGCGAAGGCCGCGGCGACCGAGTCGTCGTCGCGGACGTCGAGCTGGACGGAGCGGGCGCCGATCTCGGCGGCGACCGCGGCGCCCTGGTCGGCGTCCCGGGCGCCGATCCAGACGGTGTGGCCCGCCTCGACGAGCTGGCGGGCGGTTTCCTTGCCGAGGCCGCGGGTGGCCCCGGTGATGAGTGTCGTTGTCATGGGTCCAGCGTCACGCTCGGCGACGACCGCAGGGAGTCGACCGGTTGTCGTAGGACCGGCAGGGCCAGGACCCGGTCGCCCGTCGCGCGCAGACTGGGGACATGGCGGACACGGACTTCGGGTACACCCTGCGGCGGCTGCGCGACCACGTCTCCCCCGAGGCGGCGGGCATGGTCGTCGGGCCGCGTCGGCGCGCGACCGGTCTGCGGCGTGAGGAGCTGGCCGGGCTCGCGGGGATCTCGGCCGACTACCTGACCCGGCTCGAGCAGGGGCGGGCGACCTCGCCGTCCGCCCAGGTCGTCGAGGCACTCGCGCGATCGCTGCGGGTCGCCGATGCCGACCGCGAGCTGCTCTACCGGCTCGCCGGGCACGCGGTCCCCGGTGCCGACGTGGTGCCGTCGCGGATCCCGCCGAGCGTGCAGCGGCTGCTCGACCGACTGGCGGACACCCCCGTCGCGGTGCTCGACGCGGCCGGGAACCTGCTCGTCGCCAACGCCCCGTACGACGCACTGATGGGGCCGATCGGGGCGCTGCGCGGGAACGACCGGAACACCGCGTGGCGGCACCTGGTCGGATCCGGCAGCCGCGCCGTGCACACGCCCGAGGAGCAGGCGGCGTTCGAGGCCAACCTGGTGGCCGGGCTCCGGATGACCGCGGCCCGCTACCCGCTCGACCGCCGGCTGCAGCAGCTCGTGCGGGACCTGCGCGCGGCGAGCCCGCGGTTCGTCGGGCTGTGGGACTCCGGCGCGACCGCGCTCGGCGAGACCGCCCGCCGGAAGGTGATCGACCACCCGGACGTCGGACTGATCACGCTCGACTGCGACACCCTGGTCGTCGGGCCGGAGGACCTGCGGATCCTGGCGTACACGGCCGAGCCCGGGTCGGTGGACGCGGAGCGGCTGGCCCTGGCGATCGTGGTGGGGACGCAGTCGTTGGTGGAGTGAGCGCCCGTCGGCGGCCGTCGGCCGGCGTCCGGCGTCCGGCGTCCGGCGTCCGGCGTCCGGCGTCCGGCGTCCGGCGGCGTCGCACAACCAAAGTGACCTCGAACCACGCGACCACGCGGCGCGGATGCACTTTGGTTGTGCGCGGCGCAGCGCCGACCGGCCGCGGCCCTTCGCTGCGAGCCCGCCTGAACCCTTCGGAGAAGGCCCACAGGTCGGGTCCATCGCCCTTGTCCGGCTCGGACGCCGTCCATAGGCTCCCGCTGTCAGACGATCGTCTGGCTCACGAGCGGGACGAGGACGGGCATGAACGACGACACGCAGGTCAGCATGAACCGGGTGCACTGGACCGGCGGTGTGCCGCGCAGTGCGGTGGACGCGCTGCTGCACGACGGCGGGCTGGCGGTGGTCCCCACCAAGGTCGGCTACATCCTGATGACCTCGGACCGCGCGGGTCTGGAGCGCAAGTTCGACGCGAAGGAACGCAACCGCAACAAGCCGGGCGTCGTGCTCGTGAGCTCGCTCGAGATGCTCCGAGGCATCGCACAGCTCACCCCCGAGATCGACGCCCTGTACCAGCGGTGCTGGGACGAGGACGTCCTGCTCGGGTGCATCCTGCCCTGGAGCGACGAGGGTCGAGCGGCGTTGCCGACGGACGGCTCCGACGAACTCATGATGGACACCCGCGGGACGTCCTGCTTCGTCATCAAGTTCGGCGTCCCCGGTGAGCTCGCCGCCCGCGAGCTCTGGACCGAGCACGGCAGGTTCGCCTTCGCGAGCTCGGCCAACCCGTCGGGCACCGGCAACCGCGGCGTGGTGGACGGGATCGGCGAGCGCATCGCCGAGCGCGCCGACGTGATCGTCGAGGCGGACGACTACGTCGCGTCCATCCAGCCGGAGCAGAGTGCCGAGACCCGGTACGAGCAGGGCGTCATGGTGTCGATGGTCGACAGCACGGGGACCCTGATCCCGCTGCAGGACGGACGTCGATCGGTCGTCCCCGCTCCGACGCTGATCCGCAAGGGGCTCGACGTCGACCGGATCATGGGACTGCTCGCCGACACGTTCACGAGCTGGGACTACCGGCAGGGTGAGTACTACTGAGCCCGCACGAGAGGACTTCCGTGGGCAGGAACCGCCTGTCGCGTGAGGACGCCTCGAGCCGCATCACCGCGTTCGTGTACGGCAACATCGTGATCCTCGGCACGATCGCACCGATGGTCCCGGACACCGCCGAGAGCGGTCGGGGGCTCTGGTACGTCCTCGCCACGGCGTTCTCGACCTTCCTCGCACACACCTTCGCCGAATCGGTCGGCCGACGTGCGCGGAGCGACCACCGCCTCACCGAGGAGACCGTCCGCGCCGAGCTGCGGGATTCGCTGCCCGTCCTCACCTCCGGTTTCCTGCCGGCTGCTGTCCTCGCCTACGCGTGGCTGACCGGCACATCCGGGCTCGCGGCCGAGATCATCGCGATCGCGTACCTCGTGGTCCGGCTCGCCCTCCTCGGGCCCGTCGTGGCCAGGCTCCGCGGGGAGAACCCGTCCCCGCGGACGTTCGTGGCCGGCCTCGTCCTCGCGCTCGTCGGTGTCGGCATCGCGCTGGTCAAAGCGGGTCCGGGCTTCTGAGGCGAGCATGCGCGGGAGCGCGGGAGCGCGGGAGCGCGGGAACCTCGACGCCTCGCGCCGTCACGTGGCCTGGCCGTCGGCGACGGCCGCGACGGCTTCGATCTCGACCAGCTGGTCGTCGTAGCCGAGCACCGTGACCCCGAGCAGGGTGCTCGGCACGTCGTGCGCGCCGAAGGCATCGCGCACCACCTGCCATGCGGCGACGAGGTCGGCCTGCCGCGAGGACGCCACGAGCACCCGGGTGCTCACGACGTCCTCGATCGACGCACCGGCGGCTCGGAGTGCCTCCCGCATCGTCTCGATGCACCGCGCCGCCTGCCCCGCGTAGTCCCCGACCGCCGCCGTGGACCCGTCCGGTTCGAGCGGGCAGGCCCCGGCGAGGAACACGAGCCGGGTCCCGGCCGGCACGGTGGACGCGTACGCGTACTGCGCCGCGTCGCTCAGGACGTCGGACCGGATGAGACGGACAGCGCTGGCCATGCCCGTCATCCTGCCAGCAGCGGCGTTCTGACCTGCGAACGCTTCAGGCGCAGTACTCGTACGGCAGCTTCGCGACCGACCCCACCCAGATCGCAGCGACCGTGGCGCCGTCAGTCCCGAGCTGGAACGTCATGTAGCGTCCGTCGGCTTGCACGCTCCACATCGAGTACGGCCCCTGCTCCTCACCGTAGGTCCCGGTGTACTGCAGGTCCGGGTACGCGGACCGCACTTCGGTCAGGGGTGCTCCGATGCCGATGCCGGCGTCGGTCTCAGGCGAGTTCGTCGTCACCGGGTCCGCCCCCACCCCACCGATGGTCACCCCGGCGACCTTGCCGTCGCGGGGGATGACGATGAGGCCGGGGGCGTCGGCTCGCTCCCAGAACGTCGTCTCCGGGCTGGCCGGACACGCATCCGTACTCCGGGTGTAGGCGGCTGCCAGATCGTCGATCTCGCCCTGCACTGCGCCACCGAGGGCGATCGGTCCGACCTCGTCGGTCGAGATGGTCCAGGTCGCGGGATCCGACGGGCTGAACGCTGTGTCCGTCGCGGGAGCGGTCGGGGTCGGAGTACCGGTGTCGGCCGGTGCCTCCGGCGTCGCGGTCGCCGTCACGGTCCGGGTCGGCGTCGCGGCCGGTGAACCGGAACAGGCGGTCAACGCCATCGCCGCGACGAGCCCCAGGGCCACGCCGGCGGTCCGGACGATGCCGCTCATGCGGCGCCCGCCACACTTCGCCGCTGCCGATCAGGCGGGAGTTGGGGACCGGGTTGCTGCACCGTCCGCCAACTGCCGATCCGCGGGTCGAGCCGGACGGCGTCACCGCACTCGTCGCAGTGCGCCGCTCCCGCCTCGCCGAGCAGGATCTTCGCACCGTCGTGGACGAACGGGTTCGGGTTGCCGGGCATCGTCTGTTTCCCTCCGTCGGCGGATGTCGAACGGTCCCCGCCCGCAGGCGGGGACCCGACCGGCGCGGGCTCCGATGAGCCACGGCGCCGGCCGGTGACCCCCGCGCCGTTGCGATGGCCGATCCACCGTACGTCGAGCCTCCACGAGGAACGGAACCCCTCGGCCGCCATCGCAACCAGAGCGTTACACAGCTTCCGCCGCAGCGGTCAGCTGGCGTCCTCGACGTCGAACACGACGACACGCGCACTCGCTGCACCGATGAACTCGGCCACCGGTCGGTGCTCCGGGTGCGGCAGGTACCCGGCGAGCGCGGCACGATCGCGGAACCGGACGACGAGCATCCAGTGGAACCCGCCCTCCAACCCCTCGGTGCTCACGCTCGTGCCGGACTGCACCGACTCGACCCCCTCGATCCGTGGCAGGTGCTGACGCGCCAGGGCCGAGGCGTCGGACGACCGGTCCTCCCCGTCCCACTCGACCAGCACGGTGTGCGTCACTCCGGACACGTGGTCGCCTTCCTCGAACATCAGAACGCCGGCGTCCCACCGGCGATCGTGATCGTCGACCCGGACTGGTAGCTCGACTCCGGGCTGACCAGGTGCACGTAGGCGGCACCGAGCTCGGCGGGCTGGCCCGGGCGACCGAACGGCGAGCTCTCCCCGAAGTGCGACACCGTCTCGGCGTCGTCGGAGCCCGGCTGCAGCGGCGTCCACACCGGCCCCGGCGCGACGGAGTTCACACGGATGCCCTTCGGCGCGAGCTGCTGCGCGACGGCCTCGGTGAAGAGCTTGATCGCGCCCTTCGACACGGCGTAGTCGATCTTGTCCGGCGAGGGCGTCGACGCCTGGATCGAACCGGTCGTCACGATCGTCGACCCGGGCTCGAGGTGCGGCACCGCAGCCTTGGTCAGCCAGAACAGCGAGTAGATGTTGGTCTTGAAGGTGGAGTCGAACATCGACGTGTCGAGCGTGAGGATGTCCTCGTTGCTCTCCATGCGCCCCGCGACCATGACCAGGGTGTCGAGGCCGCCGAACTCGTCGACCCCCTTCTGCACCAGGTCCGTGCAGTACTGCTCGTCGGAGATGTCCCCGGGGAACAGCACGGCACGACGGCCTTCGGACTCGAGCAGGTCGCGGACCTGTTCCGCGTCCTCCTGCTCGTCCGGCAGGTACGAGAGCACCAGGTCCGCACCTTCGCGCGACAGGGCGATGGCGGCGGCACGGCCGATGCCGGAGTCGGCACCGGTGACGATGCCGCGGTACCCCTTCAGCCGTCCGAGCCCCGTGTAGCTCTCCTCGCCGTGGTCGGGCTTCGGGTCCATCTTCCACGCGGCACCCGGCAGTGACTGCTCCTGCTTCGGGTACGGCGGTGCCGGGTAGAGGGTGTTCGGATCGCGCTTCTCGTACTGGCTCATGGCCCTACTGTCGTCGCAGCGCCCGCACGGGCGCTCAGCTGGTGGGTGACGGACGCCGAGCAGGCGACCCCGGTTCTGGAGATGGGTGGGGACGGACGGGAGGCGCGGTGCCGGCTGACACCGCGCCTCCCGTCCGTCAGGTGGTTCAGACGCCGGCTGTCGTCCGGATCCAGGACGAGGCCTGCGACAGCAGGGCGTAGTTCGAGCCGGCCTTGGTGTTCGCACCCGGGTCGGCGCTGTCGCCGGTGGAGCAGACGGCGACGACCTTGCCGTTCACGAGCAGCGGGCCGCCCGAGTCACCGTGGTTCGAGGCGCCGGTCACGCCGGTGAGGTGCTGGGCACGACCGTTGAAGGCGTCGGTGCTCGCGCCGGTGAGCGAGACGGTGGCCTGGTAGAGGCCGTCGGACTGGGTCGCGTTGGCACGCAAGCCGTAGCCCTGGATGGTGCCGGTGCCGCTCGACTTGGCCGTCGCGGTGAGGTCGAGGGGTGCGTAGGTGGACAGCGAGTAGGCGGTCCGCAGGTGCACGAGCGCGATGTCACCCGCCGGCGAGGCGCTGACCCGGTCGACGGCGACGGCCGTGCCGCGGTTGACGGTGGAGTTCGAGTGGTAGACGTTCATCGCGCCGATGCCGTCGATGCAGTGCCGGGCGGTGAGGATCCACGAGGCGTTGAGCTGCTCGCCGGTGCAGTTGCTGACGTAACCCGAGGGGATGCTCCCGCCGGAGGCTTCGAGCTGCACCGCCCACGAGGTGGTGGGGGCCTTCTCGCCGCCGACGACCTTCGTGCTGACGGGCAGCGCGGACGCGGGCGACGCGGCGAACACGCCGGCGGTGATGACGGCGACCGCGGCGAACGCGGCTGCGATGGACTTCTTCATGACGACTCCTCTGTCGGTGAAGCACCTGCCAGTTGCTCTGTGCAACTGATGCGTCATCCTGACCCCCTGTCCGGGGGTCGCACCAGTCCGCACTTCGACGGACGTGGCTGACGGGAGGGTCGTCACGGGCGTCAGACGGTCATCCGGTACGCGAACTGGCTGAGCCGTGCGCCATCGGTCTGGTCGTAGCGTCGAAGCATGACGACCAGTGGCGCGATCAACCTGCCGGATCGGTTGGTGCCTGCTCTGGACACCGACCTCGAGGTGCTCGACGCCCTGGACCGTGTGATCGCGGCGTGCGTGGAGGGGACCTCCGCGACGGAGGCGGGCGTCGTGCTCGCGGACCGGTCCGGTGCACTGCAGGTCATCGCCTCGACGAGCGAGCGCAGCAGCGAGGCCGAGGAAGCGCAGCTCGGCACGAACGAGGGCTCGTGTCTCGACTGCTACCGGACCGGCAAGACGATCGACGTGCCCGACGTGTCCACGCACGAGTCGGAGTGGCCGGCGTTCGCGGCGACGATGCGCGAACGCGGGCTGCACGGCACGTTCGCCGAGCCGATCCGTCTGCGGGACCGGACCATCGGCTCCCTGTGCGTCTTCGCCGAACACACCCGCGGGCACAGCGACCAGGACGTCGTGCTGCTCCAGCTGCTCGCCGGCGCGGCTTCGGCTGCCCTGGTCCGACAGCGCGACCGCGGGGTGTCGACCACGATCGAGGAACAGGTCGAGGACGCGCTCGAGGCCCGGGTGCTCCTCGAACAGGCCAAGGGCGCACTCGCCTACCGCCGTGGCATCCGGATTGACGAGGCGTTCCAGATCCTGCGACGTGCTGCTGCCGGCGCGGGTCGCGGGATCCGGGCCATGGCCGAGGACGTCGTGCACCGGGGTGCCGACCTCGGCAGCACCGGCTAGACCGGTTCCGTCCGGAGCACCAGGCCGTGGTGGTGCGTGGTGAGCGACACCGCGACCACCTCGCCGAACGCGTCGCCGTCGAGCTGCACACGCTCCGGGGTGTCGACGGTCAGCCGCAGCGTCCGTGCCCGGGTGTACCGGAGCGCACGCGAGGTCGGCAGCACCCGGGCCAGGAGCCGCCCGAACCGGGTGCGCGCGAAGAACCGGTTGAGCGTCAGGGCGTACCCGACCTTGGTCCAGCCGAACCACCCGGCCGGCCGGAACGCCACGGCGTCGAGGATCCCGTCGTCCGGGCGGGCCGCGGGGAGCAGCAGGATGCCCGCGGTCAGGGTGCCGCAGTTCCCGACGATGATCGTGTGTGCGCTCATGCTGCGGAGCGGGCCGTCGTCGATCCCGTAGTGCACCGGGATCTGCCGGTTGCCGATCACGGACCGGGCGATGGGGTCCGAGTAGGCGACCCACCCCAACCGCTTCTTCACCCACGCGTTCGTGTCCGCCGCCATGCTCGCATCGAGCCCGATGCCGGTCATCACCAGGAACGCGTGCGACGTCGTGGTACCCGCCGGGTCGGTCAGGTCGGCCAGCCCGACGTCGATCGGGCGGTCCGTCCCGCTGAACCCCGCACGGACGGAGCGCACCAGGTCACCGAGGGGCAGCCCGAGGTTCCGCGCGAACAGGTTGCCGGTGCCGCTGGGGACGAGCGCCACCGGCGTCCCGGTGCCGCGGAGTTCCTCGGCGACGACCCGGAGCGTGCCGTCCCCGCCGGCGACGAGGACGACGCTCGGGTGGGCGTCGCGCGCGGCCCGTGCAGCCGCCCGTCCGTCGTCGTCGGCACTCGTGACGAACCAGAGCGACTCGGCCCATCCGTGGGCGCGCTCCTCGGCGGCGAGCACCCCTCGGAGGCGCGTCTGGTCGGTCTTGGTCGGGTTCACGACCACCGCTGCTCGCAGCTGGTGGGGTTCGTTCGGGAGGTTCGGCACGGGACGGGGTCAGTGGATCCGGAGTTCGGTGATCATCGGGCAGACGAAGGGGTCGCGGGCGGCGAGGCCGACGCGGTTGAGGTACCGGACGACGATGCCGTACGAGCGCAGCAGCGTGGTCTCGGTGTAGGGCACGTCGAGGGTGTCGCAGTGGTCGCGGACGAGCAGGCGGGCCTGCTTCAGCGCCGGCCGCGGCATCGACGGGAACAGGTGGTGCTCGACCTGGTAGTTCAGCCCACCCATCAGGAACGACACCCACCAGCCGCCACGGATGTTGCGCGAGGTGCGCACCTGACGGGAGAAGAAGTCGACCTTCGCGTCGTGGGCGATGGTCGGCATGCCCTTGTGGTTCGGGGCGAACGAGGCGCCCATCATCACGCCGAACACGGCCAGCTGCACGCCGAGGAACGCACACGCCATCCCGAACGGCAGGAACCAGAACACAACCGTCAGGTAGATCGCGAACCGCGCCACGAGCAGGATGCCCTCGAGGACCCGCCCCCGGGTGTCGCTGCGGCCGCCGGTGCCCCGGAGCACCGACATGACGGCGGCTCGGTGCAGGTTGATCCCCTCGAGCGTCAGCAACGGGAAGAACAACCAGCCCTGGTACTGCACGAACACCCGCAGCGGCCCGTTCGTCACGGCGGCGGCGTCCTCGGGCAGGAACCGGATCGCGTCCGGGGCGATGTCCGGGTCCTTGCCGACCGTGTTCGGGTTGCCGTGGTGGCGCGTGTGCTTGTTCATCCACCACGAGTAGCTCAGGCCCACCAGGAACGTGCCGAGCCAGCGGCCCGCGCGGTCGTTCCACTTCTGGGACTCGAACACCTGCCGGTGCGCGGCCTCGTGCGACAGGAACGCGAACTGCGTGAACAGCACGCCCAGCGCACCGGCCACGATCAGCTGGAACCACGAGTCACCGAGGAACGCGAACACGACCCAGCACGCGGCCGTCGCCACGACGAGCGCGGAGAACAGCGCCCAGTAGAACCCCCGACGGCGCTCGAGCAGCCCGGCTTCCTTCACTCGCGCCAGCAGCGCGGAGTAGGACGAGGTGCCGCCGGTCCGCGGTCCGGCCGGGGAGCCGGTCTTCCGGTAGCCGCCGGTGAGGGGTTTCGAGCTGGTCTCCCGCTGCGGGCTGGTACCGGCGTGCTGCGTCGTCATGGATTCCCTGGTCGTCATCGGAATGGCGGAACGTTCCGGCGGCCGGGGTCTGGGGCAGCTGCTCCAACGCTAGAGCCGCCGCGCTCCCGGGTGCAAGCCACAGGTCCGCGTGTCTGCTGCTCGGTTACGGTTGTCCCGCCTGCTCGACGGAAGGACCGCTCCACATGACCGAGGTACGCGAAGCCCGACTGGTCGAGACGTTCGTCACCCTCACCGACAGCCTGGTGGCGGACTACGACGTGGTCGACGTCCTGCAGACGCTGGTCGACCGGGCGGTCGAGTTGTTCGACGCCGCCGCGGGCGCGATCCACCTGCTCGACCAGCAGGACGAGCTCCGCGTCGTCGCGTCCACGAGCGAGCGCAGCAGCTTCATCGGTCTGCTCCAGCTCAACGCCGGTGAGGGGCCGTGCATCACCGCCGTGACCACCGGCCGGCTGGTGACCTCGGAGAACGCCGACGACCTGCGGCAGCGCTGGCCCCGGTTCGCCGAGGCATCGAGGGCTCGCGGCTACGCAGGCGTCCACGCCATCCCGCTCCGGCTGCGGGACACCACCGTCGGGTCGCTGAACCTGTTCCGCGAGACGGAGGGAGCGCTGAACGGCGCCGATGCCCGAGCCGCGCAGGCCCTCGCCGACGTCGCGACCATCAGCCTGTTGCAGCAAAGGACCCTCGAGCACGCGACGCTCACCGCGGAGCAGCTCCAGCGCGCGCTCGACAGCCGGGTCGCCATCGAACAGGCCAAGGGGTACCTCGCACGTGCGGCCGGGGTCGACGTCGAGGAGGCCTTCGGCATGATCCGTCGCTACGCCCGCACACACCAGCGCTCGCTGAGCCAGGTCGCCGCAGCCGTGGCGCGCGACGACGTCCCGCTCGCCGACCTCATCGGAGCCGGAGCGTCCTGAGGGTTCCCTCGGGACGCCCCGGCAACGACCAGGTCGTCCTCGACGAGCCGGGAGGCCCGTGGCACGTCGTCGAAGACACAATCGGTCGGCATGCCCCCATGCAATCGGGCACGTGGACCGACCGCAAGGCCGGTGATGGCACGCAGACGGCCCCGCGACCAGGGTCGCGGGGCCGTGAGGACGTGCGGGTGGATCAGATGCGGCCGACGGTGCGACGGCGACGACGGAGCAGGACCATGAGCGTTGCACCCGCGGCGAGCAGCGCGGCGGCGATGCTCAGCGGGACGGTCGGGTCCGAGCCGGTGAACGCGAGCTCACCGGTGGGCTG
This sequence comes from Curtobacterium sp. KBS0715, assembly GCF_005938005.2. Lineage (NCBI taxonomy): Bacteria > Bacillati > Actinomycetota > Actinomycetes > Micrococcales > Microbacteriaceae > Curtobacterium > Curtobacterium sp. KBS0715. Next base: position 855,278 of record NZ_VCCA02000001.1, on the reverse strand, counting down.
GCCGGTTCCGCCGCCACCACCGCCGGCGCCTGCGGGGCCGCTCGGGGTGCCGGTGGGCGCCACTGCGGGTGCCGTCGGGGTGGGCGTCGCGGTGGGCACCGGGGCCGGGGCGCGGACGGTGATCGTGACGACGCTGGTGTCGTCCGGGCTGGTGCCGTTCGACGCGGTGATCGTCACGGTCGACGTGCCCGGGGTGGTCGGGGTGCCGGAGATGACGCCGGTGGTGCTGTCGATCGTCAGGCCGTCGGGCAGGCCCGTGGCGGTGAAGGTCGGGTTCGGGGTGCCGGTCGCGGTCACGGTGGACGAGTAGGGCACGTCCACGGTGCCGTCGGACGGGGTGCCCGAGGTGATGGTCGGCGACTCGGACGGTGTGCCCGGCGCGGGGCAGCCGTTCGATGCCGTGATCGTGTTGCTGTCGAGGGTCACCGCGCCGGTGCGGGCCAGCAGTCGGCCCTGCACGGTCGCGCCGGTGGTGGCGGTCACGGACTGCTGCGCCAGGACGGTGCCCTGGAACTGGGCGCCGGTGCCGACGGTCGCGGAGCTGCCGACCTGCCAGAACACGTTGCACGAGCTGGCACCGCCGGTGATCACGATCTGGCTGGCGGACCCGATGGTCAGGGTCGACGCGGCCTGGAACACCCACACGGAGTTCGCGCTGCCGGCCAGGGTCAGTGCACCGTTGTTCGCCAGGGCGAGGGCGCCGCCGGAGTACACGCCGGGTGAGAGCGAGAGGCCGTTCAGCTCGGTCAGACCGGTCTGGGTCGGGGAGAGCGAGGCGGCGACGTTGTACGCGGTGGTGGTGTCGCGCTGGGCCTGTGCGGCTGCGGCGTCGGTCTGGTGCGTGGTGCCGTTGACGACGCCGTTCGGTGCGCCGCCGAAGCCGGTGATGGACGTGCCCGGCGACAACCCGAGGTCGCCGTTGATCACGGAGGGGCCGGTGTTCGTGACCGCGCTCGCGCCGAGGACGCCGTAGGTCGAGGCGGTGCCGAGGTTCACGGGGCCGTCGATGACCGTGGCGGCCGATGCCCCACCACCGGTGCCGAGGGTGATCAGCGCGACGGCGGCGGCCGACACCACCAGGAGGGAACTTCGTCTGAGATGGCGAGCCTGCATGGTCCGGCCTCTTCCTGCAAGGAGAGGCGGGGTGACGTCGGCGACGAGCGCGCATTCTCGGAGGCTCGAAGTATGCGCCTCTCCACAGCCAGAACCTAGGAATGTCTGCACATTCGCTCAAAGCCTGACAATCGGCCTGGTGGGGTGGACGAACGAGCCCCGTCGGCGCATGCTCACCACAGGTTGACCGGTCGCTCTCACCAGCGGACGGACAGGGAGTTCGGGTCTCCCGTCAGCCGGTGCGGCACCGGTCCCGGGTAGGACCGGGCGCCCACCCCCGGCCACACGGCGAAGGGCCCCGCGAACGAGATCGCGGGGCCCTTGCTCGTGCCTGGTGCTACTTGACGACGACCTTGATCGTCGGGCTGGTGCTCTTGTCGAGCACCGAGGTGCCGGCGAAGACGGCGTGCAGCTTGTGCGTGCCCTTCACGCGCAGCGGCACCTTCGTGGTGGCCGTTCCGTTCTGGACCTTGACGGTGGCGAGGAGCTTCGAGCCCTGGTAGATCCGGGCGGTGCCGTCGACCCGGAAGCCGGTGGCCTTCACCCCGACGGTCGCCTTGCCTCCGCTGTACTTCAGGGACGTGCTCGTCGCCTTCTTCTCGACGGTGACCGTCGTGGCCTTCGCCGTCGAGGAGCCGGTGCCCGAGTAGACCGGGTCCGCGTTGACGAACGAGGCCGTGACGGCGTGCCTGCCGACCGTGAGGGTGCTCGGCAGCGTGATGCTGGCCGTGCCGCTCGTGACCGGGGCGGTGCCGAGGACCTTGCTGCCGTCCTTGAACGTCACCGTGCCCTTCTGCGTGCCGATGCCACCGCCGATGGTCGCGGTGACCTTGACCGGCTTGGCCGTGCGGTAGGTCTGCTTGGTCGCCGACGCGGTGAGCGTGGTGCTCGTCGTCGGCAGCGTGGCGTGCAGGTTGAACTTGTCGACCGTCGATCCGATCGCAGCCGGGTCGGCGGTGGCCGTCGGCTGGAGCGTCACGCCGCAGCTGTCGACCTTGCCGTGCTGCACGGCCGAGTTGAGCGTGGTGCAGTCGCTGGCGCGGATGTTCTCGACGGCGAGCTTGTCGTCGGTGACCGAGACCTTCACGAAGGTGCGGACGTGCTCCTGGTTCTCGACCGAGTTGGCGAAGTGACGCTGTCCGGTCGGGTCGAGCGGGTCCGCGCCGTAGCCCTGGGTGGCGTCCGGGGTGGTGAGGTCGTAGTACTTCGAGCCCGAGGCCGAGTTCGCCGTCATGTAGATGACGCCGCCGGGGCCGGAGAAGACCTCGGGAGCAGCGGGCTGCTCGTTGACGTTGGCCTTCTTGCCGTTCTTGATCGCGTAGCTGCGCGAGTAGGAGTGGTCGTGGCCCTGCAGGACGAGGTCGACACCCATGTCCGAGAACGAACGCGTGAAGTCGAACCGGCGCTGCTGGTTGTCCTTGTCGTTCGCGTGGTCGGCCGGCGAGTAGATCGAGTGGTGGTAGACCAGCGTGGTCCACTTCGCGTCGTCGCCGTAGCGGTTGATGACGTCGCGCACGTAGTTCACGTGGGACGCGTCCGAACCGGCCGCGTAGGCGTTCGAGTTGATGTCGATGAACAGGACGCCCTTGTACATGTACCAGTAGTCGCCACCCGAGTTCGCGGTCGTGTTGCCGCCCGGGTAGAAGTCCGGCACCTTCAGGGAGTTCGGGACCTGGTTGTGCTGCTCGTAGGCCTTGCCGCCCACGTCGTGGTTGCCGATGGTCGAGGCCCACGGGTAGCGCTTCAGCACGTCGCTGCTGTCGGCGAACGCGCTCCACTCGTACTCGTTGTTGGCGTGCTCGACCTGGTCGCCACCGGAGACCAGGAGCTCGGCGTCCGGCTCGGTCGACGTGGCGTACTTGAGCGTGTCCGCCCAGCCGGCGCCGTCGTCGTCGGTGAAGCCCGACGATCCGATCTGCGGGTCGCCGAAGAACAGGAAGTCGAAGTCGCCGGAGAAGCTCTTCGTGGTGAAGGTGTAGGACGCGGACCAGGCCGAACCGTCCGCCGCACCGACGTGGTACGTGTACGAGGTGTTCGGCTCGAGGTCCGAGATCGTCGCGTGGGCGTTGATGTAGCCCGACTCGGCGGCGATGCCGGGGATGCTCTTGGTGTTCGAGTCGGTCGCGCTCGTGTCGGCGGCGGTGTTGGCGGCCTCCGAGGCGTCGATGGTCTTCTTGGCGTCGGTGAAGACCCCGTCCGTCATGGACGCGGTCTTCTGGATCTCGAGCGACTGTGCGACGTTCGTGGGGAAGTACCACGAGGCGATGCGCTGGCTCTCGGTCGCACCGACGCCGAGCAGGATGTGGATCGGGCCACCGGTCGAGATGTTGGTGGTGGGGGTGTTCGTCGCAGCGGTGGCGGCGTTCGTGCCGACCATCGAGGCGCCGGCGATGAGCGCGGCCCCGAGGACGGCTCCGCAGACGCGGAGGGTGGTGGTTCTGCGCCGGGTAGTGGCGCCGGACAGGAGACTCATGTGGGTCCGTTTCTCAGACGTGGGATGGTGCAGCACGGAAGACTCTGCATGCACTGCAAAACGTCTTGGTAAACGCTGAGTGACGGTTCGTCGCTGTTCAGGAACGAGCTCGACCTATCGACCGTCCCACGGTGAGCGTCAGCCCGCCGCCAGCCGTTCGACGAACCAGATCATCCCCATCACGAACACGCCGGCGGTCACGGCACCCGTCACCCAGAGCGACACCCGGTGCGCCTTCCGCCGCAGCAGCGAGAGCGGCGGGAACACGATGACGATGATCGCGAGCTGCACGGCCTCGATGCCGACGTTGAAGATGAGGAGCGAGACGAGCAGCTGCCAGGAGAACGCCTCGTGGATGCCCAGCGCCCCGGCGAACCCGAGCCCGTGGATGAGCCCGAACGCGAAGACGACGGCCAGGCGGGTCCACCCGGCACGGTCGAGCGAGAAGTGTCCGTGCTCGCCGACCACCAGCTCGTCGGCCCGCGACCGACGACGCCAGAGCCGCCACAGGTACCAGCCGGCGACCGCGGCGATCGACAGGGCGATGAGCGGCTCCACGACGATCGCGGGCGGGCTGACCACTCCGAGGGCGGCGAGGATGAACGTGATCGAGTGGGCGATCGTGAACGCGGACGCCGTGTAGACGACCTCGCGCAGTCGACGCGACCCGGCGATGAGCGCCACGAGGAACAGGATGTGGTCGATCCCGGTCAGCAGGTGCTCGGCGCCGAGACGGAAGAACTCCCAGAAGCGCTCCCCCGCCGACTGCTCGGTCGAGAACGTGCGCTGCGAGGCGTCGAGGGTGGCCGAACCCGTCCGGTCGTCGACGTCGTAGGTGACGATCGTCTTGGTGTCGCGCACGAAGGTCTCGTCGTCCGGGAACAGCTCGGACGACACCACGTGCCCGGACTGCGTCTCGGACGGTTCCGGGCAGGTGAAGTCCGCGGTCACGTGGGCGTACGGCACCTCGTCCTGCAGGTCGACCGTGACGGTGTCGTCGAGCGTGCCGGTGCAGGCCTGCCCGCCGGCTCCGGTCACCGTGAAGCGGTCGAACACGTACTTCCCGATCGCGTCGGTGTGCGCCTCGGCAGCCGTCACCATCCCGGGGAAGTCCCCGTCGTCCCAGGCCTTCTGCCCCTGCTCGTGCAGCGCGTCGTCGTGCTCGCTAGTGGCCACCGAGACGAGCATCAGGTCGTACTCGAGCCCGAGCTTCGCCTGCACGACCGTCGGCTTCGTGGACGTGACGTCGGCGTAGACCACCGAGCTGAAGCCGTGCGCCGACGCCGGTGCCTCGCCCGCGAGCACACCGATCACGACCACCCCGAGCAGCACGAGCGCGGCGACGACCCGTGCGACGAGCGCGGACGCGGGAGACGGGTGGGCAGGGCGGGCGCGCAGGAGCGCGGCGGTGGTTCCGGAGGGCACGCGCAGACGATCCGGCCCGCAGACGACCGGCAGGTGAACAGCCGGTGACCAGCAACGGGACGGGTGTTGGACAGGTCCCCCGACCGGCCCGGGGCGGCCGACGGGCGTGCTTGCATGGTGCCGTGACCCGCCTCGCCACCCGGACGACCGTCCTGTTGACCGCCGTCGCCCTCGCGGGTGCCGGCGCCGTCCTGCTGGCCGGCTGCTCCGGGGCGTCGGACGACACCACCGGCGGCACCGGCCCGACGACGACCGCGTCGGCGCACGCCTCGGCCGGGGTCCTGGGCGCCGGGTTCTCCGACCCCGACCAGCCGCCGGCTCCCGAGGCCACCATCCACCCGGAGCCCGGTTCGTGGTCCGGTGTGCACGCCCCCGCCGGCTACGACGTCGTGCTGCTCTCCGACGCCGGTGACGCCGCCGACGCCCCGACCCGGACCCTGCTCGACGCCGTCGAGTCGTGGGCCGCGGACGAGGACGTCACCGTCACCCCCGTCTCGGCGAAGGACGCCGACGACCGCATCGCCGCGGTCCTGCGCGCCGTCGACGCCGAGCCCGACCTGGTCATCACCGTCGGCAACCACATGGTCGACCCGCTCGCGGCCGTCTCGCCGACCGCGCTCCACCAGCAGTTCCTGGTCGTCGGTGCCGAGATCGCCGAGCCGACGTCGAACGTCACGGCGGCGGACTGGACGGGCGGCGGATTCCGCGGCGAAGGCCTCGGCCCGTCGAGCCACTACGACCCCGAGACCTTCACCGCGGACCGCGCGGCCCGTGGTCTGCGCGCCGGGCTCGCCGCCGTGCTCCACGACCTGCGCGGCATCGTCGTCTGGGTGCCCTGACCCGGGCGCTCCCCCGCTACGCGGTCTCCGGCTCCAGCACGCGCGCTCGCACCTGCGCCGCCGCACCGAGCGCGACGGCGTCGGACCCGAGCGTCGACTGCGCGAGCCGGATCGTCGCCCCGCTGACCGGCGGTTCCGCGGCGATCGCGGCCGTGATGGCCGGTTCGAGCAGGTCCCAGGACCGTGCGATCCCCCCGCCGATCAGGACGGTCGTGACGTCGAGGATCCCCGCGGTCAGCAGTGCGGCACGGGCCAGGCCCCACCCAGCGGTGGCGAAGACGGCGGCCGCGTCGGCATCCCCGGCGCGTGCGGCGACGGCGACGTCCCGTGCCGAGAGCATCCGGCCGGAGCGCTCGGCGTAGCGGTCGGCGATGCCGCGTGCGCCCGCGATGGTCTCCAGGTGCCCGGTCTGTCCGCAGGTGCACCGCGCGTCACCGAAGCCGGGGACGTGGCCGATCTCACCCGCGGCACCGCGCGGGCCGGCGAAGAGCCGTCCGTCGAGCACGAGCGCGCCGCCGACGCCGGTGCCGAGGGTCATCCCGAGCACGTCGGACTCCCCCACGACCGCGCCGGTGGCGATCTCGCCGAGCAGGAACGCGTTCACGTCGTTGTCGAGGGTCGCGGGGACGCCGAGGGCGTCCGTCACCGCCCGGGTCACGCCGTACCCGGCCCACCCGGTGAACGAGTTGCCGGTGACCAGGACGGTCCCCGTGGTCCGGTCGACGACGCCGGCCGCGCCCACCCCGACACCCGCCAAGGAGGCCCGGTGCGTCTCGAGCAGACCCGTCACGGCCCCGAGTGCGGCCGTCACGATCGCCGCCCCGCCCGCGTGGGCGGGCGTCGGCAGGTCGAGGCGGTCGATGACCTCGAGGTCGGGCGTGGTCAGGACGACCTTCGTGTTGGTGCCGCCGACGTCGACCCCGGCCAGGACCCGGGTCACGCGGTCACCGCCGCGAGCGAGGCGAGGCGCTCCGTTCGACGCTGCCGTTGCAGCACGGGGTCGGGCACCGGTACCGCGGCGAGCAACCGCCGGGTGTAGTCGGTGGTGGGGTGCAGGAGCGTCGTGCCGGTGGTGCCCTGCTCCTCCACGACGCCCTGGCGCATCACCACGACGCGCTCGGCGAAGTGCTGCACGACGGCCAGGTCGTGTGAGACGAACAGGCACGCGAACCCCAGGTCGTCCTGCAGCTCGCCGAGGACCTCGAGCACGGTCTCCTGCACGCTGACGTCGAGCGCCGAGGTCGGTTCGTCGGCGACGAGCAACCGCGGTTCGAGCACCAGCGCCCGGGCGAGCGAGACCCGCTGGCGCTGCCCGCCGGAGAGCTCGCGCGGGGCACGGGACGCCAGGGTCCGCGGCAGCCGGACGGCGTCGAGCACCTCGTCGATGCGGCGACGGCGGTCGGCCGAGGACATCCCGCGACGGTGCACGGCGAGGGGCTCCGCGATGCACTCGGCCACGGACATCCGGGCGTCGAGGGACGCCACCGGGTCCTGCAGCACGACGCCGATGCCGGAGCGGAGGGCACGACGGTCGCGGCCCTTCGCGGTCCGCAGGTCCTGCCCGAACAGCGACACCGTGCCGGACGTCGGCTTGATGAGCCCGAGCGCCACCCGGGCCGCGGTCGACTTGCCGGAGCCGGACTCGCCGACCAGGCCGACGGTCTCACCGGCGTGCACCGCGATGTCGATGCCCGCGAGCGCGTGGACGGCGCGCGCCCCGCGCCCGAACGTCACCGAGACGTCCCGCAGGTCGACCACCGGGGCCGCACCGGGCCTCCCGGCCGTCTCGGTCGGTGTGTCGGCGACGGGAGCCGACGGACGATCGCCCGCCACGTCGAGCCGCGGCACCGCGGCGAGCAGCCGCTTGGTGTACTCGTGCTGGGGTCGGAGCAGGACGTCCTCGACCCCGCCGGTCTCGACGATCTCGCCCTGGAGCATCACCGCGACCCGATCGGCGAAGTCCGCGACGACACCCATGTTGTGCGTGACGAGCAGCACACCGGTGCCGGTCTCGGCGGCGAGCGCACGGAGGAGCTCGAGGATCTCGGCCTGCACGGTCACGTCGAGGGCCGTGGTCGGCTCGTCCGCGATGAGCAGCTTCGGCGCGTTCGCGATCGCCATCGCGATGACCACGCGCTGGCGCTGCCCACCCGACAGCTGGAACGGGAACGACCGGGTGCGCGACTCGGGGTCGGGGATGCCGACGCGACGGAGCAGGTCGACGGCCTCGGCCGCGGCGGCGGACGCGGAGACGTCCCGGTGGTTCCGGATCACCTCGGCGATCTGCGCACCGACGCGGGTGAGCGGGTCGAGGGCGGTCGCGGGCTCCTGGAAGACCATCGAGACGGTCGAGCCGCGCAGTGCCCGGAGCGCGGGTTCGCCGGCGCCGACGACCTCGTGGCCGGCGACGACGGCGCTGCCCGATGCCGTCGCGTTGCCGGAGAGCAGGCCCATCGCGGCGAGGGCGACGGTCGACTTGCCGGAGCCGGACTCGCCGACCAGGGCGAGGGTCTCGCCGGGGGCGACCGTCAGGGACACCCCCCGCACGGCGTCGACGGTGCCGGACTCGGTGCTGAAGGAGACGCCGAGGTCGGTCGTCCGCAGGATCGGTTCGGTCGTCATCAGCGGCCCCGTACGTCGAAGGCGTCCCGCAGTCCGTCGCCCACCGCGTTGAACGCGCAGACGACCAGGATCACGGCCAGACCCGGCGGCACGATGAGCCACCAGCGTCCGGAGTAGGCGGCGGTGAGACCCGCCGAGAGCATGCCGCCCCAGTCCGTCGCTGGCGGCTGCACGCCGAGCCCGAGGTACGAGACGTAGGCGACCAGCAGGATCGCGTCGGCGACCTGGAACGTCGCCGCGACGACGATCGTCGACACCGAGTTCGGCAGCAGGTGCTTGCCGATCGCGCGGGCGTGCGAGCCGCCGATCGCGCGCAGTGTCAGGACGTAGTCGCGGTTCTTGAGCGTCAGGGTCTCGGCGCGGATCAGGCGGGACGGCACGAGCCACGACACCAGGCCGAGGATGACGATGAGGCCGCCGACCCCGGGGTTCGTGATCGCCGAGATGACGAGCAGGATGAACAGGGCCGGGATCGCGATGCCGGCGTCGACGACGCGCATCATCAGGGCGTCGACCCAGCCGCCGACGTACCCGGCGACGGAGCCCCACAGCGTGCCGACGACGGTGGCCAGGACCCCGGCGGCGATGCCCACCATCAGGGAGACCTTGCCGCCGTACATCAGGCGGCCGAGGACGTCGTGGCCGACGGCGTCGGTGCCGAGCCAGTGCGCGGCGCTCGGGCCCTGGTTGGCCTGCTCGAGCAGCGTGTGGGTCTGGTCGGTCGGGTACACGAACGGGCCGACGAAGCAGAACAGCACGATGACGACGATCAGGGCGAGGCCGATCACGGCGAGGGTGTTGCCCCGGAACCGGCGGGCGGCGAGCCGGAACCCGGTGGCCGCGACGGTGACGGGGGCACCAGGGGCTTCGGGGGCCATCTGGACGGCGGTCATGCGCGGCTCGCCTTCACGTCATGGGTGGACGCAGTGTCGATGACTGACGTGGCGGTCATGCGCGGCTCGCCTTCACTCTGGGGTCGATCAAGGACTGTGCGACGTCGGCGAGCAGGGTGCCGATGACGGTCGCGATGGAGATGACGAGCACGCAGCCGAGCAGCGTCGGGTAGTCGGAGGACTGTGCGGCGTTCCAGAACAGCAGCCCCATGCCGGGGTAGTTGAACAGCTGCTCGGTCACCAGGGCGCCGCCGAACAGCACCGGCAGGTAGTACCCGAGCATCGCGACGACCGGGGTCAGCGAGTTCCGGAACACGTGCCGTCGCAGGATCGTCGCGGTCGAGGCGCCGCCGGCACGGGCGGTGCGGACGTAGTCCTCCTGCAGGTTCTCGAGCGTCGAGGCGCGCATGTACCGACTGAACACCGCGATCATCGCGAGGGCTCCGGTCACCACGGGCAGCACGAGTCCGGCGGGGTCCTGGAACACCTCGGCGAGGGTGGTGCCGCTCGGGGCCTGGGACGGCAGCCACGGCAGCTGCTGGCTGAAGACGATGATCAGGACGAGGCCGAGGAAGAACGCCGGCGTCGAGTAGAAGACGAACGCCAGGGCGGTGGCCGCGTAGTCGACCGCACCGTTGCGGCGGGCCGCCTGGAGCATCCCGACCGGGATCGCGACGACGAGTCCGAGCACCGCGGAGATGCCGGTGAGCACGAGGGTCTTCGGCAGACGCTCGGCGATGAGCTGCGAGACCGGCTCGTTGAGCGTGTACGAGGTACCGAGGTCGCCGGTCAGCAGACGACCGAGGAACCGCAGGTACTGCACGGGCAGCGGCTGGTCGAGCCCCTGCGCCTGGTTGAACTGGGCGATCTGCGTCGGGGTCGCGGAGACGCCGAGCACGCCGCGGGCGGGGCCGCCGGGCAGCGCGTGCAGCAGGCAGAACACCACGACGGTGACGATGAGGATCACCGCGAGCGCCTGCAGGACGCGCCTGGTGAGGTAGAGAGCTGTGGTCATGCGGCTTCCGATGGTCGGATTGGAGACGTGCGAGGGACGGGAGGCGCGGTGCGCGTCGGACGCGCACCGCGCCTCCCATCCGTGGTCACGGTCTTACTTGTTCCACTTCCACTGGGCCGGGTGGAAGTTGGCGAGCGAGTCCTGGTCGAAGCCGGACAGGCCCTTCTTGACGACCGAGATCTGGTAGTCGGGGCTCGGCAGCCAGATCACCGGCAGGTCCTTCGCGACCGCGGCGCTGTAGTCCTGCACGGCGGTGGCGTCGGTCGAGGTGGTGGTCGCGTCGATCAGGGAGTCGACCTCCTTGTTGGAGTAGCTGCCGAAGTTCGCCGAACCGCCGGTCTGGAACAGCGACTCACCGGTCGGGTAGGCCGGGAAGTACCAGCTGCCCGCGGTGCCGAAGAACGACAGGTCCCAGTCGCAGCTGGCCTCGTCCGAGGTGCAGGTCGGGGTCTGCGACAGCACGCTCGACACCGGTGCGGTCTTGATGGTGAAGTCGACGCCGGTCTTCGCGAGCGAGGACTGGATCGCGCTCATCATGTTGTCTGTCACGGTCGAACCGGACTGCGACAGCACCTGCATCGAGAACTTCGTGCCCTGCTCGACGCCCTCGCCGCACTGGCTGGCGGACGTGCCCGGGTCGGTGCAGACCATCGTGCCGCCCTGCTCCTCCCAACCGTGGCTGGTCAGCAGGTCCTTGGCCTTCGAGGTGCTGAACGGGTACGGGTTCGACTTCTGCACGTCGGAGACGTAGTCGGACTCCTGTGCCTGCGGGATCGGACCGTACGTCGAGGTGGCGGTGCCGTTGAAGACGACCTTCGACAGCGACTTCTGGTCGATCGACATCTGGACGGCCTGACGGGCGTACAGCTGCTTGAAGACGGCGCCCATCGTCGGGTTGTTGAAGTTGTACGGCATGTACGTGATGGCCCAGCCGGTCCACGGCTCGACCTCGTAGCCCTTCCCCGTGAAGGAGGACTCCTGGTCCATGTCGGTGGCGTTGATGTACCCGTAGTCGACCTCGCCCGAGCGGACGGCGTTCACCTCGGCGTCGGCCGTGGTGAACGGCAGCAGGTTGACCGTCGTGATCGACGGCTTCTCACCACCGTCGTACTTCTTGTTCGCCGTCAGGGTGACCTTGCCGGCCGTGGTGAAGGTCTTGACGCCGTACGGTCCGGAGATGGTCTTCCACAGGTCGTCGGTGGCGTAGTCGGAGATCTTGCCGGCGGCGGTGTTGAGGTACTTCCACACCTGCTTCGCACCGGCGGTGGTCTCGTCGGCGTTGGTCACCTTCGCGGTCGCGCTGGTCTTGTCCCAGGCGTGCTGGGGCAGCGGGATGATGTGGCTCAGCTGGTTGGCGAGCATCCAGTCCGAGTTGTAGGCCTTGTCGAACGTGATGGTGAAGTGCGTGTCGTCGACGGCCTTGAACGACGTCCAGTTGTCCGGTGCCTTGCCCTTGGAGTACGAGCCCCACTGGTCCTTGTTCGCCTTGATCAGGTTGAACCAGAACCCGACGTCGCGGCTCGTGATCGCCTCGCCGTCCGACCAGTGCCGGTCGCCGAGCGTCATGGTGACGCTCTTGCCGTCGTCGGCGAACTTCGCATCGGTGGCGACGGAGCCGGCTTTGTTCCACGCGATCTTGCCGGTGGAGCCGTCGTACGCGACGAGCGGCTCGTACAGCGACTGGGCGATGGAGCCGTTGTTCGTGTTGAGGTGCGCGGCGGTGCCGATCGGCAGGATCCAGTTCGGCGTGAAGTTGGCGGGGAGCGCGTAGTCGATCTCGTCGGTCGATCCCTGCGAGGCGTTGCCGCCTCCGGAACAGCCGGCGAGCAGCGCGCTCACAGCGATCGCAGCTCCGGTGAGGAGCGCCCAGCGACGGGGCTTGGACATGCGGTGTCTCCTTGTGCGAGGGACTTCGGGGAGGTGGAGCACGGGTGCCGGGCGGCACGAGGACAGTCAAGGACCAAAGCGATTGGAAAAACAAACATCTCGATGTAAAAACTGCGTTACTGCCGAACGGACGAAAGGGTGGACCGCTCGATCCGCCCCGTAGGCTCGCGGCAGAACGGACCACCGACCGGTGTTCCGCTCCCGTTCCGCCCGGATTGGAGAAAGTCGTGGCCGATCTCAGCGCCCGCGTCCTCGAGCTCGTCGCCTCGGGGCAGGCCGCCAGCCGGACCGAGATCGCGAAGGTGCTCGGAGCCGCCCCCTCGACCGTCTCGCACGTCGTCGGGCAGCTCCTGGAGCACGGGATCCTCGCCGAGGAAGGCACGGACGTCTCGACCGGCGGCCGCCCCCGCAAGGTGCTCCGCATCGGCGGCGTCGACGAGTACGCGGTCGCCGCGGACGTCGGTGGCGGGCACGCGCGCATCGGCGTGGTCCTGCCTGGAGGCGCGCTCGAGTCGGTCGCGAACGTCCCGTTCGCGCTCTCCGACGGTCCGACCGCCGGGCTCCAGCGCCTGGCCGCGCTGCTCGAGCGGCTCGCCGACGACCGTGGTCGCGAGGGGCTGCGGGGTGTCGGGCTCAGCCTGCCCGGGCCCGTCGACGTCGTCGCCGGCGTCGTGGACCTGCCGAGCCGGATGCCGGGGTGGAACGGGTTCCCCGTGGCCGCGTGGCTGAGCGACCGGTTCGGCCTGCCGGCGATCGTCGACAACGACGCGAACTGCATGGCGGCGGGTGAACAGACCGTGCAGGACCCGGCTCGACGCCAGACCATCACGATCAAGGCCGGATCGGCGATCGGCGCGGGCATCGTCATCGACGGCCGGCTCTACCGCGGGTCGACCGGGGCCGCCGGGGACATCACCCACGTGCGGATCGACGCCGCCGGGGACACCCCGTGCTCGTGCGGCAACACCGGCTGCCTCGAGACAGTGGCGTCCGGTGCCGCCCTGGTCCGGATCCTGTCGAACGCCGGGGTCGACGTCGCGTCGACCGCCGACGTCGTCCGGCTCGCCTCGGACGCGCACCCCGAGGCCACCCGTGCCGTGCGGATGGCGGGCAAGTACCTGGGCGAGGTGCTCGCCGCCAACGTGAACTTCTTCAACCCCGACGCCGTGTACCTGGGCGGCATCCTGTCGACCCTCGACCCGTTCATCGCCGCCGTGCGGAGTCAGCTCTACGAGAGCTGCCACCCGTTGATGACCCAGCACCTGGCCATCGAGCCGGTGTCGCTCGGCGCCGATGCCGGGCTCGTCGGCGCCGGGCAGTTCGCGCTGCAGCGGGGCCTCGCCGCCTCGCTCGAGGAGCTCTCCGCGCCCATTCCCCAGTCCACCACCAGGAACAGGAGCGTCCGTGTCTGAGACCGGTCCCGTCACCCCAGCCGTCCCCGTCGCCGCAGCCAGCACCGCTGGCGCCGCTGACGTCCGTCGCCCGGTCATCGCGATCGCCGGGCTCGCCATCGAGACCTCGACGTTCACGCCGACCCGGACCCACGCCCCCGCGTTCCACCCGGACCGCGGGGACGAAGCCGTCGCCCGCTACCCGTTCCTGGCGACCATGGCGGACCGGGCGGACTTCCGCGGGGCGCTCATCGGGCACGCGCTGCCCGGCGGGATCGTCGACCGGGCGTCGTACGAAACACTGGCCGACGAGATCGTGGAGCGGCTGCGTGCGCTGGGTCCGGTCGACGGGCTCTGGTACGACATCCACGGCGCGATGGTGGTCGAGGGGCTCGACGACGCCGAGACGGACCTGCTCGGCCGCATCCGCGCGGTCGTCGGCCCCGACGTCATCGTGTCCGCGTCGATGGACCTGCACGGCAACGTCACGCGCGAGCTCGCCCACCGGGTCGACCTCGTCACCTGCTACCGGATGGCCCCGCACGAGGACACCCTCGAGACGAAGGAGCGTGCCGTCCGGAACCTCGTCGACGTGCTCACCGAACGACCCGTCGGTGCGCAGCGCCCCGTGAAGGCCTGGATCCCGATCCCCGTCCTGCTGCCGGGCGAGCAGACCTCGACCCGTCTCGAGCCGGCGAAGTCCCTGTACGCGCAGGTCCCGCTCGTCGAGCAGACCGAGGGCGTGCTCGACGCCGCGATCTGGGTCGGGTACGCGTGGGCCGACCAGCCCCGCGACCAGGCCGTCACCGTCGTCACCGGGTGGGACGAGGCCGCCGTCGCCGCCGGTGCCGAGCGGCTCGCACGTGCGTTCTGGGACGTCCGCGAGGACTTCGTGTTCGTCGCCCCCACCGGCACGTTCGAGGAGTGCCTCGACGCAGCGCTCGCCCCGGGTGCCGCGAAGCCGTACTTCGTCTCGGACTCGGGTGACAACCCCACGGCCGGCGGCTCCGGGGACATGACCTGGGGCCTGACGCAGGTGCTCGCCCGCCCGGAGTTCCAGGACCCGTCCGGCCCGACCGTCATCTACGCGAGCGTGCCCGGACCGGCCGCCGTCGCCGCGGCGGTTGACGCCGGCGTCGGTGCGACGATCACCGTAACCGCCGGTGCCGAGGTCGACCACGTGCACGCGGGCCCGATCACGATGACCGGCCGGGTGCACGCGATCAAGCACGGTGACCGCGACGCCGAGACCGAGGTCGTGCTGCAGGTCGGCAGCGTCTTCGCGATCCTGACGAAGTTGCGGAAGCCGTACCACCACGAGCACGACTTCACCGACCTCGACCTGGCACCGCGGCAGGCGGACGTCGTCATCGTGAAGATCGGGTACCTCGAACCGGAGCTGTTCGACATGTCCGCGGACTGGATGCTCGCCCTCACCCCGGGCGGTGTCGACCAGGACCTGCTGCGCCTCGGGCACCACAGGATCGAGCGGCCGATGTTCCCCTACGATCGAGTGTTCCCGACGGCACCGGACCTCCGCGCCCGCATCGTCCCCGCCTCCAACGAACCGCTCGGAGCCCCTGCATGAGCACCACCGCCGCACTCGAGATCGCCGTGACCTCTCCGGCGGGTGCGATCACCGCGCGGGACGGCGGCGCCGACCGCGTCGAACTCTGCGTCGGGCTCGAGCTCGGCGGGCTCACCCCGTCGCAGGCCCTGGTCGAGACGACCCACGAGACCGGGATCCCGGCGCACGCGCTGGTCCGCTGCCGTCCGGGCGGGTTCGTGCACTCCCCCGACGAGGTCGAGCTCATGGTGCGCGAGGTCCGCACGGTCCTGCGCTCCGGGGCCGCCGGCGTCGTGGTCGGTGCCCTGCGCCCCGACCGGACCCTGGACGAGGACGCCCTCCGCCGCTTCGTGGACGCCGCCCGCTCGGTCAGCGCCACGGCCGAGGTCACCCTGCACCGCGCGATCGACCACGCGACCGATCCCGTCGCCGCTGCCGGGTCGCTCGCGGCGCTCGGGTTCACCCGCGTCCTGACCTCGGGTGCCGCCCCCACCGCGGTCGCCGGCGCCGAGACGATCGCGCGCATGGTCGAGGCCGCCGGGCCCGTGCAGGTGATGGCCGGCGCCGGGGTCACCCCCGCCGACGTCCGCGCCCTGCTCGCCACCGGCGCCGCAGCCGTGCACCTGTCGGCCAAGCGTCCGGCCGCGGACAGCACGCACGCCGGGGTGCCGATGGGCGCCGGGGACGACGGCTCGGCGCACTTCGTCACCGACGCCGAGGTCGTCGCGGCCGCGCGGCGCGCGCTCGACGCCTGAGTCGTTCACCGTCACACGGGAATGGCGGCCGTCGGCACCCGCTTGACGCCCCCATGACATCGTCAGCAGCGCGCCGCGGGTGGCTCAGCGTCACGTCCGTCGCACTCGGGTCGTTCGTGCTCGTCCTGTCCGAGTTCCTGCCCATCGGACTGCTCCCCGCCATCGCCGACGACCTGGACGTCGGCATCGGCACCGCCGGCCTGATGGTCGTCGCCACCGGACTGGTCGGCGCCGTCGCGGCACCGGTCGTCACCGTCCTGACCTCGCGACTCGACCGCCGGGTGGTGCTCGTGTCCCTGACCGTGCTGCTCGTGGTCGCCGACGGCCTCGCCGCGATCGCGCCGTCGTTCTGGGTGCTGCTCATCGCACGGATGCTGCTCGGTGTCGGCATCGGGGGCTTCTGGGCCATCGGCGCCGGGATCGCCGGGCGACTCGTCCGGCCGGAGCTGACGATCCGTGCGACCTCGCTCATCACGGCCGGCGTCTCCGTCGCGACCGTCGTGAGCCTGCCGCTCGGCGCCCTGGTGTCATCGCTCGCCAGCTGGCGTCTCGGCTTCGTGATCGGTGGGGCGCTCGGTGTCGTCGCGCTCGTCCTGCAGCTGGCGATGCTGCCGAGGATCCCCGCGCAGCAGCGGGTGCGGTTCGCCACGCTCGGGTCGCTGCTCCGCGTGCCCCGTGCCCGGGTCGGGCTCATCGCCGCGGCCTTCGTCTTCGCCGCCCAGTTCGCCGCGTACACCTACATCGCGCCGTACCTGCAGCAGCTCGTCGGCGTCGGCCCGGACACCGTGACGATCGCGCTGCTGGTGTTCGGCGTCGCGGGCATCGTCGGCAACTTCGCCGCGGGCTTCACGCTCGACCGCAGTGTCCTCGCCACCATCGGGGCGTCGAAGTTCGTGCTCGCGGCGGCCGTCGTGCTGCTGCCGCTGCTCGCCCACTCCGTCGTGGGGGTCTTCGTGCTGCTCGTCGTGTGGGGCCTGGTGTGGGGTGCGCTGCCGCTCGGGATGCAGACCTGGATGTCGACGGCGTCGCCGGCCGGGTCCGAGACCGGGCTCGCGCTGTTCGTCACGACGATCCAGCTCGCGATCGCCGCCGGTTCGGTGCTCGGCGGTGCCGCGGTGTCGTCGTTCGGTCTGGCTGCTGACTTCTGGCTGGCCGGCGGGGTCGCGATCGTCGGCGCCGTCGTGCTCGTCGCGATGGGGCTGCGGAAGTCGAGTGCCGTGCCGGTGGTCGAGCCGGTCGCGGCCGACCCGACGCCGACCGGCCCGGTGGCCGTCGCCTGCCCCTGACCCCGGTCGGGATCGGTCGCAAGACACCGGTGTTCGCGCACTGAACACGCGCAGACCGCGGTTCAACGGGTGAACACCGGTGTTTTGCGGAATCGGTCAGGCCAGGATGACCACGCGGTCGGCCGCGGCGATCGCCACCGGGTCGTGGGCCGCGTGCACGACCACGACCCCTGCCGCGGCCTCGTCGGCGAGCGCCGCCACCACGAGCGCAGCCGACACGGCATCGACCCCCGCGGTCGGTTCGTCCACCAGCAGCACCCCGGCACGCTGCGCCAGCCCGAGCGCGACGAGCGTCCGCTGACGCTGCCCGCCCGAGAGCTCCTCGACGGGCCGGTCGGCGAGGTCCGTGATCGCCATACGCTCGAGCTGCGCGTCGACGATCGCCCGGTCGGCGCGTCCGAGCGGCCGCCACCACGCGCGGTGCCGCCACCGCCCCATCGTGACGGCCGCGCGGACGGTGAGCGGGAGCGTGGTCGGCGGCACGGACTGGGTCACGTAGGCGACGCCGTCGGACGGGAGGCCCGTCACCCGCCCGGCGGTCGGCCGCACGACGTCCGCGACCACGTCGAGCAGCGTCGACTTGCCGGATCCGTTCGGTCCGGTGAGCGCGGTGACGACCCCTGCGGGGAACGTCACGTCGAGCGCGTCGAGGACAGTCCGGTCGCCGAGGACGGCCGTCACGCGGTCCAGGTGGACGGCGGGTCGGGGCTCGGTCGGCTCGGTCGCAGGCACCTGAGCACGCTATCAGTATCGATACTCGTTTTCATGTAGCGTCTCGGACCGTGACCTGGCTGACCGATCCGTTCTCCGTCGACTTCATGGTTCGCGCCCTGGTCGGCGGCTCCCTGGCGGCGGTCCTCTGCGCCGTGGTCGGCACGTGGGTGCTGGTCCGGGGCATGGCGTTCCTGGGCGAGGCGCTGTCGCACGGCATGCTGCCCGGCGTCGCGATCGCCACCCTGACCGGGATCCCGCCGGTGCTCGGCGCCGCGGTGAGTGCGGGCGTGATGGTGCTCGGCGTCGGGGCGCTGCGACGTCGCGCCCGACTGTCGTACGACACCTCGATCGGCCTGCTGTTCGTCGGGATGCTCGCGCTCGGCGTGATCATCGTCTCGTCCTCGCGGTCGTTCGCCACCGACGTCACCGCGATCCTGTTCGGCGACGTCCTCGCCGTCACCCGAACCGACGTCGGCGGCCTCGCGATCGCCGCAGCCGTGGCCCTGGCCGTCGCCGTGGCGTTCCACCGGCCCTTCACCGCGCTGGCGTTCGACACCCGCAAGGCCACGACGCTCGGACTGCACCCACGCCTGGCCGAGGTCGTGCTCATCGGGCTCGTCACCCTGGCGGTCGTCGCCTCGTACCGGGCCGTCGGCACCCTGCTCGTCGTGGGCCTGCTGCTCGCGCCGGCGGCCGCCGCCCGCGCCTGGACCCGGCACGTGGCCTCGACGATGCTCCTCGGCGCCGGGATCGGTGCCGCCGCCGTGCTCGTCGGGCTGCTCGTCTCCTGGCACGCCGGCACCGCCGCCGGCGCGAGCATCGCCGCGGTCGCCGTCGGCAGCGTGGTGGTCTCGCGCGCCCTGGCCGTCGTCGTCCTGCGGCGCACCCCGATCCCCACACCGGCGCGCGCGGCCGCGCCGGCCGTACCACGATCCGCCGCACCGTCTCGAGAGGGAGCATGAAGCACTCGACCACCAGTCGCGCCCCCGCGCGCCTCCTGTCCACCATCGGCCTCGCCACCGGCCTGGCCCTCACCGTCACCGCCTGTTCCACGGGCACCCCGTCGGCCGACAGCTCGACCGGCACCGCCCGCCCCCACGGCTACGTTGCGGGCGCGAGCGAGTCCCAGGAACCCCAGGTGCGCCTCCTGGCCGTGTCGGCGACCGGCGCGACCGCGCTGCACGACCTGCTCACCGAGGAGACCACCGAACTCGAGGACGTGGACGCACCGGAGCACTCGGCGACCGACGGCCGGTTCCTCGTCACGAGCGATACCGACCGCACCACGATCGTCGACGGCGGGTCCTGGACGGTCGACCACGGCGACCACACGCACTACTACGCCGCCGAACCCCGGGTCGTCGGCACGATCGACGGCGGCGGCCGGGTTGCGGTGCACTCGTCCGAGACCATGACGACGATCACCTGGCCGGACCGGGCCGAGGCCGTCGTGCTCGACCGTGAGGCACTGGGCCAGGGCGAGGTCGACGAGACCGCCCGGATCGACGCGAGCGTCCTGCTGCCGATGGGCGAGCAGCTCGTGGCGGCCCACGGCGACACGGTCCGCGTGCTCGACCCGGACGGCGAGGCGACCGCCGCCGCCGAGCAAACGTGCACCGACCCCGCCGGCGGGATCGTCACCCGCGCCGGTGCCGTCGTGGGCTGCGCCGACGGAGCGGTCGTGGTGGACGACGCCGGCGAGACCTCGTTCGTCGACCTGCCCGACGGCGCCGAGCGTCCGACGGCCTTCGCCGCACGTCCCGGCCGCCCCACCGTCGCGGGCCTGGCGGGCACGAGCGGGTTCTGGTTGCTCGACGTGCGTCAGGGCTCCTGGCGGCTCGTGCCGACCGATCGACCCCTGCGCGCCGTGGTCGCGGTGGACGACGAGGACGAGCACGTGGTCGGGGTCGACGACTCCGGGCGGGTGGTCGTCGTGACTGCTTCGACGGGGAAGGTGGCCACGACGAAGGCGCTCATCGACACCGGCGCAGACGACCCCGCGCCGCTGCTGCAGCTCGACGCCCAGCGCGCCTACCTGGCCGACCCCACGGACGGCACCGTGCACGAGATCGACTTCGCCGACGGCGCCCGGGTCGCCCGCACGATCGAGCTCCCCGTCGCCCCCGCCGCCTTCGCCGAGGTCGGACTGTGACGGGCACCAGGGCCCTGACCGCGGGCCTCGTCGCCGCGGTCGTCGCCCTCGTCGCCACCGGGTGCACCACCGCAGGCTCCGACCGCCCCCTCGTCGCGGTGACCACGAACATCCTCGGCGACGTCGTCAGCGAAGTCGTCGGGGACCAGGCCGACGTCATGGTCCTCATGCCCCCGGGCGCCGACCCCCACTCGTTCGAAGTCTCCGCGCAGGAAGCCGCGCGACTGCGGAGCGCCGACCTGGTGGTCGAGAACGGGCTCGGACTCGAAGAGGGGGTCGCCCGTCACGTCGCTGCGGCGGCCGAGGACGGCGTGCCGGTCTCCACCGCCGGGGACGCGTTCGACCCGCTGGAGTGGACCACCGAGGACGACAGCGGCCCCGACCCGCACTTCTGGACCGACCCCGCCCGGATGGTCGACGTGGTCGAGGCCATCGACCAGGACCTGCGCGACGCCGGCATCGAGCCGACCGGCACCGACGCCTACCTGGACGAGCTCCGCGACCTGGACGACACGATGACGACCGCGTTCCGGACCGTGCCCGAGGAACGCCGGGCGCTCGTCACGAACCACCACGTGTTCGGGTACCTGGCCGACCACTACGGGTTCCGGGTCGTCGGGGCGGTGATCCCGAGCGGGACCACCCTGGCCTCCCCCAGTGCCGCCGACCTGCGCGACCTGGCCGACGCGATCGACGAAGCGGGGGTCCGGACGATCTTCGCCGACGCCTCGCAGCCCGCGCGACTGGCCGAGGTGCTGGCCGAAGAGGTCGACCTGCACGTCGAGATCCGCCCGCTGGCGACGGAGTCCCTCACCGAGGACGGCGACGCCTCCACCTACCTCGGCATGATGCGCTCGAACACCGAGGCCATCGTCGACGGCCTGTCGACTGGTAATTGAGAATGAGAATCAATACAGTGAACAGCATGACGAACACGAAGACGCTCCGGGCCGTGTGGCCCGCCGCCCTGCTCGGCGCGGCCGCCCTGGCCCTGACCGGGTGCGCCACGAACACCGACGCCGGGTCCGACAGCACTGCGACCCCGAAGGCCGACGGGACCCGCATCACCCTGACCTACGACGGCGGCCTGCTGGTCCTCGACCAGGAACTGCGGGTCGTGGCCGACGACGCGATCGACGGCTTCACCCGGGTCAACCCGGCCGGTGACGGACGCCACGTGCTCGTCACCGTGCCCGAGGGCTTCCGGGTCCTCGACACGCAGGCCGAGCCCGCCCTGACCGACGCGGTGTTCCCCGCCGAAACCGGCGGCCACGCGGTCGTCCACGGCGACCGCACCGCCCTGTTCGCCGACGGCACCGGCGACGTGACGACGTTCGACCACACCGAGCTCGACGGCGCCGACCTGCCCGAGGTCGAGACGACGAAGTCCGAGGCCGCCCACCACGGCGTCGCGATCGAGCTCGAGGACGGCACGCTCCTGACCACCATCGGCACCGAGGAGAGCCGCTCCGGTGTGCGCGCCCTGGACGCCGACGGCAAGGAGACCACCCGGTCCGAGGAGTGCCCCGACGTGCACGGCGAGGGTGCGGTCAAGGGTGAGGTCGCGGTGTTCGGCTGCACCGACGGTGCGCTGGTCTACCAGGACGGCGCGTTCGAGAAGATCGACGCCCCGACCGACTACGGCCGCACCGGCAACCTGTTCACCACCGAGGACTCGTCCGTCGCGGTCGGCGACTACAACGACGACCCCGACAGCGAGGGCTACCTGCTCGACCAGATCGCCCTGATCGACGCGGCCTCGGGCGAGTACACCGTCGCGGACATGCCCGACGGCGTCGGCTTCACGTTCCGCGACCTGGCCCGCGGCCCCGGCGACGAGGCCGTCGTGCTCGGCGACGACGGCGCCCTGCACACCTTCGACGAGACCACCGGCGAGCAGCTGGAGTCGTACCCGGTGATCGACGCGTGGGAGGGCCCGACCGAGTGGCAGGACGCCCACCCGGCCCTGAAGGTCGAGGGTGACGTCGCCTACGTCACCGACCCCGCCGAGCAGAAGGTCCACGCCGTCGACCTGACCACCGGCAAGGTCATCGCCTCGAGCGACGAGCTGCCGGGCGTGCCCAACGAGATCGCGGTCGCGTAGCGACGATCGCGCGACGGGGTCCGGAGCACGACCCCGAGACGGACAGGAGGCCCGTGGCGATCCCGCCACGGGCCTCCTGTCCGCTGTCAGCGCGTGGACCGCGCGACGTCAGCCGCCGTGCGTCAGCCCTTGACCGGGATCGACTGCGCCTTGAGCGCCGCGATGGTCTTGGACTGCCCGGACTCGAGCGCCTCGGCCAACGTGCCCGAGCCGGACGCCGCCTGCCCGAAGCCGTCGGAGACGTCCGAGTAGGTCTGCGTCATCGTCGGGCCCCAGGTGAAGGGCTGGATGTCCTTCGCCGCGGTGGCGAACTCCTCGTAGATCTTCTGGCCGCCGTAGAAGTCGAGCCCCTCGGTCAGGGCCGGCAGGTCGGCGCCGGTGGTCGAGGCCGGGTACAGGTTGGCCTCCTTGTTCAGTGCGGAGAGCGCCTCGGTCGAGGTGTTCAGCCAGACCAGGAACTTCGACGCCTCGGCCGGGTGCGCGCTGCCCGCGAAGACGACGTTCGACGAACCACCCCAGGCGGCCGACTTGGTCTCACCGGACTTCCACTGCGGCATCGGCGCGACGGCCCACTTGCCGGAGGTCGACGGCGCACCGCTCGAGATGGTGTTCGCACCCCAGACCGCGGAGACCCAGGTCCAGTCCTTGCCGCTGTCGTAGGCGCTGTTCCACTGGTCGGTGAAGCTCGGAAGGGTGTTGACGAGCTTCTTGTCGATCAGGTCCTGCCAGTAGTCGGCGACCTTCTTCGACGCGTCGTCGTTCAGGTTGACCTTCCAGTCCTGGCCCGAGTTCTCGAACCACTGGCCACCGGCCTGCGAGACGAGCCCCGCGAACTGGTTGACGTCACCCTTGGCGAAGTTGGTGATGTTGCCGCCGAGCGCCTTGATCTTCACGGCGTCCTCGGCGTACTCCTCCCACGTCTTCGGGGCGTCGAGGCCGGCCTTCTCGAACAGGTCCTTGCGGTAGTACAGCGCCATCGGACCGGAGTCCTGCGGCACCGCGTAGACCGACTTCGACTCACCGAAGGTCACCTGGTTCCACAGGCCGTCGGAGAAGTCCTTCTTCGCGTCGCTGATGCCGGCGCACGCGCCGATGTCCTCGAGGCCGCCCTGCACACGGAACGCCGGCAGGGTGTCGTACTCGACCTGGCCGATGTCCGGCGCCTGCTTGGCCTTCAGCTGGTTGAAGAAGTTCTGGTAGGTGCCGCTGTTGCCGTTCGCGACGATCGAGACCTTGACCTGGATGTCCGGGTTGGCCTTGTTCCAGATCGCGACGACCTTGTCCATGTTCGGCACCCAGGTCGTGAAGTCGAGGGTGACCTTGCCGTCCGAGGGCTTGCAGCTGGCGGCCATGGTGTCGGATCCGCCGCCGCTGCTGCTGCCGCCGGTGCTGCAGCCGGCGAGGGCCACGGTGGCGGCCACGGCGATCGCGGCGACGCTGAGGAACTTCGTTGTCTTCATGCTGTTTCCGTTCGGATGTGGTGTGGGGAGAGCTGGTGCGGGAAGGGGTGCGGGTCGAGGGGCTACTTCAGGCCGCCGGAGCCCAGGCCGGAGCGCCAGAAGCGCTGCAGGCTCAGGAAGGCGATGAGCAGCGGGATGATCGAGACGAACGACCCGATGAGCACGAGGGTGCGCAGGTCCGGGTACTGGTTCACGCTCGAGTTCCACGTGTAGAGGCCGAGGGTGACGGGGAACAGCGACGAGTCGCGGAGCATCACGAGCGGCAGGAAGAAGTTGTTCCACACGGCGACGAACTGGAACAGGAAGATCGTCACGAGCGCGGGCGACATGAGCCGGACCGCCACGGTGAAGAACGTCCGGACCTCGCCGGAGCCGTCGATGCGGGCGGCCTCGATGATCTCGTCGGGCACGCTCGACGCCGCGAACAGCCGCGACAGGTAGACGCCGAACGGGCTGACGATGCTCGGCAGGAACACCGACCAGAACGTGTCGGTCAGGTCGACCTGGCTGAAGATGAGGAACAGCGGCAGGGCCAGGGCGGTCGCCGGCACGAGCACGCCGCCGAGGAACACGTTGAACAGGACCTCGCGGCCGCGGAACCGGTACTTGGCCAGGGCGTACCCGCACATCGCGGAGAGCACGGTGCCGAGCAGACCGGCGACCCCCGCGTAGGCGATGCTGTTCAGCAGCCAGCGCAGGTAGATGCCGTCCTGCCGCGTGAACAGCTCGACGAGGTTGCCGAAGAAGTCCTGCACCGAGGTGGCACTGAACCACAGCGAGAACGTCGAGTTGAAGTTCGCGGCGGTCTTGGTGGACGAGACCAGCAGCCAGAAGATCGGCAGCAGGAAGTAGAGGGTGAAGACCCCCATCACGATCATCGCGGCGCTGCGCGAGATGACGCTCTCACGGGGACCGCGCGCTCCGCGCTGGTGCGGACGGGAGGCCCGGTTCGGCTCGAGCGGTCGGCCGACGTCGCGGACGAGGTCACCTTGGGACGGGGCGTTGACGGTCATTCGGCGGCCTTCCGCTGGGTCAGTCGGAGGAACCCGATCGACAGGACGAACGTGGCGACGGCGAGGACGACCGAGAACGCCGCTGCGAGGTTGAAGTTCGGCACCGAGGACGTCGAGTAGACGAGCATGTTCGGCGTGAACGTCGACGAGATGGTCGAGGTGAACTGGCGGAACACGGTCGGCTCGGTCAGCAGCTGCAGGGTGCCGATGACGGAGAACACCGCGGTGAGGACGATGGCCGGCACCACGAGCGGGATCTTGATCGACAGGGCGATCCGGAGCTGGGACGCACCGTCGAGCTTCGCCGCCTCGTACACCTCGGCGGGGATCGCGAGGAGCGACGAGTAGATGATGAGCATGTTGTAGCCGACGTAGACCCAGGTCACGACGTTGGCGACGGCCCACAGCACGGTGCTGCCGCCGAGCAGGTCGACCCGCGAGGTCACCGCGGAGAACGGCGACAGGTCGGGGGCGTAGAGGTAGCCCCACATGATCGCGGCGATGACGCCGGGCACCGCGTACGGCGCGAAGAACGCCAGGCGGAAGAACCGCTTGCCGCGCAGCAGCGGGGAGTCGAGCAGCAGGGCGAACAGGAGCGCGAGCCCGAGCATCACCGGCACCTGCACGACGCCGAACAGCAGCACGCGGAGCACGGAGCTCCAGAACTCGCCGTCCTGGAACACCAGGGCGTACTGGCTCAGCCCGCCGAAGACCTGCGTCGGGGCGCCGAACGTGCCCTGCCGCTCGATCTTCTGCAGCGACTCCCACACGGCGTAGAGGATGGGGACCAGGTAGAACGCCGTGAACAGCACGGCGAACGGCAGGACGAAGATCGCGATGGCGCGGCGGTAGCGGAACCCGCCGCCCCGGCGTCGTCGGGTCGCGCTGGGCGACTGTGCGGTGGTGGTCATGAGCGGTTCCTGTCGGTGCGGATGATCTGGGTCCCGCCGGGGGCGATGGCGGTGGTCCCGGTGACGGGGCGGTCGGCGACGAGCTCGTGGCCGGCCTCGTGGTGCTCGACGGTGCGGTCGGAGTGGTTCAGCAGGAAGACCCACTCGTGGGTGTCGTCCCGGCGTCGCACGACCTCGAGTCCGGGGCGGACGGCGGGGTCGGCGCGGACCCCGGCCTCGTCGAGGACGCGGTGGACGAACCCGCCCAGCGCACCGGCGTCCAGCACCGTGGACGTGTACCAGGCGGTCCCGGTGCCGTGCTCGTTGCGGGTGACGGCCGGGCGGCCGGCGAGCGAGCCCTCGGCGTAGTCGACGACGCTCGTCGCACCGCGCAGCTCGACCGGCTCCGACCAGACGCTGCCGGTCGTGCCGTCGGACAGCGCGATCGTGGCGTCGGCGGCGAGCGGGAGGAACTCGTCCACCCGCACGCCGAGCAGGTCACGGAAGGCGCCCGGGTAGCCGCCGGTGCGGACCCGGTCGCGCTCGTCGACGATGCCGCTGAAGCAGCTGACGATCGCGTGCCCGCCGCCGGCGACGTGGTCGGCGATGACGGCCGCGTGCTCGTCGCGGACCAGGTACAGCTCGGGGACGACGACGAGCGCGTACCCGTCGAGCGGTGCACCGGGGGCGACGACGTCGACGGTCACGCCGAGGTCCCAGAGCGCGGCGTGGAACGCGTGGACCTGCTCCAGGTAGCGGAGCGCGGTGCTGGGGTGGGCCTCCAGGTCGGCGGCCCACTGGTTCTCCCAGCTGAACACGAGCGCGACGTCGGCGACGACGCGCGACCCGCGCAGTTCGCCGAGCCGCTCGACCAGGGCGCCGAGCGCGACCACGTCGTGCCAGGTCCCCGACTCGGTGCCGGCGTGCGGCAGCAGCGCCGAGTGGAACTTCTCGCTGCCCTGCACGGATGCGCGCCACTGGAAGAAGCAGACCCCGTCGGCCCCGCGGGCGATGTGCGCCGCGGTGTTCCGGAGCATCTCGCCCGGAGCCTTCGCGACGTTGTGCGGCTGCCAGTTGACGGCACCCGTCGAGTGCTCCATGAGCAGCCAGGGGGCGCCGCCGGCCAGGCCACGCGTGGTGTCGGCGGCGAAGGCGAGCTCGACGTGCGGCCGGGGCAGGCGGTGGTCCAGGTAGTGGTCGTTCGCGATGACGTCCATGTCGCCGGCCCACGACCAGTAGTCGAGCGCCGTGATGTGCGCGGCGACCATGAAGTTCGTCGTGACGGGCTTGTCGCTCAGCTCGCGCAGGACTGCTGCCTCGGCGCGGTGGTGGCCGAGGAGCTCGTCGGACGAGAACCGGTCGAAGTCGATGGTCTGCGCCGGGTTCGTGAACGACAGCGTCGCGCGGGGCGGCAGCACCTGCTCCCACGCGGAGTAGCGCTGGCTCCAGAACGAGGTGCCCCAGGCGGCGTTGAGTGCGTCGACCGTGCCGTACCGGGCCTGCAGCCAGCCGCGGAACGCCTGGGCGGAGACGTCGCAGTAGCAGTGCGCGTTGTGGCAGCCGAGCTCGTTCGACACGTGCCAGAGCCGCACGGCGGGGTGCTCGCCGTAGCGCTCGGCGGTGGCGCGGACCAGGGCGAGGGCGTGCTCGCGGTAGACCGGGGAGCTCGGGCAGAACGCCTGGCGGCCACCGGGCCAGCGGGTGGTGCCGTCGGCGACGACGGGCAGGACCTCGGGGTACCGGGTGGTGAGCCACGGTGGTGTCGAGGCGGTGCCCGTGCCGAGGTCGACCCCGATGCCCGCGCCGTGCAGCAGCTCGATGACGGTGTCGAGCGCGGCGAAGTCGTACTCACCCTGCCGCGGTTCGACGTGCGACCAGCCGAAGACGTTGATCGCGACGAGGTTCACGCCGGCCTCGCGCATGAGCCGGACGTCCTCGACCCACACCTCGGGGTCCCACTGCTCGGGGTTGTAGTCGCACCCGAACGCGAGGCCCGTCGAGCCGAGGCCGAGCGCGCCGGTGGCGGCCGTCGGCAGGGTGGTGGTCGTCACGGGGATCCTCGCTGATCGGGGCGGCCCCGGCCGCCTCGGTCGCGTGCGACCCCTTCGACGGCGAAGGCCACCCAGTGTTCTGGGAGCGCTCCCAGTCCGCACCGGCCGATCGGGGCCGGATGTTTCTGGGAGCGCTCCCAGATCAAACACCAGCGGCTGCACCCTGTCAACTGCGAGGCGTTCCGAGGGCTCCTCAGCGCCGGATATGGTTGCCCCATGTCCGAGGTCCGATCCGCTCGTCAGCGCGCCACGATCCAGGACGTCGCCGACGAAGCGGGGATGTCGCGCGGCACCGTCTCACGGGTGCTCAACGACGAGCCGTACGTCTCGCCGAAGGCGCGCGAGGCCGTGCAGGACGCCGTCCGACGCGTCGGCTACGTGCGCAGCGCCGCCGCCCGCAGCCTGGTCACCCGGCGTTCCGGGGCGATCGCGCTCATCGTCCACGAACCCTCGGTCGTGGTGCTCGACGACCCCAACATCGGCAACATCCTGATCGGCACGAACGCCGTGCTGTCCGACGCCGACCAGCAGCTCGTCACGATCATGGTCGACTCCGCCCGCGACAGCGAGCGCGTGGTCGAGTACCTGCGCGGCGGGTTCGTCGACGGCGCCATCGTGCTGTCCGCCCGCGACGGCGACCCGATCACCGGCGCGATCGAGGAGATCGGCATGCCCGCGTGCTTCGTCGGGCACCCGTCCGACGCCGCGAACATCTCGTACATCGGCATCGACAACCGCGCCGCAGCCGAGCAGATCACCCGGCGCCTGATCGACACCGGTCGTCGTCGGATCGGGATGCTCGCGTCCGGGCTCGACCGCGACTCCGGCCAGGACCGTCTGGCGGGGTTCACCGCGGCACTCGGCGAGCGCTTCGACCCCGGCCTCGTCGCCCGGAACCCCCTGTTCAGCTACACCGCCGGCGCCGAGGGCATGCGCGAGCTGCTCGAGCGCGCCCCGGACATCGACGGGGTGTTCGCTGCGTCCGACGCCGTCGCCGCCGGTGCGATGGACGTCCTGCAGCGCAGCGGCCGGAGCGTGCCGTCCGACGTCGGAGTGGTCGGGTTCGACGACAGCGCCTGGGCGCTGCGGTGCGACCCGCAGCTGTCGACGGTGCGGCAGCCGGCGCGCCTGCTCGGCGAGCAGGCGGCGCACCAGGTCCTCGAGCAGATCGGCGGCACCGACGACGGTCCACGCGGTCTGCTGTTGCCGACGGAGGTCGTCTGGCGCGGGTCCGCGTAGCCGGCCGCGGACGGACGGGAGGCCCGTGGCGGCGTCGCCACGGGCCTCCCGTCCGTCTGTGGGTGCGTCCTGCACCCGGCCGGGTCAGCCCTGCGGGGGCGAGTACAGCTGCAGGTCGTTGCCCTCGCTGTCCTTGAAGGGGATGATCTTGCCCCACGGGTGCTCGCTGATCTCGCCCTGGATGTCCGCGCCGCGCTCCTTGAGCGCGGCGACCTCGTCCTCGATGCTGCCGTCCGGCTGGAACGACACGACGGCGCCGCCGTCGCTCGCCTGGCTGGCTGACTCGCGCCCGTTCAGGCCGATCATCAGGCCGCCGGCGTCGATCTCGCTCCAGTCGTCGGACTGGTCCTTGACGGTGAGACCGAGCGTGTCGCGGTAGAACGCGACGGCGCGCTCCATGTCGCTGACCGGGACCCAGACTGCTGCGACTCCACTTGCCATGGTGTTTCCTCTCGTCGTGGTGTGCCGTGGACGGTAGGCAGCGCTCGTGCGCGGGGGCACAGGCTCGGTGTCCCCCGGTGCCGGGTCAGCCGGCCGCCGGACGCCACATGCTGATCGGGGTCGCCGCGCGGAACCCCGCGATCGGCGCACCGTCCGTGAACCCGTGCCGTCGGTACAGCCGACGGTTCACGGGGGTGGAGGACTCCAGGTACGCGCCGTCCGCCGTCCGGTCCGCCCGCTCGAGTGCGTGGCCGAGCAGCAGTCCGCCGATGCCCCGACCACGCGCTGACGCCGACACCCCGATCTCGGCGAGGTACCAGTGCGGGGTGACCGGTCGGGCGCGCTCCATGCGGCGCAGGTGGGCCACCGCACGGAGCACCCCTCCGAGCCCCAGGACCCGGAGGAACGCCGGCACCTGCCGCACGAAGGCCCGAACGCCCCCGCGCTGCCGACCGGGTGCCTGCCAGAAGGCGGCGCCGACCACCCGGCCACCGATCGTGGCGACGTCCACCCGTCGCGCGGGCATCGGCACCGACCGGATGAGCGCGGCGAACAGCCCGGTCAGCACGGCCGGGCGCTCCTCGCCGGGTCGCGGCGGCCGGAACTCGGCGAGCACCGGGTCGTCGGCGAAGGCCTCGGCGAGGACGGCCGCGGCCGCCTCGAGCTCGGCGGGTCCTGCTGCTCGGACGACGGTCTCCATGCTGACTCCTCGGGTGCTCGCTGATTTGGCCGCCTGGCCGACTTCATCCTCGCGGTCGGTCCTGCACGCGCCCCGTACGCTTCCTGTGATGACCGACGAGCAGCAGACGCGCGGGTACCGCAGCCGACAGCACCGGCGTGCGGAACTGCTCGACGCCGCCGCCCTGGTCGTGCGGGACGACGGCCTGCGCGGCCTCACCACCCGGGCCGTCGCCGCCCGAGCCGGCGTCGCCCACGGTGTCGTGCACTACGCCTTCGGGGCCCGGCGCAACCTGGTCGTCGCGCTGCTCGAGCGGCAGGCGCGTGCGGTCCTGCCGCCGGTGCTCGCGGCCGCCGACGAGCACGACGACCTCGCCGCCGCGCTCGAGGCGGGGATCTCGGCGTACCTCGACCTGGTGCGGCGCGAACCCGAGCGGTTCCGGGTGCTCGAGGCCCTCAGCGCGACGGCCCTCGCCCCGGACGGCGACGGGGACCTGCTCGACGCCGAACGACGACTCTGGCGCGACGGCGTGGTGGCCGGGATCGAGCGCTGGACCGCGCGGCACGGGGCGGCGCCGTCGGAGCCGGTGCCCGTGGTCGCCGAGGCCGTGATCACCCTGGTGGACGGGCTCGCCCGCGCC
This sequence comes from Curtobacterium sp. KBS0715, assembly GCF_005938005.2. NCBI lineage: Bacteria > Bacillati > Actinomycetota > Actinomycetes > Micrococcales > Microbacteriaceae > Curtobacterium > Curtobacterium sp. KBS0715. Next base: position 824,629 of record NZ_VCCA02000001.1, on the reverse strand, counting down.
GCGTGGAGCGATCCGGACGGCACCGCGACCGCCCGATCGCGGGCGTTGCTGGTGCGCGGATTGACCACCGCGGTGACCGCCGTCGTGACCACCGCGGTGACCTCCGAGCACTGACCTGCAAACCGACCGGGGAAGCGCTCCGAATGTCATGTGTGCCGCACACTGCGGCGCGTACAGAAAAGAGGGCTGATCATGACCAGCAGCGCAGCAACCGCACGCACCACCTCCGGTTCGACGTGGACCCAGCGGGGCGCGTTCGTCTTCGGTGTCGTCTTCCTGATCGTCGGCATCGCCGGGTTCATCCCCGGACTCACCATGGACATGGGCTCGATGTCCATGGCCGGCCACGGCTCCATGGCCCTGCTCCTGGGCCTGTTCCAGGTGTCCGTCCTGCACAACATCGTGCACCTGCTCTTCGGCATCGTCGGGCTGCTCGCCGCCCGCCGTGCAGCCTCCGCACGCCTGTACCTCGTCGCCGGCGGCATCGTCTACGCGGTGCTCTTCGTATACGGGCTCTTCACCGCGGGCATGGCCGGTGGCGCGAACTTCGTGCCGCTGAACAGCGCGGACAACGTGCTGCACGCCTTCCTGGCCGTCGCGATGATCGTGCTCGGCTTCGTCCTGCCGCGGATCGGGACGCGCACCGCGCGCTGAACCGCAACACACGACGGACGGGAGGCCCGTGGCGACACCGCCACGGGCCTCCCGTCCGTCGTCAGGGGCGTCCGTCGTCCGCGTCGACGACACCCGGGGTCGGGCTCGTGCCCGTGAAGGCGTCGCGCATCGTGCCGACACCGCGCTCGCCCTCGCGGTTGAACGACCACCTGAGCATCGGGTCGCCGATCGGCAGGTCGTGTGCGGGGTGCGAACCCATCGGGGTGCTGTGCCACGTGTGCCAGGTCTTGCCGTACGAGTTCACCAGGTGCCCCATCAGCTCGGTCTCCACCGCGATCGGCAGGCCCGGAGCGACGAGCTCACCGGAGAACACCTCGTGGTTGTGCGGGTGCCACGACGCCTGCTCGTCCTCGGGCAGGTGCGCCTCCATCTGCACGTCGGGCTCGCCCTTCACGCAGTGGAAGCCGACCACGTAGACGTCGAAACCCCGCAGCGGCGCCGAGGTCTGCAGCACGGCGGCGCCGCGGTCGAGCAGGGCGAGCTCGAAGCCGCCGGCCGATCCGGGCGGGGTGACACCGGTCTTCCGGTCGTGCACGGTGGGGTTCAGGGGCATGGGGGCGTCCTTCCGTCCGTTCGAGATGCGCGCCATGCAACCCGGCAGCCCCTCGGAACGCTGTGCGGTTGCGGCGTACTGTCCGCTGCATGCCCGCACTCATCGACACGTTCACCCTGTCCAACGGTCTGCACATCCCGAAGATCGGCTTCGGCACCTGGCAGATCCCGTCCGGCTCCGACGCGTACGACGCCACGAAGACCGCCCTCGACCTCGGCTACCGCCACATCGACACCGCCCTGGCCTACGGCAACGAGGCGAGCGTCGGCGAGGCCGTCCGCGACAGCGGCATCCCCCGCGACGAACTCTTCATCACCACGAAGCTGCCGGCCGAGATCAAGACGGCCTCCGGCGCACGGGATGCCTTCGAGGAGTCGAGCAACAACCTCGACCTCGGACACGTCGACCTGTACCTGATCCACGCGCCGTGGCCCTGGAGCGACATGGGCTCCGACCACCGCGACGGCAACGTCGAGGTGTGGAAGGTCTTCGAGGAGCTCTACGACGCCGGCCGCACCAAGAGCATCGGAGTCTCGAACTTCGCCGTCGCCGACCTCGAGGACCTGCTCGGCCGCACGGACGTCGTCCCGCACGCCAACCAGATCCGCTGGTTCATCGGCAACACCCAGGACGCGACGACCGCCTTCGACCGCGAGCACGACATCCTGACCGAGGGCTACTCCCCGCTCGCCACCGGCGGACTGCTCGAGAACGAGCAGATCGCCGAGATCGCGGCGAAGTACGACAAGACCGTCGCCCAGGTCGCGATCCGGTACCTGCTCGAGAAGGACGTCCTGCCGCTGCCGAAGTCCACGACCCCGTCGCGCATCGCCGAGAACGCCGACGTCGACTTCGTGCTGGCCGCCGAGGACGTGGCCGCGCTCGACGCGCTCGAGGACACCGCGAGCTGACGCCAGCCCCACCCCGGACTGGAGGCGCGGTGCCAGCTGACACCGCGCCTCCGGTCCGTCAGACGGCGGGCTCCACCCCGATCTTCCGCAGCCCGAGCGCAGCCTTCTTCCGCACCCACGGGCGGTCGTCGGTCAACTTCTCCTCCAGGGCCTCGCGCGCTCGGGGGTTCGGCCGCTTGCTCAGTGCGAACACCGCATGCCCGCTGATGTCGTGGTCGTCCATGAGTTGCAGGAGGACGTCGACCGCTTCGGGCCGCTTCGACTTCCCCAGCGCGAGGGCCACCATCTGGCGAGCACGGCCGTACTGTGGATCGAGCGCGAGCGCCGCCACATCGTCGAAGTACGTGTCCACGTACGCGGTCTCGATCGAGTTCCCCACCGCCCAGCGCGTACCCGCTTCGTCGGTGAAGTTCCGGAACGCATCGATCAGCGCGGGCATAGCTACACCCTTTGCCGATGGGTTCGTCAGCGTACGAACGACTGCCCGCTGCATCGTCGGCGTCCGCGCCTTCCGCAGCCACTCGAGCAGCGTCGGTACCGCGTCCTTGTACCGGATACCCGACTGAGCGAAGGCGGACAGGCTCCGGAAGTCGTACCCCAGCGCCCGGAGGTCGGCCAGGATCGCCGACTGCTCGGCAGTTTCTTCTGGTGTGAGCGGCATCAGGACCCCGGGAGCACTTGGTGGATTTTGACCAGCTTCTGTCTTTGCGCCTCCAGGAGCCGCGGAGACGGGGTGGTGTTCGTTCGGAGATACAGGTTGAAGGTCACGCCTTCCTGCTTCGCGATCTCGGCAAAGTCACGCAGCTGCGAAGTCCATCCCTGGTACGAAACGTTCTTCACCTCGCTGAGACTGCTGCCTTCCTCAAAGAAGTCGGGGATACGATAGGCGACTTTCCCGCTTGGCGCATCGAACCGTTTTGAGTTCTTGTCCATCTGGAGGTAATCGGCGGCCCATGCCTCCCCGGACCTGCCCTTCGCTGCGTTCGCGGCCAGCCTGGACGCAACCGCCTCCGCCGCCGCCTCTGCATCCGCGCGAGCCTGCGCAAGCTGGTAGGTCCTTGCAGTAGCACGCCCCCCTGCCCCGGCCATGCCCACAGCGGCCGCGCCCTTCTCCGCAGTCCCCTCGAGGGGAAGGGCGTTGAACAGGTCGAGGAGCTGACCGAGCTGCCAGGCGGCCCATTGCGTGCGCGCCTCGCCTGCCAGTGCCTGCTTCCTGGAGACCTCGAAGTTCGAGTACGGTCCGACCGGTTGGGGCTGCGCGATGCGAACACCGCTGACGTACGTGTAGGTCGTTGCCGGCCGGGGTGCAGACGGTCGGCGCGGGATGGTCACCCAGACACGGCCGTTCGCGCCGTGGTTGATACCGCTCGGAGCGTGGGGGTTGACGTGCTCCACCCCACCGCCACAGTTGCCGCCTCCGCCGATGGCCAGGTAGCACTCGCCGGTCGCGTCGGTGTTGTTGACGGGGTCGTTCGCACCGTACCCGTACGCGTTGTTCTGACGAGGGTTGTCCGTCCCGGAGACCGGGTCGACCGACAGGAATCGTCCGAGCGACGCATCGTAGGCACGCGCTCCGAGTTGCACGAGCCCGGAGAAGTCCGACACGGGTGCGTTGAGGAAGCCACGCTTCGATCCCCACGTCGGCGAGGGCTCGCGCAGGTTGCCGAACGGATCGAACCAGCGTCGGACAACCTTGCCGTCCGAGACCGAACTCTCCAGGTCGGCGTTCCCGTCGATGTCACTGTCGAGGGCCTTGACGACCTGACCCGTCGGTTCGACGGAACGCTCTGCGATCAGGACGCCGGCGAGGGCGTACGTGCGCGTGGCTCTCGGCTCTGCGTCCGAAGGCTCCTGCCTGAGCTCGGTGTCACCGAGGAAGAGCGCGGCGCCATCGACCGGGTCGATCTGGAGCAGGAGCGCTCCTTCGGCGTCGTAGATCTCCTGCTGTTGCCCCGAGCCGGACTGGATCGACGACACACTGCCGTCGGCGCCGTACGACAACGAGAGGTCGTCGTTCTGGATGGTGTTGCCGGCGGGATCGTAATCGTAGGTCGAGTTCTCGACAGCTGATCCGGCTGTGGCCTTGGCAACCTGCTCCACGGCGTGCGGGTGGGCGGACCCTGGCGATGCATAGGAGTAGCTGGAGACGACGTCACCGCTGGCCACGTGCTTCGTTTCCGAAGTCCGGTTCCCGGTTTTCGTGTCGTACTCGTACGAGTTCCAGAAGGGGCTCGCGCCACCGAGACCGCCGACGACGGGATCATTCGCACAGCTCGCTGTCGGGGTCCATGCTTCGGTCAGTTCCTGCAGGGAGTCGTACGCGTAGCACTGGATTTCGCTCCCCGCTGCGCCCGTCGTCGACGTCGACGTGATCGATCCGGCAGCGTTCCTCGTGTAGGTCCGCTTCGCCTGGACGACCGTGGACGAACCCGTCCCGGTTTGATCCAGGATCCCGGTGAGCGCGCCGGTGGCCGCATCGCGCGTGTACGCCGTCGTGTTGACCACGGTGCCGTCACGATCCACCTGTGCGACCCGGTTGAGCGCGTCGTACGTCAGTCCGGCGTAGCTCTTGATGCCCGCGAGACTGCTCGGCGCCCCCAGTGCGTTGTACGTGTAGGTGGAGCGCTCCGCAGCGATACCCCCGATCGCGGGAGCGGTCACCGAAGCGAGCGATCCGTCGGTGTTGTAGGCCTGCTTCGTCGTGTAGGTGGTTCCCCCGAAAGCCGGAGCATCAGCCGGGATGCTGACCGTGCGCGCGGTCGGCTGGTTGGAACCGTCGTAGCCTCCGATCGAGGTCGTGTAGGCGCTCCCAGGGTGACCAGGAGTGGAACCGACGTACCGCGTGCTCGAACTGAGTTGTCCGATCTTGACAGAGTCGTAGGTCCACGAGCTGTCGATGGCGCCGTTCGTGCCACCGACGTAGCGGGCGGTCTCACGATCGAGGTCGTCGTACTGCGTGGTCAACGTCACGCCGCGCGCGTCGGTGCTGCTCGTCTGGCGACCCGCGGCATCGAAGGCGTACGTGGACGAGCCAGCGTCTGGATCGTTCGCTGCGACACGACGGCCCAGCACGTCGTAGGACCACGACCACCGGTTTCCCGCCGGGTCCTGCATCGAACTCAGCGCACCGCGCCCGTCGTAGGTGTAGCGCGTGTCTTGGCGCTCGGTCGAACCGAACGCACCGAGGTACTCACGGTAGGTCGTCTTCTTGCCGAGCGAGTTCGTGAAGATCGATGTCGGCGTCCCCCCTGCCGGCGGGAGGACGTCCACTTCGTCCGCACCGGAGTACCGGGTCGTCGTACGGTACTTCTCGACCCCGTACGAAGACGTGATCTCCGCCGTGGAACGGCCGACGGCGTCGTACTGCGTCTCGACGCTGGACTGGATCTGCTGCTGACTCACGGGGAGGAACAGCTTGTTGGACGGAGCGCTTCCGCTCGACCAGTAGTCGTTGTTCACCAAGGTGGGTCGGCCTTGACTGTCGTACGCCGTGTCGGAGACGACGCTGCCCCCGGAACTCGACGGGCGCTGCGTCTGCACTTGCCGGCCGAGCCCGTCGTAGAGCGTGAAGGCGGTGGTCGTTCCGGTCGCGTTGAGCGAGGTGGTCGCCACGGCGAGAGGGGCAGTCTGGGACTCGGTGTAGGCGTAGGCGTAGTTGGGCGCTGAAGGAAAAGCAGCCTTCGCCCGTCCTGGCATCCAGACCTGGGTCCGCCGACCGAGCGGGTCGTAGCTCGCCGTCGTGACGCTGCCGTCGAAGTCGGTCACGCTCAGGACCGAGTTCCGCCCCGGCTCCAGCGTCTCCGTGTGCTTCCAGCCCTTGACGTTCGTCGTGGTCACAGCCGTCACCGGGCCGCCGGTCGTCGGTGTGTAGGTCGTCGCCGTCGTCCGCCCGATCTCGTCAGTGGAGGAGGTCACCCTGCCCATCGCGTCGAACTGTGCAGCAGTGGCCTTCGTCCACACCGGAACCGACCCGGAGTACGACGAGACGGTCTCCACCTTCGTCGGATCAGCGCGCGTCGGGACGGCGCCGAGCGCATCGTTGTCGTACGTCGTCCGAACATCCGACATGACGTCGCTCACATCGGGCGTCTCCGTGTCGCACGGGACATCGACGACCTTCTCCTCGAGCGGTACGCCGACCAGCCAGGTGGTCGTGTTCGCCGGAGCGTAGGTCGTGGTCGAGCAGGTCGACCCAGCGTCGGAACTCCGCGTCTCTTCCTGGATCTCCTCACCGTGGGAGTCGTAGTCCTTCGAGGTGACCACTGACCTCGTCGCCCCAGAGGAAGTCGGCTCCGTCACCCTCGAGGTGCCCTCGTCGACACGACGAGCTTGCAGCGTTCCGTCGTCCGCCAGGACCGACGAAGACCACGGAGTCTGCACCGTGGTGGAGATGACCGCTCCGCCGACCCCGGCCCGGACGACCGTTTCACGCGTCCGTCCGGCGAGCCACGGTGAATCGTCCACTCCGGGCGCTCCGGTCACCGCGACGGACTTGGTGCCACCCGCGTCGGAAGCCCTGTCGCCGTCGAGCCCCCGGTAGAAGACGTACGCGGTGACCTGTTGATCGGCCGGCGAGGACTTGGCGCCATCGCGCACTTCTACGGTGTCGTAGCCAGCGTAGTTCGACCAGGTCCGGTACTTCGACGGCACGAACGGCGTATTCGAGTAGCGCCATGCCGGCTTGCCGGTGTACGCGTAGCTCGTCTCGTGCGGCCGGTCGTTGCCCCCACCGGTGCGGGGATCATCCACGACACTCGTCACGACGTACTTGTGGAAGAAGTCGAGTTTCGGTTCCTGCGCCGGAACGACGTTGCCCGTCCACCACTGCGGGAAGCACCGCCGCACGTTGTTCGCCAAGTCGCCCTTGAGCGACGGGACTTCTGCCGGCGTGCAGTCCTGGCCCGAGTAGTTGACGGATGTCACAGCACCTGTCTCGGAGGTGATGGACGAGATTCGCTGCTTGTCCAACGGCGCGAGGCCATCGACCGCCCAGACCCGGTTCTGCATCGCCACGCCGCCGAACTTCACGGCGGGCTCGGTGAGCGAGCTGCTCCCTGAGTACCCGGTGTGCTGCACCTGCGTCATCCACAGCGCAGCGTTCGTCCCGTCTCCCGGCGACGGGAACGAATGCGACAGCGTCCACTTGTCGACGGTCGCGTAGGAAGATCCCGACCGCACCGCTGTCGTCACCGTGTCCAACATGCCATCGGTCCAGAAGCTCGGGACAGTGGTGGCGGTGCATGCCGACGTGCAGAACTGGTCCCACGGCACGTCCGGGTAGTAGGTCGGCTTCGCGGGCTTCGTCGCGGCAGCTGTTATGGCTTCACTCGTGCAGTTTGCGTGGGTTGAGTCGCTGCACCGTCCGTACGCGTTGTAGCCGAAGGTGACTCGTCCGCTCGCGGCGTTGGCCGTGTAGACAGTGGCGGCAGTGAGTCCGTAGTCGATGTGATCGAGCTGGCCGCCTCGGACGTAGCTGGTGGCACCCGAACCGTTCTTGCCGTAGCTGTTCGTCTCCGCGTCGTAGTAGAAGGCCTCGGCATTCCCATGGACATCGACGACGTAGTCCAGGTTCCATCGCCACGCCTGTGTGCAGGACGACGCAGCGAACGTCGACGCATGGCAAGGCTCCCCGGCGTCGTTCCCGAACACCGGCACCGTCCAGGTCGAGTTGGTCGTGGCCTTTCCGGACGCCCATCCAGGCAGCTGGTTCTTCCCGAAGTAGTACTGCGTTCCGTCGGTCGTCGTGACGCGCCAGCAGTCGGTGTCGTAGGTCCCGTTCGGCGAGCAACCGGATCCGGTGCCGACGAGGTGCTCGATGCGTGACCCGTCATCGGATTGCATCTTCCACGTTCCGGAAGTCTTGTCGCGAACCAGCGCCGCATTGTGGCCAGCGAGGGAGAGCGTCGCGTTGTCCGCTTTCCAGCACTGGTCACCGGAGGTCTTCACCGGACCGGACGCACCGTCGTCCTGGGAACATGGCACGTACCGGCGCTCGATGGAGCCGGCCGCCGCGAGGTCCCACCCGTCTCCGACGGCCGAGGGCTGGTTGTTCGTCGAGCCGGTCTCGCCGTCGACACTCTGCGAGTCGTACGCAAGCGCGATGTTGGGGCTCGGGCCTGCCGGCGGTGCAGGAGCCGTCATCGGGTACTGCCAGGTGAAGTCTCCGGTCTGCGCGGACACGTCCCACGACCCGGATTCCTTCATGGACGTTGCGGAGAAGCTCCCCGAGCCACTGCTCGACGCCGTCGCACTCGTTGCGGCGAGGGTCACCGTGCGAGCAGCGAGCATCGGTGTCAGGACCACGCTCTTCGCCGAGGTCAACGTTGCCACCGGCACCGCCGCTGCCGCAGAGTACGGCTTGTCGCCGTCCAGCTGCACCCAGCGTGTGCGGTGTGCGTAGTCCGCACCGAACTGCTGTGCGAGCAGCTTGGTCGGTACCTTCACCGCGACGGGAGCAGCGTTCTTCCGGGTCGTCGGGCGTGTGAGCTTGATCACGATGCCTTGGAGGTGTTGGTGTTTCGCTGCGGCACGAGAGGCCACCCGTGCGGTCACGTGTTCGAGGACACCGGTCGAGGTGTCGGCACGTGCGGCGGCGACTTCGAGTCCCGTGTCACCGAGCGCGCGCCATGCCCCGCTCACCCGTGCTGCGGTCCCCCCGGCGGAAGCAGAGGTGACGAGGCCAGTCCCCGGCAGCTCCCCACCGAGGGAGAGATCCCAGCTGTTCGCCGTCAGGTGCTTCGTCGGAGTCGTGACCGTCTTCGATGACGACGCCTGGACGTGCTGGTCGATCGCACGCGCATGGCGACCCGAAACGGAGGTCCCGAGATCAGCGACGATGCTCGAATCGCCGGAATTGACGTAGGTCAAGACGGAGGTGGTGACCGCCACGACTGCGATCAGGGCGATCGATGCTCGAGTCCTCAGGCGCTGACGGGTCTGCGGCCGTGAACGGTGCCGGCTCACGCGTCAGCGCCTTCGACCGCAAAGCGAACGGTTACAGCTGCTCGATGCACGAGTCCCCCAGTTTTCGGTTCAGGGCCGCGCGCGGAGCTTCCGTGGACGGCTTCCGGATCGTATCGATCGGGAACACATAGACAGGTGCCCCCCGAACGCGGGTGACCCGGGCTCGATCCGCGGAGATCCGGGCCTCGCGCCTCTGCAGCTGTGAGGACTATCACCCTCCCGGCCATGCCCGCCGGTCCGGGCGAACTCCGCCTCGTGGCTGTGTGGTGTGCCGTGTTCGGGGGTCTTCGCCGGGTTCGGGGTCTCGCTACGGTGTGCTCGCGCAGTTCGCGCTCGGGATGTTCACAGGGGGTTCAATGCCGCACGGCAGAACCGTGGTCGCGACAGTGGCCACATCAGCGTTGGTGCTCGGTCTGCTCGCGACGACGGGCGCACCCGCGTTCGCCGACGGGTCCGCCACCACCACACCGACCATCGCGGACAGCCAGTCCTCCGCGACCTCGGCGGACGCCTCCGAGATCGCGCAGGCCCACGACCACGGCGTGACCGTCTCGGACGAAACCACCCCGACGAGCCTGCTCACGGCGAACCCGGACGGCTCGTTCACCGTGACACAGGACACCATCCCGGTCCGCACCCAGCAGGCCGGGCAGTGGATCCCCGTCGAGACCGACCTCGTTCCCGTCGACCAGTCCTGGATCGCACCGAAGGCCACCGACACCCACGTCCGGTTCTCCCGCGGCGGCACCGACACCCTCGCACAGGTCCAGACCGACACCGGCGCCTGGGTCAGCGAGTCCTGGCCCGCCGGCGGCACCCTGCCCTCGCCGACCATCGACGGCGCCACAGCCACCTACGCAGACGTCCTGCCCGAGGTCGACCTGCGCCTCACCGCAACACCGTCAGGCATGGCGGAAGTGCTCGTCGTCAACACGCCAGAAGCTGCCACGAACCCGGACCTGCAACAGGTCGAGCTGCAGATGCACGGCGCCACCGTCTCGACCTCGTCGACAGCATCAACAGCGACTGCGGCCGATGGATCCACCCTGCAGTCGTCGAAGCCGACCTGGTGGGACTCCTCCGACGGCGGCGATGCCGACGGCCCCGGCGGCGCAGGCAGCGCCACCCCCCTCGAGCACACCACGACCACCACCGCAGTCACGCTCGACGTCACCGACGCAACCGACACCGCACCGACGTTCCCCGTGTTCGTCGACCCCGACTGGTCCTCCGGTCAGAACGCACTCTGGTTCGACGACATCGCCTACCCCACCCAGTCCTACCTCAACGGCCAGGCAGCGAACGGCTACCAGAGCGTCGGCTACGCCGTCGAGAACGGCAAGACGTTCATGTCACGCGCGTTCTGGCAGTTCAACCTCGGCCCCCTCGACGGCAAACACATCACCGAAGCACACTTCAACGCCATCGCGAACTACAGCTGCGGCGAAGCCACCGTCCAGGCCTGGCGCTACGGCAACGTCACACCCGGACAGAACTGGAACGACGACCAAGCCAACCAAGGCCAATGGCGCGACCACATCTCCGACGCCGAGATCCCCAGCGTCGCCGGCTGCGCCATGCCCGGCAAAGCCGTCGGCTGGGACGTCACCCGCGGCGCCGCCGCCACCGCCGGCAACACCCTCCAGATCGGCCTCCGCTCCCCCACCGAAGGCAGCCTCAGCCGCAAACACTTCGCCTACAACGCCACACTCACCATCGAGTACAACACCGTCCCGAACGCCCCGACGCACTTCCGGATCACCTCACCGACCCGCACGTGCGGGGACTCGACTGATTCCGCCGCATGGATCAACAACGATGCGCAGAGCCTGACCCTCTCGGTGCAGAGCTCGGATCCCGACGGGGAGAACCTCGCGACGAAGTTCTACGTGTACAAGGCGTCGGACCTGGCAACGCACGTCGGTGACGGAGTCGTCTCGGTCCGAGCGGCACAGGGAACGCAGACGGCAGTCCTGCCGAAGGGCTACCTGCCCGACGGGGACTTCGCTGTCCGCGCGCGTTCGAACGACGACAGCGAGTGGGGCGACTGGTCGTCGTGGTGCTACATCCACTCCGACTCGACTCCTCCGAAGGCTCCTTCGGTGACGGGTGTGGACAAGCCGCACACCGTCGGGGTCGCGACCTCCGTCACCGCCACCACACCGACGGACGCGTCGATCGCCGGGTTCGCGTGGTGGGTGAGCGCTTCTCGCTCGGACATCCAGCCGGTCACGGCCGCAGCGAACACTGCCATCGGGTTCCCGGACTGCGGCCTGCACGACGGGATCGTGACGTACGTGTGTGCCACGTCCTCGCGGACCGCGACCATCCGGTTCGCACCGACCGACAACAGCAGCGTTCTCTGGGTGAAGAGCATCGACAAGGCCGGCAACGTCTCCGTCACCGCGGCATCCCCGGACACCTCGAACCAGGGTTGGCCCATCGTGGCGGACTCCGATCCCACCGTCGACAGCGAGAGCGCTGCACACACCTGGACGGGGAGCTCAGGGCACGTGGGAGGCGACGGCACTTCCGGATCACGAAGAGTCCTCCTCGACGAAGCATCGACCCCGACCAGCCCCCGGTCGTTGACCCTCGACCCGAGCGCGGTCACGAGCGGCCCCATCGATGACACCGGGTACGCCGGTCCGTTCGACGCCACGCGTGTCCACCAAGACGACCTCGTCCGGATCAACCGCTACTACGGCGACTACGGTCACATCGCCGTCACAGCGCGCACGCGAGCCGGCAAGGACTTCCAGTCCACGCTGGGCGAACTCCTGAGCCCCGCCGCACCCGCGCCTTCGCACAGTCGGCTGCTCTGGTCGTGTCCGACGTCGGTCGGCGACATGACGACCGGACGTGCCTGCAGCGACTCTGGTGTGCAGCTCGGCTACTCGTGGACGGTGGCGGCCGATGTGCCCACGGGGACGAAGCCCGTACACGCGTACCGGTGCGTGCACGGCGACGTCGACTACTTCACCTCCATCGACCCGGACTGCGAAGGCTTCACCAAGGACAGCGACCTCGGCTTCTTCGCCGCGGCAGGGACCAGCACGACCTCGGGTCCCATCGTGGACACGACGAAGAGCTACACGGTCTCCGCATGGCTCCGGCCCTCGAAGACCTCCGTCGACGAGACCAACACGGCGATGTCCCTCGACGGACAGACCAATTCGCCGTTCTACCTGCAGTACGTCGACGGCAAGTACCGCTTCTGCGTCAAGGAACAGACCGACACCCCGTCCGTCGACTGCACCAGTCCCGCTCAGACGTCCGCGTCCCCGGGCACGTGGGCCTTCGTCACGGGTGTCTGGGACCCCGCGAACAACCAGGTCCGGATCATGGTCAATGCGTCGTCGTCCGGGGTGGGCGTGACCGGTCACTCGCTCGGAGCAGGCGAGAGGTCGAGCAGCGGCGGCCTGCTCCTCGGCAGCGGTGTCAGCGACGGAGCGCCCGTTGATTCGTGGAGTGGTGACATCGCGATGCCGTCCATCACCCAGGGCGTCGCAACCCGGACGCAGCTGCGTTACTTGATGACCTCCGGGAGCTACCGCTACTGACGGTTGATCCGCGCCGCGTGCTGAGTGGATGTTCACAGGACGACGGCGCGGGTCTCTCCGACGGTGCATCGCCGAGTTCTCGGGGCTGAGCGGGGCGGGGATCCCCTCGTGGCTGTGTGGTGTGCCGTGTTCGGGGGTCTTCGCCGGGTTCGGGGTCTCGCTACGGTGTGCTCGCGCAGTTCGCGCTCGGGATGTTCACAGGGGGTTCAATGCCGCACGGCAGAACCGTGGTCGCGACAGTGGCCACATCAGCGTTGGTGCTCGGTCTGCTCGCGACGACGGGCGCACCCGCGTTCGCCGACGGGTCCGCCACCACCACACCGACCATCGCGGACAGCCAGTCCTCCGCGACCTCGGCGGACGCCTCCGAGATCGCGCAGGCCCACGACCACGGCGTGACCGTCTCGGACGAAACCACCCCGACGAGCCTGCTCACGGCGAACCCGGACGGCTCGTTCACCGTGACACAGGACACCATCCCGGTCCGCACCCAGCAGGCCGGGCAGTGGATCCCCGTCGAGACCGACCTCGTTCCCGTCGACCAGTCCTGGATCGCACCGAAGGCCACCGACACCCACGTCCGGTTCTCCCGCGGCGGCACCGACACCCTCGCACAGGTCCAGACCGACACCGGCGCCTGGGTCAGCGAGTCCTGGCCCGCCGGCGGCACCCTGCCCTCGCCGACCATCGACGGCGCCACAGCCACCTACGCAGACGTCCTGCCCGAGGTCGACCTGCGCCTCACCGCAACACCGTCAGGCATGGCGGAAGTGCTCGTCGTCAACACGCCAGAAGCTGCCACGAACCCGGACCTGCAACAGGTCGAGCTGCAGATGCACGGCGCCACCGTCTCGACCTCGTCGACAGCATCAACAGCGACTGCGGCCGATGGATCCACCCTGCAGTCGTCGAAGCCGACCTGGTGGGACTCCTCCGACGGCGGCGATGCCGACGGCCCCGGCGGCGCAGGCAGCGCCACCCCCCTCGAGCACACCACGACCACCACCGCAGTCACGCTCGACGTCACCGACGCAACCGACACCGCACCGACGTTCCCCGTGTTCGTCGACCCCGACTGGTCCTCCGGTCAGAACGCACTCTGGTTCGACGACATCGCCTACCCCACCCAGTCCTACCTCAACGGCCAGGCAGCGAACGGCTACCAGAGCGTCGGCTACGCCGTCGAGAACGGCAAGACGTTCATGTCACGCGCGTTCTGGCAGTTCAACCTCGGCCCCCTCGACGGCAAACACATCACCGAAGCACACTTCAACGCCATCGCGAACTACAGCTGCGGCGAAGCCACCGTCCAGGCCTGGCGCTACGGCAACGTCACACCCGGACAGAACTGGAACGACGACCAAGCCAACCAAGGCCAATGGCGCGACCACATCTCCGACGCCGAGATCCCCAGCGTCGCCGGCTGCGCCATGCCCGGCAAAGCCGTCGGCTGGGACGTCACCCGCGGCGCCGCCGCCACCGCCGGCAACACCCTCCAGATCGGCCTCCGCTCCCCCACCGAAGGCAGCCTCAGCCGCAAACACTTCGCCTACAACGCCACACTCACCATCGAGTACAACACCAAGCCGAACACGCCGAGCGGCATCACGATCACGAGTCCGACGCGCGCCTGTGGCACGAGTGACGCCAACAGCGCGTTCGTCAACAACGCAGCCCAGCCCATCACGTTGCAGGTCAAGGCGAGTGATCCCGATGGTGGACTCGTGCGCACGACCTTCCACGTCATGCGCTCCGACGACCCGGACACGATCGCCTGGTCGGACGGCGTCGACCTGACGAGCGCAGGGCCCCAGAGCGTCCAGATCCCGAAGGGCGCCCTCGCTGACGGCCACTACATGTTCCGTGCGAAGAGCAACGACGGTACCGACTGGGGCGGCTGGACGGGCTGGTGCTACTTCTCCTCCGACAGCACCGTGCCGAACCCTCCGACCGTCTCCGGGCTGCCCGCCTCGTACAGGGTGGGCACGAAGGTGACCGCCACGGTGACCGCCAGCACCAAGGACAAGGACATCCGCGGGTTCCAGTACTGGCTCTCCGACGGCGGCAGCCTCCAGCCGGTCCAGCCGGTTTCGGAAGCGGTGTCCACCGCGACCGGGTACCACTCGTGCGACCTCCGGGACGGCATCGTCGTCTACGTCTGCGCAGATGCCAGCGGTACGGCGAAGATCAGCTTCACACCGTCCGACAGCACGAGTCGACTGTGGGTGAAGAGCATCGACAAGGCCGCCAACGTCTCGACCGCGTACGCCGGGAGCGGCAGGGACGGCCTGGTGGTCCCCGGCAACAGCGTGGCCGCAGATGACGATCCCCGTGTCGGTACCGGTCCCTCGAACGCAGGACACGCCTGGTCGGGCCAGCAGGGCGAATCGGTGTCGGGTCGCGGAACCGTCGCCTCGCCGACCGTGATCGGCGACGACAGCTCGTACGCCGGTACCGGCGCACGGGCAGCGCAAGCGCTGACGCTCGACCCCACCACGAGCACGACGCCACTCGACGTGGGGGCGATCCCGTTGGGGGCCCCCTCCATCGAGCAGGACGACGTGGTTCGCGTCAACCGCTACAAGGGTGGGGGTGCGCACTCGACGTCTGCGACCGGCAAGACCTACGAGATGGGGCTCGGCGGACTGCAGGTCTACGGGCCGTCGGCCGACGTCCCGTCGAACATGATCCAGGTCAAGACCTGCACGAGTGGCATCTACACGGCCACGGTCACCGGCGCGTGCCCATCTGGTTTCACCATGCAGGTCGGTGCGGACGGCAAGCCCAAGGCGCTCGGGTACGCCTGGAAGACGGCAGCGGACGTCCCGGCCAAGTGGAACGGGTCAGCCGAGGTCTTCCAGTGCCTGTCCGGTGAGGACTACTTCCTGTCGCGCGACACCGCGTGTGAGGGCAAGACGAAGAAGTGGAGCCTCGGCTACTGGGCTGCCCTCTCCGGCTTCAACCGCACCGCCTCAGCGCCGATCGACACGACGAAGAGCTACACGGTGTCTGCCTGGATGAAACCGTCGGCGGCGCAGGAGGGTCGGTACGGAACGGCCGTGTCGATGGACGGACCGACCGGGTCGGTCTTCTACCTGCAGTGGGCGGGAGACGACTACCGCTTCTGCGTGAAGTCGCAGCCCGACCTGACGAGCGGCACGTGCGTGTCACCAGCGCGGACTCGGGGGCTGACGGACCAGTGGACGTTCGTCACCGGCGTCTGGGACGCGGACAACCAGCAGATCCGGATCGTGGTCAACCACGACGCTGCCGGCGAAGGCGTCGCCTACCACGCCCTGGGCGCGGACGAGCAGGCGAGCACCGGGGGGCTCCGCGTCGGTGGCGCAGTCAGCAGCGGCGGCCCGTCGGACACCTGGACCGGCGCGATCGCGATGCCGACGATCAGCCAGGGTGTCGCAACGATGACCCAGCTCCGGGTGTACTCCGTGCAGGGCACCTACGCGTACTGAAGCGGGGCACGATCACCTGATCGACAGATTGACCGCGACGACGCCGAGCACGAAGATCAGGACGATGACCACGAGGCCGATCGTGGGTACCAGCACCTGTCGCCGCACCGTGGGAGCACCAGACGCCCCGATGACCCAGGTCGTGATCGCGACGACGAGTGCGAGGAGCGGCACGAGGAACTGCGCGGTCTCCCCGACGGCGTACGAACACTGCAACGTCACGTCGAAAGCGCAGGGCGTGTACTGCTCCAGTTGCGCGGCGACCATCCCCGGCAGCGAGCCGATCGCCGCGAACACCTCGAGGAACACGAGGAAACAGAACGCGAGTCCGAGCAGCCACCAACCACGTGGACGGCGCTGGACTTCGTCGATGGATGACCGCTTCATGTGAGCCCGACCGTACCGCAGGGGCGACACGGAGCACGGACTCGTAGGGTCGAGTCGTACCGACCGCACACCCGGGTGGGTCCGTGCCCCACAGCGGACCTGACGACGGGAACAGATCGTCCCTGTTGCCGGTTGCACCACACGGTGTCGCAGCCAGTGACACGAGAGCCCAGGAGGCCACCATGACCACCACCGAGACCGCCATCCTCGCCGGCGGATGCTTCTGGGGAGCGCAGCAGCTCCTCCGTCGTCGTCCCGGCATCGTCAGCACCCGCGTCGGCTACTCCGGCGGCGACGTGCCGAACGCGACGTACCGCAACCACGGCGACCACGCCGAGTCTGTCGAGATCGTCTTCGACCCGTCCCAGATCTCGTACCGGGACCTGCTGGAGTTCTTCTTCCAGATCCACGACCCGTCGACGAAGGACCGCCAGGGCAACGACATCGGTCGCAGCTACCGTTCGGCCATCTTCTATACGACCGACGAGCAGAAGCAGGTCGCGCTCGACACCATCGCGGACGTCGACGCGTCGGGCATCTGGCCCGGCAAGGTCGTCACCGAGGTCACCGCGGCCGGCCCGTTCTGGGAGGCCGAGGACGAGCACCAGGACTACCTCGAGAAGAACCCGCACGGCTACACCTGCCACTTCGTGCGTCCGGGCTGGAAGCTCCCGCACCGTGACGAGGCGACCGCGGCCGTCTGACCTGACGACCGCCGCGGATCAGCGCGATCCGCCGAGCAGTTCCAACCAGTCCCCGGGAAGGCGATCCGCCGGCCCGGGGACTGCCTGCGTCACGGGGTGGCTGGTGGGGGCCGCGAGCTCGAGCCCCTCGGAGCGGGTGTCGTCGCGGTAGTCCCACGCCCAGGTCTCGCCGGGCTCGTAGCTCTGGATGACCGCGTGCCCGGTCTCCTCCCAGTGCCGCGTCGCGTGCGTGTTGAGGGAGTCGTCGCAGCAGCCGACGTGGCCGCACGCCGCGCAGCGGCGCAGGTGCACCCACCACGAGCCGGTCGCGTCGCACTCGACGCACCCGTCTCCGCTCGGTGCGATCTCGGGGTGGATCATCTCGGCCTGGTCCGTCATGGCCCCATCATGCCTGTGAAGGGCCACATGCGGTCGGGAGGCACGGGGCGGGCCCGCACCGCGCCTCCAGGCCGTCATCGGGTCGCGTCCAGGGCGAGGCGTGGGGCGGTCGTGCGGGTGGCCGGGCCAGGATGGCCCTGGGGCCGACAGCCGATCGGCTCGCAGAGGGAGGACACCGTGGACACAGCGCCGTACTCGCAGCCGTTGCGGGAGTACATCGAACAGCTGCGGACCGAGGGGTACAGCGTCGCGGACGGCCAGACGGCCGACCCGGAGCTGATCGACCCGCACGGCAACCCGGTGCTCACCTGGCAGGACGACTACCCGTACTCGGAGCGCCTGCCGCGGGACGAGTACGAGTACCAGAAGTACCTGCTGCAGATCGAGCTGCTGAAGTGCCAGTACTGGCTCGAGGACACCGGCCAGAAGGTCGTGGTGCTCTTCGAGGGGCGTGACGCCGCGGGCAAGGGCGGCACGATCAAGCGGTTCACGGAGCACCTCAACCCCCGGACCTCGCGGGTCGTCGCGCTGAGCAAGCCGACCGAGCGCGAGCGTGGTGAGTGGTACTTCCAGCGGTACGTGCAGCACCTGCCGGCCGCGGGTGAGATGGTCCTGTTCGACCGCTCCTGGTACAACCGCGCCGGCGTCGAACGGGTGATGGGGTTCTGCAGCGACGACGAGTACGAGTCGTTCATGACCCAGGTGCCGCAGTTCGAGCGGATGCTCGTCGACTCCGGCATCCACGTGACGAAGTTCTGGTTCTCGGTGACCCGGCGCGAGCAGCGGACCCGGTTCGCGATGCGCCAGCTCGACCCGGTGCGGCGGTGGAAGCTGTCCGACATCGACCTGCTGTCGCTCGACCGGTGGGAGGACTACACCGAGGCGAAGACCGCGATGTTCACCAGGACGAGCAAGCGCTACGCGCCGTGGACGATCGTGCGGTCGAACGACAAGAAGCGCGCGCGCCTCAACGCGATGCGGTACTTCCTGACGCAGTTCGACTACCCGGACAAGGCCGCCGACGTCATCGGCAAGCCGGACCCGCTCATCGTCCGCCGCGGCAAGCGGGACGTGGACGTCGAGTGATCCCCCGCCGGTGATCCCCCGCCGCTGATCCGCCCGCCGACTCGGAACGTTTACACGCCGAGGCCTGCCGTCACGCACTCGAAACAGACGGGCAACGGCGACGACACAGGGCCGCAAGACACTTGTCGCACTACCTGTCACCCGACAGGTACTCCGCGAAAGGTCTGCAGTCATGCGTTCTCCGCAAGCACCGCTCCACGCACCGCGCGCCACGTCCGACGTCGACACCCAGGGGCTCGCCCGCCTCGGCTACGAGCAGGAACTCCACCGCGGGGTCGGCTCGTTCTCCTCCTTCGCGGCGGGCTTCTCCTTCGTCTCGATCCTCACCACGGTCTTCCAGCTGTTCGGACTCGGCTTCGGGCTCGGCGGTGCTGCGTTCTTCTGGGCGTGGCCGCTCGTCTTCGGCGGCCAGCTGCTCGTCGCGCTGAACTTCGCGCAGCTCGCGGCCCGCTGGCCCATCTCCGGCGCGATCTTCCAGTGGTCGAGCCGCCTGGCCGGAGCCCGGTTCGGGTGGTTCACCGGCTGGACGATGATCATCGGCCAGATCCTCACCGTCGCGGTGGCGGCCATCGCCGTGCAGGCCGTGCTCCCCGCGATCTGGGACGGGTTCCAGGTCGTCGGCGGTCCGGGCGCGGACCCGTCCGTCGCGTCGCCGACCGGTGCCGCGAACGCGGTGGTCCTCGGTCTGGTGATGCTCGCCGTGACGACGATCGTGAACATCACGAGCGTCCGGCTGATGGCCCGCGTGACGAGCTTCGGCGTGCTCATCGAGATCATCGGCGTCGTCGTGCTCATCGGCGCCCTGTTCCTCCTGCCGCACCGCAGCGCCTCCGTGGTGTTCACGACCACCGGGTCGACGAGCACCGAGCCGTACGTGTGGGCGTTCCTGGCGTCCTCGCTGATGGCCGCGTACGTGATGGTCGGCTTCGACTCGGCCGGTGAGCTCGCCGAGGAGACCCACAACCCGCGCCGGACCACCCCGAAGACGATCGTCCGGGCACTCACGGTCTCCGGCCTCGGCGGCGGGCTGCTCATCATCGGCGCCCTCGTCGCCGCCCCGAGCCTGACCGACGGCAAGCTCGCCACGCAGGGCCTCGCCTGGGTGATCACCTCGACCCTGGGCGACGTCTTCGGGCGACTCCTGCTCTGCACCGTCGCCGTTGCGGTCTTCGCGTGCACCCTCGCCGTGCAGACCGCCGGAGCCCGGATGGTCTACTCGATGGCCCGCGAGAAGGCGCTGCCCTTCCACCGCACCCTCGCCCGGGTCTCGCCCCGCACCGGCACCCCGATCGCCGCGTCGATCGTCGTCGGGGTCGGCGCCGGGCTGGCCCTCGCCGTCAACATCGGGCAGTCCGCGATCTTCACCGCCCTGTCGAGCCTGTGCATCGCGATGCTCTACCTGGCCTACCTCGGGGTCACCGGGCCGCTGCTGGTCCAGCGGATCACGCTCCGTCGTACCGGGCTGCCGACCGGGGTGGACGAGGACGGCAAGCCGCTGTTCACCCTCGGTCGCTGGGGCATCCCGCTCAACGCCCTGGCTGTGGCGTTCCAGATCGGCATGGCGATCAACCTCATCTGGCCCCGGCCGGAGATCTACGACCTGACCGGCACCTCGTGGTGGCTGCAGTACAGCGCCCTGCTGTTCATCGGCGGCGTGCTGCTCGTCGGCTGGGCGTGGTCGAGCTGGCGGCACCGCACGCACGGGCCGATCACCCTGGCCGAGGTGCCCACCACCGCCTCGGTCCCCGCCTCCGTCGAAGCCTGATCCGGAAGGAACCCCATGCGCGACCTCCACCAGACCGACAGCGTGCTCGCCTCCCGGTCCGACGCACGCGCCCAGGCCGGCTCGCAGTCCGAGTACATGCCGTACCTGCCGGCATCGTCGTCACCGTTCGCCCCCGAGGGCGTCGACCCCGCACAGCTCGTCTGGGCCGAGACGGTGGCGCCGGGCGGGTACACCCACAAGGTGCTGGCCCGCGGGTCACGGTTGCGGTTCGACGACCCGACGGGTCAGGCCTGCGCCAACGTCCTGGTGTTCAACGCGCTCGAACCGTGGGAGCGGCTCAACGTCGCCGACACCCAGAAGATCCCGTGGCAGGCGTACCTGGGCCAGGGTTCGCCGCTGCTGAGCGGGGACGGCCGGGCACTCGCGACCGTGCTCGAGGACACCTCGGGGCACCACGACGCGTTCTGCGGCACCTCGACCGACGCCTGGAACGAGCGGAAGTACGGCGACGCGGCACCCGAGGGGCGCACCCCGAGCGGTCGGTCGCTGTTCGCGAAGGCCGCCGCCAAGCACGGGCTCACCAAGCGGGACCTGCCGCCGAGCATCTCGTTCTTCCAGGGCGTGCGGATCGACGCCGAGGGGGCGATGACCTTCACCGGTTCGGCCGGCGCGGGCACCCACGTCACGCTCGTCGCCGAGCTGCCGCTGCTCGTCCTGGTCGCCAACGTCGCGCACCCGATCGACCCGCGCCCGGACTACCTGGTCGGACCGCTGCGGGTGCACGCCTGGCGCGGCGCCCCGACGACCGCGGCCGACGAGCGGTTCACCGCGACGCCGGAGCTCACCCGCGCCTACCTGAACTCGATCGACCACGCGGAAGCCCGAGGCCTGTGATGACCGACACGACGACCCACACCCCCACCTCCACCGTCCCGGTCGGAGCCGTCCACGACCCGGACGTCGCCCTCGACTGGAGCGAGTCCCTGGTGCCGGGCGCCGTGGTCCGTGACGACCGGGTCGCCCCGCTCGCGCCGTGGTCCGCCGTGGTCCGCGCCGGTCAGGTGCTCACCATCGTCGACGTCGGCGGCAACCAGAGCGCCGACTGCCTGCTCTACGACGCCCACGACCCCGACGAGCGGTACAGCGTGCCGGACACCCTCGCCGCACAGGGCAACGCGTACGTCCGGACCGGCACCGTGCTGATGTCGAACGAGGGCCACCCGCTGATGACCGTCGTCGCGAACGAGATCGACCGGCAGGACACCATCGGCGGCGCGTGCTCGAAGGAGTCGAACACTCTGCGGTACGGGCACCACACCCGGTACCAGCACGGATGCCGCGAGAACTTCCTGGCCGAGGCCGGCCGCCACGGACTCGGTGCCCGCGACATCGTGTCGAACCTCAACTGGTTCATGAACGTGCCGGTCGAGGCCGACGGCGCCCTCGGGATCGTCGACGGCATGAGCGCCCCCGGCAAGCGGGTCGCGATCCGGGCCGAGCGGGACGTGCTCGTCGTCGTCTCGAACTGCCCGCAGATCAACAACCCCTGCAACGACTTCTCCTGCACACCGCTGCGCATGATCGTGGTCCAGCCGTGACCGCCGCGCCCGACCCCACCGGGACCGCCACCGTGAACCAGACCCCCCTCAGCACCGACACCGTCCTCGTCGCGAACCGCGGTGAGATCGCCCGCCGCATCATCCGGTCCGCAAAGGCGCTCGGCATGCGCACCGTCGCCGTCTACTCCGACGCCGACCGTGCGGCACCCCACGTCCGCGAGGCCGACACAGCCGTCCGGCTCGGACCCGCACCCGCCCGCGACTCGTACCTGCGCATCGACGCGGTGGTGCAGGCCGCGAAGGACACCGGCGCCGGACTCGTGCACCCCGGCTACGGGTTCCTGTCCGAGAACACCGACTTCGCCCGCGCCTGCGAGGACGCCGGCATCCGGTTCGTCGGGCCGACCGCCGACCAGATCGTCCGGTTCGGCGCGAAGCACACCGCCCGCGAGCTGGCCGCCGCCGCCGGGGTCCCGATGCTCGCCGGCACCGGGCTGCTCGCCAGCGTCGACGACGCCGTGGCCGAGGCCCAGCGCATCGGGCTGCCCGTCATGCTCAAGGCCACCGGAGGCGGCGGCGGGATCGGCATGCAGGCCTGCTCGACCCTCGACGAGGTCCGCGAGGCCTACACGAGCGTCGTCCGCCTGGCGACCGCGAACTTCGGGTCGGCCGGCATCTTCCTCGAGCGGCTCGTGCGGCCGGCCCGGCACGTCGAGGTCCAGCTCTTCGGCGACGGCGAGGGCCGCGTCGCGGTGATCGGCGACCGCGACTGCTCCCTGCAGCGCCGCAACCAGAAGGTCATCGAGGAAGCCCCCGCACCGGCGCTCCTCGAGCACGTCCGCGCCGAGCTGCACGCGTCCGCCCGCCGCCTGGCCGAGAGCGTCGGGTACCGCAGCGCCGGCACCGTCGAGTTCGTCTACGACCCGGTGCGCGAAGAGGCGTCGTTCCTCGAGGTGAACACCCGCCTGCAGGTCGAGCACCCGGTCACCGAGGAAGTCTTCGGCGTCGACCTCGTCGAGCTCATGCTCCGCCTGGCCCGCGACGGTGCCGCCGGCATCGACCCCGACGTGTTCGACCGCACCTGGACCCCGAACGGCCACGCCGTCGAGGCCCGCGTCTACGCCGAGGACCCGGCGAAGGGCTCGCTGCCCTCCAGTGGCCTCGTCACCCAGGCCGTGTTCCCGAGCGCGACCACGGCATCCGGCGAGCGCACCGGCATCCGCGTCGACGGCTGGGTCGAGACCGGCTCCGAGGTCTCCGCGTTCTACGACCCGATGCTCGCCAAGGTGATCGCCACCGGGGAGACCCGCGACGACGCGCTCGACCTGCTGCGCGACGGGCTCGCGGCCACCCGCATCGACGGCATCGTCACGAACGCCGGGCTCCTCCGTGCGCTGACCGACGACCTCGAGCTCCGCACCGCCACGCACTCCACCTCGACGCTCGACGCGACCGAGGACCCGGACCCGCGCATCGACGTCGTCGCCCCGGGCACCATGACGATGATCCAGGACCTGCCCGGCCGGGTCGGGTACTGGCAGGTGGGCGTCCCCCCGAGCGGCCCGTTCGACGCGGCGTCCTTCGCCGAGGCGAACCGCGCCGTGGGCAACCCGGACGGTGCCCCCGCGCTCGAGGTCACCGCCACCGGCCCGACACTCCGGTTC
This sequence comes from Curtobacterium sp. KBS0715, assembly GCF_005938005.2. Lineage (NCBI taxonomy): Bacteria > Bacillati > Actinomycetota > Actinomycetes > Micrococcales > Microbacteriaceae > Curtobacterium > Curtobacterium sp. KBS0715. The sequence continues at coordinate 800,990 of NZ_VCCA02000001.1, read as the reverse complement.
TCGGCCGCCGCGGTGGTCGCGCTCACGGGTGCGCCGGCGCCGGTCACCCTCGACGGCGAACCCGTGGCGCTGTGGGAGCCCGTCGAGGTCAGCGCCGGCCAGACCCTGGCGATCGGCACGGCCCCCGGTCCGGGCCTCCGCACCTACCTGGCGGTCCGGGGCGGCTTCGACGTGCCGACCTACCTCGGCTCGACCGCGACCTTCACGCTCGGTGGCTTCGGCGGTCACGCCGGTCGGGCCCTGCTCGCCGGCGACGTCCTGCGCCCGGGCTCCCCGGACTCGGACGCCCCGCACCCGGCGTTCCCGTCCGGAACCCGTCTGGGCCTGGTGGGCGGTCCGACCCCGGCCGACCGCCGCACCGCGCTGACCGACGCGTGGGAGATCGCCGTCACCGAGGGACCGCACGCCGCGCCGGACTTCTTCACCCGTGCCGACCTCGACGTCTTCTACGCCACCGACTACGCCGTGCACCACAACTCGGCGCGCACCGGCATCCGGCTCATCGGCCCGCGGCCGGAGTGGGCGCGGACCGACGGCGGCGAGGCCGGCCTGCACCCGTCGAACATCCACGACACCCCGTACGCGGTCGGTGCGATCGACTTCACCGGGGACACCCCGATCATCCTCGGACCGGACGGACCGTCACTCGGCGGCTTCGTCTGCCCCGCCGTGGTCGCCAGTGGGGACCTGTGGAAGCTGGGCCAGCTCCGACCGGGTGACACGGTCCGGTTCGTCCCCGTCCGCGAAGCCGACGCCGCCGCGCTCGACGCGCACCGGGCCTCCAGGACGGTGCCGCGCACCGGAGGCGACGGCGACGACGGCGTGATCGCCCGCATGGACGCGACCGACGTGCGGCCGAGCGTCGCGTACCGACGCGACGGCGACGACAACGTGCTCGTCGAGTACGGCGACATGACGCTCGACATCGCCCTGCGGATGCGCGTGCACGCGCTCATGACGAAGCTGCAGGAGCACACGCCGAAGGGGATCCTCGACATCACGCCGGGCATCCGCTCGCTGCAGGTGCACACCGACGCGTCCGTGCTCAAGGCGCGCGACGTGGCGGGGCTGCTCCGCGAGCTCGAGGACGAGATCCCGCCGACCGACCAGCTCGTCGTGCCGTCGCGCACCGTGAAGCTGCCGCTGTCGTGGGACGACCCGGCCACCCGCCTGGCGATCGAGCGGTACATGAACGGCGTCCGGAACGATGCCCCGTGGACCCCGTGGAACATCGAGTTCATCCGTCGCATCAACGGGCTCGAGAGCGTCGACGACGTCTTCCGCACCGTGTTCGACGCGAGCTACCTGGTGCTCGGCCTGGGCGACGTGTACCTCGGCGCCCCGGTCGCGACCCCGCTCGACCCCCGGCACCGCCTGGTCACGACGAAGTACAACCCGGCCCGCACCTGGACCGCCGAGAACTCCGTCGGCATCGGCGGCGCGTACCTGTGCATCTACGGCATGGAGGGTCCGGGCGGCTACCAGTTCGTCGGCCGCACCGTGCAGATCTGGAACCGGTTCCGCCGCGGCGGGCTGTTCCAGGAGAACCCGTGGGCGCTGCGGTTCTTCGACCGGATCGAGTGGTACCCGGTCGGTGCCGACGAGCTGCTCGAGCTGCGCGCCGAGACGGACGCCGGACGGGGCTCGTTCGAGACCGTCGAGGGCGAGTTCTCGATCGCGTCGTACAACCGGTTCCTGGCCGACAACGCCGGGTCCATCGCGGACTTCCGGGCGCAGCAGGCGCAGGCGTTCGGCGAGGAGAAGGAGCGGTGGCGGGCATCGGGCGAGTTCGACGTCCGTGACGAGCCGGCCGCCGTGGTGGCCGACGCCGTGACCGTGCCCGAGGGGTCGACGGCCGTGTACGCCCCCTTCACCTCGACCGTGTGGCAGGTGGACGTCCGCCCGGGTGACCGCGTGGACGAGGGGCAGAAGCTGCTGGCCGTGGAGGCGATGAAGATGGAGTCGATGGTGCACGCACCGGTGCCGGGCCACGTGCTCGAGGTGTACATCAAGCCGGGCGACCAGGTCGCACCGGGCCAGGTCCTCGCCGCGATCGGAGCGGCAGCGTGAGCGGCACGAGCGCCGGCGTGAGCGGGATCGGCGCGGCGAGCGCCGCCGTGAGCGGGATCGGCGCGGCGAGCACCGGCCCGACCGCCGCCACCGCGGCCGCCACGACGTCCGCCGCGGCCCGCGTCCGTGACGCCTTCGCCCGCATCGACGCCGTCGACCGGCCCGAGGTCTGGATCACCCTGCGCGACCGCACCGACGTGCTGGCCGAGGCCGAAGCCGTCGACCCGACGCTGCCCCTGGCCGGCCTGCTGTTCGCCGTGAAGGACAACATCGACGTCGCCGGCCTGCCCACCACCGCAGCCGCCCGCTCCTACGCCCACGAACCCGCCGCCGACGCCACCGCCGTCGCCCGGCTCCGCGCCGCCGGAGCCGTCGTCGTCGGCAAGACGAACCTCGACCAGTTCGCCACCGGCCTGGTCGGCACCCGCTCGCCCTTCGGTGCGGTCCGGAACGCCTGGGACCCGACGCGGATCTCCGGCGGCTCGTCGAGCGGTTCCGCCACGGCGGTCGCCCTGGGCATCGTCGACTTCGCGCTCGGCACCGACACCGCCGGGTCAGGCCGGGTGCCCGCCGCGCTCGGCAACCTGGTCGGGGTGAAGCCGACGAAGGGGCTCGTGCCGAACACCGGGGTCGTCCCCGCCTGCCGCTCGCAGGACTGCGTCACGGTGTTCGCCCGGTCGCTCGACCTGGCGCGCACGGCGGCCGAGCTGATGGCCGGTCCGGACGGCGTCGACCCGCTCGCGCGGCCCGACCTCGCCCTTGCCGACCTGCCCGCCGTCCCGCGCATCGCGGTGCCGCTGCCGTCGCAGCTCGAGGGGCTCGCACCCGGCTGGGCCGAGGCGTTCGCCGCGGCCGTCGACCGGTTCCGTGCGCTCGGACACCAGGTGGTCGAGGTCGACATCGCACCCCTGCTCGACGCCGCGTCGCTGCTCTACGACGGCGCGTTCGTCGCGGAGCGGTACGCGGCCGTCGGCGCCCACGTCGAGGCCCACCGCGACGAGGTCGGTGCCGACCTCGACCCGTCGGTCGCCGCGATCGTGCTCGGTGGCGCACGGCCGACCGCCGCGGAGCTCTTCGCCGACCAGGAACGACTCGACGCCTTCGGGGCAGCGGGTCGCGCCGCGCTCGAGGGCACGACCGCCCTGCTCACCCCGACGACGACCTGGCACCCGACGCTCGAGCAGGTCGCGGCCGACCCGATCGGCGCGAACAGCCGGATGGGTCGGTACACGAACTTCGCGAACCTGCTCGACATGGCCTCACTCGCGGTGCCAGCGGGCTTCGTCGACGGGCTGCCGTTCGGCGTCATGCTCACCGGTCCGGCGTTCACCGACCGGCGCCTGGCGGCGTTGGCGGCCGCGTTCGCCGCTCCGACCGTCGACCTGCTGGTCGTCGGGGCGCACCTGCGCGGTCAGCCGCTGAACGGACAGCTGGTCGCGTCCGGCGGATCGTTCGTCCGGGAGGCCCGCACCGCGTCCGACTACCGGCTGTACGCCCTCGACACGGTGCCGCCCAAGCCCGGGTTGGTCCGCGTGAGTCCGGTCGCGTCCGGCGCTGCTGCGCCGGGCTCGGGCTCGGGCATCGTCGGGGAGGTCTGGCGCCTGCCCGCCGCCGGCTTCGGCACCTTCGTCGCAGCCCTGCCGGCACCGATGGCGATCGGCACCGTGGCGCTCGACGACGGCACCGAGGTCACCGGGTTCCTGGTCGAGCCGTTCGCGGTCCAGGGGGCCGAGGACATCACCCACCACGGCGGCTGGCGCGCGTACCGGGAGCAGTCGTGACGGACACCGGCTGTCAGGATGGGGGCATGTCCCCCGACGACCGGCCCGTGCGCCCCGGCCGACCGCGGGTCGTGCCGAACGCCGACTCCGCGCTGAGCCCGCGCGACCAGATCCTCGACGCCGCCGCCGCGCTGTTCGTCGAGAACGGCATCAGCGCGACCTCGACCCGGGCGATCGCCGAACGGGTCGGGATCCGGCAGGCCTCGCTGTACTACCACTTCGCCGGCAAGGACGACATGCTCGTCGAGCTGCTCACGACCTCGGTGCGCCCGAGCCTCGAGCTGGTCCGCGGCCTCGAGCAGCTCGTGCCGGAGTCGGCTTCGGCCGCCGGTGCCCTCGCCGCGTTGGTCGTCGCCGACGTGGACACCCTCGCCCGCACGCCGCACAACATCGGCACGCTCTACCTGCTGCCCGAGGTGCAGGGCGAGCGCTACGACGGGTTCCGGGCCGAGCGCGTCGAACTGCAGGAGGCCTACGGGCGCCTCGGCTCGCGCGCTGCCAGCCCGGACGTCGCCGCCGGTGTCGCGCCGTCGCGCCTCGGTGCCGTGCTCATCCAGATCACCGAGACCGTCATCCAGCTCCGCCGGTCCGGCCCCGTGCAGGACGCGGACCGCGACGCCCTCGTCGCGACCTGCCTGCGCGCGTGCGGCCTCGACACCGCCGCCGTGGAGGGGGCCCGGCGCGACGCCGAGTCCCTGCTGGCCGCCGTCGCGGTCTGACCCTCCCTCTCCCCTCTGCAAGGAGTCACCATGACCACGATCACCCCCGCCGCACACCGTCCGCTCGCCGACGCGCTGCTCCCCCGCACCGCCGTCGTCAACACCGCGCTGGTCCTCGGCGGCGCGCTGCTGACCGCCGGTGCCGCGCACGTGTCCGTGCCGATCTGGCCCGTCCCTATCACCGGGCAGACCCTGGCCGCGCTGCTCGTCGGCAGTGCCCTCGGTGCCCGTCGCGGTGCCCTGTCGATGCTCGTCTACGCGCTGCTCGGTGTCGTCGGGCTGCCGGTCTTCGCGGACGGTTCGGCCGGGGTCGGCGTGCTCGTCGGCCCCTCCGGCGGGTACATCGTCGGCTTCGTCGCCGCCGCCGCCCTGGTCGGTTGGGTCGCCGAACGCTTCGGCGACCGCCCGCTGCGGAACGCGCTGCTCTCCTTCGCCCTCGGCACCGTCGTCACCTTCGTCGCCGGGATGGCCTGGCTCGCGGTGGCACTCGGCCTCGACCTGCAGCAGACCCTGCAGTACGGGCTCTACCCGTTCGTCCTCGGTGGTGTGGTGAAGACCCTGATCGGCGCCGGCGTGATCTCCCTCGGGTGGACCGCAGCCCTCCGCTCGGCAACCCACCGGTGAGCGCTCCGTCAGGACTCCGGCGCCGGCCGTAGGGGTTCCGTCAGGAGGCCTTCCGCGCCGCTCGAGCGCGCGAGAGCGTGTGGTCGTGACACTGACTGCGATCATGCCGACGCTCCGCGCGTCGCTCCCCGATCCGATGGACCCGTTCCTCTGGCCGGCCCACACCGTCGCGACCACCGACGATCTGCTGGTCTCGGCGATCTCGATGGTCCGGCTCGCCGACCTCACCGGCACCCCGACCGTGCACACCGCCGAGCAGTCCCCGCCCCGGTACCGCCCGCGCGGCTGGGCACCTCGCGACGTGAGCGTCGCCGTGGCGGCGGTCACCCGTGTGCGGCGACCGCGCACCGAGGTGGTGCTCCTGGAACTCGACGCGGTCCTGCCGACCTGCGCCGTGCTCGATCAGGTGCGCCTGATCGGACGCCGGAGCACCGCTCCCCTCTCCCCGATGTACGTCGTCACCCGCTGTGACGGTCAGGCCGACGGTCCGTTCCACCGCCTCCCGGCTCCGTTGCCCGCCGACGTCCGCGAAGGCGACCTGGTCTGCTTCCCGTGCCTGGCGACCGTCCGGCACCGCGACGTCGTCGAGCCGGTCCGGGCGGAACTCGCCCCGGTGCGCGCGGAACTCGCGCCGGTCGATCGATGACCACGGCGCTGCCGGTCCGCACCCGGCTGCTCGACGGCACCCACCTGTGGGGCCGGTACTCGATCCGACCCGTCGGGCGGACGCTGTGGAGCTCGCGGACCCTCGTCGTGTTCCCGCCCGGCACGACCACCGGCGAGCGCCTGCTGCTGCGTGCCTGGCACGTCTGGCCGGCCGTCGGGGCGGTCGTCGCCCTCGCCGCCCTGGTGCTCGCCGTCTCGGTCCCCGCCGTCGGCACGACCACCGCGCTGCTCCTCTACGGCGGTGGCTTCGCGGTCCTCGCCCGCGCCACCCGCTCGCTTCGACCGCGGGTGCGGTCCGTCACGGTGACGACGTTCCTGGGCGACGGCCGCCGCGAGGTCCACGGCGACGAACGCCTGCTCACCGGCTCCCTCGATGCGCTGTCGATCCTGGAGCAGGCGCTCCGGGCCGACCGCATCCGCCCCGTCGACTTCGAACTCATCTGGGCGGACGTGTGGAACGCCCTGGAGTCCCCGGACCCGGGCCACCGCGCGCAGCGGTCATCCTGAAGCCCGTTCCCGCGCCGCGCGTTTGTATGGGTCCGGGAAGGAGTACGCGATGAAGCACATCCACTACGACGCCACCACGATCCTGGTCGGTGACGACGTCGCCGACGCCGTGATCGAGTACGCCGCGGCCCTCGCCGGGGGCGACCGGGCCGACACCGTCGACGTCCCCGCCGTGGCCGACGACGGGACGATGACCACCACGAAGATCCTCATCGGGCCCTCGAGCGAGATCGTCATCGAGGACGCGGAAGAGGACGAACTCGAGATGGACAACGGGGAGTTCGTCGGGCGACTGCGCGCCGCCGCGAAGACCTTCGGGCACAGCGAGCCGATCCACGCGAACACGCGGTCGGACCTGGCGGACGCGGCGGAGGCTGCCGAGGAGTCCTGACGCCCGGGCGTCGCGCTGCAGCGTCGAAACGGAGAGGGTCTCCTGTACTGTGGTGGTCCGGAGAGCTTCTCCATTTATTGAGCCACAGCCTGGAGGCCCGCCATGCCCGAGCAGACCGCTCCCGCCGGGCGCGCCCCACGTTCACCGCACTCCCCGCGTCCCGCGCGCGCTGACGCGCTGCGGAACCGGGACCACATCCTGCGGGTCGCCGAGCGCGCGTTCACCGAGCACGGTGTGACCGGCTCGCTCGACGCGATCGCCAAGCAGGCCGGCGTCGGCGCCGGCACCCTGTACCGGCACTTCCCCACGCGCGAGGCCCTGCTCGCCGAGCTCCTCGCCGCGCGCGACGAGCACCTGGTGGCCCGTCGCGAGGCGCTGCGCGACGGCTCCGTGGACACCGGCGACGCCCTGCACGGCTGGCTCGACGCGGTCACCGAGTGGGCCGGCACGTTCGACGGGCTGCCCGAACCACTCCGCGCCGCCGCCTCGTCCGACTCGTCGCCGCTCGCCCTGACGTGCCAGGGGTTCATCACCACCACCGACGAGTTCCTCCGTGCCGCGCAGCGCTCCGGTCGTGCGCGTGCCGACGTCCGCGCGCGGGACCTGTTCCTCGCCGCATTGGCGACCAGCTGGGTCCGGGGCGCCGCGATGGCCGACGACTCGTCCTCCGCCGCGCTCTCCGCCCTGTCGCGGCGCGGTTGGGAAGCCCCTGCTCTCCCCTGACCTCCACCACTGTTGAAAGGGCACCACATGAACCGCATCGGCATCATCGGCAGCGGAGCAATCGGCACCGCGATCGCACGCCTGGCCGTCGCCGCCGACCTCGACGTCCTCATCGCGAACTCGCGCGGCCCCGAGTCGCTGCAGGACCTCGTCGCCGAGCTCGGCCCGCGTGCCCAGGCCGGCACCGTGCGACAGGCCGTCGAGTTCGGCGACGTGCCCGTCCTCGCGATCCCGCTCACCGCCTACCCGGCACTCGCCCCCGACCTCGACGCCTTCGCCGGGCGGACCGTGCTCTCGACGGGCAACTACTACCCCGGTCGCGACGGGCGGATCGAGCCGCTCGACACCCTCGCGACGACCACGGCGGAGTACGAGCAGACGCTCCTGCCCGGCACCCGGATCGTCAAGGCGTTCAACAACATCGTCGCGCACCACATCCCGAACCTCGCCGGCTCCGCGCCCCGCACCGCGCTGCCGATCGCGGGCGACGACGAGCAGGCCAAGGTCGTGGTCGCCGAGCTCGTGCAGCGGCTCGGGTTCGACACCGTGGACGCCGGCACCCTGGCCGACTCGTGGCGCTTCGAGCCGGAGTCCGGGGCGTACACGGGGATCTACGCGGCGAGTGCTGAGGGGTTCGCCGCGGACTACCTGGCCGATCAGGGATCACCATTGCCCGCCGAGCGGCTGCGGGACACACTGGCGGTGTCGCACCGGGCGGATGTGGCGAACCGGCAGTTCTGACGATCGCAACTCTTTGGGGGACCCTTGCGACGACGAGACCATCAGCTCCTCACTGCAGCAGCGGGCGTGGTCTGCCTCGCCGTGGTCACCGGGTTGTCCGCATGTGCCGCGCCTGGGGGTGCCTCTGGGCCGCAGCCCGATGCGATGAGCGCAGCGCGGGCGGAGAACATCCTCGACGCGAGCGCCGACCAGGCATGGCAGCTGGTCGCGTCACGCCATCCAGGGCTCGCGCGGCCCGCGGTCGACCGCGTCCGGACTGTCTCGCACGCCGACTGGGCCCCGACGCAGGAACGGTGCATGACCGCGGCGGGGTTCCCGCAGGCGAAGGCGATGCCCGACGCGAGCCTTTCCTCCGGACAAGTCGCGGCGGAACAGTCCGAGCCGTTCGCGGTCGCTGAGTACACGTGCGGGGCCGAGTACCCCATGGCCGCGAAGTACCAGACTGCCTTCAACGAGTCCCAGCTGGAGTGGCTCTACCGCTACTCCACGGGCGAGCTCACGAAGTGCCTGCAGGACCGCGGCATCGCGGTGGAGCGCGGCCCGAGCGAGCAGGAGTTCATCGACAGCGACGGGGCGTGGTCGCCGTACCGGTCGGTCGATCTGCCGCAGTCCCGGTACTACGAGCTCGTCACCGCCTGCCCGGAGATCCCGGACTCGATCTACGGCTGAGCGGTTCGGGAACGAACGGCGCTGAAGAACGAGACGAGCCCCGGTCGGAACCGGGGGCTCTTCGTCGCGTTGCTGGGAAGCCGTTTCACGGTTCTCAAAAATGCCGCGTAGTGACGCAAATGCCTGGGACACTAATGCGTCATACCTTCCTCCGACCGCTTCCGCGTTGTCGTCTGAGGTTCTCACGCGCGCACCGCTCTCGGGCCGCCGCGTGTGTCGGAGGGGCCGGGCAGGATGTCCAGATGCGACCCTTCCCCCACATAGATCTGCCCCTTGCCGGAACGCAGCCAGTTGAACGCAATGCCTGACGGAGCGACCCTCACCTCGACCGCAATCGGCGTGCTGGGCGTGATCGGAGGACTGGTCAGCACGGTCACCTCCGTCCGAGCCTCCGGAGCGCGACGCCACGTCGAACGGGCGGCCGGAGCATCGACCCTGCTGGCAAGCATTGACGCACTGCCATCAGCTCATTCCGCTGGCTCTCGTTTCGTCACCGCCGATGACGATGACGAGTTGCGCAGTGAACTGAGTCGAATCGTCCGTGAGAACGCGGCGGCGTACGTGCAACAGAACCCGACTCCCGTCGGCATCGACTTCGCCCGTGTCACCGTGCCCGCATACTTCGTCCTCTTCACAGCCTTCGGTGCCATGGGTCTGATCGGTGCTCACGAAGCGGATAATGAACCGGACAAGTTTGCACTCCGGATCATGGGTGGCGCATCGCTGCTGCTTGCCCTTGGTCTCGTCGCAGTGACCGCGCTGCTCGTCGACCGGATGGTAAAACGTAATCGCGTGCGTCGCCTCGCTGGCACCCCTGGACGGGAGCACTACTTCGGCCCCTTGGCCGAGGTATGGGAGATTGGTTCGGGGATGTGGCGAAACCGGCGTGCTCGACGACGAGACAACACTCTCGACGACGTCTCACCGACAGCGCGACGACAAGACCTTCGTCAGCAGTAGCGAGAGCCAACGCGTTCGCTAGACCAGATCGTCGCGGCGTGTCCCCACTCTCACGAACCTCTCTCGCGAACAGGCGGCGCCATTTCCACACCTGCTCGCCGATGCGCGATTTGCAGGATGGCACGCCGGCGTTCGGTTCGCCACTTCTCACGAGCATCGAGATCACTATCTGGCGGCATCAGTCCTTCCAAAGCCGCCGGAGGGCACGGCGCAACTGACGAAACTCCGTCCCAATACCGAAGTTCATCTGCAGCTTGCTCCAAGGCATCAACCGTGTCGGCGAGAAGCGCACGCACCGCGTATCCGACGGATTCCGCCGGTAGAAGCTTTAAATCTGCTTTCGCACCGTTTGCCACACGCCAAAGAGTCGTCAGTTCAGTCAGTCGGCGGCGTATCGGATGAGCGTCAAAACCGATACGAAGCGACAATCCGTGGCGCCGAATCTCCTCGGTGAGTTCAGCGAACGGCGGCCGTCGATGATTGAGCAGATACTGCCCAAGCATTTCGGAACTACCGTGAAGCGTGGGCCCGATACAAGCGATCCGGTCGGCTAGACGTCGCGCGTCCTCTGCCCGAAGGGTGTGTTGCCGAGCCTTGCGGTCATGTCGCAACTGCGTTCGAAAGAGCCATACCGCGCCCATTAAGGACACTGCGGTGGCAAGGAGCTGTCCGAGGACATCGACCGCGGTCGCCGGATCAAGGACCTTCTCGACGAACCCGCTCCACCATGCCTCAGGCGTCATCGTCAACTGCTTCGACTCGCAACTGGTCCGCAATCGTGTGAAGCCGAGCAGCGAGGTATCCGACACGGCGCATCCCGTGATCACTGATCCACGCGTGCAAGTAGACCGCCGGATTGGAGACGTCCCGTTCTCCACCTCTCGACAATGGTTCGTTTCGCGCCCCCTTCAACCCCGGCGACCGGTCGTCTTCAGCCGCGCGAACAGCTCGGTTGAACTCCTCCCGGCTGAGAGCGCTCCCATGAGCGATGACATTGCGAACCGACTTAGCAAGGATCAGCACACAGTGAGCTTCCGGATCCCCCACAACATCATGCACTTTGCGAGCGTAGTCCTGAGATAGATGTTTTGCCGCTTTTTCAGCCCAAGCGTTCGGGTCACTGAACGTGACGTTGTACCCATCGGGATCAATGAGGGAGTCGATCTGCTCAACATTAAGGCGGCTAGGGACCGCTGCCACGCCGGGAGATACCGCATTGATGATGTGCTGAACCTCTGGGCTCTTCTTCATCGCCGCGTCAAGAGCATCCTGCTGCAGCTTCACAAACCGTGCCGGTTGCTTTGAGATCGCGGCGATGTGCCAGCGATGCTGAAACAGTTCCCATTCCGTACCTATACGGAAGGCGAGGTCGGTCGTCAACCCCTTCCGAAGAGAGAGGTTCTTCTCCGATCCGCTTTCCCCAACCGCCCGGTAAACCTCCTCATAACGGTCCTGCGCGTCGGTAAGCCTGCTCTGGAAGTCTTGGATCACCCGGTCTGGATTCAGCACTTTAGCCACAGCGAGAGACTAGCAATACTCAGGTCTCTGCGAGCCGCGGGCTGTAGGCCCTTCGCGCAGGCCGCCCTGGCCCACTCCCGCCGCCACTCTCCATCCGGAAGACCACTTCACTTGTGCCAAGCAGCGCCCGTCCGACCTCGGCTCCGCCAGCAGCACCGGCACTCCAACCCGAGGTGCACTGCCGTGCGCCCGGAAGCCCGACTGCGATCGTGACGATGCGGACGAACTCGGGCTGATCATGGTGCCGAGGAGCAGGCAGCCATGGTGCGGAGCCGCGCGATCAGGAGAGTGCACCACGTCTACGCCGAAGCCACTTCCCCGAACGAAGAAAACCCCCGCGTGAACGGGGGTTTTCTGTGGCGGTACCGGTGGGATTTGAACCCACGGTGGAGTTGCCCCCACACATGTTTTCGAGACATGATCCTTCGGCCGCTCGGACACGGTACCGGGAAAGAGTTTACACGATCCCGGAGGCCCGTGATGACACCACGGGTCGGCTCCCCCTCCACAGGCGGTCACCTGCAGGGCTCTCGCCACACCCACAGGTCCTCCTCGTCTCCGGCAAGACCGGCGGGCGTACCGTCCACGGCATGAGATCCCGCACGCTCATCGCACTCCTCACCTCCGTCGTCGGCAGTCTCGGCGTCGTCGGTGCCGCAGCCGTCGGCGCCCGCGCCGGCGTGAAGGGCCAACGGGCAGCGGCGCAGAGGGTCGTCGACATGCTCCCGATCCACGCCGACTGGTGGCGCGAACGACAGCAGCACGAAGGGCAGCTGCTCTACGTGGCGATCGGTGACTCGGCAGCGCAGGGCGTCGGTGCGACGGCACCCGGCCGTGGCTACGTGGGGCTGCTCGCACGGCGCATCCGGCACCGTTCCCACATGTCGGTTCGGGTGGTGAACCTCAGCGTCTCCGGCTCGACCACGTGGGGTGCGAAGCGTGATCAGCTGCCGAAGCTCCGGCACTACGCGCCCGACATCTGCACGGTGTCGATCGGGGCGAACGACATCGCCGACTTCGACCCGGACAAGTTCGAGCGGAACATCCGGGCGATCTACGGCGCGGTGCCGTCGCACGCCGTGGTGGCCGAGCTGCCGTGCATGTTCGTGCCGGACCGGGAGCGCAAGGTGGCGGTGGCGAACGAGATCGTGCACCGGGTGGCCGACGAGTTCGGGCTGACGGTGGCGCCGCTGCACACCATCACGAAGCGGGTCGGGCTCCGCCGCACCTTCTTCAACAGCTACGGCGACCTGTTCCACCCGAACGACCGCGGTTACGAGATCTGGGCGAGCGCGTTCGAGCCCGCGGTCGACGCGCGCGTCGACACCGTGGCGGCGATCCGGCACTACCTGTCCGTGCGCGAGGCCGAGAACCTCGGTCGTGAAGCCGGGGCCGTGGCGAATGCCCGCGCCGAGCAGGACACCGACGGGGCCGAAGCACTCGACCACGCCTCGCGTCAGGGTCCGGGGCCGGTCGAGCGCCTGCGCCACCGCATGACCGGGTCGATCGCGGTGCCCGACGAACGAGACCAGTCGGACGAACCAAACGGACCGGACGAGCCGGGCGACCGCGCCGGTGATGTCGGCCGTACGGCCTAGCCTCGACGACATGGCGCGCCCGCAGTCCCTCTACCGTTGCACCGAGTGCGGCTGGACCAGCATCAAGTGGGTCGGCCGGTGCGGTGAGTGCCAGACCTGGGGCACCGTCGAGGACAGCTCTGCGGCGTCAGCGAGCACCCGGGGTACGTCAGCGGTCGCCGTCACCGGCGCCCGGGTCGCGCGACCGATCACCGAAGCCCGCGGCACCTCCGTGCAGCGCTGGCAGACCGGCATCGGCGAGTTCGACCGCGTCCTCGGCGGCGGCGTGGTGCCGGGTGCCGCGGTCCTGCTGAGCGGCGAGCCCGGCGTCGGCAAGTCGACCCTGCTGCTCGAGGTCGCCTCCCGAGCCGCAGCCTCGGGCAAGCGCGTCCTCTACGTCAGCGCCGAAGAGTCCGTCGACCAGGTCCGACTCCGTGCCGAACGCACCGGGGCGATGCACGACGACCTGTACCTGGCGAGCGAGGTCGACCTCGGCGTCATCATCGGCCAGATCGACCAGGTCCAGCCCGACCTGCTGATTGCCGACTCCGTGCAGACCATCTCGTCGAGCTCGATCGACGGCATCGCGGGTGGCACGTCCCAGGTGCGCGAGGTCGCCTCGACCCTGATCCGCATCGCGAAGGACCGCGCCCTGCCCGTCCTCATCGTCGGCCACGTCACGAAGGACGGCACGATCGCCGGCCCGCGGCTCCTGGAGCACCTGGTCGACGTCGTCTGCCACTTCGAGGGCGACCGGCAGACCGCGCTGCGCTTCGTCCGGGCGCTCAAGAACCGCTTCGGCCCCACCGACGAGGTCGGGTGCTTCGACATGGGTGGCGACGGCATCCACGAGGTCCCCGACCCGAGCGGCCTCTTCATGTCGAAGAACGCCACCCCGGTGTCCGGCACCTGCGTCACCGTCGCACTCGAGGGGCGTCGCGCGCTGCCGGTCGAGGTGCAGGCCCTCATCGTCCCGAGCTCGGCGCCGCAGCCACGCCGGGTCGTGAACGGTGTCGATGCCTCGCGCGTGGCGATGCTGCTCGCGGTGCTCGAACGCCGCGCCGGCCTCAAGCTGTCCGACGCCGACGTCTACGTGTCCACGGTCGGCGGCATGAAGCTCACGGAGCCCGGTGCCGACCTGGCCATCGCGCTGGCCCTCGCGAGCGCCGCACGAGACCGTCCGTACCCGCACACGCTCGCGGCCGTCGGCGAGATCAGCCTCGCCGGCGAGATCCGTCCGGCCACGGGCACGAAGCAGCGTGTGAACGAGGCCACCCGCCTCGGGTTCACGACGGTGCTCGGCTCGGACTCCGGGCACCTGCGCGAAGCCCTGCGTGTGGCGTTCTCGATGACGCAGTCGCCGCGCGAACGCGAGCTCGACCGCGCGTTCTGAGGCGCTACGCGCGCAAAGCGGCCAGCAGGTCCGCCGGCGCGGCCTGCATGGTGTGCGGGCCGGCGATGTCGAAGAACACGCCCTCGAGCATGTCGAGGTGGGCGGCCAGGAACTCCTCGAGCCGCGGCCCGTCGTAGACCATGACCTGCCGGATCTTCTCGTCCGGCACCATCGCCGTGTAGGCGTCCGCCGACGAGAACAGCAGCAGGATGCGCTTGTCCGACCCCTCTCGGCCGAACACCCGCACCTGCATGTCCTTCTTGCCGGTGACGAGTCGGGGGACGATCACGATGTCGTGGCGGAGCGCGAACGCCACCGCAGCGACGTCCTGCTTCGCGAGGGCTTCCTCGAGCTGTTCGCTCCGGAAGCGCTGTTCCTTGTCTGCCATCAGCTCAATTCCACCAGATTTTCGTCGTTCCGTGACGCACGGGTAGCCAGTCGGCCCAGAGCACGCTAGCCTGATGGAACCGCTTCGGCGGCGCTCAACGTCCGGGCGAGGTGGTTTGCCCCTCAACCCGGGCCCCAGGGTCACTGGCCGACAGGCCTGGCCCCGAACCCGTCCCGCCGGCACCTGCCCGCGTGGCGCATTACCCCCGTCGACGTACGTCGGGGTCTCCGTCGGTGCATCTGCACCTTGGCGGAAGCAAGAAAGCTAAGGAAACGCCATCATGGCATCTACCGGTACCGTCAAGTGGTTCAACAACGAAAAGGGCTTCGGCTTCATCGCCCCGGACGACGGCAGCGCTGACGTCTTCGCGCACTTCTCTGCGATTGCTGGCAACGGCTACAAGTCGCTCGAGGAGAACCAGAAGGTGGAGTTCGACATCACCGAGGGCCGCAAGGGCCCGCAGGCGGAGAACATCACCGTCCTCGGCTGATCACATCAGCTTGAACAGGCCCCGTCGTCTTCGGACGACGGGGCCTGTTGCTGTTCCCGGCGCCCTGCTCGGCATCTCGCACAACCAAAGCCACGCCGAACCACGCGAGCGCCTGGCGCGAATGCACTTCGGTTGTGCGGAACGGATCGGAACCGCGTACCGCGAACCGCGAACCGCGAACCCGCCGCCGCCGGCGCCGCCTACTGCAGGATGAACTGCACCGAGCTCTTCGACTCGAGGTTCCCGACGGCGACCTGCAGGTGGTAGCTCGCGCCTCCAGCGGTGACCGCCGGCCGTGACGAGTCGCACGTCGACGTGGACGAGCGGGTGCGGTCCCAGGCGATCGCCGGGGTCGTGAGCGTCTGACCGGACTTGATCGTGACGTCCTGGTTCGTGCCGCCGGTCTGGCAGTCCTTCGACGACCAGTACTGCTCCTGGCCCGAGCTGATGGTCAGCACCTGCTGCGCCGATCCGAGGTCCAGGTGGCAGGAGTTCGTGCCGGAGTTCTTGATCGACATCGCGATCTTCGGGTCCTCGGTGGGGCCGTAGGCCGACTTGTCGAGCACCGGGGTCAGGACGATCTGGTCCTTCGTGCAGGTCGACCCGTCGGCAGCAGCGGACTTCGACGCAGAAGCCGAGGCGGAAGCCGACGGCTTCGGCGCAGCGGACCGCGAGGACCCGGAACCGGACCCAGAACCGTCCGACGACGCACCGGCAGCAGACCCGGCAGCAGCAGAGGCACCAGCAGAGGCCGACGCACTCGGCGCCGCCGACGTGGCCCCGCTCCCCCGCCCGACGACGATGAGCACCACCACCAGGACGACGACCAGCAGCGCCCCGAGCACGAGCGCCCGGCGGCGCCAGTAGACGACCGGCTTCTCGGGCCCGACGGGGTGACGCAACGACGACATGCGCACAGGGTAGACAACGGCGCGTGCCGCACACGGCCACCCCGCCGGGCGGCACGAGAAAGCGTCAGAGGTTCTTCAGCATGCGGGTGTTGCCGAGGGTGTTCGGCTTGACCCGTGCGAGGTCGAGGAACTCGGCGACCCCTTCGTCCGACGAGCGGACCAGTTCGGCGTAGACGTCCGGTGAGACGACGCTCTCGCCGATCTCCAGGTAGCCGTGCTTCGCGAAGAAGTCGACCTCGAAGGTCAGGCAGAAGATCCTGGCGACGCCGAGTTCGCGTGCGTCGTGCTCGAGCGCTTCGAGCATCCGGTGCCCGACGCGCTTGTGGATCCACTGCTCGTCGAGGGCGAGCGTGCGCACCTCGGCGATGTCGTCCCAGAAGACGGCGAGCGCGCCGCACCCGATGGGAGTGCCGTCGGGCCCTTCGGCGATCCGGAACTGCTGGATCGAGCCGTACAGGGCGACGTTCTCCTTGCCGAGCAGGATGCGCCGGTCGACGTAGGGGGCGATGAGCCGCTGGATGTGGGGGACGTCCGAGGCGAGCGCGGGACGCACGAGGATCCCGTGGTCGTCGCGCTCGTGGAACGCGTGCTTGCCGTGCTCTGTCATCCGCCTCACACTACCGGGGTCGCAGGGGGACAGCCCTGCTGAGTGCCGCCCAGGTCGATCGGCCTACCGTCCGGTGCATGCCTCAGATCATCGAAACCGTCGACGTCAACGTCCCCGTCCGCCAGGCCTACGACCAGTGGACCCGTTTCGAGGAGTTCCCGCACTTCCTCGACGAGGTCGAGAAGATCGTCCAGGTGGACGACAAGACCACCGACTGGACCGTGAAGATCGCCGGCCAGGAGCGCGAGTTCCGGGCCCTCATCACGGAGCAGCACCCCGACGAGCGTGTCGCGTGGACCGTGAAGGACGGCGAGACCGACCACGCCGGTGTCGTCACCTTCCACAAGCTCTCGGACTCCGAGACCCGCGTCACCGTGCAGATCGATTGGGAGCCCTCCGGCATCCTCGAGAAGCTCGGCTCGGTCGTGGGCGTCGGCGGCCACGCTGTCAAGAAGGACCTGCAGAACTACAAGGAGCGCGTCGAGAACGCACCGACCCAGCCGGGCTGGCGCGGCGACGTGCAGGCGTAGTCCGCACCACACGACGGACGGGAGGCGCGGTGCCAGCTGGCACCGCGCCTCCCGTTCGTTCGTCCCCCGTTCGGCATCCCCCCATCGAAATGCCGACCTGACGAGCGAGCGCGAGCCTGGCAGAGTGGTGACACCGGCCGACGCGCTGGATCAGTTTTATCATGTCTGAGACAGATGTGAGAGTGGGGACACGTGATCGAGTACAACGACGACGACGCACACCGTCGGGAACTGTCGCGCAAACTGCAGCTCCTGATGGACGTCGTCGAGGCCAACTCGGGCCAGCGACCCCCGTACAAGGAGATCGCCGCCGAGATCGAGGCGCAGGGTGCGTCGATGAGTCGACCGCGCTGGGGCTACATGCTCGGCGGCAACGGTCCGGCCGTCCGCGACCAACGACTCCTGGCGGCCCTGGCGACCTACTTCGGCGTCCCGGCGGAGTACCTGACCGACGCGGCCGGCAACACGGACGTGCCGGAGCGGGTGCAGGCGCAGCTGGAGCTCGTGCTCGAACTCCGCAAGCGCGAGGTCGTCGCGTTCGCGACCCGGCGTCTGGGCGAGTTCGCCTCGGCGGACGAGATCCGCGACTTCACCGACCACCTGCGTCGCCTGGACGAATCGGGCGGCACCCCGTGAGCGGGTACCGCGACCGCTTCGACGCCCTGCGTCGGCAGACCGAGGCCCGACGCCGCGTGCAGCGCCTCGGGCTCCCCCGTCGGCTGTCCCTGCCGGAGCTGACCTCCCGCGCCGAGGCGGCGCTCGGCAAACCGATCCACGTGCGCACCACGGAGCTGCCGGGCGACCTGTCCGCGCGGCTCATCCAGCGCACCGACCACGCCCTGCTCGAGACCCGCCCCGGGCTGTCCGAGCGCTCCCGGGTGGCGTGCGTGCTGCACGAGCTCGCCCACGTGTTCATGGACGACACCGGCTGCGACCACCAGGCGTACACGGGGCTGCTCAGCGGCCGGACGGCGTTCACCCGCTCGCTCGACACCCCGCACGAGCAGGCCGTCGAACTCGTCGCCGACCAGCTCGCGCTGCGGATCGGGCTGCTCGACCCCGAGGGCCAGCCCGGGATCTTCCGGTGACGCGGTGACGCTGCACGTCTGGGGGTCGATCCCGGTCTGGCTGATCCTGGCGGTGCTGGTCGCCCGGCTGCTCCTGGTGCGCACCCAGTCGGCCAGCGTCACCTGGCTGATGGTCTGCTGCAGCTGCGTCGCCGTCGGACTCACGATCAACCAGCCCGACGTCACGACGTTCCTCGCCGGTGTGACGCACGTGCCCAACATCGCCGACCTGATCGGCCGCTGCCTGATGGTGTGCGGCATGTTCGCCCTCGCGCAGTCGGTCGAAGCCGCCGCGCGCTCCGCCAAGCTCCTGCGCGCCAGCCGCATCATCGGCTGCGTGCTCGTGCTCGTCGCCCTCGTCGTACTGTTCAGCCTCATCGACGCACCGACGCCCACGGCGCAGTTCATGGTGGCCTACGGTGACCAGCTGCCGACCGCGCTGTACTCGGCGGTGGAGATGACCTACATCGCCATCGTCATCGCCCGGTCGGCCGTCGCCGTGCTGCGCGGGTTCCGGAGCGGTGACGGGCTCGGCCGCCTGTACTGGCTCTTCGTGGTCGGTGCCGCCGGCCTCGTGCTCCTCGCCGGCATCGCGATCGCCCTCGACGCCGTGCACGTCGCCGGTGCGGACGGTGCGGTCGGGGTCCTGTCGAAGCTCTACACCCCGGTGTTCCTCGGCTCGA
Organism: Curtobacterium sp. KBS0715; assembly: GCF_005938005.2. Taxonomy (NCBI): domain Bacteria; kingdom Bacillati; phylum Actinomycetota; class Actinomycetes; order Micrococcales; family Microbacteriaceae; genus Curtobacterium; species Curtobacterium sp. KBS0715. The sequence continues at coordinate 781,975 of NZ_VCCA02000001.1, read as the reverse complement.
TGGTCCTGCTCGCCATCGGCGCGGCCGGCGGCGTCCTGCCCGACGCCGCACGGGAGTTCCGCGACTGGCGGGCCGCCCGGCGCCGGTTCCGCGTGCTCGAACCGGAACTCCGGCGGCTCGAGACGGCATCGGGCAACACCGGGCTCTACTTCACGATCGTGTGGCAGCGTCGCCAGTGGCGGAGTCGGCAGCACCGACTGTCCGTCGAGATCGAAGACCGCGCGCGCGAGGCCGGGCAGGACGTTCCGGCCGCTGCGACGCTCACCACGGCACGACTCAGGGAGATCACATGACCGGCGCACGCATCACGGCACTCGGCACCGCGGCAGGAGCGGTCGGCACGCTCGGACTCGGCGCTTTCGTCGCACGGCGGTTGCTGTTCCCGACGCCGTACACGGCGACCGCCACGGTCCGCAGCGCCACGGACACCGAGGTCGAGCTGACCGCCACCCGCGACACCCGCCTGCCGGGCACCTACGACCTGCAGCGCGACGACACCCGGGTGCAGGTCGGCGCGATCGTCACCGCGAGCGGGGCCGGCAGCGACGGCGACACCGTCCGCCGCAGCGTCACCGTCCCCGTGGCGACCGGTGCGTGGGCCTGGGACGCCCTGCGGTACGACGGACCGGACGACGTGCCCGGCACCGAGCCCGAGGGCGCCACGACCCACGTGGTCCACGTGCACGGGCAGTCCCTCGGCCCGCGCCAGGTCCTGCGCGGTGTCGGGGTCTGGCGTTCGCTCGGCGCCTCGTCCGAGGTCGTCGACACCACCGACCTGCCGCTCCGCTCCCTCGACGCCGGTGCAGCAGACCGCATCGTCGCCGCCGTCCGCGCCGCCCGAGCCCGTGGCGCCCAGCGCGTCGTGCTCCAGGGCTGGTCCGCCGGCGCGCTCGCCTGCTCCGTCGCCGCCGCACGCGTCGACGTCGACGCAATCGTGGCCGTCTCACCCCTGCTCGACGTCGCCTCGGCACTCCGCGGGGCCGTCCGCGGCGCCCACCTGCCCGCGTTCGTCGGCACGGTCGCCGCGCGCATCGCGACCACGAACGTGCTGTCACGGCTCGCCGGGGCTCCGACCCCCGTGACGACGACCACCTGGCAGGACTCGTCGACGCCGACGCTGCTGATCCACTCCGACGCCGACGCCCTGGTCGCGGCCGACGACGTCGCCGCGCGGCAGGGCGCCACCACGGTCACGTTCCGCACGGCGCCGCACACGCTCGAGTGGAACGAGGACCCGGAGCGCTGGGAGCGCGCCGTCCGCGACTTCGCCGCACAGCTGCCCGACGCCGCCTGACGCGGCGGGCACCCGCCCACACCGCCGACCGGCACCACCCCCGGACGTGCAACGGCCCCGGTCTGCGAACAGACCGGGGCCGGCTGCGACTCGATCCGTTGGGGGGAACCGATCGAGCGCGACGCGCGAGGAGTTGGGGGGAACGTCTCGCGCGTTGTCATCACAGTACCCCCGGACGGGGGTCCGTGGCCGGAAGGACGCGCAGATCGGCGTTGCGGGATCTGAACGCGACCCGAGAACGGACAGGAGGCCCGGTGCCAGCTGGCACCGAGCCTCCTGTCCGTGGGGTGTCAGGCCCTAGGACTCGATCTCGCCCTGGGGCGTGTCGGTCGCGGCCTCGACCGCGGCTGCACCGGCGAGGACCTCTTCGCGGCCCGGCTGACGCCCGGTCTCGAAGTGGAACGCACCGTCGACGAAGTCGACCTTCACGTGGTCGCCGGCGTTGAGCTCACCCTGCAGGATGTGCTCGGACAGCTGGTCCTCGACCTCGTGCTGCATCGCGCGACGCAGCGGCCGAGCACCCAGGGACGGGTCGAACCCGACCTTGATGAGCTGCTCCTTGGCCGGCAGCGTGAGCTCGACGGTCATGTCGCGGTCGAGCAGGCGGTCCGCCAGACGCTTCACGAACAGGTCCACGATCTGCAGCAGCTCGGGCTGCGACAGCTGCGGGAACACGATCGTGTCGTCGACACGGTTCAGGAACTCGGGCTTGAAGTGCTTCTTCAGCTCCTCGTTGACCTTGCCGCGCATGCGGTCGTAGCCGACGGCCGAGTCACCCTCGACCTGGAAGCCCACCGGGCCACCGGCGATGCCCTGCGAACCGAGGTTCGTGGTCATGATGATGACGGTGTTCTTGAAGTCGACCACGCGGCCCTGACCGTCGGTGAGACGGCCTTCCTCGAGCACCTGCAGCAGCGAGTTGAAGATGTCCGGGTGGGCCTTCTCGATCTCGTCGAACAGGACCACGGAGAACGGCTTGCGGCGCACCTTCTCGGTGAGCTGGCCGCCCTCCTCGAACCCGACGAACCCGGGAGGGGCACCGAACAGGCGGGACACGGTGTGCTTCTCACCGAACTCCGACATGTCGAGGGAGATCAGCGCACCCTCGTCGTCGAACAGGAACTCGGCGAGGGCCTTGGCGAGCTCGGTCTTCCCGACGCCCGTGGGGCCGGCGAAGATGAACGAGCCGGAGGGACGGTTCGGGTCCTTCAGGCCGGCACGGGTACGGCGGATGGTCTTGGACAGGGCCGAGATGGCCTCTTCCTGACCGATGACGCGCTCGTGCAGTGCCTTCTCCATGAAGACGAGACGCGAGGTCTCCTCTTCGGTGAGCTTGAACACCGGGATGCCCGTGGCCTGGGCCAGGACCTCGGCGATGATGCCCTCGTCGACGGTGCCGGACGCGGCGACGTCACCCGCACGCCACTGCTTCTCGAGGCGGAGACGCTCGCCGAGGAGCTTCTTCTCCTCGTCACGCAGGCTCGCGGCCTTCTCGAAGTCCTGCTCCTCGATGGCGGCTTCCTTCGACCCGCGGACCGTCGAGATCTTCTCGTCGAACTCGCGGAGCTCCGGCGGCGCCGACAGGATCGACAGACGCAGGCGAGCGCCGGCCTCGTCGATCAGGTCGATGGCCTTGTCCGGCAGGAAGCGGTCCTGCACGTAGCGGTCCGCCAGGTTCGCCGCGGCGACGATCGCGCCGTCGGTGATGGACACCTTGTGGAACGCCTCGTACTTGTCGCGGAGACCCTTGAGGATGTTGATCGCGTGGGGCAGCGACGGCTCGTTGACCTGCACCGGCTGGAAGCGACGCTCGAGTGCGGCGTCCTTCTCGAAGTGCTTGCGGTACTCGTCGAGCGTGGTGGCACCGATGGTCTGGAGCTCACCGCGGGCGAGGAGCGGCTTGAGGATCGAGGCCGCGTCGATCGCGCCCTCGGCTGCACCGGCACCGACGAGCGTGTGGATCTCGTCGATGAAGACGATGATGTCACCGCGGGTGCGGATCTCCTTCGTGACCTTCTTCAGGCGCTCCTCGAAGTCACCGCGGTAGCGGGACCCGGCGATGAGCGACCCGAGGTCGAGCGAGTAGAGCTGCTTGTCCTTCAGCGTCTCGGGCACGTCGCCCTTGACGATCGCCTGGGCGAGGCCCTCGACGACGGCGGTCTTGCCGACGCCGGGCTCACCGATCAGGACGGGGTTGTTCTTGGAGCGGCGGGAGAGGATCTGCATGACCCGCTCCATCTCCTTCTCGCGCCCGATGACGGGGTCGAGCTTGCCGTCACGCGCGGCCTGGGTGAGGTTCCGACCGAACTGGTCGAGGACCTGCGAACCCTGCTGCGCGTTCTGCTGCTGCTCGCCGCCGACGGCGACCGCTTCCTTGCCCTGGTAGCCGGACAGGAGCTGGATGACCTGCTGGCGCACCCGGTTCAGGTCCGCGCCGAGCTTCACGAGGACCTGGGCTGCGACACCCTCGCCCTCGCGGATCAGGCCGAGCAGGATGTGCTCCGTGCCGATGTAGTTGTGGCCGAGCTGCAGCGCCTCGCGCAGGGACAGCTCGAGCACCTTCTTGGCGCGCGGCGTGAACGGGATGTGCCCGGTCGGCTGCTGCTGGCCCTGCCCGATGATGTCCTGGACCTGCTCGCGCACGGCGTCGAGCGAGATGCCCAGCGACTCCAGCGCCTTGGCGGCGACGCCCTCGCCCTCGTGGATGAGGCCGAGGAGGATGTGCTCGGTGCCGATGTAGTTGTGGTTGAGCATCTTCGCTTCTTCTTGAGCGAGGACGACAACACGACGGGCCCGGTCGGTGAATCTCTCGAACATGTGCTCTCCCTTGGCCCCTGATGAGCGGAGCCGACGCTGTGCCGGTCTCGTGTGAGTCCGGCCAAGTACTTCGAGAGTAACCAGCGCTCCCCCCGGGGGCTGCCCCTGTTCGCCGTGGGCGTGACCAGGGTGCGTCTTGTGCGCAGTGAGCGAACGACGAGACGGGCTGGGCCCCGCCGCCGGTACCGGACCGACGCGCCAGCGGCGGGTCGGCCGTGCCGGTGGGATAGGCCCGTGGCGGGATCGCCACGGGCCTCCAGTCCGCTTGTCGGTCGCGCCGGGTCAGGAGCGCCGCACCGCGCGACGCAGGTCGCGTCGGAAGCGGCGCGCGTCGACGCCCAGGGCGTCGAGGACGTCGTGCCCGGACCCGGCGAGCGGATCGTCGACCGAGTCGAGCACGGCGAGGACGACGTGCGGCGGTCGGATGCGCTCCGAACGGCCGGCGATCGTCGCGGCCCGGGCGAGCACGCGCATCGCAGCCGGCGTGCACGCGACGCGGTCGTGTTCGCCGGGGCAGGTGCTGTGTGCCCCGACGAAGGCGCGGATGCCGGAGCGGACGGCGTCGGGTGTGATCCGGTGGGCGTCGAGGACGGGCCGGAAGCGGGGCATGCCGGCGCAGAGCGTGACGGCCGCCAGCAGCAGGTGTTCGGCGTCGACGAAGCCGAAGCCGGACTCGTGGGATTCGAGGTCGGCGAGCAGCACGATCTCGCGGCCGTGCCGGACGGAAGGGAGGGCGACGGAGAGTTGAGCGGTCTGCATGTATTCAGAATATCGCATACCCCGGCGAACGACCAGCCCGCATCGGAGGTCGGCTCGGTACGATCCGCTCATGGAGCAGCCCGTCGTCGGCCTCGTCGTCCACCCGACCAAGAACGTGCAGGAGTCCGTGACGACCCTGCAGCGCTGGAACGCGTCCGGCCAGGGCGAGCTGCTCGCCCGACGCGCGGACGCCCAGCGCATCGGCGGTGGGGTCGACGTGGTCGACGACGACGACTTCACCGACCGCGTCGACCTGGTCGTGGCCCTCGGCGGCGACGGCACCATGCTCGGCGCGATGCGGCTCGTGGCGAAGCGCCCGGTGCCCGTCCTCGGCGTGAACTACGGCAACGTCGGGTTCCTGGTCGAGATCGAGCCGCCCGAGCTCGAGAGCGCACTGGAACGGCTGTCAGCCGGCGAGTACCAGCTCGAGCCGCACCACGCGCTCGAGGCACGGTTGTCCTGGGGCGGCGCCCGCACCGACTACCTGGCATTCAACGACCTGACCATCGTGCGGCGGCCCGGTGCCGGGCAGGTCTCGGCCGACCTCAGCGTCGGGGGCCTCGGGTACGGGTACTACCGGGCCGACGCCATCGTGGCCGCGACACCCGCCGGCTCCACCGCGTACAACTACGCCGCCGGTGGGCCGGTGCTCTCCCCCGCGCTGTCCGGCTCCGTGGTGACGCCGGTCGCGCCGATGGCCGGGATCGACCGCTCCGTGGTGCTCGCCGCGCGGGAGCGCTACCGGTTCGACATCGCCGAGGGCACCAGGAGCGCAGCGCTCGAGGTCGACGGGCTCGTGGTCGGCGAGGTGGCCACCGGGGCGCAGATCGACATGCGGCTCCGCAAGGACGCCGGCAGCGTGGTGCGCCTGGACGCCGAGCGGCACGGGCGCACCGGACGCGTGAAGCTCAGCCTGCTCGACCTGCCGGTGCGGCCAGACCAGCTGGTCGAGCTCATCCCGAGCGACCTGCGGCAGAAGCTCCGGCGCGAGATCGACGACTGACGCCGCGTCGGTGCTGGCCCTGGCACCGGGCCGGGCACCGGGCCTGGCCCCGGTCCGGGCCCCGGTCCGGACCCCGGCCCGGGCCCCGGTCCGGACTCCGGGAACGTGAATGGCCCGCTCGAGCAGTGCTCGAGCGGGCCGTCCCATCACCCCACCGGATCGTCTTCCCACAGAACGACCCGGTTTCCCCGCACCGGCACGGGTGAACGTGCCGACCGAAGTCCACTGACCTAGTCGGTCAGGTACAGCTGCATGTCCTGCGAGACCGCTTTGGCGAACAGACGCAGCTTGGCGCGCGACTCCACCCGGCTGACGGCCTGGCGGGTCGTGTGCACGATCTTCGAGATCTCGTCGAGGGTCATCGGCTTGTCGTCGTCCAGGCCGTAGCGCATGCGGATGACGTTCGCCTCGTCGCTGGGCAGCTCGGCGACGATGGAGCGGATGTCGCGGTGCAGCAGCGTCGTCTCGGTGAGCTCGTTCGGGCTCGCGGCGTCCTCGTCCTCGATGAAGTCACCGAGCTCGCTGTCGTCGGAGTCGCCGACCACGGTGTGGATCGAGACCGGCTCGTGCGAACGGCCCTTGAGGTCGACGAGTTCCTCGACGCTCATGCTCAGCTCGGCGGCGACCTCCTCCGGCATCGGCGCACGGCCGAGGTCGACGGTCAGGTCACGCTCGGTGCGCGAGATCTTGTTGATGAGCTCGACGGTGTGCACCGGGATGCGGATCGTGCGTGCCTTGTCGGCGAGACCACGCGAGATGGCCTGGCGGATCCACCAGGTGGCGTAGGTCGAGAACTTGTAGCCCTGCGTGAAGTCGAACTTCTCGACGGCACGGACCAGGCCGAGGTTGCCTTCCTGGATGACGTCCATGAAGGGCAGTCCACGCTGCGAGTACCGCTTGGCGATGCTCACGACGAGGCGGAGGTTCGAGGTGATCATGCGCTCCTTGGCGCGCTCACCGTCACGGACGAGCCAGCGGAGTTCACGCTGCAGGGTCTTCGCGAGACCCTTCTCGGTGGCGAGCTTCTCTTCGGCGAAGAGCCCGACCTCGATGCGGCGTGCGATCTGCGCTTCTTCCTCGGCGGTGAGGAGCGAGAGACGGCCGATGTGACGGAGGTAGTCGCCGACCTGGTCGACCGAGGCACCGCGGACACCGGCGAGCTGCTCGTCGGCCTCGACCTCGGTGTCGAGGGAGGTGGTGGCGGACTCGGCGGTCGCGGTCTTCGATGCCGATGCCTTCTTGGTGGCGGTGCGGCGGGTGGTGCTGGGTGCAGCCGTTGCGATCGTCATGGTGTTTCTCCCTGCGTTCGACGGTGATGGCTTCGTGGGGCGTTGCCGGGGGGTGCTGATGAGTAAAGCGGCCCGGAGGTGTACCCCACAAATCGTTCGGAGCGATTCTCAGGGTTCTCCGTGCTTCATCATCGAAAGCGTCCCCCGCGGGGTACAGCCCACCGCCAGTCTGGTCCCCCAATCGGCCCTGGATCAAGCGGATAACGCCGTGTTTCCGGCGTTGCAGGCGTGTTTCACCAGCGTTTCCGATCGTGTACCCCAGGCGACTGCGCACTCCGGACATGCAAAAGGGGTACGTCCGACCGGATCAGTGCGATCTGGTCGTCGTACCCCGAATACCGAATGGGTGGGGGTCACCAGGAGGGTTCGAGCCACCCGTCCCGGCGCTTGGAGACCTCGAGGTCTGCGTCTCGGTCGAACTCGTCGTACTCGCTCTCGATGTCACCGACGAGGCTGCGGCCCGTGAAGGGATGTGCGGTGGTTGCCATGCGGACGATGCTCACCCCGGCACGCGTCGGCGAGGTGAACGGTGCGTGACGGTCCGTCGGCGCTCAGACGTCGAGGTCGTCGACGTCGCCCTCGTCGTCGATGGGTGCGCCGTCGGCTCCGCGGTCGGTTCGATCGGCACCGTCGGGCAGGCCGGACGTGCCGGACACCGGGTGCCCGAAGGCGTCCTCCACGTCGAGGTCGTCGAGGTCCTCGACGGGTTCCGGGAAGGTCGGCATGCGCGACAGCGTCACACCGCGCGGTGAACGTCGGGTGAAGTCAGCGAAAGGACGTGCGCGCCGGTCAGCGCGCGGGGTGCAGGGTGCTGCGGCTGCGGCTGCGGCTACTCGGCTGACGTCGGAGCCGGCGCGGGACGACCGTGCTCACGCTCGAAGCGGGCGCGCTCTTCGGCCTCGACCTTGGCGTACGCGGCACGCTCGGTCCGGTCGGCACGCATGATCGCGCGCATCACGAACCAGAAGATCAGGCCGACGACGATGGTCGGCGTCAGGGCGAAGACGATCCCGCTTACGACTCCTTCAGGCACCCGAGCATCGTACCCCGACTATCTGTTCCGACCGGACTCGCAAGCTCGTCCGGGGCTGGCGTCGCGCAGCGCTGGCGCGCTGCCCTAAGCTCCAGCGCCCTTGACCAGCGGGAACAGGATCGTCTCGCGGATGCCCAGGCCCGTGATGGCCATGAGCAGGCGGTCGATCCCCATGCCCATGCCGCCCGACGGGGGCATCGCGTGTTCCAGGGCCCGCAGGAAGTCCTCGTCGACGCGCATCGCCTCGAGGTCACCGCCGGCCGCGAGCTTCGCCTGCTCGACGAACCGCTCCCGCTGCACGACCGGGTCGACGAGCTCGGAGTACGCCGTGCCGAGCTCGAAGCCGCGGACGTACAGGTCCCACTTCTCGACGACGCCCGGACGGGTGCGGTGCTGCCGGGTGAGCGGCGAGGTGTCGACCGGGAAGTTCATCACGAACGTCGGGCGGTCGAGCGAGTCGATGACGAAGTGCTCCCAGAGCTCCTCGACGTACTTGCCGTGCGTGGCGTGGGCGACCTCGACGCCCTCGGCCTCGGCGAGCGCCTGCAGCTCGGACAGCGGGGTCTCCGGAGTGATCTCGCGCCCCGCGGCCTCGGACAGCGAGCCGTACATGTCGATGCGGGGCCACTCGCCACCCAGGTCGTAGGTGCTGCCGTCGGGCAGGGTGACCTCGAGCGCACCACCGGTGACCGCGCGGGTCGCGTTCTGCACGAGCTCCTGCGTCAAGTCGGCCATCTGCTCGTAGTTGCCGTACGCCTGGTACGCCTCGACCATCGCGAACTCGGGCGAGTGCGACGAGTCGGCGCCCTCGTTCCGGAAGTTGCGGTTGATCTCGAACACCCGGTCGATGCCACCGACGACGGCACGCTTCAGGAACAGCTCGGGTGCGATGCGCAGGAACAGCTCGGTGTCGAAGGCGTTCGAGTGCGTCACGAACGGTCGGGCCGAGGCGCCGCCGTGCTGGGTCTGCAGCATCGGGGTCTCGACCTCGAGGTACTCGTGAGCAGTGAAGGTCTGACGGAGCGAGGCCATCACGGCTGCGCGGGCACGCACGGTGGCGCGGGCCTCGTCGCGGACGATGAGGTCGAGGTAGCGCTGGCGGACCCGCGTCTCCTCGTTGAGCTCGTTGTGCAGGTTCGGCAGCGGCAGGATCGCCTTCGCCGCGATCGCCCAATCGTCGACCATGATCGACAGCTCGCCGCGGCGCGAGGAGATCACCCGGCCGTGCACGAACACGTGGTCGCCCAGGTCGACGAACTCCTTCCAGCGGGCGAGGGACTCGTCGCCCACCTCGGCCAGGGAGACCATCGCCTGGATGCGCGAGCCGTCGCCCGACTGCAGGGACGCGAAGCAGAGCTTGCCGGTGTTGCGCGAGAACACCACACGACCCGCGATGCCCACGACGTCCTGGGTCTCCTCGCCGGTCTCCAGGTGCGCGTACTGCTCGCGCACCGCCGGGATCGTCGTGGTGATGGGGAGCTCGGCGGGGTACGCCTCGATGCCCGACTCCAGCAGCTTCGCCCGCTTGTCGAGCCGGACCTGTCGCTGCTCGCTGGTCTCCTGCTCGGCCAGTGCGGCGGCGTCGGCGATCGCGGTGTCGGGGGTGACGGTCTCGTCGGTCATGCGGGTGCGGCTCCGATGGTCGTGGGGGTCGGGGGAAATGCTACCCGCGCCGCGGTCCCGCCCCCGAACCGTGCCCGCCCGGCCGACAGTTCCCGCCCCCTCGGCAGAACTGAGCGGTGGGTCCCGACCACCCCGGGCTGCCGGGCGGCGGGGCTGCCAGGCTGCCAGGCTGCCGGAGCCGAGACCGCGGTCACAACACCCCGCCCGCACCACCCCCACCGGTCACGATCTGTCAGCTCGAGCACGCGCAACCGACACTTCACGACCGCTCGGGCGAACTGAACGGGGAGTCGTGACCACCCGGAGTCGCCGAGCTCGCCGAAACAGGAGCCGAGACCGCGGTCACAACACCCCGCCCGCACCACGCCCACCGGTCACAACCCGTCGGCTCGAGCGCGCGCAACCGACAGGTCGTGACCGCTCGGCGGAACTGAGCGGGGAGTCGTGACCACTCGAGCGCCCGGCCCCGACTTTCACCCGGCCCGACGTCCTACCCGCGCCGCGGTCCCGCCCCCGAACCGCTAGAGCGTCGACTGCCCGTCGGCGGCGGTCAGCGCGTTGTCGACGGCGGAGCGGACGAGTGCACCGAGGACACGACCCGGGTGTTCGACGCCGATGCCGGACAGGGTGCCCGCCGACTGGTCGACGATCGCGGTCGAGAAGCTCACGGCGGCCCGCACCGCATCGGCGTAGGCGGGCCGGTCACCCTCGGCGACGACGAACGGTTCGGCCCCCATCTCGACCACGAGCGCCTGCGCGATCGGCAGGACGGGCGCCGGGGCGGTCACCGCGCAGTACGCGTCGCGCAGCCGGGACAGGTCGACGCTCGTGCCCGTGAAGGCCATCGCGGGGTGGACCGCCAGCGGGATCGCACCGGCTGCCATCGCCGGGGCGAGGATGCCGACGCCGTGGTCCGGACTGGTGTGCACGACGAGCTGCCCCGGCTGCCAGATCCCGGCGTCCGCCAGCCCCTGCACGAGCGAGGCGAGCTGGTCGTCCGGCACCGCGAGCAGCACGAGTTCGCTCCGCTCGACCAGGTCCGGCGTCGCGAGCACCGGGGCGCCCGGCAGCATGGCCTCGGCGCGGTCACGGCTCTCGTCGGACACGGCGGTCACCCCGACGACGGCGTGCTCCGCGTTCGCCAGGGCCGCTCCGAGGACGGGTCCGACCCGTCCGGCGCCGACGATGCCGACCCCGAGGCGCCCGGCCCTCATCGTGCGGCTCCGGTCGGGGGGACGTCGCCCCAGCCGGCGGGGACGGCACCGGGCCGGTGGTCCGCCGTCGGTCCGGCAGGGGCTCCGGAACCGGGCACGGTGTCGGCCGCAGCGTGCGTGGCGGCCGCGGGACGGGCCTCCCGTTCGCGCCAGCGGTGGGTCGTGTCGACCGCGGCCGCCTCGACGGCACGCTGCGTCGTCTCCGACCACAGGCGCTGCGCGTCACGCGCGTCGAGCGCGCCGACGCGGGCCGAGACCGGACCGGCCACGGTGTGGACGTGGACGGCTGCGAGCCGCAGGGCACGCTCGAGGGGACCCTGCTCGACCTTGACGCTCTGCACCCGGGGCAGCGGCACGATGACGAGCGACCGCCACACGGCACCGAGCCGCAGCAGCACCGCACCCTGCACGAACCGGTAGCCGTTGCGCCGGAACGCGAACGGACGGAGCCAGGCGCCGCGACGTGGGGAGTGCACGAAGCCGCCGCGGTCGCCCGAGGTGGTGAGGCTGTCGTCGACGACGTCCACGGCTTCGGCAGCCCCTTCGCGCAGGGCTTCCTGCGAGGCCTCGGGGCCCGCGACGACGGTACCGACGAGCCCGGGAAGGATGATGTCGAGGACCTCGCGGACGTCCGCCGTGGTGCCCACGGGCAGGACGATCGAGGACACCTGCTGGTTGCTCGACGCCCCGTTGCCGGCGCTCGTCGCACGGTTGATGCGGATGTCCCACCAGCCGAACGGACGCCACAGCAGCGGCTGGGCGACGCTGACGGCGTGGATGCGGCCGGGCGGCAGCGTCTCGTTCGACGTCGAGACCAGCCCGAAGCCGATCCGGATGCCGTCGCGGGTCTCGGCGATCGTGTACTGCAGCGAGCGGGAGAACTTGCGGACGTAGTAGCCACCGGCACCGAGCACGGCGGGGAACAGCCCGAACAGCACCGCGAACTCGCCGGTGAGGGCGACGCTGACGATCATGCCGGCGATGACGAGCAGCAGGAACAGCGTCGTGCCGGACAACAGCATCGACGCGATGAGACGACCGGGGCGCACCTTGACGATGCGGGTCGCGTGCACGGCTGCCGGGTCGAGCTCGGGCGAGAACATCTCGTCGACGCGGTCCTGCAGTGCTCCGTGCGACTGCCGCGACGGACCGCCGTGGCCGTCGTCGTCCTTCGCCCCGGACGCGAGCACCAGGATCCGCTGCCGCAGGTCGTCGGCGGCACGGGCCCCGAGGTAGGCGAGCTGCACGTTGGCGTCGTTGCCGGCCTGCGCGATCTCGAGCTTGGCGGTGCCGAACACCCGGGGCACGAGCGGCCGCTGGATGTTGATGCCCTGGATCCGGTCGAGCCGGGCCTTGCGGTGGTTCCGGAACAGCACGCCCGAGCGCACCTCGACGATCTCGCCGGTGACGCGGAACTCGTGCATGCGCCAGGACAGGTAGAACAAGCCGATCAGCACCACGAGCAGCACCACGATGCCGAGCAGGACCCAGCCGACGACGCCGTGCTCGTACACGTACCGGACCGGGTCACCGTCCTCCTGCTGCTCGCCCGGGATGAAGAACTCGACGAGCTGGTCACGCAGGCTGTTGAGCACGTAGCCGAGGATGACGATGAGGAAGATCCCGCCCTTGAGCAACGGGGTGAGCGGGTGCAGGCGGTGCCACTCGCCGTCGGTCAGGGGTGCCGCGGCGGCCGCGTTGCCCCGGGTGGGCGGGGTGGGCGGAGCGGGTGGCGGGGTGCCCGGTCGGAAGGTCACGGACGACCCCTACAGTCCGGCGCGACGGGACTCGGCGAGCTCGACGAGGCGGTCGCGCAGCTCGTCGGCGTCCGCTGCCGGGACCCCCGGGATCCGGACGTTCGTCGCGGCCGCGGCGGTGACGAACTTCAGCTCGCTCATGCCGAGCGCCCGGTCGAGCGGCCCGCGGGCGACGTCGACGAGCTGCATCCGGCCGTACGGGACCGCCGTGAACCGCTGCCACATGAGCCCGCGGCGCACGACCAGGTCGTCGTCGCGGAGTGCGTAGCCGATGGCCCGGACCCGTCGGGGCGTGAGCGCGGCGGTGACCGCCGTGGTGACCGCGACCACGATGCCGATGGAGAGCCACACGGTGCCGGCCCCGGAACCGAAGCCGTCGGTGACGATCCCGATGAGCACGCAGCCCGCGGTGAGCACGACACCGATCACGAGCGTGGTGATGAGTTCGGTCCACACGAGCTTCGCGGACACCCGCTGCCAGGCGATCCCACCGAGGCCGAGGCCGGGCTCGTCGAGTCGTTCACGCGGCATCGCGGGCCTCCTGGGGTTGCTCGGTCAGTTCACCGTCGTCGAACCGTTGCGGGGATCGTCACGGTCGTCGTCGTCACCCGGAGGTGCGATGCACATGCGCTCCGCCACGAGTGCGCAGACCGTCAGGACGATCCCGCCCCCGACGGCGATCACGTTCGGCAGGGTCGAGCCTAGCGAAGGCGTCGCGGAACGGGTCAGCAGGTACAGCACGAGGCCGAGGGCGAACCCGCCCAGCAGCGTGCCGCAGATGCTGGACGCCTTCGCGAGCACGACGACCCGCGTCGCGTAGAGCGGGTCGACCGGCCGCTGGCGTCCGGCGCCGTCGCGCGCGTGCCGGCGCACCGGGCGCGCCATGAGCACGACCGCGACGCCGATGAAGGCGAGCGTGATGCCGAGCGGGATCGAGAACAGGAAGGTCGGCAGCTGGCGCGACGCCAGGACGGCGTCGACCGCGAAACCGGCGACCACCGTCACGACGGCGATGCTGATCAGCGTGGAGGCACGGGTGGGCTTCATGCGCTGGTCGCGCTCCCCGCCGGCCGGGAGGCCCGTGCCGGCTCCGCGAACAGGCGCGGCTCGTCGACGCGCTCGGTGTCGTCCCCCACGGCGGTGAGCAGGTCGGCCACCGGTCCGGCACCGGGCAGGACGGCCTCGGGGTCGGCGTCGAGCCACGGGGCGAGCACGAACGCGCGCTCCGCTGCCCGGGGGTGCGGCACGACCAGGGTGTCCGTGGCGATCCGCAGGTCGTCCACCGCGACGATGTCGAGGTCCAGGGTGCGGTCGCCCCACCGGACCTCGCGCGTGCGGCCGTGGGCGTCCTCGATGCCGTGCAGGGCATCGAGGAAGGCCTGCGGCTCGAGGTCGGTGTCGACGACCACGACGGCGTTCCGGTAGCGGGGCTTCGACGTGTCGAGGCCGTCGAGGGTCACGGCGACCGACTCGACCTCGCGGCTCGAGGCCACCGGCTCGACCCCGGGCAGGGCGGCGATCGCGGTGGCGGCGGCGCGGAGCGTGCTCCCCCGGTCGCCGAGGTTCGCTCCGAGGGCGACGACGACCCGGTGGGTCATTCTTCTTCCTCGTCCGGCACCGTGGCGCCGCGGGTGCGCCGGATGGTGATCGAGACGTCGGTGAACGGCACGGTGATCGGGGCCTGCGGCTTGTGCACCGTGACCTCGGTCGCCAGCGCGGCACGGTGGGTGAGCACGGCCGCGGCGATGCGTTCGGCCAATGTCTCGATCAGGTCGACCGGGTCGCGTTCGATCTCGGCGACGACCTGCTCGGCGAGGACGCCGTAGTGCACCGTGGCGTCGAGGTCGTCGCTGCCCGAGGCGGCACGGGCATCGAGCTCCACGGCGACGTCGACGACGAAGTCCTGGCCGTCCTCGCGCTCGTGGTCGAAGACGCCGTGGTGTCCGCGGGCGCGGACCCCGGTGAGTCGGATGGTGTCGTTCACGATCGAGCTGCCCTCCAGGCGTCCCAGACGTCGAGCACGGCACGGGTCGGTGCCGGGTCGTGCACGCGCACACCCCACGCGCCGCGTTCGGCGGCAAGCAGGCTGATGGCGGCGGTGGCGAGGTCGCGCTCCCTGGGCGGAGCACCCTCGGGGCTCCCGACTCCGTCGAGGAACCGCTTGCGTGAGGCGGCGACGAGCACCGGCAGGCCGATCGAGGCGAAACGCTCGTAGCCGGCCAGGATCTCCCAGTTCTGCAGGCCGTGCTTGGCGAAGCCGAGGCCCGGGTCGATCACGACCTGCTCCTGCCGGACACCGAGCACGATGAGTTCGGCGACCCGGAGTTCGACCTCGCGCCGGACCTCTTCGACCGCGTGGGTGTACTCGGCGTTGCGGTACATCCGGTCGCTGTGGCCGCGCCAGTGCATGACGACGAAGCCGACCCCCGTCGACGCCACGACCCGGGCCATGTCCGGGTCGGCGAGCCCGCCCGAGACGTCGTTGACGATCGCGGCGCCCAGGTCGACGGCACGTTCGGCCGTCGCGGCGTTCATGGTGTCGACGCTGACCGGGATGCCCTCGGCGACGAGCTGCTGCACGACCGGCAGCACACGTTCCTGCTCGACCGTCACGGGCACGCGCTCGGAACCGGGGCGGGTGGACTCCCCGCCGACGTCGATGACGTCCGCACCGGCCGCGACGAGGTCACGTGCGTGCTGCACGGCGCCGTCGTAGGCCTGGTGCAGCCCGCCGTCGCTGAACGAGTCGGGGGTGACGTTGAGGATGCCGAGCACCCGGGTGCGTTCCTCGGCCGGGCCACCGCGGTCACGGCGACGGCCGGTCACGACCTCCGGCACCGGCTGGGGTGCACGGAGGTCGATCGCGACCGTCGCCGGTTCGGCGGCGGCGGCGCGGGCACGACTCACCTCGGCGAGTCGACGCTCTCGTCGCGTCGGCAGCTCGGTCATGCCGGCCTACGCGGGGGCGATACCCGGGTTGCCGAACGGGCGACGACGGGTCTTCGAGGTCGACTCGGAGTCCGACGGGTCCGCTGCGGTCGAGGCGGCCTTGCCGGGCACGTCGATCGCGGGCAGGTTGCTGACCGGGCGCTTGTCGCTGGAGAGCCACTGCGGGCGCTCCGGCAGCTTGCGGACGTCCTTGAAGATCTCCACGAGCTCCGGGGCGTCGAGCGTCTCCTTCTCGAGGAGCTCGCCGGCCAGGCGGTCGAGGATGTCGCGGTTGTCGTTGAGCACCTGGTAGGCCTCGTCGTGCGCGGCCTCGAGCAGGGCACGGGTCTCGGCGTCGACCGTCTGGGCGATGGTCTCCGAGTAGTCGCGACCGGTGCCACCGCTCATGTCGCGGCCGACGAACGGCTCGCTCGAGCCGGACCCGAGCTTGACGGACCCGACGGCCTGGCTCATGCCGTACTCGGTGACCATCTTGCGGGCGGTGCCGGTGGCCTTCTCGATGTCGTTCGAGGCGCCGGTGGTCGGGTCGTGGAACACGATCTCCTCGGCGACGCGACCACCCATGGCGTAGGTGAGCTGGTCGAGGAGCTCGTTGCGGGTGACCGAGTACTTGTCCTCGAGCGGGAGCACCATCGTGTAGCCGAGGGCACGGCCGCGGGGCAGGATCGTGATCTTCGTGACCGGGTCGGTGTGCCGCATCGCCGCTGCCGCCAGGGCGTGGCCGCCCTCGTGGTACGCGGTGATCAGGCGTTCCTGGTCGGACATGATCCGGGTCCGTCGCTGCGGGCCGGCCATCACGCGGTCGACGGCCTCGTCGAGGGCACGGTTGTCGATGAGCTGCGCGTTCGAGCGGGCGGTCAGCAGGGCCGCCTCGTTCAGGACGTTCGCCAGGTCGGCACCGGTGAAGCCCGGCGTCTTGCGGGCGAGCAGCTCGAGGTCGACGCTCGCGGCGAGCGGCTTGCCCTTCGCGTGCACCTCGAGGATCTGCTTGCGGCCGGCGAGACCCGGAGCGTCGACGCCGATCTGGCGGTCGAAGCGGCCGGGGCGCAGGAGCGCGGGGTCGAGCACGTCGGGACGGTTCGTCGCGGCGATGAGGATGACGTTCGTCTTGCCGTCGAAGCCGTCCATCTCGACCAGGAGCTGGTTCAGCGTCTGCTCGCGCTCGTCGTTGCCACCGCCGATGCCGGCACCACGGTGACGACCGACGGCGTCGATCTCGTCGATGAAGACGATGGCCGGCGAGTTCGCCTTGGCCTGCTCGAAGAGGTCACGGACACGGCTCGCACCGACACCGACGAACATCTCGACGAAGTCCGAACCGGAGATCGAGTAGAACGGCACGCCGGCTTCACCCGCGACGGCGCGGGCGAGCAGGGTCTTGCCGGTTCCGGGAGGGCCGTAGAGCAGCACGCCCTTCGGGATCTTCGCCCCGACGGCCTGGAACTTCGCGGGCTCCTTGAGGAACTCCTTGATCTCGTGCAGTTCCTCGATCGCCTCGTCGGCACCCGCGACGTCGGCGAACGACACCTGCGGGTTCTCCTTGTTGTTGATCTTGGCCTTCGACTTGCCGAACTGCATGACCTTCGAGCCGCCGCCCTGGGCGCTCGAGAGCAGGAACCAGAACAGGGCACCGATGATCAGGAACGGCAGCAGGATGCCGAGCAGCGACAGGAACCAGTTGCCCTGTGCGACACGGTCGTTGTAGCCGTCGGGCAGGTTGGCGTCGTTGACCGCCTGCACCACTTCTTCGCCGCGGGGCGTGGAGTAGTAGAACTGCTCCTGCTTGTCGCCGTCCTTCAGGACGAGGTCGACCCGCTGCTCGGTGGAGTTGATGGTCGCGGACGAGACCTTGTCATCGGAGAGCTGCTCGAGACCCTTCTGGGTGTCGATCTCTTGCGTGCTGCCCTGGCTGATGACGCTCCAGCCGATGAAGATGCCCGCCAGCGCGATCAGCACGTAGAGGTACGGGCCGCGGAAGATGCGCTTGAAGTTCATGTGATCCGGGCGCGAGTGCCCGACACCTTTCTCTGCCGAAGTTGCGTGCAGGTCAGCATACGGCCGCGATTCTGTGGCGAGAATGGGTGTCCTCTGCGGGCGAACTCACCCCCGGGCCAGAGTCGGCCGAGTGCGACCCGAGCGCGGCGGGCCGCCCGTCAGGAGTAGACGTGCGGAGCGAGGACGCCGACGCCGCGCAGGTTGCGGTAGCGCTCGTCGTAGTCCAGGCCGTAGCCGACCACGAAGGCGTCGGGGATGTCGAAGCCCACGTACTTCACGTCGACCTCGACCTTGGCGGCCTCGGGCTTGCGCAGCAGGGCGACGATCTCGACGCTCGCGGCACCGCGGGACTGCAGGTTCTGCTTGAGCCACGACAGGGTCAGACCGGAGTCGATGATGTCCTCGACGATCAGGACGTCACGGCCGTGCAGGTCGGTGTCCAGGTCCTTGAGGATCCGCACCACACCGGACGACTTCGTGCCGGAGCCGTACGACGACACCGCCATCCAGTCCATCCGCGCCTGCATCTTGAGGTGGCGCGAGAAGTCCGCCATCACCATGACGGCACCCTTCAGCACCCCGACGAGCAGCGGGTCGCGGCCCGCGTAGTCGGCGTCGACGACCGCCGCGAGCTCGGCGAGCTTCTCGTCGATCTGCTCGGGGGTGAAGAGCACTTCGGACAGGTCTGCCTGGACGTCGGAGAGTTCCACCACGCCAGCCTAACCGGCGCTGAACTCGATGCGGTCGCCGGTCCGCGCGGCACGGACGCCCGGCAGGTCGATCGGGCCCTGTCCGCTCCAGTCCGTGACCAGCCGGCAGACCTCGAGCGTCTGCACGCGCGACAGCGTCACCCCGAACTCGCTCTCCACCGCCAGGCGCACGAGTCGCTGCCGGAGCGCCGGCGGGTTCGCCCCGAGCGCCCGCACCGACAGCGAGATGCCGGCCTCGGAGTGCTCGGCGATGTCCTCGGCGATCTCCTCGGCGAAGTGGTCGAGGGCGGCGGAGTCCTCGCGCAGCTGGTCGGCCGTCCGGGCGAGGGCCTCGGGCACCCCGGCACCGAGCTCCCGTTCGAGCACCGGCAGCAGGGTGTTCCGCACCCGCACCCGCGCGTACGCGGGGTCGTCGTTCTGCGGGTCGTGCCACGGCGCGAGCCCCGCTGCGGCGCACGCCTGCCGGGTCGCGTGGCGCCGGACCGACAGGAGCGGCCGGCCGTACGCCGGGCCACCGTCGCGGCGGGCGAGCGGCTGCATGCCGGACAGGCTGTCCGGCCCGCTGCCGCGCAGCAAGCCGAGCAGCACCGTCTCGGCCTGGTCGTCCAGGGTGTGGCCCAGCAGCACCAGGGGTGACCCGGCGGCGGCCGCGACCTCGGCGATCGACGCGTGGCGGGCCTCCCGGGCGGCGCCTTCCGGCCCACCGTCGGAGCCGACCGTGACCCTGCGGACCGTCACCGGGTCGAGTCCCAGCTCGGATGCCTGCCGGGAGGCGCGACTCGCGACCGCCTCGGAGCCCGCCTGGAGTGCGTGGTCGACGACCACTGCCCCGGCCCGCAGACCCTGCTTGCCCGCTTCGAACGCGGTGGCCGCCGCCAGGGCGAGGGAGTCCGGTCCGCCGCTCAGTGCGACGAGGACCAGGTCGTCTGCGGCGACCACACCGTCGTCGACGGCTGCGGCGAGCAGGTCGCGGACCGCCAGGCGGGTCTCGGCGACGGCGGGGTCGAGCCGGGGACGCGGAGAGTTCACCCGGTAACGTTAGCCGCGCTTTCGCAACACACGACAGTCCCCGAAGCAGACACAGGAGCGCAACATGGCCGCGTACGACGTCGTCGTCGAGATCCCCAAGGGCAGCCGCAACAAGTACGAGGTGGACCACGAGACCGGTCGCGTCTACCTCGACCGCGTGCTGTTCACCTCGTTCGTCTACCCCACCGACTACGGGTTCTTCGAGAAGACCCTGGCCGACGACGGTGACCCCGTGGACGCGCTGCTGCTGCTCGAGTTCCCGACGTTCCCCGGCGTCGGCGTCAAGGTCCGCCCCGTCGGCGTCTTCAAGATGAGCGACGAGGCCGGCAACGACGAGAAGGTCCTCGTGGTCCCCGCCAAGGACCCGCGCTGGGCACACATCCAGGACATCTCGGACGTGCCGGAGCAGACGAAGGCCGAGATCGCGCACTTCTTCGAGCGCTACAAGGACCTCGAGCCGAACAAGTGGGTCAAGGCCGAGGGTTGGGGCGACGCCGCCGAGGCCGAGCGCATCGTGCAGGCCGGTCAGGCCGCGTACGTGCCAGGCTCGCACTGACGATCCCCTGACGACGAACGGCGCCCGCTCTCCTTCCGGAGGGCGGGCGCCGTTCTGTGTCGTGCGTGGTGGGCTGCTGTCGCGCGGGGCGGGGCGGCGCGGGGCGGGGGCGTACCTGGTGGAAACGGGCGTACCTGGTGGGTTGGTCCGTGCAGGTACGCCCGATCTCGCTTGGTACTGCATCCGCTCTGGGAAAGAACGGGCGCACCGGGAGCTGGCTACAGGGAACCGCTCGGGCGCGCGACGTACGGCATGAGCTGGTTCGGCAGCCAGATCGCGCGCTCGACGACGCCGACGCCGGGGCGCGCGGCCTCGACCATGGTGCCGTAGCTCGTCACGATCGAGTCGTGGTACGCCCCCGAGGCGGTGCCGTTCGACGAGTAGAACAGGATGTCGCCGGGCTGGCGCTGGGACAGCGGGACGAGGCGACCGATCGACTTGAAGTAGTTGTACTGCCAGACGACGTTGTGCCCACCGGTCGCGATGCCCTGCGAGTTGTAGGCCATCATCACGAGTCCGGAGCAGTCCCAGGTGGTCGGGCCGGCGCCGCCGAGGACGTACGCCTCGCCGAGCTGCCCTCGGGCGTAGGAGATCGCGCCGGCGGCCCTCGAGGGGCTGCTCGGGGCCGGTGCGGGGGCGGGTGCTGGCGCAGGGGCCGGGGCGGGAGCAGGGGCGGGTGCCGGCTTGCTCGGCGTGCTGGGAGTGCTCGGCTTGCTCGGGGTACTCGGCTTCGCAGGGGTGCCGGGGTTCGACGGGGTGCTCGGCTTGGACGGCGTGCTCGGGACAGCCGGGGTGGAGGTCCCGCCACCGGTGCTGCCGGCGCCGCCCGTGTTGCCGGTGTTGCTGCCGCTCGTGCCCCCGCCGGTGGCGTTCCCGGTACCGGAGTCGTTCCCGGTGCCGGCGTCGCCCGTCTGCTTGGCGATGGCGGCCGCGGCGGCCTTCGCCTGCTGCGCGCTCCAGTACGCGGTCTCCGTCGCGACGCTCGTGCCCTTCAGGTACGCGAGCTGGCGCAGGACCTCGGCCTGCTGGTCCTGTTCCTTCTGCACCCGCGCCTGGGCGCCTGCGGCCACGTCGTTGGCCGTCGCGAAGGTGGTCTTCGTCGCCTCGGTCGCCTTGCTCAGGGCCTTCTCGGCGGCGGACTGCTGGGCCGCCAGGGACTCGACGGTCTTCTGGTCGGCACGTGCCTCGGCCAGGACGGTCGCGGAGCGCTCGGACAGGTGCGACATCGTGCCGACGCGGTAGAGCAGGTCCTTCGAGTCCGACGAGTCCATGAGCATCGTCGTCGACAGGTCACCGCCGCCCGTGCGGGACAGCTCGACCACGAGCCCGGCGACCTGGCCGGCCGAGTCGTCCGCCCGGTCCTTCGCACGCTTCGACTGCGCGGACAGGTCGGCGAGGGTGTCCTCGGCCTCCTGCTGCTGCGACGCCGCCAGGGCGTACGCCTGCCCGGCCTGCTGCTCGGCGACACCGGCCTGGTCGGCGGCGTCCTGCAGCGTGCCGAGCCGGTCGCTCAGCTCGTCGACCGTCTGCTGGGCGTCGGCCGCGTCGGACTTGGCGGCCTTGACGTCGTCCCAGGACGGACCCGAGGGCGCGGCCTGGGCCGGTCCGGCGATGACGACCGACAGGCCGATGCCGACCACGGCGATGGTCGCGATCCCGCAGGAGAACGAGCGAGCGGAGGTGGTCATGACGTGGAAGGACTCGTTCCGGTGGCGCTGATGCTCATACCGAGATCCCCCGCGCTGCCATGAAGGGGACGGGGTCGACGGCAGCGCCGTTGACCCGGGTCTCGAAGTGGAGGTGGCACCCGGTCGACCAGCCGGTCGAGCCGATCTTGGCGATCTGCTGCCCCGCGGTGACGTGCTGGCCGGCGGCGACCATGATCCCGCCGTCGACGACGTGGCCGTACGCGGTGGAGATGCCGCCGCCGTTGTCGAGGATGACCTCGTTGCCGTACCCGCCACCGTTGCCGGCGAAGGTGACGGTGCCGTCGTGTGCCGCGTAGATCGGGGCGTAGCAGGCCGGGGCCAGGTCGACGCCGGCGTGCAGGGCGCTGACGTGGGTGTACGGGTCGACGCGGTAGCCGTAGGGGCTGGTCTGGTACCCGCCGGCGGGCCGGACCCAGCCGGACGCGTTCGCGCTGCCGCCGCCGGTGCCGCCCTGGCTCGTGGCTGCGGCCTTGGCTGCTGCCTTCGCGGCGGCTGCGGCGAGGCGGGCCTGGCGGGCCTTCTCGGCGGCGACGCCCTTGCGGTAGTCGGCCTCGACGCCGCGCTGCTTCGAGGTGAGCGCGGTCAGCTGCGCCTCGAGCCGGGACTCGTTGTCGTTCTGGGCGTCCACCGCGGTCTGTGCGGCGTCGGCGGCACCCTGGGCCTGCTGCATCTTCGACTGCGCGGCGTCGGCGAGGTCGCCCAGGGCTGCTTTCGCGGTGTCCGCCTTGTCGGCCTGGGCCTGGGCGGTGCCGCGGTCCTGCGAGGCCTGCGAGTAGATGCCGTCGGCCTGCTCGCTGAGCTTCGACATGGCACCGAGCTCGTAGAGCAGGTCGCCGGAGTCCGAGGGGTGCGTGAGGATGTCCGTCGTCACGTCGTCCGCGCTGGCCCGACCGAGCTGCGCGGCGAGCTGACCGGCCTGCGCTTCGGACCGCGCGGCGGTCTGTTCGGCCTCGTCGGCCTGGGACTGCAGCGACTTCTGCTTGAGCGTCGCCTCGTCGAACTTGCTCTGCGCGGCCTGGTACGCCTCGCCCGCGGCCTGTGCGGCCTTCTGCTTGGCAGCCGCCTCGCTCTTCAGCGACGAGATGAGCGACTTGATCTCGCTGACCTTGGCCTGCTGGGCGCTGGTCGACGACTTCGCCTGCTGCACCTCGTCCCAGCTGGGGTAGCTCGCAGCGCTGGCGGACGACGTCGGGGCGAGGGCCGCGAGCGTGCCGGCCGTGAGCGCGACGGCGACCGCGGCGGCGATCAGGCGGCTGCGGGTGCGGAGGGAGAAGGGAGTGGAGGTCGACATGTATCTCGATTTCGTAACAGCGCGGCAAGGCTCACGCACGTAACACTGTTAACAGGTGCAACAGTAACAACACGGGTCGCAGGCTCGACAGCCCCTCGGACGAGGGGTGCGACCGCCGACGATGCTCGCACCGACAGCATCCGAGACCCGTGCGCTGACGCCGCGACACGCCGGGGATGCACGGTTGGCGGGGTCGGATTTGTGAAACCCGGGGGGCATCCGTATGCTTGTCCATCGGTAGCGCGATGCACTGCTTGCGGCCCTATCGTTTAGTGGCCTAGGACACCGCCCTTTCACGGCGGCAGCACGGGTTCGAATCCCGTTGGGGTCACTCTTTGAGTGAGCGAGCAAGTAGTACTGAACAACACCACAGCAATTCAATATGGCCCTGTAGCGCAGCTGGTTAGCGTGCCGCCCTGTCACGGCGGAGGTCGCGGGTTCAAGTCCCGTCAGGGTCGCCACGGCTGGATAGCTCAGTTGGTAGAGCGTTCGACTGAAAATCGAAAGGTCCACGGATCGATGCCGTGTCCAGCCACCGGTGAAGGCCCCCTGCTTCGGCAGGGGGCCTTTTCCGTTGTCTGGGCGGTGTGACCTGCTCGCAAAACACCGGTGTCCGCGCATCGAGCCGCGGCATGCGCGTGTTCAACGGGCGAACACCGGTGTTTCGCGGAGGGCCTAGGCCTCGCGCGTCTTCGGGCTGCTGTCGTTCGTCTTCGCGGGGTCGCGCTCGACCACGGCGCCCAGGGCATCGTCGATCCGCGACATGAGCTCCGCGGGGATCGTGACGCCGGCAGCGCCCGCGTTGTCGTGCACCTGCTCCGGACGCGAGGCCCCGATGATCGCGCTCGCGACGTTGTCGTTCTGCAGGACCCAGGCGACGGCGAGCTGCGCCATCGACAGGTCGAGCTCGTCGGCGACCGGCTGCAACTCCTGCACCGAGGACAGCACCTCGTCGCGCATGAACCGCTTGATCATGTCCGCGCCGCCCTTGTCGTCGGTCGCGCGGGAGCCCTCGGGCAGCGGCTGACCCGGCTTGTACTTGCCGGTGAGCACCCCCTGGGCGATCGGGGACCAGACGATCTGCGAGATGCCGAGTTCCTTCGAAGTGGGGACGACCTCGTCCTCGATGACCCGCCACAGCGCCGAGTACTGCGGCTGGTTCGAGATGAGCTGGAAGCCGAGGTCCTTCGCGAGCGCAGCACCCGCACGCAGCTGGTCCGCGGTCCACTCGCTGACGCCGACGTACAGGACCTTGCCCTGGCGCACGATGTCCGCGAAGGCCTGCATCGTCTCTTCGAGCGGGGTCTCGTGGTCGTAGCGGTGCGCCTGGTACAGGTCGACGTAGTCCGTCTGCAGCCGCTGCAGCGAGCCGTCGATCGACTCGAGGATGTGCTTGCGGGACAGCCCGGTGTCGTTGTGGCCCTTCGGACCGGTCGGCCCGAAGACCTTCGTGGCGATCTCGAGGGACTGGCGCAGCTCCCCCTTGAGTGCTTCACCGAGGACCGTCTCCGCGCCGGTGTTGGCGTAGACGTCGGCGGTGTCGAACGTCGAGATGCCGACCTCGAGGGCGGCCTTGACGCAGGCGATCGCCGCGTCGTTCTCGACCTGGGATGCGTGGGTGAGCCAGTTGCCGTAGGTGATCTCGGAGACCTTGAGGCCCGAGTTGCCGAGGTAGCGGTACTCCATGTGCGTGTCACTCCTGTCGTGGGGCGCGTCGGTGCGACCCGAACCGTGACGGTAGTCGGCTCGGACGGTGCAGGATCACATGGGACGACGGCGCGACGCGGTGCCGCCGGAGAGCGAGGGAGCATCCATGACCGGAGCGAGCGTGTTGTTCATCGGCGGGAGCGGCGTCATCAGCGCCGCCTGCGTCCGGGAAGCCGTCGAGCAGGGGTTCGACGTCACCGTGCTCAACCGGGGGACCACCGGGGGCAGGCCGATCCCGGAGGGTGTGACGCGCCTCCAGGCCGACGTGTCGGACCGCAGCGCACTGGCGGACGCACTCGGCGACCAGCGCTTCGACGTGGTCGTGAACTGGATCGCCTTCACGCCGGACCAGGTGCAGGCCGACGTCGACTTCTTCGCCGGGCGGACGCGGCAGTACGTGTTCATCAGCTCGGCCTCGGCGTACCAGACGCCGGCGACGCACCTGCCGATCACGGAGTCGACGCCGCTGAAGAACCCGTACTGGCAGTACTCGCGCGACAAGATCGCGTGCGAGGAGCTGCTGCTGCAGGCGTACCGGGAGCAGGACTTCCCGGTGACGATCGTGCGGCCGTCGCACACCTACGACGAGACGAAGCTGCCGCTGACCGGCGGCTGGACCGCGGTTGCTCGGATGCGTGCCGGCAAGCCGGTCATCATCACCGGCGACGGCACCTCGCTGTGGACCCTGACGCACAGTCGCGACTTCGCGGTCGGGTTCACGGGGCTGCTCGACCGGGCCGAGGCGATCGGTGAGCCCTTCACGATCACCAGCGACGAGGCGCCGACGTGGAACGCCATCGCGCACGAGATCGCGGCGGCGGCCGGGGTCGAGGACCTGCGGATCGTGCACGTGCCGGCGGATGCCATCGCCGCCGCGGACGCTGAGTGGGGCGCGGCGCTGCTCGGCGACAAGGCGAACAGCTCCGTGTTCGACAACAGCAAGGTCCGGTCGCTCGTGCCGTGGTACCGGCCGCGCACGACCTACCGGCAGGGTGTGCGCGAGGTCATCGCCTGGTACGAGGCGCACCCCGAGGAGCAGGTCGTCGACGAGCGGATCGATGCACTGATGGACGAGCTGGCGGCGCGCTGGGCGGTGTGAGCCGCACTGGTTGACGCGCGCCGGCGCACGCAAGACACCGGTGTTCGCGCTCCGCACCGCGGGATGCGGGGGTTCAACGCGCGAACACCGGTGTTTTGCGGATCAGGTCAGGCGCGCGCCGTCAGGACGTCGGCCAGGGTCCCGATCGCGAAGCGCACCTCGTCGTCGGTGACGACCAGGGGCGGCGCGAAGCGGATCGTCGACCCGTGGGTGTCCTTCACCAGGAGCCCGCGGTCGGCGAGGTCCTTCGAGATCGCCTTGCCGGTGCCGAGCGCGGGGTCGATGTCGATCCCCGCCCAGAGTCCGGCGACCCGGTGCGAGACGACACCCTTGCCGAGCAGGTCGTCGAGCAGGCCGCGCAACAGCGGTTCGCCGTCGAGGGCCCGCTGCTGGAACGTGCCCTCTCCGAGCATCGCCACGACCTCGGCACCGACGGCCGCGGCGAGCGGGTTGCCGCCGAAGGTCGACCCGTGTTCGCCGGGGCGCAGGACCCCGAGGACGGCAGCCGAACCGACGACCGCCGACACCGGCACGATGCCGCCGCCGAGGGCCTTGCCGAGCGTGATGAGGTCGGGGCGGACCCCGACGCGCTGCACCGCGAGCGTGTGCCCCGTGCGACCGAGGCCGGACTGGATCTCGTCGGCGATGAACAGCGCGCCGAACTCGTCGCAGACCGCGCGGACGTCAGGAAGGTAGGACTCCGGCGGGATGACCACGCCGCCCTCGCCCTGGATCGGCTCGAGCAGCACGGCGACGACGGTCTCGTCCATCGCCTCGCGCAGAGCCGCAGCGTCGCCGTACGGCACCGTGCGGAAGCCGGGCGTGAACGGTCCGAAGTCATCGTGGGCCGAGGGGTCGTCCGAGAACGAGATGATCGTCGTGGTGCGGCCGTGGAAGTTCCCGGACGCGACGATGATCGTCGCCCGCTCGGCCGGCACGCCCTTGACGCGGTAGCCCCAGGCGCGGGACACCTTGATCGCGGACTCGACGGCCTCGGCACCGGTGTTCATCGGCAGGACCATCTCGGTCTCCGTCAACGCCGCCAGTGCTGCGGCGAACGGCCCGAGCTGGTCGTTCACGAACGCCCGGCTGGTCAGCGTCACGCGGTCGAGCTGCGCCCGTGCGGCGTCGAGCAGCCGCGGGTTGCCGTGGCCGAAGTTCACCGCGGAGTACGCGGCGAGGCCGTCCAGGTACTGCTTGCCGTCGACGTCGGTGACGGTCGCTCCGGCACCCGACGCGATGACGACGGGCAGCGGGCTGTAGTTGTGCGCGAGGGCGCGGTCCTCGACGGCGAGCGCCGCCGCGGTGTTGACCCCGAGCGACGCTGCCGCCGACATCAGCTGACCCCGAGCGAACGCGCGACCGAGGTGCCGGTGCCGACCGGGTGCAGGTCGAGGGTGCAGCACTTCACGCCGCCGCCGCCGAGCAGCAGCTCGGACAGGTCGACGCCGATCGGGTTGTAGCCCTTCTCCCGCAGCTGCTCGGCGAACCGGACAGCCCGGGCGGCGATCACGACGTTGTACCCGTCGGAGTACGAGTTCAGGCCGAGGATCGCGGCGTCTTCTTCGGTGGCGATGATCGCGTCGGGGAAGCGCTCGCGCAGGATCGCCAGCGACGGCTCGTCGAAGGCGCTCTCCAGGTACGCGATGTTGCTCGTCCCGTCGACGGAGGGCTCGGGGTCGAGCACGGCGATCGCGGTGTCGAGGTGGTAGAAGCTCGGGTTGATGAGCTTGAGGGTGACGACCTCGCGGCCGTAGATCTTCGCGAGCTCGTCGTGCGAGGTGCTGTCCGACCGGAAGCCGGTGCCGGCGAAGATGGTGTCCCCGATGAGCAGGAAGTCGCCCTCGCCCTCGTTGGTCTGCTCCGGCTCGGCGACGGTCAGACCGGCCTGGCGGAACCAGTCCATGTACGCGGGGCCCTCGGGCTGGCGCTCCGGGTACTGGAACTTCGCGCCGTACGCGATGCCGTCGAGGACGAACCCGCCGTTGGCCGCGTAGACCATGTCCGGCAGGCCGTCGATCGGGTCGATGTACGAGATGTCGAAGCCGAGCTCCTCGTAGACGGCGACGAGCGACTCCCACTGCTCGACGGCCTTCGACGTGTCGGTCGGCTCCTCCGGGTGCATCCACGGGTTGATCCGGTAGCTCACGGTGTAGAAGTCCGGCTTGCACATCAGGATCGTGCGCTTGGTGGCGACACGGGCCGGGGTGGCGACGGACTCGGGTGCGGGTGCGGTGTTCGACATCAGTCCTCCTGGAAGGGACCGGGGCCCGAGCCTGCCAGGAACCGAAACGGAACGAGGAGAAGAGCTCCGGTGAGATGCAGGCTCACTCACCGCAGCGGACCAGGTCGACGCCACTCAGAAGTCTGGCATGAACCGTCCGACGAGTGCAGTCCCCCGCCTGCGGGACCGTGACACCCGTTCGGGTGACGCACGTTTCGTGCGCGAGACCCATCAGCCTCGCAACAAGTCCGCGTACGATAGGGACAAATGGATACGCTCGACCACCGCATCCTGGATCAGCTCCGGGACAACGCCCGCGCCGGCTACGGCGACATCGGGTCGGTGGTCGGACTCTCGGCCTCGGCCGTCAAGCGCCGCGTCGACCGGCTGGTCGGTGACGGCGTCATCCAGGGCTTCACGATCAAGGTCGACCCCGCCGTCGAGGACCGCGGCACCGAGGCCTGGGTCGAGCTCTACTGCCGCGGCACCGTCTCGCCCGACGAGCTGCGTGCCCTGCTCGACACCGTCCCCGAGGTCATCGACGCGGGCACGGTCACCGGCAGCGCCGACGCCGTCGTGCACATGCGCTCGAAGGACCTGTCCGCGCTCGAGGAGGCGCTCGACAAGGTCCGCCTCGCACCCCAGGTCGACCACACCCGCTCCGCGATCGTGCTCTCCAAGCTCGTCAGTCGAGAGACCGCGTAACGTCCCACGCATGGGACGGAAGACGGTCTGGAGGCGCGACTCGGCACCCACGGGATCGCGCCCGGCCCGGCAGCTGGTCACCGCTGCGAGCGTCGCCTACGTCGCGAACTGCCTGTGGGGCACCGCGGTCGCCGTGCGGCTGATCCGCACGAAGAAGCTCCGCGTCGTGCACCACGGCCTGTTCGTCGTGACCGCGACCCTGACCGGCGTCGCCGCGACGACCCCCGCGTGGACGCGCGACCGAACCGCACTGTTCCTGCTGCCGGCACTCGTGCCCCTGGCGGTCGCTCCACGCACGAACCCGCGCTCCGGAGCACACTGGAGGGTCGCGGTCGCCGCCGCACCGTCCTACCTGGGGGCCGTGCTCGCACGCAGGCGATCAGAGAGGTGAGCAGTGGAGCTGTTCGAGGCCATCCGACGACGACGCACGACGAACGGGCCGTTCCTGCCCGATCCGGTGTCGGACGAGCACCAGCGGCTGCTCATGGAGCTCGCCGGCCGGGCGCCGTCCCAGCTCAACAGCCAGCCGTGGCGCTTCGTGCTGATCGAGGAACGCCAGACGATCGACCGCGTCGCCGAGATCAGCGGCAGCTCGATGACCCGCACCATGGCCGAGGGCACGTTCTTCGAGCGGTACAAGCCGTACTTCCGGTTCTCCAAGGCCGAGATGGACGAGCGGCGCGACGGCATGCTGTTCGACAAGCTCCCCGGGCCGCTGCGGCCGTTCACGAAGCAGGTGTTCACGAAGCGCGGGCAGCTGCTCATGAACACGCTCCGGGTGCCGCAGACCCTGGGTGAGGAGAACCGGAAGCTCGTCGCCGGGTCACCGCTGCTGCTCGGCGTGATGCTCGACCGCCACGAGTACCGGAAGGAGGAGCTGTCCGGCTTCTACTCGGTGTTCAGCATGGGCGCGGCGATGGAGAACATCTGGCTCGCGACGACCGAGCTCGGCCTGGGGATCCAGTTCGTGTCCTTCCCGATGGAGACCCCCGGCGCGTGGGAGGAGATCGAGGGACTGCTCCGCGTGCCCGAGTCGCTCGAGCTGATGGCCGTCTACCGGATCGGGTACCTGCCCCCGGAACGACGACGGCCGGCCATCGACTGGACGTCGAGCGAGCGGAAGCGTCCCTCGCAGTACGTGTTCCGCGGCACCTGCGACACCCCGCAGCGCGGGTGGGACGACGCACCCGTCGCAGCCCACATCGAACCGGAGGCGACCACATCGTGACCGACACCCGACCCACCCAGAGCACCCCGGGCCTCCAGGCCGTCGCCCCCGGCCTGCCGGGCCGCCCCTGGATCTCGCAGGACTGGCTCGACGTCGTCTTCGTGCACTGGCGCGTCGACGTGTCGGCGGTGGCCCCGCTGCTGCCGGCCGGCACGCGGCCCGACACGATGGCGCTCGACGGCACCGACGACGGGGTGACCACCTGGGTGGGCCTCATCGCGTTCCGGTTCGAGGACACCCGGTTCCCGCCGTTCTCGACCGGGAGCATCGGCGACTTCGTCGAGCTGAACGTCCGCGTCTACACGGTCGACGAGCAGGGGCAGCGCGGGGTGGTGTTCCTGTCGCTCGACGCCGGCAAGCTCCTGCCGACCATCGGCGCACGCGTCGCGACCGGACTGCCGTACCGGTGGGCGATCGCGGAGTCGCGCAGCGGTGACGGCCGAGTGGGGTACGCGATGCGGCGGCACGGCACCCACCTGCGGTCGATGCTCGACGTCCGTGTGGGCGAGGTGCTCGACGAGCCGGGGCCGCTCGAGACGTTCCTGACGGCTCGGTGGGGCATGCACGTGCACCGGGCGGGGCGGACGCGGTTCTGGCCGAACGAGCACGAGTCGTGGCCGTTGCACCGGGCCTCGGTGGTGTCGCTGCGGGACGACCTGGTCGGAGCGGCGGGGCTGCCCTTCGGGCTGACCGAGCTCGAGCCGGACTCGGTGCTCTACTCGCCGGGGGTCACGACGCGGTTCGGTCGGGGGCGCTGAGGCACGGCTACGGCAACGTCGGGGGACAGCGGCTGAGTGGTGCACGGTCGACCGCAGGTACAAGGGAGCCATGACTCGAGTGGCAGTGGTGACCGGTGGATCCGCAGGACTGGGACGGGCGACCGTCCGGGAGCTCGCCGCACGGGGGTGGGACGTGGCCGTCCTGGCCCGCGGGCAGGAGGGCGTCGACGCCGCCGTCGCCGAGGTCGAGGCAGCCGGGCGACGCGGGCTGGCCCTGGTCGCCGACGTCTCCGACCGCGACGCCGTCGAGGCCGCGGCCGACCGCGTCGAGCGGGAGCTCGGACCGATCGACCTGTGGGTGAACGGCGTGATGGTCGGGGTGTTCGGGAAGTTCCTCGACACCGCCCCGGAGGACTTCGAGCGCGCGCTGCACGTGACCTACCTCGGCTTCGTGAACGGCACCCGGTCGGCGCTGTCGCGGATGGTCCCCCGCGGTCGTGGGCACGTGATCCAGGTCGGTTCGGCGCTCGGGTTCCGGGGGATCCCGCTGCAGGCCGCGTACTGCGGCGCGAAGCACGCGATCGTCGGGTTCACCGAGTCCGTCGTCTCCGAGCTGCGCGAACAGGGCAGCAAGGTCAAGGTGTCCCGCGTGGACATGCCGGCCCTCAACACGATCCAGTTCCAGTGGGTGAAGTCGAAGCTGCCGCACCACCCGCAGCCGGTCGCCCCGATCTACCAGCCCGAGGTCGGCGCCCGCGCCATCGCCGCCGTGGCCGAACGACCGCGCAGCCGCACCTGGGTGGGCGAGTCGACGGTCTACACGATCCTCGGCAACCGGATCAGCGGACGCTTCGCCGACTGGTACGCCGCCAAGACCCTGGTCGACGGGCAGCAGGCACCGGACAAGGACGGCCTCGAGATGCGGGACAACCTGTACGAGCCGGTTCCGGGCGACCACGGCGCGCACGGGGTCTTCGACGAGTCAGCGCATGCCTGGTCGCCGCAGACCTGGTGGGTGGAGCACCGCCGGGTCGGCAACGGCATCATCGGGGCGGTGCTCGGTGCGGCCGGTGCCGCTGCACTCGTCGCGGGACGCCGACGATGAGCCGCCGGTCGTCCGCCGGTGACGGGGCAGCCGTCGTCGAGCTGGCGCGTGCCGGGCTCGGCCTGTGGCACCTGAGCCGTGCGGCCCGAGGGTCGGACCAGGCCGTGCTGCACGGCGTGCTCGGGGTCCGTCAGCTCGCACAGGCTGCGCTCGTCGCGCGGGCTGGTTCCGGCAACGCGCACACCCTGAGCGCCGTCGTGGACGCCCTGCACGGCGTGACGATGGTGCCGCTGGCCGTCGCCGATCCGCGTCGACGCCGGTTCGCGGTCGACCAGCTCTGGATCGCCGCGGTGCTCGCGGTCGCCGAGGCAGCGGTCGTCGGTCGCGGCGGTCGTCGCTGACTCCTGTCGGGGGTGCTCGGTAGCGTCCCCGTCATGAGCACGATCTACTCCGTCGCGTCCTCGCTGGACGGCTTCGTCGCTGCGCCCGACGACGACCTCGACTGGCTGCTGCAGTTCGGTTTCGAGCCGTTCCAGGAGCACCACGACCGGTTCTTCGCCGGCGTCGGGGCGATCGCGATGGGGTCGACGACGTACGAGTGGCTGCTCGAGCACGACGACACGTGGGCGTACCCGGACCTGGCGACGTGGGTGTTCACGACCCGAGACCTGCCGGTGCCCGACGGCGTCGACGTGCGTTTCGTCTCGGGCGAGGTCGGCGACCACCAGGCCGACCTCGAGCGCGAGGCCGCCGGGCGTGACGTCTGGGTCGTCGGCGGCGGACTGCTCGCGGCGCAGTACCAGCAGGCGGGCATCCTCGACGAGCTGCGGGTCACCGTGATGCCGGTCGCACTCGGCGGCGGAGCGCCCCTGCTGCCGGTCGCCGCACCGACCCCGGTGTTCGAGCTCGTCGGCACCACGCAGTTCGACGGCGGGGCGGTCGAGCTCCACTACCGTTCCGCAGCAACCGCGGCGTAGCGTCCGGAGCATGAGCGACAACGAGCAGACCGAGCCCGTCATGGACGGTGCCACCGATGCCACGAACCACGAGAAGCTGCAGGGCCTGATCGAGCAGGTCGACCACGACCACGCCGGCGAGGGCGCCGGCGCGATGGCGGACCACCTGCGCGACCGCATGGACGAGACCGGCGTCGAGGACGAAGACGCGGGTGACGCCGAGGACTGATCCTCGAGTCAGTTCGTGAGCAGAAGAGGTCGGGTCCCGTCTGGGAACCCGACCTCTTCTGCTCACGAAGCGGAACGCACGAAGCGGAACGCGCGAAGCGGAACGCTCGCGACGCGCGCAGCGCCTAGACGCGCAGCTCGGAGAAGTCGCTGTCGACGTCACCGAACCGGTGCGCGGTGATCGACACCGACTGCTCGCGCAGGTACGGCAGCATCTCGATCACGCCGGCCTCGACCACGGGGGCGTCGTGGATCGCGACGTCGATGCTCGCGCCCAGGGCTTCTTCGAGGGCGAGCGGGTCACCGCCGAGCAACCGGATCCGGGCACCGGGACCACCGAACGCCGTGTGGGCCGGCCGGTCCTGCCCCTGCGACAACACGGCCTCGAGCGCGTCGACCGGCTGGTCGTCCTGGTCGGTGGACCAGTCCGCCAGGAACACGGCTCCCGACGACGCGCGGGCGTGGAACTCCTGGTCGGACTCGACCAGGTGGTCGACGACGTCGAGCGGGGACCGGTTCGACGCGAGCAGCTGCGTGAGCGGGCCCGGCAGCGGCCGAGCCGTGCTGAGCAGGATGTGCGCGCGTGCCGAGGTCGCGGCGACGAGCGTCCGGACGAGGTCCACGGTCGAGGCGTCCTCGGCCTGGCGCACGATGACGGACTGGGGTCGGTGGCGCAGCACGTTCCGCTGCACCACGAGCCCGGACAGGTCCCGCGACCGGAAGAGCGTCTCTCGTGCATGCACGTCGCTCAGGGCTCCGGCGCGGACACGGTCGAACTCCTCGAACGACAGCCCGCTGCGCGCGGCCTCGATCACCGCGGTGACGCGTGGGGGCAGGCCGTGCAGCTGGATGCTCTTGTGCACGGTCCGGGGTGTGGGCTGCCAGCGGCCGAGGGTCGCGACGTACATCGGGCCGCCGGCCTTGGTGCCGGTGCCGACCGAAGAACCCTTCCAGCCACCGAACGGCTGGCGCCCCACGACGGCACCGGTGATGCCGCGGTTGACGGACAGGTTGCCGGCGTGGACCCGGGCCAGCCACTCGGACACCTCGTCGACGTCGAGCGAGTGGATGCCCGCCGCCAGCCCGAAGTCGGTGCCGTTCTGGATGGCGATCGCCTGCTCGAGGGTCTCGGCGCGCATGATGCCGAGCACCGGGCCGGAGTGCACGGTCTGGTGGAAGTCGCTGCCGGGTCGGACGCCGTCCCGGATGCCCGGCGACCAGAGCCGGCCGGAGTCGTCGACCGCCTCGGGTTGCACGAGCCAGGACTCCCCCGGCCCGAGCTCGGTCAGTCCCTGGCGGAGCGTGCCCTGCGGTTCGGCGATGAGCGGGCCGACCTGCGCCGTGGGGTCGTCCGGCCACGCGACCCGGAGCGTGCGGGTGGCGTCGACGAGCTGCCGCTGGAAGCGCTCGCTCTCACCCACGGACCCGACCAGGATCACGAGGGACGCCGCCGAGCACTGCTGTCCGGCGTGCCCGAAGGCGGACTGCACGATGTCCTGCACCGCCAGGTCGAGGTCGGCGCTCGGCGTGACGACGATGGCGTTCTTGCCGCTCGTCTCGGCGGTGAGCGGCAGTCCGGCACGCCACCAGCGGAACGAGCGGGCGGTGTCCGACGAGCCGGTCAGGATGATGCGGTCGACCGTGGGGTGGCCGATGAGGTCGCGGCCGAGTTCGTCCTCGGCCAGGTCGACGAGCTGCAGCAGCGAGTGCGGCACCCCGGCGTCCCAGAGCACGTCGGCGAACACGGCACCGGAACGCTTCGCCTCGGGCGCGGGCTTGAGCACGACACCGCTGCCCGCGGCGAGCGCCGCCAGCACGCCACCGGCGGGGATCGCGACCGGGGAGCTCCACGGCGGCACGACGACGATCAGCCGCGGCGGCACGAACTGCGCGCCCTCGACGTCACCGAGGCGGCGGGCGCTCTCGGCGTAGTAGTGGGCGGCGTCGACGGCCTCGGTCACCTCGGCATCGGCCTCGGCGAAGGTCGTGCCCGTCTCGGCGGCCATCACCTCGATCAGGTCGGCGCGGCGGGTCTCGAGTTCGTGCCCGATGAGGTCGAGGAGCTCGGCACGGTCGGACGGGTCCTGCCGCCCCCAGTTCACGCCGGCCTGGGCGGTCCGCGCCATGATCCGCTCGAGCTTGGACCGGTCGGCGACCTTCGCGCCGCGGATGGTCTGTGCGCCGAGCTGCGAGCGCGGCACCCGGCGCAGGACGTCGAGCGCCCAGGCCCGGTTCGCGGCGACGGACGGGTCGGTGTCGGGGGCGTTGCGGAACGCGTCGCGCAGGACCGGTTCGCCGAGGGCACGGTGGCGGTCCTGCGTGCGGTGGCTGGCGGGGACGGGCTCGTCGAGTGCGGCGACGGACGCCAGGAACCGGCTGTGCTCCCGCTCGAAGACGCTGGCGTCGTGGTCGATGTCGGCTGCGGCGGCGATGAAGTTCTCGGGGCTCGCGCTCTCCTGCAGGCGCCGGGCGAGGTACGCGATGGCCGAGTCGAACTCGTCCGGCTGCACGACGGGCGTGTAGAGCAGGACCTGCCCGACGTCGGCCCGGACGGCCTGGGCGTGGGTGGACGCCATGCCCAGCAGCATCTCGACGTCGACGGCGTCGGTGACCCCTCGGCGCTGCGCGAGCACCCACGCGGTGGCGAGGTCGAACAGGTTGTGTCCGGCGACCCCGATCCGCACGGCGTCGGTGCGCTCCGGCGTCAGTGCGGTGTCGAGCATCCGGAGGTAGGCGGTGTCGGTCTCGCGCTTGCTGCCCCAGGTGGCGAGGGGCCACCCGTGCAGGATCGCGTCGACGTGCTCCATGGCGAGGTTCGCGCCCTTGACGAGCCGCACCGTGATCGGGGCACCGCCGCGTGCCCGGCGTTCCTGTGCCCACTCGGTCAGCGCGTCGAGCGCTCCCGCGGCGTCGGGCAGGTAGGCCTGCAGCACGATGCCGGCCTGCAGGTCGGCGAACTCGTCACGGTCGAGCAGCGCCCGGAACACGGCGAGGGTGACGTCGAGGTCGCGGTACTCCTCGATGTCGAGGTTGATGAACTTGGCGGGGCGTCCGGAGGCCGTCGGCGCCGCGGCCAGGCGGTAGAGCGGGACGAGTCGGTCGACGACGCGCTCGACCGTCTGGTCGAAGGCCCACGGCGAGGTCTGCGGCACGACGGAGCTCACCTTGATCGACACGTGGTCGACGTCGTCGCGGGCGAGCAGGTCCATGGTGCCCTGCAGGCGTCGATCGCTCTCGGCACTGCCGAGGACGGCTTCGCCGAGCAGGTTCACGTTCAGTCGGGTGCCCGGACCGCGGACCTTGGCGAGGGCCGGGCCGAGCTTGCTCGTGCTCGCGTCGATGACCAGGTGCCCGGTCATCCGGCGCAGGATCCGACGTGCGGTCGGGATCACGGCCCACGGTGCCATGGTGGCGAACCCACCGCCGAGCGTCACCGCCCCGCGCAGGTACCAGGCGAGGAAGTCGGGGACGTCACGGCTCAGCTGCTCGAGGTTCCGTGCCGCCACGCGGGGGTCTTCGGGGCGGACGACCTTGTCCACGAAACCCCGGGTGAAGTCGAGGCCCTGCTCGTCGCGCAGGACCTCGGCCAGACGGACCGCACCCGGGTCGGGCTTCGCCCCGGCGGACGCCGCCAGCCACCGGCGCACGAGCGCGACGGCGTCATCGGTGGTGTCCTGGAGGCGAGCACTCGGCATCCCCCGATCGTATGCCGCACGTCCGACGCGACCTCGGAGCACGCCGTACGTCGGCCAGGAGTCATCCGAGCGGATGAAAGGGGTCGCTGGGCGGACCGACCGTCCGCCCGGTGGATACGCTGGTCGGCATGTCGACGGAGGGCAACGGTGGCCACGACTGGGTCACCTGGGACGCGTACCACGACGCCTGGCGACGACTCGACCGGGCGCTCGACCGAGCCGTCCAGGCGGGCGCCGGCATCTCCGTCCCCGAGTTCGAGATCCTGATCGGCCTGCACCGCGACCCGGACCACCGTCTGCGCGTCCGGGACATCGCCGCGGGCATCGGCTGGGAGAAGTCTCGCGTCAGCCACCAGGTCACGCGGATGGTCTCCCGCGGCCTGGTCGAGCGGGCGGACTGCCCGAGCGACGCCCGCGGCAGCTGGGTGGTGATGACCGCGGACGGCCGTCGCGCGGTGCTCGCCGGCATCCGCGCGCACACCGGTGCGCTCGAGGACCTGTTCTGGAGGCCCGTGGGGACCGACGCCGAGACGCTGCGGTCCGTCAGTGCGCGCGTCCAGGAGGCCATCGGCCCCGACGACGCCTCGGACGAGGCCGACGTCGGCTAGAGCGTGACGACGGCGAGCGCGCCGCGCTCACCGCGCAGCCGGACCTGCACGCTCTTGATGTCGTCCCGCGGGATGTCCGTCGACGCCGACAGCCCTCGTGCGTCCGCGCCGGCAGCAGTCCACGACCCCACGGTCTGCGTCGTGCCGTCGGTCCGGACGACCACCAGGTCGTAGAGGATCGACCCGTCCGGCGACCACTCCTTGCCGCCGTACGAGCACCCCCAGTCGAAGCGGGTGCCCCACTGCTCGCCGCTGATGGCGAGCTGGACGTCGAGTCCCTGCACCCCGGTCATGTCGTAGCGGTCGGCGGAGGCAGCTGCCGTCGGAGCGGCACCGGCCTGCACCGTGGTGCGCTCCCCCGCGGCACCGACCGCGAGCCCGCCCAGGACGGCGGCGACCACCGCGAGCCCCGCGGTGGCGGCGACCCAGACCCGGCGACGGCGGCGACGGTGTCGGACGCGGTGCGCGACGGAGGCGAGGTCGCTCTCGGAACGGGTGTCGGGCCTCCCGTCCGGTTCTGCGATCTCGATCGCCTGGTCGGCCGGCAGCTTGCCGAGCAGCCCCGGCAGACCGACCAGCTCGGCGACGGCGGCCGCACAGCGGTCGCACGTCTCGAGGTGCCGCTCGTACTCCAGTCGTTCACCGGCCGGGAGCGACCCCAGGACGTACGCCGCATCCCACTCCGCGTACTTGTCGTCGCTCATCGGGTCACTCCTCGTTCCTGCAGTGCGAGCCGGAGGGCTCGCAGCCCGTAGTGCAACCGCGACTTGGCGGTGCCCTCCGGGATGTCGTGTCGCCGCGCGATCTCCGGCACCGTGTGGCCGAGCCAGTACGCGTCCACCACCACGCGGCGGTGGTCCGGGGTCAGCGACGCGAGTGCGTCGGCGACCACGATCCGGTCCAGCACGGCGTCCGTGCTGTCCGACTCGATCCGTTCGACCTGGTGCTCGGTGCCGTGCTCGCGGCGGTTGCGCGCCGACCGCGCGTCGTCGACCACCAGGTTGCGCGCCACCGTGAACAGCCACGCGCGTGCGCTGTCGGGTGCCCGTTCGAGCACGGCCGGACGCTGCCAGGCGCGGACCATCGTCTCCTGCACGACGTCCTCGACCGTCGAGCCGTCCCGCGTGAGGTGCCGGACGTACCGCGTGAGCGCGTCACCGTGCTCGCGGTACAGCGTCGCGAGCAGCTCGTCCGCGGAACGACTCGTCACGGTCACTTCCCGAGGTCGAGGGAGAACTCGACGGAGCCCTTCCCGTCCACGGTGACGAAGCCGAGCGAGGGGGCCTTCACGCCGTAGTCGGCGAACGTGATCGGCACGGTGCCGGCGACCTGGACGGTCCCGCCCTTGCCGACCGCGACCTGCGCGTCGGCCGTGACCGGCTTCTCGACGCCGTGCAGGTCCATCGTGCCGGTCAGGGTGACGTCCTGCGTGGAGCCGTCGAGCGCCTTCGTGACGTCGACGGGCTTCGTCAGCTCGAACGTGGCAGTGGGGTACTTGTCGGTCTGCAGCGCGGTGGAGCGGAAGTACTCGTCGCGGGCTGCTTCGGGGGTGCTGATCTTGCCGACCTGGACGGTGACGGTCGCCTTGGTGAGGGAGCCGCCGTCGACGACGGCGGTGCCCTTGACGTCCTTCGTGCGACCGACCACGTTCACATCATTCCCCTGCAGGACCTCGTGCACCCGGTACCCGGCGTACGAGCTGCTCGTGCTGGTCCAGGTGCCGTCGGCGTCCTTCGCGTCGAGGGTGCCGGACGAGGACGCCGACAGCGAGGGTGCTGCGGCGGCCTGGCCGTTGACGGTGTTCGCGTAGATGACGGGGCAGGCGATGACGGCTGCTGCCGCCACGACGACGACGCCGGCGGAGATCCCGATGATGACCTTGGTGCGTTTGCGGAGTGCCATACCCAGACGACGAGACGGCCGGGCGGATCGTTCAAACGGATTTCAGTCGGAGGTGCGGGCGCGGTCCTGGTCGGCGCGGTCCTGGTCGGCCCGGTCATCGTCCGCCGCTGTGTCGTCCGCGGTCACGGCGTCGGCGGCCGGGGTCTCGCCGCGCATCCGGACGAGGCTCGCCAGCGTCGACACGGCCATCGCGGCGACGATCACCAGCAGGGACACCCACGTGTTGATCTCCGGCGCCCACTCGATGTGGTGGCCGCCGTTCAGGAACGGCAGCTCGTTGTCGTGCAGCGCGTGCAGGACGAGCTTCACGCCGATGAAGGCCAGGATCACGGCGATGCCGTACTTCAGGTAGACCAGACGCTCGAGCAGTCCGCCCAGCAGGAAGTAGAGCTGGCGCAGACCCATCAGCGCGAAGACGTTCGCGGTGAACACGATGAAGGGGCTCTCGGTGATGCCGAAGATCGCCGGGATCGAGTCGAGCGCGAACAGCAGGTCGGTGGTGCCGATCGCGATGAGCACGATGAGCAGCGGCGTGAAGTGCCGGACACCGTCGTGGTGGGTGCGGAACTTCATGCCGTCGTACGTGTCGGTGAGACGGACCCGGCGGCGGAGCAGCCGGACGATGAAGGTGTCCTTCTGGTCGTCCTCGTCCTCGCCGCGGAGCTGCTGGATCGCCGTCCAGATCAGCCAGGCGCCGAAGATGTAGAAGATCCACGAGAAGTTCTCGATGAGCTGCGCGCCGACCAGGATGAAGATCCCGCGGAGCACGAGCGCGATGATGATGCCGAGCAGCAGCACCTCCTGCTGGATCTTCTTCGGCACCGAGAAGCGCGCCATGATGATGACGAAGACGAACAGGTTGTCGATGCTCAGGCTGTACTCGGTCAACCAGCCCGCCAGGAACTGCCCGGCGGAGTCGCCACCGGCGAAGACCAGCATGAGCACCGCGAAGATCAGTGCGAGCCCGACGTAGATGCCCACCCAGATGCCGGATTCGCGCAGCGTCGGCACGTGCGGGCGACGCGCGACGATGAGCAGGTCGGCGAGCAGGATCGCGACCAGGGCGATCATCGAGCCGAC
Source organism: Curtobacterium sp. KBS0715 (assembly GCF_005938005.2). NCBI lineage: Bacteria > Bacillati > Actinomycetota > Actinomycetes > Micrococcales > Microbacteriaceae > Curtobacterium > Curtobacterium sp. KBS0715. Next base: position 741,751 of record NZ_VCCA02000001.1, on the reverse strand, counting down.
TTCGAACACGACGGGGAGCTCGGGCATGCGGAGCCTTCCTTGCTGGTGGTGGGGCGGGCGGCTTCGTGAGCGACCCGCACCAGTCTCCGGCATGATCCGGGCGGTGGCGAACCCCGGGGCTGCGTGCGGCGGACAGAGCCGTGCTGTCAGCGCGCTGACGTCACCGCGTCCGCGACGGTCCGTGCGACCTCGGTGGCGGGGGCCTCGGTCGCGTCGATGACCTCTGCCTCGGCATGCAGCCAGCCGCGCGCCGCCTCGGCGTAGGCGTCGACGTACGCGAACCGGAACGTCGACGGCCCCACGATCGGGTCGTTCTGGATCCGGTCGCGGAGCGTCGGCCCGTCGACGTGCAGCACGAAGTGCCGGACCGGGATCCCGTGGGAGGCGAGCCCCGCGGCGATCTCCCGCCAGTAGGCCTCGACCAGGACCGTCATCGGCATGATGAGCGGCCCGCCCACGTAGTCGTGCACCCGGCGAGCGGTCTCGACCACGAGCGGCCGCCACGGGTCCCAGTGCTGGAAGTTGTCGCTGGCCGGCAGCGCCGGCGTGACGTCCATCAGCACCTCGCCGACCTTCTCGGCATCGAGGATCCGCGAACCGGGCAGCAACGGCTGGAGCAGTCGACTCGTCGTCGTCTTCCCCGCCCCGTGGGTTCCGTTCAACCAGACGATCACACCAGGACCCTAGCCGCCGACCACCCCGTGGGGCGGTCGGCGGCTGGTCGGGCGGTCAGTCAGCGGTTCGGCCCGCCGGCAGGTCGGCCGGTCAGCGACCGCTGAGGTCGTACGGACGCACGGTGGAGTCGACCGTCGTCAGGTACCCGCCCCCGGCGAGCGCCGTCGGCAGCGTGATGGTGCGGAGCACGGAGGGCTTCGCACCGGTGGTGTCGATCTGGGTGATCTCCCCCTCGTCGCCCCGCGTCACGAACACACTGCGGCCGTCGTCGGTCGCCGCGGTGAACCGCACCGAGGCCCCGGCGGCCGACTGTCCGGCGACGGGCCCCTTGTGCAGCGGCGTGAGCGGGACCGAGGTCGTCCGGCCGGAGTAGACACCGTCGGCCTGCTTCCGCACCAGGACGAGCGAGTCCCCGGTGCCCGAGGTCAGCGCGATGGCGGCGAACCGTGCGGTGACGGCGACCCGGGTGAAGGACCCGGTGCCGAGGTCGACGCTGTGGATCCTGCTCGAGGACGTCGACGAGGTGGTCAGGTACGCGGGGACGGTGTTCCACGGGGTGCCCGCAGCCGTGCTGCCGGCCTGGGTGCCGACCACGGTCGTCCCGTCCGGCGCCATGCGTGGCCGGTAGCTCTGCACGCTCGGCTTCGGGTACGCGACGGACCGGGAGCCCGTGAAGCCGGTCCGCGTCACCCGGACGGTCTGCACGCCGGCGGCCAGGTCGGAGCCGATCACCGTCCCCGTGGCGTTGACGACCGGGCCGTGCGGGTACGCGCCGAGGGGCGTGGTCGCGACGGGGCGCGGGTGGGTCGCGCCGCGCATGATCGCGGACACGGAGTAGGCGTCGAGGCGTCCACCCGCGGTGACGACCAGGCGCAGGGGGCTGCCGACCAGGAACGTCTCGACCTCTTCGGTGCCGCGCTTGCCGGTCGTGGCGAGCTGCACCGCCGAGGTGTCGATCCGGGCGGTGCGCTCCACCTTCCGTTGCAGGTCGATGACCGTGACCCGCTGCCGCTCGGAGCCGTCGAAGTCGGAGCCGACCGCCAGGTGCCGGCGCGCGGTGTCGGTCGACAACCATCCGGCACGCTCCCAGCGCCCGTCGGCGTTCGGGATCGCGTAGTGCTGCGCGATCCGTGCGGTGCCGCGGGGACCGATCGCCATGACGTCGAGCTGGGGCTTCGACTCGTCCATGAACGCGATCCGGCCGTGGCCGAGCTGCACGGAACCCGCGTGGGTGCCGAACTCGATCCCGCTCAGGGTGGCGGTCCGCCTGCCCGTGACGGCGTCGTTGACGTACACGCGCTTCGCCGTCGGGTCAGCCGTGACGAGCCAGCTGTGGTGGGCGGTCCGGGTCACGGCGGGAGCGGCCGAGGCGGGGACGGCGATCGCCGTGGCGACGAGCGGGACGAGCCCGGCCAGGACGAGCGCGGGGAGGAGACGCAGGGATCGAGGGGACATGGAACTCCTGTCGAGAAGACCGGACGGTGATCGCCCAGTTGAGAACCATTATCACCAAGCTCCCCGCCTTCCACCATGAGACCGTGCCAAGGTCGAGCCGTGCAGAACTCCACGACAGTCGTCATCGCCGGATGCGGCGACCTCGGGGCCGAAGCCGGCCTGCGCTTCGCCGGCCTGGGCCACCACGTGATCGGACTCCGCCGCCGCGCCGAGCTGATCCCCGCGCCGATCACCGGCCGGAGCGTCGACCTGCGACACGAGGTCCCCGAGATCCCGGCCGACACGAGCGTCGTCGTCGTGGCCTTCGCCGCCGGCAGCCGCGACGTCGACGAGTACCGCGCCACCTACGTCGACGGCCTGCGCAACGTGCTCGACGGCATCGACGCATCGGAGGCCGACCCCCGGCTGCTCGTCGTGTCCTCGACCGCCGTGTACGACGTCTCGGACGGCAGCGAGGTCACCGAGGAGACACCCGCGCGCGCGGCGACCCCGACCGCCGAGGTCCTGGTCGAAGCGGAGGTCCTGCTGCGCGAACGCGCTCCCGGCGCCGTGCTGGTCCGGCTGTCGGGCGTCTACGGTCCGGGCCGCGAGCGGCTCATCGACCAGGTCCGATCCGGTGCCGCACGGCTGGCGCCGGGGACCTCACCGCACACGAACCGCATCCACCGCGACGACGCCGCAGCAGCGCTCGTGCACCTGGCGGCGCTGCCGGATCCGGCACCGCTCTACCTGGGCACCGACGACGAACCGAGCCGGCTGGACGACGTGCTGCGGTTCCTGGCCGACGAACTCCACGTCGCCGAGCCGTCGACGGGCGACGGTGACGCGCGGCAGGCCGGCGGCGACAAGCGCCTGTCGAACGCGCTGCTCCGGTCGACGGGATGGGCGCCCCAGTACCCGACGTTCCGTGAGGGCTACCGCGCCGTGCTGGCGGGCGAGGGCACCCGCCACCCCTGACCTTTGACGAGCCGCGCGGTCGGGACCGGTTGACACCGCCTCCCGACGCCGGTACGAATACCAGCATGGGGAATATCGGCGGCATCGTTGCTGCAACCGGATCGGTGTCGCTCGCGGACAAGGGGGCCGATCTGATCGTCGCGCTGGTCGCTGCCGTGATCATCGCTGTGTTCAGCCTCGCCGTCGGGGGGAAGGGCAAGGGCAAGTCCGCGAGTGGATCGGGATCACCGTTCCAGCAGGTCACGAACAACAGCGGGACGGTCGTCCAGGCGGGACGAGATGCACGCGACCTGCACTTCTACGACCAGCGGATGTCGATCCAGCAGAACGTGACGGTCCAAGCGCAGAACAACCAGTCGAGTTCAGGAGGCGGCGACTGGGGGCCGATCATCCTCGCAGCCGCGGTGGGCCTGGTCGCTGCCCTCGGCTTCGTCTCGTACTCGAACCTCGCGTTCGGACTGCTGCTCGGTGCGGCCGTCGGCGGCGCGGTCGGGTTCGTCGTCGCGCTGGCCCGATCAGCGAGACTCGGCGTGCTCGGCGACCGCCGGGTGATCCGCATCATCATCGTCGTCGTCGTCCTCGCGGTCGAGGGCGTGCTCATCGCCACGTTCGCGCTGCACCGGACCTGGGGCAGCCATCGCCTGAGCGACTTCCAGGCCCTCGCGGAGAGCGTCAGGGGCAACGACTCGTCCTGGTCGATCGAGTACCCCATCGAAGTCGCTCGCGCCCTGCACGGCCCGGCGATCTGGCTGAGCGGTCTCCAGATCACCGTGGTCTTCCTGGCCGCACTCGCCGCGGTGCTCTTCGCGATCGTGCAGATCCTCGAATGGCAGAACATGCTCCGCATCGTCGGTGGGACAGTGTCCGGTCGGGCGTCAGCGCGCGCCGAGAAGTTCGCTGCGGCGTCGGTCAAGTCCGAATTCGGGTACGTCGTGCCGCCCGTGCTCCTGGTCGCCGTCATGTGGATCGTGGACGCCTTGGGCAACGGAGACCTCACCCAGGTGTTCCAGTAACGGCCGGCGAGCCGTCGCTCGCGCTCAGTGCCCCCGGTGGTCCTGGATCGTGATCCGCGGCCCGAACGACGGCTTCCGGAACCCGGAGCCGCCGATCAACCGCACGACACGCTCCCGGTGCCCGCGCCAGGGTTCGAGCAGCTCGAGCATCCCGTCGTCGTCCACGGGGGCACCGGTCAGTGCCCAACCGACGAGCGCCGGCACGTGGAAGTCCCCCACGCTGGGTGAGTCCGGGTCGCCGTGGGAGCGCTGGGCCGTCTCGGCGGCGGTCCACCGACCGACCCCGGGGATCGACTGCAGCTTCGTGGACACGACCTCGCCGCCGCGGCCGTGCACCAGGGTCCGTTCGAGTGCCGGCGCGAGCTTCACGGCGCGCATCACGGTGGCCGAGCGCCCCGGTTCGATGCCTGCCCGGTGCCACTCCCAGCTCGGGATCCGCGCCCACGTCGGAGCGTCCGGCGGCACCATCATGCCCGCGGGTGCCGGACCGGGCGCCGGGGTGCCGTGCCGACGGAGCAGGTACCGCCACGCACCCCAGGCCTGGCGTGAGGTCACCTTCTGCTCCATGATCGCCGGCACGAGCATCGCGACCACGGTGTTCGTGCGGAGCAGCCGGAGCCCGGGCTGCCGGTGTCGTGCCGCGGCCAGGAACTCGTTACCGGAGACGTCGAACGACGACCAGTCGTCGCCGCGTCCGAGCAGATCGGGGGCGTGCTCGACCGCCCACGGGGCTCCGCTGCCCCACGCCGACACGGCGATGGTGTCGTCGGCCCGGCGGATCGCCACGGAAGCGGGACCACGGGGCGTGCGCAGCGCGAGCCACACGACGCCGCCGACCACCTGGAAGGCCGGGTCGCCGGAGCCGCGCTGCAGGGGCCGCAGGGTCGACGCGACGTCCACCGCGCCTCCAGGCCGGTACACCGTGTCGACGCGAGACGCGTCACCGGACGCACCAGCGTCGTCGACGGCGGCGGAAGCGAGCAGGGACACACGGGGATGGTAATGCGGAACCACCGTCAGTCATGATGGGCACTGATCCCCACCACCCGACGACGGAAGTTCACCATGCGCATCGGCATCCTCACCTCCGGGGGCGACTGCCCCGGCCTGAACGCGGTCATCCGCGCGATCGTCCTGAAGGGCATCGCCATCTACGGACACGACTTCGTCGGCTTCCGCGACGGGTGGCGCGGGGTGGTCGACGGCGACATCGTCCCGCTCGGCCGCAAGGACATCCAGGGCATCGCGAAGCAGGGCGGCACGATCCTCGGCACCAGCCGCACCAACCCGTTCGAGGGCCCCAACGGCGGGGTCGAGAACATCTCCGCGACCCTGCAGCGGCACGGGATCGACGCGATCGTCGCGATCGGCGGCGAGGGCACCCTGGCCGCCGCGAAGCGCCTGACCGACGCCGGCCTGCAGATCGTCGGCGTGCCGAAGACGGTCGACAACGACCTGGGCGCGACCGACTACACCTTCGGCTTCGACACCGCCGTCGCCATCGCGACCGAGGCCATGGACCGCCTGCGCACCACCGGTGAGTCGCACTCGCGCTGCATGGTCGCCGAGGTGATGGGTCGGCACGTGGGCTGGATCGCGCTGCACTCCGGCATGGCCGCGGGCGCGCACGCGATCCTCATCCCCGAGCAGAAGACGAGCATGGAACAGATCGCGAAGTGGGTGCGGGCCGCGTACGACCGCGGTCGCGCACCGCTCGTGGTGGTGGCCGAGGGCTTCGTCCCCGACCACGAGGACACGGCGCACACCGAGCGCGGACTCGACGCCTTCGGGCGCCCGCGACTCGGTGGCATCGGCGAGCGCCTCGCGCCCCTCATCGAGGAGATGACGGGCATCGAGACGCGGGCCACGACCCTGGGGCACATCCAGCGCGGTGGCACGCCGACCGCGTACGACCGGGTGCTGTCGACCCGGCTCGGGCTGGCGGCGATCGACTCGGTCGTCGAGGAGCGCTGGGGCCGGATGGTGGCGCTGCGGGGCACCGAGATCGAGCACGTCTCGTTCGAGGAGGCGCTCGGCGAGCTCAAGACCGTGCCGCAGGCGCGGTTCGACGAGGCCGCCATCATGTTCGGCTAGGTGGGGCGGGCTGGGGTCGTGGCGGGGCTGGGCTGGGCTGGGCGGTTTCGGGCGTACCGGGTCGAATCGGGCGTACCTGGTCGGATGTTCTGCCCCGGTACGCCCCAATCCACCAGGCATCGCACGCGTTCTGGGAAAGAACGGGCAGGCCGCCGGGAGGCCCGGGGTAGCGTCCGGCGCATGACCCGCGCCGTCCTCGTGTCCAGTACAGCCCCGCCCACCGTCACCGACGTCGACCTGCCGGATCCGGCCGAGGGCGAGGCCCTCGTCGACGTCACGTACTCGAGCGTCAACTACAAGGACGGCCTGGCTCTCGCGCGGAACCCCGGCGTCGCCCGGCTCGATCCACTCGTGCCGGGGATCGACGTCGTCGGCACGGTGTCGGGGCTCGGGCCGGGCGTGCACGAGGTCGCGATCGGTGACCGGGTGGTGTTGAACGGCGCTGGCCTGGGTGAGACCCGGCACGGGGGCTGGGCAACGCAGGCCGTGGTGCCGTCCGGGTCGCTCGTCGTGCTGCCCGAGGCGATCGACGACTCGTTCGCGGCGGCCATCGGCACCGCGGGGTTCACGGCGATGCTCAGTGTGCTGGCGCTCGAGCGCTTCGTCGCGCCGGACGACGGGCCGGTGCTGGTGACCGGGGCGTCCGGCGGGGTCGGCACCGTGGCGATCGCACTGCTGGCGGCCCGCGGGTACCGGATCACGGCGTCGACCGGTCGCGCGGCCAACACGGACTCGCTCCGCCGACTCGGGGCGACCGAGGTGGTCGACCGCGGCACCCTGTCCGAGCCGGGCAAGCCGATGCAGCGCGCAACCTGGGCCGGAGCGGTGGACAGCGTCGGCGGGACCACGCTGGCGAACGTCCTGGCCTCGACTCCGTGGGGCGGTGCCGTGACGGCGTGCGGGCTGGCGCAGGACTCCGCGCTGCCGACGACCGTGTTGCCGTTCATCCTGCGGTCGGTCTCGCTGCTCGGGATCAACTCCGTCGATGCCCCGCTCGAGCTCCGACGTCGGGCCTGGGACCGGCTCGCGACCGACCTCGACGCGGCGCTCCTGGCCGACGTCACCCGCACGGTCACGCCCGAGCAGGCCATCGCGGTGGGGGCCGAGGTCGTCGCAGGCCGGGTGCACGGCCGGACTGTCGTCGCCGTGGCGGGCTGATCCGGGATGTTTCCCGAGCGGTTGATTTAGCAAACGTTTGCATATTGGCACGCTAGGATTTCGAGTGTCGATTTCGTCCTCGAGGAGATGACATGCCGGTCCCCAAGTCCACCGTGGAGAGTTCTCCCCGGAAGCTCCTGCGCGATGTCGTCTACGACAAGATGCTCGCGGCCCTGCGCGATGGCACGCTGCAGCACGGCGAGCGCCTGAACGACGACGAGCTGGTCCAGTGGCTGGGTGTGAGTCGCACCCCGATCCGCGAGGCGATCGCGAAGCTCGTCGACATCGGCCTGGTCGAGATGGAGGCGAACCGGTACACCCGCGTCGCCACCCCGACCTTCGAGGACTGGGTCATCGCGACCCGCGCGACCGCCGGGTTCTTCGAGCTCAGCCTGCGCTGGGGCGTCCCCGAGTACAGCGACGAGGACGTCGAAGCCCTCACCGTGCTGCTCGACAAGGCCGACCGCATGCGCAAGGTGCGGGACTACGGCTTCAGCGGCGCCCTCACCGAGATCATCGAGTTCGCCGTCGAGCACTCCGGGAACCCCCTGGTGCAGAACGCGGCCGTCGGCGCCATGGAGCGGGTCCGCTTCACGCTCAACCCCACGCCGGCGTTCGAGCAGTACGGATCCGAGGCGTTCTTCTCGATCCTGCACGAAGCCCTCTCCGAACGCGACGGCGAAGGCGCTGCCGAGGCCGGACGCGCCCTCACCCGCAACTTCGAACAGCACATCGAGGCGGTCCGCGCCGACCGCGGCTGATCCCCGTGGTCGACGGCGAGTGGGGTGACGCCGACCCGTGGGCGGCGTCGAACGACGACGCGTACGAGGCGCTGCTCGCCCATGTCCGCGCCGGGCCCCGCGGACCCGTCGCCGTCGACCTCGACGCGATGCGCTGGGCATGGGCCGTCCCGCGCGGCCACGTGCGGGGTGCGGCCGCACGTCTGGAGGACCTGGGGCTACTGACCCGACGTCCGGACGACACGTGGCTGTACGAGGAACTGTCCGACGCCGACCTGTCGGATGCGCTCGACGACTGGATCGCCCTGATCGGCCCGGCGCTCCGGACCACGATCCCGACGCTCACCGCCGAGCAGCGCGGTGAGTACGAGCGCTTGGTCGCACGTGCCGCACTGACCGCGGCCCTGCGGCTGCCGGAGCACCCCACGGCTTTCTCCGCCACCTGCCAGTTCTGGTTCGGCCACTGCCCGAACGCCCTGGTCCGCGACCTCGGCCATCGGGCGTTCGAGCGGTTGCGCTGGGCCCGCGTGCCGACCCGGGCTTGGTCGGTCCACGACGTCGACGCCTGGTTCACCACGTCCACCCGGGCGCTGGACACCGGCGACCCGGCCGACGCCACCGCGGCAGCCGAGGTGCTGGACGATCTGTTCGACGTCCACCGCCGGAACATCGGGGTACCCCGGACCAGTCGACCGGCCGACGACGCCTCCGAACGGCGCGCGGGTGCCGTGCACCGCGCACTCCTCCGCGACGTGCGTTCGGGTTCGCTGCCAGCGGGATCGACGCACTCGCTCGAGGGCCTGGTGGCCCGGACGGGAGCCCCGCCCCAGGCGGTGCTCGAAGCGGTCCGGTGGCTGCACGACCTCGGCCTGGTCGAGGGCGGCGGCGGTGGGTACCGTGTCGTCGAACCGTCGCTCACCACGTGGCGCGACACGATGGAGCTGATCAGCGGGGTGTTCGCCCACGCGACCGTCCGCGTCCTGCCCGGACTCGACGGTCCGGCGCTCGACGAGTTCCACCGGCTGGTGGAACGCGCCCGCGCCGACGGCCAGGTCCGCGACCACCGCTACACCGAGAGCGCCTTCGCCGTCACCCGGTTCCTGTCCGAGCAGTCCGGCAACCGCTGGACGCGTGCGGCGCTGCGCCTCGTGATGTCCAGGCTCGCGTACGCACTGCCCGAGGCTCCGGCGTTCCGGCAGTGGGACGCGGAGGCACTCTGGCTCTCGCTCGACGCCACCGCCGGCAGCGGTGACGTCGGGACCGCTCGGCTCGCAGCTCGCTTGTTCGTCGACGTCGCACGGGCGCACGTGGACGACGTCACGGCGCGGTGGGGCACGATGGGGTCATGACCGACGCGCACGACGACGTCCTGATCCACGCCACCGGGGTCCGCGTCACGCGCTCCGGCCGCGACCTGCTGCACGACGTCGACTTGACCGTCCGGCGCGGGGAGCACTGGGCGCTGCTCGGACCGAACGGTGCCGGCAAGTCCACGCTGCTCGCTGTCCTCGGCGCGACCGGACACCCCACCGCCGGTACGGTCGAGGTCCTCGGCCGCCGCCTCGGACGCGTCGACGTCCGCGAACTCCGGGAGCACATCGGCCACGTCGACCCTCGGCACCGGATGCTGTCGCCGCTCACGGTGCTCGAGACGGTGCTCACCGGGCTGACCGGCACGACGGACCTCATGATGCGGTGGGAGCCCTCGGCCGAGCAGGTCGCGCTGGCCGAGCAGCACATCGCCGACGTCGGACTCAGCGCACGACGGGACGCCCGCTGGCCGGTGCTGTCGCAGGGTGAGCGGGGACGCGCCCTCATCGCCCGCGCTCTGATGTCCGAACCCCAGCTGCTGCTGCTCGACGAGCCGGCGACCGGCCTCGACGTCGCCGCACGGGAGCACCTGCTCGAGACCGTCGACGCGCTGCGGCACCGGCACCCCGAGCTGGGCAGCGTCATGGTGACCCACCACCTGGAGGACCTGCCGGCCTCGACGTCGCACGCGATGCTGCTCCGCGACGGCGCCGTCGTTGCTCAGGGCACCTCGGACGAGGTCATCACGTCGTCGGCGGTGTCGCACGCGTTCGACTTCCCGCTCGCGATCCTGCGGTCGGAAGGGCGCTGGGCGGCACGCCGATCCGCCTGACGCGTGCTTGAATGGCCGTTCAGTGTCCGCGGCCCGTGTCGGGGAGGGACCCCGGCACCGCCCCACGGTGTCACGCCGCGGACCGTCACCAGGGGGAACCATGACGAACACGCCGCCGCCCTACCCGGGGTCGGAACCGCAGCCGAACGACGGGCAGCCGAACACGGGCCAGCCGAACGGCCAGCAGTACCCGCAGCAGCCCGCCGGCCAGCCCTACGCGCAGCAGCAGCCGCCCGCCGGCCAGCCGTACCAGGCCCCGGCCGGCGCCGCTCCCTACGCACCCCCGCCCAAGTCGTCGTCGTCCCGAGGCAAGCGCGTCCTGATCTCGGTGCTCGGCGTCGTCGTGGCCGTGGTGGTGGCGTTCCTCGTCCGTCAGGGCCTCAACGCGGCCTTCAGCGACTCCACGGAAGAGAAGGTCTCGAAGGCCGTCGAGCAGATCCGCGAGCAGAGCAACCTGCCCAAGCAGGTCGACTCGGTCACGACGTGGACCGGGATCGAGGCCGAGGGCGCCGCGATCCACTACGACTACACGGTGTCGGCGAACGTCGACCCGGCCTCGATCACCGAGGGGGCCATCCGCGACGCCGTCGGGCCGAACCTCTGCTCGAACAGCGAGACGAAGAAGCTCCTCGACGAGGACGTCGACATGCGGTACACCTACGAGTTCGAGGGCTCGTCGAAGACCGTCGACACGACCTTCACGAAGGCAGACTGCTCCTGAGCCCCGACGCCCGTCACACGGTCGCGGCGGCAGCAGCCCTCGCGGCCGCGGGCAGGGCGTCGAGGATCCGTCCGACCGCACGGTCGTCGTGTGCGGCCGTGACGAACCACGCCTCGAAGACGCTCGGCGGCAGGGTCACCCCGGCGTCGAGCATCGCGTGGAAGAACGGCGCGTAGCGGAACACGTCCTGCGCCCGCACGTCGTCGTAGTTCCGCGGTGTCTGCTCGGTGAACGCGAACGAGAACAGGTTGCCGGCGCGCTGCACGGTGTGGGCGACGCCCTCGGCCGACAGGGCGTCCGACGTGGCCGCGGAGATGACCGCAGCCGTGCGGTTCAGCGACTCGTACACGGACGGCGTCGCGGCCCGCAGCGTGGCGATGCCGGCGGCGACGGCCAACGGGTTCCCCGACAGGGTCCCCGCCTGGTACACCGGCCCGAGCGGGGCGAGGAAGTCCATGACCTCACGCCGACCGCCGAGTGCGGCGAGCGGCATGCCACCGCCGATGACCTTGCCGAACGTGATGAGGTCGGGCTTCCACCCGGCACCGTCCGGCACGACCTTCGACGCCTCGAGGCCCCACCAGCCGGCAGCACCGACGCGAAACCCGGTCAGGACCTCGTCGACGATGAGCAGCGCCCCGTGCGACCGGGTGATCTGCGCCAGGGCACGGTTGAAGCCGCGCTCCGGTGCCAGGACGCCCATGTTCGCCGCGGCGGACTCGACGATGACGGCGGCGATGCGCTCGGAGTGCTCGTCGAAGGCCCGGCGGACGGCGTCGAGGTCGTTGTACGGCAGTACGAGGGTCTGCGCCGCGGTCTCGGCGGTGATGCCCGCACTGCCCGGCATGGCCAGGGTCGCGACGCCCGAGCCGGCCTCGGCCAGCAGGGAGTCCGAGTGCCCGTGGTAGTGCCCGGCGAACTTCACGAGCAGGTCGCGACCGGTGTAGCCGCGGGCCAGCCGGATCGCCGTCATCGTGGCCTCGGTGCCGGTCGACACCATCCGGAGCTTCTCGATGGGGCCGTCGCCGTCCACCGACACCCGCTGCTTCACCAGTTCGGCAAGCTCGGTCTCACCGGGGGTCGACGCCCCGAACGACAGCCCGCGCGCGGCGGCCTGCTGCACGGCCTCGACCGTGCCGGGGTGGGCGTGCCCGAGGATCGCGGGGCCCCACGACGCGACGAGGTCGACGTACTCGCGACCCTCGGCGTCGGTGACGTAGGCGCCCTTCGCGGACACCAGGAACCGCGGGGTACCGCCGACCGACCCGTAGGCGCGGACCGGGGAGTTCACACCACCCGGGATCGCGTTCTTGGCACGGCCGAAGAGCTGGTCGTTCGTGGTCATTCGGGGGCCTTCCCGGTCGAGGCGATGCCGGCGACGTCCGCGGTGCTGCCCGAGGTGCGGAGGCCCGCTTCCTCGTTGAGCTTCCGCGCGATGTCGACGGCGAAGTAGGTCAGGATCGCGTCGGCACCGGCGCGCTTGATGCCGACGAGCGACTCCATCGCGGCGGCGTCGCGGTCGATCCACCCGTTCTGCGCTGCTGCGGTGATCATCGCGTACTCGCCGGAGATCTGGTACGCCCAGACCGGGACCGGCGAGGTGGCCGCGGTCTCGGCGAGCACGTCGAGGTAGCTCATCGCGGGCTTCACCATCACGATGTCGGCGCCCTCGTCGACGTCGAGCTCGACCTCGCGGAGCCCCTGCCGACCGTTCGCGGCGTCGATCTGGTACGTCCGGCGGTCGCCGACGAGCGATGACGACACGGCCTCGCGGAAGGGTCCGTAGAACGCCGAGGCGTACTTGGCGGCGTAGGCGAGCAGCGCGGTCCCGCCGTGCCCGGCGCCGTCGAGGGCGTCACGTGCGGCGGCGATCTGGCCGTCCATCATGCCGCTCATGCAGACGAGCTCGGCACCGGCCTCGGCCTGCGCGACCGCCATGTCGCGGTAGCGCAGCAGGGTGGCGTCGTTGTCGACGGAGCCGTCGGCTGCCAGCACACCGCAGTGTCCGTGGTCGGTGAACTCGTCGAGGCACAGGTCGGACTGCACCACGAGGGCATCACCGACCTCTTCCTTTGCCACCCGGATGGCCACGTTGAGGATGCCGTCCGGGTCGGTCGCGCCGGAGCCGGTGGCGTCCTTCGTGGTCGGGACGCCGAACAGGTTCACGCCACCCACACCGACCGACGCGGCGTCGACGAGCGCGCGGCGGAACGAGTCGAGGGAGTGCTGCTGCACCCCCGGCATGCTCGAGATGTCCACGGCGTCGATCGCGCCTTCGCGGATGAACATCGGCAGCACGAGCTCGGCCGGGTGGAGCCGGGTCTCGGCCACGAGTCGTCGCATCGCGGGGGTGGCGCGGAGCCGACGGGGGCGGACCTGGGGGAAGCGTCCAGTCACGGGTGACCTTCCTGGTGGGGGGTGGTTGGGTTCAGTGCCTCGACGACGGCGTCGAGCAGGGCTTCTGCGGACCTGGTGCGTCCGACCGCGTGCACGGGCAGTCCGGCCGCACGGGCGTCGGTCGCGGTCCCGGGGCCGATGCAGGCCACGATGGTGCGGGGGTCGAGCGGGGTCATCCGGCGCGCGATCTCGCGGGCGACGCTGCCGCTCGTCACGAGCACCGCAGCGGGCGTCGTCTCGAGGGTGATCGGCTCGTCGCCGGTCCCCACGGTACGGTACGCGACCACGTCGTCCACGTCGATGCCGCGGGCACGGAGGCCGTCGACGAGGGTCGGTGCCGCGATCTCGGAGCGGGGGAACAGCACGGTGCCGTCGGTGTCCGGCAACTCCTGCACCAGGCCCGCGGCGGACGTCTCGGTCGGCACCAGGTCGACGACCCAGCCCGCAGCGCGCGCGGCACGGGCGGTCGGCTCGCCGACCGCAGCGACGCGCACCCCGGCCGGGAGGCCCGCCACGCGTTCCGACAGGACCGTCACGGCCGTCGCGCTGGTCACCACCACCCATGCGTAACCAGCCACGGGGGTTCGTTCGCCGACAGCAACGGGTGATCCGGACCTCCCGGCCCCACCGGACGCGACCAGGCGGCGGACCGCAGCGTCGAGCGCGGAGGGGTCGGACGGCGGAGCGTCCGTGATGAGGGGGACGACGACGGGCGCGAGCCCTCGAACCCGCGCCGCTTCGGCGACCCGGTCCCCCCACGCACCGCCACGCGGGACGAGGACGACCGGGGGTCGCGCCTCGTCCGTCGCGGTGGTGGAGGGTTCCGTGGTGACCGCCTACTCGGCCGGCGTCGCGAGGCCGGGACCCGCGGTGTACGGCCCGTCCGTGGTGTCCTCGGCGACGGTGGTCGCCAGGTCGGCGAGGTCGGCAGCGCCGTTCTCGAGCAGCTCGGTCGCCACGCGACCGCCGACCGCGAGCGCCTCGTCGAGACGGTCCTGCGCCGACCCGTCGAGCACGGCCGCGTGCGACGCGGTGCGGTACTCGGTGCCGTCGGGGCGGTAGACGGTCGCGGACACGAGCAGGAGCTCGGCGTCCACCACGGCCGTCGCACCGATCGGGGCGGAGCAGCCGGCCTCGAGCTTGGCGAGGACCTCGCGCTCGGCCGTCACCGTCAGGCGGGTGGGGGCGTGCTCGATCTTGCGGAGTGCGGCGAGCAGCCCACGGTCGGTCTCGTCCGAGCGGATCTCCACCGCGAGCGCGCCCTGTCCGGGAGCACTGGGCCAGAAGCCGAGGTCGAGCAGTTCCGTGGCGGCCGACAGGCGGTCGATGCGCCCGAGGCCGGCGGCGGCGAGCACCACGGCGTCGAGGTCGTCGTCCACCCGGCCGAGGCGGGTGTCGATGTTGCCGCGGATGTCGACCACGTCGAGGTCGGGGCGCTGCGCACGGAGCTGCGCGGCACGGCGGGGCGAACCCGTGCCGACCTTCGCGCCCTCGGGCAGGGTGTCGACGGTGGCGCCGTTCCGGGCGACGAGGACGTCACGGGCGTCCGCACGCTTCGGCACGGCACCGATCGTCAGGCCCGGGTACGGCGCGGTCGGCAGGTCCTTGAGCGAGTGCACGAGCACGTCGACCTCGCCCGCGACGAGCGCTTCACGCAGGGCGCTGGCGAAGACACCGGTGCCGCCGAGCGACGCGAGGGAGGCACGGTTCGTGTCGCCCTCGCTCGTGACGGTGACGAGTTCGACGGGGCGACCAGCCGCCTTCGCCAGGCGGTCGGCGACGTCCTGTGACTGCGCGACCGCGAGCCGGCTGGCACGGGTGCCGAGCCGGATCGGGGTCGGGCCGTCGTGCCCGGTGGCGCTGGGGTCGTTCACGGTCGTGTCGGTCACGGAGCGACGCCCGCGGCAGCGGGCTTGAACCCCGCTCGCACGTTCTCGCAGCACCCGGGACGGCACACGTCGTACCAGGGGCCGATGTCGGTCATGTGCGGACGCTCGGCCTTGGGCGTGCCGTTGACGCGCTCGAGCACCAGGTCGACGAGACCGGACACGTAGGCCGGGTCGATGCCGGGGGTCTGCGTGCGGAGCGACCAGAAGCCGAGCTCACCGGCGGTCTCGGTGGCTTCCTCGTCGAGGTCCCACATGACCTCCATGTGGTCGCTGACGAAGCCGAGCGGGACGATCAGCACGGCACGCGTCGGGCCGCCCTTGAGGTCCTCGTTCATGTAGTCGTTGATGTCGGGCTCGAGCCACGGCTGCGTCGGGGGGCCGGAGCGCGACTGGTAGACGAGCTTCCAGGCGGGCTTCGACGTGCCCTGCAGGTGCGCGTGCTCGGGCTGCTCGAGGAGCTCGGCCCAGGCCTGGTCGAGGACGACCTCGCCGACGGCCAGGTGCTGCGCCTCGTACGCGCCGTGCTCGTCGAACCCGCGGTAGTCGGGGCCCGAGCGGGCGGCGTCGGTCGAGGGGATGGAGTGCGTCGAGAAGAGCACCTGCAGCTCGGTCGCGACGTCGAGGCCCTCGTTCTCGGCGATCGCGCGGGCCATGCCGTCGCGGACGCCGTCGATGAACGGGCGGACGAAGCCCGGGTGGTCGAAGAACTGGCGGATCTTGTCGATCTGGATGGTGTCGATCAGACCGGTCTCGTTGAGCACGCGGGCGTAGTCCTCGCGGTACTGCCGGCAGCTCGAGAACGACGAGTACGCGCTCGTGGCGATGGCGACGAGCTTCGTGTAGCCCTTGTCCGCCGCCTCGGTGAAGGCTTCTTCGAGGTAGGGCTCCCAGTTGCGGTTGCCCCAGAGGACCGGCATGTCGATGCCGCGCGACGCCAGCTCGGCCTCGAGCGCGGCCTTGAGCGCACGGTTCTGCGCGTTGATCGGGCTCACGCCGCCGAAGTGGCGGTAGTGGTGCGCCACCTCTTCGAGACGCTCGTCCGGGATCCCGCGGCCGCGGGTGACGTTCCGCAGGAAGGGGATGACGTCGTCCTGGCCCTCGGGGCCACCGAAGCCGGCGAGCAGGATCGCGTCGTAGGCGGTCGGGGTCTCGACGTGCTCGGGACCGGACGCCGCCGCGGGGGTGGCGGCGAGGACCTGGCCGTTCGTGATCATGCTGGTGTCGGTCATGACAGCACCTCCGGGAGTTCGGCGGTCGTCACGCGACGACCCGTGAAGAAGGGGACCTCT
Source organism: Curtobacterium sp. KBS0715 (assembly GCF_005938005.2). Classification (NCBI taxonomy): domain Bacteria; kingdom Bacillati; phylum Actinomycetota; class Actinomycetes; order Micrococcales; family Microbacteriaceae; genus Curtobacterium; species Curtobacterium sp. KBS0715. The sequence continues at coordinate 725,220 of NZ_VCCA02000001.1, read as the reverse complement.
TCGCGCACGTGCATGCGCGCTTCGGTGTAGCGGAGATCGCGCATCAGGTCGACCAGGTCGACGAGGTCCGGGCTCTCGAGCGGCAGGATCCACTCGTAGTCGCTCAGGGCGAAGGTCGCGATGGTGTTCGTGAGCACGCGACGGTACTTCGCGCCGGCGACGCCGTGGTCGCGGAGCATCTTCGAGCGCTCCTCTTCCGGCAGCAGGTACCACTCGTAGGAGCGGACGAACGGGTACACCGTGATCCACGCCTCGGGATCCTTGCCGCGCAGGAACGCGGGGGTGTGCCGCTTGTTGAACTCGGCCTCGCGGTGCATGGCCATCACGTGCCAGACCGGCTCGGCGTCCTGGAACAGGCCGGTGCGACGGATCTCGCGCAGCACGGCCTGGATGGCCTGCGCGTCGTCGCCGTGCAGCCAGACCATGACGTCGGCGTCGGCACGGAAGGCCGAGACGTCGTAGAAGCCACGGATCGTGACCCCGCGCTCGGCGGCGCTGGCGATCACGGTGTCGAGTTCGGCCACGGCGTCGTCGCCGACGCGGTGGACCGGACCGAGGGGCCGGCGGAACACAGCCCAGAGGGCGTAGGCCGTCAGCAGGTTCGGGTCGATCCCGGAGTCCGGGTGACCGGTCTCGGCGGGTTCCGTGTGGGGGTGGTCGTGCGCGGGCACGGGCCCGGTGTTCGTGGGCGCGTCGGAGCTCATGGATCCATTGTCCTATCGGTTGCCAGGGTGTTGGCCGCCCCGCATCCGGTGGACCGCGCTCGGGCGGTCTACCGCCGTCGGAGCACCAGCACGACGATACCCCCGACCACCGCCACACCGGCTGCGAGACCGGCCAGGTAGGGCACCGGCTTCTCGTCGAGGCCGCGCTTGAACTTCGACGCCGCGATCCCGATCTGCTTCGGGACGTTGAGCTTGTCCTCGATCGCGTCGAGGGTGTCGAACAGCTGGGCGCGGGTCGCGGCGACGCGAGCAGCGAGATCGTCGTGCGGGTCGGTCACGGTTCCTCCGTCGGTGGTGCGGCTGTCGGGGCTGTCGGCGCTCAGGAGCGGCCGTCGACGTCCGGCTTGCGGCTGCCGTACTGCGTCGGCGGGGTCGGCTTCTTGCCGAGGCCCTTCACCGCGTTGATGTCGTCCTTGACGCTGGCGATCGTGCGCTTCGGGGTGATCGGCAGGCCCTTCTTCAGGCGCTTCCAGCCGATCAGGCCGAGGATCGCGGCGATGATCAGCATCACCACGGCCACCACCAGTGCGGCCAGCCACGCCGGCATCACGGTCGCGAGGCCCATCACGGCTGCGGTCAGCAGGACGCCGATCGCGTAGAGCACGACGACGAGCGCACCGACCAGCAGACCGGCTGCGAGGCCGAAGATCTTCGCCTTCGCGAGCATCTCGGCCTTGAGCAGGTCGATCTCGCCCTTGACCAGGCCCTTGACGAGCTTCGGGACGTCGCCGACCAGGCCGAACAGCGAACGCGACTTGCGATCGCGGGTGTCGGTCATGAGGTGGTGGTGTCCTTCTTCTGGCCGACCTTGCGGACGGCCTTCTTGGTCGTCTCACCGATGAACTCGGCGACGTCCGGGGTCTTGTCGGCGATGAAGTCCTCGGCGACGTGCACGCCCTTCTGGACGCCGTTGCTGTTCCAGACCTTGCCGCTGACGGTCTTGATCTGCTCGTACCGCGCCCGTCCGGCTCGCGATCCCAGGACGTACCCGAGTGCGGCGCCGGCGACGAACAGGAGCTTTCCGCGCATGTGCGATTCCTCCGTGCATTGGTTGTGCGGTGGTCATGCACCGAACGGAATACGTCCGGCGGTCTCACCAACAGTAGCCCTCAGGGGCTGCGCGGTCCGCTCAGGAACCGAGGATCTCGTCGGCTGCCGTCCGAGCGGCGGCGATGATGCCCGCCAGACCCCGTCCGGTCGAGGCCTCACCGATGCCGACGACGCCCTCGGCCAACCCGGCCGCGGCCAGGTCCGGTCCGTACCAGCCGACGCGTGCGGCGCCGCTGACGCGGTCGGCCGTGATCGGCACACCGAGGAGCGTGGACGCGTCCTGCAGCGCGCGGCTGCCGACGGGGTCGGTCGGGTCGACCGGGAGGCTCGTGGCGACGCCCGCAGGGTCCGTCCCGGTGGTCGCGTAGCTGAGCCGCAGGACCTGGCGTCCGTCCGCCACGTCGGCCAGCCACGGCCACTTCACGGTCGCGTGCGTGAGGGCCTTCGCCGCCACCGCCTGGGCGTCGGGGTGCACGAGCATCCCGGTGCCGCGCGGGGCGGCATCGAGCTCCGGCTGGTCGACGACGAGCGTGACGAGCTGGATGCCCGTCCGGTCGGGGGCTGCCGTGCGCTCTGGGTCGGCGACGGAGGACAGGGTGTGCTGGGCCGGCAGCCGTTCGGTGGAGCCGTCGGCGCTGACGACCTCGACCGCGTGCGCCTCGATGCGGGTTGCCCGGGTGTGCAGCCGGACGTCGACCCCGTAGGTCTCCATGTCGGCGACGAGCTCGTCCACCAGGCGCACCGTCCCACCGCGGATCCCCTGCACCGGGGTGCCGGCAGCCGCGCGCGCCCGCAGCGACAGCACGGCCCGGGCGAGTGAGCCCTCGCGGAGCAGTGCGGCACGCAGGCCCGGAGCCACCCGGTCGGGGTCGAGCTGGTCGGGGTGCGTGGAGTGCACGCCACCGGCGATCGGCACCACGAGGTCGTCGAGCACCCGCTCCCCCATGCGCCGACGGACGAGTTCGCCGAGCGACGAGGCCTTGGCGCCCACCGGTGCCGGCAGCAGCGAGTCCATCTGGGCGCGCAGGCCGCCCTTCTGCCCGACCACGGCCAGCACGTCGGCGGCCATCGGGGTGCTCGGGATGCCGAGGAGCCCGGTCGCCGGGATCGGGGAGGTCCGGCCGTCGCGGGTCATCAGCCAGGCGCCGCGCGGGTCGGGGGCGACGACGTCGTTGCCGAGTCCGAGCTCGATCGCCAGGCGGCCGACGGCGTCCGTGCGGGTGGCGAACGAGTCGGCCGCCATGTCCAGGTCGATCCCGCCGACGGTGTGCCGACGGATCATGCCCCCGAGCTCGCCCGAGGACTCGACGAGCACCACGTGGGCGCCGCCCTTGGCGAGGTCACGGGCGGTGACGAGCCCGGCGACCCCGCCGCCGACCACGACGACGTCGGTCACGCGCCGGCTCCGTCCTGCGCTGCACCGTCGTCCGTGCGACCGTCGCCGAGCGAGTGGACCAGTTCGACCACCCGGGTCAGGACGGCCGGGTCGGTCTCGGGCGGGACCCCGTGGCCGAGGTTCACGATGTGGGCCCGTGCGGCACCGCCCCGACGGACGACGTCGCGGACGTGCGCTTCGAGGACGTCCCACGGCGCCGAGAGCATCGCCGGGTCGATGTTGCCCTGCACGCTGACGCCGGTGCCGACGCGCTGGACCGCCTGGTCGAGCGGCAGGCGCCAGTCGACCCCGACCGCGTCGACGCCGACGGTGTCCGTGCCGAAGGTCGTCATGTCGGCCAGGACCTCGCCGCTCCCGACGCCGAAGTGGATGCGCGGCACCCCGAGCTCGGCGACGTGCGACATCGCCCGGGCGGAGTGCGGTGCGACGGACCGGACGTAGTCGGCGCGGGACAGCGACCCGACCCACGAGTCGAAGAGCTGCGCGGCCGAGGCCCCGGCGAGCACCTGTGCCCGGAGGAACATCCCGGACACCTCGGCGGCCCAGGCGAGCAGCCGCGACCAGGTCTCGGGGTCGGCGTGCATGAGCGTGCGGGCGCGGATGTGGTCCTTGGACGGGCCACCCTCGACCAGGTAGGCGGCAAGGGTGAACGGTGCCCCCGCGAAACCGATCAGCGGGGTGTCGCCGAGCTGCTCGACCGTGCGTCGGACGGCCTGCTCGATCGGGGCGAGGGCCGCGGGGTCGAGCTGCTCGAGGGCGTCGACGTCGGCGGGGGTGCGGATCGGCGACGAGAGCACCGGCCCACGACCGGGGACGATCTCGACGTCCACTCCGGCGAGCTTGATCGGCACGACGATGTCGCTGAAGAAGATGCCCGCGTCGACCCCGTGCCGGCGGACCGGCTGCAGGGTGATCTCCGACGCCATCTCCGGGTCGAGGCACGCGTCGAGCATGGCTGTGCCGATCCGAAGCTCCCGGTACTCCGGAAGGGACCGTCCGGCCTGCCGCATGAACCACACCGGGAGCGTCTCCGGACGGTCACCCCGCAGGGCCCGGACCAGGCGGGAACCACTCGTCCGCCCTGATGCCAGGGGGTGGGAGTCGGGGAGGGATGTGGTCGTCGCTTCGGTCACCGGATGATTCTCCCATCGAGCGCGTTACCATTGACTACGTGCTCATCTGTCTCACGGCGTCGCATCGCAACGCCAGCTTCGATCTCCTGGAGCGACTGAGCATCGGTGCACCCGCGGCAGCCAGCCGACTCGTCACGGATGCCGGCGTCCTGGACGGTGCCGTGGTGCTCGCCACCTGCAACCGCTTCGAGGCGTACCTCGACATCGCGGGCGACGAGAGCGACTCCGCCGTCTCCGCCACCGTGCAGGCCGTGGCCGCCGCGAGCGACCTGGACGCCACCGAGGTGCTGGACTCCGTCAACGTGCTGGACGGCAAGGACGTCGTGCAGCACCTGTTCGCCGTGTCGAGCGGACTCGAGTCCGTCGTCGTCGGCGAGACCGAGATCTCCGGCCAGGTCCGTCGCTCGCTCGAGGACGCCCGGTCGAACGGCACCACCACCTCGGACCTCGAGCGCCTGTTCCAAGAGGCCGCGCACACCTCACGCGGCGTCAAGACCCGCACCCGCATCGGCGCCGCCGGCCGGTCGCTCGTGCGCCTCGGCCTCGAACTCGCCTCGTCGCGGGTCACCGACTGGGCCCGCACCCGCGTGCTGCTCGTCGGCACCGGCAGCTACGCGGCCACCACCATCGCCGCCCTGCGTGACCGCGGCGCCACGAACATCCAGGTGTTCTCGCCGTCGGGCCGGGCTCCCTGGTTCGCCGCCAAGCACGACCTCGTCGCCGCCCGCGACCTGCGCCAGGCCATCGGCGAGAGCGACGTCCTGATCACCTGCACCTCGAGCGAGGTCCCGGTCGTCGCACCGGCCGACCTCGACGACGGGGTCCGCCGCATCGTCATCGACCTCGGGCTCCCCCGCAACGTCGACCCCGCGGCCGCCGGTGTCGACGGCGTGGAACTGCTCGACCTCGAGACGATCAGCATCCACGCCCCGATCTCCGAGCTGAACGCCGAGTCCGAGGCCCGCGCGATGGTCGACGACGCCGTGTCCCGGTTCCGCGCCCAGGCGATGGAGCAGTCGACGACCCCCGCGCTCGTGGCGTTCCGCAAGCACGTGTTCGACATCCTCGACGACGAGATCGAGCGGGCCAAGCGCCGCGCGGACGCCGACGGCGAGTCCGTCGAGCACACCGAGCGGGCGCTCCGGCACCTGGTCGGCGTCCTGCTGCACCGTCCCTCGGTCCGCGCTCGTGAGCTCGGTCGCGCCGGTCGCGGCGAGGAGTTCGTCGGGGCGATCGACTCCCTGTACGGCGTCCGGCCGGAGGCTGAGCCGGAGCTGCCGTCGCCCGTTGTCCCGCTCGCCGACCGCACGGCACTGGGCCCGACCGCCTCGGATCGCGACGACCAGGCGGACGCGAGCTGAGCCTCCAGGCCGCTCCGCAACCGCCCACGCTGCGCGTGAGTGCGCTGCTGCTGGTGCGTGACCGACGTGTCCTGATGGTGCGCGCCCGGGCGCGCGACGTGCTCTACCTGCCCGGCGGCAAGGCGGAGCCGCACGAGACCGACGTCGAGGCCGCCGTCCGCGAGGCGCTCGAGGAGACCGGCCTGCGGCTCACCGCCGACGACGTCGACCCGTTCGGCGTCGTGCTCGAGCCCGCCCACGGGCAGGCTCCGGGGACCATGGTCGCGATGACGCTGTTCCTGGTCCGGCCGGGAGGCCCGCTGGACTCCGCCACGCCCGTCGCCTCGGCCGAGGTGGACGAGGTCGAGTGGGTCACCTCCGCCGACGCGGACCGCTGCCCGCCTGCGGGCGTGGAGACGCTCCGCCGCCTGGTGGCGGCGGAGCTCATCGACTGACCGTCAGGCGCAGAGCGACGACGCAGAGGAGCCCATGCTCGAGGATGAGTACTCATCCTTGAGCATGGGCTCGCTTCCGCTCGGGTTCGTCAGGCCTTGTCGGTGTCGGTGTACTCGCCGACCTCGCCGTTCTGGACCGGCTCGGCCTCGCCGGGGATGTCCGAGTCGACGTACTCGCCGTCGGGTCCGTCCCCGGTCGGACGCGTCTCGCCGGGGATGTCGCTCGAGACGAACTCGCCGACGGGCTCCGTCGACTCGACGTGCTCCTCGCCCGGGATCTCGCTGTCCGTGAAGGCTCCGGCGCGGGGTTCGACCCCGTCCGCGCGACCCTCGTCGCCTCGTGCCTGTTCGTGCTTGCCCGTCATGTCCGACCTCCGCTGCTCGGGTTGCTTGCCTCGGAGTGTGCCCGTGATCCCTGGACGCCGACCGAACCGGATGCGGCGTTCGGTGGTTGCCTGTGCACCATGCAACGCAGCAGCCGATCGAAGTTCCTGCTCGTCGTGACCGGGCTCGTCGCCGTCGGGACCCTGGCGGGGTGCGCCTCGGACGGGCAGCCCGCCGCCACCGAGACCGTCACCGCGCCCGCGCCGTCGCCGTCCGCGTCGGCATCTGCGCCGCAGTCGTCCGAGGAGTCCGCCTCGGCAGCACCGTCCACCGGGTCCGGCTCGTCCGCCGGATCCGGTGCCACCGGCGAGGCTTCCGGCGACCGGTGCGCGGTGCCGTCGCTGGCCGGTCGCATCGAGGCCGGCAGCGGTGGTGCCGCCGGCAGCGTCATCGTGCACCTGGTGCTCGAGAACACCGGGTCGACGACCTGCACCGTGCAGGGGTGGCCCGGCGTCTCGTTCGTCGGGGGTGGCACCGGCAAGCAGATCGGAGCGGCGGCGATCGCGGAGAAGAGTTCCCCGCACCCGACCGTCACACTCGCTCCCGGCAAGACCGCCGTCGCACCGCTCAAGATCGTTCGAGCCGAGAACTACTCGGCGGGCGACTGCTCGCCCGAGACCCCGGACGGCTTCCGCGTGTACCCGCCCGGGTCGAAGCAGTCCCTGTTCGTGAAGGACACCGACTTCCAGGCGTGTGCGTCGGCCGATGCCTCACTGCTGGCCGTGCAGGCGTTCGTGCCGGAGGGGCAGGCGACCTCGTAGCGGTCGGGCACGATGGGCACCGTGACCACCACGAACAGCGACGAACGACCCGGCACCGATGAGCTGGTGGCGCTGTACGACGCCGTCGGGTGGACCGCGTACACGCAGGACCCCGCAGCCCTGACCGCGGCGATCGCCGGCTCCCACACCGTGCTGACGGCCCGCGACGACGACGGGCGCCTGCTCGGTCTGGTCCGCACGGTCTCCGACGGGGTGACGATCGTGTACGTGCAGGACGTCCTGGTCCTGCCGTCCGCGCACCGGTGCGGTATCGGCGGCGCACTGCTCGACGCCGTCCTGCAGCGGTACGCCGGCGTTCGCCAGACGGTCCTGCTCACCGACGACGAGCCGGGGCAGCGGGCGTTCTACGAGTCGCGTGGCTTCGTCGAGGCCCACGACATGGAACCGCAGCCGCTGCGCTCCTTCGTGCTCCTGCGCTGAGCACGGATGGGTCTCGCGACCGATTCCGTGCGGCGTGATGCCGTTCCTAGACTCGGACGCATGGGGGCTCGCGCACGGACACGTTCAGCGGCAGCCGTCGCGACCGCGCTCGGCGTCGTGCTCGCCCTCGCCGCGTGCACGTCGCCACCACCGCCGGCTGGGTCGGAATCGGCGCTCGCGAAGCTCATCACCCGGATCGAACGACTGCCCGGGGTCGACACGGCCGACGGCGAGGTCCGTCCGGTCGACGCGAAGGACGATCGGAACCACTGGATCGCGTCGCTCGAGGTCACGACCGACACCACCGACCTCGCCGTCGCCGAACGGATCCGCCACACGGCAGCGCGGGGTGTCACCGGGACGACGCTGACGGTGAGCGTGGACGTGCCGCGCGGCCGGGCCTCGGCTCCGGTCATCATCGACCCGATGGACGCCGACGTCGTCGAGCTGGCCGGTCGGTTGCGTGCGGAGCCCTTCGTGCGTCGGCTGTGGCTGACGCCGTCCGATGCAACGATCCGGCTCGTGCAGGGCATCAGCTTCAGCGACGCCGTCGAGCAGGCCCGGCCGATCCTCGATGATCACCCGGCCTCCCTGCTCCGTGGTGACGTGTCCGTGGGCATCACGGCGACACAGCCCGGCCGAGCACTCCTGCGCACGATCGACGGGTTCGTCGGCGACGGTCACCACGACGTCGAGCAGTTGTACTACTCACCGGGCACGACCTACGCCGACGCGGCCCAGGCCCCGGCCGACACAGCGCAGGCCCCCACCGGCACGGCTGCCGAGGCCGAACGCCCGTACCTGTCGATCTCCGGCGAACGACTCGGCGCCGTCGCCGACGTCCTCGTCCGGACGAAGGACGAAGCCGCCGATGCACACCGCGCTCCGCGCACCGCGTTCTCCGTCGGCCTCGACGGGACGAGCGGCTGGCTCGGACTCCCCCTCGACGCCGAGAAGCCGCAGGACGCCACTGCCCCGGGCACCCCGACGTCGGGCCCGTCGCCGACCCCGTGGGTGCCCGCCGACGTCAGCGACCGGGCCGCGACGCTCCGAGCGTTCCTCGAGCGCTCCGCCGACGCCGCCGGGGTCCCGGCAACCGTGACCACGGGTACCGAACAGTGCGCCCCGACCGGGTCCAGCTGGTCGCCCGACGCGACCGGCACCCGCGCGACGGCGTCCAGCGTCGTGCCGGTGTTCCAGATCGTCGACGACGCGCAGGAGCCGTTCGACGCCGTGACCGCGCTGTGGACGTCGGAGGGCTTCAGGGTCAGCGGCCGGGCGATGGGGCGGGACTACTGGTCGTCGTCGACCGGGGCGGACCCCGCCACGGCGAGCATCCGGGGCACCGTCGACGGGCTGAGCCTGAGCGCCGAGTCGGTCTGCGTCCCCTGACCGAACGCGTTCAGGACTCGGGGTCGTCCATGATCTCGCGCACCTCTTGCGCACAGCGGCAGGCCTCGGCGATGCGGGCGGCCCAGGCCAGTGCATCTGCCCGGCTCTCGACATCGATCACCGAGAAACCCCCGATGAAGGTGTCCTTACCGGGGCGTGTGGCGGGATCGTGGACGGTGCCGTCGGTCTCGACGACCGCGCCGGCCGACGCTTCCATCATCCCGCCGCCGAACACCCACACACCGGCGGACTTCGCCTGTCGGACGACGGCGTGCGACGCCTCGGAGACGGCCGGCAGGTCGGCCATGGGGAACACCATCGTGCCCTCGTCGAAGGAGATCAGGTACCGGGTCATGCCCAGCATCATGCTCCTCAGCGACGAGCCGGGGCGTGCACGGCCTCGAGCACCTCGGTGCCCATGGTCCGCAGCGCCTCGACGACGGCCAACCGCCGCTGCAACGAGGCGTCGTCGAAGGTCACCGTCACGGCGTAGCTGACCGACGACCCGGGCCCCCGCAGGATCCCCGCCTCGGCCCGCACGCCGGTGCTCGACCCGGTGACCGCGACGACCTGCAGCCCGTGGTCGAGCGCACGGTGCGCCAGGGGGTCGAGCCCGAAGGACCCGGCGACCAGGTTCAGGTCACTCGCCAGGGACAGCCAGCCGAGCACCCGGTTCGACACCGCCTCGTCGACGACCTCGCCGAGCGCCAGTCCGCGCATCACCCACGACAGCTCCCCGGTCGGTGCGACGGAGGCGTCGGGGGCGTCGTCCGGGCCGCGGCGGTCCCGCACGCGGTCGATCAACGCCGTGCGCTCGATGCCCAGGGACTCCGCGCGCTCCCGGACGGCGTCGATGCCCACGGTCGACAGCAGTGCGTTCATGGCCCAGGCGTCGGCGGTGGCCCCCACCAGGGTCGCCAGGTCGGGCACCTGCATGGTCGGCTCCTGCAGGAACTGCCACAGGCCGGCGCCGGTCGCGGTGTCGCGGGCCATGCGCTGCAGTCGGTCACCGTGCAGGCGGCCGTCCTCGAGCTGGGCGGCGACCTCGATGAGCAGCAGGACGCGGCCCAGGCTCGCGACCGGCTGCACCAGGGTGTCGTCGATCGCGAGCAGGGCCTTGCCGCTGGAGGTGTCGATCACCGAGGCGCTGACCCCGGCGCCCTCGAGCGCGAGGGCGCCGAGGGCCTCGGTGGTGGCGGTGAAGCGGTCGTCGGGCCGGCCGCTGTGCCGCCCACGACCGCGGCCGCCACCTGCTGGGCGGTCGTCCGGTCGCCGGCGGCGCGACGACCGGGCCGCGTCCGGCTCCGTCATCACCAGATCGCGACGCGCTCGGCGGGGTCGAGGTACATCGCGTCCTGCTCGGTCACGCCGAAGGTGTCGTACCAGACGTCGATGTTCCGCACGACCTGGTTGCAGCGGAACTCGTTGGGCGAGTGCGGGTCGATGCTCAGCAGACGAGCCGCCTCTTCCGGGCGGATCGCCATGCGCCAGGCCTGTGCCCAGCTCAGGAAGAAGCGCTCGGCACCGGTGAGGCCGTCGACGACCGGGGGCTCCTGGCCGTCGAGCGACAGCAGGTACGCCTTCCACGCGATCGACAGGCCACCGAGGTCGCCGATGTTCTCGCCGATCGTCAGGGCACCGTTCACGTGGCTGTCGGGTACCTCGGTCGGCACCAGGGCGTCGTACTGGGCGATGAGGGCCTTCGTGCGCTCCTCGAACGCCGCCCGGTCGGCCTCGGTCCACCAGTTCTCGAGCTTGCCGTCGCCGTCGTACTGCGACCCCTGGTCGTCGAAGCCGTGGCCGATCTCGTGCCCGATGACGGCACCGATCGCGCCGTAGTTGGCGGCGGCGTCGCGGTTCGCGTCGAAGAACGGGAACTGCAGGATCGCGGCCGGGAACACGATCTCGTTGAACCCGGGGTTGTAGTACGCGTTGATCGTCTGCGGCGTCATGAACCACTCGTCGCGGTCGATCGGCTTGCCGATCTTGCCGAGCTCGCGGTCGACCTGGAACGAGGCGACGGCGCGGACGTTCGCGACCAGGTCGTCGGACAGGACGGGCAGCGCCGAGTAGTCGCGCCACTTCACCGGGTAGCCGATCTTCGGCGTGAACTTGTCGAGCTTGTCGAGCGCACGGGCACGGGTCTCGTCGGTCATCCAGTCGAGCGCGGTGATGCTCTGTCGGTACGCCTCGACCAGGTTGGCGACGAGGTCGTCCATCTTGGCCTTCGAGGTCTCGTCGAAGTGCTCCTGCACGTAGATGCGGCCGACGGCCTCGCCCATCGCGCCCTCGACCAGCGAGACGCCACGCTTCCAGCGCTCGCGCTGCTTGGGCGCACCGGTCAGTGCGGTGCCGTAGAACGAGAAGTTCGTGGCCGAGAACGCGCTCGTCAGGTACGCGGCGGAGCCACGGATGACCTGCCAGCGCAGCCAGTCCTTCCAGACCTCGAGCGGCTGGTCGTTCAGCAGGTCGGCCAGGCCGGTGATGAACGAGGGCTCGCGCACCACGACGGTCTCGAACGCGCCGGCCGGGGCGTCGATGGCCTGCCACCAGGTCTGCAGGTCGACGCCCTTCGCGAGCGCGGCGACCTCGGCCCAGGGCAGCTTGTTGTAGGTCTTCTGGCTGTCGCGGGTCGTGACGTTGTCCCAGTGCTGGGCGGCGAGCGCCGTCTCGAGCGCGATGACGTGCTCGGTTCGGGCGCCGCCGTCGTCGAGGCCGGCGAGCGGGAACATCGCCGCGACGAACTCGCGGTACTTCTCGCGGATGTCGGCGAAGCGCTCTTCGCGGTAGTACGACTCGTCGGGCAGCCCGAGGCCGGACTGCTCCAGGAACACGACGTAGGACTCGGGGTCGCCCGGGTCGTTGTCGACGAAGAGCTGCAGGAAGCTCGGCAGGCCGATGCGCTCGAAGCGGCCGACGGCGGCGATGACCTCGGGCACGGACTGGATCTCGGTGATCTCGGCGAGCAGGTGCTCGATCGGTGCGGTGCCGAGCTCCTCGAGCCGCGCTTCGTCGGTGAAGGAGGTGAAGAGGTCACCGACCTTGCGCTCCTCGGTGCCGGGGGCGGCCTGCTGCGAGCGCTCGATGATGTCGCGCACGGCGATCTCGGCGGCTTCGGCCAGCACCGTGAAGGAGCCGTACCGGGCTTTGTCGTCGGGGATCGGCGTCGCCTCGATCCAGGTCCCGTTCACGTGGCGGTACAGGTCGTCCTGGGGGCGCACCGCGGGGTCGAGTTCGTCAGTGTGGATGCCGGAGGCACGTGCGACGTCGGTCATGCGGTCCACGATAGCCACCGACCCCATGGGGCAGGTCGATCCGGGTCGTCACCGGTGCATCGCTGCCGGTACGGTCATCGCATGGGACTTCCGTGGAAGCTGCACGGAGACGGCAAGACCGTCTCCGCGACGACGATCGTGGCACCCGACGAACGGCTCACCTGGCCCCGGACGATCGGCCTCGGCGTGCAGCACGTCGTCGCGATGTTCGGCGCCACGTTCCTGGTGCCGCTGCTGACCGGGTTCCCGCCGTCGACGACGCTGCTGTTCAGCGGCATCGGCACGATCCTGTTCCTGCTCATCACGGGCAACCGCCTGCCGAGCTACCTCGGCTCGTCGTTCGCGTTCATCGCCCCGATCGGTGCGGCGACCAAGATCGGCGGCATCCCGCTCGCCCTGTCCGGCATCATCGTCGTCGGTGCGCTGCTCGCGATCGTCGGGCTCGTCGTGCACCTGGCCGGCGCCGGGTGGATCGACCGGCTGATGCCCCCGGTGGTCTCCGGCGCGATCGTCGCACTGATCGGCTTCAACCTGGCTCCGGCGGCCCGCGACAACTTCACGGCGGCCCCGGTCATCGCGCTCATCACCCTGGCGGCGATCATCCTGGTCACCGTCCTGTTCAAGGGCCTGATCGGCCGGCTGTCGATCGTCATCGGTGTGCTCGTCGGCTACGTCGCGGCGCTCATCGGCGGCCAGGTCGACTTCTCGAAGGTCGACGCAGCACCGTGGATCGGTCTGCCGGAGTTCACCGCTCCCGCGTTCGACCCCTCGCAGCTCGCGATCTACCTGGCGTTCGTGCCGGTCGTCCTGGCGCTGGTCGCCGAGAACGTCGGCCACGTCAAGGGCGTCGGGCAGCTGACCGGCCGTGACCTCACGCCGCTCACCGGTCGGGCGCTCTTCGCCGACGGCATCTCGACCGTGCTGGCCGGCGTCGGCGGCGGCTCCGCCACCACCACCTACGGCGAGAACATCGGTGTCATGGCCGCCACCCGCGTCTTCTCCACCGCCGCCTACTGGGTCGCCGCCATCGCGGCCGTCCTGCTCGGCCTGTCGCCGAAGATCGGCGCCGTCATCTCCTCGGTGCCGGCCGGCGTGCTCGGCGGCGCCACCACCGCGCTCTACGGCCTGATCGGCGTCATCGGCATCCGGATCTGGGTCGAGAACCGAGTCGACTTCTCGAAGCCGAAGAACCAGCTGACGGCCGGAATCGCCCTGATCATCGGCATCGCCGACTTCACGTTCCGCTTCGGCCAGGCGAGCTTCGGCGGCATCATCGTCGGCACGATCGCCGCGATCGTCGTCTACCACGTGATGGACGTCATCGGCCGGGCCCGCGGCACCGACGAGCCGTCGACCGAGGTCGCCGACCCCGCACACGCCGCCACCGGCGCCGTCCCCGCGGAACCGCGCGCCGACTGACGCGAGTGGTCGGCCGGAACGCGCGTCCGGCCTGACGACGTGGGACCACCGGACTGGAGGCCCGTGGCGGACACGGCCACGGGCCTCCAGTCCGTCACGGGGTCGCGTCCACCCCGCCCGGCGACGACGACGGGTCGGCATCGCCGACAGAATGGGTCGGTGCACCGACCGACGCGACCCGCTGTGACCGCTGAGCGGCGCGCGGTCGACCGCGACATCGTGCGGCTGGCGGTGCCCGCGCTCGGAGCGCTCGTGGTCGAGCCGCTGTTCCTGCTGACCGACACCGCGCTCGTCGGGCACCTCGGGGCGACGCCGCTGGCGGCCGTCGGACTCGCGAGTGCCGTGCTGTCGACGGTGACCGGGCTGCTGGTGTTCCTGGCGTACTCGACGACCCCGGCCGTGGCACGGGCACTCGGTGGTGGCGACCGTCGCGGAGCCGTGCACGCGGGCATCGACGGGATGTGGCTCGCGCTCGTGCTGGGGGTGGTGCTGGCGCTGGTCGGGTGGCCGCTCGCCGGGCCGCTCGTCGACCTGTTCGGCGCCTCGGCCGAGGTGTCGGCCGCCGCGACCGCGTACCTGACCATCTCCCTGATCGGGCTGCCGGGCATCCTGGTCGTGACCGCCTCGACCGGGCTGCTGCGTGGGCTGCAGGACACGAAGACCCCGCTCGTCGTCGCGACCATCGGGTTCGTCGCGAACGGGCTGCTCAACGCCGTCCTGATCTACGGCGCCGGCTGGGGCGTCGAGGGATCCGCCGCCGGCACCGTCATCGTGCAGTGGGCGATGGCCGTCGTCTACGTGCGCATCGCGGTGCGCGCCGCTCGGTCATCCGGGGCGCCGCTGCGACCCGGCGCCTCCGGCGTCGCCCGGGCCCTGCGGTCGGGGGCGTGGCTGTTCCTGCGGACTGCGTCGCTGCGGATCGCGATGCTCGCGACCGTCGGGGCCGCTGCCGGGCTGGGGACCACCGGGTTGGCGACGACGCAGGTCGGGCTGACCGTCTTCTCGACGCTGGCGTTCGCGCTCGACGCCCTGGCGATCGCCGGGCAGGCGCTCGTCGGACACGGACTCGGCGGACGTGACCCGGAGCGGGTGCGACTGGTGACGCGACGGCTCGTGCTGCTCGGGATCGCCGGCGGTGTGCTGCTCGGGGTGCTGACCCTGGCCGTGAGCGGGGTGCTCGGGCCGGTGTTCTCGGACTCGCAGGCGGTGCGGGACGCCCTGCCCGTCGTGCTGGTGCTCATCGCCGTCGGGATGCCCGTCGCGGGGTACGTCTTCGTGCTCGACGGGGTGCTGATCGGCGCCGGTGATGCGCGGTACCTGGCCATCGCCGGAGGCCTGAACCTCGTCGTGTACCTGCC
Source organism: Curtobacterium sp. KBS0715 (assembly GCF_005938005.2). Classification (NCBI taxonomy): domain Bacteria; kingdom Bacillati; phylum Actinomycetota; class Actinomycetes; order Micrococcales; family Microbacteriaceae; genus Curtobacterium; species Curtobacterium sp. KBS0715. The sequence continues at coordinate 710,091 of NZ_VCCA02000001.1, read as the reverse complement.
GCTGCTCTGGTGGGCCGGTGGGACGCTCGCAGGGCTGTGGGCGGCCTTCGCCCTCGGGTACGTCGGGGTCCGGGCGGTGACGCTCGGGGTGCGGGCGCACCGGCGCGGCTGGGTGGAACAGGCGTTGGCGCGGTGAGCGGGCCTGCTGCTTCTGCGGCACCGTCGTCCTCGGTGGCTTCGTCGGCCGTGCTCGCCACGGTCGGCATCGGGGTGCAGGGCATCGCGAAGCTGCTCGTGACCGTCGTCGTCGGGCGGGTGTTCGGCACCGAGACCCTCGGGCAGACCACGGCGCTGCTGTCGCTCTCGGTCTTCGTCGCCCTGCTCTGGCCGAACGCCGCGGGCAACACCGCGTCGCGGTTCCTGGCCATCGCACTGCGGGGTCGTCGGTCCGACGCCGCGGTGAACCGGCTGCTCGGGGCGTCGATGCTGGTGTCGAGCGTGGTGCTCGCGGCGGTCACCGTGCCGATCGCGCTGGCCTGGGGCAACGGCCCCGGGATGGTGCTCGGTGGTGCCGCGGTCGTCGTCGGCTACGGCCTCTACTGCTACGCCCGCGGCGCGCAGCTCGGCTACGACCGGGCACCCCGGGTCGCACTCTGGGACTCCGTGACGAGCGTGTTGGCGCTCGGGTTGCTCGTGGTGGCGTGTGTCGCGCGGCTCGAGCCCTTCGTGCTGCTGCCCCTGGCCATCGGGTACACGGTGTTCGCGATCGCGTGCTGGCCGCGGGGCAACGGCTTCTCGCCGGCTTCGCGCGAACCCGCCGCCGGGGTCCTCGGGTTCGCGGCGTGGAACGTGCTGGCGGTGGTGACCTCGAACGGGTTGCTGCAGTTGACGATGATCTCGGCGCAGGTGACGTCGTCGGCGCACGACGCCGGTGTCTACGCGGCTGCCTTCACCCTGGCAACGCCGGCATCGATGCTCGGGCAGGCGTTGGGGCAGGTGCTCGTGCCGGCGTTCGCGCACCGGACCGATGGTGGATCGTTGCGCTCCCGCGGGGCCCTGCTGCTCGTCGTCGGGTTCGCTGCGGCATCCGCCGTCGTGTTCGGCCTGGTCGCCCTGCTCGCCGGGTGGTTCCTGCCGATCGTCTACCCCGCCGAGGGCGCCGCTGCCGTCGCCGACCTGCGGTACCTGATGGTCGCGGTGTGGGTGTTCACCGTCGGGCTCGTGCCCGCCGCGTTGCTGCTCGCCGCAGGACGCTCGCGCCAGGTCGCCCTTGCCTCGGTCGCCGGGTTCGTCGTCGGGGCTGGTCTCATGGCGGTGCTCGGACCCGTCGCAGGTGTCGCGGGTGGCACCACGGGGTTCTTGGTGGGGAGTGCCGTGAACCTCGTCGCGGTGGTGGGGCTCGGGGTGCGGCGGCGCTGACCGACAGCTGAAGTGCTCACGCTCAAAGCGGCAGCCCTTCTAAGCTCGTACGGTCGGAGGCGGTCCCCTCCTCCGCATGAAGGTACTAAGCCTCATAGAGGCACGTTGCGCAAAGACGCTGGCAGCGAAGGCGAGCATGATCCGTCAGAGGACAAAAGCGGCGCGCATGACCCAGTTATCCCCGCCGTGTAGCGCCACACGAACACCGCACAGTCGCGCTACCTGCTCTCTTTCACGCCGGTAAGGCCGGCATATGTTGAGTCGGCGGAACTGCAAAATCGACGGGCCAGCGAAACACTGTCGCACCTTCCCCCTAGAAACGGATTGCCCATGGAGCACTCAACACCCCGAGCACCACGGGGTCGCCAATCCACGAACTGCGACCCCGGACCCTCCATCGATTCGACGCCTAAGCTCTAGTCACCCCAGGCGTCCGCTACATCTTGCGCATCGTCCGCCTTCCGAGCGGCGTCGACCTTCCGCGCGGCCAAGCCCACCGCCCTGACTGCGTCGGCGACGGCGGTTAGTTTGTCGCTGTGGTCCTCCGTCTGCGCGAGCCTGTCAGATGGGAACGGCCGGGCACGGAAACCTGCATCAAGCAAAGGCGCTTGGAGCCTGCTCTTCTCCGGATACCCGAATAGCCCCTCCATCGCTGTCGTGACTGCGTAGTTGCTAGCTCCGTAGCTCTGGGCGTAGCTTCCGCGCCACGGAGTCCCTGCCGTCTGTCGCACTTCCTCCGCGACCTCCTCTGCAACCGCGGCCAACGCAGCTCGCAAGTCCTTCATGCCTACCGGACCCAGCGCACGGACTTGATCGGGATTCGTTTCGACCGCTTCTCGTGCGAGCGCTTCGACCCGCGACGGCAAGGCTCGGGTGACAGCGTCGACCAGATTGCGACCAGCAGCCTGCTCCGCCTCCTGTGCGCTGTCGTACTCGCGTTGTGCAACATCTAGAGCTTGGCGTGTTTCCTCAGTCATGCGTCAAGTCTAGAAAACACGATCGGCAGGCGCCAGCCTGAGGATCATGTCGTAGCCCGGCCTGGTCCAACGGCGGCTTGTGCGAGACCCGAGCCGCAAGAACAAATAGAGTCAGCTCATAAGATGGGGCCCCGGACAGACGCGCCAAATTTCGCCGACTGGCGGCCTCGACAGGTGCACGAGATGTCCACCTCGGCAGCATAAGCCATGACACGCGCGAGACCGCTCATCGCCCCTACAGAAATCCGTCTGCTACGGACGCAACGGCCGACTACTTTCCTGCCCGGCCGTCACCGCACTTTTACTTTGGTCTCACCGCACACCATTCATTGAGCTGTTCAAGTCGGGTCGACTAAAGTCTTTCTCGTTGATTCGAACCGCGCGACTAGCCGCGCAAACGATTGACTTCTAGAAGCAGCCAAGGCGAAGTCGATCCGCGACGCCAGCTTTGCCTGATCGACACTCTTTGTATACCGCTGCGACGCCTTTATCTGCGCCAACCCGTTAGCGCCCGGTGTGTACGTCATCCCCGCATCGAGTGTTGTTTCAGCAGAGGCATAGATCCAATCTTCGAAATTACGCTCCGCCAACGCGAGCAACACGGGCAGACGACCTGCCGCACGAGGGAGCAAGTCCTCGGCCCTCTCCTTGATGCATTCCTTATCAGAGTCGGCGACGATCACTACTACTTGCGCACCTTCACGCGCCGACGCAATACGCACGAAGCCTTCTATCCCGCCTGGCTTCGTTAGGTTACTCAGCCCATTAGCGGCAATTGGGGCCCCCAGCATGTTCGGACGAAAATCACTAACTTCGTGAAGATAGCGCTGAAGAAGAACACGAACGGCTCCGTGATCCCCTGGCCCCTCCACTATGAGCTGAACCGCCCCCTTGCGTGCCAAGGTTACTGGTCCTCGGGGTCGAGAGCATGCGAACGCATAAGCTCACCGACAGTTAGAAGCTGTTCGCGCACAACCTCCCGCGTCTCCATGGAGACTGCGGCAATTCGCGAACGGTCGCCATCAGTCCACACAACCCTGACTGCATCCACATCGATTTGGTCCACAATATCCGATGAGTGGGTCGTAATCACCATCTGAGTCTCGGCCGACTCTGATTTGAGAATGTCCACCAGCGCGCGCAACGCTCCAAGGTGAATCGCGATCTCCGGCTCTTCAAACACAATCATCGAAGGCCTTACCGGCTGGAACAGCGCCACGAGAATGCTGAACGCGCGCAGGGTCCCGTCAGACATCTGTCGCGCACTGAACTCGCGCACTCCGTTCGGCGTTTGCTGACCGAAGGTAAGCGTTTGCTGACCCGCGAGTGACGAAACTTCAACCTTCGTAATGCCTGGCACTATCGCATTCATGTACTCCAGAACTTTGCGACGACGGTCAGCGTTGAACGAGTCGTATACCGAGACTACGTTCGACCCGTCCGGCTCGAACGATCCCAACGAGGTAGGCTCCTGGAAGTCACGAAGGACCTGCGGATTGATTTCCACTGTTTGGAGGCGAGACAGCGCCTGATAGACCAAGAAGCCGGCGAACGATTGCGCCCCGGTTACAGCACTGTGCCCCGGAGCAACCGCGGTAGTAAATTTCTCCTGCGACCTCGCATCAATCTCATTTGAGGTTACTGTTCTACCGTCGCTCTTAAAGTAATATCGCTCGCCACGGTTGTAGACAGCTGCAGACTCACTCTTCACTCGGTAAGTTCCACCAGCAACGGATGAAAATGCTATCTCATAATAGGATTCGGTTTCACTTGCGTCATTAAGCCGGAACGCGATTCGTAGAGACGGATTATTCGGTCGCCCGTTACTGCGATGCCGTAATTGGTCGAACCCTCCGCGACGAGCGACGGCAACAGGCAGTCCGTGAGAGCCTATTTCACGTAGAAGCTTGATCGCACTAACGAAATTCGATTTGCCGCTAGCATTGGGCCCCACAAGGGCAATGAGGTCGGAGAACTCTACTGTTGCCGACTTGTAAGACAAAAAGTTCTTGAGCGTCAAAGAGACAAAATGAGGCTCCGAAAAGAATGTCGACTGCGCCTCTGGTTCGCCCATAGCTGCACTCTAGTGGGTTTCGAACGGAGAGGGACCGCTGACGTGACGCCTCCGGCGAACGCCTCGGCATCAGCCCGCCGACTGCTAGCACAGACTGGACGCGCTTCGAGGTCGTGAACTCGCTTGGTGCGTTGAGGTATCCCCAGCGCGACAGTGATTCTCCCTCTTGAGCGCGTTGTTCTGAGGTTGACCTTGGGCGCTCAACCACTGGAGTGTTCGCGGGTCTTGCCCCCCTTGCCACACCCTCACCGAGCCGATGCCTGCGTCAGCGGGTGCCAGGCGACGGCGGCGGCCCCGTCGTGTCCCCCACCCGCAACTCCGACGTGAAGGACGCCGGCTGCGGTTCCGCCCCCTCGAGCATGGCCAGGGCGGCACGTGCGGCGGCCTGGCCCTTCTGCACGAACGGCTGCACAAGGGTGGTCAGGTGTCGGATCGGGGTGCGGTGGAGCAGGCTGTCGTCCACCGTGATGCCGTCGAAGCCGACGACGCTGACGTCCTCGGGCACGCGGAGTCCGGCATCGAGTGCGGCCGAGATGACCCCGACGGCGATCAGGTCACTCTGCGCGATGACGGCGGTGGGGCGGGGGCCGTCCGGCGCGAAGAGCTCGGTGCCTGCGAGACGTCCCTCTTCCACCGAGCTGCCGGCGGTCTCGATGGCGACGGCGTCCGGGTAGACCTGGCGCACACCACGCAGGCGTTCGAGCGTGGTGAAGGCGATGCCCTCGTCCTGACGGGCTGCGTCGATCGGGCCACGGCGGCGTGCGGCGTCGAGGGGCAGGGTCACGACGGTCACGTCCCGGTGGCCGAGCCCCTGCAGGTACTCCGCAGCACGGCGCGAGGCATCGCGGTTGTCGAGCTGGACGGGGACAGCACCCTCGATCTCGTCCGCCTCGATCGCGACGACGGGGATCTGCCGACGGCGCAGCACCGCGACGGCCGGGTCGATCCGGACGTTGCACCCGACGAGCACGACGGCGTCCATCGGCGCATCCACCAGCGGGCCGGCACCCTGCTCGTCGTCGAGCGGACTCCGGACGAGCAGCAGCGAGGCACCGGCAGCACCGGCGACCTCGGCGATGCCGTCGAGCGTCAGGACGTTCACCGGGTCACGGAAGGCATCGCTCAGGCGCTCGTCCATCACGACGCCGATGACGCCGGAACGACCGCGGCGCAGGGAACGAGCACGGGGGTCGGGGCCGCCGTAACCGAGGTCGGCGGCGGCGGCGAGCACGCGGGCCTTGGCGTCCTCGGACACCGGGCCGAGACCGCTGAAGGCGAGCGAGGCCGTCGACGGCGCGACACCGGCAGCACGGGCGACCGCTGCCAGCGTCGGGCGCGACGAACGGGCGACGCCGCCGCGGGAAGGCGACGCGCCGGGTCCTGTTGCCGGTTCGTCCATCGCCCGTTAGCGTAGCCGGAACAAGCAGTCGAATCGATTCGACAGCCGCAAGACCAGCACCGACACGCACCAGAACGCGCACCACCGAGCGCGCCGCAGCACGATGGGAACCACCATGACGACGCCGTCCACCCGCACCGTCCCGACCACCGAGGCCTGGATCATCGCGGTGTTCGTGGTGTTCACCCTGTCCGGGCTCGACATCGCGACGTGGCTGGGGCGGATCCCGAGTGTCCGCGACTCCCTGGGGGCGAGCACGTTCGAGATGGGCCTGCTCGTCCTCGGCATGGCCGTGGGTTCCATCGGCGGTCTGACCTTCGCCGGCCACATCGTCGCGAAGCTCGGTGCCCGTCGGGGCGTGCAGGTGGCTGCGGCGTGCCTGGCGGTCGGGATGATCTTCGCCGGGGTCGCGGTCACGCTCGGGTGGGGCTTCGCCGCCATCTGGATCGCGCTCATCGCGTTCGGGTTCGGCAACGGCCTGTGCGACGTGTCGATGAACGTCTCCGGCGCCGCCGCCGAGAAGGCCGGCGGCCGCACGATCATGCCGCTGTTCCACGCCGCGTTCAGCCTCGGCACGCTCGCCGGTGCAGGCCTCGGTGCGCTGGCCGAGCGGTTCGAGATCCCGGTCTCGTGGCACTTCATCGTGCTCGTCGTCATCACGAGCGCCGCCATGCTCGTCGCCGTCACGAAGTTCCAGGACGAGCACCGGTTCGAGCAGCCGGTGTCGACCGACACCAGCCCGGTCGCGACCCCGCTCACCCGCTGGCAGGTCTGGGCACAGCCCTCGACGCTGCTCATCGGCGTGATCGTGCTCGGCATGGCGCTGGCCGAAGGGTCCGCGAACGACTGGCTGCCCCTCGCGATGATCGACGGCCACGGGCTCGACAACGCCGGCGGTGCCGCCGTGCTGACGGTGTTCCTGGCCGCGATGACCGCCGGTCGCGTCGCCGGCAGCCCGCTGATCGACAAGTTCGGCCGCGTGCCGATCCTGCGCATCAGCGCCGCCGTCGCGGTGGTCGGCCTGGGCATGCTGATCTTCATCGACAACGTGCCGCTCGCGATCGTCGGGGTCGTGCTCTGGGGCCTCGGTGCCAGCCTCGGCTTCCCGATGGGCATGTCCGCCGCGGCCGACGACCCCCGCACCGCGGCCGCCAAGGTCAGCGCGGTCGCGACGATCGGCTACGTGGCGTTCCTGGCCGGGCCGCCGCTGATCGGGTTCCTCGGCGAGGAGATCGGCCTGCTCGGCGCGCTGCTGATCGTCTTCGTGTTCATCATCGCGGCCGGCCTGGCCTCGGGTGCGGCGCGCGAGACCGGCGCCGCCGCCCGGCCCGCCCGCGGGACCGACAAGAGCACCACCGAGCACGAGCACGACACCGCGACCAGCGAGACCGAGCGAGCCAGCGACCGCAGCTGACGCAGCGAGCCCTCAGCCGCCGTCGCCCGCCCGCGCCCGCGTCGCCAGGTGCAGGGCGAGCCGGGTCTCCGGGTCGGACAGGTCGACCCCGAGCAGCCGCTCCACCCGCGCGACGCGGTCGGACACGGTGTTCCGGTGCACCCCGAGCACCGCGGCGGTCTCGGCGATCGACGACTCCGCGTCCAGGTAGGCGGCGAGCGTCGTCAGGAGCGCGCCGCCACCGCGCTCGAGCGGTGCGAGCAACTGCCGCGAGGCCGGCAGGAACGTGTCCGTCTGCGTCCACGCGAGCAGCAGCTGCGCGAGCCCGAGCCGGTCGACGTGCACGAAGTGCCCCGACTCCGGACGGCTCGCGGCCAGGCGGGCGGCGTCGCCGGCCTCGCCGAGCGTCCGGACCAGCCCGGCAGGGCCCGCCTGCAGACTGCCGACGCCCACGTTGGTCTCCACGGTGGTGCGGAGTGTGTTCTGTGCGCGCCGCAGCCGACCCGCGATGTCGGCCACTGCCTCCCGGCCGGGTTCGTCGGGTTCCGACAGCCACAGCACCCAGCCGTCCGCCTGTTCGACGACGACCGCGTCGAGTCCCTCGGCCCGCACCGCGGCGTCGACCTGCTGGCGGAGCGCGACCAGGTCGACGCCCTGCCGCGCGACCACGCGTGCGCCGACGTGCCAGGCGTCCAGCCGCCACCCGGCGGCGATGGTCCGCTGCACGAGCTGCGGGGCGGGCGCCCCGTCCGCCGCGCGGAGTTCGTCGAGCATCGCCATCCGGTAGCGGGCGTCGCGCTCGTCGTCGAGCCGGGTGAGCAGCAGCCGGTGCCCGACGGCGACGGCGGCCACCCGGAGTGCACTCGCGACCACCTGCTGTTCGGCGGCGATCGGGACGGGCAGGCCGACGGCCAGCCAGGCGCGCGGTCCGATGCCGGTGCCGACCGGGATCGCCACGAGCGTCTCGTCGACGCCCTCGGCGGTCAGCACGTCGCTGGTGCCGGCGCGGCGGACGAGCGCGGCGCGGGCCGCGTCGTCGACGGCGGCTCCGCGGAGTGCCAGGCCCGAGGCGTCGAGGAACCGCACCGGGTGGCCGAGCGAGCGGTCGAGCCGGGTGAACAGGTCGTCGAGTTCGGGGCCGGCGTCGAGCGCGACGCGGGAGGCGTCGAGGGCGGCCCGGGCCGCCGGACCCATCCCGGTGCCGATGAGTTCGTGCAGGCGGACCGAGGTCGCCCACGGGTCCGGGGTGGCGAGCACGGCGACGCCGAGCCGGTCGGCGAGCGTCGTGGTGCCGGGGCCGAGTTCCAGTGCCCCGTCGACGACGAGCAGGGTGGTGCCGGCCGCGGACGCCCGGCGCAGCAGCACGTCGAAGCGCGCGTCCGCGCGGTCGACGGGGGTGAGCAGCACGACGACGTCGTCGCCCTGTGACAGGGACCGGCCGACCTGGTCGGGGGTCCCCACGACCCCGCGGACGCTCCGGACCGCGGTGCTGCCCGGGCCGACGAGCAGGCGGGTGCCGGGTGGCAGGAGCGGCAGCAGGTCGCCGACGGCGTTCACGCGAGCACCTGGCCCACGGCCTCGGGCACGACGTCCGCGTCGATGCCGAACGCCCGCGGTCCCATGCGCGCGGTGCGGTCGGGGTCCGCCCACCACCACGGTGCCGACGGCAGCACGAGCACCGCGAGTTCGTTGCCGACCCGCGTCCGGTCGGTCGCCACCGGCGCGAGCGAGCGTGCGTCGACGACGGTGATGACGCTCGGGGTGCTGGCGACCGGCAGGCCGTCGACCAGGCAGTGCACGTACTCGCTGCCCGCCTCGACCCGGGCGACCGCACCGGTGCCGGCGTCGCGGATGGCCAGGCTGCTGCGGACGAACGCGAGCGCGTCCCCCTCGCGCTGGACGTCGATGACCCGGCCCTGCGCGACGACCCGGCCGCCGATGAGCGCGGCGAGTTCCGCCGCGTCGCGTGCGCCGCCCGCTGCGCGTCCGATCCGGAGGGCGCGCTGCACGCTGCCGACGACGGCTCGCTCGCGCAGCAATGCGACCGGGACCGGGCCGATCGCGAAGGCCGCCCAGCCGCCGCTGTACGAGACGGCCTCGCGCCAGACCGTCTCGACGTCGTGGGGGTGCCGGGCGTCGACCACGATCCGCAGACCGCTCGTGGTGGCCGCGGCGGCCGTGACCGTCGTGGTCGGGCCGACGAAGACCGACAGCTGGTCGATGCGCGGGACCGCGCGGCCGACCAGGTCCGCGTCCACGAGCGGCAGTCCGGCGGCGTGTGCGGTGAGGGCTGCGGCCGGTCCGGTCACGCCGCCGATCTGCGCGGCGACGACGGCGTCGGCACGGGTGCCCGTCCAGCGTTCGACCGCCGCGAGCGCGGCCGGCAGCTCCTCGCCGCTCGGCATCTTCTCCTCGAGCACGGTCGTCGACCCGATCAGCCCGACGGCCACCACCGATCCGAGCGTGGGGTCATCGAGGTCGACGACCGGCACACTGCGGTCGCCGAGCGCGAAGCGGAGCGCGCTGACCATGTGGTCGACGCGGCCGCCACCGCCGCAGCCGAGCAGGGCGGTGCCGCGTCCGAAGACGGTCGCGTCGTCGGCCTGGAGGCCCGCCACACCGCCGCCCCGCTGCTCACCCTGGTCCATGGGTCCATTCTGCTGCCGTGGTCGCGTCTCGGGGCCGGAGCCCGGCGCCGGGGGTCGGGTGCACGGGCCGCACGCCGGGGTCGGCGCGCGGCCGTTCGTCAGCCGACCGCCGGGGCGGCCGGGCGGACGTGCTCGTGCAGGTCCTCGACCGGGACGAACGGTTCGTCGAGCCCGAAGCACGACGGCCCGAACACGGCGAGCGCCTCCGGGGTCCGCATCAGGTCGGGCGTCGAGATCCCGATGACCCGGACGCGCTGCCCGAACCGCAGCCGTTCGGTGGTGATCGGCTCGGCGGTCTCGGCGTCGAGGACGCAGATCAGGTCGGGCACGACGGCGACGAGCTGCCCGTCACGCCGGGCGACGAGGTTCTCGTTCTGGAACCGGAGTTCGAGCTCGGAGCCGTCGGTCCCCTGCACGGTGGCACGACCGCGGGCGAACCCGTCGACCGTGCGGCGCTCGACGTCGACGACCTTGCCGTCGAACAGCTCGCGCAGGTGCGTGTAGATCGTCGTGCCGAGGGCCTCGGCGAGCGCGTCGATGGGGTCGCGGTGGGCTTCACGGGCGACTCGGATGGCCCGACCGACGGCGAGTGCCAGGGAGAGCGTGCGCGGGACGGCGGTCTCCCGAACCTGGCGGCCGGACATCGCGTACTCGGCGATGTAGGCGACGCCGCCGAGCCGGATGGTGACCCCGCGGGCGAGCCACTCCATCTTCTTGTTGTCCGTGCCGGTCTCGATGATGACGCCGTGGCCGCTCTCGTCGCTGATCGCCAGTGGACTGCCGGGGACCCCGTACACCGAGAACGTCTCCATCTGCAGCTCGGGGAACGCGCGGCCCATGCCGTCCGCGTCGACCACGGGCAGGCCGCCGATGGCGCCGACGAGCAGCGGGATCATCGAGTTGATGCCGCCGCACTCGATGGGCATCGTCGCGGTCGCCGTCCGGCCCAGGTGGGCCTCGAGCCGTCGGAGGGCGCCGAGGGGTTCCGGTCCGGCGGGGATGCGTTCGAGCACCACGGTCGGTGCGCCCATCTGTGCGGTGGGGATGACGAGGGCGTCGTCGGGCACCTCGGACGGGTCGAGGATCGTGACGGGGCCGTGCTGTTCGATCGCGGCACGGACCAGGAGCATCCCGATGGTGGGGTCGCCTCCGCCGCCGGTGCCGAGCAGCGCGGCGCCGCGGGCCAGGTCGGGCAGGTCGTCGACGTCGAGGATCCAGCTCATCGTTGCACTCCCGTGCTCGTCTCGCCCGCGCTCGTGGTGCCGTCGTGGCGGACCGCGGGGGTGTCGTAGCCGAAGTACCGCGGGCCGGCCAGGCGCAGGCCGTCCGGGGAGTGCCAGCGCTCGTCGGCCGGTGCCGTGACGATCCGGATGCGGGCGCCGAACCGCAGGGCCTCGGTGGTGATCGGCTCGCCGGTCTCGGCGTCCAAGGTGATGATGAGGTCGGGAGCCGTGGTGCGGACCTGGCCGGCCACCTCGACCAGCAGGTGCTCGTTCTGGAACCGGAGCACCGCCTCCAGGCCGGTGTCGCTGCCGGAACCGGCGATGCGGGCCGTGCCACGGGCGAACCCGGTGACGGTCTTGCGCTCGATGTCGGCGACCTTGCCCTCGAACACGACCGTGCCGCCGAGCACCTCGGTGACCGCCGCGACGGGGTCGGCGTTCTCGCTGCGTGCGCGGACCAGCGTCTCGCCGAGCCGGACGCTCAGCGACAGGCTGCCGCGGACGAACGACTCCTTCACCTGCGCGCCGGACATGGCGTACTGCGCCGTGATCGCGGAGCAGCCCATCTCGACCGTCGCCGTGCGGGCGAGCCGCTCTGCCCACCGGTTGTCCACCGTGTCGAAGACCACGGTGTTGCCCTTCTCGTCGGCCAGGGCCATCGGTGTCGCACTGACCCCGGACAGGGTCGGCAGCACCATCTGCACCTCGGGGAAGGCACGGCCCATGCCGTCGCCGTCGACCAGGGGCAGGCCGAGCTCGGCCGCGGCGACGATCGGGGTCGTCGAGTTCACGCCGCCGACCTCGATGCAGGCCAGGTGGGTCGGGGTCACGTTGAGGAACGCCGACAGGCTGCGGATGGCCTCGGCGAACTGGCCGGCGGACGGCAGCTTCTCGACCATCACCGTGGGAGCGCCGATCATCGCGACCGAGAGCACCACGGCGTCGTCGGGCAGGTCCTCGACCTGGACGATCTCGACCGGGCCGTGGGCGCGGACGGCGGCCTCGGCGAGCAGGCGTCCGATGTAGGGGTCACCGCCGCCGCCGGTGCCGAGGATCGCGGCGCCGCGGGCGAGGGCGGAGCAGTCGGCGCCGATGGCGGTGAGGAGGGGTGCTGCGGGCGCGGTTTGCGTGGCTGCGGCGTGCGCGGCTGCCGCTTGTGCGGCTGCGGCGCGGGGCGCGGCGTGCGTGGCGCTCATCGGACCAGCGTCCCGAGTGCCAGGTCGCCGACGGCCTTGGCGCGGATCCGCGTCGCGTTGCCCGGCAGGTACGGGATCGGGACCTCGTCGAAGTCGACGATGTCCACCGAGCCGGGGTCGGCACCGGCCGCGATGGCCCGGTCGACCGCCTCTTGCCGGGCCTCGTCGACCACGGCGGACCGGCGGCCGTCGCTGATCGCGTAGACCTTGTCGACCTCGCCGCTGACCTGCGCGATCGCCGCACCGATGGCGTTGGCGACCGAGTAGTGCTCCGGGCGGTGCACGGTGCCGAGTCCGGGCAGGGTGTCGGGCAGCAGCACCGAGCCGCCGCCGACCGCCACGACGGGCAGCGGGTCGGACGAGGTGCGCATCCGCTCGACGATGTCGGCGACGCGCTCCGCGATGACGTCGAGCGCGCGGGCGGCGACCTCGGCCGGCACCCCGGCGACGAGCGACGGGTCCCCGATCGCACCGCGGCCACCGCGGACGGCCACGTCGGTGGCGGTCAGGGTGGTGCCGCCGAAGACCAGGCCCTCCTCGGTCAGGCGGTACCCGACGGAGTCCGGCCCGACGACGCTGCCGTCCTCGCGGATGCGGGAGCCGCCGCCGATGCCGACGGACAGGACGTCGGGCATCCGGAAGTTCGTGCGGATGCCGGCGACGGCGACCTCGCCCGTGGCCTCACGCGGGAAGCCCGCGGTCAGGACGCCGACGTCGCTCGTCGTGCCGCCGACGTCGACGACCGCACAGGTGTCGAAGCCGGACAGCACCGCTGCGCCGCGCATCGAATTGGTCGGACCTGAGGCGAACGTCGCGACCGGGTAGCGCCGGGCGTACTCGACGTCCATCAGGGTGCCGTCGTTCTGGCTCAGGAACAGCGGTGCGTCGATGCCGCTGCCCGTGACCGACCCGGACAGGCCGTCGACGATGCGGTCGGCGAGCTCACGGAGCGCCGCGTTGATGATCGTCGCGTTCTCGCGCTCGAGCAGGCCGATGCGACCGATCTCGGACGACAGCGAGAACGCCACGTCCGGCCCGAGCTCGGCAGCCATGATCTCCTGCGCGCGCTGCTCGAACTCGTCGTTGATCGGGGAGAACACCGACGAGATCGCGACGGAACGGATGCCCGCGGCCGCGATGGCACCGGCGTGCCGCTTGAGTTCCTCGGGGTCGAGCTCCGAGATGACGCGGCCGTCGAACTCGTGGCCGCCGTGGGCCAGGAACGGCTGCGCGTGCACGGCCGACACCAGGTGCCCGGGCCAGTCCGTGAACGGGGGCAGTGACGCCGTCGCAGGCAGGCCCAGACGGACCGCGGCGGTCGGGGCGAGGCCGCGTGCCTCGACCAGGGCGTTGATGAAGTGGGTGGTGCCGATCATCACGCCGTCGACGTCCGTGGGGCCGAAGGCGTGCTGCTCGCGCAGGCCGTCGAGCGCGGCGACGATGCCCGAGGTGACGTCGGGGGTGGTGGACCGCTTGACCGCCGCACGGACGGTGCTGCCGTCCATCAGGACGGCGTCCGTGTTGGTGCCGCCGACGTCGATGCCGATGCGCATGGGGGTTCCCTTCGGTGGTGCGGGTGCGGGGTGCGGTGGTGCGGGCGTGGGGTGGTGCTGGTTCGTGGGGTGGTGCTGGTCGCGGGGTGGTGCTTGGGGGGACCGGCCGCGCCGTCGCGCGGATCAGGGGTGCGGCGACGCGACCGGCCGTTCGGGGAGCGCCCGGGTCAGGCGGCCGGGGTGGCCGGTGCGGCGACCGGGGCCGCCTCGGTCCGACTGACACCGACGCCGCGGATCAGCCCGACCTTGCCGGCGACCACGTAGAGCACGAAGGCGATGACCACGGAGTTGATCGACGGGATGCCGACGGCGACGAAGTACCCGATGAGCGAGGCGACCGCCCAGATGACCAGGGTGGCCGGCACCCAGGTGGGCGAGGTCGCCGGGATGTTCTCGGCGTCGCTCAGCTCGCGACGCCAGCGCTTCACGACGAAGTACTCCGCCACCATGATCCCGGCGATGGGCGGGAAGACGACCCCGAGCACGGACAGGAACGGCGTGAGGGCCCCGAGGAACCCGACCGCGGCGAGCACCGAGCCGACGACGCCCATCACGAGCGTCACGAGCCCGCGGTTCACCTGCTTGCCGAACACCGCGTCGATGAAGTTCGTGACGCCGAGGCTCGAGCTGTAGATGTTCCAGTCGTTGATCTTGAACGTGCCGAGCAGGATCACGAGGATGCCGACCCAGCCGACGCTCGACGTGATCACGCGGGTGATGTCCGCGGAGCCGACGGCGTGGGCGAGCAGGACACCGGCCAGGCCGATGACGTACTCGCCGAGGGTCACGCCGAGCAGCGTCTGCTTGACGACGTCGCCGACCGACCGGTTGAAGCGCGTCATGTCCGGCGTGATCACCGCACCGACGATGAACCCGCCGGCCACCAGGGTGGTCCCGGCCACGAAGCTCAGCTCCGGACCGGCCGGGGCACGCGCGGCGAGCTCGGCGATCGAGTGCCGGCTCAGCTCGACGATGACCGCCCAGCCGACGAGCACCAGGAACAGCGGCACGGTCACGTTCGCCAGCCACTGCATCGAGTGGAACCCGCGCAGGACGATCGCGGTGACGAGCAGCCCGAACACGAGCGACCACGCCCAGGCGGGCAGGATCGGCAGGATCGAGACCAGGCCGGCCGCCGAGACACCCGACTGGATGCCGAACCAGCCGATCAGGCTCAGCCCGATCGCCAGCCCGACCAGCGCCGAGCCGGCCTTGCCGAAGCCCGTCCAGCGGGCGATGACCGAGGTGTTCAGGCCCTCCTTGACGCCGATGACGCCGACGAGCACCGAGACGATCTCCAGGATCACGGCGCCCAGGGTGATCGCCCAGAAGGCGTCCCAGAAGCTCATGCCGAAGCCGAGCGTCGCACCGAGCAGGAACTGGGACAGGGCCGAGATCTGCCCGAAGCGCTGCACGGCGACCTGGAACCAGCCGTAGCGCGCGGACATCGGGACTCGGCTGAGCGAGTAGTCGTCGACGGCGACCGACTCGGAACGGGGGGTTCGTGGTGCTGACACTGCGGTCTCGCTGGCCATCGTGGCTCCTCGGGGAGGGGTGTCGGCGTGGGCCGATCGGGGTGGGAGCCACGGTAGAACGGCATCGGATTGCGGTACATGTGCAGAACGTCGTTACGGGCGTGTGAATCCGTGCGCGCCGCACAGGCCGCGCGCCTCGTCCGGCCGACGACACCGCGCCGGTTAGGCTTCCGGGGTGCGTCTCGTCATCGCCCGGTGCTCCGTCGACTACGCGGGCCGGCTCTCAGCCCACCTGCCGCTCGCGACCCGCCTGCTCATGCTCAAGGCGGACGGCTCCCTGCTCGTGCACTCCGACGGCGGGAGCTACAAGCCGCTGAACTGGATGAGCCCGCCCTGCTCGATCGAGATCACCGAGCCGGACGACGAGCAGTCGAGCGCCGGCATCACGCAGGTGTGGACGGTGACGCAGAAGAAGACGCAGGACAAGCTCATCGTCTCCCTGTACGAGGTCGTGTCCGACGAGACCCACGACCTGGGCGTCGACCCGGGCCTGGTGAAGGACGGGGTCGAGGCGCACCTGCAGCAGCTCCTGGCCGAGCAGATCGAGCTCCTCGGTGACGGCCACACCCTGGTCCGCCGCGAGTACATGACGGCGATCGGACCGGTCGACATCCTGGCCCGCGACGACGCGGGAGCGAGCGTCGCGGTCGAGATGAAGCGCAACGCCAACATCGACGCCGTCGAGCAGCTCACCCGGTACCTCGAGCTCATGAACCGCGACCCGCACCTGCGTCCGGTGCAGGGCGTGCTGGCGGCGCAGACGGTGGCACCGCAGGCACGAACCCTCGCCGAGGACCGCGGTATCCGCGTCCTCGTGCTCGACTACGACGCGATGCGCGGCATCGAGGGCGGCCACACCCGCCTGTTCTAGAACAGGCCGGACCCGGGTCCTCCTTCTGGGGTACGGAGACCTGAGGTTTCCGTGTCAATCGCATGTGACGCCCCTCGAAAGAGGGGTGAACCTGCGACCCCTGTGACCAAACCTGTAAGAGTTGACAGGGGGGAGTCGCGGGGCGACCGGCGCAGCTGTCCTCCGTCATCTCGTCGCCCTCCGGGGCGGTGCCGGCCGTGATCGATGTCGATAACGGAAGAGGAATGGGGAAGACCATGACGTCACTCGCGTCACGTGTGAACAGCGATCGATCGATCGCGAACCTGCAGATGGACCGCACCAACTGGTCCGGAGCACCAGGGGAGCTGCCCGTGCTGGCCACCCCGGCCACCGTCACGGCCGCTGCCGCGTTCGTGGCAGCCAACAAGGGAGCGGTCGCCGGCGCGGCTGCCTTCGCCGGGCTGTTCGGTGCCGGCGTGTGGGTCGGCGTCGCGACGGCCGACTAGGGGTGGTGACGATGCTGCTCGAGAAAGTGAACGCGGACGCCGCGCTCGCGACGTTGCCCTTCGCCGACGTGTCCAGCCGAGGGTTGCGCGCCTCCGTCCCGGTTCTCGCGACGCCCGCCACGGCCGCGGCCTTCTGCCCCGGTTTCGTTGCTGCGTTCAAGGGCGCAGCGGCGGGTGCCGCCGCCTTCACAGCCGGGTTCACCATCGGTCAGGCCATCGGCTGACCACCTGTGCCGGCCGACGGTTCCTCGTCGGCCGGCACCCCGCTCGACCGCGCAGCGGTCGGGTCACGTACGTCCTCGTCCAGACGGGTCGCACAAGCGACTCCCTCGCCCAGGAGGCCACACACCCATGCACCAGCGACCCGCGAGCGGGGACCGAGCGTGAACGCCCGGTCCGTCCTCGCGCACCTCCCTCCGCTCCGCGCACCCCGTCTCCGGGCGATCACAGCCGGCATCGGCGACGTGCTGACCGCCGTGTCGCGACCGCGCACGGCGCTGCTCGCGGCCGAACGGATGAGCGCGGTCACGCAGGTGCTCAGCAGCGTCGAGTACCTCTTCAGCCGACGTGACCAACGTCCCGGCGGCCTGGGTGACTGGACGTACGGTCGCAGCGCGATGGCTACCCGGTTCCCTCGGCTGATGCCGTTCCTCGACCGCGTCTCGGACGAGAAGATCGACAACGTCGTCCACGTGCTCCGGATCGGCGCGGGGTTGTCGCTCTTCCTGCCGTTGCACGTGACGGCACACCGGGCCCCGGCGAACGCCTTCCTCGCTGCGAGCGCGCTCGTGCTGCACCCGAAGAACCACTACGGCTCGGACGGGTCCGACCAGCTCGCCTTCCTCGTGCAGACCTCGGCAGCCCTCGGCCGTGTCGGTCGCGGTTCACCCCGAGCGGCCGAAGCGGCGGTGTGGTTCCTGGCGATGCAGGCCGCGTTGTCGTACAGCGTCTCCGGCCTGGTGAAGATCGTGAGCCGGACGTGGCGGACCGGCGAGGCGCTCCCGGGGATCCTGCGCACCCGCACCTACGGCGACGAGGGCCTCTACCGGTTCCTGACCGCGCACCCCCGCCTCTCCCGACTCGCCGCGCACACTGTCCTCGTCCTCGAGACCGCGTTCCCGCTGGTCTTCGTGCTGCCGACCCGCGCGGCTTACGCGGTCGTCGGTGCGATGGCCGCGTTCCACCTGGCGAACGCGCGGTACATGGGACTCGCCCGGTTCGTGTGGGCCTTCATGGCGACCTACCCGGCCATCCTCTCGGTGGTGCAGGGGCGCGCGGCGCGGTCGCTGACGGCAGGCGCGCACCGCTCGCCCGCTCGGCTCCCGGCGATCGTCGCCTCGGTCACCGGCCTCCTCGCCGTCGTCGGCGTCGGTTCCGCGCTGGTGCGCCGCGCCGGGATCGAGCGAGCGGACGGGCCGGAGGCCCGGCGGCACCGCACCCCGTCACGGAACGTGCTGTCCTACCGCCTCCGGCGCGCACCCGGTGCGGAGGCTCTGCCGCTCGTCGTGTTCGAGAGCGGCCACCAGTCCTCCGCCACCTACTGGCACTGGTACGGCGAGGAGCTCGCCGGACGGGTCGACACCCTGTTCTACAGCCGTGCCGGGTACGGCGCGAGCAGCTACTTCTCACGTGACAGCTACAGCCTGCAGGAGTCCGTCGACGACCTGGTCGACCTGGTCGACGCGGTCGCCGCCGATCGGGACGTCGTGCTGGTGGGGCACTCGCTCGGCGGGTACCTCGTCACCCGTGCGGCGGAGCGTCTGGGGTCACGGGTGACCGGGATCGTGCTCATCGACCCGACGCACCCGGGCGAGGTCGCCGTGTCCGCGGTGCAGGCCGAGGGTGCCCGCATGCTCGACATGTCGATGCGACTCGTCGCACCCTCGCTCCGGCTCGGACTCGGTGTGATGCTCGACGTCCCGCCGTGGGTGTCCCTGTACCCGGACGAGGTCGCAGCGCGGCTGCGGGCCGAACTGCGGGACCACGCCCTGTGGTCCACCGCCAAACGGGAGTGGACGAGCCTGTACCAGGTGTTCCGCGCACCGGTGGGGAGCCTGCCGACGACCTCGGCTCGTGTCGACGTCGTCGCTGCCGACCGTACCCTGCGGGAACACCCGCACCAGCGGGCGCTCGACGAGGAGTTCGTGGCCGTCGGTGCCGACGGTCGTCTCACCGTGGTCGACGGAACCGATCACCTCGGTCTCCTCGCCGACCGTGCCGTCGTCACCCGGATCGCCGCCGTCGTCCTCCAGCACACGACGCCGCGGGTGCCCGTGGAAGCGGAGGGTGCGCGCTGATGGGCCGCCGACCCGCACCCACCACCGTCATCACGACCGCCGTCGAGGCGGTGTTCGCCGGCTGGTTCGTCCTGACGCTCCTGACCCAGCACCCGCAGCGGAGCTTCGACCGGCTCCGCAGCCTGGACCCGGTCGGGCTGACGATACCGAACTGGCGGTTCTTCGCTCCGGAGCCGGCCACCCAGGACTTCCACCTGATGTACCGGACACGCGGTGCGGACGGCCAGGTGTCCCCGTGGCACGAGGCCTCCAGCATCGTCCGCCGGCGGCTCGTGCACGCGTTCTGGTTCCCCGGCCGACGCCGAGAGAAAGCGTTCTTCGACGTCGGCATCGACCTCATCGCGCTCAACTCGCTCGAGGTCGAGCAGATGCAGCAGGCGTCCTCGTACCGGCTCGTGGCCAACTACATCCGGCACGCCGTCGAACGCCGCGAGCGCGCCGGCGACCTCGAACCGGGCAGCGACGCCTTCCAGTTCATGGTGGTGCTCTACAGCGGCTACGACGAGTCCGGCGATCCCGAGTACCGCTTCGTCTCCGGGCTCGTTCCGCGGATCGAGGGTGCGGAACTGCCCGCGCCGACGGAGGACCGATCGTGATCGACAGCAACATCGACCGGGACCGGGACCGGGACCGCCAGGACATCGACCGCTCCGGTGGGTACGGCGGAGCGTGGGCGAGCGTCTACGACCGGGTGTTCGAGCACGGTGGCGCGCTCGAGGCCGAGGCGCTCGGGAGCCTCGTCGCTCCCGAGTCCCGGATCGTCGAACTGGGTGCCGGGACCGGCCGGGTGGCGATCCCGCTGGCGCGTGCGGGACACACCGTGCGCGCCGTGGAGGTGTCGTCCGCGATGGTGGACCGCCTGCGGGACAACCTCGGTGCCGAGGACGCCTCGACCCGAGCCCGGACGACGGTGGTCGACGCGGACATGCGGGACCACTCCGAACCGAGCGGATCGGCCGACCTCGTCGCCTGTGTCCTCGGCTCGATCTCCTGCCTGCCCGACCCGGCCGACCGGGAAGGCGTTGTGCGACGAGCCTCGTCCTGGCTCGCGCCGGGTGGCCACCTCGTGGTCGAGGCGTACGACCGAGCGACCGCGGTCGGCAGGTTCGGCATCGAGCCCCTGCCGGTCGTCACCGAACGCCCGGACGGTGCACGCCTGACGTCGACCTACCGTCTGGACACGGCGGCGGACACCTGGTCCGTCGCGCACCGGTGGGAGGAACCGCGGTCCGTGACGCAGTTCGACGAACGGGTCGCCTTCGTCGAGCCCGACGAACTCGCCGCGTGGGCGGAGGACGCCGGCCTCGAACGGGTCGCGCTGCTCGGCGACTGGTACGGCACGCCCTACGAAGCGGGCGAGAACCCGCTCTGGGTCGCGGTCCTCCGGCGGCCGGCATGAACCCGGCCGGCACCATCGAGGTCCGCGACCTCGACAAGCGCTTCGGGTCCCGGCTCGTGCTCGACGGGGTCTCCTTCACCGTGCCGTCGGGGCAGGTCACCGGCTTCATCGGCAGCAACGGCGCCGGCAAGAGCACGACGATGCGGATCCTGTTGGGCCTGCTCGAGGCCGACGACGGGACGGTCTCGGTCGGTGGGCGCCCGATCGACTCCGCCTACCGCAGCGGCATCGGGTACATGCCCGAGGAACAGGGTCTGTACCCGGAGATGCGGGTCGGTGACCACCTCGTGTACCTGGCCCGGCTCCACGGCATGGGACGCCGACAGGCTCGTGCCGAGGTCGCGCGGTGGGGGGACGTGCTGGGGATCCGGCATCGTTTCGGCGACGTCGTCCGTGAACTCAGCCTGGGCAACCGGCAGCGTGTGCAGCTCGTCGCCGCCTTGCTCGGCGACCCCACGGCGCTCGTGCTCGACGAACCGTTCTCGGGCCTGGACCCGAGCGGCGTCGACGCGATGGGCGCGGTCCTCGCCGACACCGCACGATCCGGCCGCCCGATCCTGTTCTCGAGTCACCAGCTCGACCTCATGGAGCGCGTGTGCGACCGGGTGGTCATCATCCACGACGGGCGGATCGTCGCCGAGGACCGGGTCGACGACCTCCTCGAGGGGACGGAGAACCTCCACGTCGTGCGCACCGCCACCCCCGTCGCTCCGGGTGTGCTCGCCGAGCTCGGTGCGGACGTCGTGACGAGCGGCCGCCATGCGCTCAGCGGCACGACGACCGATCCGGATCGCCACGTGGTCCGGGTACCGTCCGGCACCGAGGCGGACGTCTTCCGACGCCTGGCCGCCGGCATCGACGTGATCGGCGTCGAGCGGGCCCGCGCGACCTTGTCCGACCTCTACCGAGACGCGGTGACGCAGGATGCTCTCTGATCGACCACGGCTCGACCTCCGACAGGTCGGCCACATCGCCGGCCGCGAGGTCCACGTCGGACTGCGCATGCGGTCGTTCTGGATCGGCATGGTGGTCAGCTGTCTCTTCATCGTGGCGCTCGCGCTCGTGCCCGGACTGCTGGCCGGCAACACGGCCCCGACCGCGCTCGCGTTCGCCGCGACGCCCGAGGCCGTCGCCGCGCTCTCGGCGGACGACCGGGGCGCGGTCCCCGGCGTGGACATCCGTCCCGTCGACTCCGCGGGCGAGGCGGCCAGGGCCCTCGATGCCGGCGACGTCGCGGGGACGGCAGCGGTGGCCGACGGCCGGGTCACGGTCACGATGGCCGACAGCGCCGACGAGGCCGCCGGCCTGGCCGTCGCAGCCGCGATCAGGACCGGCACACTCGAGATGATGGTGGCCGACGCCACCGGGAGTCCGGTCTCGGTCCCCGAACCGGTGGTCCGTGCCGTCTCCGATTCGTCCGGCGACGCGGCACGACTCGTGCTCGCGTACGTCGTGTCCATCGTGCTGTTCACCCAGATCGCCGGCCTCGGCGGGTCGGTCGCGCAGGGAACGATGGAGGAGAAGACGACGCGGGTCGTCGACATCCTGTTCTCGCGCGTGCGCCCCGTGTCCCTGCTCGTCGGCAAGGTCGTCGGCACGGGGCTCTTCGGTCTCATCCAGATGGCGATCCTCGCCCTCGTCGGGATCGGCGCCGTGCGGGTGTTCGGGACGGCTGGCCTGCAGGACCTCATCGCCCCGGCGGCGCTCGTCAGCATCATGTGGTTCGTCCTCGGGTTCGCCTTCTACGGCTTCATCTACGGGGCGGTCGCCGCCACCGCGAAGCGGCCGGAGGCACTGTCCTCGTCGTTGCTGCCACTCCAGCTGCTGAACGCAGCGGTGTTCGTCGTCGCGATCCTCGCGCTCCAGGGCATCGGGGATCCGTGGGTCCGCGTGATGAGCCTGATCCCGCCGTTCTCCGCGATCCTCATGCCGATGCGGCTCGCTGCCGGCGAGGTCGCCGGTGTCGACCTCGTGGCGTCCGTGGCGGTGATCGCCGCGGCCACGGTGATCGCCGCGGTCGGCGGCGCGAGGGTCTACCACCGGTCCATCACCGGCCGCCGCAGCCGTCTCCGCAGGCCGGTCCGCTCGCCCCGGGCCCGCCCGCAGCACCCGAACCCCTGACAAGCACCACACCCACCGCACAACACCGACAGGAGCACAACGTGGAGACCACAACAATCATCTGGATCGTCGTCATCGCCGTGATCGCCGGCCTCTCGCTCACCGCCGGGGGTTGGTTCTCGCGGAAACGCCGCTGATCGGCGAGCGCCGTCGGTCGACGTCGCCCTCCGGGCGCTACGAGGACCGTCCGGTCCCCGGCCTGGAGGCGCGGCGCCGGTCCACCCCGTCGCCGCCGCGACCCCGGGTGGTCGCCCGCCACCGCCCGGCTAGGGTGGACAGGACATGACCAGCCCGTTCTCCGCCATCCTGTTCGACCTCGACGGCACCATCAGCGACTCCGCGCCGGGCATCCTCGAGAGCCTGACGCACACCTTCCGCACCGTCGGCGTCCCGGTGCCGGACCACGACACCCTGATGTCGTTCGTGGGCCCGCCGATCATGGACACGTTCCGGGTCGCGATGGGCATGGACGACGAACTGGCCGACCGCACCCTCGCCGTCTACCGCGAGCACTACTTCTCGCACGGGGCGCTCGACTCCGCGATGTTCCCGGACATCGACGTCGTGCTGCGCACCCTGCACCAGGCGGGGCTGCCGATCTCGACGGCGACGAGCAAGCCGGAGACCCCGGCGACCTACATCCTCGAGCACTACGGGCTCACCGGGGACATCGACATCATCACGGGTGCGAGCGACGACGAGGTGCGGTCGAGCAAGGCCGACGTCGTCGAAGAGGCGCTGCGACGCCTCGAGGCCCACGGCTTCGACATCAGCCGCCCGGTGCTGATCGGCGACCGGAAGCACGACGTCGAGGGCGCGACCGTGCACGGCGTCCCGGTCGTCTTCGCCGAGTGGGGCTACGGCTCCCCCGACGAGGCCGAGGGCACCATCGCCCGCGCCGCCACCCCGCTCGACCTGCTGCCGATCCTGCTGCCGTCCGCGACGCCGTCCGCATGAGCGGCGACGTCGTCCGGCGCGGGCTCCGCGGTGCCGCCTGGCTGCTGCCGGCGGCGATCGTCCTGATCGCACTGAACTTCCGCGGTCCGATCGTCGCGACCGCCCCGGTCATCGGCGACGTCCGCGCCGACCTCGGCCTGACCGCGACGATCGCCGGGCTGCTGACCACGATCCCGGTGCTGTGCTTCGCCCTCGCGACGCCGTTCGCCAGCTGGGTCATCGCGAAGGCCGATCCCGAGCGCGCGGTCTCGCTGTCGCTCGTCATCGTGCTCGCCGGCACCGTCGTGCGCTCGATGCCCTCGTCGGCGGCGCTGCTGATCGGCACCGCGGTCATCGGCATCGGCATCACGATCGGCAACGTGGTGATCCCGGTGGTCATCCGGCGGGACACCTCACCGGAACGCGTCGGCCTGGTCACCGGCGTGTACACGTCGGCGCTCAACGTCGGGTCGATGATCACGTCGCTCGGCACCGCTCCCCTGGCCGCACTGTGGGGCTGGCCGGTCGCCATCGCGATCTGGGCGGTCTTCGCACTGATCGCCGCCGCCGCCTGGACCTACGCGGTCGGTGCTCGGGCCGCCTGGCGACGCCCGCTGCCGTCCGAGCGGGACGAACCGCTGCCCGTCACCGGGCCCATCGACCAGGTGCTCGACACCGGGGCGATCCGGACCGCCCGCGCCGCCGAGGCCGCACGGGTCGCCGCCGCCGAGCCCATCCGACCGGCACGACGGCTCATCACGTGGGGCCTGACGCTCGCCTTCGGTGGTCAGGCGTTCTCGTACTACGCCCTCACCGCGTGGATCCCGACGCTGCTGCACGACGAGATCGGGTTCTCGAAGGCGTCGTCGGGCGCCAGCTCGTCGGTGTTCCAGATCCTGGCCGTCGTCGGGGCGCTCGGTGTCCCGTTGCTCGCGACCCGGTGGCGTCCGGCGGCGATCATCGCCCTGGTCGGCACGCTGTGGCTGGCGATGCCGCTCGGGCTGCTGTTCGCCCCGCAGCTCTGGTTGCTGTGGTCGGTGCTCGGCGGCGCGGCCCAGGGTGGCGGCATCACCGTGATCTTCATCGTGATCGTTCGGATCGTCTCGAGCGACGCCGACGCCCGCCGGATGTCCGCGTTCGTGCAGGGCGGCGGGTACCTGCTCGGCTCGGCCGGGCCGCTCGTCGCCGGTGCCCTGCACGGTGCGACGGGGAACTGGACGGCACCGCTGCTCGTCGTGCTCGTCGCGGTGCTCACCCTCGGCGTGGTCGGGACGTTCGCCGCGCGACGGGTGTCCTGACCCCGAACCCGAACACCGGCTGAGACCCCGCTCCGGCTCGCCCCCCGAAGGGCTGACCGACGGGGCCCGGACCCGCACGACCCCTCAGCGCACGGACCGGCCTCGGGGCGAGCTGGCGGCACGGTCCCGGCCGGTCGTCACCCCGGACCGCCAAGGTCCGGAGGGTGGACATCCGACGACCCGCCCGGTGGCGGGACCAGCCGCTCGCAGCACGGCTCACCCTGTTCGTCATCGCGGCCGGTACGACCGTGCTGCTCGCCTGGAACCTGGGCCGTGGCGGGGACTTCAGCTTCTACCAGGCGTCGGCGCGGTCGATGTCCGAGTCGTGGCGGGCACTGCTCTCCGGTTCGTTCGACCCGTCGGCGACGGTGACGCTCGACAAGCTCAGCGGCTTCGCGGTGCCGCAGGCGCTGAGCATCCGGCTGTTCGGGCACTCCACCGCCGCGATCGCGTTCCCCCAGGTCGTCGAGGGGCTCGTCACCCTGTGGGCCTGCTCGTTGGTCGGACTCCGCTGGGCCGGGGTCGGCACGGGCCTCGTCGCCGCCGCCGCAGCCGGGTCGACGCCGGTCTTCGTGTCGATGTTCGCGCACCCGATGGAGGACGGCATGGTCACGGCCGCGCTGGCCGTCGCCCTGCTGTGCTGGCAGCACGCGGCACTGACCGGGCGCTGGTGGCCGCTCGTCGCCGCGGGCCTGGCGGTCGGCGTCGGGTTCCAGGCGAAGATGGTGCAGGCGTGGTTCGTCCTGCCGGCGCTGCTCCTCGGCACCCTGCTGGCCACGGCGCGGCACGACGGCGGCACGCTCCGCCTGGGCATGCGGGTGGTCCGCGCCGGGGTGCTCGGGATCGTCGCGGTCGGGGCGTCCCTGTCGTGGGTCACGGCACTGGCGCTCACCCCGTCCGGTTCGCGGCCCTGGGTGGACGGCTCCACCGACGACAGTCCGCTCGCGATGGTGTTCGGGTACAACGGCATCGACCGGTTCCTGCCCGGCGCGGTCCCCGGGTCCGTCCGGTCGTTCGCCGTGCCGGTCGGCCCGCACACCTGGCGCGGCGGCGCGGCCGGGTTCGGCAAGCTGCTCGGACCGCACCTGGCATCGCAGATCGCCTGGCTCCTGCCCGCGGCGGTGTTCGGCGTGGTGGTCGCGGCCGTGGTGCTCGTCCTGCGACGAGCGGAACGGCTCGACGGACCCGGTTCCTCGTTCGGGCACGCGTTCGACACCCGTGCCGGATCCGCCACCCTGGCCGTCCTGGTCGTCTGGTTCGGCACCGCGGCAGCCGTGCTGTCGGTGGCCGCGGTGCCGCACACCGCCTACGTCGCCGCGATCGGCGTGCAGCTCGCCCTGCTCGCCGCCCTCGGGTGGCGCGGTGCGGTCGGACTGGTCCGCGCGCGGTCACGGGTGCTCCGGGCGCTCCCGGTCGTCCTCGCCGTGGCGCAGCTCGGCTGGGTGGTGTTCCTCGCCCGGGGCACCGCGATGCCGCGCGTGCTCGCCTGGCCGGCGATCACGCTCGCGACGGTCGCCGTCGTCGCCGGCGTGGTGGCGGTGTGGTGGCGACCCCGCTGGGAGGCGACGCGCGGACCGCGCCGGCACCGGGCCTCCCGGACGGCCATCGCGCTCACAGCCGGACTCGCGCTGCTCGCCGGACCCGCCGCGTTCTCCCTGCAGGCCCTCGACGCGACCCGCGACGGCAGCGGCGTCGACGCGTCGGTCGGGCCGTGGCCCGCGCGTTGGCCGGCCCCGATCGGCAGCCCGGACGTCTTCCACGTGTCGCGCCCGGACCCCTGGGGCGGGTCGACGCCCTACCCGCGCGCACTCCGCCGGCTCGTCGCGACCGCGCGACGGCTGGAGGGAGACCGGCACGACGAACCGCTGTTCCTGACGGACACGTGGCGCGTCTCCGCGCCGATCATCGACGCGACGGGCCTCCCGGTGCTGACGGACGGCGGGTTCTCGGGTACCGTGCCCGTCTTCACGGCGCAGCAGATCCGCCGGAGGATCGCCGACGGCCTGCGCGTCCTCGTCGTCGAGGCCCACGCGCCGCGCACCGACCCGGTCCTGCGCGCCGCACTGGCCGGGGGCTGCCGCGCGGTCACGGGGGTCGCGCGGCACGCACGTCCGCCGGTGCGACCGCGCCGGACCGCCGGCATCACGTGGACGGTTTGGCACTGCGGGCTGCCCGGGCCGTCGGTCGGACCCGGTGCGCACCACCACCGCCGAGGATCAGCTCGCGGCGAGCACCTCGCGCAGGGACATCGGCGGACGGCCGGTGATGCGTTCGACGTCGCCGGACACGTGCGCGAGCGCCCCCTCGGCGATGGCCGTGTAGGTGCTCACCCAGGCGTCGGCCTGCCACGGCTCCGGGTTCCACTGCGCACGTGATGCGTACGCCTCGTCGAGGGTCTCCGGGTGGTAGCTGACGGTGCGGCCGCGGACCTCGGACACGATCGCCGCCGCCTGGGCCAGGGTGATCGCCTCGGGGCCGGTCAGCTCGTACGTCTGGTCGCGGTGGGCGTCCGGGTCGTGGAGCACCGCGGTCGCGACGCGGGCGACGTCGGCACGGGCGACCGCGGCCATGGCGCCGTCGCCGGCCGGGCCGCGGATCACGCCGTCCTCGCCGACCAGGTCCTCGACGAAGTCCAGGTAGAAGCTGTCGCGCAGGAACGTGAACGCCATCCCGCTGTCGCGGATCGCCTGCTCCGTCGCCCAGTGGTCGCGGCCGAGCGTGAAGGTCGCGTCGGGAGCCGCGCCGAGGAACGACGTGTAGACGACGTGCCGCACGCCCGCGTCGGCCGCCGCGGCGACGAACGCCCGGTGCTGGTCGAGGCGGTCCTGGGCCTCGGCCGCCGAGACCATGAGCAGCACCTCGACGCCCTGCAGCGCCGCTCGACTCGCGTCGGCGTCGGCGAACGTCGCGACGGCGACCTCGGTGCCCGGGAGTTCCGGCGCACGCGAGGCGTCGCGCACGAGCATCCGGAACGGCACGGCGTCCGCGGCGAGCGCCGCGCTCACGGCGCCCCCGATGTTGCCGGTCGCTCCGGTGATGGCGATGGTCATGGTCGCTCCTCGTGTCGGTGTCGGTGTCGGTGTCGCGTGGTGGTGGTCGGGGTCTCGTGGTTGTCGGGGTCGCCTGGTGGTCGTCGACGGTCGCGTCGGTCGGTGGTCACGTCCACACCGTCCTGGAGGCCCGGATCACCGTGGGCGCGACCCTCGCGGCGTTCACGCCGTCCACCTCCACCGCCCATGCGCGGGCGGCGTCGTGGTCGCGGCCGTGCCGCATGTGCCGGCCGACCAGGCGGTCGAGCCGCACGTCGTCGTCGACGGCGCAGAACCAGGTCTCGGTGAAGAGCGCCGGCAGCGCCGACCACGGTGCCGTGTCGTCGAGCAGGTAGTTGCCCTCGGACACCACGAGTCGGGCTGCGCGGGGCACCGCGATGCTGCCGGCGACGGGCTCGTCCACGCGACGGTCGAAGTCCGGTGCCCACACCACGTCCTCGTCGGCGGCGACGAGTCGGCGGACGAGCGCGACGTACCCGTCGGCGTCGAAGGTGTCCGCCGCGCCCTTGCGGTCGTGCCGGCCGAGGGCGTCGAGCGCCGCGTTCGACAGGTGGAAGCCGTCCATCGGGACCTGCACCGCGGTGCCCGCACCCAGGCGGTCGTCGACGGCGGTGACGATGCGGCGGGCGAGCGTGGACTTGCCGGCACCAGGTGCTCCGGCGATCCCGAGCACGGTGCGGTGGCTCGAACGGGCCAGTTCGACGGCACGCTCGACGGCCTGGTCGACGGTCGTGCCGGAGTCGCTCACGGCTTCATCCTCGCAGAGCGCACCGACGGCGGGCCGCGGTGGTTCACTTGCCGCATGGTCGATGCGACGAAGGCGTTCAGCGGGTTCTCGGTGCGCGACGTGCCCGAGGCGAAGGCGTTCTACGAGGACGTCCTGGGGGTCGAGGTCGCCGAGGACCACGGCATGCTCTTCCTGCAGCTCGGCGGCGGACACCAGGTGCTCGTCTACCCGAAGGGCCCGGGTCACGAACCGGCGGCCTTCACGGTGCTGAACTTCCCGGTGCCGGACATCGACGCGGCGGTCGACGAGCTCACCGCGAAGGGCGTCGTGTTCCTGCAGTACGAGGGGGTGACCGACGATCGGGGTGTGAACCGGAAGGGCGGGCCGCTCATCGCCTGGTTCACCGACCCGTCGGGCAACGTCCTCAGCGTCATCGAGGAGTGAACATGTTGTATTCCGAAAGCTCGCGTCGGCGCTGCTGATCGTCCTACCGTCCTCTCACCGACGAGAGGACGGCCATGACGAAGGTGCTGGGACGGCAATGGACCCGCGAGGAACTCCTCGCCGAGCGCGAACGAGTCCGCGCAGAGTGGAATCTGGACGAGCGGGAGTTCGCGCCGACCGCGCAGTGGCGCGACCTGTTCACCGACGAGTACCTCACGCAGAACTGGCTCGACAGCATCTCCGCCCTGCTGGGTGAGCGATGAACGAGCAGGCCGAGTCGGCGGCGCGGCACCAGGCGACGATCGCGCAAGCGCTCCTGGACGGAGCCCTGCCCGAGCACGGTGCGTCGATCGACTACGCCCTCGACGAGCGCAGTGGAACCTTCATGGTGCAGTCAGTCGCCGCGACCGGAAGGGGCACCCCGGTCCGTTTGACCGTGGGCGAGGTCCACACGGCAGACCTGGCCCCGTGGATGCGGTTCCGGTGGGTCGATCACCTCGATGCTCTCGTGGTCAGCGAGAGCAGGTACGCCGTTCTGCTCGCGGACGAACGGCAACCACTCGTCCGCTTCGAGTTCCAGGAGGCGTTGACGGCCACGCCCCAGTCGCACTGGCACCTGCACGCCGAGCGCGGCGCGTTCAGTTCGCTGCTGGCAAGAGCCCGCGACCACGGTTCCGGTCGGCGTGACGCGGCAAGGTTGTCGTCATTGCACTTCCCGCTCGGCGGCCCGCACTTCCGGCCGAGCCTCGCCGACGTGGTCGAGTTCGTCATCGTCGAGTGCGGCGTGGACGCGTTACCGACGTGGCGGGAGGCCGTGCACGGGTTCCGGAATCGTTGGCGCCGTGAAGAAGCTGCTGCGACCACGCGGCAGTTCCCGGCTGAGACAGCACAGACGCTCCGCAGCCTCGGGTGGGGTGTCCAGCCTCCTGTGCCCGCCGACGTCCCCTCGCAGTTCGCCGTCCTGACCGCCGGGTGATGCGGTCAGCGGGCCAGGGCACCCGCCCAGCCGAGGGCGATCGGCACGAGCAGGCCGTGGCGGTGGTGCGGGAGCTCGGCGACGGGGATCCACCGCGACTCGTCCGTCGAGCCGTCGAGCTCGTGCCGCAGTGCTCCCCCGGTGATGGTCGCCCGGAAGACCACCTGCACGGCCTTCATCGGCCGGCCGTTGGCGTGGATGCGGCGTTCGACGGGGACGATGTGGTGCCGGACCCCGAGCAGGGCACCGGCCTGGGCCTCGTACCCGGTCTCCTCGCGGATCTCCCGCACGACGGCCTGCTCGACGGTCTCGTCGAACTCGACCCCGCCGCCCGGCAGCGTCCACGTGCCCGCGTCGGGGTGACGCAGCTTCGCCAGGAGCACGCGGTCACCGTCCGTGATCACGCCGTAGGCGGCGAGCCGGGTGTCGTAGTCCGTGTACTCCATGGGCCGACCATGCCAGGTGGGTGCACCGACGTCTGCCAGCCGCGCCGGGCCTCCAGGCCGTGGACCGGGGTGGCTCGGACGCTCCACCAGCCCGCCGACCGGTCACGACCCCCCGCGGCCCGCACGCCGAGCGGTCACAGACCGTCGGCCCCGCCGCCCGCGAACGACGGAACGTGACCACGCGAGGCAGCCCGTGCGGTGTGTCGCGACCACCCCGCGGGCCGGGAGGCGCGAGTCGCCGCCGCCACGGGCCTCCCGGCCGTCCGGCGTACCGTCGGGACGTCCACGCCGGCGCGCGGTCAGGACACCCCGATGGCTGCCCGCCGAGCGGTCACAAACCGTTGCTTGCGGCACCGCCAGACGACGGAACGTGACCACGCGACACTGCACGCGCGGGGAGTCGTGACCGCTCGCCGCGCAAGGCCCCGGACCCGACGTGCTCGCCCGACCCGGATCAGGCGTCGACGCGTGCCGCTGCCCAGCCCACGCGCATCCGGGCGGCCGCCCGGTCGAAAGCGCTGAGCGGCTCCCCGTCGTCGCGGATGACGGACTGCAGCTGGAGCCCCTCGTACAGCGCCATGAGCTGCTCGGCGGCGTGCCGGGGCGAGGCGCCACGGGGCTCCCGGCCGGCGACGACGTCACGGACCAGGGCGAGGGTGACGTCCTCGAACGCCCGCGTGTACTGCGCGCGGAACCACCCGGCGGCCGGGTGGTCGGGGTTCGAGGCGGCGCTGAGCACGGCGACCCGGAGTCGCACGAGGGCCGGGTCCTCGACGCCCGCGGCGAGTCGGGCTCGCAGGTAGGCGACCGTGCCGTCCCGCTCCGCGATCGGCCAGAGCTCGCGTCGGCTGCCGTTGTTCCACTTGTCCATGACCGCGACCACCAGCAGTTCCCACATCGGGTACGCCCGGTGGAACTCGTCGGCGGTGACCCCGGCGTGCTCGGCGACCTCGTCGGGCCCGACGCGGTGGAAGTCCCCGGCTCGGTAGGCACTGATCGCCCCGGCGACGATGCGTGCACGGAGGTCGACGTCGGTCGTGGGCATGCTGACGATTGTGCGGGGCCGGTCAGCGGCCCGCGACCGCCAGTTCAGGGGGCGCGGCCACCGTCACCGGCTCCCGGTCAGCCGCGGTCGAACGTCAGCGTCTCGTCATCGGGGGCCCGGACCTCGCCGGTGCGGGCGAAGTCGGCCCAGATCGCCCGGAAGGCCCGGCCGCGGCGCTCGACCTCGGGCCAGTCGCGTTCGGGGACGAACCGGGTGCCTGCCCAGGCCTCGCGGCCACCGAGCAGCAACGGCAGGTCGCTCATGTGCACGGCTCCGGTCGGGGCGCTCGTGACACCGCGGTGCAGTCGGTAGGAGGTCGCCCGGCCGCCGGCGCGTCGGTGCCGTTCGGTGAACCGTCGGGCATCGCGCCCGTAGATGACATCGGACAGCGGGCGCACGACCCACCACCGCAGGGCCGACCGCAGCACTCGCGACCGGGTGACCCGACGCAGCCCGGGTACGAGC
This sequence comes from Curtobacterium sp. KBS0715, assembly GCF_005938005.2. Classification (NCBI taxonomy): domain Bacteria; kingdom Bacillati; phylum Actinomycetota; class Actinomycetes; order Micrococcales; family Microbacteriaceae; genus Curtobacterium; species Curtobacterium sp. KBS0715. The sequence goes on along the minus strand of NZ_VCCA02000001.1, from coordinate 678,192 downwards.
GGCACGTACATGCCGGCCTCGTCCGAACCGGAGCCGATCAGGACGTCGACGTCGGGCGCGACCCGGCTCCACGCGGCGTCGAGGTCACGCTCGGCGGGCAGCGGCGCGAACCCGTACTGGGTGCCGAACGGCATGCCGGCGGCGAGCCCGTACGGCGCGGCGGCCCGGGTACCGAGCGCCTGCCGGTCGAGCAGGTCCTCGAGCGGGGTGTCGGCGTGCACGGTGCCGACCGCCCGGACCATCGCACGGTTCATCCGCGCCCGACGACGGGACAGCCCGAGCGGCGCGCTCTGGATGATCGCGCGGCGGAAGAGCCCGCCGGCGCCGGCACTGATCATCAGGTGCGCAGCTGCGTCCCCGCCGGCCGACTGCCCGAAGACGGTGACCAGGTCGGGGTCGCCACCGAACGAAGCGATGTTCGCGCGCACCCAGCGCAGCGACTCGACCAGGTCGAGGAGCCCGAGGTTCGCCGGGATCGTCTCGCCGTCACCGAGGAACCCGAGCACGCCGAGCCGGAACGTGACCGACACCACGATCACGCGCTGCTCGGTCACCAGGTCGCGGGCGTCGTAGATCGGCAGGTCGCCACCGCCGATGACGTACGATCCGCCGTGGATCCAGACCATCACCGGCAGCTGTTCGCCCGGACGGACGTCGGCGGGCAGCGTGATCGAGAGCCGCTGGCAGTGCTCGTCGACCTCGATGCCCTGGATCGGGTTGAGCAGCAGGTCGACGAACTCCTCGTGCGGCTGCGGTGCGACCGGCGACGGGGTCGACGCGTGCAGCTCACCCACGAACGGTGGCATCGGCTGCGGCGGGGCGAACCGTTCGGCCTGCGCGTACGGGATCCCGAGCACCCGCACCACGTCGCCGTCGACCGTCCCGACGATGCGGCCGGCGGGGGTGTCGAAGGGGGCTGGGGCGGCGGCGAGCATGTGGATCACGCTATCGGGGCCCGCTGACGCAACCAGGCAGACGGACGGGAGGCCCGTGGCGGCGTCGCCACCCCTCCCTCGCAGGCTCGGTCGGCGCGGCCCGCGTGTCGCTGGCGCGACACCGCTGAGCGTGCCGCGCCCGTCCTCCTCTTGTCGCGTTGCGCGACGGGCGCTACCGCACCCGCTTGATGGGGATGACGACGAGTGCGCCGATGATGGCGATCGCGCCGGCGGCCCAGCACATGAGCGTGTAGTTGTCGGCGGCGTCCCCGGACCCGATCTTCAGGAAGAACAGTGCGACGGCCGGGGCGAGCGACTGCGGCAGCGCGTTGGCGATGTTGATGACGCCGAGGTCCTTGCCGGGACGGTCGGCGTTCGGCAGGACGTCGACGACGAGTGCGGTGTCGATCGCGGAGTAGATGCCGTACGCGAAGCCCATGATGACCTCGGCGACGTAGAAGCCGTTGACCGTGTCGGCGTGCGCGAGCACGATGAGTCCGACCGCGAACATCGCCGTGGAGCCACCGACGAACACCTTGCGGCGACCGAGCTTGTCCGAGGCCCAGCCGGACAGCGCCGCACTGACCAGCAGCGCGATCGTGTAGAGCAGCACACCGAAGGCGACGGCGGCCGTCGCCTCCTTCGCGCTCTCGATGCCGAGGTGCTGCTCCATGTAGAGCAGGCGGTACGTCGTGAACATGAAGGTCGCGAAGATGATGAGGAAGCGCGACCACCACGCGAACGCGAAGTCCGGGTTCTTGACCGGGTTCGTCCAGAACGACGCGATGAGGTTCAGGAACGTGAACTTCTTGAGCTTGTAGGTCGGCAGGTCGTCACGGGCGACGACGGCGTACACGGCGACCAGGATGATCGCCAGGATGCCGGGCGCGATGAACAGCACGGGCAGGTTCGCGACGAAGAAGACCGACAGGTAGGTGCCTGCGAGCACGGCGATGTTCTGCGCGAGCGCGATGATGCTCGAGGACCGGCCGCGCTGCAGCTGCGGCACGTTGTCGGCGAAGCTCGCGAGCAGGGTGGCGAGCGTGGCGTTCGCGGCGAGCTGGGCGAGCAGCCAGGCCAGCGTCAGGTTGAGGACGTCGGGCGAGTAGGCGATCCAGGCGAGGGCGATCGCGAAGACCACGACACCGCTGAGCAGCCAGGGGCGACGACGACCCCAGCGCGTGCGGGTGCGGTCGGACAGGGCACCCGCGAGGGGGTTCATGATGAGCGCACCGAACGCGCCGATCGGCAGCACCGAGCCGATGACGTTCGCAGCGTCGTCGCCGACCAGGGCCTGCGCCTTGAGCTGCATGCTCACGTAGACGGGCGCCATGAGCGCGACGAAGAGGCCGAACTGCCCGAGGAACAGGGCGATCTGGTAGCCGATGCCCACCTTGACCGTGCTGACGGGCTGGGTGATGCCCTCTTCCGGGTTGAGCAGTGCCGGGCTGCCGGGTTCGGGTGTGCTCATGACGCCTCCTTGAGTCGATGAAAACCTTGCCTGACAAGGTTTTTCCGACGCGAGCATACATCGACACGTGTTGTCTGCAACACCGGCCGCGTCACACGGGGCAGCAAAAACTACACACCGGGTGGTTTTTGGGGTAGCGTCGTCATCGATCTCGCCGCGGAGCATCGCTCCTCGACGGGCCGCGACACCCAGACAGGATCGAAGGAGCCTCTGCAATGCCCACCACTTCTGTGCAGCTGTACTCGCTGCGCGACGCCATCGCCGAAGACCTCGAAAAGGCCATCGCCCGTGTCGCCGAGATCGGGTACGAGAACGTCGAGCCCTACGCGTTCGTCGAGCGCGCCACCGACCTCGAGCGTGCGTTCGCGGCCACCGGCCTCAAGGCTCCGTCCGGCCACGTCGCCGTGATCGACGCCGAGGACACCGCGCCGATCTGGGACGCCGCCGAGCGCCTCGGCATCCGCACCGTCATCGACCCGTTCATCCCGACCGACCGCTGGCAGACCGCCGACGACGTCGCGAAGATCGCCGAGCGCGTCAACGAGCTGACCGCCGAGGCCGCCGGCCGTGGCCTGCAGTTCGGGTACCACAACCACCAGTGGGAGTTCACGAACAAGGTCGACGGCCGCACCGTCTACGACCTGTTCGTGTCGCAGCTGTCGCCGGAGACCGTCCTCGAGGTCGACACCTTCTGGGCGACCGTCGGTGGCGCCGACGCCCCTGCCGTGCTCAAGGGCCTGGGCGACCGCGTCGTCGCGATCCACGTCAAGGACGGCAAGGTCGACGGTGACATCCGCACCGCGCTGCCCTCGTCCGAGAGCGCCCTCATCGTGCCCGAGGCGCTGCAGCGCGCCTTCGAGAACCAGACGCCGGCCGGTCAGGGCGACGTCGACGTGACCGCGATCCTCGCCGCCGCACCGCAGGCGATCCGCGTGGTCGAGTTCGACGCGTACAAGGGCGACGTCTTCGAGGGCATCACCGAGTCCCTCACCTGGCTCAAGGACAACGACAAGTGAGCCGTGTCGGGATCGGCATCATCGGTGCCGGCAACATCTCCACGCAGTACCTCGAGAACCTGACCAAGTTCGCCGACGTCGAGGTCCGCTTCGTCGCCGACGTGCTGCTCGAGCGGGCCGCTGAGCAGGCGGCCACGTACGGGGTCGCCTCGTCGGGATCGGTCGAGGAACTCCTCGCCCGCGACGACATCTCGATCGTGATCAACCTGACGATCCCGGCCGCACACGCCGAGGTCGACCAGCAGATCATCGACGCCGGCAAGCACGTCTGGAGCGAGAAGCCGATCGCGACCGACCACGCGTCGGCCGCCGCGGTGCTCGAGTCGGCGAAGGCCAAGGGCCTGCGTGTCGCGACCGCTCCGGACACCGTGCTCGGCGCGGGCATCCAGACGGCGCTCCGGGCCATCGCCCGCGGTGACATCGGCGAGCCGCTCTCCGCGACGACGCTGTTCCACGTCCCCGGGCCCGAGGCGTGGCACCCGAACCCGGACTTCCTGTTCGCCACCGGTGCCGGCCCCCTGTTCGACATGGGCCCGTACTACGTGACGACCCTGGTGCACGCGTTCGGCACCGCCTCGCGCGTGCAGGCCGTCTCGTCGAAGTCGCTCGACCGTCGCACGATCGCGTCCGGCCCCCGCGCCGGCGAGACGTTCCCGGTCGAGGTCCCGACGCACCACGCGGCCCTGATCGAGTTCGCCGGCGGGCAGTCCGCCCAGTCGACGTTCTCGTTCCAGCACGCCCTGCCGCGCATGGGCTTCGTCGAGATCAACGGCACGCTCGGCACGATCTCGCTGCCGGACCCGAACACGTTCGAGGGCTCGTCGCAGCTCTGGCGCTACGGGCAGGACGAGCCCGAGACGCTCGAGGCGGTCGGCTCCACCTGGGGTCGTGGCACCGGTGTCGTCGAGCTCGCCCGCGCCATCGCCGAGGACCGCCCCGAGCGTGCCTCCGGCGCCGTCGCGCTGCACGTGCTCGACGTGCTGCTCGGCATCCGTGACGCGGCCGAGTCGGGGTCCGCCGTCGACATCACGTCGACCGTGGACGCGATCCCGCCGCTGCCCGAGGACTTCGACCCCGCGGCAGCCGTGCTGACCGCGGGCGCGAACGCCTAGGAGCGCCCAGGAGCGCCACGCGCACCACTTCGTGAGCAGCAATGGTCGGATCCCGAACGCGGACCCGACCATTGCTGCTCACCAAGCGAAACCGCGCGAGCCCCGCCCCGCGTCAGACCAGCGCGGTGAAGGACGCGTCGCGCACGAGCAGCGTCGCCGCGTCGCCCACCACGGCCTGGTCGGGGTCGCTCGACAGCCCGAGGGACCAGCTGCCCCCACCCGGACGCTCCGGCAGCGTGAACTCCACCGTGGTGTCCGACGCGTTCAGCAGCACGGCCACGGTGTCGTCGCCCTGGTGCAGCACGAGCGTCACGGCCCGGTTGCCCCCGTCCGCCCAGTCGCCGTCCTCGAACCCGGCGGCGTCGGCACGGAGCACGGTCACCGTCGACTCCGAGTCGCCCGGCGCGGTGCGGAACCACTCCGGACGCAGGGCCTGGTGCTGCCGACGGAACGCGATGGCCGCCGTGGTGAAGGCGAGCAGGTCCTGGTCGGCGGCGGCCCAGTCGAACCACGAGATCTCGTCGTCCTGGCAGTACGCGTTGTTGTTGCCGCCCTGCGACCGGGCGAGCTCGTCGCCACCCAGGATCATCGGCACGCCGGCGGAGAGCAGCAGGGTGCCGAGGAAGTTGCGGCGCTGCCGGTCGCGGTAGTCGTTCACCGCCCCGTCGTCGGTCGGGCCCTCGACGCCGCCGTTGAACGAGGTGTTGTCGCTCTCGCCGTCGTTGTTGTCCTCGCCGTTCGCCTCGTTGTGCTTGTCGGCGTACATCGTGAGGTCGGCCAGGGTGAAACCGTCGTGGGCGGTCACGAAATCGATCGAGCACAGCGGGGAGCGCCGCGAGCCCTCGTAGACGTCCGGGCTGCCCAGGACCCGCTGGACGGCGTCGCCGAGGGCGCCCTCGTCGCCGCGCCAGAAGGCCCGCAGGTCGTCGCGGTACTTGCCGTTCCACTCGGACCAGTCGGCCGGGAACCCGCCGACCTGGTAACCGGCGGTGTCCCACGGCTCGGCGATCATCTTGACCTCGCGCAGCACGGGGTCCTGGTGGATGATGTCGAGGAACGCGGAGTGCTTCTCGGCCTCGCCGTCCTGGCGGGTGAGCGTCGTGGCCAGGTCGAACCGGAAGCCGTCGACGTGCATCTCCTCGACCCAGTAGCGGAGCGAGTCCATGATGAGTCCGAGGGCCGCCGGGTGCCCGACGTTCAGGCTGTTGCCGGTGCCGGTGGTGTCGAAGTAGTTCGCCTCGTCACCCTCGACCAGCCGGTAGTACGACTGGTTGTCGATCCCCTTGAACGACAGCGTCGGGCCCATGTGGTTGCCCTCGGCGGTGTGGTTGTAGACGACGTCCATGATGACCTCGAGCCCCGCGGCGTGCAGGGCCTTCACCATCTCCTTGAACTCGGCGACCTGCTGCCCGGCGGTACCTGCGGACGAGTACTCGTCGTGCGGCGCGAAGAAGCCGATGCTGTTGTAGCCCCAGTAGTTGCGGAGCCCCTTGTCGAGGAGCGTCGAGTCCTGCACGAACTGGTGCGTCGGCAGCAGCTCCACCGCGGTGACGCCGAGGTCGGTGAGGTGCTTGATCGCTGCCGGGTGGGCCATGCCGGCGTAGGTGCCGCGGATCTCCTCGGGGACGTCCGGGTGCTGCTTCGTGAAGCCCTTGACGTGCACCTCGTACACGACGGTGTCGGCGAGCGGGGTCCGCAGCAGGGTGTCACCGTCCCAGTCGAAGGACCGGTCGGCGACGACCGACTTGGGCATCGCGCTGGCCGAGTCGGTCTCGTCGATCTGCTCGGGCTCGTTCATGTCGTGACCGAAGAGCGCCTGGCCCCACTCGTACTCGCCGTCGATCGCGGTGGCGTAGGGGTCGAGCAGGAGCTTCGCGCCGTTGTGGCGGAGGCCGTTCGCCGGGTCCCACGCACCGTGCACGCGGAAGCCGTAGCGGGTGCCGACGGTCACCCCGGGGACGACGTCGTGGAAGGTGTAGCCGGTGCGGTTGCGGAGCTCGGTGCGGTGCTCGGTGCCGTCGTCGTCGAAGGTGCAGAACTCGACCCGCTCGGCGGTGCTCGAGAACAGGGCGACGTTGGCGCCCCCGTCGACGAGCGTGACGCCGAGCGGGGTGCGCGTGGAAGTGGTCATGCTGCCCTTCTACCGGCCGGTCGCTGTGCCACCGGCGGTGTGGGCGTACCCCTGGCCGCTCAGCGCACCGGCGGGACGAGCTGCTCGAGCAGCCGCAGCACCCGCTCGCCGTCGACGGCGTCCGGGTCGAGCAGCCACTGGACCTGCAGTCCGTCGGATGCCGCGATGCTCAGGCTCGCCAGGTCGACCGGGTCCAGGTCTGCGCGGATCCGGCCACTCGCCTGGTCCGCCTCGATCAGCACGGCGAGTTCGGCGCGAAGGCGGGCGAAGCGTTCGCGCATGAAGTCGCGCGTGGCCGGGTGGCCCTCCTGCACGGCGTCGGCCGCGAGGGTCGTGTACAGCTGCACCAGCCCCGGCACGGCCCGGTTGCGCGATGCGCTCTCGCGCATGTCGCCGATCGCCGACTTCATCCGGTCGGGCGCGCCCTGCTCGCGGACCTCGTGCTCCCGGTAGACGGCGAGCAGCAGTTCGTCGCGACTGGGGAAGTAGTGGCGGAGCGCCGCGTGCGTGATCCCGAGGGCTTCGGCCACCGAGCGGAGCGACGATGCGTCGACCCCCTGCTCCGCGACCATGCGGATCATCTCGTCGAGGATCTGCGTGCGCCGCTCGGCGCCCTTGCGGTACCCGCCGCGGCGCGGCTGGGCCGCGTCGGCGTCGTCCGCGGGGTGGGTCATGCACCCAACTTACCGCTGGAAGGTTTTCTCGCCACCGTCCGGTCTGGAGGCCCGTGGCGGGCGCACCACGGGCCTCCCGTCCGTATCCGGTCGCGTCGCACCCGCCTGGTCGCGTCAGCCGGGTGCGCTCGCGTCAGTCCTGGTCGTCGACCGTGTACTCGTCGACCGGCGCGGGCGTGCCCGCGGCGAGCGCGTCGACGATCTTCGTGAGCGAGTCGGCGAGGACGGCGTTGTCCGTGTCGGGGAGTTGTTCGAGCACCTCGACGACGGCCGCGTGGAAGCGCGCGTACGAGGCGTCGATCTTCTCGGCGGCCCGGTCGGTCGGGGCGAGCACCTGCGCACGACGGTCGGTGGGGTGCGCCGTGCGGGACAGCAGGCCCTTCTGCACGAGCCCGTCGACGATCTTGGTGACCGAGGCGTTCGAGACGGCGAGCATCACGGCGAGGTCCTTCGGGCCCATCGTGCGGCCGTCCCGGTGTGCCTGGAGCATGTACCGGACGGCGAGGAACTCGTTCTTCGACAGGCCGCTCTCGATGCGGGCGGACTCGATCTGCTGGTCCTCGGCGTGCTGCAGGCGCAGCAGCGCGTCGACGGCGGTCTTCGCGACCCCGGACTCGGGTTCGCGGGCGTAGAGGTGGACGTGCTCTCGACGGACGACGGTCAACGGCATGGGGTCATGCGCTCCTTGCTAAACGGCAGGCGTGCTGAAGAAGTCCGCGTAGGACGGTTCGGGACGACCGGCGAGCAGCGAGGGGTCCTGGATGCGACGCTCGACGTACGCGTCGATGATCGCCGGGTCGGTGAGACCGACGCGCGTGTGACTGCCACCGATCCGTGCCGTCCGAGGCATTCCGGAGTACGTGCTGTGCATGTCGTGTCCCGCCCTTCTTGCTTGCCGTGTGTCCCCTGCGGACGGCTGAACTCTTTCACAAAGTGAACGGTCAGTTCAACGAACCATTCGCACTGTGTACGTTTTGCGCGCCGAACGGTTCGGCGGAGCCCGTCAGGGTCGTGAGGAGCTGCAGGAGCGCCGCTCGTCGCGGCTCGTCGAGCGGTGCGAACAGGGAGTCGAGCACCCCCTCGGCGATGCGACGTCCCTCGTCGAGCACCCGCCGACCGTCCTCGGTGATCGCGTGCTCGATCCGCCGACCCCGACCGGCGGTCCGGGTGATGAGCCCGCGGTCGAGCATCCGGTTGGCGAGGGTGCCGAAGGCCTGGTCGCTCTGGAACGTCGCGACGGCGAGGTCGTGCCCCGATGCGTGGGGCATCCGGTCGATGGCGCGCAGGGCGTCCCACTGCACGAGCGTCACGCCGAGGTCACGGAGGGCGGCGTCCATCGTGCGGTGGTTGCGGTACTGCGCCCGCTTGACGGCGTGGCCCAGGGCTTCGAGGTCGGTCGGCATGGTGCTACGGTATCAATACTCGTACATAAACATGTTGATACGGAGCACCCATGACCGACACCCACACCCGCACCGCGCTCGTCCTGCACGGTGGCGGCGGCCCCCGGACCGTCGCGCCGATCGTCGCGCACCTCGCACCCGCCCTCCACGTCGTCGCCCCCACATACCCCGGGTGGGACGGCACCCCGCGCCCGGACGGGATCGACTCCGTCCCGGCCCTGGCGACCGCGTACCTCGAGCAGCTCGTCACCGCCGGGGAGCAGGACGTCGTGGTGGTCGGGTCCTCGATCGGCGGCTGGATCGCCCTCGAGATGGCCCTGCAGGCAGCTGGCGACGACCGGTACGCCGGGGTCGTCGGTGCTGTGGTCGACATCGACGGGGTGGGTGCGGTGGTCGAGGGCGAACCGATCGCCGACTTCTTCGCCCTCGATGCCCGCGGGCTGGCCGAGGTCGCCTGGCACGATCCCGCGCGGGGGTACCAGGACCCGGCGTCCGTCACCGAGGAACAGCGGGCGGTGCAGCGGTCGAACGGGCAGACCATGGCGGTGATCGCCGGCCGGTCGATGAGCGACCCGAGCCTGCTCGGTCGACTCGGGGCCGTACGGGTGCCGACGCTCGTGATGTCCGGCGCGAGCGACCGGGTCGTGACCCCGGCGTACGGTCGTGCGGTCGCTGCGGCCGTGCCGGGTGCGGTGTTCGCCGAGGTCCCGGCGGCCGGGCACCTGCCTCACCTCGAGGCCCCCGACGCGACGTGGGCGGTCATCGACCCGTTCCTGGCGCCCCTGCTCGGCTGAGTTCTCGGCGTCCTCTGAGCGATCTCTTGGCACTCGCCAGGGTCGAGTGCTAAAACGGTGGCAGTTGAGTCGAGGGGACTCAACGAGAACCACGAAGGAGTTGATTTCGATGACGATGAACTTCGACCCGTTCCGCGAGCTCGACCGACTCGCGGGTTCGCTCCTCGGCACCGCAGCTGGTCCGCGCTCGATGCCGATGGACCTGTACCGCACCGGGGACCACTACGTCCTCGACGTCGACCTGCCCGGCATCGACCCGGGCTCCGTCGACATCGACGTGGACGGCTCCGTCCTGACCATCCGCGCCGAGCGCACCCTGGGCGCGCCCGAGGGCTCGCAGTGGCTCACGCGTGAGCGCCAGCCCGGCACGTTCGTCCGGCAGCTGACGCTCGGCGACGGCCTGGACGCCGAGCGCATCACCGCCGGGTACGACAACGGCGTGCTGAGCGTCACGATCCCCGTCAAGGAGTCCGCGAAGCCGCGCAAGATCGCCGTCACCGTCGGCGGCGCGTCCGAGCATCTCGCGGTCGGTTCCGGCGCCGCCGCCGAGTGAGGAGCTGAGCGATGACGTCCGTCCTGCTGAACGCGGTGGTCGCGGTCCTCGTCGTCACCGCGGCGCTCGCGCTGACGAGCCTGGACCGGCGCACCGCCGTGCTCCTCGGGGCCACCGGCAGCCTGACCGGCACGTTCCTGACCTGGGTCGCCGCGCCCCGGCTGTTCGAGCAGTCGCTCCTGGTGCCCTGGGTCGCGGCGGTCCTCGGCACGGCCCTGCTGATCGCGGGGTGGAGCGCGGTCCGCGCCTACTCGGGCATCTTCGAGGCACCACGCGACGAAGAACCCGAGACGGGGGCGCTGATGACCGTGGGCGGGTCCGCCCCGTCGGCGCGGTGACCACCTGACGGACAGGAGGCCCGGTGCACGTCGTGCGCCGGGCCTCCTGTCGTTCCGTCGGTCGCGTGGGCGACCGTCGGGACTACTCCTTGTTCAGCTTGTCCTGCACCAGGCCGGCCGTCTTCTCGACGACGTTCGGCAGCTCGGTGGTGCCGTAGAGCCGGACGTCGGGGTGCGTGGGCGGGGGCATCGGGACCGAGGTCGTCGGACCGTCGTGGTACGAGTACTCGCCCTTGCCGTCGAACGAGGGGCCGCTCGCCCACGGGCCGTTCTTCGCCTCGGCACCGTCGGAGAAGTTGAGGTACTGGTAGTTGACCTCCTGGTTCTCCTTCGACTGCGGGAAGTTGCTCGGCACGGGGAAGCCCTCGACGCCCTTCTCGCGCAGCTCGGCGGCAGCGGTCGCCCACATGTTCTGGTGCATGGTGTCGCGGGCGATGAGGAACGACAGCAGGTCCCGCACGCCGTGGTCGTCGGTCATGTGGTAGAGCCGGGCGGCCTGCACACGACCCTGCATCTCGGCGTTCTCGTTGGCCGTGAAGTCGGCGAGCAGGTTGCCGCTGGCGGTGATGTACGAGCCCTGCCAGGGGTTGCCGTTGCTGTCCACCGGACGGGCGCCCGCACCCGCGACGATCGCGTGCTGGACGTCGGTGCCGCCGACGATCGCGGCGACCGTGGGGTCGTCCTGCAGCGCGTCCTCGGTGATGCCGAGCGGGGACTTCTCGAGCAGCTGCGCGATCATCGTCGCGAGCATCTCGACGTGGCCCATCTCCTCGGCGCCGATGCCGAACACCATGTCGCGGTACTTGCCGGGGATGTGCATGTTCCACGCCTGGAACTGGTACTGCAGCGCGACGGAGATCTCTCCGTACTGGCCACCGAGCACCTCCTGCAGCTTGCGGGCGTAGACGGCGTCGGGCTTGTCGGGCGTTGCCGTGAACTGGAGTTCCTGCTTGTGGAAGTACAAATCGTGCTCCTTCGTGTCGATCGAGCGATTGCACGGCCGATGGTTCGCCGGGGGCACTGGGCGGCCGTCCAAGGTGGCCGGATCACGCAGACGGCAGGTTCACCCGGCAGGACGAGTCCCTTCGGTCGACCGCCCGATGCCCTCGGCCGTCCCGTTGCGCAGGCTGGGAGCATGCAGACCTCGACCAAGCACACGATCGCCACCCTGCTGCTCTGCGCGGCGATCGTGGTCGCCACCGTCATCGCACTCATGGCCATGACCCCGCCCGCGTGACGCCGGTACGGCATGGGAGGATCGCTCTCGTGACCGAACGGGGCAGGTTCCTCCGGCCGCTCGCCACCCGGTCGATCGCCGTCGACGTGGCCTGGGCGGCCCTGGCGGCGTTGGTCTTCCTGCTGCCCATCGACCTCGAGCTCGAGCACGCGAGCCTCGCCGCGGTGCTGTCGGCCTCGGTGGCGATCGCCCTGCGTCGCATCTCCCCGTCCGCCGCGATGGCGATGGTCGTCGTCCTCGGGGTGATCCAGGTCGGCGGCGGCGAGCGCCCGTCGCTGGTGGACCTCGCGCTCTTCGTCGTGATCGGCACCGCCGCGGTCGTGGGCACCCGCACCGAGGTCGTCGCCTCGGGCGTGCTCGCGGTCGTCGCCGGGGCGGGTGCGACGGTCTACCTGGCGTCGACCGGCTTCCGGTTCCTCGTGCTCATCAACGGCCCGCGCGACCAGGCCTTCCTGGCGATGGCCGCCCCGGTGACCGCGCTGCTCGGGGTCTGGGCGGGCGGCGTCGCCGTCCGGGCCTTCCGCTCCCGCGACCGAGAGTCGGAGCGCCGCGCCGACGCCGAGGCCGCAGCATCGCGTGCCGAGGCCGTCGCCACCGAGGCCGAGGCCACCGCCACCCGCGCGATCGACGTCGCCGAGTCCGAACGCATCCGCGCGGACATCGCCCGCGACGTGCACGACGTCGTCGGCCACTCGCTCGCGGTCATCATCGCGCAGGCCGACTCGGTGCCGTTCCTCGACGACGAGGCGCGCATCCGAGCGGTCAGCGCCACCATCGCGAGCACCGCCCGGAGCTCCCTGGTCGAGGTCCGACAGGTCCTCGGGCACATCGACGGCTCCGCCGAGGCGACCGGCCCGGGCTCGCTCGAGGAGATCGTGCAGGGCATCCGCGACGCCGGGGTCGACGTCGACCGCACGGTGCGCGGGGTCCCGCTGGCCCTGCGCCCGGACACCGGCACCGCCGCCCGCCGCGTGCTGCAGGAGATGCTCACGAACGCCCTGCGCCACGGCGCCCCCGGCAACCCGGTCGTCGTGCGGGAGACCTGGCGGAACGCGGACCTGGTGCTCGAGGTCGAGAACGTCGCCGGCGACGGCACCACCGCCGGCTCGGGCCGTGGGATCGACGGCATGGACTCGCGCCTCGGCGCCCTCGGTGGGTCGTTCGACGCCGCCGTGCTGGACGACGTGTTCACGGCACGCGCCCGCATCCCGTTCGACGTCCAAGGGGGACCCGTCCGATGACCGAACCGATCAGGATCCTGCTCACCGACGACCAGGCGCTGTTCCGCGCCGGGCTCCGGGTGGTGCTCGACGCCCAGGACGACATGCGCGTGGTCGGTGAGGCCTCCGACGGCGCCGAAGCGCTCGCGCTCATCCCCGAGGTGCGCCCCGACGTGGTGCTGCTCGACATGCGGATGGCCGGCATGGACGGCGTGGAGACCGTCCGGCAGCTCTACTCAGGCGCCGTCCCGGGTCCGCTGCCCCGCGTCGTCGTGCTCACCACCTTCGGGCTCGACCCGGCGGCGGCGACCGCGATCCGGCTCGGCGCCAGCGGGTTCCTGCTCAAGGACACCACGCCGCCGTTCCTGTTCGCCGCGGTGCGGGCCGTGCACGAGGGCAGCTCGGTCATCGCACCGAACGACCTCGCGCAGCTGTTCGGCACCGACGTGGCGCGGGCCCCCGCACCGCAGCCGCCGGAGTTCGCGACCCTGACCGAGCGGGAGCGCGTCGTGTTCGGGTGGGCGTCCCGTGGGCTCTCGAACGCCGAGATCGCCACGAAGGAGTACGTCACCGAGTCGACGGTGAAGACCCAGATCTCGAGCATCCTCGGCAAGCTGTCACTGCGCGACCGGGTGCAGCTCGTCGTCTACGCACACGACCACGGGCTGGCGGGCGCCCGCGAGGACTAGTCCGCGGCGATCCGGTCGAGCCACTCCGCGAGCATCGTCCGCTCGGCTGCCGACAGTCGATCGAGCCGGGGCGCTGCGGCACGGAGCGTGATCGCGGCGCTCGTCACGGCGTCAGTCCCCCGACCGCGACCACCCGGGGCCGCGCCGCCGTCGTCCCTCGTCGGCCCGCTCGGCACGAGGATCCGCCCGAGCACGGCGTCGAGGACGTCATCGGCGAGTGACGGGTCCCGCTCGTCCGCCGGAGCGGCCAGGATCGCGAGCACCGCACCGGTGCCGGCCGCGTGCACGAGCTCGACCGCGCGGTGTTCCGGCACGGCCAGTCGCCCGGCCTCGGCCACCCGCCGGATGCGTTCGGCGAGCAGCGCGGTACCGGCGCGGGCGGCTGCCGACCGACGGCCGCGCTCCGGGTCGCTCAACAGCACGAACAGGTCGGGGTTCGCCAGCCCGAAGCCGATCGTCATCGACCACCCGGTGCGCAGGTCCTCGACGGGGTCGGTCGCCTCGTCACGAGCAGCCCGCACGGCGTCGGCCTTCATCGCCGAGAACGTCGCCATCGCGTGCTCGGCGACCGCTTCGAGCAGACCGTCCTTGTCGCCGAACAGCCGGTAGATGGTCGGTGCCTGGACGCCTGCGCCGTCCGCGACCGCCCGCGTGGTCACCGCCGCGGCACCGCGTTCACGCAGCATGGTGCCGGCGACCTCGACGATGCGCGAACGCGTCTCGTCGCGCTGGCTTCCCTGCTCGATCACGGAACAACGATAACGGATCTGTGCTATCACTGTGTTACCAGCGCTACCGACGTGCTGTTTCCACCGATACGGAGAAGTCATGATCGTCATCACCGGGGCCACCGGAGCCCTCAACGGCGCGACCGCCGACCACCTGCTCGAGCACCTCGCGCCGTCCGACCTGGCGGTGGTGGCCCGTGATCCAGCCCGAGCACAGCGGTTCGCCGACCGCGGCGTCGAGGTCCGCCGAGGCGACTACGCCGAACCGGAGACCCTGCCGGCAGCCTTTGCGGGCGCCGACCAGCTCCTGCTCGTCTCGTCGAGCGACCCGGCCGCCGACGCCGTCGCGCTGCACCGAGCCGCGGTCGACGCAGCCGTCGACGCCGGCGTCGGCCGGGTCCTGTACACGAGCCACCAGGGCGCCGCGCACGGTTCGCCCTTCGTGCCCGCAGCGCACCACGCCGCCACCGAGGACCTGCTCCGCGACTCCGGCCTGCCGTGGACGAGCCTGCGGAACGGCTTCTACGCGCACAGCGCCGCCTGGATGACGGGCCCGTGGCAGGAGACCGGCACGGTGTCCGTCCCCGTCGACGGCCCGGTGTCGTGGACCGCCCGCGAGGACGCCGCCGAGGCGGCCGCCGCGATCCTGCTCGCCGACCAGCCGTTCGACGGGCCGGTGACGCTCACCGCTCCGGACGCGCCGACCTTCGCCGACCTGGCTCGGCAGGCGTCCGAGGTGTCCGGTCGGACGATCGGGTTCGAGGCCCTGGGCGAGGACGAGTGGCGTGCCCGTGCGCTGGCAGCGGGGCAGGACCCGCACATGGTCGCGTTCCTGCTCGGCATGTACCAGGCCGCCGAGCGGGGCCTGTTCGCCGGCACCGACCCGCTGCTCGGCGAACTGCTCGGTCGCGCCCCACGGCGGGTCCGCGACCAGCTCAGCTGAGCGCCACGACCTCGTCGAGGATCGCCTCGACCGCTGCGGGGTCGTGGGCGAACCGTCCGAGGAACAGCCCGCCGATCCGGCCCTGCCCCCGCGTGAGCAGACCCGGTCCGGCACTGCCGCCGTAGAGGACGGTGCTGCCGCGCAGCTCGGGCCGGGTGGCGAGGTGCTGCTCGATCCCGGCGAGCACCGCCACGATGTGGTCGTCCGGTGCGGGTGCCGGTGCGCCGATCGCCCACACCGGTTCGTAGGCGACGGTCAGGGGCCCGGCGAGACCGTCCGCGACGGCGGTCGAGACGGCCCGGTCGAGCTGCGCGGTCACCGCCGCCACCGCTTCCGTCGGATCGGAGGCCCGGTCCGGCTCCCCGACGCAGACCAGCGGACGCAGGTGGTTCCGGAAGGCCGCGTGCACCTTCCCCGCGATCGTCGTGTCGTCCTCGTGGAAGAGGGAGCGCCGTTCGGCGTGCCCGATCTCGACCAGGTCGACACCGATCTCCCGCAGTTCGGCGCCGGAGACCTCGCCGGTGAACGCGCCCGCGTCGGCCCACGACAGGTCCTGCGCGGCGAGCTGCACACCGGTGCCTTCGAGCAGGTCACGCACCGGGACGAGGGCCGGGAACGTCGGCGCCACGAAGAGCGACGCCGCACCCGAGCGCACCGCGGGGTGTCGCCGGGCGATGTCGGCGACCTCGGCCGCCCACGACAGCGTCCGGGCGTGCGAGAAGTACGTCTTCAGCGACACCCCGACGGTGATCACGGGGCGACCGTCTCCACGACGAGGGCGAAGGACAGCGCACCGGGGTCCGCGGTGCCGACGGCCTGATCGGCGTGGGTCCGTGCCCGGCCCATCTTCGGCACCAGGGACTCAGTGGCGTCCGCTGCCTGTCGGGCGGCGCGGACGGCGTCGCCCCAGGCCTCGGCGAGCGCCGCCCCGGCGTCGAGCCGGGTGCGGAGCACCTCGTCGAACGGCACCAGGGCGTCCACCATCGTCTTGTCACCGACGGTGGCGCCGAACGCGAGCACGGCCTCGGTGGCCGCGCGGACCCCCTGCGCGACGGTGGCACCCGACGGACGCGAGTCGTCCCCGACCACGCGACCCAGTGCCTCCAGGGCGGCACCCCAGATCGCACCGGACGTGCCGCCGGCCTTGTCGGACCAGGCATCCGCGGCGACCAGCAGGACGGTGCCGGCACCGGCACCGCGGGTGACCGCGTCGGCGGCTGCGACGTCGGCGGCGTGCGATCCGCGCTGCATCCCGATGCCGTGGTCGCCGTCACCGGCCACGGCGTCGATGCGCCCGAGTTCGTCGGCGTGCTCGTCGAGGACGGCGCGGACCGCGGCGAACCCGGCGGCGACCTGCTCGGCGACCGCACGGGACTCGTCGGTCGCCGGGCCGATGCCGACGCCCTCGGCGTCCGCCGCCACGGTGGACGGGTCGACCCGCTGTTCGGCGACCGCACCGCCCTTGCGGTAGGCGGGCGTGTCCGCGGGTGCTGCCCAGAGTTCCTCGAGCTCGTCGTCGAGCCAGAACAGCGTCAGGGAGACCCCGGCCATGTCGAAGCTCGTGACGAGTTCGCCGACCTCGGGCTCCACGATGACGACCCCGGCGTCCGTCAGGAGCCGCTGCACCGAGCGGTAGACGACGAAGAGCTCCTCGTACTTGACCGAGCCCAGGCCGTTCAGGATCGGGACCACCCGCTGGCCCTCGAGCGCCACGCCGTCGGGCAGTTCGTCGAGCAGACGGGACACCAGCAGCTCGGCCAGCCCGTCGGCGGTGGGCACGTCCGTCTCGTCGATGCCACGCTCGCCGTGGATGCCCATGCCGACCGCCATCCGACCCTCGGGCACCGTGAACAGGGGTTCCTCGGCGCCGGGCAGGGAGCACCCGGAGAACGCGACGCCGAAGCTGCGCGTCCGGTCGTTCGCCCGTTCGGCGACGGCGGTGACCGTGTCGAGGTCATCCCCGCGCTCGGCGGCGGCGCCGGCGACCTTGAAGACGCAGAGGTCACCCGCGATGCCGCGGCGCTTCGCGCGGTCGTCGGCCGGGGCGCTCGTCACGTCGTCGGTGACGCGGACCGTCCGGACCGGGATGCCGTCGGCCTCGAGCGTGCGCGCCGCGGCGTCGAAGTTCAGGACGTCACCGGCGTAGTTGCCGTAGCTGAGTAGCACACCGCCACCGTGCTCCGCGGCCTTCGCGACCCCGGTGACCTGCTGGGCGCTGGGGCTGGCGAACAGGTTGCCCATCGCGGCACCGGCGGCCAGGCCGTGTCCGACCAGTCCGCCGAACGCGGGGTAGTGGCCCGAGCCGCCACCGATCACGACCGCGACCGTGCCGTCGGGACTCGTGGTGGAGCGGGCGACCCCGCCGTGCACCTTCCGCACCCACCGCTCGTTCGCGGCGACGAAGCCGTCGGTCGCCTCGTCGGCGAAGTCCGCCGGGTCGTTGAACAGTCTGGTCATCGCTTGCTGCCCTTCGGGTCGGTGGTGCGGACGTGCGAGGTGTCGAGCAGTTCGTCGGCCTTGGCCCCGCGGAAGAACTTGGTGCAGAAGATCATCACTGCGGCGACGAACGCCAGGACGCCGAGCGAGACGATCCCGAACGCACCGCTGTCAGTGGGCACCACCTCGTTGATCGCGGTGCGCATGATCGGGGCGACGAACCCGCCGAGGTTGCCGAGCGAGTTGATCAGGCCGATGCCCGCGGCGGCCGCGGCACCGGTCAGGAACGCCGTCGGGTACGCCCAGGTGATCGGGCCGACGGCCAGGAAGCTCGCGACGGCCAGGGTGATGAACAGGATGCCGAGCACCGGCTGCCCGTTCGCACCCGCCCACGCCGAGCCGAGGATCGACAGGCCGGTCGTGACGTAGAACAGGGTGCCCCAGCGACGACGGCGTCCGACGGAGTCCGCACGCGACCCGATCAGGTAGCAGGCGACGAGTCCGACGAGCCACGGGATCGCGGACACCAGACCGACCTGCCAGCCGACGTCCTGCCCGAGCAGCGAGGACACCTGCTGCGGCAGGTAGAACGTCGTGCCGTAGACGGCGACCTGCAGGCAGAAGTAGATGATCGTGAAGTACCAGACGCGCCCGCTCGCCATCGCGCGCCAGATGCCCTTCGGGCCGTCCTCGCTGCGGGCGGTGTCCTCGCGCTCCATGGCCGCGGTGAGCGACGCCTTCTCGCCCGGTTCGAGCCACTTCGCCTGCTGCGGACTGTTCGTCAGGAACACCAGGGCCGCGATGCCCGCCAGCACCGCGAGGATCCCCTCGCCGGCGAACATGACCTGCCAGCCGTGGAACGGCGTGACCTGGTCACCGACGCTGATGAGGCCGCCGGACAGCGGGGCGCCGATCATCTGTGAGAACGGCTGCGCCAGGTAGAAGATCGCGAACATGCGCACGCGCACCTTGTTCGGGAACCACTCGGACAGGTACATGATCACGCCCGGGAACAACCCGGCCTCGGTCACACCCAGGATGAACCGCAGGATGATGAACATCGTGTCGTTCGTCGTGAAGGCGAACAGTGCGGCGACGATGCCCCACGTGACGGCGATCCGGGCGAGCCAGAAGCGCGCACCGAACCGCTTGAGCAGCAGGTTCGACGGGATCTCGAAGATCGCGTAGCCGATGAAGAAGATGCCGGCGCCCAGGGCGAAGGCGGCGTCGGAGATGCCACGGTCGACGCGCAGGGCCTCTTCGGCGAAGCCGACGTTCGTGCGGTCGAGGAACGCGACGAAGTACAGGATGACGAGCATCGGCATGAGGTGCTTCGTCGCCTTGCCGATGGCGGACTTCAGGCCGGGGTCGTTCGTCGACCCGAGCGCGGGGGCAGGGGGTAGTGACACGGGTTCGCTCCTTTGCGAGCACGGTGCGGTCGTTCTGGCGTCCGGCGGTCGGTTCGGTCGTCCGGACGGGAGGCACGGATCGCGTCGCCCGGTCGGCGCGCGTTCCGTGGGCGGCTGGCCCTAGTGCATGTACAGGCCGCCGTCGACGTTGAGCGTCTGGCCCGTGACGAACCCGGCGTCCTCGCTGATCAGGTACGCGACGGCGGCGGCGATGTCCCGCGGGGTGCCGATGCGCGGCAGCACGCCGTCGGCGGCCATCTCGGCCTTCCGCTCCTCGGACAGGGTGCCGCCCATGATGTCGGTGTCGATCGGACCGGGGGCGATCGCGTTGACCGTGACGCCGCGCGGGCCGAGCTCGCGCGCCAGTCCGCGGGTCAGGCCGATCACGCCGGCCTTCGCCACCGTGTACGGGGTCTTGCTGAAGGTGCCGCCGCCGCGCTGGGCGGAGACGGACGACAGGTTCACGATGCGCCCGTAGCCGGACCGCACCATCGACTCCGCCGCCCGCAGGCTGGCGAAGTGCACGCCGTCGAGGTTGATCGACAGCACCCGGTGCCACTCTCCCTCGGGCAGGTCGAGGTAGGCGTGCGCGGACGACACCCCGGCCAGGTTCACGAGTGCGGTGATCGGCCGGAGCTCGGCCTCGATCGTGTCGAAGGCGGCACGCACGGCGGACTCGTCGGCGACGTTCGCACCGACACCGACGGCCCGCACGCCGTGCTGTTCGCGGATCTCGGCGGCGACCTGCTCGCTCGCCGTCTGGTCGAGGTCGATGATCCCGACGTCCCACCCGGCCTCGGCCAGGTGGTGGGCGGTGGCGCGGCCGATGCCCCGCGGTGAGGCGGCACCGGTGAGGACGACGGTGCGGTCCGGGTGCTGGACGGCTGACTGGTTCTGGTCGCTCATGGTGTCCCTCCCGCCTCAGTGGATCGGTGCCGGGCCGAGCTCGTCGAGGAGCTTCTGCATCGCCACGTACGCCTTGTTCCGGTAGGCGACGAGTTCGGGCGTGCGGTCGGCGGGGACCTCGAGGTACCCGGCGCCGGACTTCGTGCCGAGCTCACCGGCGTCCACGTGCTGCTGCAGCGACGGCGGGGTGGCGAAGCGCTCGGGCCAGCGGGTCTGCAGCGACTCGAAGCAGAACGCGTAGACGTCGAGCCCTGCCATGTCGGCGATCGCGAACGGGCCGAAGAACGGCAGGCGGAACCCGAACGTGGTGCGCACGATGGTGTCGATGTCGTCGGGGCTCGCGATGCCCTCGTCGGCGATCTTCGTGGCCTCCTCGAACAGCGCGTACTGCAGGCGGTTCAGGACGAACCCGGTCGAGTCCTTCACCCGCGCCGACTGCTTGCCGGTCGCGGCGACGACGGTCTCGCCGACCTCGACCGCGTGCTCGTTCGTGGTCGGGTGCGGGATGAGCTCGACGCCGGGGATGAACGGTGCCGGGTTCGAGAAGTGCACCCCGAGGAACCGCTCCGGGCCCACGACCGCCTCGGCCAGCGACTCGATCAGGATCGTCGAGGTGTTCGAGCCGATCACGGCGTCGGGGCGGGCGGCCTCGCTGATGCGGCGGAGCGTCGCGTGCTTGATCTCGAGCTTCTCGGGCACGGCCTCTTCGATGAAGTCGGCGTCGGCGACGGCGGCCTCGATCGACTCGGCGGCGCTCAGGTGTGCGCGGACCCGTTCGACGGCGTCCTCGGGGAACAGCCCGTCGGCGACGAACTGTGCGGTCTCGGTGAGCAGCCGCTCCAGGTTCTGCTGGGCGATCTCGGCCGAGACGTCGGCGATCCGGACGGTGTGGCCGGCGAGGGCGAGGACCTGGGCGATCCCGCCGCCCATGTAGCCGGACCCGACGACGGCGATGTCGATGTCGAGGGTGCTCATCGGATTGCTCCTTCGGTGCTGGTTGCTGCAGTCGGGGTCGCCGTCGCGTCGAGCTTCGTCGTCGCGAGGACGGATCGGATGTACTGCTGGTTGGTGGCGCAGACGCCGAGGCTGTCCCCGCCGTACTGCTCGGTCATGACGATCCCGCGGAACCCGTCGGCGACGGCGTCGCGCAGGACCTGGCGGTAGTTGATGAGGCCCGTCTCCATGGTGCTCGGCGCACTCGTCGCCCAGCTCCCGTCGCCGGCCTCGTCACGCGTGTAGTTCTTCACGTGCAGGTAGTTCGTGTGCGGCATGGTCTTCGCGAAGAGCTCCCGCCAGTCCTCGACGGGACGGTGCAGACGGATGAGGTTCGCGACGTCCGCGTTCAGCCCGACGTTGTCGAGCCCGATCTCCTCGACCAGGCGGACCGCGCTGTCGGCGGTGCCGAGGTACGTGTCCTCGTACAGCTCGAGCGCCATCGGCAGCCCGACGCTCGCAGCGTGCTCGCCGAGCTCCCGCAGTCGCTTGACCGCGGCGTTCCAGACCTCGGGGTCGTCGGGGTCCTTCGGGCCCGGCGCCGTCCAGAACCACAGCGCCCGCTTCTGGGCGTCGGTGAACGGCTGGTGCAGCCCGGTCGAGAACACCTGCATGCCCCACTCGGCCGCCGCGTCGATCGTGCGGTGGGCGTACGCGAGGTTCTCGTCCTCGTGCCCGGGCTGGATGACGCTCTTGCGTTGCAGGTGCACCGACGGGATGCCGATGCCGTGCGCCTTCGCGACGGCGAACAGCTCGTCACGGCGCGAGGCTTCGAGGTCAGCGGGCCGGATGTGACTGTCGGCGAGTTCGGCGAGCGAGAAGCCGACGGCCTCGATCTGCCCGAACACCTCGTCCCACACCTCGGCGGGGGCGTCGTGGAAGGCCGTCCCGTCGCGGGTGACCTGCGCGAACCCGTGCAGGCAGGCGGCGATCGGCCAGGTCTCCGACGTCCAGGTGGTGGGGTCCCAATCCTGGTCGACCCAGTCCTGTGGAGTGGTCACGGAATGCTCCCTTGCATGTCGTGGTGGTTCAGCGGTGAACCTCTTTCCTATAGGAAAGATACTCGCACGTCGCCGGAACGCAACCCCTCCGCCTCAGCTGGTGTGCGACGCGTCCGCGCGCGAACGCAACCGGACGGCGTCGATGTGGAGCCGCATCGCGGCGACGGCCGACGTCGGGTCCGCAGCCAGCGCCTCCAGGATGGCCCGGTGTTCCTGGACCGCACGATCCGTGTCGTCCCCGCCACCCTCGACGATCTGCCGCATGCGGTGCACGCGCGTCGTGATGATCTCGGACATCTCCTCGAGGAACGGGTTCCGTGTCGCGTCGAAGATCAGCTGGTGGAACTGCCAATCGCTGCGGAAGAAGCGGGCCATCAGCTCCTCCGGCGCGTGCGCAGCACCGACGGACGCGACCTCGGCGGCCACCGCCGCCTGCTCGTCGAGCGCTGCCGCCAGTCGCTCGCGCAGGCCGTCGACGTCGCCGCGGGCCGCGAGTTCGACGGCGCCGCTCTCGACGATGAGCCGGGCGTCGAACAGGGCCTCGAGCTGGTCGCCGGCCAGGGGCGGGGAGACCCGGTACCCCTTGTTCGCTTCACGGGTGACGAGGCCGGTGCGTTCGAGTTGCACCAGGGCTTCGCGGACCGGGGTCGGCGAGACCCCCAGCGAGCGAGCGAGGCCGTCGATCGACAGCCGCATGCCCGGTTCGACGTCGTGACCCATCAGGACCTCGAGCACCCGGTCGTAGACGCGGTCGCGCAGGCCGAGCTGCGTGATGCGCTCCGTCCCGAAGCCGGGCATGGTCGTGGACATGGGTCGATCCTAGAGAATCCACGACTCGGGCTTGGTGCGCGGGCCCCGCGTCACTCAGCGCCGCCACCGGGCATCCCCATCTGCGAAGTTGCCTCGGGCTCACCCCGCGCCAGTTGGACATCCGTCCTTGTCACAAGCGTCTCCTACTTCCACCCCGCTCCGACCTCGCGATACAAGAGGTCCCAGGCGCCGGATAGAGCGGCCACAGCCCCGGGAACCGAGATTAGGGCGAACCGTTGTGCTACCGATGCCTCGCCAGTTAGGCGACGCACCCGGAACCATCGCAAGAATCGGTGACGCTCTCTTGGGACGCCTACCGCTTGCACCCGCTCAAGGAACAGACCTCCGGGGGCTTGGTTAAGGTAGATCCCTATTCTTTTTCCCGGGAGACCAGGTCCACAGCCACCCAACGAGTAGGCCGACAAACAGATTCGCAATACCGATCACAAGAGCAGCCGGAGATGTTGCATCCCCGATTGCGATGACAAGGTAAACAGTCAACCAAAGGGGGAAAATAATTGCCCCTAAAATACGCGCAAGGCGTACCAGTCTGAAGCGGTCCACGCTATGCCATTCCTGTCAGCTGCAGAAGTGAATTTGTCACGAATCCGCCCACGAACCCTGAAACCAGCCCTGTAGCGGCTCCTAGACCGCAACCAGGGAGAGCGCCGACTCCGCCGGCCAGCGTTCCGACCGCTCCTCCCGCAAGGCATCCGCCAGCCGCAGAACCGATTCCACTTGCCGCACCTGTCACCGTAGCTTGCCACAAGTCGTACTGACCCGTCGGGTCAGAGTGATTGATGGGATCCCCGGCCGCGAACGCGTAGCGATTTGCATTGGTTGGGTCGAGGGGTGCGTCGAGGGTGTCACGTTCGATCCACGCTCCCGTGGTGCTGGACTGCCACCGGTACCCGAACTTGGTGAGCCCGTTTTCGGTGCTGCTCGAGCGGAGGCCACTCTTGAACCCGTAGGGGTTCTGCTTCCACTGCGCGCTGTCGCCGCCGACGGTGACGGTCTCGACGCCGTAGGGGTCGTAGGAAACCGTGTACGCGGTCTTGCCAGTGTCAGCGATCGCGGCGACAGGGTTGCCGGTGCCGTCGATGACCCACATGCTCGTGGTGCCGTCGGTGGTCTGCAGGTCCAGCGGCTGTCCCGTACCCGGGTCGCTGATCACCGACGCGGTTCCGGTGCCGGCGACGGTGCGACTGGTGATCACGGGGACACCGTTGGAGTCGGACGTGCCATACGTGTAGTCGTACTCGGCTCCTCCGTCGGTGACCTGCGAGAGCAGCTTGTTCATGTCGCCGCCGGCGTACTCGTAGCGGGTGGTGACACCGTCCTTCGTGGAGGACGTCATCTGCTGCGCGCCGTTGTACGTGAATGTCTGCCCGGGCGCCTTCACCATGTTGCCGACACCGTCGTACGCATACCCGTCAGACGTGATCTGCCCGGCGGTGTTGTAGGTAAGCGTCTGCGACGACGTGACATCGCCGCCGCGCTTGGCGGTGAGCCGGTTCCCGGCCGCGTCGTACGTGTACGCCCACGTGATGTTCCTCGCACCGCCGGCCTGCGCTGCCTTGGTGAGGCGGCCGTTCGAGTCGTACGTGTACGTGGTCGTCTGCTGGGTGATGTTGTCCTTGACCCACTGGATCCTGTCCGTGGCGTTCGGGCTCTTCGTCGCCGAGCAGTCACCCCCGGCGTCGATACCGGTGATGTAGCAGTACGTCAGGCTCACGACGGACTTGGACGGGTCGTCGGCGTCCACGGCGCGAACACCGGTGACGTGGTCGGACACGCCGTAGGTGATCGTCTGGTGCGCCTGCCACGACGTCGGGTCCTTGGTCGGATCCGAGTTCTCGACAGCGCCGAGCCAGGTGTCCGTGCGGCGGCCGTGGTCGTCATTCTTGTAGACCTGCTTCGCCGTGCCGCCGTTCGCGGTCGGGTAGGTGGTGCGGGTCAGGACATTGGCGACGTCGTAGTCGTGCGTGACGGTGCCGTGGGCGTCGGTGACCTTGGCCGTGTTGCCGGCGAGGTCGTAGCCGTAGGACACGGTGCTGCCGCCGGCGGTGTTCACCGTCGAGGTGAGCCGGTTCCGCTGGTCGTAGGTGTTGGTGATGGTGCCGGTCGCGGACTGCTCGGTGAGCTGATTGCCGTTGCCGTCGTAGGTGTTCGTCACCGTTTCGGTGCCGTCATCGAACGCGGTCGTCAGGAGACGGTCGTCGTTGTCGTACGTGTACGTCGTGACGCCGCCGTCACCGTCGGTGTGGTTCTTCACGCGGCCGAAGTCGTCGTAGGAGTACTTCTGCTCCCCGACCGTGTTCGCCGGCGCCGTGATCGCCAGCAGCTGGTCGTGGGTGTCGTACGAATACGTCGTCTTCCGGTCACGGTCGCTGTCGCCGGGAGCCGTCGCGGACTTCACCGCACCCCACGCGTACGGGTCGGTGCCCTTCTTGTTGTACTCGAGCTCTGCCTTTGCCGCCTCCGGACCGGAGCCGCCCGTGGCGGTCGACGTTCGGTTGCCGGGGCCGTCGTAGCCGTAGTTGGTCTCGTTACCCGAACTGTCGGTCACCTTCGACGGCAGGTACGCGGCCGATCCGGAACCGTACGTCGCCGAGTTCTTCGTGCCCGCGCCGGACTCCGACTGCGTCAGGGACTGCTCGTTGTTCGCCCCGTAGGTGTTCTTCGACGTCGACGCGCTTGCGCCCGCGCCGACACTCGAGTTCTCGACGCCGTTGTTCGTCGACTTGTAGGAGCGGGACTGTTCCCGCTTCGCGGCGTCGACGACGTTCGTGACGAGGTCGTTCCCGTCGAGGGTGTAGTTGGTGTACTTCGTGTCCGCCACCGCGACCGACTGATCAGACCGCGGGTCAGCGACCAGCGTGGTGGTGTCGTCCTTGAACGAGAACCGCGTCACAGCGGTCCCCGGCGAACCGGCGGTGGTGTTGCGCTGCTCGACCTTCGTGACCCGGTCGGACGAGTCGTACGTGAACGCCGTCACGCCGCCGGTGGGCGCCGTGATCGAGGTGAGGTCCCCGCTGGTGTACCCGAACGTGGTCTTCTTGCCGAGCGCGTCCGTGTACGTGGTGATGTCGCCGGTGCTGTTCTTCGTCCACGACACCGAACGCGAGCTCGAGCCGCTGGTCTGCGAGAACGTCTGCACACCGTTGGCGTACGACGAGTTCGCCGTCCGGGCCCCGGTGACACCCGCGGTCGAGACGAGGGACTTCAGGGTGAAGCCGGGCTCGTCGGAGTTGAAGCTGATCTGGTTCTTGTTCCGGTCCACGATCGAGGTGGGCTGGCCCGCGAGGTTGAAGTGCGTCGTCGAGTTCGACGTCCACCCCTTCAGCGTGTACTCGTGCGTCGTGCTGTTGTCGACGCGGGTCAGCGTCTGCTGCAGACCGGCCGGGCTGATGAACGCACCCTGCGCCCCCGACGGCCGGAACTGCCACGTCGTCCCCACGGCGTCGGTGTAGATGACTCCGTCGGCGTTCGCGGTGAGGTTCCCGGCGCCGGCGAGAGCGTACTGCCACCGGTTCGCGTCCATCGTGTTGACGTCGCCGACGGTGGTGCTGCGCGAGTTGTACGCGGCGCCGATCGTGGTGTTCTCGGTCACTCCCGGCAGGCTCATCGCCGTCGTGGTGACCAGCAGGTTGCCGGTGCCGACGTCGACGGAAGCGTCGGTCTGGTCCGTGATCGGGAACGGCAGTGTCGTCGCCGAGGTCCGCTGACCGGTCCGGTTCGTCTTGCCGGGGCCGCCGGGGAGCGAGTTGTACGCGCCCTGCAGGTCGACGAGGTAGTTCATCGCCCCCGTGCCCATGTTCTTGATGCGGATCTTCCCGTTCGCACCGACCGGCGCGACGACGGTGTTCGTGACCTTCGAGGTCCGGTCGCTGCTGATCGCCGACGACTCCGGCTCCGCCGCACCGTCGGCCCACATCTTCGCGTACGAGTCGGCGCCGCTCTCGTTGACCGCGGTGAACGTGACGGCGACCGCAGACAGGCCACCCTCGACCGTCGGAGCCCCCTGCACCCCGCCGACCTGGACCGTGAACGATGCGCCCGAGGCGATGCTCGAGCCGTTGCGGGTGTCGATGAGCCGGCCGTTCAGCGGGGTGAACCCGCCACCCGGGTTCGACTTGAGGAAGTACCCCTGGATGTCGACGACGAGGTCGATCTTGCCGCCGTCCTCAGCGGTGTCGATGCTGAACTTGCCGTCGGCGTTCAACGCGACCTGTGCGTTCATCGCGGTCGACTGGCCCGCGACCGAGTTGTAGTTCAGGACACCCGTGCTGCGGGTCTCACCGGTCGGCGTCGGGCGGACGTAGCCGGCCTTGGCCTCGCGGTTGATCACGATGATGTTCACCGCGACCGCAGCGGCACCAGCGGGGATGCCGTTCGAGCCGGTCGCCTGGATGGTGCGCTGCGAACCTGCGGGGATCTGACCCTGCGCGGCACCGATCCCACCACGCGAGTCCAGGACACGGGAGGGGGACATCGCCACGAACCCACCGGCAGAGACACCGTTCTTCGTCGAGGTGTAGTAGCCGGTGACGTCGATGACCACCTTCGACTGCGCCGTCTCGGTCCGCACCTGGATCGTGCCGTCATCCGCGACCGCGAGCAGGCCCGTGTTCGACGTGTTCCCGCCGACTCCAGAGTTGTAGATCATCATCAGCGTCGTCGTGTCGGCAGCGTCGGCGCGCATCTGCAGCTGCCCCGACCCCGACGGGTCGGCGATCGTGACCATCATCGTCACCGCGCCGATCCCGGACGACGGCAGTCCGGCGACTCCGGCGACCTTCACCGTGCGGAACACGCCCTTCTCGGTCGCACCACCCAACACGCGGGCGTTGGAGGGCATCGGCACGTACTGCCCGCCCGTCCCGGTCACCACGGCCTGCGCCGGTGCCGGCTGGGACACCACCACCAACAACGAACCCAGCAAGGCGACCAACGTCACCACTGCCAGCATCACTCCACGAACACGACCGGACCACGACGCAGCGAACACGCGAAAAGAACCCCTCTAGGGTTGCCCCAGCTCAGCAGTCCCCATGACGGCGCTGTGCAACCACTCAGAACGGTACGGAGCATCCCTCACGCTCGCTCCCCCAGATCGGGGGGTCGAAAGTTGCAGGACGAAACCGATACGGCACTGCGCCGCACGCCCTGCGGAGCAGGACGGTAGCGTGCCGCCATGCACTGGGGAGACACCGGACTCGACGACGACCAGATCGCGTTCGTGCAGCAGATGCTCCGCGATGCCGTCGTCGTGGCCGATGACTCGTGGGGGCTCCTCGACACGAGGGTCCTGCACGTCCGCGCTGGCGTCGATCGCTTCACCGTGAAGGCCTCCGGCCCGACCAACACCCACTTCCCCCGCGAGCTCGACGCACACCGCACCGCCACCGCCGCACTCCGGGCGAGCGGGGACACCGGTGCCCTCGTCGCCGCGAACGAGGAGCACCGCGTCCTCGTGCTCGAACGCGTCCCCGGGCACCTCGCCCTCGGGACCCCGGACGAGCACGACCCCGACGTCCACCGTCAGGCCGGCGCACTGCTCCGACGGCTGCACGACCAGGACACCCGCCACGACCCGACGTTCCTGCAGCACGAGCAGGCGAAGGCGCTGGCCGCGCTCGACACCCCGCACCGGATCCCCGCGGGAGTCGTCGCCAGCGCACGAGCGGCACTGGGCGAACTCCCGACCGACCGCACGACGCAGGCCCTCGTGCCGACCCACGGCGACTTCCACCCGCGCAACTGGATCGCCGACGGCGGCCGACTGCGCGTCATCGACTTCGGCCGCTTCGGCTGGCGCCCCGCGTCCTTCGACCTCACCCGCCTCGCGGTGCTGCACTGGCAGCACGATCCCGCCCTCGAAGCGGCGTTCTTCGCCGGGTACGGGGATGATCCGCGCACTCCGGACGCGTGGCGCTGGCTGCAACTCCGCGAAGCAGTGGGTACCGCGACCTGGGCCCACGCGGTCGGCGACGAGGGCTTCGAGGCCCAGGGCCACGACATGCTCCGCCGCGCCCTCGCCGCGTTCTGACCCGTCAGGCCCGGACGCAGCTCACGGCACCCGCACGAAGCGCGGCGCCCCACGGTCCCGCAGTCGGAACCCCAGGTGCTGGTACAGCCCGATCGCCCCGGTGTTCCCCGCGGCCGCGTGCATGAGCGGGGTCTCCCCGCGCTCTCGGATCCCGAGCGCGACGGCGAGCACCAACCGGCGCCCGAACCCCTGCCCCCGGTACGCCTCGTCCGTGCACACCGCGCTGATCTCGGTCCACCCCGGCGGGTGCAACCGCTCCCCCGCCATGGCGACGAGCCGCCCGTCCCGCCGGATGCCCAGGTACGTGCCCAGCTCGATCGTGCGCGGCAGGAACGGCCCTGGCTTCGTCCGCTCCACCAGGGCGGTCATCTCCGGCACGTCGTCGGGCGTCAGCACGACGGCTTCGTCGTCCGGTGCACCCTCGATCGCCTCACCGGTGAGCTGCACGCCGCCGGCACCCTCGACGAGCTCCCACCCCTCGGGCAGGACGGCAGCCGCACCGACGCCGAGCATCCCGCCCGACCCGAGCAGCGCCCGGACGTCCTCCCAGTCCTGCGCGGTGGGTCGCTCGGGGATCCCCGTCCACACCGACACGTCGGTCTGGTAGCGGACGACGTCGCCGCGCCGCTCGGCGAACCGTGCGTGGTGGCTGTTCAGCGCGGCCATCGCGGGTGCGTCGAGCATCCGCGTCGGCGTGCCGTCGTCGGCGATCGTCAGGTCGAGGGTCCGGAGCGCTTCGCCGCGGGCATCACCACCACGGAACCCGAGGTCCTCGATCCGCCGACGATCGCCGTCCGCCCACCCGGCGGTGTCCGCGACGACCCCGGAGGCGTACTGGTTCGTGGCACGGTGGACGACCTGCTCGACCTCCGCTGCCGAGGCCACGAGGACCTCTCCCGGTCGAGGCAGCGCGGTCGAGGTCGGCGCAGTCGTCGTCATGCCACCATTCTCCGCCCGCGGCGAGCGCCGCCGACGCATCGTTGCACCCGGTGACGCCGTGCTGCGGATCGCACGGTGCGAGGGGCCCACGACCCGCCCCGTCTCACCCCAGCCGCGCCGCCACGAACTCGACCATCCGCCGCACGAGCAGCGCCTGCGACGACGCCCGCCGGTACTCGTGCCCCTCACCCTCGAGCTCCAGGTACTCCACGTCGTGCGCCCGCTCCCGCAGCGCCGCGACGACCTGGTGGGCCTCACCGATCGGCACGTTCGTGTCGAGCTCACCGTGCACGACGAGCAGCGGCGCCGTGACGTCGTCGATCGCCCGCATCGGCGACAGTGCCGCGAGCAGGGCTTCGTCCTCGACGGGGTGGCCGTACTTCGTGGCGGCAGCAGCCGCGATCCACGGTTCGGTGTCCCGGTAGAAGGTCGCGAAGTCGCTCATCCCGCACACCGCGACCCCGGCCGCGAACACGTCGGGCGTGAACGCCAACGACGCGAGGGTCGCGTACCCGCCGTACGAGCGCCCCTCGACGGCGACCCGGGACCGCTCGGCGTACCCGTTCGTCACCAGGAACCGCGCGCAGTCGACGACGTCGGCCAGCGCGTTCCACCGCAACGCCAGGTCGTCGGCGTGCACGAACTCGTGGCCGTACCCGCTGGAGCCACGGATGTTCGGTGCGAACACGGTCACCCCGGCGGCGGCGAGCGCCTGGTGCTGCGGCGAGAACGTGGGTCGTTCCTGCGACTCCGGTCCGCCGTGCAGGTGGACGAGCGCTGCGCGGCCGGGAGGCACGGCACCAGCACCAGGGTCGGCGCCCGCCGCCGACGCGGTCGGCTCCACGGCCCGGTACAGCCACCCGGTCAGCTCCAGTCCGTCACGGGCGGCGAACCGCTCGAGCGTCGGCTCGACCAGCTGCACGTCCGGCAGCACCGGCACGTCGGTGACCCGGCTCCAGGTCAGCGCGTTCGTGTCGAGGCGCCACAGTTCGCGCGGCCGGGTCGGCCCCTCGACGGCGAGCAGCACGCTCCGGCCGTCACGGCTGAGCACGGGATCGGTGACGACGTACCCGGGCAGGTCCGGCACGGGGGTGCGCGACGCGTCGTGGGTGTTGATGAGGTCGAGCTCACTGCGACCGTCGACGTTCCAGACGAGCAGCAGGGTGCGGCCGGCGTCGTCGGCGTCGAGGTACTCGAGTTCGGCGTCGTCGCGTTCAATGATCCGCCGGGGTGTGCCGCGCCAGCCGTGCGGCCCGACCGGCTGCGCGACGAGCCCGCGGCGGGGCAGTCCGGCCTCGGTGGCGACGTAGGCGACGAGCGGGCTGGTCTCGCTCGCGGGCGAGGGCCGCAGGAACGCGATCTCGGCGGACCCGTCGGGGTCGTCGGCGAACAGGGCGTGGCTCTCGTCGGTCAGCCGGTCGACGACCACGACGAACTCCTGGCCGCGCTGGCCGTCGCTCAGCACGACGAGCCGTTCCTCCACCGACAGGTCGAGGATGTGGATGAGCTCCCCCACGGCCAGGTCGTCGCGATCACCGGTGACCGGGTCGACCAGGTACGCACGGGCCGGCTGCTCGGGCTCGGTCGAGGGCAGGGTGATGACGACCCGGTGGCCGCTGCGGCTCCACGGTCCGAGTTCGGCGTGCTGGTACCGCGAGCCGGCGATCTGCGCGGCGTCGGAGCCGTCCGGCCGCACCACCCAGACCTGTTGCTTCACGCCGCCGTCGGTCGCGATGGCGACGGCGAGCCACTCCCCGTCGGACGACCACGACACCCGGATCACGGGGTCGTCGGAGAGCGCGATCCGCACCGGTTCCGGCAGCTCGCGGTCGACGACGACGTCCTGCACGAAGACCTCGGGGGTGCCGTGCCGGTCGCTCACGAACGCCACCCGCCGGGCGTTCCGGGTCATGGTCGGTCCCCACGACCCCCAGGCGGCGGTGAGCCGCGCACCCAGGTCGGCCGCGGCCCTGGTGGTGACCGACGGCTCGACGGTGGCCGACGACGCGACGCCCTGCGCGCCTCCAGTCCGGACGGAACCCACGGTCACCGCACCCCCTGCTGCTGCAGCCACATCTCGATCAGGCCGAGCTGCCAGAGCGCGTTCGCGCCGATCGCGGTCCTGGTGCTGTTCGGGTCCTGCAGCATCCGCTCGACGGTGGCGGGGTCGAAGAGCCCGCGCTCCCGCGCCTCGGGTGCGTGCAGCGCGTCGCGGACGCGCTCCAGGTACGGACCCTCGAGCTGCCGGATGGCGGGGACCGGGAACGAGCCCTTGCTGCGGTCGATGACGGCGTCGGGCACGATCCCGCGCGAGGCGCGCTTCATCACGCCCTTGCCGCCGTCGGTGAGCTTCATCGACGGCGGGATCGCGGCGGCGAGCTCGACGAACTCGTGGTCCAGGAACGGCACGCGGGCCTCGAGCCCCCACGCCATCGTCATGTTGTCGACGCGCTTCACCGGGTCGTCGACGAGCATGATCGTGGTGTCGCTGCGGAGCGCGGCATCCACGCTCGTCTCCGCGCCCGGCCGTGCGAACTGGCGGTCCACGAACGCCGACGGGGTGTCGTCGTCGCTCTTCCACCGCTCCCCGAGCATGCCCTGCAGCGCCGGCCAGCGGCGGTCCATGAACACGGAGCGGTAGGCCTCAGCGGCCTGGTCGCGCGGCACGTCGGCGAGCGGCGGGTACCAGTCGTAGCCGGCGAGCACCTCGTCGGCGCCCTGGCCGGACTGCACCACCTTGACGTGCTGCGAGACCTCCTGCGACAGCAGGTAGAAGGCGACGCAGTCGTGGCTGACCATCGGCTCGCTCATGGCGGCGACCGCACCGTCGATGCCGTCGAGCAGCCGCGACGAGGGGATGTGGATGCGGTGGTGGTCGGTGCCGAAGTGCCGGGCGACCTGGTCGGAGTACTCGAACTCGTCGCCGGACTCGCCGCCCGCCGCCTCGAACCCGATGCTGAACGTGGCGAGGTCCTGCTGCCCGGCCTCGGCGAGCAGCCCCACGACGAGCGACGAGTCGATCCCGCCGGAGAGCAGCACCCCGACGGGGACGTCGGCGACCATCCGGCGCTCGACGGCGGTGCGGAGCGACCCGATGAACGCCTGCTCCCAGTCGCGCTCGGACCAGTCGGCCCTGGCGGGGTCACGCTCGAAGCGGGGCTCCCAGTAGACGGTGTCGTGCGCGGTGCCGTCGGGTTCGATCACCCGGACGGTCGCGGGCGGGAGCTTGCCGACGCCGGCCAGGATCGTGCGGGGCGCGGGGACGATCGAGTGGAAGCTCATGTACGACGCGAAGGCGACGGGGTCGATGGACGTGTCGACGCCGCCGGCGCTCGTGCCGCCGCTGCCGCCCGTGCCGCCGTTGCCGGCGTCGCCCGCCAGGATCGCCGGCAGGGAGCTCGCGAACCGGAGCCCGCCGGGGACGGGCGCGACGTAGAGCGGCTTGATGCCGAGCCGGTCCCGCGCCAGCACGAGTCGGCCGCTGCCGTGCTCCCAGATGGCGATGGCGAACATCCCGATCAGGTGGTCGACGAACGCGGTGCCCCACTCGGCGTACGCCAGGGCGATGACCTCGGTGTCCGACGTCGACGCGAACCGGTGCCCCTTGCCGTGCAGCTCGTCGCGGAGCTGCCGGTAGTTGTAGACCATCCCGTTGTAGGCGATCGTGAGCCCCGCCTCGGCCAGCACCATCGGCTGCGCGCCCGCGGTGGACAGGTCGACGATGGACAGCCGTCGGTGCCCGAGCGCGACCGGGCCGCGAGCCCACAGGCCGTCGCCGTCCGGGCCGCGGTGCGTCATGCAGCCGGTCATCCGGGCGACCGCCCCGACGTCCGGCGCTCGGCCGTCGAACCGGATCTCGCCCGCGAGTCCACACATCAGCGCTCTCCCTCGGTGTCCGCCGGGGCGGGTTCGGTGTCCGCCGGGGCGGGTTCGATGTCCGCCGGGGCGTTCCCCACGATCCACGTGTCCTTCGCGCCGCCGCCCTGCGACGAGTTGACGACCATGCTGCCCTCGGGCGCGACGCGCGTCAGGGCGACGTCGGCCAGGTGCACGTCGTCCGGTCCGGTCCCCGTCGCGTAGACGAAGGCCCGCAGGTCCACGTGCCGCGGGTCGAGACCGGCGGGTCCGATCGTCGGGTGCGAGGACAGCTGCACCACCTCCTGCCCCACCCACCCGGCGGGGTCCGCGGCGATCTCCCGCCGTCGCTCGGCCACCTCGGGCGCGCTCGCGCTCGGTCCGATCAGGACCCCGCGGCCGCCCTCGCCGTCGACCGGCTTCGTCACGAGTTCCCCGACGCGGTCCAGGACCGACAGCCGTTCGACCTCGATGCTCGTGCGGTACGTCGGCACCGATGCCAGCAGGGGTTTCTCGTCGAGGTAGTACCAGATCAGGTCCGGCACGGTGACGTACATCGCCTTGTCGTCGACCAGCGCGTTGCCCGGCGCGTTCGCCAGGTAGACGCGTCCCGCCTCCGCCGCGTCGAGGATCCGCGCCCCGAGGTGGGGAGCGTGCTCGGCGGTCAGCGCACTGACGTCGCGGTCGATCCGCAGGTACAGCCCGTCGAGCACGTCGCCCGTCGTCGCGTCGACCACGCGTCCGTCACGGACGTCCAGGTCCGACCCGGACAGGAGGCGCAACCCGGCCCCGTCGGCCAGCCTGCGGTGCTCGAACCACGCGCCGGCGGCGGGGCCGTCGCTGACCAGCGCGATCACGGGGTCCGTCGCGCCGGTCACCGCAGTGGTGTTCGCGCAGAGGGTCCGGCGGAGCCGGTCGGTCACGCCGTGCGGGTCGCGCAGGTGCGCCGGCCGCGGGGCGTCCGGCACGACGTCGTCCATCAGCTCGCGCAGGGCGATGCCGTACGCGACGCCCGAGGGCGAGCGGACGTTGTCCTCGAGCACCCGCCAGCCGCCGAACTCGTTGCGCACCAGGTCGAACCCGAGCACCGGCGCACGGACGGCGGTCGCCGGCAGCCGGGTGACGTCCGGGTCCCAGCCCTTCGCGCCGACGAAGTGGTCCGCGTCCAGCACGCCGTCGGCCACGATCCGCCGGTCGCCGTACGCGTCACGCAGGAACAGCTCGATCGCGCGGGCACGCTGCCCCAGGCCACGCTCGAGCTGTGACCACTCGTACGCGCTGATCGTCCGGGGCACCAGGTCGCAGCCGAACGCCTGCGCCCCGCCGTCCACCACGAAGCCGACGTGGTGCTCGCGGGTCCAGACGTCGCGAGCGGTGCAGCGCTCGATCGCGGTCTCGGCGTCCCAGCCGTCGAAGAACGCCGCCAGGTCACGGAACGCCGGACGAGGGCGTGCACCGGGGCCGACCGCCTCGTCGCCGGCGCGGACGCGGTACCCGTGGATCGGGACCACCGGGTCCTCGTCGCGTCCGGACGGGAGCCCCGCGGTGTCCTCCACCACCAGGGCGACGACGTCGTCGATCTCCCCGCGCTCGGCGTACGCGGTGCGCTGCCGGTCGGTGGAGTTGCCGCGGGCCAGGGTCGCGTCGAGCAGCTCCGTCACCGTCCCCCAGTCACCGAGCTCCTCGAGCTCCGGGCGCAGGCGGGACACGAGCTGGCGTACCGCGACCTCGGCGGGCAGCCGTTCGGGGTGCTGCCCCAGGCCGACGAGTTCCCCGCTCAACCCGGAGCGGGCGGCCTGCCACATCGCCGCACGGTGCAGGGGTTCGCTGCGCGGGTGCCACTCGGCGCCGGACACGACCGACTTCTCGGCCTTGCGCACGGCGGCGCGGAAGAGTCCGGCGATGAGCACGGCGTCGTCCACCACCGGGGTCGCGTCGCAGACCCGGAGTTCGAGCGTCGGTGCGTGCGACGACGGCCGCACATCGAAGTAGGCCATCTTCTTGTCGGCGATCACGCCCGATGCGATCAGGTCGTCGAGCACCCGGTCGTACTCGGCGGCGTCCTCGACCGGACCGAAGCTGCCGGCCGACGGCCACCGCTGCCAGATGATGCTGCGGAACGAGGCGTACCCGGTGTCCTGCCCGTTCCAGAACGGACTCGACGCGCTCAGGGCCAGCAGCACCGGGAGCACCGGCGCCACCCGCTGGGCGATCAGCACCGCCAGGTCGCGGTCGCTCACCCCGACGTGCACCTGCAGGCCGCAGATGAGCTGTTCGTCGACGAGCATCCGGTACTGCTCCTGCATCCGGCCGTACCGACCGCCGGAGCTCAGCTCGAAGTCGGCGTACTCCGACCTCGGCGCGGTGCCGACGGCCGCGATGGTGACGCCGGCCGGGGCGATCGCGGCGCTGAGCTCACTCCGCAGGTCGACGATCACCCGCCGCAGGTCGTCGAGGGTCCGCACCACCGGGGTGTTCGTCTCGATCGTCGTGCGCTGCAGCTCGGCGCCGAAGCGGTCGGTGGGCAGTTTGGGCAGAAGGCGCGGGGCCTTCGCGGAAAGTCGGCCGGACTCGAGGTCGATGAGGTGCAGCTCTTCCTCGGCGCCGAGCGTCAGCTCTGCACTCATGGCTGGAACCTACGCGTGTGCCCTGTGGCGCGCACCGCGGCACACCGCCCGACTCGTGCCCGTAACACTCCCGTCCACCGGTCGTCACGTCCCCTGAACTCCCGTCCGCACCGTGCGACCCGCGCCACCCCGTGCGAGGTTCCACGCTCCGTGCCCGGTTACAAGCGCGCACCACGCGCGCAACCCCGCACCAGCCCACGCACCTCGCACCGTGCAACCCGCGCCGATCGCGCACCGGCCCGCGAAAGCCGCACCGTGCTGTGGACGCACCACCCGCAGTCGGGAGGCACGGCGCCAGCCCCGCCACGCGCCTCCCGTCCGCACCGTGCGCACCTCTTCACCCCGTGCGAAGTTCCACGCACCGTGCGCCGCTACAAGCACGCACCCTGCGGCCAACCCCGCACCAGCTCACGCACCTCGCACCGTGCGGTGGACGCCCCGCACAGGCGGACGGGAGGCACGGCGCCAGCCCTCCACGCGCCTCCCGTCCGCACCGTGCGACCCGCGCCACCCCGTGCGAGGTTCCACGCACCGTGCGCCACTACAAGCACGCACCCTGCGGCCAACCCCGCACCAGCCCACGCACCTCGCACCGTGCGGTGGACGCCCCGCACAGGCGGACGGGAGGCGCGACACCAGCCCCGCCACGCGCCTCCCGTCCGCACCGTGCGCACCTCTTCACCCCATGCGAAGTTCCACGCTCCGTGCGCCGCTACAAGCGCGCACCACGCGCGCAACCCCGCACCAGCTCACGCACCTCGCACCGTGCGGTGGACGCCCCGCACAGGCGGACGGGAGGCGCGACACCAGCCCGCCACGCGCCTCCCGTCCGCACCGTGCGCACCTGTTCACCCCGTGCGAAGTTCCACGCACCGTGCGCCGCTACAACCCCGCACCACGCGCGCAACCCCGCACCAGCCGACGCACGCGACACCGTGCCGGTGCCAGCGCGCGCACGCCGCACCGTGCGACCCGCGCCAACCCCGCACCAGCCCGCGCACCCCGCACCGTGCGTGCCGGCGCCTACCCCCGCGTGCGCGCCAGCCGCCGGTTGAGCGCCCCGTTCAGCAGCGCGACGAGCAGCCCCACCGCGAACACCAGCGTCCCGAAGCACAGCACCTGCGGCGGCATCCCGGCCTTCGCGGCGCCGTAGACGAACAGCGGGAAGGTCACCGCGGGCCCGGCGACGAACGAGGTGATCACGTAGTCGTCGATCGACATCGCCAGCGCCAGCAGCCCGGCGGCGAGCATGCCCGGTGCCAGCAGCGGCAGGGTGACGAGCCGGAAGGCCTGGAACGGCGTCGCCCCGAGGTCACCCGCGGCCTCTTCGAGCGCCCGCGAGGTCCCCGCGATCCGAGCCCGCAGCACCACGACCACGTAGGCGACGTCGAACGCCACGTGCGTGATGAGCACGGTCAGGAACCCGGTGCCGAGCCCCACCGACAGGAAGAACGAGAGCGACGCGGAACCGACGACGATCGAGGGCGCCGCGATGTCCGCGAACACGACGGTGTTCACGACACCGCGACCCGGGAACCGGTACCGCTCCAGCGCCAGCGCGAGGGGCAGCCCGATCGCGACGGAGATGATGGCGGCCAGGAACGCGACGAGCACCGAGGTGACGAACGCCGCCCCGAGCCCGGACACGTTCACCAGGTTCGCGTACCAGTAGGTCGTGAAACCGTTCCAGGCGAACGACAGCCGGTTGGTGGGGGCGTCGTTGAACGAGTACACGACCATGTAGACGATCGGCACCAGGGTGATCGCGATCGTCACCCAGTACACGATGGCGAGCCAGGGCCCCCGACGGTTCACGCCGTGGCGACGCGGACGGCCGGCGACGGAACCGGTCACGGGCGAGGCCGGAGCTGCGGCGGATCGGGACGGTGCGACGGCGGTCATACGAGGTCCTCGAGGTCGTCGGTGCCGGAGACGCGGGCGTAGATGAACAGGATGATGCCGAGCACGACCATGAGCACGGTCGACAGGGCTGCGGCGACGTTGTACTGCTGGTTGCCGGAGTAGGCGTCCTGGATCGCCTGACCGATCGTGTACGTGTTCGTGCCGCCGAGCAGGGCCGAGTTCACCGGGTCGCCGACGCTGTCGATGAAGACGAGCAGCACCCCGGCGAAGATGCCCGAGCGGGACAGCGGCAGCGTGGTGTGCCAGAACGCCCGGAACTTGCCGGCGTACAGGTCGTTCGCGGCCTCGCCGAGTCGAGGGTCGATGCGCTCGAGGGCGGCGTAGATCGGCAGCACCATGAAGGCCAGGTCGTTGTAGGCGTCGCCGAAGATCACCGCGCCGCCGGTGCCGAGGATGTGGAAGTCCTTGCCGGCCAGCCCGAGCGACTGCAGCGTCGTGACGACCGGGCCCTGCGACGCGAGCACGAACGCCCACATGTCGGTCCGGATGATGAACGACACCAGGAAGCTGATGAACACGAGCATGAGCAGCGGGTTCTTCCACCGCGGGGACACCCGGAACGCGATGAAGTACGCCACCGGGTACCCGACGACGATGCAGGCGATCGTGGCGGCGGCTCCGTACCAGAGCGACCGGAGCAGGAACGTCAGGTAGGGCACCTGCGGGTCGACGAACAGCGAGCCGTAGATCCCGAAGTTCCAGGTGAACGTGTAGCCGTCGTCCGGGTTGCCGGTCATGAGCGAGACGATCAGCCCGGACACCAGCGGGATGACGAAGAACACGCAGAGGTACGCGGTGCCGACGAGCGCCAGGAAGAACGGTGTGCTCCGACGGCGTCCCCGCCGCACCGGCGCCGGGCCGGCGGAACCACCGGGAGCGAGCCCCGGCGCCACTCCGACCGCGCTCACGACTGCACCACCGCGTTGAAGATGCCGTTCCACTCCGAGTACTCGTCGTAGTTCTCGAACACCCGGAACTCGTGCGACTGCTCCAGCACGTCCGCAGAGGGGAACACGAGCGGGCTGTCCGCCACGGTGGCGTCGTCGAGTTCGTCCCGCACGTAGTCCTCGGCCGCGGGCACCGGGCAGACGTAGTTGACCCAGTCCTCGACGATCCCGGCGACCTTCGGCGTGTAGTAGAAGTTCATCCACTCCAGCGCCGACACCGGGTTCGCGGCCTGCCGTGGGATGAGCATGTTGTCGTGCCAGGTCATCTGCCCCTCTTCCGGCGTGACGAACTCCAGGTCGGGGAACCCGGACTGCTGCGCCTGGAACACGTCGCCCGACCACGCCTGGGTGATCCAGGTGTCGCCGTTCTCCAACCGGTTGATGTAGCTCTGGTCGTAGAAGCCGGTGACGCTCGGCCGCAGTTCGCGCAGCCAGGCCTGGGCCTTCCGCCAGTCGGCGGGCGTCGAGGTCTCCGGGTCGATGCCGAGCGCGAGCAGTCCGAGCGACCCGAGTTCGGTGTTGTCGCTCATCAGCCCGATGCGGCCCGTGAACGCCGGGTCCTGCAGGTCCTTGAGCGAGGTGATCTTCCGCCCCGTGTACTTCGGGTTGTAGGCGAGCCCGGTGAACCCGGTCTGCCAGACGACGGAGTGCTTGTTGCCCGGGTCGTAGATGGGGTCCTTGACGGAGTCCGACGCGTTCGCGGCGAAGTTCGGCAGCCGCGAGTGGTCGAGTTCGCACACGAACCCGTTCTTGATCATCTGGGTCAGCTCGAACCCGTTCGTCATGACGACGAGGTCGTAGCCGGTCGCACCGTGCGCCCGCAGGATCGGTGAGACGGTCGCGTAGAAGGTCGCGTTGTCCTGGATCACCGCCTGGTAGTCGACCGCGATGCCGGTCTCCTGCTTGAACAGCGCCAGGGACTCGGACTTGCCGTGGTCGGAGTCGATGTACAGCGGCCAGTTCGCGAAGTTCAGCGTGCCGGTCGCCTTCGCGTCCTTCCAGAACGCCGCCCAGTCGACGGTGTCCTCGGCGCCGGCGGCGGCGGAGCCCTTGATGCTGCAGCCGGTGAGCAGGGCGGCCAGCGCGGCGGCCCCGCCGCCGGCCAGCAGGCCGCGTCGGCTGACGCGGGCCGACGTCAGCCCGCGCAGCAGGTCCGGACCCGGCACCGCGCCGGTCACGCGAGCGATCCTGCCGTGGCGGGGACGGCCTGGAGGCCCGGGTCGTCCTGGGTGGTGACGGTCGCGCCGGACGCGGGGTGCGCCTCCAGGCCGAAACCGTGGTCGACGCCCCACGTGAGCCAGACCTCGGTGCCGGTCGCGATCCGCGGCCCGCCCTTCGAGTTCTGCGCGAACACCGAGACACGACCGGCGCCCGGCACGTCGACCAGGTACTGGGTGCTGACGCCGGAGAACGAGACGTCCACGACCCGACCGGGGCCGAGGATGTTCCGTCCGGCCTCGGGGGTCGGTTCGGCGGTGCGGATCTTGAGCTTTTCGGGCCGGACGCCGACGACGACGCGACCGGTGGTGGCGACGGCTCGGTCGGCCGGCACCGCGATGGAGCCGGCCGCGGTGGCGACGACGAGCAGGCCGGCATCGGTGCCGCGGACCTCGCCCTCGAGCAGGTTCGACTGGCCGAGGAAGTTCGCGACGAACGCCGTGCGCGGCAGCTCGTACAGGTCCTGCGGGCTGCCCATCTGCTCGATCCGGCCGCCGTTCATGACGGCGACCGTGTCGGCCATCGTCATCGCCTCTTCCTGGTCGTGGGTGACGTGCAGGAACGTGAGCCCGACCTCGGCCTGGATCGTCTTCAGCTCGAGCTGCATCTGGTGGCGGAGCTTCAGGTCGAGGGCGCCGAGGGGCTCGTCGAGCAGCAGCAGGGCCGGCCGGTTCACGATCGCGCGGGCCAGGGCGACGCGCTGCTGCATGCCGCCGGAGAGCTGGGCGGGCCGCTTCGACGCCGACCCCTCGAGCTCGACGAGCCGCAGCGCTTCCGTGGCCTTCGTCATCGGGTCCGGGATCCGGCGCCGCTTCAGCCCGAACGCGACGTTGTCGAGCACGCTCATGTGCGGGAACAGCGCGTAGTTCTGGAACACCGTGTTGACGGGCCGTTGGTACGGCTTCGTGTCGGTGACGTCCTGGCCGCCGATGGTGATGGTGCCGCTCGTGGGTTCCTCGAGCCCGGCGACGAGCCGCAGGGTCGTCGTCTTGCCGCAGCCCGACGGGCCGAGCAACGCGAAGAACGAGCCGGCGGGCACCGTCAGGTCGAGGCTGTCCACCGCGGTGTGGCCGGGGAAGGACTTCGTGATCTGGTCGAGCCGGAGATCGGCTCCCGATTCGGCGAACGTTCCGGTCATTGCCATGGTGCCTCCAGGGGGTGGTCGGCCTCAGCCGATGTAGGACATGACGTGCTTGATGCGGGTGTAGTCGTCGAAGCCGTACTGGGACAGGTCCTTGCCGTACCCGCTGTGCTTGAACCCGCCGTGCGGCATCTCGGCGACGATCGGGATGTGCGTGTTGATCCACACACAGCCGAAGTCCAGGTCACGGGCGAAGCGCATGGCACGCGCGTGGTCGGTCGTCCACACCGAACTCGCCAGGCCGTACTCGACGCCGTTCGCCCACGTCAGGGCCTGCTGTTCCGTCGAGAACCGCTGCACGGTCTGCACGGGGCCGAAGATCTCCTGCTGCACGGCACGGTCGTCCTGGCGCAGGCCGGCGACGATCGTGGCCTCGTGGAAGTACCCGCGGTCGCCCTGTCGTGCGCCGCCGAGCTCGATCGTCGCGTGGTCGGGCAGCGTGTCCAGGAACGACTGCACGTGCGCGAGCTGGTTCGCGTTGTTGACGGGACCGTAGTGACCGTCCGACCCGGTTCTCGCGTTGACGCGTGCCTCTGCTGCGAGCGCTGCGACGAACTCGTCGTGGATGCCCTGTTGCACGAGCAGCCGGGTGGCGGCGGTGCAGTCCTGTCCGGCGTTGAAGAACCCGGCGGCGACGATCCCGGCCACCGCCGAGGGGATGTCCGCGTCGTCGAACACGATCACGGGTGCCTTGCCGCCGAGCTCCAGGTGCGTGCGCTTGAGGTCACCGGCGGCGGCGCGGGCGACTTCCATGCCGGCACGGACGGACCCGGTGATGGACACGAGCTGCGGGGTGGGGTGGTCGATCATCGCGGCGCCGGTGGTGCGGTCCCCCACCACGACGTTCAGGACCCCCGGCGGCAGGAACTCGGCGGCGACCTCGGCGAGCAGCAGGGTCGACAGGGGTGTCGTGTCGCTCGGCTTGAGCACGGTGGTGTTCCCCGCGGCGAGCGCCGGCGCGACCTTCCACACCGCCATGTTGAGCGGGTAGTTCCACGGGGTGACCTGGGCGACGACACCGATGGGCTCGCGCCGGACGAACGAGGTGTGGTCGGCCAGGTACTCGCCCGCGCTCCGGCCCTCGAGGTTCCTGGCGGCTCCGGCGAAGAAGCGGATCTGGTCGACGGAGAGCAGGATCTCGTCCTCGACCAGGGAGGCGCGGGGCTTCCCGGTGTCGAGCGACTCGAGGTCGGCGAACTCCGACGCCCGCTGCTCCATCGCGTCGGCGATCCGGAACAGGGCGAGCTGCCGTTCGCCGGGGGTGGTGCGGCGCCAGGTCTCGAACGCGGTCGCGGCCGCACCGAAGGCGGCGTCGACGTCGGCGGGGGTGGACACCGGGGACGTGCCGTAGACGTGCTCGTCGGTCGGGTCAACCAGGTCGAACGTGGTGTCGGCGGTCGACTCGACGAAGGCGCCCCCGACGAAGTTCCGCAGGACCCGGGTGTCGGTGTCCGCCGTCGCCGTGCTCTGTGCGTCCAGCATGGCGGTGATCCTGACACGGATTCCGGCCGCACGGAAGAAGGATCCGGAGGTTGTGGAGAACCGTAACAACGGAAATCGTCGCGAAACACGGTGTTCACAACGGAATCCCTTGCGCACCCCGAACCTCGCTGCCATGCTGTCCGGCATGGCGGCAGCACCACGACGTCCGGGACCGATCGACGACACCTCGAAGCGGATCATCGAACAACTCCAGGCGGACGGGCGCCGCCC
The DNA here is from genome assembly GCF_005938005.2 of Curtobacterium sp. KBS0715. Taxonomy (NCBI): domain Bacteria; kingdom Bacillati; phylum Actinomycetota; class Actinomycetes; order Micrococcales; family Microbacteriaceae; genus Curtobacterium; species Curtobacterium sp. KBS0715. Next base: position 634,978 of record NZ_VCCA02000001.1, on the reverse strand, counting down.
GTACGGCGAGATCGGCAAGGCCGTCGGTCTCAGTGAAGCGGCGGTCCGACAGCGCGTGCAGAAGCTGACCGAGACCGGCGTCATGCAGATCGTCGCGGTCACCGACCCGATGCAACTGGGCTTCCACCGCCAGGCGATGATCGGCATCCGGGTCAGCGGCGACACCCGAACCGTCGCCGATGCCCTGGAGCAGCTGCCGGCGGTCGACTACCTCGTGATGACCGCCGGCAGCTTCGACCTGATGGTCGAGGTCGTGTGCGAGGACGACGACGACCTGATCGAACTGCTCAACGGCACCATCCGGGCCATCCCGGGCGTCGCCGGCACCGAGACCTTCGTCTACCTGCAACTCCGCAAACAGCTCTACGACTGGGGAACGCGATGACCATCTCCGACCAGAAGACCGAACAGCCCACCCGCCTCGGCTCGTACGACCCGTTCGCACCGGTCGACGACGCCGACCTGCAGCGGAAGTCCCGGGACCACCTGTGGATGCACTTCGCCCGGCACGGTGCGAACCAGGCCGGCGCCGACGTGCCGATCATGGTGCGCGGCGAGGGCCACCACGTCTACGACAGCCACGGCAAGGAGTACATCGACGGGCTGTCCGGCCTGTTCGTCGTCGCCGCCGGGCACGGGCGGAAGCGCCTGGCCGAGATGGCCGCGAAGCAGGCGGAGACGCTGAGCTTCTTCCCGATCTGGTCGTACGCGCACCCCGCGGCGATCGAGCTCGCCGACCGGTTGGCCGAGCACGCCCCCGGTGACCTCAACAAGGTCTTCTACTCCACCGGCGGCGGCGAGGCGGTGGAGACCGCCTTCAAGCTCGCGAAGTACTACTGGAAGCTCCAGGGCAAGCCGATGAAGCACAAGGTGATCTCCCGTGCGGTCGCCTACCACGGCACCCCGCAGGGCGCCCTGGCGATCACCGGCATCCCGGCGATGAAGGAGATGTTCGAGCCCCTGACCCCCGGTGGCTTCCGGGTGCCGAACACGAACTCGTACCGCGCCGAGGAGATGGGCTTCCCCGGCGGCACCGAGGAGCAGTTCGGCTTCTGGGCGGCGGAGCGGATCCGCGAGATGATCGAGTTCGAGGGCCCCGACACCGTCGCCGCGGTGTTCCTCGAGCCGGTGCAGAACTCCGGCGGCTGCTTCACCCCGCCGCCCGGGTACTTCCAGCGGGTGCGCGAGATCTGCGACGAGTACGACGTGCTGCTCGTCTCGGACGAGGTGATCTGCGCCTTCGGTCGGATCGGCACGATGTTCGCCTGCGACACCTACGGCTTCGTGCCGGACATGATCACGTGCGCCAAGGCGATGACCTCCGGGTACTCCCCGATCGGCGCGACGATCATCAGCGATCGCCTGTTCGAGCCGTTCTCCAAGGGGGACACGACCTTCTACCACGGCTACACGTTCGGCGGGCACCCGGTGTCGGCCGCCGTCGCGATGGAGAACCTCGACATCTTCGAGGAAGAGGGGCTGCTCGCCAACGTGCAGCAGAACGCCCCGCTCTTCCGCGCCGAGCTCGACACCCTGCTCGACCTGCCGATCGTCGGGGACGTCCGCGGAGACGGCTACTTCTACGGCATCGAGCTCGTCAAGGACAAGGCCACCAAGACGACCTTCGACGACGACGAGTCCGAGCGGCTGCTGCGCGGGTTCCTGTCGAAGGCGCTGTTCGACGCGGGGCTGTACTGCCGGGCCGACGACCGCGGTGACCCCGTCGTGCAGCTCGCACCGCCGCTGACCATCGGGCAGCCGGAGTTCCGCGAGATGACGTCGATCCTGCGGAGCGTCCTGTCCGAGGCCTGGACGAAGATCTGACCGTGGGCGGCTACCGGGGCGTCTCGTTCTGGCTCGACCAGCTCGCGTCCACCGGACGCGACGACCTGACGCCCCGGCCGCCGCTCGACGGCGACACGACGGCCGACGTCGTGATCGTGGGCGGTGGACTGACGGGTCTCTGGACCGCGTGGTACCTGCACCGAGCCGACCCGGGCCTCCAGATCGTCGTCCTGGAACGCGAGATCGCCGGCTTCGGCGCGTCCGGTCGGAACGGCGGCTGGTGCTCGGCGCTGTTCCCGCGGTCCGCCTCCGCGATCGCCGAGGAGCACGGGCGCGACGCCGCGCTGGCGCTGCGGGCCGCCATGCGCGACACCGTCGACGAGGTCGGCCGCGCCGCGGCCGAAGCCGAGGTCGACTGCGACTACGTGAAGGGCGGGACCGTCCTGTACGCACGCTCCGCCGTGCAGGAACGCGCCGCCCACGACGAGGTCGCGTCCTCCGCGGCATGGGGCGACGACATGACGTGGCGGCTCGCCCGAGCGGGCGACGCCGCCGGATCGGCGGGGGTCGCGTGGACCCCGGACTGCGCGCGCGTGCAGCCCGCCGCGTTGGTACGTGGCCTCGCGGCAGCCCTGGAGGCCCGTGGCGTCCGGATCGCGGAGCACACGCCCGTCTCGTCCTGGGATCGCGGGCGTGTGGTCACCTCGCGCGGCACCGTCACGGCGGGCGCCGTGGTGATCGCGGTCGAGGGCTACGGCGCCCAGCTGGAGCAGACGAAGCGGCGGATCCTGCCGCTGTACTCGCTCATGATCGCGACGGCCCCGCTGCCGGCGTCCGCGTGGGAGCGCATCGGGCTCGAGCACGGGCAGACGTTCTCCGACTACCGGCACCTGCTCGTGTACGGGCAGCGCACGGCCGACGACCGGCTGGCGTTCGGCGGCCGCGGAGCCCGCTACCACTGGGGGTCCTCGATCACGCCCGGGTACGACCGGGTGCCGCGGGTGTTCGAGCACCTGCGGAGGGCCCTGGTCGACCTGTTCCCCGTCGTCGCGGACGCCCCGGTCACGCACACGTGGGGCGGACCGCTCGGGGTCCCGCGCGACTGGTGCGCCTCGGTGACCTGGGACGGCCACGTCGGCAGCGCCGGCGGGTACGTCGGGGACGGCCTGTCGACGACGAACCTGGCCGGACGGACCCTCGCCGACCTCGTGCGCGGGGAGTCGACAGCACTGACCGCGCTGCCGTGGGTGAACCACCGATCGCCCGACTGGGAGCCCGAGCCGCTGCGGTTCCTCGGGGCGAACGCGGGACTCGTCGCGACCGACCTTGCCGACCGCGAAGAGGCGCTGACCGGGCGGCCGAGTCTGGCGGCCCGGCTGATGGCACCGCTGACCGGAGGACACTGATGGCTGCCGGTCGCGACGCCGACGTCGTGGTCGTCGGGGCGGGGGTCGCCGGACTCGCCGCTGCCCGGGCGCTCGCACTCGGCGGGCAGCGGGTCGTCGTGCTCGAGGCCCGCGACCGGATCGGCGGGCGCACCTGGACCGATGCGTCGATCGGGGTGCCGGTCGACCTCGGCGCCTCGTGGATCCACGGGGTCGACGGCAACCCGCTCTGGGCCCTGGCGTCGGCGTTCGGCATCGACACCGTGGAGTTCACGGTCGGCAGCTTCCAGTTCGACGGCCGACCGATCGCGTGGCACGACCCGTCCGGCGCCGCACTCTCCGCCGAGGACACGTCGGCGTTCGTGGCGGACCTGCACACCGTCGACGCGGCCCTCGACGCCGTCGTCGCGCAAGCGCCCCCGCCCTCGACCTACGCGGCCGCCGTCGACACCGTGCTGCGGTCGCTGCAGTGGCAGGGCGACCGGGCCGCACGGGTCCGCGAGTACACGGCCCACCGCTCCGAGGACCTCTGCGGGGCCCCCGTGACCGTCCTCGACGCGCACGGCCTCGACGAGGAGCACGTCCCCGGAGACGAGGTGGTGTTCCCCGGCGGCTACGCCCAGTACGCCCGCGCGCTGGCCGAGGGTCTCGACGTCCGGCTGTCGTCGGTCGTGCGGTCGGTGACCCAGGCCGACGACTCGGTGACGGTGGGGCTCACCGACGGCACCGCCGTGGTCGCCCGGCAGGTCGTCGTCACGGTGCCGCTCGGGGTGCTGCAGGCCGGCGACGTGGTGTTCGATCCACCCCTGTCCACGCCGGTGACCGGAGCGCTCGACCGGCTCGGGATGGGCACCTACGACAAGGTGTTCCTGCGGTTCCCGTCACGGTTCTGGGGCGACTCGTGGGTGGTCCGGCAGCAGGGGTCCGCCGGGGTCGACTGGCACTCCTGGTACGACATGTCCCGGGTGACCGGTGCGCCGGTGCTCGCCGCCCTGGTCGGTGGTGCCGGAGCCCGTCGGCTCGAGACCCTGCCGGACGCCATGGTCGTCGACGAGGGGGTGGTGGCGCTGCGGAAGATGTTCGGCGCGTCGGTCCCCCGGCCCGAGGCGTTCCGGATCACCCGGTGGGCCGAGGACCCGTTCTCGCGGGGCTCGTACTCGTACCTGCACGTCGGGGCGTCACCCGACGACCACGACCTGCTCGGCACCCCGTCCGGCCGGGTGCAGCTCGCCGGCGAGGCCACCTGGAGCGACGACCCGGCGACGGTGCACGGTGCGCTGCTGTCCGGGCTGCGCGCGGCCGGGCGGTTGCTCGGCACCCAGGTCGAGCCGCTCTCGCTCGCCGACCCGCTGTCCACGCCCTGAGCGCACCCCCGCGGGTGTCGGCCCGTGCGACACTCGCTCCGTGACCCCGACGAGGACCCGACCGAGACACGAACACCGGGCACCGGTCGCCGTCGCGGTCCTGGTGAACCTGGCGCTGAGCCTGTTCCTGCCGGACGAGGTGCTGTTCTTCCCGTCGTGGGTGGTGCCCGTCCTGGGCGTCCTGCTGCTCGCCCCGCTCATCGTGTTCAACCCGCGGCGTCTGACGCGCGAGACCACCTGGTCGCGGTGGCTGTCGTTCGCGCTCGCGGCCCTGCTCACCGTCGCCAGCCAGCTCACCGTCATCCGGACCATCACCGAGCTGCTCGGCGGGCACGCGGACGGTTCGGCCGTGCTGCTCACCGCGCTGCAGGTCTGGGTGAGCACGATCATCGTGTTCGGGCTCGTCTACTGGGAGCTCGACCGCGGGGGTCCGGTGGCACGGCGTCGCCCCGAGCTGTGGGCGGGTGCCGAAGCGGACTTCCAGTTCCCGCAGGAGACCGACCCGAAGACCGCGGACTGGCGGCCGGTCTACCTCGACTACCTCTACGTGGCGATGACGAACATGATGGCGTTCAGCCCGACGGACACGATGCCGATGACCGTCCGGGCGAAGATGATCATGGCCTACCAGGCGCTCAGCGGGTTCATCCTGCTGGCACTGGTCATCTCGCGCGCGGTCAACATCATCAGCTGACCCACCCGACGGGCACCCCGCGCGAGATGCGCGGGGTGCCCTGGGGCTCAGCCCTTGCGCCACAGCTCGACCAGGAACCGGGCCACGGTCACGAGCAAGCTCGCGATCCCCAGCCACGGCACCGGACGGCCGCGACGCGGTTCGGTGTCGTTCGGCATCGGACCACCTTCGTGTCAGCGCCGGCGGACACGAGAAGTGCAGGCCGAGGGATGCAACTCGCTCGACGAGCGCGTTACACTGGCTCCGAGTTTCAGGCTCGGGACCCAGTTCGTCCCTCGTTCTCCACTCGGAGGACAAATCGAAGCCCACCACTGTTGCTGCAGTGGTGGGCTTCTTCTCTGCCCGGGCCCACGTCCCGGCGACGACACGAACCCGGGACCAGCATACTGATATCCGACAGCCGAGCCGGGGTCTTGCTTCAATTGACCGCGTGATCAACAATGGCCGCATGGACGTCGTCACCGCACCCTCGCTCCCGTCGCCGCTGCACGCCGACACCGGCGCACCCCGCCGGTCCCTCCGCATCGCCCTCGTGCAGATGCAGTGGCTCCCCGACCCGGACGAGCACCGGGCCCAGCTCGCCGACGGCATCGCGACCGCCGCAGCGCACGGAGCCACCGCGGTGTTCCTGCCCGAACTGACGCTGCGCCGCTACCCGGGCGACTCCCCGGCGAGCGGGACCCCGAAGGACCTCGCCGAGTCGCTGCAGGACGGTCCGACCGTCGCCTTCGCCCGTGCCCGGGCGATCGAGCACGGGGTGTTCGTGCACGCCTCCCTGTACGAGCGGCCGGACGACGACGACCAGCCCGACGACCCACGCGGGTACAACACCGCCGTCCTCGTCGCGCCCGACGGCACCCTGGTCGGCCGGACCCGGAAGACCCACATCCCGATCAGCGCCGGCTACCACGAGGACACGTACTTCCGCCCGGGGACGGACGACGATGCCTTCCCGGTGTACGAGCCCGCCGGACTCGGCGCGCGCCTCGGGCTGCCGACCTGCTGGGACGAGTGGTTCCCCGAGGTCGCCCGTTCCTACGGTCTCGCCGGGTCCGAGGTGCTCGTGTACCCGACGGCGATCGGCTCCGAACCGACCTTCCCCGACTTCGACACCGCGCCGATCTGGCAGCGGGTGATCGTGGCGAACGGCATCACCGCCGGGCAGTTCATGGTCGTGCCGAACCGGTGGGGCGACGAGGGCGACATCACGTTCTACGGCTCGTCGTTCATCTCGGACCCGTTCGGCCGCGTGCTCGTCGAGGCTCCCCGTGACGCGAGCGTGGTGCTCGTCGCCGACCTCGACCTCGACGCCCGGACGGAGTGGCTCCGGCTGTTCCCCTTCTACCTGACCCGGCGCCCCGACCTGTACGCCGGGCTCGTCGACCCCGTCGACGAGCAACGCCACGCGTACGGCGCACGCGACGCGATCGACGCGGCCCTGGCCGTGGAACCGGCCACCGACGGGCGCGGGGCGCGCGCATGACGTGGGTGATGCCTCCCGAGACGGCTCCGCAGGAACGCACCTGGATGGCCTTCCCGCGCCCCGGCCTGACGCTCGGCGACGACGCGGCGAGTGCCGAGGCCGCGCGCACGGCGTGGGCGACCACGGCCAACACGATCAGCGAGCACCAGCCGGTGACCGTCGTCGTGGACCCGGTCGCCCGCGCGGATGCCGGTCGCCTGCTGTCGTCCGGCGTGGACGTGCTCGAGGCGCCCCTCGACGACTTCTGGATGCGCGACATCGGTCCGACGTTCGTCGTCGACGACGTGACCGGGGAGCTCGGCGCCGTCGACTGGGTCTTCAACGGCTGGGGTGCGAACCCGTGGTCGACGTGGACCCGTGACGCCGAGGTCGCCGCGACGGTCGCCCGTGCTGCGGGAGCCACGCGGATCCCGTCGTTGCTCGTCAACGAGGGCGGGGCGATCCACGTCGACGGCACCGGCACCGTGCTCGTGACGGAGACGGTGCAGCTCGACCCGCGCCGGAACCCGTACGCCGACCGGGAGCGCGTCGAGCTGGAGCTGGCACGCACGATCGGCGCCACACGGGTGGTCTGGCTGCCCCGCGGTCTGACGCGCGACTACGACGGCTTCGGCACCCGGGGCCACGTCGACATGGTGGCGACCTTCGCCGACCCGGGCACGGTCCTGCTGCACGCCCAGCCGGATGCGGGCCACCCGGACCACCTGGTCATGCCCCAGATCCGGCGAGCGCTCGAGCAGGCGACCGATGCGACGATCATCGAGTTGCCCGCCCCGTCGACGCTGTCGGACGACGGTGGAGCGGTGGACTGGAACTACGTGAACCACGTCGTGGTGAACGGTGCCGTGATCGCCTGCGCCTTCGGCGACCCGGTCGCTGACGACCGCGCCAGGGGCATCCTCGCCGACGCGTACCCGGGCCGACGGGTCCGCTCGATCGACGCGCGACAGGTGTTCGCGCGCGGCGGCGGGCTGCACTGCATCACGCAGCAGCAACCGGTGGCCTGAACCACTGCCGCGGTGTACAGCGGGTGCCGATCACCTGTACACCGCGGCCGGTCCGCCCACTGCCGACCCGTCGGTATGGTGCTCCGAACTGATCCGGGCGCCGCTGCCCGGCCCCGAAGAGCAGGGAAGTCACATGGCATCACCGATCGCGGTCACCGCGCCGGCAGCACCGGTGCGCGGCGGGTCGCTGAAGCGGAGCCTCGGGCTCTGGGCGATCGTCGGACTCGGCCTCGGCTACATGACCCCGACGGTCGTGTTCGACACCTTCGGCATCGTCTCCGGGCAGACCGACGGCGCGGTGCCGAGCGCGTACCTCATCGCCCTCGTCATCATGGCGCTCACCGCGATCAGCTACGGGAAGATGGTGCGCGTCTACCCCGCGGCCGGTTCCGCGTACACGTACGTCCGGGAGTCGATGCACCCGAACCTCGGCTTCATGGTGGGCTGGGCGTCACTGCTCGACTACCTGCTGCTGCCGATGGTGAACGCCCTGATCATCCGGCTCTACCTGGAGCAGGTGTTCCCGGGGCTGCCCCCGTGGGTGACCGTCGTCGTGTACACGGTGTTCGTGACGACGGTGATCTGCCTGTCGATGCGCGGCACGTCGAACCTCAACATGGTGCTGCTCATCGGTGCGGTCCTGGCGATGATCGCGTTCGTGGTCTTCACCGTCATCGAGCTCACCCACGGTGCCGGTGCGGGCACGATCGTCAGCGCGGAACCCTTCGTGCACGACGGCGTGACGATGTCGGCCCTGCTCACCGGGGCGACGGTGGTCTGCTTCTCGTTCATCGGCTTCGACGCCGTGACGATGTACACGGAAGAGGCGAAGTCCATCCGCATCATGCCGAAGGCGATCATGCTGACCGTCCTGCTCGGCGGTGCGATCTTCCTGGTCTCCGCCTACTTCGCCCAGCTCCGCTTCCCCACCAACGCACCGTTCGGCGAGTTCACCGACGACCCGCTCCCCCAGATCGGCCTGCTCGTCGGCGGTCCGGTGTTCCAGGCGGTCCTGGTGTCGGCCGGGTTCGTCGCCGCACTCGCCTCGGGTCTCGCGTCGCACGCCAGCGTCGCCCGCATGCTCATGGTGATGGGTCGGAACAACGTGCTGCCGAAGCGGGTCTTCGGCTACGTGCACCCCCGCACGCACACCCCGGTGTTCAACGTCGTCTTCGTCGGCGCGGTCACCCTGCTGGCGATGAGCTTCTCGCTCGACACGATCGCGGCCTACATCAACTTCGGCGCGCTCATCGCGTTCACCTTCGTCAACGCCACCGTGATCGTGCACTTCGCGATCCGGAACGGGCGCCGTCACACGGCGGGCGACCGCTGGCGCTACATCGTGCTGCCGGGGGTCGCGATGCTCCTGACCGGGGTGCTCTGGACGCAGCTCCATGCCGACGCCCTGATCGCAGGAGGAGTGTGGGCGGCGATCGGGTTCGTCTACCTGCTCGTCATCACCAAGGGCTTCCGGGTCGCACCGAAGGGCTTCGACGAGAACCAGCCCGTCACCGGTGTGAACAAGCAGCTGACCGACCAGGCCTGACCGCCACCACGAGAGGACGCCATGTACGCCGTCACTGACCCCACCACGGGCACGACCCTCGAGACCTACCCGACCATCACGGACGCCGAGCTGCACGACGCCGTCGCAGCCGCCGACCGCACCCACAGCGAGTGGTCACGGACGACGACGGTCGCCGACCGCGCGGCCCTGCTCCACCGGGTCGCGGACTTGTACCGGGAGCGGCACGCCGAACTCGCCGCCACGATCGTGCGCGAGATGGCGAAGCCGATCGACCAGGCCGAGGGCGAGGTCGACTTCTGCGCCGACATCTACGACTACTACGCGGACCACGCGTCGGAGTTCCTGGCCGACCAGCCGATCACCCTGGCGGACGGGTCCGAGGGGTCCGCGTTCATCCGCAAGGCCTCCATCGGCGTCGTGCTCGGCATCATGCCCTGGAACTTCCCCGCCTACCAGATCGCCCGGTTCGCCGGACCGAACCTGGTCATCGGCAACACCGTGCTGCTGAAGCACGCACCGCAGTGCCCGGAGTCCGCCCTGGCCATCGAGCGGATCTTCCACGATGCCGGCTTCCCGGACGGCGCCTACACGAACGTGTTCGCGACGAACGACCAGGTCGCCGACGTCATCGCCGACCCGCGCGTGCAGGGCGTCTCACTCACCGGTTCGGCGCGCGCCGGTGCCGCGGTCGCCGAGATCGCCGGCCGGAACCTGACGAAGGTGGTGCTCGAACTGGGCGGCTCCGACCCCTTCATCGTGCTGTCCACCGACGACCTGGACGCCGTCGTCGAGTCCGCCGTCACCACCCGGCTCGAGGGCAACGGGCAGGTCTGCAACGCCCCGAAGCGGTTCCTGGTGGTCGACGGCCTGTACGACGAGTTCCTGGCGAAGTTCACCGCGGCGATGTCGGCGGTCGAACCGACCGATCCGAGCGTGCCCGGTGCCGAACTCGGCCCGTTGTCGTCACCAGCCGCGGCCGACCGGCTGCAGGAGCAGCTCGATGCCGCCGTCGAGCAGGGTGCGACCGTCGTCACGGGCGGCGATCGCCAGGGCAACGCCTTCCTGCCGACGATCCTGACCGACGTCACACCGGACAACGACGCCTACCGCGAGGAGTTCTTCGGCCCCGTCGCCGCCGTGTACCGCGTCGCCGACGAGGACGAGGCGATCGCCCTGGCCAACGACACCCCGTACGGCCTCGGCTCGTACCTGTTCACCACCGACGCCGACCAGGCACTCCGGGTCGCCGACCGGATCGAGGCCGGCATGGTCTACGTGAACATCGTCGGCGCGGACAGCCCGGAGCTGCCGTTCGGTGGCGTCAAGGGCAGCGGCTTCGGCCGCGAGCTCGGCCCCCTGGGGGCCGACGAGTTCGTGAACAAGAAGCTGATCCGCATCGGCTGACCGACGCGGAGACGCCGGCGTCTCCGCGAGACGCCGCCGAATCCGGCGGCGTCTCGCTGACGTGACGGCGTCCGATCAAGACGCCGGTGTGTTGCAGCCGGCCCCACGACGGACGGGAGGCGCGGTGCCAGCTGGCACCGCGCCTCCAGTCCGTCCGCGGGTCGCCGCTACTGCTGCGGGTCGGCGGGCTCGCCGCCGGAGTCCGTGTCGCTGTCCTGCTGCGGGTCCTCCGTCGCGTCGCCCGTGGGCGACCCGTCCGGCAGGTCCTCGGTGTACTGCTCCTGGTCCTTGGTGGGGTCGCTGGACCCGTTCGCTGCGTCACTCATGGCCCGGACGGTACGCGTCGGCGCCTGGACGGGGCACCCAGCCGTAACCCGCCGAGGTGATTACCGTGCCGCAGTGGGCTGTGGAACGACCGCCAGGATCTCCTCGGCGACCTCACGACCGATGCGCACGGCACCGTCGACGTGCTGGTAGCCCTGCCCGGCCAGGTCGCTCGAGGCGAACCGGATCGGACCGACCGCGGCGCGCTGGTCGGCGCCGTAGCGGACGAGCCCGCCCAGGTCGAAGCTCGCCGCGTAGGCGCCGCGCGTCCACTCCTCGGTGCCCCAGTCGCTCTCGTAGTAGACGACGGGCGACAGGGCCTCGTCGCCGTAGTAGTGCGCCAGCGAGGCGAGCACCCGGGCCCGGCGTTCCTCGGTCGACAGCGCGAACAGGTCATCCGCGTGCTGGTCGGAGACGAACCCGACCAGGGTCCCCTGCTCCGAACCGTGCGAGGTGTTGTCGTACGCCTCGTGCACGACCTCGTACGGGCTGAACGCGGTGCCGGACAGGCCCGCCGCACGCCAGAAGGGACGGTCGTAGACGGCGTGCACCTTGATCACGAAGCCCATCGACAGGTGCTGGTGCAGCTGGTGCTGGCGTCGGGGCAGCGGCGGCTCGTACGAGATCCGCGAGTACAGGGGCGGCGGCACCGCGACGAGGGCCTGTCGGGCGTGCACCTCGATCCCGCCGTCGGCGAGCGCGACGACCCCGTCGTCGCCCCAGCGCAGCGTCCGGACCGGGGCGTTCAGGTGCACGTCGTCGCCGAGGCGCTCGGCGAGCCGCTCGGACACCTGCTGCATGCCGCCGACGACCCGCTTGTCGAGGATGAAGTCGGCGTCGACCAGGTTGGTGAAGCTCCCGGCGGACGCCGCCATCAGCAGGGCCTGCAGCGCCGAGAACGCGTGGGCGGGCTTCGTGAGCATGGCGCCGGCGATGAACAGCTCGACGTTGTCGGTCGCGACCCGGTCCGGGCTGAGGTCGTGCAGCCAGGCGCGGAACGAGACCTCGTCGAGGGCGGCCGCGTCCGGGGTCTCCCAGGGGCGGGCGGGGTCGACCTTCGCGACGTACTCGTCGACGACGGCGACGAGCCGTTCGATCTCGTTCGCCGTGGCCTCGGGCAGGGGGAAGATGTCGCCGGTGTACTCGGTCCGCGTGCCGTCGGCGTCGACGTAGACGCTGGAGCCCTCGCGGTACCGGTCGTACGTCTGCAGGCCGAGCTCGTCGAGGGTCTCGAGCAGTGCGGTCTGATCGGGCGAGACCCACTGCCCGCCGATCTCCAGGGTCACCCCGTCGATGTCGTTCGTCCAGGTGCGGCCCCCCACGCGGTCGCGGGCCTCGAGCACGGCGACCCGCAGGCCGGCGGCCCGCAGGCGGTTCGCGGCGGTGAGACCGGCGACACCGGCTCCGATGACGACGACGTCCTTCTCGATCATCGAGCTGCTCCCTGTGCGGTCGTGGTGCTGTCGGTGTGCCGGAACGGGTCCGGGGTGAGCGTGTACATGGTCTCGAGGTACTCGGCGATGCCCTCGCCGCCGCCCTCGCGACCGAGGCCGGACTGCTTCACGCCGCCGAACGGGGCCGAGGCGTTCGACACGACCCCGGTGTTCAGCCCCAGCATGCCGGTCTCGAGCCGCTCCATCAGGCGCTGCCCGCGTGGCGGGTCCTCGGTGAACGCGTAGCCGACCAGACCGTACTCGGTGTCGTTCGCGGCGGCCACGGCCTCGTCCTCGGAGCGGAACGTGCGGATCGCGAGCACCGGCCCGAAGATCTCGTCGTCGAGGATCGCGCTGCCGGGTCGCACGTCGGTCAGGACGGTCGGTGCGTAGAAGGTGCCGGGCCCGTCGACCGGGTGTCCGCCGGTCCGGAGCGTCGCTCCGCGCTCGACCGCGTCGGTGACCAGGCGGTGCGCCTTGTCCACGGCTCGGGCGTCGATGAGCGGCCCGATGGCCACGCCGTCCTCGGTCCCCCGGCCGACCCGCATCGCGGCGACCCGCTCGGTGACCCGGCGGGTGAACTCGTCGGCGACGTCCTCGTGCACCAGGAACCGGTTCGCGGCGGTGCAGGCCTGGCCGGTGTTCCGGAACTTCGCGGCGAGCGCGCCCTCCACCGCCAGGTCGAGGTCGGCGTCGGCGAACACCAGGAACGGTGCGTTGCCCCCGAGCTCCATGCTCGTCCGGAGCACGTTCTGCGCCGCCTGGCCGAGCAGTGTGCGTCCGACCGGCGTGGAACCGGTGAAGGACAGCTTGCGCAGGCGGCGGTCGGCGATCACGGGCGCGGAGACTTCGGCGGCCCGGGTGGTCGGGACGACGTTGACGACGCCGGCGGGCACACCGGCCTCGACGAGCAGGTCGGCGAACAGCAGGGTGGTCAGCGGCGTCAGTTCGGCCGGCTTCACGACGACGGTGCAGCCGGCGGCGAGCGCCGGTGCGATCTTGCGGGTCGCCATCGCCAACGGGAAGTTCCACGGCGTGATCAGGAACGCGGGTCCGACGGGCTTGTGCGAGACGGTGGCACGGCCGGTCCCCTCGGGGTTGGTGCCGTACGAACCGCCGATCCGGACCGCTTCCTCCGAGAACCAGCGGAGGAACTCGCCGCCGTACGCGACCTCGCCGCGGGCCTCGGCCAGGGGCTTGCCCATCTCCAGCGTCATCAGGAGCGCGAACTCCTCGCGTCGCTCCTGCAGCAGGTCGAAGGCGCGGCGCAGCACCTCGGCGCGCTGCCGCGGGGGCGTGCTCGCCCAGCCGTGCCGTGCGGCGACGGCGGCGTCGAGCGCCTTCCGGCCGTCCTCGGGCGAGGCGTCGGCGATGTGCAGGAGTGTTTCGCCGGTCGCAGGGTCGACGACGGCGAAGGTACCGCCGTCGGCCGCCGGCTGCCAGACACCGTCGACCAGGAGGCCCGTGGGGACGCGGTCGAGCACCGCCTGTTCGGCGGCTGGTCCGGTGGCGTCGGGGACGCTGGGCCACGCTGTGGCGGGGATCGTCGCGCTCACGACGCGGCCAGCCCGTCGAGGACGACGGTCAGGCCGTCGCGGAGCAGGTCGTCGTCGATCGACAGCGGCGGCAGGAAGCGCACGACGTTGCCGTACGTGCCGGCCGTGAGGGCGATGACGCCGTGCTCGAACGCGTGCTGCACCACCCGTCCGGTGAGCCCGGGGTCGGGATCACCGGTGGCCGGGTCGACGAGCTCCATCGCGACCATCGCACCGCGGCCGCGGACGTCGCCGATGCGGGGGTCGTCGGCCTGCGCGCTGCGCAGGGCGTCGAGCAGGACCGCGCCGATCGCCCCGGCGCGCTCGACGAGTCCGTCGTGCTCGAAGGCGTCGATGGCCGCGAGGGCTGCAGCGCAGGCGATCGGGTTGCCGCCGTACGTCCCGCCGAGGCCGCCGACGTGGGCGGAGTCCATGATCGCCGCACGCCCGGTCACACCGGACAACGGCAGTCCGCCGGCCATGCCCTTCGCGGTCGTGACGACGTCGGGCACGATCCCCTCGTGCTCGCTGGCGAACATCGCGCCGGTGCGGGCGAACCCGGTCTGCACCTCGTCGGCGATGAACACGACGCCGTTGGCGGTGGCCCACTCGGACAGTGCGGTGAGGAAACCCGGTGCCGGGACGACGAAGCCGCCCTCGCCCTGGATCGGTTCGATCAGGACCGCGGCGGTGTTCAGAGCCCCGACCTGCTTCTCGATCTGGCTGATCGCACGCTTCGCCGCCTCGGGCCCCGACAGCCCGTCGTGGAACGGGTACGACATCGGGACGCGGTAGACCTCGGGTGCGAACGGTCCGAAGCCGTTCTTGTAGGGCTGGTTCTTCGCGGTCAGCGCCATCGTCAGGTTCGTGCGGCCGTGGTAGGCGTGGTCGAAGACGACGACGGCCTGCCGACCGGTGTGCTTCCGGGCGATCTTGACGGCGTTCTCGACGGCCTCGGCCCCGGAGTTGAACAGCGCCGTCCGCTTCTCGTGGTCGCCGGGGGTCAGACGGTTGAGTGCCTCGGCGACGGCGACGTACCCGTCGTAGGCGGCGATGGTGAAGCACGTGTGCGTGAAGGCGGCGACCTGCTCGGTGACCGCAGCGACCACACCGGGGTGGGCGTTGCCGACCGACGTCACGGCGATCCCGGACCCGAGGTCGACGAACGAGTTGCCGTCGGCGTCGACCACGACGCCGCCACCGGCCGCGACGACGGCGATGGGCACGGCGACGCCGACCCCGGCCGCGACGGCACCGGCCTTCCGGGCGAGCAGCTCCTGCGATCGCGGGCCGGGGACGGCGGTGACGAGCCGTCGCTCCTGGGGCAGCGAGGGGCCGCCGGTGGTCGCTCGGGTCGCGGACGCTGCGGTGGAGGACATGCCGCGATGGTAGGAGCCACCACCGCGCACTCGTACTGTCCACGGCGTACATCGGCCCCCGGCCAGATCGACCCGGTGGATAGGGTGACCGCATGCCCGCAACGCTGCGCTCCCTGCTGCACCGGCGTGAACTCCACCTGCGCCCGCTCACCGACGCGGACGAGCACGCCCTCGATGCCCCGCTGTCCTGGCTGCACAGCTCGGACCTCGAGGACCCGACGCCGTTCCTCGCCGAGGGACAGGGACTGCTCACGACCGGCACCCAGTTCGGCGCCGAGGCCGAGGTGCGCGACGACGTCGCCGAGGCCTACGTCCGGCGGCTCGTGGACGGCGGTGTCGTGGCGCTCGGGTTCGGCACCGAGGTGGTCCGGGCTGGCACCCCCGACGCCCTGGTCGCCGCCTGCACCCGGAACGGACTGCCGCTGTTCGAGGTGCCCTACGAGACCTCCTTCATCGCGGTCGCGCAGGCCAACGCCGAAGCGGTCGCCCGGGATGCCAACGCACGCGGTGCCTGGGCCCTCGCGGCGCAGCGGGCCATCTCGCTCGCCGCGATGCGACCGGACGGACTCGGCGCTACCATCGCCGAGCTGTCCCGGCAGCTCGACGGGTGGGTCGGCCTGTTCGACGTCTCCGGGCGGCTCGACCGCGGACGCCCCGCCGACGGGCTGCCCGCTGCCGACCTCGACCTCCTGCGGACCGAGGCGCTGCGGCTGCTGCGCTCCGGGCAGCGGGCGAGCCTGCCGGTCGCCACGGACCGGGGCGTCGGGTACACCCTGCAGACGCTCGGCAGCGGCGGGCACCTGAGCGGCGTGCTCGCGATCGCGAACGGCGGAGCCCTCGACCGGGCCGGACGCGAGGTCGTCACGGCCGTGATCGCCCTGGCCGGCCTCGCCCTGCAGCAGAACCGCGAGCTCGCCCGCGCCCGGGGACTCCTGCGCACCGGACTCCTCACGATGCTGTCCGTCGGCGAACCCGAGGTGGTGCAGGCGACGTCACGCGAGGTGTGGGGGCCGCTGCCCGCCGAACCCGTCCGGATCGCGGCCGTCGACGTCCCCGACCACGAACTGGACACCGTGGTGGACCTGCTCGAACTGTGGGTGCAGGACCGTCCGGGGCACCTGTTCTTCGCGGTCGACGACGCCCTGTTCCTCTGCGTGAACGCGGACGACACCGGGATCGTCGGTGCACTCGTCGACCGCTTCGACCTGCGCGCCGGCCTGTCCGACGGCGCCGCGTACCGGTCGTTCGGACGCGCCCGCACCGAGGCCGTGCAGGCGCTCGACCGACGCCGTGAAGGACGCCCGGGCACCACCGAGTTCGGCGACCTCGCCCGAGAGGGGGTGCTCGCCCACCTCGCCCACGTCGACGTGGACGCCGGTGCCGTCGCCCGCGCGTTCCTCGCCCCGCTGCTCGACCACGACCGCACGGCCGGCACCGAGCTCACGGGCACCGTCCGGACCTGGCTGCAGGAGAACTGCGAGTACGACCGCACCGCACGGGTCCTCGGCATCCACCGGCACACCGCCCGCGCCCGGGTGGAGCACGCCGGTCGGCTCCTCGACCGTGACCTCTCCGTCTTCTCGACCCGGGCCGACCTCTGGGCAGCCTTCGTGGTCGAGGGCGCGTGACGCGCGGATACGGTGGGACGATGCCGTCGACACCGGCCCGCCGGCGCCTGAGCCCGGCCGAACGCGGAGCCCAGATCACGGCGGCCGCCGTCGACCTGGCGCGTGCCGAGGGCCTCGCGGCGGTGACGCTCCGCGGGGTCGCCGCCGTGATCGGGGTCGCGCCCTCGCTCGTCGCCCACTACCGCCCGAGCATGGAGGACCTGGTCGGCGAGACGTTCCGCACCGTCGCGGTGGCCGAGGTCGCCGAGGTCCGCGCGATCGTCGCCGCTGCGCCCGACCCCGTCTCCGGCCTCCGCACCCTGCTCGACTGCATCGCCGATCCCGCCCGCGACGACGTCGCCACCCTGTGGGCCGACGCCTGGAGCATCGGCCGCACGAACGCGGCACTGGCGACCGCGGCACGGGACGTCATGGACGCCTGGCAGCTCCTCGCGACCACGGTCGTCGTCGACGGGGTGCACGCGGGGGTGCTGCACACCGACGACCCGGACGGCGTCGGACGCCTGCTCTTCGCGCTCGTCGACGCCACCAACGGGTACGCCCTGGTCGACTACCTCGACCGCCCGACCCGCGAGGCCATGGTCCGCACCACGGTCGCGCGAGCGGTGGGCCTGGACGGGTCAGCCCTGTCGGGGTGACACCCGCCGCAGCGCCACCCACTGCAGCAGCATGATCGTCTTGCCGTCGGCGATCCGACCGTCCGCCACCATCGCGAGCGCCTCGTCGAGCTGCACCTCGAGCACCTCGATGTCCTCGCCCTCGTCCTCCACGCCGCCACCGGCCTCGACCCGGTCGGCCGCGGTGTAGGCGCCGAGGTAGAAGTGGACCCGCTCGGTGACCGAACCGGGGCTCATGAACACGTCGCCCAGGTGCTCGAGCACACCGAGCCGGATGCCGAGCTCCTCGACCGCTTCACGCCGCACCGCGGTCTCGGGATCGTCCTCGTCGAGCAGTCCCGCCGCGGCCTCGATCAACATGCCGTCCGGGTGTCCGTTCACGTACGCCGGCCACCGGAACTGCCGCGTGAGCAGGACGGTGCCGCGCTCGGCGTCGTACGGCAGGACCGTCGCACCGTTGCCGCGGTCGTAGGTCTCGCGCTGCTGCCGGTCCCACCGACCGTCACGGCGCCGGACGTCGAGGGTCGTGCGGCGGAGCACGTGCCAGCCGTTCGACACCACCTCGACGTCCTGCACGACGACGTCGGGGTTGCGGTCGAGGGCACGGCCCACCGCGTCGAGTCCGATGCGACCGCGGTCGTCGGGGACGTCGACACCGGGACGGGGGACGGTCGTGCGTTCGTCGGTCACCCGGTCACCGTAGCGGGGCACCTCGGCAGGTCTCCGTCCGCTCGGTACGCTCGACGTGCCGCACCAGGGAGCGGCAGAGGGCGGTGCAGCATGACCAGGACTTTCATCCTCCGACGACCGGACCGGCCCCAGGTGGTCACCGTGTCCTTCGTGCTGTGGCTGGTGTGGGTGGCAGCCTGCGTCGTCGCCACCGTGCTCCAGTTCTTCGCGACGGACGCCGCGGTCGGCCAGGCACCGGTCCTCGCCGGGATCGTCGCCCTGGCGCTCTGGGCCCTGGTGATGTGGGCGGTGTTCCGGATGGCCGCGGGCTCCCGCGTCGCGCGCGTCGTGCTCGTCGTCGTCGCGGCCTTCCGCGCGGTCCTGAGCCTCACCGGCGGCGAACTCGCGGTCCTGACGATCGCGCTGTCGGTCGTCGCCGCGGTCCTGCTCTTCCTGCCCAGCGCACGCCCGTTCTTCGGCTCGCAGCAGGCAAGGGGAGCCGACCACGGGTTCGACGGAACCGGCGTGTCGGGGCCGGGCCGTGCCTCCAGGCCGGATGCCGACCACACGACGGACGCAGACCGGGGCTGAGGCCGGACGCGTCGACGGCCGTCCCCGGCCCGCGCCCGAGAAACAGGAAAGGCCCCGGATTCTTCCGGGGCCTTTCCTGTTCTTCGCCTGGTGCGCGAGGGGGGACTTGAACCCCCACGCCGTTTCCAGCACACGGACCTGAACCGTGCGCGTCTACCAATTCCGCCACTCGCGCCAGCCCCGAAACACTACCACGCACAGACGGGTGTCAACGCCAACCACTACCATGCAGTGGTTGACGACCGACGACACGGGAGACGCATGGGCCTGCTGGACAACTTCGAGCGAGGGTTGGAACGCGCCGTCAACGGCGCGTTCGCGAAGACCTTCCGCTCCGGGGTGCAGCCCGTCGAGATCTCGAGCGCCCTGCGGCGCGAGCTCGACACGAAGGCTGCAGTGGTCTCCCGCGAGCGCATCCTCGTGCCGAACGAGTTCACCGTGCGCCTGGCACCGCCGGACTGCACGCGCATGAACGACGTCGGTCGCCCGCTCATCGACGAACTGACCCAGATGGTGCACCAACACGCCGTCGCGCAGAACTACTCGTTCTCCGGCCCGGTCACCATCCGGCTCCAGCAGGACGGCACGCTCTCGACGGGCATCCTGCAGGTCGACTCCACCACCGTGCAGCGCGACGTGGCCTGGGTCCCGGTGCTCGACATCGGCTCGCAGCGACACCGACTGCACCGCGGGCGCACGGTGATCGGGCGCGGCAGCGACGCCGACATCACCATCGCGGACACCGGGACGAGCCGGAAGCACGTCGAGGTGCTGTGGGACGGCAAGCACGCCCAGGCCACCGATCTCGGCTCCACGAACGGCTCGAAGCTGAACGGTCAGCACTTCCAGCAGGCGATCGTGGAGCCGGACTCCACCATCGAGATCGGTCGTACCCGTATGGTGTTCCGGGTGATCCCGGAGAACGACGGAGGTGCTCGATGACCACAGGCCTGACCCTGCTCGTCCTGCGCTTCGCGTTCCTCGCGGTGCTCTGGCTGTTCGTCTTCGTGATCGTGTTCGCCCTGCGCAGCGATCTCTTCGGCCAGCGCGTCCGCACGATCCCGACCGATCCCAAGTCGGCGCCGTCCGGACCGAGCACCCCCACCGTGCCGGCTGCGGCGGCCCCCGGCCCCGCCTCGAGCGGTGCGTTCACCGACGTGATCGGGCAACCCGGAGGTTCGCAGCGTCCCGCCTCGCCGGCCGCGTCCCGCCTGGTCATCACCGAGGGTGCGCGCGAGGGCATGGAGATGCCGCTGGGTGGCGGCCCCATCACGATCGGACGGTCGAGCGAGTCGAACGTCGTGATCCGCGACGACTACACCTCGACCAACCACGCCCGCCTCGACCTCCGCGCCGACGGCTGGCTCCTCACCGACCTCGAGTCCACGAACGGCACCTTCGTCAACGGTCAGAAGGTGAGCGCTCCCGTCCTCGTGGCAGAGGGCACGCCCATCACGATCGGGACGACGACGTTCGAGCTGCGGCGGTAACCCGGCATGACCGCTCGCACGCTGAGCGCCGCTGTGTCCCACGTGGGGCGCATCCGCGCGAACAACCAGGACTCCGGCTACGCCGGGGCGCACCTGTTCGCGGTGGCGGACGGCATGGGCGGCCACGCCGGCGGTGACGTCGCCTCGGCGATCGCGATCCGGCGCATCCGCGAGGTCGATCGCGAGTTCCCGTCGGCGCACGACGCCGAGTTCGCACTGCAGTCGGCACTCATCGCGGCGAACCAGTTGATCACCGAGACCGTGTTCGAGCACCAGGAGCTCACCGGCATGGGCACCACGGTGTCCGCGATGATCCGCGTCGGCGAGCAGATCGCGATCGCGCACATCGGCGACTCCCGCATCTACCGTCACCGCGACGGCGAGCTGCAGCAGATCACGTCCGACCACACCTTCGTCCAGCGGCTCGTCGACAGCGGCCGGATCACGCCCGAGGAAGCCGCGGTCCACCCGCGCCGCTCCGTGCTGATGCGCGTGCTCGGCGACGTCGACGCCGCCCCCGAGGTCGACACGGCGATCATGGACATCCAGCCGGGCGACCGCTGGCTGCTCTGCTCCGACGGCCTGTCCTCGTACCTGGCCGAAGAGCGCATCCGCCACGCTTTGGCCTCGAACATGGACGCCAACCAGGTCACGCAGCGCCTGGTGAAGGAGACGCTCGACCACGGTGCCCCCGACAACGTCACCGTCGTGGTGATGGACGTCACGGACACCGAACCCGAGGACGACGACGACGCGGCCACCACGGTCGGCTCCGCTGCGGCACCGCTCACCTTCGAGGCGTCGACCGGCCGCAAGCCGATCCGCCTCCCCACGATCCTGCTCCACCCGCTCAAGGTCACCACCGCGCCCGAGGACTCGCACTTCGAGCCCGAGTCCGACCAGTTCTTCGCCGAGCTCATCGCCGAGGACCGCCGACGCCGCATCCGCCGTCGGGTGTCCTGGACCGTCGCGCTCGTGGTCGCGGTCGCCGTGCTCGTCGGCGCGGTGTTCATCGGCTGGCGGATCACGCAGGACCACTACTACGTCGGCACCGACCGCGGCACCGTCGCGATCTACAAGGGCGTGCAGCAGTCGATCGGGCCGTTGGCCTTGTCGGACGTGTACGAGGACACCGACATCACGGTCTCGTCGCTGCCGGACTACACCCGCGAGAACGTCCGCTCGACGATCAACGCGCAGTCCCTCACCGACGCCCGTGACATCGTCGACCGCCTGCGCAAGGCCGCCGCGACCGGCCAGGACCAGGCCGGCACCGGTGGGGACGGCGACGCCAGCTCGTCACCGTCGCCCTCGCCGACCCGATCGCCGTCTCCGAGTCCGACGCGGAGCCCGCGATGAGCAACGCCACGGCCGCCCAGTCCTTCACCCAGGCGATCACGATCAAGCTCCGGGAGCCCGCTCGCGCGCGGAACCTCGAGCTCTTCCTGCTCGTCATCGCGTGCGGCATCTGCGCGGGTGCGATGGTGCTCGTGCAGCTCGGCACCAAGGGCCGGCTGTTCGACCAGTCGGTGCTCTGGGTCGGCGGCGGCATCCTCGGGCTCGCACTCGTCATGCACGTGGTGCTGCGGGTCGTGGCGAAGAACGCCGACCCGTTCATCCTGCCGATCGCGCTCGTCCTGAACGGCATCGGCATCGCCGAGATCTACCGCATCGACGTCCACAACGGCCTGTCCGGCTGGGACGCCATCGGGGTGAAGCAGATCGTCTGGACGATGCTCGCGATGGTCCTGGCGATCATCACGCTCGTCGCCGTCCGCAACCACCGGTTCCTGCAGCGGTACCGCTACATCTTCATGGCGCTGACGATCGTCCTGCTGCTCCTGCCGATGCTGCCGGGCATCGGCACGAACATCGGTGGCGCGCGGGTCTGGATCAAGATCGGCCCGTTCTCGTTCCAGCCCGGTGAACTCGCGAAGATCACCATGGCGCTGTTCTTCGCCGGGTACCTCGTCACCGCCCGCGACTCGCTGTCGATCGTCGGCAAGAAGTTCCTCGGCATGACGTTCCCGCGTGCCCGTGACCTCGGTCCGATCCTGGTGATGTGGGGCGCCGCGATGGCCGTCCTCGTGTTCCAGCGCGACCTCGGCACCGCCCTGCTCTACTTCGGCCTGTTCCTCGTGATGATCTACGTCGCCACGGCACGCATCAGCTGGGTCGCGATCGGGCTCACGCTGTTCATCGGTGGCGCCCTCGTCGCACAGAGCGTCCTGGAGTACGTGCGCGGCCGCTTCGAGCAGTGGCTCGACCCGTTCAACCAAGAGGTCTTCAGCCGCGACACCCAGGCGAGCTACCAGCTCGTGCAGGGCCTGTTCGGCTTCGCGAACGGCGGGATCACCGGGACCGGGCTCGGGCAGGGCCGGCCGTACATCACGCCGGTCGCCAACGCCGACTACATCGTCGCGTCGCTCGGCGAGGAGCTCGGCCTGATCGGCGTCTTCGCGATCCTCGCCCTCTTCATCGTCTTCGCATCGCGCGGTATCCGCGTCGGGTTCATGGCGCAGGACGACTTCGGCAAGCTGCTCGGTGTCGGCTTCGGCTTCATCATCGCCCTGCAGGTGTTCGTGGTCGTCGGTGGCATCACCCGGATCATCCCGGTGACGGGCCTGACGACGCCGTTCATGGCCGCCGGTGGTTCCTCGCTCATCGCCAACTGGATCATCGCCGCGATGCTGCTGCGCCTGACCGACTCGATCCCCGCCGAACAGCGTGTCCAGCAGGGCGCGCTCCCCGCCGCGAGCGGGCGGACCAGGAAGGAGCGTCGTCGATGAACCGACAGCTCCGCGGTGTCTCGACCGTCATCGTGCTCATGTTCGTCGCACTCTTCGTGTCGACGACGTCGATCCAGTTCTTCGCAGCGGACTCGTTGCGCGCCGACTCCCGGAACTCCCGGACCATCTTGGACAGTTACTCGACGAAGCGTGGCGCGATCCTCGTCGACGGCAGCCCGATCGCCGAGTCGACCCCGGTGGACGACCAGTACGAGTACCAGCGGAAGTACACGAACGGCGACCTGTACTCGGCGGTGACCGGGTACTTCACGATCGGGCAGGGCAACACCGGCATCGAGAGCGCGGAGAACACCGTGCTGTCGGGCAACTCCGACGCCTCGTTCTTCCAGAACCTCAACTCGATCCTCACCGGCCAGGACGTCCAGGGCGACAACGTCAACCTGACCATCGACCCCGACGTGCAGCAGGCCGCGTACGACGCACTCGGCACCAACAGCGGTGCCGTCGTCGCGATCCAACCGAAGACCGGCAAGATCCTCGCGATGGTGTCGAAGCCGAGCTACGACCCGAACTCGCTCACCTCACACGACACGGCCGAGGTCAAGCGGCAGTACGACGCCCTGCTCGGCGCCGACACCGCCCCGCTGCAGAACCGCGCCATCGGCGGCGACCTGTACACACCCGGGTCGGTGTTCAAGCTCGTGGTGGCCTCCGCGGCACTCGAGGGCGGCAAGTACAACCTCGACTCCACGTTCCCGAACCCGTCGCGACTGCAGCTGCCCGGGACGAGCTCGTACATCAACAACGCCGAGGGCGGCACCTGCGGCGGCGGCGACAAGGTCAAGCTCCGCACGGCCATCCAGTACTCGTGCAACATCCCCTTCGCTGAACTCGGCCAGAAGCTCGGGTACGACGCGATCAAGAGCATGGCCGACAAGTACGGCTTCGGCGACGCGATCGAGGTCCCGATGGCTGCCACCGCGAGCCAGTACCCCGACGTCGACTCGACGGCCCAGCTCATGCTGAGCGCCTTCGGCCAGGCGAGCGTCCGGGTCTCCCCGCTGCAGATGGCGATGGTGTCGGCCGGCATCGCGAACGGCGGCAAGGTCATGCAGCCGTCGCTCATCGACTCGATCACCACGAGCGACCTGAAGACGGTCGAGTCCTTCTCCCCGAGGCAGTACAGTGATCCGCTGTCACCCTCCGAGTCCGCTGACCTCACCGAGGCCATGCAGAGCGTCGTGAACGCGGGGACCGGTACCAATGCCAAGATCGACGGTGTCGACGTCGCCGGCAAGACCGGCACGGCCGAAGGTGGCACCGGCGATCCCTACACGCTCTGGTTCACGGGGTTCGCCCCCGCCAAGGACCCGGAGGTCGCCGTGGCGGTCGTCGTCGGCAACGGCGGCGGGCTCGGGCAGTCCGGAGTCGGCAACACGGTCGCGGCCCCGGTCGCGAAGAAAGTCATGGAGGCGGTGCTGAACAAATGAGACCCACCAGCGGACTCACCTTCGGTGGGCGGTACCAGCTCTCCTCCCGGGTCGCCATCGGCGGCATGGGCGAGGTGTGGCAGGCGACCGACCTCGTCATCGGCCGAACCGTCGCACTCAAGATCCTCAAGGACGAGTACCTCGGTGACCCCGGTTTCCTCGAGCGCTTCCGCGCCGAGGCCCGGCACGCTGCCCTCGTCAACCACGAGGGCATCGCCAACGTCTTCGACTACGGCGAAGAGGACGGCAGCGCCTACCTCGTGATGGAGCTCGTCCCCGGCGAGGCCCTGTCGACCATGATCGAGCGCGAGCACACGCTCCCGGTCGACAAGGTGCTCGACATCGTCGCGCAGACCGCGAACGCCCTGCAGGCCGCGCACGCGGTCGGCCTGGTGCACCGCGACATCAAGCCCGGCAACCTGCTCATCACGCCCGACGGTCGCGTCAAGATCACCGACTTCGGCATCGCCCGCATCGCCGACCAGGTCCCGCTCACCGCGACCGGTCAGGTGATGGGCACGGTGCAGTACCTGTCGCCCGAGCAGGCGAGCGGCCACCCCGCCTCGCCGTCGACCGACATCTACTCGCTCGGCATCGTCGCGTACGAGGCACTGGCGGGTCGTCGACCGTTCACCGGCGAGTCGCAGGTCGCGATCGCGATGGCGCACATCAACGAGCAGCCGCCGCCGCTGCCCGGGGACATCCCGGAGCCCGTCTCGGCCCTGGTCATCTCGTGCATCGCGAAGAAGCCCGCCGACCGTCCCGCGACGGCCGCCAACCTCGCCCGTGCCGCACAGGCGCTGCGCCGTGGTGACGTCGCCGCGGCCACCGTGGCCGTCCCCGCGATCGCGGGGAACGGCACCGTCGCGTTCAACCCGCCGCAGGGTCAGGGGAACGACGCCGCGACCGCACTCATCGGCACGCAGGCCGGCGCGGTGGCCGGCGGGCCGGGCACCCCCCGCTCGCCCGTCTCCGACGAGTCCGAGGAGCCGAAGAAGAAGCGCGCCTGGATCTGGTGGGTCGTGGGCGCCGTCGTCGTGCTCGCCATCGCCGCGGGCATCGCTGTCTTCGCCCTGAACGGCAACAGTGCGCCGGACCCGTCACCGAGTCCGTCGCGGTCGACTCCCCGAGCGACCCCGACGGAGACCACGCCGAGCCCCACGCCCTCCGTGGCCCGCGTCGACATCGACTCGTCGGACTACATCGGCCGCCCGACCTCCGAGGTGCAGACCGAACTCGGCCAGCTCGGACTCGTGGCAACCGTCGTCGACGGCGACGCGGCGACCGGCTCCAACAGCCCGAACACCGTCCAGTCGCTCGACCCGACCGGCAGCCTCGTCCCCGGCGACACCGTGACGATCCGGCAGTGGACCACGCCGCCGACCGTCTCGAAGCCAGCCGCTCCCGAGGCCGGCGACGTCTCCGACACCGGATCGGTGACCTTCAGCTGGGAGACAGCCACGTGCCCGACCGGGTACAGCGTCTCCACCTACTCGTGGAACGTGACCGGCGGCAAGGACTCCTCCGGAGCGACCTCGGGCACGATCTCCTCGACAGCCGTCAGCATCCAGGCCGACGCAGCCGACCAGCCGGTCACGTTCAAGTACTCCGTCACCTGCGGCGCGAACGGGAGCGACCTCGCGAAGTCCCCGGGATCGGACGCCGCGACGGCCACCTGGACCGCCCCCGACACCGAGGATCCGGGCAACGGTACCGACCCCGGTGACACACCGAACCCGACCGAGACCCCGCAGGACAACCTGTGAACGACCCCCGGACGGGGACTGTCGACACCGTTCGGTAACGGTTCGGTCGGCCCCTCCGTGACCAGCGTCCCACCAGGTGGTGCTGTCGTACACTAGGCCGGACGAACAGACGGAGGAGTACGTGCCAGAAGGTGTGACCGCGGGGATCACGCTCCTCGCCAATCGCTACGAGATCGGTGACGTCATCGGTCGGGGCGGCATGGCGACCGTGCACCTCGGCATCGACACCCGTCTCGGCCGCAAGGTCGCGGTGAAGCTCCTCAAGCCGAGCCTCGCCAACGACCCGGCCTTCCGCACGCGTTTCCGACAGGAAGCCCAGGCCGCCGCCCGCATGGCGCACCCGACCGTGGTCCGCGTGTACGACGCCGGCGAAGAGACGGTGTCCGAGCCGTCGGGTGCCGAGGTGCAGGTCCCCTTCATCGTGATGGAGTACGTCGAGGGCCGACCGCTCTCCGACATCATCGCCGAGGGCGCCGTCGCCCCGGACGAAGCCGTCCGCATCACCGAGGGCATCCTCACCGCACTCGAGTACTCGCACCGCGCCGGCGTCGTCCACCGGGACATCAAGCCCGCCAACGTCATGGTCACGCACAGCGGCCAGGTCAAGGTCATGGACTTCGGCATCGCCCGTGCCATCACCGACACCTCGGCGACGGTCGCGCAGACCACGTCGATCCTCGGCACCGCCTCGTACTTCTCGCCGGAGCAGGCCCGAGGCGAGACCGTCGACGCCCGCACCGACCTCTACTCCACGGGCGTCGTGCTCTTCGAGCTCCTCACCGGTCGCGCACCGTTCCTCGGCGACACCCCGGTGGCGGTCGCGTACCAGCACGTCAGCGAGCAGGCGGTCGCACCGTCGACGATCTCGCCCGACGTGTCACCTGCCCTCGACGCCGTGACCCTCCACGCCCTGGTCAAGGACCGCACCCGCCGGTTCCAGAACGCGGCCGAGTTCCGCGCCGACCTGCAGCAGGCTGCAGCAGGCCGGGTCCCCGCGTCCACCAAGAAGCAGCAGCAGAACGCTGCGAACGACGCGTCGACCGTGCTGTTCGGCGTCGACCCCCGCACGACGACGAACGCAGCATCGGCGTTCCGCGAGCTCGACGACGACACCGCCGAGCACCGACCGCAGCGCACGCAGAACCGCCCACCGGTGGCGTGGATCTGGGTCGGCATCCTGCTCACGGTCGCGGTCATCGTCGCCGTGGTGTTCTTCGTCGCGAACCTGCAACCCGGCAAGCCACCGGTGTCGTCCTCGGTCAGCGTGCCGAACGTCGCGGGCTCGACCTACAGCGCCGCCGCCAGCGCCATCGAGAAGAAGTCCCTCAAGCCCGTCAAGGTCGAGGAGAACTCCGACAGTGTCGACAAGGGCATGGTCATCCGGACGGACCCCGGCTCGGGGGTGAACCTCGGGCGCAACCAGAACGTCGACGTCGTCGTGTCCCTCGGCCCGGAACGCATCCCCGTGCCCGAGCTGGACGGCCAGTCACAGGCCGCGGCGCAACAGTCTCTCGACGACGCCGGGTTCCGTCTCGGCGCGATCTCGAGCGACTACTCGGCCGACGTGCCCGAGGGCACGGTGCTGAGTTCCGACCCCGAGTCAGGGTCCCTGCACACCAAGGGGATCGTGATCAACCTCACCATCTCCAACGGCAAGGTCCAGCTGCCGGACGTCACGCAGCAGCAGTTCCCGGCGGCGAAGGCCACCGTGGAGCAGCTCGGGCTCACCGTGAACGGCGCTCCGTCGTACTCGTGCACGGGTGGCCTCGTCACCCAGCAGGACACCCCTGCCGGTGACGTCGCCCAGGGCAGCGCCGTCACGCTCACCTACTGCGCACGCTCCGCGGCGCCGTCGAAGGCCCCGACCTCGAACGACGACAGTGGCGACAAGAGCGGGAACAGCGACAGCGGTGACGGCAAGGGTGACGACGGTCGCTGAGCCGACCGTCTCCTGAACTGACCCTCCTGACGGACGGGTGACGGGCCTCCGGTTCGGCCTCCATGCCTGTAGGCACGTCTGATCGGCGCCTCAGTTCGCCGCGCTGGACACAACGGCCTGGAGGTACGGCGCACGACCGCCTCCAGCGACACCTCACGCAGGCGGTCCGGTCCAGTGCCGGGCAGACGCCGTCGTGTCGGCACGGCGCTCCGGAACGCACGAGACGCCGCCGGATCCGGCGGCGTCTCGAGGACACGCCGGCGTCTGTCGCCGCGGGCGTTCGTCAGGCGCGGTGCGTGGCGATGAGCGGCCCGAGGTCGGCGGCACGCTCGGCGGCCCCGGTCAGGCCGGTGGTCTCGAGCCAGTTGCCGACCATGCGGTAGCCGCCCTCGGTCAGCACGGACTCCGGGTGGAACTGCACGCCGAACACGGGGTGCTCACGGTGCTGGACGCCCATGATGACCCCGCCCTCGGTGCGCGCGGTCACGGTGAGCTCGTCGGGGACGGTGCCGTCGACGATCGCGAGCGAGTGGTACCGGGTGGCCGTGAAGGGGTGCGGGACGCCGGCGAAGAGCGCGCTGTCGTCGTGGTCGACCTCGGAGGTCTTGCCGTGCATGAGCTCCTCGGCGTGCGTCACCGTGGCACCGAGGGCCTCAGCGATGGCCTGGTGCCCCAGGCAGACACCCAGCAGGGGGGTCTCGGCAGCGATGGCCGCGTGCACCGTGGGGATCGAGACGCCCGCAGCCGCTGGTGTTCCCGGACCCGGGGACAGGAGCACGCCGTCGTACTCGGCGATGCGGTCGGCGATCTCGGACTCGGGGAAGGCATCGTTGCGCACGACGTCGGTCTCGGCGCCGAGTTGCTGCACGTACCCGTTGAGCGTGTAGACGAAGCTGTCGTAGTTGTCGACGACGAGGATCCTGGTCATGGCGGTTCACCGTACTCGTGGGGGATGTGTGCGGCGGTCCGCGGGCCGATCCACACACGTGGTCACGGTAGGATACCGGCCATGGCCAAGGACAAGGACCGCACCAAGCCCGCCCGGACGACCCGAGCTGACTCGGTCGACACCGCGGGGGACGCCCCGAACCCGGTGTGGTTCAAGCCGGTCATGTTCGGCTTCATGCTCATCGGTCTGGTGTGGGTGATCGTCTTCTACATCTCGAACGCCACGCTGCCGGTTCCGAGCCTCGGCTCGTGGAACATCGTGATCGGCTTCGGCATCATGTTCGTCGGCTTCCTCATGACCACCCGGTGGCGCTGACCCCCAGTCCGCTGTTCTCTCAACGCCCGTCGCACCGCAAGGTCCGGCGGGCGTTGTCGTTCTCCACAAGGTCGAGCACCGGTGGAACGCAGATCCTCGACGATCCGGCCGTTCTCCACACTTTTCCCCACTCTCCACACGGTCCTCCACACCCGCACCCCGGAGTTATCCACAGCTGAGTCCACAGTGGGGATAATCACACTGGTGTAACTCACCGACTTCTCCACACCTGTGGATAACTCCCGGGGACGCTGTGGAGAGCTGTGGATGAGCAGGAGCGGTGCGCCCCGGGAACGACGAACGCCCCGCCGCAGTGCGACGGGGCGTTCGAGGGTGGTGCTGCCGACGTGTCATCCGACCGTGACGGCGTACCCGACTGCAGTGAGGGCGAGGCCGAGCACCGCCGCAGCGACGATCAACGCGATCTGCAAGGGGCGCTTCCGGATGTTCCGCGTCTGCGCGAAGACGAAGCCCATCACGAACCCACCGATGATCCCGCCGACGTGCGCCTGCCACGAGATGTTGGTCCCGGGCAGGAACCCGATCACCAGGTTCAGCCCGATGATCACGAGGAGTTGCACGGCGTTGTTCCCCAGGCTGCGCTGCAGCACGAAGAACGCGGCGAAGAGACCGAAGATGGCACCGGACGCTCCGACGACCCAGGTGCCCGGAGCGAGAAAGGTCACGAGCATCGACCCGAAGATCCCGGTGATGAAGTACAGCGCCAGGAACCGCCAGGCACCGAGCATGTTCTCGAGCATCCGACCGAAGATCCACAGCGCCCACATGTTGAACAGGATGTGGAAGATGCCCGAGTGCACGAACAGGACCGTCACCACGCGCCATGGCTGGGTCGGGAACAACAGCGAGTTGTAGGCGAACAGGCTCGAGAAGAACCCACCGCTCACCTGATCGAGCAGCCAGATGGCGACCGTGACGGCCACGATGACGACCGTGGCCTTCTGGTCGAGCATGGCGAAGCGCCGCCGAGCGACCGTGAACCCACTCGGGGCTCCGGACGCTCGGCGGTTCGCTGCGAACTGTGCGCGCTGTTCACGCACGCACTCCGGGCAGTGCACCCCGACCGCCGCCGGCGTCTGGCACTCCGGGCAGATCGTCCGCCCACAGCGCTGGCAGAGGACGAAGCTCTGCCGGTCCGGATGCCGGTAGCAGGTGTTGTTCGGGTTGTACGCCTGGTCGGTCACGTGAGGGTCAGACGCCTTCGACGTCGATGCTCTGGATGACGACGTCCTCGACGGGCTTGTCGCGACCGTCGGTCGGAACACCCTCGATCGCGTCGACGACCGCGCGGGACTCGTCGTCGGCGACCTCACCGAAGATGGTGTGCTTGCCCTGCAGCCACGGCGTCGCCACCGTGGTGATGAAGAACTGCGAGCCGTTGGTGCCGCGGCCGCCCTGGATGCCGGCGTTCGCCATGGCGAAGATGTAGGGGTTCTGGAACGTGAGCTCCGGGGAGATCTCGTCGTCGAAGCGGTAACCGGGGCCACCGATGCCCTGGCCGAGCGGGTCGCCGCCCTGGATCATGAAGTCCTTGATGATGCGGTGGAAGATCACGCCGTCGTAGAGCTTGTCGGTCGAGACCTTGCCCGTGCCGGGGTGGGTCCACTCCTGCTGGCCCGTGGCGAGGTCGACGAAGTTCTTGACGGTCTTCGGTGCGTGGTTGCCGAACAGGTTGACGCGGATGTCGCCCTTGTTGGTGTGGATCGTTGCGACAGCGGTGTGCAGAGACATGTTCCGATTCTCGCATGTACTCCTGACCGCGGACGGATTGCACAGCTGCGGTTCCGTGACCTGTCAGGCAGTGTGGTGGCAGGATGGGGGCACGCCGATCCGATGGAGGTACCAGATGACGACGATCGAGATCCCGCGAAAGCGTCGGAAGCAGATCAAGAAGCTCAAGGGCCAGACCGCCTCGCTCCTCGGCGAGCAGCGCAAGGTCCTCGAGCACGCGAACGCGATCCTGGCTGAGGCCCGGTCGAACGCCGCGGACGCAGCTCGCAAGGACATCGCACCCCGCGTGCAGAACGCGATCGACAACGGGATCCGTCCCGCGTTCGCAACCGGCGTGCACGCTGCCACCTCGGCAGCGCAGAGTGCTTCGCACAAGTTCCAGTCCGAGGTGGTCCCCGGACTCGTCTCGACCGCTGGTTCGGTGCTGAGCGTGACCGATCTCGCGAAGGACCCCCGGGTCAAGAAGATCGTGAAGAACGCGCAGAAGAAGAGCAAGAGCGCGAAGAAGGCCGCGGCGAAGTACGTCCCGTCGCAGCAGAAGAAGGGTCTCGGCTTCGGCGGAGTCGCACTCATCATCGTCGGCGTCGTCGCCGTCGCCGGTGCTGCGTACGCCGCGTACCAGACGCTCCGCGCCGACGATGACCTGTGGGTCGCCGACGACGCCGACACGGCGGAGAAGCCCGCCGCCTGACCTCCCGGTTCGTACGAAGGGCCCCGGCTGTCGCCGGGGCCCTTCGTCGTTCTCCGGGCCGGGCATGCGGACACCAGCACCGCGTGCCCTGAACGCGCCCACCCACCGACCTGGAGGCCCGCGCCGGCCTGACCCCGCGCCTCCCGTCCGGCACTGATCGCGCATCGCGCGGGCGCGACGCCAGGTGGTCGTAACCTGTCGCCCACGCGGCCCGCAGACGACACTTCGTGCCACCACACCACCGCGCACGCGGCATGTCGTGACCACTCAACGAAGACGGCAGCGCATGGCGAACCCGGCCGTCGCATGGCGGACCCAGCTACCGCGGAGCGGCGCGTCGCCGAAGGCGCGCAGACAAGCACGACGACCGAGACCGGCGTAGCGAGGAACGAGCGAAGCAGCACTCGTGCAGAGGGAGTGGAGCCTGGGAGAATCGAACTCCCGACATCCTGCTTGCAAAGCAGGCGCTCTACCAACTGAGCTAAGGCCCCGAGTGCCACCGAGGTGATCGGCGACGGGATGGAATTGTCGTGCTGTTCCGGAGAACTGGTGGGGCTACAAGGACTTGAACCTTGGACCTCTTCGTTATCAGCGAAGCGCTCTAACCGCCTGAGCTATAGCCCCTCAGACCGGATGAAAGCCTACCGTACGATGCCGCCGGAACGAAATCGAGCAGTGGGCCCATCCGACCCGGGTGTGTCAGTTGTTCGTGAAGCCCACGAGCAGACCGCCCGTGATCCGCACACTGAGGTTGTAGAGCACGCTCACGATGGCGCCGAGCACGGTGCCGACGACCACGTTGAGGATGCCCACGACGATGGAGAACCCGAGCACCTGGCCCAGCGAGAACTGGTCCATGATCGAGTAACTGTTCTGTCCGGTGACGTCCTTCAACAGGGCGTCGACCTGGGTGAACACACCCGTCTGGTTCAGGATGACCCACACCAGTGCCGTGGCGACCACGATCACGATGCTGCCGGCCAGGGCGATGAGGAAGCTCAGCTTCACCATCGACCAGAAGTCGACGTAGACCAGCCGCAACCGCACCTGGCGGGTGCCGACGGGTCGCTTCGCCTTCTTCTGGAGCTTCTCGGCGACACTACTCATTGCTTGACTGGTCCTCTCCGGCCTCGTCTGCGACGGGCTCGGTGTCGATGGGATCAGTGGAATCCGGGGCCGCTTCGGCAGGGCTGACCGTCTCCACCGGGCCCGCGGGCTCGATCTCGGCGTCGTCCTGGTCGTCCAGGTTCCGCTCGGTGTTCCGGGCCACCGCGATGATCCGGTCGTTCTCCGCAAACCTCGCGAAGACGACGCCCATCGTGTCACGGCCCTTGGCAGGGACCTCGGCCACGGCAGACCTTACCACCTTGCCCGATTGCAGCACGACGAGCACCTCGTCGTCCTCGCCGACGATGAGAGCGCCCACAAGGTCGCCCCGGTCGACCGCCAACTTGGCCACCTTGATGCCCAGACCACCACGGCCCTGCACGCGGTACTGGTCGACCGCGGTGCGCTTGGCGTAGCCGCCCTCGGTCATCACCCAGACGAAGCCGTCGTCGGACACGACCCGGGCTGCGAGCAGGGAGTCGCCGTCGCGGAAGGACATGCCCTTCACGCCCGAGGTCGAGCGACCCATCGGACGCAGGGTGTCGTTCGTCGCCGTGAACCGGAGCGACATGCCCTGGCGGGACACCAGGAGCAGGTCGTCGTGCTCGTCGACGAGCAGCGCCTGGCGGAGCTTGTCGCCGTCGCGCAGGTTGATCGCGATGATGCCGCCGGTGCGGTTCGTGTCGTACTCGGTGAGCGCGGTCTTCTTCACCAGGCCGTGCTCGGTCGCGAGGACGAGGTACTGCGCGACCTCGTAGTCGCGGATGTCGAGCACCTGCTGGATCTGCTCGTCGGGCTGCATCGCGAGGAGGTTCGCGACGTGCTGGCCCTTCGCGTCGCGGCCGGCTTCCTGCAGCTC
The DNA here is from genome assembly GCF_005938005.2 of Curtobacterium sp. KBS0715. Classification (NCBI taxonomy): domain Bacteria; kingdom Bacillati; phylum Actinomycetota; class Actinomycetes; order Micrococcales; family Microbacteriaceae; genus Curtobacterium; species Curtobacterium sp. KBS0715. Next base: position 601,044 of record NZ_VCCA02000001.1, on the reverse strand, counting down.
GTACGCCTTCGCGCGGTAGACCCGGCCCTGGTCGGTGAGGAACAGGAGCCAGTGGTGCGTCGTCGTGACGAAGAAGTGCTCGACGATGTCGTCGGCGCGGAGCTGGGCTCCGCGGACGCCTCGGCCGCCGCGGTGCTGCGAGCGGTACTGGTCGCTGCGCGTGCGCTTGACGTAGCCACCGCGGGTGATGGTGACGACCATCTCCTCTTCGGGGATCAGGTCTTCCATCGACATGTCGCCGTCGTAGCCGAACATGATCTCGGTCCGGCGGTCGTCACCGAAGCGGTCGACGATCTCGCTCAGCTCGTCGCGGATGATCGAGCGCTGACGGCTCTCCGACCCGAGGATGTCCTGGAAGTCGGCGATCTTGCGCTCGAGCTCTTCGGCCTCGTCGTGGATCTTCTGACGCTCGAGGGCGGCGAGACGACGGAGCTGCAGCTCGAGGATCGCGCGCGCCTGGATCTCGTCGACGGACAGCAGGTCCATCAGGCCGGTGCGGGCCTCTTCGACGTCGGGCGAGCGACGGATGAGCGCGATGACCTCGTCGAGGGCGTCGAGCGCAGCCAAGTAGCCGCGCAGGATGTGGGCGCGCTTCTCGGCCTCGCGCAGACGGAACTGCGTCCGGCGGACGATGACGTCGACCTGGTGCGCGACCCACGCCGAGATGAAACCGTCGAGCGGCAGGGTGCGGGGCACCCCGTCGACGATCGCGAGCATGTTCGCGCCGAAGTTCTCCTGCAGCTGGGTGTGCTTGTACAGGTTGTTCAGCACGACCTTGGCGACGGCGTCGCGCTTCAGCACGATCACCAGGCGCTGCCCGGTACGGCCCGAGGTCTCGTCACGGATGTCGGCGACACCGGCGAGCTTGCCGTCCTTGACGAGCTCGGCGATCTTGATCGCCAGGTTGTCCGGGTTGACCTGGTACGGCAGCTCGGTGACGACGAGGCAGGTGCGACCCTGGATCTCCTCCACCGAGACGACGGCACGCATCGTGATCGAGCCACGGCCGGTGCGGTAGGCGTCCTGGATGCCCTTGGTGCCGAGCACCTGCGCACCGGTCGGGAAGTCCGGGCCCTTGATGCGCTGCATGAGCGCGGCGAGGAGCTCTTCGCGGGTGGCGTCGGGGTTGTCGAGCGCCCACTTGGCACCCTCGGCGACCTCGCGCAGGTTGTGCGGCGGGATGTTCGTCGCCATGCCGACCGCGATGCCGACCGAGCCGTTGACGAGCAGGTTCGGGAACCGGGCCGGCAGGATCGCCGGCTCCTGGGTGCGGCCGTCGTAGTTGTCCTGGAAGTCGACGGTGTCCTCGTCGATGTCGCGGACCATCTCGAGCGCGAGCGGCGCCATCTTCGTCTCGGTGTACCGCGGGGCGGCAGCACCGTCGTTGCCCGGCGAACCGAAGTTGCCCTGGCCGAGCGCGAGCGGGTAGCGGAGCGACCACGGCTGCACCAGGCGGACCAGGGCGTCGTAGATCGCCGAGTCACCGTGCGGGTGGAACTGGCCCATGACGTCACCGACGACGCGGGAGCACTTCGAGAACGCACGGTCCGGGCGGTAGCCGCCGTCGAACATCGCGTAGATCACACGGCGGTGCACCGGCTTGAGGCCGTCGCGGACCTCCGGCAGGGCACGACCGACGATGACCGACATCGCGTAGTCGAGGTACGAGCGCTGCATCTCGAGCTGCAGGTCGACCTGCGAGATGCGGTCACCGGAGACGACGATGTCCCCGCTGTCGCCGTGGACGATCTCGGGCAGCTCGTCGGCGCCGTTCTCGTTGTCGTCAGCCATGTGGCTTCGTTCCCTTTCTGGACAGCCTGGAGGCTGTGGTTCCGTTGGTCGCGCCGGGCGCGACCACAGGTGGTCAGGACTGGTCGACGCGGCTCACGCCGCGCCTCCTGGCCGTTAGATGTCGAGGAAGCGGACGTCCTTGGCGTTCTGCTGGATGAACTGGCGACGTGCGTCGACGTCCTCACCCATCAGCGTCGAGAAGACGCTGTCCACCGCAGCCGCGTCCTCCAGCGTGACCTGCAGGAGCGTGCGGGTGTCCGGGTTCATCGTGGTGTCCCAGAGCTCCTTGTAGTCCATCTCGCCGAGACCCTTGTAGCGCTGGATCCCGTTGTCCTTCGGGATGCGCTTGCCGGCTGCGAGGCCCGCCTGCATCAGCGCGTCGCGCTCCCGGTCGCTGAAGACGTACTCGTGCGCCGAGTTCGACCACTTCAGGCGGTACAGCGGCGGCTGCGCGAGGTACACGTAGCCGTGCTCGATGAGCGGACGCATGTAGCGGAACAGCAGCGTGAGCAGCAGCGTGGTGATGTGCTGGCCGTCGACGTCGGCATCGGCCATCAGCACGATCTTGTGGTACCGGGCCTTGTCCGGGTCGAAGTCCTCACCGATGCCGGCACCGAACGCCGTGATCATCGACTGGATCTCCTGGTTCGCGAGGGCGCGGTCGAGCCGGGCCTTCTCGACGTTCAGGATCTTGCCACGCAGGGGCAGGATCGCCTGGGTCATCGGGTTGCGGCCCTGCACGGCGGAACCACCGGCGGAGTCACCCTCGACCATGAAGATCTCCGACACCGTCGGGTCCTTCGACTGGCAGTCCTTGAGCTTGCCGGGCATGCCGCCCGACTCGAGCAGCCCCTTGCGGCGGGTGGTCTCGCGTGCCTTGCGGGCCGCGAGCCGAGCCTGCGACGCCTGGATCGCCTTGCGGACGACGTCGCGCGCCTGCGTCGGGTTGCTCTCGAACCAGTGGGTCAGCTCGGTGCCGACGACGCGCTGCACGAACGACTTCGCCTCGGTGTTGCCGAGCTTGGTCTTCGTCTGGCCCTCGAACTGCGGCTCGCCGAGCTTCACGGAGATGACGGCCGTCAGCCCTTCGCGGATGTCGTCACCCGTGAGGTTGTCGTCCTTCTCCTTGATGATCTTCGTCTCGCGCGCGTAGCGGTTGACGAGGGTCGTGAGCGCGGCGCGGAAGCCCTCTTCGTGGGTACCGCCCTCGTGCGTGTTGATCGTGTTCGCGAAGGTGTGGACGCTCTCCTGGTACGAGGTGTTCCACTGCATCGCGACCTCGAGCGCGATCTTGCGCTCCGGGTCCTCGGACTCGAAGCCGATGACGTCCGGGTGGACGAGGTCGGCCTTCTTCTGCGCGTTGATGTACTCGACGTAGTCGGCGAGACCGCGCTCGTACATGAACGTGTCCTTGCGTGCCTCTTCCCCTTCTTCCGGGGTGCGCTCGTCGCGTAGGTTGATCCGCAGGCCCTTGTTGAGGAAGGCCATCTGCTGGAAGCGCGTGCGCAGGGTCTCGTAGTCGAAGACGACGGACTCGAAGATCTCGGCGTTCGGCCAGAACGTGATCGTCGTGCCGGTCTCGTCCGTCGCTTCGTCCTGGGAAACGGGCGCGACGGGCACACCGTCGGTGTAGCTCTGGCGCCAGACGTGGCCCTGCCGACGGACCTCGACGTCGAGCTCGGAGCTCAGCGCGTTCACGACGGACGAACCGACGCCGTGCAGACCACCGGAGACGGCGTAGCCGCCGCCGCCGAACTTGCCGCCGGCGTGCAAGACGGTGAGGACGACCTGCAGGGTCGAGACCCCTTCGGCCGCGTGGACGTCGACCGGGATGCCACGGCCGTTGTCGACGACGCGGACGCCACCGTCTTCACGGATGCTCACGTCGATGGTGTCGCAGTAGCCGGCGAGGGCTTCGTCGACGGAGTTGTCGACGATCTCCTGGACAAGGTGGTGCAGACCACGGGGACCGGTCGAACCGATGTACATACCGGGGCGCTTGCGGACGGCCTCGAGCCCCTCGAGCACCTGAATCTGGTCTGCGCCGTAGGACGGTTCGCTCTGCGGGGTCTCCGCGCCGAGCGGGTTCTGCCGGTCGTCTTCAGATTCTGCTGCCATGTCGAGCGTGCTCCTGCCTGCGCGCGGAACGCCCGCGCACTGCACCTCCCAGTCTACCGCAGAGCCCCCTCTTTCGAGGGCTCATCTGCCCCTCAGACGGGCTTTTCTGGCACTCCAGGATGATTTCGTCGCCTCAACCGTAGGTGTCGCGAGGACCGCGCCCCTGGACCGTCCTGGGGCCGCGTTTCCACGTGGGGGCGTCCGGGCCGGAAACCCTGATCGACTCGACCCCGGCTTCCGGGTGCCGTTCCGCGATGGTCGTCGTGACCGTCGCACGCATGAGTCGGAGCTGGGTCGCCCAGGCCGTCGAGTCGCACCGGATGACGAGTGCGCCGTCCTCGATGGTGACCGGCCGGGAGTGCTTCGCCAGCTCCTCGCCGACCACGCTCGGCCAGTCCACGAAGAGCTCGGAGCGGGCGAGGGGTTCCGTCCAGCCGAGCTCCTGGGCGAGCGAACCGACGATGTCGGCGAGGCCCTTCGGCTCGCGGCCGCGTCCGTACGGCACGGTGTCGGCGTTGAACTCGCGGGCTCGGCGGCGGCGTGCATCGGTGCCGCGCTTGGACGGGTCGCCGAACACCGCGCGCAGGTGGCGGTACACCTGCGAGGGCTCGGTGGGCTTGCGGGGCTTCGGCATCAGGCGTCGGCTCCGGCGGGGCTCGGGTCCGTTGCGCCGGCAGCGTCCGTTGTGCCGGTGGCGTCCGTTGTGCCGGTGGCGTCCGTCTGGTCCCTCCGGTCCGTCGCCGGACTGGAGGCCGGGATCGCGTCCGTCTCGTCGGTCACGATCGTGCCCGCCTCGATCCGCACGGTGTGCGCCGCCAGCTTCGGGGGCACGTCGCCGAACACCGCGGCCGTGATGAGCACCTGCTCGTAGTCGGCGACGGCGTTCGCCAGTCGTTCCCGACGCGATTCGTCGAGCTCGGCGAAGACGTCGTCGAGGATGATGATCGGGTCTCCCAGGTTCGACTCCGCGCGCAGGATCGAGGCGCTCGCGAGCTGGATGGCCAGCGCGAAGGACCAGGATTCGCCGTGACTGGCGTATCCCCGAGCCGGTAACCCGTTCAGCTGGAACAGAACGTCGTCCCGGTGCGGCCCCACGAGGGTGAGTCCGCGATCGAGTTCGTCCCGGCGACGTCGCTCCAGCGCGGCTGCGAAGGCCTCGGCCGCCGACGCGACCGTGACGGGCTCGTCGGGGGTCCCGAGGACGGGATCGGTGGCCGCCGCCGACTCGGGGTCGCCACCACGGATCGACAGGACACCGGTGATCGAGGCGTCGTGGTGCTCGCCGGCGACGGTCGCGTAGGCCTCGGCCACGAAGGGCGCGAGCCGCCGGGTCAGGTGGTCACGTGCCGCGACGATCTCGGCGCCGAGTCCGACGAGCCGGTCGTCCCAGACGTCGAGCGTCGACAGGGCGTTCGCCTTCGCGCCGGTGGCACGGGCTGACTTGAGCAGGGTGTTCCGCTGGCGGAGCGTGCGGTCGTAGTCGGCGAGCACGCCCTGCATCCGCGGCGCGATCTGGCCGAGCAGCTCGTCGAGCATCCGGCGCCGACCGGCCGGCTCGCCTCGGACGAGCGCCAGGTCCTCCGGCGCGAAGAGCACGCTCGTGCAGTAGCGCGGCAGCTCGCGCGGTTTGATCGCGGAGCGGTTCACCTGCGCGCGGTTCGCGCCGGTGCGGTTGATCTGCACCTCGGCGAGGATGCTGCGTTCCTCGTGGGCGAGCCGTGCCCGGACGATCGCGGCGTCACATCCCTGACGGACGAGGGCCGCGTCGGTGGGGACGCGGTGCGAGCCGAGGGTGGACAGGTACCCGATCGCCTCGACCAGGTTGGTCTTGCCCTGTCCGTTGCGCCCGACGAACAGGTTCGGCCCGCGTGCGAGGTCGACGTCCGCCTCCCGGTAGTTCCGGAAGTCGGTCAGTTGGAGATGGTCGACGTGCACGCGGGCCGAGTCCGGGTTCCCCCGGGAAGTCCTAGGACTTCTTGACGGCGTGACCGCCGAACTGGTTGCGGAGCGCCGCGACGGCCTTCATCGTCGGCGAGGCGCTGCCCTGGCGCGAGACGAAGCGCGCGAAGATCGACGCCGAGAGCGCCGGCATCGGCACGGCGAGCTCGATGCCCTCTTCCAGCGTCCAGCGGCCCTCGCCCGAGTCCTCGACGTAGCCCTCGAGCTCGTCGAGCTTCGGGTCCTCGTTCAGCGCGAGCACCATCAGGTCGAGCAGCCAGGAACGGACGACCGTTCCGCGCTGCCAGCCGGCGAACACGGCGGGGACGTCGGTGATCAGGTCCTTGGCCTCGAGGAGCTCGTAGCCCTCGCCGTACGCCTGCATGATCGCGTACTCGATGCCGTTGTGGACCATCTTCGCGTAGTGGCCGGCGCCGATCGGGCCGGCGTGCGAGAAGCCTTCTTCGCGGGGACCCTCGGGGCGCAGCGCGTCGAACACGGGCATCGCGAACTCGACGTCCGCGGCGTCACCGCCGACCATCAGGCCGTAGCCGTTGTCCTTGCCCCAGACACCACCGGAGACGCCGGCGTCCATGTAGCGGATGCCGCGCGCACCGAGCTGCTCGGCGTGCGTGGTGTCGTCCAGCCACTTCGAGTTGCCACCGTCGATGACCAGGTCGCCCTCGCTGAGGACGCCGGCCAGGTCGGTGATCACGTCGTCGGTGATCTTGCCGTGCGGGACCATGACCCACACGAGACGCTTGCCCTCCGGGAGGGCAGCGGCGAGGGCGCCGAGGTCGGCGACGTCCGAGACGGCGGGGTTGGCGTCGTACCCGGTGACCTCGATACCTGCGTTGCGGAGACGGGCACGCATGTTGTTGCCCATGCGACCAAGGCCGACAAGACCGATGTGCATGATTTCCTCTTCTGTTCGTCGTCGCGCTGATGCTGCCGGTGGTGTGCGCCAGCGCAGGTTGCCTGTTGCGCCTATCGCAGCAGCAGGTTCGGCTGCAGCAGGTACCGGTATCCATCGGTCGCTGCGGCCTCTTGCGAAGTCTGGCCGGTGATCAGCACCGGGCCCGGCTTGTTGGGGTTCTCCGTCTTGGTGAAGGAGATGCGGACGAACTCGGAGTGCACCGCGTTCAGTCCGTCCAGGAGGAAGGCGGGCTTCAACGAGACCACCGTTTCCTCGCCGGTCAACAACGCACTGATCGACTCTGACGCCTGCGCTTGTTCGGATCCGATCGCCTCGAGCGTGAGCCCGTCGACCGTGAAGGAGAACCGGAGCGCCGCTTCGCGCTCCAGGACGAGGGAGACCCGTCGGACCGCCTCGACGAGCTCCGCGGTGTTGATCACCGCGTGGTCGTTGACGGTCTCGGGGAAGAGCCGGCGGACCGGCGGGTAGTTGCCCTTGATGAGCAACGACGTCACGGTCTTGTCGTCGGCGTGGAACGCGATGAGCTCGCGATCGGAGTTGCCGCTGATCGACACCGACACCGTCGACGCCGAACCGAACGTGCGGCCGACCTCCTGCAGGGTGCGGGCCGGGACCAGTGCGTGCAGGGGGTCCGAGCCGACTCGGCCGGAGTCCCACGCGATGGTGCGGACGGCGACGCGGTAGCGGTCCGTCGCGATGAGGGAGAGGTCGTTGTCGCCGACCTCGAGCTGCACGCCCGTGATGACGGGGGTGACGTCGTCGCGGCTGGCGGCGACGGCGACCTGGGACACGGCTTCGGAGAACGCGTCGCCGGGGATCACACCGGTCTGCGGCCCGATCTCCGGCAGCGTCGGGTACTCCTCGACCGGCATGGACAGCAACGTGAAGTGCGCCGACCCGCAGGAGACGGAGATCTTGGCGTCCTCGGTGGTGAACGACACGGGGGCGTTCGGCAGCCGGCTCGCGATGTCGTTCAGGAGTCGACCGGAGACCAGGACCGTGCCCGGCTCGTCGATCTGGGCCGAGATGGACGTCTGCGCCGACACCTCGTAGTCGAACGACGAGAGCGTCAGACGATCTCCGTCGGCGTGGATCAGGACGCCCGAGAGGATCGGGAGGGTCGTGCGCTGCGGGAGGAGCTTCACTGCGAAGGAGACGGCTTCGGAGAAGACGTCCCGGTTGACCTCGAACTTCACAGCTGGAACCCCTGTCGATCGGCTTGGACTGTCCGGCCGCCCCATTCTGGCACAGGCGGACGGGGGCCGGATTTCTTGTCATCCCGCCGTCCACAAGGTTGTCCCGCAGAGATTGATCGTTAACCAGGAGTAATGGTGTTAACGCCTGTGCACACTGTGGATAACCCTGTGCATCCCGCTCCGCAGTAGGGAACTACACGCTTGTGACTTGTGAGCGGTGTGTGAGCGTTAACGGGATGAATGAAACTCATCTATCCACTTCCATCCCCAGTCTCCACAGGTGACCCCCCACCTGTGTACAACCGGGCGGCGTGTCCTCCACAGTTATCCACAGGCTATCCACACTGTGAGAAGTCCGGCCCATGGAACCGTCTCAGATGGTGGATGGGGCCGGGAACGGGCCGATCTCAGCGGTAGCGGCGGTCTTGCTTGATGCGGCTGGTGAGCTCGGTGACCTGGTTGTAGATCGACCGACGCTCCTTCATCAGCTCGGTGATCTTCTTGTTCGCGTACATCACGGTGGTGTGGTCGCGGTTGCCGAACAGCTGCCCGATCTTGGGCAGGGACAGGCTCGTCAGCTCGCGGCACAGGTACATCGCGATCTGTCGTGCCGTGGCGATCGCCTGCGAGCGGGACGACCCGTACAGGTCGTCGACGGAGAGCTTGAAGTACTCCGCGGTGTGGTTGATGATGTCCGTCGGCGCGACGACGTTGTCCTCGTCGAGGGTGATCAGGTCCTTGAGGACCGTCTGCACCAGGGCCATGTCCACGGCCGTCCGGTTCAGGCTCGCGAACGCGGTGACCCGGATCAGGGTGCCCTCGAGCTCGCGGATGTTGCTCGACACCTTCGACGCCATGAACTCGAGGATGTCGTCGGGCACCTGCAGGTGGTCGGACTGTGCCTTCTTGCGGAGGATCGCGATGCGCGTCTCGAGCTCGGGTGCCTGCACGTCGGTGATCAGGCCCCACTCGAAGCGCGATCGCATCCGGTCCTCGAACCCGGTCAGGTGCTTCGGCGCGACGTCGGACGTGATGACGACCTGCTTGTTGTGGTCGTGCAGGGTGTTGAAGGTGTGGAAGAAGGCCTCCTGCGTGGAGTCCTTCCCCTGCAGGAACTGGATGTCGTCGATCAGCAGGATGTCGATGTCGCGGTACCGCTGCTGGAACTGGTTCGAGCGGTTGTTCGCGATCGAGTTGATGAAGTCGTTGGTGAACTCCTCGCTCGACACGTACCGGACGCGGATCCCCGGGTAGAGGCTCTCGGCGTAGTGCCCGATGGCGTGGAGCAGGTGGGTCTTGCCCAGCCCGGAGTCCCCGTAGATGAAGAGCGGGTTGTAGGCCTTGGCCGGTGCCTCGGCGACGGCGACCGCTGCGGCGTGGGCGAACCGGTTCGACGACCCGATGACGAAGTTGTCGAAGTTGTACTTGGGGTTGAGCCGCGACTCGGGGCGCCCGCTGGTTCCGGGAGAGTCGATCTGGCTCGGCACGAACGGTGCCTCGATGTACTGGCGCGGAGCGGCACTCTGCTCGACGGCTTCCTGCACGGGCTCGGCGTACTCGGGCACGTTCGGGTCCACCCGCGGCTCCGAGGCCATGTCGGGGTTGACCGTGATCGCGAAGTTCGCGACCGAGTCGTCACCGATGCGGGCGACCGCCTCGGTGATCGGGATGCGGATGCGCTGTTCGAGCATGCCCCGGGTCAGGTCGTTCGGCACCTCGAGGTACAGGGTGCCGGCGAGCACGCCCTTCGGCTCGACCAGGTTCAGGAACCCGTGGAGCTGCGGCGTGATGCGGGGGTCCTCGGCGAGGAGTCCGAGTACGGATGACCAGAGGTCCTCGACGGGGTCGGCCGGCATCGTCATGTCGCGCTCGTCTCCAGGGGTCGTGTCGTGCGTTCGCTGCCGGACGAGGGTGCGTCCTGCGGGGTCGGACATGCGGTGGCGTCCTCGGGGACCGCACTCGGGACCAGGTCGTCGCCGGCGGATCGGTGGCTCCGGGGGCTTCGTCGACGCCTCGTTGCCGCGGACGTTCCCACAGGGTTGTCCACAGTGTTGTCCACGACCACCTCGAGCCGTCTGACAGGAGTACTTCCCTGTCGTACCGGCCATCGGGGGGATCGATCACACCACTGTAAAGGACCGGACCGAGTCCCACCGAACGGAAGTTGTCCCCAATGTGGAGAATGGGCTCGAGAGGCGCCAGGCCCGGCGGGGACGGCGTGACCGATCCAGGCGGGGTTTGACCTGCTCGCCGCTGTCACGTACCGTTAACCAGTTGACTGCGGCCCTTTGGTCGCGCCCATCTGCGTCGTTCGACACCCGGACGGCTACACATACGTGACGGCTCGCCGCGAGCAGCCGTGTGGAGAACATCATGAGCAAGCGCACCTTCCAGCCGAACAACCGCCGCCGCGCCAAGAAGCACGGCTTCCGCCTCCGCATGCGGACGCGTGCCGGCCGCGCCATCCTGTCGGCGCGTCGCGCCAAGGGCCGTACCGAGCTCTCGGCCTGATCAGGCTCATCGCCTGATCCGGTCCTCGGTCTGACCCCGGCGTCGCAGTGTTGGCCAGCGCCAACCGCATCGTGCGCGGGGATGACTACCGGAACGTCGTGCGTCGTGGTCGCAAGAGCGCCACGGCGCACGTCGTCGTGTCCGTGGTCCGTCAGCCGGCAGATCGCAACGGACCGACGCGGTTCGGCTTCATCGTCGCGAAGACGGTGGGCAACGCCGTGACCCGGAACCTGATCCGGCGGCGGCTCAAGGCGATCGCGCACGACCTGCTCGTCGAGTGCCCTCAGGGCTTCGACGTGGTGGTCCGTGTACTGCCAGCCGCATCGCAGGCCGGATGGCCTACCCTGCTCGAAGACGTCACGCGCTCCTTCGCGCGCGGGGTGGAGAAGGCAGCATGAACCGCACTCTGTGGACCCGGCTCGCCTGGGTCATCGCGTTGCTCCCACGCAACGCGTGCGTCGTCGTGCTCCGGGCCTACCGTGCGGTGATCTCCCCGCTGTACGGCAACGTCTGCCGCTACCACCCGTCGTGCTCCCGGTACGCCCTCGAGGCGATCCAGCAGTACGGCGTCGTGCGCGGATCCGCCATGGGCGCCTGGCGCATCGCCCGTTGCAACCCCTGGGCTGCTGGCGGCATCGACGACGTCAAGGAACGCCGTCACCCGTTCGTCGTCAACCGGTTCGGGTTCGTCCTCGCGCCGATCCCGCAGCAGCCGCACCCCGCGGTCGGAACGGTTCGGCCGGTCCTGCTCCCCCAGCGCACTCGAAAGGCGTAGCCGTCCCCATGGACATCATCGGAACGATCCTCTGGCCGCTCAAATGGGTGGTCTCGGCCATCCTCGTCGGCTTCCACTGGATCTTCGAGAGCATCGGCATGGACCCGAACGAGGGCATCACGTGGGTGCTCTCGATCATCTTCCTGACGTTCGTCGTCCGCGCAGCGTTGATCCCGATCTTCGTCCGGCAGATCAAGTCGCAGCGCCGCATGCTCGAGGTCGCGCCGCAGCTGAAGAAGATCCAGGACAAGTACAAGGGCAAGAAGGACCAGTTCTCGCGTGAGGCCATGAGCCGCGAGACGATGGCGCTCTACAAGGAGACCGGGACCAACCCGCTCAGCTCCTGCCTGCCGCTGCTGCTGCAGATGCCGATCTTCTTCTCGCTGTACTCGGTGCTGCACGAGGCCCAGATCAACAAGACGGGCATCGGCCTGCTGACGAACGACCTCGCGGCGTCGTTCGGCAACGCGGCCCTGTTCGGCGCTCCCCTGCACGAGACGTTCACGAACGCCTCCGGGTGGGAGGTCCGTGCGATCGCGGGCTTCATGATCGTCGTGATGACGGCGTCGCAGTTCATCACGCAGCTGCAGCTCGTCGCCAAGAACATGTCGCCGGAGACCAAGGAGTCTCCGATGTACCGCCAGCAGAAGATGATGCTGTACATCCTCCCGCTGGTCTTCGTGATCTCGGGTCTGAGCTTCCCCCTCGGCGTCATGTTCTACTGGCTGGCCTCGAACCTCTGGACGATGGCGCAGCAGTACTTCGTCATCCGCAGCATGCCGACTCCCGGCTCCGAAGCCGCTCTGGCTCGTGAAGCCCGCCTGGCCAAGAAGGCACAGCGTCGCGGGACCGCCACCCCGGTCCTCGCCGAGGCCGGTGCCGGCGCCGGTGCGACGGAGATCGAGCCCGTGCGCGTCACCACCCAGCGTCAGCAGCCGGTCGGCAAGCAGCGCCAGAAGAAGAACGGGAAGAAGTAAGTGACCGAGCAGGACACCGCAGGCGCCGTCGAGACGACGGACACCGAGACCGAGGACGCCCGCGACGAAGCGGACATCGCGGCGGACTACATCGAGGAACTCCTCGACATCTGCGACCTCGATGGCGACATCGAGATCGAGGAACGCGCCGGTCGCGTGTACTTGTCGGTCACCGATGACGGCGAGGCACTCCGCGTGCTGTCGAAGCCCGACACCGTGACGGCGCTGCAGGAGCTCACGCGGATCGCCGTGCAGGCCGAGACCGGCGAGTTCAGCCGGCTGATCCTCGACGTCGGTGGCTCGCGGGATGCCCGTGCTGACGAGCTGCAGCGGCTCGTGGACACCGCTGTCGAGCGCATCGAAGCCGGTTCGTCGTCGGCTGCGCTCCCCCCGATGTCGTCGTACGAGCGCAAGCTCGTCCACGACCTGGTCGCTGAGAAGGGCTTCCACTCGGAGTCCGAGGGTGAGGGTCGGGACCGCCACACGGTCGTCACCCGATGACGGATGCACCCGTTCCGACCGAGGCAGCACCGGTGCTCGAGGCTGAGCCCGCGGCCGCTGCAGTACTCTTCGGTGACCAGATCGAGGGTGCGCGCTCGTTCACGAACGAACTTGCGCGACGGGGTGAGGAGCTGGGCCTGATCGGCCCGCTCGAATTGCCCCGTCTCTGGACGCGACACATCCTCAATTCCGCCTTGCTGGCGCCCCTCCTGGAGGCCGGTGGTCGCGTTGCTGACGTCGGCTCGGGTGCAGGGTTGCCGGGTCTTGTGCTCGCGATCGCCCGTCCTGACGTCGAATTCGTCCTCATCGAGCCGATGGAGCGGCGGACGGATTGGCTTCATGCCGAGTCCGATCGTCTCGGACTGCAGAACGTCACGGTGCTCCGCGGGCGTGCTGAGGACGTCGCTGACGACGTCGTCGTCGACCAGGTCACCGCACGGGCCGTGAGTGCCCTGTCGAAGCTCATCCCGCTCACCGTGCCCCTGGTGCGCTCGGGCGGGCAGCTCATCCTGATGAAGGGTGCGCGGGTCGACGAAGAGATCGAGAAGGCCCGAAAGGTCATCCTTCGGAAGCGCCTCTCTGATGTCGAGGTGCTCGAGCTCGGAGAAGGTGTTGTCGACGAGACCACCCGCGTCTTCCGGGCTACAGTTGACTGACGCTGCGGCTCGGGCCGGGACATCCGGCCGCCAGTGGCTCCGCGTTCCACGTGAAACATCGAACCGGGGAAGAGGCACTCGTTGAGTTCATCGACCGACTACGACGCGTCGACACCGCTCGCTCGCGAGATCGCCGACCTGAACCGTCGCCGGCGTGCGATCGCCACGCAACAGTTCCCGCTGCCTTCTGAGACACGGATCATCACAGTCTCGAACCAAAAGGGTGGCGTCGGCAAAACGACGACGACGGTGAACCTGGCCGCTGGTCTCGCGCATGGTGGCGCTCGGGTGCTGGTGATCGACCTCGACCCGCAGGGCAACGCCTCGACGGCGCTGGGCGTGGACCACCAGGCGGAGGTCGCGAGCATCTACGACGTGATCGTCGATGAAGCACCGATGGCCGATACCGTGCAGGCCTCCCCCGAGTCGGACACGCTCTGGTGCGTTCCGGCCACCATCCACCTTGCCGGTGCCGAGATCGAACTCGTTTCACTGGTGGCCCGCGAGCAGCGCCTCCGGACTGCACTCGACATGTACCTGCAGTCGTTGGACGAGCCGTACCACTACGTCTTCATCGACTGCCCGCCGTCGCTGGGCCTCTTGACGATCAATGCCTTCGTGGCTGCGCAAGAGGTCCTCATCCCGATCCAGTGCGAGTACTACGCGCTCGAAGGACTGAGCCAGCTGCTGCGGAACATCGAACTGATCGAACGGCACCTCAACCCGAACCTCCGGGTCTCGACGATCCTCCTGACCATGTACGACAGCCGCACGAACCTGTCGAACCAGGTGGCGAACGACGTCCGTGAGCACTTCGGGGAACAGGTGCTGAAGGCCATGATCCCCCGCTCCGTCCGAGTGAGCGAAGCACCGAGCTACGGCCAGAGTGTCGTCGCCTACGACGTGAACTCCACCGGGTCGCTGTCCTACCTGGAAGCGGCCGCCGAGATCGCAGCACGAGGAGCGAAGCACTGATGGCACCGAAGCGAACCGGACTCGGACGAGGCATCGGCGCCCTGATCCCGACAGCGACCGATCAGCAGGACCGTCCCGTCGACGTGTTCTTCCCGACAGGAGGCTCGCCGGCATCCGCGCCGACGGCGGATGACCTGGTGGCCGTGCCGGGAGCACGTCTCGCCAACCTCAATCCGCTCGACGTGATCCCGAACGCCCAGCAGCCGCGGAAGGAGTTCCGCGAGGAGGAGCTTCAGGAGCTCGTCCACTCGATCCGTGAGATCGGCGTGCTGCAGCCCATCGTCGTCCGGCCGATCCCCGGCGCGACGGGTACCGAGCCCCAGTACGAGCTCATCATGGGTGAGCGTCGCCTGCGTGCCACGAAGGAACTCGGCCTGAGCACGATCCCGGCGATCGTGAAGGACACCCCCGACGACGCGATGCTGCGCGATGCACTGCTGGAGAACCTCCACCGTGCGCAGCTCAACCCACTCGAGGAGGCGTCTGCGTACCAGCAACTCCTCGCCGACTTCGGGATCACCCAGGAACAGCTCGGGCAGCGCATCGGTCGATCGCGCCCGCAGATCACGAACACGATCCGACTCCTGCGGCTCCCCTCCCCCGTGCAGCGGCGGGTGGCCGCAGGCGTGCTCTCTGCCGGACATGCTCGCGCCATCCTCGCCGCTCCGGACGCCGAGGCGATGGAGTACTTGGCCGAGAAGATCGTCAATGAGGACCTGTCCGTCAGGGCTGCTGAGGCCATCGCGCAGCAGCTGGCGGCCAAGACGCCGCCGGCGAAGCCGAAGGCCGAGCCGTCCAAGCGCCAGGCACACTTCAACGATCTCGCTGAGCGGCTCGGCGACCGCCTGAACACGCGGGTGAAGATCGCAGTCGGTGCTCGCAAGAGTTCCGTGACGATCGACTTCGCGAACGGCGACGACCTCAACCGGATCCTCGGCGAACTCGGAGTGCAGGACCTCAAGGGCTGAAACCATTGCTGTGCGGCCCTGTGCGGCCGTCTGAGCCCCTGTAACGGCCAGCCCGGGTGCGGACATGGGTGGGTGGTTTCAGCGGCCCCAGTGGCTGCGCAGCTCGCTCGGTCGTCGTTGCTCCAGTCGTGACCGCAGTCTGCCTCGGGTGAGATGGCGGTGTCGTGACCAACAGCGGCTCGGCCTTCATGCCAGCGCGCCGAGGGATGTTCTACCGGGCTGTTGATCCGAGGTTCTGCCCGTTCGCTGTCGCGGGATCTCGGTCGTCGGGTGGGAACGCGAGGGCCCAGCAGCCTACGTTGTGCCGCAGCTCCTCAGCTGTCGGAGTCCGTGCCGCGATGTTCGCCCACAATGACGTCCGGTGTGTAACGGTGGAGATCATCGCGATCGACGTCTAGGTCGGAGGGAAACCTCGACCCATCGCGGAAGAGCCCGGGCCTCAGGCACCTGGTGCTGTTCCGATGGAACGCGGAGGACACGCCTGCGTCAATCTGCTCGACACACACCCTCCGGCGAGTGAGGCGACGTTCCACGTGGAACATCGGAGCTCGCGTGCAGAACAGGCGGGGCACGAGATGCCGGTGTTCCACGTGGAACATCGGCTGCAGGGTCAGGCGCGATGGTCGCGGATCGCCTGCTCGGCGAGCTCGGCGTAGGTCCAGCCGAGATCGAAACCGGACGCCGACAGCGCCTGCGGCAGCAGTGACGTCTCGGTGAGCCCGGGGAGAACGTTCGCCTCGAGGAACCAGGGCGTCCCGGCCCCGTCGATGATCAGGTCGACGCGGGACAGGTGGCGGAGTCCCAGGGCTGCGTGCGCTGCGACCGCAGCCGCCGCGGCTGCTCCGGCGAACTCGCCCGAGAGCCGCGCGGGCGTGTAGAAGGTCGTCTCCCCCGCGTTGTAGCGCGCCTCGAACCCGTAGATGCCGTTCCGCGGCACGATCTCAACAGCGGAGAGCGCCACGGGGCCGTCCCCGGTGTCGATGATCCCCACGGCGACCTCGGTGCCGCGGATGAGCTGCTCGACCACGACGTCGTCGCAGTACGTGTAAGCCGCCACCATGGCCCGGGGCAGGTCCTTGACGTCGTCGACCAGGGTCACGCCCTGTGCACTCCCGCCTCGCGCGGGCTTCACGGCGAGCGGCACCGGGTGCTCGGTGGCGATGGCCTCGAGGACACCGACGGCACCGAGCTCGCGGAAGACGTCGTGGGACAGCGTCACGGACCGTGGCGTTCGGACGCCGGCGCGGGCGACCAGCGCTGACGCCGTGGGCTTGTCCCATGCCAACCGGGCCGACGTCGACCGTGAGCCGACGAACGGGATGTCCACGGCCTCCAGGATGCCCCGCAGGGCCCCGTCCTCACCGGAGGCGCCGTGCAGCGCCGGCCACACGACGTCCGGGCGTGATTCGGCGAGAGCCGGCAGGAGCATCGCGTCAGCATCGCGCAGGTCGACCTGCCAGCCGTAGCCGGTCAGTGAATCGGCGACCCGACGGCCGGAGCGGAGGGAAACATCGCGCTCGTGCGAGATGCCTCCGGCTACGACGACGACGTGACGACGGGTGAGCTCGGCCATGCGGGGTCCTCCGGTGTGGAACTGCGGTGCTGTGCGAGCAGCACTGAGGAAAAGCGCTGATCAGGAGATGTTCGGCGGCGGTGCGCTGACCGACGACGTCTGGCGGACCACGGTGTTCGGACGGGTCGTCGGGCCGAACGTCTCGATCAGTTCGAGTTCGTCGTTGACGACGTTGGCCAGACGCTTGACCCCCACCCGGATCTGCTCCGGCGTGGGGTAGCAGAACGACAGGCGGATGTGTCCGCCTCCGCGCCCGTCGGCGTAGAAGGCCGTCCCCGGGGTGTACGCCACGAGCTCCTTGACCGCGCGCGGCAGCATGCCCTTGGAGTCGAGGGACTCGGGGAGGGTGAGCCACACGAAGAAGCCACCGTTCGGCTTGGTCCAGGACAGGTCGGGCAGGAATTCCCCCAGCGCGGACAGCATGGCGTCACGGCGCTCGGCGTAGATGCCCCGGAAGGTGTCGACCTGGCCCTTCCAGTCGGCCGCGTCGAGGTACGCGTTCACGACGTACTGGCCGAAGGAGTTCGGCGCGAGCACGGCCGACTCGTTGGCGAGCACGAGCTTCTCGCGGATGGCGTGCGGCGCGAGGGCCCAGCCCACGCGGAAGCCCGGTGCGAGGGTCTTCGAGAAGGAGCCGAGGTACACCACGCCCTCTTCGTCGATCGATCGGATCGCCTGCGGCGCCGGCTCGTCGAACCACAGGAGCCCGTACGGGTTGTCCTCGAGCACGAGGATGTTGTTCGACCGGCAGATGTCGAGCACCTCGATGCGGCGCTCACGGCTCATCGTGACGCCGGCCGGGTTGTGGAAGTTCGGGATCGTGTAGAGGAACTTGATCCGCTTGCCCTGGGTGCGGAGGTTCGCGATGGCCTCGCGCAGGGCCTCCGGGACGAGACCGAGCTCGTCCGTCGTCACGTGTACCGTCTCGGCCTGGTACGACCGGAAGACGCCGATCGCGCCCACGTAGGACGGCGACTCGGCGAGCACGACGTCGCCCGGATCGATGAACAGCCGTGTGACGAGGTCGAGGGCGTGCTGCGAGCCCGTGGTGACCACGACGTCCTCGGCGCTGGCACGGATGCCCTCGAGACTCATGACGTCCACGATGTGCTCACGGAGGGACCGCAGGCCCTGTCCGCCGCCGTACTGGAGCGCCATGGCGGAGTGCTCGTTCATCACACGGTCCAGGGAGCCCGTGACGAGCTCTCTGGGGAGCGCGGAGACGAACGGCATGCCGCCGGCCAGCGAGACCACTTCGGGGCGCGAGGCGACGGCGAACAAGGCTCGGACCTCGGAGGCGCTCAGCCCGGCGGTGCGCTGGGCGTAGGAGTCGTACCAGGGGTCGAGGCTGTTGCCGTTCGTCATCGAGTGCTCCGTTCAGTGGGACATTCCCGCCACACTACGACATCGGCCCGGGGAACCAGGGTTCCGCGACGGGGCCGATCGTCATCCGGTGGCTCCGGACGAGAACGGCCCCGCTCTCCGGGGAGAGCGGGGCCGTTCGGGAGGCGCGACCTACGCGAGGAACTCGGCGAGGTCGGCCTCGAGCGCGGGCTTCGGCTTGGCGCCGATGACGGTCTTGACGACCTCGCCGCCCTTGAAGACCTTCATCGCCGGGATCGACGTGATCTGGTAGTTCATGGCCGACTGGGGGTTGTCGTCCACGTTGAGCTTCACGATCTCGATCTTGCCGGCGTGCTCTTCGGCGATCTGGTCGAGGATCGGCGAGACAGCGCGACACGGGCCACACCACTCGGCCCAGAAGTCGACGAGGATCGTCTTGTCGGACTTGAGGACCTCGTCCGAGAAGGTGGCGTCGGTGACAGCCTTGGCGTTGGACATGTGTGCTCCTTCGAGAAGTCGTTCAGGGGGTACAACGGCGATGCCGTCGTGGTATTCCGAGGCGGGTCAGGCCCGTGCGGTGATGACGTCGACCATTGCGGGCTCGGTCGGGGCGACGCCCTCGGCCTCGTCCGTCAGTGCGTCGTCGAGCTCGGCGAGGTACTTCTCGGCGTCGAGCGCGGCGACCGTGCCCGAACCCGCAGCCGTGATGGCCTGGCGGTAGGTCGGGTCGATGACGTCACCGGCGGCGAAGACACCCGGCAGGTTGGTCTTCGACGAGCGGCCCTGGACGGCGATCGTGCCCTCGGGGGCGATGTCGATCTGGCCGTGGATCAGGTGTGTGCGCGGGTCGTTGCCGATCGCGATGAACAGGCCGTCCAGCGCGAGCTCGGACTCCTCGCCCGTCACGGTGTCCTTGAGCGTGACGCCCTCGACCGCGGAGTCACCCGTGATGCCGGTGACTTCCTTGTTCCAGGCGAACTCGATCTTCGGGTCGTTCATCGCGCGGTCCTGCATGATCTTCGACGCACGCAGGGAGTCCTTGCGGTGGATGACCGTCACCTTGTCGGCGAAGCGGGTGAGGAACGTCGCCTCTTCCATCGCGGAGTCGCCGCCGCCGACGACGGCGATGTTCTTCTGTCGGAAGAAGAAGCCGTCGCAGGTCGCGCACCACGAGACACCGTGGCCGGACAGGCGCTCTTCGTCGGGGAGGCCGAGGTGACGGTAGGCCGAGCCGGTGGCGTAGATGACCGCGAGGGCCTCGTACGTCTCGCCGGAGCCGACGGTGACCTTCTTGACCTTGCCGGTGAGGTCGACGGAGACGGCGTCGTCGTACAGGACCTCGGCACCGAACTTCTCGGCCTGTTCCTGCATCTTGATCATGAGGTCGGGGCCCTGGATCCCCTCGGGGAAGCCGGGGAAGTTCTCGACCTCGGTCGTCTTGGTGAGTTCACCGCCCGTCTCGACACTGGAGGCGACGATGAGCGGCTTGAGCTCTGCGCGCGCTGCGTAGATGCCGGCGGTGAACCCGGCCGGGCCGGAACCGATGATGATGAGCTGGCGCATGCCTGATTGCCCTTCCGTTGCGTCTGACCGGGTCAACCCATCGTACCGGCGAGGCATTCCACACGACCCGTGAGCGTGTGGTGCGCGGCTGGGATCAGCGGCCGAGCTTGCTGCGGATCATCCGGACGGCGTTGCCGATCTCACCGTTCTTCGCGACGACGAGGGCTCCGAAGTACACGGCCACCATCGCGGCGCCGGTGAGGATGATCGTGATGAGGGCACCGGTGCGGTCGGACATCGCGAACCCGGACTCCGAGAACGCGCCGAAGAAGTTCACGACCAGGAGCCCGACGACGCCCGAGATCAGCGCGGCGATCACGAACTGGACGTGCGACCGGGTGATGACCGGTCCCTCGATGCTGCCGAGCCGCTTCCGGACGAGCACGAGTGCGACGATCGTCTGCGCCGACCCCGCGATGGTGGTGCAGGCGGCGACCCCGATGCCGATGACCGAGGTGGGGAACGTCGACACAGCCAGGGCGCCGATGACGAACAGCACCGACTGGATGCACTGCATCAGGAACGGCGTCCGGTGGTCGTGCATCGCCCAGAAGACCCGCTGGATCACGAACAGCATGCTGAACAGGACGAGTCCGGGCATGTAGGCGACGAGCACGGCGCCGACCTGCAGGGCGCTCTCGAACGTGCCCTCGTACAGGCGGCCGAACGGGACGGCGACGACGATCAGCGCGACCGAGGCGAAGACGGTGAAGAGCCCGACGATGCGCAGGGACAACGACAGGTTGCGGCGGACCGCGTCGAGGTCGCCGCGTTCGGCGTCGTGGCTCATCCGGGTGAAGTACGCCGTCGCGATGGAGACCGTGATGATCGAGTGCGGGAGCATGAAGATGAGCCACGCGTTGCCGAGCACGGCGTTGCCCGGACCGTCATCCCGTCCGAGCCACGCGACCTGTGACTGCACGATGCCGGCGATCTGGGTGACGAGGATCATCGCGAAGAGCCAGCCAGCAGCGGTTCCCGTGGACTTCAGGCCCACACCGCGCCAGCGGAAGTCGGGGCGGAACGACAGGCCGGCGCGCTTCCAGAAGAACGGGAGGAACGCAGCCTGGGCGAAGACACCGAGCGATGCGCTGCCGGCCAGGAGTGCGATCTTCGCCGGCGTCCACTGGTCGAGCTGGCTGCCGCTGGTGCCGTACAGGGCGATGAACACGACGAGCCCGGCGATGGCGATGACGTTGTTGAGCAGCGGCGCCCAAGTGAACGGCCCGAAGACCTGCTTCGCGTTCAGGACCTCCCCGAGCAGGGAGTACATGGCGTAGAAGAGGATCTGCGGCAGGCACCAGAACGCGAAGGCGACGGCGAGGTCGGTGGCGGCTGGACCGGAGTCCGCCGAGTTGCTGGTGTAGAACCGCACCAGCAGAGGGGCGAGTGCCGTCGCCACGATCGTGATGACGATGAAGACGGAACCACCGAGGGTCACGATCTTGTTGACGTACGCCTGCCCGCCGTCGGTGCCGGCCTTCATCGCGCGGACGATCTGCGGGATGAGCACGGCCGACAGCAGGCCGCCCGCGATCAGCGCGTAGATGTTGTTCGGCAGCTGGTTCGCGACGGCGAACGCGTTGGCCGAGGGGCTCGCGTTCTGCCCGATGGCGTACGCCAGGACGAAGGTCTTCGCGAAACCGAGGATGCGGCTCACCATCGTGCCCGCCGCGAGCATCGCGCTCGCCCGGCCGAGGCTGCGCTCGGCGACCGGCTCGGCGTCGACGTCGGGCTGGGGCTGGGTGGCGCTGATGGTGGGCTCCTCGGGGTCGCGGTCGTCCGCGACGGTGTTGCGTGCTGCGTCGGACGGGAGGCCCGGCCCGGCTCCGGCGCGCGCGATGGCGTCCTGCAGGGGGCCCTGGTCCACCGCCGCGGGCGGCGCAGCGGCCGGCGCTGCACCCGGCGCTGCGGTCGCCACCCCGGCAGTGGACGCGGCCACGCTGGGTGCGGGGGCCGCTCCGGAGGGGTGATCCGTGCCTCCAGGCCGGGTGGTGGCCGCCTGCGCGCCCCCGACCGTCGGCTGGACTGCCAGGGGGCGGTTCGGGTCGTCGTCGTCCTCGTCGTCGAGCTCGCCGTTGCGGCGGCGGATGCGCTTCCGGATGCTGCGGAAGATGCCGAAGCCGAAGATGCCGATCAGGGCGATCGCGGCGACCGCGGTGATCACCGTCTCCCACTGCGCCTGCACGTTCAGCTCGACGGTCGCGGGCTGTGCCACGGCGACCCCGGTCGGGCTCGAGAGCGACATCGTCAGCTCGACCTTGCCGTTCGCGACCGACTGCACGGGGACGGTGGCGCGGGTGGAGGAGTCGGGCTGGATCTCGACGACGATGTCGTTGCGGACCACCCGCAGCGCCGAGTTGGACGGCTGCACGGACAGGTGCACCGTGACCGGGTAGTCGGAGCTGTTGCGGATGGACACCGGCAGGGACGACCGGTCGCCGAGCAGGGTGAGGCTGCTCGAGTCGACGATGCCGACCTCGGTGGTGGTCTTCGCCCAGGCGGCCGTGCGGGCCTCGACCGCGGCGGCGAGGCCCTGGTCGTCGTCGCGCCACGCGTTCGAGGCGAGCGCGAGCAGACGGAGCCGGGCCGGGGCGGTCAGCTGGTTCGGGTCGTCGAGGATCGTCGCGAACGCGGAGAGCCCCTGTTCTCCGCGCACGAGTCGCTGGAGCTGGTCGATGCGGGCCTCGCCGGTGGACGCGCTGGCGAGCGTGAGCGACCCGGCGACGGCCTTCGAAGCGGTGGAGAGGTCGGCCGGGGCGACCCAGGCGGTGCTCTCGAGGGCGTCCAGCGCCTGGCTGAGCCGCGTGGAGTCGGACGGCCACTCGCGCCCGAGGGTCAGCAGGATCGGGCCCGTGGCGGTCGCTGCGCGGGCCGAGGTGGCCAACGTCGCGGTGAGCTCGGACATCGCCGACGAGAAGGCCTGCCGGTCGGTGGCGGCCGCGGCTCGGCGGAGCATCGACGACATCGACTGGTCGGAGACGAGCACGTGGTCGTCGCCGATCTTCTCGGACGCCGTGATGGTGGTGTCCGCGCCGGCCGAGGTGTTGCCGCTCGAGACGATGGTGGTCTTCGTGCCGGCACGCTCGAGCGCGGGCAGGTCGGCGGAGGACACGGTGCCTTCGGTCGGCCAGGCGATCGAGTCCATCGAGTACGGGAAGTCGAGCAGGGACTCCGTGGTCGGCAGGGTCTCCTGCGCCTGGTCGGCAGCGTCGCCGGTCGTGGTGCCGTCGCTCGAGGTCTCGGTGGGTGCCGGGGACGAGGTCTGCCCCGGCGTGGCCGACGGTGTCGGGGCCGGGGTCTCGGCGCCGGGGAAGTTCTCGGACTCGACGGACTGGTCGAGTGAGATCGGCGACAGGATGCCGTCGGACCCGGCTTGGCGGAGGCCTGTGACGTCAGCGTCGGCGTAGGACAGCGCGAAGGTCTCGTTGCGCAGTGCTTCGAGACGCTGCAGCCAGGTGGTCGCGCTCGACGGGGCGTTGTCGCCGAGGAGCCGGATCGAGGCGATGATCCGCGGGTCGACGGCCACGGCGACGTTGTGGTCCTCGGCCGCGTCGAGCTGCTGCGTGAGGGTGCCGTCCACCGAGGTCGCGGCGGCCAGCACCGGGGCGGTGAGGACGCCGTCGGTCGATTTGGGCACCGTGACCGGCATCGCGACGGAGACGCTGACCGGGGCCTGTTCGAAGTCCGGGTACCAGGTGATCGCCGAGCGGTCCACGGCGAAGGCGTCGCCCGCCGTGTACTCGGCAGCGATGCGTCGGGCACCGAACGAGGGGTACCCGCCGAGGGCGACGTTGCCGGAGACGATGTCCACCGAGTCGATCGAGACGGAACGGTGTGCCGGGATTGCCGGGATGTCCACGGAGTCCATCTCTGCGCCGAGGTAACCCGTTGTGGTGGTGTCGGCAAGCCAGCCGGCGAGGACGTCGCGCGTGCTCACCGACCGGAAGATCCGGAAGTCTGCGGTCCCGGCGGGCAGGGCCGCGTCGGTGTCGTTCGTGACGGTGACCGAGAGGGTGAGGTCCTGGTCGCGCTGGACGACGCCGCGGTTGGCCGGCGCGATCGAGATGGTCGCCTTGCCCGCGTCGGCGGCGGCGGGATCGGCCACGTGGCTCTTGGCGGCGGATGCCGTGGAAGCCGAGGCGTGATCGGTGGCGACGGGCGCGACGACCAGGCCGAGCGCGACGAGGGTCGACGCGGCTGCGGCGAGCGTGGTGCGGAGCATCTGCATACGGGGAGCGGGCCACGGGGTCGGTTCGGGCCGAGCACGAGTGTATGAGGCGCGACCATGAACAGGTCCCGTGCGCGCGCGGCTTGTGGAGAACTCGGGGCCTCGATCTGGGAGGATGAGCACCGTCATGCAGTCCGTTGCCCAGGCCGTCGAACGACTCGACGCACTCGCCACCACCGAGCCCGTCGACCTCCTCGCTCGGGCCTTCGCCGACGCCGGACACGAACTCGCCCTCGTCGGCGGGCCCGTCCGTGACGCGTTCCTCGGCCGTCCGGTGACCGATCTGGACTTCACCACCGACGCCCGGCCGGACGACATCCTGCGGATCGTCGAGCCCATCGCGAGTGCCACGTGGGACGTCGGTCGCCAGTTCGGCACCATCGCCGCACGGGTCGCCGGCGAGCAGGTCGAGATCACCACGTACCGCAGCGACGTCTACGACGGCGAGACCCGCAAGCCCGAGGTCGCGTTCGGCGACACCATCGAGGACGACCTGCTCCGTCGCGACTTCACCGTCAACGCGATGGCCCTGCGACTGCCGGCCCGCGAACTCGTCGACGTGCACGGCGGCGTCGAGGACCTGCTCGCCGCACGGCTCCGGACGCCCCAGACCGCGGTCGTCTCGTTCCGCGACGACCCCCTGCGGATGATGCGCGCCGCACGGTTCACCTCCCAGCTCGGCTTCACCGTCGACGAGGACGTGCGGGCCGCGATGCAGGAGCTCGTCGCGTCGATCGACATCGTGTCCGCCGAGCGGGTCCGCGACGAGCTCGTCAAGCTGCTCAACACGGACGACCCGGTCCCCGGCCTCCGGCTGCTCGTCGACACCGGCCTCGCCGAGCGGTTCCTGCCCGAGCTGCCCGAGATGCGGCTCGAGGTGGACGAGCACCACCACCACAAGGACGTCTACGAGCACTCGCTCACCGTGCTCGAGCAGGCCATCGGGTACGAGGCCGAGCGGCACGCCGGCGATCCCCCGGACACCGTGCTCCGGCTCGCGGCGCTGCTGCACGACATCGGCAAGCCCGCGACGCGCAAGCTCGAGCCCGGCGGCGCCGTGAGCTTCCACCACCACGACCTGGTCGGTTCGAAGATGGCGAAGAAGCGACTCCGTGCGCTCCGCTTCGACAACGACACCATCGCCGCGGTCTCCCGCCTGATCGAGCTGCACCTGCGCTTCTTCGGGTACACCGAGGGCGCCTGGACCGATTCCGCCGTCCGCCGCTACGTCCGTGACGCCGGACCCCAGCTCGAACGGCTGCACGAGCTCACCCGTTCGGACGTCACCACCCGCAACCGCCGCAAGGCCGACCGGCTGGCGTTCGCCTACGACGACCTCGAGGACCGCATCAAGACCCTCTCCGAGCAGGAGGAGCTCGAGTCGATCCGTCCGGACCTGACCGGCGACGACATCATGCGGATCCTCGACATCCCGCCGGGGCGTGCCGTGGGCGAGGCCTACCGGTTCCTGCTCGAGGCCCGGATGGACGAAGGACCCCTCGGGCCGGAGACGGCCGAGGAGCGCCTGCGCGAGTGGTGGAGCGCCCGAGGCGACGCCAGCGCCTGAGCCACCGGTGCCTGGGACGCGACCGCCTGACGGGCGGGACCGCTCTCCACAGGCCGGTGGCGCGCCTCCAGGCAGTCCGGTAGGCTACCCGGGTTGCCCCTCGCGCACCTGCGTGGTCTGGGGCACATGCATCAACCCTCCTGCCCCGGGAACCGCCCGGGGCCGCTGAGACCAGAGGAGGTGGGTTCCGCATGCACCAGTACGAACTGATGGCGATCCTCGACCCCGAGATCGATGAGCGCACCGTCGCTCCCAGCCTGGACAAGTTCCTGGCCGTGATCCGCAACGCGGGTGGCACCGTCGACAACGTGGACGTCTGGGGCCGTCGCCGGCTCGCTTACGAGATCGCGAAGAAGTCCGAGGGCATCTACGCCGTCGTCGACTTCACGTCGTCGCCCGAGGCCGCCAAGGAGCTGGACCGTCAGCTCGGTCTCTCCGAGGCCGTGCTCCGCACGAAGGTCCTCCGCGCTGAAGAGGGCATCGCGCAGGTCGCCGCCCAGAAGCAGCGTGATGAGGCTCGCGCGGCCCGCAAGGCCGCCAACGCCTCCGCGACCGCGACCGCGAGCGCCGAGTAACCCGTGGCCGGCGAAACCGTCATCACGGTGGTGGGCAACCTCACCGCGGACCCCGAGCTGCGGTACACGCAGAACGGGCTCGCCGTGGCGAACTTCACCATCGCGTCGACCCCTCGCACGTTCGACCGTCAGGCGAACGAGTGGAAGGACGGCGATGCGCTGTTCCTCCGCGCGAGTGTGTGGCGCGAGTTCGCCGAGCACGTGGCGGGGTCGCTGACGAAGGGCTCGCGCGTCATCGCGCAGGGTCGTCTGCGTCAGCGTTCCTACCAGGACCGTGAGGGCCAGCAGCGCACGAGCATCGAGCTCGAGGTCGACGAGATCGGCCCGTCGCTCCGCTACGCGACCGCACAGATCACCCGCGCAGCGGGTGGCAGTGGCGGCGGTCGTGGCCAGGTCGGCGGCGGCGCCAGCGCCCCCGCGGGCAACGGCGGCGGCAACTGGAACAACAACGGTGGCGGTCAGTCGGACGCGCCCTGGTCTCCCCAGGGCGGCCAGCAGGGTGGCGGCAATGCACAGTCGAACGACGTGTGGAGCACCCCCGGCGGCAACTTCGACGACGAGACCCCGTTCTGATCCTCAGCGTTCCGACGGACACACAACTTTTCTTCTAAGGACAAATCACTATGGCTGGAAAGAGCACCGGCGACCGCCGGAAGCCTCGCGGCAAGGGCGGCAAGAACGCTGCTCCCGCGAAGTCGATCAAGGTCGGCGTCATCGACTACAAGGACGTTGCGACCCTTCGCAAGTTCATCTCGGAGCGTGGAAAGATCCGCGCCCGTCGCATCACCGGCGTCTCCGTCCAGGAGCAGCGCCTCATCGCCCGTGCCGTGAAGAACGCCCGTGAGATGGCGCTCCTCCCCTACGCCGGCTCCGGCCGCTGATCGGAGGTCGACACATGTCGAAGCTCATCCTCACCCACGAGGTCTCCGGCCTCGGTTCCGCTGGTGACGTCGTCGACGTCAAGAACGGCTACGCCCGCAACTACCTCATCCCCCAGGGCTTCGCTGTCGCGTGGTCCAAGGGCGGCGAGAAGCAGGTCGAGTCGATCCGTGCCGCGCGTACCGCGCGCGAGCTCGCCACCATCGAAGAGGCACAGGACCTCAAGATGAAGCTCGAGAACGCGACCATCACCCTGTCGGTCAAGGCCGGCAAGGACGGTCGTCTGTTCGGCTCCGTCCGTCCGGGCGACGTCGCTGACGCCGTCCAGGCGCAGGGCGTCGGCTCGCTCGACAAGCGCAAGGTCGAGGTCCCCGCGACCATCAAGACCGTCGGTGACCACGAGGCCACCGTGCGCCTGCGCGAGGACATCACTGCCGTGATCTCGCTCAAGGTCATCGCTGCCAAGTAGCACTGACGTTCCGCTCCACGACGGGCGGGTCTCCTCCGGGAGGCCCGCCCGTCGTTGCGTTCCGGGGGCGGTCGCGCGGCTTGTCCCACGGCTGTCGCCGACATGGTCACGGGCCTGGAGGCGCGGCTCGACTCGGGCTGGCCGGTTACGGTTCAGACGGGGTCACGCTGGCTGGGAACGGGCCGAGAACTCTCCCCACAGGAGGGGTGCTTGTCAAGTCGTTTTACACAGTGGAAACGTGTCAAATCGGAACCTTCAAGGGGTACTTGAACCCCACTTTTCCACACATGGTGTGCAACGAAAAACCCCAGGTCAAGTGGTCGAAAGTGTGTTCGTACGCCGCTTTTTCCACAGGCTCGTCCACAGTTCTCCACACAGCGTTCCGGCGTGTTCCGCAGCCTCTCCACAGAGTTATCCACAGGGCCGTTTGTTGGGGATAACTCTGGGGCCGTAGCTTGGGCGAGCGACTCGGGGATGTCGGTCGCCGGGGGTAGAAACAGGGGTGCGGGTTCCGGCCGGTGGGTGCTGTCCCGCCGGTTCAGGTCCGTGTCGTCAACAGAGGAGAGCGTGTGTCGATCGCACATCTTGAGCCCGCACCGCAGGACTACGCGGACCGCGGCATGGAACGCACCCCGCCGCACGACATGCTCGCGGAGCAGTCGACCATCGGTGGCATGCTCCTGTCGAAGGACGCCGTCGCCGACGTGATCGAGACCGCCCGCGGTGTGGACTTCTACGTCCCCAAGCACGAGGTCATCTTCGACGCGATCCTGTCGCTCTACTCGCACGGTGAACCGACCGACGTCATCGCCGTCACCGACGAGCTGACCAAGACCGGTCTACTGTCCCGTGCCGGCGGCGCCGAGTACCTGCACAGCGTCACGAGCATGGTGCCGACCGCCGCGAACGCCGGCTACTACGCCGGCATCGTCGCCGAGAAGGCCGTGCTCCGTCGTCTGGTCGACGCCGGCACCCGCATCGTGCAGATGGGTTACGCGTCGGAGGGTGAGGTCACCGACCTCGTCAACAGCGCGCAGGCCGAGGTCTACAACGTCGCAGGTGGTGTGCAGACCGAGGACTACGTCCCGCTGACCGACGCCATCTCCGCCGCGCTCGACGAGATCGAGGCCGCCAAGGGCCGCGACGGCCAGATGACGGGCGTGCCGACCGGGTTCGCGCAGCTCGACGGCCTGACGAACGGCTTCCACCCCGGACAGCTCATCATCGTCGCCGCTCGCCCCGCCCTGGGCAAGTCGACGCTCGCGCTCGACCTGTGCCGCGCCGCCGCGATCAAGCACGACCAGACCGCCGCCTTCTTCTCGCTCGAGATGGGTCGCGCCGAGATCGCGATGCGTCTGCTCTCCGCCGAGACCAGCGTGCCGCTGCAGAACATGCGCAAGGGCACCGTGGACTCCCGCGACTGGACCACCATCGCCCAGACCCGCGGTCGCATCAACGACGCCCCGTTCTTCATCGACGACTCCCCCAACATGACGCTCGTCGAGATCCGCGCCAAGTGCCGTCGACTCAAGCAGCAGCACAACCTGAAGCTCGTGGTCATCGACTACCTGCAGCTGATGACCTCGGGCAAGAAGGTCGAGAGCCGCCAGCAAGAGGTCTCCGAGTTCTCGCGTGCCCTGAAGCTGATGGCCAAGGAGCTCCAGGTGCCCGTCATTGCCCTGTCGCAGCTGAACCGTGGTCCGGAGCAGCGTGCCGACAAGAAGCCGGCGATCTCCGACCTTCGTGAGTCCGGCTCCATCGAGCAGGACGCCGACATGGTCATCCTGCTGCACCGTGAGTCGGCGTACGAGAAGGACAACCCGCGTCAGGGTGAGGCGGACCTGATCGTGGCGAAGCACCGTAACGGACCGACGGACACCATCACCGTGGCGTTCCACGGGATGTTCTCGCGGTTCGTCGACATGCCGCAGTAGGGGGTTTGTTGTGTCGTCCGCCAGCTGACTTGTCCGACTGCCAACCAACGTGTCTGAAAGACGGACGTGGACACGATGTTTGGCAGTACGGACGGGCCACGCTGACTAGGGGTCGGCTCGGTCTTCGTGCGTCGCGAGGCGTCCGTATGGCGTGCGGGAAGTGAGATAGTTCGCGGACCACCTATGTGAGACGGGTTCGCCCCGGAGCAGGGCCGTAGGTGTCCAGGGCAGCTCGGAAGCACCCGTGGTCCGCTGGAGGACCGTCTATCGGGCACGTTCCGGAGCACAGAGGCGATCCGATCGGACCGCGATAGTAGGGTGCCGACCGTTATGACCCGGAAGTGTGGGTGTCGAAGGAGGCGGCATGATCGCGGAGCTCAACAGACTGGTCGAACTGATCGAAGGTCGCCTGAACGACAACCTCGACGTTGCATCCTTGGCGAGGGAACTCGGCACGACGGAGTACCACCTCCGTCGAATGTTCTCGTCACTCGCTGGGATGCCCCTGTCGGAGTACATCCGGCGTCGCCGAATGTCAGTCGCGGCAGCGGATGTCCTCGGAGACGGAAACCTGTTGAGCATCGCGGTGCGGTACGGCTACGGCTCCACCGAGGCATTCGGTCGAGCGTTCCGATCAGTGCACGGTGTCAGCGTCGGCAGCGTCAAGCGAAATGGCGGCCCCCTTCGAACGCAACCGCAGCTCAGGTTCCGCCTGACCGTAGAAGGGAACACCACCATGGACACCCGCATCACCGATCGACCGGCGTTTCACCTCATCGGCCACGCCATCCGCGTGCCCCTCATCCACGAGGGCATCAACCAGCAGATCCAAGCCCACATCGCCTCACTTCCGGCAGCAGAACACGCACGCCTCAAAGCCCTGAGCGACACCGAACCGGCCGGCCTGCTTCAGGTCAGCGCCGACGTCGACCCGGACTACACCGAGGGGAGCGAACTGACCTACCTGCACGGAGTAGCCGTCACGGGGAGGGCGCCGATGATCGGAGATCTCTACACGATCGAGGTTCCGGCCGGCACGTGGGCGGTGTTCCACACCGAGGGCGAGTATCCGGCTGCGCTGCAAGAGGCATGGGCCGCGACCGCGACCGACTGGTTCCCGTCGAACCCCTGGCGGCTCCGGCCTGGACCGTCCATCGTCGCGGTACTCGACCGCGCCGGCGACTTCAGCACGGCCACCTGCGAGCTCTGGCTCCCTGTCGAGCGCGCTTAGTAGGGAAGGATCTGTCGGCCGTGGGATGCCGGCAGGTCCGCCGCCCGTTGATGGATCGGCTACTGGGACTCGCAGCTCGTCGTCTTGACGACGTTTCACGTACGGTGCATGCATGCGTCCCGGGGTAGTGACTGTGCTCTGTCTCGTTCAGTTCGTTGACGTACTGGGCGTCACAAGCGTCGTCACGGCGATTCCGGCGATCCTGAATGGTCTCGGCGCTGATCCGGCGGCCGCCGGTCCGCTTGCAACGACGTACGCGATGTTCTTCGGGGCGATGCTGATCCTCGGCGCGCGACTCGGGGACCGCTACGGTCACCGGAGGATCCTTCTCGTCGGGATCGTCGTCTTTGGCGTGGTGTCGATCGTCGGCGGTACCGCGCAGGAGCTCCCGCAGGTGCTCATTGCGCGCGCTGTCCAGGGGGCTGCGGCAGCTGTGTCTGCTCCGTCAGCGCTCCGGCTGATCCTTCACGCAACGGCTGCTGGACCAGGCCGGTCACGAGCTCTCGCAGCCTGGAGCGCCGTCGGCGCCGCAGCCGGCGCAACCGGGTTCCTTATCGGTGGACTGCTCACTACAGTGCTCGGCTGGCCGTCGGTGTTCTGGGTCAACGCACCGGTCGCTGCTCTCCTATTCGTCGGAGTGGCCCTCGTCGTGCGGGAGGAGCCGGAGCCGGGTCGGGCCGAACGGCTTGATGTCCTCGGTGCCGTCCTCCTCGTCGCGGCCGTGATGCCGGTCATCGCAGGCACGACCCTGCTCGAGGCACAGGCCACGCAGCCGCAGGGTGTTGGACTGATCCTCCTCAGTCTGGTGATCGCTGGGTTGTTGGCCTGGCGGCTCCGCCGCTCACGTTCACCGCTCGTGCCGCGGGATGCGTTCCGCGACACCAACCTCCGACGTGGGTTGGTGCAGTCATTCCTCAACACCGCGACCACCAGCTCATCGTCGGTGTTGGCAACACTCGTGCTCCAGGACCGCCTCGGGATACCAGCACTGCTGTCCGGGCTGGTCCTCATGGCATTCAGCCTCGCTGTCATCGGCGGATCCGTCGCAACCGGCCAAATCGCTCCCCGACTCGGACCAGACCGGTTGGCCGCAGTGGGGGCTGCCACCATCGCATGCGGTAACGCGGTCCTCGCTGTTCTAGGCCACTCGTGGCCGTGGATCGCGGCCGGCGTCGCCGTGATCGGCCTTGGCCTTGCAGCGGCTTCGGTCGCAGCGACCGGCCTGGGTACCAGCGTCCCGGCAGCCTTGGCCGGCAGCGCAGCAGGCATCGTGAACACCGGAGCGCAGCTCGGAACAGCGATCGGGACCGCCCTCATCATCCTCATCGCAACCGCATCGACCCCATCGGTCGGATGGGCGGTCGCCGCAGGAATCGCACTCATCTGCGCAGGGTGGTCCCGCCTCCGCCGCCAATCCGCCGCCACAACCTGACGACCCGCACCGACATGTCCGGTCACCGATCGCCTATTGAGACTCCGACTGCGAGCATTACCGGCGCTTGGGGCCTAGAACTCACCTCAATCTGCACGTTCTAGAGAGGACACCACCAGGGCATACCGCGACGCCCGACGCCCCTCCGAATGCATTGCGGTAGGCCCAGCACTGCGACGGCGCGGGCCAATACGTCACCTGCCGTGCGAGCATTTAGCGAGCACGATCTGGTTCCGCGAGGCGCATCGCGCAGCACCCTGAAGCGCTTCCGAACGCGTTCAACGCACTCGTCGCCGGATAGGCCACGAACTCTTCGTTGAGCATCGTTGGTCGTGCTGGACGGCTGTTCACTCCAGGTGCGCGTAGTCCGGCAGGTCGATTGCCTCGGCCGGCGGGGTGGCGAAGCGGGCGCCGAGGCGCCCGACGAGGGGCAGCGACGCCACGCGGACGGCGGTGCCGAAGGCCGCGATCCCGAGCCGGGACCTCGGGTTCGCGATCCGCGGTGTGCCCGGCGGCAGCTGCTGCGCCTTCGCGACGTACGGGCGCATGATGCGCTCGTATGCGCGCAGGGCGTCGCGGTGGTGGACGTGGGCGGCGAGTTCCCCGGCGAGGACGTAGGCGCCGGTGAGCGAGAGGCTCGTGCCCATCCCGCTCACCGGCGACGCGCAGTACGCGGCGTCCCCGACGAGCACCACCCGGCCGTCCGACCAGCGCGGGGCGTGGACCTGTCCGAGCGCCTCGGAGTAGAGGTCCTCGGAGTGGTCGAACCCCGCGAGGACCCGCTCCGCCTCCCACCCGGCGTCGCCGAACACCGCGTGCAGGCGGCTGCGCACCGCATCGAGGTCGCCGCGCTCGGAACCGGCTCGCTCCCGCTGCCGGTCCGTCACGACCGACATCGCCGCGCGGATGGTCCCGTGCTGGTCAGGGCGGAGGGTGATCGACCGGCCACCCGGTGCGTTGTACCAGCGCCACCAGTCGTCGTCCGCCGCGGTCCGGGGGATCGTGCCGTACGTCGTCTCGAGCCCGAGCGAACGGATCTCCGGCTCGTCGCCGAACACCAGCCGACGGGTGCTCGAGCCGATGCCGTCCGCCGCGACCACCAGATCGAACCGGTCGTCCGGGCCGTGCTCGAACCCCACGGTCACGCCGTTGTCGTCCTGGTCGATGCGGGTGATCCGGTCACCGTAGCGGTACTCGGTGGCGTCGGACGTCCCGTCGACGAGGAGCCGCGCGAGGTCACCGCGCAGGACCTCGAGCTCGGCGGTGGCCCCACCGGAGTCCGAGGTCCCCGCCGGGAACGCCGCGATCGTCCGGCCGCTCGGACCGATGAACCGGGTGCCGACCTCGCCCGTCGTGGCGGCGCGGATGTCGTCCTCGATGCCCATCCGGCGCGCGACCTCACGCCCGGCTCCGCGCACGTCGACGTTTTGCCCGCCGGTGCGGAGGGACGGCGCCCGCTCGACGACGACCGTCTCGAACGAGAAGCGGTGGAGCCAGTGGGCGAGCGCCGGGCCGGCGATGCTCGCGCCGGAGATGAGCACGCGGCCGCGGGTGTGATCGGTCATTGTCCCTCACATCGTTGATTACCAATGAGATTGGCAATGTACACGACTACCATGGTGACGTGCCGAACCACGACCAGCACCCAGCGACCGATCGCTCCGACGACCGGCAGGACCGCCACGACCGGGCGACGGCGCGACGCGACGGGCGATCACTCCCCGACGACGACATCCGGTCCCGCGTGCAGCAGGTCAGTGTCCGGCAGCAGCGCTTCGAGCGGCACCTCGCCGCGGCACTGTCGGTCGACGCTGCGGGGCTCGAGGCGATGGACCACCTCATCGCGACCGGGCCGGCCACCCCGACCGAGCTCGCGCGTCGGCTCGAGATCTCGACCGCCGCGATGACGCTCGTCTTGAATCGGCTCGAGGGCGCCGGGCACGTCCGGCGAGAGCGGCACCCGAGCGACGGACGCAAGCTCGTCGTCACGGCGGCGGAGCGCTCTTCGGACCGTGCGTACGACCTCGTGCTGCCGCTAATCGAGGGCATCGAGTGCATCGTCGACGACCTGGACCCCGCGGAGCGTGCGACGGTCCAGACCTTCCTCGACCGGCTGATCGGGGTCTACGACGGGGTAAGCGGCTAGGGCTGTGCGCTCGCGGTCCCTGCAGAGGCCTGTCGCCGACGTGGGCTCGCAATGCTCCCCGAGGGTGCGCGTCACTTGAGTTGGTCGAACATCTTGTCGCCGTTCGCCGAAGCTCCGGCGGTCTCGCTAGCCGATCGGCTACCGGGACCCGTCCTGTTGCATCTGAACGACCAACGGGCGAACCAGGATGAGAGTGGGTCCGGGCCAGTCAAGTCCGTCGTGCTCTTCCAACGGCACAAAGCCGACGCTGCGGTAGAACGCCGTGTTTGCGCGTACGGCTCGTTCTCAAAGGACGGCCCGACCGTGTGCACCGACAGCAGGGTGCAACCATCAACCGCTAACCGTGACGCGATGCGCTCGACGAGCAACCGCCCGACACCGGTCCCGCGAGCCTCTGGATGCACCGCGATGAGGTGCAGCTCGGCGGCCTCGCGGAAGTGACGTCGTGTCAGTGCAGCGCCGATAACCCCGTCAGGGGCAACAGCGAGCAGGCTCCCGTAGTCGTCGTTCTCCGCCGCCGCTACGTAGTTGTCGATGGCGTCGACGTCACCAAACCATTCGGGTAGCCTCGAGAGTCCGGCGCACGTCCTTAGCGCTGCGGTGCTCCACGAGTTCGATTCCCATATGTTGAAGGTTGGCATACGAGTCGGCGCGGTGCGTCCGGAGGTGCATCGGCTACCGGGACGCGATCACGACACAGAGCGCAGCGAGAAAGGCGACACAGAGCGAAGCTGCTCACATCCATCAACCCAGGACCGAGCGGGTTCGGTTTGAAGTCGCAAGTGTCCGGCTGACGATCGCCTACCGGACGGCCGTGGGCTCGCTGGCCCTTGAGAGCGTCAGAAGTACATGCGCCCCCGCGCGATGTCAGCCTCGGCCTGCCGAAGGGCCTCCGCGACTTCGGGGTCAGTCCCCTCGAACTTCGCCGCCCGAGAGCCAAAGTTCGTGTAGTGGTGCATGACGAACCACAGCACGAGGAGCACCGCCAAGACCAAGCCGGTTCCGATCCACCACCACATGCGGGCAGCGTAAGTGCGACCAACCGCGGAGGCAAGCAAAGCGATGCTCCGTTGAAGGATCCTCGAGCGGGCACCTGACTCGTCAGCACCTGATGAGTCCGACGACCAGCGTTACTGCTGCAACGAGGCCTCCGAGGAAGAATCCGAATCCGATGAACCGCGTCAGCTCCGGAGTGATCTGGCGTCCCCAAAACTCGCCTTCGACCTTCCTCGCAAAGCGGGCGATCGGGTTCGGGAAAAGCACGAGGGCACAGCCCCAGGCGACACAGATCACCGCTCCGACCGCAAGGAAGAGGACACCCACGTCCCGGACCGTACCGGATAACTGGCCGAGATGAGCGCTCGGCGTTTCGGCAGAGGATCGGTTGTCGGACAGCGTCATCGGCTTCGACGGGCCAGCCCGTTGCGGCGGTAGAAGGTCTCCGAGGCAGCGCGGTCCGACAGGAACACCTTCGGCCCCTCGAACTCGTCGAAGGCATGCCGATAACGGAGCCGGTTCCTCCTGGCCGGCCCGAGCATGAAGCGCAACATCTCGACGCGGACTCGGTCACGAGTGCCTTCCAAGCGTCCAGCACGGTCGGGCTCGAAGAAGGTGCGCCGAAAGTAGCGGACGATGCCCACGGCGGTCGAGACATCCAGCAGCACCAGACCGGTTGCTCGCCGCAACCGGGCTGGCAACCAACGCGAATAGTTGCCCTCGATGACCCACTGATCGGTGCTCATCGCTTCGTTGTGCATGGACTCGAAATCGAGGTCCGGTCGCTCGCGCCAGTCTGTTCCGGGTAGGTGTCGGTACTGGTCCAGGTGCACGACCGGCAGCGAGCGGGCTCGGCCGACAGCGGCCGCAAGGGTCGACTTGCCACTGTTGGACGGCCCGAGAATGCAGATCCGTTGACCGAGCTCGTCGAGGTCCATCGTGCCAGTCTCACAGGCACACGCAGAGATGTCGGGTCACTCGGGAGAGGAGACCGTTGATGGACCGTTTGCCGGTCAGGCAGGCAGGTACTGACTAGGCCAGGTCACTTGGCTCGCGAAGCTCACCCCAGGCGAACGTGGTCTCTGCGAGGAAGTCCTGAAGATCACCTTGGACAGACAACACCATCTCTCGGGTGCCTTGAGCCAGCTGCAACGATCCGGAGCCCCCGTCCTCGCCAAACACCGCCCAGCGAAGCCAGGTTGAGCCGCTCTCGATGATGTCGGAGTCGAAGAGCTCGTGCCCGTCGGTGATCTGCTCGACCCGTACCGTGAGCGTTTTCCGTTCACGGGGAGTGAGCATGGAGTCGAACATGGGGTCGAGTAGCCGCATCAGATCCGCCACGGACAGCAAGGTGCTCACGCGGTCACCATGACGCTGCCCATCCGGTAGCCGATCACCTACGGGGCGCCTTCATCGTTCAGGAGAGAGGGCTGAGCACAACGCAGCCGGTTCCAGCGTCGACGCGCACGACTGGCAGACCGTCTCCATGTCCCTCGGCTCGAACGACGACGTCCTTGCCTACTGCTGAACTCACCAGCCGAAACAAGCGAACAAGCCCGTTGACGGCCTCGTCATCGATCAGCTCCCGAAGGTCGAAGTCGAACTCGATGGGGGCTCCCCAGTCGAAGAAGAAATTGACCTGGACGCCGTCGGTCGGCCAGACGGAATAGCTTTCTCCTTCATCACCTCCACGGCGCTCCTCAACACGGATCCACGGCGCGCTCGTGAGGGCGTCACGCAACGTGTCGATGTCAGCCTCCAGGGAGCCGATCACCTCAGCATCAGGAAGGACCATCGGCTCCAAGCCGTCAGCTTCACGGAAAGCCTTCCGGAGAGCCTCTGCCGTGACCTCACCATTCACGACTCGAACCTCTCAGCTGAGCCCGGCGGGCGCAACGTCCCTGTGAGGGATCTAGTGAGACGTGTGCTTTCGTGAGCCGTCGGCGGAAGGCATCGATGCCATCGCCGCTGGCCACAGCGCATCAGCCGCGGGGCCCCTGGTTCCGCCAGCATCTTGCTCTGGCGAAGCGTGTTGACCTCGATTTCTTCTGCATGGTGTTCCCCTACAGACCGATAGCTCCCCGTGAGACCAGCGCTTCGAAGCCAACCAAGGGTCAGAAGCAGGGACAGGAACCCTTCGAGCGCTCGAAGCTCAATCCGGTAGCACGCCACTCCGGCTGTGATCACCCGCGGTCCACACGAGCGCGCGCGACCGCCAAGCCTTGCTCTGCCGATGCGAGGAGCACCGGGTGGGCTGTCCGTCGGAGTTCGACGGCACGCTGGAAGTCCTCGACTGCACGTTCCGTTTCACCGTTAGCGAGGAGGGCCTTGCCGCGGTGCTGCCGCATCACGGCCTCGCGTGCCGTACCCACGCACTCTGCGACGAGCACGTCGTACTCGCTCACGGCATGAGCGGTGTCCCCGAGGTCGCGATGGCAATCGGCAGCAAGCGCCCGTACCCGCGGAGTCTGCTGGAGCACCCCGAGCATCTGAAGAGCAGCGCCGGCGTTCCCGGTCCACAGCAATTCGATCGGCTCGGCGAGGGGATCCTCAGCGAGGCCGGCTCGGAAGGCCTCCAGGTCGGTGACGACGGGGCGGAGGTCAGCAGCTCTGATGATCCAACCTGGTCCGCCAGGGACATCGTCCTCCACGTGTTCAGGGTAGGTGCACGTTGTTCCCGCCCACTCGACACGTCGACGTGTTAGGTTGTGCACAACCTAATGGAGCACAACGTGAAACTGACCAGCTGGATCGACCTCGTCACCGGCGTCCTGCTCGCCGGGCACGGCTTCGCCACGGTTCGCCGCACCCCGCTGCGCGCCAGGGCCCAGCAGATGCAGCGCCGGGGCTTCGAGCCGGGCGTTCCACACGCACTCGGCATCCCGGCTCTGGAACTCCTGTCCGGGTTCGGACTCGTTGCTGCAGCGGTCCGTCGTGCGCCCGGGGGCGACCTGATCGGCACCGGCGCCACCATCGCGGCGACCGCTCTCGGCGGGACCCGGCTCGTGATCGACCTCGAAGACCGGCAGGCGACGACCACGACCGGTGCTGCCGGGGCACTCGCACTCGTCGGCGCACTGCGACTGGCCGCCTCGACCCGCGGCCGTCCGGCCGCCCGGATCCTCA
This sequence comes from Curtobacterium sp. KBS0715, assembly GCF_005938005.2. Classification (NCBI taxonomy): domain Bacteria; kingdom Bacillati; phylum Actinomycetota; class Actinomycetes; order Micrococcales; family Microbacteriaceae; genus Curtobacterium; species Curtobacterium sp. KBS0715. The sequence continues at coordinate 562,635 of NZ_VCCA02000001.1, read as the reverse complement.
CGCTCGGTGCCGCCGCTGTCGCGATCACGTTCGAGGCCGCACGCCGACGCCGAGTCCTCCGCAGCCGCAGCCGCTGACCTCGGCGCCCCCACTCCACCGAACCCCACCACGACCGTGAAAGGCACCACCCCGATGGCAACCCGCACCCCCGCAGTCCGCTCCACCCGCCCCCGGACCATCGTCCGCATCCTGTTCGGCGCGCTGCTCACCTGGGCCGGCATCAGCCACCTGACGGTGGCACGTGAGGAGTTCCAGGCGCAGGTGCCGAAGTTCGTGCCGCTGCCGACCGACGTCACGGTCATCGCCTCCGGCGTGGTGGAGATCTCCCTCGGAGCTGCGCTGATGCTCCTGGCTCGGCGTCAGGTGACGGTCGGGTGGGTCGTCGCGGTGTTCTTCCTGGCGGTCTTCCCCGGCAACATCGCGCAGTGGATGCACCACCGCGACGGGTTCGGCCTGGACACCGACACCAAGCGCTTCGTCCGCCTGCTGTTCCAGCCCGTGCTCATCGCCGTCTCCCTGTGGGCCACGAACGCGCTGCGCAAGCGCCGCTGAACCGGCCTGCGCGAGCGCCGCTGATCGGCGCTGCACTCGCGCGGCCGCGACCATGGGGCAGAATCGGCCCCATGAGCGGGGACGACATGGACCAGCCGCGCGTGGTCGCGGTGAGCAAGGACGGCGAGCACCGGTTCAGCAAGCCGTTGGTCGACGCGGTGACGCTCGTGGCGGGGTGGGGCATCGAGGGTGATGCCCACGCCGGCACGACCGTGCAGCACCGCTCCCGGGTCGCCCGGGACCCCTCGCAGCCGAACCTGCGTCAGGTCCACCTGCTGCACGCCGAGCTGTTCGACGAGGTCGCCGAGGCAGGGTTCAGCGTCGAGCCGGGCCAGATGGGCGAGAACGTGACGACCAGCGGCGTCGATCTGCTCGGACTGCCCGAGGGGGCGGTGCTGCACCTCGGTGACGACGCCTCCGTACGGGTAACCGGCCTGCGGAACCCGTGCCAGCAGATCAACGGCTTCGAGCCGGGACTCCTCCGTGCCGTGCTGGGGCGCGCCGAGGACGGCACGGTCGAGCGCAAGGGCGGCGTGATGAGCGTCGTGCTCAGCGGTGGCACGGTCCGGCCGGGCGACCGCATCCGGGTCGAGCTCCCGGACGGCGAACGACGACCCCTCCAGCCCGTCTGATGCCGCAGCGCGTGCGACGCGTCCTGGTACTCGGCGGCACCGGTTGGCTCGGACGGAAGATCGTCGACGAGCTGTTGGCCGAGGGCGCCGACGTCACCTGCCTCGCCCGGGGCACCACCGGCAGCGTCCCCGAGGGAGCGCGCTTCGTCCAGGCGGATCGAACCCTGGCCGGCGCGTACGCACAGGCCACCGGCGACTGGGACGAGGTCATCGAGCTCGCCAGCGCCCCCGGACTCGTCGCCCCGGCGCTCGATGCCCTCGCCGTCCGGGCCGCGCACTGGACCCTGGTGTCGACGGTCTCGGTGTACGCAGAGAACGACGAGCCGGGCGCCGATGAGTCCGCTCGGCTGGTGGAGCCGAGGGACCCGTCCGCCTACGCCGACGCGAAGGTCCTCGCCGAACGCGCCACCCGGCTCCGGCTCGGGTCGCGGCTGCTCGTCGCGCGACCGGGGCTGATCGTCGGACCTGGCGACCCCAGTGACCGGTTCGGGTACTGGCCGGCTCGGTTCGACCGCGGTGGGCCGGTGCTGGTGCCGACGACGGCGGAGCGGTTCGTCCAGGTGATCGACGTCGCAGACCTCGCCGCCTGGCTCGTCCGTGCCGGGCGCGACGGGTTCGTCGGCACGGTCAACGCCGTGGGCGCTCCGACGCCGATGCAGGACTTCTTCCGGTGCGTGGCCGAGGTCACCGGCTTCGACGACGAGCTGGTCGCGGTCGACGACGACCTCCTGCTTGCGCACGACGTGGCCTACTGGGCCGGACCGCGATCACTCCCCCTGTGGATCCCGGTGTCGGAGGCCGGGTTCGCGCAGCGCTCCGCGGTGGCGTTCACGGACGCCGGCGGGGTGACCCGACCCCTCCGGGACACCGTCGTGCGGGTGCTCGAGGACGAGCGTGCCCGCGGGACGGATCGGGAACGCCGTGCCGGCCTCACCGCGACAGCGGAACGGGCGATCCACACCGGGTAGACGCGCGGTCCGCACGAGCGAGATCAGGTCGCAGCGGCAGCCTGCTCGTACAGACTCGTCGCCAGGTCGTTGAGCACCTCGTGCAGTTCGCCCTTGTGCGCCCCGTCGACGGCCCGGAGCATCGCTGCGTACCGCTCCTGGTAGTCCGACACGACGACATGGCCCGGGGGCAGCAGCCGCAGCAGTGAGCCCCGGCGATCGGCCGGGTTCGGTGCGCGCTCGAGCAGGCCGGCGGTGCTCATCCGGTCGATCATGTTCGTCACCGCGCCCGAGGTCAGCCCCAGGTACCCGGCGACCTCGGTCGGCGTGGAGTACCCGGTGTCACTGATGAGCACCAGGGCGCGGAGGGCGTTCTCGTGCACGCCCGCCCGGGCGCTGAGCTGGCTCACCAGGCTCGCGTTCGCACGGACGACGGCGGTGAACGCGGCCATGAGATCGGCGGCGTCGTCGTCGTTCGGTGCTGCTGCCACGAGGGCCTTCTTCCGTGTCGGGGACCGGGGGACAAGGTGCGTCCCCCGCACTGGGGTGAGTATACGAGTGGTCAACTTGGTGAATCACTGACTATCTTAACCATTGAAGCAAAACAGCCCGAAGGTCTTGCTTCCCCCGACTTCCTGCAACCACCACCGAACGAAGAGGTACCCCGTGTCCACCAAGCTCCGCACCTCCGCACTGAAGCGGATCCGCTTCGCCCCCGTGGCGCTCCTCGCGGGTATCTTCGCCGCCGTCCTGCTCTCCCTCTCGCTCACCGGCACCCTCTCCGGGTTCGCCGCGAGCATCACCAACAGCAGCAACACCGCCGGCAGCGGCACGCTGATCATGCAGGAGCAGAACGCCGGTGCGACCGTCACCTGCCTCAGCACCGACGGCGGCTCGGTCTCGACGAACTCGGCGACCTGCTCGACGATCAACAAGTTCGGCGGCAGCACGACGATGACCCCGGGCAACACGGTCAACACCGCGATCTCGATCAAGAACACCGGCACCGCGAACGCCAGCACCTTCACGCTGAACCCGGGCGCCACGTGCACCCAGTCGGCGAACGGTTCGGCCAACGGCACCGCGACCGACCTCTGCGCCAAGATGAACCTCGTCGTCACCTCCGGCTCGACCACCGTCTTCAGCGGCACCCTCGCCAGCTTCAAGGGTGCTGCGGCGTCGGCCTTCACGATGCCGCAGGCTCCGGCCGCCGGCGCGAGCGTCCCCTTCAACTTCGCGGTGACCCTGGACTCCTCGGCCGGCAACACCTACCAGGGCCTCGCCGCCTCGGTCCCGATGACCTGGACCTTCACGGCCTGATCTGACCCCCCCCCATCACCCCTCCCCCCAGAACCGGCGACGCTCGGCCGACCCCCCTCCGGCCGAGCGTCGCCACCCCCGCAAGACCAGCAAGACCAGCAAGACCAGCAAGACCAGCAAGACCAGCAAGACCAGCCCGACCAGCCCGACCAGCCCCACCTCGACCTCCCGGAGCAGAGCCCATGAGCCAGACCGCAGCGATCCCGCTCAGCGGCATGCTCGACCGCCCGGTCCTCCGCGGCCGTCAGGTCACCCGCTCCGAGACGGTCCTCGCCTGGTCGGTCGCCGCGATCGCAGCACTGCTGCTCACCGCGGCCGTCCTGTTCCTCTCCGCCGGCGGCCGCTGGTTCGTCGTCGAGACCCCCTCGATGGGCGAAGCCGCCCCCGTCGGCACCCTCGTGCTCGACCTGCCGGTGGACGTCGCCACGCTCAGCGTCGGCGACATCGTCTCGTTCGAGACCTCCGCCAACCCGGACGTCGTCTACACGCACCGCATCGTCTCGATCGACGCGGACGGCGGGATCCACACCCGCGGTGACGTCAACGGCGCCACCGACCCGTGGACGCTCACCCAGGCCGACGTGATCGGCACCCCCGCGCTCCTGGTCCCGCGCATCGGCTGGCTGCTCCGCGCCGCCCCGATCCTGCTCATCGGCACGCTGATCATCCTGACCCTGACCAGCGCGTTCACCGACCGGGTGACCCGTTCCTGCCTGCGGATCGCGGGCAGCGCCCTCACCGTCTCGTACGCGGCGTTCGTGTTCAAGCCGTTCGTCAACGTGACGACGATCACGAACACCTCGAGCCCGACCGGCGTCGAGGCCACCGTGATCTCGTCGGGGATCTTCCCGGTCCGTGTCGACGCCCACGGCGGCAACAGCGTCCACCTGGTCGACGGCGAGATGGGCCGGGTCGTCATCCACGAGCTGACGAAGAACGGGCACTACCAGCTCATGTCGAACATCGACCTCGATCCCCTGGGTTGGGCCGCCCTGATCGCCGTGTGCCTCGTGCCGCTCGTGGCGTGCCTGGCGGTCGGCCGCGTCGAGGCGGTGCGTCCCTCGTGATCCTCCGCCGCCTGCGCGACGGTCGCGTCGTCGCCGTCCTGCTCGTGGTCGCCCTGGCCGTCGTCGTCCTGCTGAACCAGTTCGCCCCGACCCGCTCGGCGTACACAGCCCGCGTGACCAACAGCGCGAACACGGCCGCGACCGCCCCGTACTTCACGTGCACGGGCGCAGTCGGCGCCGACACCGCGAACGCCTTGTTCGCCTACCGCCTGACCGAGGCTTCTGGCTCGAAGACGGCCACCGACTGGTCGGGTCGTGCTGCGAACGGCACCTACCAGGGCACCATGACCGCGACGACGCCGAGCCCGAACGCCTGCCCGCGTGACAGCGGCAGCGCCTACGCGCTCAACGGCTCCACGAGCTCCGTCTCCACCCCGCGCTCGTACGCCAACCCCACGACCTTCAGCGAGGAGGTCTGGTTCCGCACCACGGTCGCCGGCGGCATGCTCATCGGCTTCGGCAGCAGCCAGACCGGAGCGTCGAGCCAGCACGACCGGAAGCTCTACCTGACCACGACCGGCCAGCTCGCGTTCGGCTCCTACAACGGCGCCACCCAGGTCATCACGTCGCCGACGGCTGTCAACGACGGCGCCTGGCACCACACGGTGGCGACGATGTCGCCCACCAACGGCATGCGCCTGTACGTCGACGGCACGCTCGTCGCGTCGAACACGGCCTTCAAGAGCCCCGAGAACTTCACCGGGTACTTCCGCGTCGGCTACGACGTCGTGAGCGGGTGGCCGGGTTCCACGAACAACCCGTACTTCACCGGCTCGATGCGGTACGCCGCCGTGTACGGCACTGAACTGACGGCCAGTCAGGTCGCCGCGCACGCGGCCGCAGGTTCCTGACGCACTGACTGACGGCCTGGAGGCGCACCGCGGCGCCGCCACGGGCCTCCAGTCCGTCCCCTGGTCACGTCGACGACGTGGGCCGGGTTGGCGGACCGGGCCCACCAACCCGCGGATTCGGGCCGACGAATCCCGCTGATCAGGCCTTTTCGTGCCCCGAACCGTGCCAGGATCGTCAGGTCCTGAGACGTCGGAGTCTCCATCCGACCGTCTCGAAAGGCGCCACCCCATGTCCTTCTGGGCCCTGTTCCTCATCGCGCTCGGCGTCTCCGCGGACGCCTTCGCCGTCGCCCTCGGCAAGGGCCTGCACATGAAGCGCTTCGACGTGCGGCACGCGATCGTGATCGCGCTCACGTTCGGGGTGTTCCAGGCGGTGATGCCGTTGCTCGGCTGGCTGCTCGGGTCGGCGTTCGCGCAGTACATCGCGGCCTTCGACCACTGGGTCGCGTTCGGGCTGCTCGCGCTGATCGGCGGGAAGATGCTGTGGGAGGCGTTCTCGAAGCACGAGGACACCGAGCAGGACACCGATCGGCTGCCGATCCGGGAGCTCCTCGTGCTGGCGGTCGCGACCAGTATCGACGCCCTGGCGGTCGGCGTCACCCTGGCGTTCCTACCCGTCTCGATCGGCGGCGCGGTGCTGCTCATCGGGATCACGACCGCCGTGCTGTCGTTCGTCGGGGTCCTGGTCGGTCGCCGTGTCGGTGCCCGCTTCGGCAAGCCGGCGGAGATCGCGGGTGGTGTCGTCCTGATCCTGATCGGGCTGAACATCGTGCTCGAGCACACCGGCGTCATCGGCTGAGGCCACGGTCCGGAGCCGACCCCGGACGAACGGGAGGCCCGTGGCGAGCTGCCACGGGCCTCCCGTCTGGTGCTGGTGGGCGTCAGTACCCGCCCGTGGTGCTGGTGGGGGTGTTCGCGAGGACCGTGACCACGAAGATGATCCAGATGATGCCGAACACGAGCGACAGGGCGCTGATGATGATGCCGGCGAGGGCCAGGCCGCGGCCGCGCTCCCCGGTCTTCTTGATCTGCGAGAGCGCGATGATGGACACCACGAGGCCGGCGATGTTCACCACGAAGGCCAGGACGAACCCGACGATCGCCATGACGTTGAAGCGGTCGGACGACGGCTGCATCGGAGCGCCGTAGGGCTGCCCTCCGGCGGCGTAGGGGTTCGGGTTCTGCTGGTTGTACTGGGGCGTGCCGTCACTCATGGCGCCGCGTCCTCTCTGATCAGGGAATGTCTACACAGGAAACGTACAGGACCAGCGGGCCGTGATGTGCGGTGGGATCATCGGGGCATGGGATGGCTGCGCCGACACCTGCTGCACGACGGCCGGTACGACGAGCGGGACCGACGTGACCAGCTCCGGCGGTACGTGGTCCGCGGCGACCGGCTGGTCGCCTTCCTCACCGAGCACGGCGATCCCCACGTCGTGCCGGTGCAGGAGCGTGTGGACCATGCGCGTGGGCTGCTTCAACACGGATGGGACCGTGACGACCTGCTGACGGTCGCCGCGCCGGTGCGGGCTCCCTGGCCGAGCGGCAAGGGGCGTGACGCGGGGGCACCTGCTCCGGAGTACGCCGACCGGGCGGACGGGTTGATCGAGGACCTGAACGCCGTGGCGCTCGAACTGCGGGCCGTCGCCGAGGTCTGATGCGGCACTGACCGGCAGTGCAGCACCCGTCAGATGTCGAGCACCCCGTCCACCGCGTCCGACCGGTCGGCGATGTGCCCGCTGTCGAGGTCCTCGTCCAGGTGCACGCCGACGTACGGCCAGTCCTGCACGTGGCCGGCATCGTCGAACACCCGGTAGCGCCGACGGAGCCGCAGGTACGGCACGGCGCTGTGCTCGAACGACACCACGACCTCGGTCGCGGGCCACTCCCCCTCGACGGTGACCTCGACGGCCCGATAGGCACTCGCCGACCGGCGGGGCTCGGGGTGGTCGCGGGTCCACCGGATGTCGGGCTGGTCGAGTGCCTCGAACACGTCCACGAGGTCCGCGACCGCGCGCTCCCGTGCGGCAGTGTCCAGGTCGTGCAGCGGCCAGCGCGCGCCCTCGACGTCGGTCAGGTCGAACCGCTCCGTCCACGGTGCGAGGGCCGTTTCCTGTCGGTCCTGCTCGTCCTCCCACGACGTCTCGTCCTCGTCGATCGCGGGGCGGGACGGCAGGTCCCCCGTGGTCACGGTGGCGGGCAGGCCGCCGGTCACGTCGAGGTCGACCTCGCGGGAGACGTAGACGACGTTCCGGAACACGGACGCGTCGGGCTCCAGTCGCGGACCGGTCGGTGCGTACCGGATGGTGAGGACCGAGCCGGTGCGGCGGACGTCCTCGACCAGGTGGTCGACGGCGATCTTCGTCCGGCTGCCGTCGGTCCGGACGAGCACGAGCTCGGTCGGCGGGGTCGGCAGGGGTGGCGCGGGAACGGCCGGTGCTCCCGACCGACGAGGGAAGTCGTCCTCGTCGTCATCGGCCTCGGGTCCGGCACTCCAGAAGTAGCGGGGGCCGTCATCGTCCGCGTCGTCGTCGTCCAGCAGCTCGGGGTCGTCGTCCTCCGGCTCCTCGCCGGCCGCCAGCGTCGCCGCCCACTCCTCCGGCGACGGCCAGAACGGCTCCGACGGCGCCCACGGCAGGGTCTCCGGGTCGACGCCGGCGAGCGGGTCGTCCGGGTCCCCGTCGTCGTCCTCCGGATCCTCGGAGTCCTCGTCCTCGGAGTCCTCGTCCTCGGTGTCCTCGTCCTCACCCATCCACATCGACGCGTCACGCGGGTCGCCGATCCACAGCCCCTCGACGTCCGCCCCGAGCACGCGTCGATCACCGAGGTCGACCGTGCACGTCACCCCGGTCGGCGTGACGTACACGGCGGTCCGGGACATCTCGTCGAGGTCGTCGCCCACTTCCTCGAGCGATCCGTAGACGACCCAGGCGCCCCCGTCGGTCGCGAGGACCCCGACCTCGTCGACCGCACCGTCCGGCAACGGGGCGTCCGGCCACGTCACCCACCGCACGTCGTCGCCCGTGACGACCGCCGCGACCGGTCGCGTGGCGTCCGGCACGATCGTTGCGTCACCGACGCCGACGGCGTCGATGGGCTCGAGGAAGCTGCTCATGCAGCGACCGTACCGCGGCCCTGTGGCCGGCCCGTGAACAGCCGGGAGGCCCGTGGCGGGGCCGCACCGTGCCTCCCGTCCGCCCGTTGCCGGTCCACCTGCCGGACCCGCCGCAGCCGTCGGGCGCATGATGGGCGGATGGCACGCATCCTCGTCACCGGATCCACCGACGGCCTCGGGCGGGGGACCGCCGACTCGCTGCTCCGCAGCGGACACGACGTCGTCGTCCACGCGCGCAACCGGGCCCGCGCCGAGGCGGTCGCCGACCTGGTGGAGCGCGGCGCCGAACTCGTCGTCGCCGACCTGGCGGACCGCGACGCCGTGATCGCCACCGCCCGGGAACTCGACGCCGGCACCCCGCTCGACGCCGTCGTGCACAACGCCGGCGTGATCTCCGGCCGTTCCCTGGTGCCCGTCAACGTCGTGGCGCCCTACTTGTTCACCGCGTTGCTCCGCTCGCCGGGGCGGCACGTGTACCTGAGCAGCGGGATGCACCGGGGCGGCCGTCCGCGCCTGGACACCGTCGACTGGACCGGCGCTTCGGAGACGAACTCGTACTCCGACACGAAGCTGTTCGTGACGGCGCTCGCCGCCGAGGTGCCGCTCCGACGCCCGGGCGTGCTGAGCAACGCCGTCGACCCGGGCTGGGTGGCGACCAAGATGGGCGGGGCCGGCGCTCCGGACGACTTCGAGCTCGGACACCGCACGCAGGAGACGCTCGCGACCGACCCGGACCAAACCGTGACGGGTGGTTACTGGTTCCACGGGGAGCGGCAGGAGCCGCACCCGGCGGTCGCCGACCGGCGGTTCCGCACCGAACTGCTCGACGCGCTGGCGACGGCCACCGGCGTCACGCTCTGAGTCGCTGACGGACCGGCACGACCGGTCGGGTGCTCCTGCGAAGGCGTTCGTGGCGACCGGACCAGGATGGGCTCGACGCGACGAACGGAGGACCCGGTGACCCTCGGCCTGCACAACGGATCGAGTGGGTGGCAGCGCGTGCGACGGCACGGCCTGCTCCTCGCGAACGTCGCCGTCTTCGTCGTGTGCTTCGTCGGCATGGTGTTCGCCGGGTGGCGGGTGTCCGCGGCGGACGCACTCCAGCACGGCGAGGCGGCCGTGTCGCTCTGGGGCTTCCTGACGAGCGGCGACTTCGCCGAGGCCACCTTCGAGAACTGGGAGAGCGAGTTCCTGCAGATGGGCGCGTACATCGTGTTCACGGTGTTCCTGTTCCAGAAGGGGTCGAGCGAGTCCGAGCCCCTGGACGAACAGAGCCCGCAGGACGAGGACCCCCGGGAGCACGCCGACGACCCGAAGGCCCCGTGGCCGGTGCGCCGGGGCGGGATCGTGCTCGTGCTGTACGAGAACTCCCTGCTGATCCTGTTCGCGGTGCTGTTCCTCGGCAGTGTCGTGGGGCACCTGATCGGTGGTGCGGCGGCCTACAACGAGGAGCAGCTCGAACACGGCGGCGATGTCGTCACGGCGTGGGGCTACCTGGGCACGAGCCAGTTCTGGTTCGAGTCGATGCAGAACTGGCAGTCGGAGTTCCTGGTCATCTCGGTGATGGTGATCGCCACCGTGTCCCTGCGGCAACGAGGGTCGAGCCAGTCGAAGCCCGTGGCCGCGCCGACGGAGCAGACCGGCGCCTGAGCGGACCCTGTTGAAGACGATCGCGGGGTTTCCCCACCGACGACGGGGGGCAGCACCGGTGTGCGGGCGGACCCCCGCGGCGAGGCTGGTGTCGGGCAATAAGCTCGTCATCGACACGAAGAGGTCCGCATGTACACCGCCGTCGCCACCCCGGGCGCACCCACCACCGTCCCCCGGTTCCGACCGTTCCGAGCCGTCGCCGACGGCAGCACCTGGCGGGCCTTCGCGTTCCACGCCGCGCACCTGCCGATCGCGATCGCCGCGCTGGCCTGGTTCGTCGTGGTGCTGGCCGTCGGCATCCCGGTGTCGCTGACCTGGGTCGGCCTGGTCGTCGCCGCGTTCCTGCTCGGTGGGTCGCACTGGTTCGCCGCGGTCACCCGCCGGATGTCCGCCGCGCTGCTCGGGCAGGTCGTCGTCGCCCCGGCACCGCCCCGTGCGGGTTCGACGCCGCTCGGCACCGCGTTCGCCCGGCTGTCGGACGGCCCCACCTGGCGGGCGTTCGCGTACCTGCTCACGGGGTTCGTGCTGACCACCACCACGTTCGCCGTCTCGACCGCTGTGCTCGTGAGCGGTCTGGGCGCGATGACCCACGCGGCGTGGGGGCACTTCCTGCCGGCGCAGCGGGGCGCGGACGGCGAGCTCCACAGCGGTGCGCAGTTCCTCGGCGTGTACGTCGACACCCCGCCGCTGCAGGTCGCGTTCGCGGTGCTCGGCCTGCTCATCGTGCTGTTCCTCTGGCCCGCGGTGAACCACGGGCTCGCGGCACTGCAGCGTGTGGTCATCCGCGCCCTGCTCGGTGCCACCGCCCGCGACCTGCGGCTCCGCCAGGTCACGGCCTCGCGCGACGCCGCCGTGCTCGACGCCGACACCACCCTGCGCCGCATCGAGCGGGAGCTGCACGACGGCACCCAGGCCCGGCTCGTCGGCCTGGCGATGACCCTGGGCGACGCCCGCGACCGCCTGCAGACCGGCGCCGACCCGGACGCGGTCACCGCGCTGGTCGACCGGGCGCACGCGTCGACGAAAGAGGCGCTGGTCGAGCTCCGCGCCCTGGCCCGCGGCATCCACCCGCCCGTCCTCGACGAGGGGCTCGAGGCCGCGCTGACCTCGGCGTGCTCCCGGACCCCGTTCCCCGTCGCGCTGTCGGTGGACCTGCCCGTCCGGCCGTCCCGCGTCGTCGAGGGGATCGCGTACTTCGGGGTGCTCGAGCTGCTGACGAACGTGTCGAAGCACGCCGGAGCCTCGGCCACCGCCGTCCGGGTCGGCATGCTCGGCACCGACCTGCTCGTCGAGGTCGACGACGACGGCCACGGCGGGGCACACGTCGCGCTCGGCACCCCCGACGGTCACGGCACCGGCCTGGCCGGGGTGCTCGAACGGCTGCGCGCCGTGGACGGGGACCTGCAGGTCGACAGCCCCGCCGGCGGCCCGACCCGCATCCGGATGCGCATGCCGAGCGGAGCCGAACGGTGAGGATCGTCGTCGCCGACGACAACACGATCGTGCGCGAGGGGCTGACGTCCCTGCTGCGCGGTCGCGGGCACGAGGTCGTGCCGGTGTCGGACGGCGACGCCGCGGTGGCCGCCGTCGCGCACGGCGCGGTCGACGTCGTGGTGATGGACATCCGGATGCCGCCGACCCACACCGACGAGGGCGTCCGCGCGGCCATGCGGGTGAAGGACGTCCGGCCCGACGTCGGGGTGCTCCTGTTCTCGCAGTACGCCGAGGCGCAGTGGGCCCGGGCGCTGCTCGACGTCGCCACCGTCGGCGTCGGGTACCTGCTGAAGGACCAGGTCGCCGAGGTCGGCACCTTCATCGACTCGCTGCACCAGGTCGCCGCGGGCAACGTCGTGCTCGACCCCGAGGTGGCCGCCGCACTGGTCCAGGCGCCGCGTGCCACGAACGGTCCGCTCGACTCGCTGACCGCCCGCGAGACCGACGTGCTGCGCCTGATGGCTGAGGGCCGGTCCAACGCCGCGATCGCGGACACGCTGTTCCTGTCCGGCGGGACCGTCGAGAAGCACGTCACCGCGGTCTTCACCAAGCTCGGGCTCGAGGCGACGCCGAACGAGAACCGGCGGGTGCTCGCGGTCCTGCGGTTCCTGGCGGACTGAGCGGGGGCCTGGACGGGCGACCGACCGGACAGGAGGCCCGTGGCGGGCCCGCCACGGGCCTCCCGTCCGGTCCGCACCACGCTGGTGCGGTAGGTTCCTGCCGAACGCAGTCCGCAGGTGAGAGGGGGCGCCCGATGGCGCAGGGGCACCGCTCTCCGCCCACGATGAGCGACGTCGCCGCCGTGGCGGGTGTCTCGAAGAAGACCGTCTCGAACGTGCTGTCCGGCTACGAACACGTCTCCGTCCGCACCCGCGACCGTGTGATGGCCGCCGTCGACGAGCTCGGCTACGAGCTCAACGTCTCGGCCCGGAACTTCCGCGCCGGACGCTCCAAGGTGCTCGGCCTCGCGGTGCCGGAACTGCGGCAGGCGTACTTCGCCGAACTCGCCGACGCCGTCATCCGCGCTGCCGGAGCCGTGGGCTACACGGTGCTCATCGAGCAGACCGCGAGCGGCGTGCGCGAGGCGGACGCGATCACCCGGATGCGCGAGCACTCCATCGACGGCATCATCTACAGCCCGCTGACCGTCCGGCCGAGCGACGCCGCCGCGCTCGAGGTGAAGTTCCCCCTGGTCGTGCTCGGTGAGCCGATCCCGGACGCCCCCGTGCCGTTCATCGCCATGTCGAACGCGGACGCGCTGCGGGACGCGACCGCGCACCTGCTCGACGCCGGTCGCCGGTCGATCGCGTTCATCGGCTCCGACCCGTCGGGCCCCGTACGCACGGCCCAGGAGCGACTGCGGGGCTACCGCGAGGCGCTCGACGACCACGGCGTGCCGTTCGCACCCGAGCGCGTGGTGCCGACCGCGCTGTGGCACCGGGCCGAGGGGGCGGCGGCCGCACGGCAACTCCTCGAGGCCGGCGTGCCGGTCGACGGGATCGTCTGCTGCAACGACGCGCTGGCGCTCGGGGCGATGAGTGCCCTGCAGCTCGCGGGCCGGACCGTGCCGGACGACGTCGCGGTCGTCGGGTTCGACGACATCGAGGAGTCGGCGTACTCGACCCCGGCGCTGACCACGGTGTCGGCCGACCTGGACCGCGTCGCGGCGACGGCGGTCGGGGTCCTCGTCGCCCAGCTCGAGGAGGGCGCCCCGGCGACACCGGGGGTGCTGCGCTCGCCGCACGCACTCGTCGTCCGGGCGTCGTCCGGACCGTTGCGCTCGGTCTCCGCCTGACCCACTGACCACGGGTGCTCCCCGACCCCTTGACCGGGCGGTCGAGCACCGGCTACTGTCCACATTTACACCGGTGTAAATCCGGCATGGACGAGGTCCGCACACCGACGTGCCGGACGGATGGCAGGTTTTCGATGAAGAAGCACATCGCGGTCGTCGCGCTCGCAGCAGCGGCGTCGCTCTCCCTCGCCGGGTGCGCCGGCTCCCCCGGGTCGTCGGGTGACGGCGGCCACGTCGACCTGACGTTCTGGCACGGCTACACCGAGGCCGACGGCAAGGTCCTGGACGGCATCGTCAAGGACTTCAACGCCTCGCAGGACAAGGTCACCATCACGACCCAGACGAAGACCTGGGCCGTGATCGACGACACGATGCTCCCCGCCCTGTCCGCGAAGAAGGGCCCGGACCTCGTCGCGATGACCTCCGACCGGCTGCCGGTCTACGCGCAGAAGAAGGCGCTGGTCGACCTCAGCGACTTCTACGCCGACGACGCCAACAACACCGGGGACCTGAAGGAACAGGCCGTCGCGATGGAGCGGGTCGACGGCAAGGAGTACGGGGTGCCGAGCGGGTTCGTCCCGCTCTCCGTGATCTACAACAAGAAGCTGTTCGCAGCGGCCGGCATCGACTCCTTCCCGACCACCTGGGACGAGTGGGTCGCCGACGCGAAGAAGCTCACGAAGGACGAGAACGGCGACGGCACCCCCGAGCAGTACGGGCTCGTGCTGCCGGACCACCAGACCGTCGGCAACGGCATCTGGCCGAGCCTGTTCGCCGGCAACGGCGGATCGATCACGAACGAGGCGGGCACGAAGTCCACCATCGACTCCGCCGCGAACGCCGAGACGCTCGAGTACTGGGCGAAGGCGGTGCGCGACGACAAGATCTCGCCGACCGGTGTCGACGGCATCGCCGCGGACAAGCTCTTCACGGCCGGAAAGACCGCCATGGAGATCGGCGGCCCCTGGATGGCCGGCGTCGCCGAGGCCTCGGACATCGACTACGGCATCGCCGCGATCCCGGCGGGCCCCGAAGCGCAGGTGGCCTCGGCCATCGGCATCTCGCTCGGTGTCACGGCCCAGACCGACGACGCGAAGCAGGCCGCGGCCGAGCGGTTCCTGCGCTACTTCAACGAGCAGTCCGTCGCGACCAAGTGGGCCCTCGGGTCCGGCTGGCCGCCGCTCCGCACCGACGTCACCGCCGCGGACGTCGACGAGAACCCGACCGTCGCGACGCTCACCGGGCTGCCGGGCACCACGATCCCGCTCCTGCCCGGCGTGGTCGACAGCGCTGACGTGCTCACCGCCGTGGACACCGCGACCCAGAAGGCGATGGCGGGCGGGGACCCCGGATCGCTCCTCGCCACCGCCGACGCCGACGTGCAGTCGGCCCTGAAGTAGCAGCAGCGGCCCTCGGAGGACCCTCGTGACCACGCAGCAACTCGGCCGACGCCGTCGGTACCGACCACCGGGCCAGCTCGGCGGACGATCGCCCCTGAACGGCACGTTCCGCCGCCGCGCCACCATCGTCGGGTTCCTCGCACCCGCGATCGTCATCCTCGGGGCGTTCGTGCTCTGGCCGATGCTCTCGGCGCTCCGGCTGTCGTTCACCGACGCCAGCGGGTTCGGCGACCCGTCGTTCATCGGGTTCGCGAACTACGTCCGGGTCTTCACCGACCCCGACGTCCTGCGGTCCATCGGCAACACCGCGCTCTACTCGGTGCTCTTCACCCCCGTCGCGATCGTCGTCGCCCTGGTGCTCGCCCTCGTGCTGAACCACCCGGCCCTGCCGTTCCGCGGGTTCTTCCGGTCGGCGTTGTTCCTGCCGTTCATCGTGTCCCTGGCCGTCGCCGCGTTCGCGTGGTCGTACCTGCTCGACCCGCAGATCGGCCTGCTGAACCACTGGCTGCAGCTCGTCGGCATCCGGCTCGGCAACGTGCTGCAGGACCCGACGCTCGCGATGCCCACCGTGGTGCTCGTGGCCGTGTGGAAGAACTTCGGCTTCTACATGGTGATCTTCCTGGCCGGGCTGCAGGAGATCCCCACGAGCCTGTACGAGGCAGCGCAGCTCGACGGAGCGAACGGCCGCCAGCGGTTCGCGAACGTCACCTTCCCGATGCTGAGCAACACGATGGCGTTCGTCGTGATCGTCGCCCTCATCGCCGCACTGCAGGCGTTCGACCAGATCTACGTCCTGACCGGCGGTGGTCCGTACCGGTCGACCGAGACGATCGTCATGCAGATCTACCAGTCCGGTTTCAAGGACCTCGACCTCGGGTTCGCGAGCGCCCTGGCGTACGTGCTCCTCATCGCGACCCTGCTGCTCAGCCTCGTGCAGTTCCTGTTCTTCGGGAAGCGCGGAGAGGACACCGCATCATGACCGCGCTCCCCCGTCCCGCGACCGTCGTCCGACGCAGCACCGTGGCCCGTCGACAGCCGTCGATGCGCTGGCTCGGCTTCGCAGCCGTGGCCGTCGTGACCCTGGCGGTGCTGCTCCCCGTGCTCGTGATCGTGTTCACGGCGTTCAAACCGGCGAGCGAGGTCAACGCCTACCCGCCGACGCTGTTCCCGCACACCTGGACGCTCGACAACTTCCGGGCGATCTTCACGCAGCTGCCGTTCGGGCGGCTCATCCTGAACAGCTTCGCCTTCGCCGGCGGTGTGACGGTGTTCGCGCTGGCGTTCGACGCGCTCGCCGCCTACGCCCTGGCACGGCTCGACTTCCGGGGCAGCAAGGTGCTGCTCATCGTGATCGTCGCCAGCCTGATGATCCCGTTCCAGGCGACGCTCATCCCGATCTACCAACTGGTGTCCGACCTCGGGTGGGTGAACACGTTCGCGGGGCTCATCGCTCCTCGGGCGGCCGACGCCTTCGGGATCTTCTTCCTGCGGCAGTTCTTCGTGTCGCTCCCCCGCGACCTGGACAACGCGGCGCGGATCGACGGGGCCTCGGAGTGGCGGATCTTCCGGAGCGTCGTCCTGCCGAACGCCGTCCCCGCCCTGCTCACCCTCGGCATCTTCACCTTCGTCAACAACTGGAACGACCTGCTCTGGCCGCTGGTGTTCACCACCGACCAGGACATGGGGACCATCACGTCCGGCCTCACCCTGCTGACCGGACCCGGCGGGATCATCCCGCAGGGCGTGATGATGGCCGGCGCCCTGATCGCCGTGCTGCCCCTCGCCGTCATGTTCCTGCTCGTGCAACGCCGCTTCATCGAGAGCGTCGCCAGCACCGGGCTCAAGTGACGACGACCCCGCACGAGCCCGGAGCGGCCGTGCCCACCACGAAACGAGACACCATGCACTGGTCCGACGACGGCAGGCTGCACTTCGCCCTGGGCATCGAGGACACCTTCGTCCCGCAGGCCCGACCGGGTGAACGGCCCATCGACGAGTACGAGCTCACCGACCACTACCGGCAGTACGCCGCCGACCTCGGGCTGGCGGTCGACGTCGGCGCCGAACTCCTGCGCTGGGGCGTCCCCTGGTACCGCGTCGCCCCCGAGCCCGGCGTCTGGGACTGGTCGTGGGTGGACGGCGTCATGGCGCGGTTCCGCGAGACCGGCCTGCGGCCCGTGGTCGACCTGCTGCACTACGGCACACCGCTCTGGCTCGACGGGCAGTTCGCCCACCCCGACTACCCGGCGCACGTCACCGAGTACGCCGCCCGGTTCGCGGCGCGGTACGGCGACGTCGCCACCGACTACACGCCCGTCAACGAGCCCGTCATCCACGCCCTGTTCTCGGGTGAGTACGGGTACTGGCCCCCGTACCTGACCGGCGCCGAGGGGTCGGCCCGGATCGCCTCCGCCCTGGCCAAGGGGTTCGTCTCGACGCAGCACGCGATCACCCGCGAACTCGGAGACGCCGCCACCTTCGTGCACGTGGACGCCGGCATCCGGTACGTCGGAGACGTCGACGCCCCGGAACACCGCGACACGGTCGCCCGCCTGCGCGCCCAGACGTTCCTGGTCGAGGACCTGGTCACCGGGGGCGTCGACGACGCGCACCCCCTGGTCGGGCGGCTCCGGTCCGGGGGCGTCACCGACGCCGACCTCGACTGGTTCCGGCAGCACGCGGTCCGGCCCGACGTGATGGGCGTCAACTACTACCCGCTGCACTCCACCGAGGTGTTCGAGGCGGGGGTGCACCACGGCGGCGGGTTCGCCGACCCGCGCCCCTACGAGGACACCGGGGTCGAGGGGCTCCGCGACGTGCTCACCACCTACGCCGAGCGCTACGGTGCCCCGGTCATGCTCACGGAGACGTGCGTCACCGGTTCGGTCGAGGAGCGCATCGGCTGGCTGGACGCGTCGGTCACGGCCGTGCGGGAGCTCCGCGACGAGGGGGTGCCGGTCGTCGGCTACACCTGGTGGCCGCTGTTCGACATGTACGAGTGGACCTGGCGGCACACGGACGCCCCTCGCCAGGAGCACCTGCTCACGATGGGCCTCTTCGACCTCGTCGAGGACGGCGCCGGCGGCCTCGACCGTCGTCGCAACCCGGTCGCCGACGCGTTCGCCGCGCACACGCGACAGGAACGGGCCGTGGCAGCGGCCCTGTCCGCGACCCCGTGACGGACGGGAGGCGCGGGTCGGGTCGGACCCGCGCCTCCAGTCCGCCTCCGCGCACCACCACCGCACCACCAACCGAACGGAGCACCATGTCCCTCCGCCTCGGCGCCGCTCCGGCGCCTCGTCGACGCCGAACGCTCGCGCTCGTCGTCACCGCTGCCGCCGCCGCGGCAGCCCTCGTCGCCGGCGTCGCCGGCCCCCTCCCCGCTCAGGCGGTCACGACCGGCAACGGAGCCCTCGTGTACTCGCCGGCAGCGGGTTCCTCGTTCAACCCCGAGGGCGGCCGCGCTGCCGGTACCACCTACGCGAAGAACATCGTCCTGAAGAACAGCGGATCGGCCAACGGCCAGCAGTTCGTCACCTTCGACCAGCTCGTGCTCGAGAACGGCGTGCAGGTCTACCCGATCTACCGGAGCACGGACAACGGCACCTCGTGGAGCCGCGTCGCCACGGTCAAGCCGAGCACGCAGTTCCCGACGCTCACCCGCACCGCGCAGCCCTCGCTGTACGAGACCCCGATCCAGCTCGGCACGATGCCGGCCGGCACACTGCTGCTGAGCGGCATGATCATGCCCACCGACCGCTCGAGCAGCCGACTGGTCATGTACAAGAGCCTCGACCACGGGCTGACCTGGTCCTTCGTGAGCACCGTCGACACCGGCGGTCCGGCCACGTACGACCCGAGCCCGACCTCGACGACCTCGACGGTGTGGGAGCCGTCCGTCGCCGTCGACGCGAACGGCGGGCTGGTCACCTACTTCTCGGACGAGCGGCAGAAGGCGAACAACGTCCTGCAGGCCGTCAGCTACCGGCGCTCGACGGACGGTGGCCTGACCTGGGGCGGCCTGGTCAACGTGTCCGCACCGACCAACAAGAGCGACCGTCCGGGCATGATCACGGTGACGCGGATCCCGAACGGCAACTACGTGGCGACGTTCGAGGTCGTCAACCGGCCGAGCCAGACGAACAACACGGCGCCGGTGTACTTCAAGACCTCACCGGACGGCCTGAACTGGAGCCCCGAGACGAGCATCGGCACCAAGATCGCGCTGCCGGACGGCCGTGGGGTCGGGTCGTCGCCCGAGGTGCGCTGGGTCCCGACCGCCGGCAACGCCAACGGCATGATCGTCGTCTCGTCCAAGTGGTCCCTCGACAGTGCGGGCAACATCGACGGTGGCCAGAACTTCGTCGTGAACCGCAACCAGGGCACGGGTTCGTGGGAGCAGCTCCCGTACGCGGTGACGTACGACGCACGGGACGCCGAGGGCGGGACGTTCAGCGGCTTCGCCCAGGGCTTCGACTCGAGCGCCGACGGCAAGACGCTGTACCAGGCGACGAACGTCGAGAACCTCACCACCACCTACAACGACGTGCGGGTCGGGTCGATCCCGATCAACGCGCAGCGGTACGAGGCCGAGTCTGCGGTCCGGAACGACACGAGCACCGTCACGCAGGCCGACGCCGTCGGCGGCGCGAAGGTCGGCAACATCAACAACGCGACGAGTTCCGTGCAGTTCACGGTGCAGGCCGCGACCGCGGGGACGTACACGGTGAACGTCCGGTACGACAACGGCACGGGTGCGACGAGCACCCACGCGCTCGCGGTCAACGGGACCTCGGCCGGTTCGGTCAGCTACGCGCCGACCGTCAACTGGGGCCGGTTCGGATGGGCGCAGAAGACGGTCACCCTGAAGGCCGGCGCGAACACGCTCACCTTCACCAAGGGGACCGGGTTCGCCGAGCTGGACCAGATCCAGGTGTTCCAGCCCTGACGCCGCACCTGCGGCCCTGGTCGTGACCAGGACGCGGACTGGAGGCCCGTGGCGGACCCGCCACGGGCCTCCCGTCCGTCCGGGTGCCGCGTCTCAGGCCGCGACCGGCTCCGCAGGCCGGTCACGCAGCGCCGGGCAGTGCTCGGCGGTCGGGTGCTCGGTGATCGCGATGACCTGGTCGAGCCGCCCCCGGACCGCCTCGAGCTCGGCCAGCTGCGCGGTGATCCGGTCCCGCTCCGCGAGGAGCAGTGCGAACGACTCCGGCGTCGACTCCCCACGGTCGACGCAGGGCAGCAGCTGCACGATCGTGCGGCTCGCGAGCCCGGCGGCGAACAGCTGCTGCACGAGCTGGACCCGCTCGACGGCTGCGTCCGTGTAGATCCGCTGCCCGCTCGCGGTGCGCGACGCGGTGAGCAGTCCCTGCTCCTCGTAGTACCGCAGCGAGCGGACGCTGACGCCGGTCTCGGCCGCGAGGTCGCCGATGCGCATGTGTGCTCCGATCCGGGCTTGCCCCTGACATGAATGTGAGGTCTTAGCGTAGCCGAGCCGCTGCAGGAGACACCCGCGCGGCAGGAGGAGACACCATGGACATCGCTGGATCGGTCGCACTCGTCACCGGCTCGAACCGCGGCATCGGACGCCGCTTCGCCCTGGAGCTGCTGGAGCGCGGGGCGTCGAAGGTCTACGCGACCGCACGCCGCCCCGAACTCGTCGACGTCGAGGGCGTCGTCGCGCTGCCCCTCGACATCACCGACCAGGCCTCGGTCGACGCGGTGGCCGCCGCCGCGGGCGACGTGACGCTGCTCGTGAACAACGCCGGCATCTCGACGCAGGGCTCCCTGGTGACCGACGACCTGACCATCGTCCGGAAGGCCATGGACACCCACTTCTGGGGCAGCCTGTCGATGATCCGCGCCTTCGCGCCGGTGATCGAGCGGAACGGCGGCGGCGCGATCGTCAACGTGCTGTCGGCACTGTCCTGGTTTGCGGCGCCCGGCGCCGGTGGCTACGCCGCGGCGAAGGCGGCCGAGTGGAACATGACGAACGCCGTCCGCCTGGAGCTCGCCGACCGGGGCATCAGCGTGCAGGGACTCCACCTCGGTGCGGCCGACACCGACATGATGGGCGACTACGACGGCCCGAAGACGGACCCGACGGACGTGGCCCGTGCGGCACTCGACGGTGTGGAGCGCGGCGCGGCCGAGGTGCTCGTCGACGACTGGAGCCGGATGGTGAAGGCGTCGCTCGCCGAGGCACCGGAGCGCTTCTACTCGCAGATGGCCTGAGCGCCGCCCCTGACTGGGGGCGTGTCCCCGCAGCGCAGTCCTGGACCCGGTGCGGGGTCATCGGCGAGCATGGATCCCGATCAGGAGCGGGGGCCACGTGGCCTGCCGCTGGAAGGGAACCATGCGTCCTGTCAGGAACGCGCTGAGCACCGGGGCGATCGTCGCGATCCTCGCCGGTCTCACATTGACCGCAGCACCCGCCCAGGCGGCGACCCCGGGGGCCGGCACGAGCTGCGCCCCCGGGACCCTGTCCGTGCAGACGCTCGAGAGCGGCTGCACGGCGACCTCCGGCACGGTCGTGACGCCCGACGGACGCACCTTCGCACTCCCCGCTCCGGGTGAGAGCGTGATGGCGAGCAGCACCTCGGCACCGGGCGCACCCGAGCTCGCCGAGATCGTCGTCGCGAACAACGGGGCAGCGGGCGTCGCGGTCCGCGTCGACGAGGAATGGCGCGGGTCCGCCCCCGCCGTGCAGCAGGAGCGCGCGCAGGGCCAGGCCGCCACGGCGACGTCGAGTGCCGCGACCGCCGCGACCACGAAGTGCACGAGCACCGCGTGGAAGCCGGCCGGGAGCCCCGGCTACCGTTGGCCGGGCACCGTGCAGTGGTACTACAACGAGACCGGCCAGAAGTCGACGTACGCCAAGGACGCGCTGCGCAAGGCCGCGACCACGTGGACCGGGAAGATCTCGGCGTGCAGCCGCACCGTGACGTCGACCGCCAGCAACACCTACCTGCGTCTCGCCAAGCAGGCGCCGAACTTCACCGCGAGCGGCGGCTGCGCGTCGAGCAACGGCTACAACGTGATGGGCTGGGGGAAGCTCCCCTCCGGCACCCTCGGCGTCACGTGCGTCTGGTACGACGGCGACGGCAACGCCCGTGAGGCCGACCAGCGCTACGCCACCGGCTTCCAGTGGAGCTCGACGGCCACCTGCTCGGGCACGCGCTTCGACACCCAGGCTGTCGCGACGCACGAGTGGGGCCACCTGTACGGACTGGGGCACGTCGACTCCGGCACCGGCCAGGTCATGAAGCCGTCCGGCGGGTACTGCGACCTCGGTGGGCGCACGCTCGGCCGCGGCGACATGACGGGCATCTCGACGCTCTACTGAGCTCGACGCCCTGCAGACACACGGACGGGGTCGTGGCGGAGAACCGCCGCGACCCCGTCCGTGTCTGTCTGTGGGTCTGGAGGTCCCGGTCAGACCGCGTCGGCGCGCAGGAACTCCGCCACCGGCGTCGACCCGGTGTTGAACCGGAAGGTGTTGCCGGCCGTGCCGGGGTTCTCGACCACGTCGGCGACCACGTGCGCCACGTCACCGCGCGGCACCTCGGTCGACGAGCCGTCCCAGTCGACGGAACCGGTCGGCTCGTCGTCGGTCAGGGTGCTCGGCGCGACGATCGTCCACTGCAGCCCGGAGTCGCGGAGCACGGCGTCGGCGATCATCTTCGACTGCGCGTACGCGAAGAAGTCCTGGTCCTGGGGGATCCCGTGGTCGAGCTGCGACCCGGACCACGACACCATCACGTAGCGGTCGACGCCGGCCTGCTTCGCCCCCTGGATCGACAGCACCGCAGCGTCGCGGTCGATGGCCCAGGTCCGGTCGACGGAACCGCCACCGGCACCGGCCGACCACACCACGGCGTCGTGCCCGCGGATCAGTTCGGCGAAGTCGTTCAGGGACTGCTGCTGGATGTCCGCGACGTGCGGTTCGCCGCCGTGCGCCCGGATCTCGTCGGACTGGTCGGCGTTCCGGATGACGGAGGTGACCGTGTGTCCGCGCTCGGACAGGATGCGGGTGGCGAGGAGTGCGACCTTGCCGTGGCCGCCGAGGACGATGACGTTGCTCATGCGCCGGACGCTACTCGGGGAGGCTCCGTACCCGGGGAACGCCGGACGTCCGCTCGGCGATCGCCGGACGTCCGCCCGGCGATCGCTCGCGATGCTCGGAACACGCGAGGTCACCGTGCGTACCGTCGGGGGCAACACGACAGGAGTCACGATGAGCAAGCAGCACGAGCAGCACACCCTGGTCCGCACCCTGGTCCTCGGCATCATGAGCGGCGGCCGGAGCGCCACCCCGCTCGCCGTCCTCGCACTGAACCACGACCGGTCCTCGCTGAAGGGTTCGTGGCAGCAGTGGAAGGTCTTCAGCACCCCGGTCGGCCGCGGGCTGCTCGTGGCCTCCGCCGTCGGTGAGCTCATCGGCGACAAGCTGCCGAAGACCCCGAACCGCATCGCCCCCTCGGCGCTGCTCGGACGTGTCGCGTCCGGTGCCCTCGCCGGTGCCGCCCTCGGCACCACGGGCAAGCGCGACCTGCGGATCGAGGGCGCGATCCTCGGTGGCGTCGGTGCCCTCGTCGGCAGCTTCGTCGGCTGGGGTGTGCGCAAGGCCCTCGGGGGCGCCGGCCTGCCCGACCCCGTCGTCGCGCTCGCCGAGGACGCCGCGACCATCGCCGGCTCCGTGAAGGTCATCACCGCCGACTGAGCGTGGCGCTCGGCGCGCTTCGTGAGCAGGAACGGTCGGGTCGCACCGCCGCACCCGACCGTTCCTGCTCACGATCCGCACGCCTCGGCCTACGGTGGCCACCATGCACATCGTCGTCATCGGAGCCACCGGCCACATCGGCTCGTTCCTCGTCCCCCGTCTCGTCCGCTCGGGGCACCGCGTCGTCGCCGTCACGCGCGGCACGAGCACCCCCTACGCCGACGCCCCGGAGTGGCAGCAGGTCGAGCGGATCACCGCCGACCGCGAGCAGGAGGACCGTGACGGCACCTTCGGCAGCCGCATCGCCGCGCTCGGTGCCGACGCCGTCGTCGACCTCGTCTGCTTCACCGAGTCGTCGGCCGCAGCGCTGGTCGACGCGCTCCGCGGCACCGGCACGCACCTGGTGCACTGCGGTTCGATCTGGCGCGCCGGTGTCTCGCACGTGCTGCCGATCACCGAGCAGAACGCCACGCCGCCGTTCGGCGACTACGGCGTCCAGAAGGACGCCATCGCCCGGATGCTCAAGGAAGAAACCGCATCAGGCGGTTTGGTCACGACGTCGCTGCATCCCGGTCACATCAGCGGTCCGGGCTGGACGCCGATCGGTCCGCTCGGCAACCTCGACACCTCGGTGCTGACGAAGCTGTCCGCCGGCGAACCGCTCGAGGTCCCCGGTCTCGGCGCCGAGACGATGGCCCACGTGCACGCCGACGACGTCGCGCAGGCGTTCCAGCTCGCGGTCGAGCACCGCGATGCGGCGGCGGGCGAGGACTTCTTCGTCACGGCTCCGACGGCGCTCACCGCGCGCGGGTACGCCCACCTGGCAGCGTCGTGGTTCGGCCAGGAGGCCCGGCTCGACTCCGTCAGCTGGGACCGGTTCCGCGAGACCACGGCTCCGGAACACGCCGACGCCAGCTGGGAGCACCTGTCCCGCAGCCAGGTCTTCAGCACCGAGAAGGCGAGTCGTCTGCTCGGCTACGCGCCGGCGTTCACCGCCGAGGAGACCGTGCTGGACGCCGTGCGCTGGCTCGTCGACCACGGCGAGCTCGAGGTCACGAACCCCCTCGTCCGCTGAGCCCCGGGGTCTGAGCCCTGCGGAACCCCTTGCGGATGTTATTAGTTGCAGCTATTATGAGTTGTGGGTAATGTCAGTGCATGGAGATCGACTGGCCGCGCGAGTTCAACGACCAGCTGGATCGTCTCGAGGCCGACACGAGCCCGCGTGGACGGAGGCGCCTGCAGCTCCTGACGTTCATGCTGAAGCGACTCCGAGATCTCGAGGAGGCACCGGTCCAGGACACGGCGATGATCAAGCGGGTCCGCCAGTCACGGAAGCACCTCGTGTGGCGTGTCTCGCATCCCTACGTTCCGGGTGTCGCCCTGCGCGTCATCTGCTGGTTCCCGCCCACTCAGGACCGGGTCGTCGTGGCGCTGTTCTCGGGCGACAAGGCATCGATGGGAGACGTCTTCTACGACACTGTGGGTACCCGAGCCGACCGACTGATCGACCACTGGCTCGACGAAACGAAGGAACGATGATGGGCAAGAAGGATTTCGTCCGCGGGAACGACCGCGTCGAGCGTCTCCTGAGGCAGCCGGACATCGCGGACGCTGTTGCCGCGCTCGAGACCGAGGCCGACGACCTGGACCGAGTCCACGCGATGAGCCTGGCGATGGTGCGTGAAGCGGGGAAGCGCACGCAAGCCGAGATCGCACACGAGCTCGGTATCAGTCAGGGGGCGGTGTCGCAGATGGAACGGCGCGAGGACATGTTGCTCTCCACTCTCCGGAGCTACATCACCGCGACCGGTGCCGAGAACCCACGCATCATCGTCACGGTCAACGGCCGTGACGTCGAGTTGGCGATCTGACTCAGGCCCGCTCCGGCACGACCACGAGCCCTCGGTCCCGGTGCACCACCCAGACCGTCGCGGCGAACCCCGCCAGCACCGCGGCGCCGATCGTGACCGCCGTCCAGCCCCCGGCGTTCCACAGCACCGACGCCATGGCCGAACCGATCGCGCCGCCGATGAAGTTCGAGGTGACGAACGCCGTGTTGAGCCGGCTCCGCGCGGCTGGGTCGACCGAGAAGAGCCGGGTCTGGTTGAGCACGTTCGCGGCCTGCACGGCGACGTCGAGCAGCAGCACGGCGAGCAGCACCACGACGATCGAGTGCGCACCGATCCCGGCGACGACCAGGGAGACGAGCAGGAGCACGATCGCTCCGCCGGTGACGGGTACCGACAGCCCGCGGTCGTGCAGTCGCCCGACCCGCTGCGCCGCCACGGCACCCGCGAGCCCCACCAGGCCGACCAACCCGATGCTGCTGGTGGAGAAGTCGTAGGGGTCGCTGCTCAGCAGGAACGTCAGGGCGGTCCAGAACATCGTGAACACGGCGAACACCGAGGAGCTGATCACCAGCGTGACCTGGACGGTCCGGTGGGTCCGGACGGCACGGAACACCGACAGGATGAGCTGCGGGTACGCCACCTTGCCGCGGGCGTCGAGCTCCGGGATGGCCCGCCGCAGCAACACGGCGAGGACGACCGCGACGACGGCGGCGAGGACGTAGATCGCGCGCCACCCGAACGCGTCCGCGACCAGGCCGCTGATCGTCCGCGACACGAGGATGCCGGTGAGCACCCCGGACGCGATCGTGCCGACGACGCGTCCGCGCTGCGCGGGGTCGGCGAGGTCCCCGGCCAGCGGGATGAGGAGCTGCCCCGCGACCGTCGTCAGCCCGACCAGCGCCAGGGCGACCAGGAGTGTCGCGAAGGTCGGTGCGATCGCGGCGAGCAGCAGCGCGACGGCGGAGGCGACGAGCACCCAGGGGATGAGGCGCCGGCGGTCGAGGACGTCCCCGAGCGGCACGACGAGCAGGATGCCGAGGGCGTAGCCGACCTGGGTGAGCGTGACGAGCAGCCCGGCGAGTGACGCCGAGGTGCCGAGCGACGATGCGATGTCGTCGAGCAGCGGCTGCGACCAGTACAGGTTGCCGACCGCTGCTCCCCCGGCGACGGCGAAGAGCAGGGTCCGGCCCGTCGACATCGAGTGGTCCGTGCTCATGCTGCGGGTGCTCCCTCGTTCACGGCGGCCAGGGCGTTCAACGTGCGCGGGTAGCCGATGAGCGGGACGAGCACGGTCAGGACGTCCAGCATCTGCTGGCGGGTGTTCCCGACGTTCAGGTTGCCGGCGACGTGCCCCTGCACCTGCGCGTCGGCCCCGCCGAGCGCCGCGAGCAGCGCGAAGGTCAGGAGTTCACGGGTGGGCAGCGACAGACCGTCCCGGCCGACGGTGTCCCCGAAGCAGTTGCCGGACAGGAACCGCTGGAAGTGCACGGCGTCCGCGGGGGCGTTCTCGTACATGGCGTCGACGCGGGCCGCACCGACGACGGAACCCTGCACCGCTCGGCCGCGCTCGAGCCGGTCCGCCGGGGTCGTCGTCGACTGCCCGGGCAACGGCAGAGCGACCCCGCGGGCGACGAGCACGGCGTTGGTGATCGACAGGAAGTCACCGACGCGTGCGGAGCCGACGTAGGCCACCGCCTGGTACACGATCTCCTTCGCTTCGGTGGGCGAGAGCGGGCCGTCGAGCGCCGCCTCCAGCAGGTCGCGGAACGCCGTCGGTGCCTCGGCCGCGATCGTCGCACCGAGCTGGACGACCACACGGTCGTGCTCGCTGAGTGAGGCGTTCCGCAGGGTCTCGTCCACGAAGTCGGCGTGGTACCGGGCGAACTCGGGGTCGGTGTCGGCGAAGGTCATGTCCTCGACGCTAGGGCCGACCGCGGGGCCGTGACAGGTGCTGTCCTCCCCCCTCAGCCGTCACCGCCGACGGAACAGCTCCCCCAGGTGCCACGGCCCGGGCGCGAGCCGCACGGCTGCCTCGGCTCGAACCCGTTCCTCGAGCTCGCGGTCACGGGTGAGCTCGTGGATCTCCTGCTCGGCGCGCAGCCGGAACCGCAGTCGGCTGACGAACCCGGTCGACGGAGCCGTGATGACGGTCTCGACGGACTCGGTCTCGTTCACGCGTCCTCCGCCGCCGCAGTGGAAGTGGCCGACGCCGACGCCGACGCCGACGCCGCACTCGTCGCACCGGTCGCACCGTTCGCGCTCGTCGCCGCGAGGTTCGCCAGCAGCTGCAGCCGTTCCTCGGACGCCGAGCCGGGCTCGGTGCCGTACACGACCATGGTCAGCCCCGAGTCCGTGACGAGCTCCATCGTCTCGTAGCTCATGTCGATGTCGCCCACGTCCGGGTGGTGCACGCGCTTCACACCGCTCCGGTGCCGCATCACGTCGTGGGCGGCCCAGCGCCGCCGGAACTCGTCACTGCGGGTGGAGAGCTCCCCGATCAGGTCGGTCAGTCCCTTGTCGTACGGCGAGCGGGCGGCCTCGGCGCGCAGGGCGGCGACCACGTCGCCGGCGACCGCGTCCCAGTCGCGCCAGAACTGCTGGCCGCGGGGGTCGAGGAACGCGAAGCGCGCGGTGTTCGGCGTGCCGGAGGGCGAGAGGAACAGCGGCGAGTACACCGCGCGGGCGAGCGCGTTGCCGGCGAGGAAGTCGAACCGGCCGTTGCGGACCCAGGCGGGGGCGCTGATCGAGTCGAGCACCCGCTGCACGTTCGGCCGGACCTTCGACGTCGGGATCGTCCGGCGTGAGGCTCCCGAAGCGTTCTGCAGACGGGCGAGGTCGAACAGGTGCGCGTGCTCGGCATCGTCGAGACGCAGCGCACGGGACAGCGACTCGAGGACGCTCTCGGAGACCCCGGTCAGGTTCCCGCGCTCGAGCCGGACGTAGTAGTCGACGCTCATCCCCGCGACCAGTGCGAGCTCTTCGCGCCGCAGTCCCTTGACTCGGCGGACCCCACCGAAGTCGGGCAGACCGACCTGCTGCGGTGTGACCCGCTCGCGGCGTGTGCGGAGGAAGTCGCGCACTTCGCTTCTGGTGTCCATGCGTCCACGGTACGGCCGGCCGGGTGCCGCAAGCAGGGGTTGCTGGTACCCGTCAGCAGGGGGTCGGCGGTCGTAGCGTCGTCGGTATGGAGACAGTCACCCTGAACAACGGACTCGAGATCCCCGCCATCGGTTTCGGCGTGTTCCAGAGCGCCCCGGAGGAGACCGTGGACGCTGTCCGCACGGCCCTGGAGACCGGGTACCGCCACATCGACACCGCCGCCGCGTACGGCAACGAGCGCGAGGTCGGCGAGGGCATCCGCGCCTCGGGCGTCGACCGCGACGACATCGTGGTCGAGACCAAGATCTGGGTCTCGGACTACGGCTTCGACGAGACCCTGCACGCCTTCGACAAGGCGACCGGCAAGCTCGGCTTCGACACGATCGACGTGCTGATCCTGCACCAGCCCGCGCCGGACCGCTTCGAGCAGACCGTGCAGGCGTACCGGGCCCTCGAGCGCCTGTACGCCGACGGCCGGGTCCGCGCGATCGGTGTGAGCAACTTCATGCCGCACCACCTGCGCTCCCTGCTCGACCAGTCCGACGTCATCCCGGCGCTCAACCAGGTCGAGCTGCACCCGTACTTCACCCAGCCGGACGTCCAGCGGGCCGACGCCGAGCAGGGCATCCTCGACCAGGCGTGGTCTCCCATCGGCGGCATCACGTTCTACCCGGGCTGGGGCGACGAGCGGGTCAGCGTGATGGACGACCCGACGATCGGGTCGATCGCCGAGGCGCACGGCAGGACGCCGGCGCAGGTGATGCTCCGCTGGCACGTGCAGCAGGGGCGGAACGCGATCCCGAAGTCGACGAACCCCGGTCGCATCGCCGAGAACTTCGACGTCTTCGACTTCGCGCTGACGGACGACGAGCTCGCGCGGCTCGACGCCCTGGACACCGGCCGTCGCAACGGCCCGGACCCGGACGGGACGGACACGAGCCGGTTCGACCGGGTGATCCCGGAGATCTGACGCGACCACGAGCGGACGGGAGGCGCGGTGCCCGCCCGCGCCGTCCTCCCTCGCAGGCTCGGTCGGCGCGGCCCGCATGACGCTGGCGCGTCACCGCTGAGCGGGCCGCGCCCGTCAGTGGGGTGGTCGCGACCACCGCCTCAGGCGAGCTGGCGCGCCCGCTCCGCGATGCCCTCGGTCGCCGCCCACGAGGCCAGCACCCGCAGGGCGTCGGCCGTCGGGCTGCCCGGGGTCGCCGGGTAGATCGTGAGCGCGAGTCCCGGGTCCTCGGCGAGTTCGAGCGTCTGGAAGTGGAGTTCGAGCGGCCCCACGACGCTGTGCCGGAACGACTTCACGCCGGCGTAGTGGCGTCGGACGTCATGCGCTGCCCAGAGGCCGCGGAAGTCGTCGCTCCGCATCGACAGCTCGCCGATCAGCGCAGCGAGGTCCTTGTCGTTCGGCGTCCGGCCCGCTTCGCGGCGCAGGATCGCGACGTTCGTGTGCGCGGCCCGCTGCCAGTCCTGGTAGAAGTTGCGCGCCTGCGGGTCCAGGAAGATGAAGCGCGAGAAGTTCATCGGCCGCACCGGTGCCGCGACCAGGTCCGAGTGCATCGCGAAGCCGAGCGCGTTCGCGGCGACGATGTCCTGCCGGTTGTTGATGATCATCGCCGGGGCGTCCGTGACCACGTCGAGCAGGTACTGCAGCTCGGGTCGGACGGCAGCGACGGGCACGACACGACCGGCGCGACGCGGGGTCTCGTTCTGGTGCCGCGACAGGTCGCGCAGGTGCTCCTGCTCGGCGGGGTCGAGCTGCAGCGCTCGGCCGATGGCGTCGAGCACGCTGTCCGAGACCCCCTGCAGGTTGCCGCGCTCGAGCCGCGTGTAGTAGTCGATGCTGACGCCGGCCAGGCGTGCGACCTCTTCGCGACGCAGCCCGGTGACGCGACGACGCGTGCCGAAGGTCTCGACGCCGGCCTGCTCGGGGGTGATGCGGGCGCGACGGCTGGAGAGGAAGTCGCGCGCTTCGTCGCGGTGGTTCATGCCGTCACGGTACTTCGCCCCGTCCGGCGCGAGCGAGGGGCTGCGGGAACCCCTTTCACGTGCGCGTGAACGGGACGGAGACGATCCGGTCGTCCCCGCTCGACGGCGTCCCGCGGCCGTCGGTGTTGTTCGTGACGAACCAGAGGGCGTCCGACGGGCCCTCCAGCACCGTGCGGATGCGCCCGAAGTCACCCGCGAAGTACTCGGTCGCGGTGCCGGGGTCGTCGGCCGGCACCGCCCGGAGCACCTCGCCCCGCAGGTTCGCGATGAACACCGTGTCGTCGACGACGGCGAGGCCGCTGGGGGACGCCTCGTCGGTGGACCACTGCTGCACGGGGTCGACGAAGCCCTGGTCCTCGCCACCGGTGCCCTCGACCTCGGGCCAGCCGTAGTTCGACCCGGGCTCGATCACGTTGAGCTCGTCGTGGGTGTTCTCACCGAACTCCGACGCGAACATCGTGCCGTCCGACGACCACCCCATGCCCTGCACGTTGCGGTGCCCGAGGCTCCACACCGGCGACCCGTCGATCGGGTTGTCGGCGGGGACGTCGCCGTCCGGGGTGAGCCGCAGGATCTTGCCCGCGAGCGAGTCCTCGTCCTGCGCGTCCGTGCTCGCGCCGGCGTCCCCGACGCTCGCGTAGAGCATGTCGTCGGGGCCGAACGCGATCCGGCCGCCGTCGTGGAACGTGTTCTTCGGCAGCCCGTCGATGATCGTCGTCGCGTCGCCGAGCCCCCACGACCCGGTGTCACCGGTCAGCTCGTACCGCTGGATCCGGTTGCCGTCGTCGGCCGTGGAGTACACGAACAGGTCGTCGTCGTGCAGCGCGAGCCCGAGGAGTCCACCCTCGCCGCCGTGGCTGACACCGTCGACGGTGCCGACCTGGCGGGTGGTGCCGTCGGACCGCAGCTCGAGCACCCGGGCCGAGTCGCGCTCGCTGACCAGTGCGTCGCCGTCGTCACCCGTCAGGACCACCGACCAGGGGGCCTCCAGCCCGGTGACCACGTCGGTGGTGTCACCGTCGAGCGCCACCTGACCGGCCGACAGGTCGGCGGGCGCGGTCGCGCGCGCCGACGGCGAACCGCCGCGGTCGGACCCGTCCTGCTCGGTTCCGTCTCCGCTCGTGCAGGCGGTGAGGGCCAGTGCGGCGACTGCGGCGAGGCCGGCCAGCGACCAGAGGCGGCGGCTGCGGGGCGTTCCGGCGGGTGTGTCCACGATGATCCTCCCGGGGTCGTGGGTCGATCACACACGCTGCGTTCGGGAAACCCCTGAGGGGGTCTGACGGCACCTCCCGACGGTGCGCACGGCGGCCTACCGTCGTCGGCATGCAGATCGAACCGAAGCAGCCGACCGTCAAGAACCCGCCCGAGCAGTTCACCGGCGACGTGTACCTCGACGCCATCGCCTCGCCGAAGGAGCCCGGTCAGACGATGACCGTCGCCAAGGTCCGGTTCCTGCCCGGCGCCCGCACCGCGTGGCACTCGCACGCCAGGGGCCAGACCCTGCACGTCACCGAGGGCGTCGCGCGGATGGGCACCCGGGACGGCCACGTCATCGAGGTGCAGGCTGGACAGACCGTCTACACGCCCGCCGGCGAGGAGCACTGGCACGGCGCGACCCCCACCGACTCCATGGAACACCTCGCGATGCTCGAGGCCGCCGACGATCCGGCGACGACCACCACCTGGCTCGAGCACGTGAGCGACGAGGAGTACACCGCATGACCACCATCGCCATCGTCGGGGCCGGCAAGGGCCTCGGCCTCGCCGTCGCCGAGCGCTTCGCCCGCGAGGGCTTCGCCGTCGCCCTGATCTCCCGCAACCAGGACCGGCTGGACGGCCTCGCCGCCGAACTGCGTGAGCGCGGCCACACCGCCGCCGGGTTCGCCGCCAACGTCCGTGACGGGGACTCTCTGCGCACCGCACTCGAGCGCGCCACCGAGCAGCTCGGCCCCATCGAGGTGCTGCAGTACAGCCCGCTGCCCGCCAAGGAGTACATGCGCCCGGTGCTCGAGACCACGGCGGACGACCTGGTCGGCCCGATCGAGTTCTCGGTCTACGGCTCGGTCAACGCCGTCCGCCAGGTGCTGCCCGGCATGCGCGCGATCGGCCACGGCACGATCCTGTTCGTCAACGGCGGCAGCGCGGTCCGACCGGGCGCCCGCGTCACCGGAACGTCCGTCGCCTTCGCGGCCGAGAGCGCCTACGCGCAGCTGCTGCACGACGCCGTCCGCGACGAGGACGTCCACGTCGGCCAGCTCATCATCCCGTTCGGCATCGATGACGGGCAGCCCGAGCACTCCGGGGAGTCCATCGCCGACCGCCTGTGGGCGATCCACACGGAGCGCGGCGGCTTCCGCACCTACGCGGAGGCGCTGCCCGAGCTCGCGTGAGCGCGGCGCTCGCCGCTTCGTGAGCAGGAATGGTCGGGTCCGGCACAGCGACCCGACCGTTCCTGCTCACCGTGTGACGGACTGGAGGCCCGTGGCGACGCCGCCACGGGCCTCCCGTGGCGTCAGTGCGCCCGTCGCACCGCCACCCGCCGCCGACCCCGCGAGGTCAGCCAGGCCCCGGCCGTCACCACGAGGGGCAGACCGATCGCGAGCAGGGCCAGCACCGGCCAGTCCGGCACGAAGGGCATGTGGTTCACCCCGACCGGACTCTCGGTGAACCGCAGGGTCAGGGCGCGGATCGGCAGGAGTCCGAGGAGCGTCCCGATCACCGAGCCGACCGTGGCCAGGATCGCCGCCTGCCACGTCGACACCCCTCGGCGCAGGCGTGGTGCGGCACCGATGGCGTCGAGCACCTCGTCGTCCCGCCGGCCGTCGGACCGTGCGAGTCCGATCGCGACCGCCGTCGCACCGATCGTCACGGCCGCCGCCAGTGCGAGCACGATCGCCCGGATGATCGCCTCGTTGTCGGTGGGGCCGGCTTCGTACATGAACGACGGGCCGCTCCACCGTGCACGGTCGTCGCCGCCGAAGCTCTGCCACGCCGAGCTCAGTTCGTCCCACTGGGCCGGCTGGATGTCGTGGGGCAGCGTCGTGACGAGCATGCCGTCGACCACCGGGACGCCGTACCGTTCGGCGGTCGCCTTCGTCATGAAGACGCCGACCTGGATCCGCGGGGTCTGCACGTCGAGCACGGCGGGGATGGAGACGCTGGCCGCCGGTCGGCTCCGCTCGGTGATGGGCTCGCTCTCCCACGTCCGGTCGTGGAAGGTGTCGACGCGGACCGCGCCGTCGTGGGCGTACTCCGGCCAGAGCGACACCGCGCGACCGCCCTCGAGCGCGCTCCGGACGGCGGCGGACGGCCGGTGCCCGGTGAGCACGGCGTAGTCGTCGACGGTCCCGGTCCAGATGTGCGGACTCGACGCGCTCGCCGTGTCCAGGTAGTACGAGCAGCTCGTCGTGTCGTTCGCGGGGCAGTCGTACGCGCTCCAGCGGTGCGGGATCGTGACGGTCGAGGGGGTGTCGCCCGGCTGCCCCTGGGCGACACCGAGCACCCGGATGCGGTCCTGGTCGAAGACCCCGGACACCACCTTCGCGGCGTGCGCCGTCAGCTCCGCGTCGTGGCGACCGGTACTGCCACCGTCCTTCGTCTCGGTCTGCACCTCGGCCGTCGCGACCCCGACCGCCGTGGAGTACTCGTAGCCACGGACGTACTGGGCCTGACTCGACGCACTCCACGTGATCACGACCGACGCCACGAACACGACGCTCATCACGCTCGCCAGCACCGGCACCGTGCGGACCGGGTTGCGGCGGGCGTCGCGGGCGGCGAGCCGTGCGGACAGCCCCGCGCGGGAAGTGAGCCGGGTGACCAGGGCGAGCAGCCACGGCGAGCAGATGGCGATCCCGAGCTGCATCAGGCACGGCCCGATCGCGACGCCGGCACCGACGACGTAGGCCCACCGGTCCTCCTGCACCGGGCGGTCGTTGAGCATGAGCACCCCGACACCGCACGCCAGCGTCATCACGGCGCCGAGGACCACGAGCAGCGGTCCCCAGATGCGCCGACGACGGCGGGCCGGACGGCTGACGGGCACCGGACGGAGCGAGCCCCGCAGCGCCGCGAGCACGTTGATCCGGGTGGCGGACCGTGCGGCGACGAGCGCGGAGACGAGTCCGGCGAGCACCCCGGCGGCGGCGATCGACAGCAGCAGGAGCGGCGGCACGTGCAAGCCGGGGAACGACACCACGTTGCCGTTGTCGACCAGCCGGAACGCGAGCACGCCGATCCCGGTGCCGGCGGCGACCCCGAGGACCGCGCCGACGAGCCCGAGCACCAGGCCCGACCCTGCGACGATCGTGCGGACGAACCGCTTGTCGCCGCCGACGCTCGTGACGATGGCGTACGAGCGGGTGTCCGCCCGGGTGCCGACCAGGAACGCTGCCCCGGCGAGCAGGGCGACCTCGAACATCGCGAAGACGCCGAGCAACCCCATCGCCCCGAGGTACCAGCCGACTGTCGAGTTCAGCTGCCCACCGGGGAGCCGGGCGTCGGGCGGGTCGAGCACGACCGGACGCGACTGCACGATGATGCCGTGCGCGTTGAGCTGCCGGATCTCCGACCACGTCGGGGCGTCCGACGGCAGGTACACGGTGACGTCGTCGAGCCCGACGTCGTCGGTGGTGTCGGTCGTCGAGAGCGTCGTGCCCCAGGGCAGGAACACCCCCTGCGTCCCCGGGTCCGTCCCCAGGTCGGTCATGGTCCCGGTGATCGTGAAGCGCTTGGTGACCGGGTCGGTCAGGTCCACCGTGTCACCGATCCGCGCCCCGAGGCGGTCGAGCGTCGCCGGCGTGACCATGAGCTCGCTGCGCGTGGTCGGCCTGGAGCCGTCGAGCACGTGCCAGTGGCCCTCGAGCGACGGGTCCCAGACGCTGCCTTCCACCGCGGTCAGTCCGACGGGGCCGTGCGCACCCTGCACCACGACGGGCGTGCCGCCGACCGGGATCGCCAGCGCGCCGTCGGGCACGTGGGCCAGGACGTTCGCGAACGGTGAGTCCTCGTCCGACTTCGTGACGGGGCTGTTCCGCTTCGAGTCGGTGAACTGCCACTGCACCGGGTCCTGCACCATGCCGGGCAGGTCCGGGCCGGACACCCGCATCTGCGCCGATGCCTGGCCGAGGTCGTGGTCGAGCTGCTCGGTCACCGTGGGCTGCGTCGACTGCACCACGACGGCGACGGCGGCGAACCCGGCGGTGGGGATCCCGATGAGCGCGATGATCAGTGCCGCACGGCCCGCTTTCGCGAACGCCAGACGACGCCCCAGACGGAGCGCCGGTCGGAGGGCGAACGGCGTCCGGCCGGTCCCGGCACGCCGACCACGGCTCACGAGGCGGTCCGGTCCGTCAGCGCCGCCTCGACGCCCGAGTACACGGTCTCGTCGACCACCCGACCGTCGCGCAGGAACACGATGCGGTCCGCCCAGGCCGCGTGCCGGGCGTCGTGGGTCACCAGGAGGGCGCCGGCTCCGGCGTCGACGTGCCGACGGAGCATGCGGAGCACGACCTCGCCGGTCTGCGAGTCGAGGGCTCCGGTCGGCTCGTCGGCGAGCACGAGTCGACGCTCCCCGACCACGCCGCGGGCGATCGCGACGCGCTGCTGCTGGCCGCCGGACAGGTCGTCCGGGTAGGCGTCGGCGCGGTGCGACAGCTCGACGTTGTCCAGCGCGAGTTCCGCGGCGCGGCGGGCCTGCGAGGCCTTCCACCCGTCGAGCTCGAGCGGCAGTGCCACGTTCTCGACCGCGGTCAGCGAGGGGATCAGGTTGAAGTCCTGGAACACGAACCCGATGAGTCGGCGGCGCAGCGCTGCGAGCTCCTTGGCGGGACGGTCGGACACGAAGGAGCCGTCGATCAGCACCTCACCGCTCGTCGGCGGCAGCAGGGTGCCGGCGCAGGCGAGCAGCGTCGACTTGCCCGACCCCGAGGTGCCCATCACGGCCACCATCTCGCCACGCTCGACCCGCAGGTCGATACCGGCCAGGGCCGTGACGGCCTTCGCGCCGGAGCCGTAGTGCACGCTCACGGCGTCGAGCTGCAGGAGCGGTGCGGCGGTCACCGTGCGCTCCGCGCAGCGGCAGCGGCAGTGTCGGCACTGGCAGGCGCCGCTGGGTGCTCGTCCGGCCGGTACCGCGCGACACTCGACTCCACGTGGTCGAGCCAGCGCACCTCGGCTTCGGCCTGGAACACCATCGACTCGAGCACGAGCGACCACGCCAGGTCCGTCGACGGGTCGGTCGTCCGCTTCAGCCGCGTCAGGTCCTGCAGGTTCCGGATCGCGGCGCCGCGCTGCACCTGCACCAGCCGGGCGACGTCGACCCCGGGCACGGTCACGGCGAGGGCGAACTTGATCGCCAGCTCGTCGCGGCCCCGCTTGGCCGGCACGGGCTCGCTGAACCAGCGCGCCACCTCGGCGCGACCCGCGTCCGTCGCCGTGTAGACGACGTGTCCGTCGTCGTCGGCGTCACCGCGGGCCACCAGGCCGTCGCGTTCCAGGCGGTCCAGGGTCGTGTAGACCTGGCCGATGTTCAGCGGCCAGCTCCCGCCGGTGCGGTGCTCGAACTCCCCCCGGAGCTGGTACCCGTAGCCGGGTCCCCCCACCAGCAGCGCGAGTACGCCCATCCGAACGCTCATGACACTTCCCCTGTCCCGGGCCACCGTGGCCATACTGAGTATGCACATACCCGGTATACCTGCGCAAGCACGGATCTGGACAGGGCGGGAAAACGCACGGGAGGCGCGGTGCCAGCTGGCACCGCGCCTCCCGTCCGACCGGTGGTCGCGTTCGCGACCCGTGGTCGCGTCCGAAGGGTCAGTGACCCAGCTTCGCCAGCTCCTCGAACTCGTCGTCGGTCAGCTCGACGGTGGCACCCGCGAGGTTGTCCTCCAGGTGCGCGACGCTCGACGTGCCGGGGATCGGCAGCATCACCGGGGAGCGCTTGAGCAGCCAGGCGAGCGCGAGCTGTGCCGGGGTGGCGCCCTTGCGCTCGGCGATCTCGGTGAGCGGCGAGTCCTCGCCGGTCAGGCCACCCGTCGCCAGGGGGAACCACGGGATGAAGCCGATGCCCTGCTCCTCGGACCAGTCGAGCAGCTCCTCGGCGTCACGCTTCTGCAGGTTGTACAGGTTCTGCACGGAGACGATCGTGGCGATCTCCTGCGCGGCCTTGACCTCGTCGACGGAGACCTCGGACAGGCCGATGTGGCGGATCTTGCCCTCGTCCTGCAGCTTCTTCAGCTCGCCGACCTGGTCCTCGAGCGGGACCTTCGGGTCGATGCGGTGCAGCTGGAACAGGTCGATGCGCTCGAGGCCCAGACGGCGGAGGCTCATCTCCGCCTCTTGCCGGAGGTACTCCGGGCGGCCGACGGGCGGCCAGACGTTCGGGCCGGTGCGGGTGAGGCCGGCCTTCGTGGCGATGACGACGTCGTCGCCGTAGGGGTGCAGGGCCTCCTTGAGGAGCTCCTCGGCGACGTAGGGGCCGTACGAGTCGGCGGTGTCGAAGAAGTTCACGCCGAGCTCGACGGCGCGCTTGAGGACGCGGATCGCCTCGTCGTGGTCCTTCGGCGGTCCCCAGACGCCGGGACCGGTGAGCTGCATGGTGCCGTAGCCGAGCCGGTTGACCTCGAGGTCGCCGCCGATGCGGAAGGTGCCGGAGGACGCGGCCGGACGGTTCGTGGTGTCAGTGCCTGTGGTCATGTCCCCGGTCTACGCCCGGTGCGTTGCCGGTCCCTGAGTCGGTGTCCCCCGACCGCTCCCCGGGTTCGCAGGGTCTACGGACGGGTGGGCCGCGGGTACGGGGTCTCCCCGCGTTCGAGTCCGCCGACGAGCTTGGTGAGCCGGTTCGTCCGCACCGTGGCGTTCGGGGCGGTGGTGATGCGGTGCAGCACGGCGTACCGGTTCGTGGCGTCGAGTTCGGCGAACAGTGCGGCGGCTGCGGGGGCGGCGTCGAGCGCGGCCTGCAGGTCCTCGGGCACCGTGGCCGTGGCGGATCCGGCGTAGGCGCGGTCCCACCGGCCGTCACCCTTCGCGCGCTCGATCTCGGCGTGCCCGCGCTCCCGCATCCGCCCCTCGGCGATGAGTGCCGCGACCAGGCCGAGGTTCCGCTGGGACCACAGCGAGGCCTTCCGGCGCGGGGTGAACCGCTGACGGTAGGTGGTGTCGTCGCGCCCGCGCCGCTGCCCGTCGATCCACCCGGAGCAGAGCGCCTCGTCGAGGGCCGTGTCGTAGGTCAGCGTCGTCGGTTCCGTGACGCCCTTCTTGGCGAGGACGAGCCACACCCCGTCGGGTTCGTGCTCGTGGTCGTCGAGCCAGGCGCGCCACGCGGCGACGTCCGGCAGCACCAGGTCGACGATGTCCATGCGGTCATCGTAGGACCGGCCGGCCGCGGGTCCGGCCCGAGACTCGCGTGCGTCAGACCCAGTGCGGCTGCGCGAGCACGCCCGCCGGGTCGGCCTGCTCGGCGATGCGGTGCAGGTGCGCGGTGTTGTCGCCGAAGTACACGGACGGGTCGGTGATCGATGCATCGCAGTAGTTCGCGTACGCCGCGTCGCCCCACGCCGGTCGCATCGCCTCCCGGAACCCCCGCACGTACGCATCGAACGGCGCGGGATCCGCCCCGTCCGCGAACACCGCCGTGTACTGCACGGTCATCAACGCCGACCGCCAGGGGAAGGCCGAGTCCCCCGCGCCGACGTCCGCCACGGCGCCGCCGAGCGCGTCGAGCGCCACCCCACCCTCGAGGTTGCCCGTCACGTCACCCGCCGCGGCCGCCTGGGCGACGAGCACGTCGATCTGCGGGTCGGTGAGCTTCGCCGAGCCGATCGACGACGTCGCCGCCTCGGACACCCGCTGCGGCTTCCCCGCCAACGCCGACATCGCGGCACCGTAGGTGAGCACCCGCCCGGTGTGGGCGAGCGGCTTCGCTCCGGTGGCGGCGATGAAACCGTCGACGGAAGTGTCGGCCCCGGTCTTCGACCCCGTCCACACACCGGTCACGGTGACGGTCGGCGCGGTGTGCCGACTGCCGTTCAGCAGCTTCAGGGACGACCACAGCTTCCGGTCGGCGGTCGGTGCCCAGTCCTGCCAGGCACGCACCACGGCAGCGGCGGCCGACCACGCGAACGTGATCGTGAAGAGCAGGACGGGAGGCGCGGCGTGCGTCCGGAACGTCAGTGCGGTCACGACGCCGACGGTTCCACCGCCCCCGCCGCGGCAGGCCCAGAACAGGTCGGGTTCGCGGGACGTCGACACCCGGTGCACGGCCCCGTCCGGGGTGACGAGGGTTGCCCCGGTGAGCTGGTCGCAGGTCAGACCGAAGGACCGGACGAGGACGCCGACTCCACCACCCAGGGTCAGTCCGCCGATGCCGACCGTCGGGCACGAACCGGCGCCGATCGCCCGTCCGGCCTCCGCGAGCTCGGCGTATACGTCGCCGAGCCGGGCACCCGGGCCGATCGTGACGGTCCCGTCGTCGTGCAGGTCGATGCCGTCCAGGTCCTGCGTGCTGATGACCAGCGATCGCGGCACGCCGGTGCCGGGAGCCCCGCCGGCCGACCACCCCGTGTACGAGTGCCCGCCGGCCCGGAGCGCCACCGGCGTCGAGGTGGTCCGGGCGAAGGCGAGGCCGGCCTGCACGTCCGCGGTGTCCGCCGCCCGCAGGATCCCCCGCGGGTCGGCGTCGTCGAAGCGCGGGTTCTCGAGCACGCGGGCGTCGTCCCACCCCGCGGCGCCGGAGCGCAGCACGGTGCCGGACACCGCGGCGGCCAGCGCATCCCACGAGTCCGGGCCGCGGTCCGGGGAAGCGCTCGGTGCAGGGTCCGGGGTCTGCGAGCGCGTCGGGGCGGCGCTCGGTGACCGGCTGGGCTCGGGCCCCGGCCTGCTGCAGGCGGCGAGGATGCCGGCGACACCGAGACCGACGCCGCCGGCGATGAGCGTGCGGCGCGAGGTGGCGGTCGTCCGGTGGGAGCCTGCTGGTTCGGTCACCGGACCTGTCTACGCCGCACCGCTGCTGATCCGGGTCGCACTCGCCCAGTCGTGCACCCAGTCGGGCACGGTCAGGTCGCGGTCCGCGCCACCCGCCGCCTCGAGCAGGTCCGCGGTCGGCACGGTCCCGCCGGAACGCCGCAGGAACCGGGCCTGCACCACGGCGCGGGCCATCACGGCACCCTGTCGCACGAACGTCTGCTCCAGGTACACGGCACGGTCGTCGACCCCGAGCACGTGGGTGCGGAGCTCGAACCGCTGCCCGAGCGTCAGCGACCGCTTGTACGTGATCGTCTGCGCCGAGACGACGGGGTACCAGCCGTGCTCGGCCAGCGCGGCCCAGTAGCCGGAGCGGAGCATCAGGTCGAGCCGACCGAGGTCGAGCATCGACAGGTACTTGCCGTTGTTGACGTGCCGCAGGGGGTCGAGGTCGGTCGGGACCACCCGGAACGGCGTCCGCACCTCGTCCCAGAGCGACGCCCGGCGGCGCCCACCGACCCGAGCGCGCAGACGGGTGCGCAGCTGCAGCAGGAGCAGTCGGAAGTACAGGTTCACGGGACGATCACACCAGTGCGCGGACCAATCGTGCGAGCACCTTGGAGGAACCTCACGAAGCGCGCGGCCGTCCGCCGACACACCACCAGCCGCTCCCGACAATCGGCGGGCGGTGGGGTCGGGCGGTTCAGCCGGGGAAGCCGCCGCCGGCGCCCGTGATGCCAGGGTGCGCGGACTTGGCGAGCCCCTCGGTCCTGGAGTGCGCAGCTTCGGCTTCGGCCGCGGCGCGTGCGCTGTCACGCGGGTCCGACAGGTCTTCGATCGCTTCGAGCGCCCGCCGCCGACGGCGGTTCTGCACCTCGAGCACGACGAGCAGGGTGCCGAGCACGACGACCACGGCGATGACGATCCAGATGACGACCATGACACTCCCCCGAGCCCGGGGCGTCTGCCCCGTCCCTCGCAGCGTAGTGGTGCGGAGGCGGGTACAGCCAGTGCCTCCCGCCGTCAGGGGGACCGGGAGTAGACCTGCAGCATGCAGACACGCAAGCTCGCAGACCTCGAGGTCGGACCGATCGGCCTCGGAACCATGGGCATGAGCGCCTTCTACACGGGCGCCGGCACCGACGACGACGAGTCGATCCGCACCATCCACCGCGCGATCGACCTCGGCGTCACCCTGTTCGACACCGCCGAGGCGTACGGCCCCTACACGAACGAGGAACTCCTGCGCCGTGCGCTCGAGGGCCGTCGCGACGACGTCGTCATCGCGACCAAGTTCGGCCTGTACCAGCACGAGGCCGGTGAGGAGACGCCGACGCAGCAGCGCGGGATCTCCAGCCAACCCGAGTCCGTGCGCGAGGCCCTCGAAGGCTCCCTCCGTCGCCTGGGCACGGACCACATCGACCTCTACTACCAGCACCGCGTCGACCCGGCCGTCCCGATCGAGGACGTCATCGGGCAGCTCGCCGGCTTCGTGCAGGAGGGCAAGATCCGCCACATCGGCCTGTCCGAGGCCGGACCCGAGACGATCCGGAAGGCCCACGCCGTCCACCCGATCACCGCGCTGCAGAGCGAGTACTCGCTCTGGACGCGGGACCCCGAGGGCGACGTGCTCGACACCCTGCGCGAGCTCGGCATCGGCCTGGTGCCGTACTCGCCGCTCGGCCGCGGGTTCCTGACCGGCGCGATCACGAAGCCGTCCGACCTGGACTCCGACGACTTCCGCCTGGCGAACCCGCGCTTCCAGGAAGAGGCGTTCGAGCAGAACATGCGCATCGTCGACGCGGTCAAGGAGATCGCCACCGAGGCCGGCGCCACCCCGGCGCAGGTGTCGCTCGCCTGGCTGCTCGCCCAGGGCGACGACATCGTCCCGATCCCCGGCACGAAGCGGGTCTCCCGCCTCGAGGAGAACGTCGGCGCAGCCGACCTGACCCTCACCGCGGACCAGCTGTCGCGCCTGTCGGCGCTGCCGGTCCCGACCGGTGACCGCTACCCCGACATGTCGACCATCGGCCGGTAGACGCGACCGCATGACGGACGGGAGGCCCGGTGCCAGCTGGCACCGGGCCTCCCGTCCGTCGTCAGTCGCGTTTGCGGACGCGAGACGCCGGCGTCTCAGACCTCCGCGGCGAAGGACGCGGCCCGGACCTGCAGGTCCTCGATGCGCCGGAGGCGCGCTGCCTCGACGTCGTAGCCCTCGTAGGCGGGCGGCGGCAGCTTCCGGACGTTCCGCGAGCACTGGAAGTCCTGGCACACCAGGGTGCCGACGGTGTTGCCGTTCCGTCCGGCCGGCCCGGACCGTTTCGCGCTGTAGAACGCGACGTCGTTCGGCAGCTTGACGTCCTGGCACCACGAGCACTGGGCCCGGGAGCGGGACGAGGCCTCGGCCTGCCGGAACAGGATGCCGATCAGGTCGCCGTCCAGGGTCGGCACGACGGCGTACGCACGCCGCCCGATCTTCGGGTCGCGCCAGCCGAGGTAGTCGAGCGCGTCCCAGTCGAGCGTCTCGAAGTCGGCGGGCAGCGTGAGGTCGGACACCTCCTTGCGCGAGGCGTTGACGAAGGACGTGCGGAGGGTCTTCTCCGTGATGGGGAGCATGGGTGATCGCTTTCGTGCGGGCCCGGGGCGTGCGGACGCACGCCGCACCGGGCAGAGGAGGTCAGGGTTCGACGAGGTCGGCCGCACCCGAGGGCACGACCGAGGGCCTCACGCCCTGATGCCGGCGATACGGGCGCCGACCACCTCCTGGAAGCTCACCCGACCAGCCTACGACCGGGTGTCAAGCCCGGCCCGGTCCGTCCGCGGTCGGTTCGGCGTCGCCGTGACCAGGACGACCGAGCCCTCGTACGTCGGGCGGAT
Organism: Curtobacterium sp. KBS0715; assembly: GCF_005938005.2. Taxonomy (NCBI): domain Bacteria; kingdom Bacillati; phylum Actinomycetota; class Actinomycetes; order Micrococcales; family Microbacteriaceae; genus Curtobacterium; species Curtobacterium sp. KBS0715. The sequence goes on along the minus strand of NZ_VCCA02000001.1, from coordinate 519,315 downwards.
CCGGAGCGACCCGTGCCGCCGGTCCCACTCCCCCGCCTCCAGCGCGGTCCGGAGCGCTGCCACCGACCGCCGGACGGTGAACTCGTCGACCAGTCCCCACGCCGGGTCCGCCTGGCGCACGCCGGGGTCGAGCAGTCGCTCGGGGCGGGCGTAGTACGCCTCGGCGAACCCGTCGACGCACGTGAACGGGATCGGCAGCGGGGTGCTCGTCACGGTGTCGTCGCCCAGTGCGTCGGCGATCCGCTGCAGTGCCGGATGGCGACGGGCGTCCGCCGCCAGCACCTCGGGCGCGTACTCGGCGAGCCAGGAGCGCTCGATGCGGTCGGGGTCGAACGTCAGGACCACGATCGGGCCCCGGGTCACCCGACGCACCTCGGCGAGCACGCCTTCGAGGTCGTACCACTCGTGCAGCGAGAAGGTCGTCATCGCGGCGTCGAAGGTGTCGTCGGCGAAGGGCAGGTCTCCGGCGGTCTCCACGGCGGTCACGTCGCGGTCGGTCGGCGCGTACGAACCGGCACCGGGACCGATGTCGAGCACGGTCCGGGCGTCGCCGAGGGCCTTCGCGACCGCACGGGCGAACGCGGGTTCGGGCCGGCGGTGCTGCCGGTGGTCCGCATCCCCTGCTGAGCCGTCCGTCGTCCTCGTCACGTCCCCACCCTACGAACCCGCGCTGCTATGTTCGACGGATGCTCGCAGACAGTGGTCTCGGATTCGTCGTCGTCCTCTACGCCCTGTTCGTGCTGGCGCTCGCCGTGCTGGCCGTCGCCCTCATCGTGCTCGTGTTCGCCGCGATCCGTGTGCTGCGGTTGTCGGCGACGGAGCGGCAGCTGCGCATCGAGCGGATGCGCTCGCCGGAGCTCTTCGACGGCGACGTGCCGCCCCAGGCGTGACGGTCCGGCCTCGGGGCTGAGGCTCCTGGCGGTCCGGGGTCCGGGTCAGTCGACCGACTCGGACTCGGACTCCGACTCGCGCAGGGCCGCGTACTGCTCGGCCCGCTCCGTCGCGGCCCAGCTGCCGAGCAGCGCGAGCGACCGCTCGGATTCGCTGCCCGGCTCGGCCGAGTACGAGAACAGCGTCAGGCCGGGGTCGGCGACCAGGTCGAGCGCCTCGTAGGACAGCCGCAGCTCCCCCACGATCGGGTGGTCGATGCGCTTCTTGCCGGTGCGCTGCATCCGGACGTCGTGGGCGGCCCACCAGCCGCGGAACTCCTCGCTCCGGGTGGAGAGCTCACCGACGAGCGTGATGAGCCCCGGCTCGCAGGGGTTCGACACCGCGGCGGTCCGGAGCACGGCCACGGCGTCCTTCGCGGTCTGTGCCCAGTCCGGGAAGAAGTCGCGGGCGGCCGGGTCGAGGAACGTGAAGCGTGCGGTGTTCACCGGGCGTCCGGGGCCGGCGAAGAGCGGAGCGTAGAGCGCGCGGCCGAGCTCGTTCGTCGCGACGACGTCCCCGCGCTCGTTCCGCACCCAGGCCGGTGCGCCGGTGATGGCGTCGAGCAGCCGCTGTACGCCGGGGCGCACGCGGGTCGGCACGTTCCGGTGCATGACCTTCGCGCCGGAGTTCGCCAGGCGCGTGAGGTCCCACAGGTGCGCGCGCTCGTCCTCGTCGAGCTGCAGGGCGCTCGCCAGGCCCTCGAGCACGCTGTCCGAGACGCCCTTGAGCGAGCCCCGCTCGAGCCGTGTGTAGTAGTCGACGCTGACGCCGGCGAGCATGGCGACCTCGTGTCGTCGCAGCCCGGGCACGCGTCGGACCCCGCCGCCGAACGACGGCATGCCGACCTGCTCGGGGGTGAGCCGCGCCCGCCTGGAGGACAGGAAGTCGCGGATCTCGTTGCGCACGTCGATACCCATGCGACGAGCGTACGTGCCCGGGCCGTGCGTCCGGCAGGCGGGAGGGCCGCGGCGGGGCCGCCGGCCGTCTCTGACTGGTCACGACACGTCGCGTGCCGCCCGCCGGGGGGTCGCGACCTGTCGGCTGGTGGCGCCGCAGGCGACGGCCTGTGACCGCTCGCCGGCGTCCCGCGGGGTGTTGCGACCGCCCGCCGCCACGGGCTTTCCCCCGCTCCGTCAGCCGGTCAGGGCGCGGCGTCGGCCCCGATGCGCACGCGCGCGACGCGGTGACCGTCCATGGCGGTCACCTCGAGGCGGTGTCCGCCGGCCAGGACGACGTCGCCGACCTCGGGTACGCGGTCCAGCTGCACCTGCACGAGCCCACCCACGGTCTCGTAGTCGCCGTCCGGCAGGACAGGACCGCCGTCCGCGGCCAGGTCCTCGAGCACCGTGGCGCCGTCGACGCCGTCGTGTGCCAGCACGGACTCGTCGTACTCGCTGGAGTCCCACTCGTCGCGGATGCGGCCGACGAGGTCCTCGAGCAGCGCCTCGAGCGTGACCATGCCGGCGCTGCCGCCGTACTCGTCGACCACCAGGGCGATCTGGTGGCCGTCGGTGCGCATGTCCGCGATCGCGCTCGACAGCGACTTCGTCTCCGGCAGGGCGAGCACCGGCCGGACGAGCGTGGCGACCGGGGCCGTGGGTTCGACCGGGCGCAGCAGGTCACGGAGGTGCACGAAGCCCTGGACCTCGTCGCGCCCGCCGGAGGTCACGAGGTACCGGGTGTGCCCGGCTGCGATGGCCTGGTCGGTGGCCTCGGCGACGGAGAGGCCGGCGTCCAGCGTCGACACGTCGTACCAGGGGCGCATCGACTCGCGCAGGGTGCGGTCACCGGCGTCCAGGGCGCTGCGGGCGATCCGGCGTCCCTGCTCGTCGACGCCGGTGTGCTCGTCGACCAGGCCGCGGAGCTCCTCGGTGCTCATCGACTCGCTGCGGGCGTCCGGGTCGCCACCGAGCAGTCGCACGACGGTGTCGGTGGACTTCGAGAGCAGCCAGATCACCGGCCGCATCAGCACCGCGAAGCGCTCCAGGGTCGGGGCGACGGCCATCGAGAAGCCCTCGGCACGCTGCAGGGCGAGGCGCTTCGGCACGAGCTCGCCGAACACGAGCGACAGGTACGCGATGACGAGGGTCATCAGCACCAGCGCGACGGCTTCGGCCGTGCCCTGCTCGAGGCCGAGCTCCTGGAACAGCGGGGCGACGTCGGGTGCGATCGACGACGCACCGTACGCGGCGGAGAAGAACCCGGCGACGGTCACGCCGATCTGCACGGCGGACAAGAACCGGTTCGGGTCACGGCCGAGCTCGGCGACCCGCATCCCGCGGGGGCCGCGGTGTTCGAGCTGCTGCAGCTGGGATTCGCGGAGGGAGACGAGTGCGATCTCGGCGGCCGCGAAGACCCCGCCGACGAGCACGAAGAGGATGACGAGCCCGAAGGCGATCCAGGTGTCGACGCCCATCAGCGGGCAGCCGCCTCGGATCGACGACGGGCGGGCGGTCTGTGGGGATCGTCCATGCCTGTGAGTCTGCACAGGCCGACTGGGACATCACCGTGCTGCTGCTCGACAGCGGCTGTGGATCCCGCGCGTGACGGGAGCGGTCGCTACAGGGTGAGCGAGCGACCGATGCGGGCTTCGAGCCACGCCTTCGGGTCGATCGGCGTGACGCCGTCCATCAGGACCTCGAGGTGCAGGTGTGCACCCGTCGAGACGCCGGAGGACCCGACGAGCCCGATGAACTGCCCCGCAGCGACGGTGTCGCCGACCTTGAGCGGCGACGAGCCGGGGATCATGTGGCCGTAGAGCGTGGACACCTGACGGCCGTCGACCACGTGGTCGATGATGACCGCGTTCCCGTACGAGAAGTAGGTGCCCGAGACCCGGACCTTGCCCGCGGCGACGGCGCCGATCGGCGTGCCCATGCCCGGGGTGAAGTCGAGGCCCTGGTGCAGCGACGAGCACGCGCCGCACGGTGCCGAGCGGTACCCGAAGCCGGAGCTCATCTGCACGGGGCCGGGGAACGGCGAGCGGACCGCGCCGCCGAACGACACGGCGCCTCCGGCGGTCGCCGCGGCGTCGGCGGAACCGGCCGTCTTCGTGGTGACGGTCGAGCCGCCGCCGACGGTGAAGCCGTCACGGTCGAACCCGGCGGCCGTGACCGCCTGGGTCACGGCGTAGTCCTGGGTGCGCACGACCGGCGCGATGGTCGACGTGGCCATCGAGGTGCCGGCGCTCGCGTGGGCGGGCATCGCCGAGGCGGCGAACATCGCGATGGCGGCGGCGGCGCTGGTGAGGGTGATGCGTCCGGCACGGGCCGACCGGGAGGCCCGGGGTGCGCTGGCGACGCGGGGCACCCTGGGTGCGGGGCGGCGGACGACGCGCTGGATGCGGTCGTCGACGTGCTCGGTGGTGGCGCGTGCGGCTGCGGAGCGGCGGCCCGCCGGCTCGGTGGCCGAGGACGCGGTCGCGAGGACGACGGCCTGTACCGGCTTCACGACCTTCGCGGCCTTCGGTGCCTTGGCCGGCTTCGCGACCTTCGCCGGCTTGGCGACCTTCGCAGCCTTGGCCGGCTTCTCGGGCTCGGCGGTCTTCGCGACCGGCGCCGTCTTGCTGCGACGCTGTGGTCCGCGGGCTGCTGCGCGCTCGGCCTCGAGGGCGGCGCGACGGGACAGGTGCACCACCGGGGTCGCCGGGTGCTGGTCTGGTTCGGGTGCAGTCGTCATGGCCGCCCACCATTCTGCACGACTCTGTCGCTTTGTACAGGCCCTTCCGTGATCTTTTCGTTACCGAGTGCGCTGGGAGGCGCGTGATCACCAGGGGCGGAAGCGTCCCCCGAGCCCTCCGCATCGGTACGGTCAGGGGAAAGCGACGGAAGGACCCGCACCATGGCCCGATCGCCGCGTGAGCGGTACGGAACGGTCGACCTGGCGTCGGCCGACGTCGTGCTGGCCGGTACCCAGGAACTCCTGCCCGTGCTCCGGGCTGCGGCCGTGCGCGCCGGCATCGACGCCGCGCGGATGCGGGTCATCGGGGTCGACGACCTGCCGGACCCCGACGAGACCTGGGACGCGGCGTTGGCCGTCATCGCCATCCGCCGCCCCGGTGACGACCCCGCGTTCCACCGGGCGCAGGCGGCGGCCGAACTCATCGCGCCGATGCTCGCGCCGCACGCCGTCCGCATCGTCGTCACGGTGTCCGGGGTGACCCGGCTCGCGCCGAAGCTCGAGCGCACCCTGACGTCCGAGGTCCTGCACCAGATCGATGCCGCGTCGGCGTCGTCCGGCTTCCGTCGGCCCTTCCGGCCCCTGCGCATGCGGCTCGGGCTCGCCGGGCTCCGTGCCGCCGGCGTCCGGGTGTTCCGCGTCTCGATCGGCGACTGAGGCTCAGGCTCCGTCGGGTCCGGAGCCGTGCGCGGCGCTCGCCTGCACCGACGGGTGTGGAGGAGCGGCGTGCGCGATGACGGAGACACTGCCGACGGCGAGCGCGAGCGCCAGCGCTCCGGCGGTGCAGGCCGTCCCGATCCGCCGCAACCGCGACCGGCTGCCTCGCTGGCGCGGTGCGAACCGCTTGGCGCTCCGTCGGGGTTCGGGGCCGACGAGCCAGGGACCGGAACCGTCGGGGTCGTACGAGAACGGGCCGGAGCCGTCCGGCGCGTACCGGTAGGGGCCGCTGCCGTCCGAGGCGTAGGCGGACCGCAGGTCCTCCGCCCTCCAGCCGAAGTCGTCCGGGGTCTGCCGTGTGGTGGTCATGCGCGCTCTCCCTCGCTCTGGTGCTGCGGAAGACCAGTCCACGCACCGTTCCTATGTGTCGACAGTGCGCCTCCAGGGTGTCGGCCGAGCATCTGCCGCGCGGAGGCGGGGGCCATGTATCTTGATGTCGAGACATCCTGCGCCACGAGTACCGTGGACGTACCGACGGTCGAACAAGGGAGTACCCGCCAGCATGGCCAAGATCATCTACACCCTCACGGACGAGGCGCCGTTCCTCGCCACCCACTCCTTCCTCCCGGTCATCCAGGCTTTCGCCGGCACCGCGGGTGTCGACGTCGAGACCCGCGACATCTCGCTCGCCGGCCGGATCATCGCCCAGTTCCCGGAGCGGCTCACCGACGAGCAGCGCCTGGACGACGCCCTCGCCGAGCTCGGCGACCTGGCGAAGACCCCCGAGGCGAACATCATCAAGCTGCCGAACATCTCGGCGTCGATCCCCCAGCTCAAGGTCGCGATCAAGGAACTGCAGGCGCAGGGCTACGACCTGCCCGACTACCCGGACGAGGCCACGACCGACGAGCAGCGCGACGTCCGCGCCCGCTACGGCCGTGTCCAGGGCAGCGCCGTCAACCCGGTGCTGCGCGAGGGCAACTCCGACCGCCGCGCACCCCTGTCGGTCAAGAACTACGCCCGCAAGCACCCGCACCGCATGGGTGCCTGGTCGCGCGACTCGAAGACGAACGTCAGCACCATGGGCGTCGACGACTTCCGCTCGAACGAGAAGTCCTGGATCGCCCCCGCCGACGACGTCCTGACGATCACCTTCGTGGCCGAGGACGGCAGCGAGCAGGTCCTCAAGCAGTCGATCCCCGTCCTGCAGGGCGAGGTCGTGGACGGCACCGTGCTGCACGTGGCCGCACTCGAGTCGTTCCTGCGCAAGCAGATCGAGCGCGCCGCGGCCGAGGACGTCCTGTTCTCCGTGCACCTCAAGGCCACGATGATGAAGATCTCCGACCCGATCATCTTCGGGCACGTCATCAAGGCGTTCTTCCCGTCGGTGTTCGAGCGCTACGGCGCCGACCTCGCCGCCGCGGGCCTGACCCCGAACGACGGCCTCGGCTCGATCCTCGCCGGCCTCGCTGCGCTGCCGAACGGCGCCGAGATCGAGCGTGCCTTCAAGCAGGGCATCGCCGACGGCCCCGAGCTCGCCATGGTCGACTCGGACAAGGGCATCACGAACCTGCACGTGCCGAGCGACGTCATCGTCGACGCGTCGATGCCCGCGATGGTCCGCACCTCGGGGCACATGTGGGGCCCGGACGGCGACGAGCACGACACCCTCGCCGTCATCCCCGACTCGAGCTACGCCGGCATCTACCAGGCCGTGCTCGACGACTGCCGCGCCCACGGCGCCTTCGACCCGTCGACGATGGGCTCCGTGCCCAACGTCGGCCTGATGGCGCAGAAGGCCGAGGAGTACGGCTCGCACGACAAGACCTTCGAGCTCCCCGGCGCCGGTGTGGTCCGCGTCACGACCGCGTCGGGCGACGTCGTCATCGAACACGACGTCGAGCCCGGTGACATCTGGCGCGCCTGCCAGACGAAGGACGTCGCCATCCGCGACTGGGTGAAGCTCGCCGTCACCCGCGCCCGTGCCTCCGCGACGCCGGCCGTGTTCTGGCTCGACGAGACCCGCGCCCACGACGCGAACCTCATCGGGCTCGTCCGCCAGTACCTCGGCGAGCACGACACCGACGGCCTGCAGATCGAGATCCTCGCGCCCGAGGACGCCATGCGCTTCTCGCTCGAGCGCATCCGCCGCGGTGAGGACACCATCTCGGTCACCGGCAACGTCCTGCGCGACTACCTGACGGACCTGTTCCCGATCATGGAGCTCGGCACCTCGGCGAAGATGCTCTCCGTCGTCCCGCTGCTGGGCGGTGGCGGCCTGTTCGAGACCGGTGCCGGTGGTTCCGCGCCGAAGCACGTGCAGCAGCTCGTGCAGCAGAACTACCTGCGCTGGGACAGCCTGGGCGAGTTCCTCGCACTGGCGGTCAGCCTCGAGCACCTCGCCGGTGTGACCGGCAACGAGCGGGCGAAGATCCTGGGCGAGACCCTCGACCGTGCCACCGGGACGTTCCTCGAGCAGGACAAGTCCCCCGGTCGGAAGCTCGGCTCGATCGACAACCGCGGCAGCCACTTCTACCTGGCGAAGTACTGGGCCGAAGAGCTCGCGGCGCAAACCCAGGACACCGAGCTCGCGGCGTCGTTCGCGGACCTCGCGGCGAAGCTCGGCGAGCAGGAGCACACCATCGTCGACGAGCTCGTCTCGGTGCAGGGCCACCCGGCGGACATCGGCGGCTACTACCGTCCCGACGACGCCAAGACGAGCGCGGTCATGCGTCCGTCCGCCACGTTGAACGCGGCGCTGGCAGCGCTCTAGCAGCGACCGGCCCACGGACAGGAGGCCCGGTGCCAGCTGGCACCGGGCCTCCTGTCCGTCCGTGGTCGCGACCACGGCCGCGCTTCGTGAGCAGCAATGGTCGCGTCCGCACCACGAACCCGACCATTCCTGCTCACGAAGTGACAGGGGACGCGCGGGGCGTCAGCCGCGGGACGGGACGGGCGGGCCGGCGGCGAGCAACCCGGTGAAGACCAGGGCGACGGCCACGACCCCGATGCCCGTGGCCACGGCGGGCCGACGGACCACGAAGAACAGCAGACGGTCCCAGAAGCCCGAGTGGGCGTCCGGCGAGCGTCGCCAGGAGCCCTCGAGCATGCCGCGGCGGGCGACCGCGACCTCGAACGGCACCGTGGCGTACGGCACGACGGCACTGGCCCAGCCGAGCACGAGCGCCCCGAACGACCACCGCTGGTTCACCGCCACGACCGTCGTGACCACCAGGTACGCCAGGAACACGAAGCCGTGCACCCCACCGCCGATGCGGACGCCCCAGTCGCCGGCGTCCAGGCCGTACTTGAGCACCATCCCGAGGATGAGCAGGGTCCAGGTCACGAGTTCGGCGACCGCGGCGGCGCGGAACAGGGAGCGCGGAGTCATGGCCTCCATGGTGGCGGACCCGGTTGACAGACAGCAGGACGCCCGACCTGCGGGGCGCCCCACGGACAGCAGGACGCCCCGGGCCGATCGACCCGGGGCGTCCTGCTGTCGGGTCAGTGCCGCACCACCACCGTCTGGCCCAGGCGGTTCACGCCGGCGCGCGCGTCCCACGTGCCGGTGTTCGCGGTCTGGATCGCGAAGGCCGGGTTCGACGCCACCGAGCGTTCGGGTGCGGGCAGGGCGAGGGCGACGTCCCAGCGGCCCTTCGGCAGGTGTGCGAGCGACGCCCGGACGGTCACGGTCCGGCCCGGCTGCCACGATGACGCGTCGGCACGCACCGGCACGGTGACCCGGCGGTGCCCGTCGGTCAGGACGAGCTGCACCGGGCGGCTGTTGTACGGCGCCGCCCAGCCGTCGTTCCGCACCGACACCGCGACCGACGGCGTGCGACCGGTGGTGACGGTGCTCGAGGTCATCGTGAAGCGGTAGCCGAGCTTCTTCGCCGCGTCGGTCATGCCGTCCGCGCCCCAGGTCGCCAGGACGTCCTTGTTGTAGTCGAGGTTGAGGTAGCTGTAGTGGTACTTCGCCATCTCGGCCGAGGCGGACGGGTACTCGGACCGCGGCGCGTTCACGGCGCAGGTCTCGCCACCGACGGGGACGTACCGCGACTCGGCGGCCAGGTAGTCCTGGTCGAGTGACAGCGGGTCGCTCAGGAACGTGCCGAAGTCGTCCGGCGAGGCGAGGAAGCAGTCGTTGTGGTGCCCGATCCGCGACGCTGCCGACCCGTCGTGCGCCTGCGCCGGGGTGAGTGCCCCGGCCGTGCCGGACGGCGTGCGGAGTGCGTCCTGCTTCATCTGCATCGTGCGGACCTGGACCGAGCGGCTGGACGGCAGGGCCGCGAGTTCGGCCTGCAGGACCTGTCGTCGCGCGTCCTTGTCGGCCTCGGTCAGCACGCCCGGGTTCGCCGGGTCGCTGGCGAAGTGGTCGGTGTAGTAGCCCTCGCCCCAGAGCCCGATGAACCCCTGCTGCAGGGTCGGGATCACGTCGGCGTTCCGGCGGAGCGTCGGGGTGAGCTGCTGGATGTGCGCGAGCACGGTCGGCAGGTCGGCGTCGCCGTAGGGCGCCGAGTACGGGTACGCGCCGCCCTGCACGTACGCGAACCGGGTGATCACGCCCACCCCCGCCGCACGTGCGGTGTCGTAGTCGCGCTGCACGAGCCGCAGCCAGGCCGGACTGAGGCGCCGCTGCTGGACGAACGCCTCCATGTAGAACACCCGGACGACCTGGGTGACCCCCTCGGCGCGGTAGCCGCGGAGCGTCGCGGCGTCGAGCGGCGTGTACCCGGTGCCGTCGGCGCGGTAGTGCGTCTCGGTGGTGTGGTCGAACCCGCGCGATGGGTTCGGGATGACCGCGTCGCTCGCCGTGTAGGTCACGGTCGAGGTGGTCGCGGTCCGTGTCGGGTGGTGGCCGGTGGGCGACGACGCCCACGCGGTGGTCGGTACGGCGAGTGCGAGTGCCGCCGCGAGTGCGACGGTGGTGATGGTGCGGTGCTGCATCGGACGAGCCCCTGTCCTCGGCGCGGACGGTGATCGGCGCCCCCTGGCGCTGCCGTCCTGCGCGAATGTGATCTGAAGGTAGGCCAAACGATCAGAAAACGCCAGTGGATGCGCGAACCGAGCACGGGTAGCGTTGCCTGCATGTCGCCGTCGACCGAGAACCGTCCCCTGAACATCGTCGTCTGGAACGAGAACGTGCACGAGACCCGCGGTGACGCGACGGTCATCGGGCACTACCCCGACGGCATGCACACCGTGATCGCCGAGGCGCTCCGGCAGCTGCAGCCCGGGGCCGACGTCTCCACCGCCACCCTGCAGGAACCCGACCACGGCATCACCGCCGAACGGCTGGCCACCACGGACGTGCTGTTCTGGTGGGGCCACGCCGCCCACGACGAGGTGAGCGACGCCGTCGTCGACCTGGTCGTCGACGCCGTGCACGCCGGCATGGGCCTGGTGGTGCTCCACTCCGGCCACTACTCCAAGCCGTTCAAGCGCCTGATGGGCACGACCTGCTCGCTGAAGTGGCGGAACGACGGCGAGCGCGAACTCGTCTGGACCGTCGCGCCCGAGCACCCGATCGCCGCGGGGGTCCCGCACCCGATCGTCATCGACCGGCAGGAGATGTACGGCGAGTACTTCGACATCCCGCGCCCCGACGAAGAGGTGTTCCTGTCGACCTTCGCCGGTGGCGAGGTCTTCCGCTCCGGCGTCGCGTACCGCCGGGGGCTCGGCAAGGTCTTCTACTTCTCGCCCGGCGACCAGGAGTACCCCGTGTACCACCACCCCGACATCCAGCGCGTGCTGTCGAACGCCGCCGCCTGGGCCGCCCCGGTGTCCGAGCGCCGCGAGCTGACCGCCGACCCCCACCCGCGGGACTGGTTCCTGTCGGACGATGGGGGTAGACAGGCCGGGTGACCAACCATCTCGACGGTGCGGACAAGCGCACCGCGGTGATCGAGGCGCTCGCCATCTTGGGATCAGGACCCGAGGAGCGCTTCGACCGCATCACCCGCATGGCCCACGAGGCGTTCGACGTCCCGTTGACCTTCCTCAACCTCGTCCACCACGACCTCGTCACCACGCAGTCGACCTTCGGCTGGCACCAGGGATCGAGCGTCCCCGCCAGCGAGCAGTTCTGCGCGTCGACGGTGCTCACCCGCGAACCGATGGTGATCCCGGACGCGTCGCTCGACGCCCGGTTCGCCGACACGGCCGCGGTGGCGGAGCACGGCATCCGGTTCTACGCGGGCGCACCGTTGACCATGGTCGACGGCACCCGGGTGGGCACGCTGTGCCTGATGGACGCGGTGCCGCGCACGTTCTCGCCGGACGACGTCGCCCTGCTGGGTGACCTGGCCCGGTGGGCGGAGCGCGAGCTCGGCGTCGCCATCGACCGCGGACGGGTCCGTCGGGTGCTCGACGGCCTGGTGCCGGACCCGGTCGCGGTGCCGGGGTACGACCTCGACGTCCTGGTGGCCCAACACGACGACGGCGGGGGCGACGTCGCCGACTGGCGCGTCGCACCGGACGGCGCCCTGCACGTCACCGTCGGCCGGGTGAGCGCGGCCGGCCCGGCGTCGGGTCTGCTCGCCTCCGCGGTCCGCGGTGCCGTGGCGGCCCGGACCGGCACCGACATGCAGGACGCGATCGTCGGCCTGGAGGCGCAGGTCACCGCCGACCTGTCGGCCGCGGACGCCGTCGGCTCGCTCTTCCACCTGCGGCTCGACCCGACGTCGGGTCACGTCGACTTCGGCGACGCCGGCCACGGCCTGGCGGTGCTCGTCCCCGCCGACGGTCCGGCGCGCGTCCTGCACCCGCTCGACCTGCCGCTCGGGCTGCAGCCGGAGTCGATCCCCCGGTCACCCGGCGCGCTCGACCTGCAACCCGGAGACCGGCTCGCGATCTGTACCCAGGGCGTCCTGACGCTCGACGGGCTCCGGCACCTGGACGACCTCGCCGAGCTGGCGCGCACGGCTCCGGACGGGGCCACGGCGGTCGAACGGGTGCGCACGGCGATCCCCACGGACGCCGCGGTCGACGTCACGCTGGTCGTGCTCACACGGCACTGAGCGGGATCCGCCGCCCAGGCGCCGCCCGGGGTGCTCACCGCCGCCCGCAGTGGATCAGGAGCGGGAGCGGTCCGGCCGCGGGCGCGGGGTCCCGGTCAGCGCGACCACGAGCAGCGTCGCGAGCAGGGCGAACCCGGCGAGCTCGATGCCCAGGCCGGCGAGCTGCCAGTACGCGCTGCCGACGTGCTGCGGCTGCGTGATCGACTCCGGCCACCACGACTCGATGAGCGGGAACGAGCCGGGGAACGGATCGAGGCCGAACACGACGAGGCCACCGAGCAGCAGGACGACCCCGAGGCCGGCCATCGCCCCACGGGACCGACGGAGCATGTGCACCACGAGGGCCGCACCCATGCCGGCGAGCCCGACGACGGCGAGCAGGAACGCGAGCACCACGATGGTCTGCGGCGCGAGCGCGACCCAGTCCAGCACCGCGATCGGCAGCAGCAGCCACCGCCCCGTCCGTGCCCAGCGCGCAGGGTTCCGCCATCCGTCCATGGCGACCGACCGTAGGGCACCCGGCCGAACGCATGCCGAATGCGGCCAGCGGGCCCCGGCGACAGCCTGCGCTGACTACGATCGGACCCCATGGCGCAGGACCGACCGACCCGGCAGCAGCGGTCGCTCGCGACCCGCACGGCGATCATCGAGGGCGCGGCCGCGGAGTTCGACGAACGCGGGTACGTCGGTGCCTCGATGGACGGCATCGCCGAACGCATCGGCATGACCAAGGGCGCGCTGTACTTCCACTTCACGTCGAAGGCCGACATGGCCGGCGCCGTGATCGCCGAGCAGCACGCGATCTCCCGGCGGTACGGCGAGGCCGCGGTGGCGAAGGGGACGACGCCGCTCGAGTGGATCGTGTGGTTGGCGCAGGGCCTGGCCCTGCAGATGACGACCGAGGTGGTGGTCAGCGCCGGTGTCCGGCTGTCGACCGACGTGGCCGCGAGCGACGTCGCGCGGCAGGACCCGTACACCGACTGGACCACGGTGGTCGCCGGGTTCGCACGGCAGGCCGTCGAAGCCGGCGAGATCGACCCGCGGTGGGACCCGGACCTGGTCGGCCGCGTCGTCGTCCGCGCCTACACCGGCGTGCAGACCGTCTCGGACGTCATGACCCGCCGGGCCGACCTGTTCGCGGGCCTGCGGGAACTCTGGACGGTCCTGCTGGACGCGTTCGTCACCGAACGGCTGCGTCCGGAGATCCCGCGGCTCGTCGCGCTCATCGCTCCGGAGTGACGCGGGTCCCCCCAGGGAAACACCCACGTCACCTCGCCTCTGAGAATAGCGAGAAGGGTGTCGCGCCACCGGCCCCAGTTCGCGGGCGTGTGTCCGGCGGCCCACTAGCCTGACGCCGTGCCCACACCCGCCGCCGAGGTCGACGTCGACGTCCCGCTCGTCCGGGCCCTGCTGCGCGACCAGCACCCCGACCTGGCCGGGCTCCCGCTCCAGGTCGTCGCGAACGGCTGGGACAACGTCGTGCTCCGCCTGGGCGACGACCTGGCCGTCCGGGTCCCCCGTCGGGAGCTGGCCGCACGCCTCGTCGAGCACGAACAGCGCTGGTTGCCCGACATCGCCGCCCGGGTCGGATCGGTCGTCCCGGTACCGGCCCCGGTGCGCACCGGCCGCCCCGCCCTCGGGTACCCGTGGTCGTGGAGCATCGTGCCGTGGCTGCCCGGCACGGCGATCGGTGAACGGGCGGCCGAGGTCCCCGTCGCCGAGGCGCTCGCCGCGTTCGTCGGGCTCCTGCACGTCCCGGCCCCGGACGACGCCCCGGCGAACCCGTTCCGTGCGGTGCCGCTCGCGTCGCGGAGCGAGGCCGTGCTGGCGCGACTCGACGACCACGGCGTGCACCGGGCCGGAGAGCTGGCCGCGCTGTGGCGGACCGCAGCGGCCGTGTCCGCGCACGCCGGGCCTCCCGTCTGGGTGCACGGCGACCTGCACCCCTTCAACCTGCTCGTCGACTCGTCGGACGGTGTCGACCGCCTGTCGGCCGTGATCGACTTCGGCGACGTCACCGCGGGCGACCCGGCCGTCGACCTCGCCACCGCCTGGCTGACGCTCGACCGGCCGGGGCGTCGGGCGTTCCGCGCGCGCGTCGCGGTGCCGGAGACCACCTGGCTGCGCGCACGAGGGTGGGTGGTCGCGCTCGCGTCCGCGCTGGCGACCGCCGACGAACGCGCCTTCCGGAGCGTCGCGCGACGGAGCATCGACGCGGTGCTGGACGACTGAGTCCCCGCGGGGCTATCGTGACCGCACCATCCGTGCACAGCCGATCGGAGGGGCCGCCATGACCCTCGAGCTCCGCGTCCAGGACGACGTCGCCACCGACGCCTCCCCCGCCCCTGTCCGACCCGAGCGACGCGGTCTCCGCGGCCTGCTCGACCGCCTGTCCGACCGCCGCGCCGCCGCCCGCGCGCGACGGGTCGACGACCGGGTCCGCGAACTCGGGGAACTCGTCCACCTGCTCTCCGACGCCCGCGCCGTCGTCGAACGCGGGTGGGTCCAGCACGCCTGGTTCGCCTACCTCGACGAGCACGGCCGCGAGCGCAAGGCCTCCAGTGCCGCCGCGATGGACGTGCAGGGCCGGCCGCTCGTCGGTGCCTGCCTGGTCGGTGCGGTCGTGTCCGCCGCCGGCGGGCCGCACGCGGTCCACGCGCCCCGGGTGCAGCACGCGCTCGACGTCGTGTGGCACGCCCTCGCCCGCGACGAGGGCGAGCCCGTGCTGTGGTGCCCCGCGCCGGACATCCGGATGGGCCGGGTGCGTGACCTGACAAGCTGGAACGACGCCCCGGCACGCACCGGCGCCGAGGTCGCCGGGCTGCTGCTGACCGCCGAACGGGTCGCCGTGCAGGAGTCGACGCGCCTGCAGGAGCTCCGGGTGGCACGATCGGGGGCATGAGCGACGTCGAAGCGGTCCCCGAGGTGCACCCCGCGAGCACCAGCACCCTGGCCGCGAGCGGCAACGCCCTGCTGTCGGACGAAGGGTCCACGCGGGACCCCGACGGCGCGACGGCCGCGGACGGCGCGGTCGCCGACGTCGCTGCCGCCGACGCCGCGGTGAAGCGGACGCTGCACCGGTACCTGCAGAAGCACCGCGCGGCTCTGCTGGCCAAGCTCGACGGGCTCGCGGAGCGGCAGGCCCGCTGGCCGGTGACGCCGACGGGCACGAACGTCCTCGGGTTGGTGAAGCACGTCGCCGGGGTGCAGGCCGGCTACTTCGGCGAGGTGTTCGGGCGGCCGCTGCCGGATCAGCCCGCCTGGCTCGAGTCCGAGGACGGTGAGGACATGTACGCCTCGCTCGACGAGACCATGGCCGACGTCGTGGCCTTCCACCACCGGAGTGCCGCCCACGCCGACGCCACGATCGAAGCGCTCGACCTCACCACCACGGGGACCGTGCCGTGGTGGCCGGAGGGGCACCGGGACGTCACCCTGCACCGGATCCTGGTGCACATGGCGTACGAGACCGCCCGGCACGCGGGTCACGCCGACATCGTGCGCGAGATGCTCGACGGCCTGGCCGGCGACGGCGACGGCAACCTGGCCGACAAGTCCCCGGAGGAATGGGTCCGGTGGCGTGAGCAGCTCGTCGACATCGCGGAGCGATCAGGGTTGCGCGACCTCGACGCATAGCCGAGTAGGCAGACCGATCGTTACCGTTCTCCCAGGCTCGCCCTGGTAAACCCCCGCTGATCAGGGGTTGTCCTCCTCGCAACTGCAAGGGAAACCGTCGTCCCGGCGGGGTTGCGTTGTACAACCGGTCCGGCTGCTGCGTAGCTTTGGCCGAGCTCGTGCCCCGATCTGTGGGCAGTTCAGCCGACCGGAAGGGGAGCGCCCACCCGTGTTCCAGTACGTCGTGGAGCGATGGAACCAGATCTGGTTCGCATCGTGGCAGCACTTCTCACTGGTCGTCCAGTGCGTCGTCCTCGCCACGGTCATCGCCGTGGTGCTCGCCACACTCGTCTACCGCAGCCCGCGCCTGACCGCGTTCGCGAACGGGGTGTCGGCCATCGGCCTCACCCTGCCGTCGTTCGCCGTCATCGGCCTGCTCATCGTCCCGCTCGGCTTCGGCGTCCTGCCGTCGGTCGTGACGGTCGTCTTCTTCGCCGCGCTGCCGATCCTGCGCAACGCGGTCGTCGGTCTCGCCGAGATCCCGCCCACCGTCGTCGAGTCGGCGCGTGGCATCGGCATGAGCCGGTTCCGCACCCTGCTGCAGGTCGAGCTGCCGATGGCGTGGCCGATCATCCTGAGCGGCGTCCGCGTGGCCGCGCAGATGGTGATGGGCATCGCCGCCATCGCCGCGTACGCGCTCGGTCCCGGGCTCGGTGGCTTCATCTTCTCCGGGCTGTCCCGCCTCGGCGGCGCCAACGCCCTGTTCTCCGTCGTGGTCGGGGTGGTCGGCGTCGTCCTGCTCGCCCTGGTCCTCGACCTGCTCCTCATCGGCCTCGGCCGCCTGACCATCTCGAGAGGTATCCGTGTCCAGCACTGACCCCGCCACCACCACCGCGCCCGACGGGGACGTCACCGGGCGCAGCATCCTGCTCGACGAGGTCACCAAGCGGTACCCCGGGCAGTCGAAGCCCGCCGTCGACGGCATCACGCTCGAGATCCCGGCCGGCAAGATCGTCATGCTCGTCGGCCCGTCCGGCTGCGGCAAGACGACGACCCTCAAGATGATCAACCGCCTGATCGAGCCCACGCAGGGCCGGATCGTCGTCGGCGACGACGACGTCACCGGCATCGACGGTGACGAGCTCCGCCGCCGCATGGGCTACGTGATCCAGGCCGGCGGTCTCTTCCCGCACATGACGGTCGCGGCGAACATCGCCATCGTGCCGAAGATGCTCGGCTGGTCGAAGGAGAAGATCGCGGCGCGCGTCGACGAGCTGCTCGACCTGGTCTCGCTCGACCCCGACACCTACCGCGACCGGTTCCCCCGTGAACTCTCCGGTGGGCAGCAGCAGCGCGTCGGCGTGGCCCGTGCGCTCGCGGCGGACCCGCCCGTCCTGCTCATGGACGAGCCGTTCGGCGCCGTCGACCCGATCACCCGCCAGCGCCTGCAGGACGAGCTCCTGCGGATCCAGGAGGAACTGCACAAGACGATCGTCATCGTCACGCACGACTTCGACGAGGCCGTGAAGCTCGGCGACTGGATCGTCATCTTCACCGAGGGCGCGCACATCGTGCAGTACGACACCCCGGAGCGGATCCTGGCCGAGCCGGCGAACGAGTTCGTCGAGAACTTCATCGGTTCCGGTGCCGGCCTGAAGCAGCTCACGCTGAACCGCGTGCGCGACGTCGAGGTCGAGTCGGCCGTGACGTGCTCCCCTGGCGAAGAGGTCAGGGCCGTGCTGCAGCGGATGAACGAGGCCGGCGGGCACCAGCACGCCGTCGTCGTCGACCACCGCCAGCGTCCGATCGGGTGGCCGTCGCGCCGCCAGCTCGAGCGCCTCGACCGCATCCCCGACGGTGTCGAGCCCGGCCTGCCCGTCGTGGGCGAGGCCGCGACCCTCAACGACGCGCTCGACACCATGCTCGTCTCGAGCGCCGGCGCCGCGCTCGTCACCGGTCGTCGTGACGCGTTCCGCGGGGTCATCACCGTCGAGACCGTGATGGAGGCGATCACCCGCTCCCGCGCGACCGCCGCAGGAGACCAGGCCTACACGCCGGTCGGCACCAACACGAACCCGATCGAGACCATGCCGTCGTCACCGGTGTCGGCGATGCCCACCGGAGAAGACCTGTGAGCGCAGTCGCCGTCGCCGGCCCCGCCACCGGTGCACGCACCTCGTGGAAGGGCCTGCTGTTCCAGCCGATCGCGATCCTGGTCGTCCTGGCCGGCTTCGCGGTGTGGCTCGCGACGGCGGACCTGACCCCGACGGAGCGCACGACGCTCAACCCGGCGGACATCCTGGCCCTGACCGGCCAGCACCTCGTGCTGACCCTGCAGTCGACGGTCCTGGTGCTCGTGATCGGCATCCCGCTGGGCGTCGTGCTCACCCGCGGGCCGCTGCGCCGGGCGAGCCCGTACGTGCTCGCCGTCGCGAACTTCGGGCAGGCTGCCCCGGCCGTCGGCCTCATCGTGCTGCTCGCCGCCTGGCTCGGCCTGAACAGCTCGTCCGCCGTCATCGCGCTCGTGCTCTACGCGATCCTGCCGGTGCTCCGGAACACCATGATCGGGGTGCAGAGCGTCGACGACCGCCTGGTCGAGGCCGGTCGCGGCATGGGCATGAGCGCCTTCAGCGTGCTGATGCGCGTCGAACTGCCGCTCGCGGTGCCCGTGATGCTCTCGGGCATCCGGACCGCCCTCGTGCTGCTCGTCGGCACGGCGAGCCTGGCGACCTTCGTCGGTGCGGGTGGACTCGGTCTGCTCATCACGACGGGCGTGACGCTGTTCCTGCCGAAGGTGCTCGTCGCCGGGGCCCTGCTCGTCGCCCTGCTCGCCCTCTCCATCGACTGGCTCGGCCGCGTGGTCGAGACGGTCGCACGACCGAAGGGACTCCGATGACCCGCCGCACCCGCAGCACCCGCCGCACCCGCACCCGGGTCGGACCCGCCGCGTTCGTCGCCGGTGCCACCGCCCTCGTCCTGACCGGGTGCGGCCTGCAGCCCGCGACGTCGTTCGTGCCCGAGGCCGGTGCCGGTTCCATCCAGCGCATCGACGACCTGCCGGCCGGCGCCCACATCACCGTGACGTCGAAGAACTTCACCGAGCAGCTCGTGCTCGGCAAGATCGCCGTGCTCGCCGCCAAGGCCGCCGGGTTCGACGTCACCGACGAGACGAACGTGCCCGGCAGCGTCGCGGTCCGTGAGCTGATGACCTCGCACGCGGCCGACTTCACGTACGAGTACACCGGCACCGCGTGGCTGACCTTCATGGGTCACACGAAGGGGATCCCGGACAAGACCGAGCAGTGGACGGCCGTGAAGAAGGAGGACGCCGGCAACGGGCTGACCTGGCTCGAACCCGCGCCGATGAACAACACGTACGCGTTCGCCGTCCGCAACGAGGCCGTCAAGGAGCTCGGGGACGTCAAGACGCTCTCCGACATCACCAAGCTGCCGGTCGACCAGCGCACGTTCTGCGTCGAGTCGGAGTTCAACTCCCGCGCCGACGGCTTCAAGCCGATGCTCAAGAAGTACGGCTTGGAGCTCGGCGGTTCGGGGTCGAACGGGGTGCCGAGCAGCAACGTGAGCATCCTCGACACCGGCACGGTCTACACGGCCACCGACCGCGGCAAGTGCAACTTCGGTGAGGTCTTCACCACCGACGGCCGCATCAAGTCGCTCGGGCTGACGGTGCTCGAGGACGACAAGGGGTTCTTCCCGGCGTACAACGTCGCCCCCGTCATCGATTCGAAGACGCTCAAGGAGTACCCGCAGCTCGAGGGGATCTACGACCAGATCTCGCCGAAGCTCACGGACGCGGTGCTGCAGGAACTCAACCGTCAGGTCGACGTCGAGGGGCGTGAGCCGGCCGACGTCGCCTTCGACTGGATGGTGAAGGAGGGCTTCATCACGAAGCCCTGACCGTTCTCGACGCATCCACGTCACGGACAGGAGGCACGGTGCCAGCTGGCACCGTGCCTCCCCTGCGTTCGTGGTCGCGTCTCAGGCCGCGGCGATGCGCGCCGCCGTGTCGCGGATCGACGCGACCACCGCAGCCCGCACCTGCTCCGGGTCGGAACCCTCGTGCCGAGCGGCACTGCGGAGGCCCGTCATGCACATGCCGAGGAGCATCTCCGCCGCCTGCGGTGTCGCAGCCTCCGGGCCCCAGGCCGGGTCCCGCTCGAGGATCGTGCGCACGGCGCCGGTCATCGCTTCGGCGACCGTGGTCATCCGCGCGACCTGCCGACGCATCAGCTGCGGGAACCGCACGATGACGGCCTTGCGCTCGAGCCGCTCGTGCTCGTCGCCGAACGACGACCCGAACACCAGGAACGCCAGGTCGACGACGGCCTGCGCCGCAGGCTCCCCCGCGACGGCCGCCAGGTGCGCCTGGAGAGTGGCGGGTTCGAGGTCGAGCTCGGTGTGCCCGAGGACCGCGTCCTCCTTGCTCTCGAAGTAGTTGAAGAACGTCCGCGGGGAGACATCGGCCCGCGCGGCGATCTGCTCGATCGTGGTGCCGTCGACGCCCTGCTCGAGGGCCAGGGACCGAGCCGCCTCGGCGATGCGGTTGCGGGTCTCGATGCGCTTCCGGTCACGGAGACCGAGTTCTGACGGCGTCGCGGAGTCGGGCATGGCCCGACTGTAACCGGAACGTCACATGATCTACAGCAAACGCAAACTTGCAGTCGTGCATCGGACACTACGGTGAACCCATGACCACTCCCGTGCTCGAGGCCCGTGACCTCGCCAGGACCTACGGCCGCGGCGCGACGCGGTTCGACGCGCTCAAGGGGGTGTCGCTGGCGGTGCACCAGGGCGAGAGCCTGGCGATCGTCGGCAAGTCCGGCTCCGGCAAGTCGACGCTGATGCACCTGCTCGCACTGCTCGACAAGCCGTCGGCCGGACAGGTGCTGCTCGACGGCACCGACGCGGCGACGCTCGGTGCGCGGCAGGTCAACCGAACCCGGAACAGCACCTTCGGGTTCGTGTTCCAGCAGTTCTTCCTGACGCCGAAGACCTCGGTGCTCGACAACGTCGTGCTCCCGCTCAAGATCGCCGGTGTCTCCGGAGCCGAGCGGAAGCGCCGGGGCATGGCGGCGCTCGATGCCCTCGGGCTGGCCGACAAGGCGAAGAACGACGCCAACGACCTGTCCGGCGGCCAGAAGCAGCGCGTGGTGATCGCCCGGGCGCTGGTCGGCGAGCCGAGCGTGATCTTCGCCGACGAGCCGACCGGCAACCTCGACACGAACACCGGACAGGTGGTCGAGGACATGCTGTTCGGGCTGCAGCGCGAGCGGGGGATCACGCTCGTCGTGGTCACGCACGACGAAGAGCTCGCCGCGCGCTGCGACCGCAGCGTGAACGTCCGCGACGGCCTGATCGTCGGTGGACCCGATGACGTGGTCGACGCGTCTGCCACGCACGGAAGGCACTCCGCATGAACTTCCTCGACCTCCTGCGCACCGCGGTCTCGAACACCTTCCGCTCGAAGCTGCGCACGACCCTGACCGTCATCGCGATCTTCATCGGCGCCTTCACGATCACCCTCACGTCGGCGATCGGCACGGGCGTCAGCAACTACATCGACAGCCAGGTCTCCTCGATCGGCGACACCGGTTCGCTGACCATCACGAAGGCGGTCGACAGCACCTCGACCGACAGCGGCCCGGCGAAGTACGACCCGGACGAGTCCGGCCAGAGCGTCGACCGTGGCCCGGCGTCGTTCTCGTACCTGTCGCAGTCCGACGTCGACGCGATCAAGAAGACGGACGGCATCAAGAGCCTCCGCCCCGCGGTCGCCCTCGCACCGAAGTACGCCGAGTACGGGGACAAGGGCAAGTACGTCGTGTCGCTCACGGCCAACGCCGGCGAGCTCGACGCCGACCTGGCGAGCGGCAAGCAGCTCGACGACGAGACCGACGCCAACCAGGTGATGCTGCCGACCGACTACCTGAAGAACATGGGCCTCGGCAGCGCGTCGGCCGCCGTCGGCAAGGAGCTCACGTTCGCCGTCGACGACTACCAGGGCAAGGCGCACACGCTCACCGCCACCGTCGTCGGGGTGCAGAACGAGTCGCTGTTCGGCAGCGGTGCGGGGGCGAACGCCGCGTTGACCGACGCCATGCAGGCCGCGCAGGAGATCGGCAAGCCCGACTCGATCGCGACGTCCTACGCCAGCGCCACCGCGACGCTCGACGCCGACGCCTCCGTCACCACGGTCAAGAAGTCCCTGGCCGACGACGGGTTCCTCGGTCAGACCATCCAGGACCAGCTCGGTCAGTTCCAGACCGTGATCAGCGGCATCGTCGGGGTCCTGAACGCCTTCGCCGTGATCGCGCTCGTCGCTGCCGGCTTCGGCATCATCAACACCCTGCTCATGAGCGTGCAGGAGCGCACCCGCGAGATCGGCCTGATGAAGGCGATGGGCATGGGTGGCGGCAAGGTCTACACGCTGTTCTCGCTCGAGGCGGTGTTCATCGGGTTCCTCGGCAGTGCCATCGGCGCCGGGGTCGCGATCCTGCTCGGCACCGGGATCTCGAACGTCCTGGCCGGCACGCTCCTCAAGGACCTGCCGGGGCTGCAGATCATGCAGTTCGCGCCGGGCTCCGTCGCGACGATCATCCTCGTCGTGATGTTCATCGCGTTCCTGGCGGGCACCCTGCCGGCACGACGAGCGGCACGGCAGAACCCGATCGAGGCGCTCCGGTACGAGTGACAGGCAGGGGTGCCTAGTGTCTGGACGGTGACGACGTTCGGACGCGACCTCGGTGACGGCTACACGCTGACGCTGCGCGACCTGACGACGGTCGACCCGGTGCTCGCACTCGTGCACGCCAACACCGATCGTCTGCGGGCCGCCGAGCCCTGGGCCTGGGACCCCCAGACCCGCGAGGCCATCGCCCTGCACACCGAGCGACTGCTCGGTCAGTTCGCGATGGACCGCGCGCTGCCCTGCGTCATCCGGGCGGATGACCGCATCGTCGGGGTGGCCTCGCTGACGTTCGATCCGTACCTGGGCCAGGCATCGCTCGGCTACTGGGTGGACGCCGGACAGGAGGGCCGTGGTGTCGTCCGGCGGGCCGCCACCGTGCTGATCGGGGTCGCCCGGGCGCGCGGGTCCGCACGGATGGAGATCCGGACGGCGGTCGACAACGCGCGGAGCCGGGGGCTCGCCGAGCGGCTCGGCTTCGCGCACGAGGGCACCCTGCGCGGCGCGCTGCCCCTCGGGCCCGAGCGTGTCGACGTCGCGGTGTACGGCCTGCTGCTCTGACGCCCGTCGCCGTCGTGCAGGCCGCCGGCCGCGGCCGCCGGCCGCGGCCGACGGCCGCTGGCCGCTGGCCGCGCTCCCGGTGTGCCGCAGCGCCGCACAACCAAAGCCCATCCGAACCGCGCCGACCGCCGGTTCGACGGCACTTCGGTTGTGCGCGGCGCGTCGGCACCGGGTGCCCGCGCGACCGTCGTGCAGACCGACCGACACCGGTCGCCGGTATCGTCGGAGCATGGCCTTGTTCGGACGACGCAACCCCGACGTGCGCGATCGACCCATCAGCCAGGTCGAACTGAAGCGGGCGGTCGACGAGGGTTTCCTCATCGCGAAGGCCGCCGTCACCATCGCGGTGGCCAACCGCATCATCACGAACGCCCTGCGTGACCAGGGGTACTTCGACCACGCGCTCATCGCCGAGGCCACGCGCGAGGAACTCCACCGCATGGCCGAGGAACAGCGGGGCGACGCCGCACGCATGCGGGAGATCCGCTCCACCTCGAGCAAGCAGAAGGGCCGTTCCCGCCACCAGCACGACTACCGGCGGGGCGACGACCTGAAGCTCCGGATGCGCGAGGCCACCTACGAGCAGCTCGCCACCATGCTCGACAAGCGGCGCGACGACCAGCACTTCGTCGACGGCATCGTGCTCGCCGCGCGGGCCCGCGCCTGGGACGACATCGGCACCACCGTCGTCGGACGCCTCGGTTGGGCGCAGCGCCCGGCGGACGACTACGAGATCGGCCGCGACGACCGGCTGCAGCAGATGCTCGACGAGGACTTCGCCGAGTTGCTCGCCGAGCACCCCGTCGGATCGACCCCGGTCGACGCCGACGAGCCGGACGACGCCGACGGTGACCAGGACGAGTCGGACCCCGCTGATCCCGACACCTCGCGCATCTGACCGACACCACACGCAGTCACGAGTCCCTAGGCTCGGTGCATGGTTGATGCGGTGGTCGTCGGAGCGGGACCGAACGGGCTCGCGGCAGCGGTGACGCTCGCACGCGCCGGGTTGTCGGTCGAGGTCGTCGAACGGAACGACACGATCGGCGGCGGCGCCCGCACGGCCGAGCTCACCCTGCCCGGCTTCCTGCACGACGTCTGCTCCGCCGTGCACCCGATGGCCCTGCAGTCGGAGTTCTTCCGGCTGTTCCGGATGGAGGAGCGCATCGAACTCCGCCTGCCCGAGGTGCAGTACGGTCACCCGCTCGACGGCGGCCGCGCCGGCATCGCCTACCAGGACCTCGACCGCACCGCCGCCGAGCTCGGGGTGGACGGTCCGGCCTTCAAGCAGCTGATGGCCCCGCTGGCGGAGAACGCCGACCAGGTCGCCGACTTCGCGACCGACGCGCTGCTGCACGTGCCGCGCCACCCCCTGACCGTCCTGCGCTTCGGCCTGCGGGCGCTCGAGCAGGGCACCGCCGCGTGGAACCTGCGCTTCCGCGGCGACGCTGCTCCGGCGATGGTGTCCGGCGTCGCCGCGCACTCGATCCAGCACCTGCCGTCCCTGTCCACCGCGGCGGCGGCACTGTCGCTCGGCTCGTACGCGCACGCCCGCGGCTGGCCGGTGCCGATCGGCGGCAGCCAGGCGATCGTCGACGCGCTCGCCGCCGACCTCGTCGCGCACGGCGGCCGCATCGTCACCGGGCAGGAGGTCCGGTCGCTCGGTGACCTCACCCCGGCGAAGGCGGTGCTGTTCGACACGAGCGTGCCGGGCATGCTCCGGATCGCGGGCAAGCAGATCCCGACCCCGAAGCGCGGTGCGCTGCGTCGCTTCCGGTTCGGCAACGCGGCGGCGAAGGTCGACTTCGCGCTGTCCGACCCGGTGCCGTGGACCAACGAGTCGCTGCGGAAGGCCGGGACCGTCCACATCGGCGGTACCCGCCAGGAGATCGCGGCGGCGGAACGGGCGGTGGCGCACGGGCAGCACGCCGAGCGCCCGTACGTGCTCGGGGCGGAGCCGACCGTGGTGGACCCGACCCGGGCCCCGGCCGGCAAGCACGTCTTCTGGGCCTACGCGCACGTCCCCGCGGGGTCGGACGTCGACCCGACCGAGGCGGTTACCCGCCAGATCGAGCGGTTCGCGCCGGGGTTCCGCGACACGATCCTGTCGTCGAGCTCCCGCACCGCCGTGCAGATGGGCGAGTACAACCCGAACTACGTCGGTGGCGACATCGCCGCCGGTGCCGCGAGCTTCTGGCAGCTCGTCAAGCGCCCCGTCCTGTCCAGCGACCCGTGGCGGATGGGCGGTGGCATGTACCTGTGTTCCGAGTCCTCCGCGCCCGGCCCCGGCGTGCACGGCATGGCCGGGTGGCACGCGGCGAAGAGCGCACTCCGGCACACCTTCGGCCTGCCGGAGGACGTCGACCTCACCCCGGAAGGCTGATCACCATGGCGAAGAACGCCCGCATCCTGCACTGCCGTCCCGAAGCCGTCTTCGACGTGCTCGGCGACGGGTGGCTCTACACGACCTGGGTGGTCGGGGCCTCGCGCATGCGCCAGGAGGAGTCCGGCTGGCCGCAGGTCGGTACCCACCTGCACCACTCGTTCGGCGCGTGGCCGATCGTCATCAACGACGTCACGACGTCGCTGGTGTGGGAGCCGCCGCACCGCATGGTCATCCAGCCGAAGGGCTGGCCCATCGGCGAGGCCCGCGTCGAACTGACGGTCGAACCGCACCGGCACGGCAGCAAGGTCACGATCACCGAGAACGCGGTGGCCGGGCCGGGTTCGTACGTGCCCGACTTCCTCATGCAGCCGCTCATCTGGATCCGCAACCGCGAGACGCTCCGCCGCCTCGAGTGGGTGGCCGTCGGGCGCGCGGCGAACGCCTGAGACGTCCCCCGAGACGGACGGGAGGCCCGTGGCGGCGCCGCCACGTCCCTCCCGTCACGGCCGTCGTGCCGCTGGCGCGTCACGCCGGAACCGGCGGGTGGGGCCCACCTCCCGTCCGCCCTGTGGGTGCGTCGACTACTCGGCGCGCGAGAACTCGCTGGCGCGCGCCACCTGGTCGTCGGTCAGGGCGACGCCCGTGTACCGCTCGAACTGGCGCGCCGCCTGCAGAGCGATGACCTCGGCACCGGTGATGACGTGCTTGCCGGCATCCCGCCCAGCACACACGAGCGGGGTCTCCGACGGGAACGCGACCACGTCGAAGACGGTGTGCGCCGCCTCGATCCGTTCCGGCGCGAAGGCGAGTGCGTCCTGCTGGTCGCCGCGCATGCCGAGCGGGGTGACGTTGACGACCAGGTCGGTCTCCCCCGCCTCGTGCTCGTCGGCCACCCAGTCGTACCCGTACTGCGATGCGAGGGCCGGGCCGGTCTGCTCGTTGCGGGCGACGACCGTCAACCGGTCGAAGCCGGCGCCGCGGAACGCCGCCGTGACGGCCTTGGCCATGCCGCCCGAGCCGCGGAGCAGCACGCGCGAAGCTGGGTCGACCTCGTGGGACCCGAGCAGGGCGGCGATCGCCTCGTAGTCGGTGTTCGATGCGGTGAGCACGCCGTCGTCGTTCACGACCGTGTTGACCGACTGGATCGCGGCGGCGGAGTCCTCGATGTGGTCGACCAGCGGGATGATCGCCTCCTTGAAGGGCATCGACACCGAGCACCCGCGGATCCCGAGCGCACGGATGCCGGCGACGGCGCCGGGCAGGTCCGTCGTGGTGAACGCCTTGTACAGGAAGTTGAGGCCGAGCTCGTCGTACAGGAAGTTGTGGAACCGGGTGCCGATGTTGCTCGGTCGCGCGGCCAGCGACATGCAGACCTGCATGTCCTTGTTCAGGATGGGCATGCCCCCAGTCTCGCACCCTCTCCCTTTCGCGTCCTCGCAGGGATGGAGCGGTCCACACAGACCGGGTGCCGCGCGCCGGGGTAGCGTCGGTGACGATGACTGAGATCCCGGAGACCATGCGCGCCGTCCGCTTCGACGAGTGGGGTGACCGATCGGTCCTGCACGTCGCCGAGGTGCCCGTTCCCGAGGTGACGCCCGGGCGGGTGCTCGTCCGCGTCCGCGCCGCGGGCATCAACCCCGGTGAGTCCGCCATCCGCCAGGGCGCGTTCGGTGGTGACCTACCGTCCGGGCAGGGCACCGACTTCGCCGGCATCGTGGTGGCCGTCGGGGCCGAGGTCGACGGCGTCGACGAGGGCGAAGAGGTCATCGGCTGGTCGTGGGACCGCGCGAGCCAGGCCGAGTACGTCTCCGTGCCGGCCGTCCAGGTCGTCCAGAAGCCACGCCTGCTCGACTGGACCGTGGCGGGTGGCCTCGACGTCATCGCGACCACCGCGGCCGCAGCCGTCCGTGCGGTCGATCCGCGGCCGGGCGAGACCGTCGTGGTGTCCGGCGCCGCGGGCGGGGTCGGCGGCTTCGTGACCCAGCTGCTCGCGAACGAGGGCATCGACGTCATCGCCGTCGCGTCCGAGGCGAACCACGAGTGGCTCCGTTCCAAGCGCGCACGGCCGGTCGCGTACGGCGACGGACTGCAGGAGCGCATCACCGAACTCGCGACGAACGGCGTCGACGCCGTGATCGACACCCACGGCGCCGAGTACGTCCGGCTCGGCATCGCCCTCGGGGTGCCGGTCGACCGCATCGAGACGATCATCGCGTTCGACGAGGCCGCCGAGGTCGGGGCGAAGGCCTCGGGCAGCGCGGACACCGCCGACCCGGAGATCCTCGGGGCGCTCGCCCTCGAGGTCGCGAACGGCGCGATCGAGGTGCCCGTCGCCGCGACCTACCCGCTCGAGCGCGTGCAGGACGCCTTCGAGGAGCTCGAGCAGGGTCACACCCGCGGCAAGATCGTCCTCATCCCCTGATCCCAGGGCCGCTCAGGGCCGGTCCGGGGGTTTCCCCCACCACGCTCGGGGTGCGTCCCGGATGCGCTCGACCGGCGGCGTTGCGTAGCGTCGTCGACATGAGCACACTCTCCCGTCCCCGCAACGGTCGTCTGCTGGCCGGCGTCTGCGCCGGTCTCGCCGACCGCTTCAACCTGTCCCGCACCCTGGTCCGGGTGGTCTGGGTCATCCTGAGCTTCTTCCCCGGGCCGCTGTGGATCGCGTACGTCGTGCTGTGGTTCGTGATGCCGCCCGAGGGTGGTCGGCGGCGCTGAGCACCGGTCCGTCCGGACGGGTTAGTGTGGCGGCGTGCCGGTCTCCGTCTTCGATCTGTTCAGCGTCGGTGTCGGCCCCTCGAGCTCGCACACCGTCGGCCCGATGCGGGCCGGTGCCGAGTTCGCCACCCTCGTCCGTGGCCTGCCCGTCACGTCCGTGGTGGTCGACCTGTACGGGTCCCTCGCGTCGACCGGGCAGGGTCACGGCACCCTCGGTGCCGTCGTCGCCGGGCTCATGGGGTCACACCCGGAGACCGTCGACCCCGATGCCATGGTCCTCGCGCTCGACGCCGTGGAACGCGACGGTGTCCTGCGGCTCGACGGCGGTGCGAGCGTGCCGTTCCGCCTCGCCGACATCGTCCTGCACCCCCTGACGATGCTGCCCCGGCACCCGAACGCCATGCGGCTGCGTGCCCGTGACGCCGACGGGACCGATCTGGCCGACGAGACCTACTACTCGATCGGTGGCGGGTTCATCGCGCGGGACGAGGCAGCCGAGCCCGTGGCGGACGCCTCGGCTGCCGTCGCCGGTGCCGCGATCCCGGTCGACGACGCCGTGCCCCACCCGTTCTCGAGCGGCGCCGAGCTGCTCGCCGCGTGTGCCGGTTCAGGCCTGCCGATCAGCGGCGTCGCCCTGGCGAACGAGGCCGTCACCCGGACGGACGCCGAGATCCGGTCCGGACTGCTGGGCATCCACGGCGTGATGGAGTCGTGCGTCGACCGTTCCGTCCGCAGGGGCGGGTGCCTGCCCGGTGGGCTCGACGTCCGCCGTCGCGCGGCCACCTGGCACGAGCAGCTCACCCGCGAGGACCCCGAACACGATCCGCTCTTCGCGATGGAGTGGGTGAACCTCGTCGCCATGGCGGTCAACGAGGAGAACGCCACCGGAGGCCGCGTCGTCACCGCCCCGACGAACGGCGCAGCCGGCATCATCCCCGCGGTCCTGTACTACGCGCTCACCTACGTGCCCGCGGTCGCCGACGCCCCCGCCGCCGAACGGGACGACGCCGTCGTGCGGTTCCTGCTCACCGCCGGGGCGATCGGGTCGATCTACAAGGAACGGGCGTCGATCTCCGGCGCCGAGGTCGGCTGCCAGGGCGAGGTCGGATCCGCGGCGTCGATGGCGGCTGCGGGGCTCGCCGAGGTCCTCGGGGGCACGCCGGAGCAGGTCGAGAACGCCGCCGAGATCGCGATGGAGCACAACCTCGGGCTGACCTGCGACCCGATCGGCGGTCTGGTGCAGATCCCGTGCATCGAGCGGAACGCGATCGCGGCGAACAAGGCGATCAACGCCGCCCGGATGGCCCTGCGGGGCGACGGGGTGCACCACGTGTCGCTCGACCAGGTCGTCGAGACGATGCGGCAGACCGGGGCGGACATGTCGTCGAAGTACAAGGAGACGGCGATGGGCGGGCTCGCGGTGAACGTCCCGCTCTGCTGAGCGTCCGCTCGCGCGTCAGGCGTGCAGGAGCGTCAGCAGTCGCGCCGTCTCGGTGGCGATGGCGTCCCGGCCCGCCGACACGTACTTGCGCGGGTCGACGACGTCCGGCCGCTCGTCGAGCACGGTGCGGAGCGCACGGGTGAACAGGCCGTTCAGGTGCGTCGAGATGTTGATCTTCGTCATCCCCGCGTGCACGGCGCCGCGGAGTTCGTCGTCGGACAGGCCCGACGACCCGTGCAGCACGAGCGGCACCGGCACCGCGGCACGGAGGCGCTCGACCAGGTCGCGGTCCACCGAGGCCTCGCGGGTCTGCATCGCGTGCGAGGTCCCCACCGCGACCGCCAGGGCATCGACCCCGGTGTCCGCCACGAACGCGGCGGCGTCGGTCGGATCGGTGCGGACGCCGGGCGCGTGCACGCCGTCCTTGCCGCCGACCTCGCCGAGCTCGGCCTCGATCGCGACACCCGCGGCGTGACACCGCGCGGCGAGCTCGCAGGTCGCTGCCACGTTGGCGGCGAAGTCCAGGTGCGAACCGTCGTACATGACCGAGTCGACGCCCAGGTCGACGCCGGCCGCCACCAGCTCGGGGTCCTCGATGTGGTCGAGGTGCACGAGGACCTCGACGTCGGCGGCACGTGCGACCGCCTGCGTCGCGGTCGTGATCGGTGCGAGGCCGCCGTGGTAGCGGACGCAGTTCTCGCTGATCTGCAGGATCACCGGCAGACCGGCCAGCTCGGCGCCGGAGACGATCGCCTCGGCGTGCTCGAGCAGCACCACGTTGAACGCACCGACCCCGCGGCGTGCCGTGCGGGCGGTGTCGAGCAGGCCGGTGAGGGCGAGGTCGGTGATCATGCGGGGGTCCTCGTTCGGTCGTGGGCGGGATCGGGCGGTGTGGCCAGGAAGCGGTGGACGTCTGCCGCGTCGACCGCGCCGGCCACCGGCTGGAGGACGGCCGCGGCCCCGTGTGCGGCGGCGGACCGCAGGGCTCGGAGCAGGGTGGCGTCGTCGAGGGCCCGGACGCTGCCGTCGGACGAGGGGAGACCGGCACCGACGAGCACCTCGACGAGGACACCGACGAGCCCGGCGGTGGCGGCGTCACCGGCGCCGGTCGGGTTGCCCGAGACTCCGGGGACCGCCGGCACCTCGAGCACGTGCTCGGTGGTGTGGGCGGCGATGCCGTCGGATCCGCGGGACACGACGACGACCGTCGCACCGAGTCCGAGGAGCCGGAGTGCCCCGGAGCGCTCGTCGTCGGTGCCCGTGGCCTCGAGCAGTTCCTCGCGGTTGGGCTTGCAGACCGTCGCCCCGGCCGAGGCGGCAGCCAGCAGCGCGGTGCCCGAGCAGTCGACCACCGAGAGCACACCGCGGTGGCGAGCGGCGGTGACCCAGCGGGCGACGACCGCGGGATCGGAGTCGCGGGGCAGCGAGCCCGACACGACCAGGGCGGCTGCGGGCGGGGTACCGCCGGCACCGCCGGCACCGCCGGTACCGCCGACATCGTCGTCGAGCAGTGTCTCGACCGCGGCGGTGACCATGTCCCACTCGTCGGGGCTGAGTACGGGTCCGGGCTCGCCGAACATCGTCGGGTGGGCGAGGTCGTCCACCACCGTCACGGTCGTGCGGGTCTCGCCACGGACAGCGACGTCGGTGTGGACGAGCCCGAGGTCGTCGAGGGCGTGGGCGATCCAGCGTCCGCCGTCGCCGCCGAGGGGCAGCACGGCGTGGGTCGGCACGCCGGTGGCGGCGAGGACCCGCCCGACGTTCAGGCCCTTGCCGCCGGGGCACCGCTGGACCTCGAGCACGCGCTGGGTCTCGCCGATGCGCTGTTCGGCGACCCGGTAGGTCACGTCGACGGCCGGGTTCGGGGTGACGACGAGGATCATGCGACCACCGCCGTCGGCAGGGCTCGGACGCTGCCGCGCTCCGGATCGAGCACGACCAGGTCGGCGGGCGCGCCCACGCTGAGCGGTGCCGGCGCCCCGAGCAGGTGTGCCGCACGCCCCGCGGACGCCGCGACGACCTCGGGCAGGTCGGTCCCGGCGTCGAGCAGGCGGCGGACGGCGTCGGCGACCGTGATCGTGCTGCCCGCCAGCGACGAACCGTCGGCGAGCACGGCGAGCCCGTCGCGGACGGTCACGGCCGATCCGGCCACCGTGTACGAGCCGTCGGGGCAGCCGGTCGCAGCCATGGCGTCGGAGACCAGGACCATCCGGCCCGGAGCACTGCGCTGCACGAGGGTGACCGTCACGGGATCGAGGTGGTGGCCGTCGACGATGCACTCGAGCAGCACGCGGTCGTCGGAGAGCGCGACCCCGACCGGCCCGGGCGCACGGTGGTGCAGCGGGGGCATCCCGTTGAACAGGTGGGTGACGAGCGAGGCTCCGGCGTCGACCGCGCGGCGGGTCTGCTCGGCGGTGGCGTCGGTGTGGCCGATGGCGACGACGACCCCGGCTTCGACGAAACGGGTGACGGCCTCGAGTGCACCCGGGAGCTCCGGCGCGAGCGTGACGATCCGCAGGGCGCCACCCGCGGCGTCGCAGTAGGCGTCGACCTCGGCGGGGTCCGGAGCGTGCAGCAGGTCCACGCGGTGCGCCCCGCGACGGGCGGGCGCGAGCCACGGCCCCTCCAGGTGCAGCCCGGCGAGCGTGCCGTCCGCGACGAGCGGCCGGAGCCGGGTGAGGGCCGCCACGGTGTCCGCGCGCTCACCCGTGGCGATGGACCCGACCAGGGTGGTCGTGCCCCGCGACCGGTGGTGCCCGGCGGCGACACGGGCATCCTCGGCGGAGCACCCGGCGAAGTCGTGCCCGAGCGCCCCGTGGGCGTGCAGGTCGACGAACCCGGGCACGACCACACCGTCGACGGTGACGGCGGTGTCCGTGCGCATCGGGGATCCGGTGCCGGTCGCCAGAACGGTGTCGTCGTCACCGATGACGAGCCAGCCGTCGTGCAGGTCTGCCTGGGCCGTGACGATGCGATGGGCCCGGACGAGGGTGGTCACAGCAGGACCCCGGTCTCGGTCTCGAGCAGCGTGCGTGCGAGGAGCCCCGCTCCGATGGCGCCGGCTGCGTCGCCGTGCCGGGCGGGCACGATGACGGGGACACGGACGCCCTGCAGACGCTCCGTGACGGCGTCGCGCAGCGGGTCGAGCAGCAGCGGGCCCGACTCGGCGAGTCCCCCGCCGACGATGATCGTGTGGACCCCGGCGACCGCGGTGGTCCAGGCGAGTGCGTCGGCCAGGACCGCGACGCAGTCGTCCCAGACCGCACGGGCTGCGGGGTCGCCCTGGCGGACCAGGAGCATGGCGGCGTGAGCGGACGGCACGCCGGAACGACGTGCGACTCCCCCGGCGGACGCGATCTCCTCGACGCGGTGGCCTGTGTGCGGGCCGGCCTGGATCCGGACCTGTCCGATCTCCCCCGCCCAGCCACCGCCGGACACGACGGCGCCGTCGACCACCAGGGCGCTCGCGAGGCCGGTGCCGACCGGCACGAACGAGACCGACCCCCGCGAGAGCGCCGGGTCGCCGGCCCGGACCTCGGCCAGGGCGCCGGCGCGGACGTCGTGGCCGAAGGCGATCGGTACGTCGATCCCCTGCCGCAGGAGCTCGGCGCGGACGAGGTCACGCACCGGGACGTCGCGCCACCCGAGGTTGACGGACAGGTCCACGGTGCCGCGGGTCTCGTCGACGACGCCGGGGGTCACCACCCCGATGGCTCCGAGCTGCGCCCGTCGCGTGGCCTGTGCGGCCAGTCCGGCGACGACGGCGGCGAGGCGCTCGGCGCCCGGGTCGTCGCGCGGCGTCGGTACCCGGGTCTCGTCGAGGACGAGTCCGTCGGCGGTCGTCAGCCGGGTCTTGATGCCCGTGCCGCCGACGTCGACCCCGAGCACCGCGCCTGCGCCGCCCATCAGGTGAGGATGACCGACCGGGTGAGCGACCGGGGGTTGTCCGGGTCGAGCCCGCGTCCCTCGGCCAGGGCGACGGCGAACCGGTGCACGACGACGAGTCCGGCGATCGGGTCGAGGTCGTGCTGGACGAAGCGGGCACCGGTGGCGGCGACCTCGTCGGCCAGGCCGTCGGGCGCAGTACCGAGCGACCAGACGAGCCGTCCGGGCTGGGCGATCGCGATGGGACCGTGCCGGTAGTCCATCGCCGGGTAGGACTCGGCCCAGAACTGCGCGGCCTCACGCGTCTTGAGCGCGGCTTCGAACGTCAGGCCGACGGCGGACCCACGACCGACGAACGAGACCTGCTCGGCGTCGAGCAGGTCGTCGATGGGCACCGTCAGTGCGGTCTCGGCCTGGGTTGCGAGCGCGTCGACGTCGTCACCGATGGACGCCCGCAGCAGTGCGAGCGTCGTGGTGGCGAAGCGGGTCTGGACGACCGAGCGCTCGTCGGCGAACGGCAGGGCGACCACCTGGTCGGCGACGGCCGCGGCGGGGCTGTCGGCGACGGCCGTGATCAGGACGGTGCGCTGCGACGGCAGGGCCTGCAGCAGGTCGACGATCTCGGTCGTCGTGCCCGAGCGGCTGATCATGAGCACGCGGTCGTACTCGCGGGACGCGGGGTACTCGGACCCGGCGAAGGCATCGGTCACGCCGAGGCCCGCCTGCTCACGGGCCACGGCGTAGCTCATGGCGATGAACCAGCTCGTGCCGCAGCCGATCACGGCCACGCGTTCGCCCCGCTGGGGGAGCGCGTCGGCGAAGGTCGGCAGGAGCGCGGCGGCTGCACGCCAGGTCTCCGGCTGCGAGGCCAGTTCAGCGCTCACGAAGGTGTCGGTCATGGGAGCCTTCCGGGTCCGGGTCGATCCGGGTGATCGATGATCAGGAAGCGTAGCGAGCGATCGTGCGCAAGGGAAGGGGAAAACGTCATTTCCGATCACCGGGCGTCGGTGGTGACGCCGTAGGATGACCGTCATGACCCCCCAACAGCGGCTGAACGCCCTGCTCGAACTGGTGAGCGAACGCGGCAACGTGTCGATCGCCGAGATCGGTGAGCTGCTCGGGATCTCCGCCGCGACGGCTCGCCGCGACCTCGCGACCCTCGCCGACCAGCGGCTCGTCACGCGCACGCACGGGGGAGCGGCAGCACTCGGGGCCGGGTACGAGCTCCCGCTGCAGTACAAGATCGCCCGGCAGGCCGAGGCGAAGACGGCGATCGCCCGCGCGGCCGCCCGGTTGGTGCAGCCGGGGGAGACCGTCGGGCTCAACGGCGGGACGACCACGACCGAGGTCGCGCGTGAGCTCGGCAAGAGCGAACGGTTCATCCGCGCCGACGGCGAGTTCGGCATCACGATCGTGACGAACGCCCTGAACGTCGGGTACGAGCTGTCCGTACGGTCCAACGTGAAGATCGTGGTCACCGGTGGTGTGGCGCGGCGGCAGTCCTACGAGCTCGTCGGGCCGCTCGTCCGGGACACCCTCGACGAGTTCGCCCTCGACCTCGTGGTGCTCGGCGTCGACGGGCTCACCGGCCAGTACGGCGCGACGACCATGCACGAGGGCGAGGCCGAGGTCAGCCGCCACTTCGCCTCCGTCGGGCGACGGGTCGTCGTGGTCGCCGACTCGACCAAGATCGAACGGTCGACCTTCGCCCGGATCTGCCCGCTCGACCGCATCGACGTCCTGGTCACCGACCAGCCGGTGCCGGCCTCGTTCGCCGCCGACCTGGCCAGCGCCGGCGTGGAGCTCGTCGTCGCCGACTGAGCGCCCCTGCGGCCACCCCGGAACGGTCCGGACGTTTCGATCGTGTAAAACCCTCCCCTGCACGGATGCGTGAGCGATCTGTGAGCGCCTATTGTGCATTCATGATCGATTCGGCATCATGGGCGTCACATTCACGCAAGGGAGCGATGAGCATGGGCGCTGACAACGCAGGACTCCGCGTCGCGGTGATCGGGATGGGCCAGCGGTCCGCCATCGCGCGCCACGTGGCCGAGGCAACGGCCGACGACCCGTCGCTGCAGGCCCGGGTCGTGGCCGTCGCGGACGTCACCGCGGCCGGCCGGGACCGTGGGCACGACGAGTACCCGGACGCCCTGGTGGTGGAACACCACCGTGACCTCATCGGCCACGTCGACGCGGCCATCGTCACCACGCCGGACTGGACCCACGCCGAGATCGCGATCGACCTGCTCCGCGCGGGCATCGCCGTCTACCTCGAGAAGCCGCTGGCCATCACGGTCGAGGACGCCGACGCCGTCCTGAACACCGCGGCGGAGACCGGCACGCCGCTGTACGTCGGGCACAACTTCCGGCACGCCGCCGTCGTCCGCCTGATGCGCGAGATCGTGGCCCGCGGCGAGATCGGCCAGGTCAAGGCCGTCTGGTGCCGGCACTTCGTCGGCAACGGCGGTGACTACTACTTCAAGGACTGGCACGCCGACCGCAGCAAGGTGAACTCCCTGCTGCTGCAGAAGGCGAGCCACGACCTCGACGTCATCCACGCGCTCGGCGGGGGTGACACCGCCCGGGTCGTCGGCATGGGGGCGCTGTCGGTCTACGGCGACGTCACCGACCGGCGCGACCGCAGCGGCGAGCTCATGGGGGACTGGTTCTCCCACGACAACTGGCCGCCGCTCGCCCAGACCGGGCTGAACCCCGTCGTCGACGTCGAGGACGTCTCGATGGTGATGATGACGCTCGACAACGGGGTGCAGGCCAGCTACGAGCAGTGCCACTTCACCCCGGACTACTGGCGGAACTACACCGTCATCGGCACCGAAGGACGCCTCGAGAACATCGGCGACACCGGTGGTGGCGTCGTGAAGGTCTGGACGCACCGCCGGGGATGGGACACCGCGGGGGACCGCGAGTACCCGATCGACGGCGTCGAGGACGGTCACGCCGATGCCGACCTGCTCACCATGACCGAGTTCCTGCGGTCCGTCGCGTTCGGCGAACCGTCGGAGCTCTCCCCGATCGCGGCCCGTGCCGCGGTCGCCGCCGGCGCGCTGGCCACGCGCTCGCTCCGCAACGGGTCCGTCCCCATCGACGTCCCCCCACTGCCGGCCGACACCATCGCGCACTTCACCCGCTCCACCCCCTCCACCCCGCATCCCGCCCAGACCGTCGGTTCCTGACGGCCGTGCGAAAGGACACCCCGATGACCGCACACATGCCCACCCGAGGAACCGGCGTGCGCCGCGTCCTCCTCGGCGCCGTCGCCGCACTCGGCGCGGCCGCACTCCTGGCCGGCTGCTCCTCGTCGTCCGGGGCGTCCGGCTCCGGTGGTGACTACGAAGCCGCGCCGAAGGACACCAAGGCGTCCCTGACCTACGCCGTCTGGGACGAGAACCAGGTGAAGGCGATCAAGGCCAACCTGAAGGGCTTCAACGAGGAGTACCCGGACATCAAGGTCAGCGTCGACGTCACGCCGTTCGCCAACTACTGGACGAAGCTGCAGACCCAGGGCTCGAGCAACACCCTGCCCGACCTGTTCTGGATGAACGGCCCGAACTTCCAGCTGTACGCGGCCAACGGCAAGCTCGCGCCGATCACCGGCGAGGTCGAGTCGGGTGACATCGACGCGTCGAAGTACTCGAGCGCACTCAACGACCTGTACACGTACGACGACACCCAGTACGGCGTACCGAAGGACTTCGACACCATCGGCGTCTGGGTGAACAAGTCGCTGTTCGAGCAGGCCGGCATGGACCTGCCGTCCAAGGACTGGACCTGGGACGACTTCCAGCGGACCGGCGCCGAGCTGTCCGAGAAGCTGCAGGCGAAGGGCGCCTACGGCGCAGCCGGCGGCATGGACGGCCAGACGACGTACTACAACACGATCCTGCAGGCCGGGGGATCGGTCGTGAACGCGGACGGCACCGAGTCCGAGTACGCCACGAAGGCCTCCGAGGACGGCCTGCAGTTCTGGACCGACCTGATCGACTCGGGGGCTTCGCCCTCGATCAAGCAGCTCACCGACACCACGGCCGACCAGTGGTTCACCTCGGGCAAGCTCGCGATGTACCAGGGCGGCAGCTGGTTCCGCTCCGCGCTGACCGGCACCGAGCTCGAGAAGGACGTCGTCGCCTACCCGCTGCCGAAGGGCAAGGAGCAGGCGACCGTCATCCACGGTGTCTCGAACGTCGTGTCCGAGGCGAGCAAGGACAAGGCAGCCGCCCAGGCGCTGCAGGTCTACCTCGCGGGCAAGACGGCCCAGCAGCAGCAGGGCGACATGGGCGCGGTCATCCCGGCGTACGAGGGCACGCAGACCGCCTTCACGAAGACGATGCCCGACGCCGACCTGCAGGTGTTCCTCGACGCGGTGGACTACGCGAAGCCGCTGCCCGTGTCGAAGAACACCGCCGCGTGGAACACCCTCGAGACCACCCTGCTGCCGAGCGCCTTCGACGGGTCGAAGCCCGTCGACCAGGTGGCAGAGGACCTCGCACAGAAGATGGACGCCGCCCTCGCCAAGGAAAAGTAGGACCCGCGCGTGACGATCAACACCGAGCGGCCCCCGGCCGCAGCCACCCCCGCCCGGACGACACGTTCGTCCGGGCGGGGCGCCCCCGCGCCGCGCGCCGACGGCGGCCGAGCGCCACGACGGACCGACGGCTGGTGGCCGTGGCTCTTCGTGCTCCCGCTGCTCCTCGGCGTCGGTACCTTCTACATCTGGCCGATCATCCAGACGTTCTGGTACTCGTTCACCAGCTGGGGCGTCTTCGGGGGCGCCACGTTCACCGGCGTCGCCAACTACGTCCGACTCGTCGGTGACCCGCAGCTCTACCAGTCGCTGCTCAACACGGTGATCTACACCGTGATCGTCCTCGCCGGGATCCCGATCGCGGTGTGGCTCGCCAGTCTGCTGAACACCCCGGGGCTGCGGTTCGCCCAGTTCTACCGGGTGCTCTTCTTCCTGCCGTACGTCGCCATGCCCGCGGCGATCGCCCTGGTCTGGCGCATCATGTACAACGGCGAC
This sequence comes from Curtobacterium sp. KBS0715, assembly GCF_005938005.2. Lineage (NCBI taxonomy): Bacteria > Bacillati > Actinomycetota > Actinomycetes > Micrococcales > Microbacteriaceae > Curtobacterium > Curtobacterium sp. KBS0715. The sequence continues at coordinate 480,681 of NZ_VCCA02000001.1, read as the reverse complement.
TACGGCATCGTGAACTGGTTCCTCGGGAACTTCGGCATCGACGGTCCGTACTGGATCTCGACCCCCGGCTTCGCGCTGATCGCGGTGAGCCTGGTCGGCCTCTGGTCGTCCCTCGGGTTCTCGATGATCATCCTCGGCGCCGGGCTCAAGGACATCCCGCCGGAGCTCTACGAAGCCGCGGAGCTCGACGGCGCGAGCCGGTGGCGGCAGTTCCGCTCGGTCACCGTGCCGTTGCTCAGCCCGAGCATCTTCTTCGTGGTGATCGTCACGACGATCTCGAGCTTCCAGCTGTTCGACCTGCTGTACGCGATCCTCGGCAGCACCAACCCGGTGATCCCGAAGACGATGTCGCTCGTCTTCTACTTCTACAGTGCCGGGTTCATCGACAACGACAAGGGCTTCGCGGCCGCGATCGCGATGGTGATCTTCCTGCTCATCGGCATCGTCACGCTCGTGCAGTTCCGCGTCCAACGGAAGTGGGTGCAGGGATGACCGCCACCGTCACACCGCCTCGGACCACGCGTCGGCCCGGCCGTCGCGGCGGCAGCCACTGGTGGATCCACGTCGTGCTCGGCATCGGCGGGTTCGCGATGGCGTTCCCGTTCCTGTGGCAGATCATCATGTCGCTCTCCACGAACGCGCAGGTGCAGTCCGTCACGCCGGTCTTCTGGCCGGGGGAGCTGCAGTGGCAGAACTACGCGCAGGTCTTCGAACGCCTGCCGTTCCTCAGCCAGCTCGGCACGTCCGTGTACGTCACGATCATCCGCACGCTCGCGCAGATCGTCCTGTGCACGCTCGCCGGGTACGCCTTCGCCCGGATGCGGTTCCGCGGTCGGGCAGCCCTGCTCGCGATCGTGCTGTCGATCCTGCTCGTGCCCTCGCAGGTCTACCTGATCTCGCAGTACCAGATCGTGCAGGGGCTCGGCTGGCTCGACACCCTGATGGGGATCGTCGCACCCGGGCTGTTCAGCGCCTTCGGCACGTTCCTGATGCGGACCGCGTTCCTGAACATGCCGCCCGAGCTCGAGGAGGCAGCGCGGATGGACGGTGCGAACCCGTTCCAGACGTTCTGGCGGATCATGCTGCCCCTGGCCCGTCCCTCGATCAGCGTGCTCGCGATCACGACCGTGCTGTGGTCGTGGAACGAGCTGCTCTGGCCGCTCGTGGTCTCCACCCGCGCCGAGGACATGCCGCTCGCCGCCGGCCTCGCGACGCTGTCGAGCGACCGCACGATCGACTACCCGGTACTGATGGCCGCCAGCCTGATGGCGATGGCACCGGTGCTCATCATGTTCGTCGTGCTGCAGCGTCGGGTGATGGACGGGCTCGCGTCGTCCGGTCTGAAGTGACCACCGTGACCCCCGGCCGGGAGGCCCGTCCCGCGTCCGTCGCGGTCCTCGCCGCCGCCGTGGGGTCACCGGACGACTCCGCGACGGTGGCGGCCGCACTGGCCGCCACCGTCGCCGACGCCGGGTCCGCGGAGCGGGACGCGCGGCTGGTGGCGGCACTCCGCGCCGCGGTGCCGGACACCGCCGACGCCCTCGCGGAGCGTGGGCTCCCGCGCGCGCTCGCCGAGGCATCCGTCGCCGACGTCGACCGCAAGCTCGCGCGCTACGGGCTGCACGGCACCGGGGTGGAGTGGCTCGTCGCCGTGGCGACCGGGCGTGTGGTGGCCGTGGGGCGCCTCCAGTTCGAACTCGGCGACCACCTGGCGGACGGCACGCCGGCCTGGGGCGTGCACGTGCCGGAGACCGGGCCGCTCGACCCGGTGGCCTGCGACCGCTCGTTCGCCCGCGCACCCGATGTCCTGCGCGGCCTCGCACCGCAGCTCGCTGCGGACCGGTGGCAGTGCCGCTCGTGGATGCTCGATCCGGGCCTGCCGGCCGCGCTCGGCCCCGCTGCCAACGTCGTGCGCTTCGCCCGGCGCTTCCGTCTCGTCCCGCCGGGGGAGCACGATGCGACCGAGGGGGACGCCAGCGTCGCGAAGTTCGTCTTCGGGGTGCCACTGGCGACCGCACGGTCCGCGGTGCCGTCCGGTCGGTTGCGCGCGGCGGTGCTCGACCGGTGGGCGAGCGGTGGGCACTGGACCGAGCGGACCGGCACGGCACCGGTCGCGTGACCGCCCGCAGCTGCGGCCGCGTACCGTGCACGGCATGACGAAGCCCGACCACGACCACCTCGACGACGGCGTCGACATGACGTTCGAGGAACGCCGACAGGACACGTTCCGCCGCATGTCCGGATCCGACGAGCACGACGCCGACCCGCGGGTCGAGGTCTCCCGTGCCGAGGACGGCGACGTCCGCATCGACGTCGCCGACACCGCGGCGGTCCGACCCGGCGAGTGACACCCGTTCCGGCCCTGGTCCACCGGGGTCGGTGGGGCACGGCATGATCGTGTCGTGCACCTCGTCCTCCGCCGCGTCGACGGCGGCGTCCTCGCGACGCCCCTGACCGACGCGGGGACCGCCGGAGGCGAGCCGATCCGTCTGGACGAGCCGGGCCTCCCGGCCTTCGTCGCGGCCCACGACGCACCGGGCGTGCGCTGGGTGTGGGACGACACCGCCCGCTGGTACCCGGCCGTGCTCGCCGCTGGTGGGCGAGTCGGACGCTGCGTCGACCTGCGCCTCGGTCGTCGTGTCCTGCGGGCTGCGCTCGCGGCGCGGGGATCCGCGCTCGCCGCTCGACCGGCCGACGCCCTGGATGCCCCGGTCGCGGAACCCCGCGTGGTCCGGCCGACGCAGGCCCAGCTCTTCGACGACGCCCTGTTCACCGCCGCTGCGCCCGACGACGAGGTCGAGCCGGTGGCGGAGTTCCGGGCGCAGCTCGCCGCGGTGGCGGGGTCGAGCGCTCCGGGTGCGCTCCGCCTGCTGCTCACCGCGGAGTCGGCCGGTGCGCTCGTGGCGGCCGAGATGCTGCACGCCGGGCTGCCGTGGCGTGCCGACGTGCACGAGCGGCTGCTCGAGGACGCCCTCGGGCCGCGCGTGCCCTACGGGGTGCGACCGCGACGCCTCGAGGAGATCGCGGCCGTCGTGCGCGAGCGCCTCGACGACCCCGGTCTCAACCCGGACTCGCCCGCCGACGTCCTGAAGTCGTTGCGCCGTGCGGGCCTGATGGTCACGAGCACGCGGAAGTGGGAGCTGCAGGAGATCGAGCACCCCGTCATCGAGCCGCTGCTCGAGTACAAGCGCCTGGCGCGACTGCTCACCGCCAACGGCTGGACCTGGCTCGACGACTGGATCCGCGACGGACGGTTCCACCCGAAGTACGTGGTCGGCGGGGTGGTCACCGGGCGCTGGGCGGCCGACGGCGGGGGAGCGATGCAGTTGCCGAAGGGCATCCGCGGCGCGGTCATCGCCGACCCCGGGTGGAAGCTCGTCGTGGCGGACGCCGCGCAGCTGGAGCCCCGGGTGCTCGCCGCGATGTCCGGCGACCGGGCGATGGCCGCGGCCGGCGACGGGCGCGACCTGTACGACGGCGTGGTGGCCTCGGGGGCGGTCGAGACCCGGCAGCAGGCCAAGGTGGCGATGCTCGGTGCGATGTACGGGGCGACCCAGGGCGAGGGCGGTCGGCTCGTGCCACGCCTGGTCCGGGCGTTCCCGCAGGCGCTCGACATGGTGGAACGGGCCGCGCGTGCGGGGGAGCGCGGTGAGCCGGTGACGACGCTGCTCGGTCGGACGTCACCGGTGCCCGAGGACTCGTGGTTCGAGGCCCGGAACCAGGCGTACACGGTCGAGGGGACCCCGGCGATGCAGCGTGCGGTCGAGTCCCGTGCCCGGAGCTGGGGCCGGTTCACCCGGAACTTCGTGGTGCAGGGGACCGCGGCCGAGTGGGCGCTCGCATGGATGGGATCCCTGCGCTCGCGGTTGCTCGCGCGGTTCCCCGGAGCCGTGACGGACGGGCCGCACCTGGTGTTCTTCGTGCACGACGAGATCGTGGTGCACGCCCCGGCGGAGCACGCGGAGTGGGTGGCAGAGCAGATCCGGGAGGCTGCCGTCGATGCCGGACGGCTGTTGTTCCAGGACTTCCCGGTGACGTTCCCGCTGTCGGTCGGAGTGGTCGGGGCGTACTCGGAGGCGAAGGACTAGTCGGGCTGTCGCCGCAGCGCCTGGTCGGGTACCGCGTGCTCGAGGACGGCACGGGGCACCCGAGCGGGCACGGTCAGTAGAGCTGGCCGCGGTTGATCTGTGTCACGGTGTCGAGCGTCGCGACCGATCCGGGCCCCTGCTTCGGAGTGTGGTTCTGCTTGCCGCCGTACTTCCAGCCCCCGCGCGCCGTGTGACTCCCCATGTAGAACTTCCGCGAGAACGTGCCTCCGCTCGGGAACGTGTAGGTTCCGGCGGAGCCGTAGAAGCAGTTGTTCGTGTACGGCGTCGCAGCGGCTGCCCAGTACGCATCTCCGGACTTGCAGGTGTTCCGTACGGACACCTTCGCCTGTCGCTCAGCGGGAGGAACAGGTGCGACCGAGATGATCCTGCCGGTCTCCGCGTCGAGCCGAGTACTGACCGAGTTCGTCGCGACGTAGTCGAGGAGCGCCGCATGGTTCGTGAACTGCGGGAGCCCTTGCACGGTGATGCCGTCGAGCCCGTAGGTCTCGACGGCACTCGCAGTCGACGCGTTCGCTGGTGCCGTGATGCCAACACTGGCGACGGTTGCAAGGAGTACCCCGCCCGCGACGGTGATCCCTCGCCATTTCGTTGCTCGCATCTTCAACCTCCCTTTCGTGATGCCTGCAACGTAGCATTTCACATACCCGCGGGCGGAGCGTTCGGCCGGGACGGCTCCCGGCGGCTTCGGGCAGTGTGGACGGATGCACACCGAACACGGGGACGCCGCCGACCGTACCGTCGGCGAAGTCGACCTGACCCGTTGGCGCTCCCGTGCCGGCCGCAGCGTCGCCGGTGCGTGGACCGCGCTCGGCAAGCGCTTCGGTGCCATGCCCGTCCTGCTGCTGACCCTCGCCATCGGCCTGGGCGTCGCCGTCCTCGCCACGTGGATCGCCTCCGAGGTCTACGACGCCGTCCGTGAAGCCGACGACGTCGCGGTGCTCGACCGACCCGTCCTCGACTGGGCGCTCACACTCCGATCACCCACGGCGAACACGCTCGTCACCTGGTGGACCGACATCGCCGGCACGATCGGGATGCCGATCGTCGCGCTCGGGTTCCTGGTCGGCTTCACGATCCAGCGCCGTGCGTGGACGCCACTGGTGCTCCTGGTCGCCGCGAGCGGTGGTTCGCTGCTCATGACGATCGCGGGCAAGGACCTGATCGGTCGCGCCCGTCCGCCGCTGTCCGACGCGGTGCCGCCGTACGAGACGTCGCCGTCGTTCCCGTCGGGCCACACGCTCAACTCCACGGTGATCGTGGGCACCATCGTGTACCTGCTGCTCCTGCGGCAGTCGCGCGTCGTCACCCGGGTGTGGACGATCGTCGTGGGCACCCTGTTCGTGCTGTCGGTCGGGGCGTCGCGGGTGTTCCTCGGGCACCACTGGCTGACCGACGTCCTGGCGGCGTGGGCGCTCGGACTCGCGTGGCTCGCCCTCGTGATCACGGCGCACCGGTTGTACCTGACGGCGCTCCACCACGGTGCCGAGCCCGCGCCGGACGTCGACCGAATCACTTCGTGAGCAGAAGACGTCGGGTCGCTCGCCCGCACCCGACATCTTCTGCTCACGAAGTCGCCAGGCCCCGCGTCGCCGGCCGCCCCGAACGGCAGAGCGCCGTCAGCCGCGACCGGTAGGTTGCCGGGCATGGAAGAACGGGTCTTCGGCGGCAGGTACCGCGTCACGGGCACGCTCGGACACGGTGGCATGGCGTCCGTGTACCGGGCGGTCGACGAGCAACTCGGCCGCGAGGTCGCGGTCAAGGTGTTCCGCATCGGCCCCGTCGACCGCGGTGAGCGCGCCCGCGCCGAGGCGGAGATCCAGACCCTCGCGACGCTGCGCGCCCCCGAGCTCGTCACGCTTTACGACGCCGCCCTCGACGATGTCGACGGCGACTCGTACCTCGTCATGGAACTCGTGCCGGGCAGTGACCTGGCGACCCGTCTGCGCGAGGGCCCGCTCGACCCCGCGACCGCCGCCCGCCTGGGCGCGCAGGTCGCCGACGGTCTGGCCGCCGTGCACGCGCAGGGGATCGTCCACCGCGACGTGAAGCCCGCGAACGTCCTGCTCGAGAGCGACGGCCGGCACGTCAAGCTCGCCGACTTCGGGATCGCCCTGCTCCGCGACGCCTCACGGGTGACGGGGACGGGGACCGTGATGGGGACGGCCGCGTACCTGGCCCCGGAGCAGGTCCTGGCGAAGGAGATCACCGGCAAGGCCGACGTCTACTCGCTCGGCCTCGTGCTGCTCGAGTGCATGACCGGCCGTCAGCCGTTCCCGGGCAGTGCGGTCGAGTCGGCCACCGCCCGGCTGACCCGTTCGCCCGAGATCGACCGGCAGCTGCCCACGGCCTGGCGCACCCTGCTGCACGTGATGACGGCGCAGGACCCGGCGGAGCGACCGACGGCAGCCGAGGCGGCCGAGCGTCTGCGTGCGCTGGGCCGCGACGAGCCGACGAACGCGACGCAGCTGCTGCCCGGCGCGCCCGGTGCGGTGACGGCCGCGGCTGCCGGCGCTGCGGGGGCCGCGGTCGGCGCCGGTGCCGCCGCAGCGGCGAACGCCGACGACCGGACGCAGGCGATGCCGGCGAGCGAACTGCCGAACGGCGGCGCGCGTCCGGGCGACGACGCCACCCGCGTCCTCGACACCCAGCGCCCGAACCCCGCCGACGACGTCTCGACGACCGTCCTCGGCGCCCAGGCGGCCGACCGCGGCGCAGCGGGCCCGAGCGGGCCGACCCCGCCGCCGGTCACGCCCCGCCCGGGCCGGGGCGACCAGCCGGAGGACCAGCCGGAGAAGAAGAAGCGCGGACCACTCATCGCCGCGATCATCGTGATCGTCCTGGTGCTCATCGGCATCGGGGTCGCCGTGTTCGCCCTCAACGGCGACGACGACGGCACCCCGGCCCCGACGGACACCACCTCGACCGCGCCGACCGAGCAGCAGCCGTCCGAGGACCCGGGCGAGGAACAGCAGCCGAGCGAACCGGCCGAGCAGCAGCCCTCACAGGAGCAGCAGCCGTCGCAGCCCGCCGAGGAACCCAGCGAGCAGCCGAGCGAACCGACCCAGCCGGAGCAGCCCACGCAGGACCCGCCCGTCGGCCCGGAGCCGAGCACCCCGGCCTCGAACCCGGTGCAGGAGCCGCAGGACGGCACCGGTGCGGTCGACACCACGTCGGACACCGCTCCCGGCAAGTCCGGCAGCGCCCCGGGGCACAACAAGGGCTGACGACCAACACTGACGACCGGCACTGACACGCCGGGGTTTTCGTCCAGTCCCTGGAGCAAATAGGCTCGCCCCGTGCGAGAACTGCAACGGAGCGGTGGTCCGACGACGGCCGTGGCCGCTCGGAACGGTGTCGGCTTCGGTTCCGCGGAGGGCTGGCTCGTCGAACGACCAGCGGGCGCGTCGGCGGCCGAGGCGATCGTCCCCGGCTTCACCGGACGCACCATCGCCACCGGCGACGAGCTCTCCTGGGTCTGGTTCCCCGAGCGGACCCTGCCCGACGGGGCGTCGGAACCGACGGAGGCAGACCTGCCGCACTTCTGGGACGCCACGGCCTTCGCCGTCGACGTCGTCTTCACCGACGGCTCGCGGCTGCGTGACCACGTCGGGGTCCGCGACCAGTACGGCAACGCGGTCACCCCGGAGGCGCAGGACGCGGCCCGCAAGCAGTGGGTGGACCAGTGGAACCGTCGCGCGGTCGACCTCGCGCCGTTCGCGGGGCTGGTCGTCGACCGCCTGGAGGCCCGGCTCGGCTCCGACGCACCGGCTGCGGCCGCCGACGGCGAGCGTCCCGCACTGCGCGGCTGGCTCGACGCCGTCCGGATCGGTCCAGCGCGTCCGACCCCGACGACCCCGCTCGGCCACGTCCGGACGACCCGTGGCACCCAGGCGTCCTCCCGGTTCTCCCGCGGCAACAACGCCCCGCTCGTCGGTGTCCCGCACGGCGGGGTGTTCGGCCTGCCGATGACGGACGCCTCGAGCAACCGCTGGCCCTACGCGTACCAGGAGCACGACCGGCTCGACGACCAGGGGCGGCTCCGCCCGGCGATCCAGGCCTTCGCGACGAGTCACATCCCGTCGCCGTGGATGGGCGACCGCGGGGTGTTCCAGGTGATGCCCTCGCCACTCGACACCCCCGACGTCGACCGGTCCGCCCGCGCGCTCGGGTTCGACCACGAGGACGAGCAGGACGGCCCGCACCGCTACCGGGTCGCCCTCGACCACGGGGTGACGGCCGAGCTGACCGCGGGGGAGTTCGCCCTCGGGTTCCGGTTCACCGGCACCCGCAGCGTCGTGCTCGACCACCACGGCCGGGTGTCCGACGTCTCCGTGACGATCACCGACGGCACCGCCGTGGTCGAGGCCGTCCTCGACGACCGCCCCGGCACCCCGCCGCACCACCTGCACCTGCGAGTCGCGGGGGTCACCGCCGACCACACGACGATCGGCGAGCAGGAGCTGCGCGGCTGGCTGTCCGTGGGGGAACCCGGGGGCACCGGCGGCCCGGTCGACGTCCTGCTCGGCATCTCGACCGTCTCGATCGAGGACGCCCGCGCGAACCTCGACGACGCCGGCTCGTTCGACGCCATGTGCGCCCGTGCCGAGGAGCTGTGGACCGAGAAGCTCGCGACGCTGTCCTTCGACGGCGCGACCCCCGACCAGCTCACGAGCCTGTACTCCGGCCTGTACCGGCTGTTCCTCTACCCGAACCGTGCCGGGGAGACCGCCCTGACCGGCACCCCGCGGCACCGCTCCCCGTACGGCGACGTGCTGGCGGACCCGATCCGCGACGAGCCCGGGCCGGAGATCGTCGAGGGCCCGTTCACCACCACGAACGGCTTCTGGGACACCTACCGCACGGCCTGGCCGCTCCTCGGACTCCTGACCCCCGAGACCGCGGGTGAACTCGCGCAGGGCTTCGTCGAGCACCACCACGACGGTGGGTGGACGCCCCGCTGGAGTGCCCCCGGTGCCGAGGACTGCATGACCGGCACCACGAGCGACACCGTCTTCGCCGACCTGGCCGTGAAGGGCGTGCGCGGCTTCGACCTGGCCGAGGCGTACCGGAGCGCGGTGCGGAACGCGACCGTCCCGCCGCGTGACGAGCGCGTCGGACGCAAGGGGAGCCTCCCGGGTGCCTTCCGCGGCTACGTCGACACGGCGACCCACGAGGGGATGTCGTGGACCCTGGACGCGGCCATCAACGACTGGGGTCTGGCCGTGGTGGCGGGCCTGCTCGCGTCGCGGGCCCGGACGCCCGCCGACCTGTCCCGCTACGAGGCCGAGGCCGAGTGGTTCGCCCGTCGGTCCCTGCAGTACCGGCACGTCTTCGACTCCGAACGCGGGTTCTTCATCGGCCGCGACCCGGACGGCTCGTGGCGGGTCGGCACCGAGTTCGACCCGCGCGACTGGGGCGACGACTACACGGAGACGAACGCGTGGGGCACCGCGTTCACGGCGCCGCACGACGGCGCCGGCGTCGTCGACCTGCACGGCGGGCCGGAGCGCTTCGACGCCGCTCTCGACGCGTTCTTCGCGACCCCCGAGACCGGGGCCCTGGCGCGCTCCGGCTCGTACGGCTTCCCGATCCACGAGATGACCGAGGCCCGCGACGTCCGGATGGGCATGCTCGGGCTGTCGAACCAGCCCGCGCACCACATCCCCTTCTTCCCGATGTTCACCGGGCGGCACGACGACGCGCACCGCATCGTCCGCGAATCGCTCGAGCGCCTGTTCGTCGGGTCCGACCTCGGCCAGGGCTACCCCGGCGACGAGGACAACGGTGAGATGAGCGCCTGGTACGTCTTCGCGACCATCGGCCTGTACCCGCTGGCGCCGTCAACCGGTACCTACGTGCTCGTGCCGCCGTCGGTCCGCAGGACGGTGCTGCGACAGCCTGGAGGGACGGCCACAGTCATCGAGATCGCCGCCGGTACCGCAGGCGCGTACGTGGCGTCGGTGACGGTCGACGGCTCGCCCTGGACCTCGGTCACCATCCCGCACAGCGTGGTCGTGGCCGCGTCGCGGATCGAGTTCACACTGTCCGACGAACCGCAGGGATGGGCGTCGGACACCCGCCCCGTCTCGGCCTCCGACGTGCACGGCTACCGGGACGCCCCGGTGGACGTCCTGCCCGTCGGGGTCTCGGCGCTCACCGACGACACCGGCCGCACCGTCACGGCGCTCGCGGCGGGGGAGTCCGTGTCCTTCGACGTGTCGTGCCCCGCCGCCTCGCTGTACACCGTGACGGTGGCATCGCCGGGGTCCTACTCGTGGCAGGTCGGCCTCGACGACGCCGTCACCGCGGTCGACGGTGCGGAGTTCACGTGGGCCGGCCAGACCCGGGTGTTCCGCATCATCGGCGGGGGTTCGTCGTTCACGTTCACCGCCGGCACCGACCTGGGGCTGACGCAGCTCGAACTCATCGCGGCCGACGGACAGCGTTGACCCGGCGTTCACCGAGCGGGAGCATGCTCGCCCCATGTCGATGAGCGCACCGTTCGATCCCGAACAGCAGGGCCGGTCCATCCCCGTGGACGGCAGTGACGAGTCCGAGCTCGAGATGGAGGAGGACCGCGGCGCCGACGTCGGCGACGACTCCGCCGACCCGAGCGTCTCGCCCGTCAGCCACCACGACGAGGACGAGGCCGGCGGCGGCCCGGTGTTCCGGCGTCCGCACGCCGGTGAGCGGCTGCACCCGGACGCCCTCTGACCGTTCTGGCGTTCTTCCGGGGTTTCTTGGGCGATTGCCAAGCGGCTCGGGCATGCTCGTGCGCATGTCGATCGCGAACTCGTGGGACCCGTCCGGTGGCCGTGCAATCCCGGAGGACCAGGTCCGCCAGGACGGGCTCGAACTCGACGAGGACCCGGCGATGCTGGGGATCTCGTTCGACGTCGTGGGTGGCGCCTCGGCCGATCCCGCCGGGGTGTCCCCGGTCGACGTGAACGTGCCGACGCCGAGGTCTGCTGGCGCCGACTCCGACGACTAGCGCGCGCCCGGCTGTAGCGGCCGCGCGGTCCCATCCGACCGGTAGTATTCCGGAATGGTACCGACCGCGTACGTGGACGAATCCGAGCCCGGAGACGAACGTGACCCCGGCGCGTACATCCTCGGGGCGGTCACAGTTGCCGACAGCGATGCTGAGCGGTTCCGGGACTCGCTCTGCGCCATCAAGCCACGATCGGCGCGGAAGCTGCACTGGTCCGAGAGCGACGCCCGGCACCGCACCGGGATCGTCGGGATGCTGTGCGACCATCCGTTCGCAGCCATCGGGGTCGTGAGCGTGACCGACCCATCCGTCCGGAGCGAGCGTCGTCGCCGGCTCGCTCTTGAGCACTTGATCTTGGAACTCCGCGCGGGCGGTGTTGATCGAGTCGTCCTCGAATCTCGCGGGCCCTCGGACCGGAACGATCGTGCGCACCTCGACGCCTTGCGATCACGCAAGTTGGTGCACGGGTTGGCGTTCGAGCACCTGCCGGGTGGCCGCGAGCCACTTCTCTGGGCGGCGGACGCGGTGTGCGGCGTGGTCGCGCTGGCTCGGCGAGGGGAAACGGCCTACCTCGAGCAGCTGGGCCATGTGCTGAGCGTCCACGAACACCGTCGGTGAACGCGCGAATCCCCGGGCCCCGCTATACCGCAGGAGCTCCCGGGGATCACTTCCGCACCCACCTCGATGGGGCGACTGGTCTCAGTGTGACATATCAGGCGGGATGGCGGAAGGGTCGAGGACCCGGTACTTGAACCCGACGTGGGAGCCGGTGAAGCCGAGGCGCTCGTAGAACCGGTGCGCATCCGTCCGTGCAGCGTCGGACGTGAGCTGCACGAGCGGGGTCCCGAGGGCCGGCGCAGCGACGTCGGTCACCCAGCGCATCAGGGCACTCCCGATGCCGCCGGAGCGTAGAGCACTGCTGACCCGCACCGCCTCGACGAGCAGTCGGGTGGCACCACGACGAGCCATGCCGGGGATCCGGGTGAGCTGCAGCGTCCCGACGAGCTGCCCGTCGGGGTCCTCGGCGACGAGCAGCGCGTTCGCCGGGTCGTCCACGATCGACCGGAGTGCCTCGGCGTACTGCGGGCGGTCCGCCGGTGCGGCGACGTCTCCACGCGCGGCGCTGATCGGGTCGTCGGACAACAGCGTCATGAGTGCGTCGAGGTCCGCTTCCGTGGCGTTCCGCAGCGTCACCTCGCCGGAGCGTGTGGTCAGGCGGTCGGGCAGGGCGAGATCGTGGAGCACGACCCCACCCTGCCCGACCCGACCGGGCCGTTCCTGCTCAGGGAACGGTGTGTCCGGCCGCGGTGAAGATCCGGTACCACTCCTCGCGCGACAGCTCGACGTCCGAGCCGGCGGCCGAGTCCCGCACACGCTGCGGGTTCGTCGTGCCGAGGACGACCTGGAAGTGCGCGGGGTGGCGGGTGATCCACGCGACGGCGATGCCGGTCGGGGTGACACCGTGCGCCGCTGCGACCTCCTCGAGCACGTCGTTCAGCTCGGCGTACTGCTCACGGTCGCCCAGGAAGACGCCGTCGAAGAAGCCCTTCTGGAACGGCGACCAGGCCTGGAGCGTGATGTCGTTGATGCGTGAGTAGTTGAGGATGTCGTTGTCGCGATCGACCGACTGCTCGAGGCCACCCATGTTCGCTGTCAGACCCTGCGAGATCACGTTGGCGTGCGTGATGCTGAGCTGCACCTGGTTGAACGCGAGCGGCTGGCGGACGTGCTTCTTGAGCAGGTCGACCTGGCCGGGGGTGTGGTTCGAGACGCCGAAGTGGTGCACCTTGCCGGCGGCGTGCAGCTCGTCGAAGGCCTTCGCGACCTCTTCCGGCTCGACCAGGGCGTCGGGGCGGTGCAGCAGCAGGACGTCGACGTACTCGGTCTGCAGCGCCTCGAGCGACTCGTGCACGGACTCGAGGATGTGCTCGTACGAGAAGTCGAAGTAGGCGCCCTTCGGCGTCGGTCGGATGCCGACCTTGGTCTGCAGCACGATCTCGGCGCGTTCCGCGGGCGACAGCGTGACCGCCGCGCCGAACCGCTGCTCGCAGCCGTGCCATTCGCCGTACACCGCGGCGTGGTCGAACATGTTCACGCCCGCATCGCGCGAGGCCCTGTAGAGCGAACGGATGTCCTCGTCGCTCATGTCGTTGATCCGCATCAGTCCGACGACGACGTCGGAAGCGGTGAGGTCTGTCTGTGGCAACTCCAGTGTCTTCACGCCCTCGATCCTGCCAGCCGGTCCCCGGTGCAGGCAGGCCCTGCCAGTACCTCAGGCGCGTTCGGGCAGCAGGACGGCGAGCACCTCGGAGCCGTCCGTCCACGTCCCGGTCAGCGTCTCGCCCTCGGGCAGGGCCGTACCGACGACCCGAGCGATGACGATCGTGCCGTGGTCGGTCACGATCGACGTCAGGGCGTCCGCAGTGGTCGCTCGCACCGAGGCGATCGCGGGGGAGTCGGATGCGGAGCCACTCCCGCGGGCCCAGGCGTCCTTCGGCCGCTGTCCGGCACCGTTGGCCAACTCGAGCGAGGCTTCGTGCCCGCCGGTGACGATCGCCCGGCGCAGGACGTCGGCATGGACCGGATCGCCCACGGCGTCGTACACCCACCGTCGCCCGAGCACGGAGTGGTCCATCTCGGTGACCAGGAACGCGTCGGCGCCGGGCAGTGGTGCATCCCGGTAGGTCAGTGGCGCCTGCAGGACCCGGCCGTCGTCGGTGCGGACGAGGAGCACCTCGATGCCGACCTCGCCAGCGGGGTCGTCGAACCGGAACTGCCCGACGACCTCGAGCGGCGCTCCCGCGACGACGCCGCTCCACGCCTGGTCGGGCAGCCAGGCGGCGAGCGCCTCGGCCTTGGAGGGGCGGAGCGTTGCCTGCTCGATGACTGCCATGTCCTGACCGTACTGCCGCGCAGCACACTGCCGTCGGCGGCCCTCGGGGTCAGTGGACGGAGAACCCGCCGTCCACCGCGATGGACTGCCCGGTGACGTAGGCCGACCCGGGTCCGGCGAGGAACACCGCCGCCGCGGCGAAGTCCGACGCCAGCCCGTTCCGGCCGACCAGCGTCCGTGCGGCGAGGGCCGCCACCGTCGCCGGGTCGGAACCCAGCCGCTCGTTGAGCGGGGTGCGCACGAAACCGGGGACGAGGACGTTGGAGGTGACCCCCTGCGCGGACCAGGCCTCTGCCTGGGACCGGGCCAGCGCCTCCAGGCCGGCCTTGGAGACCCCGTACGCGCCGCTGGCGGCGAAGGGGCGGTGGGCCTGCTGCGAACTGATCGACACGATCCGTCCGTACCCACGGGTCGCCATGCCGGGTGCGAGCCGCTGCCCGAGCACGAACGGCGCGTCGAGGTTGACGGCCATCGTGGCGTCCCAGGTGGCCTCGTCGAGTTCGGGCATCGGCGGCCGCAGGTTGATCCCGGCGGAGTTCACCAGCACGTCGACGTCGCCGACGGAGTCCGCGAGTGCGTGGGCTCCGGCGCGGGAGGACAGGTCCGCGACGATGCCGTCGGCCGAGCGGCCCGCCTGGCGGATGCCGGCGACGGTGGCGTCGATGGTCGCGGGCGTCCGGGCGGCGACGAGGACGTGGGCACCCGCGTCGGCGAGTGCGGTGGCGATCGCTCGGCCGATGCCGGAGCTGCCTCCCGTCACGAGTGCGGTGCGGCCGTCGAGGCCGAAGAGCTGCTGCAGCGACATCCGGTCAGGCTACCGAGGCCCGTACGCTGGGCCGGTGCGTGACGACCTGCTGCCGATGCTCGCCTGCCCCGTGTGCGCCGAGCCCCTCGGTCGCGTCGACGGCGGCCAGGTCGGCTGTCCGAACGGGCACCGGTTCGACGAGGCGAAGCAGGGCCACCTGACCCTCCTGCCCGCGAAGCGCCGCGCACTCACCGCGGACACTCCGGAGATGGTGGATGCGCGGCTGCGGTTCCTGGGGCGCGGCCACTACGCACCCGTCGAGCGGGCGCTCGCCGCGATCGTCGCGGACGCCACCGCGCCCGGCATCGTGCTCGACGTCGGTTCCGGTCCGGGGACCTACCTGGCGCACGCGCTGCGCGCGGCGGACGTCCCGGACGGGAGGCTCGGGGTCGCGTTGGACCTGTCGGCCGTCGCGATCCGGCGTGCGGCACGCGCCCACGAGCGCGCGGGGGCCGTCGTCGGGGACGTGACCGAGCGCCTCCCGGTCGTCGACGGGGCTGCCGCCGTCCTGCTCGACGTCTTCGCACCCCGCAACCAGACCGAGTACGCCCGCGTCCTGCACGCCGACGGCGTGCTCGCGGTGGTGACCCCGCGGACCGGCCACCTGGCGGAGCTCGCCGAGGCGACGATCAGCGTGGACCCGGAGAAGGAGCGCCGGCTGCACGACTCCCTGACGCCGTCGTTCGCGCTGCGGTCCTCCGAGGACCTGACGTGGACCATGGAGCTGTCGGCGGAGGACGTCCACGACGTGGTGCACATGGGGCCGAGTCACCACCACGTCGCGGCGGACACCGTGTTCGAGCCGGCGACGGTGACGGCCGCGGTCACCGTGTCGACGTGGACGCCGACGCGCTGACCGCGACCGTCAGGACCGACTAGTCGCCAGACGGGGCGACGTCGAGCTGCCAGACCACGCCGAAGCGGTCGCGCAGCTGCCCGGCCAACGGTGCCCAGGCCGAGGGTTCCAGGGGCTGCCGGATCTCGGCGCCGTCGGACAGTGCGGCCCAGTACCGCTGGATCTCGGCCGTGTCGTCGCCGTGCACGAACACGTAGAAGGCGTTCGATCCCTGGTCGTAGGGCTGTCCGGGCCAGACGTCGAAGGCCATGACGCGGAAGCCGGCGGCCGTGGAGACCTGACCGAACACGATCCGGTCCGCCCAGGCCGGGTCGTCCAGGGCGCCCATCTGGCCGTAGGTGGCGGCGGTGACCTCGCCGCCGAAGACCGATGCGTAGAAGTCGAGCGCCGCGCGGGCGTCGCCGTCGAAGTTGAGGTGGGTTGTCGTCTCGATGCTCATGGGACGAGGATGTCGGGCAATGCGGTCAGATCGTGTCCGCTTCTCGGACGAAGATGGACGTCATGGCCGGACCCTCCGCACGGATGCTCGCGCTGCTCTCCCTGCTCCAGGTGCACCGCGACTGGCCGGGGGACGAGCTCGCCGGGCGGCTCGACGTCAGTCCCCGCACCGTCCGCCGCGACGTCGATCGCCTCCGCGGGCTCGGGTACCGGGTCGAGGCGCTCCGCGGGCCGGCCGGCGGCTACCGGCTCGAGGCCGGATCCGAGCTGCCCCCGCTGCTCTTCGACGACGACCAGGCGGTGGCGATCGCCCTGGCGCTCGCCGTGGCGCCGGCCTCGGGGGCGGACGTCGCCGAGTCGGCGGCCCGTGCCCTGGCGACCGTTCGGCAGGTGATGCCCGCGCGGCTGCGGTCCCGGGTCGACGCGGTGCAGGCCGTGACCGCGACGAGCCGGACCACCACCGACCCGGAGGTCCTGGTGGCGGTGAGCGAGGCCGTCCACCTGCAGGAGGTGTTCCGCTTCGGGTACGGCGACGACGAGACCCCGCACCGGGTGGAACCGCACGCCGTCGTCGCCCGGAACGGTCGCTGGTACCTGCTCGACCGGGATGTCGACCGCGACGACTGGCGCACGCACCGCATCGACCGGATCACGCCCCGGATGCGCACCCGCGTCCCCTTCACGCCGCGACCGATCCCCGGTGGCGATGCGGCCGCGTTCGTGTCCGCGCGGTTCAAGGGGTCCGCGGTCGACGACGTGTGGCCGTGCACCGGTTCGGTGACCACGACGGCGGGCGATGCGCGGCGGATCGCGCCGTACCTGCCCGAGGACGCCGTGGTCGAGCAGCTCGAGGACGACCGGGCCCGAGTCACCCTCGGATCGTGGTCGTGGGACGGCCTCGCCGGAGTCGTCGCCGGGCTGGCCGTGCCGATCCGGGTCGAGGGGCCGGACGCGCTGCGCCGAGCCGTTCGCGACCTGTCGACCCGACTCGCGACCGCGGCCGACTGAGCCGCCTCGGTCACGCGCGTTAGGAGCGTGCATGCGTCCGCCAGGGCAGCGTCAGGGATCCGTTAGGACCGGTCTGGAGGCCCGGCGCAGGACCCAGCATCGGTCTCGGCACCACACATGGTGCCGTCCGCGTCACCCGGCGCGGACACCGCAGATCTTCTGGAGTCCCTCGTGTTCGACGTGTTCGTCGTCGCCGGTGTCCTCGCCGTGTTCGGCGTGGTGGCACTGATCGCCAAGGGGGTGGAACGGCTGTGATCGGCATCACCATCGCGGCCGCCGTCCTCGGCATCGCCGCAGTCGTGTACCTCGTCTGGGCGCTCGTGCGTCCGGAGCGCTTCTAGTGGGCGCCGCGGACGTCTGGGCGGGCATCGCCCAGGTCGCCACCCTCGTCCTGCTGCTCGTCGTCGCGTACCGCCCGCTCGGTGACTGGATGGCGAAGGTCTTCACGCCCGTCCGTCACAACCGGGTCGAGCGCGGGGTCTACCGGCTGATCGGGGTCGACCCGGACGCCGAGCAGTCCTGGCCCGTCTACCTGCGCGGCGTGCTGCTGTTCAGCGTCGCCGGGCTCCTGCTCGTCTACCTGCTGCAGCGCATCCAGGTCGTCCTGCCCGGCGACCTCGGGCTGCCCGCTGTCGGACCCTCGCTCGCGTTCAACACCGCGGCGTCGTTCGTGTCGAACACGAACTGGCAGTCGTACTCGCCCGAGGTCACCCTCGGCTACTCGGTGCAGATGGCCGGCCTGGCGGTGCAGAACTTCCTGTCCGCGGCCGTCGGTCTCTCGGTCGCCGTGGCCCTGGTGCGCGGGTTCGCCCGTCGCAAGTCCGGCACCCTCGGCAACGTGTGGGTGGACGTCGTCCGCGGTCTCGGCCGACTGCTGCTGCCCGGCGCGTTCGTCTTCGCGATCGTCCTCGTCGCCGGCGGGGTCGTCCAGTCGTGGGGGAGCGGTACCGACGTCACCACGCTCATCGGTGGCACGCAGCACATCCCCGACGGGTTCGTCGCCTCGCAGGAGGCGATCAAGGAACTCGGCACGAACGGTGGCGGCTACTTCAACGCCAACTCGGCGCACCCGTTCGAGAACCCGCAGGCGTGGACGAACCTCGTCGAGATCTTCCTGATGCTCGTCATCCCGTTCTCGCTCCCGCGCACGTTCGGGCGACTGGTCGGCGACGACCGCCAGGGGTACGCGATCCTCGCTGTGATGGGCGCGATCTTCCTCGTGTCGCTGTCGGTCATGTCGATCGCCGAGCTCGGCGGCGGCGGTGTCGCCACACACGCTGCCGGGGCCGCGATGGAGGGCAAGGAGAGCCGCTTCGGCATCCTCGGTTCGACGCTCTTCTCGACCGCGACCACCTCGACGTCCACCGGTGCGGTCAACGCGATGCACGACAGCTACACCCCGATCGGCGGGATGATGGCGCTCGTCAACATGATGCTCGGCGAGGTCACCCCCGGCGGCGTCGGCTCCGGCCTGTACGGCATGCTCGTGCTCGCCGTCATCACGGTGTTCATCGGCGGCCTGCTCGTCGGTCGCACGCCGGAGTACCTCGGCAAGAAGATCCGCGCCAAGGAGATGACCTTCGCGGCGCTGTACATCCTCGTCACGCCGACGCTCGTGCTCCTGGCCACCGGGCTCTCGCTCGTGATCCCCGGGGTGCGCGAACAGGTGCTCGGGACGTCGATCTTCAACCCCGGCAACCACGGGCTGACCGAGCTGCTCTACGCCTTCACCTCGGGTGCGAACAACAACGGCTCGGCCTTCGGCGGGCTCACCGCGAACACCACGTGGATGAACTCCTCGCTCGGCGTCGTGATGCTGCTCGGCCGCTTCGTGCCGATGGTGTTCGTCCTGGCGCTCGCCGGGTCCCTCGGCGCGCAGGACCGGGTGCCGGAGACCGCCGGCACGCTGCCCACCCACCGCCCGCTGTTCATCGGGCTGCTCGGCGGCGTCGCCGTCATCGTCACCGCACTCACCTACTTCCCGGTGCTCGCACTGGGGCCGCTCGCAGAAGGACTGTCATGACCACCCCCGTGACCACGGAGTCGGAACCGCGCACCGCCGTGGAACCGGCCACCCGCTCGTCCGCATTCGGACCCCGCCAACTGGTGGCGGGCCTCCCGGGCGCCCTGCGGAAACTCGATCCGCGACTCATGTGGCGGAACCCCGTCATGTTCATCGTCGAGGTCGGCGCAGCGCTGACGACGGCGGCCGCCGTCGTCGAGCCGTCCGCGTTCACGATCGCCATCGCCGTCTGGCTCTGGCTCACCGTCGTCTTCGCCAACCTGGCGGAGTCGGTGGCCGAGGGTCGCGGCAGGGCGCAGGCCGACACCCTGCGGAAGACCCGTTCGACCACGAGCGCCCGCCGGGTGCTCGGGTACGCGACGACCGACGCGGCTGCTACCGGCAACGAGACCGAGGAGGTCGCGTCCGTCGACCTGGCCAAGGGCGACGTGGTCGTGGTCGTCGCCGGCGAGGTCATCCCGGGCGACGGCGACGTCATCGACGGCATCGCGTCGGTCGACGAGTCGGCCGTCACGGGTGAGTCCGCACCGGTCATCCGCGAGTCCGGCGGTGACCGCAGTGCCGTCACCGGCGGCACCCGGGTGCTGTCGGACCGGATCGTCGTGCGCATCACCTCGACGCCGGGCGAGACCTTCATCGACCGGATGATCCGACTGGTCGAGGGTGCGGCACGGCAGAAGACGCCGAACGAGATCGCGCTGAACATCCTGCTCGCCTCGTTGTCGATCGTCTTCGTGATCGTCTGCCTGACGATGCAGCCCATCGCGGGGCTCGTCGGTGCGACGGTCAGCGTGCCGGTGCTCATCGCCCTGCTCGTCTGCCTCATCCCGACCACGATCGGAGCCCTGCTCTCCGCGATCGGCATCGCCGGCATGGACCGGCTCGTGCAGCACAACGTGCTGGCGATGTCGGGCCGTGCCGTCGAGGCCGCCGGGGACATCACGACGCTGCTGCTCGACAAGACCGGCACGATCACCTACGGCAACCGCCGGGCATCCCGCGTGGTGCCGGTGCCGGGCGTGAGCGAGGCTTCGCTGATGGAAGCGGCAGCCCTGTCGAGTGCTGCGGACTCGACCCCTGAGGGGCGCTCGATCGTCGACCTGGCGCGCGAGGACGGCGCCGCCGTCGGCCTGCCGGACGGCGCCGTCGAGGTGCCGTTCACGGCGCAGACCCGCATGTCGGGTCTCGACCTGCCCGATGGGTCGCAAATCCGGAAGGGTGCCGCTGCGGCAGTACTCGCCTGGGCGGACACCACCGAAGCCGGTGTCGTGTCGGCCATCGATGCGACCGTCGCGGAGATCTCCGACCAGGGCGGCACCCCGCTCGTCGTCGGTCGCCGCTCATCGTCGGGCGCGGTCACGCTGCTCGGTGTCGTGCACCTGAAGGACGTCGTCAAGGACGGCATGGCGTCGCGGTTCGCCGAGCTCCGGTCGATGGGCATCCGCACGGTGATGATCACGGGCGACAACCCGCGCACCGCGGCCGCCATCGCCCACGAGGCCGGCGTCGACGACTTCCTCGCCGAGGCCACCCCGGAGGACAAGCTCGCGTACATCAAGCGCGAGCAGGAGGGCGGCAACCTCGTCGCCATGACCGGTGACGGCACCAACGACGCCCCTGCCCTGGCGCAGGCGGACGTCGGCGTCGCGATGAACACCGGCACGACGGCGGCGAAGGAGGCGGGCAACATGGTCGACCTCGACTCCGACCCGACCAAGCTCATCGACGTCGTCCGCATCGGCAAGCAGCTGCTCATCACCCGCGGCGCCCTGACCACCTTCTCGATCGCCAACGACGTCGCGAAGTACTTCGCGATCATCCCGGCGATGTTCCAGGCGGCGTTCCCGGGGCTCGCGGCGCTCAACATCATGGGGCTGCACAGCCCGTCGTCCGCGATCCTGTCGGCGGTCATCTTCAACGCGCTGGTCATCGTGGCGCTCATCCCGCTGTCCCTGCGTGGCGTCAAGTACCGCGCGGCCGCAGCGTCGTCGATCCTCGGCCGCAACCTGCTCGTCTACGGGCTGGGCGGCGTGGTCGTCCCCTTCATCGGCATCAAACTGATCGACCTCGTGGTCGGTCTCATCCCGGGGTTCTAGTCATGGCATCTGCACGTTCCACCTTCCGTTCCGCCGGTGTGGCCATCCGCCTCACCCTCGTCGCCACCGTCGTCCTGGGCGTCGGATACCCGCTCGCCGTCTGGGGCGTCGGCCAGGCGGCGTTCCACGACCAGGCCAACGGCTCGATGGTCACGGACTCGTCCGGCAAGGTCGTCGGTTCCTCGTTGATCGGGCAGTCGTTCACGGGCAAGCAGGCCGACCGCTGGTTCCAGTCACGGCCGTCCGCCGCCGGGGACGGCTACGACGCGGGAGCGTCCTCCGGCTCGAACCTCGGGCCGAACAACGCCGACCTGCTCAAGGCCGTCGAGGAGCGTCGTGCGGCGCTGGCGAAGGCCGACGGGGTCTCCGCCGCGCAGGTGCCCGCCGACGCCGTGACCGCTTCCGGTTCGGGGCTCGACCCGGACATCAGCCCGGCCTACGCGTCCCAGCAGGTGGCCCGTGTGGCCTCGGCGCGCGGCCTGTCAGCGGACACCGTGCGGCAGCTGGTGGCGTCGCACACCGAGTCGCGGCAGCTCGGGTTCCTCGGTGAGCCCGTGGTGAACGTGCTCGCGCTGAACCTGGCGCTGGCGAAGGCGTCCTGAGCGTGGGTGACCCCTCCGCAAAACACCGGTGCTCGCGCGTCGAACACCCGCAATCCGCGGCGCGACAGGTGAACACCGGTGTTTTGCAGAGACCGACCCCCGCACGCGAGAGGATGAGCACGTGAAGCGCGGGAAGCTGCGGGTCCTGCTCGGTGCGGCGCCCGGTGTCGGCAAGACCTACACGATGCTCGAAGAGGGGCGTCGCTTGCTCGACGAGGGTCGCGACGTGGTCGTCGCCGTCGTCGAGACGCACGAGCGCGCCGCCACCGCAGCACTGGTGAACGGGCTCGAGGTCGTGCCCCGGCGCACCGTCTCGCACCGCGGAGTCGACCTCGACGACCTCGACCTCGACGCCGTCATCGCCCGGGCGCCCGAGGTCGCGCTGGTCGACGAACTCGCGCACACGAACGCCCCGGGGAGCCCGAACGAGAAGCGCTGGCAGGACGTCGAAGCGCTGCGGGACGCCGGCATCGACGTCATCTCGACCGTCAACGTGCAGCACATGCAGTCCCTCGGCGACGTGGTCCGCGAGATCACCGGCACCGTGCAGCGCGAGACCGTCCCCGACGCCGTGGTGCGTGCGGCCGACCAGATCGAGGTCGTCGACCTGGCCCCGGCAGCGCTGCGCGAACGGCTCTCCGACGGGCTCGTCTACCCGGCGGCCCGGATCGACGCCGCGCTGTCGAACTACTTCCGCCTCGGCAACCTCACCGCACTGCGCGAGATCGCCCTGCTCTGGCTGGCCGACGAGGTCGACGACGCGCTCAAGGCCTACCGCGCCGAGCACGGCATCGAGCACCGGTGGGAGACCCGGGAGCGCGTGCTCGTCGCCCTGACCGGTGGCCCCGAGGGCGAGACCCTGCTGCGCCGCGGCGCCCGCATCGCCGCCCGCAGCGCCGGTGGGGAACTCGCCGCCGTGCACGTGACGACGAACGACGGCCTGCGCGTCCGGCACCCCGGCGCGCTCGGCAAGCAGCGGACCCTGCTCGAGCAGCTCGGTGGCACGTACCACCAGGTCGTCGGCGACGACGTGCCGAGCACGCTGGTGCGGTTCGCGCGGTCGATCGACGCCACCCAGATCGTGATCGGGGTCAGCCGCCGCAGCCGGCTCGCGGCCGCCATGACCGGTCCGGGGATCGGCAACACCGTGATCCGCGAGTCCGGCGACATCGACGTGCACGTCGTCACGCACGAGCGCGCCGGCGGCGGGATCACCCTGCCCAAGCTCGGCGGCAGCCTGTCCCGCGGCCGGGTGGTCGCCGCGTTCGTGCTGTCGGTCCTGGTCGGGCCGCTGCTCACCTGGGTGCTGTCGATCGGCAGCGACCCGGACGCCATCACGGTGGACGTGCTGGCGTACCAGCTGCTCGTCCTGGTCGTGGCGCTCGTGGGCGGGATGTGGCCGGCGGTCTTCACGGCCGTGCTGTCCGGGCTGAGCCTCGACTACTTCTTCGTGCAACCCCTCTACATGGTCACCGTCCAGCAGCCGTGGCACCTGTTCGCCCTGGTCATGTACGTGATCAGTGCGGTGCTGGTCAGCTTCGTGGTCGACCGGTCCGCCCGGCGGTCGCGTGCTGCCCGTCGGGCCTCGGCGGAGTCCGGGCTCCTGATGGGCATCGCCGGCAGCGTGCTCCGCGGCGACGACGCCCTGCAGGCACTGCTCGATCGCACACGGGAGGCCTTCGGCTTCGCCGGCGTCCGGATCCGCCAGGGTGACGAGGTGCCGGCGACCTCCGGCGAGTTCGGCACGACGCCGGACGCGTCGACGACGCTGGCGTCCGGTGCCGTGCTCGAGTTCGCCGGCGCGCCCGACGACCCGACCCAGCGCCGGCTGCTGCGGGTCGTCGAGCAGCAGCTCGACGCCGCCGTCGAGCACCGCGAGCTGACACGCACCGCCGTCGGCGCCGAGCGCATCGCCGCCGCCGACCGGGTCCGGAGCGCGCTGCTCGCGGCCGTCGGCCACGACGTGCGCCGCCCCATCGCCGCGGCCTCCGCCGCCGTGCAGACGCTGCGTGCGTCCGACATCGACCTGTCCGGGGCCGACCGGGAGGCGCTGCTCGCGACCGCCGACGAGAGCCTCGGTCAGCTGGCGGTGCTGTTGGCAGACCTGTTGGACGTCAGCCGGGTCCAGGCCGGTGTCCTCGCGGTCACCCCGGCGGCGATCGCGCTCGAGACGGTGGTCGCCCCCGCCCTCGACGAGCTGGAGCTCGGCCCGGACGACGTCGACCTCGACCTGCCCGCGGATCTGCCACCGGTGCTCGCCGACCCGGTCCTGCTGCAGCGCGTCGTCGTGAACCTGCTCGCCAACGCCGCCCGGTACGCCCCGGACGGCACCCACGTCCGGGTCGCCGCGAGCGCGTTCGCCGGCGGGGTGGAGCTGCGCGTCGCCGACCACGGCCCCGGCATCCCCGAGGACCGCCGCGACGAGGTGTTCCAGCCGTTCCAGCGACTCGGTGACACCGACAACGAGACCGGCCTCGGGCTCGGCCTGGCCCTGGCGCGCGGGTTCACCGAGGGCATGGGCGGCACGATCGAGGTCGACGACACCCCGGGCGGTGGGCTCACCGTCGTGGTGCGGCTGCCGATCGCCGGGCACGTGGGAGTGGAGATCCGATGAAGGTCCTGATCGCTGACGACGACGCACAGCTCGTCCGCGCGCTCTCGGTGACGCTCTCGGCGCGCGGGTACGACGTCGTCACGGCTCGGGACGGGCGCGAGGCGATCGACGCCGTCATCACCGAGCGCCCCGACCTGGTGCTGCTCGACCTCGGCATGCCCCGCCTCGACGGCATCGGCGTGCTCGAGGGCGTCCGGGCCTGGTCGCAGGTGCCGGTCCTCGTGCTCTCCGGGCGCACCGACTCGTCCGACAAGGTCGACGCGCTCGACGCCGGTGCCGACGACTACGTGACGAAGCCGTTCCAGATGGACGAGCTCCTCGCCCGGCTGCGGGCACTCGGACGGCGGCGGGTGGTGGCGTCGGAGGAGACCCCGACGATCGCGATCGGACCGCTGCTCGTGGACCTCGTCGCGAAGCAGGTCACCCCGGCCGAGGGCCCCGCGATCCGCCTGACGCCCACCGAGTGGCGCCTGCTCGAGGTCCTGGTCACGAACCCCGACCGCCTGATGACCCGCGAGATGCTGTTGACCGAGGTCTGGGGGCCGACGCACGGCAACGACTCCGGGTACCTGCGGCTGTACATGGCGCAGCTGCGGCGGAAGCTCGAGCCCGACCCCGCGCACCCGCGGTACCTGGTGACGGAGTCCGGCATGGGGTACCGCTTCGCCCCCGGAGCGTAAGGGGCCGCCGCCCTGGCGGGGCGCTGTCGGGGAACTGTCGTGTGGGTGGCGGGTCCCTGTCGTGGTGCGCCGTTCCGCGGTTCCCTACTGTTCAGGACATGAACGAGATGCGGATCGGTGAACTCCGACGACTGCGGGGCTGGACCCAGGAACGACTGGCCGAGACGAGCGGCATCGCCGTGCGGACGGTGCAACGGATGGAGAGCGGCAACGACGCGAGCCTCGAGTCGCTGTCCGCGGTGGCCACGGCCCTCGAGGTCCCCGTGCGCGACCTGTTCGCCACCGAGGAGCCGGCGTCGCTCGACCCGGGGGTGCGCGGTCTCGACGAGCGCGCCGAGCGCGAGCAGGCGCAGCGCGACGCTGCTTCGCGCGGCTGGCAGTACCTGTACTCCGGTGTCGGCATCGTCGTGACGCTCGGCACCCTGGCGCTCATCGGTTCGCGCATCTGGCCGGGTGCCGCGATCTTCGTCATCCCCATCTACTGGGCGGGTGGGCGGCTGCTCTCCCAGTTCCTGATGGCGACCGTCGTCGAGCCCGCGCTCGACCGTCGGTACCCGTTGTCGCGGTCTCGTCGGGACGCCTCGTCGCGGTCCCGTCGGTTCACGCCCGGGAGCTGAACGCCGCGAGCTCGGCCCGGGTCCGGGCACCGTGCTTCCGGAGCAGGTTCGCCACGTGGTACTTCACGGTGTTGACGCTGATGCCGAGTCCCTCGGCGATCTCCCGGTTGCCGACACCGGTCGCCACGAGCCGCAGGACGTCGCGCTCCCGCGGGGTCAGGTCGCCGTCGTCGACCGCGTCCACCTCGGTCGGCCGCGGGTCGAGCGGCAGTGAGATGTCGAGCACGGACCCCCAGCCGGGCGTGCTCGCGACCTGCACCCGCCCGTCGAGCGTGACGACCCGCTCCGCGATCGGCCGCATGGCGTCGTCGTGCACGTCGAGCGTGCCGGAGCCGTCGTCGCGGAGCTGCATGAGCAGGTTCCGGCCGTCGCAGTCCCACTGGATGCGCACCCGCTTCGCCGCACCGTCGTCGACCAGGGCGAGCACCGCGGTCCGGACGATCGCCCGGGCCGCGTGGGCGACGTCCCCCGGGAGCGCACGGCCGGTGGCCGGCGGCTCGACGAACTGCACGTCGAGGTCCCCGAAGCGCACGAGCGGCCGCAGGTCAGCGCGCAACCGCGAGAACGCGCCGGTGACGGGTTCGAGCAGGGTGCTCCGCTGCTGATCGGTCACGGTGCGCAGGTCGACGAGGGCGGCCGAGGCGATCTCGACGGCCTCGGCCCGGGCGGCCGCGTCGGTGACCCGCGACGACCGGAGCACGGCGAGGACGGACTCGAGTGTCAGCGCGTGCCGGTCCGCCTGCTCGGCGACCGTGCGGGCGTGCTCGGCGGCCGCGAGCCGGATGGCGGAGCCGCCCCGGGCCTCCAGGGTGTCGACCGATGCGTCCATGGACGCGACCGTACCCGTCCCACCCGAGCGGACGGGCCCACCCGATGGGATGGGGCCCCTGCCGGGGCGGGTAGCGGCGTGCCGGGGCGTGCGACGGAAGGATCGAGGGCATGGCAGCAACCACCGTCTCCGCAGCGCTCGACCTGGTCGTCCGCGAGGTCGGCGACCTGGCAGCCCGCCTCGACGACGCCCCGGCCCAGCGCGCACTCGACCTGATCGAGGGCGCCGACCGGGTGTTCGTCCACGGCGCCGGCCGCTCCGGACTCGCCCTCCGCATGACCGCGATGCGCCTCATGCACCTCGGGCTCGACGCGCACGTCGTCGGCGAGGTCACCACCCCGGCCATCCGACCGGGCGACCTGCTCCTCGTCGCGAGCGGCTCCGGCACGACCACCGGCATCGTGCAGGCCGCACGCACCGCGCACGAGGTCGGTGCCGCCGTCGTGGCGCTCTCGACCACCGACGACTCCCCGCTCTCCGAGCTGGCGGACGTCACGGTCGTGCTGCCCGCCGCGACGAAGACCGACCGCTCCGGCACGGCCTCGGCCCAGTACGCCGGCAGCCTCTTCGAACAGGCCGTCGCCCTGGTGGGCGACGCCGTGTTCCACGCCCTGTGGGCCCGAGGCGGGCAGTCCGCCGACGACCTCTGGCCCCGTCACGCCAACCTCGAATGAAAGGCACACCCATGCAGCTCCAGTTCGCCATGGACACCCTGACCACCGAAGCCGCCCTCGAGCTCGCCGCCGCGGCCGCGCCGCACGTCGACGTCCTCGAGCTCGGCACGCCCCTGATCAAGAGCGCCGGCCTGTCCGCCGTCACCGCGATCAAGGAAGCACACCCCGACAAGATCGTGTTCGCCGACCTCAAGACCATGGACGCCGGTGAGCTCGAGGCCGACATCGCCTTCTCGGCCGGTGCCGACCTGGTCACCGTCCTCGGTGTCGCCGGCGACTCGACGATCGTCGGTGCCGTCAAGGCCGCGAAGAAGCACGGCAAGGGCATCGTCGTCGACCTGATCGGCGTCTCCGACAAGGCCGCCCGTGCCCGCGAGGTCGTCGCACTCGGCGCCGAGTTCGTCGAGGTCCACGCCGGGCTCGACGAGCAGGCCGAAGAGGGCTTCACGTTCTCGACCCTTCTCGACGCCGGCAAGGACTCGGGCGTCCCGTTCTCGATCGCGGGCGGCGTGAACGCGTCCTCCGTCGCCTCGGTGCAGGAGGCCGGTGCCCGCATCGCCGTCGCCGGCAGCGCGATCTACAGCGCCTCGGACGTCGGCGCAGCAGCCGCCGAGATCCGCGCCGCCATCAAGTAGCGCGTCCCGGTCGCCCTTCCCGGGCGACATCGTGAGCAGGAATGGTCGGGTGTGCACGTCGCACCCGACCATTCCTGCTCACGAAGCGAACGCCGCCGTCCGTATGCGCCGTACGGTGGCCACATGAACCGAGCGCTGCGCTGGACCACCTGGATCGTCGCCGTCGTCGTCCTGATCGCGGTGGTGTTCCTCGTCTGGGCGCACATCGTGATGCAGGGCACCCGCAGCGCCGCCCTGCAGGTCTGGCGCGACGACCGGATCGCGGTCCGGGACGCCGGAGACTCGGTGGTGATGACCCCGACCGGCCAGGCCGACGGGGTCGGGATCGTCTTCATCCCCGGCGCGAAGGTCGATCCGTACGCCTACATGGCCACGTTCCGGCAGGTGGTCGCCAACGGCACGACGGTGGTCATCACGAAGCCGACGCTGAACCTCGCGTTCTTCGACACCCGGCCACTCGCCACGTTCGAGGCCCACGCCCCCTCGGTCACACGCTGGGGGGTCGGCGGGCACTCCCTCGGCGGGGTCCGCGCGTGCCAGCTCGCCCAGGACGCCGACGGCCTGCTGCTGCTCGGCAGCTACTGCGCGAACGACGTCAGCCGCTCGTACATCGACGTGCTGAGCGTCTCCGGTTCGCGTGACGGACTCTCGACCCCGGCCAAGGTCGACGCCGCGCGGGACAAGCTGCCGTCGACCGCCACCATGACCGAGATCCAGGGGTCGAACCACGCCGACTTCGGTGCCTACGGCGACCAGCCGGGCGACCGCACGGCGACCATCAGCCGTGCTGATGCCCGCCAGCAGATCTCGGACGCGATCGAGGCCTGGGTGCGCGACCTGCGCTGATCACGCGGGCGGACCGGCGGACGCACCACGGGCCTCCAGACGGTCTGCCTGGAGGCCCGTGGGACGTGCCGTCAGTGGATCACGCCCGCCTCGTGGTCGCGTCCGGAACGGCGCCCGGTGAACCGGGCGACGAAGTACAGGACCACGCCGACGGCGAGCAGGATCGCGGCGTAGAGCCAGACCTGACCGCTCTGCTGCGTCAGCAGCAGGATGCACGACAGCACCCCGAGCACCGGGACGAACGTCCAGACCCGGAAGTGGTCGTGCTCGACGTGGTCGCGGCGGAGCACCAGGACGGCGACGTTCGTGCTGATGAACACGAAGAGCAGCAGGAGCACGACGGTCTCGGCCAGCACGCCCACGTCACCCACCAGGGTCAGGAGCATCGCGACGATCGTGGTGGCGACGATGGCGGTCCACGGGGTCTTGCGGTTCGGCAGGACCTTCGCGAGCAGGGCGGGCAGGAGCCGCTGCTCGGCCATGCCGTAGGTCACGCGGCTCGACATGATCATCGTGAGCAGCGCGCCGTTCGCGACGGCGACCAGGGCGATGAGGCTGAAGACCCAGTCGGGGATCGGGACGCCGGTGGCGGAGACGACCGCGAGCAGCGGGCCGCTGGACTCGGACAGCTCCGAAGCGGGCAGGGCGATCGCGCTGGCGAGGGCGACGAGGACGTAGACGACGCCGGCCGTGGCGAGGGCGCCGAACAGGGCCTTCGGGTAGACGCGGCGGGGGTCGCGGACCTCCTCCGCGATGTTGGCGGACGTCTCGAAGCCGACGAACGAGTAGTAGGCGACGATCGCGGCGCTCAGGGTCGCCAGGGCCGGGTTCGCCTCGGACGGGAACGCGCCGATCCGGGAGACGTCACCACCGCCACCGCCGAGCATCACGGCCACGACGACGATCACGATGACGAGACCGGACACCTCGATGATCGTCATCACGACGTTGCTCTTGAGCGAGTCGGAGATGCCGCGGGCGTTCAGGCAGGCGATCAGGGCGAGGAAGACGATCGCGGTGGGCACGGGCGGCAGGTCGACGAACGTGCCGAGGTAGTCGCCGGCGAAGGCGAGCGACAGGCCGGCGGCGCTCGTGACGCCGGCGGCGAGCATGCTGAACCCGACCAGGAACGAGACGATGGGCGCCTTGTAGGCGCGTTCGGCGAAGACCGCGGCGCCGCCGGCCTTCGGGTACTTCGTCACGAGTTCGGCGTAGGAGCCCGCGGTGAGCAGGGCCAGCAGCAGCGCGAGGACGAGCGGTGCCCAGAGCGCGCCGCCGACGTCCTTCGCCAGCGTCCCCATCAGGGCGTAGATGCCGGCGCCGAGCACGTCCCCGAGGATGAAGAGGAACAGCAGCGGGCCGGTGATCGCCTGGCGGAGCTTCGACTGCGTGCCGTCGTGGGGTGCGGCCGTGGTGTCGCTGGTCATGGTGGTGCCTTTCGTCCGGGTCAGCGTGCCGGGGTGCGTATCAGAGGCGTCACAGGTGCGCCGTGGTGGGGGTCCTCCCTGCACAGCGGAGCGGCCGGTGAACTCTCTCCACAGGGTGCGGCGCGTCGGAACGTCCGGACTGGAGCGGTCCTAGACTCGTCGGGAGCCACACGTCCACCACCAGTCCCCGGAGGACCGCAGATGACGACGCAGGACCAGCGCACGCCCGCGCGACTCAGTGACCAGCGAGCGCTCCTGTTCGACCTCGACGGCGTGCTCACCCCGACCGCCGACGTCCACATGCGGGCCTGGAGCCGACTGTTCACGCCGTACCTCGAAGCGCACGGGGTCGCGCCGTACACCGAGCAGGACTACTTCACCTCCATCGACGGCAAGCCCCGCTACGACGGCGTGCGCTCGCTGCTCGAGTCGCGCGGCATCGACCTGCCGCAGGGCACCCCCGACGACGCGCCCGACACCGACACGGTGTGCGGGCTCGGCAACCGGAAGAACGCGGAGTTCACCGCCGAGCTCGACGAGCACGGCGTCGAGCCCTACCCGGGTTCGCTGCGGTTCCTGACCGCCGCGATCGCCGCCGGCCTGTCCGTCGCGGTCGTCTCGAGCTCGGCGAACGCCACCTCGGTGCTCCGGACGGCGGGCATCCTCGACCGGTTCCCGGTCGTCGTCGACGGGCTCGTCGCGCGCCAGGACGGCCTGACCGGCAAGCCCGCGCCCGACACCTACCTCGACGCGGCGACCCGGTTCGGGCTCACCGCCGCCGAGTGCGTCGTGGTCGAGGACGCCACCAGCGGGGTCGAAGCCGGCCGCAACGGTTCGTTCGGTCTCGTCGTCGGTGTCGACCGCGGCGCCGGGGCGGACGCCCTGCGCGAGCACGGTGCCGACGTCGTGGTGTCCGACCTCGCCGAACTCATCGACGAGCTGCCCGCACCAGCCACCAGCACGACGTAGGCCACCCGGCCGGACACTCCCTGCCTGCCGGCCGCACCGACGCACCCATCTCCCTCCCTTCCCACGGAGCAGCATGAACCCCATCACCTCGGACCCCCTCGACCGCGTCCGCTACCCGATCGACGAGTGGGCTCTCGTCGAGACCGAGTACACCCCCGACGAGCAGGGCGTCGCCGAGACGAACTTCGCCGTCGGCAACGGGTACCTCGGCCTGCGCGGCAACCTCGACGAAGGCCGTGGCGGCGTGCAGTACGGCACGTACATCAACGGGTTCCACGAGACCTGGCCGATCCGGCACGCGGAAGACGCCTTCGGCTTCGCGAAGACCGGGCAGACGATCATCAACGCGCCCGACGCCAAGGTCATCCGCCTCTACGTCGACGACGAGCCGCTCGTGCTGGCCGAGGCCGACATCCTCCGGCACACCCGCCGGCTGGAGTTCCGCGACGGCTACCTGTTCCGCGAGACCGAGTGGTCGACGCCGTCCGGCAAGCGGGTGCTCATCCGGGCACGTCGACTCGTGTCGTTCACCGACCGGCACCTCGCCGTCATCGACTACGAGGTCACCGTGCTCGACGCGGACGCCTCGATCCTGCTGTCCAGCCAGATCCTCAACCGCCAGGACGTGCAGGACGAGTACCACGCCGGCATGCGCGCCGCGGCGAACGCCTTCGACCCCCGCAAGGCCGAGTCGTTCACCGAGCGGGTGCTCGTGCCGAAGCTCAAGCGCAGCACCGGCGGCCGTTCGGTCCTCGGGTACCAGGCGTCCAGCTCGGGCATGACGATCTGCGTCGGCGTCGAGCACCACATCGAGACCGAGAACAGCTGGGACGAGTCGTCGTCGATCGAGGACGACCTGGCGAAGCACGTCTACCGGGTGCAGGCCCGCGCGGGGCAGCCCATCCGGCTCGTGAAGCACGTGGTCTACCACACCTCCCGCGGGGTGCCCGTGCGCGAGCTCGCCGACCGGTGCGACCGCACGCTCGACCGCGCGCACGCCGAGAACGTCGACGAGACCTTCGCGAAGCAGCGCGACTGGCTCGACGACTACTGGGCGCGCAGCGACGTCGAGATCGCCGGTCAGCCCGCGATCCAGCAGGCCGTCCGCTGGAACCTCTTCCAGCTCGCGCAGGCCACCGCCCGCACCGACGGCCACGGCATCGCCGCGAAGGGCGTCACCGGCTCCGGCTACGGCGGCCACTACTTCTGGGACATGGAGATCTACGTCCTGCCGTTCCTGTCGTACACGGCGCCGATCGTCGCCCGGAACGCCCTGCGCTTCCGCTACAACATGCTCGACGCGGCACGGGCTCGGGCCCGCGAGCTGAACCAGCGCGGCGCCCTGTTCCCGTGGCGGACGATCAACGGTGAAGAGTCCAGCGCGTACTACGCCGCCGGCACCGCGCAGTACCACATCGATGCCGACATCTCGCATGCGCTCATGCAGTACG
The DNA here is from genome assembly GCF_005938005.2 of Curtobacterium sp. KBS0715. Taxonomy (NCBI): domain Bacteria; kingdom Bacillati; phylum Actinomycetota; class Actinomycetes; order Micrococcales; family Microbacteriaceae; genus Curtobacterium; species Curtobacterium sp. KBS0715. The sequence continues at coordinate 448,118 of NZ_VCCA02000001.1, read as the reverse complement.
TGCGGGCCTCGGGCGACCGCGAGTTCCTGAAGCGCGGCGCCATCGACGTGCTCGTCGAGACCGCCCGGCTCTGGGCCGACCTCGGGTTCTGGCGGTCCAACGGCGACAAGAAGTTCCACATCGACGGTGTCACCGGGCCGGACGAGTACACGACCGTCGTCGACGACAACCTCTACACGAACGTGATGGCGCGGGCGAACCTGTGGTTCGCCGTGAACGCCTGCCGCGAGCTCGCCGCCGACGACGCCGAAGAGTACGACCGCATGGTGCGCCGGACCGGTCTGCAGCCGGACGAGCTCGTCGAGTGGGAGCACGCCGCCGAGTCGATGGAGATCCCGTTCGACCCGCACCGCGGCATCCACCCGCAGGACGCCCAGTTCCTCGACAAGGAACTCTGGGACCTCGAGAACACCCCCGAGTCCAAGCGCCCGCTGCTGCTCCACTACCACCCGCTGGTGATCTACCGGTTCCAGGTGCTCAAGCAGGCCGACGTCGTGCTCGCGCTGTTCCTGCAGGGGCACGAGTTCACGGCGGCCGAGAAGCGTCGCGACTTCGACTACTACGACGCGCTCACCACCGGTGACTCGACGCTGTCCGCGGTCGTGCAGTCGATCATGGCTGCCGAGGTCGGGTACCACGACCTCGCCGACCAGTACTTCCAGACCGCGCTCTACGTCGACCTGGCGGACCTGCACGGCAACACCTCGGACGGCGTGCACATCGCGTCGACCGGTGGCATCTGGGGTGCCGTCGTCAACGGGTTCGGTGGCATGCGTGACCACGGCGGTCGGATGACCTTCAACCCGCGGTTGCCGAAGCACTGGGACCGTCTGTCCTACCGTCTGACGGTGCGCGGGTCGCGGGTCCGGGTCGACCTCGAGCAGGAAGCCATGACCCTCACGGTCGAGACCGGTTCGGGCTTCACGGTGTGGGTGCACAACCAGCAGTGGGACATCGAGGCGGGGGAGCCCACCGTGGTGCCGCTGCCGCACCACGGGCCGCGGATGTCCGGGCACGCCCCGACCACGAGCGACATCCAGGGCACGCTGCGGGCGGACGGCTCGGTCATCACCGCGTCGATCCCGACGATCTCCCTGGAGCGCGACTTCGACCTCGACGACTCGACCGGCTGACGCCAGACCCTGCGCCGCAGTCGCACGTCGCCCCGGTTCCGCCTCGCGGTGCCGGGGCGACGTGCATCCACGGGTCGTTCCCGGCGCCTCCGAACGCGTCCAGTCGGTCAGGGGCACCGTGGTCTGCCGTGCCCCTCGGGTCGATGGCGTCTCCCCGGGCACGGTTCGTGCAACGAGAGGAGACATCATGGGCAACCGGTTCGAGGGCAAGGTCGCGATCGTCACGGGCGCGGGGTCCGGTATCGGTGAAGCGACGGTGCGGGCGTTCATCGACGAGGGCGCGTCTGTCGTGCTGACCGACAGCGTCGAGGAGAAGGTCCGCGCGGTGGGTGACTCCCTGCCGACGCACCGGGTCGTCGCCCTGCACGCCGACGTGGCGAGCCCGGAGGACTGGGAGACCGTCGTCTCGGCGGCGATCGACCGCTTCGATCGGCTCGACGTCCTGGTGAACAACGCCGGGACCTTCAGCTCGGGCGACATCACCGACATCAGCACGGCCGAGTGGCGCCGGGTCATCGAGACCGACCTGTCCGGTGTGTTCTACGGCACCCGGGCGGCCCTGCCGTTCCTGCGCGAGACGAAGGGGTCGATCGTCAACACGTCGTCGGTCTCCGGTGAGGACGCCGACTGGCGGATGAGCCCCTACAACGCGGCGAAGGGTGGCGTGACGAACTTCACCAAGGCCGCTGCCCTCGACAACGGCCAGTTCGGCGTCCGCGTGAACGCCGTCGCTCCGGGACTCATCTGGACCGACCTGACCCAGGAGCAGGCGGAGGACGAGGCCCTGCAGTCGAAGTTCACCGAGCGCATCGCCCTCGGCCGCGGGGGTCGCTCTGCCGAGGTCGCCGAGGCGATCCTGTTCCTGGCCAGCGACGCGGCCTCGTTCATCACGGGTGCGGTCCTGCCGGTGGACGGCGGCACCATGGCGAGCAACGGGCAGCCGCCGCAGGCCTGAGCCACACCGGCGTCGGCGGCACCGTCAGCTGGCGACGAGCTCCACCTTGAACCGCTCGGCGTCCTCCAGGAAGGCCGCGTGGTGCTCCGGGCCACCGGCGAACGGGTGTCGGTCCTCGTACAGGCGTGCCCAGCCGTGACCGGGAGCCTCGGCCCAGAGCCGCTCCACGGTCTCGGCAGCACCGGCGTGGAACGCCAGGTGGCTGAGCCCCGGGCGGCGCCGGTCGTGGTCGCCGTCCAGTGGCGCTGATTCGAGGACGACGTACAACGGACCGAGCCGCCAGCTTCGGCCGTGGTCCCACTGCTGGAACGGTTCGTAGCCGAGTTCGCCGAGCAGCCAGCCCCAGGACCCGGCGGCGGTGTCGAGGTCGGCGGTGCGGAGCTCGACGTGGTGCAGCGTGCCGAGCATCACAGGAGCTTCCGCAGGGTGTTCGTGTTGCGGGTCGTCGTCGTGCGCTTGAAGCGTGCGGCTCCGGCCCGCTTGGCGAACACGGTGTCGGTGCTCGAACCCTTCGGGCAGGACCAGTAGACGACCCCGTTCCCGCGGGCGACCCGCTCGACCGACTCGTCGAGTTCGAGGTCCCCGACCAACGCGTCGAGCGCACCGTCGTCGGACGCGAACACGACGTAGTCGTGCCGTTCGTCGGCACGCGCGAAGGGGAAACCGTCGACCACGGCCGCGAGGGCGTCGTGCCGGACGAGCACGATCCAGGCGTCGTACCCGAAGCGGTCGCGCAGCCCCTGCTCGATCGACGTCTTGAGCTGCTCGGCGGGCACGTCGGCGGAGAACACGACGTTGCCCGAGGCGAGCACGGTGCGGACGTCGTCGAACCCGAGCCCTCGGAAGAGCTCCGTGAGCTCGGCGCTCCGGATCGTGATGCCGTTCACGTTGACGCCGCGCAGCAGCGCCACCCACCTTTCCATGTCCGGACGGTAGCGGTCCGGGCCGCTCACGTCCACGTCCGGGCCACGCCCCAGCCTGTGCCCTGCGGCACGATGTCGACCACCAGGGCCTCGCCGTCGTCGTCGCTGGTCGCCTGGAACCGCCAGCCCACGGTGCGTTCGGGCGCATGGGTGATCGCGGTGGGCAGTTCAGCGCGCGTCACGGTCAGCCGCGTGGGGGTGTCGCTCACCCGCCAGCGCCGTCCGGCCCACACCAGCCGGGTCGGCGTGCCCTCGGCCCACCACACCGTGGCGGCCGTGTCGGTGATCATCATCGGGTCTCCTCATTCGAACGTGTGTTCGAATGGTAGGTGTCGACCTCCGACGTCGCAACCACCGGCGGCCGACCCCGGCGGGTCGTGGGCGAACCCCTCGAACGACGCAGCAGCCCTCGTGTAGACGGGACCCATGACGAACGACGCACAGGGCCCCGACGCGCAGCACCAGGTTCCCGAGGGGGTGTCCGAGGCCACGGTCGAGGCGCTCGGCAGCCTGTCAGCCGCGGTCGAGGTCATCGAGCACGCCCGCGGCCTGCTCTACGGGTTCCACCGACTGACCGGCACCGCTGACCTGAACCTCGGTGAGGCGGTCGAGCAGCTGCGGAAGGCCGGGCACACCGAACTCGCCGAGCGCATCGACACCGAGCTCGTGGGCCGGAACGTCATCGCGGGCCGCTGGACGTTCCAGATCGTCGAGGACTACGACGACGGCTACTACGCCCTCGCCAAGGAGCTCGAGCGCACGGCGCGCGACGAGCTCGTGCAGGGCCGTCGCCACCTGTTCGAGGCGGGCATGAAGGAAGACCGTCGCACCCAGGACCAGCGCCACCACGAGGCCACGCCGAGCGACCTGCCGGACTGACCCCGGGCCTCCAGGCCGACGCGGCGGCCGCGCCTGCGGAAGACGCCGGCATCTTGCGGAGACGCCCCAGAAACGTCGAGACGCCGCCGGAATCGGCGGCGTCTCGATGACACGACGGCGTCTTGTGACAGGCCCCGCCCGGCCAACGCCTCAGCCGACGCCGAGCAGCGCCTCCAGCGGCCCCCGCGCGAAGTACAGCAGGAAGCCCGCGGCGACGACGTAGAGCAGCCACGAGACCTCACGGCCACGGCCGGACAGCAGCTTGATGAGCACCCAGCTGATGAAGCCGGCGCCGATGCCGTTCGCGATCGAGTAGGTCAGCGGCATGACGACGATCGTCAGGAACGCCGGCAGGGCCGAGCCGAAGTCCGACCACGAGATGTCCGCGACCTGCGCGACCATGAGCGCACCGACGACGACGAGCCCGGCGGCGGCGACCTCGAGCGGGACGACCTGGGTGAGCGGCGTGAGGAACATCGACGCCAGGAACAGCAGTCCGGTGACGACCGAGGCCATGCCCGTGCGGGCGCCCTCGCCGATGCCGGAGGCCGAGTCGATGAAGACGGTGTTCGACGACACCGACGCGCCACCACCGGCGATCGCGCCGACGCCCTCGACGACGAGCGCCGACTTCAGGCGGGGGAACGTGCCGTCGGGCTTCGCGACACCGGCGGCCTTGGCGAGACCGGTCATGGTGCCCATGGCGTCGAAGAAGTTCGTGAAGACCAGGGTGAAGACGAGCATCGACGCGGCGAGCGGGCCGATGCGGGTGAAGGCACCGAAGACGTCGGCGTGGCCGACGAGCGACAGGTCCGGCACGGCGAACAGTGCGCTCGGCAGGCCGGGGGCGTTGAGGTTCCAGCCGGTCTTCGAGTCGACCGAGGTCGGCACCTGGAAGATCGCCTGCAGGATGATCGCGATGATCGTGGTCGCGACGATGCCGATGAGCAGCGCTCCCTTGACCCGGCGGGCCATGAGCGTGCCGATGATGATCAGGCCGATCAGGAACACGATGGTCGGCAGGGCGCCGACGGAGCCGTCCTCGCCGAGCTGCAGCGGCGGCGACGCGAGCCCGGAGGACCGAACGAAGCCGGAGTCGACGAGGCCGATGAACGCGATGAACAGGCCGATGCCGACCGTGATCGCGGCCTTGAGCTGCGCCGGGACGGCGGTGAAGATCATCGTCCGGATGCCGGTCAACGCGAGGATCACGATGATCACACCGTTGATGACGACCAGGCCCATCGCCTCGGCCCAGGTGACCTGGTGCACGACGCTGACGGCGAGGAACGAGTTGATCCCGAGCCCCGCGGCGATGCCGAACGGCAGGTTCGCGATGATGCCCATCGCGATGGTCATGACGCCGGCGACGAGGCCGGTCGCCGCGGCCACCTGAGCGTTCTCGAGCCATCCGCCGCTGACGTCCTTGGCGGCCTGGTCGGCGCTGAACCCGCCGAGGATGAGGGGGTTCAGGATGACGATGTACGCCATCGTCACGAACGAGACGAGGCCACCGCGGACCTCGCGGGGGATCGACGATCCGCGTTGCGTGATGGAGAAGAATCGATCGAGGCCGGTCGCGAAGCGGTTCCGGGGCGTGGTGTCGGTCTGCGGGGCGCTCACCACGAGAGTTTAAAGGACGCTGGGTTTCGGGCGTGTCACACCGGTCTCACAGGTTGTGACAGCCGGGAGGCCCGTTCCACGCGGATCGCACACCTCGCGCTGGGCGTCTGCCCGCGTTCTCCGGCCATGGCTGGTGTTGGATGAGCGGGTGACGTCACCCATGGACCGCGCCCGTGTCGAGGCCGCCGTCCGCGAGCTGCTGCTCGCCATCGGCGAGGATCCCGACCGCCCGGAACTCACCCGCACCCCCGCCCGTGTCGCCGACTCGTACGCCGAGTTCTTCTCCGGGATCGGCACCGACGCGGTCGCCATCGCCCGGGACGGCACCGTGCACGCCGAGGACGGTGAGCGCGGACGGCTCGTCATCGTCCGCGACGTGAAGTTCCGTTCCGTCTGCGAGCACCACCTGCTGCCGTTCCTCGGGGTCGCGCACCTGGCGTACGCGCCGGGTGACCGCCTCATCGGGCTCGGCACGCTGGCACGGGTGCTCGACGCGGTGGCCTCCCGCCCGCAGCTGCAGGAGCGGCTCGGCGAACAGGTCGCCGCGACGATCGCCGAGGGGCTCGGCGCCGAGGGCGTCCTGGTGGTCCTCGACGCGCAGCACCAGTGCGTCACGACGCGTGGGGAGCGCCAGACCGGTTCGACGACCGTGACGGTGGCGGCGACCGGTTCGCTGGCCGACACCGCTGGACGGGCCGAGGCGATCGCGCTCATCGGCGCGGGGCGTGGGACCGACGCCGGGCCCGACGCGGGTGCCGGGGCGGACGCATGACGGGCCTCCCCGACGGCACGGCCGGACCCGGCTGGGTCGTGCCGGACCTGCGCCACCCGGTCCGGACGTTCGGCCGCCGCACCATCGACTTCGACCACCGCATCGCCGTGATGGCGATCGTGAACCGGACCCCCGACTCGTTCCACGACCGCGGCGCCACCTTCGAGCTCGACCGGGCCGTCGCCGCCTCGGTGCGCGCCGCCGAGCAGGGCGCCGACTGGGTCGACATCGGCGGCGTGAAGTTCGCCCCCGGTCCGGAGCTGCCCGCCTCCGACGAGATCGACCGCGTCGTGCCCGTCGTCGAGCAGCTCGCCCAGCAGTCCGACGTCGTCATCAGCGTCGACACCTTCCGTCCCGAGGTCGCCGCGGCGGCGATCGCAGCTGGCGCGACCGTCGTCAACGACACCACCGGCCTGTCCGACCCGCGGATGGCCGCCGTGGTCGCCGACTCCGACGCCACCGTCGTCATCACGCACTCGCTCGCCGAACCCCGACAGCCCCTGCCGGCGCCGCCGCAGTACGGCGACATCGCGGGCGAGGTCGTCGCGTTCCTGCGCGAACGGGTCGACCGGGCGCTCGCCGCGGGCATCCCCGAATCGCGGATCATCGTCGACCCGGGTCACGACCTGCACAAGAACACCGTGCACACCCTCGAGCTCACCCGTCGACTGCCCGAGGTCGTCGCGCTCGGCTACCCGGTCCTCGCCGCGGTGTCCAACAAGGACTTCGTGGGGGAGTCGCTCGGGCGCCCCCGCGGTGAACGGCTCTCCGGATCGCTCGCCGTGGCGACCGTGAGCGCGATGCTCGGCGCCCGGATCGTCCGCATGCACGACGTCGCCGAGAGCGTCGACGCGATGCGCATGGTCGAGGCCACGCTCGGATGGCGCACCCCCGTGGAATCGAGGCACAACACGTGAACGTCCTGCCCCCGTCGATCGCGGACCTGTCCGACGACGACCTGCTCGAGCTCTACACCGCCGACGCCGGGGATCCCTGGCTCCGCGTGAACTTCGTCGCGACGCTGGACGGTTCGGCCTCGGCCGCCGGGGTGTCCGGGTCGCTCGGCGGTGACGACGACCTGCGCGTCTTCGACCTGCTCCGGCGGGTGGCCGACGTCGTGCTCGTCGCCGCCGGCACGGTCCGCGACGAGGGCTACGGGCCGATGGTCCTGCACGACACCGACGTCGCCTGGCGGCGGGCCCACGGCAAGCCGGACCACCCCGTGTTCGCGATCGTCACCGGGTCGCTGTCGCTCGACCCGACGTCGCGGGTGTTCACCGAGGCGCCGGTGCGCCCGATCGTCCTGACCTCGGCGACGGCGGCTGCGTCGTCGAAGGCCCGGGCGCTCGCCGGGGTCGCGGACGTCGTCGCGTGCAGCGCGGACGACGACCCGGACTCGGTGGACGCCGGACGGATCCGTGGGCTGTTGGCGGGCCGTGGCCTCGGGACGATCCACTGCGAGGGCGGGCCGTCGTTCCTCGGAGCACTCATCGCCGCGGACGCCGTCGACGAGCTGACCCTGACGATCGACCCGTCGCTCGAGGGCGGGGCGGGGCCGCGCATCGCCCGGGGGTCCTCGCCGGAACTCCGGCGGATGCGACCGGCGCACGTGCTGCTCGGCGCCGGCGGCGTGCTGCTCACCCGGTTCGTCCGGGCGCGCTGACCCCGCCCGCGCGGCCGCCGGGGGCGCGCTGACGCCCGTGGGCTAGGGTCGGGCGCGTGATCGACATCGTGGCGTCCGGGGTCCTCTTCGACATGGACGGGACCCTCGTCGACTCGACCGCGGTGGTCGAGGCGACCTGGACCCGGTTCGGGAACGCGAACGGCATCGACCCCGACGAGATCCTCGCGTTCTCGCACGGACGGCAGGCGATCGACACCCTGCGGCGCTTCCTGCCCGACCTGCCCCTGGCCGAGCAGCAGCGGATCGCGGCGGAGCTCGTCGCCGAGGAGACCGCGAGCACCGAGGGCATCCTCGAGATCCCCGGAGCCGTCGCCTTCGTGCAGCGACTCGTCGAACTCGGTGTCCCGGTGGCCCTCGTGACGAGCGCCCCGCGTGACCTCGCCGCGGGCCGGATGGCGGCCGCCGGGTTCGCCGTGCCTGAGGCGTTCGTGCCCTCTGAGGACGTCGCGCACGGCAAGCCCCACCCCGACGGCTACCTGCGCGGAGCTGCCATGCTCGGCGTCGACCCGACCGACTGCGTGGCGTTCGAGGACGCCCCCGCCGGACTCGAGTCCGCCATCGCCTCCGGCGCGACCACGGTCGTCGTCGGACCCCTCGAGCACCCGGTGACGGCCGGTCTGCACCGGGTCCACGGGTACGAAGGCCTGACCGTCGAGCGCGACGGCGACGCCTTCCGCATCCGCGGCTGAGCGCGGCGCCCGCCCTGCCCGCCCGCCCGCCCGCCGGCTGGTCAGGACGCCCCGCCCTGCCTGCGCTGAGTGGTCAGGAACCGTCGGCTGCGCCGCCGCCAGCCGACCTTTCGCGACCGCCCGGCGGACGTGAGCGGGGGGTTGCGACCGGGCGGGTGGCGGCCTGGAGGCCCGTGGCGGGCCCGCGCCGTGCCTCCAGGCCGACTGTGGGCGCGTCCACGGCGCCTCGCCGGCTGGTCAGGACACCCTGCCCGGCCTGCGCTGAGTGGTCGGGAACAGTCGGCTGCGCCGCCGCCAGCCGCCGCTTTGCGACCGCCCGGCGGACGTGAGCGGGGGGTTGCGACCGGACGGCCTCGCGGCCTGGAGGCCCGGCGGCCTCCAGGCCGACTGGGCGCGTCCACGGCGCCTCGCCCGTCGGTCAGGACACCCCGCCCGGCCTGCCCCCAGTGGCCAGGAACCGTCGGCTGCGCCGCCGCCAGGCGACGGTTTGCGACCGCTCGGCGGACGTGAGCGGGGGGTTGCGACCGCCCGACCGCCCGACCGCTCGACCGCCCGACCGGACCCCCCGAGCCGCCCCTGCACGCCTGCCCAGCCGACGCCGACGACCCTCGGGTGTGCGGCCGGAACGACCGGGCCGCGGAAGGAGCGATCATGGCAACCCTCGACGGCAAGAAGATCCTCGTCATCACGACGAACTACGGCGTGGAGCAGGACGAGATCGTCGTCCCCACCGAGCAGCTGCGTGAGCGTGGTGCCTCGGTGACCGTGGCGGCCAAGGAGACGGGCACGATCCAGACGCTGGTCGGCGACAAGGACCCGGGGCAGACGCTCGAGCCGGACACCACCATCGCCGGTGTCGACGCGAAGGACTTCGACGCCCTCGTGATCCCCGGCGGCACGATCAACGCCGACACGCTGCGTCAGGAGTCCCGCGCGGCGACGCTCGTGCAGGCCTTCGCCGAGGCGAGCAAGCCGGTCGCGGCGATCTGCCACGGCCCGTGGACCCTCGTCGAGGCGGGCGTGCTGTCGGGCAAGACCGTCACGTCGTTCCCGTCGCTGCAGACCGACCTGCGCAACGCCGGAGCCGAGTGGGTCGACCAGGAGGTCCAGGTCGACGGCGGCTTCATCACGTCCCGCACCCCGGACGACCTGCCGGCGTTCGTCGACGCGATCGAGAGCGCCCTCACCGCCTGAGCAGTGCATCGTGCCGCCGGCGCAGGACGGTCGCCCGCCCGGCGACCGCGTCAGCCGAGCGCCACGGGGCGGGCCGTGCGGAGCACCGCGGGTCCGAGGGTGAGCACACCGTCGGACTCCGGGTCGCACCGCACGCCGCCCCGGCCGCGCATCGCCCGGAACGCCCCGGGTGCCACCTCGTGGTCCATCCAGGCGCAGGGGTTCGCCGCGCGGTAGCCACGGAACCGGACCGGCCCGCCACCGGCGTCCGGCGTCACGCTCTCCAGCGAGAAGGGCTCGCCCCGCAGCGCCTCGACGTCGGCGCCCCGCAGGAACACGTTCCGCCGCGTCGCAGCGGGGTCGACGGTGGCACCGATCGCGTGACCGACGGCTTCGAGCCCCTCCAGTCCGATCACCGTGACCGAGGCGTGCACGTGCGCCCGGGCCGCGAAGTACCGGTCGCCGACGATGCCCAGCCCGGCCCGCAGCTCGATTCGGTCGCGCGACTCGTCCGGATCGTCCGCGGCCATCGGCAGCGCGCCGTCGGCCGGGCGCCCCTCGTACCGGTGCCGCGGTGAGACGAGCAGCAGCGCGACCTCGACCTCGGTCCGGAACGGTAGGTCGTCGAGACCGGCCACGTCGTCTGCGGAAGTCACGCGGCCAACGCTAGCCGGGCCTCCCGGCCGTGCGCTGCTCCGTCCGATTCCCGCCAGTCGACGTCGGCGGCCCATGTCAGGCTGAGCCCATGACCACCCCGGACACCGACGTGCAGTCCGACGCGCTGCACGCCGAACGGCACCGCGCCGTCGCCTCGCGCGACGCGCGCTTCGACGGCCAGTTCGTCACCGCCGTGCACTCCACCGGCATCTACTGCCGGCCCAGCTGCCCGGCCCGCACGCCGAGGGTCTCGGGCGTCACCTTCTACCGCACGAGTGCCGCAGCGCACCTGGCCGGCTTCCGCGCCTGCAAGCGCTGCCTGCCCGAGGCGACCCCCGGCAGCCCCGAGTGGGACCTGCGCGAGGACGTCGCCGGCCGGGCGATGCGCCTCGTCCTCGACGGCGTCGTCGAGCGCGACGGCGTCCCCGGGCTCGCCGCGCGCGTGGGCTACTCGGAGCGGCAGCTCAACCGCATCATGACGGCCGAGCTGGGCGCCGGGCCGAAGGCGCTCAGCCGGGCGCACCGGGCGCAGACCGCGCGGACCCTGCTGACCTCGTCCGACCTGCCCGTCGCGGACGTCGCGTTCGCCGCGGGGTTCGCCAGCGTCCGACAGTTCAACGACACCGTTCGCGAGGTCTTCGCCGTCACCCCGACCGAGCTCCGCGCACGCCGGTCCGGGGGAGTCGACGGTGCCACGGACGGCGGCGACGGCGCACTCCGCGTCCACCTGCCGGCCCGGGCGCCCTTCGACGCGCAGGGCCTGCTCGACTGGCACGCGCTGCACGCCCTGCCGGGCACGGAGCAGGTGGACACCGACCCCGCCGGCCGCGTCACGTCGTACGGGCGGCTGGTCGACCTGCCGGGAGGCCCGGGCTGGTTCACCGCGTCGGCCGCCGTCCCCGACGTGGCCGGGCGGGGCACCGGGATCGACCTGCGCGTGCGGGTCGCCGACCTCTCCGACCTGCCGGCCCTCGTGGCACGTGTCCGGGCACTGTTCGACCTCGACGCCGACCCGGTCGCCGTCGACGCCGTCCTCGGAGCCGTGCCCGAGCTCGCCGGACCCGTCACCCGGGTGCCCGGTCTCCGGCTCCCCGGCGCGGTGGACGCGCACGAGATCGTGTTCCGCACCCTGATCGGGCAGCAGGTCTCGGTGGCCGCGGCGCGCACCGCGCAGACCCGGCTCGTGGCCGCGCTCGGAGCGACGGTGCCGGACGCCATCCGGCCCGGCGGGCTGCTGTTCCCGTCGGCGGCGGTGATCGCCGAACGCGGGCACGAGGTCCTGCGGGGCCCGGCCGCCCGCGTCGACACGATCCTGCGGGTGGCCGCCGCGCTCGCCGACGGGTCCCTGGTGGTGGACGGTGGGCAGTCCCTCGGTGACCTGCGCGACGGACTGCTCGCGGTGAAGGGCATCGGGCCGTGGACCGCCGACTACGTCGCGCTGCGGGTCCGGCACCACCCCGACATCTTCCTCCACAGCGACCTCGCCGTGCGGAACGGTGCACAGGAACTCGGGCTGCCCGGAACGGCGCGTGAGCTCTCCCTATGGTCGGAGCAGGTGGCCCCCTGGCGGAGCTACCTCACGATGCACTGCTGGCGACCGATCATCGACCGCGCGATGACCGCGACCGCCGGCGCCCGTGCAGCCCGTGCCCCCGAGGACCCCCGGAAGGACGACCGATGACCGACGCAACCATCCAGACCCTGGACACCCCCGACGGGCCGTTCACCGTGCTCGAAGACGCCGAGGGCAGGGTCCTCGCCTCCGGGTGGACCGACTCCGTCGAGCGGATCCTCGCCCGCCTGGCCGACCGCCACCGCCCCGACCGCGTGCTCGACGGCGTGGTCGCCTCGGCCGAGGCCGTCGATGCCTTCTACTCGGGCGAGGTCGAGCACGCCATGCAGGTACCGGTCCGGCAGTTCGGCACCGAGCTCTTCACCGAGGGGTGGCGCCAGCTCCGCCGGATCCCCGCCGGCGGCACCCTGACCTACACCGGGTTCGCGGCGGCGATGGGCCGGCCCGACGCGGTGCGGGCGGCGGCGAGCGTGTGCGCCCGGAACGCCCCGGCGCTCTTCGTCCCGTGCCACCGGGTGCTGCGCTCGGACGGCACGCTCGGGGGCTTCGCGTGGGGGCTGGACGTCAAGCGGTCACTGCTCGAACGGGAGTCGGTCGGCACCACGGCACTCGTCTGACTTGTACAAAACGCTCTAGAATGTACAGGTGAGCGAAGTGTCGATCTCCGAAGCCCGTGGCCGTCTGGCGTCGATCATCGACGACGCCCGGCACGAACCCGTCTACCTGACCCGGCGCAACAAGCGCGTCGCCGCCGTGGTCGACGCGGCCGTCCTCGACCGGTTGCTCGAGGCGGCGGAGGACCTGGACGACCTGAAGGCGGTGGAAGAGGCCCGACTCGAGAACGAGCGCATCGGCGGCGAGAACGTCAAGTGGGAGGACCTCAGGCGCGAACTCGGTCTGGGATGACCTACGACATCGAGTTCGAACCGAGTGCGGGGCGTGCCATCCGCAAACTGCCGCCACATGCCCGACGACTCGTCGAAGGGGTTCTCGCGATCCTGGCTGACGAGCCGCGTCCACCCGCGGCTCGTCGACTCGTCAACAGCCCGGAATGGCGTGTCCGGGTCGGTGACTACCGCGTGATCTACCTGATCGACGATGGGCGGCTCGTGGTCGTCGTCGTGCGCGCCGGGCACCGGCGCGAGGTCTACCGAGGTCGCTGAGGCGTCAGCCGTCAGCCGATCGCGCCGCGCAGGCTGTCCACGTGCAGCTCGACGAGCGCCAGGACCCGCTCCGGCGCACGCGCCGTCGGGTCCCACGTGTGCTCGATCGCCAGCCCGTCGATCAGCGCGTGCAGCCGGTCCGCCTCGTCGGTCAGGTCGCGATCGGCACCGAAGCTGCCGTCCTCGCGCAGGATCTCCAGCGCCCGGGTGCACACCCGGCTGACCCCGTCGTTCAGGCGTCGGGCGCTCGCAGCCAGGTGTTCGTCGGTGCGCGCGAGCACGCCGAGCTGCACCTGCGCCAGGATCTCGGTCGTGCGCTCGGCGTCGAGCGGCAGCACCTGGGCGAGGACGTCCAGTGCGAGCGCACGACCCGTCGAACGCAGGGCGGCGAGCCGAGCGGTGACCCGTTCCTCGATGATCGTCAGGCAGTGCTCGCGCAGGGCGTCCTGCGTCGGGAACACGCGGCGGAGTGACGCCGGGGCGATGCCGGCCTCGTCCGCGACGTTCCGCACGGACAGTGCGCTGAGGCCGTCCCGCTCCAGGATCCGCAGGCAGGCCGCGGCCACCAGGGATCCCCGTTCCTCGAGGTCGACACGGCGCGGCACCGGGTCAGCCTACGGCCGGCTCACTGCTCCGGTCGGGCTCGCGGCTGCGGTGGCGGCCCGGCGCGGCCAGATCGTGTAACTGACCGCCCACAGCAGTTCGACGCCCAGGACCACCCCGAGCAGTGCGACCGTGCCCTGCAGTTCGTCCGTGCGCTCCGGGTCGCCGACGACGAGGACGAGTCCGCCGATGATCCCACCGGCGATCAGCACGGCGAGCCCGGTCCGCAGCACGTCGCCCCAGCACCGGGCCGTGTACCGCCGTCCACTCAGCCGTTCGGGTGCCGGACCGCCGGCGAACCGGTGCGTGAAGCGGACGTCCGCCCACGCGATCATCCGGTGCCCGTACGCGACCGAGAAGCCGATGTAGATCGCCGCGAGTCCGTGATGCCACGACGCGGTCCCACCGCCGAGCAGGTCGACCGTGACGACCGCGAGCAGCACGACGTCGATCACGGGTGCCGCGACGAGCATCGCCGCGCCCGTCCGCGGCCGTCGCAGCAGGTACCGGGTGGTCAGGCCGCCGAGGATCGCGACCCAGAAGGCGATCTCGCAGGCGACGATGGCGATGAGTGTCATGGTTCCCCGTTCAGTGGCGGTGATCGTTTGAGTACAGGTGTACTCAAACAGCATGGCACGGCGACCACCACGGTGTCGAGCGACGGGGTTCTGCCCCTGGAAGCGGGGGGAGACACGGGCTCCCACGCCTGCGACACTCGGAGGACCGGTAATCCGCACGGTCCCCTCCGAGGCCCGACGCATCGCCGTCGACAGCTCGCAAAGGACCCCATGCTCCCTCCAGTCGACCGAACGGTCGTCTCCTCCGACGGCACCACCATCGCCGTCTCCGAGGCAGGGGACGGGCCGGCGGTCGTCGTCGTGGGCGGTGCCTTCGACCACCGGGGGACCCCGTACCTCGACCGCGTGGTCGCCGAGCTCGGCTCGACCCACCGCGTGGTGACCTACGACCGCCGTGGCCGTGGTGCCAGCGGTGACTCCGCGACGTGGGCGATCGAGCGCGAGGTCGACGACCTGCGCGCCGTCGTCGAGAGCATCGGCGCACCGACCACCGCCGTCGGCATCTGCGTCGGCGCCGGTGTCGTCCTGCACGGGCTCGCCACCGGACTGCCCGTCGACGGTGCCGTCCTGTGGGAACCGCCGTACCGCGCCTCGGTCGACCCGCACGCCGACGACGTCGTGTTCGCCGACCTGCTCGACGAACACGTCGGTGCCGGCCGCCGGGCCCAGGCCGTCCGCGGGTTCCTGACCCAGGTGCTCGGGGTCCCGATGGGCCAGGTCACGGCGCTGCGGCTCAAGGGGTCGCTCTGGCGCTCCCTGGTCGTCGACGCCCACGTGCTCAGCCGCGAGGTCCGTGTGCTGAACGGCCTCGCCGTGCCCGAACGGGTCGCTGCCGCCGTGGGTGTGCCCGTGCTCGTCGGCGCCGGTGGCGACGGACTCGAGTGGATGCGTCGTGCGGCCCGCGCCCTCGTCGACGCCGTGCCCGGTTCGGAGTACGCCGAGGTGCCCGGGCAGGGACACGTCCCCGCACCGGCGGCCCTCGGAGCCCTGATCGACCGTGTCCGGAGCCGGATCGTCTCGCCCAGCAGCTGACTGCGAGAGGATGGGCGGGTGAACGCACCCCGCCTCGGTCTCCTGCTCGACGTCGACGGGCCCATCGCCAGCCCGGTCTCCCGCACCATCGCGATCCCGAGCATCGTCGCGGACCTCGTCGCGCTCGCCGCCGAGGGCATCCCGATCGTCTTCAACACCGGGCGCAGCGACGCGTTCATCCGCTCCGAGGTCGTCGGCCCGCTGCTCGCCGGTGGCCTCGCCGAAGGTGGCCGGGTCCACGCCGTCTGCGAGAAGGGCGCCGTGTGGTGCTCGATCGGTCCGCAGTACGACGGCGGCATGGGTGAGCTGACGGTCGCCGAGGACCTCGCGCTGCCGCGGGACTACGCCGACGAGATGCGCGAGCTGGTCCGCGACGAGTACGCCGACCTGGTGTTCTTCGACGAGACGAAGCGCGCCATGGTGTCGATCGAGCAGCGCGTCGAGGTGCTGAACGCCACCTACCTGGCCCGTCAGCCGGAGTTCGACGCGAAGGCCATGGCAGCGCTCGAGCGTCGCGGGCTCGGTGTCCGCCGCCTCGACGACGTCCGACCCGACGCCGACGGTGCCGTGCAGTGGCGCATCGACCCCACGATCATCTCGACCGACGTCGAGTCCGACCGCAGCGGCAAGGACCTGGGGGCCGAGCGCTCGCTCGAGCTCCTCGGGCAGGACGGGGAGCTCCCGGTCACCTGGCGCACCGTGGGGGACTCCCGCAGCGACTACGCCATGGCGGACTGGCTGCACGCCCACGGCCACGAGGTCGCGCACGTCGACGTCCGTCCCGCCGACGGGGTGCCGGCCACGCCGTACCCGGTGCTCACCGCCCCCGACGGCGTGATCCACGACGAGGCCGGAGCCCGGTTCCTGGCGGACTGGCGCGCGGGCCGCTGACGCGAGCACAACCGCACCCCGCGACCGCACTCCGCGAACGCGCCCCGCGACCGCGCCCCTGGACGCACCCGTCGGCCGACCGTACGGTGCGTGCCGGACCGGTGCCGGGCCTCCTGGCCGTCGCCGGACCCGGCCACCGTCCGGGCGGACGCTTTGCGTGACACAGTGGTACACCAGTACCCTTCCGAGGTCCGCCGCCAGCCGATGACGGGATCCACCCCATGGCAACGAAGCTCCGCATCAAGTCGATCGAGGCCTCCCTGGCCGACTCCGAGGAGCAGGGCAGGTCCCTGAAACGCTCCCTGAAGACGTTCGACATCGCCGCGATGGGGATCGCGGTCGCCGTCGGCGCCGGCATCTTCTCGGTCGGCGCGAACGCCGCCGCGAACTTCGCCGGGCCCGGCGTCATCATCTCCTTCCTGCTCGCCGCCGTCACCTGCGGCCTGGCGATCATGTGCTACGCCGAGTTCGCGTCGACGATCCCCGTCGCCGGCTCCGCGTACACGTTCACCTACGCCACGATGGGCGAACTGCTCGCCTGGATCGTGGGCTGGGACCTCATCCTCGAGACCCTCACGGCCAGTGCCGTGATCGCGAAGTACTGGGGCATCTACCTCAGCACCGCGTTCGACGTCTTCGGCATCACCCTGCCGAGCACGATCCAGCTCGGCCCGATCCCCTTCACCTGGGGGCCGGTGCTCATCGTCGGGATCTTCACGGTGCTCCTCGCCTTCGGCACCCGCCTGTCGTCGCGGGTGTCGGCGGTCATCACCGTCATCAAGGTCGCGATCGTCGTGTTCGTCATCGTCGCCGGAGCGTTCTTCGTCAAGGCCGCGAACTTCACGCCGTTCATCCCGCCGGCCGAGCCCGCCAAGGGCGCCGAGGGCAGCGTCTGGACCCAGTCGCTCGTGTCCTGGTTCACCGGTGCCGAGCCCGCCCAGTACGGCGTCTTCGGCCTGCTCGCCGCGGCGTCCCTGGTGTTCTTCGCCTTCATCGGCTTCGACGTCGTCGCCACCAGTGCCGAGGAGACCGAGAACCCCCAGAAGACCCTGCCCCGCGGCATCTTCATCGGGCTCGGCATCGTGACCCTGCTCTACGTCGGCGTCAGCATCGTCATCACCGGCATGGTCTCGTACCAGCGGCTGGCCGAGGAGAAGGCGCCGTCCCTGGCGTCGGCGTTCGACATCGTCGGGCTGCCGTGGGCCGCCGGCATCATCGCCATCGGCTCGCTGATCGGTCTGACCACCGTCGTCATGGTGCTGCTGCTCGGCCTGTCCCGCATCGTCTTCTCGATGAGCCGCGACGGCCTGCTGCCCCGCTGGTTCTCGAAGACCAACCCGAAGACGCAGACCCCGGTGCGCGTGCAGGTCGTCGCCGGTGTCGTCGTGGCGCTGCTGGCCGGGTTCACCGCGGTCGACAAGCTCGAGGGCATGATCAACATCGGCACGCTGTCGGCGTTCGTCCTGGTGTCGATCGGCATCGTCGTGCTGCGTCGTTCGCGGCCCGACGCCCCGCGGGCCTTCCGGGTGCCGTGGTCGCCGGTGCTGCCGATCATCTCGGCGGTGCTGTGCTTCTGGCTGATGCTGAACCTCGAGGTCGAGACCTGGCTCCGGTTCGTCGTCTGGCTGGTCATCGGCTTCGTCATCTACTTCGGCTACAGCCGTCGCCACAGCCGCGTCGGCCAGCGCATGCAGTAGGGCGGTTCCGCAAGACACCGGTGTTCGCACGTTGCACACCCGCACAACGCGGTTCGACGTGCGGACACCGGTGTTTTGCAGCCCGCCGTTCCGCGCGCCGCGCCGCCGGTCCGCGCGCCGCGCCGCCGGTCCGCGCGCCGCGCCGCCGCTCCGCTACGCGCCGACGAGCAGCAGCACGCCGAACGCGAGCATCACGACGGCGACCAGGCCGTCGAACACCCGCCAGGTCAGCGGCTTCTCGAACAGCGGCCGCAGCAGGCGTCCGCCGAACCCGAGCGCACCGAACCACAGGCAGCTCGCCGTGACGGCACCGATCGTCCAGAGCCACCGGTCGTCCGCACCCTGCTGGTTCGCCACCGACCCGAGGAACACCAGCGTGTCCAGGTAGACGTGCGGGTTCGCCCACGTGAAGACGAGCATGGTGAGCACCGCCGTCCGCATGGTCACCACCTGGCCGGGAGGCGCGGTGCGCGTCCGCCCCGCCGCCACCGTCGTGCCGGTGGTCGTGTCGACCCCCGCGCCCGCGCCGGCGCTGGCGCCCACCACGCCGTCGTCGGCCGCCTCGTCGGCCACGCGCATCGCGTCCCCCGAGGGCCGCAGCGCGCGCCGCGCCGCGAGCACCCCGTAGGTGAGCAGGAACGCGGCACCGACGAACCGGACCACCAGGAGCGCCACGGGGAACCGTTCGACCACGGCGCCGACCCCGAGCACCCCGGCGACGATGAGCAGCGCATCCGAAGCGGCGCACACCACGACGGCAGCGGCCACCACCCGGACCCCGGTGCTCACGGCGAGGCGCAACAGGTAGGTGTTCTGCACACCGATCGCGACGATCAGTGCGAGGCCGGTGCCGAGGCCGGAGAGCAGGGGCAGGAACGTGGTCACGGTCCGACGCTAGGGCCGGGCAGCGGTGTAGTACAGCTCAGGTTCCTGCAGCGCCGTAAGCTCAACTGCATGACCCGGTTCCAGCGCGAGCACCTCGAGACGCTGCTCGCCGCCGTCGACCACGGCACGCTCGACGCGGCCGCCCGCGCGCTGGCGATCACCCCGTCGGCGGTCTCGCAGCGGATCAAGTCGATGGAGCAGCAGGTCGGTCGGGTCCTGCTCCAGCGCACCACCCCGGTGCGCCCGACCGCGGACGGTGCAGTGGTGCTCCGGCACGCACGGCAGGTCCGGCTGCTCGACGAGGAGACCTCCCGAGCGCTCGGCGGTGGCTCCTCGGTGGTGCCGTCGATCCCGCTGGCCGTGAACGCCGACTCGCTCGGCACCTGGTTCCTCGACGCCCTCGCCCTCGTCCGGGCCGACACCGAGGTGGTCTTCGACCTGCACCGCGAGGACCAGGACCGCACCGCCGAACTGCTCCGCGCCGGCACGGTGATGGGTGCCGTGACGGCCGAGGCGGATCCGGTCCAGGGCTGCTCGTCGGTGCCGCTCGGCATCGACCGGTACCGGGCGGTGGCGTCCCCCGCGTTCGTCGCCCGCTACCTCGGCGACACCGGCACCGAGCGGCGGATGCTCCGGCGGCTCGACGAGGTGCCGCTCGTCGACTACGACCGCGACGACGACCTGCAGCAGGGGTACCTGCGGCAGGTCCTCGGCCACGCTCCCGGAGGCCCGCGCCACTTCGTCCCGACCTCCGCCGACTTCGCCCGTGCGGTCACGCTCGGGTTCGGGTGGGGGCTGCTGCCCGAGGCGCAGTGCCTCGAGGCGATCGACCGCGGTGTCCTGGTCGAGCTGGCCCCGGGCCGGCACGCGGACGTGGCGCTGTGGTGGCAGCGCTGGAACCTGGCGTCACCGCTCCTCGAACGGGTCACCGACGCCGTCCGTGCGACCGCCTCGTCGCGCCTGCACCCCGCGCGTCAGGTCTGACAGCGCGGACACCAGTAGGTGTCGCGAAGGGTGAGTTCCGAGTCGCCGAGTTCGCCGTGCCGGATCGGGGTCCCGCACCGCAGGCACGGCTTGCCGGCGCGACCGTAGACCCAGAAGCGTCGCCCCGGGCGGTCGACGCCGGTGGTGACGCGGGCACTGCGGTCACGGTTCGCCAGGATCAGTCGGCTCGCGAGCGTGATCGTCCGCGCCGGGTCCGGCACCTGCCCGACCGGACGCGTGGGTAGCACACCGCGCAGGAAGCAGAGTTCGTTCCGGTACACGTTGCCGAGCCCGGCGAGCACCCGCTGGTCGAGCAGTGCCAACCCGACCGGGCGCTCGGGGTCCTCGGTCAGGTTGGCGAGCGCCAGGTCGGCGTCCCAGTCCGGGCCGAGCAGATCGGGCCCCAGGTGTCCGACGACCTCGGACTCCTGGTCGCGCGGCACGACCTCGAGCACCCCGAGTGCGAAGCCGACGGTGGAGACCCCCTCGGCGTCCAGGATCGCCCGGGCCTGGTGCGCAGGGCGTCGCCAGCGGTCACCGGGCGCGTAGACGTCCCACCGGCCCTCCATCTTCAGGTGCGAGTGCACGGTCAGGTCGCCGATGCGGTGCAGCAGGTGCTTGCCGCGGGGGACGACCTCGTCGACGGTGCGGCCGACCAGGTCGAGCGTCGCGAACGCGGGGACCCGGAAGTCGCTCTTCGTCAGGACCTTGCCCGCCAGTGCGGTGTGCAGGCGGCGGGCAGCCCGGTAGACGGTGTCGCCTTCAGGCACGGGTCGCCTCCGACGGGTGCGCGCGCCCCGTCCGGACGGCACGGGTCACCTCCGGCACGTGGTCGCTGCACTGCCGGGAGGCGCGGGTCGCCTCACACACGGAGTCGCAGGCCCTGCGGGGTCGCCGTGAACCCCGCGGCCCGGAGTGCGCCGCCGAGCGGCGTCTCGAGCACGAAGTCCCCGTCGACCCGCTCGACCGAGAGCTTCCGCAGCCCGGTCCGGACGATGCCGGCGATGGAGGCGGCGGCGGCAGCGAGGTCGGCGGCGTCGTCGGTGAAGGTCAGCACCGACTTGCCGCCGCGCTCCACGTACACCGTGAGCTTGCCGTCGACGGTCGTCACCAGTGCACCCGCCTTCCGGCCCGGGCGGTGGCCCCGCGTGGTCTTCGCGGCGCTCGCAGCGCCGCTCGCAACACCGTTCGCGGCGGTGCTCGCCACGCCGGCGACCTCGGCGTCGTCGGGCGCGACATCGTGGTCGGCGTCGCCGGTCGGCCACGGCAGCGACGCCCCGAACGGGTTCGCCGGGTCGGTCGCGGTGAGCGTGAGCGCCTCGCGCTTCCGGTCCGGATCGTCGCGCTCGTCGTCGCCGAGTTCGCGGGCGTAGGTGCGCAGCCGGTCGACGGTCGGGCCGGTGGCGAACTGTGCGGCACCGAGCCCCTCGACGAAGTACCCGCGACGAGCCCGGCCGGACTCCTCGAACCGCGAGAGCACCCGGTACACCCCGGCGAAACCACCCCTGACGCCCTCGACCTGGACGGCACCGCGGGTGACGACGCCGTAGCGTTCGAGCAGCTGTTCGGCGGTCGCGGCGGCCCGCACGGTCGAGTCGGACTCGGCCAGCGGCAGGAGTGACCAGCGTCCCCCGACGGACGGCGGCCCGGACTGCGTCGGCATCGTCGGACGCCGACGGCCGCGGTAGGCCCGAGCCCGCGGAGCACTCGAGCTCTTCGCCTTGCCGCCGAGCATCGAGCGCAGCGGGGCGAACGTGTCGTTCGTGATCTGCCCGGCCCAGACCAGGTCCCACAGCGCGGTGGTGAGCGCCTGGTCGTCGCTGCTGCCCACGGCTTGGCCCAGCTGCCGGAAGAAGTACGCGCCACCGCCGGCCAGGGCGCCGAGCACGTCCCGCTGCAGCTCGGTCGTCTCGTCCCCGGAGGGCTCGGCGAGCGTCGTCGCCGCGGTGTCGGCCAGGTGCAGGCGCACCCAGCCGTCGTTGCCGGGCAGGGTGCCCCCGCCGGACCACAGGACCTCGCCGGTGGCGGTGAGTTCGTCGAGCATGCTCGTCGAGTAGTCCGTGACGCGCGACGGCAGCACGAGGGTCTCCCAGGCGCTGGCGGGCAGGGCGACCCCGGCGAGCTGGTCGATCACCTGCAGGACGCCGTCGACGCCACGGAGTCCACCGCGGGTCCCGGGGGTCTGCACGTGCTGCCACGCGGGCAGGAAGCGGGCGAGGGTGTCCGGCGAGACCGGTTCGACCTCGTGCCGCAGGGCCGCGAGGGACTTCGTGCGGATCCGTCGCAGGACCTCGGCGTCGCACCACTCGGCACCCTGACGGTCGGGGCGGAACTCGCCCTCCACCACCCGGCGGTCGGCGACGAGTCGGCGCAGGGTGTCCTGCACGACGGCGATGCCCAGCCCGAGGCGACCGGCGGCCTCCTGCGCGGAGAACGGCCCGTGCGACCGGGCGTAGCGGCCGATCAGGTCGCCGAGGGGGTCGGCCACGGGCTCGATGAACGCCGTGGGCACACCGATCGGCAGCGGGACCCCGAGGGCGTCGCGCAGGCGAGCGGCGTCCTCGATCACGGCCCAGCGCGTCGCACCGGCGTGCGAGAACGAGAGCACCCGGCGGTCCCGCTCCAGGACCTGGAGTGTGCTCCGCAGTTCGGCGGTGGCCGCTGGACGGTCGGCGGTGTCGGCGAGCCAGCTCCGGTCGACCGCTTCGTCGAGGTCGAGCGCGCCGACGAGCCGCAGCACGTCCACGAGTCCCTCGGCATCACGGGCACGGCGATCCGGCGACAGCCGCTGCAGGTCGCGCTCCACCGAGGTGATGACCGCCGGGTCGAGCAGCTCGCGCAGCTCCGCACGTCCGAGCAGTTCGCCGAGCAGGGTCGAGTCGAGCGACAGGGCCGCTGCCCGGCGTTCGGCGAGCGGGGTGTCGCCCTCGTACATGAAGGCCGCGACGTACCCGAACAGGATCGACCGGGCGAACGGCGACGGCTGCTCGGTCTCCGTCTCGACCAGGCGGATCCGGCGTCCGGCG
This sequence comes from Curtobacterium sp. KBS0715, assembly GCF_005938005.2. Classification (NCBI taxonomy): domain Bacteria; kingdom Bacillati; phylum Actinomycetota; class Actinomycetes; order Micrococcales; family Microbacteriaceae; genus Curtobacterium; species Curtobacterium sp. KBS0715. The sequence continues at coordinate 425,198 of NZ_VCCA02000001.1, read as the reverse complement.
ATGTCGTCGGCGATCCCGAGCAGCGCGGGCACGTCGTAGACGTCCTGCAGCACCTCGCGCACGGTCTCGAGCACGATCGGGAACGTCGGGTACTTCTGCGCGACCTCGAGCAGCTGCGAGGCCCGCTGCCGCTGCTGCCAGAGCGGCGACCGCTGCCCGGGGTTCCGTCGGGGCAGCAGCAGGGCGCGCGCGGCGCACTCGCGGAACCGCGCGGCGAACAGCGCCGAGCCGCCGACCTCGTCGGTGACCAGGGCCTCGAGGTCGTCGCGCTCGAACACGAACAGGTCGGCACCCGGTGGCTCGGCGTCGGTCTCCGGGATGCGGACGACGATGCCGTCGTCGGCCGCCATCGCGTCGCCGTCGATGCCGTGCCGTTCGCGCAAGCGTGCGGCGACGGCCAGGGCCCACGGCGCGTGCACCTGCATGCCGTAGGGCGAGTGCAGGATGAGCCGCCAGTCCCCGAGCTCGTCGCGGAACCGCTCGATGACGAGCGTGGTGTCGTTCGGCACGTGACCGGTGGCCGCGCGCTGGTCGCGCAGGAAGGTCAGCAGGTTGGTGATCGCGCGCTCGTCCAGTCCGCCGGCGGCGACGCGGGCGCGGGCGTCGTCGTCCGAGGCGCCCTCGACCTCGCGCACGAACGCACCGGTCGCCCGGCCGAGCTCGGCGGGCCGGCCGATGCCGTCGCCCTTCCAGAACGGCACGCGTCCGGGCTGCCCGAACGCCGGGCTCACGACGACGCGGTCGTGGGTGATCTCCTCGATCCGCCAGCTCGTCGCACCGAGGGCGAAGACGTCGCCCACGCGCGACTCGTAGACCATCTCCTCGTCGAGCTCGCCGACACGGGACGCCTTCTCGCCGACCATGAAGACGCCGAACATGCCGCGGTCGGGGATCGTCCCGCCGCTCGTCACCGCGAGTCGCTGCGCACCGGGACGCCCGGTCAGTGTGCCGTGCACGCGGTCCCAGACCAGCCGTGGCCGGAGTTCGGCGAACTCGTCGCTCGGGTACCGGCCCGTGACCAGGTCGAGCGTCGCCTCGAACGCCGATCGGGGCAGGCCGCTGAACGGGGCGCTCCGCCGCACGAGCTCGAACCAGTGCTCGACGTCGAGGGTGTCGATCGCCCCCGCGGCCACGGTGTGCTGCGCCAGGACGTCGAGCGGGTTCGCGGGTACCGAGATCGACTCGATCTGACCCGTGACCATCCGCTCGACGGTGACCGCGCTGTTGACCAGGTCGGCCCGGTGCTTCGGGAACAGCACGCCGCGGGAGATCTCACCCACCTGGTGGCCGGCACGGCCGACGCGCTGCAGGCCGCTCGCGACCGACGGCGGCGCCTCGACCTGGACGACCAGGTCGACCTCGCCCATGTCGATGCCGAGCTCGAGTGAACTCGTCGCGACGACGCACCGCAGCCGACCGGACTTCAGGTCGTCCTCGATGATCGCGCGCTGGTCCTTCGACACCGAGCCGTGGTGTGCGCGGGCGAGCACCGGGACCGAGGCGTCCGAGCCCCCGCCACCCGTCTGCCCGGACCCGCCGATCAGCTGCGCCGGCGGTCGCTTGGCCCCCTGGGGTGCGACGGCGTGCGCCGAGGTGCGGGCCGGTGACTGTGGTCGGCCCCGCGCCGCGGGGAGCCCGTCGTCGTCCGGGGACGCCCCCGCCGGCACCAGCACGCCGTCACCGGCGGCGGCGAGCACGCGTTCCTCGTGGATCTCGTTGAGCCGCGCGGTGAGCCGTTCGGCCAGCCGCCGCGAGTTCGCGAACACGATCGTCGAGCGGTGTTCCTCGATCAGGTCGACGACACGTTCTTCGACGTGCGGCCAGATCGACCCGTTCGTCGGCGACTCGGACGCGTCCGCGCCGACGGGCGGCGCCCCGAGCTCGGTCATGTCGTCGACGGGCACGACGACCCGCAGGTCGAAGGTCTTCTGCGCGGGCGGCGCGATGATCGTCACCGGTGCACGGCCGCCGAGGAACCGCGCGACCTCTTCCGGCGGGCGGACGGTCGCGGACAGTCCGATGCGCTGCACGGGCTTGTCGAGCAGGTCGTCGAGGCGCTCGAGCGAGACGGCCAGGTGTGCACCGCGCTTGGTCGAGGCGACCGCGTGGACCTCGTCCACGATGACCGTGTCGACGTTCACCAGGGTCTCGCGCGCCTGCGAGGTGAGCATCAGGTAGAGCGACTCGGGCGTGGTGATGAGGATGTCCGGCGGCTGGCGCAGGAGCTTCTGCCGATCGGAGGACGGGGTGTCACCGCTGCGCACCCCGACCGTGACGTCCGGCGGTTCGGTGCCGAGGCGCCGAGCGGTCTGGGTGATGCCGACGAGCGGGCTCCGCAGGTTGCGCTCGACGTCGACGCCGAGCGCCTTGAGCGGCGAGACGTAGAGCACCCGCGTGCGCTGCTTCGCCGGCGGGCGGTCCGTCGCGCTGATGAGCCGGTCGATCGACCACAGGAACGACGCCAGGGTCTTGCCGGAGCCGGTCGGGGCGATCACGAGTGCGTGCTGCCCGGTCGAGATGGCGTCCCACGCCCCGGCCTGTGCCGGTGTCGGTGCGTCGAAGGCGCCGCGGAACCACTCGGTGGTCGCGGGGGAGAAGCGCTCGAAGACGTCCGTCATGGTCCGTCCCATCCTGCCCGCCACCACCGACAGCAGGCCGAGCACACGTACCCCTTGACAGAACGATAGTTAGCGATCTATCGTAAACACATCGCGATACGACGAAGGCGATCAGGTCAGACCGGTCGCGAGCCGACTCAGCACGATGAAAGGACTCCTCATGCGCCCCTCGTACGACGACGACAGCAACACGTCCCCCCGCGACCAGCGCGGGCTCGGTCCGCGCGGCCCCCGCTTCGGCGGCGCGCGGCAGCACCACGGTGCCGGCTTCCCCGGCCGTGACCGCGGTGACCACGACCACGGCGGCCGCGGCTTCGGTGGTCGCGGGTTCGGACCCGGCTTCGGCCCGGGCATGGGCTTCGGCCCCGGTTTCGGCGGGCCCGGCTTCGGCCGCGAACGCCGTCGCCGCGGTGACGTCCGTCTCGCGATCCTCGGTCTGCTGGCCGAGGGCCCGCAGAACGGGTACGCCGTGATCAAGACCATCGCCGAGCGCACCGGCGGCGCCTGGAAGCCGAGCCCCGGCTCGGTCTACCCGACGCTCCAGCAGCTCGTCGACGAAGACCTCGTGGTCTCGTCGGGCGACGGCCGCAAGACGCTCTTCGAGCTCACCGACGCCGGCAAGGCCGAGACCGAGGCCAAGGCCGACGAGATCGCTGCGGCACTCGACGGGGCCCCGGGCATCCCGGACGCCCAGCGCGAGTTCTTCGAGGCGCTGCGGAAGACCATGGGCGTCCTGCAGATGTACCGCAGCACCGCGACCGAGGAACAGGCCAAGGCCGCCACGGCCAAGGTGGACCAGCTCCGCAAGGACCTGCTCCAGATCCTCGCCGACTGACGGACGTCACCCATGACGGACAGGAGGCCCGGTGCCAGCTGGCACCGGGCCTCCTGTCCGTCGTCGTGCGCCTACACCGCGTCGACGAAGGCCGCCACGTCCGCCAGCTCCGCCGTCGACACGGCGTGCGGCAGGCCCGCGTAGGAACGGTCGGTCACGTCGGTGTGCGCTGCGGCCCACGCCTGCGTCCGGGCGGTCGCCTCGGGTGGGATCACCGGGTCGAGGTCACCGTGCCCCAGGAACACCCGCGGCCGCACGGCCGACACGGCCTCGTCGCGCGAGTCCGTGACGCCCGGCACGACGAACCCCGACAGGGACACCGCGAACGCGAACGCCGCGGGCCGGGCGCGCAGGAGCTGGAGTGCCATCGAGCCGCCCTGCGAGAACCCGAGCAGCCCGATCCGCGGGTGGTCGGCGGCGACGGAGTCGATCCAGTCGAGCACCTCGGCGGTCGTGGCGTCCACCGCCTCGGGCGCTGGGGAGCCGGGCGTGCCGAGCGGGTACCAGCTGAAGCCGGACCCCCACGGCATCGGCGCGCGGAGCGACGCAACGGTCCACGCGGGCGGCAGCGCGGGGGCGAGCCCGAGCAGGTCGTGCTCGTTCGAGCCCACCCCGTGCATCGCCACGAGCAGGGGTGTGCCCCGCCGGTCCGAGGCACTCCGTGTCCACTGCACCAGGTCCGCATCGATCATGTGGACAACGCTAACCATCCCCAACTCCCGCGCCTTCCGCCGAACTCGCCGCCGTCCCTGGTAGACACGGTGCATGTCCTCGCTGCGCACCCCCGATCCCGACTCCGGCTGGCTGTCCGACGAGGAGCTCGCGAACGTCCGCCGTCGTCTGCCGATCTGCTACGTCGAGGCGGTCCCCGTCCGCACCGACGGTCTCGGCGTCGTGACCGAGGTCGGCGTGCTGCTGCGTGTCTCCCCGAGCGGTCTCATCGCCCGCACCCTGGTGTCCGGCCGCGTGATGTTCGGCGAGTCGATCCGCACCGCGCTGTTCCGCCACCTCGAGAAGGACCTCGGGCCGATGGCGTTCCCGCAGCTGCCCTCGAGCCCGACGCCGTTCACCGTGGCCGAGTACTTCCCGCTGCCCGGCGCCTCGGTGTACACCGACGAGCGGCAGCACGCGATCTCGCTGGCGTACGTCGTCCCCGTCACCGGCACGTGCGAGCCCCGGCAGGACGCCCTCGAGCTCACGTGGATGAGCCCGATGGAAGCTGCGTCCGACGCCGTCGCCGACGAGATGGAAGGCGGCCGCGGCGCACTGCTGCGGGCCGGCCTGGCATCGGTCGGCGCCCTGCACTAGCCCGATCGGGGCGTCCACGCCCGGCGCACGCGAAGCCAGCGCACGACGAAGCCCCCGGATCCGATCGGATCCGGGGGCTTCGCAGCGCGGTCGCGAACCGGCTTAGTGCTTGTCGTCCTTGAAGCTGTCGGCGACGCCGTGCGCGGCGTCCTTGACGTCGGTGACGCCCTGCTTCGCCGAGGCCTTGCCCTGGTCGGTCTGGCCTTCGGCCTTCAGCCGGTCGTTACCGGTCGCGTTGCCGGCAGCTTCCTTGACCTTGCCTGCCGCCTTCTCAGCGGCGTTCTTGATGTCATCGATGCCAGCCATAGGCACTCCTTCCAGAAGCGGACGTGTTCCCCGTCAGCCGCTTGCGCGGCATCCGGTGAGTGAGACCGTACGCCCGGCGGAGTACCCCACCCCCAGCCCCCGCCAAGGTTCGCCCGAGCCCGGACGCAGGACACCGGTGTTCACGGAACACACCGCGCGATGCGGGGGTTCGAAACGTGAACACCGGTGTCTTGCGGGCACTGACGAGCTCAGCCCGACGGGGTCAGGCCGCGCGGGTCAGACCGCGTGGGTCAGTGGCGGTCAGCAGCGCCGGCCGGACGGGAGGCGCGGCGCGAGCCACCACGACGGTTGCCGCCCGACTCGTTGCCGGACCGACCCGCGGCGTAGCCGCCCTCGGACGACCACACGGCCGACGAGCCGCCGCGCACGACGTCGCTGCTGCCCGAGCGACGGTTGCCGCCGCTGCGGCGACCACCGGTCGAACCGGCGGCCGCGGCACCGGAGCGCCCGGCCCCCTCGGTCCGTGCGCCACGGGCCGGACGGCCCTGACGGCCCCCGGCCGAACCGGCGGACTCGCCAGCCGAGCCGGAGCGCGCGGGCTGCGCCGCGCCTCCAGACCGACCGCCGCGACCACGGCGACGACCGCCGCCGTCACCGGCGGACTCGGCCGAGCGCTGCTTGGGCTGACGCTGCTGGGTGGGCGGCTCCTCGGCGACGTGGCGGATCGGAGCGACCTCGCCGACGAGCGCGGTGACGGCCGGGGAGGTCGCCGTGACGTGCTGCGGGGTGACCTTGATCGCGGCAGCACGCATCATCTGCGCGACGTCGCGACGCTCGGCGGGCATCGTCACCGTGACGACGTCACCGGACGAACCGGCACGCGCCGTGCGGCCCGAGCGGTGCAGGTACGCCTTGTGCTCGGTGGGCGGGTCGACGTGCACGACGAGCTCGACGTTGTCGACGTGCACACCGCGGGCGGCGACGTCGGTGGCGACGAGCACGAGGGCCTCGCCGGAGGAGAACTTCGCGAGGTTGCGCTCACGGGCACCCTGCGACAGGTTGCCCTGCAGGTCGACGGCCGGGATCCCCTGGCTGCTGAGCTGCTTGGCGAGGCGCTTGGCGTGGTGCTTCGTGCGCATGAAGAGGATGCGGCGACCGTTGCCCGAGGCGAGGGCGCTCACGAGGTGCTTCTTCGCGTCGGCGTCGGCGACCTCGAACAGGTGGTGGGTCATCGCCTCGACGGGGCTGTTCGCCTCGTCGACGGAGTGCATCACCGGGTTGTGCAGGAACTTCTTGACGAGCTTGTCCACGCCGTTGTCGAGCGTGGCGGAGAACAGCAGTCGCTGCCCGTTCTCGGGCGTCGCCTGCATGATCTTGGTCACGCCGGGCAGGAAGCCCATGTCGGCCATGTGGTCGGCCTCGTCGAGGACGGTGACCTCGATGTCGCCCAGGTTCACGTGGCCCTGCTGCATGAGGTCGGCGAGGCGACCCGGGCAGGCGACCACGACGTCGACGCCGCCGCGCAGGGCGTCGACCTGACGGCCCTGACCGACGCCACCGAAGATGGTCGTGGTGTTCAGGCCCATGGCCTTGGCGAGCGGGGCGAGGGCGACGTCGATCTGGGTCGCGAGCTCACGGGTCGGGGCGAGCACCAGGGCGCGGGGGCGGCCGGCGCGGCGCTTGCTGCCGCTGGCGGCGAGGCGCGCGACGAGCGGGATCGCGAAGGCGATGGTCTTGCCGGAGCCGGTGCGGCCGCGGCCGAGGACGTCCTTGCCCTGCAGGGAGTCCGGGAGGGTGTCCGCCTGGATGGGGAACGCCATGTCCTTGCCCTGGTCAGCGAGGACGGAGACCATCGGCGCGGGGACGCCGAGGTCGGAGAAACGGATGTCTTCGGTGGTCATGGTGACCTTTCGAGCCGGAGCAGTCCGGCTGTGGGCGCGCTCTGAGGCAGCGCGCGGGCGGGATGCGCGCCAACGGATGTGGCTGGCGCAGTCGCCGCAGCAGAGAAGCCTGGGCACCTTCGTGAGGTGCTCGATCATCGACCGGAGTCTGGAGACAGCTGGTCGGGAGTTCGGGGCGTCCGTACGACGCACGAGGCGATCGGCGCCTCGAGTACGACCAGCATAGCGTGCACATCCCCGGAACGGCGAGGGCGGGGTCGTTCGCCCGTGGCGTGCGAGGATTCCGGGGTGCGCACGCGATCCGTCCTGTTGACCACCGCGATGGCCCTGGTGGCCGTCCTCGGCACCGCCGGCTGCGCCGAGGCCGCCACGACCAGCGCGGCCGGGAGCTACCGCAACCTGCCGACCTCGGGTCGCGTGGACTACCAGCTCGGCGGCGGGTACACCCCGCCCTCCGGCGTGACGATCGTCGAGCGCGACAGCACCGACCGCCCGGCGAAGGGCAAGTACAACATCTGCTACGTCAACGGGTTCCAGACGCAGCCCGAGGCCGCCAGCACGTGGAAGAAGTCGTACCCGTCGGCGATCCTCCGCGATCGTGCGGGCAAGCCGGTGTCGGACCCGGGATGGCCGGACGAGATGCTCCTCGACACCCGGACGGCGGCCAAGCGTGCCCTGATCACGAAGGTGCTCGCGAAGACCGTCGCCCGCTGCGGTGACCGCGGGTTCGACGCGGTGGAGTTCGACAACCTCGACTCGTGGATCCGGAGCGGCAAGCGGCTCACCCGTGCCGGCAACCTGGCGCTCGCGAAGTCGCTCGTCGCCGAGGGACACCGGCACGGCCTGGCCGTCGGACAGAAGAACACCCCGCAGCTCGGGGCGTCCGGCAGGAAGCAGACCGGGTTCGACTTCGTCGTCGCCGAGGAGTGCGTGCAGTACCGGGAGTGCGCCGCGTACACGAAGGCCTACGGCGGACGGGTCATCGACGTCGAGTACTCGGACACCCTCAAGGGCTCGTGGGCGTCGGTCTGCGGGCTGGGGAGCCGTCCGGCCATGACGATCCTGCGCGACCGTGACCTGGTGACCCCGACGGACGACGCGTACGTGTACGAGCACTGCTGAGCGCTCGGATCGGTTCTTCCCAGAACGCCTGCGATGCCTGGTCGGATCGGGCGTACCGGGTCAGAACTTCCGACCGGGTACGCCCGGAACGACCAGGTACGCCCGGAAGCGCCAGCCAGTCACCCGCGCCAGCCAGCCACCCGCGCCCGCGCCCGCACGCCCGCGCTAGGCCGGCCAGGCCTCGCGCAACGCGGTCGCGGCCTGGTCCGCCGACAGCCCCGCGGAGCGTGCCGCAGCGGCCAGGGCGCGAGCGGCCTCGGCCACGGCGTCCGGTACCGCTGCCGGTCGCACCACACGGGTGCCGGCGCCCCGTGCGGTGTGCACGAGTCCGGCCTCCTCGAGCAGCTGGTAGGCCTTCGCGACGGTGCCGGCGGCGAGCCCGAGCTCGTCCGCCAGTCCACGCACGCTCGGCAGCCGTTCGCCGTCCACCAGGTACCCGGCGGTGATCTGCGCGGCGATCTGCGATCGGACCTGCTCGAACGGCGGCACGCGGCCACCGACGTCGAGGGCGACGAGTCCTGTCATGCGTTCCACCCTAGAAGTCGTACTGCTCGCCGACGGGGATCGGGACCGGCACGGTGTTGCCCGGAGGCGCGAGCGGGCACGCCCACGCCGGGTCGTACGCGCACGACGGGTTGTACGCGAAGTTGAAGTCGAGCACGAGCGACCCGAGGTCGTCGCCGCCCAGGTCCGAGCCCTTGATGGTGTCGAGCAGGTAGCGTCCGCCGCCGTAGGTGCCGCGGGCCTTGCCGGCGCTGGCGTCCTTGACCGGGACGAACACCCCGCCCGCGTAGCCGCCGTGCTTCCAGACGTCGAGCGTGCCGACCCCGGGGACCCGCACGAGGCCGAGCCGGTCGAAGTGGACGATGCCGTCGGTGCCGGTCTCGAAGTCGAACTCGGCGGGCTCCGTGGCCTCGATGCGCACCTGGAACCGCCACGCTGGGTCGTAGTCCGGCACCGGCAAGGACTCGAAGTCGCGGGCGTCCTCGTCGAGCAGCGGCGACGCCGGGTGCTCCGCGAACATCGCGTCCCGGGTCTCGCGCCAGAGCGCGTGCGCCGTCTGGGGGTCCGGGGTGGCGCGGACGCGGCGGTACAGGTCGAACGTCATCCGCCGCCAATCCGTCGTCGCCAGCGTGCTGCGCACGCGGTCGTCGGTCGTCGGCTCCTGGGGGCGCGTCTGGCTCACGTGGACGAGGCTACGCCCGCTCCGCGGTGGACGGGAGGCCCGACCCGCGTCACGTCACTCGCCGTCGGTCCGCCAGGTGGGCGCGAGGGCGCGCATCCGGAACGCCCGCCACTGCCAGATGACCCACATGCCGGGCCACAGGGCGAGCCCGAGGACGGCCGGTCGCATCCGGTAGGTCAGGCGGTCGAGCAGCAGGGTCCGGCCACCCGGCGCGGGGACGACGGCCATCCGGTGCGACATCGTCATCCGCCCGAACAACCCGGACGTGCCGCCGCCGTTGTCACGCTGCACGGGGACTCCCCGGACCTCGTACAGGTCGAGGTCGACGTGCGTGTCGCCGCTCGGCACCAGCCCGAAGGCGTCCGCGGTGATCGGGTGCGGGTGCCCGGGCTCCCAGCGCTCCGGGAACCCCCGTGGGTCGCGCGAGCGGTACGCCAGGAACGGTTTCGTCACCGCGACCATCACGGACGGGGACAGCAGGGCATCGCGCACGGCGTCGACCGGCGCGTCGAGGACGATCCGGAGGCCGACGTGCATGCCGGGGACGCTACGCCCGCGGGCTGGACGGCGCGCCGTGGCCCGGCGGGCGAGACGGCGCAGGCGAGACGACTCAGGTGAGACGGCGCAGGCGAGACGCCTCAGGCGTGCCGGGCCGACCGACGGCGGGACCCCTCGGCGCGGTCGTGCCGCCGGAGCCGCTCGGCCAGCGAGAGGCGGACCGCCGGCCACTCCGACGCGATGACGGAGAACACCACGGTGTCGCGCAGGGTGCCGTCACGGCCGATCGCGTGGTTCCGGAGGACGCCGTCCTGCTTGGCGCCGAGACCCGCGATGGCCGCTCGGGACTGCAGGTTGTGCCAGTGGGTGCGGAACTCGACCGCGATGCACTGCCACGCTTCGAACGCGTGGGACAGCATGAGCAGCTTCGACTCGGTGTTGATCCCCGATCGCTGCGCTGACCTGGCCAGGAACGTGCTGCCGATCTCGACACGGCGGTTGCCCGGGTCGATGTTCATGAAGGTCGTCGCGCCCACCACCCGGCCGGTCGGGCGGTCCCGCACGGCGAAGGGCACCATGCGGCCGGCCTCGTGCTCGGCGAGCCGCCGGTCGATCTCGGCCTCGACCTGTGCCGGGGCGGGCACCGAGGTGTACCAGGTGCGCCACAGATCGCCGTCCGCGACCGCCGCCCGCAGGTCTTCCGCGTGCTCCTGCCCGAGGGGCTCGAGCGTCACACGGTCGCCGGTCAGGGTGGGTACGGGGGCGATCTCCATGGACATGCATCCTAGGGTCGACGACCCTGGCGGAACCCGGTCGGACGGCGACCCTGTGGAGAGGGACAGCATCGCCCGGGCGGCTATCGTGACGGACGTGGCAGAACGCACCCAGGAGAAGTACCAGGTCCGGTTCGCGTGGGGTCCCGGGGGTGCGGCTCGCATCGCCCACGGCACCCACCTGCTCGTCTGGGTCGACGCCCTGCCGCCGACCTCCGGCGCCGCCGCACAGCGGCGCGCGCTGCGGAACGTGACCGCCCAGCTGCCGCAGGGTCCGGAGGTCGTGCTCGGCCACCTCGGCAACGCGGCGGCGGTGGCGGAACGGGTGACGGGCCTCCAGACCGCACGCGGTGACCGGTGCGTCGTCGCGATCGTCGCCGCCGGGCTGCACCACACCGCAGCCCTCGACGACGCGGCCGAGGCGGCGGGGGAGTCCGTCGACGTCGCCGACGCACCGGACTTCGCCGTCGAGGACCTGCTCGCAGCCGGAGCCGTCGTCGACGCGCTCACCGAGGTCGGCATCGACCACACCTCACCCGAGGCCGCCGCGGCCTGCGCGGCGTACACGGGGCTGCGCCGGGCCGTGCGGCACCTGGTCAGCGCGTCCGAGGGAGCCGCCGTCCTGAGCCGTGACGACGTGCACGCGGCGCTCGCCGCGGGCCCCGACCTGACCGTCCTGCGGGAATCGGGGGAGCGCGCGTAGCGTTCGCCCCGTCACGGAACCAGCGAGCGAAGGAGCAACGCCATGAAGGCAGTCGTCGGCGACACGGTGATCGCGGAGGCCCCCGAAGAGGACCTCATCAAGATCGAGGGCAACTGGTACTTCCCGCCGTCGAGCGTGAAGACCGAGCTCTTCACCGAGAGCCCCACCCAGTACCACTGCCCGTGGAAGGGCGACACCCAGTACTTCACGGTGAACGTCGACGGACAGGCGCTGCAGGACCGCGCGTGGTCGTACCCGACGCCGATCCCGTCGTCGTTCGACCGCGTCGGCAAGGACTACTCGGGCTACGTCGCGTTCTGGAAGGACGTCCAGGTCGTCGACTGACGACCGCCCGTCCCCTGACCGGCCGGGCCTCAGCCGGTCAGGGTCAGCACGACCAGCGCGACGTTGAGCGCCACGATGACCGCCGCGATCACCCACGCCACCACGCGGGTGGTCGCGGCGTTCACGTCGGTCCCCATCACGCTCCGTCGCGAGGTGTAGACCACCAGGGGCACGATCGCGAAGGCGATCCCGAAGCTCAGCACCACCTGGCTGACGACGAGCAGCATCGTCGCGTCGGCGTTCAGCGCGAGCAGCACGATCGCGGGCACCAGGGTGATCGCGCGTCGGGCCACGAGCGGGATCCGCACGTGCAGCAGGCCCTTCATGATCTCCGCGCCGGCCATGCAGCCCACCGAGGTCGAGGCCAGGCCGGACGCGAGCAGGCCCACGGCGAAGAGCACCCCGACGACCGGGCCGACGTTCTCGGCGATGGCGCGCTGCGCACCGGGGATGGAGTCGGTGCCCTCGACGCCCGGCAGGGTGGCCGCGGCGAGGACGAGCATCGCGATGTTCACCCCGCCCGCGACGATCAGCGCGAGCCCGACGTCCCACCGGGTCGCGACGAGCACCCGGCGACGCTCCGGCCCGGCGGGGACGTCCCCGTGGCGGTCCCGGGCGAGCGCCGAGTGCAGGTACACCGCGTGCGGCATCACGGTCGCACCGAGCATCGAGGCCGCGAGCAGCACGGACCCCGCGCCCTCGAACCGCGGCACGAGCCCGGCGACCAGGTCGGCCGGTGTGACCCGGGCGAACAGCAGCCCGGCGCAGAAGCCCACCGTCAGGATCGCGAGCATCGCCGTCACCACGGTCTCGAACAGGCGCGTGCCCCGGCGGCTGTGCAGGGTCAGCAGGAGCATCGAGACGAGCCCGGTGATGATCCCGCCGACCACGAGCGGCAGGTCGAAGAGCAGGTAGAGCGCCAGGGCGCCACCGATGACCTCGGCGATGTCGGTCGCGGCGGCGACGATCTCGGCCTGGCCCCAGAAGAGCAGGCGCGGGGTTCGCCGCATCCGCAGGCCGAGGTGTTCGGGCAGCGACTTGCCCGTCACCACCCCGAGCTTGGCGGACAGGTACTGCACCACCACGGCGCTGGCGTTCGCGGCCACGAGCACCCAGAGCAGCAGGTACCCGTACTCGGCGCCGGCCGTCAGGTTGGCGGCGACGTTGCCCGGGTCGACGTACGCGATGGCCGCCACGAAGGCCGGTCCGAGCAGGGTGAGCCCGGCTGCACGACGACGCGGGGCACCGGATGGGTGCTCGTCGAGCCGGGGGCTGGCAGTGTCGGTCATGCACCGATCCTGCCAGAGAATTCGGCAGGCCGAATCTTTTTCTTCGTTGTGTCGTGGCGCTCGCCGGTCGCCACTCGCGTGTGCGTGTGTCGGGTGGTCACGACCCGTCGGCTGGGACGCCGCCAGCAGACGGTCGGTGACCGCTCGGCCGAGGTGCGCGGGGTGTCGTGACCGCTCGCGGAAGGCGGACAGGAGGCCCGTGGCGGCGCCGCCACGCGCCTCCCGGCCGGTGGCTGGTCACGACTCGTCGCTTGCGTCGCGTCGGGTGATCGCAACCTGACGGTTGCGACGCCGTCGGGCGACGGTTGGTGACCACTCGGCCGAGGTGCGCGGGGTGTCGCGACTCGCCCCCTCCGGGGCGACGAGAGGAAGGTGTCAGCTCGGGCTCACTCCGCGGCGCGGCGAGCGCGGTGCGCCCGGACCTTCGCCCTGTTGCCGCACCGCTGCATCGAGCACCAGCGACGGGTCCCACCGCGCGACGAGTCGTAGAACACCAGGCCGCAGTCCTCGGCCGAGCACCGGCTCAGCCGCGTCGGCCGACCGTCGGCCTCGACGTCGTCGAAGCCGACCTCGGTGAAGAGCGCGACGGCGTCGCGCGCGACGCTCGACAGGGCCTGCGCCAGGCGGACCCGGTTCGCTCCGGCGCGGCGTCGGCCACCCGGGAGGCTCGGGGGCACGTCCGGCAGGGCGGCGAACAGGTTGACGGTGTCGATGTCGTCGGGCGCGGGGCGCGTGCGGCCGGCTCCGGCGCGCAGGCCCGCCGCCACGGCGGTGCGCTCCGCGGCGGTGCTCGCCGGCGCGGGGGCGGCGGCCACGGCGAGCCGGGCGATCGCGGCACGCAGGGCACGGGCGTCCTGCAGCTCGCGGGCGCTGGCACCGACGTCGATCGGCTCGGTGTGCTCGCTGAGCCACTCGTCCAGGTCGGCCGGACTCGCGAGCAGCTCCCCGAGCTGCGACCGCGGTCGGCGTCCGGTGGGGTCGTCGGCGAAGCCACCCGTGTGCGCGAAGTCGAGCGCGATCCGTCCGGCGTCGAAGTACCAGGAGGAACCGGCGTCCGTGCGGATGTGCTGCCCCGTGTGCATCCGCCCAGGCTAACGGGTTACCGGCGCGCCTCCGTGCGTCGGGCACCTCATGCGGTAGTCGACGCCATCGTGGCCGCGTCGTCGTCCGCGGTCCGTCGCCGCCAGGTGATGACGTTCCGGGCGTCGAACCGCCGGGAACAGCGGGCGCAGGCCAGGGGACGGGTGGGCGTGCGGTACCGGAAGTGCTCGTGTCCCGCGGGGCAGGTGCCGATCCAGGGGGCGAGCTCGCTGGCGATCGGCCCGTCGTGCAGCCGGGAACCGGTGTACCCGATCGACGCGGCCGTGCGCTTCCACTTCGGTCCGTGTGCCGCCCGGGCGCCGGCGAGGGCGTGCGCGACCTCGTGCAGCAGGACCTGTTCGACGTCGTCGTCGGAGAACCGGGTGGCCAGGTGGCGGCTCACCGTGATCCGCTTCCGCGCGAAGTCGCACTGGCCCGCGCGGGTCTTGGCGTGGTCGAACCCGAACGCCCACGTCCCGGCGCCGAGGTGTTCCGCGATGAGCGCTTCGGCGCGGAGCCGGACGGTCTCGAGCGCGGTCACTGCTCGGCGCGCGGGTCGGCCTGGCCCTTCTTCGCTGCCCGGGCCGCGATCCGGCCCCAGATGTCGTCGGCCTCGGTCCGGGCGGCGTCGGGCGCACCGAGCACGCGCCGGCGGATCGGCGGGACCTGCTTCACCGGCTCGGCGACGCGGGTCGTGGGCTCGTCGTCCTCGGCGCGGCGGGCGGCGACCTCGCGGGCCGTCCGGGGCCGGTCGGACGGTTCCGCCGGGTTCGTGATCGAGGCCCGCATGGCGGCCTCGACTGCAGTGCGCAGTGCGTCGGTGCGCTCGGACGGTGCGCCCGCCTGCCGGAAGGCCTGGTACGCCCGCGACAGTGCGGCGCGGGCCTCGTCGAAGCGGTCGTTCTCGAACAGCGACCAGCCCTCGATCTCGGCCGCGGCGCCCTCGAGCTCGGGCCACTCCTCGGTGGCGGCGGTGTCGCGGGCCATGGCGGCCTCGGCGGCGGCGCGGTCGTGCCGGCCGAGGTCGTGCAGGACGTGCGCACGACGGATCCGCGCGGCGACCTTGTCCTGGCGCTCCCCGGTGAACATCGCGAGGCGGAACACCTCTTCGGCGATCACGAGCGACTCGTCCAGACGGCCGAGCAGGCGGAGGAGCTCGGCCCGTTCGGCGAGGGCGTCGGTGCTGCGGCTCTGACCGAGGTCACGGAGCCGCTGGTGCACGGCGTCGACGTCGACCGCGGGTCGCAGGCTGATGGGCGCGAAGGTGCTGCCCGGGCTGACTCCGGCCGTCACGGGAGCCGCGTGGCGCGGTTCACGGGAACGGTCGGACAGGTCGGGCTGCTGGCGGTCGTCGGGCGGGAGGGACATCGGTTCGAGGGTAGCCGCGGTCTCCCGGGAGCGGTCGGTGCGACGCGCTCAGGTTGCGCGGGTGCAGGCGTCCGCGCGTGCCCCCGGGACGACGAACGGCCCGCCGTGCCGGAGCGCGACGGGCCGTTCGGTCGAGGGGTCGATCAGGAGTTGGCGCCCATCGCGCCGGCGGCGGCCACGCCGGCGTAGGTGACGAACGTCGCGATGGTCGCGACGACCGCCAGGACGATCGCCAGGATGCCCCAGACACGACCGCGCTTGGCGACGGCCGCGATGATCCCCTGCACGAGTGCCCAGAGTCCGAGGAACGCGGCGATGCCGATCACGGCGATGCCGCCCACGAGCTGCGAGCGGACGTCCGGGTCGCTCATGACCTCGCTCTGCATCTGCTCGGGCGTGAGGTTCGTCGAACCGTTCTGCGTGATCTGGTCGATCACACCGCTGTTGCTGATGGCCGAACCCATGATGTAGCCGCCGACGACGCCGAGCACGAGCGCGAGCAGGCCGAGCACGAAGGCGATGATGCCGACGGTCTTCTTCTTGGGCTTCGGCTCGTCGTGGCTCTGCCAGGCCGGTGCGCCGGAGTGCGCGGGCGCGGCGGCGTACGGCTGCTGGTCGTGGTGCTGGCCCTGGTCGTGGCGCTGCTGGTCGTTCCAGCTCGGCGTGCTCGACGGCTGGCCGTACTGCTGCTGCCCGTACTGCTGCTCGCCCTGCCCGGACTGCTGCTCGTACTGGCCCTGGCCCTGGCCGTACTGCTGCTGGCCCTGGCCGTACTGCTCGCCGTACTGCGGGGTCGAGGTCGGCGCCGGGTCCACCCGCTCGCCGTACCGCGGGGCATCGGCGTCGGGCTGCTGCTGTTGCGGGGCGTCGCCCCAGCGCGGCGCCTGGCCGTCGCCCGTCCGGTCCTGGTCGTTCCGGTCGTCGTTCGTCATCAGGGTTCCCATCGCTCGGTCGCGCAGCTGCGCGGTCGTTCAGACCATCCTGACAGCCGGACCCGTCGAGTGCCCGAAGTCCGTCCCCGGCGACGCCGCGGGCGGGCGTCAGCCCCCGAACACGCTCCGGTTCGGCTCCGGCGACGCGACCGCCGTCTGGTCCGTGACGATCGGCGCCCCGGCGATGAACGACCGGAGTTCCGCACCGTGCACGACCTTGGCCGGCATCGGGTCGGACGAGTACCGCCTCGGCATGTCCGCCACCGGCAGGTCGGTCGGCGACCCGAGCAGCACGATGTTCCCGAACCGCCGGCCCTTGAGCATCCCGGTGTCCGCCACCGCCGCGACCGACGGCAGCACCGACTGCAGCGTCGACGCCTGCCCGCGGGCGAAGGCCAACCCGGCGCCGTCGGCCACGTTCACCGCGACGATGCCCGTCGGCGACAGGAACGCGGCGACCTCGCGGTAGAACTCGACGCTCGTCACGTGGGCGGGGATCTGCGAACCGCCGAAGACGTCCACCACCGCCAGGTCCACGGTGCCGCGGAGCCCGGCGGGCAGCTTGCCGAGGACCTCCCGGGCATCGCCGTACCGCACCCGGATCGACGCGCCACGGGGGAACGGCAGGGCCTCGCGCACGTGCTCGACCAGGTCACGCTCGAGCTCGATCACCTGCTGCCGCGAACCCGGACGGGTCACCGCGACGTAGCGGGGCAGGGTGAGGGCGCCGGCGCCCAGGTGCAGTGCCGTGATCGGGCCGTCCGGCAGCAGGTCGATCGCGTGCCCGATCCGACGGATGTACTCGAACGCCAGGTGGGTCGGGTCCTCGAGGTCCACGTGCGACTGCGGGGTGCCGTCCACCACCAGGGTGAAGGACCCCGGCCGGTGCCGGTCCGGCTCCACCACCGAGTACCCCGCACCGATCCGGAACCCGTCGAACGCATCAGCCATGCCGTCAATGGAACACCACCGCGATCACCACCCGCGTCCCCACCCCTGGTTGGTGTGCCCGCGGGACGCACGGAACGAGGCTGATCACACCGGTCGGGAACGCCCCGCCGGACCACCTCGAAAGGCACACCATGTCGGTCCAGCTCCTCGCGAACGTGCTCATCGGCCTCGCCCTCGTCGGCTTCCTGGCGTACCGGCAGGCGACCTGGCGGTTCCTCGACCCGGCGCGCATCTGGCGGGGTCCGCTCGTGATGGCGATCGTCGGCGTGGTCGTCCTCGCGCAGACCACGACGACCGTCACCACCACGGACGTCGTGTTCCTCGGCCTCGAGGCCCTGCTCACCGTCGGCGTCGGCCTGGCGATGGGGGCCATGACCCGGTTCCGCACCGTCACGACACCGGACGACAAGGGCCGCACCCTGCAGTCCCGCACCGGTTGGCTCGGCGCCGCCCTCTGGCTCGTCCTGATCGCCGCCCGCATCGGACTCGACGTCCTCGGCGGCCACCTCGGCGCGCACCTGCTCACCTCGACCGGCACGATCCTGCTCGTGCTCGCCCTGAACCGCGCCGCCCGTGCCCTGGTCGTCGACCAGCGCATCCCCCGCGGCGGTGACCGGTCGGCGGCCGCCCGCCGCGGCATGATGGTCCGGTGAGCCTGCCCACCGACCCGGACCCGACCGACCCCGCCGGGGTCCGGTCCCGCTCGGTGCTCACCTGGGGACTCAACGCCGTCGGGATCGCCGTGGTGGCCTTCTGGTTCGTCCGGAACGGCCTGCTGCTCCACCACCCCGCGTGGGTCTGGGCCCTCGGGGCCGTGGCGCTCGCCGCCTGGGCCGTGCGCGAAGGAGCACGCACGCCCCGCGTGCTCGTCGCCGCTGCCGGCGTGATGATCGCCGCCGGATCCTGCGTCGTGGTGCCGACCGACTCGCTCCTGGTCGTCCCGGTGATCGTCGGGCTCGTCGTCCTCGGCGCCGACCTCCGCCTGCCGGTCTGGACGGCCGCGGTCGCCGCGCTCGCCGCCGTCGTGGTGGTCGCCGTCACCGCGACGCTCGAGCAGACGTCGGTGCAGTTCGTCCTCGGCGTCGGCGGCGGGCTGCTGCTCGGCGTGCTCGTCGGATTCAGCCGTCGGCAGGTGCGGATCACGACGGCGCAGGCCCGCGAGACCGAGCGGCAGCAGCAGCGCGCACGGCTCCTCGCCGACCGGTCGCGGGCGTCCCGGGACATCCACGACGTCCTCGCCCACTCGCTCGGCGGCCTGGTGCTGCAGCTCGACGCGGTCGAGGCCCTGCTCGAGGCCGGCCGCGTCGACGAGGCCACCCGCCGAGCCGGCGATGCCCGCGCGCTGGCCGCGGACGGCCTGGCCGAGGCGCGGCGTGCGGTGCACGCGCTCCGCGACGAACCGCAGCCCGACCAGCCGGAGCCGACCCGTGCCTCCAGTCCGTCCGCCGACCACGCGTCGGGCCTGACGGCCCTGCTCGACGCGCACCGCTCGTTCGGCGGCGAGGTCGTCGTGCAGGGCGACGCGACCCTCGCGGTCCTCGACGACGCCCACCGGGCCGCCGTGGTCCAGGTCGTCCGGGAGGCCCTCAGCAACGCCCGCAGGCACGCTCCCGGCCGCCCCGTGTCCCTGTCCGTGATCCGGGACGGCGACGCCGTGGACGTCGTCGTGGCCAACCCGCTGCCGAGCGGTGGACAGGGGTTGCTCGGGATGCGCGAGCGGTTCGCGGAACTCGGCAGCGAGGCCACGGTGGAGGCCGAGCGTTCCGATGACGAGTTCGTCGTCGCCATGCACCTGCCCGTCGACGGTTCGGTCGATGCGGAGACCGCGGACGCTCCGGGCGCCGCCGAGGACGACCGCTCGTGACGATCCGGGTGCTCGTGGTCGACGACCAGGCCATCGTCCGCGACGGCCTGGTGACGGTGCTGTCGCTCGTGCCCGACCTGCAGGTCGTCGGGCAGGCGGCGGACGGTGCCGAGGCGATCGCCGCCGTCGACCGGCACGTGCCCGACGTCGTCCTGATGGACCTGCGGATGCCGGGGGTCGACGGACCGACCGCGACCGCGCGCATCGTCGCCGAGCACCCCGGGGTGGCGGTCCTGGTGCTGACGACCTACGCCGACGACGACTCCGTCGTCACCGCGCTGCGGGCGGGAGCGCGCGGCTACCTGACGAAGGACGCCGGGCGGGCGGAGATCGCGACCGCGGTGCGGGCGGTGGCCGCCGGGCAGTCGACCTTCGACGCGACCGTGGGGGCGCGGCTGGTGGCGCGCCTCGCCGGTGTTGCTGGTGCCGATGCCGGCGCCGCTGCTGGTTCCGCTGCGCCGGCGGGAGCTGATCCGGGCCGGTCACTCGGTGCCCGGTTCCCGGACCTCACCCCGCGCGAAGTGGACGTCCTCGAGCGGATCGCGGACGGCCGGACGAACCCGCAGATCGCCGCCGAGCTGTTCCTGACGGTGCCCACCGTGAAGTCGTACGTGAACCAGGTGTTCGCGAAGCTCGGGGTCCGGACCCGCGCCGAGGCCGTCGCCCGCGTCCTGCGCTGACCGTCAGCAGCACCTCGTCGTCCCCAGGCGACGCACTGCGGACACGTGGATGCGTACACATGGACGACCAGCGGACGCCAAGACTCGTTGCGTACCGTTGACGCCTGTCGTCACGACGCCAGAGCGTCGATGCGTGTGTGCCTCACACACCACGCGTCCGCCCGGACACCGTGACCACGACGTGCCCGTGAGCGCCCCCACCGCTCGAGCGTGCGCGTCGTCGGCGTGCTGCTGCGCGCCACCCCTCCGGCCACCCGCGCGCGCTGGCCGTCGAACGCACCGCACCCGATGACGAGTGCACCACTGCTGATCCGCCGCAGGAGACCTCCGTCATGACCGCCGACACCATGAGCGTGCCCACCGCTCGTTCCACCACCCCGGACACCCGCCGGGCCGGCACCCGACCCATCCGGGTGATCCGGGCCTCCCGAACGACCCGCGCTTCTCGGCCGTCGCGCGCTTCGCGTGCCTCCCTGCCGTTCCACGCCGACCGCGAGACGGCGCCCACCTGGATGCGGGTCGTCGGCACGGCGCTGCTCGTCGGCGGCGCCGGCCTGTCCGCCGCCGTGCTCGGCTGGCCCGGGGACGCACCGGAGGTCGCCCTGCTGGTGCCGGCCCTGCTCGCCGTCGCCCTCGGGGCGCTGCTCCTGCTCGCGCGTGCCGGGTTCACCGTCACCGAGCGGCACGTGACCCTGCACTTCCGTCCGCTCCCGCCACGGCGCATCCCGCGCCGGCGGATCACCGACGTCCGCCTGGTCGAGGCGGACGCGGCCACCTACGGCGGTGTCGGCCTGCGGATCCGTCGCGGCGTGCGTGCGCTCATCCTCACGCCGGGGCTCGGGATCGAGCTCACGGACGACCGGGGCCGGGTCACGTTCGTCCGCACGCGTCGACCGGAGGACGCGTTCCGTGCGCTGGCCGGACTGCCGGGCGGGCCGGGAGGCGCGGATCACGTCGAGCGCGAGCGTCTCGGTTGATCACGGGCTCGGCTGAGCACGGACCCGGCTGAGCGCGGGAATGGAAGCGGTGCGTGGCGGCTTATACACGCCACTGCCGAATCCGGTCAAGCCGGGACTGGACAGCGCGCCACGGAGCGAACTATGATGACAGTTCGCGCTCCCTGGCATCCGTGTCGTCATATTGCGGTCGACGCAGAGTTCTGAGACAGAAACTCATCTCGCCCTGGTGCAGCCGGACCCGTATATGGCGGCGGGTACCGCTCACGGAGATCATCCCACACGTGCACCGACGTTCCGCGTCAGGCACGCGTCGGCGTGGTCGCAGGGCTTGCATCTCAGGGTTCGCCGAGCGATCAATCCACTCACCTACACACTGCTCGTCAGTGTCGGCCCGACGGGGCCTACCGGAGGTCACACCCTTGGCTGCTGCGCCCAACGCATCCACCAACCCCAAGAACGGTCGCAACCACTCGCGACTCTCGTTCGCCAAGATCACGGACACCCTCACGGTTCCTGATCTGCTCGCACTCCAGACGGAGAGCTTCGACTGGCTCGTCGGCAACGACGTCTGGAAGGCCCGCCTCGCCGAAGGGCAGGAGCAGGGTCGTACCGACCTCGCGCTGCACTCGGGGCTCGAGGAGATCTTCGAGGAGATCTCCCCGATCGAGGACCTCGGCGAGACCATGCAGCTCTCGTTCACCGCGCCGGAGCTCGAAGACCCGAAGTACTCGATCGACGACTGCAAGGAGCGCGGCAAGACCTACGCCGCTCCGCTGTACGTCAACGCCGAGTTCATGAACCACATGACGGGTGAGATCAAGACGCAGACGGTCTTCATGGGCGACTTCCCGCTCATGACCGAACGCGGCACGTTCATCATCAACGGCACCGAGCGCGTCGTCGTGTCGCAGCTCGTCCGTTCGCCCGGCGTGTACTTCGAGCGCCAGCAGGAGAAGACCTCCGACAAGGACATCTACTCGGCGCGGATCATCCCGTCGCGTGGTGCCTGGCTCGAGTTCGAGATCGACAAGCGCGACCAGGTGGGCGTGCGCATCGACCGCAAGCGCAAGCAGTCCGTGACCGTCTTCCTCAAGGCCCTCGGCCTGACGAGCGAAGAGATCATGGACGAGTTCCAGGGCTTCGCGTCGATCGAGTCGACCCTCGAGAAGGACGCCGTCCTCACGAAGGAAGAGGCGCTCAAGGACATCTACCGCAAGCTCCGTCCGGGTGAGCAGGTCGCTGCCGAGGCCGCGCGTGCGCTCCTCGACAACTTCTACTTCAACCCGAAGCGCTACGACCTGGCGAAGGTCGGCCGCTACAAGGTCAACCGCAAGCTCGGCATGGACGCCCCGCTGTCCGACTCGGTGCTCACCGTCAAGGACATCGTCGCGACGATCAAGTACCTGGTGTCGCTGCACGCTGAGCGCACCACGATCGACGGCGTCCGTGACGGCGAGCCGGTGCAGCTGCGCCTCGACGTGGACGACATCGACCACTTCGGCAACCGTCGCATCCGCGCCGTCGGCGAGCTCATCCAGAACCAGGTCCGCACGGGTCTGTCCCGCATGGAGCGCGTCGTCCGCGAGCGCATGACCACGCAGGACATCGAGGCGATCACGCCCCAGACGCTCATCAACGTGCGTCCGGTCGTCGCCGCGATCAAGGAGTTCTTCGGAACGTCCCAGCTGTCGCAGTTCATGGACCAGAACAACCCGCTCGCGGGCCTGACGCACAAGCGTCGTCTCTCGGCCCTCGGCCCGGGTGGTCTGTCCCGTGAGCGTGCCGGCGTCGAGGTCCGTGACGTCCACCCGTCGCACTACGGCCGCATGTGCCCGATCGAGACCCCGGAAGGCCCGAACATCGGCCTGATCGGTTCGCTCGCGTCGTTCGGTCGGATCAACTCCTTCGGCTTCATCGAGACCCCGTACCGTCGCGTCGTCGACGGCGAGGTCACGAAGACCATCGACTACCTCACCGCTTCGGAAGAGGACGACTTCGTCGTCGCGCAGGCCAACGCCCCGCTGACGAACGACTTCCACTTCGCCGACGACAAGGTGCTCGTCCGCAAGAAGGGTGGCGAGGTCGAACTCGTCGCCAAGGACGAGGTCGACTACATGGACGTCTCCCCGCGCCAGATGGTGTCGGTCGCGACGTCGCTCATCCCGTTCCTCGAGCACGACGACGCGAACCGCGCCCTCATGGGTGCGAACATGCAGCGTCAGGCCGTCCCGCTGCTCCGTTCCGAGTCGCCGCTCGTCGGCACCGGCATGGAGGGCTACACGGCCATCGACGCCGGCGACGTCGTCACCGCCGACAAGGCCGGTGTCGTCTCCGAGGTCTCGGCCGACGCCGTCACCCTGCAGCTCGACGAGGGCGGCACGCAGACCTACTACCTGCGCAAGTTCGACCGCTCCAACCAGGGCACGAGCTACAACCACCGCGTCATCGTCTCCGCAGGCGAGCGCGTGGAGCAGGGCGAGGTCATCGCCGACGGTCCCGCGACGGAGAACGGCGAGCTCGCGCTCGGCAAGAACCTCCTCGTCGCGTTCATGCCGTGGGAGGGCTACAACTACGAGGACGCGATGATCCTGTCGCAGAACCTCATCAAGGACGACACGCTCTCCTCGATCCACATCGAGGAGTACGAGGTCGACGCCCGCGACACCAAGCTCGGCAAGGAGGAGATCACCCGTGACCTCCCCAACGTCAGCCCGGACCTGCTGGCCGACCTCGACGAGCGCGGCATCATCCGCATCGGTGCCGAGGTCCGCCCCGGCGACATCCTCGTCGGCAAGGTCACGCCGAAGGGCGAGACCGAGCTGAGCGCCGAGGAGCGTCTGCTCCGTGCCATCTTCAACGAGAAGTCGCGCGAAGTCCGCGACACCTCGCTCAAGGTGCCCCACGGTGAAGAGGGCACGATCATCGGCGTCAAGGTGTTCGACTCGCAGGACGGCGACGACGAGCTCGGCTCGGGCGTCAACCAGCGCGTGGTCGTCTACATCGCCCAGAAGCGCAAGATCACCGCGGGTGACAAGCTCGCCGGTCGTCACGGCAACAAGGGCGTCATCTCGACCATCCTCCCGGTCGAGGACATGCCGTTCCTCGCCGACGGCACCCCCGTCGACATCGTCCTCAACCCGCTCGGCGTCCCCGGCCGCATGAACTTCGGCCAGGTGCTCGAGATCCACCTCGGGTGGCTCGCCAAGCAGGGCTGGAACGTCGAGGGCATCCAGGACTGGGCCGAGAACCTGCCGGAGGCAGCGCACAGCGCCGAGCCCGGCACCAAGGTCGCCACCCCGGTGTTCGACGGTGCGTACGAGCGCGAGATCGAGGGCCTCCTCGACTCGACCCTCCCGAACCGCGACGGCGAGCGCCTGATCGGCTCGTCCGGCAAGGCGCAGCTCTTCGACGGCCGCTCCGGCGAGCCGTTCCCGGAGCCCGTCTCGGTCGGCTACATGTACATCCTCAAGCTGCACCACCTGGTCGACGACAAGATCCACGCGCGTTCGACCGGTCCGTACTCGATGATCACGCAGCAGCCGCTGGGTGGTAAGGCGCAGTTCGGTGGACAGCGATTCGGTGAGATGGAGGTGTGGGCGCTCGAAGCGTACGGCGCCGCCTACGCCCTCCAGGAGCTCCTGACGATCAAGTCCGACGACATCCTCGGCCGCGTGAAGGTCTACGAGGCGATCGTCAAGGGCGAGAACATCCAGGAACCCGGCATCCCCGAGTCCTTCAAGGTCCTCATGAAGGAGATGCAGTCGCTCTGCCTGAACGTCGAGGTCCTCTCGGCCGACGGCCAGGCGGTCAGCCTGCGCGACAACGATGACGAGGTCTTCCGCGCTGCGGAGGAGCTGGGCATCAACATCTCCTCGCGGTTCGAGTCGTCCTCTGTCGACGACATCTGATCCCGCCCGTACATCGAAGCCTGAATCAGCAAGAGAGAAGAACATTGCTCGAAGCAACTTCCTTTGACGCCATTCGGATCGGCCTCGCGACCGCCGAGGACATCCGTCAGTGGTCGTACGGCGAGGTCAAGAAGCCGGAGACCATCAACTACCGCACCCTGAAGCCCGAGAAGGACGGTCTGTTCGGCGAGCAGATCTTCGGTCCTTCCCGTGACTGGGAGTGCGCCTGCGGCAAGTACAAGCGTGTCCGGTTCAAGGGCATCGTCTGCGAGCGCTGCGGCGTCGAGGTCACCAAGTCCTCGGTCCGTCGTGAGCGCATGGGCCACATCGAGCTCGCTGCCCCCGTCACGCACATCTGGTACTTCAAGGGCGTCCCGTCGCGCCTCGGGTACCTCCTCGACATGGCGCCGAAGGACCTCGAGAAGGTCATCTACTTCGCGGCGTACATGATCATCGACATCGATGAAGAGGGCCGTCACGCGGACATGCCGGGTCTCGAGAACGAGATGCGTCTCGAGATCAAGACCCTCGAGGGCCAGCGCGACTCGATCATCGCCGACCGCCTCAAGAAGCTCGAGGACGACCTCGCAGCCCTTGAGGAAGAGGGTGCGAAGGCCGACGTCAAGCGCCGCACCAAGGACACTGCCGAGAAGGAGATGTCCCAGGTCCGCAAGTCGTTCGACGAGGACATCACCCGTCTCGAGCGTGTGTGGGAGGACTTCCGCAACCTCAAGGTGGGCGACCTCAAGCCCGAGGACGCCGTCTTCCACGAGCTCCAGGACCGGTTCGGGATCTACTTCGACGCCTACATGGGCGCCGAGGCGATCAAGCTCCGGCTCGAGGCGTTCGACCTGGCCGCCGAGGCCGAGGCACTGCGTCTGCAGATCGCCGAGGGCAAGGGCCAGAAGAAGATCCGCGCGATCAAGCGTCTGCGCGTCGTCAGCTCCTTCCTCGCCACCGGCAACTCGCCGGCCGCGATGGTGCTCGGCGTCGTGCCGGTCATCCCGCCGGAGCTGCGCCCGATGGTGCAGCTCGACGGTGGCCGTTTCGCCACGTCGGACCTCAACGACCTCTACCGTCGTGTGATCAACCGCAACAACCGTCTCCGCCGCCTGCTCGACCTCGGTGCCCCCGAGATCATCGTGAACAACGAGAAGCGCATGCTGCAGGAAGCGGTCGACGCGCTGTTCGACAACGGTCGTCGTGGACGTCCGGTCACGGGTACCGGCAACCGCGCCCTGAAGTCCCTGAGCGACATGCTCAAGGGCAAGCAGGGTCGTTTCCGCCAGAACCTGCTCGGCAAGCGCGTCGACTACTCGGGCCGTTCGGTCATCATCGTCGGCCCGCAGCTGAAGCTGCACCAGTGCGGTCTGCCCAAGCAGATGGCGCTCGAGCTCTTCAAGCCGTTCGTGATCAAGCGCCTCATCGACCTGTCGCACGCGCAGAACATCAAGTCGGCCAAGCGCATGGTCGAGCGTTCGCGTCCGCAGGTGTGGGACGTGCTCGAGGAGATCATCCGCGAGCGCCCCGTCCTGCTGAACCGTGCGCCGACGCTGCACCGTCTGGGCATCCAGGCGTTCGAGCCGCAGCTCGTCGAGGGCAAGGCCATCCAGCTCCACCCGCTCGTCTGTGCTGCGTTCAACGCGGACTTCGACGGCGACCAGATGGCCGTGCACCTGCCGCTGTCGGTCGAGGCCCAGGCCGAGGCCCGCATCCTGATGCTCGCCTCGAACAACATCCTGAAGCCGTCCGACGGCCGCCCGGTGACCCTGCCCGCACAGGACATGATCATCGGTCTGCACCACCTCACGACCGTCCGCGAGGGCGCCGTGGGCGAGGGCCGTGCGTTCTCGTCGGTGGCCGAGGCGATCCTGGCGAACGACCAGCACACGCTGCACCTCAACGCGATGGTGAAGATCCGCATGACGGGTGTCCACTTCGCCGAGGGTGAAGCTCCCGAGGGTTACGAGCAGGGCGACACCGTGCTGCTCGAGACGACCCTGGGCCGTGCGCTCTTCAACGAGACCCTGCCGGCGAACTACCCGTTCGTCCAGAAGGTCACCGACAAGGGCGTGCTCTCCGCGATCGTCAACGACCTCGCCGAGCGCTACTCCAAGACCGAGACGGCCGCTGCGCTGGACCGGATCAAGGACGCCGGCTTCTACTGGGGCACCCGCTCCGGTGTGACCGTCGCCCTGTCGGACGTCGTGACGCCTCCTCGCAAGAAGGAGATCATCGCGGGCTACGAGATCCAGGCCGCCAAGGTGCAGGGCGAGTTCGACAAGGGTCTGATCACCGACTCCGAGCGTCGCGCCGACCTGATCAAGATCTGGACCGAGGCCACGAACGAGATCGCGCAGGAGATGCGCGACAACTTCCCGGTCGACAACACCATCAACCGCATGGTGTCGTCCGGTGCTCGTGGTAACTGGCTCCAGGTCCGCAACATCGCCGGTATGCGTGGTCTGGTGAACAACCCGAAGGGCGAGATCATCGCCCGCCCGATCATCAACTCGTACCGCGAGGGCCTGACCGTGGCGGAGTACTTCATCGCCACCCACGGTGCTCGTAAGGGTCTTGCCGACACCGCGCTCCGTACCGCGGACTCCGGGTACCTCACCCGTCGTCTCGTGGACGTCTCGCAGGACGTCATCATCCGCGAGGACGACTGCGGCACGACGCGTGGCCTCGAGCTGCCGATCGCGACCGTGGACGCCGACGGCAAGCTCGTCCGCGACCCGCGCGTCGAGAACACCGTGTACTCCCGCACCCTGGCCACCGAGGCCGTGGACGCACAGGGCACGGTCGTGGCAGAGGCCGGTGAGGACGTCGGTGACGTGCTCCTCGAGAAGCTGCTGGCAGCCGGTGTCGAGAGCATCAAGGTGCGCTCGGTCCTGACCTGCGAGTCGGCCGTCGGTGTCTGCGCGAAGTGCTACGGCCGTTCGCTCGCCACCGGCAACCTGGTCGACATCGGTGAGGCAGTCGGCATCATCGCCGCGCAGTCCATCGGTGAGCCCGGTACCCAGCTGACGATGCGTACCTTCCACACGGGTGGTTCGGCCTCGGCCGACGACATCACCCAGGGTCTGCCGCGTGTCACGGAGCTCTTCGAGGCGCGTACCCCCAAGGGCGCGTCCCCGATCGCCGAGGCCCCCGGCCGCGTCGTGGTCGAGGACACGGACAAGGGTCGTCGGATCATCCTCACGCCGGACAACGGCGACGAGCCGTTCATCTACCCGGTGCTCAAGCGTGCGACGCTCCTCATCGAGGACAACCAGCACGTCGAGCTCGGCGAGCAGTTCATCGCCGGCACCGTCGACCCGAAGGAAGTCCTCCGGGTGAAGGGTGTCCGAGAGGTCCAGAAGCACCTGGTCAACGGCGTGCAGGACGTCTACGGCTCGCAGGGTGTGCCGATCCACGACAAGCACATCGAGGTCATCGTCCGCCAGATGCTCCGCAAGGTCACCGTCGTCGACCACGGCGACACCGACCTGCTGCCGGGTGAGCTCGTCGACCGGTCGCGCTACAACGCGCTGAACCGTGCGGCGCTGCAGGAGGGTCGCAAGACCGCCTCGGCTCGCCAGGAGGTCATGGGCATCACGAAGGCGTCCCTCGCGACCGAGTCGTGGCTGTCCGCCGCTTCCTTCCAGGAGACCACCCGCGTGCTCACGCAGGCGGCCATGGAGGGCAAGCAGGACCACCTCGTCGGCCTCAAGGAGAACGTCATCATCGGTAAGCTCATCCCCGCCGGGACGGGCCTCAGCCGGTACCGTGACGTGGACGTGAACGCGACCGAAGAGGCGAAGGCGGAGCGGTACCCCAACCGCATCTTCGCTGACGACTCGTCGTTCTCGGACGCCGACCTGAGCTTCGTCGACTTCGACAGCTTCTCGTCGGACGACTTCACGCCGGGCACGTACAACTGAGCCTCATGTGATCCCACGAAGGCCCCGTCTCCGCAAGGAGGCGGGGCCTTCGTCGTGTCGTCACCACGTGACGGCCTGGAGGCGCGGTGCGGGGCCGCCACGGGCCTCCCGTCCGCCGTGGGGTCGCGGCTAGAGCGCGCGGCCCGCGCCGTTGTCGCGGCCGGAACCGCGACCGGTCTCGTCGACCAGCGAGAACAGGCTCAGCACGTTGCCGTCGGGGTCGCGGACGTCGAACCAGTCGACGGCCCCGTCGACGCACTCGACGGGGCCGATGTCGATGCCGAGCGCGCCGATGCGTGCGTGCTGCGCCGCGACGTCGTCGACGCCGAAGCGGACACTGACCGGGTTCTCCTCGGCCTGTTCGTCGACGTAGAGCTGGATCCAGATGCCGCCGACCTCGTACTCGGCGACGCCGTCCTCGGGCTCGAGGTCCGGCTCGGTGCGCTCGAAGACGGCGCCGTACCAGAGGCAGGACGCCTCGATGTCGCTGACGGGCAACCCCACGGTCACGCTCGTGATGTCCATGACTCATCATGTGCCCGGGCGGGGGCGCGCGTCGAGAGGGATTCCGCGGTGCCGCGCTGTCCGGCCCGCGTCGGACGGTGGCCTTGTTCCTCCACACCCCCGTGTGACACCGACGTTCTCCACGGACTGCTCAGCGGGACTCCGGGAGCGGTGCGGGGTCCGGGAGGCTGGCGGACATGCACCCTCCGACGACCACCGCGAACCGGCCGAGGCGTCCCCCGGACCGGGGCCGAACCGGTCGTGGACCCCAGTTCTGGGTGCAGCCGGACCCCCTCCGCCCCCTCTTTCTGGGACTGCGGTCGGCGAGGGCCCCAGAAGTAGCGTGGTCGGGCGCCACATCCCTGGTGGCGCATCACCCGACGACGTCTCGCCGTGCGCGAGTCCAAGGAGGCACGGGACTCATGGCGACCCTGTCCGAGATCCTCATCCTGAACGGCGCCCTGCCGATCGAGCACCTCGATGCGATGACGGGTGACGAGGACCTCGACGAGCGCGCCATCCGCGGCCTGGTCGACCAGGGCGTCGTGAGCGAGGCCCAGTTCATCACCGCCCGGGCCGCGTCGAACAACTCCCGCACCGTCCCGCTGAGCGACTACCCCGTCGACGGCACCGCGGTGTCGATCCTGCCGGCCGCCCTGTGCCGTCGCCACGGAGTGCTCGGTGTCGGGTTCGAGGGCGACCTGCTCATCCTCGCGATGGTGAACCCGACGAACGTGCTCGCCATCGACGACGCCCGGACGGCGTCCGGCCGGGCGATCAAGCCGCTGCAGGTCGAGGAGCGCGACCTCGTCGCTGCCCTCGACCGGTACCTGCGCGCCGACGACGAGCTGAACGACCTGACGTCGTCGCTCGAAGAAGAAGCGTCGACGACCTCGAAGGCGCAGGTCGACATCGCCGACGGAGCCCTCGACGACGTCCCGATCGTCCGCTTCGTGAACCTGCTCGTGTCGCAGGCCATCCAGGACCACGCGTCCGACATCCACATCGAGCCCGGCGAGCACGAGGTCCGGATCCGGTACCGCATCGACGGCGTGCTGCACGAGATGGCGCCGGCGCCGAAGAACATCCAGAACGGCGTGATCAGCCGCCTGAAGATCATGAGCGACATCGACATCGCCGAGCGTCGCAAGCCGCAGGACGGCCGCATGTCCGTGCGGCACGGCGGCCGGCAGATCGACCTCCGCGTCGCGACGCTGCCCACCGTGTGGGGCGAGAAGGTCGTCATGCGGATCCTCGACAACACGAACACCTCGCTGACCCTCAAGGACCTCAACCTCCTCGAGCAGAACTTCCAGGCGTACCAGCGGTCCTACTCGAAGCCGTACGGCATGATCCTGGTCACGGGTCCCACCGGTTCGGGCAAGTCGACGACGCTGTACACGACCCTCAACGCCGTGGCGAAGCCCGAGATCAACGTCATCACGGTGGAGGACCCGGTCGAGTACCGGATGGCCGGCATCAACCAGGTGCAGGTCAACCCGAAGGCCGGCCTGACGTTCGCGTCCGCGCTCCGCTCGATCCTCCGGTCCGACCCCGATGTCGTGCTCCTCGGCGAGATCCGCGACCACGAGACCGCGCAGATCGCGATCGAGGCGTCGCTCACCGGGCACCTCGTGCTCTCGACCCTGCACACCAACGACGCGCCGTCGGCCGTGACCCGCCTGACCGAGATGGACATCGAGCCGTTCCTGGTCGGGTCCGCCCTCGACTCCGTCGTCGCCCAGCGACTCGCCCGCCGACTGTGCGACCGGTGCAAGGCGCCCGCCGTGTACGAGATCGAGCAGCTCCAGGCACTCGGGTTCCTGGCCCCCGGCGACGAGATGCCCGCGTTCTTCGCCCCGGTCGGCTGCGCGGTGTGCTCGAACACCGGGTACCGCGGCCGCATCGCCCTGCACGAGGTCATGACCGTGACCGAGGAGATCGAGCGGCTCGCCGTCGGTCGCGCCTCGAGCGCGGAGATCAGCCGCGTCGCCCAGCAGCAGGGCATGCTCACGCTCCGCCAGGACGGCTTCGAGAAGGTCAAGCTCGGCATGACGAGCGTCGACGAGATCCTGCGCGTCGTCGCGTGACCGGGGAACAGGACGAGCAGATGACCGACTCCGTGTACGACATCACCATGCCCGGCGACGAGCCCGTCGCCGGATGGCACCCCGGCACCCCCGGCGCCGAGGTCGGCTCCCGCCGTGCCGCGCGTCTGGCCGCGGCGGCTGCCGCCCCGCCCGAGCAGGTCTACGACCTGACGGACGACTCGGCGGTGTGGCCCGCGCCCACCGGCACGCCGGTGGCCAGCCCGGTTGCCGGGCCCGTGGGTGGTCCGGTCGCTGCGCCCGTGGCACAGTCCGCCACCGCTCCGGCGACGCCGCCCGCCGCGGTGCCGTCCTCGACCGCCATCTACGGGTACGCCGAGCCCGCGACCCAGCAGCTGCCGGCCATCGCCTACAGCGGCGCCCACCACGCCGCACCGGCGGCACCCGCTCCGGTTCCCGCCCCCGCCGCGGCGTCGGCCGGTGACATCGACTTCGCCCGGCACGCGCGTGAGGTCGCCGACCCCGACCTCATCACCGCACTGGCACAGGTCGTCTACCAGGGGGCCTCCGACCTGCACGTCACGGCCGACGCCCCGCCCACCGTCCGCGTCGACGGCTCGCTCCGGCCGGCCGTGCCCGGAGGCGCATGGTCGCGTGGCAAGGTCATCGCGGCACTCAAGACGCTGCTGTCCGTCGAACAGGCCGGGCAGTTCGAC
This sequence comes from Curtobacterium sp. KBS0715, assembly GCF_005938005.2. Taxonomy (NCBI): domain Bacteria; kingdom Bacillati; phylum Actinomycetota; class Actinomycetes; order Micrococcales; family Microbacteriaceae; genus Curtobacterium; species Curtobacterium sp. KBS0715. The sequence goes on along the minus strand of NZ_VCCA02000001.1, from coordinate 393,417 downwards.
CACGACCAGGAACTCGACTTCGCGTACTCGCTGTCGCCGGAGTACCGCTTCCGCGTGAACTACTACCAGCAGCGCGGCAACTGGGGTGCGGCGTTCCGCATCATCCCCACCAGGATCAAGACGCTCAAGCAGCTCGGCATCCCCGCGCACGTCGGTGACTTCGCCGGCCTGCCCCGTGGCCTGGTCCTCGTCACCGGCCCGACCGGCTCGGGCAAGTCGACCACCCTCGCCGCGCTCATCGACCTGGTCAACGAGAGCCGTGCCGACCACATCGTGACGGTCGAGGACCCGATCGAGTTCATGCACGACCACAAGCGGTCGATCATCAACCAGCGCGAGGTCGGCGCCGACACCCACTCCTTCGCCTCGGCGCTCAAGCACGTGCTACGGCAGGACCCCGACGTCATCCTGATCGGTGAGCTCCGCGACCTCGAGACCATCTCCGTCGCGCTCACCGCCGCCGAGACCGGCCACCTGGTGTTCGCCACCCTGCACACGCAGAGCGCACCCGGCACGATCGACCGCGTCATCGACGTCTTCCCGCCGCACCAGCAGGGGCAGATCCGCACCCAGCTCGCGGCCACCCTGCAGGGCGTCGTCTGCCAGACCCTCGTCCCGAAGGCCAACGGCGTCGGTCGGGTCGTCGCGACCGAGATCATGACGATCACCCCGGCCATCGGCAACCTCATCCGCGAGGGCAAGACGTACCAGATCACCTCCGCCATGCAGGCCGGCCGTGACCTCGGCATGCACACCATGGACCAGGACCTCGCCGAACTGGTCAACGTCGGCACCATCTCGCGCAAGGCCGCGATGGAGAAGGTGCACGACGAAGAGGGCTTCGACCGGCTCGTCCAGCGCGTCGAGTCCCCGTCCGACTCCTCGGCCGCCGCGATCGCCGCCAGCGGCATCGACTTCGGCGACAAGTTCTCCGGAGGCTACTGATGTCACTCGCGTTCGACTACCGCGGGCGTGACGGCGCCGGCAAGCTCGTCAAGGGCCGCCTCGACGCCGCGTCCGAAGGGGCCGTCGTCCAGCGCCTCCGGGGGATGGGCGTCTCACCGATCGCCATCACCGAGGCGAAGGCCGGCACCGGGCTGCAGACCGAGATCAAGATCCCCGGGTTCGAGAAGGGCGTCGGGCTCAAGGACCTCGCGATCATGTCGCGGCAGGCCTCGACGATGCTCACCTCGGGGCTCTCGCTCCTGCGGACCCTGACGATCCTGTCCGACCAGACCGAGAACAAGAAGCTCAAGGACATCCTCGGCAAGGTCCGCGACGACGTCGAGCGCGGTGTCTCGTTCTCCGACGCCGTCGCGAAGTACCCGGTCGACTTCCCGCCGATCATGATCAACATGATCCGCGCGGGGGAGACCGGCGGCTTCCTCGACCAGGCCATGGACTCCATCGCGACGAACTTCGAGAAGGAGCACAAGCTCCGCTCGACGATCAAGTCGGCGATGACCTACCCGGTGGTCGTGCTCGTGATGTCACTGGTGGCGGTCGCCATCATGCTCATCTTCATCGTCCCGATCTTCCAGGACATGTTCTCGTCGCTCGGCGGAACGCTCCCGCTGCCGACGCAGATCCTCGTCTCCCTCTCGCACGCCATGCGGTACGTCGCGGTCCCGCTCGCGATCGTCGTCGTGCTGGCGTGGCTCTGGTGGCGGGCGAACAAGAACACCGAACGCGTCCGGGCGTTCATCGATCCGATCACCTTGAAACTGCCGGTCTTCGGCCCGCTGCAGAAGAAGATCGTCATTGCTCGGTTCGCGCGCAACTTCTCGAACATGATCGGCGCGGGTGTTCCCATTCTGCAGGCATTGCGGATCGTCGGGGAAGTGTCGAACAACTTCGTCGTGAAGCGTGCGCTCGACAATGTCGCCGAGGCCGTGCGGAAAGGCGAATCCATCGCGGTTCCGCTCGCCGCACAATCTGTTTTCCCGCCGATGGTGACGCAAATGGTCGCGGTCGGTGAAGACGCCGGTTCCCTCGAGATCATGCTCGAGAAGATCGCGGTGTTCTACGACGCCGAAGTCGAGGCGACCACCGACGCCCTGACCTCGCTGATCGAGCCGCTGCTCATCGCGTTCCTGGGGGTGGTGGTGGGCGGGATGATCATCGCGCTCTACATGCCGATCTTCCAGATCACCAACGTCGTGCAGAACGCTTCCTAGTCATTCCACCCCCATGCGGGGGCATTGTCGATATCGACCCTCCCCCGCACTGGGGGTGTTTTGCGCCCAGCATGGCCCCCGTTCTCGGGATTGGCCGCTCGATGCGTCCCCAATACGCTGATCTGCGGCGGCCGAGCAAGCCCCGAACCCATTTCCCCGACATTCCCCGCAGAATGGAAAAACCATGTACTTCGCTCTCATGGGCAAGCTCGACGCTCGCCGCAAGGGTCTTCTGAAGGACGGCGAGAAGGGCTTCACGCTCATCGAGCTCCTCGTCGTCGTCATCATCATCGGCATCCTCGCCGCGATCGCCATCCCGGTGTACATCAGCGTGCAGAACAACGCGAAGAACTCGGCTGTCAAGTCCGACATCTCCAACGCGAAGACCGCCGTCGTGACCGTGGTCACGCAGTCCGACGCCGGGACGCTTCCCGCTTCGATCAGCGCCGCCCAGTTCGCGGCAGACCCGTACAAGGCTGCGGGAAGTACCGCGGGGACGGACACGACGCTCACCTACACGGTGAACGCCGACAAGTCCGCGTTCTGCATCCAGGGCAAGAGCACGGCAACCGGCAAGACCTTCGGCGCGACGGATGCTTCCGGTGTCGCCGAGGGAACTTGCTCTGCGGGCGTGTTCACGAAGGCATCCTGACCAACGGGGCAAAGGGGGCACCAGGGCGAGTTCGCCCTGGTGCCCCCTTGCCCACCACCAGCAGAAGGGACGACATGATCTCGCGCATCGCCGAGCGACTGCGTTCCGCCCGTGAGGCTGACGACGGCTTCACGATCATCGAGGTGATGGTCGCCATGACGATCTTCGCCCTGATCGCCGCCGGCATCGCCGCCGGCATCACCGCTTCTCTCGTGCTCTCGAAGGACACCCGTGCTCGAGAGGTCGCGTCGACGATCGCGATGGAGGACATCGACGGCCTCCGCGACCTCCCCAGCATCTTCGACATCAAGAGCGGTACCGATTCGCCGAAGGTCGGTAACCAGACGTTCGCCCTCACGCGCAAGGTGTCGTGGACCCGGTCCTCGGGAAGCGCGACGGCCTGCGGCACCGGCGAAGGCGTGCTGTCCTACAAAGCCGTCACCGTCACGGTCAGCTGGAAGACGAGTGCATCGTCGTCCGGCTCGCAGCAGGTCACCATGTCGAGCGCCATCGCTCCGTTGACGAACATCAACTCGGACAGCACGGGTTCGATCCTGATCGGGGTCACGAACGCGAACGGCGTCGGGGTGTCCGGGATCATCCCGACCGTCACCGGCCCGGACGGGGTCACCATGCCCGCAACCGACGCCGAGGGGTGCACCTACGTCTCCGGAGTCGCTCCCGGCACCTACTCGGTGAAGATCGCTCGGAGCGGCTACGTCGACTCGAACCAGCAGGTCAGCCCGTCATCGCAGACGATCACCGTCGCTGCGGGCGCCTCCGGGGCTGCGGCGTTCAGCTTCGACGTGGCAGCGAAGTACACGTTCACGTACACGTCCACGCCGGACGTGGGCGCGATGCTCCCCTCCAACATGCCGACGACGCTCATCAACCCGACCTCCGGCACCACCCAACTGACGAACACCGCCAGCTCGGCGTCGCTGTTCCCGTACGGGAGCTACCGGGTGGTCGCCGGGTCGTACGTCGTCGACGCGTCGGGTACCTCGTCGTCGACCTGTCTCAGCCCGGAGCCGGGGTCCTGGACGACCCCGAATGCGAAGTCGAAGGTCGGGACACCCTCGGAGCCCCTGAACAACAAGGCGACGATCACCGTGCAGATGGGGGCGGTCAAGCTCTCGGGTCTGACGGCGGGCAAGTTCCTGACCGCGAAGACGACGACGCCCGTGAACGGCGACCCGGGCTGCGCCGCAGGGATGACCCTGCAGTTCCCGAAGCTCGCAGCGGGCACTGCGTCGATCGCGTTGCCGTGGGGGACGTGGAAGCTCTACTCCGGGGACACGGCCGGATCCACCACGAACGCCCTCGCCCTCACGAACGAGAACGCCGCGATGGTCACGAACGGCGCCGTCCGGAGCGGTGCCGTGATGGTCGATCCCAGGCCGGTCAGCTGATGCGGGCGATCATCCGTCGTCTCCACTCGGAGCAACGGGGCATCACGCTCGTCGAGCTCCTCGTGGCGATGCTCGTCACGTCACTGCTGCTCACGTTGGTCGGGAGCTTCTTCGTCTCGATGATCAAGGCCCAGCGGACGGTCTCGTCGGTCAACGACAGCACGCGGCAGGGCACGACCTCCATGACGCAGGTGAGCCGGTACCTGCGCGAAGCGTCCCGCGTGCAGTTGACGAAGACGACGAACCTGGCGGCGTTCGAGAGCGCGACGGCCACGAGCATGCGGTTCTACTCCGGCGTCGACCTCTCCACGTCCCGGGCCGGGCTCACCAAGGTCACGATCGACACACAGGGCACGAAGCTCCGCATGCAGCTCCAGCGCGGCGACTGCCCGGCGAACGGGTACTGCACGTTCACCGGCACGACGAAGACCATCGTGCTGGCCGACGTCATCCGGACGAGCGCCGGCACCAGCCCGCTGTTCAGCTACCGGAACGCCGCCGGTGGCGTCGTCACCCCGACAGCCGCAACCCTCGACTCGATCCGATCGGTCGACGTGGCCCTCACGGTCGGATCCGTGACGGGGACGACCGCGAACGACACCACCTTCCAAGCGAACATCAACCTGCGCAACCTCGACTACGGCGCAGCGACGGAGTCATGATGCTCATCCGACTTGTCCGTGCCCTCCGCAGCCGTGACGACGAACGTGGCGTGGCGCTCGCCGCGGTCATCGGCCTCGGCGCGGTGCTCATGATCGTGCTCTCGCTGGTGGTCGCGACCGCGACGAGCGGCGCGACGAAGGCGTCGAACGACGACGACTACAACAAGGCGATGGCCGCGGCGTACGCCGGCCTGTCGGACTACCAGGGACGTCTCGCGGCGGACAACGCGTACGTGAGGTACGGGGTGCGGACCCCGTTCTCGGGCGAGAGCACGTACTCCACCGACACCGCGAACAAGGCCTTCGGGACGACCGTGGGCGGGACCTGGGCGCCGGTCGTGGGGAGCACCGACCAGTTCTACCGGTACGAGGTCGACAACTCCGCCTACGCGAACACCGGCAAGGTCCGTCTCCGTGTCACCGGCAAGGCGGACGACGCGACCCGGACGCTCGTCGTCGACCTGCGCGGTGACGGCTTCGTGAACTACCTCTGGTTCACGAACTACGAGTCGCAGGACCCCGGCCTCACCGGTGAGACCACCACGACGACGAGTGGCGCTGCGACGACGACGCGGTGCACCTCGGCGCACCGCAACGACAGCAACTGGAACTACTACACCAGCTGCGACGCGGTGCAGTTCGGAGCGGGTGACACGCTCGACGGCCCCGTCCGGACGAACGACGTCATCACCGCCTGCGGTGCGACGTTCAACCAGGCCGTGTACGACACCGGAGCAGCCGACTTCTTCTACACGAGCAAGGAGACGAAGGTCGACTCGTCGTGCCGGACCTCGACGAAGTTCAACGGCGGTCTGATCCAGAACAGGGGCACCCTCCCGATGCCGAGCACGAACGCGAACATGAAGCAGGAGGCACGGACGGACATCCCCGACAAGGTCGCGAAGCCCGGCTGCATCTACACCGGGCCGACGTCGATCACCTTCCTGTCCGGCGGCAAGATGCGCGTCGTCTCACCGTGGACGAAGAAGACCCAGCTCTCCGGCGCCGCGAACGGCACGATCACCAGCGGCAGCACGAACGACGCACTCTGTGGATCGGTCTCGGCGCTGACCGGTGCGGGAGCGGTCATCCCGACCCTGCCGTCGAACCTGGTCTTCGTGCAGACGGTCCCGAGCGCCAGCGGAGACCCCAACTACTGGGCGCCCAACACGACACCGCCCCCGGGCGGGACCGTGAACGGGACCGTGAACGCCGGTTCGCCGGTCTACTGCCAGCAGAACGTGAAGGACGCCAGCGGCAAGACCACCTCTGACTACGGGAACGGACTCGGCTACCCGAACAGCAACGAGTTCACCGGCAGCCTCGGTGACTCCGGGTACTACGGATGCCGGAACGGCGACGTCTTCGTGTCGGGTTCGTTCGGAGGGCAGATGACCCTGGCCGCCGAGAACTTCGTCTACGTGACCGGGAGCATCGTCTACCAGAACGGGCGTGGCTCGGACGACATGCTCGGCCTCGTGGGGCAGCGAGCAGTGTCCGTCCACAACCCCATCTCGTGCTCCTCCGGGACGAGCAGCACGTGCTCCACTTCGTCGGGTTCGTCCGCCAACCTCGCCCCGACCCGGAACATCGAGATCGATGCCGCCATCGCGAGCAACCTCGGCACCTTCAACGTGCAGAACAGCGCGTTCGGGTCGAACCTCGGGATCCTGACGATCTACGGTTCGATCGCGCAGCAGTTCCGCGGCTCGGTGCGGACCTCGTACGGTTCGTACCTCACCGGCTACGCGAAGGCGTACGCGTACGACACCAGACTGAAGACCTCGGCCCCGCCGAAGTTCCTGCAGCCCGTGTCGACGACGTACGGCGTGACGACCGAGACCGAGTCGGCCACGGCGTTCCGCGCCGACGGCTCCCCGACGGGGAAGTGACCGTGTCTTCCCTCGCCGCTGTGACGCCCCTCGTCGCCGTGCTGGTCGGTGTGCTCGGCCTCGCGATCGGGTCGTTCCTGAACGTCGTCGTCCACCGGGTGCCCGCGGGCACGTCCGTCGTCGTGCCGGCCAGCTCCTGCCCCGGGTGCGGCCACGAGATCCGTCGCCGCGACAACGTGCCCGTGGTCTCCTGGCTCGTCCTGCGTGCACGGTGTCGCGACTGTGGCGCGCCCATCTCGGCCCGGTACCCGCTCGTCGAAGCCGCCACGGGCCTCCTCTTCGTCGCGGTGACCCTGCTCTCGGTACTCGCATCGTGGTCGACGTTGGCGGCACCGGACGGCGTCCCCGGAACGATCCGCGCTGCGATCCTGCTCGTCGCACTCCTGTACCTGATGGCGATCAGCATCTCGTTGACGCTCATCGACCTCGACACCCACACGTTGCCGAACCGGATCGTGCTGCCGGCCTACATCGTGCTGCCCGTGCTCCTGCTGGCGGCGTCGGCGGTGTCCGGCGACTGGGGTGCCGCGCTCCGGGGGCTCATCGGCCTGGTCGTCCTCGGTGGCACCTACCTCGCGCTCGCGCTGGCCGTGCCCGGCGGGATGGGGCTCGGGGACGTCAAGCTCGCCGGCGTGCTCGGCCTCGTGCTCGCGTACCTCGGATGGGGACCCCTCGCAGTGGGTTCTTTCGCGGCGTTCCTGCTCGGAGGTACCTTCGCAGTCGTCCTCCTGGTCGTGCGCCGGGCGGGCCGTCGCAGCGGGATCCCGTTCGGCCCCTGGATGCTCGCGGGTGCCTGGCTCGGCATCGCCGTCGGTGCCCCCGCCTGGGACGGCTACCTGCGCCTCCTCGGACTCGCCTGACGCCTCGTCGCGCGCTGACCCACCAGACCGACCCGAAGACGGTCACGGAAGGACCACCCATGTCGAAGAGCATCGTGGGCGTCGACATCGGCGCCGCCGCGATCCGTGCTGTCGAGGTCCAGGACGCCGACAAGCCGAGGCCGACGATCCTGCGGTTCGCCGAGGTCCCCGTGCCCCCGGGCGCGACGAAGCAGGGGGAGGTGCTCGAGCCGAACACCGTCGCGGGCGCGCTCCGACAGCTCTGGTCGCTGGGGCGCTTCCGTTCGAAGGACGTCGTGCTCGGCATGGGCAACCAGCGAGTGCTGTCGCGCGACCTGACGGTCCCGAAGGCCCCCATCGCGCAGATCCGCGAATCGTTGCCCTTCCAGGTGCAGGACATGCTCCCGGTGCCCGTGGGAGACGCCATCCTCGACTTCTACCCGACGAGCGAGGAGACGGGCGAGAACGGCCCCACCGTGAGCGGTCTCCTCGTCGCCGCGGTGAAGGACGCCGTGCTCGCCAACATCCGCGCGGTGCAGAACGCGGGCCTCAAGCCGGTCGGCGTCGACCTCATCCCGTTCGCCCTGGCACGCGTGCTGGCGCCGGCGAACCGGTCGGGCACGGTCGCCATCGTCGAGTGCGGCGGCAACACGACGACCGTCGTCATCGTCACCGACGGCGTCCCGAAGTTCGTCCGCATCGTGCCGACCGGTGGTGACGACATCACGCGGCTCCTCGCCGGTCGGTTGACGATCGACGAGGGAGCGGCCGAAGCCGTCAAGCGCCACCTCGGCATGGATCCGGAGCGTGCGCGGACGGGCGACGACGCACTCGCGGTGGCGGCGGTCCGCGAGACGATGGGCGAACTGCTCTCCAGCCTCCGCAACACCGTCAACTACTTCGTCAACACACACCCCGCCGAACCCGTCGGCGAGATCCTGCTCTGCGGTGGTGCAGCTGCGTTGCCCGGCTTCGCCGCAGCGCTCTCGGAGTTCACCCGGACGCCCGTCCGGTTCGGGGCACCGTTCGCCAACGTCGCGCTCGCGAAGTCCATCCGGGTCGAAGACCTGCACGCACACGGGGCATCGATCGCGGTCGCATGGGGACTCGCCGCGGGAGGGAAGGCAGCATGAGCCAGACGACCAGGTCGAAGCCCTCGCGTGCTGGACGGAGCCGCCGCCGTGGAGCGGCGCCCGACCCCGCCCTGCGTGTCGCCGCCGAGACTGCCGAGCGCGTCAAGCGCCAGCGTCGCACCGCCCCCAACGAGATCGTCGTCGGGGGCCGCCCCAGCGTCGACCTCCTGCCCACCGAGGTCCTCGCCGACCGACGCAGTCGCCGTGTCGTCCGTCGGATGTGGGCCGGCGTCGTCCTCGTGGCGATCGTGGTCGGGATCGCGACCGCCGGCGCCAGCCTCCTGTCCAGCCAGGCCCACGACGACCTGACCCACGCGCAGGAGGAGACCCTGTCGCTCCTGCAGCAGCAGGCGAACTACCGCGAGGTCCGGGACACGGAAGCCGGTACCGCGCTGCGTGAAGCCGCGCAGTCGGTCGGTGGGGCCACGGAGATCGCCTGGCAGCCGTACCTCGCTTCGCTGAAGGCGTCGCTCCCCGCGGGCGTCGAGATCACCGGCGTCGCGATCGACTCCGCCACGCCGCTGGAGACCTACGCGCAGGCCGACACCCCGCTCCAGGGGCAGCGTGTCGCGACCCTGACCATCGACGCGCAGAGTCCGACGCTGCCGTCCGTCCCGTCGTGGCTCGATGCCGTCAAGGGGCTCAAGGGCTTCGTCGACGCGACCGCGAACTCGGTCACGCTCGACCCGACGACCGGTACCTACACCGTGAACATGACGATCCACGTCGACCAGGCCGCCTTCGACGGCAAGTACCAGGACAAGGGCGAGTGAGATGACCCGCAACCGACTCAACATGCTCCTCGCCGTCGTGGCGATGGTCGTGGTGGCGCTCGCGGGGTTCTTCCTCGGTGTGCAGCCACATCTCGCACAGGCCGCGAGCGACCGCACCGACCAGGTGACGGTGGACGCGACGAACCGGACGACGGCGGCGGAGCTCGCACGGCTCAAGGAACGGGCAGAGTCCCTCCCGAAGCTCAAGGCGGAGCTCGCCGCGCTCACCGCCTCGGTGCCCTCGAGCGCGAGCATGTCGTCCTTCTACGGCGCGGTCGACAGCGTGGCCGCGAAGGCGGGCGTGAAGGTGTCGGCGATCACGACCTCGGACGCTATTGCATACACCGCACCCGCCGCCGCGACCGACGCGGCGGCCGAAGCCACCGATGGCGCGACCGCCGAACCGACCACCGGTGCGACCGACGAAGCGACGGCACCGCTGACCGATCCCGCGATCTCGGCCGCCAACTTCTCGGCCATCCCCGTCTCGGTGTCGGTCGACGGGTCGTTCGACCAGGCCCTGTCGTTCGTCGGGGGCATGCAGGACGGCGCTCGGCTCTTCCTCGTCACCACGGTGTCCTCCTCCGTCTCGCAGGACTCGACCGACCCCGCCGCGGCGGCTGCGACGACGTGGACGTTCGGTGGCTACGTGTACGTCCTGACCGCCGGGTCGGACACCGCCGCGAAGGGTTGAACCCGCCCCACAGACCGGGGTCGGCAACGCCACGCCGACCCCACTTCCGCGACACCCGTCGTTGTGATTACGATGCACCTGACGCCGTGATCGCGGCTGTTCATCCCCGCTCGAACGGTCGGCTCGAACCGGCCGTTCCTCGTCGTGCCCGGAGTCGCGCGTGTTGGTCGGAATCGTGGAATTCCTGGGTTGGTTTGGTGCCGTAACCGTTCTAGCCGGTTACATCTTGTTCTCCACCGGCAAGATCTCGAACGGTCCGCTCTACCAGCTGTTCAACCTGGTCGGCGGCCTCGCGGTGGCGATCAACGTCGCCGCGCACCACGCCGTCCCCTCGACGATCGTCAACGGGATCTGGGCGATCGTCGCCGTCGTGGTCCTGGTGAAGATGGGCCGAGCGCGTCGCGCGGCGAAGCGCGACGGATCCGTGTCCACCGAGCCGCCGGTCCTGCACGCCGAACCGGCCGCGACCACCGGGGTCCTGCCGGTCATCGGCCCGGCGCTGCGTGACCACGAGCCGGAGGGCACCGTCGAGGCGGACGCCGCCACGGGCCTCCAGTCCGACGACCCGACGGACGCGACGATGCCGGATGCCGCACCCGCCGCAGTGCCGGAGGCGCCCGCCCCCATGACGGAGACCGTCCCGATCATCACGGCGACGATCGCGCTCGCCCTGGTCGCCGCCGCGCAGGAGCAGTCCGACCGGGCGGACCGTCGCGAGCACGCCGACGACACGGGCCACGCCGAACCCGCTCGCTGACCAGCCGGACGGCGATACGATCGGCGTATGTCCCGGTGGTTGATCGCGACGATGACGTCCGTCCTCTTCATCGCGCTCGTGATCGCCGTCACGGGCTTCGAAGCCCTGCTCGCCGACGTCGAGGTCATCTCGCAGCCCGACGCCACCCCGTTCCTCGGGCCCGCGATGGTGGTCGGCGCCGCGGTGGTGGTCTTCCTCGCGACCGTGGCGGGTGCGCGGGACGGCAACCCCGGCGTGACGGCCCTGGTGGCCGCGGCGACGGTCTACCTGGTCATGCTCGGCGTCGGGGCCGTGGGCTACACGCTCGTCCGCTCGGACGCGACGGAGCTCCTCGTCTTCCCCGCGGGGTACGCCCTCGGGCCGTTCGTGGTCGGGTCCGTCGTGGTGGCGCTCCTGTCGGTGCTCGGCGGGATCACGACGGCCCGACACCAGGCGCGGACCGCAGGCGGCTCGGGCGCTGCCGCGACGCGTCCGGACGGGCCTGTCGCGCGCTCCGGGCACGACCGGACGAACGCGGGCGAGGAACCCGCCGGACGGTAGTGTTCGCAGGGCACGACGCACACGCAACGGGGGAACGATGAGCGACCAGCACGCGCAGGATCCGGACCAGCAGGGCGGCTGGGGCGCCGTCCCGCCGGTGGACTCGATCCGTGGCACCGACGGAACGTCCGCTGCAGGAGCCCCCGGATTCCCCGGGATGCCCGGACCGGTGCCGCAGCGTCCTCGCCGGAAGCTCCGCCGTGGTCAGCTCATCGGCATCGTCTCGGGCGGCACCGCGGTCGTCCTGCTGCTCGTCGCCGGGGTCGTCGGGTACTCGATCGGTTCCTCCTCCCACTCTGCTGACCGTCCGGTGCGGGCGTTCCTCGACGACCTGACGGCCGGACGCGTGGCCGACGCCCTCGACGACGCGGGCATCGATCCCGAGAAGACCGACGTGCTTCTCGGCGAAGCCGCCTACGCGAAGGCATCGGACAAGGTCACCGGCTACCGCGTCGCCGCGACGCGGACAGCGGGCGACACCGCGACGGTCCGCGCGTACCTGCGTCAGGGCGGGCAGGACGTCGCCGCGACCTTCACGCTGGACAAGACCGGGACGGACTGGGGCGTGTTCCCGATCTGGGAGCTGCAGGCCCCCGAGCTCGGCTCGGTCGACGTCGCCGTGCGGGGGCCGTCCGGCGCAGCGGTCACCGTCGCCGGCAGCAAGGTGAAGACCGCGAAGGACGGCACCGTGAGCCTCCGCGCGCTGCCCGGGACCTACGACGTCGCCTTCGACGGCGGCAAGTGGACCACGGCCAGTGGGGGATCGGCGAGCGTCAGCGGGTTCGGGCGGTCGACCTCGACCCCGGTGCAGATGACCACGACCCTGACCACCGCCGGGCAGCAGGCCGCCAAGCGAGCGGTGGACGACTGGGTGGACGGCTGCATCGCATCCACCGACGCCGCCCCCGCCGGGTGCAGCTTCTACGCGTACGGGCAGAACCCCGCGTACACGTACTCGAACCAGAAGTGGACACTCGAGACGCGGCCCACCGTCCGGGTCGGCAGCTGGACGACGAACGGCTGGCTGATCACGACGACGGCGCCCGGCCGGGCGAAGTACACGGCCGACATCTCGGGTGCTGCCGGCACCGGAACGGCGTCCGCGGGGCCGCTCAACGTGAACGCGAGCGGGTACGTCACCGGCTTCTCGAGCGACGGAGCCACGTTCCGCTCGGCGGTGGGCAACGGGTCCTCCGACACCGGCTCATGACGGTGTCGGTTCCCGGGGTGACCCGGATTGATTTCGTCCCGTTACGCGGGTAGTCTCTACCGGGTGTGCGCCCTCGGGCGCGCCCGAAAAGTCCGGCGAGCGGGATCGCCCAGCCGGACCACTCCGTCCCCCACTCGAACACCCGCCGTCCGGCGGTGCTCAGCGTGGGACGAGGAAGCCGGCGGAACGCGCCGGCCAGAGAGCACGAGCGAAGAACCAGGAGAACAGTTGCCTACTATTCAGCAGCTGGTTCGCAAGGGTCGTACGCCGAAGGTCACCAAGACCAAGGCGCCCGCCCTGAAGGCGAACCCCCAGCAGCGTGGTGTGTGCACCCGCGTCTACACCACCACCCCCAAGAAGCCGAACTCGGCACTGCGCAAGGTCGCTCGTGTCAAGCTCTCGAACGGCACTGAGGTCACGGCCTACATCCCCGGTGAGGGCCACAACCTCCAGGAGCACTCGATGGTGCTCGTCCGTGGCGGTCGTGTGAAGGACCTCCCGGGTGTGCGGTACAAGATCATCCGTGGCGCCCTGGACACCCAGGCAGTCAAGAACCGTAAGCAGGCTCGTAGCCGCTACGGCGCGAAGAAGGGTTGAGTTAGATGCCTCGTAAGGGTCCCGCCCCCAAGCGTCCCGTCGTCGCCGACCCGGTCTACGGTGCGCCGATCGTCAGCCAGCTCGTCAACAAGATCCTGCTCGACGGCAAGAAGGGCCTCGCCGAGCGCATCGTCTACGGTGCACTCGAGGGCGTTTCCGCCAAGAACCAGCAGGACGCCGTCGTGACGCTGAAGAAGGCGCTCGACAACGTCCGTCCGACCCTCGAGGTCCGCAGCCGCCGCGTCGGTGGCTCGACCTACCAGGTCCCGGTCGAGGTCAAGCCGCACCGCGCGAACACCCTCGCGCTCCGTTGGCTCACCTCGTACGCCAAGGCCCGTCGCGAGAAGACGATGACCGAGCGTCTCATGAACGAGATCCTCGACGCGTCGAACGGTCTCGGTGCCGCGGTCAAGCGCCGCGAGGACACGCACAAGATGGCCGAGTCGAACAAGGCCTTCGCCCACTACCGCTGGTAGTCCCGGCACCGTCCGGACGCCGGTGGTCAAGAACCCCGGCGCCCGGACGGCCGCCAACCTCTCCTACAACTCTTCCGGAGGAACCCTGTGGCACAGGACGTGCTCACCGACCTGAACAAGGTCCGCAACATCGGCATCATGGCGCACATCGATGCCGGCAAGACCACGACGACCGAGCGCATCCTGTTCTACACGGGCATCACGCACAAGATCGGTGAGGTCCACGACGGCGCTGCCACGATGGACTGGATGGCGCAGGAGCAGGAGCGCGGCATCACGATCACGTCGGCCGCGACGACCTGCTTCTGGGACAACAACCAGATCAACATCATCGACACCCCCGGTCACGTGGACTTCACGGTCGAGGTGGAGCGCTCGCTCCGCGTCCTCGACGGTGCGGTCGCCGTCTTCGACGGCAAGGAGGGCGTCGAGCCCCAGTCCGAGACCGTCTGGCGTCAGGCCGACAAGTACGACGTCCCGCGCATCTGCTTCGTCAACAAGATGGACAAGCTGGGCGCCGACTTCTACTACACCGTCGACACCATCGTGAACCGCCTCGGTGCGGAGCCCCTCGTGCTCCAGCTGCCGATCGGTTCCGAGAGCTCGTTCGAAGGCGTCGTCGACCTCGTCCAGATGCGTGCACTCACCTGGCGCGGCGACGCCAAGGGTGACGTCGCGATGGGCGCGAAGTACGAGATCGAAGAGATCCCGGCTGACCTGCAGGACCGTGCCGCCGAGTACCGCGAGAAGCTCATCGAGCGCGTGGCCGAGGCGGACGACGTCCTCATGGAGCGCTACCTCGAGGGCGACACCGACTTCTCGGTCGCCGAGATCAAGGCAGCCATCCGTGCCCTCACGGTGAGCAGCACGCTCTACCCGGTCCTCTGCGGTTCCGCGTTCAAGAACCGTGGTGTCCAGCCGATGCTCGACGCCGTCATCGACTACCTCCCGTCCCCGCTCGACGTGCCGCCGATGATCGGCCACGACGTCAAGGACGAGGAGAAGGAGATCATCCGCAAGCCCGACGCGTCCGAGCCGTTCTCGGCCCTCGCGTTCAAGGTCGCGGTGCACCCGTTCTTCGGTCGTCTGACCTACGTGCGCGTCTACTCCGGCTCGATCGAGTCCGGTGCCCAGGTCATCAACTCGACCAAGGGCAAGAAGGAGCGCATCGGCAAGATCTTCCAGATGCACTCCAACAAGGAGAACCCGGTCGCCAACGTGACCGCTGGCCACATCTACGCGGTCATCGGCCTGAAGGACACCACCACCGGTGACACCCTGTGCGACCCGACCAACCAGGTCGTCCTCGAGTCGATGACGTTCCCGGAGCCGGTCATCGAGGTCGCCATCGAGCCGAACACGAAGGCTGACCAGGAGAAGCTCTCCACGGCCATCCAGAAGCTCGCCGAAGAGGACCCGACGTTCCGCGTCGAGCTCAACGCCGAGACCGGTCAGACGACGATCAAGGGCATGGGCGAGCTCCACCTCGACATCCTCGTCGACCGCATGAAGCGTGAGTTCCACGTCGAGGCGAGCGTCGGCAAGCCCCAGGTGGCCTACCGCGAGACGCTCACCAAGATCGTCGAGCGCTACGACTACACCCACAAGAAGCAGACCGGTGGTTCCGGCCAGTTCGCGAAGGTGCAGATCGCGCTCGAGCCGATGGAGGTCACGAGCGAGAAGGTCTACGAGTTCGTCAACGCGACCTCCGGTGGCCGTGTCCCGCGCGAGTACATCCCGTCGGTCGACGCCGGTATCCAGGACGCCATGCAGGTCGGCATCCTGGCGGGCTACCCGACGGTCGGCGTGAAGGCCATCCTCAAGGACGGCGCGGCGCACGACGTCGACTCGTCCGAGATGGCGTTCAAGATCGCCGGCTCGATCGCCTACAAGGAAGCGGCTCGCAAGGCCGGTCCGGCGATCCTCGAGCCGATCATGGCCGTCGAGGTCCGTACTCCTGAGGAGTACATGGGCGACGTCATCGGTGACCTGAACTCCCGTCGTGGCCAGATCGCCTCGATGGAGGACGCCTCGGGCGTCAAGGTGGTCCGCGCGAGCGTGCCGCTGTCCGAGATGTTCGGCTACGTCGGCGACCTGCGGTCGAAGACCTCTGGTCGTGCGGTCTACTCGATGACCTTCGAGACCTACAGCCAGGTCCCGGCCAAGGTCGCCGAGGAGATCATCGCGAAGAACGCGGGGGAGTAGCGCTCAGCGCTTCTCCACAGGCGGGGGCGCCCGGCGACGGGCCCCTCGCCACCAAGTAAAGTACAGACACACACCGCGCACCAACGGTTCCGAGCCCATCCAGGGCCGGCCGGGGGTGACGCTCCCGAGTCCTGAGGAGGACCCACAGTGGCCAAGGCCAAGTTCGAGCGCACCAAGCCGCACGTCAACATCGGAACCATCGGTCACGTCGACCACGGCAAGACCACGCTCACGGCGGCGATCACCAAGGTTCTGCACGACCAGTACCCGGACCTCAACGAGGCCCGCGACTTCGCGCAGATCGACAACGCTCCCGAGGAGCGCCAGCGCGGCATCACGATCAACATCTCGCACGTCGAGTACCAGACCGAGAAGCGTCACTACGCGCACGTCGACGCCCCCGGTCACGCCGACTACGTGAAGAACATGATCACGGGTGCGGCACAGATGGACGGCGCGATCCTCGTGGTCGCCGCCACCGACGGCCCGATGCCCCAGACGCGTGAGCACGTGCTGCTCGCCCGCCAGGTCGGCGTCCCCTACATCGTCGTCGCACTGAACAAGTCCGACATGGTGGACGACGAGGAGATCCTGGAGCTCGTCGAGCTCGAGGTCCGTGAGCTCCTCGGCTCGCAGCAGTTCGACGAGGACGCCCCCGTCGTGCAGGTCTCGGCGCTCAAGGCGCTCGAGGGCGACGAGAAGTGGGTCAAGTCGGTCCAGGACCTCATGGCCCAGGTCGACGAGCACGTGCCGGACCCGGTGCGCGCCACCGACCAGCCGTTCCTGATGCCGATCGAGGACGTCTTCACGATCACCGGTCGTGGCACGGTCGTCACCGGTCGCGTCGAGCGTGGCACGCTCAACCTGAACGCCGAGGTCGAGATCGTCGGCATCCGCGCGACGCAGAAGACCACCGTCACGGGCATCGAGATGTTCCGCAAGCTGCTCGACCAGGCGGTCGCCGGTGACAACACCGGTCTGCTCATCCGTGGCCTCAAGCGCGAGGACGTGGAGCGCGGCCAGGTCGTCGTGAAGCCGGGTTCGGTCACGCCGCACACCGAGTTCCAGGCGAACGCGTACATCCTGACCAAGGACGAGGGTGGGCGTCACAACCCGTTCTACGCGAACTACCGCCCGCAGTTCTACTTCCGCACCACGGACGTCACTGGCGTCATCACGCTGCCCGAGGGCACCGAGATGGTCATGCCCGGTGACACCGTCGCCATGACGGTCGAGCTGATCCAGCCGATCGCCATGGAAGAGGGCCTCCGTTTCGCCATCCGTGAGGGTGGTCGTACGGTCGGTGCCGGTACGGTCGAGAAGATCATCAAGTAACTCCGGTTCCTTGCGACAGCGGGGTCGGGCCTTCGGGCCCGGCCCCGCTTCGTCGTGTTCGGCCCCTGGCGCGCGTACAGGGCGCCGGACAGGAGGACCGGGGCGGGGCCCGCCACGGTCCTCCAGACCGCCCCGTGACCCGTCACAGGCGTCACGGAGTTGGCTCGACGTCGTGACACGCCTCCGCAGATCCGCGACCTCTGGTCGCGGCTACCACCGCGTCCGTTCCGGACGCGGTTTCTCGTTCCGCGACCCCGACGGCAACACCGTGACGGACCCGGACGAGCGCCGTCGGCTCGAGGAGTTCGTGATCCCGCCGGCGTGGGACGACGTCTGGATCTCGCCGTACGAGAACGGCCACATCCTGGCGACGGGCACGGACGGCGCGGGACGTCGCCAGTACATGTACCACCCGTCCTGGCGCGAACGGATGGACCGGATCAAGTACGACCGTGCGCTGGCACTGGCCGAGTCGTTGCCGGTCGCCCGCCGCGGCGTCACGCAGGACCTCCGTCGCCCCGAGCCGGACCGCCGCCGTGCGCTGGCCGCAGCGTTCCGGATGCTCGACCAGGGGTCCCTCCGGGTCGGGTCCGAGCGGTACGCCACCGAGCACGGCAGTCGGGGCCTGTCCACGCTGCTCTGCGCGCACGCGCACGTGTCGGGCGACGACATCGAGCTCGACTTCCCCGGCAAGAGCGGGCAGGAGTGGTCGTCGTCGATCCACGACCACGACCTGGCGCGGGTGATCGCCGGCATGAAGCGTCGCGGGCCCAACGCGCGGTTGCTCTCGTTCCGCGAGCGCCGTGGGGCGGAGTGGGAGCCGCTCTCCGCCGAGGACATCAACGCCTACGTGAAGGAACGTGCGGGCGACGAGTTCACCGCGAAGGACTTCCGGACGTTGCACGGGACGGTCGCGGCCGCGGTCGACCTGGCGAAGACCGGACCGCAGTCGTCCCAGGCGAAGCGGAAGAAGGCCGTCTCGCACGCGGTGAAGGCCGCCAGCGACGAGCTCGGCAACACCCCGACGGTGTGCCGACAGAGCTACATCGACCCCCGGTTGCTCGACGCGTACGACCACGGGGAGACCATCGACCCGAACCGCCTGGCGTCCGCCGAGGCCGAGGTCCGGGCACTGCTCTACCGACAATGACCCGGGGGCCGTCCGGATGACGTAGCGTTGGTCGACGTGCCGGACCACCCCCACACGGCACGGAAGGACCCACAACAGTCGTGACCGACGAGTGCATCCACGGATTCCCCACCGAGCTCTGCGACATCTGCGCACCCCGGCAGCGCGAGGCGTCGGAGATTCCAGCCACCCCGGCCCCCCGCCGGACCCGCATCACCACCAATCTGCGCGTCGACCCGCCGGCCTCCGGCCCCGGGACGTCGCTCCGGTCGCCGACGTCGCTCCGCTCGTCGTCCGCCGACCTGCCCGAGGCACGTGAGTTCGCAGCGCTCCGCGCCCACCACGTCACCCACATCGACAACCTCGACGGCATCGTCGGTGCCGGCGCGATCCTGGCGTCCGACCAGGCCGAGCCGGTCGTGGACGTCAGTTCCGCCGAGACCCGCGCCGCCCGTGCCGAGGCCGAGGCGCCCGACGGCTCCTCGATCGCCGGCCACGTGCCGTTCACGCTGTCGCCGGACGCCACCCGCTGGGACGAGCTCCGCACGGGCGCCGAGGGCGAGCGCTGGTCGGACGCCGCCCGCCGTACCCGGGCGATCGACTACGTCGTGCTCGTCGTGCCGGTCTCGGCGTTCGGTGCCTCGGTGATCGTCGCCGACCAGGACGCCGACGCCGACGACGTCCGGTTCGCCGTCGGCCCGGACGCCGGCACGAACCTGATCCGCCGCACCGACTTCACGGACCCGGAGATGCACGGCCTCGAGCTGCTCGCCGGTCCGAGTGTCCCGTTCACGTCGGTCGCGGTCATCGGCGTGCCGAACGACAAGGCCCGGCAGACCGTCCGCGCCGTGCTCGCCGACCACGGTGGACACGCTCCGCGAGTGGCCGTCTTCCCGCCGTGGTTCGTGCCCCCGGTGACCGCCGAGTGACGGTCTCCTGACCCGTCTCGACGCACCCTCCGGACCCCGTCCGGAGGGTGCGTCGCGTTGCGGGGCCGAGCCGGGCCTCCAGGCCGTCCGATCCGCGTGGATCCGGGGAACCGAGCCGGCGGGACACGCCCGGCAATTCGCGACACGCCCGGGTTGCACGTGGGGCGGGGCTATGCGAGACTTGTCCGGTTCCGAATTCCCCGTGGGTGTACGCCCACAGGATCACTGCTCTGGCAGTGCACAACCCCCTTGTTCAGCAGGGCTGGGTTGGGCCGCAGGCAGCAGAACACGACTCCCCGAGATGTGACGGACGCGGTGTACCACTGCTGCGCCCGGAGCGCGAGGCAGTCGATTGCCCACGCTGGACGGCCACGGTCGCCCGCGAGGTTGACAGGTGAACAGCGGTCATCCCCAGTGGATGCGGCCGGTTGGTTCAGGAAAACAGCACGGTCCGCAGGAATGCGGAACCGAGCGGCGTCAGGCGGCCAGAGGGTGCGCGGCGCAGAGAGGACAAGAGACACATGGCGGGACAGAAGATCCGCATCCGGCTCAAGTCGTATGACCACGAGGTCATCGACACGTCGGCCCGGAAGATCGTCGACACGGTGACCCGTGCCGGTGCAACCGTGGTCGGCCCGGTGCCGCTCCCCACCGAGAAGAACGTGATCGCAGTGATCCGTTCCCCTCACAAGTACAAGGACTCGCGCGAGCACTTCGAGAAGCGCACGCACAAGCGGGTCATCGACATCGTCGACCCGACGCCGAAGGCCGTGGACTCGCTCATGCGACTCGACCTGCCGGCAGACGTCAACATCGAGATCAAGCTGTAAGGGGGCTGACCAATGGCGAACTCAACCAAGACCGTCAAGGGCCTCCTCGGCAAGAAGCTCGGCATGACGCAGGTGTGGGACGAGAACAACAAGTTCATCCCCGTCACCGTGATCGAGGTCGGCCCGAACGTGGTCACCCAGATCCGCAACGCTGAGCGCGACGGCTACGAGGCGATCCAGATCGCCGCCGGTGCCATCGACCCGCGCAAGGTCAACAAGCCGGCCGCTGGCCACTTCGAGGCCGCTGGCGTGACCCCGCGTCGCACCCTCACCGAGATCCGTACCAACGACTCCGCTGAGTACACGCTCGGCCAGGAGCTCACCGTGGACGGCACGTTCACGGCGGGCCAGAAGGTCGACGTCGTCGGTACCTCCAAGGGCAAGGGCTTCGCCGGTGTCATGAAGCGTCACGGCTTCCACGGCGTCGGTGCCTCGCACGGTGCGCACCGCAACCACCGCAAGCCCGGCTCGATCGGTGCTTCCTCGACCCCGTCGCGCGTCTTCAAGGGCATGCGCATGGCCGGTCGTATGGGTGGCGACCGCGTGACCGTCCTCAACCTCACGGTGCACGCCGTCGACGCCGAGAAGGGTCTGCTGCTCGTCAAGGGCGCCGTCCCCGGTGCTCGTGGCCGCTCCGTCTTCGTCCGCACCGCCGTGAAGGGTAAGTGATCATGGCCACCACGACCGCAACCACGATCGACGTCCTCGACGCATCGGGTGCCAAGTCCGGCACCGTCGAGCTCCCCGCAGCTCTCTTCGACGTCGAGACCAACGTCCCGCTGATCCACCAGGTCGTCACCGCGCAGCTCGCAGCCGCGCGTCAGGGCACCCACAAGACCAAGAACCGCGGCGAAGTCCGCGGTGCCGGTCGCAAGCCGTTCAAGCAGAAGGGCACCGGTCGCGCCCGTCAGGGTTCCGTCCGTGCTCCGGAGCACACCGGCGGTGGCGTCGTCCACGGACCGACCCCGCGTGACTACTCGCAGCGCACCCCGAAGAAGATGATCGCCGCTGCTCTGCTCGGCTCGCTCTCGGACCGCGCCCGCGGTGGCCGCATCTCCGCTGTGGAGGGCTTCGTCGCGGCTGAACTGCCGTCGACCAAGACCGCCCGCACGCTCCTCGAGAAGGTCGCGCCCGTCAAGAACGTGCTCGTCGTGCTCGAGACGGACGACGAGCTGACGCTCAAGTCGATCCGCAACCTGTCGAACGTCCACGCGCTCTCGTACGGCCAGCTCAACGCCTACGACGTGCTGCGTTCGGACGCCGTCGTCTTCAGCAAGAGCGCCCTCGACGCCTTCATCGCGTCGAAGACCGCGAAGGAGATCACCGCATGAGCGGCTTCAACAAGGACCCGCGCGACGTCATCATCTCGCCGGTCGTCTCGGAGAAGAGCTACGCGCTCATCGACCAGGGCAAGTACACGTTCATCGTGGACCCCCGCTCGAACAAGACCGAGATCAAGCTCGCCATCGAGAAGATCTTCGACGTCAAGGTCGCGAGCATCAACACGCTGAACCGCCCGGGCAAGACCCGTCGCACCAAGTTCGGTCTCGGCAAGCGCAAGGACACCAAGCGCGCCATCGTGACGCTCAAGTCCGGTTCGATCGACATCTTCACGGCTGTCGGCTGAGGACCAGAGGGATAAATCATGGCTATTCGTAACTACAAGCCGACGACCCCCGGTCGTCGCGGCTCGTCGGTCGCAGACTTCGCTGAGATCACCCGTTCGACTCCGGAGAAGTCCCTGCTTCGTCCGCTGCCGAAGACCGGTGGTCGCAACAGCTCCGGCCGTATCACCACGCGTCACATCGGTGGTGGCCACAAGCGCCAGTACCGCGTGATCGACTTCCGTCGCTCCGACAAGGACGGCGTCGACGCCAAGGTCGCTCACATCGAGTACGACCCCAACCGCACTGCGCGCATCGCGCTCCTGCACTACGTGGACGGCACGAAGCGGTACATCATCGCGCCGAACAAGCTCAAGCAGGGCGACGTCATCGAGCAGGGCCCCGGCGCCGACATCAAGCCCGGCAACAACCTGCCGCTGCGCAACATCCCCGTGGGTACCGTCGTGCACGCCATCGAGCTCCGCCCCGGTGGCGGCGCCAAGATGGCTCGCTCCGCCGGCGCCTCGGTCCGCCTCGTCGCCAAGGACGGCCCCTACGCGCAGCTCCGTCTGCCGTCGGGTGAGGTCCGCAACGTCGACGCACGCTGCCGCGCCACCATCGGCGAGGTCGGCAACGCCGAGCAGTCGAACATCAACTGGGGCAAGGCCGGCCGCATGCGCTGGAAGGGCGTCCGCCCGACCGTCCGTGGTGTCGCCATGAACCCGGTCGACCACCCGCACGGTGGTGGTGAGGGCAAGACCTCCGGTGGTCGTCACCCGGTCAGCCCCTGGGGTCAGTCCGAGGGCCGTACGCGCAAGCCGAACAAGCCGAGCGACAAGCTCATCGTCCGTCGCCGTAACGCCGGCAAGAAGCGCAAGTAGGAGTTCAGAAGATGCCACGCAGTCTGAAGAAGGGCCCCTTCGTCGACGAGCACCTGCTCCGCAAGGTCGTCACGCAGAACGAGGCCAACACCAAGAACGTGATCCGCACGTGGTCGCGTCGGTCGATGATCGTCCCGAACATGCTCGGGCACACCATCGCCGTCCACGACGGCCGCAAGCACATCCCGGTGTTCGTCACCGAGTCGATGGTCGGTCACAAGCTCGGCGAGTTCGCGCCGACCCGCACCTTCCGTGGTCACGTGAAGGACGACAAGAAGGGCCGTCGCCGCTGAGGCGGCGACGCAGAGGAGGAACGAAATGGTGGAGTCGATCGCACGCGTGCGACACATCCGCGTCACGCCTCAGAAGGCCCGTCGCGTCATCGAGCTGATCCGCGGCAAGCAGGCCCACGAGGCCCTCGCCATCCTGAAGTTCGCCCCCCAGGGCGCTTCGGAGCCCGTGTACAAGCTGGTCGCCTCGGCGATCGCGAACGCACGGGTCAAGGCGGACTCGACGAACAGCTTCCTCGACGAGCGCGACCTCTACGTGAGCCGCGTCTTCGTCGACGAGGGCACGACCCTGAAGCGGTTCCAGCCGCGCGCCCAGGGCCGCGCCTTCCGCATCAACAAGCGCACCAGCCACATCACGGTCGTCCTCGCGACGCCCGACGAGGCCGAGGTTGCCGCGACGAGCAAGAAGGCGAGCAAGTAATGGGCCAGAAGGTCAACCCGTACGGCTTCCGTCTCGGGATCACGACGGACCACGTCTCGCACTGGTTCACCGACAGCAAGAAGGCCGGTCAGCGCTACGCCGACTACGTGGCCGAGGACATCAAGGTGCGCGAGTACCTGAAGAAGACCCTCGACCGCGCCGGTGTCGCACGCATCGAGCTCGAGCGCACCCGTGACCGTGTCCGCGTGGACATCCACACGGCTCGTCCGGGCATCGTCATCGGCCGCCGCGGCGCCGAGGCGGAGCGCGTTCGCGGTGAGCTCGAGAAGCTCACCAAGAAGCAGATCCAGCTGAACATCCTCGAGGTCAAGAACCCCGAGACCGAGGCCCAGCTCGTCGCGCAGGGCATCGCCGAGCAGCTCTCCGCTCGTGTCGCGTTCCGTCGCGCCATGCGCAAGGGCCTGCAGGGTGCACAGCGCGCCGGCGCCAAGGGTGTCCGCATCCAGGTGTCGGGCCGTCTCGGCGGCGCCGAGATGTCCCGTTCGGAGTTCTACCGCGAAGGCCGTGTGCCGCTGCACACCCTCCGCGCGAACATCGACTACGGCTTCTACGAGGCCCGGACCACGTTCGGCCGCATCGGCGTGAAGGTCTGGATCTACAAGGGCGACATCACGAACAAGGAGCTCGCTCGCGAGCAGGCGAACCAGCGTTCGTCGCGCCCCGAGCGTCGTGGCGGCCCGCGCGGTGAGCGTGGCGACCGTGGCGGCGACCGTCGTGGCGGCGACCGCGGTGACCGTCGCCCGCAGCAGGCCCCGCAGGACGCGCCGGCCGGCGCAGGAGTTGAGGCGTAACCATGCTTATTCCCCGTCGAGTCAAGCACCGCAAGCAGCACCACCCGAAGCGTTCGGGTCAGGCAACCGGTGGTACCAAGGTCAGCTTCGGCGACTACGGCATCCAGGCCCTCACCCCGGCGTACGTGACCAACCGTCAGATCGAGTCCGCTCGTATCGCCATGACGCGTCACATCAAGCGTGGTGGCAAGGTCTGGATCAACATCTACCCGGACCGTCCGCTGACCAAGAAGCCCGCCGAGACCCGCATGGGTTCCGGTAAGGGTTCGCCCGAGTGGTGGGTCGCGAACGTGAAGCCGGGCCGGGTGCTCTTCGAGCTCTCCGGCGTCAGCGAGGAGATCGCCCGTGAGGCGTTGACTCGTGCAATCCACAAGCTGCCCCTCAAGGCACGCATCATCAAGCGCGAGGAGGGCGACGCATAATGGCGATCGGTTCCAAGGAGCTCCGTCCGACGGAGCTCGACACGTTCGAGAACGAGCGTCTCGCTGACGAGCTGAAGAAGGCCAAGGAGGAACTCTTCAACCTCCGCTTCCAGTCGGCCACCGGCCAGCTGGAGAGCCACGGTCGTCTCCGTGCCGTCAAGCGCGACATCGCCCGCATCTACACCGTCCTCCGCGAGCGCGAGCTCGGCATCCGTGCCACTCCCGCGCCCGTCGAGACCGCCCCCAAGGCCAAGAAGACGACGAAGAAGGCTGACAAGCCGGCCGAGTCGACCGAGGCCGAGACCGCCGAGGAGAAGTAATGGCGAACGAAGAGAAGAACTCCGCCGCCCTCACTCGCGGCTACCGCAAGACGCGTCGCGGCTACGTGACGAGCGACAAGATGGACAAGACCATCGTGGTCGAGGTCGAGGACCGCGTGAAGCACGCGCTCTACGGCAAGATCATCCGTCGCACGTCCAAGGTGAAGGCCCACGACGAGCTCGGCACCGCTGGTGTCGGCGACCTCGTCGTGATCAGCGAGACCCGTCCCCTCAGCGCGTCCAAGCGCTGGCGCCTGGTCGAGATCCTCGAGAAGGCCAAGTAGGCCTCGGCCTGCTTCGGAATAGGAGACAGCAGTGATTCAGCAGGAATCCCGCCTGAAGGTCGCCGACAACACGGGTGCCAAGGAGATCTTGACCATCCGCGTGCTCGGTGGCTCGGGTCGTCGCTACGCCGGCCTCGGTGACGTCATCGTCGCCACGGTGAAGGACGCCATCCCCGGCGGCAACGTGAAGAAGGGTGACGTCGTCAAGGCGGTCATCGTTCGCACCAAGAAGGAGACCCGTCGTCAGGACGGCTCCTACATCAAGTTCGACGAGAACGCGGCAGTGATCCTCAAGGCCGACGGCGACCCGCGCGGTACGCGCATCTTCGGTCCGGTCGGTCGCGAGCTCCGTGACAAGAAGTTCATGAAGATCATCTCGCTCGCGCCGGAGGTGCTGTAAGCCATGGCGAACATCAAGAAGGGTGACCTCGTCCAGGTCATCACGGGCGCGACGCAGGAGCGTGGCGGCGACCGTGGCAAGCAGGGCAAGGTCATCGAGGTCCTCAAGGACAAGAACCGCGTCGTCGTCGAGGGCGTGAACTTCGTCACGAAGCACGTCCGCGTCGGTCAGACGCAGCGTGGTTCGAAGACCGGTGGCATCGAGCAGCACGAAGCCTCGATCCACGTCTCGAACGTCGCACTCGTCGACCCGAAGACGAAGAAGCCGACGCGTGTCGGCTTCCGCACCGAAGAGGTGGAGAAGGACGGCGTCAAGAAGACCGTCCGTGTCCGCTACGCGAAGAAGTCTGGTGAGAAGCTCTGATGACTGACACGACTGCTGCGCCCGCTGGCAAGATCCAGCCGCGCCTCAAGCAGAAGTACCTGGCCGAGATCAAGTCGGCCCTCACCGAGCAGTTCGGTTACGCGAACGTCAACCAGGTCCCCGGCCTGGTCAAGGTCGTCGTGAACACCGGTGTCGGCGAGGCCGCTCGTGACTCCAAGATCATCGAGGGGGCCATCAAGGACCTCACGGCGATCACGGGTCAGAAGCCCCAGGTCAACATCGCCCGCAAGTCCATCGCACAGTTCAAGCTGCGCGAGGGCCAGGCCATCGGCGCGCACGTCACCCTCCGCGGTGACCGCGCGTGGGAGTTCCTCGACCGCCTGGTGACGCTCGCACTGCCCCGCATCCGCGACTTCCGCGGTCTCAGCGACAAGCAGTTCGACGGCAACGGCAACTACACGTTCGGTCTCACGGAGCAGTCCGTGTTCCACGAGATCGACCAGGACCGCATCGACCGTGTCCGCGGCTTCGACATCACTGTCGTGACCACCGCGAAGACGGACGACGAGGGACGCGCGCTGCTCCGCCAGCTCGGCTTCCCGTTCCGCTCCAACGAGCAGACGGTCTAAACTACTTCGGGCGGTGCGGGCCGGAGGATTCACGTCCTCCGGCCCGCACGCACGAACACACCGATCTCGGGGAACCGCCCCGGGATCACTCGATCGCTCAGGTCGGCATTCGTGGAACGGGTGTCGAAACCAGGCGAGAAATGGACGAACATCATGACGATGACCGATCCGGTCGCAGACATGCTGACCAGATTGCGGAACGCGAACTCCGCGCACCACGACGCAGTCGCGCTCCCGAGCTCCAAGCTCAAGAAGAACATCGCCGACATCCTCAAGCGTGAGGGCTACATCAGCGAGTGGAAGGTGGAGGACGCCCGAGTCGGGCAGACCCTCACCATCGACCTGAAGTACGGCCCCGAGCGCGAGCGTTCGATCGCCGGCATCAAGCGCGTCTCGAAGCCGGGCCTCCGGGTCTACGCGAAGTCGACGGAGATCCCCCAGGTCCTCGGTGGCCTCGGCGTGGCGATCCTCTCGACCTCCTCCGGCCTCCTGACCGACCGCGAAGCCGAGCAGAAGGGCGTGGGTGGGGAAGTCCTCGCCTACGTGTGGTGATCGACAATGTCACGAATCGGACGTCTCCCCATCGACATCCCCGCCGGCGTCACCGTCTCCGTTGACGGTCAGAACGTGGCGGTCAAGGGCCCGAAGGGCGAGCTCGCGCTCGTCATCGCGGAGCCCATCCAGGCCAAGGTCGAGGAGAACCAGGTCCTCGTCACCCGTCCGGACGACGAGCGCGAGTCGCGTGCGCTCCACGGACTGACCCGGACCCTCATCGCCAACAACATCATCGGCGTGACCCAGGGATACACCAAGGGCCTCGAGGTCGTCGGCACCGGTTACCGTGTCGCGGCCAAGGGCTCGAACCTCGAGTTCGCGCTCGGGTACTCCCACTCGATCACGGTCGAGCCGCCGGCGGGCATCAGCTTCGCGGTGGAGGGCAACAACAAGGTCACCGTCGCCGGTATCGACAAGCAGGCTGTCGGCGAGGTCGCCGCGAACATCCGGAAGCTCCGGAAGCCCGAGCCCTACAAGGGCAAGGGTGTCCGTTACGCCGGCGAGAACGTGCGCCGCAAGGCCGGAAAGTCAGGTAAGTGATCATGGGACTCCTCAAGACACGAGGCAAGAGCAAGGCGGCCGCCAAGGCGCGTCGTCACAACCGTCTCCGCAAGAAGATCACCGGCACCGAGGCTCGTCCCCGTCTCGCCGTCACCCGCTCGTCGCGTCACGTGTTCGTGCAGGTCATCGATGACTCGAAGGGTCACACCCTCGCCAGCGCCTCGACGATGGAGGCAGACCTCCGCTCGTTCGACGGCGACAAGACCGCCAAGGCCCGTCGCGTCGGTGAGCTCCTCGCCGAGCGCGCGAAGTCGGCTGGCGTCGAGGCCGTGGTCTTCGACCGCGGTGGCAGCAAGTACGCCGGTCGCGTCGC
This sequence comes from Curtobacterium sp. KBS0715, assembly GCF_005938005.2. NCBI lineage: Bacteria > Bacillati > Actinomycetota > Actinomycetes > Micrococcales > Microbacteriaceae > Curtobacterium > Curtobacterium sp. KBS0715. The sequence continues at coordinate 365,359 of NZ_VCCA02000001.1, read as the reverse complement.
CGCGATCGCCGATGGTGCCCGTGAAGGAGGGCTGAACCTGTGAGCGACAACGCGAACACCAACGAAGACGCCAAGACCGAGGCCGTCGAGGCCGCGGAGACCGAGGCAGTCGAGACCACGGAGACCACCGAGGCGAGCACGGAGGCCACGGCCACCGAGGCAACCGCCGAGGCGACCACCGAGGGCGCCAAGACCGGCAAGGAGGCGGAGGCACCTGCCGTCGCCGAGCGTCCGGTCGAGACCGCCGCGGGCTCCGCGTCCAACAACCGCGACTCCGCGGACAACCGTGGCCGTCGTGGTGGCGGTCGTGACCGTCAGCAGGGCCGCGACCGCAACAACCGCGGTGGCGACAGCCAGTTCCTCGAGCGCGTGGTGACCATCAACCGCGTCTCGAAGGTCGTCAAGGGTGGTCGTCGCTTCAGCTTCACGGCGCTCGTCGTCGTCGGTGACGGCAACGGCCTCGTGGGCGTCGGCTACGGCAAGGCCAAGGAGGTCCCCACGGCGATCTCCAAGGGTGTCGAAGAGGCGAAGAAGAACTTCTTCCGCGTCCCCCGCGTCGGCAACACGATCCCGCACCCGGTGCAGGGTGAAGCCGCCGCTGGCGTCGTCCTCCTGCGTCCGGCCGGCCCCGGTACCGGTGTCATCGCCGGTGGTCCGGTCCGCGCCGTGCTCGAGTGCGCCGGCATCCACGACGTCCTGAGCAAGTCGCTCGGCTCGTCGAACACCATCAACATCGTGCACGCGACCGTCGAGGCTCTGAAGCAGCTCGAGGAGCCCCGCGCCGTCGCCAGCCGTCGTGGCCTCGACGTCGAGCGGGTCGTCCCGGCCCGTCTGCTCCAGGCCGAGGCCGCAGCCCTGCGTGCCGCGACCGAGAAGGCAGGTGCGTGATGGCGATGCTGAAGATCACGCAGATCAAGTCCGTTATCAGCGAGAAGCAGTACCAGCGCGACACCCTGCGCAGCCTGGGCCTCAAGCGCATCGGCCGTTCGGTCGAGCGTGAGGACAACTCCCAGAACCGCGGGTACATCGCGACGGTGGCGCACCTCGTGAAGGTCGAGGAGGTCGACGCATGAGCGACGAGAAGAACGAGCGCGTGCAGGTGCTGAAGCTGCACCACCTCCGTCCCGCAGAGGGCGCCAAGAAGGACCGCACCCGTGTGGGTCGCGGTGAGGGCTCGAAGGGCAAGACCGCTGGGCGTGGTACCAAGGGCACGAAGGCCCGTTACCAGGTCCGGGTCGGCTTCGAGGGTGGGCAGATGCCGCTGCACATGCGCACCCCGAAGCTCCGCGGGTTCAAGAACCCGTTCCGGGTCGAGTACCAGGTCGTGAACCTGGACAAGATCTCGGAGCTCTACCCCGACGGTGGCGACGTCACCGTTGCGGGCCTGGTCGCCAAGGGCGCCGTCCGCAAGAACGAGAAGGTCAAGGTTCTCGGTCAGGGTGACATCACCGTGAAGATCACGGTTGCGGTCGACAAGGTCTCGGCGTCCGCCGCCGAGAAGATCGTGGCTGCTGGCGGCACCGTCTCCCAGTAACCCCCGTCGGCGGCCCGTGCGTTTGCGCACGGGCCGCCGTTACGGTTTCCTTGACAGTGGCCGGCATCCGCCGGCCAGGTCGGCCCTGCCGACCGAAACCGGTCCGGCCGCGATCGACGGCCCCGGTCCCACAAGTTCGGAGTCATCGTGTTCAGAGCGGTCGCGCGCATCATGCGCACCCCTGATCTTCGCAAGAAGATCGGCTTCACCCTCGCGATCATCGCGCTGTTCCGTCTCGGGTCGTACATCCCGGCACCGTTCGTCGACTACGCCGCCGTGCAGAGCTGTCTCGCCAGCGCGTCGTCCTCCGGCGGTCTCTACGACCTCATCAACCTCTTCTCCGGCGGCGCGCTGCTGAAGCTCTCGGTCTTCGCGCTCGGCATCATGCCGTACATCACGTCGTCGATCATCGTGCAGCTCCTGCGTGTGGTCATCCCGCACTTCGACACCCTCTACAAGGAGGGCCAGTCGGGCCAGGCGAAGCTGACGCAGTACACGCGCTACCTCACGATCGCGCTCGGTGTCCTGCAGTCCACGACGCTGATCACGGTCGCTCGCTCCGGCGCCCTGTTCGGCACCAACGCCTCCGCGTCCTGCACCTCGATCATCTCGAACGACAGCTGGTACGCCATCATGCTGATGGTCGTCACGCTGACCGCCGGCACCGGCCTCATCATGTGGATGGGCGAGCTCGTCACCGAGCGCGGCATCGGCAACGGCATGTCGCTCCTGATCTTCACGTCGATCGCGGCGCAGTTCCCGTCGGCGCTCTGGGCGATCGAGCAGTCGCAGTCGTTCGAGCTCTTCCTGTTCGTGATCCTGGTCGGACTCGTGATCATGATGGCCGTCGTGTTCGTCGAGCAGTCACAGCGGCGGATCCCCGTGCAGTACGCCAAGCGCATGGTCGGGCGGCGGACGTACGGCGGCAACAACACCTACATCCCGATCAAGGTGAACATGGCCGGCGTCGTGCCCGTCATCTTCGCCTCGTCGCTGCTGTACCTGCCGGCTCTGATCGCGCAGTTCAACCAGCCCTCGGACGGCTCCGAGCCGGCCGCGTGGGTGACCTGGATCCAGAACAACCTGACCTCGGGTGACAACTGGTTCTACATGGTCCTGTACTTCCTGCTCATCGTCGGGTTCACGTACTTCTACGTGGCGATCACCTTCAACCCCGAAGAGGTCGCCGACAACATGAAGAAGTACGGCGGGTTCATCCCCGGCATCCGTGCCGGTCGTCCGACCGCCGAGTACCTCGACTACGTCCTCACCCGGGTGACGCTGCCCGGCTCGCTCTACCTCGGTCTCATCGCGCTCATCCCGCTGGCAGCACTGGCGCTGTTCGGCGCGAACCAGAACTTCCCGTTCGGTGGCGCGAGCATCCTCATCATCGTGGGTGTCGGTCTCGAAACCGTGAAGCAGATCGACTCGCAGCTGCAGCAGCGTCACTACGAAGGGCTTCTCCGTTGAGCGCACGTCTCATCATCGTCGGACCTCCCGGAGCCGGGAAGGGCACCCAGGCCGGCCGAATCGCTGACTCCCTCGGGATCCCCGCGATCTCGACCGGGGACATCTTCCGCAAGAACGTGGCAGAGGGCACGCCCCTCGGCGTGCAGGCGAAGGCGATCATGGACGCCGGCGACTACGTGCCGGACTCCCTGACGAACGAGCTCGTGAAGTCCCGCCTGCAGGAGTCCGATGCCGAGCACGGGTTCCTGCTGGACGGGTACCCGCGCACGGTCGGCCAGGTCGAGTACCTCGACGCGCTGCTCGCCGAGCAGGGCACCGGGATCGACGCCGTCGTGCAGCTCGTCGCCGACCAGGACGAGCTCGTCGGCCGCCTGCTCAAGCGTGCCGAGGACCAGGGCCGCAGCGACGACAACGAGGAGACGATCCGTCGTCGTCAGCAGGTGTACGCCGAGCAGACGGCGCCCATCGTGGCGGCGTACGGCGAACGTGGCCTGGTGGTCGACGTCGACGGCCTCGGCGCGATCGACGAGGTCGGCGACCGCATCCAGACGGCACTGGCGGGCCGCGGGCTCTCCGCGACCGTCTGACGAGCGTGGTGCGGTTCAAGAAGCCCTCGATCTACAAGACCCCGGACGAGCTCCGGGCGATGGTCCGGCCGGGTCTGCTGACCGCCGAGGCGCTCGACGCCGTCCGTGCAGCGATACGCCCGGGCATCACCACCGGTGAACTCGACGCGATCGCCGAGCGCACCATCCGTGACGGCGGTGGGATCCCGAACTTCCAGCTCGTGCCCGGCTACCGCCACACGCTGTGCGTGTCCGTGAACGACGAGATCGTGCACGGGATCCCCGGAGAGCGCGTGCTCGCGCCCGGGGACATCGTGTCGGTGGACGCCGGCGCCGAGGTCGACGGCTGGAACGGCGACAGCGCGTTCACGACCGTCGTGCCCGGTGGCGACGCCACGGTCACCGCAGCGCGGCAGACGCTCTGCGACACGACCGAGCGGTCGCTGTGGCACGGCATCGCCGCGCTCGCCCACGCGAAGAACCTGCACGAGGTCGGCTCCGCCGTGGAAGACGCGATCGACGAGACCGGCGCGTGGGGCATCGTCGAGGACTACACCGGTCACGGCATCGGTCGGTCGATGCACGAGGACCCGCCGGTCTTCAACTACCGCGTCCGTGGCGCCGGCCCTGCCGTCAAGCCGGGGCTGGTGGTCGCCATCGAACCGATGGTCACGGCCGGCGCGATCGACAGCTCGACCGACGACGACGACTGGACCGTCCGCACGCTCGACGGCTCGGACGCCGCGCACTGGGAGCACAGCGTCGCGGTGCACGCGGCCGGTGTCTGGGTGCTCACGGCCGCCGACGGCGGCGCTCGGGGCCTGGCCCCGCTGGGTGTGACGCCCGTCCCGATCCCGTAGGACGGGCCTCCGGTCCGGATCCGGTGTCCACGACCGGCGCACCTGCGCGACGCGCGCACCTGCGCGACGCAACGGCCGGGAGGCCCGGCTGACGTCCGACGTGTCGCCCGCCTCGCGCGGACGCACCCGACCAGTGCCGGACGGACCCTGTGGAGTCGCGTCAGTTGCCGACGGAGCAGGTCTCCTCGGAGGCGCTCTGCCCGGTGATCGACGAGGGCAGCGGCGTCGCCGACGTGGTCGGCGTCCGAGTGGCGGTCGCGCTCGGCGTCGCTGACGGCGTGCCGGCGGACGACGAGGTCCCGGTCGAACCCGTTGTGCCGGACGACCCGGTGCCGGTCGATGTCCCGCCGCTCGACGTCCCGCCGCTCGACGGCGACTCCTCGGACGCGCGACCGGTGCTCGAGTCGCTCAGCGAGGACCGGACGTCGTTCTGCAGTGCCACGTTCAGGGTGTGGGCCGTCTCCTGGTCGACGATCACGCGGGCGCTGTCGTCGGGGTCGTCCGCCACCGGGTACTGCACGAAGAGCATGTTGGCGGTGCTCATCCCGCGCAGTGCCGCGGCGAGCTTGACCAGGGTGCCGGTCTGGGCCAGGCCGTCGGACAGCGTCATGTTGGACAGGGCGGCACCGGCCAGCTTGTAGAGCGTGATCGGGTTCGAGAGCGTGCCGTCCGAGGTGACCTTGCGGAGGAGCGCCGACAGGAACACCTGCTGCGAGCTGATGCGGGCGAGGTCGCTGCCGTCGCCGACCCCGTGGCGGGTGCGCAGGAAGGCGAGGGCGTCCGAGCCCTCGAGGGAGTGTGAACCCGTCGTGAGGTGCAGACCGGTGAACGTGTCGTCGATCGGCTCGGCGACGCAGACGTCCACGCCGCCGAGGGCGTTCGACATCTCGATGACGCCGTCGAAGGTGATGAGCCCGGCGTAGGGGATGCTCAGGCCGGTGAGGTTCTCGACCGTGTCCACGACGCAGGAGACACCGCCGTTGCCGAGCGCGGTGTTGAACATCGCCGAGGTGGACGCGGGGTAGGTCGTGCCGGTCGCGGGGTTGGTGCAGGCCGGGATCGGGACCATCAGGTCACGGGGGAAGCTGACCGCGGTGAGCTGCTGGTGGTCCGCCGAGATGTGGATGAGCATCGTGACGTCGTTGCGGGCGCCCTCGACGTCCTCGTCGGAGTCGAACTGGCCGACCCGGGTGTCGCTGCCGATGAGCAGGATGTTCGCCCCGCCCTTGATCGCCGAGATGTCCGCGGTCTTGGCGGTGCTCTGGTCGTCGGTGCTCAGTGCGACGGTCTGCGGGGCGGTGGCGAGCTGCGCCCCGGCGATCGCGGCGACGCTGGTGCCGCTGACGAGCAGGACGGCGACGGTGGCTGCGACGACGGTGACGAGCGTGCCCCAACCCCGGCGACGGGCCTGCTTGCCGTGGCTGGCGAAGGGGCGTCGGGTGGCGTCGGGCACGTGTTCTCCGTTCGGTGGTCCGGCGCGAGCTGCTGGTGCGACGGACGGGGCTGCGGAGCAAAACTACGGTTCGCGCGCAAGTGCGCGCCCGGAGCGCGCCGTCAAACCACTGTGGATCGCTCAGGCACGGCTCCGGAAGCCCCAGACGTGGGGTGTTCCGCGTCCCCACTTGGCAATTGCGGGTTTACCACATAAGATCGATCTTTGGTGTGTCATGCCCTCTCGGGTGTGGCGACCGACCCGCAGACCGGTTCGGGGATCACACCTGTTCCACAACCAAGCGACAGTGAGGCTATGGCCAAGAAAGACGGCGTCATCGAGATCGAAGGCTCGGTGCTCGAAGCTCTGCCCAACGCGATGTTCCGCGTTGAGCTGACGAACGGACACAAGGTCCTCGCGCACATCTCCGGGAAGATGCGCCAGCACTACATCCGCATCCTCCCCGAGGACCGCGTGATCGTGGAGCTGAGCCCGTACGACCTGACCCGCGGCCGGATCGTCTACCGCTACAAGTGATCCGCGAGCTGGAAAGGAACGGCACGGCAATCCTGCCGAGCACGAAGCCAGCGAGCACGAGGAAAGAACCATGAAGGTCAACCCCAGCGTCAAGCCCATCTGCGAACACTGCCGTGTGATTCGCCGCAAGGGCCGCGTCATGGTGATCTGCAAGAGCAACCCGCGTCACAAGCAGCGCCAGGGCTAGTCCCGGGCGCGTGACCGGCGCCGACGGTGTCCCTCGGACACCAGGCTGCTCGAGCACGACCCACAACTGAAGATCGACAACGCAGTACCAGAACCCGGTCGCACGACGGCCGGGGGACACCTCGGGGCGGAGGCCCGAGCACCGGTACTGCGCCACACCTCCATCGACAACAGGAGCAGCCATCACATGGCACGTCTAGCAGGCGTCGACATCCCGCGCGAGAAGCGCGTGGAGATCGCACTCACGTACATCTACGGCGTCGGCCGTACCCGCGCCGTCCAGGCACTGACGGAGACCGGTATCTCCGGTGACATCCGCGTCAAGGACCTGACCGACGACCAGCTCGTCGCCCTCCGTGACTTCATCGAGGGCAACTTCAAGGTCGAGGGTGACCTCCGCCGTGAGGTCGCCGCCGACATCCGCCGCAAGGTCGAGATCGGCAGCTACGAGGGTCTCCGCCACCGTCGTGGTCTCCCGGTGCGCGGTCAGCGCACCAAGACCAACGCTCGTACCCGCAAGGGACCGAAGCGCACCGTGGCAGGCAAGAAGAAGGCTCGATAGGAGACCCCGATGGCTACCCCCAAGACTGCCGCGCGCAAGCCGCGCCGCAAGGAGAAGAAGAACGTCGCTGTGGGCCAGGCCCACATCAAGAGCACGTTCAACAACACGATCGTCAGCATCACCGACCCGTCGGGTGCCGTCCTCAGCTGGGCGTCCTCGGGTGCCGTGGGCTTCAAGGGTTCGCGCAAGTCGACGCCGTTCGCGGCGCAGCTCGCCGCCGAGTCCGCTGCGCGTCAGGCGCAGGAGCACGGCGTCAAGAAGGTCGACGTCTTCGTGAAGGGCCCGGGTTCGGGTCGCGAGACCGCGATCCGCTCCCTCCAGGCCGCTGGCCTCGAGGTCGGCTCGATCAACGACGTCACGCCGCAGGCGCACAACGGGTGCCGCCCGCCCAAGCGCCGTCGCGTCTGACGCGAGGAGCAACCGGCCGCGCCCTGCTCGTCCCCTGACCGGATCCGTTCCGGCGAGGGCGGGCAGGGCCCGCGGCCATTCCTGGTCGTTCGATCGCGCACGTGTGTGCGCGTGATCACAACTCAACAGACCCGTCGGGGCCCATGCGGCCCCGTCGTACCGCCAAGTGTCATATAGCGGACACTTCGCCGAAAGGAATCCCACAGTGCTCATTGCACAGCGCCCCACCCTGACCGAGGAGCCGATCTCCGAGCACCGCTCGCGCTTCGTCATCGAGCCGCTCGAGCCGGGCTTCGGTTACACCCTCGGCAACTCGCTGCGCCGCACGCTCCTCTCCTCGATCCCCGGCGCGGCTGTCACCAGCATCCGCATCGACGGCGTCCTCCACGAGTTCAGCACCGTTCCGGGTGTCAAGGAAGACGTCACCGAGATCATCCTCAACATCAAGAGCCTGGTCGTCTCCAGCGAGCACGACGAGCCCATCACGGCGTACCTGCGGAAGCAGGGTGCCGGTCAGGTCACCGCAGCGGACATCTCCGCTCCGGCCGGCGTCGAGATCCACAACCCGGAACTCGTCATCGCGACCCTGAACGACACCGCGCGCTTCGAGCTCGAGCTCACGATCGAGCGTGGCCGTGGCTACGTCTCGGCGACGCAGAACCGTTCCGAGTTCAGCGAAGCCGGTCAGATCCCGATCGACTCGATCTACTCGCCGGTCCTCAAGGTCACCTACCGCGTCGAGGCGACGCGTGCCGGTGAGCGCACGGACTTCGACCGCCTGGTCGTCGACGTCGAGGCGAAGCCGGCCATCACGCCGCGCGACGCCATCGCGTCGGCCGGTCGCACGCTGGTCGAGCTGTTCGGGCTCGCTCGCGAGCTCAACACGGCGGCCGAGGGCATCGAGATCGGCCCCGCGCCGGTCGACGCCGTGCTCTCGAACGAACTGCAGACCCCGATCGAGGACCTCGACCTGTCGGTCCGCAGCTACAACTGCCTGAAGCGGGAGGGCATCAACACGGTGTCCGAGCTCGTCGCCCTGTCGGAGACGCAGCTCATGAACATCCGCAACTTCGGTCAGAAGTCGGTGGACGAGGTCAAGGACAAGCTCACCGAGCTCGGCCTGTCCCTCAAGGACACCGTCCCCGGATTCGACGGCGCCCACTTCTACAGCGGGTACGACGAGGACGAGTCCAACAACTGACCTCGCGCTCACGCGCAAGCGCGCTGACACCGCGCGCACAACTTTCACCACTGGAGAACTGACATGCCGAAGCCCACCAAGGGCCCCCGCCTCGGTGGCGGTCCCGCCCACGAGCGCCTGCTCCTGAGCAACCTCGCCAACGCCCTCTTCACGCACGGTCGCATCACGACCACCGAGACGAAGGCCAAGCGCCTCCGTCCGGTCGCCGAGCGTCTCATCACGTTCGCGAAGCGCGGCGACCTGCACGCGCGTCGTCGTGTGATCAGCATCCTGCGCGACAAGTCCGTCGTGCACACGCTGTTCACCGAGATCGCACCCCAGGTCGAGGACCGCCAGGGCGGTTACACCCGCATCACGAAGCTCGGCTTCCGCAAGGGCGACAACGCCCCGCTGGCGTCGATCGAGCTCGTCCTCGAGCCCGTCTCGAGCACGCCCGCTCCGGTCAAGCGCAACTCGGCTCCGGCCGCTGCTGCCGCCCCGGTCGACGAGCCCGCCGCTGACGAGACCACCGAGGAGGCCCCGGTCGAGGAGACCGAGACCACCGAGGAGTCCGCACCGGTCGAGACCGAGTCCGAGACCGAGGCTGCTGCCGAGTCCGAGACCGAGGCTGCTGCCGAGGTCGAGGCCGACGCCGCCGAGAAGTCGGACGACGCCGACACCAAGTAGTCCGGTGCCCTCCGGGGCGCTGCACCACCACGAGGAAGCCCCCGCGACCCAGGTCGCGGGGGCTTCCTCGCGTCCGAGGCTGGTCACGCGCACGGACAGCTCGGCGTAACGTCCCCGGCCGGGTGCGAGGGAAGGAAGTCATGGCGTTCCAGCACGTTGCGGGTCTGGGGACGAGGGTCTGGCGGTGGAGCCGGACCTCGGGCACGCAGCCGCGCCTGCTGCACGCCGGCAAGGCCGCCGCCGCCGCCGTGATCGCCTGGTTCGTGGCGCGGCACATCCCGGGCGTCGCGGCCGAGTACCCGTACTACGCACCACTCGGCGCCGTCGTCGCGATGCAGACCACGGTGTTCGCGGGCATCCGGAGCGGTGTGCAGACCCTGGTCGGGATCGCGCTCGGCATCCTCATCGCCGCGTTCACGATGTGGGTCGGCGACCCCGGCTTCCTCGCGATCGCGCTCGCGGTCGGTGTCGGGGTGCTGGTCGGCGGGTTCCGGGTGCTGGGGGAGGGCAGCTCGTGGGTGTCCACCGCGGCGCTCTTCGTGCTGCTCGTCGGTGGCGCGAACGCCGAGGGTTACTCGCTCGGGTACCTCGTGCAGATGGCCGTGGGTGTCGTCGTCGGCCTGCTGGTCAACTTCCTGGTGTTCCCGCCGCTGCACTTCTGGGACGCCGAACACCGCATCGACGCGGTGAACGGCGTGCTGGCGGACCACCTCGACGGGCTGGCAGCCGTGCTCGAGGAGGGCAAGCGCGACGAGAAGGCGTGGGACCACCAGCAGGACCGCCTGGACCGCGCGATCGCGGACGTGCGGTCGCGGGTGGCGATCGCGCACGAGAGCCGCCGGCTCAACCCCCGTGGTGCACTGCGCGGGTCGCGAGCGCGGCTCCAGAAGGACGGCGGACGTTTCCGGGCCCTGGAGCGGGTCGCCTGGTACACGACCGACCTCACCGAGCTCGTGGCACGCTCCGGCCCGGTGTCCGAGGGCGTCGGGCGTCCGGACCCGACATTCGCAACCCCCATCGCCGAGGCCCTGCGGAAGATCGCCAGCACGATCCGCGGCGACTCCCCGGAGGACCAGGCCGAAGAAGCCATCGCGCGACTCGAGGCAGCGCTCGACGCCTCGCGTGAGAACCCCTCCCACGTCGCAGTCACGTCGGCCGCGCTCGTCGCCCTGCGCGGGATCGTCGAGTCCGAGCGACGCGCCACCGACGACCTCGACACCCGGACCGGTCCGTCGGCGTTCGGTCGTCCGCGCGGCTGAGCGGGTGCGGGCGGTCGCCGTCCGACAGATCGAGCGCGGGCCGGGAGGCACGGACCACCCCCGCTACGGTGGTCACGTGGACGAGACGGTCGGCTTCCAGGACCCCGACAGCACGGGCGACGTGCGGCTGCGGCTGGACATCGCGTACGACGGGGCCGCGTTCTCCGGGTGGGCCCGGCAGCCCGGGCTCCGGACCGTGCAGGGCGCCCTCGAGGCCGCACTCGCCACCGTGTTCACCCGCTGGGGCGAACCGCCGTTGCTCACCGTCGCCGGACGCACCGACGCCGGGGTGCACGCCACCGGGCAGGTCGCGCACCTGGACCTGTCGGCGGAGCAGTGGGCAGCGCTCACCGCCAAGCGCGGGACGGGCCGCTCACCGCTCGACGGGCTGCTCAAGCGGGTCAACGGCATCGCGGCACCCGAGGGGGACGTCGTCGTCACCGGTGCCTCGGTGGCGCCCGCCGGGTTCGACGCGCGGTTCTCCCCGCTCTGGCGCCGGTACGAGTACCGGATCGCGGACGCCGACGCCCCACGCGATCCACGTCGTCGTGGGCACACGGTCTGGCACGCGGCGCGGCTCGATCCGGCAGCGATGGAGCGCGGTGCGCTGAGGTTGCTCGGGCTGCACGACTTCGCGACGTTCTGCAAGCCGCGCGAGGGAGCGACGACCATCCGGACGTTGCAGCAGTTCCGCTGGGACCGCGAGCCGGACGGCGTGCTGGTGGCGCGCCTCCAGGCCGACGCCTTCTGCCACTCGATGGTGCGGGCGATGGTCGGCGCGACCATCGCCGTCGGCGAGGGTCGCTTCGGCCCGGACCGCCTCGAGGAACTGCGCGTCGCCGAGGAGCGCACGAGCGCCTTCAAGACCGCGCCCGCGAAGGGGCTGACCCTGACCGAGGTGGGCTACCCGGCGGACGCGGAGCTCGCGGAGCGGGCGGAGCAGACCCGGGCCCGACGGTCGGTGGACGGTACCGTCGAGGGATGAGCCCGCGCGAACCCCGTTCCGTCGTGTCCGTCGCCCCCGGAGTCGTCTTCGTCGAGGGCCCGGTGTCCAACTGGGTGGTGCTGGCGGAGGAGGACGGCGTCGCGCTGATCGACGCCGGGTACCCGGCCGACACCGACCTCGTGCTCGACACCGTGCGCGCCGCCGGACACGACCCCGCCGACCTATGTCGCGTCTACGTGACGCACGGACACGTCGACCACGTCGGCGGCATCCCCGGGATCCTCGAGCGGTACCCCGACGTCGAGGTGCTCGCCCACGCCGACGAGCTCGCCAACGTGCGCGGGCCGGAACGGCAGCAGGTCACGCCGGCGGAGATCGGCGGCCGACTTGCCAGCCCGCGCGTGCTCGCCTGGCTGGCACGGGCGATCCGCTCCGACGCCCTCCGACCCACCACCGTGCCGTCCGCTCGCGCGTTCACCGGTGCGGACTTCGCGGGTCGGGCGATCTCGCCGTTCCCGGCCGTCGGCCACACCGACGGCTCGACCGCGTACCTGCTGCCCGCGGCGGACGCGATCGTCACCGGCGACGCGGTCGTCAGCCGGCACGACACCCAGCCGGGGTCGTGGGCCCCACGCCCGCGGATGATCACACCGTTCTTCACCGCCGACCAGGACCGCGCGCTCGAGTCGGCACGGGCGCTGCCGTTCCCGGCCCTCGTGCTGCCGGGACACGGACCGGCCGTCCGACGTGTGGGCGGGACCTGGATGCCGATCGGCTGATGCCGCGCGATCGGCTGTGCCGCCGAACGCGATCGGCTGGTGCCGCGCGATCGGCTGATGTTGCCGAACGCAATCATTTACCTCGACGCAACCTGAATGTCCCCGCAGGTCGGTAGCGTGCGGGCATGGCCAACACCCTCGGGCACACTCTGCTGTGCGCCACGGCGGCCGCGACGTTCTTCGCGGCCCCACTCGTCACCGTCACCGCAGCGACCGCGAACCCCGAGGGGACCGGCCTCGTCATCGAGGAGGCCTACCTGAAGGCGGGGAGCAAGGGCGCGTTCTACAACGAGAAGTTCGTCGAGATCGGCAACCCGACCGACGCCGCCGTGTCGCTCGACGGGTGGTCGTTGCAGTACCGGTCCGCCACGGGCGCCGGCACGTTCTCGGCCAGTGCGCTCCAGGGCACCGTGCCGGCGAAGGGCACCTTCCTGGTGTCGATGGCGGGCAACGGCGGGGCCAGCCCGGCTGGCGAGGACCTGCCCGCAGCCGACGACACCGCGACGCTCAACCCGTCGGGCACCACCGGCACGCTCGTGCTGTCAGACGCCACCGCACCCCTGGCGCTCGCCGCCGGACCCGTCGCCACCGGCACCGACGGCGTGGTCGACCTGCTCGGCTACGGCGCCTCGAACACGTACGAGTCGGCCGTGCGCACCGTGACCGGGGACAACTCCGTGCCGAACGGCCTGGTCCGCCAGGGCACCACGGACACCGACGTCAACGGTGCGGACTTCACGGTGACGACGACGTTCACCCCGCGGAACGCCGCGGGCGAGACGACGGCACCGACCGAGCCCACGGAACCGACCGACCCGGGTGACGGCGGGACCCCCACGCCCGGCACCCCCGCCGAGACGGTGACCATCGCCCAGCTGCAGGGCACCACGGACACCTCGCCGTACGCCGGCAAGAACGTCACGACCGACGGCGTCGTCACCGCGGTCTACGGCACCGGCGGCTTCAACGGCTACACGATCCAGACCCCGGGCACCGGCGGCGCGATCGACCTCGGCGCCCACACCGCGTCCGACGCCGTGTTCGTCTTCTCGTCCGCCACCGCCGGGCTGGTGCACGAGGGCGACCACGTGCGGGTCACCGGCGCCGTGTCCGAGTACTTCGGCCTGACCGAGCTCACGGTGTCCGGGGCCTCGTCGCTGCAGCAGCTGGACGGCAGCGTCGCGGCACCGCAGCCGGCCGCGGTCGCGTTCCCGTCGTCCGACGCCCAGCGCGAGTCGCTCGAGAGCATGCTCGTCGCTCCCCAGGGGGCGTACACCGTCGCCGACAACTACACGACGAACCAGTACGGCGAGGTCGTGCTCGCCAGCGGCACGAAGCGTCTGATCCAGCCGACGGAGGTCGGCCGACCGGGCAGTGCCGAGGCGAAGGCCGTCGAGGCCGACAACGCCGCGCGCAAGGTCACGCTCGACGACGGTGCGAGCACCAACTTCCTGACCCAGGCGAACCAGGGCATCCCGGTGTCGTGGCTCACCCAGGGCCCGGTCACCGTCGGGGCCGCCGCCACCTTCACCGAGCCGGTCGTCCTGGACTACCGCAACAACGGGTGGAAGTTCCAGCCGACCGCGCCGATCACGGGTGCGACCCCGGCCGCCGAACTGCCGGCGTCGTTCTCGGAGGTGCGCCAGCCGGCACCGAAGGACGTCGGTGGTGAGCTGAAGCTCGCCGGCTTCAACGTCCTCAACTACTTCCCGACCACGGGCGACGAGCTCAGCGGCTGCAAGTACTACACCGACCGTGCCGGGGACCCGGTCACGGTGAACTCGGGCTGCGACGCCCGCGGTGCCGCCGAGCAGGAGGACTTCCTGCGTCAGCAGGTCAAGATCGTCAAGGCGATCAACGGCCTGGACGCCGACGTCGTCTCGCTCGAGGAGATCGAGAACTCCGTCCGCTTCGGTCAGGACCGTGACGCCGCCGTGGCCACCCTGGTCGACGCGCTCAACGCCGCCACCGGCCAGGACACCTGGGCCTACGCGAAGTCCCCGGCTGTCGTGCCCGCGAGCGAGGACGTCATCCGCCTCGCCCTGATCTACAAGAAGGACCGCGTCGAGCCCGTCGGCGAGTCGACGATCCTGCTCGACGACGCGTTCACGAACGCCCGCCAGCCCGTCGCGGACGCGTTCCGCCCGGTCGGCGGCACCGCGGACGACGACTTCCTGGTGATCGCGAACCACTTCAAGTCGAAGGGCTCCGGCACCGGCGAGAACGCCGACCAGGGCGATGGGCAGGGTGCGTCGAACGCCGACCGCGTCGAGCAGGCGAAGGCCCTGGTGACGTTCTCCACCGACATGCAGGAGCAGTACGGCACCGACAAGGTGTTCATGCTCGGCGACTTCAACGCCTACAGCAAGGAGGACCCGGTGGTGGTCCTCGACGAGGCCGGCTACACCGACCTCGGCCCGGCGCTCGACAGCACCGAGTACTCGTACGTGTTCTCCGGCCTGAGCGGCTCGCTCGACCACGTGTTCGCGTCGGAGGCCGCGCTCGAGACGGTCACCGGCGTGGACATCTGGAACATCAACTCGGTCGAGTCGGTGGGCCTGGAGTACAGCCGTTACAACTACAACGCCACGAACCTGTACAACGACGACGTGTACCGGGCGAGCGACCACGACCCGATCCTGGTCGGGTTCGACCTCGACGCCGCGGGCACCGACCCGGGCACGGACCCGACGCCGGTGCCGACCCCGACCCCGACGCCGGTGCCGACTCCGGTGCCGCCGGTCGACGGGATCACCCCGCCGGTTGCTCCGGTGGCGCCGTCTGGGTCGCTGTTGACGGAGGCGAACCGTGGTGGGATCTCCGCCCCGGCGACCGCTCGTGCGGGGGAGACGATCACGGTGACGGTCGGCACGGCGTCGGCCGGTGACACGGTGAACGTGTGGCTGTTCTCGGAGCCGACGTTGATCGGTACGGCGGTGGTGGCTGCTGACGGGACGGTGCGGGTGACGATCCCGGCGGACACGGTGGCTGGGGTGCACCGGTTGGCGGTGACGGCTGCTGACGGGTCGTTGATCGGGTGGACCCCGATCACGATCACCACGGATGGGCAGCTCGCGTTCACGGGCGCTTCCGGCCTCGGTGCCGGTGCGTTGGTGGCGTTCCTGCTGCTCGCGGCGGGTGCGGGTGTGCTGGTCGTGCGTCGCCGACGTCGGACGGTGGCTGCGGAGTAGTCCCCACGCCCCACGGGCGCACTTCGTGAGCAGGAATGGTCGGGTTCGAACAGCGGACCCGACCGTTTCTGCGCACCATGGGTGGTGGGCGCGACCGCGCGACGGACGGGAGGCGCGGTGCGGGGCCGCCCCGCGCCTCCAGGCCGGCAGCGGGACGCGTTTGACCGACGTACCCCGCGTCGGCTAAGCTCTCACCTTGGTCTGTGCGCCCCGCGCGCGGACAGTCAGATGAGCCCTCCAACAGAGGTGTTCCCCGTGCTTCTGCCCGTGGAACTCCCGACCGGAGTGGGATTCACGGACTCCTCACCTCGACACGAAAGCAGCACTCCTGTGACTCGCACGTTCTCACCGAAGCCGGCAGACGTCCAGCACGACTGGATCGTCATCGACGCCACCGACGTCGTCCTCGGCCGTCTAGCCACCCACGCCGCGGCGCTCCTGCGCGGCAAGCACAAGGCCACCTTCGCCCAGCACATGGACATGGGTGACTTCGTCATCATCGTGAACGCCGACAAGGTCGCCCTGACCGGTTCGAAGCTCGCGAAGAAGGTCTACTACCGTCACTCGGGCTACCCGGGCGGCCTGACGGCGACCTCCTACCCGGAGATGCTCGAGAAGCACCCCACCCGCGCCGTCGAGAAGGCGATCCGCGGCATGCTGCCGAAGAACACCCTCGGCCGCGAGCAGCTCAAGAAGCTGAAGGTCTACGCCGGCGCGGAGCACCCGCACGCCGCGCAGCAGCCCAAGCCGTACATCTTCGACCAGGTCGCACAGTAGTTCCGGCCACGACGACTTCAAGGACACGAAAAAACTCATGGCTCAGATCGCTGATTCCCTCGACCAGACCCCGGAGAGCTTCACCACGGAGAGCGCACCCGCCGCTGCCGAGGCTGCTCCCCGTCAGATCCTCAACGTCTCCGGCGGTGCCGTCGGGCGCCGCAAGGAGGCCATCGCGCGCGTCCGGCTCGTCCCGGGCTCCGGCACGTTCGTCGTGAACGGCCGCACGCTCGAGGACTACTTCCCGAACAAGCTGCACCAGCAGCTCATCAACGACCCCTTCAAGGTGCTCGAGCTCCTCGGCTCGTACGACGTCGTCGCCCGCATCACCGGTGGCGGCCCCTCGGGTCAGGCCGGCGCGCTCCGCCTCGCCATCGCCCGCACCCTGAACGAGATCGACCGCGAGAACAACCGCGCGACCCTCAAGAAGGCCGGCTTCCTCACCCGTGACGCCCGCGTCATCGAGCGCAAGAAGGCCGGTCTCAAGAAGGCCCGCAAGGCGTCGCAGTTCTCGAAGCGCTAGTCGTCACCGGCTGAAGATCGCCATGCCGCGTCTGTTCGGTACCGACGGGGTTCGTGGTCTCGCCAACGGCGAGCTGACGGCCGCGCTCGCACTGGGTCTTGCCCAGGCGAGCGCGGCCGTCCTCACACACGGACACCATGCCGACGCCCGCCGGGCGTCGGGTCGACCGCGCCCGCGCGCGGTCCTCGCGCGTGACCCGCGCGTCTCCGGCGAGTTCCTCGGTGCCGCCGTCGCGGCCGGGCTCGCCTCGGCCGGCGTCGACGTGCTCGACGCCGGGGTCATCCCCACCCCCGCCGCGGCGTTCCTCGTCGCGGACATCGACGCCGACTTCGGCGTGATGATCTCCGCATCGCACAACCCCGCTCCCGACAACGGGATCAAGTTCTTCGCCACGGGTGGCCGCAAGCTGCCGGACGAGGTCGAGAACCGCATCGAAGCGGCCATGCACGACCACTCCGCCCCCACCCCCACCGGCATCGACGTCGGGCGCATCTCGCGGTTCGCCGACGCCGAGGACCGCTACGTGGTGCACCTGCTCGGCACACTGCCGCACCGGCTCGACGGCATCCACGTGGTGCTCGACTGCGCCAACGGTGCCGCCGCCGGCGTCTCGCCCGAGGTCTTCGTCAACGCGGGGGCCCGCGTGACGCTCATCGGCGCCGACCCCGACGGCTGGAACATCAACGACGGCGTCGGGTCGACCCACATCGACAACCTCGCCCGCGCGGTGCTCGAGCACGGTGCCGACGTCGGCATCGCGCACGACGGTGACGCGGACCGTTGCCTGGCGGTCGACGCCGCGGGCAACGCGATCGACGGTGACCAGATCATGGCGATCCTCGCGCTGTCCCTGCAGGAGCGCGGCCGCCTGAAGGACGACACCCTCGTCGCGACGGTCATGTCGAACCTCGGGCTGAAGCGCGCCATGGCCGACGCGGGCATCACCGTGATCGAGGCCGGCGTGGGTGACCGCTACGTGCTCGAGAAGATGACCGAGGGCGACTACTCCATCGGTGGCGAGCAGTCCGGCCACATCATCTTCAACGAGTTCGCCACCACGGGCGACGGCATCCTGACCGGGCTGCACCTGGTGGCCGAGATGGCGCGGACGGGGAAGTCGCTGCAGGAGCTCGCCTCGTGCATGACCGTGTTCCCGCAGGTGCTGCTCAACGTCCGGGGCGTCGATCGTCACGGGCTCGCCGACCAGGGCGTGCAGGACGCCATCGCCGCCGCGAGCGAGGCGCTCGGGGACAGCGGCCGTGTGCTGCTCCGTCCGTCGGGCACCGAGCCGGTCGTGCGCGTCATGGTCGAGGCTGCCTCGCAGGACGCTGCCCAGCGCATCGCCGAGGAGCTGGCCGCCGTCGTGCAGGACCGCCTGGCGCTCGACGCCGCGTAGGGGTTTCCTCCGCAAGACACCGGTGTTCGCCGGTCGAACACGCGCAGACCGCGGTTCAGCTCGCGAACACCGGTGTTTTGCGCTGCCCCGTCAGATCTTGCGGAGCAGGACCGAGTTCACCTTGTGGTTCGCGCCCTTCTTCAGCACCAGGGTGGCGCGGGAGCGCGTGGGCAGCACGTTCTCGATCAGGTTCGGCTCGTTGATCGCCCGCCAGACCTCGGTCGCCGTCCGTACCGCGTCCTCACGCGAGAGCGAGGCGAACCGGTGGAAGAACGAGTCGGGGCTCGAGAACGCCTCTTCCTGCAGCGCGAGGAACCGGTCGACGTACCAGGACTCGATGTCCTTCGTCTTCGCGTCCACGTAGATCGTGAAGTCGAACAGGTCGGACAGCGCGAGCCGCCCGTGCACCGGGGGCGCCAGCACGTTGAGGCCCTCGACGATGAGCACGTCGGGCTGCCGGACGACGATCTCGGCATCGGGCACGATGTCGTAGACCAGGTGCGAGTAGTACGGCGCGCGGACCTCGGTCGCCCCGCTCTTCACCTGGCTCACGAAGCGCAGCAGGGAGCGGCGGTCGTACGACTCCGGGAAGCCCTTGCGGTCCATGATCCCGCGTCGCTCCAGCTCGGCGTTCGGGTACAGGAAGCCGTCGGTCGTCACGAGCTCGACCCGAGGGGTGTCCGGCCAGCGCTTCGTCAGCTCGCGCAGCAGACGGGCGACCGTGGACTTGCCGACCGCGACGGAGCCCGCGACGCCGATGACGAACGGCGTGCGGCCGGCGCGTTCCCCGAGGAACCGGCTCGTCTCGGCGTGCAGGTTGCGCGCACCGGCGGCGTAGAGCGTGAGCAGGCGGGACAGGGGCAGGTAGACCTCCTGCACCTCCTGCATGTCCAGCCGGTCGCCGAGACCGCGCAGCTGCACGATCTCGGTCTCGGTGAGCGACAGGTGCTCCTTCGGGGCGAGCTGGGACCACTCGTCACGCGGGATCTCCACGAACGGGGTCGGGTGCGCGACGGCGGTCTCCGAGAACGGCATGGGATCGAGCGTACAGACGCCAGGCCCGGGGCACGTGAGCCGGTCGGCTCACGTGCCCCGGGCCTCCCGTCCAGTGCTCGGTGCGCGCCCGCAGGACGCGACGCGTCAGGCGGGCAGGGCCGCCTCGATGGCGGCGACGACCTCGGGGGCGTCCGGCTTCGTGGTGGGACGGAAGCGCGTCACGGTGCCGTCGGGGGCGACGAGGAACTTCTCGAAGTTCCAGGCGACCCGGCCGGCCTTGCCGTCGGCGTCCGGGGTCTCCTTGAGGGCCTGGTAGAGCGGGTGCGCGCTCTTGCCGTTGACCTTGACCTTCTCGGACATCGGGAACGTCACGCCCCACGTGGTGGAGCAGTACTCGTCGATCGCCTCGGACGAGCCGAGCTCCTGCAGGAACTGGTTGCTCGGGAAGCCCAGCACCGTGAACCCGCGGGGGCCGTACTGCTTCTGCAGGGCCTCGAGCTGCTCGTACTGCGGGGCGAGGCCGCACCGGGAGGCGACGTTCACGACCAGTACGGCCTTGTCGGCGTAGGCGCCGAACGTGGTGTCCTCGCCGTGCAGCGTGGTGATGGCGATGTCGTCGAAGCGTCCCATGGCCGAAACGTTATCCCCACCCCCGGGACTTCGCAGGGTGGGCGTCCAGGCAGACCGTAGGATCGGTTCCATGTGTGGAATCGTCGGCTACGTCGGCAGCAACAGCAGCCAGGACGTCCTCCTCGGTGGCCTCCGTCGCCTCGAGTACCGCGGCTACGACTCGGCGGGCATCGCCGTCGTCGACCCAGCCGGAGACCTCGTGTCGGCCAAGAAGGCCGGCAAGCTCCAGGCCCTGGTCGACGAGCTCGAGTCGTCGCCGATCCCGGACGGCGCGACCGGCATCGGGCACACCCGCTGGGCGACCCACGGTGGCCCGACCGACGGCAACGCCCACCCGCACCTGGCCGACGGCGACAAGCTCGCCCTCATCCACAACGGCATCATCGAGAACTTCTCCGAGCTCCGTGCCGAACTGCAGGCCGAGGGCATCGAGTTCCGCAGCGAGACCGACTCCGAGGTCGCCGCGCACCTGGTCGGACGCGCCTTCCGCGAGACCGGTGACCTGACCGCAGCCATGCAGCAGGCCGTGCAGCGACTCGAGGGGGCCTTCACGCTCCTCGTCGTGCACGCCGACCAGCCCGGCGTCGTCGTCGGTGCCCGTCGCAACTCGCCCCTGGTGGTCGGGCTCGGTGACGGCGAGAACTTCATGGGCTCGGACGTCGCCGCGTTCGTCGCCTACACGCAGCGCGCGCTGTCGATCGGGCAGGACGAGATCGCCACGATCCGCCCCGACGGCGTGGACGTCATCCACTTCGACGGCACCCCGGCCACGCCGAGCGAGTTCGAGGTCAACTGGGACGCCTCCGCCGCCGACAAGGGCGGCTGGAGCTCGTTCATGGCGAAGGAGATCAGCGAGGAGCCCGAGGCCGTCGCGAAGACGATCCTCGGTCGCGTGCACGACGGTGCCGTCACGCTGACCGACCTCGACCCGATCGCCGACCGCCTGGCGACCGTCGACCGCGTCATCGTGATCGCCTGTGGCACCGCCGCCTACGCCGGCATCCTCGGCAAGTACGCCATCGAGCAGTGGGCACGTGTGCCGGTCGAGGTCGAGCTCGCGCACGAGTTCCGGTACCGCGACCCGGTGCTGAACGAGCGCACCCTGGTCGTCTCGATCAGCCAGTCCGGCGAGACCATGGACACGCTCATGGCCGTCAAGTACGCCCGCGAGCAGGGCGCGCAGGTCCTGTCGATCTGCAACACCCAGGGCGCCACGATCCCGCGTGAGTCCGACGCCGTGATCTACACGCACGCCGGACCCGAGGTCGCCGTCGCGTCGACCAAGGCCTTCATCGCCCAGGGCGTCGCGCTGTACCTGCTCGGGCTGCACCTGGCGACGCTGCGCGGCACGCTCACCACCGAGCAGATCGCCGAGCAGGTCGCCGAGCTCGAGGGCCTCGCCCCGAAGCTGCAGCAGACCATCGAGGACGCCGCCGGCATCAAGGACCTGGCCCGCTGGATGGCGGACACCCGGAGCGTGCTGTTCCTCGGTCGCCACGTCGGCTACCCGATCGCACTCGAGGGCGCCCTCAAGCTCAAGGAGCTCGCGTACATCCACGCCGAGGGCTTCGCCGCCGGTGAGCTCAAGCACGGCCCGATCGCCCTGATCGAGCCGGGTCAGATCGTCTTCGTCATCGTGCCGTCGCCGCGCGACCCCCGATCGCTGCACCCGAAGGTCGTCTCGAACATCCAGGAGATCCGCGCCCGCGGCGCCCGGGTGATCGCGATCGCCGAAGAAGGCGACGCCGCGGTGCTGCCCTTCGCCGACGAGGTCCTGCGGATCCCGCTCGCGACCCCGCTGTTCGAGCCGTTGCTCGCCGTGGCACCGCTGCACATGTTCGGCATGGAGCTCGCCGCGGCCAAGGGCCTCGACGTCGACCAGCCACGCAACCTCGCGAAGTCGGTCACCGTCGAGTAGTCGCGACGGTGATCATCGGGATCGGGGTCGACGTGGTCGACCTGGAGCGGTTCGAACGGGTGCTGGAGCGCACACCGGCGATGCGGGCGCGGCTGTTCACGCCGTCCGAGCAGGTCCGTGACGGCGAACCCCGGCCGATCGCGTCCCTCGCCGCACGGTTCGCGGCGAAGGAAGCCCTGATCAAGGCCTTCGGGTCGAGTGCCGGGCTGAGCTGGCAGGACCTCGAGGTCGTGTCCGACGACCAGCGGAACCCGTCGCTCACCCTGCACCAGGGTGCCCGGCAGGTGGCTGACGCGCGTGGCGTGACGAGCGTGCACCTGTCGCTCTCGCATGATGGAGGGATCGCGACCGCGTTCGTGGTCCTGGAAGGAACAGACGTGGTCCTGGAAGGAACGGTCCCGTGAGCGCGTTCACCGGCATCACGGTCGATCGCGGAGCCCTGATCGAGAACTACGCGACCATCGCCGACCGGGTCGCCCCGGCCGGGGTCATCGCGGTGGTCAAGGCGAACGCCTACGGTCACGGTGCCCTCGACGCCGCGCAGGCCTTCGTGGACGCCGGTGCGGAGTGGCTCGGGGTCGCCGACATCGACGAGGCCGTCGCGCTCCGTCAAGGTGGCATCGACGAGGGGGTCCGGATCCTCGCGTGGCTGCACGCCCCCGACGAGGACTTCCGCCGCGCGGCGCAGTTCGACGTCACGCCAGCGGTGTCGAGCGTGGAGCAGCTCTCCGCAGCAGCCGACTCCGACGTCCGCGCCGTGCACCTGTGCGTCGACACGGGCCTGAGCCGCAACGGTGCGGTCGAGTCCGAGTGGGCCGAGCTCTTCGCGACCGCCGGCGCCCTGGCCCGCGGCGGCAACCGCACCCGGGTCGAGGGGCTCATGTCCCACCTGTCGAACGCGTCGCGCACCGACGACCTCGACCAGGACGCCGCACTGCAGCGGGCGCTGGACGGCCTCGCCGCGAACGGCATCGTGCCGGACGTGGTGCACCTCGCCGCGAGTGCCGCGAGCATCGCCGTGCCGGAGACCCGCCACGACCTGTCCCGCGTCGGACTCGCCCTGTACGGACTGAGCCCCTTCGACGGTCGCACCTCGGCCGACCTGGGGCTGCGCCCGGCGATGCGGGTCACCGCCGCCGTGCTCCGCACCGTGCCGGTCGCCGCGGGCGACGGTGTCTCCTACGGCTACACCTGGCGCGCCGAGACGGACACCCGTCTCGCCGTGATCGGCCTCGGCTACGCGGACGGCTTCGACCGCGACTTCGGCAACCGGGTCTCGGTGCGGATCGGCGACCGGACGTTCCCGGTGGTCGGACGCGTCGCGATGAACGCCATGCACGTCGACATCGGCGACGCCGACGTGCAGGTCGGCGACGAAGCGGTGCTGTGGGGCGACCCCGCGAACGGCGACCCCGCCGTCGAGGACTGGGCCGACGCCATCGGCACGATCAACTACGAGGTGGTCGCCCGGATCGGCCGCAGCGTGGAACGGAGGACGACGTGAGCTCCGCACCGCTGCGTCAGGCCCGCATCGACCTCGACGCCTACCGTGCCAACCTCGACCGTGTCCGTGAGTGGATGGACCCGGTCGAGGTGATGGCGATCATGAAGGCCGACGCCTACGGGCACGGCCTCGAGCCGATCGCGCTCGCCGCCGTCGACGCCGGCATCCGCTGGATCGGTGTGCTGACGGTGCCCGCGGCCCTGCGCCTGCGCTCGATCGGCGTCGGCGAGGACGTCCACCTGTTCACCTGGCAGCACGACCCCGACCTGGACTTCCGTGACGCCATCGACTCGGCCGTCGACCTCGGCGTCTCGAACGCCGCCGAGCTGCAGCGCATCATCGACGCCGTCGACCAGCGACCGGCCCGGGTGCACCTCGGCGTCGACTCCGGCCTGCACCGCGACGGCGCGACCCCGGCGGACTGGCCGGCGCTCGTCGAGCTCGCCCGGGACGCCCAGCGGAACGGCCGCATCGAGGTCGTCGCCGCGTACACGCACCTGGCCGAGGCGTCCGACCACGAGGACAGCGCCGCGGTCGCCGTGTTCGACGCCGCGATCGAGATCGCCGAGGACCTGGGGCTCGACGTCCCGATGGAGCACGTCGCCGCGTCGCTCGCGGGGCTGGAGCGCAAGGAGTTCCGCAAGGACATGGTCCGCATGGGCGCGAACCTGTTCGGCATCCCCGGAGCCGACGGCGTCTCGGCGGCCGACCTCGGACTCGAGCCGGTGATGACCCTGACCGCGTCGGTCGCGAAGACGAAGCGCGTCCCCGTCGACACAGGCGTCTCCTACGACTACACGTACCGCACCGCGACCGAGACGACCCTGGCCCTCGTGCCCGTCGGGTACGCCGATGGGGTCCCGCGTCTGGCGCAGGGCCGCATCGAGGTCGCGATCCGCGGAAAGCGCTACCCGATCGCCGGCCGCGTCGCGATGGACCAGTTCCTGGTGGACGTCGGCGAGGACGACGTGCAGACCGGCGACACCGTCGTGCTGTTCGGCACCGGCGAGCACGACGAGATGACCGTGCTCGAGTGGGGCGCGGCGCTCGAGACCATCGGCGAGGAGATCGTCTGCCGGATCGGCAGCCGTGTGCCGCGGTTCTACGAGGGCCACGACATCGAGGGACGGGTCGGGGAGTACCTGCGGGGCGAGCGGCCGTGACCGGGTCGCCGCACGTCCTGCTCGACACCTCCGTCGACGGCACCGAGGCGATGGGGGAGCTCGGGGCCCGGTTGGCCGCGGTGCTGCGCGCCGGGGACCTCGTCGTGCTGACCGGACCACTCGGTGCCGGCAAGACGACCCTGACGCGCGGGCTCGGCGCCGCACTCGGTGCACGCGGCCAGGTGTCCAGCCCGACCTTCGTCCTCGCCCGGACGCACCCGACGACCGCCGGACCCGACCTGGTGCACGTCGACGCCTACCGCTTGTCCGACCCGGTCGAGCTCGACGACCTCGACCTCGACTGGGACGCCGCGATCGTCGTCGTCGAGTGGGGCCGCGGCATGGTCGACGGCATCAGCGACAGCGTGCTCGACGTCGAGATCACCCGTGCCACCGGTGTCGACGACGCGGCCGCTCACGACACGGACCCGGACGACGTGCCCGACGAGCCCCGCCGTGTCGTCGTCACCGCCACCGGCCCGCGCTGGGAAGGCGTGGCCCTCTGACCCTGCAGCCCGTCGACGCGGACGACGTCGAGGCGCTCCGCGCGTTCCTCGTCGGTGCCGACCTGACCCTCGCGGGCCTCGACGAGCCGACGGTGCGGCTCTGGCTCGACCGCGACGACGACGGCAGGGTGGTCGGCAGCACCGGGTTCGAGGCGAGCGCTGACGGCCGGCACGTCCTCGTCCGGAGCGTGGCCGTCGCGCCGCAGCACCGCGGTTCCGGGGCCGGTACACGCCTGGCGCGGTTCGCGATCGAGCGGGCGACCGAGGCCGGTGCCGAGCGTGCGTGGCTGTTCTCGCGTCGCTCCGGTCCGTTCTGGCGGTCGCTCGGCTTCACGCCCGCCGACCGACGTGCACTGGCCGCCGCGCTGCCGGACACCCACCAGGTCCGACTGTTCCGCCGGACCGGGCAGTTGGACCACGAGGTCGCGTGGTCCCGCGGGCTGCCAGTGCGCTGACCGCCGCCTACGATGGACGGGTGCTGCTCGCGATCGACACCTCTGCCGGGACCTCCGTCGCCGTCGTCGACCCGGCCACCGGCCAGGCCCTCGCGACCCGCGACACCGAGGACAGCCGCCGGCATGCCGAGGTGATCGGCCCGTTCCTCGCCGAGACCCTCGCCGAGGCCGGCATCACCGGAGCCGACGTCACCGGCGTCGTCGCCGGCATGGGCCCCGGCCCCTTCACCGGCCTGCGCGTCGGCATCGCCGCCGCCCGCACCTTCGCCGCAGCCCGCGGCGTCCCCGTCCTGCCCCTCGTCAGCCACGACGCCGTCGCCCTCGACCAGCGCGACTCGGGGATCGCCGGGCCGTTCGTCGTCCTCACGGACGCCCGCCGCCGCGAGGTCTACTGGAGCGCCTACGACGCCGACGGCGTCCGCGTGGCCGGCCCCGGACTCGCCAAGCCCGCCGATCTCGACGACGCGATCCGCGCCTCCCGGCCCGGAGCGGTGGGCTGGGACCGCGTGACGGTCGCGTCCATCCCGGCCTGGAGGCTCGGCTCGCTCGCCGCGGACCGGCTCGCGTCCGGTGCGGCGTTCGACCAGGACACGCCCCTGTACCTGCGCGACCCCGACGTCACGGTGCCGGGTGCGCCGAAGCGGGTGAAGCAGTGACCCTGCCGGACGGGCTCCGCCTGCGGCGAGCACACCCGCAGGACCTCGACGACATCATGTGGCTCGAGCACGTCTCGTTCCCGACGGACGCCTGGTCGGCGTCGCAGATGTCCGGCGAGCTGTACTCACCGCACGGGTACTACGTCGTGATCGAGACGGCCGGCGACGCCTCTGCCCCGCTGGTCGTCGGGTACGCCGGGCTCTCGTCGCTCGCGGGGAACCCGGTGGCCGACGTGCAGACCATCGCCGTCGCCGCGGACCAGCGCGGCAAGGGGCTCGGGAGGGTCCTGTTCACGGAGCTGCTCGACGAGGCGCGGCGCCGCGGTGTGCGCGAGGTGTTCCTCGAGGTGCGCGCGGACAACCCCGTGGCGCAGGCGATGTACACGGCGTTCGGGTTCGAGCACATCGCGACCCGACCGCGTTACTACCAACCGGACGGCGTCGACGCCTGGGTGATGCGGGTGGAACTGCCCGGCCCGGACGCCGAGCGGTCGTCGGGCGTCGGACCCATCGGACAGGAGGCCCTCGGTGAGCGCGACTGAACCACTGGTGCTCGGCATCGAGACGAGTTGCGACGAGACCGGCATCGGCATCGTGCGGGGGAGCACCCTGCTCGCGAACGTGATCGCCTCGAGCATGGAGGAGCACGCGCGCTACGGCGGGGTCGTGCCCGAGGTCGCCGCACGGGCCCACCTGGAGGCGATGACCCCGACGCTGCACGAGGCACTCGACCGTGCCGGCGTCACCCTCGACGAACTCGACGCCGTCGCGGTGACCGCCGGGCCGGGCCTGGCCGGGGCGCTCATGGTCGGAGTGGGGGCCGCGAAGGCGCTCGCCGTGGCCACCGGCAAGCCCCTGTACGGCGTGAACCACCTGGTCGGGCACGTCGGCGCCGACGTGCTGCGCGAGGACGGCAGCGAGATCGAGCTGCCGACGATCGCGCTGCTGGTCTCCGGCGGTCACACGTCACTGCTGCTGGTGCGGGACCTGGTCGGCGACGTCGAACTGCTCGGCGAGACGATCGACGACGCGGCGGGCGAGGCGTTCGACAAGGTCGCGCGGCTGCTCGGACTGCCCTACCCCGGCGGCCCGCAGATCGACCGAGCCGCGGCCGACGGCGACCCGACGGCGATCCGGTTCCCTCGGGGACTGACGCTGCCGAAGGACATGGCCGCGCACCGGTACGACTTCTCGTTCTCGGGGCTCAAGACCGCCGTCGCACGGTGGGTCGAGCGCTGCCGCGACGAGGGCCGCGAGGTGCCGGTGGCCGACGTCGCCGCGAGCTTCCGCGAGGCCGTCGTCGACGTCCTGCTGACCAAGGCCCTGAACGCGTGCCGCGACACCGGGGTCGACCGGCTGCTGCTCGGCGGTGGGGTCGTCGCGAACGCCCGACTGCGACAGGTCGCCGAGGAGCGCTGCGCGGCCGCTGGCGTGCGGCTCCGGATCCCGCCGTTCGACCTGTGCACCGACAACGGCGCGATGATCGCCGCCGTCGGCGCCCGACTCGTGGCCGAGGGGCACGCGCCGAGCGACCTCGGCATCGCTGCGGACTCGACCCTGCCGGTGACGACCGTCCAGGTCTGACCCGGTCTGACCAGCTCTGACCCGCTCTGATCAGGTCTGGCCGGCCGCACCCGGTCGGTCGTCGGGAGCCTGTGGGAGGATTCACACGGGCGTCGGAGAGACCGGACGCCCGAGAGGGGTGGACGGTGTCCGATCAGAACGAGTGGCCGAAGCCGGGCGAGACGCCGAACGGCCCAGCGAACGGACAGCCCGATGGCTCGCCGGCCCCGGACGCCCCGCAGGCCCCCGACGCACCGCAGGCTCCGTCGGCCCCGGAAGCGCCCCAGAACCCGTACGGCCAGCAGCAGGACCCGTACGCGGCCCCGCAGCAGCCGAACCCGTACGGCCAGCCGCAGCAGCCCCAGAACCCCTACGGCCAGCAGCAGCAGCCGAACCCGTACGGCCAGCAGCAACAGAACCCGTACTCGGCCCCGCAGCCCCAGTCGAACCCGTACGCGCAGCAGCAGGACCCGTACGCGGCCCCGCAACAGCCGAACGCGTACGGCGCCCCGCAGAACCCGTACGGCCAGCAGCAGAACCCGTACGCGCAGCCGCAGCAGCAGCCCTACGCGTCGAACCCGTACACGTACCAGCCCTACGCGCAGCGCCCGAAGACGAACGTCCTGTCGATCCTGTCGATCGTCTTCGCGTTCGGCGGCATCATCATCTGGCCGATCATCATCCTGACGAGCCCGGCCGGCGCGATCATGGGCCACATCGCCCTCGGCAAGATCAAGCAGACCGGCGAGGGTGGCCGCGGCCTCGCGCTCGCCGGCATCATCGGTGGCTGGATCCTGACGGGCCTGTTCATCCTGATCGTCGCCCTGGTGTGGATCTCGATCGCGAACGCGTCGGACTACTCGGACTACTCCGACTACAGCTCGAACTCCGGCGCCTTCGTCAGCTGACGCAGCCCCCGCGCAACGGGCACCACGAGCGGCCCCCGGCCGTCAGCCGACCGTGTCGGTGAGCCGCTCGCACAGGATCGCCGTGTGGCGTCCCTCCAAGCGGGTGAGCACGAGTGTGGCGCGACCCGATCCGCGCAACCGCAGCCGTTTGCGGAACTGCGCCGGGTCGACGTCGACGCCGCGCTTCTTGATCTCGACGGTGCCGATGCCGTCGGCGGCGAGCCGCGCGGCCAGTCGCTTGACGTCGAGCGGCATCGTGTCGAGCACCCGGAAGCCCTGCGCGAAGGGGGTCGAGGCGGCGCGGTCGGACGTGACGTAGGCGATGCCGTCGGACAGCATGTGCCCGTCGAGGCCCCGTGCGAGGTCGCCGATCAGCCGTGCGCGGATCACGGCGCCGTCGGGCTCGTACAGGTAGGCGCCGAGCGGTCCGACCTCGGCGTCGTCGGCGTCGGCCGCTCCGGTCATCTCGGCGATGCCGTGTGCGCCGATGACGGTGGCGGCGCGGCGGATCCCGGGTCGGGCGAGGGGGCCGAACCACAGGGCGAGCTCCACGACCTCGCGGTCCACGGAGGTCCACTGCGCCTCGGCGGTGTCCGGGATCAGGTCGCGGTCGATGCCCGGTCCGAGCTTCACGCCGGTCGGCGTCGTCGTCGCCGCGGCGAACACGGTGTCGAGCGAGGGCGACCAGTCGTCGGGGTCGGCGAGCCGGCGGGTGTCCGAGTGGCCGGAGGTGCGTCGTGCGGGGTCCATCCACACGCCGTCCACCGAGGACAGGTCGAAGGACGCGGCATCACCGAGCTCCACCCGCGCGTTCGGCCAGACCGCCAGGTTGTGGGTTGCGACGGCCGCGGTCACCTCGTCGCGATCGACGGCGGTGACGTCGAGGTCGAGCGCCGCCATCGCCATCGCGTCCCCGCCGATGCCGCAACCGAGGTCGGCGACACGCGTCAGCCCGGCCGCGGCGAAGCGTCCTGCGTGCTGGGCCGCGACCTGCAGCCGGGTGGCCTGCTCGAGCCCGGCCTCGGTGAAGAGCATGCGGGAGGCGAAGTCGCCGAACTTGCCGCGGGCCTTCAGCCGCAGCTTCGCCTGGGTCAGCACCGCGGCGACCAGTCGGGGATCGTGGCCCTCGGCGCGCAGCCGGGACACCACGCGGACGATCTCGCCGCCGTCGGAGACGCCCGGGGTACGGTCGAGCAGGGCCATCCCGTCGGGGGTCAGCAGTGCGGTGAGTTCGGCGGCGTCCATGCGTCGATCCTCGCAGGTGCTGCGTGTTCTCCGGATGTGCTGGCACTCGGATTGACCGAGTGCCAGAGGCCCCCTAGAGTTGGCGTTGGCACTCTCCTGTGCGAAGTGCCAACCCGGTTTTCATCTGTACCGAGTCCGTACCGAGAAAGAAGAGGTCACCGTGGCCGTCAGCATCAAGCCGCTCGAGGATCGCATCGTCATCCGCCAGGTCGAGGCGGAGCAGACCACCGCTTCCGGTCTGGTCATCCCCGACACCGCGAAGGAGAAGCCCCAGGAGGGCGAGGTCGTCGCCGTGGGTCCGGGTCGCATCGACGACAACGGCAACCGCGTCCCGCTCGACGTCGCCGTGGGTGACAAGGTCATCTACTCCAAGTACGGCGGAACCGAGGTCAAGTACTCGGGCGAGGACCTGCTGGTCCTGTCGGCCCGCGACGTCCTCGCGGTCATCGTTCACTGAGTCGAGTACTCACCTCGGACGCCCCGTCCGGCCTTCGGGCCGACGGGGCGTCCGTGCGTCCGGGGGCGGTCACCCCGGTGCTCCGGTCCTGACCAGCCCGCCATCAGCCCGCCTGGAGGCCCGGTGCGCGTCCCACGGGTCGGCGGTCGTTCCTAGGATGGTTCCGTGAGTGAACCGAGTCCGGCGCGACCCGTCCGCAGCGAGGCATCCGTCGGCGTGGTGCAGGCCATCGTGGCCTACGGGCTCTGGGGGCTGATGCCCCTGCTCTTCGCGGCCATGGCCCCCGCGGCGGCGTTCGAGATCGTGTCGTGGCGGATCGTCTTCGGCCTGGTGTTCTGCGCGGTGGCGATCGCGGTGACCCGGTCGTGGCTCCGCACCCGCACCCTGATGGCCCAGCGCCGTGTGATGCTCGTGATGGGGCTCGCCGCCGTCCTGATCCTGGTCAACTGGACCGTCTACGTCCTCGCGACGACCACCGGCCACACCGTCGAGGCGGCGCTCGGCTACTTCATCAACCCGCTCGTCACGATCGCGCTCGGCGTCGTGGTCCTGCGCGAACGCCTGCGTCCGGCGCAGTGGGCAGCCGTCGGGCTGAGCGTCGTGGCGGTCGTCGTCATCGCGATCGGCTACGGGCAGATGCCGTGGATCTCGCTGGCCCTGGCGTTCTCGTTCGGACTGTACGGCCTGGTGAAGAAGCGCGTCGGCGGCACGGTGGACGCCCTGAGCGGCCTGACGATCGAGACAGTGTGGCTGCTGCCGATCGCGGTCGTGGCGCTGGTGGTGCTCGGTGTGACCGGGCTCGGTGGCGGCGTGACGTTCACGAGCGAGGGCTGGGGGCACGCGGTCATCACCGTGCTGACCGGGCCGGCGACCGCGGTGCCGCTGCTGCTCTTCGCGTCGTCGGCACGGCGGGTGAGCCTGTCGACGCTCGGGCTGACCCAGTACCTGGCGCCCGTGATGCAGCTGCTCGTCGGGGTGCTGGTGCAGCACGAGGAGATGTCGGCCGGGCGCTGGTTCGGCTTCGGCATCGTGTGGCTCGCGCTCGTGGTGCTGACGGCGGACTCGTTCGCCGCCGCGCGGGCGTCCCGTCGCCGGGCACTCGCACCCACCCAGGCCGAGCCGGTCTGACGGACGCACCACGGGCCTCCAGGCCGCCGACGCGAAAGCGACAGTCCCCCACGGAAGTTCCGTGGGGGACTGTCGCTTTCGTGAGCGGTGCTGGGCTGGGCCCTACTTCTTCACCGCACCCTGGATGGCGCTCTGGTAGACGGGCTTGTTGTCGCCGTCGAACTTGTAGATGCCGATGTAGGCGGCCGACGGGTCGTTGTTCTCGTCGAACGGACCGATGCCGGACGGGCCGGTGTAGTGGATGTCCTTGCCGTCGTCCAGGAGCGTCTTGCACTCCTTGAACGTCGCGCACTCGGTGCCGCCGTCAGCACCCGACACCGCAGCCATGTTGGCCTGGATCGTGCCGGAGTCGGTGCCCTTGCCCTTCACCGCGGCGAGGGCGGCGAGGACGGTGGCGTCGTAGGACTCCGCCGCGTACGAGTAGTCGGCGAGCGTCTTGCCCGACGAGTCCTTGTAGAACGCAGCGAGCTGCTTCTTGAAGTCGTCCTTCGGCGAGGCACCGGGGATGGTGCCCTGGGCGCCGGTCAGGGTGCCCTTGTCGAAGTCCTTCGAGTAGTCCGCCGTGTTGCCGTCGGACATGTAGATCTTCGCTTCGTTGCCCTGCGAGACGAGCTCCGGGATGATCGACTTCGTCTCGTCGAAGGCGAGGACGACGATCGCGTCGGGCTTCGCGGCCAGGGCCGCGGTCACCTCGGACGAGAACGTGGTCTGGCCGGGCGGGAACTCCTGGCCCTCACCCTTGCCGCCGTAGACGACCTGGCCACCCGACGCCTCGACCGCAGCCTGAACGGAGTTGCGGAGGCCGGTGCCGTACGTGTCGTTGAAGACCAGGAAGGCGACCTTCGCGTTGCCGTCACCGGTCACGAGCTGGCCGAGCGCGGAACCCTGCACCGAGTCCGGCGGTGCGGTCCGGTAGTAGTACGAGGAGTAGCCGGAGAGGTCGGTCGCGGTGTTCGCGGGCGAGATCTCGACGATGCAGTTGCTCGTCAGCTGGTCGATGACGTTCAGCGTGACCGACGAGGACTCGGCGCCGATCGCGACCGGCACCTTCGCGTTGACGAGCTTCGTCGCGGCGGAGCTCGACACGGTCATGTCGTTGCTGTCACCGGAGTCGGTCGCCGGGTCGATCGTGACGTCCTTGTCGAGGACGCCGCCCGCGGCGTTGATGTCCTTGACGGCCAGGCCGACACCGGACTCGGCCGGCGGGTTGAGGTAGGCCAGCGAACCGGTCAGGGGCAGGATCGTGCCGATCTTCAGCGCGTCCGTACCGGGGGTGTCCGGGGCCTTGCAGCTGGCGGCGGGATCCTTCTTCGCATCGCTCGACGCCGAGCTCGAGGGGGAAGCACTGCCGGTGGTGGAACACGCGGCGAGGAGGACGGCTGCTGCGCCCGCCAACGCCAGTGCCGCGGTGGCACGGGTGGTTCTGATCATCCGTGGAGCCCTTTCTCTGCGCGGAGGCTGTGCCGCTTCGGGTGAATGCGACGCCTCCACTGGATGTCGAGAAACGTAGGGTCCATGTGTTTCGCCCGTGTGACGGGGCGGTACGCAAAGGTGTTTCGTTACCGAGCCGTGACGTTCCTGTGCGCAGGGACAGGGATCGGCGCAGGAGCGACGGTGGCGGCGTGGCGACCCGACCTGCGCCAGGCGGATGGTCCGGCAGGGCGCCCGGGAGGCCCGGCGTACGTTCCGCCGCATGAGCGACTTCCAGCCCACCAAGGCCATCGTCACCGGCTCCGAATCCGGGATCGGCCGTGCGACCGCCGTCGCGCTCGCCGAAGCCGGCATGGACGTCGGCATCACTTACCTGTCCGAGCCCGACCGTGCCGAGGAGACCGCGGAGGAGGTCCGGAAGACCGGTCGTCAGGCCTTCGTCGAGCAGATCGACGTCTCCGACCTCGCCGGGGCGGCCGCCGTCGTCGACCGCCTCGTCTCGCAGCTGGGCGGCGTCGACGTCTTCGTGGCCGACGCCGGTACCGGCGACAACGCCCCGTTCCTCGAGATGACCCTCGACCAGTGGCGCCACACGGTCTCGACCGACCTCGACGGCGCCTTCGTCACGATGCAGGCCGCCGCGAAGCACATGGTGCAGGCCGGCACCGGCGGCCGGATCATCGGCATCACGAGCGTGCACGAACACCAGCCCCGCTCCGGCTCGAGCGCCTACGACGCCGCCAAGCACGGGCTCGGCGGCCTGCTGAAGACCATGGCGATCGAGCTCGCCGAGCACGGCATCACCGTGAACGCCGTCGCCCCAGGCGAGATCGCCACCCGGATGACCGGCGCCGAGGACGAGGACCCGCACACCATCGACCGCCCCGGTGTCCCGCTCGGCCGTCCCGGCAACGCGTGGGAGATCGCGGCAGCCGTGGCGTTCCTGGCCTCGCGAGCGTCGTCCTACATCACCGGGGTGTCCCTGCCGGTGGACGGCGGGATGCTGCAGATGGGCCCGCACGGCGGCTCGCACATCACGTCGAACGACTGGCGTTCGGCGTAGGAGCTCGGCCGGTGGTCCGGCGCTCTGGCGGTCCGGCCGGTCCGGCGGTCCGGTCAGCAGGCCGGTCGCCGGGCTGGTCAGCTCGGCTGGCCGGCTTCCTCGTCGAGTTCGGCCTGGGACCGCAGGACGCAGAACTCGTTGCCCTCCGGGTCGGCGAAGACCACCCATCCGCCGTCCGGGTGGCGCAGGTCGGCGAGCTCCACGGCACCGATGCCGCGGAGCCGCTCGACCTCTTCGTCGCGGGTGCGGTCGGTGGGGCGCAGGTCGAAGTGGATCCGGTTCTTCACGGTCTTCGCCTCGGGCACCTGGATGAAGAGCACGGTGTGCGACCGGTCGGGTGCCGTGATCTCGCACTCCTCGTGTCCGGGAGCGTTCGGGTCGTCGGGCAGGTCGACGTACCCGAGCACCTGCTTCCACCACTCGGACTGGGCGTAGGCGTCGCGGGAGTCGATCGTGGTGTGTGAGACGGCGCTGACCATGCGGCGACACTACCGCCGGGCAACGCAGCACGCCCCCGGGCGAAGACGCCGTCGTGGTGCTCTGACGCCGCGTTGCTTGCGAGACACCGCCGAATTCGGTGGCGTTTCGGGGACTCGGCGGCGTCCGACCCACACGACGGCGTCGTGCGCTCTCCGCCAGCCGCTGCTCACGAGTCCGGCTGGCGACGTGCGCTGATCGGCGCAGCACGGAACAAGGGGAGCCCGGCAGCCGACAGCACCGCAGCCAGCGCTCGTGCATCCGCGGCCTCCCGCATCGTCCACCGCGCGAACCCGCGTACCTCCGGCAGTCGACGGAGGGTGTCCTCACGGGTCTTCTCGTCCCAGAGGGCTCGGGGGACGTCGTACTTCAGGCGACCGTCGAACTCCCCGATCACGCCTGCGTCGGGCCACCAGAAGTCCGTTCTGAACCTGCCGCGCGGCGTCGCGAACTCGTGCTGCAACTCCGGGGCAGGAACCCCGAGGAGATGAGCGGTGACGCGGCTGATCGACTCCCCCGGGGATTCGGCCCGCGCATCCGCGAAGGCGACGGCCGCAGCGGCCTGTCGGCATCCACGCACGCGTCCGAGGGCTTCGACTGCGCTGGCGAGTACTTCACGACGGAGCAGGTCGAACCGGAGCACGTGGTCGAGGACGACGACGGCGTGGGTGAACGACTGCCGCCGTGCGATGTCGAGGACCGTCCGCTCGAGGGACGTCGTCGGGATACCGTCGACCACGACGCGCTCGCCGTTCCGGATCCGCCCGGTGTGACGAACGACGCCCCGACCGGTGTGCGTCTTGTCGAGCCGGACGTCGATCACGTGCAACCGCCAGTCGGCAGCGTCGAAGTCGGGCAACCCCCAGAGCGCAGCGGCCGAGGTCCCCGAGACGACGCAGTCGGACTCCAGGGACCCGTACCGTGCGCGGACGAACAGGCGCCGGCGTTCCAGGAGTGAAAGCGCCTCCCACTCGGGGCGTTCGACGGCGGCGCCGTGGAACAGACGCACCGGTTCGTGCAGGGCCGACGGGACACGGACCAGGACGGTCTGGGCGATCGCGTTCATGCCCGCAGCTTGGAACGCGGCCACGGCGCGCGGCGACGCGCACGTCGGACCGGTGGAGAGCCTCCAGGCCGTTGTCGGCTGTGGAGGAGTCACAAGACGCCGTCGTCTCCGCACCACGCCCGGAAAGCGTTGAGACGCCGCCGAATTCGGCGGCGTCTCAACGACACGACGGCGTCTTCCGGACCAGACTCGGCCCGGACCAGCACTCAGCTGCGGTAGTTGGGTGCCTCGACGACCATCTGGACGTCGTGCGGGTGGGACTCCTTGAGCCCCGCCGCGGTGATGCGGACGAACTTGCCACGGGCCTTCAGCTCGGGGATCGTGCGACCGCCGACGTAGAACATCGACTGGCGCAGCCCGCCGGTGAGCTGGTAGACGACGTTGCCGACCGAGCCGCGGTAGGGCACCTGGCCCTCGATGCCCTCGGGGATGAGCTTGTCGTCGTTCGGCACGTCCGCCTGGAAGTAGCGGTCCTTCGAGTACGAGGTCTTCTTGCCACGGGTCTGCAGGGCCCCGAGGGACCCCATGCCGCGGTAGGCCTTGAACTGCTTGCCGTTCACGAACACCAGGTCACCGGGGGACTCGTCGGTGCCGGCCAGCAGCGAGCCGAGCATGACGGTGTCGGCACCGGCCACCAGGGCCTTCGCGATGTCGCCCGAGTACTGCAGGCCACCGTCGGCGATGATCGGCACACCGGCTTCGCGTGCGGCGAGGGAGGCCTCGTACACGGCGGTCACCTGCGGCACGCCCACACCGGCGACGACGCGCGTGGTGCAGATGGAGCCCGGGCCGACACCGACCTTGACGGCGTCCACACCGGCGTCGATGAGCGCCTGGGCGCCCGCGCGGGTGGCGACGTTGCCGCCGATGACGTCGATCGCGTCGAACGTCGGGTCGGCCTTGAGGCGGCGGACCATGTCGAGCACGCCTTCGCTCTCGCCGTTGGCGGTGTCGACGACGAGCACGTCGACGCCGGCGTCACGCAGGGCCTCGGCACGCTGCCACGCGTCGCCGAAGAAGCCGATCGCGGCACCGACGCGGAGCCGGCCCTCGTCGTCCTTCGTGGCGTCCGGGTACTGCTCGCTCTTGTCGAAGTCCTTGACGGTGATGAGGCCGCGGAGCTTGCCCTCGGCGTCGACCAGCGGCAGCTTCTCGATCTTGTGCTGCGCGAAGATGGCGATCGCCTCTTCGGGGTCGATGCCCTCCATCGCGGTGATCAGCGGGGCCTTCGTCATGACGTCGCGCACGTACGTGGTGGCCTGCTCGAACGTGGCCACGAAGCGCATGTCGCGGTTCGTGATGATGCCGACGAGGGTGCCGTCCTGCTCGACGACCGGCAGGCCGGAGACACGGAACTGGCCGCAGAGCGCGTCGACCTCGGCCACGGTGGCGTCCGGGGTGGTGGTCACCGGGTTGGTGATCATGCCCGACTCGGAGCGCTTGACCTTGTCGACGTAGGCAGCCTGGTCCTCGATGGACAGGTTGCGGTGCAGGATCCCGATGCCGCCCTGGCGCGCCATGGCGATGGCCATGCGGGCTTCGGTGACGGTGTCCATCGCGGCGGAGAGCAGCGGGACGGTGACGGAGATCCGCTTGGTGAGCCGGGACGCCGTGGACGCCTCGCTCGGGATGACGTCGGTGTGCCCGGGCAGCAGCATGACGTCGTCGTACGTGAGTCCGATGAATCCGAACGGATCCGGCTGGTCCATGGGTCCCCTTCGTGGGCGAGTGAAGTGTCGAGACACCGGGAACACGACGACGGGTTCCGGATAGGACATGGTAACGCGAGCGGCTGTCGCCGCATTCCGCCTGGAGGCACGGATCGCGCCCGCCTCGGAGCATTCCTCCACAACGTCACAGTTCGGGTACGAATCACACAGGGAACGTGTTGGAAACACGGGTGTCACAAAATCCCCATAGGTTCCTCGTCATCCGAACGAGAGGCTCTTCCGTGGGATCCATCACTCCTCCGGGACGGGCGCAGCCGCGCCTGTTCCGCCTCCGCCACGCACGACGACGACCGGTCCTGGCGGCCGTGCTCGTCGCCGCGTTCCTGGCGACCTTCCTGATCGACTGGGCGGTCACCCTGCCGGCCTTCAGCGCCACCTCGGCACCGGCCACCAGCCAGGCGTGCACCGTCAGCCCCGACAACGGGTGCATCCAGGGCACGATCACCGACTCCGAGCGTGAACCGGCCGAGGGCGTCGACGTCGACGTGACCGGCCCGAGCGGTTTCGACCAGACGGCCACGACCAACGGCGACGGCCGCTGGTCGGTCAGCGTCGACACGGCCGGCGAGTACACGGTGAGCGTCGACCAGGGCACCCTGCCGAAGGGCCAGTACCTGACGAACGCCGCCGACGCCGAGCGCAAGGTGCAGGCCACCCTGAACGCCAACGTCGGCCAGATCTTCCAGCTGTCCGACCAGAAGGGCGCCACGACCTCGGCGGACTCGTCGGGTGTGAGCATCCAGCGGGCCTGGCAGCAGTTCGCCTCCGGGCTCCGGCTCGGGCTGCTCATCGCCCTGGCGTCCATCGGGCTCTCGCTCATCTACGGCACGACGGGGCTGTCGAGCTTCTCGCACGGTGAGCAGGTCACCCTCGGCGGTCTGCTGGCGTACGTGTTCGCCAACCAGCTCGGCTGGAACATCTGGGTCACCGGCATCGTCGTCACGCTGTTGTGCGCGGCGACCGGGTACCTGCAGGACGCCGCGATCTGGCGGCCACTCCGGCGCCGGCGCATCAGCCTGACGCAGCTCATGATCGTGACGATCGGTCTCTCGATCGCGGCCCAGTACGCGTTCCAGTACTTCTTCGGTGCCTCGACGGTCCGCATCCAGCAGGGCAACCCGGAGACCGTCCGGTTCGCCGGCGTCACCCTCACGGTGCAGTCCTACGTCGCCATGGGGATCGCCCTCGTGGTCCTGGTGGCGACCGGGCTCTTCCTGGCGAAGACGCGCTTCGGCCGGGCGACCCGCGCCGTGTCCGACAACCCGGCGCTCGCCGCGGCCTCCGGCATCGACGTCGACCGGGTGATCCGCTTCGTGTGGACGCTCGCCGCCGGCCTCGCGGGGCTCTCCGGCGTGATGCTCGGACTCGTCCTGAACGGCGTGAACTGGCAGACCGGGCTCCAGCTGCTCCTGCTCATGTTCGCCTCGGTCACGCTCGGTGGCCTCGGCACCGCGTACGGCGCCCTGGTCGGCTCGATGATCATCGGCGTCGTCGTGGAGCTCACGAACCTGGTGCTCCCCGGTGACTTCAAGTACGCCACCGCCCTCGTCATCCTCATCCTCATCCTGCTGTTCCGGCCGCAGGGCATCTTCGGCCGCGCCGAGCGGATCGGCTAAGGGAGCACGCGCATGGACTACATCCTCAACCTGCTGTCCTCGCTCACCCAGGAGGCACTCGCCCCGACGACGGCCGCGTTCGCCCTGGCCGCGATCGGCCTGAACGTGCACTTCGGGCTCACCGGCCTCGTGAACATGGGCCAGGCGGCGTTCCTGCTGCTCGGCGCCTACGGCTTCGCGATCTCGATCACGAACGGACTGCCGTTCGTGATGGCGGTCCTCATCGCCCTGCTCGTCGCGATCGTGTTCGCGATCATCCTCGGCATCCCGACCCTGCGGTTGCGCGGCGACTACCTGGCGATCGTCACGATCTCCGGCGCCGAGATCATCCGCATGGTGGGCCGCTCGAGCCTGCTCACCTCGACCACGGGCGGCTCGAACGGCATCACCGGGTCGAGTTACCGCGACCCGTTCACCGCCCTCAGCCCGCTGCCCGACGGCACCACCACGATCCTGTGGTTCACGTACGCGAACAACGGCGTCAACGGCTGGTGGATCCGCATCGCGGCGTGGGCCATGGTCGCCCTGTTCACCCTGGTGCTCTTCCTGCTCATGCGCAGCCCGTGGGGCCGCGTGGTGAAGGCCATCCGCGAGGACGAGGACGCCGTCCGCTCGCTCGGCAAGAACGTCTACTCGTACAAGATGCAGGCGCTCGTGTTCGGTGGGGCGCTCGGTGCGATCGCGGGCATCATCTACGTGCTGCCGAGTTCGGTGCAACCGGACGCCATGGGCCGCTCGATGACGTTCTTCATCTGGACGGCGCTCATCCTCGGTGGTGCGGCGACGGTGTTCGGACCGGTGCTCGGAGCCGTGCTCTTCTTCGTCGTCCGGCTCTTCATCCGCACGCTGGCCGGCGACTTCATCCCCGACTCGATCATGAACGCGCAGCAGGCCGAGCAGTTCTCGTACGTGCTCGTCGGCGTCGCGCTCATGCTGCTCATCGTGTTCCGTCCACAGGGGTTGCTCGGCAACAAGAAGGAGCTGACGTTCAGTGTCTGAGACCTACGGCCACGCCAAGGCCGACCCGATCCTCACCGTCGACGACGTCACCCGCCGCTTCGGGGGCATGACCGCCGTGGACGTCGACCACCTCGAGGTCCAGCGCGGCTCCATCACGGCCCTGATCGGCCCGAACGGCGCCGGCAAGACCACGTTCTTCAACCTGCTCACCGGGTTCGACAAGCCGAGCCCGGGTGCGAAGACGCAGTTCAACGGTGCCACGCTGCAGAAGACGAGCGCGACGCACATCGCGAACAAGGGCATGGTCCGCACCTTCCAGCTGACCAAGGCGCTGTCCCGGCTCACCGTGATGCAGAACATGCTGCTCGGTGCCCGCGACCAGCCCGGCGAGAACTTCTTCGCCGCCCTGGTCAAGCCGGTGTGGGCGAAGCGGGAGCGCGAGATCACGGCCAAGGCCGAGGACCTCCTCGCCCGGTTCAAGCTCGACACGAAGGCGGACGACTACGCCGGCTCGCTGTCCGGCGGGCAGCGCAAGCTGCTCGAGATGGCCCGGGCGCTGATGTCCGACCCGACGATGATCATGCTCGACGAGCCGATGGCCGGCGTGAACCCCGCGCTCACCCAGTCGCTCCTCGGGCACATCCAGTCCCTGCGCGACGACGGCATGACCGTGCTCTTCGTCGAGCACGACATGCACATGGTCCGGCACATCTCGGACTGGGTGGTCGTGATGGCCGAGGGCAAGGTCGTCGCCGAGGGCCCGGCGGACACGGTGATGGACGACCAGGCCGTGATCGACGCCTACCTCGGTGCGCACCACGACACCGACCTGGGTGACGACTCGCTCCTCACCGAGGAGACCTTCGAGGAACTGGCGGAGGAAGTCGCCGAAGAGGACGCAGCAGAGGAGACGACCCGATGACGGACGCAACGGACCCCACGAACGCGAGCAGTGCCTCCAGTCCGTCCCCGGCGGCCACGCTGGAACGCGAGCCGGTGCTCAGCGCGAAGAACCTCGTCGCCGGCTACCTGCCGGGCGTGAACATCCTGAACGGCTGCGACCTGGACTGCTACCCGGGTGAGCTCATCGGCATCATCGGGCCGAACGGTGCGGGCAAGTCGACGCTCCTCAAGGCGCTGTTCGGGCTGGTGTCCATCCGCGAGGGTTCGGTGACCCTGCAGGGCGATGACATCACGAACCTCAAGGCGAACAAGCTCGTGCAGGCCGGTGTCGGCTTCGTGCCGCAGA
Source organism: Curtobacterium sp. KBS0715 (assembly GCF_005938005.2). Lineage (NCBI taxonomy): Bacteria > Bacillati > Actinomycetota > Actinomycetes > Micrococcales > Microbacteriaceae > Curtobacterium > Curtobacterium sp. KBS0715. The sequence goes on along the minus strand of NZ_VCCA02000001.1, from coordinate 324,345 downwards.
CGAACAACGTGTTCCCCTCGCTGTCGATCGAGGAGAACCTGCAGATGGGGCTGTACCTGCGGCCCCGGAAGTTCGCCGAGCGGCTCGAGGTCATCTACGACCTGTTCCCGGTCCTCGCGCAGCGGCGCAACCAGCGGGCCGGATCGCTCTCGGGTGGTGAGCGGCAGTCCGTCGCGATGGCCCGTGCGCTGATGATGGACCCGAAGGTGCTGCTGCTCGACGAGCCGAGCGCCGGACTGTCCCCCGTGCGTCAGGACGAGACGTTCCTGCGGACCCGCCGGATCAACAAGGCCGGTGTGTCGATCATCATGGTGGAGCAGAACGCGCGACGCTGTCTGCAGATCTGCGATCGTGGGTACGTGCTCGACCAGGGGAAGAACGCGTACTCGGGCACCGGGAAGGAACTCGCTGACGACCCCAAGGTCATCGAGCTCTACCTGGGGACGCTCGCCAAGGACGTCGACGCACAGCGCTAGCGCTGTCGTCGGCTACGGGTACCGCTGTGGGGGTGGTATCCGTGACGGGTGGGGCCGTGCGTGGTCGCTTCGCGCCGCACGGCCCCGCTCCTGTACCCGGCCGGGAGGCACGGCTCGCCCCGCGTCGCATGACTGTGGTCGCATGACGCCGTCGTGTTCCGTTGACGCCGCGGTCCCGTCGAGACGCCTCGAAATTCGGCGGTGTCTCGTGGGCGTGGCGGTGTCCTGCGCTGACGACGGCGTCTTCCGTTGATGACGGCGTCGCCCGTCGTACCCGGCCCGGAGGCGCGGCTCGCCCCGCGCGGGTCGGTATCGTTCCGCGGGTGCGCACCTCCGGTCCCCTCGTGCTCGACGCCCTCGTCTGGCTCGTGTTCATCGCGCTCTTCGTCGGGGCGGCGTTGCTCGTCAAGGTCGCGGCCGTGCTGCTCGTCGTCCTCGTGGTGCTCGCGCTCCTGCTCGGCTTCGTGCTGCGGGCGCTCCGGAAGCGCCGACGGGCGCCGCGGCGCCCGCGCTGACGACTCCGCGGTGTCGGCTGCGTGATGACGGCTCCGCACTGTCGGCTGCGTGGTGCGAGGTTCCGCACGTCGTGCGACCCTCGCGACCTCGCACCGGAAACGGAACCTCGCACCGTACGCGGCAGCCCTCGCACGGTGCGAGGGCGCCCGGCGCCCGCACCGTCCGGCCCGTGCACGCCGCAGAGCCCGCCCGGTAGGCTGTCCGAGTGAGCGAAGTCGAGATCGGTGCAGGCAAGCGCGGACGTCGGGCGTACGCGTTCGACGACATCGCGGTGGTCCCCTCCAGGCGGACGCGTGACCCGCGCGACGTCAGCGTGCAGTGGTCGATCGACGCGTTCACGTTCGCGTCGCCGATCCTGTCCGCGCCGATGGACTCCGTGTCCTCGCCGGCGACGGTCATCCAGATGGGCAAGCTCGGCATCCTCGGTGTGCTCGACCTCGAAGGTCTGTGGACCCGCTACGAGGACCCGAGCCCGTACTACGACGAGATCAAGTCGCTCACCGACGGCAACGTCACGAAGCGCATGCAGGAGATCTACTCCGAGCCGATCAAGGCCGAGCTGATCACCGCACGCCTGGCCGAGATCCGTGCAGCCGGGGTCCCGGTCGCCGGTTCGCTCAGCCCGCAGCGCACCCAGGAGTTCTCGAAGACGGTCGTCGACGCCGGTGTCGACCTGTTCGTCATCCGCGGCACCACGGTCTCGGCCGAGCACGTCTCCCAGACCGAGGAACCCCTCAACCTCAAGAAGTTCATCTACGAGCTCGACGTCCCGGTGATCGTGGGCGGTGCCTCGACGTACACGTCGGCGCTGCACCTCATGCGCACCGGCGCCGCCGGCGTGCTCGTCGGCTTCGGTGGCGGCGCTGCGTCGACCACCCGCGCCGCGCTCGGCATCCACGCCCCGATGGCCACCGCCGTCGCGGACGTCGCCGGTGCCCGTCGTGACTACCTCGACGAGTCGGGCGGCCGATACGTGCACGTCATCGCCGACGGCGGGCTCGACACGGCGGGCGACATCGTCAAGGCCATCGCCGTGGGCGCCGACGCCGTCATGCTCGGCACCGCACTGGCCCGTGCGACCGAGGCCCCGGGTGGTGGCTACCACTGGGGTGCCGAGGCACACCACCCCGAGCTGCCCCGCGGCCGCCGGGTCGAGGTGGGCACGATCGCCCCGCTCGAGAACGTCCTGAACGGCCCGACGCCGACCCACGACGGCCGCGCGAACCTCGTCGGTGCCCTGCGCCGCTCGATGGCCACGACCGGATACTCCGACGCCAAGGAGTTCCAGCGAGTAGAAGTGGTCGTGGCGCCGTACCACCAGTGACGGTGGCACCCGGGCACGACCCCGGGTGACGCCACGGCGCCGACCGTGACCCGGAGGCGACGATGGCCAAGTCCAGCACGACGAAGCAGACCAGCACGGCCGGACGTCCGCGTGACGTCGCGCCCGGCGTGGGGTTCGACCCCGCGGCGAAGCTCGGCCCGGACGAACGTGCCGCCGCGATCGAGACGCTGAAGACCAAGGAGCTCGACGTCCTGGTCGTCGGCGGCGGGATCGTCGGTGCGGGCAGTGCGCTCGACGCCGTGACCCGCGGCCTGAGCGTCGGCATCGTCGAGGCCCGCGACTGGGGCTCGGGGACGTCGAGCCGCTCGTCCAAGCTCGTGCACGGCGGCATCCGCTACCTGGAGCAGCTCAACTTCGCGCTCGTCCGAGAGGCCCTCATCGAACGCGGCCTGCTGCTCCAGCGCATCGCCCCGCACCTGGTGAAGCCCGTGCGCTTCCTCTACCCGCTCAACCACCGGGTGTGGGAGCGCTTCTACATCGGCATCGGCATGGCGATGTACGACGTGTTCAGCTGGTCCGGCGGCCGTCCGCCCGGCGTCCCGCACCACCGGCACCTCAGCCGGAAGCAGGTGCTCAGGAACATGCCCGGGCTCAAGAAGGACGCCTTCGTCGGCGGCATGACGTACTACGACGCCCAGGTCGACGACGCCCGCTACGTCGCGTCGCTCGTGCGCACCGCGGCCTCGTACGGCGCCGAGGCAGCGAGTCGTGTCCGCATCGAGGGGTTCATCAAGGTCGGAGAGCGCGTGGTCGGCGCGCAGGCCCACGACATCCAGACCGGCGAACGGTTCGAGATCCGCGCGAAGCAGGTCGTCAACGCCACCGGGGTCTGGACCGACGACACCCAGGCGATGATCGGCACCCGCGGCCAGTTCAAGGTGCGGGCGTCGAAGGGCGTCCACCTCGTGATCCCCCGGGACCGGTTCCAGTCGAACACGGGCATGATCCTGCGCACCGAGAAGAGCGTGCTCTTCGTCATCCCGTGGGGCCGGCACTGGCTCGTCGGCACGACCGACACCGACTGGTACCTCGACAAGGCGCACCCGGCAGCGACCGCGGCGGACATCGACTACATCCTCGAGCACGTCAACAAGGTGCTCGCCGTCCCGCTCACCCGCGAGGACGTCGAGGGCGTCTACGCCGGACTCCGCCCGCTCCTGGCGGGGGAGTCCGACCAGACCTCGCAGCTCAGCCGGGAGCACGTCGTCGCGCACACCGTCCCGGGCCTCGTCGTGGTCGCCGGCGGCAAGTGGACCACCTACCGGGTGATGGGCAAGGACGCCATCGACGAGGCCGTCGCGGCCATGGACGGCAGGATCCCGGAGTCGACGACCGAGGACATCCCGCTCCTCGGCGCCGAAGGGTACCCGGCCGCGTGGAACCGACGCGCCCGCACCGCACGGAGCTTCAACGTGCACAAGGTCCGCATCGAGCACCTGCTCAACCGGTACGGCACCCTCGCGACCGAGGTGCTGCAGCTCGTCGAGCAGGACCCGGCGCTCGCCGAGCCGCTGCCGGGGGCCGACGACTACATCGGCGCCGAGGTCGTCTACGCCGCCTCGCACGAGGGCGCCCTGCACCTGGAGGACGTCCTCGCCCGCCGCACCCGCATCTCCATCGAGGCGTGGGACCGCGGCGAATCAGCAGCGCCCGTCGCCGCGAAGCTCATGGCGGACGTGCTCGGCTGGGACCAGGAGACGACCGAGCACGAGGTCGCGAACTACCTGAAGCGCGTCGCCGCCGAACGGGAGTCGCAGCTGCAGCCCGACGACGAGAGTGCGGACCGCGTGCGGCTCGAGGCCCCGGACATCGCGTTCGGCTTCGACGAGGACGACGTGGTCGTGGGCGGCGGTCGCTCGGACGGCGCCGAGGGCGCGAAGGCGTCCGACGAGCAGGTCGTCGGCGAGAAGACGAGCGAGCCGGAGTAGCGAGGCCAGCAGACGCCGTCGTGTCACCGGAAAGCCGGCGTCTGCGGGTCGGACAAGACGCCGTCGTGTCGTGTTGACGCCGTCTGGTCGTCGAGACGCCGCCGGATCCGGCGGCGTCTCGGTGCCGACGAGGCGTCTGGACAAGACGACGGCGTCTTGCGGGGTCCACCCGCGCCTCCAGACCGGAAGGACGGAAGACCGGACTGGAGGCCCGTGGTGCGTCCGTCAGACGGCGCGCGCCCGCAGGGCAGCGCGGCGCACGTGCACCGACTGGCCCACCACGAGCACCACCGGGATCGCGATCAGCGCGACGAGGCTCGTCACGTACAGCACGCCCGACCAGATCGTGTGGTCACCGCCGCCGACCCCGTAGGCGTCCGCGACGTCCATGCCGAGGGCGATCGCCGCCACGAACGACATCGGCGTCCCCATCACCACGACGGCGAGCAGCACCGCCGCGATGACGTGCGCCGGTGCCCGGGTGATGAGCAGCAGCACCGACAGCCCCGCGGCGAACAGGACGCCGACGACGGCGATCCCGACGACGGTCGCGACGTCTGCCCCGACCGGGAAGCCCTGCTGCGTGAGCTCGGCGTGGATCTCGGCCAGGGTCGCACCGGGGACCGCTGCGAGCGGGTCCAGCACCAGTGCGTTCACCGCCAGCAGCGCCGCGTACAGCGTCACGACCAGCACCCCGACGACGGCCACGGCGATCCGTGTTCTCCCCATCCACAGAACAGTAGTGAGCGGAATGCGCGGGCGGTCCTGGTGGTTATCATCGGGGTACTCGAAAAGGGAGCCATCATGGTCGACGTCCATCGCGTCAAACTCCCCGGAGTCGGCGTGCTGCACAGCTTCTACACCGACGACGGTGGCAAGTGCGGTGTCATCACGCACCGGTCGGGGCACTCCGACCTCATCTCGTTCGCCGACGTCTCGGACGGCGCGGACAAGTCGGAAAAGGTCTCGCTGCGTCTCAGCGAGGACGAAGCGCACACGCTCGCCGAACTGCTCGGCGGCACCCGGATCACCGAGGGCCTCGACAAGCTCGACGAGATCCCGGGGCTCTCCATCGACTGGTTCTCCGTCGACTACGACGACGCCATCGCGGGCAAGCCCCTCGGCGACCTGCACGACTCGGGCTTCATCGGCCTGACCGTCGTTGCCGTGGTCCGTGGCGACAGCGCCAACCCGGCGCCCTCGTCGGACTTCGTCGTCTTCCCCGGAGACACGATCGTCGTCGCCGGTTCCCCCGAGAAGGTCGCCAAGGCGTTCTCCTTCTACCGCAGCGGAGAGCTTGCGGCCGCCTCGGCCGAGGCCCCGCGGAAGAGCTAGCGCATGCACCTGGGTGGTGAGCTGCTCACCATCGGTGTGCTCTTCGTCATCGCCTACGTCCTGGGCCGGCTCGGCAAGACCATCGGTCTGCCGGCCATCCCGATCTACATGGTGGTCGGACTCGTCGCGAGTCCGAACACGCCGTGGTTCGGGCTGAGCGTCGAGTCCCACACGATCGAGCTCATCGCGACGTTCGGGCTCATCCTGCTGCTGTTCAACCTCGGGCTCGAGTTCGACCAAGAGGAGTTCTACGGCAACGCCGGCAAGCTCCTGGTGTCGGGCGGCACCTACGTCGTCATCAACATGGGCGTGGGGTTCGCCTTCGGGTTCTCGCTCGGCTGGGGTACCCGTGAAGCCCTGATCATCGCGGGCATGACGGCGACGTCCTCGAGCGCCATCGTGACGAAGCTCCTCATCGAGCTCCGGCGCCTGGCGAACGACGAGACCCCGATGATCCTCGGCGTCACCGTGATCGAGGACGTCTTCATCGCCGTCTACCTGGCGATCGTCTCCGTCGTGCTGTCCGGCGACACCAACGTCTGGGCCGTCGTCGGCAAGCTGGCACTCGCGTTCGGGTTCCTCATCGTGATGTTCACGCTCGCGCGCTTCGCGGGCAAGTGGGTCTCGAAGATCTTCGCCACCCGTGACGACGAGCTGTTCACGGTGCTGTTCTTCGGACTCGCGGTCATGTTCGGCGGCATCGGCGACCTGCTCGGCGTGACCGACGCCATCGGTGCCTTCGTCATCGGCCTGCTCTGCGGAGCGACCCGGTACCGCGACCGCATCGAACAGCTCGCCCTGCCGATGCGCGACGTCTTCGCCGCGTTCTTCTTCGTCAACTTCGGGCTCGGCCTCGACCTGTCGACCTTCGGCGAGGTGCTCTGGCCCGTCCTCGGCGCCATCGGCATGACGGTCGTGCTCAACGCGGTCGCTGGCCAGATCGTCGCGCGGATGAACGGCTTCAACGTCCAGCAGGGCATCAACACCGCCGTCATCCTGGTGAACCGGGGTGAGTTCGCACTGATCCTCGCGACGCTGTCGGCTGCCGCCGGGCTGGAGGCGCGGATCACCGCCTTCGCGGGCCTCTACGTCCTCTGCATGGCCGTCCTCGGGCCGCTGCTCGCGGTGAACTCGGACCGGATCGGCCGCCTCGTGGTGCGCCCGGGCCGGCTCATCCGCCTGCGCGGACGCCTCGGCGGCCGACGTGCCGTCGCCGCGGCAGCCGCTGCCGAGAGCGCCGAAGCGGCCGAGGTCGAGGCGGACGCCACCGCCGCGGCGCGGAAGGCCGAGCGGGACCGCCAGTTCGCCGAGGAGTTCGCGCTCGTCGAGGCAGCTGGCAGGGACGAGCGAGACAATGAGGGGTCCGAGCCGACGTCCGCCCCCGTGACGTCGCCGGTCGAGATCCCCGCCGAGCGCCCCGAGCGCCCGGTCCGACAGCGCGATCCGGAGTACTGATACAGATGTGGGCCGTTGCCCGACGACCGAGGTGGATCGCGCTGCTGTTGCTGGCGCTCGTGCTGGCGGCGGTGTTCGCCGGGCTGGGCAAGTGGCAGCTGGAGCGGTCGATCGCCAACGGCAAGCCCCTGCCTGCGACCACCGAGACCCGCCGCACGCTCGAGGCGGTCACCACCCCCGAGCGCCCCGTCAGCGAGAGTCTCGCCGGGCAGAAGGTCACCGTCACCGGCGCCTTCGTCGCCGACGACACCACCGTCCTGACCGGCCGCACCGGGGGTGGGAAGTACCAGACCGTCGGTCACCTGGTGGACTCGGATGGTGGGGCGAGCCTCCCGGTCGTCATCGGATGGTCCGACCAGCGGGCGGCCGCCGTCGCCGGGGGCGAGCGCCTGGCGGACGGGCAGACGCTCACGATCCAGGGCCGCTACTACCCGGCCGAGTCGCCCGACCAGGATGCCTACAAGAAGGGCGAGTACTCCGCGGTCGCCCCCGCCCGGTTCGTGAACACCTGGCAGGCCTTCGACGACCGCATGTACCTCGGGTACGTCGTCGCCGACGGCTCCACCGCGACGGCCGCCGACCTCGGTACCATCGCCGACCGTGCACCGTCGCGCGAGGTCCAGTTCGACTGGCTCAACCTGTTCTACGCGATCGAGTGGGTCGTCTTCGCCGGCTTCGCCGTGTTCCTCTGGTACCGGTTCGTGAAGGACGCCTGGGAGCGCGAGCAGGAAGAGGAGCGCGAGGCAGCGCTCGCCACCGAAGCCGACGCGCTCCAACGGTAGGATTGCCGGCATGGCCCTGACCGTCCGAACCCGTGACATCCCCAAGATCCCGGGGGCGGTGAAGTGGTACCGCGTCTCGGCGTACATCACCGGTGTGCTGCTGCTCGCCCTGGTGGTCGAGGTCATCATCAAGTACACGCCACTGCAGCTCGAGATGCAGCTCGGCAACGGTCCGTTCTTCGTGCCCAACGGCACGGCGGGCGAGACCCCGGGCACGTTCAACCTGTCGATCGCGATCCTCATCGCCCACGGCTGGCTGTACGTGCTCTACCTCTTCACGGACTTCCGTCTGTGGAGCATCATGCGCTGGAGGCCGTCGCGCTTCCTGCTCATCGCCCTCGGGGGCATCATCCCGTTCATGTCCTTCGTGGTCGAACACCGCATGCAGCAGCAGGCCATGGACACCTACCACGAGCTGATCGCTGCCCAGCAGCGTGAGAAGGAGGCCGCTCGGTGAGCGAGACCGAACAGCGTCCCGTCCTCGTCGTCGACTTCGGGGCCCAGTACGCGCAGCTCATCGCGCGTCGGGTCCGTGAAGCGAACGTCTACAGCGAGATCGTGCCGCACTCCATCACCGCGGACGAGATCCGCGCCAAGGACCCGGCGGCAATCGTGCTGTCCGGTGGTCCGTCGTCCGTGTACGAAGAAGGCGCGCCGTCCCTCGACGGTGACATCCTCGACCTCGGCGTCCCCGTGCTCGGCATCTGCTACGGCTTCCAGGCCATGGCGACCGCCCTCGGTGGCGAGGTCGCGAACACCGGTCTGCGCGAGTACGGCGCCACCGACGTGACCCTCGCCCCCGGCGCCAGCACCCTGCTCGGCGACCAGCCGGCGGACCAGGTGACGTGGATGTCGCACGGCGACTCCGTGGCCAAGGCACCGGCCGGCTTCGAGGTGCTCGCCTCGAGCGCGTCGACGCCCGTCGCGGCGTTCGCGTCCGACGAGCGCAAGCTCTACGGCGTGCAGTGGCACCCCGAGGTCAAGCACTCCGTGTACGGCCAGGCCGTGCTCGAGAACTTCCTGCACCGTGCCGCGGGGCTGCCCGGCGACTGGAACTCCAGCAACGTCATCGAGGAGCAGGTCGCCCGCATCCGCGAGCAGGTCGGTTCCGCACGGGTCATCGCCGGGCTCTCCGGTGGTGTCGACTCCGCCGTCGCCGCAGCCCTGGTGCACAAGGCCGTCGGCGACCAGCTGACCTGCGTCTTCGTCGACCACGGACTCCTCCGGGCCGACGAGCGCAAGCAGGTCGAAGAGGACTACGTCGCCTCCACCGGCGTCCGGCTCATCACGATCGACGCCGAGCAGCAGTTCCTCGACGCCCTCGCCGGCGTGAGCGACCCCGAGCAGAAGCGCAAGATCATCGGGCGCGAGTTCATCCGCACGTTCGAGGGCGCGGCCGAGGCACTCGTGCTCGAGGCGCAGGCTTCCGACTCTGATGCCGAGGTCAAGTTCCTCGTGCAGGGCACGCTCTACCCCGACGTCGTCGAGTCCGGCGGCGGAGCGGGCACCGCGAACATCAAGTCGCACCACAACGTCGGCGGCCTGCCCGAGGACATGACGTTCGAGCTCGTCGAGCCCCTGCGCACCCTGTTCAAGGACGAGGTCCGTGCGGTCGGCCGTGAGCTCGGGCTGCCCGAGGTCATCGTCGGTCGCCAGCCGTTCCCCGGCCCGGGCCTCGGCATCCGCATCGTCGGCGAGGTCACGAAGGAGCGGCTCGAACTGCTCCGCGCGGCCGACAAGATCGCCCGCGAAGAGCTGACCGCGGCCGGCCTCGACCAGGAGATCTGGCAGTGCCCGGTCGTGCTGCTCGCCGACGTCCGCTCCGTGGGCGTGCAGGGCGACGGCCGGACCTACGGGCACCCGATCGTGCTCCGTCCGGTCTCGTCCGAGGACGCCATGACCGCCGACTGGACGCGTCTGCCGTACGACACCCTCGCGAAGATCTCGAACCGCATCACGAACGAGGTGCCCGACGTCAACCGGGTCGTGCTCGACGTCACGTCGAAGCCGCCGGGGACGATCGAGTGGGAGTAGGGCTCCCCTGAGCAACGGAAGGCCCGGCACGCGTCACGCATGCCGGGCCTTCGTGCGTCCCGGGGTGGCGCTGCCGGGGCCGTTGAGTGGTCGCAACACCCCGCGGGCCCGGTGCCGAGTGGTCAGGAAGTGTCGACTGGCCCTTGCCCGGACGACACTTCGTGACCACTCGGCGGGCGACCGGCGGGGTGTTGTGACCACTCGGACCGCCGGCGCTGGGACCGCCGCTCGGGCCGCCACCGCCCCGCCCCGCACCCGCCACCGCCCCCTCTGTCGTCGACCACCGGCCCGGGAACGACGAAGGGCCCCGGCAGCGCCGGGGCCCTTCGCGTGTGCGGTGGTACTAGTTGCGCGAGCTGCTCGCGATGATGGCGAGGATGCGCAGGATCTCGAGGTACAGCCAGACGAGCGTCACGATGAGGCCGAACGCCGCGGTCCAGGCGTAGATGCGGGGTGCGCCGCGCTCGACACCGGTCTTGATCTGGTCGAAGTCGAGGATCAGCGAGTACGCCGCCATGACGACCACGAAGATGCCGATGAGCACACCGAGCGGGATGCCGAAGAGCGTCACGCCCATCAGGCCGAACGCGCTCTGCGTCACGCCGGTCCACATCAGGACCAGGTTCACGAGGGAGAACGCCATGTACCCGACCATCGCGATCAGGAAGAAGCGCGTGGCCTTCGGGGTCGCGCGGACCTTGCCCGAGCGGAACAGGAGCAGGGTGACGAAGAACACGCCGAGGGTGCCGAACACGGCCTGCGCCACGATGCCGTCTGCCTGGGGGAACGCGGTCTGGAAGTAGTTCGAGATACCGCCGACGAACAGCCCCTCGAAGAACGCGTACGTCAGGATCAGACCCGGCGACGGCTTCTTCTTGAAGGTGTTGACGAGCGCCAGGACGAACCCGACGAGCGCGCCGACGATCCAGACGACCGGCGGCAGGTTCCAACCGGCCACCGCGCCGACGACGAGCACGCCGAACGCGAGCAGCGTCTTGACGATGGTGTCTTCGTACGACATGCGGTCGGTGTCCACCGGGGACGCAGTCGGGCGGTCGTACATGTACTGCAGCTGCTCGGGGGTCATGCCGCCCTGGGCCTGCTGCGGGGTCTGTCCCCAGCCGGCCTGCTGCTGACCAGCACCGCGCCCGCCCCAGGTGTTTGCCCCCTGTGCGTTGAAGGCGGGGGACTGGTCGAAACCGGGCTTGAAGGCCATGGTGTCCTCTTCCTAGGAGATTCGAGTCCTCTCAGCCTAGGGGCGCTCGGTCGCGGAAGGCTGAGGATTCGCGGCGAGCGGACGCGGGCCCAACGGGCCCCGACGAGGGAAGCCTAGGGTCGCCCGCTGCACGCGCGCCCCGAGGACGTCGAGAGTCCGCCGTCGAGCCCGCCGAGCCGGTGGAGCCCACCCGTCCGGACGGCGGCGCCGGGTAGAGCCAGGTGACGAGCGCGACCGAGATCGTCATGAGCAGGAACCACGCCACGATCTTCGTCGGTGCCACCGGCTGCCACACCGCCAGCTGCGCCGGGTAGCTCCACGCCCCGGCCCAGGTCGCGACGTTCTCGGCCGCCCAGATGAACACCGCGACGAGTCCCATCGCGACGAGCACGGGCATCCGCAGCGTCGCCCGGTGGATCCGGACGTGCATGGTCGTGCGGACGAAGAGCAGCAGCACGAGCGCGAGCAGCAGGTACCGGGCGTCGGCGACGAAGTGGTGGCCGAAGAAGTTCAGGTAGATCCCGCCCGCCACGACCGCCAGCAGCCACTGCCGCGGGTACCGGTCGAACCGCAGGTCGAACAGTCGGTAGACCCTGACCATGTACGACCCGACGGCGCCGTACATGAACCCCGAGAACAGCGGCACCCCGGCGACGACGAACAGCCCTCCGGGTTCGTAGCTCCACGAGCCCATGTGGGTCTTGAACACCTCCATCGCGGTGCCGACGACGTGGAACAGCAGCACGACCCGGAGTTCGCGCACGGTCTCGAGCCCGAACACGAGCATGCCGACCTGCAGCAGCACGGCCGCGATCGTCAGGACGTCGTTCCGCATCGCCGCCGGCACGGTCAGGTGCACCACGGCCATGGTCGCGAGCAGCAGCGCCCCGAACGCGCACGCCCAGGCCTGTTTCGCGCCGAACACCAGGAACTCGGTGACGAACACCCGGACGGGCCGGTGCGGTTGGTGCCCGGCGTCGAGCAGACGGCGAGCGGCCCGGTCGATCCGGGCCTCGACGGCGGTGGAGAGCGAGCGGACGGTCATGCGGTGATGCTCGGTGCCGTCCCTGGGAACGACGGCCCCCGGAGCCACGGGTGTGTCCTGCGACACAGGCGCCCCGCTGGTCACCCGCGGCAAGTAGGGTCGCGCCATGACCCTCGTGATCGCCCACCGTGGTGCGTCCGGCTACCGCCCCGAGCACTCGCGGAGCGCGTACGAGCTCGCGATCGAACTCGGCGCCGACGCGATCGAACCGGACCTGGTGCCCACGAGGGACGGCGTCCTGGTGCTCCGGCACGAGAGCGAGGTCTCGGGCACGACGGACGTCGCCGACCGCCCTGAGTTCCGGCACCTGCGCACGACGAAGACCGTCGACGGCCAGACCCTGACGGGCTGGTTCACCGAGGACTTCACGTGGGCCGAGCTGCAGACGCTCCGTACCCGCGAGCGCCTGCCGGTGCTGCGCCCGGGATCCGCCGAGCACGACGGTGCGCAGCCGATCCTGCGGCTCGTCGAACTACTCGCGATCCTCGACGCCGCGCCCCGCCCGGTCGGGCTCGTCGCCGAGGTCAAGCACGCCGCGTCCTTCGACCGCGCCGGGTTCCCGATGGGTGAACTCGTCGACGCCGCGCTCGGCCAGGCCGGGTGGCGGCGGGACGAGCGGCTCACGGTGGAGAGCTTCGAGAAGGGCGTGCTGCGCGACCTGCGCGAGCGGGGGACCGGTGGTCGACTCGTGTACCTCCAGGAGGCCCGTGGCAGCGCCGCGGACGAGGTCGCGTCCCACGGATCGCTCGCCCCCACCTACGCCGCCGAGCGCTCCGAGGACGCGCTCGCGTCGTTCGCGACCGAGTTCCACGGCATCAGCGTCGACCTCGGCACCCTGATGGCCGGCGTCGACAGCGTCGCGCTCGACGACCCGACGCCGGTGCGCAGCGCGATCGTCGACCGCGCTCACGCCGCCGGGCTCGCCGTGTACACGTGGACCCTCCGGCCGGAGAACCGGTTCCTGCCGTCGCCGCTGCGCCGTGGTGGCGACGTCGCGGCGTTCGGCGACTGGGAGCGGTGGTTCACGTCCGTGATCCGCACCGGACTCGACGGGGTGTTCGCCGACCACCCCGACCTGGCGGTGCTCGCCCGGTCCGCTGTCGGGGGTCCCGCCTAGACTGTCCCGGACATGACGATCGTGCTCGACCCCTTCGAATCGACGCCCGAACCGGGCGCCGGTGCCCGCGCGTACGAAGACCCGTTCACCGCGGGCCTGAACCCCCAGCAGAAGGAAGCCGTCGAGTACCGCGGCGAGTCCCTGCTGATCGTGGCCGGTGCCGGTTCCGGCAAGACGAGCGTGCTCACCCGCCGCATCGCGCTGCTGCTCGCCAACCGCGAAGCCTGGCCGTCGCAGATCCTGGCGATCACGTTCACGAACAAGGCCGCGGCCGAGATGCGCGAGCGTGTCCGGGCCCTGGTCGGTGGCGAGGCCGAGGGGATGTGGATCTCCACGTTCCACTCGGCGTGCGTGCGCATCCTGCGACGCGAAGCCGAGCGGTTCGGGTTCCCGCAGTCGTTCACGATCTACGACTCCGCCGACTCCAAGGCGCTGCTGAAGCGGATCATCAAGGAGCTCGAGGCCGACTCCCTCGGGCTGACCGTCGGCGCCGCGGCGTCGAAGATCTCGAAGCTCAAGAACGAGCTGCAGGACATCGACACCTACGCGCGCAACATCAACGTGAACGACCCGCAAGAGGTCATGTTCACCGAGGTGTTCCGGCGCTACACGAACGAACTCCGCCGGGCGAACGCGTTCGACTTCGACGACCTCATCGGCCAGACGGTGTTCCTGTTCCGCGCCTTCCCGGACGTCGCCGCCCTGTACCAGCGCCGCTTCCGCTACATCCTGGTCGACGAGTACCAGGACACGAACCACGCCCAGTACGCCCTGATCCGTGAGCTCACCCGCCCGGTGCCGGTCGAACAGGTCGACAAGCTCGAGGACTCCGGCCAGCACGTCGCCCGGATGCGGGAGACCGACGGGTCGATCGCCCCCGCGTCCCTGACGGTGGTCGGCGACTCCGACCAGTCGATCTACGCGTTCCGCGGGGCGGACATCCGCAACATCGTCGAGTTCGAGCGGGACTTCCCGAACTCCAAGACGATCCTGCTCGAGCAGAACTACCGCTCGACGCAGAACATCCTCGACGCGGCGAACGCGGTCATCGCGAACAACTTCGACCGTCAGGCGAAGAGCCTGTTCACCGACGTCGGTGCCGGCGAGAAGATCGTCGGCTTCACCGGGTACACCGGCCACGACGAGGCGCAGTTCGTCGCCGACGAGATCCAGCGCCTGCGTGAAGACGGCATGGACTACCGCGACATGGCGGTGTTCTACCGGACCAACTCGCAGACTCGTGCGCTGGAGGAGATCTTCATCCGTGCGGCGATCCCGTACCGGGTGCTCGGCGGCACGAAGTTCTACGAGCGCGCCGAGATCAAGGACGCCATGGCGTACCTGATCACCGTCGCCAACCCGGCCGACCCGATGGCCCTGCGCCGCATCCTCAACGTGCCCAAGCGCGGCATCGGCTCGGTCACCGAGACCACGCTGCAGCGCTACGCCGACGAGCACGAGACCACGATGCGCGACGCCCTGCGGCACGCGGGTGAGCTCGGGTTCGGGCCGAAGGTGCGGAACGCCATCACCGAGTTCGCGGCACTGCTCGACTCCGTGTCCGAGAAGGCCCCGACGCAGCCGGTGGTCGACACCCTGACGCAGCTGCTCGACGGCTCCGGGCTGCTCGACAACCTGCGGAAGTCGCCCGACGCGCAGGACGCCGCCCGTGCCGACAACATCGACGAGCTCGTGGCCGTGACGCGTGAGTTCCAGAAGAACAACCCCGAGGGCACGCTGTCGGACTTCCTGACCGAGGTCTCGCTGGTCGCCGCGGCGGACGAGCTCGACGACTCCTCGGGCACGGTGTCGCTGATGACGCTGCACACCGCGAAGGGCCTGGAGTACGACGCGGTGTTCCTGACCGGCGTCGAGGAAGACCTGCTCCCGCACCGGATGTCCGCCAACGAACCCGGCGGGCCGTCGGAAGAGCGCCGGCTGTTCTACGTGGGCATCACCCGCGCCAAGAAGGTCCTGTTCCTGTCCCTCGCGATGACCCGTGCCCAGTTCGGCGACGTGAACGTGGCGATGCCCTCGCGCTTCCTGCAGGAGATCCCCGAGGGGCTCATCGAGTGGAAGCAGTCCCCGGGCATGGCGAACAGCCGTGGTGGCACGCAGCCCCGCGCCCTGAACGCCAAGCGCGACGGCGGCTTCGGTGGCGGCGGCGGCGGTGGCTACCGCGGTGGTGGTGGCTGGGGCGGCGGCTCGTACGACCGCGCAGCGGCGGCCTCGAAGACCCGCCCGAAGACCGAGTGGGCGAACCGGGTGTCCGGGCAGGTGCGCGACAACGGCGACATGGAACTCGTCGCCGGCGACCGCATCAAGCACGTCGACTTCGGCGAGGGCACGGTGTCCGCGGTGACGGGTCAGGGTGCCAAGCGCATCGCCGAGATCGCGTTCGACTCCGCGGGCCGCAAGAAGCTCCTCATCAAGATCGCCCCGATCGAGAAGCTGTAGGAGCCCTCACCGGTCCACACCGAACCGGCAGTCGCAGCCCGTCTGGAGTTCACGGAACGGACCCGGGGCGTTCCCCCGCGGTCCGTACCGTGCGGTGCTGTGCAGAACAGCCCTGACGATCGCGACGACGCCGACGACCACGCCGGAGACCGCAGCAAGCGCATCCCGGTCTCCCGCCGGGGCTTCCTGGTCGGGTCCGGACTCGCCGGTGCGGCCGGTCTCGTGGCGTCGAACGGGTTCGGCAGTGCCCCGGCCGTCGCCGAGGCACTGTCCGCGGCACCCGCAGTCGCCCCGGCGGCGCTCGGCGGATCGGCCGTGGCTGCTCAGTCGGCGGTGGCGCGCGGGCACACCGGACGGTGGCGCCCGGACACGACCTCGCCACGCTTCACCGTCGCAGTGATGCCGGACACGCAGTACATGTTCGACGGCGCCGCGGTCGACCCGGCACCGATGCGCGCCTCGCTCGAGTACGTCGTCCGCGAGCAGGCCCGGCACAACACGGTGTTCCTCGTCCACCTCGGCGACCTGACGCAGAACGGTGCGGCGTCTGAGATGCGTGCGTCCGGCGCGGTCTTCGACGTGCTCGACCGTGCCGGTGCGCCCTACAGCGTGCTCGCCGGCAACCACGACGTCGACTCGTCGACCGACGACCAGCGCGGCCGCACCCCGTACCTCGACGTGTTCGGCCCGCAGCGGTTCCGGAAGGCCCCGGGCTGGATCGGTTCGAGCCCCGACGGCTACAACACCGCCCACCGGTTCACCGCGGCCGGCCGTGAGTGGGTCGTCCTGGCGCTCGACTGGCGGACGAGCGCGAGCGGGCTCGCCTGGGCCAGCTCCGTGCTCGCGGCCCGGCCGCACGCCCCGGTCATCCTCGCGACGCACGCCCTCGTCGACTCGGACGCCGGCGGTGGAGCGGCGTTCGACCCCTACGGCCAGCAGCTCTGGGACTCCTTCATCTCGAAGCACGACCAGGTGTTCCTGACGCTCAACGGGCACTACTGGGGTCCGGGCCGCACGACGGCGAAGAACGCCGTCGGGCACGACGTCGCCCTGCACCTGACCAACTACCAGAACCGCTACTACGGCGGGGCGGCCATGATCCGGCTGTACCACGTCGACCTCGAGCGGAACGTCATCGACGTCGAGACACTGTCGCCGTTCCTGCTCGCCGGTGGGCTCGGCGAGACGAACGAGCTCGCGGCCCAGGAGATCAGCCTCAGCGGTGACGTCGACCGCTTCACCATGGCGGTGGACTTCGACGCACGCTTCGCGGGGTTCGCGCCGGTCGCACCACGGGCCTCCCGGCCGGCGGCACGCATGCTGGTGCCGGGGACGCTGGCGTACTGGCGGTTCGACGGCAACCCGGACGGGGCGGCGCTCGCGCCGACGACGCGGGTGCGCGACCAGAGCGGGCGGGGGAACGACCTGGTGGTCGCTCGGCGGACCGGTGCCGTCGCGGGGGCGCTGCGCTGGACGGCGGCGCACCATCCCGACCAGCCGGGCGCCGGCGGCCTCGCGCTGCAGGGCGGCAAGACCGGCGGGGACCACCTGCAGACCGTCGACACGGCTCCGCTCAACCGGACCCGGTTCCCTCACGGCTACACGGTCGAGGCGTTCTTCGCGCTGCCGACCACGTTCGACCCGAGCGCGAACGGGTTCAGCGCCCTGCTGTCGCAGTACTCGAGCGCCGGCCAGGTGGGGAAGGCGACCGGAGCCGACGGTGACCCGGACGAACCCGCCGTGACCCTGAGCCTGTCGGGGGACCGCGAACTGCAGTGGTGCGTGTACCCGGCGAGCCAGGACGGGTCACTGACGAACTGGGGGCACGAGTTGCCGCTCGGGGCCTGGTGGCACGTGGCCGTGGTGAACGACGGGACGCACACCGTGCTGTACGTCGACGGGTGCCCGGTCGTCCGCAACCCGTCCACCCCGAACCACGGTCTGAGCACGATCGGCAAGCCGTGGCTGCTCGGTGGCTACCGCTACGGCGGCAAGCTCGACCAGGTGTTCGTCGGGTCGATCGGCGACGTGCGCGTCGTCGGCCGGGCGCTGCAGCCGAGCGAGTTCATGAACGCCTGACGCCCGCAGGCGGACGCCTGACCCGCGCGGTGGGCGGGCGCCCGGGCCGTCCGGCAGACGGGCGTCTGACACGCCCGGCCGTTCGGCGCGCCCCTCGTTCGGGTGGCACGATCTCGCTTTGTGAGGTTAGCCTTACCTAACGTGACACCTCCCATCGAACTCCTGACCACCGCCACCGCCGAGCGCTACCGCTCCGCCGTGACGTCCACGGTGGACCGTCTGGCCGACCGCTTCGCCGCCGCCGACCGTCCGACCACCGACACCGCTCCCGAGGTCCTCCGGGCCCGGGTGCAGGACGTCGACCTCGACGCCGAACCCCTCGGGACGGACCGCGCGCTCGCCGAACTCGACGAGCTGTTCGTCCGTGAGGCCGTCTGGTTCCACGACCCGGCGTACCTTGCGCACCTGAACTGCCCGGTCGCGCTGCCCGCGGTCGCCGCCGAGTCGGTCCTGGCCGCCGTGAACCCGTCGGTCGACACCTGGGACCAGTCCCGGATCGGCACCGAGATCGAGCGGCACGTCGTCGCCTGGCTCGCCGGTCGGATCGGGTTCGCCGCGGGTGACGGCATCTTCACCTCGGGCGGCTCGCAGTCGAACCTGCAGGCCCTGCTGCTGGCGCGCGAGGCCCTGGGCGCCAGCGGCACCGTGTTCACGACCGCGGAGACCCACTTCAGCATCGCGAAGTCGGCGCGGCTGCTCGGGCTCGAGGCCGTGGTCGCCGTCGCCACCGACCACGCCGGCCGGATGGTGCCCGCCGCCCTCGCGGAGGCGATCGCCGCCGCCCGTGCAGCCGGGCAGACGCCGATGGCCGTCGTCGCCACCGCCGGCACCACCGACCGCGGGGTGATCGACCCGCTCGAGCCGATCGCGGACGTCTGTGACCTCGAGGGAGTCTGGCTGCACGTCGACGCCGCGTACGGCTGCGGGCTGCTCGTGTCCCCGACCCGCCGGCACCTGCTCGACGGCGTCGAACGGGCCCGGAGCGTGACCGCCGACCTGCACAAGTCGTTCTTCCAGCCGGTGTCGTCGAGCGCCCTGCTCGTGCAGCGCCCGGAGGACCTGCGCCGCACCGCCTGGTACGCCGACTACCTGAACCCCGAGGACGCCGCCGAGCCGAACCAGGTCGACAAGTCGCTGCAGACCACCCGCCGGTTCGACGCACTGAAGCTCTGGGCCACCCTGCGGGCGACGGGTGCCGACGCGATCGGGGCCGCGTTCGACGCCGTCATCGACCTCGCCGTGGTCACCCACCGGATCGTCGAGGAGCACCCCGACCTGGTGCTCGTCGCGCCGACGCAGCTCAGCACGGTGCTGTTCCGCTGGCAGCCCGCCGGCATGACGGACGAGGCCGCCGACGCGCTGGTCGCCCCGATCCGCTCGGCCCTGCTCGCCGAGGGCCGGGTGCTGATCGCCAAGACGGTCATCGACGGCCGGCCGTGCAACAAGCTCACGCTGCTCAACCCCGAGACCACCCCGGAGCAGATGCGCGCGTCGCTGGAGCACGTCGTCGCGACGGCCGCCCGGGTGCGCGCCGCCACCACCGAGACCGAGGGAGCGACCCGATGACCGCCCACCGCACCGCCGCCGACCCCACCACTGCCGACCGCACCGCCGCCGACCCCACCGTGCACGACGTCGTCGGCGTCGGCATCGGCCCGTTCAACCTCGGCCTCGCCTGCCTGACCGACCCGATCGCCGACCTCGACGCGGTGTTCCTCGACGCCGCCGACGGCTTCGCCTGGCACCACGGCATGATGCTCGACGACGCCACGATCCAGGTGCCGTTCCTCGCCGACCTGGTGACGATGGCCGACCCGACCTCGCCGTTCTCGTTCCTCGCCTGGCTCAAGGAGACCGGGCGCCTGTACCCGTTCTACATCCGCGAGGACTTCCACCCCCTGCGCAGCGAGTACGACGCCTACTGCCGCTGGGCCGCCGACCGGCTCGACACCCTGCGGTGGGGCCGCCGGGTGACCGCCGTCGAGCACGACCCGGTCACCGACACGTTCACGGTGCACGCCGAGACCGATCAGGGTCCCGAGACGTACCGCGCACACCACGTCGTCGTGGGCATCGGCACCGAGCCGTCCGTCCCCGCCCCGCTGCGCGGGATCGGCGGGCCGGCGATCCACTCCGCCGGGTTCCTGCCGAACCGCGACGCCCTGCGCGATGCCGGGTCCATCGCCGTCGTCGGCAGCGGGCAGTCCGCCGCCGAGGTCTACCGCGAACTGCTCGAGGACATCCGGCAGGACGGCTACCGGCTCGACTGGATCACACGTTCGCCCCGGTTCTTCCCGATGGAGGACACCAAGCTCACCCTCGAGATGACGAGCCCGGAGTACACGGACCACTTCCACGGGCTGCCCGAAGCCGTCCGCGATCGCCTGGGGCGGGAACAGCGTGGCCTGTACAAGGGCATCAGCGCGGACCTGGTCGACGACCTGTACGACCAGCTCTACCGGATCAGCGCGCGCGGCCCGGTCCCGACGACGCTCCGGACCGAGACGAGCGTCGTCGACGCCGCCTGGCTCGCCGACCGCGGCACGTACCGGCTGACGCTCCGCCACGAGCAGCTCGACCAGACGTACGAGCACGAGGTCGAGCAGCTGGTGCTGGCCACCGGGTACACCCCGCGGATCCCGCGGTTCCTCGACCCGGTCGAGCACCTCGTCGCCCGCGACTCCCGCGGTCGCCTGGCGGTCGCCCGCGACCACCACGTCGACACCCTGGGTGGACGCATCTGGGTACAGAACGCCGAGGAGCACACGCACGGCCTGACCGCGCCCGACCTCGGCATGGGTGCGTGGCGGAACGCGTCGATCATCCGGTCCGTCACGGGTCGCCCCGTGTACGGCCTGGAGGCCCGGATCGCCTTCCAGGAGTTCGGCCTGCCCGCCTCGGAGCCGTCCACCGCCCACCCCGGCGCCGCGGAGCGCGCGCCGGCCCGGCGCGCGTCCGAACGGGCGGAGGTGTCCGCATGAGCGCCGTCGTCGACAGCACCGGTGTGGCGCGCGCCGGTTCGGTGGGCGCTGGTGTGGTGGGCACTGCGACCGTCGGCGCGCACGGGGCGACCGCGCCTGTGGGAGCCGAGCCGGGCCTCCTGACCGTCGAGCCCGTGGACCCGGAACGCGACGCCGCCGTCGTGCAGTCGTGGCTCGCCCACCCCGCGTCGTCGTGGTGGGAGATGGGCGACCTCGACGTGGACGGCGTGCGCGCCTACCTGGTCGGCGTCCACGCGGACCCCGCGCAGGCAGCGTGGCTCGGCCGCCGGAACGGCGAACCGTGCTTCCTGGCGGAGACCTACGACCCCTCCGCCGTCCTGCTCACCGACGTGTGGGCGGCCGAACCCGGCGACGTCGGCATGCACCTGCTCGTCGCGCCGGTGCCCGCCGAGGGTCGTGTCCACGGACTGACCAGCGCGGTGATGCGTGCCGTCGTCGAGCACTGCCGGGACGCCCTCGGCGCGCGCCGGGTCGTCGTCGAGCCCGACGTGCGGAACACCGCCGTGCAGGCGAAGAACGCCGAGGTCGGGTTCCGCGCCCTGCGGCAGGTGGACGTCGACGGCAAACGGGCCCTGCTGTCGGTGCTCGACATCGACCGGATCGGCGTCCCCGACGACGACGGGCCGGCCGCACACCTGCGGCCCGAGCACCTGGAACCCGCCGAACGGCACCTCGTCGCGAAGGCGATCGCCGAGTTCGCCCACGAACGGCTGATCGCACCCGTGCCGGACGGGGACGGGTGGCGGCTCGACGCGGGGGAGTCGACCTACCGGTTCCGGGCGCGGCAGCACGTGCTCGAGCACTGGTCGATGGACGAGGCCTCGCTGACGCGGACCCGTGCGGGGGCGCCGGTGCCGCTCAGCGCGCAGGAGCTCGTGCTCGAGCTGCGAGCGGTGCTCGGGATCCCCGACGAGTTGCTCGGCACGTACCTGGAGGAGATCGCGTCGACGCTGGCGAGTGCCTCGGCGAAGCACCGGCGGGGCGGATCGTCGGCCGGGCAGTTGGCACGGGGGCGAGGCGGGGCCGGGTCGGCCGGTTCTGCCGGATCGGCCGGTGCGGCCGGTTCGGCCGGGTCCGTCGAGGACGTCGAGGACGTCGTCGCGTCGTTCCAGGACGTCGAGGCGGCGATGACCGAGGGGCACCCGGCGTTCGTCGCCGCCAACGGCCGGATCGGGTTCGGGCTCGACGAGTACCGGGCGTTCGCGCCGGAGTCCGGCGGCCGGTTCCGGTACCGGTGGCTCGCTGCCCGACGCGAGCACACGCACCTGGCGCTCGCCGCCGACCGGACCGAGCAGGCGCACTGGGAGGCAGAGCTGTCACCGACTGTCGTGGCCGGGTTCCGTGCGACGCTGGAGCGTCGCGGGCTCGACCCCGACGACTACGTGTGGCTGCCCGTGCACCCGTGGCAGTGGCAGCACCGGATCGCCGTGACCTTCGCGCCCGACCTGGGCCGACAGGACCTGGTCGACCTGGGCGAGGGACCCGACGAGTACCAGCCGCAGCAGTCCATCCGCACCGCGTTCAACCGCACCGAGCCGGCACGCTCGTACGTGAAGACCGCGCTCGCCGTGCAGAACATGGGGTTCCTGCGGGGCATGTCGCCCGCGTACATGCGGAACACCCCGGCCGTGAACGACTGGGTCGAGTCGATCGTCTCCGCCGACCCCACGCTCGCCGCCGCCGGGTTCTCGGTGCTCCGGGAGCACGCTGCCATCGGCTACACGGGGGACGCCTACCACCGGGTCGACGTGTCCTCGCCGCAGCGCAAGATGCTCGCGGCCCTGTGGCGGGAGAGCCCGCTGCCACGGGTGACGGACGGCGAGCGGCTGCTGACGATGGCGGCGCTGCTGCACCGGGACGCCGCGGGGAACGCCGTGGTCTCGGCGCTGATCGAGGCCTCCGGTCTGCCCGCCGACGTCTGGGTCCGGCGCTGGCTCGACGCCTACCTGCTGCCCGTCGTGCACTGCCTGACCGTGCACGACCTGGTCTTCATGCCGCACGGCGAGAACCTGGTGCTCGTCGTGCGCGACGGCGTCGTGGTCCGTGCCGTGATGAAGGACATCGGCGAGGAGGCCGCGGTGCTCGGTCGGCACGACGACCGCCCGGTCCCCGCCGACATCGACCGGATCGTGCACCCGGTGTCCGACGACGAGGCCGCGCTCGCGGTCTTCACCGACGTGTTCGACGGGGTGCTCCGGTTCGTCGCCGCGATCCTCGACGACGACGCGGTGCTGCCGGAGTCCCGCTTCTGGCAGGTCGTGGGGGAGTGCATCGACGCCCACGCCGCCGCGCACCCGCACCGCCGTCGTCCCCTGGACCTGCGGGTGCCGACGTTCGAGCACTCGTGCCTGAACCGGTTGCAGCTGCGGAACACCCTGTCGATGGTGGACCTGGCGGACCAGTCGGCGTCGCTCATCCGGGCGGGGGCGATGGTGAACCCGATCGGGCGGTAGAGGGGCGGCGGCTCTCACGAACCGGAGCCGTACCGACTACGGCTGCAGGCGGGTGGCCGTCCAGGTGCCCTCGGCGAGTGCGTACTGCAGTCGTCGGTGCATCCGGTCGCGGCTGCCGTGCCAGAACTCCACGATGTCGGGCTCGAGACGCCAGGCAACCCACCGTGCAGGCCGGGGGACGTCGTCGCCGGAGTCGTCGAGCAGGTCGTTCGCGTCGTCGATCAGGTCCTGCAGCGTCCGCGGCTCGAGCACGGCCGACTGGTCCGCGATGGCCGTCGCCGCGCGTGACTTCGGGGAGCGGTCCGCGAACAGGGCGTCGGACTCGGCGTCCGACAGCCGGACGACATGGCCCTCGAACCGGAGCTGCTGCATCGTCTCGCGCCAGTACGCCTGCAGGGCTGCGTGCGGGTTCTCGGCGAGCTGCCGCCCCTTCGGACTGTCCTCCGACGTGCCGAAGACCAGTCCGTCCGCCTCGATGCGCTTCACGTCGACGGTGCGAGCGGACACACGGCCGTCGGCCCCGGCCGTGGCGAGGGTCATCGACAACGGCTCGGAGACCTGTCGGTCCTTCGCCGCGGACAGCCAGTCGCGAGCGAGGTCGAGCGGAGAAGCTGGCGGGCTGTCGAACTCGGGCAGGTGCAGGGAGTCGTCACCGGAGAGCGGGGCAGAGGACATGTACCCACCCAACCGCTCGCAGCGGCTCGGTGTTCGAGAAGAGGCCGTCCGCCTGCGTCGACCTCGGCCTGGTCAGGAGGCCGCCGACGGCAGCGTCCGGGTGATGCGGAGATGTCCGACCGCACTGACGAGGACGGTCCAGACGGATCCGTCCACCAGGCCCGAGAACGTGACGGTTCGACCCTGGTCGTCGTCGCTGCCGGTCGGGACACGTCCGTGATCCGGCCAGAACATGACGGACAGCGCCTCGTCTGGGATCAGCGCGAGCCGACGGAGGTGCTGCCAGAGTGCGCTCACCTGGTCCTGGCGCGTGGACGTCTCGAGTCCGCTCGGGCGGAACTCCGTCGGTGGCAGGTCGGCCACGCGGGTGTCGTGCACCACCTCGAACGGCGCTCCGGGACGCTCGACGTACCGCCGACGGAACACCCGGATGCCGATCGTGCCGTTCGGTTCGACCGCGACGTCGACGAGGTCGGCCCAGCGGGTGTCCTCGTCGTCCCACCCCACCGCTCGGGTGATCCGGTGCGTGCTCGGCTGGTACCTGCCGGCCAGTACCGTGCCGGCGAGCACTTCCGCTTCCCCCCACTCGGCCGGAGTCAGGGCGTCACCGAGCGTCGCCCGCACGGCGGTCCACCGTTGCGGTGCCGACCACGAGGCCGGCTGCGCGCGACCGAGGAGGCGATCGATCAGGGAAGGCCGTCCGTCGATGGAGCGGGTCGGAGCAAGCGTCGTCGAGGTGGCGATCGTCTCGGTGTCGTCGACGGCATCTGGTCGCGCGACCAGCGGCTTCACTCCGACGAACGCCCGCTGTGCCTCCACCGTGCCGAGGCGTTCGTCGGCCGGGGCGAACACGTCGACCAGGTCGTCGAGGCGTGGACGACGACCGCGGCGGTGTCGGTACGCACGCAGGCCACCACCCTGCTGGCGTGCCATCCCGCTCGGCCACACGTCGACGCGAGCCCCCTGCACGCCCAGGAGCCAGCAGTCTCGGTCGAGTGCCGCGCGCACCAGGCTCAGCGCCTCGAAGGCGTCGTCGGCCGTGGCCGAGTGTTCGACGCCCAGCAGCGACACCGTCACGGTGGAGTGCACCTGGTGGTCGGGGTTCGTCAGGTCCATCTCCACCGTGACGGTCGCCGGGGCGCTGGTGCCGTTCCGGTACGCGATCCGGTCGTACGTCGTCATCGCCGCTTGCCGTGTCCACGTGTCACGGCGTCGGGACCTGCACCGACACGAGCTCACCGTTGCCGAGGTGCACGATCGCGGAACCGACCTGGACGCGCTCGACGATGCTGCTCCGCGGCAGGCGCATGCCGAGCAGGTCGCCCTCGGTGATCGCCTGGGGGCTCAGCAGCGCTCCCGAACGGTTGCGCTTCATGTCGACCTGCCAGCCGGTGAACCCGACACCGAACTCGGCGGTCAGTCCGGCTGCGACGATCGCCTGACCGTTGTCGGCCGCACGCTTGACGAACCCCTGCAGCCAGCTCTTCGCCGGGGCGTCCTTGACGAGCTCGGCGTCGTCGATCACCAGGACGCGTCGACCGGGCTGCCCGTCGAACAGGGGTGCGAGGTCGTCCTCGGTCAGATCGGCACCCTCGTGCGCCGCCAGGACACCCGGTTCCGCGGCCAGCGCACGGAGCGGGGACTGCCGCGGGGTCACGAGCACGACCTCGCCACCCTCGCGCAGGACCGAACGGGTCATCGAGAGCAGGACGGCGCTGCGTCCGGACTTCGCGGGTCCACCGACGACGAACGAACCGGCCGCGGCCAGGTCAGGCCCGATGGCGGTGAGGTCGTCGCCGCCGATGCCGACCAGACCGAACAGGCCGGCGTCGTCGTCGCGCATCTCCCACGCGCGCTCGAACGGCACCGGGCCGGACAGCTGGTCGACGCGGAAGGGACGTCGGCTGCGTTCGACGGCCCGATCGCGTTCCGTCGCGAAGGTGGCGAGGGCCGTGATGGCGGCGGCCTGCGACTGCCCGGTGCCGGCTGCGGCGAGCAGCGCGATCTGTGTCTCCGTCGCGGACTCGGAGGCGAACGCGCGTCCGTCGGGGACCTGCTCGGGGAGCTTCCGCGGGTTGAGTGACGCCAGCCCGTAGTCGCCCCGGTCCGACAGCCGGAGGACGAGCTTGTCCTCCACCAGGGTGGCCATCCGACTCGAGAGCAGCTGTCGGTCTCCGGTGACGACCAGGTGGATGCCGACGCTGGCACCTTCGCGGAGCAACGTCATCACCTGGTCGGTCGGAGCGCCGTGGTCGAGCTCGCCGAGTGAGCCGACGAAGCCCTCCCAGCGGTCGAGCATGAAGACGATGTGCGGCAGACGTTCCGCCGGCACGACGGCCGCGGCACGCTGCTCGACGATGCTGGCGAAACCGCCGTCAGCCAGCACCTGCTGGCGACGGGCGAGCTCCTGGGCCAGCTTGGTCAGCAGCCGCTGGGCTCGTTCGGTCTGGACACGCTGGACGACGGCGCCGGCGTGCGGGAGTGCCTGGATCGGCAGCAGCGCGCCGTTGCCGCAGTCGAGCGCGTACACGTGTACGTCGGCCGCCGAGGTGTTCCGGGCGATGGCTGCCGCCAGGGTCCGGAGCACCTGCGACCGGCCGCTCCGCGGGGCACCCACGACGTAGAGGTGCCCGTCGGAGTCGAGGTCGAGGCTGCGCACCCGCTGCGCCTGCTCACCGGGGAAGTCCTGCAGCGCGAACGGCAGCGGCCCGACCCGGGCATCGGTGGCGGTGCTGTCGTCGAGTTCCCACGCGCGGTCGTTGAGGTCGGTGAAGAGCAGCGTCTCGGGCAGGGCATCGAGCCAGGGACGGTACGGAGCCGGACCGCCGAGCTCCGCCGCGGCCTCGGTCACGGCGCCGACGAGCTCCTGCAGGTCGGTTCGCTCGTCGGTGTGCTGCACCTCGGACTTCGGTGGTGTGGGCGGTGCGGTACCGAGCGCCGACCACGAGACCGCACCGGCCCAGACCTGCTTGCGCTGGGTCGACTGTCCGGGGCGACGGCCACCGACGCGACCCGACTGGAACGGCAGCAGGGCCCCGGCGCCCAGACGGATGTACCCGCGGCCGGGGGTGCTCTTCTGGATCTGGGCCGCGTCCCCGGCGTCGATCACGTCGGTGCTCTCGCTCGAGTCGGTGACCCGCAGCGCGATCCGCAGGTTCGTGTTCGCGCGGATGTCGTTCGAGACGACACCGGTCGGACGCTGCGTGGCGAGGATCAGGTGGATGCCGAGGGACCGACCGCGCTGGGCGATGTTCACCAGGCCGGTCACGAAGTCGGGCAGCTCCCGCACCAGGCTCGCGAACTCGTCGATGACGATGAGCAGCCGCGGCATCGGCGGCAGCGGTTCACCACGACCGAGGCGGTCGAGGTAGTCCTCGATGTCCTTCGCTGCCGCATCGGCCAACAGGTGCTCGCGACGACGGAGTTCGGCACCCAGGGACTCGAGCGCTCGCTCCACCAGGTGCGTGTCGAGGTCGGTCACCATGCCGACGGTGTGTGGCAGCGGTGCGAAGTCGCGGAAGGCAGCGCCGCCCTTGTAGTCGATGAGGACGAAGTTCATGCCCTCTGGAGTGTTCGTGGCCGCGAGCGATGCGACGATCGTCTGCAGGAGCTCGGACTTGCCCGAACCCGTCGTGCCGGCGACGAGGCCGTGGGGGCCGTCCTTCCGCAGGTCGAACGCGAACGGACCGTCGAGGCTCTCGCCCACGACGACCTCGGTGGTGCGTGGGCGCACCGACCACTTCCCGGTGATCGCCCGGGCCGTCGGTGGTTCGAGCAGCATGACGTCGAGCAACCGCGACGACGTGGGCAGTCCGCCGGCGTCGCTCTCGTCATCGGCGTCGACCATCGGCGCCACTGCTCGGGCGACCGTCTCGAACCAGCCGTCCGGGATCCGGTCGGGCCGCACGTCGGTGACCGTCGCCTGGCGCTGCGCAGCCACCCGGATGCGTTCCGGACCGACGGTGACCACGACGGAGCACTCCTCGGGCAGCAGCCGTGCCTCTTCCTCGATGCAGATCGCCCGGACGCCGACCGCCGGCCCTTCCTTGAGGATGCGGATCAGACCGGGCAGCGCTCGGAGCCGCCGGGCACCGTCGAGCACGACGACGACGTCCGGACCGGGGATCCCGCGCATGTTCGACTCACGCATCGCCCGCTGTCGCGCATCGATCAGCTGACCGACCTCGGCCACACGGGCACCGAGCGTCTCGGCGTCGTTGCCGATCGCGATCACGGCGTCCTGCCCGAAACCCGGCCGGGCCTGCGGGATCCACCGCAACCACGCCCACTCATCGGCCGACCGGGCGTCCGTCAGCACGACGAACTGCGTGTCGCGCGGACTCTGGAGCACCGCGAGCTGCGCCACGAACCACGACGTCAGGTGTCGTGTGTGCTCGTCTCGGCCCGCGACGCCGACGACGCCCTGCACGCCGAGGTCGACGATCACCGGCACGTCCTCGGCCAGCTTGTCGACCGCGCGACGGTGCTCGAGCGCCGACGGGTCCTCGAGCACGACGCCGGACGGGACGTCAGCGGTCCCGACGCGGAGGGTCAGGTAGTCGGGATCGGTCCGGCGGCGCTCCCACAGGCGAGCGCGACGCCGCAACGCGACGTCGAGCACGGTCGCGGGGTCCGGTGCGCTCGTCCGCAGCTCGCGCTGGTACCGGACCACTGCCTCCAGGGCGTCCGCCTCGACCGCCTTCTTGGTCTCTTCGTACTCGGCAACGCGCTGCTTGTGGGTCTTCTTGCCGTTCCGGCGGTCCCACCAGGCATTGCCGAACATGATGATCGGCGACATCAGACCGAACGCGAGGTACGCGACGTTGTGGAAGATCGAGATCATCACGGCGGCCATGCCGAGCGGCGCGAGCGCCGCGATGATCGGGATGGACCGACGTGACTGCTGCGCCGGCACGGCCGGCAGCTTGAACACGGACGGGTGGTCCTCGGGCAGGAGCCGCGGCGGCCGCGTGTAGTCGAGCGAGCCGCCACCGGCGGTCAGGGTGATCGCCGCTCGGTCGGCGTCCGGCACCGCGACCGACAGCAGGGTGTCGCCGATCGTGACGATGCTGCCCGGCTCGACCGGGGTCTCGTCGTCGACCTCGGTGCGGTCCACCAGCACCGTGGAGCCTTCGGTCGGCGTGATCGTGAACCGACGGTTGAGGTCGAGCCGCAGGATCGCGGCGTACTCCGGTGCGCTCCGGTCCGGCAGGGGCACCGTCGCATCGGGCGCCGAACCGACGTGTGCGATGCCCGCATCGAGCACCACCACGGTGCCGGCACCCGGTCCGCCGACGATCCGCACGCTCGGCAGGTCACCGGGCAAGGGCAGGACCGGAGCCGGGGCCCCGAACGTCAGCCGAGCGCCCTCGAGCAGCACACCGTCACCGATGCGTGCGTGCGGGGTGGTCGGGACGGAGTCGACTGCGACGTCGACGATCGACGTGGCCCCTTGCCCGAGCCGCTTGGCGACGACCTCGACGATCTCGCCGAGCAGGGTGTCCTCGTCGCACTCCACCACGAAGTCGGCGGAGGCGCTCGACGGAAGGTGGCTCGCGGTGAACGTCAGGCGCACGTGTGGCGCCCCGCACCGGAGATCGTGGTCGTCGTGGTCGCAGCGCGGTGGTCGGACGAGGCCCCCCGCAGCGTCATGCTGCCGCTCATGGCCTGATTCTCGCAGGTTCCCCGGTCCGGCAGGCGCGGTCCGGTCGTTCCTGTGGACACCGGGTGCGGTCTGGAGGCGCGGTGGAAAAATCGGGGTCGGGTCACGTCGTGCGCTTCTCGGGGATCAACCGCGACCACAGCGGGCTGGTGGCGAACTGGGCGATCAAGACCAGTGAAACGACGAACAGCACGTTGACGGTCAGCGGGAACCAGCCAGGGCGTGTCTCCGTGATTCCGAACGACTGCAGGAACAGGTACGAGATCTCTGCAAGTCCAGCACCGCGTCCGCGGATACTCGTCGGCATGGCGAGAGGGTGCGGCGTGATGGTGACACTGAGGAACGCCAGCGTGATGCCCAGGACCCCGACAGCCAGGGACAGTGTCCGGACGCGCTTGCGCGGGTTCTCGCCGAACTCTCGGACGGCCTTGTTGACGAGATCGAGGGTGAATGCGATCCCCAGGGCCACGGCCGCCGCGGACACGACCGCGAGCACACCGAAGCTCGCGAAGACTATGCCGAGTCCGGGGGCTATCAGCACCGCGTCGACGGCGACGGCCAAGCGGCTCGGCGCGGGGATGAGGGCAAAGTCGAGCGCGAGCACGATCAGGGCGTGGCCGGCGACGATGGTGCACGCTGCTCGGAGGAACTGCCGACGCGTTGGCCGGCCGCCGAAGAGCAGCAGGACGAAGAAACAGAGTCCGATGGCGCCGCAGACGAAGGCGAGGATGATGGAAGCGGGCCACCGTGGAGCGTCGCCGCGGAACGCCATCCACGCCGCCACAGCGCTCCAACTGACCGCGGCCACCGTCCAGAACCACCGCAATCGCGCGGGCTGTGACATCGGTCGCTCGGTCAGTGCAGTGAGACGGTCGACATACACGGGGATCAGACCGCCTTGAGGGATCGGGCGAGTTGCTCGACATCGGGCTGGACCGGCTCGAGGCACTCCGGCGGGAGTTCGACACGGAGTTGGACGGACAGGCGGTCGCACCGGAACCCAGCGACATGACCGACGACGTCCTGACCGCGCTGGAGTTCGGCGCGCCACCCCTCGATACCTGGAGCGATGAGTGCCGGTGATGCGAGGCCGACCATGACGTCGCTGCTGTCCCGTGGACCGACGAGGCGGCGGAGATGCGCGGTCAGGTCCGGCTCGGCCGGTTCCCACCGGACGCGGACCAAGAGGACCTCGGCCGGGAGCGCTGCCCGATGGATGAAGTACTGCTCGTTCGGTCGGGTCGCCTGTGCCACTGAACCGAAGAGCGTCTGGAGGAACATCTGCTTCGGATGCGGGCTGAAGACCTTGCGCGGCAGAATGTCCCGCACCGTCGGTTGCGCCCACTTCATGATCTTCTTGGCGGGGGCATCGCCGAGGTCGTTCGGCACCGGCAGCCACACCCCGTCGACTCCCCGGGCTACGATCTCCAATTCAGTCGCCCCCTGCCTGTTCGATTTGCTCCTGACCACGGCGAGGGGAGTTCATCAGCTCACCCGGCGAATGCGCTGGATGAGATCAGCGACTGCCCCCTGCATGGCGAGCAACGCGCGGCCGTCGACATCCACCTTGACCTGCACACCGAGGTCGTCGAGCGGGAACGCTGCAATGTAGCCGTGCTCGGAGTGATCGCGAGTGATCGAGGTGCGAAGTCCACTGGTTCCCAACGGGGACAGCCACTCCGATGGAGTGCCGAGTGTGGTCTGCTTCAAGTCCGGCGTTGCGAGCTCGAGGAGCGTCTGCCGCGGGGAGTTTCCCAACCTCACCCACCGCAGCCGAACCGGCAGGAACTGGTCCGGAAGAGTTGCCCGGAGGACGTAGGCTCGCTCGTTGGGGCTGGTCATGGCAGCAGCGGCGGCGAGCGAAGCCTGTATCGGGAACTGTTGTGGATCCTGCCCGAAGAGCCGCTTCGGGAGGACTGACCGGGCAGCAGATGCAGCCCACTTGGCGATCTTCCGGTCAGAAGCGTTCTGGAAGTCGTTCGGAACGACGATCCAGTCCTCTTCTGCTCCGGGTACGTCGAGGTTCATCAACGGTGTCCTGACTCGACTTGTTGAGTGATGGTGATGGCATCGATCAAACGGACCATTGCGTCGGTGCGGCGCACGAGCACATCGAAGTTCGGATTGTCGCCGACCACCGTGACGACCATGTCCCGCTGTCGGAACGCAAATGCCAGGGACCCGAACAGTTCTCGGTCTTGGCCGAGCGCGCGGAATCGTAAAGCTCGTACCCCGGCGCCGAGCGAAGCTGCTCGATGTGGTTCGACGATCGGTGGCTCGAGAGTTTCGCGGGGCTCTCCCTGAACGAGTTCCGCAAGATCGAAAGTCTCATCATCCGTTTCACGGGCGAATCGGATCCGAACGATCGTCGGCGGTTCGAGAGCATCAGGGAGGTGAACGGCCACGATCTCATCTTCGAGGAGTGAATCCGCAAGCGTCTGCAGCGTCTGCACGAGCCATGACGCGAGCACCTCGTCGCCGTGGAGATCCTCGGGGAGTTCGCTCGCCCAGGCCTGGACCCGCTCGGCAGTTAGTAAATTGTCTTCACGTTCGGCGAACAACCAGCCCGGTTCGAGCAGATCGACCGTGACTGAGAGGGCGGACGGTTCAATCATCGTGCTCACCTGGAGATGCTTGCATGACCGCACCCCCATCGTCGATCCACCGGAAGGTCGTGAGTAACGCTCGGAAGAGTTCCACAAGTGAGGAGTTGACGCGAGTTTCCGCTGCGTGCAGGTCTGGCCCGGTCGGTGCCTGATCAGTCAGCACGGTGAACACGAGCGCCAGGAGGAAGTCATCCCGCTGTGGAACGGCGAGGAGGACTGAGGTGGAGCTCAACACGCGAGCGGACCCGCGCGGCAGGGCTGGCGGCTGATCAAGGGGGGTCAGGACAGCCACGGATCCTGCAACTGAGAGGACTTCGGCACCTGCTCCGAGGCTTCGAGCGAGCAAGACGTCCTCGGCCGAATGGTTCACTGCTTCGGCAAGTGCTGCACGAGCGACCGTTATCGATGCCGCGATGGACGTACCGGGCACTGGCCCCGATGTCATGAAGGTGTCGAGCACGCTATGAGAGGTGTCTGGTGCGTAGGCGGCCTCGAAGAGGCTTCCGACTTCTGCCCTCCAGTTGTCCCCGGGGCGGGAAGCAAAGGAGCGATCCGCCTGACGCAACATCTCGTCGGGGGTCCCAGCGGAAAGATGGATCCAGCCTGCGGGCAGAGCCAGAGCATACGAAGCAGGTATCCCCATGTCGCGACGTTCGCTATTCACCAGCGCGAGCCGATTGGCATCGTCGCCCAACGATCGACCTTCTGCCAGGCCGGGATGTAGTCCTTCGCCCAGCCGAAGCCGTCAGCAGCCACACCTGTCCAACCGAGACCGATCCCGGTGGTGAGCACCGTGTTCAGTCGGGCAACCGCCTCCGGACTCTGACCGACCGCGCCCACCTGTGAGCGACGGATCCACTGCACCATGTGGGCAAGCTCTTCGTCACCGGCGGCAAGGAATCGGTACTTGTTGTAAATGCCTTCCCGAGCGATACGCGTGTAGCTCCGTGACACCCGGGTGAAGGCGGCTGTTTCGCTCATCCCGTCCGCGACGATCGATTGCACTCGCGATTGTGCAACGGCGTTGACGGCTACTCGTCCGCTGGAAACGGCGAGCTTGCCTGCGCCGAAGGTCACGAGACCGAAGGCGTCAAGCGCCACATCTCCCCAGGACCCGGTTCCGGCGGCGGCCTTCGTCACGTCAGCCGCGGTGCCGAAGATCATCACTCCGAGCGCCAGCGCGCCGAGCCAAGATGTCAACGGGAACAGGAGCGCCGCGATCGCGAGCACGGTTCCGGCGAACTGCGCGATCTTGACGACGACCGAGATCCACTCGTCGTTGTCCTTCATCCACTGCTTGAAGTCGTCCCAGCCGCTGTCGTTCAGGCCGTCGTCGACGCTGTCGTCGATTCTTGCAATGGCCCGCTGCGCGGCAGCATCGAGCCCTTCCACGGCGGCACGCAAGGTGCTCGCAGCTCGGGTCGCGTCCGCGCGGGCCCCGTCGGCCCGCGACCGCTGCGTGTCCGCGAGCGTCTGGTACTCCGTCTGCTGATCCGGATCGGTGGCGCTGTTCGCGAGGTCCTGGTAGCGGTCCTGGGAGCGGCTGGAGGACTGCACTTCGGATTCGCTTTGATCGTGCAGTCGAGTGGCACTGGATGCCTCGTCGAGCGCCGAAGTGAGTGCCGTCGCGTACTCGGACAGTGCATCCCCGGTGCCTGAGTAGCGGCCTTCGGCGCGCCCGAGCTTGTCGGCGAGGTCGCCTGCCTTCTTCAGGAAAGCGGTGACCGCTTTGCTCTCCGAATCCGAGCCGTCCAGTCGCTTGAGGGTGCTGGCCGCGTCGCTGATCGCGGTTGCGATCTGGTGGTAGCGCTGCGCCATGTCCTGAACGGCAACCGGATCGCCCGTAGGGCCCCCCACGAGCGCGCTCACTTCTCGCTCGCAATCGACTTGACGAGTTCCGATTCGGTGTCGTCGAAGGCGCCATCGACGTTCAGGGCGAGCTTCGCGAGCTTCTCGATGGAGTCGCTGAGTTCGCGTCGGTGACTGTCCCACCCCGAGGAGAACGACCGGATGCGGCTTGCGAGCGCGGCATGCCCAACGGCGTCCGCCGCGTCACCCGAGTGCTGGTCCGCGTGGTCGAACTCGTTCTTCACCGCGTTGAGGTCGCTCCAGAGCGACTGCATCTTCGCGCCCTGGTAGCGCAGAGTTCCGCCTGCCAATGTCTTCCTCTTCCCCCGGTGCCACGTGGTCATGCTGAGAGCGGTGGCCGACGCCCGAAGACGCCGGCCACCACCGTTCCGAGTCGGTCTCAGCCGATGCTGGACGCGAGCTGCTCGTCGGTCGACTCGAGGGTGTTCGCCGCGCTCTCGAGGAACCCGGCCATGCCGTCGATGGCCTGGATCGTCTGCGTCGCGCCGGAGTTGAACTCCGAGTACGTCGAGTCGAAGGCCTTCGAGGACTTGTCGGTGACGTACCCCGACGAGACGAGGTTGTCGATCTGGCTCTTGAGCTGGCTCAGCTGGTCCTCGATGGCCTTCTGGCCGTTGCGAAGCTGCGAAGCCTGGTTGCGAAGATCGTCGTAGGTGACGTTGACATTGGCCATGGCGCATGCCCTCCCGATGCGTATGTGAAGTACCGGGCGACCCCCGGCGCGGTTCGACCATACTTGATCGCGTTGCATCTCGCACCACTTCTGAACAATCACCAGAACGAGGGGTACACGGTGGCTCGACGCCGGAAGGACGACGACACTCCGAAGCGCCCGGCGGTCACGCGTGCCGACGTCGAGCGCGACCGGCAGGCCGGGTACCTGTCCCGCGCCTGGGTGCTGCCCTCGGCTCCGGTGTCGGACGACGAGCCGGACGCGGTCGTCCGGACGGAGCAGCCGCTGCCGACGATCGGCATCGTGCCGCGACTCGTGCTCGAGGTCGCGCCGGGCACCGTCGTGCCGCTCGACCAGCCGGTCGTCGTGGGGCGACGCGTCCCGACCGCGCCGGGACGACGAGCCGTGCTGCTCGACGACCCGGGGAAATCGGTGTCGCGCGAGCACGCCGCGATGCGGCCGACGGGGGACGGCGGCCTGGTGGTCGAGGACCTCGGGTCGTCGAACGGCACGGTGGTCGTCCGCGCATCCGGTGCGCAGGAACCCAGCGTGGGCGGCGCACAGGTCATCGCCCGGCCCGGTGACGTCGTGATGGTGGGGGACTACGCCGTGCGGGTACTCGCAGGCTGACCAGCACCAGCACCAGCACCAGCACCAGCACCAGCCCCGGCCGTCGCGTACCGCCCCGCGGTCCGCCGCATCGCCCGCAGCAGCAACGGCCCCGGCAGTCGCAGCAGCGCCCCCGGCACCAGCGCCCGCACCCCGGCCACCACCCGCACGGTGCGCCGGAAACGCCGTTCCTCCCGCGGCCCCCAGGCGAAGCCGTACGCCGTGCGCACCCGTTTCGGCAGCATCCCCACGGTCACGATGCGGACGAGGGGCATCGCCGCCCGCACCCACAGCGGCGCGAACCGCGGGTGCAGCAGGTCGCGGACGACCCCGCGGGCGTCGTCGGTGACCTCGAGCCCCTCCAGTGTCCGCTGCCAGTACCGGTCGAACGCCGCCACCGAGGTCGGCCAACGCTCCGGCGGCACCCGCAGCGCGGTCGCGATCGGGGCGTAGGCGGCGAGGACCTGCTCGGCGCGGGCCGCGGAGACGCGTGTGCCGAACAGGTCGTGCGCCCGCCGGGCGGAGTCGAACAGGGTCGCGGCCACCCAGAGTTGCCGATCGACGTCGTCGGCGCCGGCGACGGGCCGGTGCGCACGGTTGACGAAGCCGGCCGCGGTCGCCGAGTCGGTCTCCGTGCCGATGACGACGGCGTAGACGAACATCAGGGTGTGGGCGAGCCGCTGCTGGGGGCGCCGGGCGAAGTCCGAGTGCCGTCGGACACCGGCCGCGACGACGGGGTCGGCGATCTGCAGCAGGATGGCGCGGCCGCCCGCGGCCACGGGGGTGCTGTCGGCGAGGAACCGACGCAGGTCACGGTCGTCGACGCGCCCAGCAGGCGGACGGGAGGCACGGTGCGGGTCGTGTGTCGCGCCTCCAGGCCGTGGGGTGGTCACTCGGCACCGCGTCGGCGTCGCGCCCGCAGGACGGGCCGCAGGTCCACGGCGATCGCCGCCAGGAGCGCGACTGCGCCGACGACCAGGGCGACCAGTGCGGACGAGGCGTCGACCGGTGCGTCACCGGTCAAGGCGAGGAGCGTCGCGACGAGCCAGATCGCGGGGAGCGGCCAGAGGCGGGTCGGTGATCCGGTGACGACCGCAGCGACGACGCCGACGACCAGGAGCGGGACCCAGCGGCCACCGGGCTCCGAGCGGGCGGCGAGGTGTGCCGCGGCCGCGACCAGGAGCATCGCCGCGACGGCCAGCAGCCGCGCTGCCGAGGGCATGCTGCGGACGCTGGCACGGACTCGTCGGAACACGGCCCGATGCTACCGAGCCGTGTTCCGGGGGAGCCTGGGCTCAGAGCGGCTTCGTGCCGAGGTCGTTGCCGAGGTCGGCGCGGTCCTCGTCCTGCTCGTTCTCGTGCTCCCACAGGTCGGGCGAACCCTCGCGCGGGGAGCCACCGGTCGGACCGTCGTCGGATCCGTCACCGGGCTGCGGCTCGACCGTCTCGCCGGCGACCGCGTCGTTCGTCACCGTCTCGAGGGACTCCTCGGCCTCGTCCACCTCGTACGGGCCGACGTGCTCACGGTCGATGTCGTCGTCGCGACGCTGCTGGGACTCGAAGTCGTCGACGGGGCTGATGCCGGGGTCGCTCATGGTGGTTCCTTTCCGTTGCGGGCTTCCTGCCTACCCGCCGGCGCTTGGCGGCCGTCCGGTTTCGTGTCGTGTTCACCCGGGCGTCACCTGCCGGTCACACCGCCACGGCAGCATCGCCGATGCTCGGGGGAGTGGAGCGCGGTCGCCGACGGGTGGTCGAGCGACCGCGCCTTCCCCGCCCGGGTCGTCCGGGCCGGTGCGCTGACCGCCTGCGCTTTCGTCCCTGGTTTCGGTCAGACGCGTTCGAGCAGGTCGCGTTGCTCGACGTCGGCGAGTGCGAGGGTGCGGTAGCCGGCGGACTCGAAGAACACCGTGATGCGGTCCTCTTCCGTGCTCATCACCACGCCCGTGCCCCACTCGGCGTGCTCGACGCGCGCATCCGGCGGCCACGCTTCGTCGTTCGCACCGTCGGCGACGTGGGCGGAGGCCTCGCGAGCCGTGCCGGACGAGCAGGTGTCGCAGTTCCCGCACGGCTCCGGCAGCTCGTCGCCGAAGTAGCCGAGCAGGAACTGCCGGCGGCACCCGGTCGTCTCGGCGAGCTGGCGCATCATGGCGATTCGGGACTCCTCGACCCGTTCCCGTTCGGCGGCACGGTCGGCTGTCGCACGTGCCGCACGGTCGGCGTCCTGCGGGCCGTCCGGCACCCGGGAGACACCGTCGACGTCGTCGCGCAGGGCGCCGGCGTCGAGCAGGGCGTTGAGTGCTCGACCGGCGGTGCGGGCCGACAGTCCAGCGGCCTCCACCAGTGCGGAGCGGGCGATCGAGCCGGTCGCCGGGACGGCGTCGAACACGGCCCGGACCGAGGCGGGTCGCGGCGAGCCGGACGCGAAGAACGTGCGCAGGCCGAAGTCCTCGGCGCGGTAGTGCAGGGTGGCGCCGGCCGGTTCGGCGTCCCGCCCGGCCCGCCCGATCTCCTGGTAGTAGGCGTCGATCGACTCGGGGACGTCGGCGTGCACGACGTACCGGACGTCGGGCTTGTCGATGCCCATGCCGAAGGCACTCGTCGCGACCACCACGTCGACGTCGCCGTCCAGGAACCCGGTGTGCACGGCCTCGCGCTCCGCCACCCGCATGCCGGCGTGGTACGGCTGCGCGCGGCGACCACGGGCGGCGAGGGCGTCGGCGTACTCCGTGGTCGCGGCGCGGGTGGCGACGTAGACGACCGTGGGTCCGTCGAGCTCGGCGACCTGGTCGACCACGGCCTGGCGCTTCTCGGCGTCCTCGGCGTGCCGGACCACCTCGAGCCGGATGCCGGGACGGTCGAACCCCGAGGCGAGCACGAACGGGTCGCGCATGCCGAGCCGCTCGACGATGTCGTCGCGGACCGGAGCGGAACCCGTCGCGGTCAGGGCGAGCACCGGCGGGCGGCCCAGGCGCTCCGCGACCTCGCCGAGCGCCAGGTAGTCCGGTCGGAAGTCGTGACCCCACGACGAGATGCAGTGCGCCTCGTCGACGGCGACCAGCGCGACCCCGGCATCGCGGAGGCGCTCGAGCACGTCGTCCTTCACCAGCTGTTCGGGGGCGAGGAACACGTAGCCGACCTCGCCCGCGGCGACGGCGTCCCACGCATCGGCGACGTCCCGTGCCTTCTTCGTGGCGTTCAGGGCGACGGGTCGGGGCGCGTCGGGATGGTGCTCGAGCCCGACCACCTGGTCCTCCTGCAGCGCGACGAGCGGGGAGACGACCACGACGAGGCCGTCCAGTCCGAGGCCGGCGACCTGGTAGATCGCGGACTTGCCCGATCCGGTGGGCATGACCGCCAGGGCGTCACGGCGTTCGAGCACGGCGTCGATGACCGACTCCTGGTCGGGGCGGAGCTTCCAGCCGAAGACCTCGGTGGCACGGGTACGGAGTTCGGGTTGCACCGATCCACACTGCCGAGCGCGAGCTCGGGCCGGTCCCAGCGGTGCGCGCAGCGGCTCATGCGCTCCCGGTGCCCGGTCCTGATCGGCGGGTACCCGGCTGTGTCCGACGTGCACCGGCCGTCCACCGAGCAGCGCTAGGCTGCGTGGCGGCCGTTGTCTCGACATCGAGCGACCCTCGATGTGGAGTGCGCGACCGGGAAACCGATGCCGATCGCACGAACCGTGCGGGAAGAAGAACAGCGTGGATCTTTTCGAGTATCAGGCCAGGGACCTCTTCGAGTCCTACGGCGTCCCCGTGTTGCAGGGGATCATCGCCGACACCCCCGAGCAGGCGAAGGCGGCGGCCGAGAAGATCGGTGGCGTCGTGGTCGTCAAGGCGCAGGTGAAGGTCGGCGGTCGCGGCAAGGCCGGTGGCGTGAAGGTCGCGAAGACCCCGGACGAGGCGTTCGAGCACGCGCAGGCCATCCTCGGCCTCGACATCAAGGGCCACACCGTCCAGCGCGTCATGGTCGCCCAGGGTGCGGACATCGCCGAGGAGTTCTACTTCTCCGTGCTGCTCGACCGGGCCAACCGCTCCTACCTCTCGCTCACCAGCGTCGAGGGCGGGATGGAGATCGAGCAGCTCGCCGTCGAGAAGCCCGAGGCGCTCGCCCGGGTCGAGGTCGACCCGCTGACGGGCATCGACAAGGCCGCCGCGCTCGAGATCGCCGCGCAGGCGAACTTCCCATCGGAGCTGCAGGACGCCGTCGCCGACGTCTTCGTCAAGCTCTACGACGTCTACAAGGGCGAGGATGCGACCCTCGTCGAGGTGAACCCCCTCGTCCGCACCGGCGACGGCCAGATCCTGGCACTCGACGGCAAGGTCTCGCTCGACGAGAACGCCGACTTCCGCCACGAGGGCCACAAGGACCTCGAGGACACCGCCAGCGAGGACCCGCTCGAGGCCAAGGCGAAGGCCCACGGGCTGAACTACGTCAAGCTCGATGGCCAGGTCGGCGTCATCGGCAACGGTGCGGGGCTCGTCATGTCGACGCTCGACGTCGTCGCCTACGCCGGTGAGCGCCACGGCGGCGTGAAGCCCGCCAACTTCCTCGACATCGGCGGCGGCGCCTCGGCCGAGGTCATGGCCAACGGCCTCGACGTCATCCTCGGCGACCCGCAGGTGAAGAGCGTTTTCGTGAACGTCTTCGGCGGCATCACCGCCTGCGACGCCGTCGCGAACGGCATCGTCGCCGCGCTCGGCATCCTCGGCGACGCGGCCACCAAGCCGCTCGTCGTGCGCCTCGACGGCAACAACGTGGAAGAGGGTCGCCGGATCCTGGCGGAGGCAGCGCACCCGCTCGTCACCGTCGCCGCGACCATGGACGATGCGGCCGAGAAGGCCGCCGAACTCGCCGCCGCAGCGGCCTGAAGGGACTGACCATGTCGATCTTCCTCAACAAGGACTCCAAGGTCATCGTCCAGGGCATCACCGGTGGCGAGGGCACGAAGCACACCGCGCTGATGCTCAAGGCCGGCACGAACGTCGTCGGCGGTGTCAACGCCCGCAAGGCCGGCACCACCGTCACCCACGGCGACGTGTCGTTGCCGGTCTTCGGCTCGGTACGCGAGGCCATCGACACCACCGGTGCCGACGTCTCGATCGTCTTCGTCCCGCCGGCCTTCGCGAAGGACGCTGTGACCGAGGCCATCGACGCCGAGATCCCGCTCGTCGTCGTCATCACCGAGGGCATCCCCGTGCAGGACTCGGCCGAGTTCTGGGCGCACGCCAAGGCGAAGGGCGGGACGACCCGGATCATCGGGCCGAACTGCCCCGGCATCATCACCCCGGGGGAGTCCCTCGTCGGCATCACCCCGGCGACGATCACCGGCAAGGGCCCGATCGGGCTCGTCTCGAAGTCCGGCACCCTGACCTACCAGATGATGTACGAGCTCCGAGACCTGGGCTTCTCGACCGCCATCGGCATCGGCGGCGACCCGGTCATCGGCACCACGCACATCGACGCGCTCGCCGCGTTCGAGGCCGACCCCGAGACCGAGGCCATCGTCATGATCGGCGAGATCGGTGGCGACGCGGAAGAGCGTGCCGCCGAGTTCATCAAGGCGCACGTCACCAAGCCGGTCGTCGGCTACGTCGCGGGCTTCACCGCTCCCGAGGGCAAGACGATGGGCCACGCCGGCGCGATCGTGTCCGGTTCGGCCGGTACCGCCGAGGCGAAGAAGCAGGCGCTCGAGGCCGCCGGCGTCAAGGTCGGCAAGACGCCGTCCGAGACCGCCGCGCTGCTGCGCGAGGTCGTCGCCGCTCGCTAGCGGTTCGTCCGTTCCGCACAACACCGGTGTTCGTCGGTTGAACCGCGTCCTGCGCGTGTTCGTCCTGCGAACACCGGTGTTTTGCGTCGGCAGCCGCGCGGCTCCGGGGCGGCCGCGCGAGGGGCACGTATCCTCGCTGCGATGAACCGCCTGGGAACCGCTCTGCTCGCCGCGATCGAGGCGGTCGTGACGGTCGGCGTCGGCATCGGGATCGCCCTCGTGCCCCTGACGCTGCTCTGGGGGTTCGAGTACGGCCTGCAGATCGACTGGGACGTGTTCTGGAAGGCCACCGGCAGCGTGTGGCTCGTCGGACACGGCGTCGACGTCTCGTTCCTGCTCGGGTCCGCACTCGCCAAGAGCACCGGGGTCAGTGGCGCCGCCGACCCCATCCAGGTCACCCTGGCGGCCCTCGGGTTCGCGGTCGTGACGGCCTGGCTCGGCGCCCGCGCCGGACGGCGGTTCGCGGAGACCGAGCACCGCACCACCGGGCTGCTGGTCGGGACCGCCGTCGTCGCGCTCCTCGGTCTGGCCGTCGCGCTGTCGTCGACCTCCGCCGCCACCCGCCCCACGCTCTGGCAGGCCGTGGTGCTGCCGGCACTCTGGTTCGGGATCCCCGCACTCGCCGCCTCCGAGGTCTGCCGTCGTCGCCGTGACCTGCCGGCCGACGCCGGCACCCAGCGCGTCATCGACCTGGTCGACCGCATCCCCGCCGTCTGGCGGTCCGTCGCCGGGTTCGGCCTGCGCGCCGGGACCGCCGCGACCGCCGTGGTCGTCGGCGTGGCCGCGGTGCTCGTCGGTCTGCTGCTCTTCACCTCGTTCGCCGAGGTCATCACCCTGTACGAGCAGTCGCACGCCGGGATCATCGGCGGCGTCGCGCTCACGGTCGGGCAGCTCGCGTTCCTGCCGGACTTCGTCGGGTGGGCGACCTCGTGGTTGATCGGCCCCGGGTTCGCCATCGGCACCGGGTCGAGCGTCTCCCCGATCGCCACGACCCTGGGTCCGATCCCCGGTCTGCCGGTCTTCGGCGCCTTGCCGACCTCCGGTCACACCTTCGGGCTCGTCTGGATCCTCGTGCCGGTCATCGCCGGGTTCGCGATCGGCGGCTCGATGCGACCGCGGTTGGTGCGGGCCCTGGGCGCCGCCGACTCCGCGCTGCACCGTGCGCTCGGCGGTGTCGTCGCAGGACTCGTGGCCGGTGTGCTCACGGGGCTCATCGCCTGGGTGTCGTCCGGCTCGTTCGGCCCCGGGCGCCTGACCGACGTCGGCCCGAACGCCCTGGCGGTCGGTGGGTTCGCCGCGCTCGAGGTCGGCCTGCCGGCGATCATCGCCCTCGCCGCGGGCAGCGACCTGGTCCGGCTGCCGGACCGTGGATGGACGCGGGAGCGCTGGACCGAGGCCGACGAACCCGACCATGACCACGACACGGCGCACGCCGGGGTCGACGTCGGCGAGGGGTCCCTGCTCGCCGCGCTCGACCAGGCCGGCGCCGGGCGCACCACCGACGTGCACCGCTTCGTGGTCGAGGAGTCCCACGACGGGTCGACCGCTGCACGGCCCCGCGCGACGACCGAGCACGCGACCGAGCCGGTCAGCAGCGAGCCCGCCGACGCCGCAACCGCACGGCCCACCTCCGCCCCCGCACGGCCCACCTCCCCACCCGCACCCGCACCCGCGCCCGTCGCACCGCGCGCCGGTGACACCGATCACGACGTCGAGCTCCCCGACTGGGCGAAGACCGACGCGGTGGCCGCCGACCGCCTGGCCGCCGAGCCCGGACCGGAGCGCCGCAGCGCCGGACGAGCAGCCCTGGGTGGCCTCCGCGACCGCCTGGCCGACGCGGCCGAGGGTGTCCGGGGACGAGCCGGTGCACTCCGCGACCGCGTGACCGGCTCCGACGCCGAGCCCCAGCGCCCCGGCTCCGAGCGGCCCGCAGCGCCCGCCCCGGCAGCTGCACCCACCCCGGTGCCCACCGACGCCCAGCCCGCGTTCCCGTGGAGCACCGAGGAGTTCGTCGCCGGCCGGGACGACGTCGACGAGACGGCCGAGGCGGACCGCGTGGACGTCGCGCCGGACACCCGAGCGCCCGCCTCGAAGCCGGCGGAGCAGTCCCGGCCGGCGAAGTGGGACGTCACCGACCAGATCCCCGAGGACGAACTGCCCTGGTGGCGGCAGCCGAAGGACGACCGGTAACAGCGCCCGTCGGGTGCGTGCCTGCCGGTAGGGTTGGTGCCGTGCTCGAACTGGTCGTCCTGATCTCCGGTACCGGGTCGAACCTCCGAGCCCTGCTCGAAGCGACCTTCGACGCCGAGTACCCCGCCCGTGTCGTCGCCATCGGTGCCGATCGTGACGCCGAGGGCCTCGGCCTGGGCGAGGAGTTCTCGATCCCGACCTTCACGGTGCCGTTCACCCGCTACGACTCGCGCGCCGAGTGGGGTCAGGCCCTGGCGGAGCAGATCCGCCCGTGGTCGCCCGACCTGCTCGTGCTCTCCGGCCTGATGCGCCTGCTGCCCCCGGCCGTGGTGTCCGAGTTCGCCCCGGGGATCATCAACACGCACCCGGCGTACCTGCCCGAGTTCCCCGGCGCCCACGGCGTGCGGGATGCCCTGGCCGCCGGGGTCACCGAGACCGGCGCGAGCGTCATCGCGGTCGACGACGGCGTCGACACGGGGCCGATCCTCGCGCAGGAGCGCATCCCGGTGCTGCCGGGCGACACCGAGTCGACGCTGCACGACCGGATCAAGCCGGTCGAGCGCCGCCTGCTCATCCAGACCATCCTCGACATCGCCAACGGCACCACCGACCTGAAGGGCACCCCGAGCGCATGAGCGTGCACGCAGCCGACCCCAGCCTCTACCGCGACCGTGACGTGGTCCCGGTCCGCCGTGCACTCATCTCGGTGAGCGACAAGTCCGGCCTGCTCGAGCTCGCCGGCGCCCTGGCCGACTCCGGGGTCGAGATCGTGTCGACCGGCTCCACCGCGCAGACGATCCGTGACGCCGGCTACGCCGTCACCGACGTCGCGAGCGTCACCGGGTTCCCCGAGTCGCTCGACGGCCGGGTGAAGACCCTGCACCCGTCGGTGCACGCCGGCCTGCTCGCCGACCTGCGGCTCGAGTCGCACGAGCAGCAGCTCGCCGACCTCGACATCGCGCCGTTCGAGCTCGTCGTCGTGAACCTCTACCCGTTCGTCGAGACGGTGGCGTCGGGTGCCGACACCGCGACCGTGGTCGAGAACGTCGACATCGGTGGCCCCGCGATGGTCCGTGCGTCGGCGAAGAACCACCCGAACGTGGCGATCGTCGTGTCCCCGGCGTCCTACCCCGAGGTCGTCGAGGCCGTGCGTGCCGGCGGCACCACGCTCGAGCTCCGGAAGCGCCTCGCAGCCCAGGCCTTCGCGCACACCGCCGCCTACGACACCGCGGTGGCGTCCTACTTCGCGAGCGACGTCGTCACCGCCGCTGCGGCCCCGACGACCGCCGGCGACATCCGGACCCCCGGTGCGTTCGACGAGCACCTGGCGGTCG
This sequence comes from Curtobacterium sp. KBS0715, assembly GCF_005938005.2. Taxonomy (NCBI): domain Bacteria; kingdom Bacillati; phylum Actinomycetota; class Actinomycetes; order Micrococcales; family Microbacteriaceae; genus Curtobacterium; species Curtobacterium sp. KBS0715. The sequence continues at coordinate 279,717 of NZ_VCCA02000001.1, read as the reverse complement.
AGGCCGAGCTGTCGGCGACCCTGCGCTACGGCGAGAACGCCCACCAGGCCGCGGCGCTCTACACGACGTCGGGCGGTACCGGCATCGCACAGGCGACGCAGCTGCACGGCAAGGAGATGTCGTACAACAACTACGTCGACGCCGACGCAGCGGTCCGCGCGGCCTTCGACTTCGACGAGCCCGCCGTCGCGATCATCAAGCACGCCAACCCGTGCGGCATCGCGATCGCCCCGGCCGACTCCGCCGACCCGATCGCCTCGGCCCACGCCGCCGCGCACGCCTGCGACCCGCTCTCGGCGTTCGGCGGGGTCATCGCCGCGAACCGCCCGGTCACCGTGGCCATGGCCGAGACCGTGAAGGACATCTTCACCGAGGTCGTCGTCGCCCCCGGGTTCGACCCCGAGGCGCTCGAGATCCTGTCGCGCAAGAAGAACATCCGCCTGCTCACGCTGCCGGCCGACTTCGCGCTCGCCGACCGCGAGGTCAAGCAGATCTCCGGCGGGTTCCTGGTGCAGGACGCCGACCGCTTCACGGGCTTCGACCAGGCCACCTGGACCCTCGTCGCCGGCGAGCCCGCCGACGAACAGACCCTCGCCGACCTGGCCTTCGCGTGGCGTGCGAGCCGTTCGGTGAAGTCGAACGCCATCCTGCTGGCGAACCAGGGCGCGAGCGTCGGCGTCGGCATGGGCCAGGTCAACCGGGTCGACTCCTGCCACCTCGCGGTGAACCGGGCCGGTGACCGCGCGACCGGCAGCGTGGCGGCGTCGGACGCGTTCTTCCCGTTCGCCGACGGCCTGCAGGTGCTGCTCGACGCCGGTGTCCGTGCGGTGGCGCAGCCCGGTGGCAGTGTCCGCGACGACGAGGTCATCGCCGCGGCGAAGGCCGCCGGCGTCACGATGTACTTCACGAGCGAGCGCCACTTCTTCCACTGATGTGAACAAATGGTGGCGAACCATTGCGCGCCGTGAGTCACTGTGAATAGTCTGTAAGGCTCCGCGGCAGGCAGCCGACGATCCCTCGGGACCGGCGGCACCGTGGACACAACGGTGACGAAGACGACGACTGGAGTGACGATGGACAACATGACCGGAACCGTGGCGACGGCCGCCCGCGCAGGTCTCGTGTCCGTCGTGGGGACCACTCCCGCACGGCGATCCCTGATCGCACCGCGGCCCCGCGCCGCGGCCGCCGTCTAGTCGGGCCGTTCCCACGGCCCCGCGGCGCAGCACCACCGGCGTCCGCGAACCACCCGCCTGAACCCGGGGGACGATCGTCCCTCGGCGCCTCCGGCCCGACCGACGTCACGCGAGTGACGGCGGAGACGCGACCACGCGCCCGGCCGATGATCACCACGCAACGCCACACCGAGCCTCCAGGCCGAAGCCGCGCCACGCGAGCAAGCAAGCAAGCAAGCAAGCAAGCAAGCAGCAAGCAAGCAAGCAAGCAAGCAAGCAAGCAAGCAGCAAGCACGCACCGCGCAGCGCGACCCGGGGACCCGGCAGACGCATGAGGACGCAACGCATGTCCAAGTCGCCCACCACGGCGCGCCCGTCCACCTTCCGCGCGATCGCGCGGATCTACCCCTACGTGAAGCCCTACCAGGGGCGCCTCATCGGCGGCATCGCCGCAGCGATGGGAGCCTCCCTGGTGGCGCTCGCAATCCCCTACGTGCTGCAGTGGCTCGTCGACGGTCCGCTGTCGTCGCGCGACTCGGCACAGATCTGGCCCGCCGGGCTCGGGGTGCTCGCACTCGGTGTGCTCGAGGCGTTCTTCATCGCCTCGCGCCGCCGGCTGGTGATGCGCCCCTCGACCCGCATCGAGACCAGCATGCGCAACTCGCTCTACGCGAAGCTGCAGGACCTGCCGGTCGCGTTCCACGACCGCTGGGAGTCCGGGCAGCTGCTGTCCCGTTCCGTGTCGGACCTGTCACTGATCCGGCGCTGGCTGGCCTTCGGGGTCGTCCTGCTCGTCGTGAACATCGTGACGATCGTCGTCGGCTTCGTCGTGCTGTTCACCTTCGGCTGGATCCTCGGGCTCATCTTCCTGATCGCGTCGATCCCGCTGTGGATCAACGGCCTGCTGTTCGAGCGCCGGTACTCCGCCGTCGCACGCCGCAGCCAGGACCAGGTCGGTGACCTCGCCACGAGCGTCGAGCAGTCGGTGCACGGCATCCGCGTGCTCAAGGCGTTCGGTCGCGGCGGCGCGAAGCTCGAGGAGTTCAGCGAGCAGGCCGAGGCCCTGCGCGGCACCGAGATCAAGAAGGCGAAGGCCATCGCGGGCATCTGGCTGTGGCTGTTGCTCGTGCCGGACGTCGCGTTCGCCCTGTGCCTGCTCGCCGGCATCTGGCTGGCGTCGCAGGGGCAGCTCAGCGTCGGCCAGCTGTTCGCGTTCTTCGCGACGGCGACGGTGCTGCGGTTCCCGATCGAGTCGATCGGCTTCCTGCTCTCGATGACGTTCGACACCCGCACGGCGGTCGACCGCTTCTTCGAGGTCATGGACTCCGAGAACACCATCACGGACCCGGAGCACCCGAAGACGATCGCCGAGCCGCACGGTGCCCTGTCGTTCAACGGCGTGCACTTCCGGTACCAGGACTCCGCGCCGCAGTACCCGGACCTGATCAACGGCGTCGAACTGCAGCTGCAGCCGGGCGAGACCATGGCGCTCGTCGGGCTCACCGGCTGCGGCAAGACGACGCTGCTCTCGCTCGTGCCGCGTCTGTACGACGTGACCGGCGGTTCGGTGACGATCGACGGGGTCGACATCCGCGACCTCACCCGCGAGGAACTGCGCCGGCACGTCGGCGTCGCCTTCGAGGATGCCACCCTGTTCTCGTCGACCGTGCGTGAGAACGTGCTGCTCGGTCGACCGGACGTGCAGGGTGCCGAGGCCGAGGCGCTCATGCGCGAGGCGCTCGACATCGCGCAGGCGTCCTTCGTGGACGACCTGCCCGACGGCGTCGACACCCGGGTCGGTGAAGAGGGGCTGTCGCTGTCCGGTGGCCAGCGTCAGCGCCTGGCACTCGCCCGAGCGATCGCCGCGCGGCCGTCGGTGCTGGTGCTCGACGACCCGCTGTCGGCGCTCGACGTCGACACCGAGGCGCGGGTCGAGGCGGGCCTGCGACGCGTGCTCGCCGACACCACGTCGCTCATCGTGGCGCACCGTCCGTCGACGGTGACGCTGGCCGACCGGGTCGCCCTGATGGAGAACGGCGTCGTCACGGCTGTCGGGACCCACCACGACCTGATGGCCACCAACGAGCACTACCGCTACGTCATCTCGTCGCTCGACGACGACGACGCGACCGCACGACAGGAGGCGATGGCATGAGCCAGCAGACCGACCAGAACCTGCCGGGAGGCACGGCGTCCGTCCCGCAGGAAGCTCCGGACGAGCAGTCTGCCGCGCCCGTCACCGCCTCGATCACCACCATGGGCGTGCGCGGCGAGGAGCGTGAGGACTTCACGAAGGCCGAGAGCAAGCGCCTGCGGCGCCGGTCCCTCGCCCTGCTCGGGTCCCTCGCCGCACCGCTGAAGCTCCGGCTGGTGCTGCTCGGCATCGTGGTCGTGGTCTCGACCGCCGGCACCGTCGCGGGTCCGGCGCTCATCGCGTGGGGCATCGACAACGCCCTGCCCGCGGTGATGGACCGGAACGACTGGGTGCCGGCGTTCGGCGTCGTCGCGACGTACATCGTCGTGGCCGTCCTCGGTGCGGTGCTCACGGCCTGGTACACGGTGCTCGCGGCACGGATCAGCCAGGCGATCCTGTTCGACCTGCGCAAGCGGGTGTTCCTGCACACGCAGCGGCTCTCGCTCGAGTTCCACGAGACCTACACGTCGGGCCGGATCATCTCGCGCCAGACGAGTGACCTCGACTCGATCCGCGAGCTGCTCGACTCCGGACTGAACCAGCTCATCCAGGGCGTGCTCTACATGGCGTTCACCGCCGTGGCCCTGGTGCTGCTCGACCCGACGTCCGGGCTCGTGCTCGCGGTGTCGCTCGTGCCGCTCTGGTTCCTGATCCGCTGGTTCCAGACGAACTCGCAGACGCTGTTCCGCTCCACCCGTGTCACCTCGGCGCGCGTCATCGTGCACTTCGTCGAGACGATGACGGGCATCCGCGCGGTGCAGGCGTTCCGCAAGGAGTCCCGCAACCGTGACGAGTACGGCGGCTACGTCGAGGACTACCGGGTGGCGAACACGAAGGTGTTCAACCTGTTCGGGACCTTCGACCCGGTGCTCGTGCTCATCGGCAACGCGACGCTCGCCGCGGTCGTCATCGTGGGTGGCTTCCGGATCGTCGGCGGGACGCTCGAGGTCGGTGCGCTGCTCGCGGTCGCGCTGTACGCCAAGCGCTTCTTCGACCCGGCGCAGGAACTCGCGATGTTCTACAACGGGTACCAGTCGGCCTCGGCGGCGATGGAGAAGATCTCCGGCGTCCTCGAGGAACGGCCGAGCGTGCCGGACCCCGTGAAGCCCACCCGTCTGGCGGACGCCACCGGGAAGATGGACTTCGACGAGGTCGTCTTCGCCTACAACAAGGGCAAGGTCGTGCTGCCGGAGTTCGACCTGCACATCCCGTCGGGGCAGACCATCGCCCTCGTCGGGTCCACCGGAGCCGGCAAGTCGACGCTCGCCAAGCTCATGGCGCGCTTCTACGACCCGACCCAGGGCTCGGTGAAGCTCGACGGCGTGGACCTGCGCGACCTCGACACGAAGGACATGCGCCGCGCGATCGTCATGGTCACACAAGAGGCGTACCTGTTCTCCGGCACCGTCGCGGACAACATCGCGCTCGGCAAGCCCGGTGCGTCGCGTGCGGAGATCGAGGCGAGCGCCAAGGCCGTCGGCGCGCACGAGTTCATCATGGCGCTGCCCGACGGGTACGACACCGACGTGAACAAGCGCGGCGGTCGTGTCTCGGCGGGTCAGCGGCAGCTGCTCTCGTTCGCGCGGGCGTTCATCGCGGACCCGAAGGTGCTCATCCTCGACGAGGCCACGGCGTCGCTCGACATCCCCTCGGAGCGACTCGTGCAAGAGGGTCTGGAGACCCTGCTCGCCGACCGCACCGCGGTGATCATCGCGCACCGGCTGTCCACCGTCGCGATCGCCCACCGGGTGCTCGTGATGGAACACGGCCGGATCGTCGAGGACGGCACCCCCGCCGACCTCATCGCCGGCACCGGGCGGTTCGCCCAGCTGCACGCGGCCTGGCGCGACTCGCTCGTCTAGGCCCCGATCGGGCTGCACCACGTGGTTGGCTTGCTCCATGAGCAACGACAGCGTGGTGCAGCCCGGCGGCGTCGCCCTGCACGACCCCTTCTACGGTGCCCCCTTCACCGAGGCCGTCCGACGGTTCTGGCGGAAGTACACCGTGTTCACCGGACGGGCATCGCGCGCCGAGTTCTGGTGGTGGTGGCTGACGTCGTTCGCGATCGGGCTCGTGCTGCAGCTCGTGCCGCAGGTGTTCACGCCGGACACCCCGGCGCTCGAGAACCCCGTCGGCTCGTACCTGTTCATGCTGTGGGTGCTCGCGACGCTCATCGGATCGCTCGCGCTCGGCGCCCGACGGCTGCACGACGCGAACCTGTCCGGGTTCTGGCAGTTCCTGCACGTGCTGCCGGGCCTCGGCTCGCTCATCGTGTACGTGCTGTGCCTGCTGCCCGCGAACCCGAAGGGTGCGCGCTTCGACCGCTGACGGCCGATCCGGGGCGGACCCCCGGCGGGCCGATCTGCGCGGACCGGGATCAGAACGGGTCGTCCGCGTCCGTGGCTGGTGACCAGCGCGCACGACGCATGTCGAGCCTCCAGGTCGACGTCCCCTGCACGAGCGGCGTCCCCTCGACGCGGTAGTGCTCGAGTGCCCGGGCCTCGTGGTGCAGCGGCGGGTGCCCACCCGCGCGCACCACGCGCCACCACGGCAGGTCGGCGCCCTCGTGCGCCATCACCTTGCCGACGGCACGCGACGCCCGCGACCCGAGGGCCGCGGCGACGTCGCCGTACGTCATGACGTGACCCGGCGGGATCATCCGCACCACCTCGGCGACGGCCGCACCGAAGTCGCCGGCATCGTCGGACGGCACGGTGTCGGATGCCACGGCGTCGGATCGTACGTCGTCGGGGAGCGCTAGAGCGTCAGGACCGCGAAGTGGTCGCCGTACTGGGTCTCGCGAACGACCTCGAAGCCCACGGCGCGGAAGAACGCCTCGGGGCTGTCGTCGCCGCCCGGCTCGTACACGACCGTCAGTCGCTCGAACCCACGGCTGCGTGCCTCGTCCGCCAGACCGTGCACGGCGAAGCGACCGACGCCCCGGCCCTGTGCGCTCGCCGCCACGTTGACGCGCCAGATGCAGCTGCGCAGCTCTTCCTGCGCGTTGTCGGCGTCGAACGAACCGATGATCAGGCCGAGGACCTCGTCGTTGTCGAGGACGACACGGGTCCACGCGGAGCTCGGCTTGACGTCGGACTCGGCGACCCCGTAGGTGGTCGGCTGCACGAACTGTTCCTGGCCCGGCTTGAGCGTCAGGGAGTTGGCCGCGGCAGCGGTCTTCGCGGAGAGTTCTTCCAGGCGCAGGTCGGACATGCGGCCAGGGTAACGGTGCTGACCCTGCGGAAGCCAGTGACGACGGCAGACCGAGACCGCACCGTTGCCGCGGTATGGTCGCGGCATGGCAGAGCATCGACGCGGAGCGAACCTCCCGTCGATCGGCGGGTTCAACCGCACCGTGGTGCTGGACGCCGTCCGCCGCTCTCCCGACGGCCTGAGCCGCGTCGAACTCGCAGCCCGCACCGGACTGAGCGCGCAGACCGTGTCGAACGTCACCCGGTTCCTGATCGAGGCCGGCATGATCGCGGAGTCCGGCACCGTCGTGTCCGGCCGCGGCAAGCCCCGCACCATCCTGCGGCTCGAACCGGGCAGCCGGTACGCGGTCGGCGTGCACGTCGACCCGGCCGTCGTCACCTACGTGCTGCTCGACCTCGCCGGCACCGTCGTCGCCGCGTCCACCACCTCGACCCCCACGGCCGACGACCCGTCCGAGGTGGTGCGCACCATCGCCTCGGCCGTCGACGGGCTCGTCGCCGACGCCGGGGTGGCCGTCGACAGCGTGCTCGGCGTCGGGATCGCGAGCCCCGGACCCATCGACGTCGAGGCCGGCATCGTGGTCGACCCGCCGTTCCTGCCCCGGTGGCGGGACGTGCCGCTGCGCGATGCGCTCGCCGAGGCCACCGGCTACCCGGTCCTGCTCGAGAAGGACGTCACGGCCGCCGCGGTCGGCGAGATGTTCCTGGCGGGGGAGTCCTCGGCCCGGAACTTCGCGTTCGTGTACTTCGGCACCGGGTTCGGCGTCGGGCTCGTCGTCGACCACGAACCCGTGCGCGGGGTGGGGTCCAACGCGGGCGACGCCGGGCACATCATGGTCGACCAGGGGGCCCTCGCGGGCACCCCGGACGGCTCGGGCACGCGCGGCGAGGTCGGTGCAGCCGTCGCGCCGGACCGGCTGGTGCGGATCGCGCGATCGCGGGGGCTCGCGCTGTCGGGCGGAGCGGTCACGGAACCAGGTGCAGACGCCGACGCCGCGGATGCCGACTCGGTCGACGCCGTGAACGCCGCGTGGGACGAGCTCGCCGCGGCGATCGCCGACGGGGACGACACCGCCGTCACGCTCGCGGCCGAGGCCGGCACCGTCATGGGGAACGCCGTCGTCCTCATCGTGAACCTGCTCGACATCGACCGCGTGGTGTTCGGCGGCCCGTTCTGGTCGCGCATCGCGAGTGCTGCGCTGCCGGCTGCGCGGACCGCCATCGTCGGGTCGCCGTTGCTCGTGCCGAAGCACGCCGTGCAGGTGGTGGAGAGCGACCGCGGTGCCGACGTCGCCGCCGTGGGTGCCGCCTGCCTGGTGCTCGACGCCGCGCTCTCGCCGCGGGCCAGCACCCTGCTGATCCGGCGCTGACGGCGCGCGCTCACCTTCTGCTCACCGGATGCGGTGAGCGCGACCGCAGGGCGGACGGGAGGCGCGGTGCGGCCCCGACCCGCGCCTCCCGTCCGCACGCCGCGCGTCCAGGGCACCGGTCGCGACCCGGGACACCGCCCGTTCACCCGTCGGCCACCGGCCGGTCGCGTGGATGCTGAACAGTCGTGCAGGTCTCCGCCCGCTCTCTCCCCCGAGAAGGACCCTGCATGCGTGCTCCTGCCCTGCGCCCACCCACGATGCGGATCGGCGCAGTCGTCGCGACCGCCCTGGTCGTCGCGGCCGGTGTCGTCACCGCCAGCCCGGCCCTCGCCGCCGTCGGTGACGACGACCCGGCCCTCGCCGCCGTCGGTGACGACGACCCGGCCGTCGGCGCCGTCGCGGCGAACGGCCTCGTCATCAACGAGGTCGAGTCGAACGCCGACGACACCGACTGGGTCGAGCTCAAGAACACCTCGGGTGCCGCGATCGACCTGACCGGGTACGCGTTCCTCGACTCCGACAGCTCGCACGACGCCTACGTCCTGCCCGCCGGCTCGACGATCGCCGCCGGCGGGTACTTCGTCGTCGACCAGCTGTCCGCGACCGCCCCCGGCTTCGACTTCGGGCTCGGTGGCGCCGACACCGTGCGTCTCTACGACCCCGCCGGCGACCTGGTGCTCCGGTACGCGTGGACGACCCACGCGGGTGTCACCTACGGTCGCTGCGCCGACGGTGTCGGGCCGCTCGTGGACACCACGGCCTCGACCAAGGGGACTGCGAACGACTGCTCCTCGCCCGTGCGGATCAACGAGGTCGAGTCGCAGGACGGCACGCCCGGCGACTGGGTGGAGCTGACCAACACCGGCAGCACCACCGTCGACCTGGGCGGCTACTTGCTACGTGACAGCGAGGACGACCACACGTACACGATCCCCGCGGGCACGACCGTCGCGGCCGGGGGCTTCACCGTCCTCGACGAGGCGGCGTTCGGCTTCGGACTCGGCAAGGCGGACTCCGTGCGGCTCTTCGACGCCCGCGGTGCGGTCGTCGACTCGACCTCGTGGACGGCGCACGCGAGCACGACGTACGGCCGCAACCCCGACGGCACCGGGGACTTCGCCGAGACGGCAGCACCCACGAAGGGCGCGGCGAACCGGTTCGCCGGCGTCGTCACCGCCGAGGCCTGGCCCGGCGGCCCGGACGAGACCGTGCTCGACGACGAGGACACCTTCACCGGTGACCTGAGCGGCCTCGACTGGACGACCTCGGGGACCTCGCGGGACGGGCAGCTCTGGGCCGTGCAGAACGGCGACGGCCTGCTCTACCACCTGACCTCGGACGGCACGGGCGGCTGGGCGCCGTCGAACGCCGCGGGCACCGACCTGCGCTACGCCGACGGCACGGGCACACCGGACGCCGAGGGTGTGACGGTCACGAGCGACGACCCCGGCGCCGTCTACGTGTCGACCGAGCGGAACAACGACGTGTCGAGCACGAGCCGCCCGTCGGTCCTGCGCTACGCCACGACCGACGGCTCCGAGGGCACCCTGCGGGCCACCGACGAGTGGAACCTCGCCGCGGACTTCCCCGGGCTCGGCGCGAACGCCGGCCTCGAGGGCATCACCTGGATCCCGGACACCTGGCTCACCGCGCACGGCTTCACCGACGAGCACACGGGGACCGCCTACGCACCGTCGCGCTACGCCGGACACGGCGAGGGCCTGTTCTTCGTCGGGGTCGAGGGCACCGCGAGCGTGTACGCCTACGCCCTGATGGACGACGGGTCCTCGGCGCGGGTCGCCACGATCGCGACCTCGCTCGCCGTCGTCGCCGACGTGCAGTTCGACCCGACGCTCGACGCGCTCTGGGTGGTCTGCGACGAGGTGTGCTCAGGTCGGACCGCGCTGTACGAGGTGACCGACGGAGTCTTCGCCGCGTCGACGCTGTACGAGGCGCCGTCGGCAGCCGACCGCACGCTCGCCAACGAGGGCTTCGCGATCTCGGGCGTCTGCACCGACGGGGAGCGCGCGACCTTCTACGCCGACGACAACGACACGGACGGGTTCTCGCTCCGCACGGGGACGTACCCGTGCGAGGGCGGCGACACCGACCCGGGCACGGAGCCGACCCCGACCCCGACCCCGACCCCGGGCGACGGTGGCACGACGCCGACGCCGGTTCCGACACCGGGTGGGACGCCCACCGCGGGTCCGACACCGGGTCCCTCGGCTGCCCCGGTTGCTCCGGTGGCGCCGTCGGGGTCGCTGTTGACGGAGGCGAGTCGTGGTGGGGTGTCTGCTCCGGCGACCGCTCGTGCGGGGGAGACGATCACGGTGACGGTGGGCACGGCGTCGGCCGGTGACACGGTGAACGTGTGGTTGTTCTCGGAGCCGACGTTGATCGGTATGGCGGTGGTGGCTGCTGACGGGACGGTTCGGGTGACGATCCCGGCGGACACGGTGGCTGGGGTGCACCGGTTGGCGGTGACGGCTGCTGACGGGTCGTTGATCGGGTGGACCCCGATCACGATCACCGCGGATGGGCAGCTCGCGTTCACGGGCGCTGCGGGGCTCGGTGCCGGTGCGGTGGTGGCGTTCCTGCTGTTCGCGGCGGGTGCGGGTGTGCTGGTCGTGCGACGCCGACGTCGGACGGTGGCTGCGGAGTAGTCCCCACGCCCCACGGGCGCACTTCGTGAGCAGGAATGGTCGGGTTCGAACAGCGGACCCGACTGTTTCTGCTCACCGGGTGCGGTGGGCGCGACCGCGCGGCGGACGGGAGGCGCGGTGCGGGGCCGCCCCGCGCCTCCAGGCCGGTGGGCGCGTGCGTTCAGTGCTCGGTGCTCGTTCAGTGCTCGGTGCCGTGCATGGTCTGGGTGTCGTCCTGACCGGGGATGGCGTCCTTCGTGGTCCAGCCGTACCAGCGGCCGTCGATCTCGGTGACCGCGCGACCGTCGCCGCAGGTGACCAGGCCCTTGGTCGGGAGTTCCTCGGGCAGGAAGTCGGCGGTCATCGCCGTGCCGCCGTACGACTCGTCGAGCGGGGTGCAGTCGTCCACGTCGACGCCGTCCTTCGAGGCGAACCCGATGACGTACCCGGGCTGCGAGACGTGGAGGCGGACGTCGATGTCCTTCGCGTCCTCCGGCACCCACTTCGGCATGAAGAACGCCAGGTCCTCGGACTCCCCGGAGCGCGGGGCGTCGGAGTACGCGTCGAAGTGCTTCTGCGGGGTCTTGTTGGGCACGATGTCCTGGATCGCGCTGCAGCCGGCGGTCAGCAGCAGGGCGGACACCGCAGCGGTGGAGGCGAGGGCGATCCGGAGGGTGCGGCGGGCGGTGGTGGGGCGCGTGTCGGTGCTCATGGATCCAGTCTCGCGACGGTCGCAGCGCTGAAACATCACGTGCGCACCCGGAAGCGGTCGGGGGTTAGCCCCACCTGGGCACCGCAGCACGCCGTGCCACCCGTCGGTGATCGGCCCGCGCACCCGGTCGTGACGCCGCAGTAGCGTCGGGGGCATGCAGCAGGAGATCCTCCGGTACACCGCCTTCGCCGCCGAGCCGGGCGGTGGCAACCCCGCCGGGCTCGTGCTCGACGCGGCCGGGCTGTCCGACGACCAGATGCTCGCGGTCGCCAGGCAGGTCGGGTACCCCGAGACCGCCTTCGTCGTCGGTGCGACGGCGACCGGGCCGCGGGTCCGCTACTTCTCGCCGAGCGCCGAGGTCCCGTTCTGCGGGCACGCCACCGTCGCACTGGCCGTCGCGTTGGCCGAGCGCGAGGGGCCGGGCCGCCGGGTGTTCACGACCCTGGCCGGCGAGGTCGCCCTCGATGCGACCGTCGGTGCGGACGGCGCGGTGCAGGTCGCGATGACGAGCGTCGAGCCCGCCACACGCGGCCTCGACCCGGCCCTGCTGGCGCGGCTGTTCGACCTGCTCGGGCTCGAGGCGGCGGACATCGCTCCGGGGTTCCCGGTGCTGGAGTCCTTCGCCGGCAACTGGCACCCGGTCCTCGTGCTGCACGACCGCGAGCTGTTCCACCAGTTCCGGTTCGCGCCGGGCCCCCTGGCCGAGCTCAAACGCGAGGCCGGATGGGCGGGGACCGTCACGGTGCTGCACCGCACCGGTGACCAGGAGTACGAGGCGCGCAACCTGTTCCCCGCCGGGCGCATCACCGAGGACCCGGCGACGGGATCGGCCGCGGCGTCGACCGGGGCGTACCTGCGGCAGATCGGTGCAGCGCTGCCGGGCGACCGCATCACGATCCGGCAGGGGCGGCACGTCGGGCGTCCGAGTCTGCTGCTCGTGGACGTCCCCGATGCCGGCGGGATCACGGTGACGGGGAGCGCGACGCCGATCTCCTGACGGACGTTCCTTCCCAGAACGCACGCGATGGGAAGCGGAATCGGGCGTACCTGGTCGAAACTTCCGACCGGGTACGCCAGATTCGACCCGGTACGCCCGGATCGACCCGGCACCCGCCCCAGAAACTCCTTGACACGGTTAAGTCAATACGGTGGACTAATCCTGCGCGCGGGCGATGGTGCCCGCGGACATCACCCGTGCAAAGGAGCACCGATGAAACGCACCCGCATCATCGCCGGACTCGCAGCTGTGGCCGTGGCCGCAGTCGGTCTGGCTGGCTGCTCGAGCTCGGGGTCCGCCTCGAGCGACACGATCAAGATCGCGTACCAGAAGTTCGGCGCCTTCCAGCAGCTCGACGCCCAGATGAAGGTCGTCAAGAAGCAGTACGAGAAGGACAACCCCGGCAAGAAGGTCACCCTCGTGCCCATCCAAGCGCAGGGCAACGACTACTACACGAAGCTCGCGCTCATGAACAAGGCACCGGCCACCGCCCCGGACGTCATGTACGAGGACACGTTCCTCGTCAAGGCCGATGCCGAGGCGGGCTACCTGCTGCCACTCGACAAGTACACGGACAAGTGGGACGAGTGGGACCAGTTCTTCGACAACGCCAAGCAGGCCGGGCAGGGTGACGACGGCAAGATCTACGGCGTCCCGATGGGCACCGACACCCGAGCCCTCTGGTACAACAAGGACATCTTCGAGAAGGCCGGGCTCGAGGTCCCGTGGAAGCCGAAGACGTGGGACGACGTGCTCTCGGCGGCGAAGACCATCAAGGACAAGCAGCCCGACGTCATCCCGTTCAACATCTACTCGGGCAAGGCGCAGGGCGAGGCCTCGACCATGCAGGGCTTCGAGATGCTCCTGTACGGCGCCGACGGCTCCGGCAACACCCTGTACAAGGACAAGAAGTGGGTCACCGGCTCGAAGCAGTTCGAGGACTCGCTCAAGTTCGTGAAGGACGTCTACCAGGGCGGCCTCGGCCCGACACCGCAGCAGGCGCTCGACACGAACGTCGGCACGACCATCGCCCAGACGTGGCTGCCGAAGGGCAAGCTCGCGATCGACCTGGACGGTTCGTGGCAGTCCGGCACGTGGCTCAAGTCCGGCACCGCGCCGTGGCCCGAGTGGAACGACGTGATGGGCCAGGCACCCATGCCGACCCAGAACGGGCAGGCTCCCGGCTACAACTCGATGTCCGGCGGCTGGACCCTGGCGGTCGGCGCGAAGTCGAAGAACCCGCAGGCGGCGTTCGACTTCATCACGAGCTTCCTCGACAAGGACGGTTCGCTGAAGTACGACACCGAGAACAGCCAGATCGCCGTCCGCAAGGACGTCGCGGACGACCCGGCCTACACGGCGGCGAACCCGACGTTCAAGTTCTTCTCGGGGCTGGTGGAGAACACCAACTTCCGCCCGGCGACGAGTGACTACTCGCAGGTGTCCAACGCGATCCAGGTCGCGATGGAAGCGGTCATGACGGGTCAGCAGTCGCCGAAGGACGCGGCTGCCGCCTACGACAAGGCCGTCACGCAGGTGGTCGGCAAGGAGAACACCGTCTCCGCTGGTTGACGGACGTCACCACTGACGGACTGGAGGCGCGGGGCGGTCCCGCACCGCGCCTCCCGTCCGCTCTTCCCCACCTTCGGAACCCCTCCGCACCCGGAAGGCACCCATCGTGTCCAGCACCCCCCTCGCGCCGACGCTGTCGGCGCCCGGTGCGCCGAAGCGCACCGATCCACCCGTGCCGCGCAAGCGGCGACCACTGCGGAACGTCGGACGAGCGGTTCCGCTCGTCCCCGCCCTGGTCCTCCTCGTCATCTTCCTGCTCGGCCCCGTCATCTCGTCGTTCTACGGGTCGTTCACCAACTCGGCCCTGACCGGCGCCAGTGCGGCCGACCAGCAGTTCGTCGGGTTCCAGAACTACGTCGAGCTGTTCCAGGACCCGGACTTCCCGAAGTCCGTCATCCTGACCGTCGTCTTCCTGCTGGCCTCGGCCGTGGTGGGACAGAACGTGCTCGGCCTCGGACTGGCTCTGCTGATGCGCTCGGCGAACAAGGCCGTCCGGGCGATCGTCGGCACCTTCGTGGTCGCCGCGTGGGTCCTGCCGGAGATCGTGGCGTCCTTCGCGGCCTACGCGTTCTTCAACGACGAGGGGACGCTCAACACGTTCCTCGCATCGATCGGGATCACCGGCGCGAACTGGCTCTACACGTACCCGATGCTCGCCGTGATCCTGGCGAACATCTGGCGCGGCACCGCGTTCTCGATGCTCGTCTACTCGGCCGCCGTGCAGGAGGTCCCCGAGGAGATCACCGAGTCCGCCGAGGTCGACGGAGCCACCGGCTGGCAGCGGCTCGTCTACATCACGCTCCCGGTGATCCGCCGGAGCATCTCGACGAACCTCATGCTCACGACGCTGCAGACCCTGTCGGTCTTCACGCTGATCTTCGTGATGACCGGCGGCGGTCCGGGCACGAACTCGTCGACCCTGCCGATCCTGGCGTACCAGGAGGCGTTCAAGTTCTCGCAGCTCGGCTTCGGGACCGCGATCGCGACCATCCTGCTCGTGGTGGGGGCGGTCTTCTCGATCATCTACATCCGGGCCCTCAAGCCGGAGGTGGACTGATGGCCATGACAGCCCCGTCCCTCGACCAGACCACGACCCGCTCGGTGACCGCACCGGGGTCGATGCACATGACGTCACCGCGCGGCCGCACGATGCGGTGGGTGTCGAACACCGTGCTGCTCGTCATCGCGGTGTGCTTCGCGGTGCCGCTGCTCTGGCTCGTGCTCGCGTCGTTCGACACCCAGGCGTCGCTGTCGGTGAAGCTGCCCTCGCAGTTCACCCTCGACAACTTCGCGAAGGTGCTCACCCCCGAGCTGTCGTTCATCCCGCTCGCGAACAGCCTGCTGCTCTCCGGCGGCACAGCGGTCGTCACCGTGGTGTTCGCCCTGCTCGCCGCGTACCCGCTGTCCCGGTACAAGATGCGGGTCAACAAGCCGTTCCTGTACAGCATCCTGTTCGGCACCGGCCTGCCGATCACCGCGATGATGGTGCCCGTCTACGCGCTGTTCGTGTCGCTCAACCTGATCGACAACGTGTGGGGCTGCATCTTCTTCCTCGCCGCCACGTCACTGCCGATGGCGATCTGGATGGCGAAGAACTTCATGGACTCGGTGCCGATCTCGCTGGAAGAAGCGGCGTGGACCGACGGCGCCTCGATGCTCACCACCCTGACCCGCATCGTGATCCCGCTCATGCGTCCGGGCATCGCGGTCGTCTTCATCTTCGTGTTCATCCAGGCGTGGGGGAACTTCTTCGTCCCGTTCGTCCTGCTGCTCTCGCCCGAGAAGGTGCCCGCCGCGGTGAGCATCTTCAACTTCTTCGGGCAGAACGGGGCGGTGGCGTACGGCCAGCTCGCCGCGTTCTCGATCGTCTACTCCGTGCCCGTCATCGCCCTCTACGTGATCGTGTCCCGAGGCCTCGGCGGCGGCAACGCCCTCGCCGGCGGCATCAAGGGCTGATCCGCCGGTTCAACCCGGCACACTCTCGAAAGGAAGCACATGCACCAGGACGAACCGCTCGTCGAGGCCCGGATCGCCCGCCTCGTGCGCGACCGCGTCGACCCCGCCGTCCTCCGTCGCTCGGCGCCGGTGACGATCGAGGCGTGGGAGGTGCCGGGCGAACCGGTGCCGTTCCACGCCGCCGTGGGCGAGACGTACACACCGTTCACGGTGGGGTCGCACTGGGGCGGACGCCCGTGGGGCACGACGTGGTTCCGGGTGACGGGGACCGTGCCGGCGGACTTCGGCACCGCGCCGGGGACCACCGCCGAGCTCCTCGTCGACCTCGGGTTCACCAAGCGGCAGCCCGGGTTCCAGGCCGAGGGACTCGCGTTCCGCGCCGACGGCTCCACGATCAAGGCGATCGAGCCGCGGAACGACACCGTGCCGCTCGAGGTCGGCCCGGGGGAGTCCTTCGAGCTCTGGATCGAGGCCGGGGCGAACCCGGACATCGGCGGCGACTCGTTCCAGGGTGCGACGCCGCTCGGCTCGCGCTCCACCGCCGGCGACGACCCGATCTACCGCCTGAAGGCCCTCGAGGTCGTCGAGCGCGACGACACCGTGTGGGAACTGCAGCAGGACCTCTGGGTGCTGCGCGGGCTGATGGCCGAGCTCCCCACCGACGGCACCCGCGGCGCCGACATCCTGCGGGCACTCGAACGCGCCGCCGATGCCCTGGACCCGGACGACGTCGCCGGCACCGCAGCGGACGCCCGTCAGGTCCTGGCGCCCGTGCTCGCCGTCCCCGCGAGTCCCGCCGCTCACCGTGCGATCGCCGTCGGGCACGCCCACATCGACTCCGCCTGGCTGTGGCCCGTGCGCGAGACGAAGCGCAAGTGCGCGCGGACGTTCTCGAACGTGCTCGACCTGATGGACCGCGACCCCGACTTCACCTTCGCCTGCT
This sequence comes from Curtobacterium sp. KBS0715, assembly GCF_005938005.2. NCBI lineage: Bacteria > Bacillati > Actinomycetota > Actinomycetes > Micrococcales > Microbacteriaceae > Curtobacterium > Curtobacterium sp. KBS0715. Next base: position 262,941 of record NZ_VCCA02000001.1, on the reverse strand, counting down.
CGTCCGCGCAGCAGTACGCCTGGATCCGCGACGAGTACCCGTCCATCTGGACCCGCATCAAGCAGCGCGTCGCCGAGGGCCGGTGGATCCCGGTCGGCGGCATGTGGGTCGAGTCGGACACCAACCTGCCCGGCGGCGAGGCCCTGGCCCGCCAGTTCGTCGCCGGCAAGCGCTTCTTCCTCGAGGAGTTCGGCATCGACACCCCCGAGGCCTGGCTCCCCGACTCGTTCGGCTACTCGGGCGCCCTGCCGCAGATCGTCCGCGCCGCCGGATCGAAGTGGTTCGTCACCCAGAAGCCGTCGTGGAACGAGACGAACGTCATCCCGCACACCTCGTTCCACTGGGAGGGCATCGACGGCTCGCGCGTCCTGACGCACCTGCCCCCGGCCGACACCTACAACTCCGACGTCTCGCCCGCCGACCTGCGCCGCGGCGAACGGAACAACAAGGAACGCGGCACCGCGAACACCTCGATGCTCCTGTACGGCTTCGGCGACGGCGGCGGCGGTCCCACCCGCGAGATGGTCGGCGCCGCACACCGCCAGCACGACCTCGACGGGTCGCCCCACGTCACACTCGGCACCCCGGCGCAGGTGTTCGAGCAGCTCGAAGCCGAGCTGCCGACGCCGGGGGTCTGGTCGGGGGAGATGTACCTCGAGTTCCACCGCGGCACCTACACGTCGCAGATCCGCACGAAGCAGGGCAACCGCCGCTCCGAACACCTGCTGCGCGAAGCCGAGCTCTGGGCAGCGACCGCGGCGGTCCGGCTCGGCAGCGAGTACCCGTACGCCGAACTCGAGGACGCCTGGCACACCGTCCTGCTGCAGCAGTTCCACGACATCCTGCCCGGGTCCTCGATCGCGTGGGTGTACGAGAACGCCGAGGAGCAGTACGCCCGGGTCGCCGAGGTGCTCGAGGGGCTGATCGGCAGCGCGACGACGGCGCTCGCGGGCAGCGCGACGACGGCGCTCGCCGGCGCCGACGACGCCGCGTCGGTCGTGCGCTTCAACGCCTCGCCGGTCGCGGCAGGGGACGTGACCGCCCTGGCAGGTTCGGTCGCCCACGCACCGCGACCCGTGCCTCCCGTCCGGAGCGGCGACCGCTTCGTCTTCGACGCCGGCGTGGTCACGGCGACCATCGACGCTGCCGGCCACGTCGTCTCGTTCGTCGACCACGCCACCGGACGCGACGCGATCGCGGCCGGCGCCGCGGCGGCGGAGTACACGGTGTTCCGTGACACCCCGAACCAGTGGGAGGCGTGGGACATCGACCGCGCGTACCAGCGCAACGGCACGGTGCTGTCGGCGTCGTCCGTCTCGGTCGACGGCTCCTCGCTCGTGGTGAAACGGTCCGTCGGATCGTCGACGCTCACCACGCGCTACTCCGCCGTGCAGGGCGAACCGGAGCTGACCGTCGAGACCGAGGTCGACTGGCACGAGCACCAGAAGCTGCTGAAGCTCGCGTTCCCCATCGACGTGCTCGCGTCGTCGGCCTCGAGCGAGATCCAGTTCGGGCACATCGACCGGCCGACGCACCAGAACACCTCGTGGGACCACGCCCGGTTCGAGACCTCGGCACACCGCTGGGTGCACGTCGCGGAGCCCGGTTTCGGCGTCGCCGTGGCGAACGACTCGACCTACGGCCACGACATCACGCGCGAGACCCGGCCGGACGGCGGGATCACCACGCTCGTGCGGGAGTCACTGCTGCGCGGGCCGACGTTCCCGGACCCGAACGCCGACCAGGGACACCACGTGTTCCGGACGGTGCTGCGGATCGGGGCCTCGGTGCTCGACGCCGCCGACTCCGGGTACCGGCTGAACCTGCCGGTGCGGAGCGTCCCCGGGTCGGCCGAGGTCGCGCCACTCGTCACGGTGTCGTCGCCGCAGGTGTTCGTCGAGGCCGTCAAGCTCGCCGAGGACCGCTCCGGAGACGTCGTCGTGCGACTGTACGAGGGGCTCGGGGGCCGGGCGTCGGACGTCGGGGTCTCCTTCGGGTTCGACGTCGAGTCGGTGTCGCAGGTCGACCTGCTCGAGCGGCCGCTGGAGCGCTCGTGGTCGGGCGGGGAGCCGGTCGTGCTGACCCTGCGGCCGTTCGAGATCGTGACGCTGCGCGTGCGTCGGGCCTGAGGCAGCGGGCCCGGCGTTCGGTCGGGGAGAGACCGCGGCGCCGGACGGGACACGGGTGCGTTCCGTTCGGCGCCGTCTTGCGTGCGGGTGCGGGCGGGGTGGGCGGGTCGGGTCGGGTGGGGCGGGTGGCCTGGTCGAATCGGGCGTAGCTGGTCGAATCGGGCGTACCTGGTCGGAACTTTCGGCCAGGTATGCCCGATTCCATTTGGCATCGCGGCCGTTCTGGGAAGGAACGTCTCCCCTCCACAACCGCCCAGGCCTGGAGGCCCGTCCACAGTTCCCGACATCGGCCCCGGGAGCGGGTGGCTGAGCGGGCATCGTCACGTGCATGAACGAGTCGCTGCCCATCCTCCGAGCCTCCGCCATGCACGAGGCCGGCCTCGACGCCACCACCCTGCGCCGCCGAACCCGGACCCGGGGTGTCGGCCGCCTGGTCCGGGTCGGACCGAACGCCTTCGTCGACGGTGCCGCGTGGGACGCCGCCGGGCCTCGTCAGCGGTACGTCACCCGGGTCTTCGCGCGGCTCGGACGGCTCGGCGCGCGGGCGACGGCCTCGCACCTGTCCGCGGCGGCCCTGCACGGACTCCCGGCGCTCGGCGGGTGGGACGTCCCGGTGCACGCGACGGTGCCGGAGTCGATGTACCGGGGCAGGAGCGCCGAGCTGGTCCTGCACACGAGACCCGTCGGCCGGGGCGAGCGGGCTACGGTCGGTGCGATCGCCGTCACCTCAGTGCCCCGGACCGTCGTCGACATCGCGATGTCCGGCGACCTGCGGGCGGGCGTCGTCATCGCGGACGCCGCCCTGCGACGTGGGTTCGACGACGCCGACCTCCGACGAGCGGTTCCTCCGAAGGCCCGCGCCCGAGCCCTGGCGCAGCAGGTGCTCGACCTGGCCGACGGTCGCTCCGGGTCACCGGCCGAGTCGCTCGCTCGGGTCGTGTTCCGGGAGCTCGGACTGCCCGCGCCGGTGCTGCAGCAGGAGTTCGTCGTGGACGGCCGTCGGTCCGCGGTCGACTTCTGGTTCCCGGACCACGGGGTCATCGTCGAGATCGACGGACGGGCCAAGTACTCCCAGGAGCGCTACCTCGGCGGCCGGAGCCCGACCGAGGTGTTCCTCGACGAGAAGCGGCGACACGGTCGGTTGCTCACCGTGCCGGGTGTCCGGACGATCATCCGGCTCGAGTGGCGAGACTTCTTCGACCTCGAAGCGCTGGCACTGCGACTCCGGGCGGCGGGGCTCCCGTGCGCGGTCCGTCCGGTCCGGAGTGCTCGACGCCGCGCAGGGTGACCGTTCGACGCCGCGCAGGGTGACCGTTCGGCACCGCGTGGGGTGCCGTTCGGCACCGGTGAACCGGCACAGCACGCTCTGGCTAGCGTGGCGGCATGGCAGTGCAGGAGATCTGGCTCGTCCGTCACGGCGAATCGGTCGCGAACGTCGCGGCGGCTCGGGCCGAAGCAGCGGGCGACGACGTCATCGATGTCGAGTTCCGGGACGCCGACGTCCCGCTCAGCCCGCTCGGCACCGATCAGTCTCGCGCCCTCGGGCAGGAGCTCGCCGACCGCGGGATCGACGACGTCGCCGTCGCGCTGTGGGTGTCGCCGTACCTCCGCGCACAACAGACCATCGCGATCGCGCTCGAGGCAGCCGGCCTCGCCGAGCCCGAGAAGCGGGTGGACGAGCGGCTGCGCGACCGTGAACTCGGCGTCCTCGACCTGCTGACCCTGCAGGGCGTCCGCAACCGGTACCCGGACGAGGAACGCCGCCGGCAGTGGCTCGGCAAGTACTACCACCGTCCGGCGGGCGGGGAGTCGTGGGCCGACGTGATGCTCCGGCTCCGGTCGCTCCTCGGCGATGTCGAGCGGGTCGACGGGGCCGAGCGCCTGGTGATCGCCGCGCACGACGCCGTGGTGATGCTCGCCGTCGCGGTGTGCCTCGACCTCGACGAGCCGGCGCTCATGGAGTTCGCCCGGACCCACACCGTCGCCAACGCCTCCCTCACCCGACTCCGTCGCGACGACGCCGGATCGCCGTGGGTGCTCGAGGAGTTCTCCTCCGTCGGGCACCTGGACGACGACGAGGTCACCCAGCACACCGGCCGGAAGGACGACGAGCATGTCCACTGAACCCGTCACCCCGAACTTCCTGCGGGACTGGCCACTGCCCGAACCCGGTGCCGGCAAGTACGGCCGCGGGCAGGTGCTCGTCATCGGGGGAGCCGCACGGACGCCGGGAGCAGCGCTGCTCTCCGCGCTCGCCGCACTCCGGGTCGGCGCCGGTCGTCTCACCCTGGCGGTCGGCCGGAGCGTGGCGAACGAGGTCGCGGTCGCGGTGCCCGAGTCCGGGGTCGAACCCCTCGACGAGGACCAGGACGGGCACATCGCCGTCGGCGCGATCGAGGGCATCGCGGACAGCGCGTCGAGTGCCGACGCCGTGTTGGTCGGGCCGGGGCTCGACGAGCCGGACGGTTCCCGTGACCTCGTGGCCGGACTCGCCGACGTCGTCGGTCCGCACACCACCGTCGTGCTCGACGCCTTCGCCCTCGGGGTGGCCGCCGACGTGCGGGACCGCCTGGAACCGCTGCGCGGACGGCTCGTGATGACGCCGAACTCCGGCGAGGCCGAACGCCTGCTCGGGCGTGAGTGCAGCGACGACGACGTGGCCGACGCCGTGGCGATCGCGAACCGCTTCGGTGCGGTCGTGGCCCTCGGCGACGCCATCGCCACACCGCAGGGTCGGGCGTGGCTCAAGGGCACCGGCTCCGGCGGTCTCGGCACGAGCGGCAGTGGGGACGTGCTGTCCGGTGCGGTCACCGGCCTGCTCGCCCGCGGCGCCGATCCGGCACAGGCCGTGGCGTGGGCGTCCTACGTGCACGCTGCCGCAGGCGACCGACTCGCCGTGCAGGTCGGGCCGCTCGGGTACCTGGCGAGCGAACTCGTGACCGAGATCCCGCGGGTCCTGGTCGAGCTCGGGGCCTGAGCCCGCCCGTTCTTTCCCAGAACGCCCGCGATACCTGGTGCTTCCGGGCATACCTGGCGAGAACTTCCGACCAGGTACGCCCGAAACGACCAGGTACGCCCGGAACGACCCCGCCTGCCCCCCCGCCCCGCACCACTACCCCCGCAGGGACTCCACGGCCTTCTCGATCCGCCGGGCCCGGGTCTCCGGGGCCTTCGCCTGCGTGACCGGGTCGGCGAGCGCCCGCTGCCGCGAGTTCGACAGGGTGTCGAACGCCGCACGCACGCCGGCCTCCTGCAGCGCGGCCGCCAGGTCCTCCGGCAGGTCGACGGTCCGGGGCAGGGTGTCGACCTCGAGTGCGACCTCGACGGTGTCCCCTGCGGCGATCCCGGCGGCCTCACGGTGTGCGGCCGACAGCGGCACCAGGTACTGCTCGTCCATGACCCCGACGGTGGAGCGGTAGGTGTAGCCCCGGTCGATCGTGACGACCACCGCGGGGCGCTTCCCGGATCCGAGCGCCTCGATGACGGACTCCGGGACGGGGAGTCCGGTCGCCGTCTTCCGTGCTTGCAGGACCGTCGTCGTGAACCGCATCCGTGCCTCCAGGCCTGATGTGGGCGCGACCATGCGCCCAGATCGAGCAAAGCGTACAGCCGCACCCGCTGTTCCGCCGCCGTTCACCACCGGAGCACGGGCCGGAAACCGGCCGCGTCCACGATCGACCAGAACCCGGACCCCCGGTCACCTCAGCACCTTCCCCCACCCGAAAGGCCCACCCGTGCAGCACAAGCGCACCCTGGCCGGCATCGCCCTGGCCGCCGCAGCGATCGTCACCCTCGCCGGATGCTCGGCGACGAGCTCCGCGAGCGCCGGCTCCGACGGCGACGCCGACTGGAAGACCGCCACCAGCGCCGAGACCGCCGGCGGCATGGACACCCTCGTCAAGGCCGCCAAGGCCGAGGGCCAGCTGAACGTCATCGCGCTGCCGCCGTCGTGGGCCAACTACGGCAAGATCATCGACGGCTTCACCAAGAAGTACGGCATCAAGATCAACTCCGCGAACCCGAACGGCTCGAGTGCCGACGAGGTCGCCGCCGTGAAGTCGCAGAAGGGCCAGTCCACCGCGCCCGACGTGCTCGACCTCGGAAACGCGGTGCTGCAGGAGAACCTCGACCTGCTCACCGACTACAAGGTCGCGAACTGGGACGACATCCCCAACGAGCTGAAGGAGCAGGACGGCGCGTGGACGCGTGACTACACCGGCCTGATGTCGATCGGGTACGACTCGTCGAAGATCTCCGACGCCCCGAAGGACCTGCAGGACCTGCTCGGCAGCGAGTACAAGGGCAAGGTCTCGATCGCGGGTGACCCGACGCAGGCCAACCAGGCAGCATCGGCCGTCTACCTGGCGGCGCTCGAGAACGGTGGCTCGGCCGACGACATCACGAAGGGCGTCGACTACTTCGGCGACCTGAAGAAGGCCGGCAACTTCCAGAACGTGCTGCCGACGCAGGCCACGGTCGCCTCGGGGGAGACCCCCGTGGTCATCCAGTGGTCGTACAACAACCTGGCGTGGGGACCGGCAGCGGGCGCGAGTGGCAACAAGGACTGGAAGACCGTCGTCCCGAAGGGGCAGGCGCTCGGCTCGTACTACTCGCAGGCCATCACCAAGGACGCCCCGCACCCCGCGGCCGCCCGCCTGTGGCAGGAGTACATCGCCAGCCCGGAGGCCCAGAACCTGTACCTGCAGGCCGGTGCCTTCCCCGCCACCCTGTCGGCGATGGAGAAGTCCGGCAAGGTCGACCAGGACGCCCTCGACGCCGCCGGTGGCGCGCCGAAGGACTACGTCGAGCTGACCGACGCCCAGGTCGCCGACGCCGCGACGGTCCTCAAGGCCAAGTGGTCCTCGACGATGGGGTCCTGAGCAGCATGACCACCGCATCGGCAGACGCGCCCGCGACGAGCGCTCCGAGCACCGTGCGCCCGGCGTCCGCGCCCGCCGATGCCGTCCGTCGCGGCGCCGGACCCCGTGTCCGACGCCGCGTCGGTCTCGCCTGGCTGGGGCTGACCCCCTTCGCCGCCTACGTCCTGCTGTTCCTCGCCGTCCCCGCCGTGATCGCGATCGGCAGCGGCTTCTTCGACGGCTCCGGAGCGTTCACGTTCGCGAACCTCGCGGCCTTCGCCGACCCGTCCGTGCTGCGGGCGTTCGGCGGGTCGTTCGGCCTGTCCGCCGCCTCCGCGGTCATCGGTGCCGTGCTCGGCGCGGTCGTCTGCTGGGCGCTCTCGGCACTGCGGCCGGACGGACTGGTCCGGTCGATGATCGACTCGGCGGCGAGCGTCCTCGCCCAGTTCGGCGGCGTCATGCTCGCGTTCGCGTTCATCGCCACGATCGGCGTGCAGGGACTGGTCACGACGTGGTTGGTCACGGTCTTGCACGTCGACCTCAACGCGGACGGCGCCTTCCTGTACACCGTGCCCGGGCTCGTCATCCCCTACGTCTACTTCCAGGTGCCGCTCATGGTCCTCACGTTCATGCCCGCCCTCGAGGGCGTCAAGGCCCAGTGGGGCGAGGCCGCCGCGACCCTCGGCGCCTCGCGCCTGACGTACTGGCGCCGGATCGCGTTGCCGGTCCTGGCGCCGGCGTTCTGGGGGTCGCTCCTGCTGCTCTTCGCGAACGGCTTCTCGTCGTTCGCCACCGCCGCGGCCCTCATCTCGCAGGGCGGCATCGTGCCGCTCACGATCCGCACGCAGCTCACCAGCGAGACGCTCGTCGGCCTGCAGAACGTCGCCGGGGTGCTCGCGTTCGGCATGGTCGTCGTGATGGCGGTCGTGATGGGCGCCTACTCACTGCTGCAGCGCCGAGCCGCCCGGTGGCAGCGATGAGCGCGGCGGCGCCGGTCCGCCCGGTGCGCCGGGCGCAGCCGCTTCGGCTCGGAGGCCCGTCCCGCGTCCGCCGCTTCGGCACGGCTCCGTCCCGTGGTGCGGCGGTGACCGTGCTCACCGTGATCGGGCTGCTGTTCGCCGTCCCGCTGGTCGCCCTGCTGCAGTTCACGTTCCGGCAGGGCACCGACGGCGGCCTGACCTTCGCGCACTGGGCAGCGATCGGCGACCCGGCCAACGCGTTCACCTACCAGCCCGTGTTCGACGGGCTCGGGGCGTCGCTGCTCATCGCCGTGATCACCGTCGGGATCGTGCTGCTCGTGCTGCTGCCCGCCCAGATCATCACCGCGCTCCGTTACCCGAGGCTCCGACGCGTCCTGGAGTTCGTCTGCATCGTGCCGATCACCGTGCCGGTCGTGGTGCTCGTCGTCGGGTTCATCCCCGTCTACCAGGTCGTCTCGCAGGTCTTCGGCTCCGGCGCCTGGACGCTGGCGTTCGCGATCGGCATCGTCACGCTGCCGTTCGCGTTCCGCCCGATCGCCGCCGCCATCACCGCGATGGACCTGATCGTCCTGTCCGAGGCCGCCCGCTCACTCGGTGCCTCGTGGTGGACCGTCACCTGGCGCGTGCTCCTGCCGAACCTGCGCCGGGGCATCACCGCCGCGTGCTTCCTCACGATCACCGTGGTCCTCGGCGAGTACACCCTCGCCGCGTTCCTCTCCCGCAGCACGTTCCAGACCGGGCTCGTGCTCGTGCAGGGGACCGACCCGTACGTCGCCGCGATCTTCTCGGTCGCCGCGCTCGTGTTCGGCTTCGTGCTGCTCGTCCTCATCGGCCGCATCGGGACCCGTCGCACGGGCCGGGTCCGCCGCACCCGCACCACCCGTCGTCCCCGCACCCAGGAGTCCGCATGACCGTCACCGCTCCGGCAGCCCCCGCGTCCCTCGCCACCACCGGTGCCGTCGTCGAACTCCACGCCGTCGAGAAGCACTACGGCGCACACCGGGCGCTCGCGGGACTGTCCCTCCGTGTCGAGCCGGGGGAGTTCGTGTCGCTGCTCGGCCCGTCCGGCTGCGGCAAGACGACGGCGCTCCGGGCGCTCGCGGGCCTCGAGGCGATCGACGCCGGCTCGATCCGCATCGACGGCCAGGACGTCGCCGACACCCCGGTCAACAAACGCGACATCGGCATGGTGTTCCAGCAGTACTCGCTGTTCCCGCACATGACGGTCCGGCAGAACGTCGCCTTCGGCCTCGAGATGCGCCGGGTCCCCGCCGCCGAACGCAGGAGCCGCGTGGTCGAGGCCCTCGACATGGTCCACCTGGGCGAGTTCGCCGAGCGCTACCCGCACCAGCTCTCCGGTGGGCAGCAGCAGCGCGTCGCCCTGGCCCGCGCTCTGGTCACCCGCCCCCGGGTGCTCCTGCTCGACGAGCCGCTGTCGGCCCTGGACGCGAAGGTCCGGGTCTCGCTCCGCGACGAGATCCGCCGGATCCAGAGCGACCTCGGCATCACCACGGTGTTCGTGACGCACGACCAAGAGGAAGCGCTCGCCGTCTCCGACCGGATCGCCGTGATGCAGGCGGGCGACATCGAGCAGATCGGCACGCCCGAGGAGCTCTACCGCACCCCTTCGTCGGCCTTCACGGCGGACTTCGTCGGGCAGTCGAACCGGCTGCAGGGCGACCTGCGCGGGGGTGACGTCTTCGTGTACGGGTTCCGGGTGCCGGCGCTCGACTCCTCGGCTCCGGACGGCCCGGTGCTCGCCTACGTCCGGCCGGAGGACATCGCCTTCGCCCCCGAGGGCATCACCGGCACCGTCGTCACCTCGAGCTTCCTCGGGTCGATCCGCCGCACCACCGTCCGCCTGGACGACGACACCGTCGTGACCGTCCAGCACGAGGTCGGCGACCGCCGGGTCACCGGTGACCCCGTCGCCGTGCGCCTGCTCGGCGCACCGGTCGCGGTCGCGCCGCTCGCGTAGTCGCGACGAGGTTTCGCGCTGAGCGACAGTCCACGCGCGACCAGACGCGTGGACTGTCGCTGCGCCCGAAACGTCGGGGGACGCGGACGGGAGGCCCGTGGCGGCCTGGCACCGCGCCTCCAGGCCGGTGGGGTCAGCGCTGGAAGCGCGCCTCGCGCTCGTCCGCCAGACCGGCCTCGACGCGTGCCCGCATGTTCTCGGACATGTCGGGCAGGGCGTCGAGCCGAGCCCAGAACGCCTCCGTGTTCTCGCCGTCGGCGGGGTTCGGCGTCCCGGAGACGTACCGGCAGGCGAAGACCAGGTCGAGGTACTGCGACCGGTCGCCGTTCGGGTAGGTCATCTCGGGCAGCACCTGCACCCAGGCCAGGCGTTCGGCGACGGCGACGACGTCGGCTTCCTCGAGGACCTCGCGTTCGGCGGCGACGGCGGGTTCCTCGCCCGGGTCGACGATCCCGGTGACCGGCGTGTACGCGCCCGTGTCGGCCCGTCGCACCACGAGCAGTTCGCGCTCGGCGCCGGAGCCGCGCGTCACGATGGCGCTCACGCCCGACAGCCAGAGCGGCGCCGTGCCGATCTTCTCGCGCAGGGACAGGACGAAGTCGGGGGTCGGCATGCCTCCACGCTACCCACACGACCCCTGTCGCAGACTGGTCATGACCAGTAGGCTGGGTGTGTGGAGATCATCATCCTGCCCACGCCGGACGAGGTCGGTCGCGTCGCCGCGGCCAAGATCGCGTCCGTCGTCGCCAAGAAGCCGTCCGCCGTCATCGGTCTCGCCACCGGATCCAGCCCGCAGGGCATCTACGCCGACCTGCAGCGCCGGGTGCAGGCGGGCGAGATCTCGTTCGCCGAGGCCCGTGGGTTCGCCCTCGACGAGTACGTCGGCATCCCGCTCGAGCACCCCGAGTCCTACGCGGCCGTGATCGCCCGCGACGTCGTGGCGCCGCTCGGCTTCGACGCGTCGCGCGTGCGGGTGCCGGACGGCCGTGCCGCCGACCTGGAGTTCGCGGCCAAGGAGTACGACGCCGCGATCCGTGCCGCGGGCGGGATCGACGTGCAGATCCTCGGCATCGGGGCCAACGGCCACATCGGGTTCAACGAGCCGACCTCGTCGTTCGCCTCGCGCACCCGCATCAAGACCCTCGCGCCGTCGACCCGAGACGCCAACGCGCGCTTCTTCGACTCGCCCGAGCAGGTCCCGACGCACTGCATGACGCAGGGGCTCGGCACCATCCTCGAGGCCCGCGAGCTCGTCCTCGTCGCCCAGGGCCCGTCGAAGGCGGCGGCCGTCGCCGCTGCGGTCGAGGGGCCGCTCAGCTCCTTCGTGCCCGGTTCGGCCCTGCAGCTGCACGAGCACGCGACCGTCGTCGTCGACGAGGAAGCCGCCGCCGGGCTGCAGCTCGCCGACTACTACCGCTACACGTACGCGAACAAGCCGGCCTGGCAGCGGTTCGAGTAGCGCGCCGCCGGCGTCTTGCTGCGGTAGACGCCGGCGTCTTGCTCAGACGCCGCCCGAGCGTCGACACGCCGCCGAATCCGGGGGGCGTGTCGACGGTTGCCGGGCGTCGCACGCGGACGCCGGCGTCTTCCGGCCCGGCCAGGTCCGGTGTCAGGCGCGCGCGGCTGCGGCGAGGCGGCTGAGCCCTTCGTCGAGGGTCTCCGCCGAGCACCCGAAGTTCAGCCGCGCGAAGCCACGGCCCTGCCGTCCGAACGCCGGGCCGGAGCCGAGCGCCACCTTCGCCCGGTCGACGAGCTCCGCCGCGGGGTCGTCGCCCCACGGCAGCGCCCGCAGGTCGAGCCACGCCAGGTACGACGCCTGCGGCTGCCGGTACTCGGCGCCGGGCAGCACGTCGCCGATCCGCTCGGCCAGGGTGCGCCGGTTCGCCGCGAGCTCGGTGAGCAGTGACGCCAGCCACGGCTCGCCCTCACTGAAGGCCGCGACGCTCGCGGTGTAGCCGAGGATGCCGGTGCGCTCGACGACCTCGGTCGGCAGGCCGTCGAACCAGGCGCGGGCCCGCTCCGAGGCGCCGATCATCAGCGCGCACTTCGTGCCGGCGAGGTTCCAGGCCTTGCTCGCACTCGTCAGGGCGACCCCGAGCGATGCGGCCTCGGGGCAGGACTCCAGGAACGGCGTGAACACCGCGTCGGCGTGCACGAGCGGCGCGTGGATCTCGTCGGACACCACGACGGCGTCCCACTCGGCCGCCAGCTCCGCGAGCGCGACGAGCGACTCGCGGTCGTGCACCAGGCCGAGGGGGTTGTGCGGGTTGCAGAGCAGCACCGTGCGGGCTCCGTCGGCGAACGCCTGCGCGAGGCCGTCCAGGTCCATCCGCCAGCCGGCCGTCGTGTCGAACGGGTCGGCCGGGCCCGCGGGGGCGAGCAGCGGGACCTCGGTGACGGTGCCGCCGGCCTCGGACACGTACTCCCAGAACGGCGGGTACACCGGCGGCATGATGACCACCTGGTCGCCCGGCTCGATGACCCGGCGCAGCACCTCGACCGCCGCGACCGACACGTCCGTGGTGGTGCGGACCAGATCCGGGTCGACCCGCCATGCCCAGCGGCTCTCGGCGAAGTCGGCGAACGCCTCGGGCAGGGCCCGCCCGTGCCCGACGTACCCGGTGTCGCCGTTCGTCACCGCGGTGACCAGGGCGTCGCGGATCGGCTCGGCGAGCATGCTGTCCATCTCGGCGACGAACATGGGGAGCACGTCCGGCGGGTAGGCCGTGTACTTCTCGCTCGTGCGGGACCGGTACGCATCGAAGACGGACACCATGACGCTCATGCGCCCATCCTGACAGCGAGCCACGCCGGGCGCGAGGGCGGTGGTCAGGCCGGGCGGAGCCCCGCCAGCAGCACCTCGACGTAGCGCTCGGGGTCGTGCACCCGGGAGCCACCGGCAACGGCGGCCGCCCGCATCCCGCACAGCAGCCGTCGCAGGTCGTCCGCGTCGACGTCGGCACGCACGAGCCCCTCGGCCCGTGCCCGAGCGAGCAGTGCGTCGACGGACACCACCAGGTCTCCTGCGAGCGCAGCGGTGTCGGCGCACGAGAACCCGCCGTTCGTCAGCAGGTCGCCGAGGGCGGCATCGTCGACCATGCTCCGGAACGCAGCCGTCACGACCCCGCGGAGCGCGTCCCCGGTGTCCGGCACGGCGACGGCGACACGGACGAGGTCGAGCATGTCCTCGAGCGCGTCGATCGCGAGCGCCTCGAGCAGGTGCTGCTGCGACGGGAAGTGTCGGTAGGCGGTCCCGACACCCACACCGGCCTCGTGTGCGACGGCATTGAGGAGCGGCTGTTCGCCGCGTTCGAGGAACGACCGGGCGACGTCGAGCAGCGCGGTCCGGTTGCGCTGCGCATCGGAACGCAGCGCTTCGGGACGGGCCATCGCGATCGTCATACGGACACTCTATCCGGTTGTGCTAGCGTTCCGGATGAATCATCCGATTCGACACGGAGCGCGGACAGGAGACGACGATGGAACCCTTCACGTGGGAGCCCGGACAGATGGCGGACCAGCACGGGCGGACGGTCGTGGTCACCGGTGCAACCGGCGGACTCGGTCTGGTGGTCGCGACCCGACTGGCCGCCGCCGGAGCGCGCGTCATCGCGGCGGTCCGCAACCCGGACAAGGCGGCTCGCGTCCTGCCCGCCGGTCTGGAGGCGCGGGTCGTCGACACCGCGTCGGTCGCCTCGGTCACGGCGTTCGCCCGGCAGCTCGCCGCGGACGGCATCGTCGTGGACGCCCTCGTCAACAACGCCGGCGCGACGATCGGCACGTTCGCGCTGACCGACGAGGGCATCGAACGCACCTGGGCCACCAACGTCGTCGGGCCGGCCGTGCTCGCCGAGGCGATGCTCCCGGTGCTCGGTGGACCGTCACCTCGGGTCGTGCTCGTCGGGTCGAACCTGTCGCAGCGGACCCGCCGCGTGCCTGCACCAGGCGGGGTCGACGACGCGAGCGGCTACTCCCAGCTCGCCGTGTACACCGACTCGAAGACGGCGGCGGCGGCGCTCGCGGTCGACCTCGGTGAGCGGCTCCGCGCGACCGGCTCCGAGGTCCGCTCGGTCATCGCACACCCCGGCATCGCGGCGACGGGGATGAACGACCAGGCCGAGACCCTCACCCAGCGCCTCGGTGGCCTGGTCGCCCGCAGCATGGCCCGGACCGCGGAGGACGGCGCTCGCTCGACGCTCTGGTCGGCCACCGCACCGGGTGTCGCCGAGGGGGTCTTCGTCGGTCCGGCGCTGCGACGGGGTGACCGGCGGCTGCACGTCGTCCCCGTCCGCGGGGCAGCCGCCGACCCGGGGTTCCGGCAGCGGGTCCGCACCTTCGTCGACGAGGTCGCCGCGCGCACGACGGCCTGATCACGTACCGGTCGGCACCGTTCCGTGCGACACTCACCCGATGGTGGGGGTGGACGACGCAGCGACGGACGACCCGGTGGGCGCGGAGTACGCGCGGCTCGAGCGGGAGCGCCGGAAGGGCCGCGGCGTCCGGGTCGAGCGCCGCGTCGCGCTCGCCGCGGTGCTGGTGCTCTGCGTCGTTCCCGTCGCGATGTTCGCCACGATCGTCTCGACACTGCGCCTGTTCGGGGACAACGTCGAGAGTCCCGGTGCGGTCCACACCTACGAGTTCTTGCTCGTGCTGGGACCCGTGGCCTGCTTCGTCGCCGTGCTCCTCGGCGTCCGGACGGGGCGCACCGGCGTCGTGGTGACCGCCGTCGTCATGGTGCCGATCGTGCTCGTGGCCGCCTACGTCCTCGCCGTCCCGCAGGGGCGCTGGAACCAGACGGAGCAGGACACCCGGCGTGATCGCGAGGCGCCGGCCTGTTACAGCGGCACCGACAGCTGCGCGGAGTACGGCGGCTGACCCCGAGCGGGCACCGGAGGGCGCCGGGCCCGTTGCCGCCCCCGACGTGAACAGCAGGAGAGCGCTCGGTGACGAGAGCGGACGTCCCCCGTCCGAGGGGGCTAGCGTCACGGACGTGAACCGATCTCGCGTGCACCGTCGCCCGCTCGTCCGTCCGCTCCCGCTCGCCGCGGTGGCCACGATCGCCGCACTGCTGGGCACGGGGATCGTCGCCGCGCCGGCGGTGGGTTCGCCGTCGACACAGGCCGGACGGACCGTGAGCGATCCGGCCCGGTACGTCGACCCCTTCGTCGGCACGAGCAACAACGGCAACACCTGGCCCGGGGCCACCGCACCGTTCGGCATGGTGCAGTGGAGTCCCACCGGGACCGCGGGCGACCAGACGTCGACCCCGGTCGCGAACGGCTACTCGTACGACGTGAACCGGCTGCGCGGCTTCAGCCTGACGCACCTGAACGGGGCCGGGTGTGCTCCGGGTGCTGCGGGAGACGTGCCGATCATGCCGGTCACGACCCCGGTCACGACCTCGCCGTCGGCCGACTCGAAGGACGCTGTCTACGCCGCCGGGTACTCCCACGACCAGGAGTCCGCGAGCCCCGGCCGCTACGGCGTCACGCTCGACAACGGCGTCCGCACCGACCTCGCCGTCACCACGCGCGCCGGCGTCGGCGCGTTCACGTTCCCGGCCGGCAAGGACGCGAACCTGCTGTTCCGCACGTCGAACTCGATCAACGGCAGCGAGGCCGCGATCACCCGCGTCGACCCCCGCACCCGCACGGTCAGCGGCAGCGTCCTGACGGGCGGCTTCTGCAGCCGCCGCGCGAACGGCGGCGGCGCCACCAACCCGGACCGCCGCAGCTACTACCGCCTGTACTTCACCGCGACCTTCGACACGGCGTTCGCGAGCACCGGCACCTGGAAGGACGGTACGGTCCAGCCTGGAGGCACGTCCTCCTCCGGTGGGGAGGGCTACCTGACCGGGGCCGACCGCGCAGGACGCGGCTCCGGAGCGTGGGTCGGGTTCGACGCGCGTCGCGGAGCGACGGTGCAGGCGAAGATCGGCATCTCGTACGTGAGCGCGGCCGGGGCCGTCGCCAACCGTGACGGCGAGGTGACCGGGCGCTCGACCGTCGCCAGCGTGGCGGCCGGCACACGGGCCTCCTGGAACCGTGAACTGTCGCGCCTGCGCGTCGGCGGCGGCACGGCGGACCGGACCACCCAGCTCTACACGTCGGTCTACCACGCACTCATGCAGCCGAACACGCTGAACGACCGCGATGGGCGTTACCTCGGCCCGGACCTGCGGGTGCACCGGATGGACCGCGGACACCGGGCCGTCTACGGCACGTACTCCGGGTGGGACCAGTACCGAGCGCAGATCCAGCTGCTGGCGCTGCTGCGGCCGGACGTCGCCGGGGACATGGCGCAGTCGATGCTGCGGTTCGCCGAGCAGAACGGCGGGGTGTGGGATCGGTGGCTGCACCTCGGAGCGCCGACGCACGTGATGACCGGCGACCCCTCGGCCGCGACGCTCGCCACCTGGTACGCCATGGGCGTCCGGAACTTCGACGTCCGGGCCGCCTACGACTCGCTGAAACGCCAGGCGACGGTCGAGAACGCGGACGCCGAGAGCGACATCGGGTGCCCGGGGCAGTGCCTGGCGCAACGGCCCGCACTCGACGAGTACCTGGAGCGGCAGTACGCGGCGAACGACGACTGCTCCTGCTGGGGCGGCGCGGCCGAGACCCTCGAGGACTCGATCTCCGACAGCGCGCTCGGGTACTGGGCGGGTTCCCTCGGGCTTCGTTCCGACGCCCGGATGTTCGCCGAGCGCGGGACCTACTGGAAGAACACCTTCAACGCCGCCGTCGGGTACCAGGCCGCGCGCCAGGCCGACGGCTCGTGGACCCCGGGATGGTCGCCGTCGACGGGGACCGGGTTCGCGCAGGGCACCAGCGCGCAGTACACCTGGCTCGTGCCGCAGGACGTGCAGGGGCTGTCGAGCGCGCTCGGCGGGGACGACACCGCGGTCGCACGGCTCGACGACTTCTTCCACGACGCCTCGGGCAACTGGGCGGTCACCGGCGGCGACGCCACGAAGTTCGACCCGACGAACGAGCCCGACATCCACACGCCGTGGATGTACAACGCCCTCGGCAAGCCCTGGAAGACGCAGGAGACCGTGCGGCAGGTCGTGGACGACGCCTACTCGACCGGCCCCGGCGGCCTGCCCGGCAACGACGACCTCGGCACGATGAGCGCCTGGTACGTCTTCGCCTCGATCGGCCTGTTCCCGCAGACGCCCGGGCGAGCGGAGATGCTCATCGGCAGCCCGACGTTCAGCACGGTCGACATCCGGCGTTCGAGCGGGGAGCGGATCGTCATCCGGTCGAACGGGACCGAGCCGTACGTGCAGGGAGCCCGGTTGAACGGGCGGACGCTCGAGCAGTCGTGGGTGCCGGCGTCGTTCGTGACGCGAGGCGGCACGCTGTCGCTCCGGGTCGGGGAGACGGCGGACACGTCGTGGGCGAGCGGCGAGCGGGGGCGCCCGGTCGACCGCTGAACACACGCTGGGCGCCTCAGCGCAGCTCGCGCCCGCCGCCCCACACCCGCTGCACCTCGAGCGACCGCGACAGCGCCACGAGGTCCGCGGCGAACCCCGGCGCCAGCCGACCCAGGCGGTCGCCGAGCCCGAGCGCCGCGGCCGGCGCACTCGTCAGCGCCGCCACGGCCTCGGGCAGGGTCCGCCCGGCGAGCGAGACCGCGTTGCGGAGCGCCACGTCCTGCGTCAGCGTCGACCCGGCGATGGTGTCGGTCCCGGCAACGTGCGCGACCCCGTCGGTCACGGTGACGTCGAGCGACCCGAGCCGGTACGACCCGTCCGGAGCGCCGGCGGCGCTCATCGCATCGGTGATCAGCGCCACACGACCCGGCGTCGCCCGGAAGAGCGTGTCCGCCACGACCGGGTGCACGTGCACGGCGTCCAGGATGAGCTCGAGCGTCACGCGGTCGTCCGACACGGCGGCGCCGATCGGGCCCGGCGCGCGGTGGTGCAGCCCGGGCATCGCGTTGCACGCGTGGGTCAGGATCGTCGCGCCGGCGTCGAAGGCGGCGCGGGCCTGGTCGTACGTGCCGACCGTGTGCCCGACGGCGACCGTGACGCCGGCCGCGACGAACCGGCGGACGGCGTCGAGGGCTCCGGGCAGCTCGGGCGCGATCGTGACCTGGCGGATGACGCCCTCGCCCGCTCCGAGCAGGGCGTCGACCGCGGCGGGCGTCGGGTCGATCAGGAACGACTCGTTGTGCGCACCCTTGTTGTGCGGGGACAGGAACGGGCCCTCCAGGTGCACACCGAGCACGAGCGGGTCGGTCGCCATCACGGCGCGGACGTGGGCCAGCGACGCCGCGAGGGCGGGGACCGGGTTCGTGACGAGCGACAGGACGGAGCGGGTCGTGCCGTGCGAACGGTGCATCGCGAGCGAACGGTCGAACGAGTCGTCCTCGTACGCCTCGGTCGCCCCGCCGTGCCCGTGCAGGTCCACGAAGCCGGGCGTCAGGACCGCGTCGCCCAGGTCGACGACCCGGTCGGCCGCGGGGGCCTCGGGGCCGGAGCCGGTCGCGTGGATCGTGTCGCCGACGACCAGGACCCAGCCGTCGGCCGTGGTGCCGGCCGCGTCGACGACGCGGGCTGCGCGGACCAGCGTGCGCTGGGCCTCCTGGCCGGTCTGGAGGCCCGTGGCGCTCATGCGGTCTCCTTGCGGAACGCGATCAGGCCGCTCAGTGCGGCGATCACGATGAACACGATCCCGACGACCGGGTGGCCGATGGAGATCCAGGTCGCGCCTGCGGCGACGACCAGGGCGACCTCGACGATGGTCTTGCCGACGATGTCGGTCTCGATCGGGGACCGCGGCGACCGGAAGAAGTACCAGACGACCGCGGCGAACAGCGGGGCACCGACCATGAACAGGTAGCCGGGGAGCGGGAGCTGCCACGACCAGTATCCCCAGAAGGCCAGGGACAGCAGGCCGAACACCATCACGGCGATCCGCAGGACCATCCAGGCCTCGAACCGCCGTCGTGGCTGCCGGACGGCGGCCGGGTCGGGAACCGATTCCCAGTCGACGGGGGACTGCGGGGCGTTGGTCATGGTGCTGCCTACTTGAAGATGATGGTGCGGGCGCCGTCGAGCAGGACGCGGTCCTCCGCGATCCAGCGCACCGCCTGGGTGAGCGTGCGGGACTCCTCGTCCTGCCCGATGGACACCAGCTCGGCCGGTTCCTTGGTGTGGTCGACGCGGACGACGTTCTGCTCGATGATCGGGCCCTCGTCGAGGTCGCTCGTCACGAAGTGTGCGGTCGCCCCGATGAGCTTCACCCCGCGGGCGTGCGCCTGCCGGTACGGGTTCGCGCCCTTGAAGCCGGGCAGGAACGAGTGGTGGATGTTGACGGCACGGCCCTCGAGCGCGGCGCAGAGCTCGGGCGACAGGATCTGCATGTAGCGGGCGAGGACCACGAGCTCGATGTCGTGCTCCTCCACCGCCTGCAGCACGCGTCGCTCCATCTGCTCCTTCGACTCGGCGTCGGTGACCGGGCGGTGCTCGAACGGCACGGAGTAGAACGCGGCGAGCTCGGACAGGTCCGCGTGGTTCGACAGCACGAGGGGGACCTCGATCGGCAGCTGTCCGCCGCGCTGCCGGTAGAGCAGGTCGTTCAGGCAGTGGCCCGCCTTCGACACCAGCACGAGGGTGCGCAGCGGACGACCGACGACGTCGAGCTGGACGCGGGCGTCGTAGCGGGCGGCGACGGGGGCGAGCGCTGCCTCGAAGGCGGCGCGGTCCACCGGCGCCATCACCTGCAGGCGCATGAAGAACGTGTTCGTGTCGGCGCTGGAGAACTGCTGCGACTCGGTGATGTTGCCCTGGGCGGCGACGATCGCTCCGGAGACGGCGTGCACGATCCCGGGCTGGTCGTCGCAGACGAGCGTCAGGGTCCAGTGCGTGGGGGTCGGGTCGGTCACCGGATCAGGGTACCGGCCGCGGGGGATGTGCTTCGTGAGCAGGAACGGTCGAGTGGGCAGCGGCGACCCGACCGTTCCTGCTCACGAAGCGTCGGGCGCAGCGGCGGTTGCGTCGGGCGCAGGCGCAGGCGCCGGTGCGTCGGCGTCACGCAGGCGACGGTCGGCCAGGGTCAGCACCGTCAGGAGCACCGCGACGCCGAGGATCACCCACGCCAGCACGTGCAGGTCCGGCGTCGTCGGGGCCTGGCCGAACACGCCGCCGATCAGCGAGGACGCCGCGATCGCCCCGATGTACACCGCGGTGCGGGACAGCCCGGCCGCGGTGCCGATGTACTCCGCGGGGACGAGCCGGTACAGCGCCGCCTGGTTCGACACCGACGCCAGGGCCTGCGGCACCCCGAACAGCGCCGGGGTCAGGGCGAGCAGGACGACGGGCGACCCGGTGTGCAGGAAGAGCAGGAGCACACCGCCGAGGATCGGCACCAGCGCGGCGACGACGAGTGGCCCGCGGATCGCGGTCTTCCGTGCGACGACGAACGAGGCCACCCCGGCGACGATCGCGGCCGGCAGCTGGATGTACCCGGCGACGTCGCTCGGGTAGCCCGCGACGTCCTGCACCCACTGCGAGAACCCGTAGGTCATCGTGTAGGCGAGCAGGTACGTCAGGAACAGGCGGCCGTACGTGCGGGACAGCGCGCCGTTCCTGGCGAGCAGCCGCACGTCGACGAACGGTCGCACGGCCCGGAGCTCCCACGCCACCAGGGCGACGAGCAGCACGAGCGCCACCGCGAGCAACCACCACAGCCCGGCGGACAGGTCGAGCAGGAAGACGAGCAGCGCCGAGACGGTCCCGGTCATCAGCACCATGCCGAGCGGGTCGAGCGCCTGCAGCACCGGCAGGTCGGCCTCGTCGCGCGGACGCAGCCGGTCGGACGGCAACCAGAGCGTCGCCACGACGATGCCGAACACCGCGAGCGGCACGTTCACCAGGAAGATCGCGTGCCAGCCGAACGCGGCGATGAGCGCCCCGCCGAGCGGTGGGCCGGCGGCGGCGGACACGAGCGACGTGATCGACAACGCCCCGAGCACGAGCGGCGGCGTCGGCTTCCCGATCCGGGCGGAGTGCTGCCGGAGCGTGGTGAGCGCCGCCGGGTAGGCCGACGACGTCCCGATGCCGATGAGCACCCGGGCGAACACGGCGCCGCCGAACCCGGTCAGCACCTCGGGCACCACCCCGGCGATCCCGACGATGACGAGCCCGGTCAGGAACACCTTCTTCGGGCCGAACCGGTCGGCGAGCTTGCCCATCGTGGGCTGCGCGATCGCACTCGCCAGGTACAGGGCGGCGACGAGCCAGATCGCCTGCGCCGCACCGATGCCCAGGTCGCGGGAGATCGGGGTGAGGGCGACCGACACCATCGTGGTGTTGATCGGGTTGAGCAGGGGCCCGACGAGCACCGGGATGAGGAGCTTCGGACCGAAGCCGCTGCCCGTGGTCGTGTCGGGGGTCGTGGTGGTGGTGGACGTGAGAGCGCTTCTTCCGGTTGCAGGACTGGGCGAGGGGTGCGCGGGTCAGGGATCGACGATCGGCCCGAGCAGGTCCATCGCCCGCGCGACGACGCGGCGGTCCGCCTCGGGCAGGGTCGCGAGCCGCTCGGCGAGCTCGTGGTTCCGCGCGGCCCAGGCGGCCTGGCGTGCGTCCCGACCGGCCGCCGTCGCGCTGACGATCGACCGCCTGCCGTCCGTCGGGTCGGCCTGCCGCTCGGCCAGGCCGAGGTCGACCAGGGCCTGGACGGTCGCGCCCATCGACTGCGGTCGGACACCCTCGGCTCGGGCCAGGTCGGCGATGGTGGCCGGCCCGTGTCGCAGCAGGCGTCCGAGGGCGGCGGTCTGCGACGCCGTGACGTCGTCCGACTTCGAGGCCAGCAACGACCGCCGCAGTCGTCCGTGCATCGTCAGCACGGCGTCGGCCAGGTCGGTCGGGTCGGTCTCCGGTACGTCGGTCACGCCCCGGAGGCTAATCCGTCACCAGTCCACCTTGCAAGTTTGCCTTCCGATACCGGTCAGGGAACGGCGGAACCGTCGTCGCCCGCGTCCGGCTCGAGCAGCGGGAGCAGGGTCGCCGAGATCGGCTCCGCGCCGTCGCCGAACCACGCGTTGCTCGCCCGGACGATCGGGTGGGCGCGTGCCAGCAGCGCCTCGCCCTGGTCGGTCAGTCGCATCCGGGAGGCCCGTCCCCGGCCCGGTGCAGCACCCCGCTCCACGAGTCCCCGCGTCGAGAGCCCCCCGACGAGCGTCGTCATGCTCTGCGGTCGGACGCCGACCGCCCGCGCCAGGTCGGCCTGGCTGAGCTCGCCGGCCGCTGCGAGCTGGATGAGCGCCCCGAACTCGACGGGTGTCAACCCGAGCGGCGCCAGCTCGGCCGCGAGTCGGCGGGAGAGCGTCCGTGCGGCCCGGATCACCGTCCAGGCCACGATGCCGTCGACGTCGTCACGCGGGGCTGGGAGTTCCTGGGGCACGGGGCGATCGTACCGGCGTACGTTCACGTATCAGAAAACTGATACCAGGACGGGTCAGTGGGACGGGAGCAGACATGGGCGAGATCGTGGCGGTCACCGGCGTGACCGGGGACGTCGGGGGCAAGACGGCGGAGCTGCTGCGGGCGGCAGGGGTGACGGTGCGAGCCGTCGTCCGACGACCCGAGCAGGTCGACGCGCTCCGGGCGCGGGGCATCGACGGCCGCCTGGCCGACCTGGACGACGAGGACGCGCTCACCGCGGCGCTCGACGGGGTCGACCGGTTCTTCCTCGTGACGCCGGTCAGCCAGCGGCAGGGCGAGCAGGGCACCACCGGCGTCCGTGCGGCGCAGCGGGCCGGAGTCGGCCGGATCGTGCAGCTGTCGGGCGGGGACGCCGCCGAGCACTCCCCGATGTCGTGGGCGAGCGCCGCCTGGCACATCGACCGGATGGTGCGCGAGAGCGGGCTGGCGTGGACGATCCTGCACCCCTCGTCGTTCATGACGAACGTGCAGCCCTCGGCGCCCGCGATCCGACGGGGGTGGTTCCCGCACACCACGGGCCGCGGGGTGATCGGCTGGATCGACACCGAGGACATCGCCCGGACCGCCGCCCGGGTGCTGACGGAGGACGGCCACGACGGCACCGAACCGGTACTCACCGGGCCGGACCTGCTCGACGCGTGGGGTGTCGCCGCCGCGCTCACCGCCGGGCTCGGCCGACCCGTGCGCGCCCTGCACCTGCCGAGCCGGGTCTACGCCGGTGTGCTCCGCCTGAGCGGGGTGCCCGCCTGGCAGGCCGAGGGGCTCCGGCAGCAGTTCGGCCGGGTCGTCCGCCGCGGCCTCGACGGCGTCGACGTGATGAGCGACGACGTCCTGCGCATCACCGGCACCGCTCCCCGGAGCCTGACCGACTGGGCGCGAGCCCACCGCGACGACCTGCTGGGGTGACCCGTCGCGCCGGGGGTGATCCGGGCCTCCAGGCCGTGGGCCGTCAGCGCGACGTGAGCGTCACGACCAGGTGCTCCTGCACGTAGCCGAGCCAGTCGTAGACGTCGCGCAGGCCGACGCCCGCGTCGGCCTCGACGGAGCGCTCCTCGTCGTCGGCGTCCTCGATGCCCAGCCGGTCGGCGATCGTCAGCCGCAGGTCGGTGAGGGTGCGGAGCCACGCCTGCTCGTCCTCGGCGTCGAGTGAACCGTCGCGGGTGCCCGTCAGCCAGTCGTGCACGATCGAGGCGTTCGTCGTCTTCTGCGTGAGCAGGTCGGACTGCGTGTACTTCCGGAACTCCGCGCTCGCCTCGTCGTCACCGGGGTAGGCGTCCGGGAACATCCGCTCGCTGATCGGATCGGTGGACAGGTCGCCGCCGAGCACCTGCCGCAGCTGTTCGGTGAGCGAGGCGAGCAGGTCGCGCTCGCCGGAGGACAGGCCGAGGTGGACGCCGTCGGCGCGGCGGACGAACGGGATCACGCTTCGGGGGCCTTGTCGACGGTCGCCTGCAGCCCGTAGCCGTGCATGGACTGCACGTGGGCCTCCATCGATTCGCGCGGACCCGACGCCACGATCGCCCGACCGTCGTCGTTCACCTGGTGCATGAGTCGCTCGGCCTGCTCGCGCGGGAACCCGAAGTGCCGCTGGAAGACGTAGGTGACGTACGACATCAGGTTCACCGGGTCGTCCCACACCACCGTGACCCACGGGGTGTCCGCCCGCGCACTGGTCCGTTCGTCCGTGGTGGTCCGTTCGTCCACGTCGGGCGAGAGCAGCGTCATGCATCCAGGGTGACACAGGGCGGGGTCGCTCGGTACGATCGTCAGGTCGCGACTGGCGTTGGATGGGTCACCATCGGGGAGCGACAAAGACACGGTGCGCGGCCGTACGCCTGGGCTGCACCGACCGACCGTCCGAGTGCGACCAGCTGGTCGTCCGCACACCGTAGGAGTCCCGTGTCCATTGCCGATCTGCCCCCGTTCGTCTCCGACTCGGCCGAGGTGGCCGAGCAGGCTGCCGCCCGTGCCGCGTTCAACGCCCCGCTCACCGAGGTCGACCCCGAGATCGCCGCCGTCCTGCAGCAGGAGCTCGGCCGCCAGCGCGACACCCTCGAGATGATCGCGTCCGAGAACTTCGTGCCGCGCGCCGTGCTCGAGTCGCAGGGCTCCGTGCTCACCAACAAGTACGCCGAGGGCTACCCGGGCAAGCGCTACTACGGCGGCTGCGAGTACGTCGACGTCGCCGAGCAGCTCGCCATCGACCGTGCCAAGGCGCTCTTCGGTGCCGAGTACGCGAACGTGCAGCCGCACTCCGGTGCCACGGCCAACGCCGCCGTCCTGCACGCCATCGCCTCGGCCGGCGACACCATCCTCGGCCTCGAGCTCGCGCACGGCGGGCACCTGACCCACGGCATGAAGCTCAACTTCTCCGGCCGCATCTACAACGCCGTGGCGTACGGCGTCGACCCCGAGACGTTCGAGGTCGACTACGACGACATCCGCGCGAAGGCCATCGAGCACCAGCCGAAGGTCCTGATCGCCGGTTGGTCCGCCTACCCGCGCCAGCTCGACTTCGCGAAGTTCCGCGAGATCGCGGACGAGGTCGGCGCGAAGCTCTGGGTCGACATGGCGCACTTCGCCGGCCTCGTCGCCGCCGGTCTGCACCCGTCCCCGGTCCCGCACGCCCACGTCGTCTCGTCGACGGTCCACAAGACCCTGGGTGGCCCCCGCTCGGGCATCATCCTGTCGAACGACGAGACCCTGTTCAAGAAGCTGAACTCCGCGGTCTTCCCGGGCCAGCAGGGCGGCCCGCTCATGCACGTGATCGCCGCGAAGGCCACCGCGTTCCTGCTCGCCGGCACCCCGGAGTTCAAGGACCGTCAGGAGCGCACGATCCGTGGTGCCCAGGCTCTTGCCGCCCGCCTGACCGCCGACGACGCCAAGGCCGCGGGCATCGACGTGCTCACCGGCGGCACCGACGTGCACCTGGTGCTCGTCGACCTGCGCGCGTCCGAGGTCGACGGCAAGCAGGCCGAAGACCTGCTGCACGAGGTCGGCATCACCGTGAACCGCAACTCCGTGCCGTTCGACCCGCGCCCGCCGATGGTCACCTCGGGTGTCCGCATCGGCACCTCGGCGCTGGCGACCCGCGGCTTCGGCGACGCCGAGTTCACCGAGGTGGCCGACATCATCGCGCTGACCCTCATGCCGAACCCGGACGTCGCAGCGCTCTCGGCCCGCGTGAAGGTCCTGACCGACGCGTTCCCGCTCTACGCGTGAGCGGTTCGGTCAGCGCGGCGCTCCCGCGCGAGCTCTGGGCCGGTGAAGGGAGTGCCGTCCGCATCGACGGCACCGCCCTCGCCGCCCGGACGCTCGACGAACTCCGGGGCCGGATCGACCGCCTGCACGAGCACGGCATCCGTCCGGGCCTCGGCACGATCATGGTCGGCTCGAACCCCGGCTCGATGTCCTACGTCGCGGGCAAGCACCGCGACTCGGCGTCGATCGGGCTCGACTCGCACCGCATCGACCTGCCCGAGACGGCGTCCGCTGCCGACATCCGGGCCGCGATCCTGCAGATGAACGACGACCCCCGGGTCACCGCGTTCATCGTGCAGCTCCCGCTGCCGCAGGGCATCGACCCGACGCCGATGCTCGAGCTGATGGACCCGGCGAAGGACGCCGACGGCCTGCACCCGACGAACCTCGGCGAGCTGGTGCTCGCCGTGCCCGGTGGTGCCGGCACGATCGACGCACCGCTGCCGTGCACCCCTCGGGGCATCGTCGCGATGCTCGACGCGTACGAGATCCCCATCCGTGGTGCGCACGTGACGATCATCGGGCAGGGGCTGACCGTCGGACGGCCGCTCGGCCTGCTGCTCACGCGGCTTGAGGCGACCGCGACCCTGACGCACTCGCTGACCGCGGACGTCGCCGCGGAGTGCCGTCGCGCCGACATCATCGTCGCCGCGGCCGGGGTCGCCGGGCTCGTCAAGCCCGACTGGGTGCAGCCCGGTGCCGCCGTCATCGACGTGGGGATCACCCGCGTCGTCAACGAGGAGACCGGCAAGGCGAAGCTGCACGGCGACGTCGACCCCGCGGTCGCATCGGTCGCGGGCTTCCTGTCGCCGACTCCCGGTGGTGTCGGGCCGATGACCCGCGCCATGCTCATGAAGAACGTCGTCGAGGCCGCCGAGCGCCAGCTGTCGTAGCGCGCGGGGCGTCGCGCGCTGGTCGCGTGCCGATGGTGTGCAGCAATGGTCGGGTGGCGTCATCGCACCCGACCATTGCTGCTCACGAAGTGCACTCCGCCGGTGCTACGGTCGCGGCATGGGGGACGAACGACTGCAGACGGCGCCGGTGATGCGACCCCGGCCCGAGCCGTCGCAACTGACCAAGGACGCCCGGTGGCTGATCGTCATCGTGGCGCTCTGCGTGCTGTTCCAGGCTCCGGGGTCGACCTGGTCGATGACACTCGCGCACGCCGGCCAGGAGTACACCTTCACGTCGGGCCCCTGGTTCGGGTGGACGCTCGCGACGGTGGGGTTCGCGGTCGCCGGGGTTCGTCGTCGCGATCGCCCGCCGTGGTGCAGCCCGCTTCGACGAGCACACGGTGATGGGCCTGACCCTGGCTGCCGTGCTCGGGACGACCGTCGTGGTGTGGCTGCTCATGCCGGCGCAGACCGCGTGGGTGGAGTGGGCTGTGGAGCACGGTCGGACGCACCCGTTCGTGCTCGGGAACGTGGTGGAGCACGTCCGGTACGCGGATTCCCTCGGCTGAGCAGGCGGCGGCGGGGTGCTGCCGTTCTTTCGCGCTGAGCGACAGCTCACGGGCTGATCGCCGCGTGACCTGTCGCTGAGCGCGAAACGTCGAGCGGCCGAGCGCGCGGACGACCGCGCCCGCCGCAGCTGTCAGTCGCGCCGGGCGCCCTGCGCGGCGTGCACCGTGAACACGTTCGGCTCGCGGTACCCGGCATCGGCGAAGGCAGCGGTGACGGCGCCGCTGATCGCACCGCGCGACTCCTGGTCGACCAGCGCGATCGCCGCGCCGCCGAACCCACCCCCGGTCATGCGGGCACCGACGGCACCGTGCTCGACCGCCGTCGCGACGGCCAGGTCGAGCTCCGGCACGGAGATCTCGAAGTCGTCGCGCATCGACTCGTGCGACGCGACGAGCAGGGATCCGATCGCCCTCGGGCCCTGTTCGCGCAGCGTGCGGACGGTGTCGAGGACGCGCTGGTCCTCGGTCACGATGTGCCGAACGCGGCGGAAGGTCTCGTCGTCCAGGAGCTCCTGCGCACGAGGGAGGTCCTCGACGCTGACGTCACGCAGGGCCTCGACACCGAGCACCCGCGCACCCTTCTCGCACGAGGCGCGACGAGCCGCGTAGCCACCGGTCGCGTGGGCGTGCTCGACGCGGGTGTCGATGACCAGGACCTCGAGCCCGTTCGCCTCGAGCGCCAGGTCGACGACGGCGGTGTCGAGCGTGCGGCAGTCGAGGAACACGACGGCGTCCTGCTCGCCGAGCAGCGAGGCGGACTGGTCCATGATCCCGGTGGGGGCACCGACGGCGTGGTTCTCCGAGTACTGCCCGACGCGCGCCAGGGTCTTCCGGTCGAGGCCGAGCTCCCACAGGTCGTTGAACGCCAGCGCGACACCGCACTCGATCGCCGCACTGGACGACAGGCCGGCGCCGACCGGGACGTCGGACTCGATGAAGACGTCGAACCCGGTCTTGTCGCCCAGATCGGCTCCGGCCTGCTCGCGCAGGGCCCAGGCGATGCCGAAGACGTAGGCCGACCAGCCGTTCATGGCCTCGGGCGACAGGTCGTCGAGGGACAGCGCCACCGGCTCGCTCGTGGCGTCGAAGGCGGAGGCGACGCGGATCGTCCGGTCGTCGCGCTGCGCGATGGAGGCGGTGGTGCGACGGTCGATCGCGAAGGGCAGTACGTAACCGTCGTTGTAGTCGGTGTGCTCACCGATCAGGTTGACGCGACCCGGGGCGGAGTACCGCACCGTCGGCTCGTACCCGTAGACCTGCTGGAACGTCATGCGCGCTCGACTCCCTGTCGGATGAACTCGGCCGCCTTCTCGGGCACGAGGTCCCCGATCCAGGCGCCCATGGCGGCTTCGCTGCCGGCCAGGAACTTCAACTTGTCCGCCGCACGCCGCGGCGAGGTGATCTGCAGCATCAGCCGCACGGTGTCGCGGGCGGTGTGCACCGGTGCCTGGTGCCACGCAGCGATGTACGGCGTCGGGTCGCCGTAGAGCGCGTCGAGCCCACGGGTGAGCCGGAGGTGCATGTGCGCCAGCTCGTCCTTCTCGGCGTCGGTCAGGCCGGCGAAGTCGGGGACGTGACGGTGCGGCAGCATGTGGATCTCGATGGGCCAGCGCGCGGCGAACGGGACGAAGGCGGTGAAGTGCTCGCCAGCGAGGACGACCCGCTCGGAACCCCGCTCGTTCGCGAGGTGCTGTTCGAACAGGTCCGGGCCGAACCGTTCGATGCTCGCGAGCAGTCGCTGCGTGCGCGGGGTGATGTACGGGTACGAGTAGATCTGTCCGTGCGGGTGGTGCAGCGTGACGCCGATCGCCTCGCCCCGGTTCTCGAAGGGGAACACCTGCTGGATGCCCGGCATCGCGGAGAGTGCGGCCGTGCGGTCGGCCCAGGCTTCGACGACGGTGCGGGCACGCGACTCGGAGATGGAGGCGAAGGACCCGGAGGTCTCGGGCGAGAAGCACACGACCTCGCACCGGCCGACCGAGCGGAGCTGGCGGTTCAGGCCGACGTCGCTCAGGGACTCGAGCGACTCGGGAGCGTCGTCGGCTTCGAGTAGCGGGCCGAACGACGGCGAACGGTTCTCGAACACCGCGACGTCGTAGCGGCTCGGGATCTCGGACGGGTTGGCCGGGCTCTGGGGCGCGAGCGGGTCCTGGTCGGCCGGCGGCAGGAACACCCGGTTCTGCCGGGACGCCGCGATCGACACCCACTCGCCCGTCAGGACGTCCTGCCGCATCCGCGCCGTCTCGGGCCGCGGGTCGAGCACGCGCTCGTCGACGCTGCGTTCTGCGGGCAGCGTCGAGTCGGCGTCGTCGAAGTAGAAGAGGTCGCGGCCGTCCGCGAGCTTCGTCACGCGCTTGGTGATCACCGGAACAGCCTAGCGCCGATCCGAAGCGTTGCGAAGGACATCGGAAGCAAGCGAAACTGTCCACATGACGGACGCCGACCTCTCCTTCCTCGCCGGCGCGCTGCCCGCGCCCCTGCGGCAGGACCGCATCGTCGCGATCGTCGACGGCGCCCCGGGCATGGTCCGGACGGCCGCGTTGGCCGCGTCCCTCGGCACCAGCGAGGTGACGGTCCGCCAGGACCTCGCCGTCCTCGACCAGGAGGCCCGGATCCGCCGGGTGCACGGGGGTGCGGTCCGCCTCGGGGCCGGTTCCACCGAGCGCCCCTTCGAGGAGACCGCCGTCGAGCACCAGGTGGCCAAGGTGGCCATCGGCCGTGCGGCAGCGGCGCTGGTGCGCCCGGGGGAGTGCGTCGTCCTCGACGTCGGCACCACGCCCGCCGCCGTCGCCGAGGCGCTCGTGGCGCGCACCGAACTCACCGGCGTCACCGTCGTCACGAACTCCCTCACCACGGCGCTCGCGCTCGAGCGAGCCGTCCCGCGCTTCACCGTGATCGTCACCGGCGGCACCCTCCGGCCTCTGCAGCACTCACTCGTCGCGCCCTTCAACGGCGCGGTCCTGCCGATGATCGCCGCCGACCTCGTGTTCCTCGGTGGCACCGGCCTCGACGTCGACCACGGCCTGACGAACGTGAACCTGCCCGAGACCGAGGCCAAGCGGATGCTCGCGGGGACGGCCCGGCGTACCGTCGTGGTCGCGGACGGGTCGAAGTTCGGCCGCGCCCACATCGGGGTCGTCCGCGCGCTCGAGGACATCGACGTCGTCGTCACCGCCGAGGCCGACGCCGCCGCGGTCGCCACGATCCGGGCGGCCGGGGCCCAGGTGATCGTCGCCGACGGCGAGCAGCACACCGAACCAGCCGGAAGGAAGAACACCCCATGACCGCAGCACCCACGGGTGGCCAGTACCGCCTCCACCACGCCGGGCCCGACGGGGTCGTCGAAGCCGTGGTCACCGAGGTCGCCGCGGGCATCCGCGAACTCCGCGTCGCCGGCTTCGACATCACCGAGCCGTTCCCCGTCACCGAGCAGCCGCCGGGGGCGAACGGGATCGTCCTGGCACCCTGGCCGAACCGCGTCGCCGGTGGCGTGTGGGAGCTCGACGGCAAGCGGCAGCAACTCGACGTCTCGGAGCCGAAGTACGGCAACGCGTCGCACGGACTGCTCCGGTTCGCCCCGTACCGGGTGGTCTCGCAGACCGAGACGTCGATCCAGCAGGAGGCGACGATCCACCCGCAGCACGGGTGGCCCTTCACCCTCGAGACGCGCGTGCTCCACGAACTCGTCGACGACGGCATCCGCGTCACCCACGAGGTCACGAACCGTTCGGGTGTCCGTGCACCCTTCGCGGTCGGTGCGCACCCGTACCTGCGCGCCGGTGACACCCCCGCCGACGACCTGGTCGTCACGCTCGACGCCGCGACCGCCTTCACCGTCGACGAGCAGAAGGTGCCGAACGGTTCGGTGCCGGTCGAGGGCACGCCGTACGACCTGCGCCGGGGGCGGCGTGCCGGGGACTCGGACCTCGACACCGCGTACACGGACGTCACGCCCGATGCCGAGGGGATCCGGCGGACGACGATGCACGGGCCCGAGGGCGACGGTGTGGAGCTCTGGCAGGACGCCTCGTTCCCCTACGTGCAGGTCTTCACGTCGCGCGAGTACCCGCGTGGCGACGGGAAGGGCCTGGCGGTCGCGGTCGAACCGATGACGGCACCCGCCAACGCCCTGAACTCGGGCGAGGGCCTGCGCTGGCTCGAGCCGGACGAGACCTGGACCGGTTCGTGGGGGATCCGCCGCGTCTGGTCCTGAGGACTCCGGTCGGCGCGCACCGCTGACACGACGAAGGCCCCGCCGGGTGTCCGGCGGGGCCTTCATCGTTCGTGTCGGTCGCCGGGCGTCAGCCGCGGCGCATCCGGAGCGCCTCGACCGCGAGGGACTCGGTCGCGTACCGGCCGACCTCGTGCGCCCACGCCGGGTCGTCGCCACGGAGCGCGATGAAGTCCTTGCGCTGCCGGCAGACGTACCCGAGCACGGCGGTGGCCGTCGCGACCTCGATGAAGTCCTTGCGGATGTGGCGGGTCGTGACCTGGGCGTTGCGGCGGAGCGTGTCGAGCAGGAGCTCGTTGCTCATCGTCGTGTTGGTCGCTGCTGCGAGCTCGACGATGCGGCGCGCGTCACCGGTGGTGCTGGTCTGCGTGGCTTCGATGGGCTCGATCACGGTGTACCCCGTTCGTTCGTGGTGGTGCTGTGCTGCAGGATCCGGTGATCGGATCCGGGAACGACACTATCGGCGGCAGCCCAACAGTCCGCTGAGGACGGCCTGTGCTGTGCGGGGGATCTCCCATGAGCACGCTGGGGACGGGTTGTACCCCGTTCAGGAGCGGGCGGGCTCGCTCAGCGGCAGCGGGCGCTGCCCACGGGAGCGGCGAGGGCGTCGAGGGAGTCGCTGACCCGTTCCGCCAGGTACTGGTGGCCGGCGTCGTTCGGGTGTCCGCCGTCGACGGCGGAGTACCCGGGACTGTTGCTCGACGTGAACCACCTGCCGGCGAGGGCGTCGATGTAGGGCACACCCGCGGCCGCGGCACCCGCGGAGACCGACGCGGCGACGCCGACGGTCGAGTTCGCCCACGGCAGCGGTGCCGACGGGCCCAGCGCGACGACGACGGCGTCCGGCCAGGTCTGCTGCGCCTGGCGGAGGGTCCGCTCCACGGTGGCGCGGAGGGTGTCCGCGTCGACGAGCCAGTCGTTCTGGCTGCCCTGCACGATCACGAGCCGGGGGTCGAACAACGCATGCCGCTGGAGGCGCGGTCCGAACGTGTAGTGCGACGAACCGGTCCGACCGGTGTCGACGTAGCCCGTGCCCGGGTAGCCGTCGATCTCGGCCGTCCAGCCGCGGTCCTCGCTGATGTCCTGGGCCCATCCGCGGATCCCGGTGGTCGAGCCCCGACCCGCGGTGTACGAGTCGCCGACGATCAGGACACGCGACCCGGGCTCGATCGCAGCGGCGATGCGGTCGGCCGAGACCCCGGGGGCGGCGATGGCCGAGGCCGAGGTCGACGAGGACACCGTCTGGCAGGCGCTCGAGACGCTCGGCAGGATCAGCAGGAGCCCGGAGACCCCCAGGGCCATCGCGCCGAGGGCGAGTGCCGGCACCAGCCCGCGGCGGCGTCGGCGCATCGTCGCCGGGCCGGTGGGGGTGCCCGGCCGCCCGCGCTGCGATCGTCGGCCCATCCGTCGAATTGTAGACAAGCGGCCAGACGGAGTCTGTGAAGGCAGGCCGGGAGAGGTGGGCCCCGTGGGGCTCGAACCCACGACCCTCGGATGAAAAGCCGGTGTTCAGGAAGGTGTGGGCCCCGTGGGGCTCGAACCCACGACCCTCGGATGAAAAGCCGGTGTTCAGGAAGGTGTGGGCCCCGTGGGGCTCGAACCCACGACCCTCGGATGAAAAGCCGGTGTTCAGGAAGGTGTGGGCCCCGTGGGGCTCGAACCCACGACCCTCGGATGAAAAGCCGGCGTTCAGGAAGGTGTGGGCCCCGTGGGGCTCGAACCCACGACCCTCGGATTAAAAGTCCGGTGCTCTACCAACTGAGCTAGAGGCCCTCACCCGCAAGGCTAGCGGGTGAGGGCCTCCGGGAAGGAACCGTCGGTCCGGGTCAGCCCCGGCGTCCGGTGAGCGAGCGCAGCAGCCACGCGATGACCGCGATGACCAGCAGCACGATGCCCACCCAGAGCAGGAACTTCAGGCTCGCGGCGAACCCGCCGACGAACAGCAGGATGACTGCGATCACAGCCAGGATGATGAGCAGGGCGTTCATGGAAGATCCTCTCCTTCACGTGCAGGGAGGAGCGCCTCCCTGCCGCAACACGGTACGCGTGGCGCAGCCGTTGCGTTCTGGGCGAACGGGACGCGGGCGTGTCACCGGCCGCGCCTACACTGCTGCGGTGCCTCGCGATCACCACCGTCCCGTCCACTTCACCGACGCCGAGTTCGCCGCCATCCAGGGCGGTGAGGACCCGGCGCTGGTGAACCGTGTCGCGCACGAGACCGCGAACGCACTGCTGCACCGGGTGCGCGAGGACCCGGACCCCGCCGTGGTCGAGCGGCTCGTCACCTACACCGACGTGCACGGCATCGACGCCATCGCGGAGCTGTGGGCGCGGGTCGGCGCGCACACCCTGCCGGGGGCGCTCTGGCGGGTGTACCTGGTGCGCATCGTCATCCGGCAGAACCCGGAGGAGATCGCGTACCTGTTCGAGCGGGGCACGGCGCAGATCGGCACGATCGACCAGGCGGTCGCGGGCGCCGAGGAACCGACGGGCCCGGCCGAGATCCTGACGCTCGCCGACCGCATCCTGCACGGCCTGTACACGGGCGACCTCGCGGTGGCGCTCGACCGCGGGGCGTCGTTCTGTCGTCTGACCGCCGCCGGCGCGACCGCCGTGGCGGACGAGGCGGACCTGGTCGCGTCCGAGCGCGCGAGCGAACTCACGACGCGGGCGCTCCGCCTGACGGAGCTGGCGGCCGACCTGACCGAGGCGGCGGCGCTCTGGCGCCGCGACAGCCTGGACTGAGCGCGCGGCGGGACGGACCCGCACCGGGCCTCCAGGGCCGCGCAGCAGTCCGGAACGCATCCGGGCATGAAAAGACCGGGCCGCAGAAGCGCCTCTCGGCGCGAGGCCGCTCGAAGCGGCGAATTTTGGAGCCCGGGGCTTGCTGCGGCCCGGCGAGACCAAGTCTACGAGACGCTGGCTGATCACTCGACCCTGTTCACTCACGGTGGACAGAACCGGCCCCGGGCGTGCCCACGCGCTCCCTGCGAAGGCCCGCCGCGCCCATCCCGCCGAGAAATCCTGACCCCCATCCAATCCACAGCGGGGACCGCGCCGAATCATCTGCGTGACGGTCGGAATGCCCGTCACGAAGCGAGAGGCCCGGTGTGACCCGGACCGGCACCGCCGGTCAATTCCCTGTGGGTCACGCCGGCCCCTCGTCTCGACCGCCCATGCGGAGGCTTCGTGCTACCCGCCTGGTCAACGAAAGCAACCGAGAGGAGGGAAACCTGCAATGCTTGCCCTCGTGGATAGCGACACCGAACGCTGGAGCTCGTCAGAGCCAGCTCAGGCATCGCCGGACGACCTCCTCGCCCGGGTCGCCGCCGGTGACCAAGCCGCCTTCGCGGACCTCTACGACGCACTCTCCGGTCGGGTCCTCGGTCTGATCACGCGCCTCCTCCGGGACCGCGCGCAGTCGGAAGAGGTCACGCAGGAGGTCTTCCTGGAGGTCTGGCAGCAGGCCACCCGCTTCGACCGGAAGCGCGGTACCGCGGCCAGCTGGGTCCTCACCATGGCCCACCGCCGAGCGGTCGACCGGGTCCGTGCCTCGCAGTCGTCGCACGACCGCGACACCAAGATCGGCATCCGCGACCTCGAGGCCGGTTTCGACCAGGTCTCCGAGTCCGTCGAGATCCGCATCGAGCACGAGCGCGTCGGCCGAGCGCTGGCGAAGCTCACCGAGTTCCAGCGGCAGGCCGTGCAACTCGCGTACTACGGCGGCTACTCGCACAGCGAGATGGCCGAACACCTCGGTGTCCCCATCGGCACCGTCAAGACCCGTCTCCGTGACGGGATGATCCGACTCCGAGACGAGATGGGGGTGACCTCATGACCGAACGCCACGACGACCCCGCACTGATGACGGGTTCCCACGCCCTCGACGCGCTGTCCGACGACGAGCGCGCGCTCCTCGAGGACGCCCTCCGGACGTCCCCCGAGCTGCAGGCCGAGAACGACTCGCTGCGCGAGACCGCGCTGCAGCTCGCCTACGCCGTCGCACCGATCGAGCCCCCCGCGTCGCTCAAGGCGTCGCTGCTGGCCCAGATCGCCACCACCCCGCAGGCCGCACCCCTCGCCGACACGACGGTCGACCAGACCCCGGTCGCCGAGACCACCTCCGTCCAGGAGGCCCGTCCCGAGCCCGCCAGGCACGTCGCCTCGATCGCCGACGGCCCCACCGCCGGTGGCCGGGCTTCGTCCGAGGCTCGCCGCCGCTGGTTCCAGCGTCCGGCGGTCATGCTGACGGCCGCAGCTGCCGTCGCCGCGGTCTTCTTCGGCGGACTCGGCGTCGGATCGATCTTCGACCCGAACGGCTCCGGCACCGGCACCACGCAGGCCTCGAGCGGCCTCGACCGCATCTACGCCGCCTCGGACTTCCAGCGCACCACGACCAAGGTCGCGGGCGGGGGGTCGGCGACGGTCGTGTGGTCGAACGACCTCGGCAAGTCCGCGGTGATCCTCGACGGTGTCGAGCAGGCGCCGAAGGGCAAGACGTACGAGCTCTGGTACATCGGCTCCGAGGAGCAGGGCGGCACCATCAAGTCGGCCGGCCTGGTCGACGGTGCGGCCGACGGTGTGCACTCCGCCGTGCTCAAGGGCGCGATGTCCGAGGGCGCGACGATCGGCATGACGGTCGAGCCCGAGGGCGGTTCCGAGCAGCCGACCACCTCGCCGATCATGGCGGTCCCCACCACCACGGCCTGACGCCTCGGGCGGTCCTGCTGGACTGCCACCGACGCAGAACGACGAAGCCGCTGTCACACGACAGCGGCTTCGTCGTTCCGCGTCCGCGTGGTGATCGCACCGTGGCGCCGGGCACGACCACGAACGCCGTCGCAACCACGAAGGCCCGGTGCGCGTCCGTGGCGGACGTGCACCGGGCCTCCAGGCAGTCCGTCAGCGCGACGGACGGATGCCGATCAACCGAAGCGGCCCGAGACGTAGTCCTCGGTGGCCTGCACGGACGGGTTCGAGAACATCGTCGCGGTGTCGTCGAACTCGATGAGCTTGCCGGGTGCACCGGTGCCGGCGATGTTGAAGAACGCCGTCTTGTCGCTGACGCGCGACGCCTGCTGCATGTTGTGGGTCACGATCACGATCGTGAACTCCTTCTTGAGCTCCTCGATCAGGTCCTCGATGGCGAGGGTCGAGATCGGGTCGAGGGCCGAGCAGGGCTCGTCCATCAGGAGCACGTCCGGCTCGACCGCGATCGCGCGGGCGATGCAGAGACGCTGCTGCTGCCCACCGGACAGGCCCATGCCGGGCTTGTCGAGGCGGTCCTTGACCTCGTTCCACAGGTTCGCTCCCTGCAGCGAGCGCTCGACGATGTCGTCGGCCTCGGAGCGGGAGACGCGCTTGTTGTTGAGCTTCACGCCCGCCAGCACGTTGTCGCGGATCGACATCGTGGGGAAGGGGTTCGGACGCTGGAACACCATGCCGACCTGGCGACGGACGAGCACGGGGTCGACGCCGGCGCCGTACAGGTCGTCGCCGTCGATCTTGACCGAGCCCTCGACCCAGGCGCCGGGGATGACCTCGTGCATGCGGTTCAGGGTGCGGAGGAAGGTGGACTTGCCGCAGCCCGACGGGCCGATGAAGGCCGTGACGGTGCGGGGCTCGATGGTGATGTCGACACCCTCGACCGCCTTGAACTTCGAGTAGTAGACGTTGAGGCCGTCGACCTCGATGCGCTTGGACACGTTGATCCTTCTGGGTGGGTGGTGTCGCTGGTTCCGCGGGGGCGGAGGGTCAGCGGCTGAGCTTGGGGGCGAAGAGACGGGTGATGAACCGGGCGAGCAGGTTGAGCAGCATCACGATCAGGATGAGCACGAGGGCCGCGGTCCAGGCCCGGTCGACGAACGGCACCGGGTTGGCGCCCTGCTGCGAGTACTGCGTGTACGCGTACACCGGCAGGGTCATCATCGGGTCACGGAACAGGTTGTAGTTCATGCTCGCGGTGAAGCCGGCCGTGACGAGCAGCGGGGCGGTCTCACCGATGACGCGGGCGATCGAGAGCATGACGCCGGTGGTGATGCCGGCGAGGCTGGTGGGGAGCACGACCTTGAGGATCGTGAGGTACTTCGGCACGCCGAGGGCGTACGAGGCCTCGCGGAGTTCCATCGGGACGATCTTCAGCACCTCTTCGGTGGAGCGCACGACGATCGGGATCATCAGCACCGACAGGGCGACGGAGCCGACCAGGCCGAAGCGGGCACCCGGGCCGAGGAACAGCGCGAAGAGCGCGTAGGCGAACAGCCCGGCGACGATCGACGGGATGCCCGTCATCACGTCGACGAAGAACGTGATGCCCTTCGCCAGTGCGCCGCGACCGTACTCGACCAGGTAGATCGAGGTGAGCAGGCCGATCGGCACCGAGATGAGCGCCGCGAACAGCGTGATCTCGAGCGTGCCGATGAGGGCGTGGACCGCGCCGCCGCCCTCGGAGATGACCCCGCGCATCGAGTACGAGAAGAAGTTCGCGTCGAAGCGGGCGATGCCCTTGGCGATGACCGTCCAGAGCAGCGACACCAGCGGCAGGACCGCGATGACGAACGCCGTGATGACGAGCGAGGTGACCAGGCGGTCGACCGCCTTGCGGCCACCCTCGACGATGCGCGAGATGACGACGATGAGGACGTCGAACAGGACCGTGCCGAGGAAGATCGCGGCGACGACGTTGAAGTCCTTGACGGCGCCACCCGCGTTGAGCAGCGCGAAGACCAGGACGAGGGCGACCCAGCTGCCGACCAGCAGCAGCCACGGGACGGAGGCGTGCAGCTTGCCGTTGGCGTAGACGTTGCCGGCGGTGCCGGTCTGACGGAGCGCGAGGGACATCGGGTGCGACCTCTCAGCTGACTCGGCTGCGGACGATGTACCGCGCGAGCATGTTGATGACCAGGGTGATGACGAAGAGGATCAGACCCGACGCGATGAGCGCGTTGAGTGCCGTGCCCGAGGCCTCGGCGAACTGCAGGGCGATGTTCGCGGCGATCGTCGAGGGGTTCTGCGACGTC
Organism: Curtobacterium sp. KBS0715; assembly: GCF_005938005.2. Lineage (NCBI taxonomy): Bacteria > Bacillati > Actinomycetota > Actinomycetes > Micrococcales > Microbacteriaceae > Curtobacterium > Curtobacterium sp. KBS0715. The sequence continues at coordinate 224,568 of NZ_VCCA02000001.1, read as the reverse complement.
AGCATCTGGAACGTGACGTTCGTCGAGACCGACAGCACCAGCGCGATCGCCATCGTCTCGCCGAGTGCACGGCCGAGGCCGAGCATGATCGCGGAGACGATGCCGGACTTCGCGAACGGCAGGACCGACAGGCGGATCATCTCCCAGCGGGTCGCGCCGAGGGCCAGGGCCGCTTCCTCGTTGAGGGTCGGGGCCTGCAGGAAGATCTCACGCATGACCGCGGTCATGATCGGGATCGCCATGACGGCGAGGACGATCGACGCCGTCAGGATCGTGCGGCCGGTGCCGGACACCTGCCCGGAGAACAGCGGGAACCAGCCGACGTACTCGTTCAGGAACACGTAGAACGGCTTCACCAGGGGCGCCAGCACGGCGATGCCCCAGAGGCCGTAGACGACCGACGGCACGGCGGCCAGCAGGTCGATCACGTAGCCGAGGACCGGCGCGAGTCGACGCGGCGCGAAGTGCGAGATGAAGAGGGCGATCCCGAGGGACAGCGGCACGGCGATCACGAGCGCGATGAGCGCGGACCATACGGTGCCGAAGACCAGGGGGCCGACGAAGTCCCAGAAGTTCGTGGCCTTGCCAGGCAGCTCGCCGACCTTGGCGGAGAAGGCCGGGATGCTCTGCCACACGAGGAACGCGGCGACGAGCACGAGCACGAAGAGGATGAGGCCGCCGGCGATGACCGACGCGGCGGAGAAGACGCGGTCGCCGACACGGACGACGGCCTTCGGCTTGATCGGGGTGACGGTGGCCCCTGGCTGGGCCGGTGCGGTCGTCATGGGGTACTCCTGTCGGAGGAACGCCGGGGGAGGCGACGGGTTCTGGGGTGGTTGTGCGGTGTCCGTCCGGGTGCGGTCCTGGACGGCTGAGTGCCCGGACGCCGGTCGTGTGGGTGGACCGGCGTCCGGGCGCTCAAGGGGCCTTACTTGATGGACGCGACCGCGTCCTTGGCCTTCGACGCGAGGTCGGAGGAGAGGGCGGCCGACTTGGCCTCCTTGGCAGCGGCGTCCTGAGCGGCGCTCGAGACGACGTAGTCGAGGTAGCCCTTCACGAGCTCGGCCTTGTCGGCGTCCTTGTACTCCTGGCACGCGATGGCGTAAGAGACGAGGACCAGCGGCCAGGCACCGTCAGCGGTGTCCTTGCGGTCGATGTCGATCGCGAGGTCGTTGTCCTCGCGGCCGGTCGCGATCTTCGAGTCGGCGACGACCTGCGCGGCACCGTCGGCCGAGATCTCGGTCGCCTTGTCGCCGACCATCAGCTTCGCGCGGTCGAGGTCGCCCGCACCGGAGTCGTCGATGTAGGTGATGGCGTTGGTGGCGTTGCCCATCGCGGAGGCGACACCGGAGGTGCCCTTCGCGCTGTCACCGACCGAGTACGGGAAGGTCTGGCTGGGCTCTTCGGTCCAGACGTCAGAAGCGTTCGCGGAGACGTACTCCGAGAAGTTCTGCGTGGTGCCCGAGTCGTCCGAGCGGTGCACGACCGTGATGTTCGCGTCCGGCAGCTTCGCGTCCTTGTTCAGGCCGGCGATCTCCGAGTCGTTCCACTTGGTGATCTTGCCCGAGAAGATCCCCGCGATGGCCTTCGCGTCGAGGGTCAGGTCGCTGACGCCGTCGACCTTGTACGCGATCGCGATCGGGGAGATGTAGACGGGGATGTCGATGCCCTTGGTGTCCGCCTTGCAGGACTCGAACTTGCCCGAGAGCTCCTCGTCCTTCAGCGCGGCGTCGGAGCCGGCGAAGTCCGCGGCACCCGACATGAAGTTCTCGCGGCCGGCGCCGGAGCCGTCCGGCGTGTAGTTGACGGTGACGCCCGAGGCTTCGTTCTGGAAACCGGCGGCCCAGGTGGCCTGCGCGGTCTGCTGTGCGGACGAGCCCGAGCCGGTCAGGGTGCCGGAGAGCTTCGAGTAGTCGCTGCCGCTGGTGGAGGAGGACTCGGTGCTGCCCGCGTCCTCGTTTGCCGCGCACGAGGAGAGCACGACTGCGCCGGCGATCGCGATTGCTGCGATCGAACCGATTCGCTTGATGTTCACAGGGGTCCCTTCGGGAATGGAATGCAGTGGGACCACTGCGGTCCCTGGGCCGGTGCCGACCCGGGAGCGACTGTAGGGACGCGAGGTGACCGCAATCACCCCCGCTGGTGAACGGGAGGTGAACGAGGGGTTGTCCGCGTCGGGGCGGCGTGCGCCGCACCCGCGCAGGGAGCAGGATCGGGGGCACTGTGCGCTCGTTTGGAAGATGCGCACGCATGATCGCGGACGAGCGGTCGGGAGGCCCGGATCGCGTTCCCGGGCGCGGCGCGGCCCCGTCCTGTGGCCGGGTGCCGGGCGCGTCGGCAGCCGTGCGGCGACGCTGCGGTCCGCCGACGCTGCCGTCCGCCAGCGCTGCGGTCGGGCGGCGCTGCGGGCAGCCGGACCGCTGCGGTCCGCCGGTGGCGGGCTACGCCGGGATCGTGTTGCGGTGCGTCTCGACCGCGACGAGCGTGTCCCCGGCGATGTGCATGACGGAGAAGTCCCCGACCGACAGCATCGCGGCGCGGCGCAGGTCGAAGCGGCCGGACTCGTCGGCGGTCGCGGTGGCGATCCGGGCGATGATGTCGGGCAGCACCGGGCCGTGCGAGCACAACACGGCGGTCTTGCCCTTGTCGAGCCGGCGCCGGACGACGCCCTTGACGTCGGCGGCTCCGCGGTCGTGGGCGTCCTGGCTGAGGTCCGGGGTGCTCGAGACGCCGAGCTTCGTCGTGGCGGACAGCGGTTCGACGGTCGCGAGGCACCGCGCCGCCGTGCTGCTCACGATCTTCTTCGGGCCGAACGCCGCGACCGGTGCCGCGGCGGCCTTGGCCTGCGAGCGGCCGACGGGCAGCAGCGGACGGGTGGCGTCGGGGCCGTCCCAGTCCGAGCCGGGCACCGTCTTCGCGTGGCGCAGGGTGATCAGGGCGAACGTGCGGTGCTGTCCGGCGGCGGCGCGTTCGGCGAACCGGTCGAGGATCGCGACGTCCCGCTCGTACGTCAGACGGTTGCGGGCGTCGTCGATGGTGACCCACTCGAGCGCCGCGACCTCGTGGTTCGGCACGAAGGCGCCCGCGCGGGCGTACTCCTTGGCCGAGACCCGGGCCGCCCAGTAGTGCACGACCTTGTCGCGGCCGTTCGGCAGCACGTACTCGGCGGTGCCGAGCGGTGCGCCGAGGTGGACGCGGTACCCGGTCTCCTCGTCGATCTCGCGCACGGCGGTCGTCGGGACGGCCTCGCCCGGGTCCACCTTGCCCTTGGGCAGGGAGACGTCCTTGTGGTGGTCGCGGTGGATGAGCAGCACGAGGGGTGTGCCGTCCTGTTCGCGCCAGACGACCGCACCCGCAGCGACGACGGGACCCGAGGGACCGCCGCTCACCGAGTCGAGCGCTTCCGGGCCGAGATCTTCCGCATGGTCACATTCTGCACGTCCTCGAGCGGACGGCCCGCATCGTCGGTGGAGTGCCGCGTCCACTCGCCGTCGGACTCCAGGTGCCACGAGCTGGCGGTGTCGGCCATCGCCAGGTCGAACATCTCCTGGACCTCGTTGATGTGGTCCGGGGCGACCAGTCGCACGAGCGCCTCGACGCGGCGGTCGAGGTTGCGGTGCATCATGTCGGCGCTGCCGATGAACACCGCCGGGTCACCGTCGTTGTGGAACGCGAACGCGCGGGAGTGCTCGAGGTAGCGCCCCACGATGCTCCGCACGCGGATGGTGTCGCTGACGCCTTCCATGCCCGGCTTGAGCGAGCAGATGCCGCGCACCCACACGTCGATCGGCACCCCGGCCTGGCTCGCCAGGTAGAGCGCGTCGATGATCTGCTCGTCGACCATCGAGTTGACCTTGATCCGGATGCCCGAGGGCTTGCCGGCGCGGGCGTTGGCGGCCTCGGTCTGGATGCGCTTGAGCAGGCCCTTCCGCAGGTGCAGCGGTGCCACGAGCAGGCGCTTGAACTTCTTCTCGATGGCGTAGCCGGACAGCTCGTTGAACAGGCGGGTCAGGTCCTTGCCCACCGTGTCGTCCGAGGTGAAGAGCCCCATGTCCTCGTAGATGCGCGAGGTCTTCGGGTTGTAGTTGCCCGTGCCGATGTGGCTGTAGTGCTTGAGCGTCCCGCCCTCTTGCCGGATGACGAGCACCAGCTTCGAGTGCGTCTTCAGCCCGACCAGGCCGTAGACGACGTGCACGCCGGCCTTCTCCAGCTTCCGGGCCCAGGTGATGTTGTTCTGCTCGTCGAAGCGAGCTTTGATCTCGACCAGGGCGAGGACCTGCTTGCCGGCGGCCGCAGCGTCGATCAGCGCCTCGACGATGGGGCTGTCGCCGGAGGTGCGGTACAGGGTCTGCTTGATCGCCAGGACGTTCGGGTCGGCCGCGGCCTGCTCGAGGAACGCCTGCACGCTCGTGGCGAAGGACTCGTAGGGGTGGTGGACCAGGACGTCGTTCGCCTTGATCGCGCGGAACAGGTCGGGCTTCGTGTTCGGTTCACCCGGCTGGAACTGCACCGGGGTGGTCGGCACGTGCTTGGGGTAGTGCAGGTCGGGACGGTTGATCTTGGAGATCTCGAACAGCCCGCCGAGGTCGAGCGGCGACGGCAGCCGGAAGACCTCTTCCTCGGTGATGTCGAGTTCACGCACGAGCAGGTCGAGGGTCACCGGGTCCATGTCCTCGGTGATCTCGAGGCGGATCGGCGGACCGAACCGGCGGCGCAGGAGCTCGCGCTCGAGGGCCTGGATGAGGTTCTCGGCCTCGTCCTCCTCGATCTCGACGTCCTCGTTGCGGGTGACCCGGAACACGTGGTGCTCGAGGACCTCCATCCCTGGGAACAGGTCGTCGAGGTGGTTCGCGATGAGGTCTTCGAGCGGGATGAAGCGCATCCGGCCGGAGTTGTCGTCGGGGAGCTTGATGAAGCGGGAGAAGTTCTGCGGCACCTTGAGGCGCGCGAACTCCTGGCGCTGCGACTTCGGGTTGCGGACCCGCACCGCCAGGTTGAGCGAGAGCCCGGAGATGTAGGGGAACGGGTGCGCCGGGTCGACGGCCAGGGGCATGAGCACCGGGAAGATCTGCTCGTTGAAGTACTCCCGCATGCGCTGCCGGTCGGCTTCGTCGAGGTCGGACCAGTGCTCGATGTGGATGCCCGCGGCGTCGAGGTCGGGCTTGAGCGACCCGATGAAGGCCTGGGCGTGCCGGTCCTGCAGCTCGTGGGCCTTCTTCGCGATGTCACGCAGGACGTCGCTGGGGGCACGGCCGACGTTGGTCGGGACGGCGATGCCGGTGTCGATGCGGCGCTTGAGGCCGGCGACGCGGACCATGAAGAACTCGTCGAGGTTGGACGCGAAGATCGCCAGGAAGTTCGCCCGCTCCAGCAGGGGCTGCGTGCGGTCTTCACCCAGCTCGAGCACGCGCTGGTTGAACCGGAGCCAGCTGAGCTCGCGGTCGAAGTAGCGGTCCGTCGGCAGTGACTCGTGCTCGATCTCGATGACTTCGTCGAAGTCGTCGAGGTCGGGTGCGACGGATTCGCCGTCGAGCTGCGGTTCGGTGTCCATCCCCACATCCTGCCACCCGGCCCCTGCCACCGGAGGGGCCTCGGTGGACGCTGTGGAAACCGCCGGTGAACCGTTCGGATGTGGAGGAAGGATCACGATATACCGACGGTGACATCTGCCTGGGTTTGTGGGTATGGTGGGCCGTGTCAGAGCCTCCGGGGGGATTCCACTGCGCGGGGGTGCAGCTACGAATGAAAGAGGTTCATCATGTCGCGTGTCCTTTCGACCGAGCAGGCCAAGACCGCCATCCGTCAGGTCCAGTCGATCATCAACGGTGGTTTCACCGACCAGATCTCGCAGCTCGACGCTCAGGGCCGGATCCTTTCCGACTCGAACGTCTGGGACGGCCCGCTCGCGGCGACGTTCCGCGGGTCCACCTGGCCGGAGACCAAGGCTGCTCTGGACAAGGCGAAGACCGAGCTCGAGCAGCTCCGCACGCAGCTCGACAAGATCTCGCAGGACATCTTCACCGCAGGTGGCGGCGCGTAAGCACCGGCCTGTTCCCGCCCGGACCGTCGCACTCGCGGCGGTCCGGGCGTTCGCGGTCGGTGGGGCCGCTTCACCAGCACGATCAGCACGACCAGCACCGACCCTGGGGGGACGACCATGGCGAAGATCCACGCCAACACGGATTCGATCGAGTTCGACGATGCCACCGCGGATGCGCTCAAGAGCTCGCTGACCGCGTCGGCTGACGCGATCAGCGGACAGAAGGCATCGAGGCAGTCGTACGTGACGACCGCCTCCCAGGAGTTCCGCGGGCACTTCTCGCAGCTCTTCACGCAGAACGCGGGGACGGCATCGAGCGACGCCACCAACATCGTCGACGCCCTCGAGACCGTCGCCGGGTGGATCGACACCATGAAGGCCGCCGCCGCGGACGAGCGCGCGCGGCGCAAGACCGCCCGCGAGTGGCAGGAACGCGAGGACGGCCGCAACGGCTTCCAGGACTTCCTCAACGACACGGTCCACTACGACCCGATGCCGACCGTCGAGAACGAACCGGCGCCGAAGTTCGACCCGCCGGCCGTGACGACGAAGCCGCGTGAGACCCCGAACCCCGGAGCCGGCGGCGGTGGTGGCGGCGGCGGCACGTCGTCCGCCCGGCCCGCTGACCTCCGCTCGTTCGCGACCGGTTCCTCGGGGCTGAACCGCGCCCTCGACGGCAAGCCCGGGGCGCTCCGCGGCAAGCTCGCCGACTTCGCCACGAAGTGCTCGTGGGCGCACATCGACGCCGGCAGCGTCGTGACGGCGTTCGAGCAGTGGATCGCGGCGAACGACCAGGATGTCACGTGGGCCAACACCGTCGCCGACGCCTTCGCGGCGGCCGGCGGCGAGGGCGAGGTCTCGACCGTCGCGGACTCCGGGCTCGCAGCCGCGCTCGCCGCGGCCGGCGTCTCGCAGACCCGCACCGATCTGCAGTTCGAGCCGCCGACGGCCTACGGCGCCCAGCCCACCACCGGCTTCTCGATGGACCCGGTGAACACCACGACGGGCAACTTCCTCGAGCCGGAGCTCGACCTGGCGTTCACCGGTGCATCTGCGGCGCTGCAGGTGACCCGCATGTACAACTCCCTCGACCAGCACGTCGGGCTCTTCGGTCCGGGGTGGGCGTCGATCCTCGAGACCCGCCTGCTCCTCGACGACGAAGGCGCGTCGTTCGTCGGCGCCGACGGTCGTCAGGTCCGGTTCCCGCGCGACGGCGAGGGGTGGGCGCGCGGTGTCGGCGAGAACCGCTGGCTCGCGGCCGAGGGCGACCGGCTCGTCGTCCGCGACAACCAGGGTGAGCGCATCGATTTCTCGCCGTCCGGGCTGTGGCTCGGACAGCGCGGCGGTGCCGGCACCGCGGTCCGCGTCGAGCGGGACGCCGACGACGTCGTCGTGCGCCTGCTGCACGAGCGCGGGCGCTCGATCGACATCGACCACGTCGACGGCCGGGTGGCGGTGCTCCGCGCCTCCGACGGCCGCCGGGTCGAGTACGGGTACGACGAGCGCGGCCGACTCGTCTCGGTGACCGACGCCGTCGGCACCCGGACCTACGGCTGGAACGACGACGACCTCATCACGACGGTCACGAGTGCGGCCGGTGTCGTCGAGGTCGACAACACTTACGACGACCAGCGCCGCGTGGTCGAACAGATCAGCCCGCACGGCCGCACCGTGCGCTTCGCGTACCTGCCCGGTCGCGTCACGGTGGTGTCCGACCACGACGGCTCGCGGTCGAACTCCTACATCGCCGACGCCAAGGGGCGTCTGGTCGGGATCATCGACTCCGACGACCGACGCCAGTCGATGAGCTACGACCGGCACGGCAACCTGGTGTCGGCGACCGAGCGCGACGGGTCGGTGACCGTCCACGCGTACGACGACCGCGGCCGGAAGACCCGGACCGTCACGCCGTCCGGCGGCGACCTGACCTACGGGTACGACGACCAGGACCGCGTGACGACGGTCGTCACCGAGGCCGGTGCCGTCGTGAGCTACGAGTACGTGGGCGACGACCGCGACCCGTCGGTCATCGTCGACCCGGTCGGCGGCCGGACGGAGCTGACCTGGCAGGACGGCTCCCTCACCCATGTCGTCGACCCGACCGGCGTGGTCCTGACTCTTTCCTACGACGCGTTCGGTGAGCTCGTCTCGACCACCAACGCCGTCGGCGACACCGCTCGGATCGAGCGCGACGCCGCCGGTCACCCGGTCGCCGCGATCAGCCCCTCCGGCGCACGGAGCGAGTACCGCCACGACGCCGCCGGGCTCCTCGTCGAACGACGTGACGCCGACGGAGCGGTCTGGCGTTTCGAGTACGCCGCCGGAGCACGGATCGCTGCGATCACGGACCCGCTCGGAGCACGGACGACGCTCGAGTACGCCCCGAACGGCGAACTCGCGACCACGACCGACCCACTGGGTCGACGCGTCTCACGGACGTTCGACGACCAGGGGAACCTGGCGGAGCTCGCGTTGCCGGGCGGCGCGGTCTGGACGTTCGCGCACGACGCCTTGTCGCGCCTCCAGGCCGTCACCGACCCCGCCGGCGCGACCTGGCGTCGCGAGTACGACGTCGTCGGCGAGCTGACGGCGACCGTCGACCCGACGGGCGTCCGTCAGGAGTTCTCGGACGACGTCGCGACCGGCGTCGCGACGCTGCGCGACGCCTTCGACACCGCGACCGTCCGGTTCGACGAGTACGGCCGACCCGTCGAGTCCACGTCTGACGAGACCGGTTCCGAACTCATCACCTACGACGCCGCCGGTCGCCCCGTCGAACTCGTCGACGGCGAAGGCGGACTGACCCGACTCGAGCGCGACCTCGCCGGTCGCGTCGTCGCGTTGGTCGCCCCCTCGGGCGCGCGCTCCACGTACGAGTACGACGCCTGCGGGCGTCCCGCCGCAGCCACCGACGCCGCGGGGGCGCGGACGACGCTCACCTACGACGCGGACTCCCGTGTCGTGGCCCGGACCCTGCCCACCGGTGAGGTCGAGGAGATCACGTACGACGCAGTCGGGCGCGTGGTCACGCAGACGACTCCGGGTTCCGGCACCGCGCGGTTCCGCTACGACCAGGCCGGGAGGCTCGTCTCCAGCCACGACGCACGCTTCGGCCGTCGTCGGTTCCGCTACGATCCCGCCGGGCAGCTGATCCAGGTCGTCAACGGTCTCGACGGGGTCACCTCGTTCGAGTACGACGAGCGCGGGCGCCTGGTGACGATCACCGACCCTGCCGGCGGGACCACTCGACGGGAGTACGACGCCGCCGACCACGTGGTAGTTGTCACCGATCCGCTCGGACGGACGACCACGGCGGCCTACGACCCGGCCGGGCGCCAGATCCGCCAGACGGATCCCGACGGCCGCACCACCGAGTGGACGTACGACGCAGCCGGCCGCCAGCGGGCCGTGCTCGTCGACCGTGCGGTGCAGTCGGAGATCACCCGCGACACCGTCCACCGAACTGTCGTCGTGTCGGACCACACCCGTGGTGCAGGCCGGACGATCGAGCACGAGCTGCAGCACGACCGCCGTGGCCTGCTCGTCCGCCGAACCCGCGGCGACCAGTCCGTCGCGTGGGAGTACGACGCTGACGGCAACCGCACTGCACGGGTCGACCCGAACGGCACCCGAACCACCTACCGTCGCGATGCCGTCGGCCGTGTCGTCGAGGTGGACCGTGACGGCACCGCTGCCGGCGCGTTCACCTACGACGCCTCGGGTCGTATCGTCCAGGCGGCCACGGGCGACCTGGTGCAGTCGTGGTCGTACGAGGGAGGCGCCCTCTTCGCGCACACCTCGACCACGCTCGACGGTGCCACCAGCACGCGGATCGAGCGCGATGCCGACGCGCGGATCACCGCGGTCGACGGACCGTCCGGGGCGGTGTCGTACGAGTACGACGCCGCCGGGCAGCTCGTGCGCGCCGGGGACTCGACGTGGGCCTACGACGATGGTGGGCGACTCGTCGTCGAATCCGTCGGCGATGTCGAGACGCGCCACGAGTACGACGCTGCCGGACAGCTGGTCGCGACGACCACCGAGGCCGGCCGCACCGAGTACGTCCACGACGGTCTCGGCCGCCGCATCCGGCGGACAGCAGCCGATGGTTCGACCACCGAGTACGCATGGTCCGACCTGGGGTACCTCGCCGCCGTCGTCGACCGCGACGCTTCGTACGCCGAGACCGCTCGGCTCGACGTCTGGGTCGACGCGCTCGGTGAGCTCGCCGAGGTGGGTGGGGTCGCCGCGTGGTGGGACTCCGCCGCGGTCGTGCCGTCACTCATCAGCATCGCCGACACGTCGCTGCTCGACCTGCCGGGGGGTGTCACCGCGATCGGCGATGCCGTGACGCAGCCCGCCTGGCGCAGTGCTCGCGCGACCGATGCTGCGGACCCGTGGGCTGCGCTCGCTGCCGTCACCGACGTCGGGCTGCCCGCGGGGGTGTCCCTGACCGGCTCGGGTGGGGTGTCCGTCGCAGGGCTGGAGTGGCTCGGGGCCCGTGTGTACGACCCTGCGGCGCGGGGCTTCCTGTCGGTTGATCCGCTCGCGCCGATCCTGGGTGCCGCGTGGTCGGGGAACCCGTACTCGTACGCGGGCAACGACCCGTTGCAGGCCGTCGACCCGCTCGGGCTGCGGCCGGCGACCGATGCCGACATGCAGGCGTACCGGGATGCGAACCAGGGGTTCATCTCGTCGGCAGTGAACTGGACGAAGGACAACTGGGAGTACATCGTCGCGGGGGCGGCGATCGTGGCCGGGGTTGCGCTGATGTTCACCGGGGTGGGTGGTGTTGCAGGCTTGGCGCTGCTCGGAGCATCTGGTGCTCTGATGAGTGGCGGCATCTCGGTCGCGTCCCAGAAGGCGACGACCGGACGCGTCGACTGGGGGGAGGTCGGCAAGGAGACTGCGATCGGCGCTGTGACGGGCATGATCGGTGGCGGAACTGGCGCCGCGCTCACCCGGCGCCTCGGGTCAGGCATACTCAAGCGGGCGGCCGCCGGCGCCGGTTCCGGAGCGACTGAGGGAGGCGCGACAGGACTTGCGGACTATGCGACCTCGCCGGGGCCGCACACGGTAACCGGTGCGCTCGGGGCGATGGCTTCTTCCGCAGTCGTCGGCGCAGCTACAGGAGGTGCGACTGCTGGAGGGCCGAAGTGGCTCAACTTTGACGACACTAAGAAGTTCGCCGGATGGTCCTACCACATGGGTCACGTTGATGAGAGCACCGTGCTACACCGCTCGGGTGACATCGACGGCCGTCACACCGGGAACTGGTGGTCAACGGATGCGCCAACGAGCATCGAGAAGGTCCGGAGTGAGAAGGCGCTTCCAGAGACATGGCCGGACGGAAGCGCTTCAAACCAAAACTCCGGGTTTACGGCGCGATTCGACCAGAAGATGCCTGCGTATCGAGGATACGCAGCACCTCAGCGTGATTTGAACGGTTCTGTGTACCGCGGCGGGGGAAATCAGACATACGTTCCAGACGGATGGTCCCATGCCGATGTCATCAAGAGCTGGCCCTTGGCTCCGTAGAAGGATGGATGATGTCAAGAAAAAGTGATCGGCGCGACAGGGTAGTGACTCTAAGTCGACAAATGGCCGCATTCTTAGGGCGCATGGACATGCATTCAGCGCAATCCTTCTACCTGCGGCATGCCGACGCATTGTGTGCGGAAGAGACCATGCTTGGGCGGAGGCGTATCTATCGCACGATCTATTCAGCGGCGAATACGGGAGCAGGAGGGATGAGCGATCTCTACGTGACCAAACCAGACGGGACCGGCGATGTGCCTGCGACCAAGGCCTTTGAAGCTTGCCTCCACGCGCTGCTGAAGGAAACTCGTACGTTCCCGTGATGGTTTTGGCCCTACGTCGCTCCATGACGAGAGGTGTACTGATTGCGCGAGCCAGCCGCCGCGTCGGAGCCCCCGAAGAAGGGGAATCGAAGAGCCTGGATCATCCTGGCCGTCTGGGCTTTCGGCGTCGTGGTGTCGCTGGTATTGCTGCTGGTGTGGCCATATTGGATGAGCGCGTACGACGAAACGCACCGGGGAACCATGCCGTGCAGCGTCTCTAGCGCAGAGGTCTACGCGGGGTCAACGGTGAGCCGCACTGGATTGGGGGCACCGTTCTCCTACGTGAAGGTGGAGACGGAAGACTGCGGCGTTCTCATCTTGCAGGGGGTGACAAAGTCTTCACAGGAGCGCGTTGCGCGGGATTTGTCCGGAGGCGGGACGTTCCAGTTCTCGGTTGGCGCATCTTCCTGGTGGTTCCGAGATGCGCTCCAGGTGACAAATCGGTATCCGACAGCCTTCGAGTATAAGCGATGAATTGCAGCAGCCAATGGCTGCTTTCGTGGGAGTGCTGTTGGGCAGGTTCATTTTTGGTTGCGAGGGATAGGTACGTGACAAGAGGGTGACTGGGGAACACGTGCTGGAAACTTCTCAGGGCGAGCCGGTGCTGGTCCGCGGGAACAGGGTGGTGCCAGTGGCGTGGTTGCTGCTGTCAACTGGGATAATCGCCGCAGGAGCGTGGTTGGCGTGCTCGGCGGATGTGTTCGGTGGCGCGTGGTTCACCCGCATCTGGTGTAGCGCGCTCCTGCTGTTCTTCGGGCTGCTGGGACTGTTCCTGGCGGTGACCACGGTCCGCACTCGCGTCAAGGTGTTCCCTGACCGACTCGAGGCGACCGTGAACCTCGGCCGCACCAGGACCATCCGTCCTGGCGAACTTGCCCACTTTCGAGCGTCAGGGAAGGGCAACGACGACCTCAGCGCTGCAACCGCTCGCGGACGACGTGGGTTCCAATCGAACCGGTTCCACCGCCGCTACGACGCGCTGAACGACTGGCTCGATCAGAACGGCGGCGAGCCTTGGGCCCAGCACCAGGCGTTCTTCAGCAAGCTCACTCACCAGACGAAGCCGAAGCCGGTCCGCAACGCAATATCGATGCTGACCATCGTCGCCTTCTACCTCTTCACGCTCGCCATGTTCCCGGGCCTGTTCGTCATGAACGCATACGACAGCGCGCACCGGGAGCGGGTCACATGCACGGTGACGTCTGCGGAAGCAGTCACGCTGTCGAGTCGGTCCGCGAAGGGCGTCGGCGCTTCTTACGCTGGTGTGGGGTTCGACACATCTGATTGTGGCCGTCTGACCTATTCGAAGACGATCTCGTTCGGGAACCAAGACGCTTTCGCCCGCCGCTACGACCGTGCCCTCGGGGCGTACGCATTCACCGTCGGGGGTGCGTCGTACTGGGTCAGGCAGCATGCACCGTGGGTGCCGCTGGCCCCGGAGGTGTACGGCGTCAGCGAGCCCCCGTAACTTTCCGGCCGATGTCGATGCGTCACACGAGGGGTGAACGACGCGCACCGTGAAGGTGCGTGCGGCAGGACAGGATCGCGACTTCGATCGTCGTCTTCGTCGTCATCCCTCTGCTGGGCTTGTTCGGCGGCGGATCTACCGAAGGATCTACTCCGCGTCGAACACGGGGGCAGGGGGCATGGGCGACATGTTCGTGGTCACGCCTGACGGCGCGGGCGATGTCCCTGCGACCGAAGCTTTCCAGCGGTCACTCTCAGCGCTGCTTCGGGCGACGCGCACATTCCCGTGATGGACTCGCTGTTCCAGCGCTGAAGGGGCACGGCAGAACATGACCTTGTCGGAATTGCTCAAGCAACTCGACGATCACGCCGTCGAGGACGCCGCGTCGGCTGTGCAGATAGCCGCCGTACGATCTGCCCTCATTGCCGCATTCGAGCAGGCGCCCGGTCATCCGGCGTACCGCAGCGGGATACAGGGCGCCGCCCGCCTTGTTGCCGACACCTGGCCCTACGAGAGCGAGCTGGGGGCGCTGGTGCTGGCCTTTTCCGAAGCGGTGCGACGCGACATTGCCCCGCACCGCACGACGGACACTGGGGCTGCGGTCGAGTGATCCAGGACTGAACGACTCGCACCGTCAGCTCCGCACACAGCACTGCGGGCTCGCTTCACTCCCTGACAGCCATCGGCTCGTCGACGTCGCAGGTCGTGTTCGAGACGTCCGACTGCGGGGCGCTTGTGCTGTCTGGGTTGCGGATCGTGACAAGAGGCTGACCTGGCCGAGAGGGAGCGCTACCGGTTCGACGTCGGCGAGGGTTCCTTCACGATGCGGGAGTTCCTGAACACGATCCGCCAGGCCGTGTACGTGAAGAGCTTCGAGCCCGTGCGAACACGGTAGGTCCGTCGGCCCAGTGCAGCAGCAGCGCGCCGCTCAGCGCCCGAAGGCCCCGACGAACTCACCCCACTGCGCCGGCGCCCGCTGCTCGAGCCATGCGCAGAGCTCGGGGTAGGCGGCGTCGATCGACAGGACGCTGATCACGCCGCGTTGGCCGTTCACCTTGATGTCCAGGCCACCGAACCGGTTGGTGGTGGGCCGGATGCGCTTGATCGCCGCCGGGTCGACGGTCCGCGCGGCACGGAACATCGGCGTCACGACCAGCTGCGAGTCGTACGCCTCGACGCGACGGCGCTTCTGACCGACGCCGAGGTAGACGAACAGGATCCCGAACAGCACCATGCCGACGCCGGCGATGAGCATGCCGATCGCGTCGGGGTCGTCAAGCAGGCTGAGCGTGGCCAGGAAGAAGAACCCGCCGACGACGATGACGACGATCCCGATGATCCGGAGCAGCAGGTAGCTGAACCGGCGAGCACGGACGGTGAAGAGCACGCCGTACGCCTCGTCGCCCACGACGGTGGACGGTGGCCGCTTCCGGTCGTTCTGACGGACGAGCGCGCTGACGGCGGCCGGGATGGTGATCATGGCGATCAGCGCGATGAGCACCGGCGACAGGTTGATGTTCACCGGTCCGCCCCCGTTCGTGCGTTCGTGCGCCGTCGTTCGAAGGGCGCGACGCCCTGGTCCCCCTGGATCATGCGTGCAGAGTATCAGCGCCCTGTGGACAGGCCCGAGCACCCTCGCGGATGCTCTATGTTGGATTTCAGTAGCGAGCTGTGGCCCGAACGGGGGTGGCTCCCGGGGAAGAGCAGCCCGGACCTGACGCCGTTCAGCAACTAGCATCGATGTGCTCGACGATTCTCTTGGGGGGAAGACCGTGATGAACCAGCGTGCCGGGAACACCGGAGCACGACGGACCGGACGACGGATCGCGGGGACGGTCGCCGTCACGGGGATCGCTGCGCTGGTGCTCGCCGGCTGCACCTCCGACGACAAGCCTGTCGCCGACCCTTCGAGGGTCCTGCAGACCGTCGACACGCGCCTCGCCGCGGACGGCTCGATCACGTCGATCTCGGACACCGCGATCTCCGTCGCAGGCAAGGACTCCTCGTCCGCGACGACCGAGCACGACCCAGCGAAGGCGGCGAGTGACCTGCCACTGCGCATCACGACGCAGTACTCGACCAAGAAGAAGACCGGCACGGACCTGGCCGACCTCGACGGGTACTCGGGCCGGGTGGCGATCGACCTGACGATCGAGAACCTGACGGTCACCTCGAAGAACCTGACCTACGACGTCGCCGGCACGTCGCGTTCGACCCCGGCACTCGTGGGCGCGCCCTTCAGCATCGCGGCGTCGACCGTGCTGACGGGGACCGCCGCCGACCGCGTCGTCACGGACTCGGCCGACTCCGGCTCGTCGACCGATGGTGTCGTGAGCACCAACGAGGACGGCGACGCGGTCGTCCAGTGGGGCCGGTTGCTCGCCCCGCCGACCTCCGGTGCGAGCAGCACGCTGCACCTCGTCGCCGACGTCGAGGACTTCACCGCGCCGACCATCGACGTCGCCGCGCAGCCCGGGCTGTCCACGGACCTGTCCTCCACGGGCGTCGTCAACGCGGCCTTCGGGTCCGACAGTGACTCCGAACTCGCGCTCCAGCGCCGCACGATCGACCTGATCTCGCAGGTGAACGAGGTGCTGGCGCGTGCCGGTGGCACCATCACCGAGGTCCGGTCGAACCTCGAGACCACGTCGGAGACCCTCGGCGTCAGCACGGCCGAGCGCCTCAAGGAGAGCAGCTCCTCCCTGGCCAGCACGATGCAGTCCCTCTCCGGACAGCTCGGCTCACTGAACAGCGACCTCGGCACCACGGTCAAGGCCACGCAGTCGACGGTGTTGCAGCAGCTCCAGCAGACCACCACGAGTCTCGACAGCCTGCTCGGCGACACGTCCGCGACCGCGCCGGCAACGGTGCTCGACGGCAACGGGTGCGCGGCCACGCCGAAGACCCCGTCCGCCGGGGGCAGTGTCTACGGCAACCTCCTCCGCGTCTCGGCGCAGCTCACCGGCTACGCCGATGCGAGCGAGGCGTGCAAGCAGCAGGTGAGTGCGCAGCTCACCGCTGCCGTCGGCCCGAAGGACCCGGACGCGACTACCTGCGCCGCGACGGACGCGCGAGACTCGCTGACCTGCACACTCTACGAATCGTCCACCGCGATCAACGGTTCGCTGATCGGGCTGGTGAGCACCGGGCAGGCACTCGCCGCGCGGCTGCAGCCCGAGACGGTCGACGCCGCGATCGCGAGCGCTGCCGGCCTCGACGCGCAGCTCACCAGCATCTCCGATGCCCTCGACGAGTACGAGAACGGTGGCGACGGCGGCACCGGTGACGCCCTGCGCGCGCTGTCGGCGAGCGCGGACCAGATCGGCACGCGAATCGACGCACTGGCGACGGCCGTGCAGACCACGCACGACCGTGCCGAGGCGGCACGTGACCTGGTCGACGGCGCAGGGTTCCCGCTCTCGATGCAGCGCCAGAACTC
This sequence comes from Curtobacterium sp. KBS0715, assembly GCF_005938005.2. Lineage (NCBI taxonomy): Bacteria > Bacillati > Actinomycetota > Actinomycetes > Micrococcales > Microbacteriaceae > Curtobacterium > Curtobacterium sp. KBS0715. The sequence goes on along the minus strand of NZ_VCCA02000001.1, from coordinate 207,760 downwards.
GGCGGTCGCGGACCAGCTCTGCACCCTCGCGACGCTCGGACAACTCGACCAGGCCGACGCCGATCGCCTCCGCGGCTACCTGACGGCCGAGCCCTGCGCCGGTGCGCCCGAGGGCACCGTGCTCCAGCCCGGCCTCGGGTTCACCGACCCGATGGACGAACGACTGGACGACCAGACGGCGCGCTGGCAGGAAGTCGTCGACTCAACCAGTGCCGACGCGACGGCTGAGGGGTCCATCGGCAGCGCGATCGCCGGCCTGCGGACTGACCTGACCGCTCTCGACGACAGCATCCGCGCTGTCCGAGATGCCGTCCGTGGTGGCAGCGACGACGTGGGTTCGACGATCGAACGACTTCGCGCAGCGGTTTCGGACGCCGACAGGTCGCAGACGGTCATCGCGACGCAGCTCGGGACCGTCCGCCAGACGCAGATCGACCTCGCTGCCGAGGTCGAGAAGACCTTCAAGGACGCCTCCGACCAGTCGTCGGAGACCTTCAAGAAGGCCATCGACGCACAGGTGCGGAAGGTCTCGACCACGGCGTCCGCGAGCAACCAGGCCGTCCGCGACGCCTTCGACAAGTCGATTGCCGGGCTCCGGTCCACCTCGGGCGAGGTCACGAAGGACTCGAAGGGCACGATCGACGAGCAGCGGGGCACACTCGAGCAGGAAGGCTCCGAGCTTTCCTCCGCCGTCGACCGTCAGACGGCCTCGAGTCTCGAGCAGATCGCTGCGAGCACGAGCGCCTCGACGCGCGACGTGCAGGGAGCCTCCACGCTGCTGACCGGCGACCTCAACCGGGTGATGCTCGACCTGGGCGACCGCAAGGTCAACGGATCCGGCATCCTCGGCGCGATGGCCACGAGCGCGGCGAAGTCCGACTCCGCCGACTACCAGCTCGCCCTGGCCTCGCAGAACGCCGCAGGCTACGCGAACGTCCGCGCCGAGGACGTCGCCGGGATCCTGCTCCAGCAGGAGCAGTTCCGGGCCTCCCTCGACGCCGCGACGACGCTGCCCGCCTTCCAGCTCAAGGTGCCGGCCAGCGCGACCTCGACCACGCTGTACACCTTCCGGATCGGGGCGGACCGATGAGCGACCAGACGATCGACGAGTCCGATGGCACCGAGGCGGGACGTCCGCGCAACCGCCGTCCGCTGGTCATCGCCGCCATCGCGGTGCTCCTGGTCGCCGCGGTGGTCGCCGCCGTCCTGACCTTCCGGGCGATCGGCAGCAGCACGCCGGCCGAGGCCGTCCCGGCCACCGTGCCGGTGGAGATCACCGTCAAGCACGTCCCCGACACCACGAAGATCGGCGTCGTCGTCACCCTGGGCGACGGTGAAGGCTCCGAGTGGAACGAGGCGGCACAGGGTGCCCTGGTCGCCGAGCGACGACTGGCACTCGGCGGGACCGACATCACCCTCGTCACGAAGAACGACGGCGGAACGTCCGCGGGCGCGAAGACCGCGGTGGAGTCCCTGGCGAAGAGCGGCGTCGCCGGCATCGTCGTCGCGTCGTCCGGCAAGCACGTCTCCGGAGCGCTGACGACGGCGGCCGAGAAGCACATCCCGGTGGTGGTGCCCTACACCTCGGCCGAGAAGGACTCGTGGTCGACCGCCCCGACCGCCGAGTCGATCGGCGCCGCGATGACGACGGCGCTCGGCGACGCGAAGTCGCCGCTCCTGGTGAACCTCGGCGGTGGTGCGCCCGCAGGCCTCCGAGTGGCGCACGTCCTCGACGGCGACGACACCGCTGACACCGGCGAGCTCGCCGAGACCATCGCCTCGCGGACCGGCGCGACCGACGCAGACGACGACACCGCCGAGGCCGCGGACGCCGACCCGAAGGCCGCGCCGGACTCGGACGCTGTCGTCGTCAGCGGATCCGCGCAACGACAGGGTGCCCTGGTGGCGGCACTGCAGGCCGCAGACGTCACCGTGCCGGTCGTCCTCACCCCGGACGCGACGAGTCCGGCCTTCGGCGCCGCACTCGTCGACGCCGGCGGCAGCCTGAGCGGCTCCTTCCGCACCGTCGGGGTGGCCACCGACGATGCACGGGCGCTCTCCTCGGACGCCGAAGGTCGGGCGATGTCCGCGTTCCTTGGTGGGGTCCGGGTGCTCGCCGACGATCCCGACTCCCAGAACCTGACGGGTGACCGGCCGTTCTCGGCGGTGGCCGGCGCAGCGGACTCCCGCAGCCACGACGCCGTCGTCGCCCTGGTCCGCGCGGTCGGCAAGGCCGGCAGCAAGGAGCCCTCCGACGTGACCGATGCCCTCGCCGCACTCGACCTCGACTCCGCGGCGGGCATCGCCGGTCCGGCGCTCGACTTCACGCGGCAGCAGGCGCTCGGTGCGTCCGCGACGGTGTTGGCGGCCTCGGCACAGCCACTCGGACTCCGACCCGACGACACCGCCGCTGCTGGCTCCGAAGACGCATCCGGCGACGACGCGGCTCAGGCCACCTCGCTGGTGTGGTTCGCGGACTCCACCGCACGCTGACCCACCCACGCACAACCCCGAGAAGGACACCGCGAGCATGCGCCTGCTGATCGAGCTCGACGACCGACGTGAAGCGGTCGAGGTCGACGGGTGGTCCGGTGCGTCCTCGCTGGGGGAGCTCATCGCGGCGGCGATCGGCGTCGAGCTCGATGCCGAGACGACCCTCGCGGTCGACGCTCACCGCACCAGCGCGGCGACCCCGCTGCGCGACCTCGTCCTGCTCGAGGGGTCCCGCATCGGCCGCGCACCGCAGGAGCGGCCGCAGACGATCGACGGGTGGAGCGTCACCCTCGCCGGGGGACTCGACGCGGGTCTCGTCGTACCGGTCCCGCGCAGCCGGAAGCTCGTCGTCGGCCGGGCGCCGCAAGCCGATGTCGTGCTGCCCACCGAGAGCGCTTCGTGGGAGCACTGCACGATCGAGCGCGAGGACGACGGGGTCCGGGTGCGGGACGCCGGTTCGACGAACGGCACCGTGATCGCGGGCGAGCGCATCGATGCCGAGGGCGTCCTGCTCACCGGGACCACGAGCGTCATCGTGGGCGGCGCCGTGCTGCTGGTCCGGCCAGCGTTGGACGAGGTCCCCGTGCCGGCCGCGGGCTCGCTGGCCAACCTTACGCCCGCGGCGACCGCGCCGTTCAACCGCCCGCCCCGAGCCGGGCGGAACACCGAGACCGAGACCGTCGACCCACCGGCCAAGCGCGAGGTCCCGCAGGCCTCGAAGTTCAGCTGGATCACCGTCGCAGCGCCACTGGTCCTCGCCGGCGCGATGGTGCTCCTGCTCGGCGACGCCCGGTTCGCCCTGTTCGCGCTGCTGTCGCCGGTCACCGCGATCGGCATGTGGTTCGAGCAGAAGCACCGTCGGGCGAAGAACCTGAAGGAGGAGGACACCCGCTTCGCCGAGGCCGTGGAGTCCTTCCGGGGTGAGATCGCCGAGGCCGCGGCGGTCGAGGCCGCCCGTCGGCAGGAACTCGTCCCCGACCCGGCCACCGTCGTCCGCCGGGCCGAGCTCCCCACCACCCTGCTGTGGCAGCGACGCTCCGAGGACGCTGACTTCCTCAGCCTGCACGCCGGCACCGGTGACGCACCGTGGCGCCCCGAACTCGATCAGCGGGCGGCGTCGTCCAAGCTCGAGGACGAGGCGAAGGCCGCAATCGCCGACAGCCGCCTCACCGCTGCGCCGGTCGTGGCGGACCTGTCCGATGCCGGAGTCGTCGGCATCGTCGGCGACCGCGAGGGTGCGCTCGCACTGGCGCGCAGTCTGCTCACGCAGGCCACCGTGCACTGCGGACCCGCCGACCTGACGGTGGGCATCTTCTGCGACGCCGGCCGCGCGGACGACTGGGGATGGGCCTCCTGGCTGCCGCACGCGCGCGTGGCGGGGAGCAGCACCGGTGCCCGCTGGATGTCGGCGCAGCGCGACCAGAGCGCCGCGATGCTCCGGGGACTGCGGGAGTCGCTCGACGAACTCCCGACCCCGAACCTGCTCGTCGTGGTCGACTCCGAGGTGCTCACCGAGGGCCGCGACGCACCCGCCCGGAACCTGCTCGGCGAAGGGCGCACCGTGCCCGGACAGTCGCTCCGTCCCGGCGAGCAGCCCCGCCGGGTGAGCGGGATCGTCATCGCGACCAACGAGCAGCAGCTCCCCGCAGCCTGCACGACGATCATCACGGTCGGTGCCGACGCCGCAGCGACGGTCTACCGGCCGGAGGACCGGACCCGAGTCGAGGACGTCGTGCTCGCCGGCCTCAGCGCCGAGACCGCCGAACGGAGCGCCCGCAGCGTGGCGCACTTCGACGATCCCGAACTGCTGGTGCCGGGGGCGTCGTTGCCGTCGCTCGTCCGCCTGCCGGAGCTGCTCGCGGGTGACGACACGGTCGCGCGAACCCCGACGGGCACGAGCCCCGCCGATGCGATCCGCGCGGCCTGGGACGCCCGCACCGGATTCTCGACCCCGATCGGGTCGTCGGAGAGCGGCGTCCTCGAGATCGACCTCGTCCGCGACGGACCACACGGCCTGGTCGGTGGCACGACGGGTTCGGGCAAGAGCGAGTTCCTGCGGTCGCTGGTCGCCGGGCTCGCTGCGCGGAACGACCCGACGCGCCTGAACTTCCTGCTCGTCGACTTCAAGGGCGGGGCCGCGTTCGCCGCCTGCGAGCGGCTGCCGCACACCATCGGCACGATCAGCAACCTCGACGAGCAGCTCGCCGACCGGGCGATCCGTGCGCTCGAGGCCGAGCTCGAGCGACGGCAGCGGGTGTTCGCCGCGGCCGGGGCGGACATCGACAACCTCGACGCCTACCTGGCGACGAAGCCGGACGAGCCGATGCCGCGCCTGCTCCTCGTCGTGGACGAGTTCGCGATGCTGGCGAAGGACTTCCCCGACGTCCTGACCTCGCTCGTCGCCGTCGCGGCGGTCGGGCGCACACTCGGCGTCCACATGATCCTGGCCACCCAGCGGCCGGCCGGCGTGGTGAGCGAGGACATCCTGGCGAACACCAACATGCGTGTCGCGCTGCGGGTGCAGAGCCGCGAGGACTCCACCAACGTGATCGGCGTCCCCGCGGCCGCCGGCATCGGTCGCCAGCAGACCGGTCGCGCCTACGTGAAGCTGGGGCAGGACGACATCACCCCGGTGCAGACCGCCCTCGTCACCGGCCGCGCCCGTGACGAACGCGCCGAACAGCCGGTGTCCGTCCGTCCGACGGACGTCTTCGGCGTACCCGCGCCGATGCCCGCCCCGGCTCCGACGGCGTCCGACGTGACCGACCTCGACCAGCTCATCGGGTCGATCGGGCAGGCGAACGCCGCCGCCGGCTACGCTCCGCCGCGCCCGATCTGGCCCGAGGCACTCGGCGACCGCGTCGAGCTGGGTGCGCTGGCAGCAGCCGACGCCGCTGACACGTCGCGGACGGTGCCCGTCGCCCTGGCGGACGACCCGGACCACCAGCGTCAGGTCACCACCGGATGGGACCTCGACGAGGGCAACCTCATGCTCATGGGCATCCCCGGCAGCGGGACGAGCACCGCGCTCGCCACCCTCGCCCTGCAGCTCGCCGACCGGACGAGCCCGGAGGACCTCGACCTGCTGGTGCTCGACATGGGCCCAGGGGACCTCGCTCCGCTCGCCCGGCTGCCGCACACCACGGCCTACGTCGGCTCCGGAGCCGGCGCGGGGGAGTTGCAGGCGCGGTTCCTCCGCCACCTGCGCGTCGAGCTCGAGCGCCGTCGTGCCACTCCGGGCGGCCGCCGTGCCGTCGTGCTGATCGACGGTCTCGCGGCACTGCGCGACGAGTACCAGGACTTCGAGGGCCAGCTGCTGCTCGACGCCCTGTACCGCGTCTACGCCGAGGGGCCCGCGCTGGGCATCTCGTTCGCCGTGTCGACGACGCGGGCCAAGGCCGTGCCGTCCGCGATGGACGAAGTGACCACCCAGAAGTGGATGTTCCGCCTGGCTGACCCGTACGACTACGCCTCGATCGGCGTCCGCCCCAAGGACGTCCCGCCGCCGGTGCCGGGTCGATTCATCGACTCGGTCATGCGCCTGCAGTCGCACGTGGCGACGCCCGACGTCTCGCTCGCGCAGGCGGTCGAGCGCCTCGCGGAACGCTGGTCCGGCACCGCTCCGAAGGCGAGTGCGGTCGGGCGGCTGCCCGACGCCGTCCTGGTCGACGAGCTCGGCGCGCACGCGGTCTTCTCCAGCGAGCCGTGGCGGCTGCCGGTCGGGATCGCCGAGGACGACCTCGCTCCGGCCACGCTCGAGGTCTACGACGGCGAGCACGTGCTCGTCGCGGGGCCGGCGCGCTCGGGCAAGTCGACGGTCCTGCTGGCGTTGGCGGCACTGGCGCGCGCTGCAGAGGGCGTCCGCCCGGCCGTCTGGGCGATCTGTGACCGTCGGTCACCGCTCGCCTCGGGAGCGTTCGACCGCATCGCCGTCGGACCCGACGAGGTCCCCGCACTGCTGGCCGGGCTGCGGCTCGAGCGCGGTCCGGTCCTGCTGCTCATCGACGACGCCGAACGCTTCGACGACGGCGACCAGGCGATCGCCACCCTGCTCGCGACCGAGCGTCCCGGTCTGTGCGTGGTCGCCGCCGGTCGCTCCGCTGACCTCCGGTCGCTCTACAGTCACTGGACCCGCGCCGTCCGCAAGTCGCGGTGCGGCGTGCTCCTGCAGCCGGACGTCGACTACGACGGCGAGCTGCTCGGCGTCACGCTGCCGCGCCGTGCACCGGTCGCGCTGACCGTGGGGCGCGGCTACGCGTCGTCCGGCGGCGCCGTCCGCCTGGTCCAGACCGCGTCCGCAGGCAGCTGACCGACCGACTGACGGGCTGGAGGGCCGTGGTGACGCCGCCACGGGCCTCCAGTCCGTCAGCTGGTCGCGCGACGGACGCGCTCAGTCGCGCGTCGTGATCCCGAAGGGCGAGCTCTCGAGGTTCGTGAAGTTCCCCACCGTCGCCCGGACGGTGCACGACGGGGCGACGGAGAGTGCGGTGACCACGAGCCCGTCGGACGACACGGCCAACGCGCCCGAGCAGCCGTCGGCGAACCGTACGCCGGACTCCCCGCCGGCCACGTCGACGAGCATCTGCGACGGGCGCCCGCTGCTCGGACTGCGGTACAGCGGGTTGAGCTCGTCGGCACCGTTCGGCCAGACCGGCACCAGGGTCACCGGCAGTGCCGTCTGGCTGACCGTCCGGTCGGGCGTCCGGACCTCGACGCCCTGCAACCGCTGGACGGGGTAGGCGGTCCCTCGCACGGCGTCGTCGGTCACGGCTGCGGTGGTCGCCTCGCCGACGCCGTCGAGCCAGGTCTGCAGCGCTGCACCGTCCTTGACAGTGAGTGGCACCGAGGCCTCGACCGTGACGTCTCCGCCAGCCGGGACCTCGACGCCGGACAGGCTCCACGCGCACGCGGTGTCCACGCCGGTCAGTGACGGCTGGTTGCGCTTCGCGGTGATGCCCTCGCCGGACCAGGTGACGGCGGGGCAGGAGGCTCCCGAGCGGGCACCCGGCAGCACCTCGAGGAACGGTCCGCTGAGGGTGGCCGCCTGCGCCGCGTACGTGACGCGCAGGTCCACGGTGCCCTTCGCCGGGTCGACGGTGGCGCGCCGTGTGGTCGCCAGCCCGGTGGGCAGTGGCCGGTCCTGCTGGTAGGCGTTGGCGGCCTGTGCGGTCGCGGTACCGGTGCCCGGCGTCTTCCGGAGGGCCCCGGGCAGCCACACGACGCCACCGACGACCAGCGCGGCGACGAGCACGACGCCGATGCCGCCGAACAGGAGCGCACGGTCGGTCAGCCACTCCGGGCGGGCGAACCGACGCGTCGGTTCGGGCTCAGCGGCCGGTGCGGCGGGCAGCGGCTGCCGCGCCATCGGCCGGATGACGGTCTGCGACCCGGCGGGGCCGAGCTCCGGGGCCGGCCCGACGACCGCGGCGTCGTCCCCGGTGGCGGTGGTCCGGGATCCCGTCGCGTCGTCGGGACGGACCCCGCGGACGACGGTCGCCGGACGCTCGACCTCGTCGAACGAGTCCGGGTCGCTGGAGGCGACCAGTGCGGGTGCCGAGGCGAGGGACCGTGCGAGCCGACGGAGGGTCCCCGCCGCGTCGGCCGCCGACGGACGGGCGTTCGGGTCCTTCGCGAGCAGGGCGGACACCGCGGCCCACAGGGCGTCGGGCACGTCGAGCGGGGGCGGGTTCGAGGTGACGTGGCGGTAGGCCACGGCGAAGTCCGTGCCCGGTCCGGCGAACGGCGTGCGACCGGACAGTAGCTCGTAGAGCATGACCCCGGCACCGTAGACGTCGGCTGCCGGACCCGAGCGTCCGTGGCTGATCGACTCGGGTGCCATGTACTGCGGCGTGCCGAGGAGCCCGGTGGTCGTGCGTTCGCGTTCGGCGACGACCGACGCGATCCCGAAGTCGGTGACCCGGACGTCACCGGTGGCACCGGGGACCCACGCGGTCTGGAGCAGGACGTTGTCGGGCTTCACGTCACGGTGGGTGACGTCCTGCTCGTGCGCCGCGGTGAGTGCGTCGAGGGTCTCGGCGGTGATGGTCAGGGCGTCCCTCGGGAGGAGCGGACCGTTCGCCGCGAGCAGGTCGCGGGCGGACCCACCCGGCACCAGGTCCATGACGATCGCGAGCCGGTCGCCCTCGACGACGAGGTCGCGGACGCGCACGATGGACGGGTGCTGCAGGGCGAGGAGCACCGAGCGTTCGCGGACGAAGCGCTCGACGATCTGCGGGTCGGCGGCGAGTTCGGCACGCAGGAGCTTGGCCGCGAAGGCCTCGCCGGTCGCGGAGTGCTCGACCCGCCAGACCTCTCCGCTGGCGCCGGTCCCGAGCAGTTCGACCAGTCGGTAGGACGCACCGAGCGGTTCGCCCTGGCCGTACTGCCCTTGACGGTCCTGCGCCACGCGTTCCCCGATCCCCCCGATGGCCGACCCCTCGCCGACCACGCAATGTTACCGGCCGGCGGCCTGCTCCGGCGCCGCGTACTGCACGTCGATCGCGTGCTGCGTGAACCCCGAGCGCCGGTACAGCGCCAGCGCCGGCTCGTTGTCGCCCTCGACGTACAGTGCGGCGGCGGTCAGGCCGCGGCCGCGCAGCCGAGCGGTGCCCGCACGCATGAGCACACCGCCGAGCCGCTGCCCCTGCAGGTCGGGCCGCACGGCGACGGCGTAGAACTCGCCGATGCCGTCCTCGACCTTGAGCCAGCACGAGCCCGCGAGCTGCCCGGAGGCGTCGCGGAGCAGCAGCAGGTCCTCGCCTGCGAACCAGTCGTCGGCCTCGCGTGCGTGCAGGTCGTCGAGCGTCATCCGACCCTGCTCGGGGTGGTGGGCGAAGGCGGCGGCGTTCAGCGCGAGCCAGTCGGTCTCGTCGTCGGTGCCGGGGCGGAACGCCGACAGGGAGTAGCCGTCGGGCAGCTCGACGTCGGCGGCGACGTCCACATCGGACTCGGCGACGGGTGCCCGGAGCTGCAGCAGCGTGCGGGCCGCGCGCCAGCCGAACCGGTCGGCCAGCGCACGCGCTGCCGGGTGGTCCCCGTGCGCCCACGCGAGCCGGGGAGCGGCCCCGCCGCCCAGCGCGAGTGCCTGCGACACCAGGGCCGTGCCGATGCCCCGGCCACGGGCCTCCTGGGCGACGACGAACTCCAGCTCGCCGTCACGGACCACCGCGACCCCGTGGTCGACGGTCAGGACGGTCGCGCGCCCCGCGCGGACGTCGACCAGGGTCTGGTCGGAGAACGGGGGAGCCTCGCCGGGGGCGACGAAGCTGCCGAGGTCGGGCAGCACTACTGCCCCATCAGGCGCTCGGCCTCGTCGTCGTAGACGTTGAAGCGGTACCCGACGTTGCGGACGGTGCCGATGAGCGACTCGAGGTCGCCGAGCTTGGCGCGCAGTCGTCGGACGTGCACGTCGACCGTGCGGGTGCCACCGAAGTAGTCGTAGCCCCAGACCTCGCTGAGCAGCTGCTCGCGGGTGAAGACGCGTGACGGGTGGGTGGCGAAGAAGCGCAGGAGCTCGAACTCCTTGAACGTCAGGTCGAGCGGCCGGCCGCGCACCTTGGCGGAGTAGCTGGCCTCGTCGATGACGACGCCGGACGCCTGGATCTTCGAGCTCGTCTGGCCCTTCGCCGCACGACCGGCCGACAGCCGGATGCGGGCGTCGATCTCGGCCGGGCCGGCGCTCTCGAGCACGACGTCGTCGACGTTCCAGTCGCTGTTCACGGCGGTCAGCCCGCCCTCGGTGACGACGAGCACGATCGGCGTGGTCGACCCCGACGAGGCGAGGATCTTGCACAGGGCCTTCGCGCTGACCAGGTCGGTGCGGGCGTCCACGAACATCAGGTCGCTCTGCGGGGCGTTGACCAGCTGTGCGGCCTCGGCCGGCACGTGGCGGATCCGGTGGCTCAGGAGGCCCAGGCTCGGCAGGACGTCTCCGGGCGCGGTCGAGGTGAGTACCAGGAGCTGTGCCACAGGACCTCCGGAGGTGGATGACGTCGTGGAGACATCCTAGTGATGCTCGGGAAGGACTCATCCGGCCGGACGGATTGCGCGTCGTCCCGCACCGCACGGTGCGTGCGTTCCGCACGTCCCTGACATGATGGAGCGCGTGACCGAGCCCGTGCACCCCACCGACCAGCGTCGCCTGCGGCTGACGTCCGTCCTGCCGGTCTGGGTGCTGGCGGTCGTCGGGGCCGTGCTCGTGCTGACCGTGGCCGAGCGCGATGCCTTCGCTTGGCTGCTGCTCGTCTTCGTCGCCTGCGTGATGGTCAGCTTCGTGCTGCAGCTCATCACCGCCACGAAGGACGGTCTGGTCGAACGGATCAGCATCGCGTCGTCCGGGGCGTTCGTCGTGGTCCTCGTCACCGCGGTGGTGCTCCTGGCGCGTTGAGCCGAGCCGCGTAGACTCCGAGCATGGATTCGCTGCTTGCGCTCGAGCTCTTCTACGTCGGCCTCCTCGGCCTGGCGTCGCTCGCGATCGCGTTCATCTCGGTGGTCGTCGTCGTGAAGCTGTTCAAGGGCCAGCGTTGATCGAGCTGCCCGAGGGCCTCGCCCCCGAACTGGTCCCGCTGTCGTGGCTGGTCGGCGTGTGGGAGGGCACCGGTGTGGTCGAGTACCCGGTCGGTGACGACGACGAGGTCCGGAACTACGAGTTCGGCCAGCGCGTCAGCTTCAGCCACGACGGCCTGCCGTACCTGAACTACTCGTCGACCACCTGGCTGCTCGACGACGACCGCACCCCGCTCGCCGCCGAGATGGGCTACTGGCGGATCGACCGTCCGACCGAGCCCGGCGACCGCGGCCCCGCGATGCTCCTGGGCGACGGGCCCACGCCCTTCAGCACGGTCGAGAGCGTCGAGGCGCTCCGCAACACCACGGACGGCTTCGACGTCGAGGCCGCGATCATCCACCCGACGGGCGTCAACGAGCTCTACGTCGGCCGTGTGCTGAAGGGCCGGATCGACCTGTCGACCGACGCCGTGCTGCGCTCGCCGAACGCGAAGGACTACTCCGCCGCGACCCGCCTGTACGGACTGGTCGAGGGCAAGCTCTTCTGGGCGTGGGACATCGCCGCGCTCGGTCGCGAACTCACCTCGCACGCCTCGGGGCAGCTCGCGAAGGTCGACTGATGTCGGTGTTCGCCGCGCGTGACGGCTTCGTCGCCGCCGACTCCGTCGCCGCGCACTTCGGCAACCCGATCGGGGAGCAGCGCCTGCTGACCCGGGGGCGTGCCGTCGTCGAGCTCGGACTCGGTGTCGTCACCGTCACCGGACCGGACCGGCTGTCGTGGCTCAACTCGATCACCTCACAGCAGCTCACCGGGTTGCCGACCGGCGTCAGCACCGAGACGCTCGTGCTCGACCAGGCCGGACGCGTCGAGCACGCGGCCCGCGTCGTCGACGACGGTGCGACGGTCTGGCTGCTCACCGAACGCGCTGACGCTGCGCCGCTCGCCGGGTGGCTCGACTCGATGCGCTTCATGCTCCGGGTCGAGGTCGCCGACCGCTCCGCCGACTTCGTCACCCTCGGCTGGTTCGCGGCGGACGCCCCGTTCGCGTCCGTCGAACTGCCGGAACCGCCCGTCGCCGAGTGGGTCGACCCGTGGGGCGCCGTCACGCCGGGCGGGTGGGGCTACGCCGCCCCGGAGGCCCACCCCGGCTCCGACTGGACCCTCCGCATCGCCGTGGTCACCCCCGGCACCGCGACCGCGATCGCCGCGTCGGACGTGCCCGTCGCTGGGCTGCTCGCGCACGAGGCACTGCGGATCGCCGCGTGGCGCCCGACCCTGTCCGACGTGGACGAGCGGACGATCCCGCACGAGCTCGACTGGCTGCGCTCCGCCGTGCACCTGTCGAAGGGCTGCTACCGCGGGCAGGAGACCGTCGCCAAGGTCCACAACCTCGGGCACCCGCCGCGACGGGCCGTGCTGCTGCACCTCGACGGGTCCGACGGCGTGCTGCCGGCGCCCGGCACGCCGGTGCTGCTCGACGACAAGCCCGTCGGCCGGCTGTCGGCGTCGGCGATCCACCACGAGCTCGGGCCGATCGGGCTCGCCGTGGTGAAGCGCTCGCTCGACCCCACCGCGATCCTGCGGCTCGAGGCCGACGACGTCGTGGTGACCGCGGCGCAGGAGACCATCGTCCCGCCCGAGGCCGGTGCCACGGCGAACGTGCCGCGCCTGCCCCGCCTCGGAGCCGTCAAGCGCTCCTAGCCTGCGCGCTGGCGTCAGGCGGGCTCGACGGCCGACCACGGGACGCTGAGCTCACCGAGCCGCCAGCGCGTCACCCCGTGCAGCACGGGCCAGCCGCGGTCACGCATCCCGCGCACGGTGGCGATCCACCGCTGCCGGGGCCCGTACGTGCCGAGCGGTGCGGCGACCGCCCACGACAGGTCGAGGTCCCGCAGGAACGCGTGCACCCGTTCGCCGGGCACGTTGCGGTGGATCAGCGCCTTCGGCAGGCGCTCGGCGACGATCGAGGGCACGTCGAGCCCGGCGAGCCGGAGCGACACCGTGAAGGTCTGCGGAGCGACGTCGTCGAGCGTCACCCACGAGGCCACCCGACCGACCTCGTTGCAGGTCCCCTCGACGAGCGCACCGCCGGGCTGCAGCCGGTCCTGCATGATCCGCCACGACCCGACCACCGCGGACTCGTCGTACTGCCGCAGCACGTTGAAGGCCCGGATGACGGCGGGCCGGCGCTGCCCGGGCGTCGGCGTCTCGAAGCCCCCCAGGCGGAACGTCACGCCGTCGCGGGTCCCGGCGTTCGCGAGCGCGACCCGCGAGGGCTCGATCTCGACGCCGGTCACCTCGACGTCGGGTCGGACGGCGGCCAGCCGGTCGCGCAGTTCGAGGGTGGTGGTCGGCGAAGCCCCGTAACCGACGTCGGCGACGAGCGGGTCGTCCGTCCGGCGCAGCACCGGCAGGGTCGCGATCCACCGGTCGACGCGGCGGAGCCGGTTGTACCCGGTGGTCCCGCGCGTCACGTTCCCGATGGGCATGCGTCAAGGGTACGGGGCCGGTACCGCTCGGTAGACTCGGAGGCATGACCTCCACGCTCGTCCTGCTCCGTCACGGCAACAGTGACTGGAACCAGAAGAACCTGTTCACCGGTTGGGTCGACGTCCGGCTCAGCGAGCTGGGCGAGAAGGAGGCGAAGCGCGCCGGCGACCTCATCGCCGAGTCCGGCATCGTCCCCGACGTCCTGTACACCTCGCTCCTGACCCGTGCGATCCAGACGGCGGACATCGCGCTGTTGCAGGCCGACCTGGCCTGGCTGCCGGTGAAGCGCGACTGGCGCCTCAACGAGCGCCACTACGGCGACCTGCAGGGCAAGGACAAGGCCCAGACGCTGGCCGAGTACGGCGAGCAGCAGTTCATGGAGTGGCGCCGCTCGTTCGACGTCCCGCCGCCCCCCATCGCCGACGACGCCGAGTGGTCGCAGTTCGGTGACCGCCGCTACGCCGAGCTCGGCGACCAGCTGCCCCGCACCGAGTCGCTCAAGCTCGTGATCGACCGTCTGCTGCCGTACTGGGAGTCCGACATCACGAAGGACCTCGCCGCCGGCAAGACCGTGCTCGTCACGGCCCACGGCAACTCGCTGCGTGCGCTCGTGAAGCACCTCGACGGCATCTCCGACGACGACATCGCCGGCCTGAACATCCCGACGGGCATCCCGCTGGTGTACGAGCTCGACGACGACTTCACGCCGACGAAGCCCGCGTACTACCTGGACCCCGAGGCCGCCGCCGCCGGCGCCGCCGCCGTGGCCGCCCAGGGCGCCAAGAAGTAGCACCCACGCAGAACGCCCCGTCCGGCATCCGGGCGGGGCGTTCGTGCGTGTGCCGGGCTTCGCGAGGGCGACAGTGGGCCGCCGACGTCCCGCCGACTCCTGTCGCTCTGCCAGGAGGAACGGATCGCCCCGTCGACGACCTGTCGCTTCGGCAGCACGGTCGGCTCGACGAGCCGTGGCTGGTCAGACGAAGTGCGACGCGATCTCCTGCACCAGGGCCCCGACGTCGTAGGGCTTCGTCGTGTCGACCCGGATCACCGGGACGCCGGGCAGCCCGACGGGCCGGGCGTCGTCGCCGTGCTCGTCCCAGAAGGCCAGCACGTCGGCCAGGTCCCCGTGCACCTCGTGCCGCACCGGCACGGTGCCCGGTTCGTACCGGTCGCGCAGCCGCTGTTCGGCGGTGGCGCGGTCCGTGTCGCACCACACCTCGACGGCGCGAGGCGACCCGGCGGACGCGAGTCCGGCCTCCAGTCGGTTCCGGTCACGCGACGGCAGCCAGACGGCGTCGAGGACGACCCCGTTCTCGACGGCCCGCGCCATGGACCACATCGTGTCCATCGCGATGCCACCGAGCGGCCGCGAGGCGATCATCGGGCCGACGACGTCGGCGAGGGGCTCCTTGATGCGGTCCTTCGACAGGAACGGGCAGCCGAGCACCTCGGCGAGTGCCGTGCCGATGCTGCTCTTGCCGGAACCGGGCATGCCGTTGACGATGATCGCGACCTGGGCCATGCCACGATCCTCGCAGACCGATCGGGCCGGGTCAGACCGATCGGGCCGGGTCAGACCGCCGCGGTCGAGGTGGACGCGCCGGTCCAGTCGCCGGTCGCCAGGTACTCGACCTTCTTGGCGATCGAGACCGCGTGGTCGGCGAAGCGCTCGTGGTAGCGGGAGGCCAGGGTGGCGTCGACGGTGTCGATCGGACCGCCCTTCCAGGCCTCGCCGAGCACGAAGTCGAAGACGCTGGCGTGCAGCTCGTCGACGGCGTCGTCCTCGTCGCGGATCTCGGCCGACAGCGCGATGTCCTCGGTGGCGAGCAGCCGCGTGAGCTTCTGCGCCATCGCGACGTCGTGCCGGCCCATCTCCTTGAACGTGCTGCGCAGGCCCTTCGGCACGACCTTCTCGGGGAAGCGCTGGCGGGCGAGCTGCGCGATGTGCTCGGCCATGTCGCCCATGCGCTCGAGCGAGGAGCTGACGCGCAGCGCGGTGACGACGACGCGCAGGTCGCGGGCCACCGGTGCCTGGCGGGCGAGGATGTCGATCGCGATCTCGTCGAGGCTGTTCGCGGCGAGGTCGATCTTCTCGTCGTCGGCGATCACCTCTTCGGCGAGGGCGACGTCGGAGTCGCTGAAGGCCTGGGTGGCTCGGGTGATGGCGGACTCGACGAGCCCGGCGATCTCGGTCAGTCGCTCCTGGACGTCCTGGAGTTCCTGCTGGAAGACTTCGCGCATGGGGGAGTACCTCTCTCTGCGTACCGGACGAGTGTCGTCAGCCCAGGTGAACGAACGGTGACGCGGGGCTGAACGCTTCGCGTTCTGGCCTTCCGCAGACGGTGAACGGTACCGGAACCCCGCATGACCATCCCTACACTGGCGGCATGGACAACGCGTGGCTCGTGCCACTGTCGATGCTCCTCGGCGGGGTCTTCGGCGCGGGCGTCGTGGTGCTGATCATCACCGCCGAGCGGACGGCTCGTGCTGCCGACGTGGCGGAGCGGACCCTGCCGGACGGCGTCGCAGCGGTCATCGCGACGATGCACAACCCGGCGGTCGTCATCGACCCGTCGAACACCGTCGTCGCGGCATCCCCCCAGGCCCTCACGGCGGGGCTCGTCGTGCGCCGACGCCTGGTGCACCACGAACTGCTCGAGCTCATCGACCGGGTGCGCAAGAGCGGGGAGATGGGGTCGGAGGACCTCGAGCTGCCGCGCGGCCGCCACGGGGAGCTCATCGGCTACCTCAGCTTCCGTGCCGCCCAGCTCGGCAACCGGTACGTCCTGCTCACGGCCGACGACCTGACCGAGAGCCGGCGCATCGACGAGGTCCGCCGCGACTTCGTCGCCAACATCTCGCACGAGCTGAAGACGCCGATCGGTGCCATCGGCCTGCTGTCCGAGACCCTCGTCCTCGCCGCCGACGACCCCGCGCACGTGAAGAAGTTCGCCGCGCAGCTGATCACCGAGTCCGAGCGGCTCGGGGCGCTGACGAAGGACATCATCGAGCTGTCCCGGCTGCAGTCCGTCGACGCGCTCGAGAACAGCGAGGAGACCGGTATCGACAAGATCGTGCAGGCCGCGATCGACGCGAACGAGGTCGTCGCCCGCGCCCGCTCGATCGAGATCATCCGCGCCAAGAAGTCGAAGCTGCGGGTGATGGGCGACCGCGGGCTGCTGCAGGTCGCGGTGTCGAACCTCATCGCCAACGCGGTGAAGTACTCGCCGGACAACACCCGCGTCGGTGTCGGCGTGCGGTCGTCGAAGGGCTTCGTCGAGATCGCGATCACCGACCAGGGCGTCGGCATCCCCGAGGCCGACCTCGACCGCGTCTTCGAACGGTTCTACCGTGTCGATCCCGCACGGTCGCGCGCCACCGGGGGCACCGGCCTCGGGCTCGCGATCGTCAAGCACGTCGTCAGCAACCACGGTGGTGACGTGCGCGTCTGGTCGCAGCCCGGCAAGGGCTCGACCTTCACCATCCGTCTGCCCGAGGCAGATCCCGAACTGACCACAGCACTCGAAGAGCAACTGGAAGAGCAGCCATCGTGACCAAGATCCTCATCGTCGACGACGAGCCGGCCCTGAGCGAGCCCCTGGAGTTCCTGCTGCAGCGTGAGGGGTACGAGACCTCCGTCGCCGCCGACGGCGTGACCGCGCTGTCGAAGTTCGACGCGGAGAACCCCGACCTGGTGCTCCTCGACCTGATGCTGCCGGGCCTGAGCGGCACCGAGGTGTGCCGGCAGATCCGGACCCGGTCGAACGCGCCGATCATCATGCTGACCGCGAAGGACTCGGAGGTGGACATCGTCGTCGGGCTCGAGCTCGGCGCCGACGACTACGTGACGAAGCCGTACTCGACCCGGGAGCTCCTGGCCCGGATCCGCGCCGTGCTCCGTCGCCGGACCGAGGACGACCCGGCGGACAGCGGGATCCTGCAGGTCGGCGGCATCCGGATGGACGTCGAGCGGCACACGGTGTCGGTCGACGGGTCCGAGACCCCGATGCCGCTCAAGGAGTTCGAGCTCCTCGAACTGCTGCTCCGGAACGCCGGCCGTGTGCTGACCCGCGGGCAGCTCATCGACCGGGTGTGGGGTTCCGACTACTTCGGCGACACCAAGACCCTCGACGTGCACATCAAGCGCATCCGTTCGAAGATCGAGCGGGTCCCGTCGACCCCCGAGATCCTGGTGACGGTCCGCGGCCTCGGCTACCGCATCGAGGCCTGAGGCGGACGGACAGGAGGCCCGGTGCGAGTCCTCGGGACTCGCACCGGGCCTCCTGTGCGAACGATCCGGGCGCGGTGTCAGCCGCGCCCGTCGGCGTCAGTCGGTGCCGTTGTCGCCCTCGGACGAATCCGTCTGCGAGTCGGTCGGCTGCGTGCCGGGGACGGCCTCGCCGGTCGACTGTGCGCCGCTCTCGGACGGCGACGTCGAGGTGGGCGTCGGGGTCGGGCTCGGCGCGAGGGTCTGGTACTCCTCCTGCGAGCTCGTCAGCACCGGCACGTTCGCCGAGACACCCTCGGCGTCGGGGTAGCTGAAGTAGACCTTGACGAGCGAACCGGGCTTCGCGTCCGCGTTGTCGAACACGATCGGCTCGGCGTCACCGGCGGTGGTGCCCTGCGTGGTGTCGCCCTCTTGCACGCTCGACTCGTCGTCGCTGCCCGCACCCGCGGCCATGGCGAGGTCGACGTGGGTGTTCGCCGGCACGTCGACGGTCTGGGTGTCGCCGCCGATCTCGATCGAGACGGTGTAGTCGTCCTGGTCGTCGTTGTTCACGAGCGTGCCGATGAAGCGGGCGCTCTCACCGTCGTCCGAGATCAGGAGGGCGTTCCGCACGTCGACCTTGCCGGTCGAGACGTCCACGCCGTCGGTGATCTGCTTGATGTCGACGGTGTGGGCCGGCGACATGAACTCGCACCCGGTGGCGCCGAGCGCGATGGTTGCCGCAACGGCGACGGACACGAGTACCCGAGGTCGCAAGAGATTCCTCCGTAAGTCACGATGAGGACCGGGCGGTCCCCGCGTCCATCCTAGCGATCACCGGGAGGGGCGAGCGTTGAGGGTCCCCTTACCGGAACAGCCCCTGTGGTAAACTGGATGTCTGGGAACGGAGCCTGATACATGCAATTCGAGGTCGGCGAGACCGTCGTCTACCCCCATCACGGGGCGGCAACCATCTCTGAAGTCAAGACTCGCGTCATCAAGGGCGAGGAAAAGGTCTACCTGAAACTGCGGGTGACGCAGGGTGACCTGACGATCGAGGTCCCGGCGGACAACGTCGACCTGGTCGGCGTCCGCGACGTGATCGGCAAGGAAGGACTCGACAAGGTGTTCGAGGTCCTCCGGGCGCCGTTCACGGAAGAGCCCACCAACTGGTCACGCCGCTACAAGGCGAACCTCGAGAAGCTCGCTTCCGGTGACGTCATCAAGGTGTCCGAGGTCGTCCGCGACCTCTGGCGGCGCGATCAGGACCGCGGGCTCTCCGCGGGTGAGAAGCGGATGCTGGCCAAGGCCCGGCAGATCTTGATCTCCGAGCTCGCGCTTGCCGAGAAGACCGACGAGGACAAGGCATCGACCGTCCTCGACGAGGTCCTGGCTTCCTGAGCCTGACGACAGCGCACTGAACGCGACAGCACGAACGACGACCGCACGGTTCCCCGAAGGGGTGGACCGGGCGGTCGTCGTCGTTGCGGCCGGCTCCGGCACCCGGCTCGGCATCGGGACCGCGAAGGCGTTCGTGCCCGTTGCCGGTTCCCTCATGCTCGCGCGGGCGCTCGAACCCCTGTTCGCCTTGCCGTCACCGACGCTCGTCGTCGTGGTCGCACCGGCGTCGCACCTGGAGGAGTGCCGGCAGGTGGTCGGTTCGGTCGCGGGTGCTGCGGTCGCGTACACGGCCGTCGTGGCCGGAGGCACGGATCGCCACGGTTCGGTCGAGGCCGGCCTGGCCGTCCTGCCGGACTCCGTCGCCACGGTGCTCGTGCACGACGCGGCGCGGTGCCTCACGCCCGCGGCACAGTTCTCGCGGGTGTTCGACGCCGTCGCCGCCGGTGACGGTGCGGGCGTCGTGCCGGCGCTCCCCGTCACGGACACGGTGAAGCGGGTCGACGGTGACGTCGTCGTCGAGACCGTCGACCGTGCGGCGCTCGTCGGGGTGCAGACGCCCCAGGGCTTCCCGCTCGCGGCACTGCGGCGGGCGTACGCGGTGTCGTCGCAGTCCGAGACGGACGACGCCGGGGTGTTCCAGGCCGTCGGGGGCACCGTCCGGTTCGTGCCGGGTGACGCCGACGCCTTCAAGATCACGACGCCGTGGGACCTCGGCCGGGCCGAGTCGATCGTGCGGGTGCGGACCGAGGCGGCTTGTGCCGGAGCCGGCACCGAAGCCGGTGCGGGGACGCCCGACGCCGTCGTCGCGGTCCGACTCGGGCTCGGGGTCGACGTGCACGCCTTCGACGACGCCTCGCCCTGCCGTGTCGGGCTGCTCGACTTCCCCGGCGAACCCGGCCTCTCCGGGCACAGCGACGGCGACGCGGTGGCGCACGCGGTGTGCGACGCCCTGCTCTCCGCCGGGGGCCTCGGCGACATCGGCGGACGCTTCGGCACCGCTGATCCGCAGTACGCCGGCGCCACGGGCGACGTCTTCGTCCGGGGTGCGGTCGCGCTGCTCGCCGACGCCGGACTCGTGCCGGTGTCCGTCACCGTGCAGGTCATCGGCAACCGGCCGCGCATCGGTCGTCGCCGCGCCGAGATGCAGGACGCCCTGTCCGCGGTCGTCGGTGCGCCCGTCGCCGTGTCCGGCACGACGACCGACGGCCTCGGGTTCACCGGCCGCGGCGAGGGGCTCGCGGCGATCGCCACGGCACTCGTGCGTCCCTCCTGAAACCGCGGCCCCGCGCCGATTAGGGTTGAGGCGTGACCGTTCGCCTCTACGACTCCCGCGCCGCAGCCGTCGTCGACCTCGTGCCCCTGGTCGACGGACACGTGAGCGTCTACGTCTGTGGTCCGACCGTGCAGTCGTCGCCGCACATCGGGCACCTGCGGTCCGCGCTCGTCTACGACATCTGGCGTCGGTGGCTCACCCACCGCGGGTACCGGGTGACCCTGGTGCGCAACGTCACCGACATCGACGACAAGGTCCTCGACCTGGCGGCCGGCACGGACGAGGAGTGGTTCGCCCGCGCCTACCGGGTCGAGCTCGAGTTCACGGCCGCGTACAACACCCTCGGCATCCTGCCCCCGACCTACGAGCCGCGGGCCACGGCGAGCGTGCCGCAGATGCACGAGATCATCCAGCGCCTCATCGACCGCGGGCACGCCTACGCCGCCGACGACGGCTCGGGCGACGTCTACTTCGACACCGGCAGCTGGGCCGACTACGGGGTGCTCACCCGGCAGCGGCGCGAGGACATGGTCGAGGCCGCCGACGCCGACCCGCGTGGCAAGCGCGACGCCCGTGACTTCGCGCTCTGGAAGGGTGCGAAGCCCGGTGAGCCGTCGACGGCCAACTGGGACTCCCCGTGGGGCGCCGGCCGCCCGGGCTGGCACATCGAGTGCTCGGCGATGTCCCGTCGGTACCTCGGCCCCGCGTTCGACATCCACGGCGGCGGGCTCGACCTGCGCTTCCCGCACCACGAGAACGAGCTGGCGCAGTCCACGGCCGCCGGGGACCCGTTCGCGTCCTACTGGCTGCACAACGGCCTGGTGACGGTCGAGGGCCAGAAGATGTCGAAGTCGCTCGGCAACTCGATCTTCGCGGCGGACTTCCTCGGATCCGCTCGTCCCGCCGTCGTGCGCTACTTCCTCGGCGCCGCCCACTACCGCTCGTCGATCGACCACCACGAGGGGTCCCTGGCCGAGGCCGAGGCGGCGTACGACCGCATCGCCGGGTTCCTCGAGCGCGCCGAGACCCGGCTCGAGGGCGTCCACCTCGCCGACGCCCCGACCGTGCCCGAGGCCTTCGCCGCGGCCATGGACGACGACCTCTCCGTGCCCCAGGCCCTGGCCGTGCTGCACGAGACCGTGCGCACCGGCAACGCCGCCCTGGACGCCGACGATGCGGAAACGCTCGGGACCGCGTACCATCAGGTGGCTGCGATGGTGGAGGTGCTCGGCATCGACCCGCGAGCCGCCCACTGGTCGGGCGGCGGCCACGACACCTCGGCAGGCCCGCTCGCCGCCCTCGTCGAACGCCTCGTGCAGGAGCGCGCGGACGCCAGGGCAGCACGGGACTTCACCGCGGCCGACCGCGTGCGCGACGACCTCGCCGCCGCGGGCATCACGATCGAGGACACGCCGTCCGGAACACGCTGGAGCATCGCCTGAACACGGCAGTGCCGAACAGGAGCTACGCATGAAGAACGTCTCGGGAAGCAAGAAGGGTCGGCCCGGCGCCGTCCGCACCGGTCGCAAGGGCAACAAGCAGGTCGGTTCCGGCGGACAGGGGGCCCAGGCGCTCGAGGGCCGCAAGCCGACCCCGAAGGCCGAGGACCGCCCGTACCACCCCGCCGGCAAGCGCAAGGCCGCGAAGGACCGCTTCGAGGCGGCCAAGGGCCGGCACGGTTCCTCGAGCACCCCGCAGGGTCGCACGGGCCGTCCGCCGGCACGCAAGACCGACGACTCCGAGCTGGTGACCGGGCGCAACTCCGTGCTCGAGGCCCTGCGCACGAAGACCCCGTCGTCGACGCTCTACATCGCGTCGCGCATCGAGGTCGACGACCGCGTGAAGGAGATCCTCGCGCTCGCCAACCACCGTGGCGTGCCGATCATCGAGCTCATGCGTCCCGAGCTCGACCGCATCACCGGACACGACAGCGTGCACCAGGGCGTCGCCCTCAAGGTGCCGGCGTACCAGTACGCCGTGTCCGAGGACATCGTCGAGCAGGCGTTCTCGCGCGACCAGGTCCCGCTGCTCGTCGCGCTCGACGGCATCACGGACCCCCGCAACCTCGGCGCGATCATCCGCTCGACCGCGGCCTTCGGCGGACACGGCGTCATCGTGCCGCAGCGTCGTTCGGTCGGCGTGACGGCGTCGGCGTGGAAGACCTCGGCCGGTGCCGCCGCCCGCACGCCCGTCGCGATGGCCCCGAACCTCACGCAGACGCTGAAGTCGCTGAAGTCGATGGGCCTGTTCGTCCTCGGCCTGGACGGCGACGGTGACGTGGAGCTCGACGGCCTCGAGCTCGCCGACCGTCCGATCGTGATCGTCGTCGGTTCCGAGGGCAAGGGCCTGTCGCGCCTGGTCACCGAGACCTGCGACGCGATCGTGTCGATCCCGATCTCGAGCGCCACCGAGTCCCTGAACGCCGGCATCGCCGCGAGCGTCACCCTGTGGGAGGTCGCGCGGCGCCGTCGCACCGCGTAGCCACAGCACTTCGTGAGCAGGAATGGTCGCCTCCCCGAGCGGGAGGCGGCCATTCCTGCTCACGGTGCTGGCTGGGGCGGGCTCGAAGGGTCAGGACACGTCGGCTGATGCCTGCCGTGCGGTCACGGGTCGTCGCTGCGCGACGCGGCAGGTGACGGTCCGTGACCGGTCGGCGCCCACCCGGCGGGGTGTCGTGACCGCTCGACGTCCGACGTCACCACCGGCGGGGCTGGGCGTGACGGTCTGGAGGGCCGGCGCCGGTCTCCGGGACGCGGGACGGGCCTCCAGGCGGTCGCGTTTCCGACCCCCGAACGGTCAGGACACGTCGGCTGGTGCCCGCCGCGTGGTCACGAATCGTCGCTGCGCGACGCCGCAGACGACGGTCTGCGACCGGTCGGCGCCCACCCGGCGGGGTGTCGTGACCGAGCGGGGACCGCGTCAGACCGTGGCGCGCCAGTCGTCGACGTCGTCGGACTCGTCGGACCCGTCGGCGTCGTCGTCGTCCAGCACCGGGATCGGGACGGTGATCGACGAGGTCGGCGGGTTGATGAGCAGGCGCTCGTCGCGACGGTGTCGGAGCACGTCGTTGATGTAGGCGGTCGTGGCCTCGGGCAGGGAGACGGAGCGCTCCTCTTGCTGGGACATGAACCAGCGGTGCTCGAGCAGCTCGTGGAACACCTCGGCGGGTTCGAGCCGGCCGCGCAGGTCACGGGGGATCGAGCGGACGACGGGCTCGAAGACCCGTGAGACCCACTCGTGCGCCACCAT
Source organism: Curtobacterium sp. KBS0715 (assembly GCF_005938005.2). NCBI lineage: Bacteria > Bacillati > Actinomycetota > Actinomycetes > Micrococcales > Microbacteriaceae > Curtobacterium > Curtobacterium sp. KBS0715. The sequence continues at coordinate 184,141 of NZ_VCCA02000001.1, read as the reverse complement.
CTCCTCGTCGAGTTCGTCACGGCCGTTGCGGGCACGGTACGAGTCGAGGTCGTTGAGCAGGCGCCGGGCCTGGTTCTCGCCGGCGTCGAGCCCGGTGAGCCGCAGCAGTCGGCGCTGGTGGTGCCCGGCGTCGACGACCTTCGGCTGGATCCGGACCTGCGAGCCGCCCTCGGTCGTGTGGATCGAGAGCTCCTCGATGTCGAAGCCGAGCTCGTTCAGGCGCTCGACGCGGTCGTTGATGCGCCAGCGTTCCTTGATGTCGAACTGCTCGGTGCCGGTGAGCTCGGTCCAGAGCGTCCGGTACTGGGCGACGATGCGGTTCGAGACGTCGACGGGGTCGGCGTTCTCGTCGAGTCGTCCGCCGGCCTCGAGGTCGAGCAGCTCGCCGGCGATGTTCACGCGGGCGACCTCGAGGTCGTTCTCGCGCTGGCCGTTCGACAGCCCGCCGGGGTAGAGCTTGCCGGTCTCGGCGTCGACCAGGTACGCGGCGAAGGCTCCGGCGTCGCGACGGAACAGCGTGTTCGACAGGGACACGTCGCCCCAGTAGAAACCGATGACGTGCAGGCGGACGAGCAGCAGCGCGAGGGCGTCGACCAAGCGGGTGGCGGTCTCGGGGCGCAGCGTCTGCGAGTAGAGCGCGCGGTAGGGCAGGGAGAACCGCAGGTGGCGGGTCACCAGCACGGGGTGGAGTGGTTCACCGTCGGCGTCGACGCGGTTCGTGATGACCGCGACCGGGTCCACGCACGGCACGTCCATGCGCTGCAGGGTCCGGAGCATCTCGTACTCGGACCGGGCGACCTCTTCGCCGGTCTCCTTCACCGCGGCGACGTACCCGCTCAGGTGCACGAACCGCACGAGGTGCCGCGAGATGCCCTTCGGCAGCGCGACGATCGTGTCGTCGGGCCAGTCGGCGAGCGGCAGGTCCCACGGCAGGTCGAGCAGGCCGGGGTCGACGGTGGCGGCGGTGATGGACATCGAGTCGGGCACGGTGGTTCCTCTGGTGTCGGGGACAGCCGAGAGCCCGCGTCCGCCCTTGTGAGGCGGGCGCGGGCTCTCGGGGGAGTGCGCTGGTTACGCGCTGACGACGGCCTTGTCGTCGAGGCGGTCGCCCGACTCGGTGTCGAAGGCGTGGACGTGGCCCTGCTTCGGCGTGATGACGATCGTGTCACCGATCGACGGGTGCGCACGACCGTCGACACGGGCGACGATGTCGGCGCGCTGGCCGTTCACGTCGGCGTGACCGTAGAGGTAGCCGTCGGCGCCGAGCTCCTCGACGACGTCGACCGTGACGGGCAGGCCCTCGCCGGACTGCGACACGATGACGTCCTCGGGGCGGATGCCGACCGTGATCTGTGCGGCACGGGCGTTCGACAGGGTGTCACGGTCGATCGCGTGGTTGAGCGTGCCGAACCTGATGCCGCCCTCGATGACGTCGGCGGGCAGCAGGTTCATGGCCGGCGAACCGATGAAGCCGGCGACGAACACGTTGTTCGGCTTCTCGTACAGGTCGCGCGGGGTGCCGACCTGCTGCAGGATGCCGTCCTTGAGCACCGCGATGCGGTCACCCATGGTGAGCGCCTCGGTCTGGTCGTGCGTGACGTAGACCGTGGTGACGCCGAGACGACGCTGCAGCGACGCGATCTGCGTGCGGGTCTGGACGCGGAGCTTGGCGTCGAGGTTGGACAGCGGCTCGTCCATGAGGAACACCTGCGGCTGACGGACGATCGCACGGCCCATCGCGACACGCTGACGCTGACCACCGGAGAGCGCCTTCGGCTTGCGGCCGAGGTAGTCCTCGAGGTCGAGGAGCTTGGCGGCTTCCTGCACGCGGGTGGCGCGCTCTTCCTTGCCGACGCCGGCGATCTTGAGCGCGAAGCCCATGTTCTCGGCGACGGTCATGTGCGGGTACAGCGCGTAGTTCTGGAACACCATCGCGATGTCGCGGTCCTTCGGCGGGACGTCCGTGACGTCGCGGTCGCCGATGCGGATCTGACCGGAGTTGACCTCTTCGAGGCCGGCCAGCATGCGGAGCGAGGTGGACTTGCCGCAGCCCGAGGGGCCGACGAGGACGAGGAACTCGCCGTCGGCGACGTCCAGGTCGAGGGAGTCGACCGCGGGACGGTTGCCTCCGGGGTAGAGACGGGTTGCCTTGTCATAGGTGACGGACGCCATGAGCGTTCGGTCCTTCCTTCACCGGCAGGTACGTGCCGGACGATCCGAGTGAAGCGGTGTGCCCGTACGGGCCCCGGACAGTCGCCGTCGACTGTCGAGGTTCATACAACACGAGTTCACCCGGGTGCGCCAGTGTTTTCCCCCTTGGTCGGCGGCTTCCCAGAGCGCCCCACTACAATCGCCGGGTCCGTCCGCCGAGCAGGGGAACGCCGAGCGGACACCGATCAGGAGGACGACGCACCGATGAACAACCGCCCCGAGGGTGCCGCCCGCGCCGCGCGGAACGAGCGCCGTGAAGCCGCCCGCCAGCGAGCCCAGCGTGCCCGGACCCAGCAGAAGCGACGCCAGCGTGGTGTCCGGCTCGGCCTGCAGATCGGGCTCGGGGTCGTGCTGCTCGCCGCCGCGACGATCGTCACGCTCGTGCTGGTCGACTCCGTGAAGCCCGCCGGCCCCGGCCCGTCGACCATGTCGCAGGGCGGGATCACCATCGGGCAGGGTCTGAAGCCCGTCGCAGCGTCCGCGTCCGGATCGGCCTCCGCGTCGCCGAGCAGCGCCGCGACCGAGGGGGCCGGCACCGTCCGGATCACCCTGTACGTCGACTACCTCTGCCCGGGCTGCGGCCAGTTCGAGCGGGCGAACGGCGACTACATCAAGGACCTCGTCGACTCCGGTGCAGCCACGGTCGACATCCACCCCGTCGCGATCCTGTCGAACCGCTCGCAGGGCACGAAGTACTCCCTCCGCGCCGCGAACGCCGCCGCCTGCGTGGCCGAGCACTCCCCGAACCAGTTCTACGCGGTGAACCAGGCGCTCTTCGCGAAGCAGCCGGACGAGGGCACCGCGGGCCTGACGGACGCCGAGCTCACCGACGTCGTCACGGGCGTGCAGGGGCTGCAGGAACGCAGCGCCGTCCGGAGCTGCATCGCCGACCAGGACTACGCCAAGTGGGTGGACGAGCAGACGACGGCGGTGTCCGGGGGCACGATCCCCGGGTCGACGCTCAAGGAGTTCCCCGGTACCCCGCTCGTGCTCGTGAACGGGCAGCGCTACGAGCTGACCTCCCCGGTCACGAACGACGACTTCCGCACCTTCGTGGTGACGGCCGCCGGGGCGACCGACGCGACCCCGACGCCCACGCCCAGCGCGACCCCGTCTGCCACGCCGACCAAGCGCTGACAGCCGGACGGGCGCTGACGTCTGGACGAGCGCTGACGCGCTGACCAGGGACTGGAGGCCCGGTGCCAGCTGGCACCGGGCCTCCAGTCCGTGACCGGTGCGGCTACAGGGCCGAACCCGGGATGCTCAGGGTGTCGCAGCTCGTCGCGCCCTGCTGGTAGCCCCGCAGGAACCAGCGCTGTCGCTGCTCGCTCGACCCGTGCGTGAACGAGTCCGGGTCGACGCGGCCGGTCGCACGCTCCTGGATGCTGTCGTCGCCCACGGCGCTCGCCGCCGACAGGGCGTCGGTGATCTGGGAGCGGGTGATCGGTTCGAAGAAGGTCTCGCCGTTCGCGTCCTTCGTCGTGGCGGCGTCGCCGACCCAGGCTCCGGCGTAGCAGTCCGCCTGCAGCTCGACGCGGACACTGCCCGACGACGCACCCGTGCCGGAGCGGTCGGTGTTCGCGAACGACCCCTGCAGCTGCTGCACGTGGTGGCCCCACTCGTGTGCGACGACGTACATCTGCGCGAGCGGACCGCCGGACGAGCCGTACTGCGACTGCAGGTCGTCGTAGAACGCGGTGTCCAGGAAGATCGCACGGTCCGGCGGGCAGTAGAACGGGCCGGTCGCGGCCGAGGCCTGCCCGCACGAGGTGTCGGTGGAGTCCTGGAACAGGAAGAAGTCCGGTGACGTGTACGAGATGCCGAGCGACCGCGCCTCGGAGGTCCAGTAGGCGTCGAGCGACTCGGCCGCGCCCTCCATCCGGCACTCGACGCGCAGGTTGGCGTCGCGCCCGGTCCGGCACTCGGGGGCGGCGTCGGGTGACTCACCCTCCTGCTGGATCGTCGTCAGGCCGTTGCCGCCGCCGACGATCCCGCTCAGGTCGAAGCCGGTGAACTGCGCGATCACGAACACCACGATGGCGGTGAGGCCCACGGCACCTCCGCCGATCGCCGTGGTGCGACCCCGCCGCTTGACCTTGCCGCCCCGGAGTTGCGAGTCGTCGTTGAACGTCATGATCCCGAACCTACCGATCAGCACCTCCCGATCAGTGGCCCCGCGTACCGTCGGCGGCGTCGGCCACCCCGACACCTCTCGTACAACCGGAAGGAACCGCACAATGGCCACTCCCATCAGCACCGTGATGAGCCCCGCCCGCTACGTCCAGGGCAAGGACGCGATCACCCGCGTCGGCGAGTTCATCGCCCCGATCGGCAAGCGGCCCCTGATCGTCGCCGACGACGTGGTCTGGGGCATCGTCGAGACCGCCGTCACCGAGAGCTTCCGATCCGCCGACCTGGCCGTGGAGCGGGTCGGGTTCGGCCGCTTCGCCACCCCCGAGGCCGTCGACGAGCTCGTCGAGCAGATCCGCGCGAAGGACGCCGACGTCATCGTGGGCCTCGGCGGTGGCTCCGCGATCGACGCCGCGAAGGCCGCTGGGCACCTCGCCGGCATCCGGTGGGCGAGTGTGCCGACCGCCGCGTCCACCGACGCCCCGACCTCGGCGCTCGCCGTCATCTACACCGCCGAGGGCGAGTTCATCGAATACCGCTTCTTCCCGCACAACCCGGACCTGGTGCTCATCGACACCAGACTCGTCGCCAACGCGCCGGTGCAGTTCCTGGTCGCGGGCATCGGCGACGCGCTGGCGACCTGGGTCGAGGCCCGTGCCGCGAAGCGCGCCAACGCCGACACCATGGCCGGCGGCCTGCAGACCCAGACCGGCGTCGCGCTCGCCGAGCTGTCGTGGAAGCTCCTGCACGAGAACGCCCTGCAGGCGATCGAGGCCGTCAAGGCCAAGGTCGTCACCCCGGCGCTCGAGAAGGTCGTCGAGGCGAACACGCTGCTGTCCGGCCTGGGCTTCGAGTCCGGTGGGCTCGCCGCCGCCCACGCGATCCACAACGGGCTGACCGCGGCTCCGCAGGCGCACGGCCTGGCGCACGGTCAGAAGGTGAACATCGGGACGATCGCGCAGCTGGTGCTCGAGGGTGCCCCGGCCGAGGAGATCGAGGACTTCGTCGTCTTCACCACGAAGGTCGGCCTGCCGAACACCCTGACCGAGATCGGCCTGACGGTGGACGATCGTGACGTGCTGCGCGCCGTGGCCGAGGCTGCGACGGTGGAGGGCGAGACCATCCACAACATGCCGTTCCCGGTGACGCCGGAGCTCGTGGTCGACGCCCTGGTCGCCATCGAGGGCATCGCACGCAGCATCCGCGCCGAGCACGGTCTGCCGGAGCCCGTGCTGTACGAGCACCGCTGACTGTCGAGGGGTCAGGTGCGGATCAGCGGCTCCATCGTGGCCAGGTCCGCACCGATCCCGACGTCGACGAGTTCGATCCGCCCGGCGAGGGTGGCGGCGGGTCCGGTCAGCAGGCCGGCCTTCACACCGCCGAAGGTGACGGTGACGTCGGCGTGCAGGATGTGGTCGTCCGCGACCCCGCCGGTGTCCACGTCGATGCCGCTCGGCACGTCCACCGCGACGACGAACGGCGCACGCTGGTCGCGGGCGAGCTCACGGATGGCGTCCACGACCTCGCGCGCGGGGGACCGCAGCGCGTTCGCGCCCCGTGCCCCGATGCCGAGGATGCCGTCGAGCACCAGGTCGGCCTCGAGTGCCGCCTCGGTCGCGACGTCCGCCAGGCGTTCGCCGTCGCTCCGGCCGGCGGCTCGCAGGATGTCGGCCGCTCCGCCCGCGTTCGGTCCCGAGGCGCCGGACGGGCCGTCGAGCAGACGGGCGCCGGCGTCCAGCGCCGCTGCCAGGCCGGCCTCGTGGACACGGGCACCGACGCGCAGGACCGCCACGTGCCTCCCGTCCGCTGCCAGGCGAGCACCCGCGAACAGGGCGTCACCGCCGTTGTCGCCGCTGCCGGCGAGCACGAGGACGGATCCCGGCCCGTCGACCGGCCGCACGGCCGGGTCGTCCAGGAGGTCGCCGACGATGGACGCGAGCCCGTCGGCGGCGCGCTGCATCAGGGGTTCCCCCGCGTCGAGGTGGGGGCGTTCCGCCGCCCGGATCTGATCGCCGCCGTAGCCGTCCATGGCCACCACACTGCCCCGATACGCTTGAGAGGACATGTCACTCGTCCCCGAAGCGCCCCGCCCCCGGTTCGTGATGTCGCCCGACGGCCTGCGACTCGCGACCTACGACTTCGGCGACCCCGACGCCCCGGCCGTCATCGCGGTGCACGGCTTCGCGTCCGGTGCGGTGCTCAACTGGCACGCCTCGGGCTGGACGCGGCACCTGGTCCGTGCCGGCTACCGGGTCCTGGCGCTCGACCAGCGCGGGCACGGCGCGAGCGCGAAGCCGCACGACCCGGGTGCCTACTCGATGGACCTGCTCGTCGCCGACGTCACCACGGTCATCGACACGTACCTGCTCGACGACGTCGCGTTCCTCGGCTACTCGCTCGGCGCACGGGTCGGCTGGCACACCGCCGAGCGGCTGCCGGGCCGGATCTCGCGCGCGGTGTTCGGCGGGATCCCGGACGCCGACCCGATGCGTCGGGTCCGCGTCGACCAGGCGAAGGCGTACATCGCCGACGGCACCCCGATCGAGGACCGCGTCACCAACGGCTACCTGACGATGGCGGGCAACGTCGAGGGCAACGACCTCGGCGCGCTCGTGGCCATGGTCGAGGGGATGCGGAACAGCATCGAGCCGACCCCGGAGAACGCCCCGGCGCAGCCGCTCCTGATCGCCGCGGGCAGCGAGGACGGCATCCGCGACAGCGCGGTCCGGCTCGCCGAGGCCGCACCGGACGCCACCTTCTTCGAGATCCCGGGGCGCAACCACTTCAACGCCCCGACCTCGCGGCCGTTCCGCGAAGCGGCGCTGCGGTTCCTGTCCGCCCCGCGCTGAGGGGTACTCGTGGGTCCCCTCGGTCGGGCGGCACCGGGCGTACCGTCCCCGCCATGGACTACAGACTCCTCGGCAACAGCGGGACATCGGTGTCGACGCTGACCCTCGGCACCATGACGTTCGGCAGCGAAGCCGACGAACCCACCTCACACGCCATCCTCGACGCCTTCGTGGCCGCCGGTGGCACGCTCGTCGACACGGCGGACGTCTACTCCGGCAACGAGTCCGAGCGGATCATCGGCCGCTGGCTCGCAGCGCACCCCACCGAGGCCGCACAGGTCGTCCTCGCCACCAAGGGCCGGTTCCCGCAGGGCGACGGCCCGAACGACCTCGGCCTGTCCCGACGACACCTGCGCGTGGCCCTCGACGCCTCGCTCGAGCGGCTCGGCGTCGACCACATCGACCTGTACCAGATGCACGCGTGGGACGCACTGACCCCCGTCGACGAGACCCTGCGGTTCCTCGACGACGCCGTGTCCGCCGGCAAGATCGGCTCCTACGGGTTCTCGAACTACCTCGGCTACCAGGTCACCAAGGCCGTCTACGAGGCGAAGGCCCACGGCTGGGCGCCGCCGGTCACCCTGCAGCCGCAGTACAACCTGCTCGTCCGCGACATCGAGCACGAGGTCGTGCCCGCCTGCCTCGACGCCGGCATCGGCCTGCTGCCCTGGTCGCCGCTGGCCGGCGGCTGGCTCTCCGGCAAGTACCAGCGCGACGAGGCCCCGACCGGCGCCACCCGCCTGGGCGAGAACCCGCAGCGCGGCATGGAGGCGTGGGAAGCCCGCAACGGCGACGAGCGCACGTGGGAGGTGCTCGACGCCGTCTCCGAGGTGGCCGACGCCCACGACGCGTCGAAGTCACAGATCGCACTCGCCTGGCTGCTGGCCCGGCCCGCGGTCACGAGCGTGATCCTGGGCGTCCGCACCCTGTCGCAGCTCGAGGACAACCTCGGTGCCGCGGACCTGGTGCTCACCGACGGCGAGCTCGACCGGCTGACCGACGCCAGCGCTCCCCGCATCGACGACTACCCCTACGGAACGGCCGGCGTCGCACAGCGGGAGCGGAAGATCACCGGCGGGCGCTGAGCCGGCGGGTGCCGAGCTGGCGGACGGTGACCGGACAGGGCCGCTGCGCGTTCGTGCACATCGTGCGGATTTCCGCGGATGTGGGGTCAGGGTGTGGACGTGCGGGTCGGTGAGGTGTCATCCTCGTCGCACGACCGGCTGGTTACCGCGTCCAGCGCCCGGAACGCCCCCTGATCCGCGTTCCGTGTGCCGATGCCCCGGGCGAGACTTCGCCCGGGGCATCGCTTCGTCTGGGGCCGGCAGCGGGACTTGAACCCGCAACCCCCGTATTACAAGTACGGTGCGCTACCAATTGCGCCATGCCGGCTGACGCCGCTCATCCTACCGGTGAGGGCGTCCGGGGCTCACTCGCCCGACTTCTCCGAGAAGTTCAGCGAGATCGAGTTCATGCAGTACCGGTCACCCGTGGGGGTGCCGAACCCGTCCGGGAACACGTGGCCCAGGTGCGAACCGCAGTTCGCGCACCGGACCTCGGTGCGGGCCATGCCGAGGGAGTTGTCCTCGATGAGCTGCACGGCGTCCGGGTTCACCGACTCGTAGAACGACGGCCAGCCGCAGCCGGAGTCGAACTTCGTGCCGCTCTTGAACAGCTCCGCGTTGCAGGCCGCACAGGTGTAGACGCCGGCGCGCTCCTCGTCGAGGAGTTCACCGGTCCACGGTCGTTCGGTCCCCGCCTGGCGGAGGACGGCGTACTGGTCCGGGGAGAGCTCCTCGCGCCACTGGGCGTCGGACTTGTCGACGTTGTATGCCATTGGTTCCTCCTGCTTCCGGCCGGGCTCTTCCGGGCACTCCCGACCACTTCACTAAACTCGCCACGATGTCCGAGCATTCCGTACACCACGCCCGCTGGACCCGTCTGACGACGGACGAACTGTACGGCATCGTCGTCGTCCGCAACCGCGTGTTCGCGCTCGAGCAGCGGGTCACCGCCGAGGACTTCGACGGCCGTGACCGCGAGCCCGACACCGAGCACTGGTGGTTCGGCACGGACACCGATGCGGTTGGGTACCTGCGGCTCATCCGTCCGGCAGTCGACGAGGTCCACCCCGACGGCGCGGAGCCACCGGCGTGGGTGATCGGCCGGGTCGCGACCGACCCCGGACACCGTGGGCAGGGGATCGCCGGCCGGCTCGTCGCCGCCGTCCTCGACGAACACGGGCACGACCCGTTCGTCCTGCACGCCCAGGAGTACGTCGCCGCCCTGTACGAGCGGTACGGCTTCGTGCGGTTCGGGGAGGCGTACGACGAGGCCGGCATCCGCCACGTCGGCATGCACCGGCCCGGGCGCTGATGGACACCCGCACCCGGTACGACGCGTACGCCGACCGCGTCCAGGCCGTCTCGCCGTCGTACGCCGCCTGGGCACGGTCGCTCGACGACTCCCTCGTCGCGCTCCTCGCCGAGGTCCCCGAGCAGCAGCGGCAGCCGGAACTGTTCTTCGCGGTCGCGCGGCGACTGGGCGCGGACCCGTCGGACCCGGGTGCGCTGCGCGCGCTCGGCCTGGAGGCCCGCCCCGCGCTGGTCGCGGCCCTCGCCTCCGCCACGGTGCAGGCCAACGACCCGCAACGGCTCGCACCGGTCGTCCCGCTGTTCGCGGCGCTCGCCGAACGGTCCGCGCGGCCGCTCGGCCTGGTCGACGCCGGTGCCGCCGCCGCGCTGTGCTCGATCCCGGACCGGGTGACCCTGGACTACCGGGTCGGTTCCGGGGCCGCGGTCCTGCGGATGCACACGGCCGTCGCCGATCCCTCGGTCCGGCTGGCCGCGGACGCCTCCGGGGCCGTTCCCACACCCGCGACCGTCCCGATCAGGGTCGGCGCCCGGGTGGCGCTCGACCCGAACCCGATCGACCTGTCGGTCCCCGGTGCGTTCGACCGGCTGGTCGAGGCGGTCCCGCCCGAGGCGTCGGACCGGACCGCCCTGATGCGTCAGGCTGCGCGCGCAACGCTCGCCGTGCCTCCAGACCGGCTCGTCGGCGCCGTGCCCGGTGACCTCGACCGTGCACTGGACGCCCTGCCGGACGACGTCGAGCCGGTCGTCCTGACCACCGGGACCCTGGTCTACGTGCCGGGCGCGGACCGGCAGCGGCTCGTGGACCGGATCCGTGAGCGGGGTGTGCACTGGATCGCGCTCGAACGCACCGGGATCCTGCGCGGGGTGGCGGCGACGCTGCCCGACGACGTCGACGCGGCCGACCCGGACGCCTTCGCGACGGTCTCGCTCGACGGTGTCGCGGTCGCCGTCTCCGACCCGTTCGGCACGCGTGTGCGCTGGTTCCGCGCGCCGAACCTGTGACCGGTGTTCGCGACAGTCCAGCGCCGTGCCAGGGTCCGGATCGACTCCACCCCTACGATGTGCGAGACCCGTTACCCGATACGTGATCGGAACCGCCGTGACCAGCCCCACCGACGAACGCCGCGTCGACCAGCTCGGTGCTGACCAGCTCGGTGCTGACCAGCTCAGTGAGCTCGCGAAGCACGTGCTGTCGTTCGAGCAGGACCGGGCACGGCACGACCGCACGAAGGAAGCGGAGATCCGGGTGGAGTTCGAGATGTCGGCGGCGCGCTACTACCAGGTGCTGAACCGCGTGATCGACTCACCCGCGGCACTCGCGTACGACCCGCAGCTCGTCACCCGGCTGCAGCGGCTCCGTCACGCGCGCACCAGCGCCCGGGCGACGCGCAGCTTCGTCGCGCCCGGTGCAGCTCCCGAAGGACGTGAAGAGGAACGATGAGCACGAGATTCCCCCGAGACCGGTTCGACGACGTCGCCGACGGCCCGCGGGTCGGTGCGCACCGCGGTGCCCAGCGTCGCGGCCGTGGCTGGATCGTCTTCGCCTGGGCGGCGTTCGCCACCGGTGTGCTCGTCGGCATCGGGGTGCTCTCCCTCGCGGTGCTGAACGGCAGCTACTCCTTCAACGGATCCGATTCGCCCTCGGCGTCGACGTCGGCGTCCGCGACCGCCAAGCCCTCGGCGACGTCGAAGCCGTCCGCGTCCTCGTCCGCCGGTTCCGGTTCGGCCGGGGCGGACAGTGCTGCGGCCGCGACGCCGGCACAGCAGGGCACCACCACCGTCGTCGTCCTGAACGGCACGACCACCACGGGCCTCGCAAGCCGGGCGAGTGCGGCGCTGACCGGCGCCGGTTGGCAGGTCGCCTCCACCGGAGACGCCGGCACGACGGGCTCCACGTCGACGATCGTCTACTACCAGCAGGCGTCGCAGGCGGCGGTCGCGCAGGGCATCGCGAAGCAGCTCGGCGTCACGGCCGTGCAGCAGTCGGCGGCGTTCCCGAACGCCGACGTGAGCGTCGTCCTCGGCGCCGACTACACCGGCTGATCCCGGTTCCACCGCGTTATTCGCGCATTTTGTGACGGCTGTGTTTCGGGCACGTTGATTTCTGACGGAATCGACGTGAAACAACGTCACACCTCTTGCCTGATCGGACCGGTTCGGTCAGAGTCCCATGCAGACGACGATCACGTCGTTCCGCACTGCAGTACCAGGGAGCAAGAGATCATGGCCAACGGAACCGTGAAGTGGTTCAACGCTGAAAAGGGCTTCGGCTTCATCACCGTGGATGGAGGGGGCCAGGACGTGTTCGTGCACTACTCGGCCATCGACATGTCGGGTTACAAGGTCCTCGAGGAGGGCCAGGCCGTCGTGTTCGACGTCGGCACCGGGTCGAAGGGCCCGCAGGCAGAGTCCGTCCGCCCCGCCTGAGCACGACCACTTCCAGAACGCGCCGTCCCGTCAGGGGCGGCGCGTTCGTCGTGTGCGGGGACGGTGAGCGGTACGGGGAGCGCGACCGCGGCGGTGGTGCGGGGTCCGCCGGACGCGACGTGTCCTGGGAAGTCGTCACGAGCCTCCCGACTGTGTTGCACTCACACCCGGCGAGTGCCAGAATCGGCGTTGGCACTCGCTCACGCTGAGTGCCAGCACGACCCCCAAGACGACGTCCGGGAGGGACGAAAAACCACATGGCTAAGATCATTGCTTTCGACGAGGAGGCCCGCCGTGGCCTCGAGCGCGGCCTGAACCAGCTGGCCGACGCCGTGAAGGTGACGCTCGGCCCGCGCGGCCGCAACGTCGTCCTCGAGAAGAAGTGGGGCGCCCCCACGATCACGAACGACGGTGTCTCCATCGCCAAGGAGATCGAGCTCGACGACCCGTACGAGAAGATCGGTGCGGAGCTCGTCAAGGAGGTCGCCAAGAAGACCGACGACGTCGCCGGTGACGGAACGACCACCGCGACCGTCCTCGCCCAGGCGCTCGTCCGCGAAGGCCTCCGCAACGTCGCCGCCGGTGCCGACCCCGTGTCGCTCAAGCGCGGCATCGAGAAGGCCGTCTCCGCCGTCTCCGACCAGCTCCTCGCCAACGCGAAGGACATCGAGACCAAGGACCAGATCGCCGCGACCGCGTCGATCTCGGCCGCTGACCCGACCATCGGCGCGCTCATCGCCGAGGCCATCGACAAGGTCGGCAAGGAAGGCGTCGTCACCGTCGAGGAGTCGAACACCTTCGGCACCGAGCTCGAGCTCACCGAGGGCATGCGCTTCGACAAGGGCTACCTGTCGCAGTACTTCGTCACCGACCCCGAGCGCCAGGAAGCCGTCTTCGAGGACGCCTACATCCTGATCGTCAACTCGAAGATCTCGAACATCAAGGACCTCCTGCCGGTCGTCGACAAGGTGATCCAGGCGGGCAAGCAGCTCCTGATCATCGCCGAGGACGTCGACGGCGAGGCCCTGGCCACGCTCGTCGTGAACAAGATCCGCGGCATCTTCAAGTCCGTCGCCGTCAAGGCCCCGGGCTTCGGCGACCGCCGCAAGGCCATGCTGCAGGACATCGCGATCCTCACCGGCGGCCAGGTCATCTCGGAAGAGGTCGGCCTCAAGCTCGAGAACGCGACGCTCGACCTGCTCGGTCGTGCCCGCAAGGTCGTCATCACCAAGGACGAGACCACGATCGTCGAGGGTGCCGGCGACGCCGAGCAGATCGCCGGCCGTGTCCGCCAGATCCGTGCCGAGATCGAGGCGACCGACTCCGACTACGACCGCGAGAAGCTCCAGGAGCGCCTCGCGAAGCTCGCCGGTGGCGTGGCCGTCATCAAGGCGGGTGCCGCGACCGAGGTCGAGCTCAAGGAGCGCAAGCACCGCATCGAGGATGCCGTCCGCAACGCGAAGGCTGCCGTCGAAGAGGGCATCGTCGCCGGTGGTGGCGTCGCCCTCATCCAGGCCGGTGCCGTCGCACTCGAGGCCCTCGAGCTCGAGGGTGACGAGGCGACCGGTGCGAACATCGTCCGCGTGGCCATCGACGCGCCGCTCAAGCAGATCGCGCTGAACGCCGGTCTCGAGCCGGGCGTCGTCGCCGCCAAGGTCCGCGAGCTCGAGTCGGGTTGGGGCCTCAACGCCGCGACCGGCGAGTACGTCGACCTGATCGCCGCCGGCATCATCGACCCCGCCAAGGTCACGCGTTCGGCGCTGCAGAACGCTGCGTCGATCGCCGGTCTGTTCCTGACCACCGAGGTCGTCGTCGCCGAGAAGCCCGAGCGCACCCCCGCTGCTCCGGCTGGCGACCCGACGGGTGGCATGGACTTCTAGAGTCCGTCTGACGGAAGGGCCCCGCACGCTGCGCGTGTGGGGCCCTTCTGTGTGTGTGTGTGTGTGGGCGGGCGGGAGGTCACAACACCCCGCTCAGGTCCGCCGAGCGGTCACGAATCGTCGGCTCGGCCCGTTCCAGTCGACAGATCGTGACCGTCCGGCGGCGCAGGAGCGGGGAGTCGTGGCCGGCTCGTGCGTGCGGCTTGCGCTTGTCCGGGGGTCGTCTCTCCCGCACAGGAGGCCCGGCTCACCTCGTTCTCCACAGGTTGCGAGTGCGCGTGGCCGGCTCACCTGCCCCGCAACGACCATGACGGCATGTCAACTGCCCGTCGCCTCCCTGCTCCGTTCGACCGCACCACCTTCCGCGTGGCCGATGCGGTCGGTCACGGCATCGATCCGGAACGACTCCGACGCACCGACCTGGCATCCCCGGTCCACGGTGTGCGTGCTCCGATCGACTCGGTGGACTTCATCGCCGCCGTCGCCCTGGTCATGCGTCCCGGCCAGTTCTTCAGCCACACGACGGCCGCCACGATCTGGGGTGCGCCACTGCCGCAGTCGGTGTGCTCGGTCGGCCCGGTGCACGTCTCGACCACGAGGGACGGGTGCCGGATGCGTCGGCCCGGCGTGGTCGCGCACCGGCTGGACCAGCCGAGGACCGTCGAACACCGCGGGTTCCCGGTCAGCGTTCCCGCACAGATGTGGTTCGAGTGCGCCGGCGTGCTCGCGCGCGACGCGCTGGTCGCCGTCGGGGACCACCTCGTCGGACCAGCCGGGCTGGCGACGGCGGACGACCTCCGTGCGTCGATCCGCCCCGGCACACGCTTCGCGCTCGCTGCTCGGCGTGCGCTGGACCTCGTCCGGGCAGGGGCGGAGTCGCCGCAGGAGACCTGGTTCCGTCTGGCAGTGGTCGAAGCGGGGTTCCCCGAGCCGGAGCTGAACGTCGATGTGCATGACGGTGCAGGTCGGTTCCTCGGCCGCGTCGACATGGCGTGGCCGGAGTTCCGCATCGCGTTGGAGTACGACGGCGATCACCACCGGGAGCGCGACACCTTCCGACACGATCAGCGACGAGACAACGGGTTCGTGGTGAACGACTGGCTCGTGATCCACGCGACGGCGTCGGACGCACACCGACCCGCGGTCGTGTTCGAGCGACTCCGCCAAGCGTTCGAGGTCCGAGCGGTCGGAAGTCGTCGGCGGTCAGCGTGACGGCCGTGATCGCCACGTCGAAGTTCTGGTCGCTGGGCGGTCACGACATGTCGTCGGCTGTGCGCCGGTCGGTCACGAACTGTCGGTCAGCGGGCGCGCAGACGACAGATCGTGACCACTCGGCGGCGTCGGACGGGGTGTTGTGACCGCTCGGGACGCACGCGGGACGGCAAGGCCGCCCGGGCCGCACGGCCCGCGCGGGTCAGGCGGAGAAGTCGCGCGGGAGCAGGGGGAGCCAGACGCGGAAGGTGGCCCCGCCGCCCTCGGTGTCGAAGACCTCGACCGAGCCGTTGTGCGCCGCGACGATGCCGGACACGATGGCGAGCCCGAGGCCCGAACCGCCGGTGTCCCGGGCGCGGGAGGTGTCCGCACGCCAGAAGCGCTGGAAGATCTTCTCGCGCAGCTGCGGCGGGATGCCCTCACCGTGGTCGATCACGTCGAGGTGCGCCATGCCCCGCTCGTCGTCCACGCCGATGCCGATCTCGATCGGGTCGTCGTTCGCCGTGAACCGCATGGCGTTGCCCATCAGGTTCGTGACGATCTGGCGGATCTTGTTCTCCTCCGCCAGGACGATCGGCGGGCGCTTCGGCAGCACGACCGTGGGCAGCGGGGTGGTCTCGTCGGTCGGCGCGGCACCGGCGTCGATGTTCATGGCACGGGTGCGACGGGCCCGGAGTCGAGCGATGGTCTGGCGCGAGAACGCGATCGGCCCGGTGGTGTTCGCCGAGGTGGGCGACACGGGCGGTGCTTCGCCGGAGTCCGGAGAGCCGATGGACGACGACGCCGACGGGCGGACGGCCTGGGGCACGCTCTCGCCGGTCAGGGAGTCCTCGACGAGGACCTGGATCTCGCGGTCGGGGTTGGAGGCCATCGTGTCGAGCGCCGAGTCACGGGCGATGGCGACGAGGTCGACCGGGCCGAGCTCGAGCGGCTTCGACTCGTCGATGCGGGCGAGCTGCAGCAGGTCCTGCACGAGCAGGCCCATCCGCTGCGCTTCCTTCTCGATGCGCTCCATCGCCTGGGCGACGTCCTCTTCCTTGCGCAGGGCGCCCATCCGGTACAGCTCGGCGTACCCGCGCAGGGACACCAGCGGCGTGCGGAGCTCGTGCGAGGCGTCCCCGACGAACCGGCGCATCTGGGCGATGGTGCGCTCGCGGTCCTCGAACGCGGAGTCGATCCGTTCGAGCATGACGTTGAGGGAGCGGTTGAGCCGGCCGACCTCGGTGTTCGGGGTGTCGGCCTCGAGGCGCTGGTTGAAGTCACCCGCGGCGAACCGTGCAGCGGTGTCCTCGACGTCGCGCAGCGGGTCGAAGGTCGCGGTGACGAGCAGGCGGGTGAGCATGGCACCGAGCAGGATGACCGAGGCCCCGAACCCGAGGAAGATCGCGGTGAACTTGCCGATGGTCTCGTCGGTGCCGGCACTGGAGACGGCGATGAGCACGTAGCCGGTCTCGGTGGTGCCGTCGGACTGGTTCTGCAGCGACGCCGGGATGATCTGGGCGCGCCACTCGTGGTTGTGCTGGCTGTCGTACAGCGAGATGCGCTGGTTCGACTGCGAGGCCTCGACCAGGGTGGCTTCACGGACGTCGGGTCGACTCGACGCCTTCGTCTGGCAGATCCGGTCACCGTCGGCGTCGTACGCGGCGACGTAGGCGCTCTGCGACACCACGACGGACAGCTTGCAGTACTGCTCGCCGTCACTGATGTTCTGACCCTCGAGCTGCTCGGTCGTCTGCTTGACCGTGTTGTCGAGCTGCTGCATGAGGTAGGTGGACAGCACCGTCATCGTGCCGAGTCCGGCGACGAGCAATCCGAGCGCGACGAGCAGCACCGTGATCCCGGTGATCTTGGTGCGCAGGGAGATCCCGTCCCACCAGTGGTTCATTCGCGTGTGCATGCTGCCCCAACGATAGACAGCGGCCGCCCGGTGAAACCGGACGACCGCCGTGAAGAGGTGATGGTGCTACGAGGCCTTGGACGCCTTCAGCATGTACCCGAAGCCGCGCTTGGTCTGGATGATCGGCTCGGCGGAGTACTGGTCGAGCTTGCGGCGCAGGTACGAGATGTAGCTCTCGACGATGCCCGCGTCACCGTTGAAGTCGTACTCCCACACGTGGTCGAGGATCTGCGCCTTCGACAGCACGCGGTTCGGGTTGAGCATCAGGTAGCGGAGCAGCTTGAACTCGGTGGGCGAGAGCTCGATCTGCGCGTCGCCGATCGTGACCTCGTGCGTGTCCTGGTCCATCGTGAGCTCGCCGGCGCGGATGATCGCGTCTTCCTCGTCGTTCATGGTGCGACGGAGGATGGCCTTGATGCGGGCGACGATCTCGTCGAGCGAGAACGGCTTGGTGACGTAGTCGTCGCCGCCGACGGTGAGGCCGGTGATCTTGTCCTCGGTGTCGTCCTTCGCCGTGAGGAACAGGATCGGCGACGTGTAGCCCGAGGAGCGCAGACGCTTGGTCACGCCGAAGCCGTTCATGTCGGGCAGCATCACGTCGAGGATGATGAGGTCCGGCTCTTCTTCCAGCACGGCGGAGATCGCCTGTGCTCCGTTGCCCACCGCACGCACGGCGAAGCCGGCGAAGCGCAACGAGGTCGTCAGGAGGTCGCGGATGTTCGGCTCGTCGTCGACGATCAGGATCTTGGGGCCATCGCTCATGGTCTTATCTTCTGACTGTTCCCTCGGGGATTCCTGAGAGCGGTTCGTACGTCAGCCCACGGGCGTCTGGACTTGGTCGGCATCCAGGATCGTGTACGAGTACCCCTGCTCCGCCAGGAACCGCTGCCGGTTCTGCGCGAAGTCCTGGTCGACCGTGTCCCGGGCCACGAGCGTGTAGAACGACGCGGGCAGGCCGTCCTTGTTCGGGCGGAGGAGCCGACCGAGCCGCTGTGCTTCTTCCTGCCGGGACCCGAACGAGCCGGAGACCTGGATGGCGACGGTCGCGTCGGGCAGGTCGATCGAGAAGTTCGCGACCTTCGAGACGACGAGCACGTCGACCTCGCCGGACCGGAACGCGTCGTACAACCGCTCCCGTTCGTCGACCGGGGTCGCCCCCGTGATCTCCGCGGCGTCGAGCGACGCAGCCAGTTCGTCGAGCTGGTCGATGTACTGCCCGATCACCAGGATCTGCTCACCACGGTGCTTCTCGATGAGTTCCCGCACCACCGGGGTCTTGGCCGGGGACGTCGCGGCGAGCCGGTAGCGCTCGTCGTCGCTCGACGCCGCGTACTCCAGGCGGTCCTGGTGCGGCAGGTCGATGCGGACCTCGTAGCAGGAGGCCGGCGAGATGTAGCCCTGCGCCTCGATCTCCTTCCACGGGGCGTCGTACCGCTTCGGCCCGATGAGTGAGAAGACGTCGCCCTCGCGGCCGTCCTCGCGAACGAGCGTCGCGGTGAGACCAAGGCGACGGCGGGCCTGCAGGTCGGCGGTCAGCTTGAACACCGGCGCCGGCAGCAGGTGCACCTCGTCGTACACGATGAGGCCCCAGTCGAGGGCGTCGAGGAGCGACAGGTGCGTGTACTCGCCCTTCCGGCGGGCGGTGAGGATCTGGTAGGTCGCGATCGTGACCGGCCGGATCTCCTTGACACTGCCCGAGTACTCGCCGATGTCCTCCGGCGTCAGGGTCGTGCGCTTGAGGAGCTCGGTGCGCCACTGCCGCGCCGAGACGGTGTTCGTCACGAGGATGAGCGTGGTCGCCTTGACGGTCGCCATCGCGCCCGCGCCGACGAGCGTCTTGCCCGCACCACAGGGCAGCACGACGACGCCGGAGCCCTGGGCGAAGAACGTGTCGACGGCCTGCTCCTGGTACGGCCGCATGTGCCACTCGGCCGTGTCCAGGTCGATCGGGTGGGGTTGGCCAGGGGTGTAGCCCGCCAGGTCCTCCGCCGGCCAGCCGAGCTTCACGAGCTCCTGCTTGATCTGTCCCCGCGCCCACGGCTGCAGCTCGACCTCGGTCGAGGACCGCATGTCACCGAGCAGCGGCTTGATGCGCTTCGACCGGATGACCTCGGCCAGCACCGACGGGTCCTCGGCGGTGAGGAGCAGGAGCGGCAGCCGCTCGAGTTCCTCGGCTGGGGAGTTCGCGATCACGGGTGCGTCGGGTCGTTCCTCGCGACGGATCACGAGCCGTCCGTAGCGCGAGACCGTGTCGCGGATGTCGACCGTGACGCTCTGCGGCACGGGGAACTTCGCGAAGCGTTCCAGGGTGTCGATCATCGCCTCGGCGTCGTGGCCCGCGGCGCGCGCGTTCCAGAGTCCGAGGCGGGTGATCCGGTAGGTGTGCACGTGCTCGGGAGCGCGTTCGAGCTCGGCGAAGGCCGCGAGCTCGTGGCGTGCGTCCTCGGCATCGGGGTGCGCGACCTCGAGGAGCACGGTGCGGTCGCTCTGCACGATCAGCGGTCCGTTCATGACCTGCCAGCCTAGCCGTCGGCACCTGCGTGCGGGTGACCGCGCGGCTCAGGCGTCGCTCTCGACCGACACGACGAGCGACAGCGGCAGGGTCCGCTCGACGTCGACGGCCGTGTCCCGCCCGCGGACGCGTCCGGCCGCGACCGAGGTCGGCACGATCGAGAACGGCCGCTCCGAGCCGTCCGGCATCCGGACGGTCACACGGATCGGCGTGCGTCCGCGCACGGCCAGGTCGATCTGCCGACCGAGCCACTCCTGCTCCGGCTCCGCGTCGCCGCGCTGCGTCGTCAGGCGGAGCCGTTCGACGAGTGCGTGCGCCGACTGTTCCGGCGAGCGTCCGGTGGGGCTGCGCCGGCCGGGAGGCCCGTGGTGCGCCTCGGGGCGGGCTGCGGTCGTCAGGACGGCCGGGTAGCGCTGGTCCTCGAGCGCGGTGTGCACGACGTGCGGCGGGTAGCGCGTGGTCAGCGTCGTCAGGTCGGGCCGCTCCCACGCGAGCTGTCGGAGCTCGGCGTCCACCCCGACGAGGTCGAGCTGGTCGGCGGTGCCGCGGACCTCGGTCCCGACGCCACCCGGCCCCCGGTCGACGACGATGCTGCCGTCGCGTCCGGCCACCTGGTCGATCAGGTAGGCGAGGGGCTGCGGGATCCCGGTGGCCGACAGCCGTCCGAGCAGGGACAGCAGGTCGTCGCGGGAGTGTCCGGCCCGGAACGCCGCGCGCAGGGTGTCCTCGGAGATGCGGTAGCGCGCCGCGAGGCCCGGTGCCTCGAGCACGGCGACGGTGCGCAGGGCGTCGTCGTCCACCGGCGCGAGCGGCCCCGGTGCGATGACGGTGAGGTCGTGCTGCAGGTAGACCCGCTCGACGGTGCCCGGCAGGTCGTCGGCGGCCTGCTCGTCGTCGCCGTCGAGGAGCGCCCGACCGGTGCTCGTCACTATGCCGTCGACCGCCAGGCCGAGCGACGCCGCGGTGCCGGCGACGTCGAGCAGCAGGGCGTCGAGCCAGCGGGACCCCGCCGGGTACGCCCAGCGCCCGAGCGGCACGAGGTCGCGCAGGTCCCCGTCGGCCAGGTCGAGCACCTGGTGCACGGCGGGCGGGAGCGTGTCCGACCACGCGGCCACCAGCGACACCCAGCGCTCCGGCCACCCGGCGAGCAACCACACGTGGCCGGCATCGGTGACGATCCAGCGTCCGGTGTCGGGATCGGCGAACCCGATGTCGTCGAGCAGCGCCAGGCGACCGGCGACGAGTTCGGCGTCGGTGCCGATGCGCTCCGCGAGGGTGCGGGCGAGCGGCATGCCGATCCCGCCCTTGACGAGTTCGCGGACCGCGCCGGCGTCGACCGCCCGCAGCAGTTCGGCGAGCACGGTCATCGTCGCGAACGCCTGCTCCGCGCCGGTGGTGCGCGCACGCTCGAGCGCCACGGCGTCGAGGGCGGGAGCAGCGGGGCGGACCTGCTCCGGGCCTCCAGGCTGCTCGTCGAGCGAGGTGAGGTCGGGGTGGGCGGCCACGCGAGCGGCGACCGCGTCGTCGACTGCGCCGTCCTCGTCGGCGAGGCCGAGCTCGATCGCGGGGCCGAGCGCGTCGACGGCGCCGCCGTCACGCAGTGCGAGGATCGTCGCGCGCGGCAGGTGCTCGACGGCGGCGTCCACGGCGTCGTCGCTGCGGAGCGCCTCGGCGAGGTCGAAGAAGTCGGTGATTCGCTGCGGGCCGGTCTCGGCGAGTGCAGCGGTGGGGAGTCGCCTCGCCGCGACGAGGCGCTCGAGCGCATCGTCCGGCATCGCCCGGAGTCGGGCGGCGAGGTCGGCGGTGGTCGTCATCGTCCGGTGCCAGCGTCCGGGGCGGACGTCAGCGAGCCGTCCGGTTCGCTCGTGCGCGACGTGTCCAGGTGATGCCGAGGAGCGTGAAGACCAGCACCATGGCGATCGGGAAGCCGAAGAGCGGGATCGCCATGACCACCGGCCACGGCATCGCACCCTGGGCAGCAGGTGCGGTGAGCCACATGATGATCATCGCGACGAAGCAGAGCAAGCCGAGGATGATGATCCCACCGATCATGAACGCCAGAGCGCGTTCGGTACGATTGAACGTCACCGGGGGTTCTGCGGAGTCCTGCGGGTTCCCGGTTGATCGGGTCGGCTTGGCCATCGACCCAGGATATCCGACGCACCACGGCCGTACCACGACCTCGAGGAGTCCACGCATGCCCACCGGCAAGGTCAAGTTCTACGACGACGACAAGGGCTTCGGCTTCATCACCGGAGACGACGGCGACCAGGTGTTCCTGCACGCGTCCTCGCTGCCCGACGGCGTCGTGACCGTCAAGGCCGGCACGCGGCTGGAGTACGGCGTCGTCCAGGGCAAGAAGGGGTCGCAGGCGTTGTCCGTGCGGCTGCTCGAGCCCCAGCCGTCGCTGTCGCGGATGACCCGTCGCTCCGCGGACGACATGGCCGTGATCGTCGAGGACCTGGTGAAGGAACTCGACCGGATCAGCGGAGACCTCCGCCACGGCCGCTACCCGAAGAACGGCGATCGCATCGCCGCCATCCTGCGGCACGTCGCAGACCAGTTGGAGGCGTGACCCCATGACCGAGTCCGAGACAGCAGGGGCCGAGACGGCTCCCGACGCAGCGTCCACCGACGCAGCGTCCATCGACTACACCGACCTGGCGCGCGAGGCGTTGCTCGAGGTCACCCCGGAGTCGACCGTCGGTGCACCCGTCGGCACCGTGGACGAAGGGGACGGCGTCGTGTCCGTCCTGTTCGCCAACCGGCTGCCCGGCTACCCCGGGTGGCGGTGGACCGTCAGCGTCGCCAAGGTCGGCGACGACGAACCGACCGTGCTCGAGGTCGAGCTGATGCCCGGGGACGGCTCGCTCGTCGCGCCCGAGTGGGTGCCGTGGTCCGAGCGACTGGCCGAGTACCGGGCCGCGCAGGAGCACGAGGGTGAGGACGGCGCCGAGGACGCGTCGGACGATGACTCCGACGACGAGGACTACGACGACGAGTCCGATGACGACGAAGACGACGACGAGTCGGACGACGAGGACTCGGACGAGGACGACGACTACGACGACTCGGATGACGACGAGGACGACGAGGACGACGACGAGTCGGACGACGACGATGACGATGACGACGAGTTCGACACCGACGAGGACGACCTCGACGAGTCGGACGACGACGACATCGAGGGTGTGGACGTCGATGCGCTCGCCGATGTGAGCGACAGCGACACTGACACCTCCGCCAGCTCGGCTGCCGAGGACGAGGCCCCGCAACCGCCCCGTCGCCGCCGTGCCCGCCGCGTGCAGCCGTTCGAGCCCGACGCCGATCTCGAGGTCGACCAGCTCGACGCCGGCGAGGCCGACCCGGGCTTCCACCGCGCCTGACCCGGACCGACGAACGGGCCCGGCATCACCGATCCGGTGGTGCCGGGCCCGTCCTCGTTCCGGCGGGTGTCCCCGAGGTCAGCGCAGGGCGTCGATCGTGAAGTCGATCGCGCGCACGAGCTTCGCGACGTCGTCCGGGTCGATGGCGGTGAACGTCGCGACGCGCAGCTGGTTGCGGCCGAGCTTCCGGTACGGCTCGGTGTCGACGATGCCGTTCGCGCGCAGGGTCGCGGCCACGGCCTTGGCGTCGATCGAGTCGTCGAGGTCGATCGTGGCGACGACCTGGGAGCGAGCGGCGGGGTCGGTGACGAACGGGGTCGCCCAGTCGCTGGCCTCGGCCCAGTCGTAGATGGTCGACGACGAGGTCTTCGTGCGGAGGTCCGCCCACGCCAGGCCACCGGACTCCTTCATCCACCGCACCTGCTCGTCGAGGAGCAGCAGCGTGGAGATCGCCGGGGTGTTCAGGGTCTGGTTCAGACGCGAGTTGTCGACGGCGTTCTTGAGCGACAGGAACTCCGGGATGTACCGGTCGGAGGCGGCGATCCGCTCGATCCGCTCGATCGCGGCGGGGGAGAGCAGCGCGAGCCACAGGCCGCCGTCCGAGGCGAAGTTCTTCTGCGGGGCGAAGTAGTAGACGTCGGTGGCGCTGACGTCGAACAGGGCGCCACCGGCGGCGCTGGTCGCGTCGACGACGGTGAGGGCGCCGGCGTCACCGGTCGCGCGGACCACCGGGGCCATGACACCCGTCGAGGTCTCGTTGTGCGGGTAGGCGTAGACGTCCACGCCCTCGACCGGTTCGAGTGCGGCGAGGGAGCCACCCGGTGCCTCGACGACGTGCGGAGCCTCGAGCCACGGGGTCGCTGCGGCCTTGGCGAACTTCGACCCGAACTCGCCGAAGGACAGGTTCTCGGCACGGCGCTCGATGAGGCCGAACGCGGCGGCGTCCCAGAACGCGGTCGAGCCGCCGTTGCCGAGGACGACCTCGTAGCCCTCGGGGATCTGGAACAGGTCGGCGAGGCCGGAGCGGACGCTGCCGACCAGGTCCTTCACGGGCTTCTGGCGGTGCGAGGTGCCGAGGATCGTGGCACCGCGCGTCACGAGGGACTCGAGCTGGGCGCCGCGGATCTTCGACGGACCGCAGCCGAAGCGACCGTCGGTGGGGAGGAGTTCGGCCGGGATGACGATGTCTGCCATGCACCGATCCTACCGACGACGATCCGCCTGCCCGAGCCCGTGTACCGGCCGGACGGGGAGGGTTCGACCCGCTCGTCCACCGCGTCGGATGACCCTTTCTCACGTGCACCCGGGCGCCGGTCGGTGTTCGTCGGTGCGAACAAGTAGTGTGGTCGGCGCTGGGCCCAGACATGAGAGGCGGACCGTGACCGATCTCGTCGACACCACGGAGATGTACCTTCGCACCATCCTCGACCTCGAGGAAGAGGCGATCGTGCCGCTGCGCGCGCGCATCTCCGAGCGCCTCGGACACTCGGGCCCGACGGTCTCGCAGACCATCGCCCGCATGGAGCGCGACGGCCTGGTCGTCGTCTCCGGTGACCGCCACCTGGAGCTCACCGACGAAGGCCGTTCCCGCGCCACCCACGTGATGCGCAAGCACCGCCTGGCCGAACGCCTGCTCGCCGACGTCATCGGACTCGACTGGGCCTTCGTGCACGATGAGGCCTGCCGGTGGGAGCACGTCATGAGCGAGCAGGTCGAGGTCCGCCTGCTCGAGATGCTCGGCAACCCGACCGAGTCGCCGTACGGCAACCCGATCCCCGGACTGGCCGAGATCGGTGGCCCCGCGGCCGCCGGGTTCCTCGACGGTGTCCAGAACATCGTCGCCGCGACCGAGGGCACCGACGCCGTCACGACCGGGGTGGTCCGACGCCTGGGCGAGCCCGTGCAGTTCGAACCGGAGCTCCTCCACCAGCTCCGCACCGCCGGCGTCATGCCCGGGCGCGTGGCGAGCGTGCAGCGTGCGGGCGCCTACGTCGCGGTCCGCGTCGAGGGCGAGGACTCGGGCATCGAGCTGCCCATCGAGGTCGCGCAGCACGTCTACATCGAGCGGGACTGACCGTTCCTGGTCCTCCCTGAGAGTCTTTACCGTTTCGTTACACACGGGGCGTTTGGTCTCGACACGGTAACGACGCCTCCGTACACTCGTCCGAGTCGCCGCGCTGCCCCTGAGCCGGAGACCCGTGGCAGGACGTCTCGAACCCGTCTCCTGCCTCGATCGGAAACGATGACGAACGGATGGGGTTGCACACTGCCGGACACCCACGGCGGCGTGATGACGAGACGTTGGAGACCCACCTCTTGACGCAGACCGGTACCGCCGCGGACGACCAGACGCCCGCGAACCCGACGAACACCGAGAACGCCACCACCGCCCCGCTCACCCGGCGGGCCGTGCGCGAGACCGAGGGCCGCCCGGTCCGCAAGGTCGTGCCGGTGCGCTCCGCCCCGTTGCCCGGTGGTCGTCGTGCCGCCCAGGCCGCGGCCGCAGCGAACACCGCCAAGGCCACCTCGTCGTCGCGCAAGCGCAAGTTCCTCGCGCCGGTCGTCCTCACCGTGGCCGCCGGCATGTTCGGCACGGTCGCGGTCGCCCCGGCCTTCGCAGCGACGACCTCGAGCAACTCGACCGCCGCCGCCGATGCCCAGCGTCAGGTCCGTGCCACGCAGAGCCAGGAACTGTCGGTCTCCGACGCCGTGGCGCTCGCCGACACGAGCCGTGACGGCTTCGGCGCGACGTCCACCGCGACGCTCGACGCCGAGAAGGCCGCGAAGCAGGCCGCCGCCGACCAGGCTGCCGCAGCGAAGGAAGCCGCCGAGCAGGCCGAGCAGACCCAGTCCGCCCGCGCCGCGACGGCGAAGCAGTACTCCTCGTACACCGGGCCGACCGCCGCCGAGTACGCGGCCAGCTCGTCCGCTGCCGACACCCCGTTCTCGCTGCCGGCCGTGGTCGCCACGGGCAAGCAGTACATCGGCACCCCGTACGTCTTCGGTGGCGCGGACCCGTCGGGCTTCGACTGCTCCGGCTTCATCATGTTCGTGTACGCCCAGTACGGCATCAACCTCGCGCACTCGGTGCCGCTGCAGGACCAGGCCGGCACGACGATCCCCGAGTCCGAGGCGCAGCCCGGCGACGTCGTCATCTTCAACAACGAGGCGCACGACGGCTTCTACATGGGGAACGGCATGATCATGGACGCCCCGAAGCCCGGCGGCACCGTGCAGATCCGTCCGATCTGGACCAGCGACTACCACATCGTCCGCTTCGGCATCTAGCGAACACTGCCCCCGGGGGAGTGTGAACTTCTCCAGAACCGGCCCGCACACCCTCGTGCCGGGCCGGTTTCTGGGTTAACCTGACGCTGCACCGGTCCGCACCGGCGCGAACAGGAGACCCTCATGTCGATGTTCCGCACGACCCGCACCATGGGTCGGCGCGCGCGCGTCGACATATGGTCGAGCACAGCCTGCGTGCACGAGCACGCCCCTGCATGACGAGAGCACTGCCCATCCGGGTGGTGCTCTTCGTGGTTCCAGGGGTGTGAACAGGTCGTCCTCACCCGTTCGCGTCGTCGGTCCGACGCACCCGCAGCGCCTGGAAGCCGTCCAGGCACGTCGGAAGGGAACCCATGCGCACTCTCGTCCTCAACGCCGGTTACGAGCCCCTCGCGGTGATCTCGTTCCGACGAGCCCTCGTGCTGGTCATGAACCAGAAGGCCGCCATCGTCGCCGCCGACGTCGAACACCCGGTCACCGGGTCGACGTCGAGCTACGACCGTCCGTCCGTCATCATCCTCACCCGCTACGTGCGCATCCCGCACTCCAGGCTCGTGCCGGTGTCCCGTCGCGGTGTGCTGCGTCGGGACGGCAACCACTGTGCCTACTGCGGCCGCCACGCCACCACCATCGACCACGTGCAGCCGCGGTCGCGCGGTGGGCAGGACTCGTGGGAGAACCTCGTCGCCTGCTGCCTGGCCTGCAACAACACCAAGGGCGACCGCACCCCGCAGGAGATGGGGTGGCGCCTCCGGTTCCCGCCGAAGGTGCCGCACGGGTCCTCGTGGGTCGTGCGCGGCATCGAGCGCCCGCAGGCGGAGTGGGACGAGTACCTCGTGGCCGCGTAGCGGCTGTCGGTACGCACCAGGAGACGGACTGGAGGCCCGTGGCGACGCCGCCACGGGCCTCCAGTCCGTCCGTCGCGCGTCCATGGCCCCCGGAGCGTTCCGGGCTCGCACTACGCTGACGTGAGGACCATTCACCAGACGCCCCGACGACCGAGACCCGCGAGGACAGCATGGCCGCAGGAACAGAGCGCTCGACCGACACGGCAGCGGGACGGAACCCGTGGCAGCGGTTCTGGAACCGTGGCGGGTGGTGGCGCGCGGTGCTGGCCGTCGTCCTCTACCTGGCGGTCTACGAGGGGCTCGGCTGGCTGAACGCCCACACCCTCGCCAGCGGCATCACCGCGGACGAGCTGTTCGCCTCACCCCGCGGAGTGGTCGTCGGCATCGCCCTGCCGATCATCGTGATGGGGCTGCTCACCCTGGTCTTCGTCCGCACGCTCGGATGGGGGCGCGAGGTCTTCGGTCGCCAGCCACTGCCCGGACGCGGGTGGATGTGGATCGCCGTCGTGCTGCTGCTCGTCCCGATCGTGATCCGGCTCGTCGCGACGAACTGGTCGTCGTACTCGGTCTCCGTGGTCTTCGCGGTGCTCTTCCTCGGTCTCTGCATCGGGTTCGCCGAGGAGCTCATCGCCCGTGGCGTCGCCGTGAACCTCCTCCGACGCGGGCACCACACCGAACGCACCGTCGCGCTGCTGTCGTCGCTGCTGTTCGGGTTGATGCACGCCTCGAACGCCATCGGAGGGACACCGCTCGTCACGGTGGCCGTCACGGTCGTGTACACGTTCGGCGCCGGCATGATGTTCTACCTGTCGATGCGGGTCACGGGCAGCATCGTCCCCGCGATGCTCCTGCACGCGGCGACCGACCCGACCACGATCCTGGCGACCGGTGGCATCGACACCACCGCTGCGGCCGCCGGTGACGCCGGGCTGATCGGCTTCGCGGGGATCTTCAACTTCGCCTACCCGGTGCTCGCACTCCTGGTGCTCTTCTTCATCAAGGGCCGTGTCAGCAGCCCCGAGACCGGGACCTCGACCGAGACCGACCAGCAGGGAGTGGCCGCATGACCGCCCCGGTCGATGGGCGTCGCGAGGTCCCGCGGCTGTTCTGGATCGCCCTCGTCGCCTGTGTGGTCTACGTCCTCATGGCCGCCGGGGTGGGGAACCTGCTCAGCGCCGTCGTCGACGGGGAGAACCACCCGATCGCGGACTGGCTCGCCGGCACCTGGATCCCGGTCGGCATCATGATCGTCGCCGGAGTGTTCTTCGCCCGACGTTCGGGTTGGTGGAGCGACATCTGGCGAGAACCGGCCGTCGCCGTCGGCCGCCCTCGGCGCTGGTGGTGGCTCGCCGCTCCGGTGCTGTCCCTCGTCTCGACAGTGATCCTGTACAGCCTCGTGCCGTGGTCCGAGGCGTCGGTCGGGATCATCGTCGTCGTGCTCATCGGGGCGCTCGGCGTCGGCGTCGGCGAGGAGCTGTTCTTCCGCGGGATCCTCGTCACCGCGCTCCGGGCACACCACTCCGAGTTCGTCGTCCTCATCGTCTCCTCGGTGATGTTCGGCCTCGCCCACGTGGTCGGCTTCGTGATCGCCGGACTCCCGCTCGGCCTGGTCCTGTTCCAGGTTGCGTTCCTCAGCATGGACGGAGCGCTCTTCTACGCGGCCCGCCGCGCCACCGGGAAGCTGTGGGTGCCGATGCTCCTGCACGGGCTCAACGACGCCGCGCTGTTCCTGCAGACCGCGGGCCGCAACCACGAGGGCGCCGAGCCCCCGGCAACCACCGGAGTCATCGAGATCATCCTGATCGCGCTCTCGGTCGCGATCGCGATCAGCGTGGCGCGTGAGACACTCCGCAGCCGCCGGGAACGCCACACCACCACCGGCGGCGGCGAGACCGACGGACCCGCGACACGAGGGATGAGTGGCTGATGCACAGCGAGATCTCCGGAACGACGATGCCCGTCCTGCACATCACCCTCGACGCCGGCGAGCAGGTCGTCGCCGAGGGCGGCGACATCGCCTGGCTCACCACGGGGTTCGAGATGGACACCTCGACCACGCACGCTGGCGGAGGCGGCTTCCTGAACGGGTTGAAGCGGGTGCTCGGCGGTGGACAGCTGTTCCTCACCCGGTACACGGCGCCACCAATCGGTGGGCAGCTCAGCATCGCCGCGCAACTGCCCGGCACGATCCGGGAGATCACTGTCGACCCGGACGACACCTACATGGTGCAGAACGGCTCGTACACCGCCAGCACCCTCGGCGTGGACGTGTCGGTGGGGCTGCAGAAGCGGCTCGGCGCCGGCATCTTCGGCGGTGCCGGTGTCGTGTTCCAGACGCTGAGCGGGACCGGGACCGCCTGGGTGCAGCTCGCCGGGGAACTCACCGAGGTCGAGCTCGCGGCGGGGGAGTCGCTGCTGATCCACCCGGGGCACCTGGCGATGTACCGCGCCGGGATGCCCGTCGAGTTCGCCACGGTGAAGGGCATCAAGAACAAGGTCTTCGGCGACTCGATGTTCCTCGCCGAGGTGCACGGGCCGGGCACGATGTGGCTGCAGTCGATGACTCCCGCGGCCCTCGCGGCGGCCATCCAGCCGTACCTGCCGAAGCCGCAGGGCAGCGACCGCGACTGACGGGCGTCGCCAGGCACGGGACCTCGACGAGGTCACGCTCGGTCTGCGGGCTTCCGTTCGTCGGTGGCGCTGACTAGCGTCGCCGGCATGGGCGAGACACCGCACATCGACGACGCGACCATCGACGACCTACGCGCTCGGCTGCGTGCCACGCGCTGGCCGGACGCGCCCGCGGGGGTCGGCTGGTCGCTCGGCGTGGACCTCGACGTCCTTCGCCCGCTCGTCGAGTACTGGGCCGACGGGTTCGACTTCGACGCACACCGCGCCGAGCTCGCCGCGCTGCCCTCGCGCCGTGTCGTCGTGGACGGCATCGGCATCCACATGCTGCACGCCCGTGCCGAGCGGTCCGACGCACTGCCGGTCCTGCTCGCACACGGCTGGCCGGACTCGGGGTGGCGGTACCGCAAGGTGCTGCCGATGCTCGTCGACGCCGGGTACGACGTCGTCGTGCCGGACATGCCCGGGTACGGATTCTCGGATGCACCGCCGCAGGTGCTCGACGCCCGGCAGGTGGCCGGCATGTGGGCGACGCTGATGACGGACCTGGGGTACGAGCGGTTCGCGGTGTCCGGCGGCGACATCGGCACGCACGTCGCCCGCTACCTGGCGCTCGACCACCCAGACCGGGTCGTCGCCGTGCACCGCATCGACGGCGGGCTCGCCTGGCCGGGCCTCGATGCGTCGACGCTGTCCGCCGCCGAGCGGGAGTTCGTCGCCGCGACCGATCGGTGGCGCACCGCCGAGGGTGCCTACGCGATGCTGCACCGCACGAAGCCGCAGACCGCCGCCGTCGGGCTGAACGACTCGCCCGCGGGGCTGGCCGCCTGGATCCTCGAGAAGCTCCGGGCATGGAGCGACTGCGGCGGGGACCCGTGGTCGGTCTACACGCGCGACGAGGTGCTGGCGCTGCTCACCGAGTACTGGGCCACGGGCACGATCGGCTCGGCGATGCGGATGTACCACGCGAACGCGGCGATCCCGGCGGAGCAGCTGGAACGACGGGTCGAGGTGCCGTCCGGGTTCTCGATCTTCCCGGGCGACATCGTGCGGGCGCCGCGCGAGTGGCTCGAGCGCACCACGAACCTGGTGTTCCACCACGAACTCGACCGCGGCGGGCACTTCGCGCCGTTCGAGCAGCCCGACCTGTTCGTCGACGAACTGCACGCGTTCCTGCAGGACTTCCGCCGCTAGAGTGGACGGGCCAGCCTCTGTAGCTCAATGGAAGAGCAGTTCCGTCCTAAGGAAATGGTTGGGGGTTCGAGTCCCTCCAGGGGCACCAGCAGGTCGAAGGGGTTCGAGTCCCTTCCGCGCGTTGGTATCGCTCAGTGCCTCGGTGTCGC
This sequence comes from Curtobacterium sp. KBS0715, assembly GCF_005938005.2. Taxonomy (NCBI): domain Bacteria; kingdom Bacillati; phylum Actinomycetota; class Actinomycetes; order Micrococcales; family Microbacteriaceae; genus Curtobacterium; species Curtobacterium sp. KBS0715. The sequence continues at coordinate 153,155 of NZ_VCCA02000001.1, read as the reverse complement.
GAGGTTGACGGCGTTCACGAGGAACGAGGTCCTGGTCGCGATCGAGTACTTCACGGCAGCGCTCACCCCGGTCGGATCGTTCGTGAACGCGTCGAGGTCGGACTCCGCGATCCCGGTGAGCGACGCGATGTTCGCGACCGTCAGCCCCGAGGCCTGCGTGAGAGCCTCGAGGATGCCGCGGACGCGGTCGTCGTCGGGCACGCTCGGAGCTGCGGCCAGCATGGCTGCGAGGACGGCGAGCCGCTGCGATTCGTCGGGAGTCAGTCCGGTCCCGAGGGCGGTCAGGCCCTGGTGCTCGGTCCCTGGGCCGTACAGGTACGCGGAGAGAGTCGACTCCGAGATCCCGGTCGTCTGTGCGATCACTTCGAGCGTGGCGGAACGGCGCTCGATCAAAGCGCGGAGCTCCGCCCGGACGTCGAGGGCATCGGCAGTCATCTCGTTCCCTTCCTGGTGTGACGGCGGGTCAGGTTGCAGGGCAGTTCTCCACAACCGTCGCCCCGGACGGTAGCCGAGCCCGCTGGCCCCGTACGATTGACCCCGTGTCCAAGGTCCTGAGCAGTCTCCCCGTCGGCGAACGAGTCGGCATCGCGTTCTCAGGGGGTCTCGACACCTCCTGCGCCGTTGCCTGGATGCGCGAGAAGGGAGCGATCCCCTGCACGTACACGGCCGACATCGGCCAGTACGACGAGCCGGACATCGACGCCGTCCCGAGCCGCGCCCACGAGTACGGCGCCGAGATCGCCCGACTGGTCGACGCGAAGAGCGCCCTGGTCGAAGAAGGCCTGGTCGCCCTGCAGACCGGTGCGTTCCACATCCGCTCCGGTGGCAAGACGTACTTCAACACGACGCCGCTCGGCCGCGCGGTGACGGGCACGATGCTCGTCCGCGCGATGAAGGAAGACGGCGTCGACATCTGGGGCGACGGCTCCACCTACAAGGGCAACGACATCGAGCGGTTCTACCGCTACGGCCTGATGGCCAACCCGCGTCTGCGCGTCTACAAGCCGTGGCTCGACTCCGAGTTCGTCGAGGAGCTCGGCGGCCGCAAGGAGATGAGCGAGTGGCTCGTCGCCCGCGGGTTCCCGTACCGCGACTCCACCGAGAAGGCGTACTCGACGGACGCGAACATCTGGGGCGCGACGCACGAGGCGAAGAGCCTCGAAGAGCTGTCGAGCGGCCTGGACATCGTCGAACCGATCATGGGTGTCGCCGCCTGGCGTGACGACGTCGAGGTCGCGACCGAGATCGTCAGCGTCCGGTTCGAGGCCGGTCGCCCCGTCGCGATCAACGGCGTCGAGTACCCCGACGCGGTCGCCCTGGTCTACGAGGCGAACGTGATCGGTGGCCGCCACGGCCTGGGTGCGTCCGACCAGATCGAGAACCGCATCATCGAGGCGAAGAGCCGTGGCATCTACGAGGCTCCGGGCATGGCGCTGCTGCACATCGCCTACGAGCGCCTGCTCAACGCGATCCACAACGAGGACACGGTCGCCTCGTACCACAACGAGGGTCGCCGTCTCGGTCGCCTGATGTACGAGGGTCGCTGGCTGGACCCGCAGTCCCTCATGCTCCGTGAGTCGCTGCAGCGCTGGGTCGCCTCCGCCGTCACCGGCGAGGTCACGCTGCGCCTGCGTCGCGGTGACGACTACACGATCCTCGACACCACGGGCCCGGCGCTGTCGTACCACCCGGACAAGCTGTCGATGGAGCGCGTCGGCGACGCCGCCTTCGGCCCGGACGACCGCATCGGCCAGCTCACCATGCGCAACCTCGACATCGCGGACTCCCGTTCGCGGCTCGAGCAGTACGCCGCCGCCGGCCTCATCGGTGGCGCGACGGCCGAGCTCGTCGGCGAGCTCGAGGCGGGCGAGGCCGAGGAGATCCTCGGAGGCGCGATCGTCGCCTCCGACGCCGAGGACGCGATGGGTCGTCGCACGGACCTCGCCTCCGAGGGCGCGGCCTTCGACTCCGGCACCGACTGATCGAGCGGACCCGCGCCCTGGGCGCGACCCCCTGATGACGGGAGGCCCGGTGCCAGCTGGCACCGGGCCTCCCGTCCGTCGTCGCGACGTCTCAAGCCGCGGCGCTTCCGAGCAGCAGCTCGAGCTGCTCGACGACCAGGTCGGGCCGGGTGATGAAGGGATGGTGCCCGGTGGGGACGTCGACGCTCCGCGTCGCACGTGCCGCGTGCGCTCGCTGGAGGCCGACGGTGGTGCTCCGGTCCTCGGTGCAGACCAGGTAGGTGGAGTCGACGCCCTGCCAGCCCGCGGCGGTCGTCGGCGTGACGAACGCGGCAGTGGACTGTGCGGTGACGCGGTCCCACGCAGCCCGCTGCACCTCGGGGACGGCGTCCTGCAGGAACCGCGCGCCGAACAACGAGGCGTCGTACCCGACCAGTGCCAGGGCTCCGTCCCCGGCATCACCGATCGCCACCGGGTCGGGCTCGTCCGACATGATCCCGGCCTGGGCCGATCCGACGTCGGGCAGATAGGACGACGCGTGGACCAGGTGCTCGACGGCACCGTGCTGGCCGGCGTCGGCGACGACCGTGCCGCCGTACGAGTGCCCGACGACGATCGCGCCGTCGCTGCGGTCGAGCGCGGCCCGGAGCGCTGCCGCGTCCTCGGCGAGACCGCCTTCGGGGCGGCCGGACGGGCCCTCGCCGCAGGACGGCAGCGCCACCGATCGACTGCGGACACCGGTTCGTTCGAACAGCAGGTCGGCGGTGGGCTGCCACCACCAGTCGCCGTCGCGCACGAGCGCGCCGTGGACGAAGAGGATCTCCATGCGCCGACGCTACAGCGCACCCGCCGCGCCGGTCCGTCGCGTCCGTCAGCCGCGAAGCGCATCCGCCTCGACGGCGATCCGGCCCGACCGTATCGTTGCGGTACCGGGTCAGTCATCAGGGACTCGTCGTCACGATGCTCCTCACGATCTGTGAGGTCTGGCACAGCGGGTCGACCCGGGCGGATCCGAGATGCGCATCATCTCGACGAAGGGCTGGTCGCCATGACCGCCACCATCCAGAACGCGTGGCACCGCCACGGGCTCCGTTCGCCCGAGGACCTCGCCGCCCTCGTCGCCGAACGCCTCGAAGGAACCGGCCACCAGCTCGTCAGCGTCAGCGAAGCGCGCTACGAGCCCACCTACGCGGACTTCCTCGGCGAGCAGCTCTGACCCCCAGCGGGCTGCCGCTCGGCCGTCGGTAGAGTCTGCGCATGCGCACAGCCCGAACCACGGCGGCGGCACTGGCGATCGTCGCGGCGGGACTGCTGACGCTCGTCGGTGTCCAGCCCGCGTCGGCCCACTCGGCCCTGACCAGCAGTACCCCGGCGGACGGGGCGGTCGTCACCGAACCGCTCGAGTCCGTCGACCTGACCTTCTCGGAAGCGCCGCTCGCCGGCCTCGATGCCGGACTCCGGATCCAGGTGACGGATGCCTCCGGTGCCGACGTCGCGAAGGGTGACGTGACGGTCTCCGGGACGACAATGCGCCGCGCGGTCGACCTCGACCAGGGCAGCTACACGGTGCTCTGGCGGTACGTGTCGCCGGACGGCCACCCGATCGAGGGAACGCTCGCGTTCGAGTACCGGGCCGCAGCGCCGACGTCGACCCCGAGCGCGAGTGTCACCCCGACGCCGAGCACCGCTCCGACGCCGAGTGCCACCGCGACGGCCACCGGAGCCTCGGACGGTGCTCCGTCCTCGTCGCCGGGCATCGCGCCGGGCGTGTGGATCGGCCTCGGCGCCGGAGCCGTCCTGGTGGCCGGCGCGGTCGTCGTGCTGCTGCTGCGGCGCGGCCGTAGCGCGTAGCACCCAGCGCGCGCGGCGCACGTCACGCGACCACGCGACGGACGGGAGGCCCGGTGCCGGACCGGCAGCGGGCCTCCCGTCCGCACGTGGTGCGTGACGCCGGGGGCGACGCGCCTCACGCCACGGGGGCGGCCTCCAGTGCGGCGTCGGCGCGTGCCGCGCTGCCCTCGGCCAGGCCTCGCGCGATGCGACCCCGGGTCGCCAGCCAGAGGACGACGGCGGCGACGAACACGATGCCCTCGGTGACGGTGAGTGCCCAGATGATCCCGGCCAGCCCGAACCACACGTTGCCGGCGATCACGATCGGGATGAACAGCACGCCCTGCGCCATCGACAGCACCATCGCGGGCATGACCATCCCGGTCGCCTGGAACAGCGACGTGAGCAGCCCCGTGAACCCGTTGACGACGGCGGCGACGAGCTGTGCCGTCAGGATCGTCATGCCGATCGCGAGTACCGAGTGGTCACCGGAGAAGATCGTGAAGACCTGCTCGCGGAACACGAACACGGTGCCGGAGAAGACGAGCACGATGCCGCCGACGGTCAGGGCCGCGGCGCGCAGGCCGGAGCGGAGTCGATCGGCGTCGCCCGCGCCGAACGCGTAGGCGAGCAGCGGCAGCACGCCGATGGTCACGCCCATCACCAGGAACTCCGGCACCTGGGCGATGCGGACCGCGACGCCCATCGCTGCCAGCGGGTCGTCACCGTAGGCGGCGGCGAGGTTGTTGAGGACGAGTGTCGTGACGATGAGGAACGCGGACTGCAGCAGTTCGCCGACGCCGATGCCGAACACGGGCTTCAGGATGTCCGCACGCAGGGTGAACCACTTCGGTGCGAAGCTGACGTTCTCGCTGTTCCGCTGCAGCCAGGTCACCCAGTAGGCGATCGAGACCACGTTGGCCAAGCCCACCGCGAGTGCGGCGCCGCCGACACCCCAGTGCAGCCCCAGGATGAACAGGACGTCGAACACCAGGTTGCCGACCGTGGACAGGACCAGGCCGATCATCGCCTGCCGCGCGGCACCCTCGGAGCGGACGATCTGCTCGAGCGCGAAGGACGCGGCGAGGACGGGGACGAACGCGAGCATCACGGCGACGTACTCGCTCGTGGCGGGGACCGCTGCCGCGTCGGCACCGAGGACGGCGACGAGCGGGCGGAGCAGCAGGAGTCCGACGACGCCGAGCACGGCGCCGGTCACCACGGCTCCCCACAGGGCGAACGAGGCGACGTGCTTGATGTCCCGCGCCTTGTCGGGATCGTGTTCCGATGCTCCGAGCAACCGGGACATCAAGGCGCTGCCGCCGACGCCGAACACCCCGCCCACGGCCATCACGAGGCCGAGCAGCGGCGTGCCGAAGGTGATCGCGGCGAGCAGGGACGTGTCGTGCTGGGCGCCGATGAAGCCCGCGTTGATGACGTTGTACAGGGCGCTGACGACCATCGCGGCGGCCATCGGCACGCACAGGTGCACCAGGGCTCGGGCGATCGGGGCAGCAGAGAGGTACCAGCGGTTCGTCGCCGCAGCGGTGGTGGAGGACATGACGGTTCCCTTCCGGGCATGACGGTGGGCGCGCCGACGGACGCCGGCACGGCAGGGGGGAGCACGCGACCGATGGGGTCGCGGGGTCGCGGGACCGCGGGATCGCGGGGTCGCGGGATCGCGAGGGCGCGCCGGCGGATCCGGCCGGGAGGCGCGTGGTGCGTGGAGCGGGTCGGTGCGGTGGCGCGGGTGGTGCGCTGGTGCGGTGGTGCGGCTAGCGGGTCGGCGGCGCGAGTTCCGCGGTCACCTTCTGCAGCAGCCGCCGCAGGGTGGCGCGTTCGTCCGCGTCGAGCGGTGCGAGCAGGGAGTCGTCGAGGGCGACCATCGCGTCGGTGAACCCGGCGATGAGGTCGATGCCCGCCTGGGTGGCGTGCACCGTCTTCGTCCGCCCGTTCGTGGCGTCCGGTCGTCGTTCGATCAGGCCACGCCGCTCGAGTCCCTGCAGGAGACTCGAGACGCTGGCCGCGCTGGTCCGGGTGGCCTCGGCGATGTCCCGCTGGATGGCGCCGGGGTGTTCCTGCAGGTACCCGAGCACGAAGGACTGCTCGTGGGTGAGGTCGCGCTCACGGACCCACTCCTCGGCGCCCTTGCGCTGTGCCCATCCGATCCACCGCATGAGCTGGAGCGGTGTCGTGAAGTCCGGTGCCTGCATGATCAGGACTCTAACTGTTAGGCATCGAACTGTCAACGAACCCAGCCTGACCCGTGACCCCACAACGGGGGTGTCGAGTCCTGCCCGGACCCTGATACCTTCCACAGCAAGCGGCCTCACCAGCCGCCTCCGGCCCGTTCGACGGGCCCCACATCCCCTGGCTCACCACCGGGGGCGGATCAGCGGCGGAGACCCCGTCGGAGGAGGGGGCATCGTGCCACACCACGGACCACCCACCGCGATCCCGGCGCGACGAGTTCGTCGCGCCTGACCAGGACGGGCGCCGGCGGGTACCGGCGTCCGCCTCACCGGGTCCGCGACGCGTTCGGGTCGTCGCGGATCCCCGGGGCGGTGGTGATCGGGTCACCGCCGCCCCGGGACCTCCCGGTTGATCCGATGGACGTCTTCGGGAACCTGCCGGTCCACGGAGCCGGATCGGCGTGATACTGGGGTGGTGCGTGAACTCCAAGCCGCCATCGCAGCGGACCTCAACGTCCAGCCGACCATCGACCCGGAGCAGGAGGTCGCCCGTCGTGTCGGGTTCCTGCGCGACTACCTGCTGACGACCGGGGCGAAGGGGTACCTCCTCGCCATCAGCGGCGGACAGGACTCCACCCTGGCCGGCCGCCTGACCCAGCTCGCGGTCGAGTCGCTCCGCGCCGAGGGGCACCCGGCCGAGTTCACGACCGTCCGCATGCCCTACCGGGTGCAGGCCGACGAGGACGACGCCCAGCTCGCCCTGCAGTTCATCGCGGCCGAACCTGGCGTCACCGTGAACATCGAGCACGGGGTCGACGGGGTCATGGAGGACACCGCGGCCTCGGGTATCGAGCTGAGCGACTTCGTGAAGGGCAACGTCAAGGCGCGCATGCGGATGGTCGCCCAGTACGCGATCGCCGGGCAGCGCGGCCTGCTGGTGGTCGGCACGGACCACGCGGCCGAGGCCGTCACGGGCTTCTTCACCAAGTACGGCGACGGCGGCGTCGACCTCACCCCGCTCACCGGGCTGTCGAAGAGCCAGGGGCGGCAGCTGCTCGAGCACCTCGGCGCACCCGCTCGCCTGTACGAGAAGGCGCCCACCGCCGACCTGCTCGACGAGCTGCCCGGGCAGACCGACGAGGCGAACCTCGGACTCACCTACGCCGAGATCGACGCCTACCTGCAGGGACACGACGTGCCGGTCGAGGTCGCCGAGGCGATCGAGTCGCGCTACCGCGCGACGGAGCACAAGCGCCAGGTGCCGGCGACGCCCTTCGACGAGTGGTGGCGTGCGGGCGCGTAGGCGCTGACGCAACCCCGGACGGGAGGCGCGGTGCAGGTGATCCTGCACCGCGCCTCCCGTCTGTTGTCCCCAACCCTCCCCAGCGCGGCCCCGCTGTCCGCGTGCGCTCCTAGGATGGGAGCCAACGGAACAACAGATGCGGAATCCAGGCTGGCGCCTGGTCCTCAAGGGGGAGTCATGGAAGTCCTGTTCGCGCTCGGAGCCGTCCCGCTGATCGTCGTGGGGATCATCGTCCTCGCCGTGATCGCGCTGATCTACGCCAAGGTCGTGTACCGCAACGCCGGTGCCGACGAAGCGCTCATCATCACGGGCAAGCGCTCCCGCAAGGTCAAGAACGCCGACGGCACCGAGACCGTCGAGTCCGGCATCAAGGTCGTGCTCGGCGCCGGCGTGCTCGTCCGCCCCTTCTTCGAGAAGGTCGCGAAGCTGTCGCTCAGCTCGCGTGCGATCGACATCAACGTCAACGCGCAGGACTCCCGCGGTGTCACCATCGACGTCGAGGCCGTCGCGCTCGTCAAGGTCGGCGAGACCGACGCCTCGATCCGGGCGGCCGCACAGCGGTTCCTCGGGCAGGAGAAGAAGATCGACGACTTCGCGCGCGAGGTCCTGTCCGGTTCGCTCCGCGCCTCGATCGGTGCGACCGACGTGTCGACCATCATCCGCAAGCGCGATCAGCTCACCGTCGCTGTGCTCGACGTCGCCAAGGACGCCCTGCACAGCCAGGGGCTCGACGTCGACTCGTTCGAGATCAAGGGCATCTCGGACCGCAACGAGTACATCAGCGACCTTGGCCGTGCCGAGCGTGCACGCGTGCGACTCGAGGCCGAGAACGCCGAGGCCCAGGCCGACCGTGAAGCGCGAGAAGCCCGCGCGACCGCCGACCAGGCGATCGCCGAGGCCGAGAACACCCTGGCCATCCGCCGTGCCGCGCTGCAGCTCGACGCCGACCGTGCGTCCGCCGAAGCCGCTGCCGCCGGCCCGCTCGCCCAGGCGCGCGCGTCCCAGGGTGTCGTCGAGCAGGAGCAGATCACCGCGCAGAAGCGTGCCGAGCTGCGCCGTGCCGAGCTCGAGTCCGAGGTCTCCGCCGTCGCCGAGGCCCAGGCGCGCAAGACCCGCGTCGAGGCCGAAGCCGCCGCCGGGGCCCAGGTCGAGACCGCACGCGCCCAGGCCGAGGCCCGTCGGATCTCCGCGGAGGCCGTCGCGGCCGAGGCGAAGGCCGAGGCGGACGCCCGCAAGCTCGCCGCCGACGCCTCACGCGCCGAGGGTGAAGCCGCCGCCGACGCGATCCGTGCGAAGGGTCAGGCCGAGGCCGATGCGACCAAGGCGCAGGCCGACGCGCTCGCGCAGCACTCCGAGGCCGTCCTGCGGGTCAAGGCGATCGAGACGCTGCCGAGCATCGCCCGCGAGCTCGCCGCGCCGATGAGCAACATCGACACGCTCACCGTGGTGTCCTCCGAGGGCGCCGGTGCCCTGTCGAAGAGCGTCGTCAGTCAGTTCAGCGAGGTCGATGCGTTGCTCGGCGCAACCGCCGGGTTCACCCTGAGCGACATCGTGAAGAGCACCACGACGGGTCAGGCGGCTGCCCGTGCTGTCGTGCGCGAGCAGTCGGTGCCGCAGGTCGAGCCGGCCGAGTAGTCGAGCGGGTGCCTGTAGCGGGCGCGACGGGGGATCAGCCCTCGTCGTGCCCGTTCTCGTTCTGCGGGTCGCGCTGCTGAGCGCCGGCGTCCTCACGCTCGTCGGCGAGCCGCTGCTGCCAGACGACACTGCGGGCCGCGCCCTCGAGCACGTCGTCGACGCTGCGACCGCTCTGGGCGGCGAGGGCACCGCTGAGTCCGGCGGTGAGCGTGCCGCCGGCCGAGGCGAGTCGCTCGACGACCTCCTCCTGCCGCGGGGTCAGGGGCTCGTCGACCAGTTCGTCGATCGTGTCGCGGATGTTCTGCTCGCTCGCGTCCAGTGCCGCCTCGTCGCCGGACTGCAGGGCTGCTGCCTCTCCGACGACGACGAGACCGAGGCGCGCGGCGTCGTCTTCGGGACGCGGGGTGCGGGGCTCGTCAGTCATGCGGTGGACCGTACGCTCCGGTGCGCTGCGCTCCCTGGACAGACGCGTCCCCCGCTCGGGCGGAGGCGCTGTCAGGCGGCCCAGCGGCGGAGCAGCCACTCGGCGGCCGCCACGCCCTCGCGCCGTTGGAAGTCGCGGATGGCGGGCATGTTCGGCGGTGCCGGGGGCAGGGCGTGCTCGAAGAACAGCCCGGCGAGCCCGGCCAGCACGGCGTCGATCGTGGCGGCGGGCACCCCGGCGAAGACCGGGTGCGTGGCGAGGTGGTGTTCGACGGCGTCGTCCTCGCCGCGGACGAGCGTGTCGAGCAGGTAGGTCAGCGGGTCGAGCCAGTGCGCGCCCACGCTCGCCCAGGGCCAGTCCACCACCCAGACGAGCCCGGTGTCGTCGACGAGCAGGTTGTCCGCTCGGCAGTCGGCGTGCACGAGGTGTTCGCCGTCGACGAGGGCAGCTGCCCCCGATGCCGCGTGGGCGATCGCGGGGCCGGCGTCGAGGACGTGCGGCGGGACGACCTCGGCGACGCGGACGGCGTTCGAGTCGTCCGCCAGCATCCGGTCCCAGGCGCCGAACTCACCGCGCAGGTCCTCGGTGATGCGGGGGAGCGTCGCCAGCCCATCGGTCGCGAGCGGCAGTGTGTGGAGTGCGTCGAGCACGGCGGTCGTGTCCGATCCGTCGAGGTGTCTGCCCGGGTGGTGCCCTGCGACGTCCTCGAGCACGAGCGCGACCCAGTCGTCGCCGTCGACCGTGGCGTGCAGCGCGTCGAGCAGCCGCGGTGCCTGCACGGTGGTCGGCAGCTGGGCCATGACCTCGGCCTCGCGGCGGTGCAGGTCGAGGGCGGCCTCGTTGCGCGAGCGCGACACCGTCTTCACGAAGGCTCGTTCCCCCGCCGCGGTCGTCACCCGGTCGGCGCTTCCGGGCGACCACCCGCTCGCCTGGGACTCGGCGGTCACGACCGGACCGCCCAGCACCCCCTCCACCTGCTGCCGCAGCGTCGTCGGTACGTCGGTCCAGGTGGTTCGCCCCATGCGCAGACGCTACCTGAGAACCCGTACACGAACGTGCATGCTCGGCAACTTTGCGTTGGCGGCAAAGGTGCTTGCGGTGTAAAGTTGCAGAGCCTGCAAGGTTGACCCTCGTTTCGGGGTCCCGACGAGGCCGACGACCACCACGCCACATCCCCTGTGAGGAACCCCGCATGTCCACTGCCACCGCACCCGTCGAGGTGTCGCGCGGACGACAGGACTCCCCGGCGAGCACGCCGGGCAAGCCGATCATGTCGCACCGCCAGATCCTGCTCGTCATCTACGGCCTGATGGCCGGCATGTTCCTGTCGTCGCTCGACCAGACCATCGTCGGCACCGCGATCCGCACGATCGGTGACGACCTGCACGGCCTCGACCAGCAGGCCTGGGTCACGACGGCCTACCTGATCGCGTCGACCATCACCACGCCGATCTACGGCAAGCTCTCCGACGTCTTCGGCCGTCGCCCGCTCTACATCTTCGGCATCGCGGTCTTCATCCTCGGCTCGCTGCTCTCGACCCTGTCGACGTCGATGACCATGCTCGCCGCTTTCCGCGCGTTCCAGGGCATCGGTGCCGGTGCGCTGATGTCGCTCCCGCTCGCGATCATGGGCGACATCCTCGCGCCCCGTGAGCGCGCGAAGTACCAGGGCTACTTCCTGGCGGTCTTCGGCATCTCGTCCGTGATCGGCCCGCTCATCGGCGGCCTGTTCGCGGGTGCGAGCTCGATCGTCGGCATCACCGGCTGGCGCTGGGTGTTCCTGATCAACGTGCCGATCGGCGTCGCCGCGCTCCTCATGGTGATCGCGTTCCTGCACCTGCCGAAGTTCGGCGAGGCCAAGGCCAAGCCACGCATCGACTGGTGGGGCGCGACCTCGGTCATCGTCACGCTCGCGCCGCTGCTCCTCGTCGCGGAGCAGGGCCGCACGTGGGGCTGGGGTTCGGCCAACGCGATCGCCTGCTACGTCATCGGTGCGCTCGGCCTCGTCGTCTTCCTGGTGATCGAGACCCGCATGCAGGACGACGCGATCATCCCGCTCAAGCTCTTCCGCTCGAGCACGTTCTCGATGGCGACCATCCTGGGCTTCCTGGTCGGCTTCGCGATGTTCGGCGCGATGCTCACCATCCCGCTGTACCTGCAGATCGTCACCGGCCTGACGCCGACCGAGTCCGGCTTCGCGACGCTGCCGATGATCGGCGGCTTGATGATCGCCTCGATCGCTTCGGGGCAGATCGTGGCCCGCACCGGCCGCTACCGGATCTTCCCGGTGATCGGCACGGCCCTGGTGTCGCTCGGCTACGTCGTCCTGACGTTCATGACGATCGACAAGCCGCTGTGGTTCCTGATGATCGGCATGTTCCTGATCGGCCTCGGGCTCGGCCAGCTCATGCAGAGCATCACCCTGGCCTCCCAGAACTCGGTGCAGCCGCGTGACATGGGTGTGGCGACGTCGTCCGCCACGTTCTTCCGCCAGATCGGTGGCACGCTCGGCACCGCCGTCCTGCTGTCCGTCCTGTTCTCGCTCATGCCGGCGAACATCCTGCACGCCACGGCGGACGAGTCGAACCTCAAGCCCGCCCTCAGTGCGGCGCTCGACCCGGAGGTCGCCAGCGCGAAGGCGAACCAGGGCGTCATGGACCAGATCTGGAACCCGATCGTCACCCCGCTCCAGAAGCAGGTGCAGTCCGGCCTCGACACCGCCACCGACCAGGTGACCCAGGCCACCGCCGGGGCTCCCGACGCCGTGCAGCAGCAGGCGCTCACCGCCGCCGCCGACAAGGCGCACGCCAGCGTGCAGGACGGCCGGCTCGTCGTCGACTGGTCGGACTCGGCGCAGCGCACCTACTGGGTGGACCAGCTCGCACCGGAACTGTCGAAGCAGATCGACAAGGGCGCGAACGACTCGAGCGACTCGAACGCCGAGACGAGCGACACGTCGTACCTCAACGGTGCGGACGCTGCCCTGACCCGGCCGTTCATGTCCGGGTTCAACGCCTCGGCCGTGACCGTCTACTGGGTCGGCTTCGCGGTGATCCTGCTCGCCTTCGTCCTGAGCTTCTTCTTCAAGGCGCCGCCGCTCCGCAAGAGCTCGGCCCTGCAGGAGCAGGCGGACGACGCCGGCACCGCCGACGACCTCGAAGCGCAGGCCGTGCGGGCCGCGGACACGATGGGCTCGCCCACCGCCCCGGTCACCGGTTCGATCCCCGTCCAGGGTGGTCGGGCGCAGGTCTGAGTCACGCCGGGCCTCCTCGTCCGAGGACGCGGGGGCCCGGCGTCGCACCAACCCGAGAACAAGACGGAGCGCAGCACGTGCACCAGCTCACCACCACCGAGGCCACCGCCCTGACCGACTGCGGCCTGCGGGAGCGCAAGAAGCAGCAGACCCGGGCCGCCATCCACCGGTCGGCGCTCGCCCTGGTCACCGACCACGGACTCGCCGGGGTGACCGTCGAGCAGATCTGCGCGGACGCCGGGGTCTCCCCGCGGACGTTCTTCAACTACTTCCCGTCGAAGGCCGAAGCAGCCCTCGGATTGCCGGCCACGACGGTCCCGGACACGGCACGCGCAGCGTTCCTCGGTTCCACGGGGCCGCTCGTGTCGGACCTCTGCGACCTCGTCGCGCACACGGTCACCCTGCCGCAGGACCGCCGGCGCATGAAGGAGCTCGTCCGAGCCCGCCCCGAGATGGTCCCGGCAATGATGCAGTGGATGGCGCACGCGCGGCAGACCGTGCTGGCGGTCGCCGCCGAGCGCGTCGACGAGGACACCGCGCGGACCGCGACCACCCTCGTGATGGCCGCCGTGATCGAGTCCGCCCACCGATCGGCGGACGGCTCCCGCGACGAACTGGCTGCGCGGCTGCGCGCGGTCGTCGGCGAGATGGGGCGGCTCGCCACCGCCTGACCAGCGCGACCATCGCGTCGCCCCCGGCGCAGGGGCGACCACGGCCTGGAGGCGCGGTGCGGGTCGGACCCGCACCGCGCCTCCAGGCCGTTTCGCGTCCACACCGTCGCGCGGTCGCAGCCCGCAGCGCGCAGTCGGCCCGCACACGCAAAGTCACCCCGAACCACGTGGAAACGCGGTTCGGGGTGACTGTGGTTGTTCGCCGGTCAGACCGGCAGCGTCGTGCCTAGCGGCGCGAGCCGCGGCCCGCGACGCGGGTGTAGATGAACAGCACGATGATCGCGCCGATGATCGAACCGATGATGCCGGCCGGCTGGAAGAAGCCGTCCATCGGGTCGTGCTGGAAGATCAGGAACCCGAGGAACCCGCCGACGAACGATCCGACGATGCCCAGGACGATCGTCATGAGGATGCCGATGTTCTGCTTGCCGGGGATGATGAGCCGGGCGAGAGCGCCGGCGATGAGTCCGATGATGATCAAGCTGATGATGAGACCGAGCACGGTGTCCTCCTCGTGGGTGCGGTTGCCGCGGCATGGTTGCCGGAGTCAGGGCCGACATCCGACGAAACTCCGGGGTTCCTGGGAGGACTGTCGGGTTCGCCGATCAGACGATGCCGGAGGCCTCGAGCTCGGCTCGCAGCTCGGCGTCCGACGGCTCGACGAAGTGCTTGCCGTTCGGCAGGACCACGACGGGGATGTTCTTCCGGCCGCTGATGGCCTCGGCACGGTCGGCAGCGGACAGGTCCTGCTCCACGTCGACGTACTCGTAGTCCACGCCGAGGGTGTCGAGCAGCGCCTTGGACCGACGGCAGTCGCGGCACCAGTCGGCACCGAACATGGTCACGCGGTCGGGGGCAGTCGTCGCATCGCTCATGTGCAGAGAGTACGTCGGAGCGCCCCCGGGCATTCCCGGAGCGCCGCCGGACCCGTGCCCCGCTCGCCCTACGATTGGCACATGCCGCCAGCACCCGACCCCGCGACGCTGGCCTGGGCCTCGGCGGCCGTTCGGCGCTTCGCCGCGGCGACCAACCTGCTCGTCGCCGCCCGCCGGTTCCGCATCGTCGGCGGTGACCCCCGGGATGCCGCGGCACTGCGGCACCTGCTGACCGCACTCGGTGCGCGCGAGGTCGAGCAGTCGGACCAGTCGCACCAACAGCACCAGCCGTCCGACCTCGTCGACCAGCTCTGGTGCCTCGGCACGCCCGACGAATCGACCCCCGCGGTCGAGCAGGCCGCCGCCCGCCCGCGCGGCACCACCCTGGTCGTCATCGACGCCGGCCGGTACCTGCCCGCCGTCGACGAGGACGCCTTCGGCCCCGTCGCACCCGCCCGCCCCGGCGTGCTCGCCGTCCCGATGCTGTCCGACGACGTCTTCCTGGTGTCCACCGGCCGCGACCCCGAGGACGACCCCGCGGCGGACGCCCGCCTGCGCTGGGCACGACGGTCGATGCCGGTCGCCCGGTCGGTCGCCGCGGAACTCCGCGACGGCGGGCTCCTGCGCGGCACACGCATCGGTGTCGCGATGTTCCTCGAGCCAAAGACGGCGGTGCTGAGCCTGCTGCTCCGTGACGCCGGTGCCGAGGTCGTCGTCTACGCCCACGCCGACGAGACCGACGACGCCGTCGCCGACGCACTGCGGTCCGCCGGCCTGACGGTGTTCGCGAGCAGCACGGCGACGCTGTCCGAACAGAAGCAGCTGGCCCTCGCGATGCTCGACACCGCGCCGCACATCCTGCTCGACGACGGCTCGCACGTCATCCGGCTCGCCCACCAGGAACGCCCCGACCTGCTGCCGACGATGCTCGGCGCCGCCGAGGAGACCACGAGCGGCCTCCGACCCCTTCGTGTCCTTGCGGCGCGCGGCGAGCTCGGCATCCCCGTGATCGCGGTGAACGACGCCCGCGCCAAGACGTTCTTCGACAACCGGTACGGCACCGGGCAGTCGACGGTGTTCGCGGTGCTCGACCTGGTCGACGGGCTCGCGTCCGGCACGCACCGGGTGATGCCGGGAGGCGCGGCGGTCGTCGCCGGGTTCGGGCACGTCGGCGAGGGGGCCGCCCTGGTGCTCACCGCCCTCGGGTTCCGGGTGACGGTCGCCGAGACCGACCCGGTCCGCGCCCTGCAGGCGCGGTTCGCCGGGTACGCCGTGGCCCCGCTCGTCGAGGCGGTGCGCGCCGCCGACCTCGTGATGAGCGCCACCGGGGTGCCGGACACCATCGACCTCGAGGTGCTCCGTGCCTGCGCGGACGGCGCGGTCCTCGCCGTCGCCGGTGGGGTCGACCAGGAGATCGCCATCGACGACGCGCTCGCCGCCGGGGCCCGGTGCCAGGACGTGGGGCCGAAGGCCGAGCGGTTCGTGTTCCCGGGTACCGACGGCGGGCCGATCGTGCTCGACGACGGCGGCTGCATCAACATCACCGCGGCCGAGGGCAACCCGGTCGAGATCATGGACCTGTCGTTCGCCGTGCAGCTCGGCGCCGTCCGGATGCTCCTGGAACGCGGCGACGAGCTGGAGCGTGCCGTCGTGCCGATCGACCCCGCGGTCGACGACGTGACCGCCCGCGCGGCGCTCGCCGCCTTCGGGAGCCGACGTCTGCCTCCCGGCCTCCCCGCTGAACACCCGGCGGATCGCGAGCCGGACGTCCGGACCCGCCGTTTCGGAGACCCGGCATGAGCGCTCGTCCACGCCCGGTCACCGTGCACTCGGCACGCGTCGTCGTCCCGATGACGGCGCCGCCGATCGCCGACGGCGCGGTGGCCGTGCAGGACGGCCGCATCCTGCACGTCGGCGACCGGTCGTGGGTCATCGACCAGCTCACCGGGTCCGGCGCGACGTTCACCGAGCGGCAGTGGCGCGGCGCGCTCCTGCCCGGACTCGTGAACGCGCACTCGCACCTCCAGTACACCGGCATGTCCGGTGTCGGCCGACGCCAGTACAACGGGTTCGAGGACTGGGCCGCGGCGTTCAACGTCGACTACGCCGAACCGCACGACTGGCGGGCCGAAGCCGCGGACGGTGCACGCGCGTCGATCCTGGCCGGCGTCACGAGCATCGCGGACATCGTCACCGACATCGAGGCCTCGACCGCGCTGCAGGACGCCGGGCTCGGCGGCATCGCGTACTGGGAGGTGATGGACTGGGAGAACGACGCCTGGCAGACGCACGGTCGCGACCAGGTGCTCGACGAACTCGACCGCATCCCCACGACACCCGGTGCCGGCCTGTCGCCGCACGCGCCGTACTCGCTCGAGGTCGCTCCGCTGCTCGAGCTCCCCGACATCGTGCGGCAGCGCGGCCTGCGGCTGCACCTGCACCTCGGTGAGGCGGCGTTCGAAGGGGAGCGCACCGCCCTCGGTCCGGTCCCCGGGCTCGACGGGGTCGACGGCGTCGGCCACGGGAACGACTGGCACCTGGCGAACGTGCCGTCGTTCCGGGCGCTGCGAGCCCTGGGCTTCGGTGCCAGCGCGACCGCGTTCGTCGACCGCCTCGGCGTGCTCGGGCCGGACTGCCACATCGCCCACGGCGTGTACATGACCGCCGCCGACCGGGCGCTCCTGCGTGCCCGTGGCACCGCGGTGGCGCTGTGCCCCCGCTCCAACGCCGTCATCGGCCTCGACCCGCCGCCCGTCGCCGACTACCTGCGCGAGGGCAGCCCGATCGCGATCGGCACCGACTCCCTGTCGTCGTCGCCGTCCCTCGACCTGATGGCCGACGTCACCGCGCTGCACCGCATCGCCCGCGCCCAGGGCTACGGGCACCGTGACCTGCACGAGCGACTGCTCGCAGCGGCGACCCTCGGTGGTGCGCACGCGATGGGGCTCGCCGTCGGACCGGACCGCATCGGGCACCTCGCCGTCGGGGCGCGCGCCGACCTGGCGGTCTTCGACGTCGACGCCCGCACGGTGCCGGACGCGCTCGCCGAGCTCGTCGAGGACGGCGCCGGGCGGGCGGCCGCCACCGTGATCCGCGGGGTCGTGCGCGCCGTGGCGGGCGGGGTCACCGAGCCGGCTTCCCCGCACACGGACACCCCCGCACCGCACCAGGAGGAACGATGACCGAGTCCGCACCCCACCCCGGCATGGCCGCACGCCGAACCGTCACCGGTGAGCTCATCGAGTGGCTCGACGTGCCGAAGCGCGCGATCGCCCTCGGCATGGAACCGCACCCCGAGGGTGGCTGGTACGTCCGCACCTGGACCTCGCCGGCGACGGTCACCACCCCCGCGGGGGAGCGTCCCGCCGCCACCCTGATCCACTTCCTGCTGCCCCCGGGCGAGGCCTCCGCCTGGCACCGGGTCACGAGCGACGAGATCTGGATGTGGCACGGGCCGGACACCGTCGACCTGCAGCTCGGCGGCGACGGCGACGCCCCCGAGCCCGGCGCGACGATCACCCTCGGCCCGGACGCCGGACGCGACCGGGTGAACGACGCGCAGGCCTTCGTGCGCGGTGGCGTGTGGCAGCGGACGATCCCGGGCGACGGCGAGGTGCTGCTGAGCTGCCTGGTGTCGCCGGGCTTCTCGTTCGACGACTTCACGATGGCCGACGACGGGGACCCTGCCGCCGAGTAGCACCGCGACACCGTTTCGCGTTGGTATCCCACCGCGAAGTACACTTCGACCTGCCCCCACCCCCCTCGCACGAAGGCCCGACCGTGACCCGTCACCTCCGCTTCACCCTCGCCGTCGCCACCGCCGCGGTCGCCGCCCTCGCCCTGTCGGCCTGCTCCGCCGGGGGCAGCAGCAACGCCGACGGCACCGTGACCGACGGCAAGCTCACGATCGCCACCGGCGACCCGGCGTACTCGCCCTGGATCGAGGACAACAAGCCCGAGTCCGGCAAGGGCTTCGAGTCCGCCGTGGCGTACGCCGTCGCGAAGGAGATGGGCTACGGCAAGTCCGACGTCGTCTGGAAGCGCAGCACCTTCGACAGCGCCATCGCACCGGGCCCGAAGGACTGGGACCTCAACGTCCAGCAGTTCTCGATCGACGCGAAGCGCAAGAAGGCCGTCGACATGTCGAGCGCCTACTACACGACGACGCAGGCGGTCGTGACGACGTCCGGGTCGAAGGCCGCCGGCGACACCACGATCGCCGCGCTCAAGCAGGACGCCATCGGCGTCGCGACCGGTTCGACGAGCATCGCGAGCGTCAAGGACGTCCTCGGGGTCACGCCGCAGGTGTTCAACTCCAACGACGACGCCGTGCTCGCGCTCAAGTCCGGGCAGATCGACGCGATCGTCACCGACCTGCCGACGGCGTTCTACATGGCCTCGGCGCAGCTCGACGACGGCACCGTGTCCGCGCAGTTCCCGTCCGACGGCAAGGGCGACGAGTTCGGTTTCGTCCTGCCGAAGGACTCGGAGCTCACGAGCAAGGTCGACAAGGCCCTGAAGACCCTCGACGACGACGGCACCCTGCAGGACCTGCAGACCGAGTGGCTCTCGTCGGAGACCGGTACGCCGGTCCTGAAGTAACCGGATGACCCTGCCAGCAGGGGCCGGCACCCCGGTCGCCGCACCCGCGCCGAGCCAGGTCGAGCTCGAGCGTCGGCTCTACCGTCGCCAGCGTGGCCGTCGCTCCGTCGTGGTGTCGGTCGTCTCCACCCTGGTCGTGCTCGCCGTCGTGTACTTCGGTGTCGTGAACACCCCCGGGTGGGCGGCGGTGCAGCAGTCGTTCTTCGACCCGGAGACCGCGGTCGACACGTTCCCGGACATCCTGCTGGGCCTCTGGTTGAACGTCCGGATCCTGTTCTTCAGCGCCATCGGCGTCGCCGTCTTCGGCACGCTGCTCGCGGTCGTCCGCGGCCTGCGCAACCCGGTGTTCTTCCCGCTGCGGATGCTCGCGACCGGCTACACGGACCTGTTCCGTGGCCTGCCGCTCATCATCGTGCTCTACCTGGTCGGCTACGGCATCCCCGGGCTCGGGGTGTTCCCGCGGCTCCCCGCCGAGGTCTGGGGCACGATCGCGATCACCCTGACCTACTCGTCGTACATCGCCGAGGTGCTCCGCGCCGGCATGGAGGCCGTGCACCCCTCCCAGCGCCTGGCCGCCCGGTCGCTCGGACTCTCGCACGCCAAGACCCTGCGGCTCGTGGTGCTGCCCCAGGCGATCCGCAAGGTCACGCCAGCGCTGATGAACGACTTCGTGTCGATGCAGAAGGACGTCGGCCTGGTGTCGATCCTCGGGGCCGTCGACGCGGTCCGCTCCGCCCAGATCGCGCAGGCCGAGACCTACAACTTCACGCCGTACTTCGTCGCCGGGCTGCTGTTCGTCGTGATCAGCCTGCCGCTGATCCGCGTCACGGACGCGATCGCGCGTCGCCAGCAGCGGCGCGAGCAGATCGGAGGGACCGTATGAGCGAGGCCGGCCTGGAGGCCCGTGGTGCGTCCGGTACGGACCGCGCGGTCCTCGAACTGCGCGGGTTGCGCAAGGCCTTCGGTGAGCACGAGGTCCTGCGCGGGATCGACCTGACGGTCCACCGCCACCAGGTCATCTGCGTCATCGGGGCCTCGGGCTCCGGCAAGTCGACGCTGCTCAAGACGGTCAACCTGCTCGAGGGCATCGACGACGGTGAGATCCTGCTGCAGGGCACGGACATCGCCGACCCGCGCATCGCCGTCGACGCCGTGCGGGCGCGCATCGGCGTGGTGTTCCAGCAGTTCAACCTGTTCCCGCACATGAGCGTGCTCGACAACGTCACGCTCGCCTCCCGCCAGGTGCACGGCATCGGACGGGCCCAGGCCGAGGACACCGCGCGCCGCCTGCTCGACCGGATCGGGCTCGCCTCGTTCGCCGATGCCTACCCGGACCGCCTGTCCGGCGGGCAGCAGCAGCGCGTCGCCATCGTCCGGGCGATCGCGTCGGACCCGGAACTCCTGCTGCTCGACGAGGTCACGAGCGCCCTCGACCCGCAGCTCGTCGGTGAGGTGCTCGACCTGGTCACGGAGCTGAAGCGACAGGGTTCGACGATCCTGATGACGACGCACGAGATGCACTTCGCGCGGAACGTCGCCGACCGGATCGTGTTCCTGCACCGCGGCGAGGTCGTCGAGCAGGGTTCCCCCGCCGACGTCCTCGACCACCCGCAGCACCCGGCGCTCGTCGAGTTCCTCGCCCGCGTGCACGCCTAGGGCGTCAGCAGCACCTTGCCGATGACCTCGCCGTCGCGCACGCGGCGGTGGGCTTCCTCGACCTCGGCCATGGGCAGCACCGAGTCGATGACCGGGCGCACCCGGCCGTCGGCGACCAGCGGCCAGACGTTGTAGCGGACCGCCTCGACGATGGCGGCCTTCTCGGCGAGCGGCCGTGCGCGCAGGGTCGTGCCGCTGATCGTCGCGCGCTTCCGCATGAGCACCCCGAAGTCGAGCTCGGCGGTGCGGCCGCTGCCCGAGGCGATGACCGCGACGTGCCCGTTCGGGGCGAGGGCCTGCAGGTTCCGCTCCAGGTAGGACGGCCCGACGACGTCCAGCACGACGTCGACGCCGACACCGTCGGTGAACGCCATGACGCGTTCCACGAAGTCCTCCGTGCGGTGGTCGATGGCCAGGTCGGCGCCGAGGTCACGGGACGCGGCGACCTTGCGGTCGCCGCCGCTCGTCGCGATCACCGTCGCACCGAGGGCCTTCGCCCACAGCACCGCGTGCGACCCCATGCCGCCCGTACCCCCGTGCACCAGGAGCGTCTGCCCGGGGCGGAGTCCGGCGAGCATGCCGATGTTGGAATAGACCGTGCACGCGGCTTCGGGCAGTCCGGCCGCCTCGACCAGGTCGACGCCCTCGGGGACCGGCAGCACCTGGGTGACCGGCGCGACCACGAGTGCCGCGTACCCGCCGCCGGAGAGCAACGCGCACACCCGGTCGCCCACCGCCACGGTCGTGACGCCCGCGCCGACGGCCCGCACCGTGCCGGAGACCTCGAGCCCGAGGATCTCAGACGCCCCGGGCGGTGGCGGGTAGTTCCCGGCGCGCTGCTGCAGGTCGGCGTTGTTGACGCCGGCCGCGGCGACCTCGATCAGGACCTCGTCCGTGCCGGGTTCGGGGTCGGGCAGGTCGGTGACGGACATGGAAGTGTCGTCGAACGTGATGGCTCGCATGCCCTCGACGGTACGCGCCACCCGCCTCCGGCTGGCTGCCGGTCGCCCACGACCACCGCCGGTGTCCCTGTGGAGGTTCCCTGTACGCTCGACGACGGATCTGCACCTCATCCGGGGGAGTGCGGACAGATCGAGGGGGACTCTCCACCATGCCCAAGAAGCTCATCGCGCTGGCCACCGCCGGCCTCGCACTCACGCTGCTCGCCGGTTGCTCGGGCGGCGACTCGGGCTCGTCCAGCGCACCGTCGGCCTCGAAGACCGCCGCCGCAGCACCCGCCCAGACCAAGGAGGAAGCCTGCTCCCTGCTCGAGAACGAACTCGCGTCGTTCCTCAAGGAGCAGGGTTCCAGCTCTGCCCCGGCCGACCCGAAGGCCCGTGCGGCGCTCGTCGACGAGTTCGTCCAGCGCATCGACTCGGCGCTGACGAAGGTCTCGAACGACCAGGTCCACGACACGTTCGAGGACTTCTCCGGCGCGGCGAAGGGCTACAGCTCCGCCATCCGCTCCGGTGCGGCCGAGGACTCCGCCGAGGTCAAGAAGGCCCAGACCGAGGTGCAGACCACCCTCGACCAGGTCTCGGCGGTCTGCCCCGCCAAGAGCTGAGCGGGCGCACGCCCAGCCACACACAGCACGACGCCCCGCCGCTCCTCGACCAGGAGCGGCGGGGCGTCGTGCTTCCCCCGTCGGGGGGAACGGGCGTCAGACGGCCGCGGGCTGCGAGGCGTCGAGGCGTGCGACGTCCTCCGGCCGCAGCCGCACGGTCGGCGCCGTGATCGAGTTCAGGATGGACTGCGGCCGCGACGCACCGGGGATCGGCACGACGACGTCGCTCTTCTGCAGCTCCCACGCCAGGGCGATGACCTGCGGGGTGACCCCGCGGTCGCGGGCGATGTACGCGAAGTCCTCGAACGCGGTCCCGAGGTCCGCCGCGCTCCCGATGCCACCGAGGGGGCTCCACGGCAGGAACGCGATGCCGAGCTCGTCGCACAGTTCGAGCTCCGGCTCACTCGACCGGAACTTGGGTGAGTACTGGTTCTGCACCGACGCCAGGCGTCCGCCGAGCACCTCGTTCGCGGTGCGGATCTGGTCCGGGTCGGCGTTCGAGATGCCCGCCATCCGGATGACGCCCTCGTCGAGCAGCTCGGCGAGCGCCCCGATCGAGTCGGCGTACGGCACCGCCGGGTCGGGCCGGTGGAACTGGTACAGGCCGATCTGCTCGACGCCGAGCCGCTTCGCCGAGGCCTTCGCGGCTTCCTTCAGGTACTCCGGGTGCCCGTTCTGCGCCCAGTTGCCGGCCTCGGGGCGCAGGTGTCCGCCCTTCGTCGCGATGAGCACGTCCGAGGTGTCGTCGTGGAACTCCCGGACGGCCCGCGCGATGAGCTCCTCGTTGTGCCCCACCTCGTCGTGGCCGCCCAGGTGGTAGGCGTCGGCGGTGTCGATGAGCGTGACACCGTTCTCGAGCGCTGCGTGGATCGTGGCGATGGACTGACGCTCGTCCGGCCGGCCCTCGATCGACATGGGCATCCCGCCCAGACCGATGGCACTGACGGACACGTCTCCGATGACTCGTTGCTTCATCGGCCCAGCATGCGCCCGGCCCCGATGCCGACGCCCAGTTCCCGCACGACGAGACGCCCGCACCGACGAGCTCCCGGTCACCGACGAGCCCACGCCGGCGCGTGTTCCGGCAGCGGACCGAACGCGATGCCGCGGGCGTAGAAGCCCCGGACCGGCGGGACCCAGCGCGCGAGCAGCACCGGGAGCAGCGGCGGACCGTCCTGCAGGTGGCCGGCGAAGGCCCGCTCGAACACGACCCGGTGCAGCACGGCCTGGGCGGCCTGCACCAGGGCTGCGGGCGGGGTCCGGCGACGCTGGACGGCCGCGAGCGCCCGGTCGAGGCCGCCACCGCGGAGTCCCCGTCGGAGCGCCGGCACCAGGAACGTCGCGGTCGCCACCGCGTCCTGTACAGCGAGGTTGATGCCGACCCCGCCGGCGGGCGACATCGCGTGTGCGGCGTCCCCGATGCAGAGCAGCCCCGGGCGCCACCACCGGCGCAGGCGGTCCATCCGGACGTCGAGCACGTGCACGTCGTCCATCGAGCCGATCGCGTCGACCCGGTCGGCGAAGTCCGGTCGGAGCCGCGCCACCCGGGCCCGGAAGGCCGCCACCCCCGCGGTGCGCAGGGCCGTGTCCGAGCCCTTCGGCGCGAAGTAGGCGACCTGGTGGTAGTCCGGCCGCGGGAAGCTCAGCAGCACGTCCCGGTCCGAGAACGCGGGGGTGAGGGCGCTCGCCGCGTCCCCGGGGCGCCGGGGCAACCGGAACCACCAGGTGTCGAACGGCACCCGGAACGCCCGTGGCACGAGCCCGGAGGCGCGACGCAGCACCGAGTTCCGCCCGTCGCAGGCGATCACGACGTCGGCACGGAGTTCCTCGGGTTCGCCGGTGCCGTCCCTCGGCCGCAGGTGGACCCCGGTCACGACCCCGTTCTCCTCGATGAGTCCGGTCGCCGCGAGGCCCATCGAGATGCGGAACGACGGTTCACGACGGGCGGCGGTCACGAGCAGGTCGAGCAGGTCCCACTGCGGCACCATTGCCACGTGGTCGTACGGAGGGGCGAGACGCGAGAAGTCACCGAGCAGCAGCCGCGAGCCGTCCGGCATCGGCAGCGAGAAGTCGTCGAGGCGTGACTGCGGCAACGCCCGGAACGGTGCACCGAGTCCGAGTTCGTCGAGCAGCCGGATGGTCGAGGCGTGCACCGTGTCGCCCCGGAAGTCGCGGTTGAAGTCGCCGTGCCGCTCGAGCACGCGCACGTCGACGCCGGCGCGGGCGAGCAGCAGCCCGAGGACGACCCCTGCGGGGCCGCCACCGACCACCGCGACCGTCGTCCGCGACACCGTCACCATGCCCGGGACGCTACCCCGGTCCGGACCGGAGGCGCGTGGCGGCCCCGACCCGCGCCTCCAGGCCGGAACGCACACGCGTTCGCAGGCCCGACACGCGGCGGACGACCGGGTCCGGCCGGAAGGGTGGTGTCGGTGCGCGCCGGTCAGGCGCTGGCGGACACCGACGACGATCCGGACCCGCTGTCGATGGCGTTCACGAAGACGACCCCGCCCCAGGCGATGACGACGATCGCGAGCACGAAGCCGATCGCCGCGATCCACCACGACGGCTTCCGTCGGATCCACGCGCCGATCGACAGCACGATCGTGGCGACCCCGATGACGAAGGCGCCACCGACCGCGATGGCCGCGCCACCGAAGTACCCACCGGGTGTGCACCCGGCCGAGGCGTCGCACTCTGCCGTGGCCGAGGCGATCGCGACGATGCCGACGACCGCCGTGATCGCGGTCATGACGGCACCGAACACCAGGAGCAGCACCGTCGAGATCCGGTCGGCGAGCTTCGCCGGCGGGAACAGCGTGGTGCCACCGCGCTCCCACGCCGCGCGCTGCGCGTCCGTGGGGGCGGAGGAAGACTGCGGCGGAGGGCCGGGGACGTTGGACCAGGTCATGCGTGCAGTCCTACCGCGCCTCGACCCCGAACGCCTGTGCGAGCCGCTGGATCTTCTGCGCCCGACCGAGCCGCGGCAGGTCGGAACCGTCGCGGATGACCCGGCCGCGGGCCTCGAAGTCGTCGAGGAAGTCCTGCGCCCAGGCGACGTCCGTCGGCGTGGGGGAGATGACCTCGTTGATGACGGGGAGCTGCTCGGTGTCCAGGCAGAGCTTGCCGGTGAGGCCGAGCGACACGGCCACCTGCGACTGCTCGCGGAGGATCGGGTGCGACGACCCGACCGTGGGGCCGTCGATCGGACCCGGCAGGTCGCCGACGCGTGAGGCGACGACCAGCTTCGACCGCGGGTACGCCATCGCGAGCGTGTCGGCGCTGGTCCCGGTGTCGCGGCGGTAGTCGCCGGAACCGAAGGCCAGGCGGAACGCGCCCTGCGCCTTGGCGATCGACACCGACTCCTCGATGCCCAGGGCCGACTCGACGAGGGCGATCACCGGTGTCTGGCCGCCGAGCCGGTGCCAGGTGTCGGTGACCTGGGCGGGGGACTCGGTCTTGGCGAGCATGACGCCCTGCAGCCCGGGCAGGCCGCGGAGCTCCTCGACGTCGTCCGCCCAGAAGTCCGTCGTGACGTCGTTGATGCGCACCCAGGCCTCGCCGCCGCCGGCGAGCCAGGCGGCGACGCCCTGCCGGGCCGAGGGCTTCGCGGCGGGGTCGACGGCGTCCTCGATGTCCAGGATGATCTGGTCGGCGCGGGAGCGCTGGGACGTGTCGAACCGGTCGGTGGCGGTGCCGGACACCAGCAGCCACGACCGTGAGATCTCGGCGGGGACCGATCGACGCCGGTTCGGCGTGGGGGCGGACGGAGTGGTGCGGTCGTCGATGGCCATGCCCCGTTGGTACCACACCGGACGGGGCCGCCGTCGGATCGGACGCGCCGCAGGTCGGGTCCGACGCCGGTCAGGTCCTTGCGGAAACCCCGAAACCTCGGTTCATTGCCAGAGAGGCCGTCCGGTTCCGCCTACAGTGTCGGATGTGTGGCGAGCGGACAGGGTGACCGACGGTGAGGACGACGTGAACGACGACGTCCCCGTCGAGGGTGCCCGCGCGCGCCCCGACGACGATCGAGACGAGCAGCAGGACGTGGACCAGGAACGGACCGACGACGAGCCGGACCGCATGCTCCGCCCGGAGCTGCAGATGACGAGCCCGCAGGCGATCAGCCTCGGCGACCCGCGGTTGCAGGCCGGCAACGCGGCGGAACCGACGTGGGACGGCTGGCGGACCCAGCTGACCGGCGTCGGCGGCACGAGCCCGCTCACGCACTTCAGTGACCACCCGCGCGCCCGCATCGAGCTCTCGACCACCCACCCGGGCGGTCTCGCGCAGTTCATCACCGGCAAGACGACCCTGCTGTCCAGCCTGATCCGCGACGAGGTGGCGCTCCGTGCCGCCCGCGTGGCCGCCGGACACGTCGAGGCGAAGGGCACCGAGCTCGCCACCGTGCGCGGCATCGACGCCGTGAAGCTCGGCATCGGCATGGCCGACTGGAAGCACGGCGACGAGCAGTTCCGCGGCCCGGTGCTCCTGCGCCCCCTGGCGATCCGCCGGCACGGACGCGACTTCGAGGTGCGCCTGCTCGGCGAACCGGTGCTCAACCCGGGCCTCGCCGACGCGCTGCACGAGCAGTTCGGGGTCATCCTCGACGCGCAGTCCTTCGTGGCCCTCGCGCAGCAGGACGGCTCCTTCACCCCGAACCCCGTCATCGACCGCCTGCGGGGCCTGACCGCGCACATCCCCGGCTTCTCGGTGCACGCCCGACTCGTGGTGTCCACCTTCGCCGAGGTCGCGACCGGCATGGTCGAGGACACCGGCGACCTGTCGCACCCCGTGCTCGACGCCCTCGCCGGCAACCCGAGCGCGAAGTGGCAGGTCGAGCAGTCCTACCACCCGGTCGAGCAGACCCCGTCGGACGAGCGCAGCCCGGAGACCGACACGCTCCTGCTCGACGCCGACGACGAGCAGGAGAACGTGATCGCGCAGATCACGGCCGGCAACTCCATCGTCGTGAAGACCCTTCCCGGCACCGGTGGCACCCAGACCATCGTGAACGCCCTGGGCGGCCTGGTCGCCGCGAACAAGCGCGTGCTCGTCGTGAGCCCGCGCCGCGCGACCCTGCGGGGCATCGCCGCCCGCTTCGGTGAGGTCCAGCTGCCCGGGGTCGCGGTCACGCCGTCGACCCTGCGCCGCGACGTCGTCCGTGCCATCGCCCGGAACGAGAAGGCCGCGCGTCCGAACCTCCGCGAGGTCGACGACGCATTGGTCCGTCTGCGCAAGGTGCTGAAGGACTACCGCGGGTCGCTCACCCGCAAGGACCCCGACTTCGGCGTCTCGGTGCTCGACTGCCTGGTGGAGCTGTCGCGCCTGTCGCTGCTGCCCGTCGCCCCCTCGACCACCGCGCGCCTGTCGAAGCAGTCCGTCGCCTCGATGGTCGACGGCCGGTCGCGCGTCGCCGAGACGATGGTCAGCGCCGCGAACCTCGGTGAGTTCCGCTACGGCCCCGACGACTCGCCCTGGTACGGCGCGAAGTTCGGTTCGAGCGACGGTGCCCAGCGTGCGCACCGCATCGCGAAGGACCTCGACGCCGACGGCCTGCCGACCCTGCTCCGCCGCGCCCACGACCTGGTGAGCTCGACGCACATGCGCCAGTTCACGACGATCAACGAGCTCGGCATCTACCTGCGCCTGCTCACCGAGATCCGTGACACGCTCGACCGCTTCCTGCCGGTGGTCTTCGACCGCTCGGTGTCCGAGCTCGTGGCCGCCACGGCCCCCCGCGGCGAGGGCGCCCCGATGTCGTCGACGAACCGTCGTCGGCTCAAGAAGCTCGCCCGCGAGTACGTCCGTCCGGGCGTGCACGTGTCCGACCTGCACGAGGCCCTGACCCGCGTCCAGCAGCAGCGGGTGCTCTGGCAGCGCTACGTCGCCGCCGGCGTGAACCCCGAGGTGCCCACGGGCATCGCCGACGTCCAGGTGCTGTTCTCGAACGTCGCCGAGGACCTCGCGCGCCTCGACGAGCCGCTGGGCCGCACCGAGCGCGACCGCCAGCTCGCGAACACCCCGGTCGACCAGCTCGTCCCGACCATCGCCGAGCTCGCCGCCGAGTCCGACGTCCTGCACAACCTGCAGGAGCGCACCGAGCTCATGCAGACCCTGCGCGACCTGCAGCTCGAGCCGCTCATCACCGACCTGGCGAACCGGCACGTGCCGGACGTGCAGGTGCCGGCCGAGCTCGAACTCGCCTGGTGGCAGTCCGCCCTCGAGACCATGCTCGAGTCCGACCGGGCCCTGCTCGGCGCGAACACCGACATGCTCGACCGGGTCGAGGCCGACTTCCGCCTGGTGGACGACGCCCACGCGGCCGGGGTCTCCCAGGGCCTGGCGTGGCAGCTCGCCGAGAACTGGAAGGTCGGTCTCGTCGACTGGCCCGAAGAAGCGACGGCGCTCAAGACCCAGCTCCGCGACGGCGCGATCACCTCGCGCCTGCTGCAGGACTCCGCACCGCACCTGTCCCGGTCGATCGCACCCGTCTGGCTCGCCAGCCCGTACGAGGTGCCGCAGATCGCCGACACGATGCCCTTCGACACCGTGATCCTGGTCGACGCCGGCGCCGTGACGATCGCCGAGACCGTCGGTGCCGTCCGTCGTGCCCGGCAGACCGTCGTGTTCGGTGACCCCGTCACCCAGACGCCGTCGCCGTTCCGCATCGCGGTCGACCCCGAGCACCGGGCGCTGCAGGTCGACGAGGGCACGCTCGACGCGTTCCACGCCGACTCCGCCCTGGCGAAGCTGTCCACCCTGCTGCCGACCCTGTCGCTGTCGCGGTCGTACCGCGCCGGCGGCGAGGACCTCGCCGAGCTCGTGAACCGTCGGTTCTACGGCGGCAAGATCGAGTCCCTGCCGTGGGCCGGCTCGTTCCTCGGCCACGGGTCGATCGCGCTCGACTACGTCAGCGACGGCAAGGCCGTCCCGGACCCCGAGTCCGGTGCCGTCGAGAGCGTCGACGCCGAGGTGGACCGCGTGGTCCGGCTCGTCATCGACCACGCCCGCACCCGCCCGACCGAGTCGCTCATGGTCATCACCGCGTCGGCGAAGCACGCCGTGCGCGTCGAGCAGGCCGTACTGACCGCCGCCCAGGGCCATAAGGACCTGACCGAGTTCGTCATCGGCGACCGTGCCGAGCCGTTCATCGTGGCGACGCTCGAGCAGTCGGTGGCGCAGAGCCGCGACCGCGTCGTGTTCTCCATCGGCTACGGCCGCACCCCGCACGGCCGTGTGCTGCGTGACTTCGGTCCGCTCGGCAAGCCCGGCGGCGAGCGGCTGCTGGCGGTCGCCATGACCCGCGCGCGTCGCTCGATGGTCATCGTCACCTGCTTCCAGCCGTCGGACATCGAGGCCGAGCGCATGGGCCACGGCACCGTCGCCCTCGCCGAGATCCTGGCCGAGGTGCGTGCCCGCACCACCGCCGAGTACGTGCCGGACGACTCCGACCCGCTGCTCGTCGACCTGGCCCGGCGCCTCGAGATGCGTGGCATCCCGGTCGCGCTCGGACACCGCGGCAAGCTCGGCCTCGTCGCCGCGCACGGCGGCGTGTGCGTCACGATCGAGACCGATGCGTCGCTGGTCAAGGGATCGCTGCGCGAGTCCCTGCGCCTGCGTCCCGAGGTGCTCCGCCGACTCGGCTGGCACTACGTGCGCGTGCACGCGTTCCAGCTGTTCTCCGACCCGGACCGCGTCGCCGACACCGTCGCCGCCGTGCTCGGGGTCGACCGCGGCGCCACGCAGGAGATCTCCATCCCCCCGATCCCCGCCCGCCGATGAGCCGCCGGGCCTCGCGGCCCGCCGGTCCGGTGACGCCGGAGACGGACCAGCTGGTGGGCACGTGGACGCGGGTCGACGACGTGTCGTCAGCCGTGCCTCCCGTCCGCCCCGCCGCCGACGGAGGCGAGACGGACGATCCGTCGGGAGGCCCGGTGCGGCGCCGCAGACGCGTCACCACCCAGCCGGTGGCGGGCTACGACCCCGCCCCGCCGCCGGAACCGGCGCGGCACCGCGACGGTGAGAACGACGACCAGCTCCGACGCGACGTCCCCCCGCACTGGTAACCGGTAGCCTGGCCCGTGATGACTGACACCGCGCGACAGCGCCCCGACTGGCAGACCTGGCCGAACCTGATCACGCTGTTCCGCCTCGTGCTGATCCCGGTGTTCATCGGCCTCGTCGTCGCCGGCCACCCGGGGTGGGCGCTCGTCGCCCTCGTCGTGATCGGCGTGAGTGACTGGGCGGATGGCTTCATCGCCCGCAAGTTCGACCAGGGGTCCAAGCTCGGCAAGGCGATCGACCCCGTCGCCGACCGCCTGGCCATCATCGCGATCGTGCTGTCCCTGGTGCTCGTCGGCCTGCTGCCCTGGTGGGTGGTGGCGGTCGTGGTGCTCGTCGACCTGGTGCTCGTCGTCCTGTCGAGCGTGCTGTTCCACGGCAACCCGGACCTCGACGTCACGTGGACGGGCAAGATCCGCTCGGCCCTGCTGTTCGTCGGGCTGCCGGTGCTGCTGTTCTCCGCGGTGCACACCGTCGACGAGAACGCGCCGTGGGTCCGGGTCGTGGCCCTGGTGTTCGTGTACCTCGGCACCGCGGGCCACGTGCTCGCCGGCGCCCAGTACGCCGTCGCGATGTTCGCGAAGCGCCGCGCGGTCCCCGCCGCCTGACGCGGGCGCCCTCTCCGCAAAACACCGGTGTTCGCGCTGCGCACCGCGGTTTGCGGGTGTGCAGCGCGCGAACACCGGTGTCTTGCGACGGCGCGCCGGGGCTAGAGCTTCGTCGAGCCGCCGATGCCGGGCCCCTCGGGAGCGTTCGACGGGGCGATGTGCGCGCCCGCGCTCGTGGCACCGCCGGTCTGCGGGCGGAGCAGGTCGCGGATCTCGAGCAGCACCTCGACGTCGGTCGGGGGCACGTCCTGCGGGGTCTGCTCCTCGTCGTTCTTGACGCGCTCGAACGCCGCCTTCTTCAGGTGGTTGACCGGCACGACGAGCGCGAAGTAGACGACCGCGGCGACGATGACGAAGTTCAGGACGGCGCCGATGATCGCGCCGAACTTCAGTTCTGCGTCACCGCCGGAGAACGTGGGGATCGCCACGACCAGCGCCTTGTCGAGGCTCGAGGCGTTGAACACCGCGCCGATGAGCGGGTTGATCAGGGCGCTGACGATCGTGCTGACGATCGCGGTGAACGCCGCACCGATGACGACTGCGACGGCCAGGTCGATGACGTTGCCGCGGAGCAGGAACTCCTTGAAGCCCTTCATGCGAGGGTCTCCTTCCGGGTCGAGGACGGCCGCCGAGTGGCGACGCGCCCCAACCTATCCGGAGAGCGCAGACCGCGTCAGGACGCGGCGGGCTTCGAGCCGCTGGGCTTCGACTCGGCCTTCTTCGCCGGCTCGGACTTCTTCGGCTCGGACTTCGCGGGGGTGCTCGACGAACCCTCGGACTTCGGGGCCGGACGCGAGTCCGTGCGGTAGAAACCACCACCGTTGAAGGTCACGCCGACGGGGGAGAACACCTTCCGCAGGACGCCGCCGCAGACCGGGCACTCCGTCAGGGTGGCGTCGGAGAAGGACTGCTTGATGTCGAACGCGTTGTCGCACTCGGTGCAACGGTACGAGTAGGTGGGCACGTCAGCTCCGGAACGTGATGATGCGCGACGGCGTGATGATGCCGTCAACGGGTTCGTCGTGGGGTTCGCGCGGGACCTCGTCGAGGTACTCCGCGTCGAAGATCACAGCATAGACGGGCGGGCGGTTCGCCATGGACCCGAGGGTCTTGTCGTAGTAGCCGCGGCCCCAGCCCATGCGGACGCCGTCGTGCCCGACCGCCGCCGCCGGGGCGAGGATCGCGTCGACGTCGTTGATCGCGAGCGGGGAGAGGACCTCGCCGACCACCTCGGGCAGGCCGAGCAGGCTCTCGGTCTCGCTCTCGCCGTCGCCGACGGCCCAGTCGAGCAGCCCGTCCTCGCGGGTGACCGGCAGCAGCACGCGGATGCCCTGCCCGAACGCCCAGTTCAGGAACGGCCGCACGTTCGGCTCGTCCGGTGCGGACAGGTACAGGGCGAGGGACGTCACCTGGCGTTCCTCGACGAAGCGCTGCAGGGTCGCGGTCAGGGTCTGGGTGTCCGCGTCGCGTTCGGTCGTGGTCCGGGTGCGCCGCCGCTGCCGGAGTTCGGCTCGCAGGGCGCGCTTCTCGTTCCCGAGATCGGCGATCATGGGCAGGAGTCTACCGAGGGGGTGCGGTTGCGGCTTCCCGCCGGGAACCCGCTGGGTCCCGTGTCCCCCGGAGCGACGACATGCCCTCGAAAGGGGGATCGGATACGGTCTGACCATGGGCTTCCAGATTTCGAAGGCGGTGATCCCGGCCGCAGGGCTGGGTACCCGCTTCCTCCCCGCGACCAAGGCGATGCCGAAGGAGATGCTCCCCGTCGTCGACAAGCCGGCCATCCAGTACGTGGTGGAAGAGGCTGTCGGTGCCGGGCTGACCGACGTGCTGATGATCACCGGGCGCAACAAGAACGCGCTCGAGAACCACTTCGACCACGTGTCGGAGCTCGAGGAGACCCTCCGCAAGAAGGGCGACCACGAGAAGCTGCAGAAGGTGAACCAGTCGACGGACCTCGCCGACATGCACTACGTGCGGCAGGGCGACCCGCTCGGCCTCGGCCACGCCGTGCTCCGCGCGAAGATGCACGTCGGCCGCGAGCCGTTCGCCGTGCTCCTCGGAGACGACATCATCGACGCCCGTGACCCGCTGCTCCAGCGCATGATCGAGGTCCAGGGCGAGAAGAACGCCACCATCGTGGCCCTGCTCGAGGTCCCCGAGTCGCAGACCCACCTGTACGGCATCGCCACGGTCGAGCCGACCGACACCGACGACGTGGTGAAGATCACCGGGCTCGTCGAGAAGCCCCCGCAGGGCGAGGCGCCCTCGAACCTGGCCATCATCGGCCGCTACGTCATCCGTCCCGAGGTCTTCGACGTCCTCGAGAAGCAGGAGCCGGGCAAGGGCGGCGAGATCCAGCTGACCGATGCGCTCATGAAGATGGCGAGCGCCGAAGAGTGGACCGGCGGCGTGTACGGCGTCGTGTTCCGTGGACGCCGGTACGACACCGGTGACAAACTCGACTACATCAAGGCGATCGTGCAGCTCGCCTCGGACCGCGATGACCTCGGCCCCGACCTCAAGTCGTGGCTGAAGGAGTTCAACGCGGGCGAATAGTCGGCCATCCCGCTCGGGTCCGTGACATGACGGACCCGGGCGGGACACCCCGTCCCGCACAGCGGCGGGACCCCGGAGGAACCCAGCGATGACGACGATCCCGACCCTGTCCCACGGGCGGGTCACCATCCGGCCCCTCCGGCTCCGCGACACCCGCGACCTCGACGCGGCACTCGCGACGAACCGCTCGTGGCTCCGCACCTGGGAGGCCACGAACCCCTCCGGACACGTCTCCACCGACGTCCGGGGCAGCATCCGCGCGCTCCAGGCCAACGCCCGCGCGGGGCTCGGACTCCCGTTCGCGATGGAGCTCGACGGTCGCTTCGTCGGTCAGCTCAACGTCTCCGGCATCTCCTACGGCTCGCTCGCGAGTGCCTCCATCGGCTACTGGGTCGTGGAGGACGCCGCCGGCCACAACGTGACGCCGATCTCGGTCGCCCTCGCCGTCGACCACTGCTTCCGGTCGCTCGGCGTGCACCGGATCGAGATCTGCATCCGGCCGGAGAACGCCCCGAGCCTGCGCGTCGTCGAGAAGCTCGGCTTCCGGTACGAGGGACTCCGTCGCCGCTACATCCACATCAACGGGGACTGGCGCGACCACTTCTGCTTCGCGCTGGTGGCGGAAGAGGTCCGCGGCGGCGTCCTCGAGCGCTGGGTCCAGGGGCAGGTGCCTCCCGGTGCGGGGACCGTTCCGCTTGCCGCACGCGACGAGGCTGCCATGCCGCTGGACACGACGCCCCGCATCTGACGGGCCGCCTGTCACGGGCCTGGAGGCGCGGCTCGCCCGCGCAGATTCGCCCCCGACACGCGCAACACGCGTCCGGCAATGACGCGGCGCGGGAACCGCCGCCCCTACCGTGTTCGCATGGCAGGAATCGGCTCGTGGGGTGGCGGCATCGTCCTGCTCGTCGCGGCCGTCCTCTGGCTCGTCTACCTGATGCCGTCGTGGGCCGCCCGCCGCCAGTACCTGGCCACCGAGCGGAACGCCATCCGGCTGCAGCAGACCCTCCGGATCCTCGCGCAGACCGCCGAGCTGCCGGACGAGGTCCGCATCGAGATGAACGCGAAGTCCCTCGCCCAGGCGCAGCGCGTCGCCCGGTCCGAAGAGGCCAAGCGCACCGCCATCGTCCGAGCCCACGAAGCCGCGCGGCAGCGTGAGATCACCCGCCGCCTGGCCGAGCAGGCCCCGGTGCTCGAGCGGGCGTCCGCCGTGCCAGCCCTGACCGCGATGCGCATGCGCCGTTCCCGGCTCGGGGCGACCCTGTTCGGCACGGTCGGCATCGTCGTGGCCCTCGTGGTCTTCGTCGTGGCACCGTCGCTCTGGCTCGTCGGTGTCGCAGGCCTCGTCGCCGCCGGTGGGTCCGCAGCGGTCCTGGCCCAGCTGCACCAGGTGGCGACGGCGCGGAAGCAGCGTCTCGCGGCCGGCGAGACGGGCGCGACCCGCGCCTCCCGGCCGTCCACCGCCTGGACGGACCCGGCCCCGCCCCTGTCGACCGAGCAGCCCGCTGCGCCCGCTGCGGACCGTTCGTGGACCCCGAACCACGTGCCGAAGCCGCTCTACGTGGAGCGGCCGAGCGCACCGGCTGCATCGCCCGAGTCGTCGGCGGAACTCGCTGCCCGGCTGAAGGAGCGCGTCGCCGCGGCCAAGGCGGAGGCCGAGGCCGAAGCGGCGGCGATCCGGGCGGGGGAGTCCGACCCGTCGCTGGCGCGGGTCTCGCGGATGCGACCCGAGCTCGAGGAAGCTGCGGCATCGCTGTCCGCGCACGACCAGGGGCGTCTGGCCGAGCGGCTCGGGCTGCGGGCGCCCGCTGCTCCTGCTGCCTCCGCTGCTGCTGCTCCCGCTGCCGACGAACCCGCCGCTCCCGCCGGTCCGCCGAGCAAGTGGGCCGGCATGGGGGTCCTCGACGACGACGCCTACCAGCAGGCCGACCTCGACGCGATCATGCGACGCCGCCGCGCGGTCTGACCCGCGGCACGCCCGACGGGCCGCCTGCGATTTCGGCTGGGCCGACCGAGGGTGCTAATGTGATCGAGCACTTGGGGCTATGGCGCAGTTGGTAGCGCGTCTCGTTCGCAATGAGAAGGTCAGGGGTTCGAATCCCCTTAGCTCCACCAGGTAGCACCACGAACGGCCCGGAACCCACAGGTTCCGGGCCGTTCTGCCGT
The DNA here is from genome assembly GCF_005938005.2 of Curtobacterium sp. KBS0715. Taxonomy (NCBI): domain Bacteria; kingdom Bacillati; phylum Actinomycetota; class Actinomycetes; order Micrococcales; family Microbacteriaceae; genus Curtobacterium; species Curtobacterium sp. KBS0715. Next base: position 117,795 of record NZ_VCCA02000001.1, on the reverse strand, counting down.
CGTCGGGCTGTCAGCCGGTCCTCCTCCACAGCAGGTGCGCCACGGAGCGTTCGACACAGTCCACGAACAGGGGTGGTGTGTTGTCCGACGCACCGCCCTAGACTCCCTGTGCGCCGGTGGGGCGCGGCTGGCCCGCAGGGCCCGACCAGGGGGAGAGCATGTTCCGTATCAGTCGTCTCGTCGCGACCATCGCGACCACGGTGGTCGTCGCCGCCGGCATCGCCGTCGCCGGCCCGTCCTCGGGTGCGTCCGCAGCGGTCACCCCGCTCGGGGTCGACATCTCCTGGCCGCAGTGCGACCGCCAGGTCCCGACCGACCAGGCGTTCGGCATCGTCGGCGTCAACGGTTCCCTCGGCAACACCACGAACCCGTGCCTCGCCGAACAGCTCGCCTGGTCGGCGAAGTCCGTCGGGGGATCGGCCCAGCCGAAGACGCAGCTGTACGTGCTGTTCGCCAACCCGGGCCTCAAGGCGTCGGTCTGGCCCACGTCGAACAGCTACCAGGGCACGGTGCCCACCAACCCGTTCGGCAAGTGCGTGACCAAGGGCGGCAAGAAGCAGGTCACCCTGGCGTGCTCGTTCATGTACGGCTACGCCCGCGGGTACGACGACGTCAAGAGCCGTGGCGTCGCGAACCCGTCCGCGTACCGCTGGTGGCTCGACGTCGAGACGGGGCTGTCGTACCAGCGGGACACCGCCCAGAACCGCGCCGCGATGCAGGGCATGATCGTCGGGCTCAAGGCCGGCGGTGTGCGGACGATCGGCATCTACTCGAACGGTTCGCAGTGGAAGACCATCGCGGGCACGGTGAAGTCGAGCAGCCCGCTGCGCGGCCGGTCGAACTGGATCGCGATCGGCAAGGGCACGATCACCAAGGCTCGGAAGACCTGTGCCGGGACACCGTTGTCCGGCGGCAAGATCGCGATGGTCCAGGTCGAGGTTCCCTACGGCTCCCGGACCATCGACCGCGACGTCTCCTGCACCTGATCGCGCTGACGTGGCGCTGCGACGTCGTGACGCCCTGACGCCCTGACGAACAGGAGGCCCGGTGCCAGCAGGCACCGAGCCTCCCGTCCGTCGGCGGGTCGCGCCTGACCCGTCCCCGTCGTCGACGCGTCAGCCTGCGATGCTCTCCGTCAGCACGCCGGACTGCGCGAAGGTGGTGTGGATGGCGTTCGCGGCCTGCTCGAAGGCACGGTTGCCGCGCGAGATGCCGAGTGCTCCGCCCTTGATCGCGGACTTGCCCGAGCCGCGCAGCAGCCGGGCGACGGTGCGGCCGTCCGGGGCGATCATGATCTGCACGTCCAGGCGGGTGTGGAACGTGCGGTCGTTCGCCATGCCGCCGATGAGCAGCGTCAGGCCGAGGCTGCCGCGGGTCGCACGGAGTGCACCCTGCTCGGCGTCGTCGACGGTGTAGCCCTCGCGGGACAGGGCCTCGCGCACCTGTGCACGGGCGGTCTCGGGGTCGGTCGCGACGAAGAAGTCGTGGCTCTCGGGCATGTGTGTGTTCCTTCCGAACGGGTCCGCTGGGGCACGGAGGACGCTCGCCCCCGAAGACGATCATGCCGTGTCGGAACGACGGAGGTGTCGCTTACGCTGGTCGTGTCATGACTGCCTCGATGAACCGCCGCGCACTCCTGTCCCTCGCCGGCGTCGCCGGGATCGGGCTCGCCGTCGCGGCGTGCTCCTCCGGCAGCGACAAGGGTGGCGACTCGGGCAACGGTTCGGGCGGCGGGCGCGGGAGCTCGGGCGGCGGAGACGCCTCGTCCGCACCGACCGCGAAGCCCGTCGCGAAGTCCCTCACTCCGGCGCAGGTCCCGCTCGCCGGTGGCGTCACGGTCACTGTGACGGGGACCGGACTCGCCGCCGTCAAGGGCGTCACCGTCGGCGGTGTCGCGGCGCGTGACGTGCAGGCCACCGCGTCGAAGGTGACCTTCACGGCCCCGCACCAGGCGATGTACACGGCCGGCGACGCCGACGTCGCACTCTTCACGTCCGCGATCGAGCCGACCCCGTCGGCGAACCAGTCATCCGACGGCAACGGCAGCGCCGCGAACGACGGGCAGAGCGGTGCCACCCAGGACACCGCGACCGCATCGCCGACGCCGACCGCCGCCGCGACGCCCGCTGCGGGCAGCGCGGTCGCCTCGACCACCCTCGCCTACGCCGCACTGACCGACGTCGACCGGCAGCTCGCCTACGCGATGCGGTACTGGAAGGACTACAACCTCACCGAGTACGGCACGATGAACCCCATCGGCGGCGACTGCGCGAACTACGTCAGCCAGACGCTCATCGCCCGTGGGTGGGAGCAGCGGTCCGACTGGTACAACCGGGCCGCCGGTGCCGAGCACAGCGCGACGTGGACCTACTGCCCGACGATGGACCCCTGGCTCGCGGACAACGCGGGCGAGTTCGGGCTCACCCGGCGTTCGTCGGACGAGCGCGACAAGGTCAAGGTCGGCGACATCGTGTTCTTCGACTGGAACGCCAACGGCTCACCGGACCACACCACCATCGTGTCCGAGGTCTTCACCGAGCCCGACGGCACCATCCGCATCAAGTCGGCGAGCCACAACCAGGACGGCCCCTACCGCGACCTCGACGAGATGATCACGGTGCAGCACCCCGGCGGATCGGCCTGGTTCCACACGTTCGACGCGTAGCGTCCTCCGGGCCGGCTCACGGGTACCCGAGGAACCACAGCAGCACGATCGCGACCGGCTGCAGGCACACCCCGACGACCAGCCACGTCACCGCCCGCCGCCGCGTCCCCACGAACACGTCCGACCCGAGCAACGGCGCCATCGGCATGAGCAACCGCGGCAACGACTGCTGCGGCAGGAACACCGCCACCAGGTACAGCCCGTAGGACGCCGTGAACGCGAGCACGTCGGTGCCCAGGGCCCGGGTGCTCCTGCGCGAGAAGAACCACACCGCGCCGGCGAGGACCACCACGACGAGTCCGATGCCGAGCGGCCCGAGCCACGTCGACGCCATCGTGAACCACGGCGTCAGCGGCGCGAAGTGCTGGCGACCGACGAACCCCACCCACCACGACAGCTCGGTGTCCAGGTACGCGTTCGGCCGCCCCGTCACGGCCGTCGCGATGACGGGCCACGCCAGTCCGGCAGCCGCGACGACCAGGCCGGTCACCACGATCGCGATCCGGTCGCGCCACGGGAACGCGTCCTGCTGCCGGCGCCAGGCCACCCACCGCAGGACCAGGTGCACGGCCAGTGCCAGCGCCAGCGCGAGGACCCCGGGCTTCGTGAACGCCGCCACGACACCGAGCGGGGCGATCAGCCAGTACCGTCGCCGGACCAGGGCGAGCAGGGCGCCGAACAGCAGCACGAGCAGCAGGCTCTCCGCGTAGGCGACCTGCAGCAGGAACCCCGTCGGCGCGAACGCGAACAGCGCGGTCGCCATGCGGGCCCGGTGCGAGCACCCGACGGCGAGCACCAGCCGGTACAGCAGCAGGCAGGCGCCCGCTCCGGCGATCGACGCCACCACGACCCCGGCGACCCAGAACGACGCTCCGGTCAGCGTCATCACGACCCGCACCACCGCGGGGAACACCGGCAGGAACGCCCACGCGTTCGGCAGGACGTGCCCGGAGCCATCGGTCGGCAGCGTCGCGGGGTACCAGTGCTCGGCGATGATCCGGTAGAACGAGGCGTCCCACGAGCCCGAGAACGTGAAGAACGAGGGATCCTGCCGGTACGAGGCGAACGGCCAGCCGTTCGCCATCGCCAGCAGGTACACGGTCGCCAGCAGCACGGTGCTGACCACCCGCGAGCCCGCCCAGATCAGCAGCGGTGCGGTCCAGGCGCTGCGCCGTCCGGTCAGCAGGCTGCGGAACCCCCGCCTGGAGGCCCGGCTCGCTTCCGCCACGTTCGTCACCCGCCCGATCCTCCCAGACCGCGGGCCGCGCCCCGCATCGCGGGCCGTCCCGCGTCCGCCGCGAGGCAACCTGTGTGCTTCGTGAGCAGTAATGGTCGGGTCCGTCTGCCGGACCCGACCATTACTGCTCACGAAGCGCGGGCCTCCCGGCTAGCGCCCCGTGACCGCGCGACGGATCTGCTCGATCGGCACCTTCGGCGACCGGTCGGCGTTGAGCAGGCCGTTCGTCTCCTGCATGGTGTCGGTGAGCTGCGTGTAGCAGGACCCGGCGAGGAACGAGCTCGCGCGGATCGCGTCGTACAGCGCGGTGATGCGGGCGATCCAGTCGTCGCCGTCACTGGCGGACGTGTAGCCCCAGCCGTCGTCGCGCTGGACGCCCGGCTGGTAGTTCACACCCCCGAACTCGGTGAGCATGACCGGCTGGCCGAGGTCCTCGGCGCCGCCGACCAGGATGCGGCGATCCGCCGGACCGATGCCACCCAGGAGTCGGGCCCGTGCGGTCTCGTCCGCGTAGGTGGCCGCGAGTCGGGGTCCGTCGCCCTCGTAGTCGTGGATCGTGACGATGTCGGAGTTCGTGTGCTCCCACCCGTCGTTCGAGATCACCGGACGCGTCCGGTCCAACGCCCGCGTGACGTCGGCGAGGGCCCGGGCGTAGGCCTGCTGGGCCGGGTCGGTGGCGATGTGCTGCACGCCCCAGCTCTCGTTGGCGGGCACCCACGTGACGATCGACGGGTGCGAGGCGTCACGCTCGACGGCGTCCATCCACTCGCGCATCAGACGCTGCACGGCGCGGGGGGAGAACGCGTAGGCGCCGGGAGCCTCACCCCACACCATGAGTCCGAGTCGGTCGGCCCAGTACAGGAACCGCGGGTCCTCGATCTTCTGGTGGTTGCGGGCCGCGTTGAAGCCGAGCTCCTTGATGAGTTCGACCTCGCGGCGGAGTGCCTGGCGGGACGGGGCGGCGATGTGCGACTCGGGCCAGTAGCCCTGGTTCAGGACGCTGCGGACGTCGTGGCGTCGGCCGTTGAGCAGGAACGCGCCGCCGTCGACCCCGACCGTCCGGATCCCGAAGTAGCTGGCGACGGCGTCCAGCGCGCCCGTCCCCGCAGTCGTGGCGTTGCCGGCGCTCGGCAGCAGCATGACCGTGGCGTCGATCAGCCGGGGCGTGCCCGGCGTCCAGTGCAGCTCGTCCTCGGCCTGCCCGTTCGTCTGCCGCGCGATCGGCACGACCACGTCGAACTCGTCGCCGGTCTCGCCGACGGTGGTCTCGATCGTGGCGAGGTGCTCGTCGCGGTCGTCCCAGCGGGCCTCGACGTGCAGGCGCTCCCCGCCGGTGCGGTGACCGTCGAGCCGGACCGTCAGGCGCATGGTCGCGTGGTCGACGTTCGTCCAGCGCAGGGACGCGATCGAGGCGGTCGGCACGGCCTCGAGCCAGACGGTCTGCCAGATCCCGGTGGTCCGGCGGTACCAGATCGCGTGCGGGTCCTCGTGCCAGTCCTGCTTGCCGCGCGGCTGGGTCAGGTCGTGCGGGTCGTCCTCGGCGCGGACCACCAGCGTGTGCACGGCGTCGGGGTCGGCGGCCAGTGCTTCGGTGACGTCGAAGGAGAACGGGGTGTGGCCGCCCTCGTGTCCGCCGATGAACTGCCCGTCGATCCAGACGCGGGCACGGTGGTCGACGGCGCCGAAGTGCAGGACGAGTCGAGGGGCGCCGTCGCCGAACCCGGCGGCGTCCAGCTCGGAGCGGGTGATCGCACGGGAGTACCAGACCACGGGGTGGAAGCCGGGCTCGTCGATGCCCGAGGCCGGGGACTCGGGCGGGAACGGGACGACGATGTCCCGTGCGTCGGTGAAGCCCGTGTGCCAGGCGGGATCGTCGCCGTCGTTCCGGAACGACCACGTGCCGTCGAGGTCGGCCCACGCGGTACGGAGCATCTGCGGCCGGGGGTACGTGCCGTCCTGCCGCGAAGCGAGGGGGAGGCCGGGGGCGGAAGCGGAGTCAGGTGCGGCCACGGTGCCGTCGAGCGTGCTCATGCGTCCATGCTCCCGTGCCGGTACATCGTTGTAAAGAGGGAGCCGGGATTGCGCGGAACAGGTTCGGCGGGCTCTCGTCGAGCGGTCGCTCAGTCGATCGCGGCGTCGCGGGTGAGCACCATGACGTCCATCCGACCCTGCTGGACGACCACGCCGTGCTGGTTCCGCAGTGCCACCGCCCGCTCGACGATCCCGGTCGTGCCCGAACTCGTCAGCCGGGTGCCCAGGACCTCGACGGTGCAGGTCACGGTGTCCCCGATGAACACGGGCTCGGTGAAGCGCCACTGGTCGATCCCGAGCAGTGCCACCGCGGACCCCTCGAACACGCCCGTGCGCGCGATGAGGCCGAGGCACAGCGAGGTACCGAGCAGCCCGTGCACGATCCGCTGCCGGTAGCGGGTCTTCCCCGCGAACTCGATGTCCGTGTGCACCTGGTTGTTGTCGTTCGTCCACGAGGCGAACGACACCACGTCCGCCTCGGTGATGGTGCGCCCCGGTGTGGTGAAGGTCTGTCCGGCAGCGAGGTCCTCGAAGTAGTGCGGCACGGCCCGATTCTCGCACCCGGTCAGAGTCGGGCGAGCAGCTTCCGCGATCGGTGCAGGCCCTGCGCACTGGCCGCCAGCTCGGTCGTCGCCAGGACGCCGTACCCGAACGTGTCCTCGCCGTGCTGCGTTGCCACAGCGGCCAGCCCTCGGTACGCATCGGCTGCGTGCGCGGCGTCGAGCGTCTCGCCCAGGGTCTCCTGCACCCGTCGCAGCCGTCCGAGCCGACGCTTGCCGACGTCGGGCAGGTCCCCGGCCGCCTGCAGTGCGTAGCGCAACCGGCGCGCAGCCTTCCGGACCTCGTGCAGGGTGTCGAGGTCGTCGCTGGGATCGCCCAGCAGTCGACCGACGCGTGCCCGCTCGTGCCGGATGCGCCTGGTGACGAACGCGGCTGCGTCGTCGTCCGCGTGCGGGCCGGCCGGTGCCCGCAGCAGCAGGTCGTCGAGGGCGTCGAGCGTCCGGAACCAGGCGTCGGAGCGCAGCGCTCGCCGGAGCTCAGCAGCGGCGACGCTGCGACGTTCCGCGGTCGCCGAAGCGATGCGGTCCAGGGTCTCGGCGTCCACGTACCCGTCGGGGGCTCGTGTCGCCGACCGGGACAAGCCGGCGTGCAGCACCTCGGCGTCGCGAGCGGTCCCGGCGACCCGACCGGTCTGGGCCAGGGCGGCACGGAGCTCCTCGGTCGCCCGGCGGTCGAGCGCGCCGCGGAACGCCGCGAGCACACTCCGCAGGCGGCGCAGCACCTTCCGCAGGTCGTGCACGGCCTCGGACTCGTCGGCCCGTACCCGGGGATCCACGGCGACGAGGTCGCGCCGCAGGGCATCGAGCACCCGCAGGACGAACCCGGCGGCGGTGCCCGGCCGGGGGCGCTTCGCTCGGCCGCGTCGCCGCTCCGGGGCGGGCTCGGGGCCGCGGGGGAGCGGAACCGACGCGACGTCCACCGGATCGGTCGCCGCGTCGTGCAGCGCTCGTTCGGCCGCTCGAGCCGTGGCGCCGTCGCGTCCGTCGTCCGTCAGGGCCCACCACCGCGACGACCGCAGCACGGTGGTGTCCGGGTCGCCGTCGTCCACGCGAACGTCGGCGACCTCGGCCCGCACCCGGCCGTCCCCGCCGCGCAGGGTCACGAGCGTCGTGGTGGTGTCACGGACCAGGACCATCCGCAGGGGACGACCACGCAGGAACACCTCGACGGTGTCCCGTGGGGGATCGTCGGACACGCCGCTGAGCGGTTCGGAGCCGGTCCCGTGCCCGCCCCGGTCGATCGTCCAGGCGCCGTCCGGCAGCCGTGTGAGCACGACACCCTCGGTGGCGAGCACCCGGTCGTCGGAGTCCCACACCGTCTCGCGCACCGTCACCGCTTCGTGACGGCGCACGTCGGCGGCGAACGGCTCGAGTGCGGGGAGCCTGCGGTCGTCGAGGATCCGCCAGGTCCGGCGGGGGTCGGGGAGCGCATGTGCAGCGTCAGCGGCGGCGGGGGCGGGGGCGGCAGCGGGTCGGGGCATGCCGCAAGTGTCGTCCGACGCACCCGTGTCAGACCGGGGGCAACGGGGTTCTGTGGACGGAGTCCTGACCTGCCCGTCCTGTGGAGGACTCGGCACCTCGCCAGGCCCCGGCGCGTAGGTTCCGCTGCATGAGCGACGGAGCACCCAGCGCCCCCGACACCCGCGCAGACCACAGCGCCCCCGACACCACGGCCCCCACCAGCACGCCGAGCGACCGCGACCTCGAGTCCTGGATCGCCGACCGCCGCTGGTACGCCTCGAAGGGGTCCGTGCCACGCCTCCGGACGATCTCCACCGACGACGGAACGCGGCTGGTGCTCGACGAGGCCCCCGCGGTCCCCGTCCTCTACCAGTCGCCGATCACCAGCGACGCCGACGGCGCGATCGTCGACGCCACGACCGACCTCGCGTGGGTCTCGGCGCTCGCCGCACGCATCGACGCGGCGCCGGACAGCCTCAGCCCGATCGGCCGGGTCACCGCCGCCCGCGTCCTGACGGGTGAGCAGTCCAACACCTCGGTCATCTGCGACACCGAGTCGGGCGACCGCGTCATCATCAAGGTCTTCCGCGTCTTGCACCACGGCGACAACCCCGATGTGACCACGCAGCTCGCCCTCACGGCGGCGGGCAGCACGCGCGTGCCGCGGGTCTACGGCGCACTCCGCGCCGACTGGCCCGACGTCGGACGCCCGGACGGCAGGGCGACGGGGCACCTCGCCTTCGCCCAGGAGTTCCTGCCCGGGCTCGACGACGCCTGGCGCGTCGCCCTGCAGGAGGCGCAGGCCGGTACTCCGTTCGGTGACCGCGCCGAGCAGCTCGGCGCCGCGCTCGCCGCTGTGCACCGCACCCTCGCAGGAGCGCTGCCGACGGAACCGGCCGACGCGCCCCGACGGGACGCCGCCGTCGCGACGATGCACGCCCGACTCGACACCGCCGCCCGCGAGGCCCCGGCCGTCGCCGACCACGCCGACGCCATCCGCGCGGTCTACGCCCGTGCCGCTGACGCGACGTGGCCGGATCTGCAGCGCATCCACGGTGACCTGCACCTCGGACAGGTCCTGTCGGCACCGGACCCCCGCGGGTGGGTGTTCCTGGACTTCGAGGGCGAGCCGCTCCGCCCCCTCGACGAACGCTCGCTGCCGGACGTCACCCTGCGCGACGTCGCGGGCATGCTGCGCTCCTTCGACTACGTCGCGGGCGCGCTGGCACACGATGCCGAACCGGTCGACGCGGCCTCGTGGGCAGCCGAGGCGCGAGCCCGCTTCCTCGAGGGCTACCAGCAGGGGGCCGGCGCGGACCTCGCCGTCCACAGCGCGTTGCTCGACGCCTTCGAGCTCGACAAGGCGGTCTACGAGGTCGTCTACGAGACACGCAACCGACCCGACTGGGTCGGGATCCCGCTCGCGGCCGTCGCGCGCCTGGTCGGCGACAGCGGGTCCTGAGCGCGACCCACGGACGGACGGGAGGCCCGTGGCGACACCGCCACGGGCCTCCCGTCCGTCACCGGGTGACGTCGTCTAGTTGACGGGACCCGTGTACTTCTCGCCCGGTCCGGCACCGATCGGGTCCGGGATCGCCGACGCCTCGCGGAAGGCGAGCTGCAGCGACCGCAGTCCGTCGCGGAGCGGACGGGCGTGGTGGTCGCCGATCTCGGTCGCGGCGGCGGTGACCAGGCCGGCCAGCGCGGTGATGAGCTTCCGCGCCTCGTCCAGGTCGGTCTGTTCCTGCGGGTCGTCGGCCAGGCCGACCTTCACGGCCGCGGCACTGAGCAGGTGCACCGCAACGGTGTTGATGAGTTCGACCGCCGGCACCTCCGCGATGTCCCTGGCGGCGTCGATGCCGGTGTCGTCGATCGGGGTGTCGCTCACGGTGCTCCTCTGCTAGGCTTGCTCGCGGCAGATGCTGTCCGTGTGCCGTCAGTTCCTCGACAACACCCGGACGGTGTCACGAAAGAGGAGTCTCTCCCACCCGCGGCCGCGTTCCACCAGGCTACCGGGTCACCACCGCTCCGCGAGTGCACGTGTTGTGCTCGTCGGTCGGATCCCACGGATCCGATGCAGGGCGGCTGCCGAACGGGTCGACATCCCGTGCGTCAGATCTCCTCTCTCGTGCTGTCGTCCAGGGCAAACGCCCCGGACGGCCACCACCTGATTGAAGGAGCTCCGCATCACCGATCCCCGTACCAACGACCGAATCCGCGTTCCCGAAGTCCGACTCGTCGGTCCGCAGGGTGAGCAGGTCGGCGTTGTCCCGATCGCCATGGCACTGCGTCTCGCGCAGGAAGCCGAACTGGATCTGGTCGAGGTCGCGCCGAACTCGAAGCCGCCCGTGGCCAAGATCATGGACTACGGCAAGTTCAAGTACGAAGCCGCTCAGAAGGCCAAGGAAGCTCGTCGCAACCAGGTGAACACGGACCTGAAAGAGGTCCGTTTCCGCCTGAAGATCGACGTGCACGACTACGAGACGAAGCGCAAGCGTGCCGAGGGGTTCCTCCTCGGTGGCGACAAGGTGAAGGCGATGATCCTCTTCCGTGGCCGCGAGCAGTCGCGTCCGGAGCAGGGTGTCCGTCTCCTCCAGAAGTTCGCGGAAGAGATCGCCGAGTTCGGTGTCGTCGAGTCGCGTCCGACCCAGGACGGCCGCAACATGACGATGATCATCGCTCCGCTCAAGAACAAGTCCGACGTCAAGGGCGAGCAGAACGCCAAGCGTGCTGCACAGAAGGCCGAGCGTCGTGCCACCGAGCACGCCGCGAAGGGCAAGGACGAGGCCGAGGCCGGTTCCACGTCCGAGGCAGCTGCGGAATCCACGGACGCCGCGGCCGAATAGGTCCCCGGACCGACCCCGCAACGACGCGGCCCCCCATCCATCCCACGGAAAGGCACCACCATGCCCAAGCAGAAGACCCACTCCGGGTCGAAGAAGCGCTTCAAGGTCACCGGTACCGGCAAGATCATGAAGCAGCAGGCCGGTATGCGTCACAACCTCGAGGTCAAGAGCTCCAAGCGCAAGGCCCGCCTGAACGAGGACCAGGTCCTCTCCAAGGGTGACGCGAAGAACGTCAAGAAGCTCCTCGGCCACTGAGCCCCGCAGATCGTAAAGGAATAGTGCAATGGCACGAGTAAAGAGAGCGGTCAACGCCGCCAAGAAGCGCCGCGTCATCCTCGAACGCGCCGAGGGCTACCGCGGCCAGCGTTCGCGCCTGTACCGCAAGGCCAAGGAGCAGGTCACCCACTCCCTCGTCTACGCGTACCGCGACCGTCACGCGAAGAAGGGCGAGTTCCGTCGCCTCTGGATCCAGCGCATCAACGCTGCGTCCCGTGCGAACGGCCTGACCTACAACCGCCTCATCCAGGGTCTCAACCTGGCCGGCGTCGAGGTCGACCGTCGCATCCTCGCCGACCTCGCGGTGAACAACCCCGAGACCTTCACCGCGCTCGTCGAGACCGCGAAGAAGGCCCTCCCGGCCGACACCTCGGCCCCGAAGGCTGCGTAGTCAGTTCTTCTGCTCGCGAAACCCCCGCCGCACGGCGGGGGTTTCGTCGTTCCTAGACTTGGGTCGTGAGCGATCTCCTCGAGAACCCCCGTGCCGGACGCGTGAAGGCCGTTGCGGCCCTGGCCAAGAAGGACGTCCGGGCCGAGACCGGCCTGTTCCTGCTGGAAGGGCCCCAAGCGGTCCGCGAAGCGCTGGAGTACGCACCGGAGCTCCTGCGCGAGCTCTACGTGACGCCGACCGCCGCTGCCCGCTACGGGCTCGACGACGCGCCGGTGGACACCTGGTTCGTGACGGAGCAGGTGCTCGACGCGATGGCCGACACGGTCACCCCGCAGGGCGTGGTCGCGGTGTGCCAGCAGTTCCCGACGTCGGTGAAGGACGTCTTCCCGGACCGCGCTGCGGCCGCTGCCGACCGGGAGGCCCGTGATGCGTCCGACGAGCAGGCCGCGTTGCCCGGACTGGTCGCCATCCTCGAAGAGGTGCGGGACCCGGGGAACGCCGGCACGATCATCCGGGCTGCCGATGCGGCCGGCGCCGACGCCGTGGTGCTGACCGGACGCTCGGTCGACCCGTACAACCCGAAGGTCGTCCGGTCGACGACCGGGTCCCTGTTCCACGTCCCGGTGTCCGTCGGCGTGACCCTGGCAGACACGATCGCGCGGGCGAAGGCCCTCGGCTACACGGTGCTCGCGGCGGACGTCTCCGGCGACGACCTGCCGGTGGTCCGCGCCGAGGGGATGCTCGACGGACCGACCGCGTGGGTCTTCGGCAACGAGGCCCGCGGACTCACCGCCGACGACCTGGCGCTCGTCGACCGGGCCGTCAAGGTGCCGATCTACGGACAGGCGGAGTCCATGAACCTCGCCACGGCCGCGTCGGTGTGCCTGTACGAGTCGGCCTTCGCGCTCCGGAGCTGACGCTCTTCCCTCCCCAAGCCGGTCGTCGGCGTCGGTCATCCACCGTCCGCTCGGTGCAGGTGGGTGGTATCCCGACGGCCGGTAGGCTTGGGTCTCGTGTCAGAACCTCTCGAGATCAGCGAATCGGCCGTCGCCGACGCGGTGGACGCGGCCCTCGCCGCCGTCCGTGCCACGACGACGGTCGCCGAACTGAAGCAGGCCAGGGCCGAGCACACCGGTGAGCAGTCACCGTTGGCGCGGATGAACGCATCGATGCGCAGTGTGCCGCCGGAGCAGAAGGCCGCGGCGGGCAAGCTCGTCGGGCAGGCCCGAGGGCGGGTGAACTCGGCGATCGCCGAGCAGGAATCCGTCCTCGCGGTGGCCGAGGAGCGCGCACGGCTCGAGGCCGAGCGCGTCGACGTCACCGCGTTGCCGGTCCACCGCGCCACCGGCTCCCGCCACCCGCTCTCGCTGCTGAACGAAGCCGTCGCCGACATCTTCGTCGGCATGGGGTGGGAAGTGGCAGAAGGCCCAGAGCTCGAGCACGAGTGGTTCAACTTCGACGCGCTGAACTTCGACCAGGACCACCCGGCCCGGGCCATGGCGGACACGATCTTCGTCGAGCCCGTCGACCGGCACCTGGTCATGCGCACCCACACCTCACCGGTGCAGGTGCGGTCGCTGCTGTCGCGTGACCTCCCGCTGTACGTCATCGCCCCGGGTCGCGTCTACCGCGCCGACGAGCTCGACGCCACGCACCTGCCGGTCTTCACCCAGGTCGAGGGCATCGCGATCGACAAGGGCCTGACGATGGCGCACCTGCGCGGCACGCTCGAGCACTTCGCCCGGCAGATGTTCGGCGCCGAGGCGCAGATCCGGCTCCGCCCGAACTACTTCCCGTTCACCGAGCCCAGCGCCGAGATGGACGTCTGGCAGCCGAACGCCAAGGGTGGCGCGCGGTGGGTCGAGTGGGGTGGCTGCGGCATGGTGAACCCCAACGTCCTGCGTGCCGCCGGCATCGACCCGGACGAGTACCAGGGCTTCGCGTTCGGCATGGGCATCGAGCGGACACTGCAGTTCCGCAACGGCCTGAACGACATGCGTGACTTCCTCGAGGGCGACATCCGCTTCTCGCAGCAGTTCGGAACGGTGGTCTGATGCGCGTCCCACTCCGTTGGCTCGGTGAGTCCGTCGACCTCCCCGAGGACGTCACCCTCGAGCACGTCCACGCGGCGCTCGTGTCGGTCGGCTTCGAGGAAGAGGACGTCCACACCTTCGACCTGACCGGACCCATCGTGGTCGGTCGGGTCCTCGAGCGCGTCCCCGAGCCGCAGAAGAACGGCAAGACCATCAACTGGTGCCAGGTGGACGTCGGCGAAGCCGAGCCCCGCGGCATCGTCTGCGGCGCGCACAACTTCGACGTCGGCGACCTCGTCGTCGTCACGCTGCCCGGCGCGGTCCTGCCCGGGCCGTTCCCGATCGCCGCCCGCAAGACCTACGGGCACGTGTCCGACGGCATGATCGCCTCGGCCCGCGAGCTCGGGCTGGGTGACGAGCACGACGGCATCCTGCGCTTCGCCGACCTCGGCATGGACCCCACCGTCGGTGCCGACGCCATCGCGCTCCTCGGCCTCGACGACGCCGCGGTCGAGATCAACGTCACGCCGGACCGCGGCTACGTGCTCAGCATGCGCGGGGTCGCTCGTGAGTACGCGCACGCCACCGGAGCCAGCTTCCACGACCCCGTCGCGCGCGTTGTGCCGCGTGCGGCCGAGGGGTTCCGGGTCACGATCGACGACCAGGCCCCGATCCGGGATCGTGTCGGAGCGTCGACGTTCGTCACGCGTGTCGTTCGCGGGATCGACCCGGCCGCGAAGACACCGTCCTGGATGGTGTCGCGCCTGTCGCTGGCGGGGGTGCGCTCCATCTCCCTGCCCGTCGACATCACGAACTACGTCATGTTCGAGCTCGGCCAGCCGCTCCACGGCTACGACCTGCAGACCATCGTGGGCGGCCTCGGCGTGCGCCGGGCGACCGCTGGCGAGACGCTCGAGACCCTCGACGGCACCGTCCGGAAGCTCGACCCCGAAGACCTCGTCATCACCGACGACGACGGTCCCGTCGGCCTCGCCGGCGTCATGGGCGGAGCCCGCACCGAGATCTCGGCGAGCACGACCGACGTCCTGATCGAGGCCGCCGGGTTCGACCAGGTCTCCATCGCCCGCACCGCTCGTCGCCACAAGCTCCCCAGCGAGGCATCCCGTCGCTTCGAACGTGGGGTCGACCCGCAGGTGGCCGAGGCCGCGGCGAACCGTGCCGTCGAGCTCCTCGTCGAGCTCGCCGGTGGCACCGCGGACGCTCTCGGGTCCACGCTCGTCGACACCGAGCCGCGGGCGACCGTGACGATGCGCCTCTCGCGTCCGGCCGAGCTCGTCGGCGTCGAGTACACCGATGCCGAGGTCATCGACACGCTCCGCGCGATCGGCGCCACGGTCGAGGCCGACGGTGAGCAGCTCGCGGTCACCCCGCCCACCTGGCGTCCCGACCTGACCGACGACACCACCCTCGTCGAAGAGGTCGCGCGCATCGTCGGCTACGACCGGATCCCGAGCGTGCTGCCGGTCGCTCCGCCCGGTCGGGGCCTGACCCGGCACCAGCAGGCTCGTCGTCGGGTTGCCTCGGCGCTGGCCGCGGCGGGCCTGACCGAGGTCGTCACGGCGCCGTTCGTGTCCGCGGCCACGCAGGACGCCTACCCGGGGATCGACCCGCAGGGCGGACCGAGTGTCGTGCTCGCCAACGCCCTGGACAGCGAGCAAAACCTCCTGCGCCGCAGCGGCGTGCCGGCCCTGGTCGACGCCGCCCGTCGCAACGTGTCGCGCGGGCTCGTCGACGTCGCGCTCTACGAGACGTCCCGGGTGTTCCTGCCGGTCACGGGCGTGACGCTCGGCACCGACGAGGTCCCGGCGGGCGCCGCCCGGCCCGACCGTGCGACGCTCGAGGCGCTGGACGCCTCGCTGCCCGCCCAGCCCTTCCACGTCGCCGCACTGCTCACCGGCCACCGGGTCGTCAAGCAGCCGGGCACCACGGCAGAACCGTTCGGCATCGCCGACGCAATCGACGCGGCCCGCCAGGTCGCCTGGGCCGTCGGTGTCGAACTCACCGTCGCGCAGACGACCCACCCGTCCCTGCACCCGGGCCGCGCCGCGTCGCTGCTCGTCGACGGCACGGTCGTGGGCGTCGCCGGAGAGCTCCTGCCCGAACTTGCCGAGGCCGCCGTCCTGCCCCGTGTGGTGGCGGTCGTCGAGCTCGACCTCGACGCGCTGGTCGCCGCGGCCCCGGAACTCGTCGCGGTCGCGCCGATCGTCTCCTACCCGGCAGCCACGCAGGACCTCTCGCTCGTCGTCGACGCGGACGTGCCGGCCGGTGACGTGCTGGATGCGGTGCGCTCTGGCGCCGGAGACCTGTTGGAGTATGCTCGGCTCGTGGATGACTACCGGGGCTCCGGCGTGGACGAGGGACAGAAGTCCCTGACGTTCGCCCTGCGCTTCCGCGCCACGGACCGCACGCTGACCGCTGCCGAGGCCACCGAGGCCCGTGACGGCGCTGTCCGACGTGCCGGCGAGCGATTCGGGGCGACCCTGCGCGACTGACCCACACGGGATCAGCACCGCCCGGGGTCGCCGCCTCCGACTCTCTCGACGACCAGTCCGACCAAAGGTGGAATCCCATGTCCGTATCCGTCGCCGTGGCGGGAGCCTCCGGCTACGCGGGTGGTGAGCTCCTGCGTGTGCTCTCCGCCCACCCCGAGTTCGAGGTCAGGACGGTGACGGCGTTCTCGAACGCCGGACAGCCGCTGATCGCGACGCAGCCGCACCTCCGTTCACTGTCGCACCTGACCCTGGCGGAGACGACGGCCGAGACGCTGCGCGGGCACGACGTGGTGTTCCTGGCGCTGCCGCACGGGCAGTCGGGAGCGATCACCGCGGAACTCGGCGACGACGCGCTCGTCATCGACTGCGGTGCGGACCACCGTCTGACGGACCCGGCGGCGTGGGAGCGGTTCTACGGCGGTGACTACTTCGGCGCGTGGACCTACGGGCTGCCCGAGCTCCTGCTCGCGGCGCCCACCCCGGGTTCGGCCGATGAATGGCGCGAGGTCGACGACATCGCGTCGCAGGGCAAGCAGCGTACCGCCCTGGTCGGCACGAAGCGCATCGCGGTGCCCGGCTGCAACGTCACCGCGGTGACGCTCGGCATCCAGCCGGGCATCCAGGCCGGCCTCGTCGAGTCCGACGACCTCGTCGCGGTGCTCAGCGTCGGCCCGAGCGGTGCCGGCAAGAAGCTCAGCACCACCTACCTGGCCTCCGAGATCATGGGGTCCGCCAGCGCGTACGCCGTCGGTGGCACGCACCGGCACGTCCCCGAGATCCAGCAGAACCTGCAGGTCGCGGGGGCCTCCGACGTGACGATCTCGTTCACGCCGGTCCTGGTCCCGATGTCGCGGGGGATCCTGGCGACCACCACCGCGAAGCTCTCGCCCGGCGTCAGCGCACGCGACGTCCGCCTCGCCTGGGAACAGGCGTACGCCGACGAGCCCTTCGTCCACCTGCTGCCCGAGGGCGAGTTCCCCCGGGTCGCGGACACGATCGGTGCGAACACCGCGCTCGTCGGCATCGCCGTCGACGAGGCCGCCGGCCGTGTCGTCGCGGTGACCGCGCTCGACAACCTCGCCAAGGGCACGGCGGGCGCCGCCGTCCAGTCGGCGAACATCGCCCTCGGTCTCCCCGAGACCACGGGCCTCAGCGTGGACGGAGTCGCACCGTGACCGACGCAGGCACGACCACCCAGACCGAGCCGGGCCTCCAGGGCGTCACCGCGGCAGCGGGCTTCCGCGCCGCCGGCGTCACCGCCGGTCTCAAGACGAGCGGCAAGCCGGACGTGGCCCTCGTCGTCAACGACGGCCCCGACGCGGCCGTGGCCGCGGTCTTCACCAGCAACCGAGCCCAGGCACACCCCGTCATCTGGTCTCGCCAGGTCGTCGGAGACGGCGTCGCGCGTGCCGTCGTCCTGAACTCCGGCGGCGCGAACTGCTTCACCGGCCCGTTCGGCTTCCAGACCACGCACCTGACGGCCGAAGCCGTGGGCGACGCCCTCGGGATCGGAGCCGGCGACGTCGTCGTCTGCTCTACCGGGCTCATCGGTGTGGGCGACCAGACCTTCCGCGACAACGTGCTCCGTGGCGTCGACCTGGCGAGTGCGGCACTGAGCGACGACGGCGGTCCGGATGCGGCCACCGCGATCATGACGACGGACACGAAGGCCAAGCAGTCCGTCGTGACCGAGGACGGCTGGACCGTCGGCGGCATGGCCAAGGGCGCCGGGATGCTCGCGCCGGGGCTCGCGACGATGCTCGTCGTCATCACGACGGACGCCGTGCAGACGCCGGACCAGCTCGACCAGGCGCTCCGCGCCGCCACCCGCATCACGTTCGACCGGGTCGATTCCGACGGCTGCATGTCCACGAACGACACCGTCGTCCTGCTGTCGTCGGGTGCGAGCGGCGTGACGCCCGAGGTCGGTGACTTCCAGGAGGCCCTGACCGCGGTCTGTGCCGACCTGGCCCGCCAGCTGCAGCAGGACGCCGAGGGCGCGAGCCACGACATCGCGATCGAGGTCGTGCACGCCGCGACCGAGGACGACGCCGTGACCGTCGGTCGGAGCGTCGCCCGGAACAACCTGTTCAAGGCTGCGGTCTTCGGCAACGACCCGAACTGGGGCCGGGTGCTCGCAGCGATCGGCACCACCGACGCCGAGTTCGACCCGTACGCGGTGGACGTCAGCATGAACGGCGTCCGGGTCTGCCACGCGGGCGCGCCCGACGAGCCGAGCGACTCCGTCGACCTGACCCCGCGTGACACCCACGTGCGCATCGACCTCGGTGTCGGCACGCACTCGGCCACGATCCTGACCAACGACCTAACGCACGACTACGTGCACGAGAACAGCGCGTACTCCAGCTGATGGCGGCCGACACGAACGGGGCCGGCACGCCCCTCACGAAGGAAGAAGAACACGAGTTCGCCGCGGTCAAGGCGGCGACGCTCATCGAGTCGCTGCCATGGCTCAAGCGCTTCTCGGGCAAGGTCGTCGTGGTCAAGTTCGGCGGCAACGCCATGGTGAACGAGGACCTGAAGCGCGCCTTCGCCGAGGACATGGTCTACCTGCGCTACGCCGGCCTGCACCCGGTCGTCGTGCACGGTGGGGGTCCGCAGATCTCCGCCGCCCTCAAGGAACAGGGCATCGAGTCCGAGTTCCGCGGCGGCTACCGCGTCACGACGACCGAGGCGATCACGGTCGTCCGCGACGTCCTGGCCGGCGAGGTCAACCGCGAGATCGTCGACTTGATGAACGAACACGGCGAGGGCCTGGCCGTTGGCGTGTTCGGCGACGGCGGCTCGCTGTTCACCGGCGAGAAGAAGGGCGTCGTCGTCGACGGGCAGGAGTACGACCTCGGTCATGTCGGGGACATCACCCACGTCGACCCGTCCGGTGTGCTCGCCGCGATCGAGGCCGGCCGGATCCCGGTCGTCTCGAGCATCGCGATCGACGACGCACACCCCGACCAGGCGCTCAACGTGAACGCGGACGCTGCGGCGGGTGCCCTGGCGATCGCGCTCCGGGCCTCGAAGCTCATGATGCTCACCGACGTCCCCGGCCTGTACCGCAACTGGCCCGACCGTGACTCGATCGTCGACCTCATCGCGGTCGACGAGCTCCGCGAGCTCCTGCCGAGCCTCGAGTCGGGGATGATCCCCAAGATGACCGCGTGCCTCGACGCCGTGGTCGGCGGGGTCGGCGGTGCGACGATCATCGACGGCCGGATCCCGCACTCGATCCTGCTCGAGGTCTTCACCCTGCGGGGTGCGGGCACCGAGGTGATCCCGGACCCGAGCCGACGAACCGAGAACCAGATGACCCACGCCGAGATCGGCCGTCGCGTGGCGTCGCCGTCGATCGACAGCAGTACCGGCCAGCACGTGGCGGGTACGAACGAGAAGGGACACCAGCAGTGAGCACCGAGACGCAGACCGAGACCTGGAACGACCGGTTCGGGGCGTCGCTCATGCGATCCCTGACCCCGCCGAAGATCATGCTCGAGCGCGGCCAGGGCTGCCGCGTCTGGGACGTCGAGGGCAACGAGTACCTCGACTTCCTCGCCGGCATCGCGGTGAACTCGCTCGGCCACGCGCACCCCGCCCTGGTGGAGGCGATCGCCGACCAGGCCGCGAAGCTCGTGCACGTGTCGAACTACTTCGCCACCCCGCCGCAGCTCGAACTCGCCGAGCGCCTCAAGCGCATCACCGGCGCGGGCGACGCGGGCCGCGTGTACTTCGGCAACTCCGGCGCCGAGGCGAACGAGGCCGCGTTCAAGCTGGCCCGCCTCAACAAGGGTGCGGACGGCACCAAGACCCGGATCCTCGCGCTCAAGCAGGGCTTCCACGGCCGCACCATGGGCGCGCTCGCGCTCACCGGCAAGCCCGCGCTGCAGCAGGACTTCCTGCCGATGATCCCGGGTGTCGAGCACATCGACACCTCGATCGAGGCCCTCGAAGCGTCGATCGACGACTCCGTCGCCGCCCTGATCCTCGAACCCATCAAGGGCGAGGCCGGCGTGGTCGACCTGCCGGAGGGCTTCCTGCTGGCGGCACGCCGACTGACCGCGGAGCACGGCGCACTGCTGATCCTCGACGAGATCCAGACGGGCGTCGGCCGGACCGGCAACTGGTTCGCGTTCCAGGGCCACGGTGTGACGCCGGACGCCATCACCGTCGCCAAGGGCATCGCCGGTGGCTTCCCCATCGGCGCCCTCGTCACGTTCGGCTGGGCCTCCGACCTGTTCTCGGCCGGGCAGCACGGTTCGACCTTCGGCGGCAACCCGCTCGGCACCCGAGTCGCCAACGCGGTGCTCGAGGAGATCGAGCGCGCCGACCTCGTCGCCGGCGCAGTGGTCAAGGGTGAGCGGATCCGTGACGGCATCCGCGCCATCGGCTCCCCGCTGGTGGAAGAGGTCCGTGGCACCGGCCTGCTCATCGGCGTCGGTCTGACCGGTCCGATCGGTCCGGCCGTCAACGCAGCCGCCCTCGAGCGTGGCCTCATCATCAACGCCCCCAACGAGTCGAGCCTGCGCATCGCGCCGCCGCTCATCGTGTCCGACGCCGAGATCGACGAGTTCCTGTCGATCCTCGCCCAGAGCCTCGCGGCCGTCGCCGCAGCGCAGGAGCCCACAGCATGACCCGCCACTTCCTCCGCGACGACGACCTGAGCCAGGCCGAGCAGTCCGCGATCCTCGACATCGCCGACCGCATGAAGGCCGACCGCTGGGCGGAGAAGCCGCTGGCCGGTCCGCAGAGCGTCGCGGTGATCTTCGACAAGTCGTCGACCCGTACCCGGGTGTCCTTCCACGTCGGCATCTCCGACCTCGGCGGCAGCCCGCTGATCATCTCGACGGCGAACAGCCAGCTCGGCGGCAAGGAGACCCCGTCGGACACCGCCCGCGTGCTCGAGCGCATGGTGTCGGCGATCGTGTGGCGCACCTACGGCCAGGCCGGGCTCGAGGAGATGGCCGCCGGCACGACGGTCCCCGTCGTCAACGCGCTGTCCGACGACTTCCACCCCTGCCAGCTCCTCGCCGACCTGCTCACCATCCGTGAGCACCGCGGCGCCCTCGCCGGGCAGACCGTGGCGTTCATCGGTGACGGTGCGAGCAACATGGCGCAGTCGTACCTGCTCGCCGGGGCGACGGCGGGCATGCACGTCCGCGTCGCCGCCCCCGCCGAGTTCTCCCCGTCGGCGCAGGTCGTCACCGATGCCGAGGAACGCGCCGCCGTGACGGGCGGATCCGTCCTCGTGGTGACCGATCCGGTGGCCGCGGTCGCGGGTGCCGACGTGGTCGTCACCGACACCTGGGTGTCGATGGGCAAGGAGTCCGAGAAGCAGTCGCGTCTCGACACCTTCGCGGGGTACCGCGTCGACGACGCGCTCATGGCGCACGCCGCCGACGACGCCGTCTTCATGCACTGCCTGCCGGCCGACCGTGGGTTCGAAGTGACCGCCGACGTCATCGACGGCCCGCGCAGCATCATCTGGGACGAGGCGGAGAACCGTCTGCACGCCCAGAAGGCGCTGCTGGCCTGGCTGCTCGCCAACGACTAGCCGACGGACCGATCACCAGTGGCTGACCGCGTCGTCCTCGCGTACTCCGGCGGTCTCGACACCTCCGTCGGGATCGGCTGGCTGCGCGACGCCACCGGCAAGGACGTCGTCGCACTCGTGGTCGACGTCGGCCAGGGCGGCGAGGACATCGAGGCGGTCCGGCAGCGTGCGCTCGACTGCGGCGCCGTGGAGTCACTCGTCGTCGACGCCAAGGACGAGTTCGCCGACGAGTACATCGTGCCGGCGCTCCGGGCCAACGCGCTCTACCAGAAGCGGTACCCGCTCGTCTCGGCACTGAGCCGCCCGCTCATCGCGAAGCACCTCGCGCTGACGGCGAAGCAACTCGGCGCCGACAGCGTCGCGCACGGCTCCACCGGCAAGGGCAACGACCAGGTCCGCTTCGAGGCAGCCGTCGCGGCGATCGCACCGGACCTGCGGACCGTCGCCCCGGTGCGGGACCTCGCCCTGACCCGCGACCGCGCCATCGCGTACGCGCAGGAGCACCGGCTGCCGATCCAGCACTCGGAGCGGGAGCCGTGGTCGGTCGACCAGAACGTGTGGGGCCGAGCCGTCGAGACCGGGCTCCTCGAGGACCCGTGGAACGCCCCCGCCGCCGACCTCTACGCGACCACGCAGGACCCGGCGTTCCCGCAGCAGGCCGACGAGGTCACGATCACCTTCGACCGTGGTGTCCCGGTCGCCCTCGACGGGCAGCGGTTCAGCGTGCTGCGCATGGTGCAGGAGCTCAACGCGGTCGCCGGCAAGCACGGCGTCGGGCGGATCGACGTCGTCGAGGACCGGGTGGTCGGCATCAAGTCGCGCGAGGTCTACGAGGCGCCGGCCGCGATCGCGCTCATCGCCGCGCACGAGGAGCTCGAGAGCCTCACCCTCGAGCGTGACGTCGCCCGGTTCAAACGCGGCGTCGAGTCCGAGTGGGCCGACCTGGTCTACGACGGCCTGTGGTTCGGCGGACTCAAGCGCAGCCTCGACGCCTTCGTCGAGCACACCCAGCAGCACGTCTCCGGCGACGTCCGGTTGCGGCTGCAGGGTGGGCGTGCCACCGTGACGGGCCGTCGGTCCGAGCAGAGCCTCTACGACTTCGACCTGGCGACGTCGGACACCGGCGACGCGTTCGACCAGTCCGTGTCCAGGGGGTTCATCGAGCTCTGGTCACTGCCCAGCAAGATCTCCGCCCGCCGCGACGCGGCGAACTGACCGACAGCCGCACCACAGACGAAACGACGCAGGACGACATGACCGACGAGAAGACCGACGCCACCAACACCGGTGCCCTCTGGGGCGGCCGCTTCGCCGACGGCCCGAGTGCGGCCCTCGCCGCGCTCTCGAAGTCGACGCACTTCGACTGGCAGCTCGCGCCCTACGACATCGCGGGGTCCCGTGCCCACGCCCGAGCGCTGCACACCGCGGGCTACCTGACCGCCGACGAGCTCGAACGCATGCTCGCCGGCCTCGACCGGCTCGAAGCGGCGCACGTCGACGGCACACTGCAGCCCGACGACTCCGACGAGGACGTCCACGGCGCCCTCGAACGCCTGCTCATCGCCGACCTCGGTCCCGAGCTCGGCGGCAAGCTCCGTGCCGGCCGCAGCCGCAACGACCAGATCGCCACCCTCGGCCGCATGCACATGCTCGACCACGGACGGCGCATCGGTCGGCTCGTCATCGACCTCGTCGACGCGATCACCCAGCAGGCGACCGAGCACCCGGCTGCGATCATGCCGGGGCGCACGCACCTGCAGCACGCGCAGCCGGTGCTCCTGGCCCACCACCTGCTCGCGCACGCCTGGCCGCTCGTCCGCGACCTCGAGCGCCTCCGCGACTGGGCCGGCCGCGCGAGCGTCAGCCCGTACGGTGCCGGTGCGCTGGCGGGCAGTTCCCTCGGCCTCGATCCCTCCGCGATCGCCGCGGAGCTCGGCTTCGACCGTCCGGCGGACAACTCGATCGACGCCACGGCAGCCCGTGACGTCTTCGCCGAGTTCGCGTTCGTCCTCGCGCAGATCGGCATCGACGTCTCGCGCCTGTCGGAAGAGGTCATCCTCTGGAACACGAAGGAGTTCGGCTTCGTCCGGCTCCACGACGCGTTCTCGACCGGCTCGAGCATCATGCCGCAGAAGAAGAACCCGGACATCGCCGAGCTCGCCCGGGGCAAGTCGGGGCGCCTGATCGGCAACCTGACCGGGCTCCTCGCGACCCTCAAGGGACTGCCGCTGGCGTACAACCGCGACCTGCAGGAGGACAAGGAGCCGGTCTTCGACTCCGTCGCCACGCTCGAGGTCCTGTTGCCCGCGTTCACCGGCATGATCGCGACCCTGACCTTCGACACCGACCGGATGGCCGAGCTCGCACCGCAGGGCTTCTCGCTCGCGACGGACGTCGCCGAGTGGCTGGTCCGTCAGGGCGTCCCGTTCCGGGATGCGCACGAGGTCTCCGGCGCGCTCGTCCGGTACTGCGAGGAGCGCGGCATCGAGCTCGACGAGCCCACCGACGACGAGTACCGGTCGGTGTCCGAGCACCTCACGCCCGACGTCCGTTCCGTCCTGACCATCGAGGGCAGCGTCGCATCGCGCTCCGGCGTCGGAGGCACCGCACCCGACCGGGTCGCCGAGCAGCTCGCGTCCGTCACCCGCCGCGTCCGCGACCTGGCCGAGGGCGCACCCTTCTCGCGATGACCCGGGGGATCGCCGCGCTGCTCGCCGAGCCCGCCCCGATCATCGCGCCGGCCCTGCTCGGTGCGACGGTCGCGGGGCGCGGCGTCGCGCTCCGCATCACCGAGGTCGAGGCCTACTCCGGTCCCACCGATCCCGGGTCACACGGTCACCGGGGGATGACGGATCGCAACCGCCACCTCTTCGGTCCGCCCGGCACGCTGTACGCCTACCGCTCGTACGGCATCCACACCTGCGTCAACGTCGTGAGCGGGCCGGCCGGCACCTCGTCGGGCTCCCTGCTGCGCGGCGCGCAGGTCGTCGAGGGCGTGGACGTCGCACGAGCGCGTCGCGGGTCGAGGGTCGCGGACGTCGCGTTGGCACGCGGGCCCGGCAACCTCGGTGGTGCGCTCGGAGCGGTCCTCGGGCAGGACGACGGCACGTCGCTCCTCGACGGATCCGGTCCGTTCGTGCTCACCCTGGCACCCGGCCTGGAGGCCCGGCTCGCCTCCGCCGGACCGGCCGACGTGGTCGACGAGCTCCTGTCCGAGACCCTGGCAGGTCCGTACGCGGGCGCTGCGGTCCCGCGGATCTCCCGCGGCCCGCGCACCGGCGTCGGCGGCATCGCCGGTGGGGTGCGGTACCCCTGGCGCTTCTGGCTGACGGGTGACCCCACGGTCTCGACGTACCGACGGCACAAGGGCGCCGTCGACTCGTGAACCCGGCCACGGGCCTCCCGGCTGCCGCGCCTGCCGGACGTCCGTCGCCGCTACGATGGCGGGGTGTCCAGTGATACCGCTCAAGACGTCCTGACGCGCCAGCAGAACGACCCCGCCTTCGACTCGGTGTGGGACGAACTGCAGTGGCGCGGTCTGGTGCAGGTCTCGACCGACGAGACCGCGCTGCAAGAGGCCCTCGACGGTGAGCCGATCACGTACTACTGCGGCTTCGACCCGACGGCGCCGTCGCTGCACTGCGGCAACCTGCTGCAACTCCTGACCATGCGACGGCTGCAGCTCGCCGGCCACAAGCCGCTCGCGTTGGTGGGTGGGTCGACTGGTCTCATCGGCGATCCCCGTCCCACGGCAGAGCGCACGCTGAACACGCCGGAGACCGTGGCGGAGTGGGTGTCCCGGCTGCAGGCACAGGTTTCGCGGTTCCTCAGTCCGGACGGCGACAACGGCGTCCGCCTGGTGAACAACCTCGACTGGACCGCACCGTTGTCCGCGATCGACTTCCTGCGTGACGTCGGCAAGTACTTCCGCGTCAACTCGATGCTCAAGAAGGACGCGGTGGCCGCGCGGCTGAACTCCGATGCGGGGATCAGCTACACCGAGTTCAGCTACCAGATCCTGCAGGGGCTCGACTACCGCGAGCTCTGGCGCCAGTACGGGTGCACGCTGCAGACCGGCGGCTCGGACCAGTGGGGCAACCTGACCTCCGGTACGGAGCTCATCCGTCGTGCCGAAGGTGCCACGGTGCACGCCCTCGGGACCCCGCTCATCACGAACTCCGACGGCACGAAGTTCGGCAAGAGCGAGGGCAACGCGATCTGGCTCGATGCCGAGATGACCTCGCCCTACGCGCTGTACCAGTTCTGGCTCAACACGGCGGACGCCGACGTGATCGCCCGACTGCGGCAGTTCACGTTCCTGGCGCGCACCGAGATCGAACGACTCGAGCAGGCCGTCGCCGACGAACCCTTCCGACGAGAAGCCCAGCGGACCCTGGCGTTCGAGGTCACCTCGATCGTGCACGGGGTGGCGGCGACCCAGGCGGCGATCGATGCCGCGGCCGCGCTGTTCGGCAACGGCGAGCTCGGTGCGCTCGACCCGGAGACCCTGCGGTCGGCGATCGCCGCGCTGCCGGGCACGGTCACGCTCGACTCCGGAGCGGACGTCGCGCGCGCACTCGTGGAGACCGAACTCGTGAAGTCCCTCGGCGAGGCCCGCCGCGCGATCGACCAGGGCGGCGTCTACGTGAACAACGTCAGGGCCGAAGACCCGGCCGCCCCGCTGTCCGACCTCGCCCTGCCCGGGGGAGTGCTCGTACTGCGTCGTGGCAAGAAGACCCTCGCCGGTGTGACGCTCGCCTGACGCCGGTTGCTCGACCCCCCCCTGCGATGCCCGGTTCCCCTGTGGAACCGGGCATCGCTGCGTCCGGGCGACGCGTGTTGCACAACGCGACACGCCCGGGATGGGAGCTGGCTTGGCGCACTCGCTCAGGGCTGCGTATAGTTCTTACTCGTCACCCCAAAGGTGCGGCGGAGCGGCTGGAACGAAAGCCCAGAGCACGTCGGCCCTCAAGCGGGACCATCCTCCACTGAAGTTCAGATCGGGCCTTGCGCCGGATCGCTTCGACGCCTAGGATGACAAGCCCACCGGTTCTCTCCCTTCGGGATGAGCCACTGGACCTCCGGGTCCGACGAACCACCGATGGCAAGCCAAGAACACAAGCCTTGTGGCTGAAGCTCGAACTCGAGCCGAGGAGCAAGTGCGTCTGGTCCTTGAGAACTCAACAGCGTGCACATTGTCAATGCCAATTTATTGATTGACCTCGTGCCTGGTCGGCTTGCTGACTGGGTCATGAAGCAATTCCTTTTGGATTGAAGATTGTCAGTAGACAGTCAACAGTCAGAATCAACTCGGTCTGATGCCTTCGGGTGTTGGGTCTGTATTTTTTTACGGAGAGTTTGATCCTGGCTCAGGACGAACGCTGGCGGCGTGCTTAACACATGCAAGTCGAACGATGATGCCCAGCTTGCTGGGTGGATTAGTGGCGAACGGGTGAGTAACACGTGAGTAACCTGCCCCTGACTCTGGGATAAGCGTTGGAAACGACGTCTAATACTGGATATGATCACTGGCCGCATGGTCTGGTGGTGGAAAGATTTTTTGGTTGGGGATGGACTCGCGGCCTATCAGCTTGTTGGTGAGGTAATGGCTCACCAAGGCGACGACGGGTAGCCGGCCTGAGAGGGTGACCGGCCACACTGGGACTGAGACACGGCCCAGACTCCTACGGGAGGCAGCAGTGGGGAATATTGCACAATGGGCGAAAGCCTGATGCAGCAACGCCGCGTGAGGGATGACGGCCTTCGGGTTGTAAACCTCTTTTAGTAGGGAAGAAGCGAAAGTGACGGTACCTGCAGAAAAAGCACCGGCTAACTACGTGCCAGCAGCCGCGGTAATACGTAGGGTGCAAGCGTTGTCCGGAATTATTGGGCGTAAAGAGCTCGTAGGCGGTTTGTCGCGTCTGCTGTGAAATCCCGAGGCTCAACCTCGGGCTTGCAGTGGGTACGGGCAGACTAGAGTGCGGTAGGGGAGATTGGAATTCCTGGTGTAGCGGTGGAATGCGCAGATATCAGGAGGAACACCGATGGCGAAGGCAGATCTCTGGGCCGTAACTGACGCTGAGGAGCGAAAGCATGGGGAGCGAACAGGATTAGATACCCTGGTAGTCCATGCCGTAAACGTTGGGCGCTAGATGTAGGGACCTTTCCACGGTTTCTGTGTCGTAGCTAACGCATTAAGCGCCCCGCCTGGGGAGTACGGCCGCAAGGCTAAAACTCAAAGGAATTGACGGGGGCCCGCACAAGCGGCGGAGCATGCGGATTAATTCGATGCAACGCGAAGAACCTTACCAAGGCTTGACATACACCGGAAACGGCCAGAGATGGTCGCCCCCTTGTGGTCGGTGTACAGGTGGTGCATGGTTGTCGTCAGCTCGTGTCGTGAGATGTTGGGTTAAGTCCCGCAACGAGCGCAACCCTCGTTCTATGTTGCCAGCGGGTTATGCCGGGGACTCATAGGAGACTGCCGGGGTCAACTCGGAGGAAGGTGGGGATGACGTCAAATCATCATGCCCCTTATGTCTTGGGCTTCACGCATGCTACAATGGCCGGTACAAAGGGCTGCGATACCGTAAGGTGGAGCGAATCCCAAAAAGCCGGTCTCAGTTCGGATTGAGGTCTGCAACTCGACCTCATGAAGTCGGAGTCGCTAGTAATCGCAGATCAGCAACGCTGCGGTGAATACGTTCCCGGGCCTTGTACACACCGCCCGTCAAGTCATGAAAGTCGGTAACACCCGAAGCCGGTGGCCTAACCCTTGTGGAAGGAGCCGTCGAAGGTGGGATCGGTGATTAGGACTAAGTCGTAACAAGGTAGCCGTACCGGAAGGTGCGGCTGGATCACCTCCTTTCTAAGGAGCATCTGGCCTCGTGTTGTCCCTTATCGGGGCACGCATGGTCCAGGCGCCTGATTCGGACCGAACGTGTCCGACGGGTAGCTCATGGGTGGAACATTGACAGTGCAGTTGGGAGTGATGCTTCCGACCTCAGTACGCTCTGCTTGCAGGGTTGGGACGGGTCGGGGTGGAGCTGCTGGCTGGTGCACGTTGTTGGGTCCTGAGGGACCAGGCTTCCTGTCGTCACGTGAGTGGTGGTGGGGGTTGGGCCTACGGGTCCTTCGTCGGGCCAGGGTGAACCTACTGTTGTGGTGGGGGAGTGCTGGTGCCGATCGTATGTTGAGAACTACACAGTGGACGCGAGCATCTTTGATTCGCGTCATCCATGATCAGCCTTCGGGTTGTTGATTGGTGACGTTGGATCGCAATTTTAATCTTTGTGGTCAAGTTTCTAAGAGCAAACGGTGGATGCCTTGGCATCTGGAGCCGATGAAGGACGTAGAAATCTGCGATAAGCCTCGGGGAGCTGATAATCGAGCCTCGATCCGAGGATTTCCGAATGGGGAAACCCCGCCAGGCGTTTTGCGACCTGGTGACTCCCGCCTGAATATATAGGGCGGGTAGAGGGAACGTGGGGAAGTGAAACATCTCAGTACCCACAGGAAGAGAAAACAACATGTGATTCCGTGAGTAGTGGCGAGCGAAAGCGGATGAGGCTAAACCGATCATGTGTGATAGCCGGCGGGCGTTGCATGGTCGGGGTTGTGGGACACGTCACTCAGTTCTGCCGGACTGGGACGGTTACAGCGCATCATAGTCGAACCGGTTTGAAAGCCGGGCCGTAGTGGGTGCCAGCCCCGTAGACGAAATGGTGTTATGGCCGGATGTGTATCCCAAGTAGCACGGGGCCCGAGAAATCCCGTGTGAATCTGTCAGGACCACCTGATAAGCCTAAATACTCCCAGATGACCGATAGCGGACAAGTACCGTGAGGGAAAGGTGAAAAGTACCCCGGGAGGGGAGTGAAATAGTACCTGAAACCGTTTGCTTACAAACCGTCGGAGCCTCCTTAGTAGGGGTGACGGCGTGCCTTTTGAAGAATGAGCCTGCGAGTTAGTGATATGTGGCGAGGTTAACCCGTGAGGGGCAGCCGTAGCGAAAGCGAGTCTGAATAGGGCGTTTGAGTCGCATGTTCTAGACCCGAAGCGAAGTGATCTATCCATGGCCAGGTTGAAGCGACGGTAAGACGTCGTGGAGGACCGAACCCACTTCAGTTGAAAATGGAGGGGATGAGCTGTGGATAGGGGTGAAAGGCCAATCAAACTTCGTGATAGCTGGTTCTCTCCGAAATGCATTTAGGTGCAGCGTTGCGTGTTTCTCGCCGGAGGTAGAGCTACTGGATGGCCGATGGGCCTCAACAGGTTACTGACGTCAGCCAAACTCCGAATGCCGGTGAGTGAGAGCGCAGCAGTGAGACGGTGGGGGATAAGCTTCATCGTCGAGAGGGAAACAACCCAGACTACCAACTAAGGTCCCTAAGCGTGTGCTAAGTGGGAAAGGATGTGGAGTTGCACAGACAACCAGGAGGTTGGCTTAGAAGCAGCCACCCTTGAAAGAGTGCGTAATAGCTCACTGGTCAAGTGATTCCGCGCCGACAATGTAACGGGGCTCAAGCACACCACCGAAGTTGTAGATTTCGCACTATAGACAAGCCTTCGTGGTTCAGTCGTGCGGAGTGGTAGGAGAGCGTCGTGTGGCGAGTGAAGCGGCGGAGTGATCCAGCCGTGGACGCTACACGAGTGAGAATGCAGGCATGAGTAGCGAAAGACGGGTGAGAAACCCGTCCTCCGAAAGACCAAGGGTTCCAGGGCCAGGTTAATCCGCCCTGGGTAAGTCGGGACCTAAGGCGAGGCCGACAGGCGTAGTCGATGGACAACGGGTTGATATTCCCGTACCGGCGAACAACCGCCCAAGCTAATCCAGTGGTGCTAAGAGTCCTAACCCGGTACAACCGGATCCCTTCGGGGTGATGGTGGCCGGTCTAACGCTCGACCCCATGCTGGTGCGGTTAGCGTATGAACAGGTGTGACGCAGGAAGGTAGCTGAGCCAGGCGATGGTATCCGTAAGGTGAACCTGGTGTAAGGATGTAGGGCTGACGATAGGCAAATCCGTCGTCTGTGTGCCTGAGATCCGACGCGTACCCGTAAGGGGAAATCAGTGATCCTATGCTGCCGAGAAAAGCATCGACGCGAGGTTGCAGCCGCCCGTACCCGAAACCGACTCAGGTGGTCAGGTAGAGAATACCAAGGAGATCGAGAGAATCGTGGTTAAGGAACTCGGCAAAATGCCCCCGTAACTTCGGGAGAAGGGGGGCCGGACACGTGACCGGATTTACTCCGTGAGCGTTGAAGGCCGCAGAGACCAGTGGGAAGCGACTGTTTACTAAAAACACAGGTCCGTGCGAAGTCGCAAGACGATGTATACGGACTGACGCCTGCCCGGTGCTGGAAGGTTAAGAGGAAGGGTTAGCCTTTGGGCGAAGCTCTGAATTTAAGCCCCAGTAAACGGCGGTGGTAACTATAACCATCCTAAGGTAGCGAAATTCCTTGTCGGGTAAGTTCCGACCTGCACGAATGGCGTAACGACTTCCCAGCTGTCTCAACCGCGAACTCGGCGAAATTGCACTACGAGTAAAGATGCTCGTTACGCGCAGCAGGACGGAAAGACCCCGTGACCTTTACTACAGTTTGGTATTGGTGTTCGGAGTGGCTTGTGTAGGATAGGTGGGAGACTGTGAAGCGGGCACGCTAGTGTTCGTGGAGTCATTGTTGAAATACCACTCTGGTCACTTTGGATGTCTAACGTAGGACCCTGATCGGGTTCATGGACAGTGCCTGATGGGTAGTTTAACTGGGGCGGTTGCCTCCCAAAGAGTAACGGAGGCGCCCAAAGGTTCCCTCAACCTGGTTGGCAATCAGGTGGCGAGTGTAAGTGCACAAGGGAGCTTGACTGTGAGACTGACAGGTCGAGCAGGGACGAAAGTCGGGACTAGTGATCCGGCAGTGGCTTGTGGAAGCGCTGTCGCTCAACGGATAAAAGGTACCTCGGGGATAACAGGCTGATCTTGCCCAAGAGTCCATATCGACGGCATGGTTTGGCACCTCGATGTCGGCTCGTCGCATCCTGGGGCTGGAGTAGGTCCCAAGGGTTGGGCTGTTCGCCCATTAAAGCGGTACGCGAGCTGGGTTTAGAACGTCGTGAGACAGTTCGGTCCCTATCCGCTGCGCGCGTTGGAAATTTGAGAAGATCTATCCCTAGTACGAGAGGACCGGGATGGACGAACCTCT
Organism: Curtobacterium sp. KBS0715; assembly: GCF_005938005.2. Lineage (NCBI taxonomy): Bacteria > Bacillati > Actinomycetota > Actinomycetes > Micrococcales > Microbacteriaceae > Curtobacterium > Curtobacterium sp. KBS0715. The sequence goes on along the minus strand of NZ_VCCA02000001.1, from coordinate 86,018 downwards.
GGTGTGTCAGTTGTTCTGCCAAGGGCACCGCTGATTAGCTACGTTCGGACCGGATAACCGCTGAAAGCATCTAAGCGGGAAGCCGTCTTCGAGATGAGATTTCCATGCACCTTGAGTGTGAGAGGCTCCCAGCAGACTACTGGGTTGATAGGCCGGATGTGGAAGCGGGGACTAACGACCCGTGGAGCTGACCGGTACTAATAAGCCGAAGACTTGATAACACACTGATTTCCGTGCACTTGTTGCACGGGCTCGCGTCCACTTTGTGGTTCCCGACAGACGATCGGGAATCGAAACTGAATACACCGCTCTGCCCTCTTCACCGGGGGCAGCAGTCGGGACAGCTTTGAGACCAAGTATGATCTGGTCGAGAGTGTTCCGGTGGTCATAGCGAGAGGGAAACGCCCGGTCACATTCCGAACCCGGAAGCTAAGCCTCTCAGCGCCGATGGTACTGCAAGGGGGACCTTGTGGGAGAGTAGGACGCCGCCGGACTTAACGTATGAAAGATGTGGCCATCGGCCCTCCATCGAGAATTCGCAGGGGAAACCCTCGTTCTCGGTCGGGGCCGGTGGCCATTTCTGTTTTCGCCGCCGTTCGCTCGACGCCGGCTCTGGTTCGTGATGGACTGGAGGCCGACGTCGGGTGGCCGACGCGGCACCCAACACAACGACACAGCGGACGAACGCCCGAGGCACTGCACCGGGCACGCGATGAGGAGCAACGGTGGCGAACGACGACGATCAGCGGCGGAACGACGGGGACCGCGGAGATCGACCCCGGCGGGACGGCGACCGTTTCCCGCGTCGCGACGGCGCTCCGCGTCGGGACGGCCAGAGTGATGGTCGTTGGTCGTCCGGTCCTCGCGAGTTCGAGCGCCGCGAGGGCGACCGTCGTGATCGTCCGCAGGGTGGAGACCGCCCGTTCCGCGACGGCGCACCTCGACGGGACAGCGCTCCGCGTCGCGACGGCGACCGTCCGTTCCGTTCCGGCGACCGGAACGACCGTCCGTCGTGGCAGGGCGACCGTGGTGACTCCGGCCGGCCGCCGCGCGGCGATGGTCCGCGCGGTGCCGATCGTCCGTTCCGTGGTGGCTCCGACCGCCCGGCTCGTGACGGGGACCGTCCGTTCCGTGGTGGGAGCTCTGACCGTCCGCGTCGTGACGGTGACCGCCCGTTCCAGGGCCGTTCGGACCGTCCGGCTCGTGATGGCGATCGCCCGTACCGTGGCGGCTCGTCGGACCGTCCCGCTCGTGATGGCGATCGCCCGTACCGTGGCGGATCGTCGGACCGTCCCGCTCGTGATGGCGATCGCCCGTACCGTGGCGGATCGTCGGACCGGCCGCGGCGTGACGGCGACCGTCCGTACCGTGGTGGTTCGGATCGTCCCGCTCGAGATGGCGACCGTCCGTACCGTGGTGGTTCGGATCGTCCCGCTCGAGATGGCGACCGCCCGTACCGCGGTGGCTCGGACCGTCCCGCCCGAGATGGCGACCGCCCGTACCGCGGTGGCTCGGACCGTCCCGCTCGTGACGGGGACCGCCCGTACCGCGGTGGATCCTCCGATCGTCCGGCCCGTGGTGGTTCGTCCGACCGTCCGTTCCGCGGCGGTTCGTCAGACCGCCCGGCCCGCGACGGCGGTGAGGACCGTCGTCGTTTCGGTGACGGCAGCCGTCACGCCGGCGCCCGTTTCGGCGAGGCCGCGCGCGACGACTGGGAAGACCGTGACCCCTACGGCACGAAGTCGATCCGTCCGCGCCACGACGACCCGGAGATCCCCGAGGAGATCCAGGCGCGCGACCTCGACCCTGCGGCTCGGATGGAGCTGAAGACCCTCAGCAAGGACAACGCCGACTGGGTTGCGCGTCACCTCGTGGCAGCTGCGCTCTTCGTCGACGACGACCCCGAGACGGCGAACCAGCACGCCCTCAGCGCTGCTCGTCGTGCCGGTCGTGTCGGTGTCGTCCGTGAGACGGCTGCGATCACCGCGTACCGCCTGGGCGACTTCGCCACCGCGCTCCGGGAGCTCCGCACCTACCGCCGTATCTCCGGTCGCAACGACCAGCTGCCGATGATGGTGGACTGCGAGCGCGGTCTGGGTCGTCCGGAGCGGGCACTCGAACTCGGTCGCTCGGTCGAGCGCTCGGCCCTCGACACTCCGGTGCAGGTCGAGCTCGCGATCGCCATGTCCGGCGCTCGTCTCGACCTCGGGAACCCCACAGCCGCCCTCGGTGAGCTGGAGATTCCACAGCTCGACCCGTCCACCGCCTACACGTGGTCCCCGGCGCTCTACAGTGCTTACGCGGCCACGCTCGAGGAGCTCGGTCGACAGGACGAGGCCGACGAGTGGTGGGCCCGGGTGGACCGCGCGGCAGCGGCCCTCGCCGAAATCGCGGACGACAACGCTTGGGAGACAGTTGATGTGGTCGAGGAAACGCTCGAAGTCGAAGAACACGGAGACGCCGGAGACGACGACGCCGATGACCTCGGAGCCGACGACGTCGCGACCGACGAACTCGACGGCGACCTCGACGACGAACCCGCCCTCGACGACCTCGACGACGACACCTCCGCAGCCGACGAGCCCGGCGAGATCGACGACGACAACCCCCGCGACGTCGACGGCTCCGCAGCCGACTGAGCACTCGGCGGCCCTGACCGACGGCGTCGACGTGGTCCTCACCGACCTCGACGGCGTCGTCTACCGGGGCCGCAACGCCATCCCGCACGCGGTCGAGGCCCTGACCCGGGCATCGCTCACGGCGCGGGTCGGTTACATCACGAACAACGCGTCGCGCCGCCCGATCGACGTCGCCGAGCACCTCGAGCGCTACGGGCTCGAGGTGTCCGAGGGTGACGTCGTGACCTCGTCGCAGGCCGGCGTCCAGCTGCTCGCGACCCTGGTGCCGGCCGGGTCGACCGTCCTGGTCACCGGCGGGCTCGGCCTGTCGAGCATCGTCGAGGCAGCCGGGTTCACGGTCACCTCGAGTGCCGAGGACTCCCCGGCCGCGGTCATCCAGGGCTTCTCGCCGGACCTCGGTTGGAAGGAACTGGCCGAGGCCTCGTTCGCACTGGCGGACCCGGACGTGCCGTGGGTGGCCACGAACATGGACTGGTCGATCCCGGTCGAGCGGGGCATCGCGCCCGGCAACGGCACGCTCGTGTCCGCCGTGCACCAGGCGGTCGGCCGGATGCCCGTGGTCGCCGGCAAGCCCGAGCGGCCGATCTTCGACACGGCCGTCGAGCGCTTCGGTGGCGGTCGGACCCTGTTCATCGGGGACCGGTTGGACACCGACATCAAGGGCGCGAACGACGCCGGTATCCCGAGCGTGCTCGTGCTCACCGGCATCGACAAGGCGAAGCAGGTGCTCGCGGCCGACCAGCGCTCGCGTCCCAGCTACGTGCTCGAAGACCTCCGGGGACTGTCCCAGCCCTACCCGGAGACGGCGCGGCGCGAGGACGAGGACGGCACCCGGTACGTGACCGTCGGTACCTCGACGGTGGCCATGCGCGGGCACGTCGTCCGGGTGCTCGATGCCGGGACGGACATCGATCGGCTCCGTGCCGGCTCGACGCTCATCTGGGAGTCCGGGTTGGCCATCTACGGCCTCGACGTGGACCCGCAGCTGTACGGCGGCGAGTAGCGTGTCGGACGTGCCGAACCCCGAGCAGCCGTCCGCCGATCCCGAGCAGCAGGACGCCTTCGCCGCGCGCACAGCCGAGGCCGAGGCCCTGCCGCTCGCTGACCGTGCCGACGCCTTCTCCGCCCTGCACGACGAGCTGCGGACGCGGCTCGAGAGCGGCGGCTCCGCGAGTGCCTGAGCCGGACGGAGCCGTGCACGACGCGACCCCGGTCCGCCTCGACGCCCTCCTCGCCGCACGCGGGCTCGCACGGTCGCGCACCGTCGCCAGCAAGCTGATCCAGGACGGCCGGGTGCTCGTGGGCGGCCGTGCCGTCCTGAAACCGTCGACGCCGATCGCACCCGATGCGGACATCGAGGTCGACGCAGCGGACGAATGGGTCTCGCGTGCGGCCCGGAAGCTCGTCGGCGCGCTCGACGCTTTCGACGTCGACCCCGCCGCCCGGGTCGTGCTCGACGTGGGTGCGAGCACCGGCGGGTTCACCCAGGTGCTGCTCGCGCGCGGCGCGCGCCGGGTCATCGCGCTGGACGTGGGCCACGGGCAGCTGCACCCCACCATCGCACTCGACGAACGGGTCGCCGTGGTCGAGGGGACGAACGCGCGGAACCTCACGCGCGCCGACTACCTGGCGCTCGACGGTGCCGCCGTCGAGACGAGCCTGGTGGTGGGGGACCTGTCCTTCATCTCGCTCCGACTCGTGCTGCCGGCGCTGGCCGAAGCCGTCCCCGCGGACGAGTTCGTGCTCCTGGTGAAGCCCCAGTTCGAAGTGGGCCGTGGCGGTGTGCGCGAGGGCATCGTGCACGACGCCGGACTCCGGAACGACGCGCTCATGAACGTGCTGTGGGCGGCGTGGGACCTGGGCCTCGGCACCAGTGGGCTCGCCGCGTCTCCGATCGTCGGGACGCACGGCAACCACGAGTACCTGGCCCGCTTGCAGCGTGGTGTCGGGGGCAATCCGACAGAATGGAGAGTCCGGGCGACCGAACTCACGGAAGGGTCTTCATGAGTGACGAACGGCACATCCTGCTCGTGTCCCACACGGGTCGCCGTGACTCGATCGACGCTGCGGTCGAGGTCTGCGACCTCCTGCACGCGGCCGGTCTCACGCCCGTCATGCCCTTCGACGAGTACGCGGACATCCGTCGTGCCGAAGCGTCGGTCGGCAAGGTCGACATCCTCGGCGTCGACGTCCAGCCGAACCAGCTCGAGATCGTCATCGTGCTCGGTGGCGACGGCACGATCCTCCGCGCGGCGGAACTCGTGCGGAACACCGGCGCACCGCTCATCGGGGTGAACCTCGGGCACGTCGGGTTCCTGGCCGAGAGCGAGCGTGACGGCCTGTCCGAGACGGTCGAGCGCGCGCTGTCCGGCGAGTACAACGTCGAGGAACGCGTCACCCTGCAGGTCGACGTCGTCGTGGGCAACCAGATCGTCTACTCGAGCTGGGCGCTGAACGAGGCCACGATCGAGAAGGCTTCTCGGGAGCGGATGCTCGAGGTCGTGACCGAGGTCGACGGCCGCCCGCTGTCGTCCTTCGGTTGCGACGGCGTGGTCGTGTCGACCCCGACCGGCTCCACGGCGTACTCGTTCTCCGGCGGTGGCCCCATCGTGTGGCCGGACGTCGACGCGCTGCTCATGGTGCCGCTGAGCGCCCACGCCCTGTTCGCCCGTCCGATCGTCGTCGGGCCGGACTGCACGCTCGCGATCGAGGTCCTGAGGCGCACGAGCGGCGTCGGCGTGCTCTGGTGCGACGGCCGACGGACCCACGACCTGCCCCCGGGCGCCCGTGTCGAAGTCCGGCGTTCGCCCGACCCGGTGCGTGTCGCCCGACTCAAGGACGCTCCGTTCACCGACCGCCTGGTCGCGAAGTTCCAGCTGCCCGTCGCCGGGTGGCGCGGCCCCCAGAGCGACGAGGACGACCGATGAGCACGGAGGACGACCGATGATCGAGGAGATCGCGATCCGCGACCTCGGTGTCATCGGTGAGACCACGCTCGAACTCGGGCCGGGCTTCACCGTCGTCACCGGGGAGACCGGTGCGGGCAAGACCATGATCGTCACGGCGCTCGGGCTGCTGCTCGGTGCGCGGGCCGATGCCGGTTCGGTGCGCCGCGGTGCATCGAGCGCCGTCGTCGAAGGTCGCTGGCACGTCCCGGAGCAGGACGCCGTCGCCGAACGCGTCGAGGACGCCGGCGGCACCGTCGAGGACGGCGAACTCATCCTCACCCGCACGGTCTCCGCCGAGGGGCGCAGCCGTGCGACGGTGGGCGGTCGCAGTGCGCCCGTGGCGGTGCTCGGCGAGCTCGCCGACCAGCTCGTCACCGTGCACGGGCAGTCGGACCAGATCCGCCTGACGTCGGCCACCGCGCAGCGCGCTGCCCTCGACGGGTTCGGGGGAGCCTCGCTCGAGAAGGCCCTCGCCCGGTACGTCGCCGCGTACGACGCCTGGCAGCAGCACGCCGGTGAACTCGAGGTCCTGGTCCGCGACCGGGACGACCGGGTGGCCGAGGCCGAGCGGATCCGCGCGGCCTCCGACGAGATCGAGGCCGCCGACCCGCAGCCCGGCGAGGACGTCGAGCTGGCCGAGCGCGCCGAACGGTTGGGCAACCTCGAGGAGCTCCGGTTGTCCGCGGCCCTTGCGCACGAGGCGTTGTCCAGCGAGTCCCTCGACGGCGTCTCCGACGTCGTCGGCCTGGTCGAGTCCGCACGCCGTGCCGTGGAGCGCGTCGTGTCGTCGGACAGTGCTCTGCAGCCGGTGCTCGAGCAGCTCACGGAACTCGGGATCCAGGCGGCCGAGGCCTCGGCGAGCATCTCGAGCTACCTGGGTTCCCTGGAACCCGAGGCCGGGCACGACCTCGAACTCATCAACGAACGCCGTGCCCTGCTGGCCGGCCTCACCCGCAAGTACGGCGAGACGGTGGACGACGTCATCGCCTACGGACAGCGCGCGAGCGACCGGCTGCTCGAGCTCGACGGCGACGACGACCGGATCGCGGCGTTGCAGCAGTCGGTCGAGCAGGACGAGCAGGCGCTCGAGACCGCCGCCGCCGCGCTCACCACGGCGCGCACCAAGGCCGCGACCGACCTGGCGAAGCGTGTGACCGCTGAGCTGAAGACCCTGGCGATGGGCGGTGCGACCCTGGTGGTCGAGGTCACCGACGCCGGCGAGTACCGCCGACACGGCCGTGACCAGGTGACGATCCTGCTCCAGCCGCACTCCGGCACCGACCCCCGGCCGATCGGCAAGGGGGCGTCCGGCGGTGAGCTGTCGCGCGTGATGCTCGCGATCGAGGTCGTCATGGCCGGCAGCACCACGGTGCCGACGTTCGTCTTCGACGAGGTCGACGCGGGTGTCGGTGGGGCGGCGGCGATCGAGATCGGCCGACGGCTGGCGAAGCTCGCCGAGCGCACGCAGGTCATCGTCGTCACGCACCTGGCCCAGGTCGCGGCCTTCGCGAACAACCACCTCAACGTCGTGAAGGATGCCAGCGGTGCCGTCACGTCGTCGAGCGTGCGCCGGCTCGAGGGCGAGGACCGGTTGCAGGAGATGGCACGGCTGCTCTCCGGACTCGGTGACAGCGCCAGCGGCATCGAGCACGCACGCGAGCTGCTCGACGTGGCCGGCCAGCGGGCCTGACGACCAAGCAGGCGGGACCCGGACCCGGACCCGGCCACGGCCCGAGGACCCGGCCACCCACCCGCGCAACGCCCACGGCGAACCGAGGTCGCGCCTCCCGGCAGTTCTGACGTACGATGGAATCCCGTGGCGGACACTCTCAGCGGCGGTACCAATTCCTCGAACTCGACCCCGAAGGTGACGAAGCAGATCTTCGTGACCGGCGGGGTCGTCTCGTCTCTCGGCAAGGGCCTGACGGCGGCCAGCCTCGGCAACCTGCTCACGGCTCGCGGCCTCAAGGTCGTCATGCAGAAGCTCGACCCGTACCTCAACGTGGACCCGGGCACCATGAACCCGTTCCAGCACGGCGAGGTCTTCGTGACCGACGACGGTGCGGAGACGGACCTCGACATCGGGCACTACGAGCGCTTCCTCGACATCAACCTGTCGCAGGCCGCGAACGTCACGACCGGTCAGGTGTACTCGACGGTGATCGCCAAGGAGCGTCGCGGCGAGTACCTCGGCGACACGGTGCAGGTCATCCCGCACATCACCGACGAGATCAAGCGCCGGATGCGCGAGCAGGCGCAGAACGACCCGCAGCCCGACGTCATCATCACCGAGGTCGGCGGCACCGTCGGCGACATCGAGTCGCAGCCGTTCATCGAGTCCGCCCGGCAGGTGCGGCACGAGCTCGGCCGCAACAACGTGTTCTTCGTGCACGTCTCGCTGGTGCCGTTCATGAACGCCTCGGGTGAGCAGAAGACCAAGCCGACGCAGCACTCCGTCGCCGCGCTCCGCTCGATCGGCATCCAGCCCGACGCGCTCGTGCTGCGGTCGGACCGTCCGGTGTCGGAGTCGAACAAGCGCAAGATCGCGCTCATGTGCGACGTCGACGAGGACGCCGTGGTGAACGCCGTTGACGTCCCCTCGATCTACGACCTGCCGACGCTGCTGAACAACCAGGGCCTCGACCAGGTCATCGTCGATGCGCTCAAGCTCGACGCCGGTCCGGTCGACTGGACCGCGTGGACCCCGGTGCTGAAGGCCGTGCACGAGCCGAAGAAGGCCGTCACGGTCGCCCTGGTCGGCAAGTACATCGACCTGCCGGACGCCTACCTGTCCGTCACCGAGGCGCTCCGTGCCGGCGGCTTCGCGCACGACGCCAAGGTGACGCTGAAGTGGGTCGTGTCCGACGACTGCACCACGCCCGAGGGTGCGGCGAAGCAGCTCGGCGACGTCGACGGCATCTGCATCCCCGGTGGGTTCGGCGTGCGCGGCATCGAGGGCAAGCTCGGCGCGCTGAAGTTCGCGCGTGAGCAGGGCATCCCGACGCTCGGCCTGTGCCTCGGCCTGCAGTGCATGGTCATCGAGTACGCCCGCCACGAGGTCGGTCTGACCGACGCGTCGAGCACCGAGTTCGACCCGGAGACCTCGACCCCGGTCATCGCGACGATGGCGGAGCAGGTCGACATCATCGCCGGCGGCGACCTGGGTGGCACGATGCGCCTGGGCCTGTACCCGGCGTCGTTCACCGAAGGCTCGCTGGCGGCGGAACTGTACGGGGCGCCGGAGGCCTCCGAGCGGCACCGTCACCGCTACGAGGTGAACAACAAGTACCGCGAGCAGATCGCGGACGCCGGCCTCGTCTTCTCGGGCACGTCGCCCGACGGCACGCTGGTGGAGTACGTCGAGCTCCCGCGCGACGTGCACCCGTTCTACATCGCAACGCAGGCGCACCCGGAGCTCCGCTCGCGTCCGACCGATGCGCACCCGCTGTTCGCGGGGCTCGTCGCGGCCGCGATCGAGCGCCACGAGGCGTCCAGCCTGTTCGACCCGCAGACCGAGGAGCAGGTCGCGTAAGCGCCGGTCTCCACGATCGGACGGGAGGCGCGGTGCCAGCTGGCACCGCGCCTCCCGTCCGTCTGTCGCCGCGTCAGGGGCGCGTGCTTGGATGGAGACGTGACAGACGCACCGATCGCTGACGAGTCCGCCTCCTTCGAGGTCACCGAATCCACCGTCGTCTACGAGGGCGCCGTCTGGGACGTGCGCCGCGACACCGTCGAGTACAACGGCGACTCGATGGTCCGCGAGTACATCGACCACACGGGCGCCGTCGCCGTGTACGCCGAGGACGACGAGGGCCGCGTCCTGGTCATCCAGCAGTACCGACACCCGGTGCGGCTGCGTGACTGGGAGCTGCCCGCCGGTCTGCTCGACATGGAGGGCGAGGACCACCTGACGGCCGCGAAGCGCGAGCTGGGCGAGGAGGCCGACCTCGAGGCCGACACGTGGGAGCCCCTGGTCCGCTACAACACGTCGTCGGGTGGCAGCGACGAGTTCATCCAGATCTACCGGGCGCGCGGCGTCCGGTCGACCGAGTCCGCGTTCGAGCGCGAGGCCGAAGAGGCCGACATCGTGACGCGCTGGGTCCCGCGGGCGGAGCTGCTCGAGGGGATCCTGGGCGGTCGGCTGAACAACTCGGCCCTCGTCGTCGCGGCGCTCGCCGTCGAGGCCATCGAACAGCGCGGCAAGTGAGCGGGTCCGCGGGCGACGGTCTGCGCGAGCTGGTCGCCACGGGGACGTGGACGCACGAGCCGGAGGCCGCCGAGTTCGACGGCGACGTGTTCCGCGTCACCGCGGTCGAAGGCAGTGACGCCTGGCGGACCACCTCGTACGGGTTCGTGCACGACTCCGAGCACGCGCTGCTGCAGCCGACCGACGGGCCGTTCTCGGTCGAGGCGTTGTTCGTGCTCGACTACACCGAGCAGTTCGACCAGGCCGGGGTGTTCCTGCGCGTCGACGAACAGACCTGGATCAAGGCCGGCGTGGAGTTCTCGGACGGAACCCCGCAGCTCGGCGCCGTGGTGACGCGTGGGTTCTCGGACTGGTCGGTGTCGCCGGTGCCGGAGTGGGCGGGCCGGGTGGTGACCGTCCGCGCGAGCCGCGATGGTGACGCCGTGACGATCCGGGCTTGGGCCGAGGGTGACGAGTCCCGCTTGGTGCGGGTCGCGTACCTCGACCCGGACGCCGTCGTGTCCGCGGGGCTGCTGTGCGCCGGGCCGACGCGGGCCGGGCTGACCGTGACGTTCACCGGGTTCCGCGTGGGCACGCCGGACGAGGCGTTGCACTGACGGCGGGTGGCCCCGCGCCGGTTAGCCTGCTGAGGTGATGCCCCTCGACCGTGCCGCGGAGACGTACCTGCGGCACGTCGCGATCGAACGGGGGCTCTCGCAGCACACGTTGTCCGCGTACCGGCGGGACCTCGCCGTGTTCACGTCGTGGTTGGCGGACGCTCCGGTCGTCGAGTCGGACGGTGCAGACCGGGCCGGGGGGTCCTCGGCGCTGCTGGACGTGGCACGGTTGGCACGGGCGGACGTCTCGGGGTTCGTGACACACCTGGCCACCCGACCGGAAGGTCCGCTCGCACCGCGGTCGATCGCGCGGATGCTCAGTTCGGTGCGCTCGTTCACCGCCTTCGCCGCGGGGGAGGGCTGGCTGCCACTCGACCCCGGCACCGCCGTCCGGCCGCCGAAGGCCCCGATGCGGCTGCCGAAGGCGATCCCCGTCGAGGACATGGAACGGCTGCTCGGGGCGGTGTCCGTCGACGCCGACGACCCCGTCCAGCTGCGGGACAAGGCCCTGCTCGAGCTGCTCTACGCCACCGGTGCGCGGATCTCCGAGGCGGTGGGGCTGTCGGTCGACGACGTGACGACGCTGTCGGACGCCGACGGCGAGCTCTCCGTCGTGAAGGTCACCGGCAAGGGCAACAAGCAACGGATCGTGCCGCTCGGCAGCTTCGCCCGGGCCGCGATCGACGCCTACCTGGTGCGCGCACGGCCGGTGTTCGCTGCGCGCGGGCCGTCGACGCCGGCACTGTTCCTCGGTGCCCGTGGAGCGCGGTTGTCGCGGCAGAGCGCCTGGCTCGTGATCCAGGCCGCCGCTGCTGCAGCCGACCTGGAGGCGCACGTGTCACCGCACACGTTCCGGCACTCGTTCGCGACGCATCTGCTCGAGGGTGGTGCCGATGTGCGCGTGGTGCAGGAGCTGCTCGGGCACGCGAGCGTCGCCACGACGCAGATCTACACGATGGTCACGGCGGACATGCTGCGGGACGTCTACCAGACGGCGCACCCGCGGGCGCGGCGGTAGGCGGGCAGCGCGGGCCGTGCGGGTGCATGGGCCGTGCGGGTGCGCGACGGGCGCGTTTCGTGAGTAGAAATGGTCGGGTCGCGCCGTCGCACCCGACCATTTCTGCTCACGAAGCGCCGTGGACAGCGGCGGGCGGCTCCGGCTGCTCAGAACAGGTGGAACTGGGCCGACGCGGCGATGACGGTCGTCGTCACCGCGACGACGAGGGCGCTCGCCGAAGCGCTCCGCGCCAGGACCGCCCAGGCGCCGACGGCCCCGGGACGGACGATGCCGATGATGCCGCACGCCACGCCGAGCAGCCCCGCCAGGCCCCAGGGGTTCGCGACGACCGAGACCACGGCGAGCAGCACCGCGAGCACCGTGAACACGCAGAGTCGACGGTCGCCGGCGGTGCCCGATGCCCACGCGTCCGTCCGGATCGCCGCGGTCTGCACCGAGAACGACGGCCCCACCGGTGCGACGACGATCGGCGTGACCGGGTCAGCAGCGGCCGCGGGGACCCGCGTGGCTGCGCCCCAGGTGCGACCGTCCCACCAGCGCAGACGACGGGCGTCCTGCGGGTCCGGGAACCAGCCTGCGGCCGGCAGCGTCACGGTTGCTCCTCGAGGTGCGGGGTGGATCGACGCTCCCGAGCCTAGGAGCGCGGTCGGCCTCGCCCCAGTCCCCAGCCGGGTGTCAGCACAAGGGGGGACCGGGCTCGTGCACTACGGTCGGGGCGTGCCCTCGACGCTCGACGACTTCTGGACCGAGCGACGCCGCGAGCGTCCGGGGCTCCCGACGGCGGTGCCGGAGGCGTGGTCCTTCGGCGCGACCCCGGAGCAGGCGGACGCACTCCTGCAGCTCGTGCTCGACGGGGTCAAGGTCAGCACGGCGTCGTCGCTCTGGGACTACGAGGCGACCGGTGACCCGCTGCCGGCAGCCGACGAGTTGAGCATCGTGACCGACGGCTCGGGTGCGCCCCGTGCCGTCATCGAGACGACGGCGGTCCGGGTGGTGCCGTTCGACCAGGTCGGCGCGGACCACGCCTGGGCCGAGGGCGAAGGGGACCGGACGCTCGAGCACTGGCGGAGGGTGCACGAGGCGTTCTGGCGCGCACACTCGGAGAACCCGCGCGGGTTCGCGCCGGACATGCCGGTCGTGTGCGAGCGGTTCCGGCTGCTCTGGCCGAACGGCTGAGCCCGAGCCCGAGCCCGAGCCCGAGCCCGATCCGGGGTCAGGCGGGGACGGGCTCCGCATCGACCTCGGTGAACACGTCCTTCACGGCGGCGAGCAGCCGGGCGTTGAAGTCCACGCCGAGCTGGTTCGGCACGGTGACGAGCACGGTGTCGGCAGCCCGGACGGCCTGGTCGGCCGCGAGTTCCGCGACGAGCTGTTCGGGCTCACCGATGTAGGACCGGCCGAACCGGGCCAGCCCGCCGTCGAGGTGCCCGACCTGGTCCTGCCCCTCGACCTGCGCGCGCACGCCGAAGTAGTGGCGCGACTCGTCGTCGATGATCGGGATGATGCTGCGCGAGACCGAGACGCGCGGTTCGCGGTCCCAACCGGACTCGGACCACACCCGGCGGAAGCGCTCGATCTGCTCGGCCTGCAGCTGGTCGAACGGCACACCGGTGTCCTCGGTCAGCAGGGTCGAGGACATCAGGTTCATGCCCTGCTCGGCGGTCCACTCGGCGGTGGCGCGGGTGCCGGCGCCCCACCAGATGCGGTCGCCGAGCGAGTCGGACAGCGGGGAGATCGGCAGGGACCCGACCGAGCCGGTCATCTGCGGGTTGGCGTTGGCCATCGGCTCGCCGGCGATCGCGCGGCGGAACACGTTCGTGTGCGCACGGGCCATGTCCCCGCCGTTCTCGTCAGCAGCGTCGGGCACGTAGCCGAACTGCTGGTAGCCGGCGAGGGCGGTCTCGGGTGATCCCCGCGAGACACCGAGCTGCAGTCGGCCGCCGGAGATCAGATCGGTGGCCGCGGCTTCTTCCGCCATGTAGAGCGGGTTCTCGTAGCGCATGTCGATGACGCCGGTGCCGATCTCGATCCGGCTGGTCTTCGCGGCGATGGCGGAGAGCAGCGGGAACGGTGCGGCCTGCTGCGGGGCGAAGTGGTGGACGCGGAAGTAGGCGCCGTCGACGCCGGCGTCCTCGGCTGCGACCGCGAGGTCGATCGCCTGCACCAGGGCCTCCCGCCCGCTGCGCACCTTCGACCCCGGCACGTCACGCCAGTGTCCGAACGACAGGAACCCGATCTTCGTCATGTCCATGCGAACGCATCCGGAGGCGGGGCCATTCCGCCGCGACTACCGTGTCCGGGATGGAGGAACCCCGCCCCGCGCTCGAGGCCGAACGCGTCCGCAACGTCCGGCTGCTCGCCGAGGTCGAGCGGAGCATGCGCGACGTCAGCGACGCCCGGCAGGACGCGAACTCCGACGACGAACACGACCCGGAGGGCGCGACCCTGGCCTGGGAACGCGGCTCGCTCGGTGCGGTCCGTGACGGCGCGCAGCTGCGGATCCGCCAGGTGGACGCAGCGCTCGTACGACTCGACGACGGCACCTACGGACGCTGCACGGTCGGTGGCGAGCTGATCCCGGAGGCCCGGCTGGCCGCCGTCCCGTGGGCGGCGACGTGCGTCGCGCACGCGTGAGGGGCACGCGATCGGTGCCGCCTGACGGCCTGGAGGCGCGGGCTGTCCCCGCCACGCGCCTCCCGGCATGTGCACCCCGCGTCCACCCCGTGCGCCGCTGATTCCCAGCCGCGCGCCCTACGTTTTCGGCATGGACGGCGACCCGAACGACCGACCCGGCGACGCCCGGGCCGACGGCACGCCGCGCCAGCGCTTCCAGTGGTTCCACCGCCTGCGCGCCTGGATCCACGCGCGGCCGCACGTGCACCTGCTCTACAAGGTGCTGGTCGGTCTGGTGGGCGGGCTGGTGGTCATCGTCGGGCTGATCCTGGTGCCGCTGCCGGGACCGGGGTGGCTCGTGGTGTTCATCGGCCTGACGGTGCTGGCGAGCGAGTTCCACTTCTTCCACCGGATCATCACCTGGCTCCGGGCGCAGCTGCACCGCTTCTGGGACTGGGCCAAGCGGCACGGGCCGAAGCGCCTGCGGGATGCTGCAGACCGGGGCAAGGCCGACGTCGATGCTGCGCACACCGGTGCGGCGCGGACGGTCGGGGTGCGTGCGCGCGCTCGCGGTGCGAACTCGGCGCGACCGGGCCACTAGCGCGGCGGCACTAGTCGGCGGAGGCGACCCGGATCGAGCCTGTTGCGGTGCGCTCGATGACCTCGGCGGCGTGCTCCTCGACCTCGGCGGCGTCCTTCGACGACAGCTGCAGCACGAGGGCGACGACCGCGGCGAGCACGATGAAGCCGCCGTACCCGGCGATGACCGGGACCAGGCCAACCGAGGGCTCGAGCAGCCCGCCGATGACCGAGGGCACCCCGAACGCCAGGTAGCTGACGACGTAGATCGTGGAGAGCAGTCCGGCGCGGTGGGTCGGGGCGGCGGTGGCGAGCAGCATCCGCAGCGGCGCCTGGAACCCGGCACCGAAGCCGACACCGGCGATCGCGCTGCCGACGACCATGCCCGGCAGGGAGTGTGCGAACACGAACGACACGGTGACGATCGGGCCCAACACGAGCGCGACGAGTCCGAGCAGGACCGCGCGACGCGTGTCCATCCGCTGGATCGCCAGCCCGGTCAGGGCGCCGACGCCGGTGACCACGGCGATGAGCGCACCGGCGGCGAAGTGGTTGGTGATGCCGAACACCGTGCCGAGCGCCGAGGGGACGAGCGACAGGAACATGCCGCCGAGGGCCCAGCTGGCGACGAGCGAGCCGGCGACACCGCGGAACAGCCGACGTGAGGACCGCGGCACGCTGATCGTCGGGCGCAGGGAGCGGAGTGCGCCGGGGCGACGCTGCACCTGCTCGGGGACGACGAACAGCGCGAGCACCAGCAGCACGAGGAGCGCGCCGAACAGCAGGTAGACGAGCTGCTCCGGCGCCGGACCCCACTGCACCAGCGCGCCGCTCGACATCGCGCCGGTGGCCAGGGCGATCGGCGGGATGACGCCGTTCAGCACGCCAGCCATGGTGGGGTGGCGTTCGAGGGAGTTGTCGATGAGCGCGGCGCCGAGGGCCCCGATGAGCAGCCCGACCGAGACACCCTGCACGATCCGGTCGACGATGAGCGCGACGACCCCGTCCGCCATGGCGAACAGGCCGAGCGACAGTGCGACGCCCAGGCCGCCGACGACGAGCACGGGCTTGCGGCCGACGTGGTCGGACAGGCGACCCGCGACGAGCAGGCTCGCCAGCAGGCCGGCGACGTAGATGGCGAAGACGCCGGTGAGCATGAGCGGGGTGAGGTGCCACTCGGCTGCGTAGACCGGGTAGATGGGCGACGGCACGGCCGACGACGCGACCGAGACCAGGAGCATCGCCGCCAGGATCCAGAACCCGGCGACCGAACGAGCTGACTGGTGCATGCGCACCCCTTTCCATCTCCGTGCAGTACGACTGCATTCGTACCGCACTCGAACAGTACGACGCAAGTCGTACAGCAAGCCGAACGGTGGTAGCGTCCCGTCCATGCCCGCGCACGTCGATGCTCCTGAACGGCTGCCGCAGCCGTCCGTGGCCGAGATGGACCTCCCGGTCGTGATGGACGCCCTGAGTGATCCGATCCGGCTCGCGATCCTGCACCGCTACCTGGTCGACGCGGCCGGGGGCGAGCGCAGCTGCGGCTGGGTCGGCATCGACCGGCCGAAGTCCACGCTGACCCACCACTTCCGGGTCCTGCGCGAGGCCGGCCTGCTCGAGCAGCACCTGGAGGGCCTGACCCGCGTCAGCCGCGTCCGCGTCGAGGACGTGCAGCAGCGGTTCCCCGGGCTCCTCGACCTGGTGCTCGACTGGCAGGTCCCAGCGGCGCTGCTGCGCGAGGGGATCGCCTCGTGAGCGCCGGCGCGGGCACCGGCGTGGACGCTGTGCACACGCTGCCGTCGATCGTCGCGGACCCCGCCGTCACCACGGCGCTCGCCGCCGACCTGACGGCGGCCGGCTTCACCGTCGAGCGGCTCGACTCGCTGTGGGGCGCCGAGGCCGCCGCATCGCTGCACCGCGGTTCGCGGGTCGCCGCGCTCCGCGCGCTCGCCGCCCGCGAGACCACGCCGCTCGGCACCCTGGCGACGCTGTTCGTGCTCGGCCTGCCGGTGGCGCGGGCCGATGCCGCCGCGGCGTTCCCGACCGCCGGGCTCGACGCCGTCATCGCCGCGGGCCTGCTGCGCAGCGAAGGCGAAGGCGACGGCGCCGACGCGCTCGTGCACCCCGCCGTCGACCTGCGCCCCTACGCCTTCGTCGACGACCTCGGCGCCGGCAGCTGGTGGATCGTCTCCGACCTCGGCGAGCTCGCCCTCGGGCACGCCATCAGCGAGGAGCACGTCCTCGGCATCGGCGGCGCCACCACGACGCTGAGCGGCCTGCAGGTGCCCGTCCCGGTCGAGCGTGTGCTCGACCTCGGCACCGGGTGCGGCATCCAGGCCATGCACGCGCGGCGCTTCGCCGACCAGGTGGTCGCCACCGACATCTCGCGCCGTGCCCTCGACATCGCCCGGTTCAACGCCCGGCTCAACGGCATCGACGGCATCGACTTCCGGTTCGGCTCGCTGTTCGAGCCGGTCGCGGGGGAGCGCTTCGACCGGATCGTCTCGAACCCGCCCTTCGTCATCACACCCCGTCGCGAGGGCGTCCCGTCGTACGAGTACCGCGACGGCGGCATGGTCGGCGACGCCCTGGTCGAGACGGTGCTGCGCGGCCTCGAGGCCCACCTGGAGCCCGGTGGCACGGCTCAGCTCCTCGGCAACTGGGAGTACCACTGGGGCGTCGACGGCCTGGACCGCGTGCGCGCCTGGTTCGCCGACACCGACCTCGACGTGTGGGTGATCGAGCGCGAGCGGCAGGACCCGACGTCCTACGCCGAGACCTGGATCCGCGACGGCGGGACGAAGCCCGGCACGGCCGAGTTCGACACCCTGACGGGCGCCTGGCTCGACGACTTCGCGGACCGTCGCGTCATCGGCGTCGGCTTCGGTTACGTCGTGGTGCGTCGACCCCTGCCGGGAGGCCCGGCTGCCCTCCGCCGGTTCGAGCGCGTCCCCGAGACGCTCGGCTCCAACCCCGCGGGCCTCGGCGCGACGGTCGCCCGCGTCCTCGACGCGGCCGCCTGGCTCGCCCTGCACGACGATGCCGCGCTCGCCGCCGCCCACCTGTCGGTGGCCGGTGACGTCACCGAGGAGCGGTACTACTGGCCGGGCAACGACGACCCCACCGTGATGACCCTGGTGCAGGGTGGCGGGCTCGGGCGCCGTGTGGACGCGGACACCGCACTCGCGGCGTTCGTGGGTGCGTGCGACGGCGACCTGTCCGTCACCGTGATCATCGGCGCGCTCGCGCAGATCACCGGCGTGGACGAGCAGGCGCTCGCCGCCGACCTGCTGCCGGCGGCGCGCGACCTGGTGCTCGACGGGCTGCTCGTCCCCGCCGCCTGACGATCAGGCGCGGTGGTCGCGCCAGCTGTGCTCGGGCGTGTAGCTGAGGAGTTCGCGGGCCTTCTCCGACGACAGCAGCGAGCTGACGCCGTCGATGTCCGCACGGCGCTCGATGTCCGGCACGAAGCGTTCGACGAGCTCGATCGTCGGGGTGTCCATCACCGTGTCGGGGCTCGCGATGACGAACGCCTCGAACCCGGTGAGGTCGGCCTCGAGTGCCCGGCGGACAGCCTGGGCCCCGTCGCGGGAGTCGATGTACGACCACAGGTTGAACGTCTTCGCCTCGGGGGTGGCGTCCCACGGGAACGCCGGGTAGTCGGTCTCGTCCATCACGTTCGAGAAGCGCAGGCCGATCATCTTCAGTTCCGGGTCCCAGCGGGTGAAGTGGCGGGCCATCTCCTCCTCGACCGCCTTGCCGAGGGAGTACGACGACTGCGGGCGGACCGCGAACTCCTCGTCGACCGGCAGGTAGGGCGGGTGGTGCTCGCCCATCGGGATGCCGAGCAGGGTCTCGCTCGACGCCCACACGACGTTCTTGATCTTCGCGGCACGTGCGGCGTGGAAGACGTTGATCGACGAGGTCACGTTGTTCGTGATGAGGGCCACGTCGGGGACCTGCCCCGGGGCCGGCACCGCGGCGAGGTGCACGACGGCGTCGACGTGGTCGTACCGGTCGTCGATGCCGAGCAGCGCGTTCAGGACCTGGCCGTGATCGGTCAGGTCGATCCGCACGAACGGGACTCGCTCGGGCTTGTCGGGCGAGGGGACACGGTCGAGCAGGACCACGTCGTACCCGTGCGCATCGAGGTCGCGCACCACCGCTCGTCCGAGCTTGCCGCTGCCACCGGTCACCACTACACGCGTCATCGCGTCACTCCACATCGTCGTCGGAACACGCCCTGGCGGGCACCGACCATCCTGCCCCGCCGTGCCTGACGCGACCAGGCCCTGTCCGTACCCCGGAGCTGACGGCGGGTCCCGTTTCACATATCGACACCCATACGCCAGTGTTCGACCATGCAACGATCGCAGACCTCATGAGCAATGAAATGAGCGAGATAGCGAACCTCGTCGACGGGGGAAGGATCGGTGATGCCGTCCGAGCCGCCCGCGGGCTCACCCCTCAGCGGGTCCGTGAACTCCTCTTTGCTTCTGGTGGGTTCATGCAGGACTCTGGCCCGTACGACGAGTTCTTCCGCCGCTGGTACGCCACGCTCGAGAGCCCGTACCTGCGGGCCGAAGCAGCGGATTGGTTCTGCCAGGCGTACCTGACCGAACTGGCCGACGTTCCTGGTGCGGAGCACTACGGAGCGGCCTTGTCGACGGAGTCGAAGCGAGCCGTGCGTGACCACCTCGCGCGGGAGATGCGGGGTCGGAACATCTCAGATTGGTCGACGTCTCCGGAGGAGCCCCTCTCGAAGACGCAGGTCCGCGCGTGGAGCATCGCGGCGGACGAACTCGCTGCCGTGCGCTTGCCCTGACCACTTCGCCGGCGGGAGGCTCGGTGCGGTCGTGCGCTGCGCCTCCCGTCAGGCGGTGGGGGTGACCTGGGCGATCGCGAGGCGGGCGACGAGTTCGACGTGCTCGGCCATGTCGCGGGTGGGGTCGAAGAGCCACTGGATCTGCATGCCGTCGGACACCGCGAGCAGGACGCTGGTCAGTTCGTCGGGGTCGATGTCGGTGCGCAGCCGGCCGTCCTGCTGCATGGCCCGGAAGTCGGCGGACAGGTCGCGGCGGCTGCGGTCGTAGCGCTCGCGGAAGTACTCGTGCGCCGGGTGCTCGGCGTCGGTGGCAGCCGCGGCGGACAGGTTGACGAACATCTGCACCAGGCCCGGGACCTCGGCGTTGTGCCGCACGATCGCTGCGAGCAGGGCTGCCGGGTCCGCGGCCTGCCAGTCGTGCGCGAGGTCGAGCTCGTCGCGGCGGCGGAGGATCTCGACCCAGAGCTCGTCCTTCGAGTCGAAGTAGTGCAGCAGGCCTGCCTGGGTCAGCTCCACGGCGTCGGCGATGTCCTTGATGCTCGTCCGCCGGAACCCCTGCGACGCCACGAGGTCCAGCGCGACCGTGAGGATCTCCTCGCGCTTCGCGATGCCCTTTGCGTACGAACCCCGTCGTGCCATGGCCAGACTGTACCGCCCGCAGGAGACCCGGAGAAACCAAGCAACGGTTGGTTTTCGGTGGTACGGTGCAGGAGCTGCCAGCGCGGGCGGCGAACCCGGTGGATGGTGGGTGTGGGCGACGAGGCCCCGGCCGTCCAGGCGGCGCCCCGCGGCCCTGAACGAGAGGACCGACCACCGTGACCACCGTGAACGACGCGAGCACCGCCTCCAGTCCGTCGACGCCGCTGACCGAGCGCATCGATGCGCTCCTCGGCCAGCTGACCACCGACGAGAAGGTGCAGCTGCTCACCGGACGTGACTTCTGGACCACCTGGCCCATCGAGAAGATCGGGCTGCGCAGGATCCTGATGTCGGACGGCCCGTCGGGCGTGCGCGGCGAGGTGTGGGACGAGCGCGACCCGTCCCTGAACCTGCCGTCGGCGACCGCGCTGAGTGCCTCGTGGGACCGCGCGATCGCGAAGCGCTACGGCGCCGCCGCCGCGGTGGAGGCCCGCCGGAAGGGCGTCGACGTCGTGCTCGGCCCGACCATCAACCTGCACCGGTCCCCGCTCGGTGGCCGGCACTTCGAGGCGTTCAGCGAGGACCCGGTGCTCACGGGCGACCTGGCCGCGTCGTACGTCGACGGCGTGCAGGAGAACGGTGTCGCCGCGACCCCGAAGCACTACATCGCGAACGACTACGAGACCGACCGCTTCACCGCGTCGACCGAGGTGTCGGACCATGCGCTCCGCGAGCTGTACCTGCTGGCGTTCGAGAAGGCCGTGACCGAGGCGCACGCCTGGGCGATCATGTCGTCGTACAACGCGATCAACGGCGTGACGGCGTCGGAGAACGACCTGCTCGAGACCCCGCTCAACTCGGAGTGGGGCTTCGACGGCATCGTCGTGTCCGACTGGACCGGGGTGCGTTCGGTGGACTCCGCGAAGGCGTCGCAGGACGTCGCGATGCCCGGGCCGAACCCGTGGTGGAGCGAGGGCCCGCTGCTCGCCGCCGTGCAGTCCGGCGAGGTGCCGATGGCGGCGATCGACCGCAAGGTCCGCCGGATCCTGACCCTGGCTGCCCGCGTCGGCGCGCTCGAGGGCTTCGAGCCCGTCGCCGCCTCGCCCGTGCACGTCGAGGACGGCATCGCGTTCGTGCGCGAGGCCGAGGCCGAGGGCACGGTCCTGGTCCGCAACACCGGTGTCCTGCCGCTCGACGCCCCCGCCGTGTCGCGCATCGCGGTGATCGGGCACAACGCCGACCAGGCCCGCACGCAGGGCGGTGGCTCGGCCACGGTCGTGCCGTCGCAGGTCGTGTCAC
The DNA here is from genome assembly GCF_005938005.2 of Curtobacterium sp. KBS0715. Lineage (NCBI taxonomy): Bacteria > Bacillati > Actinomycetota > Actinomycetes > Micrococcales > Microbacteriaceae > Curtobacterium > Curtobacterium sp. KBS0715. Next base: position 64,652 of record NZ_VCCA02000001.1, on the reverse strand, counting down.
CGCTGGACGGCATCCGTTCGGCCTTCCCCGGCGCGAGCGTGGACTACGCGATCGGCGCCGTCGTGCAGGAGGGCATCGCGGAGTTCCCGCTGTCCACCATCACGAACCCCGGCACCGGGGAGCCCGGAGCCCGGGTCGCCTTCGTCAAGGACGGCGAGGAGCTGTTCGTCGAGGACCGCCGCGCGACGGCACTGTTCTGGTTCGGCGGCGACGCCCCGACCCGCGAAGCCGACCGGCTCGACATCACCACCACCTACACGGCCGAGTCGACCGGGACCGTGCGGTTCGGCATCGGCGCGGCCGGCCGGTCGCGCATGTGGATCGACGGCGAACTGCTGCTCGACGAGGACGTGCCGTTCGAGGGCGACCAGCTCGGTGCCGCGTTCCTCAACCCGCCGGCGCGGTCGGTGCCGGTCGAGGTGACAGCCGGCCAGCAGGTCGCGATCCGCATCGAGTACGACATCGTGCAGGACGAGACGCTCGGTGGGGTGCTGGCGTACCAGTTCGGCACCGAGCCGTCGGACGACGACCCCGCCGTGCTCATCGAGGCCGCGGTGGACGCCGCCCGTGGTGCGGACGTCGCCGTCGTCGTGGTCGGCACGAACTCCAAGGTCGAGTCCGAGGGCTACGACCGCTCCTCGCTGGCGCTGCCCGGCCACCAGGACGACCTGGTGCGCGCGGTCGCCGCGGCGAACCCGAACACGGTCGTCGTCGTGAACGCCGGATCGCCGGTCGAGATGCCCTGGCGGAACGACGTCGCCGCGGTGCTGCTGACCTGGTTCGGGGGGCAGGAGTACGGCAACGCCCTGGCCGACGTGCTGACGGGGGTGCAGGAGCCCGGCGGCCGCCTGCCCACCACGTGGCCCGTCGCGATGGCCGACGTCCCGGTGCTCGACGTCACCCCGGTCGACGGGAAGGTCGCCTACGACGAGGGTGTCCACGTCGGCTACCGGGCCTGGCTCCGCGCCGGCACGGAGCCGGCGTACCCGTTCGGCCACGGCCTCGGCTACACCACGTGGTCGATCGAGGGCGTCTCCGCGACCCCGACCGTCCGCGAGGGCGACGCCGTCATCGTCACGGCGACCGTCGCGAACACGGGTGACCGCGCCGGCAAGCACGTCGTGCAGGTCTACGCGTCCCGTGCGGAGTCGGCGGTCGACCGCCCGGTGCGCTGGCTGGTCGGGTTCGCCCCGGTCCGGCTCGACGCGGGCGCCTCGACGGAGGTCTCGATCGAGGTCCCGGCGCGTGCCTTCGCCCACTGGGACGGCTCGTGGCAGTACGAGTCGGGGACCTTCACGCTGCACGTCGGCGCCTCGGTCACCGACGACGCCGGAACCGCGTCCCTCGAACTGGAGTGACGGAGTCGTCCGGTTTCCGCGCAGCTCCCAACTCCGTTCAGTAACATCTATGTGCGCGAGTCGGCTGGTTACCGTCCGCGCACGCACCGACTACGGGGTCGCTGGGTGAGCGACTCGGTCTCCTGATCCGGCCGTTGTTGCCCTGGCCTCCCCGGTGCGTCCCAGAATGCGTCCCCGCGTCCGCGCGGGGACGCATTCGTCGTTCCGGCCGCGATGCGCACCGGTGAACCGGTTCCCGCACTTCGTCCCGGTTCGGAAAAACGAGTGACACTTGGTCAACTTCTTACGTCCCGGGTGCGCGGAACGGTGTGACAAACCGCTCGGTAGGTGGAACGATGGGTGCACCATCTCGTGCGGATCAGGGACGAGATGGTCATCCGGCCGGGCTCTCGGGCCTCACCAACTCGATCAGAGCCCCGCCGGATGCCCTTGACTCTCGGTGGCGGTGCGGCGGCGGGGCCGCAGGCGGTCGGGCCAGCGGCGCCGGCGCTCAGGCCCGCAGTGCCGGCCCTCAAGCCCGCAGTGCCGGGGCGATCTCCTCGGCCACGATGCGCAGGATCCGCTCGTGTGCCGCACGGTCGCCGTTCGCCGGCAGGGTGATGACCAGTTCGTCGGTGGCGGTGACCGCCGGGTCGGCGAGCAGGGCGTCGACGATGGCCGCCGGTTCGCCGGACACGACCTTGCTGAACCGGAACGGCGGGGTACCCGAGAGCGGACGGCCCTCGTCGTCCATCCCGGAGGCGTACCCGGTCAGGAACTCCTCGTGCACGGCGCGGTCGTGGTCGTCGAGGAGCGGCACCACGATCCGGCCCACGGCGACCTTGGACTCGCGCTGCGGGTGCAGCTCGGCGAACCGCTCGCGGTAGGCGACGATCTGGTCGGCCTGCGCCTGGGCGAACGGGGCACCGGTGTCCTCGGTGTTCAGGGTCGAGCAGTGCAGCAGGAGGCCCTTCTCGGCCGTGCGGACCGCCGTGCCCATGCTGCCGCCGCCCCACCACACTCGGTCGCGCAGGCCCGGGCTGAGCGGCTGCAGGGTCAGGTCGGCCCCGGCGGGGATGCTCTCGTAGCCCTTGCCGGCACTGCCCAGGGGCTCACCCTGCAGCACCTCGAGCAGCCGTGCGGCGCGGGCCTCGGCCTCGTCGCGGAAGCTGCGGTCGACCGTGCCGAACACCGGGTCGAGGATCGGGCCGTACCCGGCGATGCCCGTGCTGATGCCGAGCTGTACCCGGCCACCGCTGAGCAGGTCGACCGTGCTGGCGTCCTCGGCCAGGCGCACCGGGTCCTCGTAGCGCATGCCGAGCACGGCGGTGCCGAACGCGATGGTGCTGGTGCGTTGGGCGGCGGCCGCGAAGAAGGTCATCGGGCTCGTCAGGTACGGCTCGAAGTGCCGTCCGCGCACCCAGCCCGTCCCGTAGCCGAGCGACTCGGCGGTCTCGAACAGGCGCAGGCCGTCCTCCAGGGCGCCGGCGGCGCCGTCGGTGCCGCCGTGGTTCGGGACGAAGGAGAGGAAGCCGAGTTCGCGCATGTCGCGAGTCTATGCGCACGTATCGAAATGCGCCTGGGTCGGCGACGGGGCGGACGGGAGGCCCGTGGCGGCGCCGCCACGGGCCTCCCGTCCGGCACATGCGCACCTGGGAGGATGTTTACATGACCGACGCCACCACCGTGCCCCCGCTCGTCGCCGCGATCCCGGCGGCGGTGGACGGCGTCGTCGACCCCGACGAGGTCTACGAGGCCTTCGCGGCCTGGGCCGCCGAGGGCGGCCGACCGCTGTACCCGGCGCAGGACGAAGCGGTCATCGAGCTCGTGTCCGGCGCGAACGTCGTGCTGAGCACGCCGACCGGTACCGGGAAGTCGCTCGTCGCGGCCGGCGCGCACTTCGCCGCGCTCGCCGAGGGCAAGCGGAGCTACTACACGGCACCGATCAAGGCGCTCGTGTCCGAGAAGTTCTTCCAGCTCGTCGAGCTGTTCGGTGCGCAGAACGTCGGCATGGTCACCGGTGACTCGAGCGTCAACGCCGACGCCCCGATCGTCTGCTGCACCGCCGAGATCCTGGCGAACCTCGCCCTGCGGCAGGGGCCGGACGCCGACGTGGACGTCGTCGTGATGGACGAGTTCCACTTCTACGGCGACCCCGACCGAGGCTGGGCGTGGCAGGTGCCGCTGCTCGTGCTCGAGCGGGCGCAGTTCCTGCTCATGTCCGCGACCCTCGGCGACGTCACCACCATCGCCGACGACCTGTCCCGCCGGACCGGTCGGCCCACCGCCCGCGTGACCGGTGTCTCGCGACCCGTGCCGCTCGAGTACCAGTACGTGATGACGCCCGTGCAGGAGACGGTGGAACGGCTCCTCGAGGAGGGCAAGGCGCCGATCTACATCGTGCACTTCGCCCAGGCCGCCGCACTCGAACGGGCGCAGTCGCTGATGTCGGCGAAGGTCGCCTCGCGCGAACGCCGCGACCAGATCGCCGACGCCATCGCCGGCTTCCGCTTCAGCGCCGGGTTCGGACAGACCCTGTCGCGCCTGATCCGGGCCGGCATCGGCGTGCACCACGCTGGCATGCTGCCGAAGTACCGACGACTCGTCGAGCAGCTCGCCCAGCGCGGCCTGCTGCCCGTCATCTGCGGCACCGACACCCTGGGCGTCGGGATCAACGTGCCGATCCGGTCGGTGCTGTTCACCGGGCTGACGAAGTTCGACGGCACGAAGATGCGCCAGCTGTCCGCGCGGGAGTTCCACCAGATCGCCGGCCGTGCCGGACGTGCCGGCTACGACACCGAGGGCGACGTCGTCGCCGAGGCACCCGAGCACGACATCGAGAACGCCCGCGCCGTCGCCAAGGCCGGCGACGACCCGAAGAAGAAGAACAAGATCAAGCGGAAGAAGGCGCCTGAGGGCTTCGTGTCCTGGGGCCAGGCCTCGTTCGAGCGGCTGATCGCAGCCGAGCCGGAGCCGATGGTCTCGCGCATGCGGATCACGCACGCGATGGTGCTGTCCGTCGTCGCCCGTGGCGGGGACGCCTTCGCGGACGTCCGGTCGCTGGTCTACGACAACCACGAACCGCGCCCGCGGCAGCTCGCGATGGCCCGGCGGGCACTCGTCATCGCCCGGACCCTCATCAACGCGCGGGTGATCGAGAAGGTCGACGGCGCCTACCGCCTCACCGTCGACATCGCGCCGAACTTCGCGCTCAACCAGCCGCTGTCGCCGTTCGCGCTCGCCGCGTTCGAGTTGCTCGACCCTGCTTCTCCCACCTATGCCCTCGACATGGTCTCGGTCGTCGAGGCCACGCTCGACGACCCGCGGGCGATCCTGTCGCAGCAGCAGTTCAAGGAGCGCGGCGAGGCCGTCGCCCGCATGAAGCAGGAGGGGATCGAGTACGAGGAGCGGATGGAACTGCTCGAGGAGGTCACCTGGCCGAAGCCGCTCGACGAGCTGCTGACCGCCGCCTACGAGGCGTACGCCGCCGAACAGCCCTGGGTCCTCGACTTCCAGCTGTCCCCGAAGGCCGTCGTCCGCGACATGTACGAACGCGCGATGACCTTCGGCGACTTCGTGCGCTTCTACCAGCTCACCCGCTCCGAGGGGCTCGTGCTCCGCTACCTGTCCGACGCGTACCGGACCATGCGGCAGACCATCGCCGAGGAACAGCGGACCCAGGAGCTCGACGACCTGATCGAGTGGCTGGGCGAGGTCGTGCGGCAGACCGACTCCTCGCTCGTCGACGAGTGGGAGGCGCTGCTCAACGGCGACGTCCTGCTGGCCTCCGAGGAGCACGAGGAGATCGCGCCGCCGCAGCCCGCACGACTCACCGGCAACCCGCGGGCGTTCCGGGTGCTCGTGCGCAACGCCCTGTTCCAGCGGGTGCTGCTCGCCGCGGCCGACGACATCGACGGGCTCGGGGAACTCGACGCGACCGCGGGCTTCGACCGGGCCGCGTGGGACAACGTGCTCGAGGAGTACTACGAGGAGCACGACAGCATCGGCACCGATGCCGACGCGCGCTCGATGCAGTACCTGGTGCTCGACGAGAGCGGTGCCACCGCGTCACCCCGGGTCTGGAAGGCGCGGCAGATCTTCGCCGACCCCGAGGGCGACAAGGACTTCGGGTTCTCGGCGACGATCGACCTGGACGCCTCGGACGAGGTCGGCGAGGCCGTCGTGCGGGTCACCGAGATCGGGCGGTTCGACGGGTGGGCCGAGGTGGACGTCGACTGATCGGCGCCGGGGTTGTCGGACGTGTACCGTCTCCGGCACCACCCCCACCCGAGAGGACTGCGTCATGCGCATCGGATCCAGCATCGCCCTGATCGTCATCGGCGCGATCGTCGCCTTCGCGCTGAACATCCAGCTCGCCGGCATCGACCTCCGCCTGATCGGCTACATCCTGATGGCAGCCGGTGTCGTGCTGCTCATCATCAGCCTCGCCGTGGCCTTCGGCGGTCGCCGCACCACGACCACCACCCGCTCGGGCGTCGACCCGGCGTCGGGGGAGCAGATCACCCGCCAGGACCGGCGCGACGGGACCTACTGACCCGCGGTCAGTGCTCCGGCAGGTACTCGTGCCGGAAATCGGCGACCGCGTCGGCGATGTGGTCGTAGTCGCGATCCGAGCTGAGGACGGTTGCCCCGTTGCGCACGGCATAGGCAGCGATGTGGACGTCGATCGGTCCTGCTCCGCGGACGTGGCCGTTGTTCCAGAGAGCGTTCTGGATGCTCGTCACATCCTGGACGTCCGGGTGTTCTGATGCTTCGAGGAAGGCGTCCATGTCATCGCGGTGTCCCTGGTGGTCGGGCCCGGTGCGTGCTGAATGGCAGTACTCGAGGACCTGAGGTGGGCACGTCATGATCAAGTCCTGCGTTGCGATATCGCGAAGGCGTCGTGCGATTCCCGCGGAACGGTGCGCCTTCCACCAGACGGAGTTGTCGACGATGTACGTCGCCATCAGGGATGGAGTTCGTCAGCCGCGGAAGGGTCGGCGCTGAAGTCTCGCGCGATGATGCGTTCGACGGCGGCCGGCTGTCGCCGCACCGCGATGAGGGTTTCGAGTGCTCTCTGCACGACCTCGCGGTTGGAGCGGGCGCCGGTCAGCTGCTTCGCATCATCGAGCACGCGTGGATCAAGATCGATCGTCGTCACTGCCATGCCGATCACCTCCGTTATACAGAGGAGTATATAACCGGGTGGGCTGCTGGCGGAAGGGTCAGAAGAGGGTCGCGGGCGGGGTCGCGTCGGGCAGCGCGGACGGCTCGGGGACCTCGGCGCCGGGCCAGCCGGGACCGTGCGGCACGTCGGTGCCGTTCTGGAACGCGGTGGCGGCACCGCGGGCACGGACGTCGGCAGCTTCGTTCATCTCGTGACCGACGTGGCCGCGGACCCACTCGAACGTGACCTTGCGACCCTGCAGTTCCGCGTCGAGTTCCTTGATGATCTCGACGTTGAGGACAGGCTTGCCGTCGGCCTTCCGCCAGCCCTTGCGCTTCCAGCCGGCGAGCCACTCGGTGCAGGCCTTGATGGCGTACTGGCTGTCGCACAGGATGTGCAGCGGCTCGCCGGTGTCCTTCGTGGCGCGGAGCAGCTGCAGGACGGCCGTGAGCTCGCCGATGTTGTTCGTCGCGCGGGGCCAGCCGCCGGCCGCCCACCGCTCGTCGTCGACGTACCAGGCCCAGCCGGCGGGGCCGGGGTTGCCGAGGGCTGAGCCGTCTGCGGCGGCGACGATCGTCACGATGGGACCTCCTGGTGGTGCCGAGTGCTGGTCAACCGTAACGGACCGGACCGACCCCTCGTCTCAACGCCGAGCGGGGTCGAGGTTGAGCGTGCTGCCCTCGAGCAGCCAGTCGTCGTCGCGTTGCTCCATGTAGGGGTTCATCCACTGCACCTGCGCCGGCGTGACGCCGAACCGCTCCGCGACGGTCGAGAGCTCGTCGCCGTGCGCGACCAGGTAGTTCGCCGGTCGGCCGTCGACGTCGGTGACGATGCCGTAGGCGCCCGGTCGGTCCTTGCCGACGGTGACCCGGAGGTCGGGGTAGGGGTTCGGGATCTTCCACGTGAGGTCAGCGGCGGCGAGCACCGATCCGGCCCACGGGCGCGCCGACGAGTCCTCGTCCGCCACCGTCGCCGGCACGAGGACGACACTGCGCAGGTAGTCGGGGCGCGGACCCGCCTGACCCATCGTGAACGAGGTCGGAGGAGCAACCGCGGCGGCCCACTCGACCGTTTCGCGCACCGCGCCGTCCGCGCCGTCGAGCGGCTTCGCGGGCCGGTGTCGGAACTCCAGACGCATCGGCTGCGGATTGGTCGTCCGGTACCCGGAGAGCTGGGCGTCGAAGGTGCCGCGGTCGTTCGCGACGACGCGGACGTGGATGCTCGTGTCGCCGCTCGGTGAGACGACGTCGGTCTCCGCCGCCACGGTGCCGGTGGGCAGGGCCTGCTCCACCTCGACCGCATCGGCCGCCGACGTCGGGTCCGGGGTGGGTTCAGTCGTGCGTTCGGCCGCCTGTCGCGTCGGCGTCGGGATGGTGTCGTCGCCGCCGAACGCCGTGCACCCGGTGAGCAGCAGCCCCACCAGTGCGGAGCCGATCACCGCGGTCGTCGCGGTCCGTGTTCGTCCCATCGTTCCCCCTCGTCGGCATCGTAGCGGGGGCGAGGGGCGTCACGGAGTGCGGGGAGCGGACCGAGCCAGACTCGTTACACGGGGCCGAGGACTACCGTCCGCTGCAGGAGGAAACACCATGAGCGACAGCATCCCGAACGCCCCCGGCCCCGAGCCGTCGGACGACCGAGCTCGGAACGACGCGCTCCGCGACGCCGCTCACAGCGACGACGTCGACGGGGTCAGTGGCCGCGAGCAGCGGGCGGCCGACACGTCGTACAGCCCGTCGAGCGAGCGTGAGATGGACGCATCCCAGACGAAGCAGCGCGACGACGCCGACCTGCGTGAAGACGGCATCGACCCGTCCAAGGTCATCGCGGCCCCCGGGACGGGCGGCGCGGACGACGCCGGCGACGTGGAGCCCGAACCGGGTGACCTGCACCTGCCGTGGCAGTCCGAGGAGGACCGCCGGGGCTGATCCGGCTACGACACCGAGTCCGGGTGGGAGCCCGTCCGCTGCCCGGACTCGAGCGTCCCGATCGCTGCGAGCTCGTCGGCGGTGAGCTCGAAGCCGTCGACGTCGAGGTTCGACCGGATCCGTGACGGCGTGACCGACTTCGGCAGCACCACCACGCCCTGCTGCACGTTCCAACGCACGAGCACCTGCGCCACGCTCACACCGTGCGTGTCCGCGATGCCGGTCAGCACCGGCTCGTCGATCAGTCGCCCGCGGCCGAGCGGCGACCATGCCCCGGTCACGATGTCGTGCTGCTCGTGGAACGCGATGAGTTCGCGCTGCGGCAGCCACGGGTGCCGTTCGACCTGGTTCAGCGCCGGTACCTCGCCGGTCTCGTCGATGAGTCGCTGCAGGTGCGGCACCTGGAAGTTCGAGACACCGATGCTCCGTGCCCGCCCTGACTCACGCAGTTCCACCAGAGCGCGCCAGGTCTCGACGTAGCGGTCGTTCGCGGCGGCCGGCCAGTGGATCAGGTAGAGGTCGACGGCGTCGAGCCCCAGCCGCTCGAGGCTGCCGTCGAACGCCCGCAGGGTCGCGTCGCGCCCCTGGTGGTCGTTCCACACCTTGGTCGTCACGAAGACGTCGTCACGATCGAGCCAGGAGGCCCGGATCGCCTTGCCGACGCCGGTCTCGTTGCCGTACATCTCTGCGGTGTCGATGTGCCGGTAGCCGGCGTCGAGCGCGAGACCGATCGCCGTCTCCGCTTCGGCATCGTCGACCTTGTAGACGCCGAAGCCGATCGCGGGGATCGCGCGGCCGTCGCGCAGGGGGACTGAGGTGACCATGCACCCATCCTGCCGCTGCCTGGCGGGCGTGCGCCGGGCCTCCAGGCCATCTGTGGAGAACGCGACCCGCGTCCCGGGCGCACGTTCCTTCCCACACCGGCTGCGATGGCAAGTGGAAACGGGCGTACCTGGTCAGAACTTCCGACCAGGTACGGCCGATTCGACCAGGTACGCCCGAAACCACCCGCTCAAGTCGGCAGGTGCACCGGCTCGGTGTCGGGGAGGGGGCTGGCGTCGCGGCCGCGCAAGTCGGGCAGCCAGCTCCGCATCGCCAGGGGGAGCAGCACGCCCAGGCCGGCCATCACGGCGCCGACGGTGAAGCCTCCGACGGGGCCGCTGCCGTCGATCAGGAAGCCGGCGATCGCCGAACCGCCGGCCGCACCGATCAGCTGGCCGGTGCCCATCCAGCCGTAGGCCTCGGCCGTGTCGGAGAACTTGACGGTGGCGGAGACCGAACCGAACATCACCGCGAGGGCCGGCGCGATGCCCACACCCGCGACGACCAGGGCGAGGCACAGCCACCAGAACCCCGTGCCGCCGAGGGCCAGGGTGAGGCCGACGAAGACGACGGCCATGCGCGTCCACAGGGTGTTGCGGGAGATCGGGCGGTGGCCGAACGCCAGGCCGCCGACGAGCGAACCGACCGCGAACACCGCGAGGACGATGCCGGCGTTCGGGCTGCCCTCGCCGAAGACGCTCGTGACGCTCGCCTCGACCGCGGCGCAGGCCCCGATCAGGAGCAGACCGGTCAGGGTGGCGACGACGACCGCGGGGCGCTTCAGCACGACACCGAAGGCGCGCTTGGAACGGGGGATGCGGACGCGACCCAGCTCGGGGGAGGCGATGAACCACGCGCCGCCGACGACCAGGAAGACCATCGCGACGACGATCGCCTCGACCGTGCCGACCTGGGTGGCGACGAAGGTGGTGATGACCGGGCCGGCGACCCAGATGAGCTCCTGCGCGCTGGCGTCGAGCGAGAAGAGGGGTGTGAGCTGCGCCGACGTCACCATCTTCGGGTAGATGGTGCGCACCGCCGGTTGCACGGGCGGGACCGCCAGGCCGCCGAGGAAGCCGACCACCACGTAGCCCCAGAGCGGCATGGCCACGAACGCGATGACCACCATGCTGATCAGCGCGACGATGCTCGTCAGGATGAGGACGGGGCGCATGCCCCAGCTGCCCATCCACCGGCTCGTCAGGGGGCCGGCCAGCGCCTGCCCGATGCTCGTCGTCGCCAGCACCAGACCGGCCGCGCCGTAGGAGCCGAACACGTGCTCGACGTGCAGCAGGTAGGCCAGCGACAGCATGCCGAACGGGAACCGCGCGGTGAGCTGTGCGGCGATGACACGACCCACGCCAGGGGTCTTCAGGAGGGGCCCGTACGTACTCACGAGACGAGTGTACGGACCGGCCGGACGGGGGTGTCCCCCGTCCTGGGGAGGGGCGGTTCGCGACACGCCGATGCGCTGATTCCACACTTGTGGATCGGGACTGTCCACGGGTGTGGGGAAGTGTCGGTGGTCGGCCGCAGACTGGCGGAAACTCGGGCCTCCCGGGAATCCACAGACTGTGGAGGACGTTGTGGAGAACTACATGGCTGTAACACTTCCTCTTGTGGTCGGTGCTGCGGCTAGCCACTAGATGTAGTGTGGAGGCATCGCAGCGGCCCCTCCCGGACACGACTGCGGACAGACATCAGCACCACCTCCACAGCACAGCAGAAACCAGTAGGAACCAGGGGAGAACATGGCCGTCACCGTCTACACCAAGCCGTCCTGCGTCCAGTGCACCGCGACGTACCGGGCCCTCGACAACAAGGGCATCGAGTACGAAGTGCACGACGTCTCCACGGACGAAGCAGCGCTCGAGCACGTCAAGAGCCTGGGCTACATGCAGGCCCCCGTCGTCGTCACGGACGACGACCACTGGTCGGGCTTCCGCCCCGACAAGATCGCGACCCTCAGCGCCGAACTGGCGTAGTCGCCTTCCGTCCTGCGGACGGTCACCCCGGTCCCGTTCAGGAGGCCCGGAGATCGCCTGCAGGACACCCTCCGGTCCGCCTGTTCCGCACCTTCTCCAGAGGAGCGCACCATGAGCCGATTGGTCTACTTCTCGAGCGTGTCCGGGTACACCGCGCGCTTCGTCGAGAAGCTCGGCCGCGACGCGGACCGGATCCCGCTCTACCCGAGCGAACCGTTCCTGCACGTCGACGAGCCCTACGTCCTGGTCCTGCCCACCTACGGTGGCGGCAACGGCGAGGGTGCAGTCCCCAAGCAGGTCATCAAGTTCCTCAACGACGCCCACAACCGCTCGCTCATCCGCGGCGTGGTGGTGGGTGGCAACACGAACTTCGGCGAGGCGTACGGCCTCGCAGGGGACGTCATCGCGCAGAAGTGCAACGTCCCCCTTCTGTACAGGTTTGAACTCTTCGGGACCCCTGACGACGTGTCGGCGGTCAACTCAGGATTGGATGCATTTTGGACGCAGCAGTTGCAGACGTCGATCTGACGTCGCCGCAGACGGGGATGGACTACCACTCCCTCAACGCGATGCTCAACCTCTACGACGCGGACGGGAACATCCAGTTCGACAAGGATCGTGAGGCCGCCAAGCAGTTCTTCCTGCAGCACGTCAACCAGAACACCGTCTTCTTCCACAACCTGAAGGAGCGGCTCGACTACCTGGTCGAGAACGAGTACTACGAAAAAGCCACGATCGACATGTACTCGCTGGACTTCATCCAGCGACTCAACGACCTGGCGTACTCGAAGAAGTTCCGGTTCCAGACGTTCCTCGGCGCGTTCAAGTACTACACGAGCTACACGCTCAAGACGTTCGACGGCAAGCGGTACCTCGAGCGCTTCGAGGACCGCGTCGTCATGACCGCCCTCGGCCTGGCCCAGGGCAACGAGCAGCTCGCCATCGACCTGGTCGAAGAGATCGTCGCCGGCCGCTTCCAGCCCGCGACCCCCACGTTCCTCAACACGGCGAAGGCACAGCGCGGCGAGCTCGTCTCCTGCTTCCTGCTCCGCATCGAGGACAACATGGAGTCGATCTCGCGCGGCATCAACTCCTCGCTGCAGCTCTCGAAGCGCGGCGGCGGCGTGGCCCTGCTCCTCTCCAACATCCGCGAGGCCGGCGCCCCGATCAAGCAGATCGAGAACCAGTCCTCGGGCATCATCCCCGTGATGAAGCTGCTGGAAGACTCCTTCTCCTACGCGAACCAGCTCGGTGCGCGTCAGGGTGCCGGCGCGGTCTACCTCAGCGCCCACCACCCGGACATCATGAAGTTCCTCGACACCAAGCGCGAGAACGCCGACGAGAAGATCCGCATCAAGACGCTGTCCCTCGGCGTCGTCGTGCCGGACATCACGTTCGAGCTCGCGAAGAACAACGAGGACATGTACCTGTTCTCGCCGTACGACGTCGAGAAGGTCTACGGCGTCCCCTTCGGCGACGTCCCGATCTCCGAGAACTACCGCGCGATGGTCGACGACTCGCGCATCAAGAAGACGAAGATCAAGGCGCGTGACTTCTTCACGACCATCGCCGAGATCCAGTTCGAGTCGGGCTACCCGTACATCGTGTTCGAGGACACGGTGAACAAGGCCAACCCGATCAAGGGTCGGATCAACATGTCCAACCTGTGCTCGGAGATCCTGCAGGTCAACACCCCGACGACCTTCAACGAGGACCTGTCCTACAAGGAGATCGGCAAGGACATCTCCTGCAACCTCGGCTCGCTGAACATCGCGCTGACGATGGACTCGCCCGACTTCGGCAAGACCATCGAGACCGCCATCCGCGGCCTGACCTCGGTCTCGCAGATGTCGCACATCACCTCGGTGCGTTCCGTCGAGGACGGCAACGACAAGTCGCACGCCATCGGCCTCGGCCAGATGAACCTGCACGGCTACCTCGCTCGTGAGCGCGTCTACTACGGCTCCGAAGAGGGCATCGACTTCACGAACATCTACTTCTACACGGTGCTGTTCCACGCCCTTCGTGCGTCGAACAAGATCGCGATCGAGACCGGCGAGACCTTCGACGGCTTCCGCGACTCGAAGTACGCGTCGGGTGAGTTCTTCGACAAGTACACCGACCAGACGTGGACCCCCGCGACCGCTCGTGTTGCCTCGCTCTTCGACAACGCGAACATCACGATCCCGACGCAGGACGACTGGAAGGCGCTGAGGGCGTCCGTCCAGGAGCACGGCATCTACAACCAGAACCTGCAGGCCGTCCCGCCCACCGGTTCGATCTCGTACATCAACCACTCGACGTCGTCGATCCACCCGATCGCGTCGAAGATCGAGATCCGCAAGGAAGGCAAGCTCGGCCGCGTCTACTACCCGGCGCCGTTCATGACGAACGACAACCTGGACTACTACCAGGACGCGTACGAGATCGGTGCCGAGAAGATCATCGACACGTACGCCGCGGCGACGCAGCACGTGGACCAGGGCCTTTCCCTGACGCTGTTCTTCAAGGACACCGCCACCACGCGCGACATCAACAAGGCGCAGATCTACGCATGGCGCAAGGGCATCAAGACGATCTACTACATCCGTCTGCGCCAGCTCGCGCTGGAGGGCACGGAGGTCGAGGGCTGCGTCAGCTGCATGCTGTAGAGCTGCCGCTCTGCTCCCTGGAGGCGCGGTGCCAACCCGCACCGCGCCTCCAGTCCGTCACTTAGTCACCATCTCTGTAAGGAACACACGTTGGTCGAGAAGCTGAAGCTCATTGATCGGGTCCAGGCCATCAACTGGAACCGCATCCAGGACGACAAGGACGTCGAGGTCTGGAACCGTCTCGTCAATAACTTCTGGCTGCCCGAGAAGGTGCCGCTGTCGAACGACGTGCAGTCGTGGAACACGCTGACGCCGGCCGAGCAGACCCTGACCATGCGTGTGTTCACCGGTCTGACCCTGCTCGACACCATCCAGGGCACCGTCGGCGCCGTGTCGCTCATCCCCGACGCGATCACCCCGCACGAGGAAGCCGTCTACACGAACATCGCGTTCATGGAGTCGGTGCACGCCAAGTCCTACTCGTCGATCTTCTCGACCCTCGCGTCGACGCGTGAGATCGACGAGGCCTTCCGCTGGTCCGAGGAGAACCCGAACCTGCAGAAGAAGGCGTCCATCGTGATGGACTACTACCAGGGCGACAACCCGCTGAAGCGCAAGGTCGCCTCGACGCTGCTCGAGTCGTTCCTGTTCTACTCGGGCTTCTACCTGCCGATGCACTGGTCGTCGCGCGCCAAGCTCACGAACACCGCCGACCTGATCCGCCTGATCATCCGTGACGAAGCCGTCCACGGGTACTACATCGGGTACAAGTACCAGAAGGGCCTCGAGACCCTCACGCAGGCCGAGCGCGACGAGCTCAAGGACTACACGTTCTCGCTGCTGTTCGAGATGTACGAGAACGAGGTGCAGTACACGCAGGACCTCTACGACGAGGTCGGTCTGACCGAGGACGTCAAGAAGTTCCTGCACTACAACGCCAACAAGGCGCTGATGAACCTGGGCTACGAGCCGATGTTCCCGAAGAACATCACGGACGTGAACCCGGCCATCCTCTCCGCCCTGTCGCCGAACGCGGACGAGAACCACGACTTCTTCTCGGGGTCCGGGTCGTCGTACGTCATCGGCAAGGCCGTCAACACTGAGGATGAGGACTGGGACTTCTGATCCTGGTCTGACTCATGGGGACGCCCCGCTGGCTTCGGCTGGCGGGGCCTTTCTGTGTCCGCATGCCCGCCCGTCACCGAGATGAAGCGCGGACGACCGGCTTGCGGGACTGTTTCCCTGGCCGTGAGTATTGTCCATTTCAGACAGCGCGATCGCTTCTGCATCGCGAAGCGAGAGGATCTGATGTTCACTGGCGTGGGGTTCGAACCCGTCCCTACAGCGATCGTTGCAGCCATTGGGGTCGCGATCATCATCGTGATGATCGTCCGAGCGAAGCGGCGACGATGATGCGCTCGATCGCCATCACGCTCTTCATCATCGGCGCAGTGCCGTTCGCGAGCGGCATCGTCTACTACCTCATCGACTACAAGCGAACTGGCAAACTCTCCCGCAAGAAGCTTCCGTGGTTCCCGATCATCATCACCGGTTGGGCGCTCTGCGCCGCTGGCGTGTTGACCGGCCTCATCGGCACGAGCGGACAAGGGTTCGCATGACTACGGCAGGGGCAGAATCGTCCTGACGCTGTCGCCGCACCGACCAACGTGGCCAGGCCGCGAGCGAGCGCCAAGCTGTCTCGCTGATCGATCGCCTCGCGGACGGATCAGCCGAGCCCTCGCGAGGCTGCGGGGGAGGTTGTGGACGAAGTCGTGACGTCATACCCGGGCCATGCCGCCAGCAGATCCGCGCGTGGACTTAACTTCCGGGTTACGCCTTGGCTCCTCGGGTGACGATAAAAGTGTCGAACAGTACCCGTTCGGACCGGTCGTTGGTGGACGCGTCGAGGGCGATGCCATCCCGGTCCTTCGGGACGTCGATGGGGATTCGGGTGGTTGCGCCGCAGTTGACGTCGGCTTCCCCGAGGCGTTCCTTCGTGTCGAGTGATTCGCCGCTGCCATCCGGTGTGGCGGTGAACGCGTGGACGGTGACGTGGACGGTCTTCGTGGACCGGCAAACCGCGAGGACGTCGTACGGGCCTTCGAGGTCCTGCTCCAACGCGACGCTGGCGGTCGCCTTCTTCGGGTTGTCGTCGCCGAGGACGAGTCGGCCCCCGCCTCCGCCGTAGTCGCCGGCGTACCGCGACGACATCTGTGACATCCACGCCTGCCCGTAGTCCTCTGGCAGAGCGTCTTTGTGGCTGCAGCTGGTGAGCAGGAGCGCAGCACCCGTAGCGGTGAGAAGCGCGGCCGTCAGCCGCTGGTTCACGTTCAGCACTTGGCGATCATGCCTTACCGGCCGTGCGTTCGGCGACCCCGTGAAGTGGTGCCGGAAGGGGAAGAGACACGGTCGAAGTCGGGAACGCCATCGTCGCGGTGATGACGATATCGGTGTCAGCCATTTTGCGGTGATGCCACGATCATCGCTGACCCGGAGCCGTGATGCGAGAGCACGCAGACGGTCTCAGTAGCCGATCGTCTGTTGAGAGGCCGGCGCATGCTCGGCTCAAGGCTTCTCCTGGCACGTGGACGGGGCTTGCCAGGGTCCGCTCGCAGGGAGGACGGCACACAGCCGGATGTCGTACCGCTCCGGTACCGTTTACGCCGGTGGCATCGTCCCTGCGCCTTCGGTGTCGTCCGCGCCGGCTGGACCTGTCCCGGCCTGGTCGAGGTTCTCGTGCGGGTCGCCCATGTCACCGGTCGCCGCGCCAGCGGCAGACAGCCCGAAGTGTTTGCGGACGGCGTTCGCCTCGGTGAGGGACAGGGTGTGCCCCGGCCCGAGGGGCGGCGCACTCTTGATCGCGTTCTTCGTGTACCCGACGTGCAGATCCGTGCCGTCGAAGGTGGCGTCTTCGACCGGGACGAGCGCCTGGTGTCTCCCGAGCATTCCCGTCGCGACGCTGACGTAGGCAGCGCTTCCGTCCTCGTCGGAGGGGAACACTTGAGTCACCTTGCCGACCGTCGCGCCGTCGCGATCACGGACCGTCGCGCTCTCGACCTGATGGATGAGGCTCTTGGAGATCATGGGCGTAGTCAACGCCGTGCGCCTGACGCTTCGCGGCAACGCTGGAGGCCCCGCTCTCTGACGGGCGGGCCGCTCGCGAACCGCGGCATTCAGCGGAGATCTTCACTGCCGACCGGCCAGCGCCGGTGTTCGTTCACTACGTCGAGCAGCAGGCGTTCCGGAGGGCTACATGCTCCGCTTCATCGCCGACATGTGAGGCTCGGAGTGGCCGGAGCGTTGTCTCGACTGTGTTCGGACGGGAGGCGCGTTGCCAGCTGGCACCGCGCCTCCCATCCTGCCCTGGCGTATACCGGGCGAGATGACTTGGCGGTCAGCCCTCGACGGAGGCTCGACGGATGGCACGGTGCGCCACCGTGATCGATAGGAGCGCGCCGCCGACGAGCACTCCTGCGGCCACGAGGACCGAGACCGGATTGCGGAGCGGAGCAAGGCCGATGCTGGTCAGGCACCACGCCGCAGTGATCGTCCCGCTGATGATCGTGGGTCGCAATGCCGCATGATGCCCGATGCGCCAGGCCGCATCGCTGGACAGGGTGATCCGGGTCCGGACGCCGGCGAGATCGTTCCGACCTAGCGACCCGTTCGCGGCTCTCCAAGTCAGCCAGGTCACGAGTACCGCGGCACCGACCTCGAGAGCCAGCGCGAACACCATTGCCTCATCCATGAGTTCGACGCTACTGTGCTGATGTATGAACGGCAATGTGTCGAATGGTGCATCGTCGCCGATGAGGGGAACGGAAAGAATGTCGACTCCGACGGAGGACTGGGCGTGAGCCCTCTCGTCCCGACTGCGTTGGATGGCGCCGCGATGAGCGTCTGCATCTTCGGGCTGTTGCTTGCCCTTGCAGCTCTCGCGTCGCTGATCAGAGCCGCGTCACCGAAGGGATGGCATCTGCTCGCCTGGGCTCTCGTCGTCCTCTTCGTCCCCTTCGTCGGTCCGGTGTCGTGGTTCGCCGTTCGGCTCCTTGGGCGGCGGCAGCGGTTCCGGTACCTCGATGACGACGCCTGATTCTCACCGCATGGTGACCGGTGATGTCCTGAGCCGTCAGCGCCGTGTCCGGTCGCTGCGGAACGGCGTTGCAGGCCCCCTGACGACCATGCTGCGGAGGAAGGGATCCGGTGCTGACCTCGCGTGAGTCCCAAGGGCTTTGGCGTGCGAGCCTTCGAACAGCTGACGGCTGGCGAGCCGTCCGAGCCGCCCACGGGCCCTACGCCAGCGCCTCGATGCTCGAGTGGGGGAGCATCACGAAGGGGCTCGTGGGCACGATGGCTTGGCTCACGCTCGAGGTTGAGCGACCGGTCGTGCACTACCTCCCCGGTGTTCCCGACGCCGAGATGACCGTTGCTGACCTCGTCCACCACACCTCGGGTCTTCCACGGCTTCCTGCCGCGATGCGCGACCGCCTGTTCGGCGACCCGTACCGAGAGGCCGTCGGGGTTCCGCTGGAACCAGTAGTCGCAGTGCCGGTCGCACCCCGAGGGCAGTTCGAGTACTCGAACCTGGGGTACGCCCTCCTCGGCGCGGTACTCGACGAGGTGCACGGCGACTGGTTCGCCGCCGTGCGCCAGCACGTCCTCGACCCGGCGGGGATCAGCTCTGCGGCGCTCGTGCCAGCTCCAGCAGACCGGGTGGTGCCGAGGCTCTTCGGTCGTGCCATCAAGCCGTGGGCGCTCGGGGAGTCGTCGTTCGCGGCGGCGGGGGGCGTCTGGTCCACGTTCGACGATCTCTGTCGCTACGCCGACTGGGCGCTCGAACCCGGAGCTGGGCAGTCCCGCACCGTGAGCTGGCAGCGGGAAGGGACATCGACCTGGATCAACGGAGAGGTGCGAGCGGCAGGAGCGGTCATCGCCAACGCGGCAGGGCTCACCGCGGTGGTGCACACGCTCGCGAAGGCTCCACGCGCGGCCGACGCGATCGCCACGGCGCTCATCGAGCGGGAAGTGCGGGAGACATGCAACCGCTGATGAACGCACTGATGTCCAGCGCCCGTGGCAGACGCAAGCGAGAGGGGGTCTTCGCTGCCACCGCTGCTGCCTTCCCCGTCGTCATCGTGGTCGCGCTCACCAGCGCCTGGTGGGATCGGTTACCCGAACGGATCGCGACGACGTTCGGCCCGGACGGCAGCCCGAGCGGGTACGGAACACCGTTGGGAACCGCGATCCTGATCGCGGCGATACAGGCGCTGTTCCTCGTGGCGGCGGTCGGCTCCGCTTTTGCTCAAGACCGGCGCAGAGGTCGCATCTCGTGTGCGGTCACCGCAGGGTTCGTTGCGGCGCTCGCGATGAGTTGGTTGATCATCGTGGGATTGGCGTCATCGACGTTGAGTCCGACGGCTTGGTGGCTTCTCGCTTCGGCGCCCGTGTGGGCGTTTGTCCCGTACTGGTTGCTTTCCCCCGCGAGGGGCGGTGGAAGGTGACGCCACTGCCGGCGTGACCTGCCAGCCGGAGCGCAGCCGCGCCTCCAGGCCGGATCGAGAGCCGCGCACGCGGCGGACGCAACACGAACGGCGGCCCTCCTCCTTCCGGAAGCGAGCCGCCGTGGTGTTTCGCGGCGATCAGCGGGCCGACGGGACCGCCGTGCCGACGAGCTCGGCCCGCACGATGTCTGCTCCAGCGGACAGCACGCCGAGCTTGTCCAGCGCGGCGCCCCGCGCCAGGGGCGCCATCCCGCAGTTGGAACTCGGGATGAGCTTGTCGGCATCGACGAACTCGAGCGCCCGACGGAGCACCTCCGCGACCTCCTCCGGGGTCTCCACGGTCTCGGTCGCGACGTCGATCGCCCCGAGCATGACCTTCTTGCCACGGATCAGCTCGACGAGCTCGAGGGGAACGTGGGAGTGGATGCACTCGAGCGACACGATGTCGATCGACGACTGCTGCAGCAGCGGGAAGGACTGCTCGTACTGCCGCCACTCCGCGCCGAGCGTCTCCTTCCACTTGTTGTTCGCCTCGATGCCGTAGCCGTAACAGATGTGCACGGCGGTCTCAGCGTGCAGGCCCTCGGCCGCGCGTTCGAGTGCGGCCACGCCCCAGTCCTGCACCTCGTCGTGGAAGACCGTGAAGGCGGGCTCGTCGAACTGGATGATGTCGACGCCGGCGTCCTGCAGTTCGCGGGCCTCTTGGTTGAGGATCGTGGCGAACTCCCACGCCAGCTTCTCGCGGCTCTTGTAGTGCTGATCCGAGAGGGTGTCGATCATGGTCATCGGGCCGGGGAGCGCCCACTTGATCGGCCGGTCGGTCTGAGCGCGCAGGAACGCAGCGTCCTCGACGAAGACCGGCTTCCGACGGCTCACGGCGCCGACGACGGTCGGGACGGCCGCGTCGTACCGGTCGCGGATGCGGACGGTCTCCTTGCGGTCGAGGTCGACGCCGTCCAGGTGCTCGATGAACGTCGTGACGAAGTGCTGGCGGGTCTGCTCGCCGTCGCTGACGATGTCGATGCCACGGCGCTCCTGCTCGTGCACGGCGGACCGCAGGGCGTCCTGCTTGCCCTCGGTCAGGGCGGCACCCTCGAGCAGCCAGGGGGACCAGAGTCGCTCGGGCTCGGCGAGCCAGGACGGCTTCGGCAGGCTGCCGACGATCGAGGTGGGGAGGAGAGAACGCATGGGTGTGACGGTCCAGTCAGTCGAAGGGTAGAGGAGGTCAGCGCGCGAGGGCGGGGTCAGCCCACCGGGCGAGGAGTGCGTGGTGCGGCCGCACCAGGTGCTCCTCGGTCCACCGGCCCTGTGTGATCCCGAGGCGGCTGCGCTCCTCGCGGTCGTAGGTCACCGGGGTGGGCGTGAAGTCGGTGTGGTCGAGGGTGGGGCGGTAGGTGCTGCCGGCCGGGGTGTTCGCGGCGTAGACCTCCGGGCGGTAGATCTTCTGGAAGGTCTCCATGGTGGCGATCGTGCCGATGAGCTGGAGGTCCGTGTAGTCGCCGGTCAGGTCGCCGCGCGTGTAGAACGCGAGCGGGGCAGCCGCTCCGGCGGGCTGGAAGTACCGGACCCGCATGCCCATCCGGCCGAAGTAGTCGTCGGTGAGCGAGGAGTGCTCGTGCTCGTACTCGGCGCCGAGGACGGGGTGGACGTACCCGGTCCGGCGGTAGGTCTGGCTCGTCGAGACGCTGATGCAGACGACGGGCTCGGCGCTGAAACTCGAGTGGAACGCGGATGACTCCAGGAAGCGCTGGAAGAGCGCCCCGTGCAGCTGTCCGAAGTCGGATGGGATGCCGGATGACGCCGAGGGCAGCAGCACCGAGAAGTCGTAGTCGCGCAGGTACGACGAGAAGTTGTTGCCGAGGATCCCCTGGTGGCGCTCGCCGGTGTGCTGGTCGAGGATCGTGACGTCGAGCATCTCGAGCAGCGGGAACTCCGCGTCCGACCCGCTGTCGGAGAACTCGAGCGCCACCGAGACGATGTCGAGCTGTAGACGGTAGCGGTCGTGCGCCGCGGCCAGCTCGTTCGCGCGCCCGTCGATCATCGCCAGCGCAGCACGGAGGTTCTGCTGACGGTGCTCGCCGCGCGCCAGGTTGGCGAAGTTCGTGGTCAGCCGGGAGCTGTCGGCGGGGGAGTAGTCCTCGTCGAACCGGGTCCGGGTGATGCTGAAGGTGAGGTCGTTCGCCATGGTCGGCAATCTGTGCGTCAAGCGGCCCGTGGGCGCGGTGGGAAGGATGAATCGATCATGGCGGGATTGGCGAGCCATCAGGTAATACCGAGACGCTATGCACCGGTATAGCCTCGGCCTATGGCCCGCGTCTCGAACGACATCACCCTGCAGCAACTCCGGTACTTCATCGAGGTGGCGACGGAGGGCTCGATCAGCGCAGCGGCCGATCTGCTCTACGTGTCCCAGCCGACGATGTCCGCGGCGATGAAGGACCTGGAGACGCGGATCGGGCGCCCGCTGTTCACCCGCTCGGCCAGGGGGGTCGTACTCACCGTCGACGGCGTCGAGTTCCTCGGGTACGCCCGGCAGGTCGTCGAGCAGGTCTCGCTGCTCGAGCAGCGCTACGTCGGCGGCCAGCGGTCGCGTCGGCTGCTCGGGGTGTCCGCCCAGCACTACTCGTTCGCGGTGGAGGCCTTCGTCCGGATGGTCGAAGCGGCGGCTGCGGACGAGTACGAGTTCTCGCTGCGCGAGACGCGTACCTGGGACATCATCGAGGACGTCCGCACCCTGCGCAGCGAGGTGGGCATCCTCTACCGCAACGACTTCAACAAGCAGGTGCTCGGCAAGCTGCTGCGGGACGCCGGCGTCGTGTTCACGCCGCTGTTCGTCGCACAGCCGCACATCTTCGTGGCCAAGCGGAACCCGCTCGCGTCGCGGGAGCGCGCGACCCTCGAGGACCTCGCGGACCTGCCTCGGCTCACGTTCGACCAGGGTGCGAACAACTCCTTCTACCTGGCCGAGGAGATCCTGTCGACGATGTCGAGCAAGCGGGAGATCCGGGTGTCGGACCGGGCGACGATCTTCAACCTGATGATCGGCCTCGGCGGGTACACGATCTCCACCGGGCTCATCAGCGACGACCTCGATCCCGAGATCGTCGCCATCCCCCTCGACGTCGACGAGCGCATCGAGATCGGCTGGATCGCGCACGCTTCGGTTCCCCTCACCGTGCAGGCGCAGACGTACCTGGACGAGTTGCGTGCGGTGGTCACCAGCTACGGCGTCGAGCCGCTCGGGTAGGCAGGCGGCGGGTCCGGCGGTTCCAGCGATCGGCCTGGAGGCACGACACGCGTCCGTCAGGAGGCTGCGCTCTCGAGCATCGCCGTCACGTGCGGCGCGCTCCACCGCAGGAGGGCGTCAGCAGGTGGATCCTCCAGGTCCTCACCCCAGATCGCGACGGCGGCGCCCGACATCGGAGCCGCGAGAAGCGAACCGGAGTCGCCGTCCCACGCCCGGAGCGACCAGTTCTCGCGGAGATCGGCGACGGTGTACTCGCTGTCGGCCGGGTCGAGGTCGGTCGGTACCTCGTACAGGTGGTACGAGTTGTAGTTGAGCAGGTCGATCCCGGCCTGCTGCAGGTCGACCGCACTGGCCCGTCGCGCTCGGCGTTCGCGCCGTTCCGCTGCGTCCTCGGTGTCGCCGTCGAAGCTCCAGTACGTGACGTGGATGCGCGGGTCCAGTCGCCCGACCGCGGCCCGATCGATCCCGTCGTTCCAGGCCCACACCTCGCGGTCGCCGAGTGCGGCCGCCATCGCGTTCATCCAGGTGACGCGTTGGGCCGCGGTGACTTCGTCGCCCCATTCATCACCGCCGATGTGCACGGTTCGGCTGGAGGGGAAGGTCCGCTGCACCTCTGCGTACAGCTTCGTCGCCAGGGTGAGACTCTCGGGCGCCGACGTGTCGAGCTCGTTCTCGCCCGAACGGATGCGGTCGACCCACTTCGTGCCGTGCTGTGCCTCGAGCAGCGCGAACGCGGCGGCCATGTGTCCGGGAGTGTCCATCTCCGGCACGATCGCGACGCCTCGCTCCGCCCCGTACGCGGAGAGCGTGCGTGCCTGCGCGGCGCTCAGGAACGGGCGATGGGTCACGCGGCTGGTGTAGACGCCGTGGTCGAGATCCGCGTTCGCGGGGGTCTGGCCGAGGACCGTGCTCTCGATCCCGACGTTCTGGTCATCGGTGAGGTGCAGGTGCAGGAAGCGCCCGCCGTCGTCGGCGAGGAGGTCGATGTACCGCTTGATCAACGCCACGGGGTAGTAGGCGCGAGCGACGTCGAGCATCACGCCCGTCTCCGGACGCGCGCGCTTCGTGGGCTTGGTGGTGACGGTCGCGGTCGACGTGCGGCACTGCTTCGCGGAGTACGCACCGGCGCAGGCGAGGACCGAGTACTTGCCGGCTGCGGCACGGGACGGCGTCGTGCGGACTGCGATGACCGAGGTGCTCGAACCAGCCGACAGCGACTTCACCGCGACCCGGCCGAGCGTGTACTTCTCGGTGCCGGCGGACAGGTACAGCCAAGCTGAGGAAGCCGGCTTCCGCACCGAGGCGGTGTTCTTGACCTTGAGCGTGGTGCGCACGGCGGTGCCGGTGGTGGACGCGGTGACCTTCGTGACCGTCATCGTCGAGGCTGCGGTGTCCGCTGATCCTGCCGTTGCACGGATGCCGACCAGAGCTGCCGCCGACAGGGCGATCGCCAGACCGACGGCAAGCGTGCGTCTGGCAGACGATCCGGGACCCACGTTCCCCTGCTGACGCACCACGATGTTCTCCCCCTCGAACACCCCTTGCCCTCGCTGGATCAGGATGCGCGCACGATCGTATCCGGACCGCGTCGAACGCACACCGCCCAGCGGCGTGCAACGGGACTCCTCAGCGGACCTCCGCGCTCGACCACAGCTCGCGCGCAAGATTCCGACCTCCGCGAAGAATCGGCTGCAGGCTGAGGACAGCCCCGACGACCAGCGTGCCGGCCTGTGTGAGGAGGAACGCCACGAGCGCCACCGGGATGAACGCGGTGACGATCCAGGCGGCGGCGAACCCCACGAGCATCACCGCGAGGACCCGCACGGCGGCGAAGTTCTGTGGACCACGAAGGACCAGCAGCCCGCCGGCTGCGAAGGTCAACGGGACGAGCGCCTGCAGTACGACCGCGATGGAGAGCCACAGGTGACTGCTGGTCGCGGGGGAGACGGTCGCCACGAAGCAGACGACGGCGACAGCGATGACCAGACACGCAGCGTCGCGAGCGAGCGCAGCACCGGCAGTGGCCACGATTCCTGCAGACACGGTGAGTGCTGCGACCATCGGCACTGAGCCTGCTGTGATCGTGTGCGTTCCGATGAAGCCGAGCAGGTTGTCGACCGCCAACAGTGAGGCGCCGGTGGTGGCGATCATCCCGGCTGCGGTGGCAGCTCTGCGCGCGGAGGGCCGGGTGCCTGACGCGCTCACCGCTCGTCTCCACTGAGCGGGCGCACGGTGTCGCCGACCGCCCGGTACGCGGTCGCGCACTGCCGCTTGAGCCGTGGGCCCATCGGCGACAGTGCCGCAATCCATCGATCCTCATCTGCGATCCCGAGAATGCGGCTCCGACCGAGGTCTTCGATCGCCGCGTGCACCTCGGCAGTGACCCCTGGGAAGAGCGCGCTGTACTGATCCGCCGATGTGCTGCGCCGCTTCGGATGCTGCACGTACCGCTGGCCCTCGCTCGAGACGAACAGCACGCAGGTCGTCATGTAGTCCTGCTCGGGAGTGAGGGGCACGGGCACTCCGACGTCGTCCGCAATGCGGGGTGTTCCCTTCGGAGGCTTCACGGCCGAGACGGTGGCGGGAGCTCCGATGACGTACCAGTGCTCACCCCTTGTCACTGCTCGACCGGCACCGAACGTGCCGTCCCAGTCCGCGAGGGTCTGCGGCACCGACACCGCATGCGCGTAGACACGGATGAAGGTTGGTGAGTCCCCGTCGAAACAGTCGAAGCCACGCATGCTGTCCCAGAACGCGAGGTCGTCGTACAGTGCATCTGCCCGTTCGCACGGCACTGTTGCGCGGAGCTCATCGGCGATCATCTGCATCGAAGCCACGCCGAGTGCGGGTGCGGGGGTCTGTGTCGGTGGCTGAGCCCGTGGCGTCCGATCATCGAGGTCTGACGAGCATGCGGACAAAGCGGCTGCGGCGACGCAGACCGAGGCAACGGCCTCGATGCTGCGTCGCCGCGATCGGTGGGGCGTCACTGCCACTGCACGCCGGCCCAACCAGTGCCCGTGAGGCCCTTCATCTTCTTGGTGGCGGCCACGTTGCCCCACGGGACGAACTTCGAGCGCCCGGTCCCGCAGTTCAGGGTCGTCCAGGTCGGAGCGTGCCGCGAGTTGAACGACTTCCCCCAGATGCAGGGATTCGAGTTGCCCTGGTGCTTGTACCACTTGTACTGCACCTGGGTCGAAGCCTTCGAACCGATGACGCTGCAGCCGTTGAGTGACTGGGTCATCTTGGCGACGACGGCGAACGCTCGATCCTTGCAGTTCCCCGATCGGGTGGAGCGCCCGTCGTTGGCGACGACGACCTCCCCGGCGGGATCGAAGCTCTCGTCCACGACCACGTTCGTCGGCATCTCGACCGGCGTCGTGGTCTGAGCCTGGGCGGGTGCGGCGATCAAGAGTCCCGCCGCAACTGCGACGGTCGTGACTGTGGATGCGACCGAAAGGGTCTTCTTCATGTGTCTTCTCCCCGAGATGTCACCGTGATCACGGCGAACTCGATCAGAATGCTGCATATCAATACAAAGCACAACCTTGCAGGTGCGATCCTCACTTCGAGAAACGATCGCCATCAGACCACGAGGGAGCGGCGCTTCAGTACGCAGGGGCTCCGCTCGCGAGGGAGCGAGCAGTGGCAGGATCCAGTGCCGGACGCCGTTCTCCGGCGCGACGCAGAGCAGGGAAATCTCCTCGTGGCACGCCAGGACGAGGTGACCGACCATCGGCCGAGCGCTCCGCTGCGGCCTGTGGAACCGAGGGGCCGGAGGGGCCGGATCGCACTCCTGGTCCGTGCACGAGACGATGAGAACTGCCGCTGTGGCTCCTCGCCGCCAACCTACGGCGTTGCGGACGGCAGCCCGAGGCAGTGCGCCATGACGGCTTGCTGGACCGGCAGCAGCGCGGCCTTGAAGGCGTGCCCGACGAAGGCAGGGTGTTCGAGCGCATCGGCGCTGACCTCCCGGCCACGCACGAACGGCGGGCAGGGATCGAGCACCGCCCCTTTCGGTGCGAGGTCGAGGAGAGCCGCGGTGATCCGGAACGGTTCGAGCGCTCGGGCGTGCTGACCGGGGCCGTCGGTGAGGATCACGTCTGCTGACCGGACGGCGGTCTCCAGGACGTCCGTCCACACCGCACCCGGGGAAGCGAGATCGGCGGGGCAGCACTGGACCAGATCGAGCTGCAGGACCCGAGCCGCTTCCTGCCAGGCTCTGGCGATGTTCCCGTCTGCGCCCACGAACAGGTAGCGGAGCGACGAGATGTCTCCTCGCTGCCGTAGGGCGTACAGGTCCGCGAGCACCTCGCAGGGATGGTTCTCGTCGGTCATCGCGTTCACCACGGGCAGTGCTGCTGCTGCAGCCAGGCCTTCGACGACGGCGAGGTCGTGATGGCGCACGACGAGGATGTCAGCCCAAGCCGCCAGGTACTGCGCGACGTCCGTCAACGCTTCCGGCTTGTCGAGCGTGGTGTCCGGGAACACGATCGGCTGCAGGCCCATCAGGGAGGCGCCCCGTTCGAACGTGACCCGGGTCCGCAGGCTCGTGGACGGGAAGAACATCACCGCGGAGCCTGCCGTCGCTGGTCCTCGGCCCTGGCGGTAGTCGTCGGCCAGGGTGAAGACCGAGTC
The DNA here is from genome assembly GCF_005938005.2 of Curtobacterium sp. KBS0715. NCBI lineage: Bacteria > Bacillati > Actinomycetota > Actinomycetes > Micrococcales > Microbacteriaceae > Curtobacterium > Curtobacterium sp. KBS0715. Next base: position 37,442 of record NZ_VCCA02000001.1, on the reverse strand, counting down.
GACGTCGAACCTGCTCCAGTCATCGAGCTTGGTGAGCGATCGCATCCCACCACCCTAGGGACGGGTCGCGTGCACCCTCGACGCGACCGGATGACGGCCTGGAGGCGCGTGGCGGCGCCGCTCCGCGCCTCCAGGCCGCCGTGTGGTGTGGCCGGAAACCGGCCCGGTCGCAGGATCGGCCAGCGCTCTTGGCGGGAAGCGCTGCGCTCGCTGCTCCGCTGTTGCGGTGCTCGCTCAGCGCGTGCGTGCAGCGAGATCGCCGTACGCCGCCGCGTACCAGCCGACGGTGCCGTCTCCGGCGGTCGGGCCGATCGTGATCGCCGCGCTCGACGTGACCACGAACAGGTCCTCGTCGTGTCCGCAGTGAACGGAACGTGACGTGAGTCGCTTGCCCGTCTCCGACCCGTTCGCACCGATGCGTCCTGCCCACACGGCCATCTGCACGGTTCCGCCGCCCTGGCACGTGACCGAGACGCGGATCCGCGCACGGTCCCCGGCCCCGTCATCGCCGAAGGAGAGCCGGCTGGACGAGTCGTTCGTGCCGGCACCGCTGCCCAGCTCGCCGGGCTGTCCTGCCCATCGGTCCTGCACGCGCTGCATCCAGCGGGAGTACGCCTTGTCGTTCTCCTCCGGCGTCGGGTGATCAGAACAGGCCGTGAGTGCCACGAGGGCCACGACGGCGACGCCGATGACCAGCGTGCTGCGTCGAAGGTCGCGGCGGGCGTGGAGGAACGGTGTGCGCATGTCGTGGCAAGTGTTCCGGAGATCGGCAGCCCACCGCATCCTCCCGTTCGTGGGACTCCGCGCTCCCCAGGAGGACCAAAGGGTGCGGGTTCGCAGCCGAACACGTCGAACACACCGTCCATCGCCGGTCAGGGGGACAAGGTGACCCGACCGGACGATCACGAGGAGGCCTGGCGACCAACGAATGAACGGTTCCACGATTGCAAGGAGCGCGGCGCGGAGACGACCCGCGGCGCGGTGGTCGGGTGCGGCGGTGGCCGCGATCGTGACGATGTCTCTGCTGCGGCCTGCGCAGGAGGAAAACCGATGGAAAGTCCCTCGACCAACCACACCGTGAAGCCCGATGCAGCCAAGCGCACCGTGGTGGATCTCGTCGATGAAACGGCTCGTGCCGTGGACGGCGGCCCTTGGAAGGTCATCAGTGGACCGCGAGTCGGCCTGTGTCCCGGATCTGACGGCTCGGGGCGTGCGGACGACAGTGGTGGAGTCACTTGGGTGTACGTGAAGCAGCGCGAGGGCGCGGCCGACCCGAGGGACGATCTCCGGAAAGTCGAGGCGTTGTGGAAGAGCCTCGGCATCACGACCGAGCGGTATCGGAGCGGCGGCGACGATCCTGATCTCGGGGTCCGGGGCCGCGGTGGTCCGATCGAGACGATCGAATTCCTCGCTTCCACAGTGGGTGGCTACAGCATCGACGCTGAATCGCAAGGTGCCGACGGCGATTACGGAGAGATGACCGGGAGCGGCTCGACCAGCTGATCAGGGGTTCATCAACGGACCTCCGCTCGACCACAGCTCGTGCGCAATCCTCCGGCTGCTGCATGTCCGAGATGACCGTGTCCTGCGCGAAGGGCACGCTATCGGTGTGGTCAGTCGGAAGAAGCGGGCGGCAGGTTGATGGCAGGCTCCCTCGGCCGCAACCCGAGCTCGGCAGCAGCCGTGAGGTAGGCGCGGTACACCTCGCCGTACCGAGCGGTCGCGCGATCCGCACGAGCGACGTCCGTCGGGCGCTCGACGTTCGTCTCGTACCCGATCGTCCGGCGCTCCGCGGCCTCGTCAATGACCGCTACGGACCACCGCCAGATGTCGGAAGTCGACGCAGCCGGGGGCGCATGCTGCAGCACCTCGTCCGGTACTGGGATCACTCGACGGTCGGGGGCGGCGCTGCGGAAGAAGGCGAAGAGCATCGCGGGGACGGCGACGACGCCTCCGCCGAGGACCACGCCGATGAGCCGGGCAACGACTGGCTCGTCTCCGGGCAGCAGCGGCGGCGCGACCACGAAGCCGAATGCGCCGCCTGCCATGTACCCGATCGCAAAGACCGCCAAGACGGACGCTGTTGCGAGCCGGTCTTGACGGCGCACGCCAGCGGGATCGTGGAGTCGGCGCCACCGAGACGCGGTGTCGGCAGCGGGGCCGTCGCGATCGACGTACACGCGGCCGTCGGGGGCCCGGAAGAAGGGTGAGTCTGCACGCTCCGGATCGATCACGGGATTCCGTCAGCCCTGCTCATCGCCCCTCTGGTCAGCATCAGAAGTCCCGGCTCTGGTGAGTCTGACCCTTGGCCAAGGAGCATCTGGCCGGCGACCCGCGCAAGCGTGGCTCCGAACGCGCAGACGAGCACCGGCGTCCACCGTGAGGTGCGTCGAGCGCAATGCTTCTGCGAGTTCACACCATCAATCTACGGCGTGACGCCCACGCCCTCCGCTGCTATGTTTGCGCGCACAACAAATCCCGGACGACGATGTCGGAGGACGCGCGATGGCGCACGCAACAGAGCACCGCTTCGGTGAGACGACCCTGACGATCGTCGATGCCGAAGGCAATCCCATCCCCGATGCCGACATCACCGTCGAGCAGACCCGCCATGCCTTCGCCTTCGGCAACATCGGTTTCGACTTCATCGGCCTCGCCAACGGCGAAGCGACCGGCGAAGCCAACGCCGGAGCGCAGGAGGAGGCAGGCACCGAGCACCTCGCCGACCTCTACACCGACGTCTTCAACACCGCGACGCTCCCGTTCTACTGGGGCCGCTTCGAGCCCGAGCGCGGAGCCCCGGACACCGCCAGACTCCTGGCGACGGCGCAGTGGTTCCGCGACCGCGGTGTCGCCCTGAAGGGCCACCCGCTCGTCTGGCACACCGTGCAACCCGATTGGCTGCTGGGGCTCCCGCTGAACGAGGTCGAGCGGCTCCAACGGGAGCGCATCCGACGCGAGGTCTCCGCCTTCGCCGGCACGATCGACACCTGGGACGCCATCAACGAGGTCGTCATCATGCCGGTGTTCGACAACGGCGACAACGCGATCACTCCGCTCGCCCGGGCCAAGGGCCGCATCCCGACGATCCGGATGGCCTTCGAGGAGGCCCGCGCCGCCAACCCGCACGCCACCCTGCTGCTCAACGACTTCGACCTGTCGAGCGCGTACGAGTGCCTGATCGAGGGCGTGCTCGAGGCCGGCGTGCAGATCGATGTCATCGGACTGCAGACCCACATGCACCAGGGCTACTGGGGCGAGGACACGATGCTCGCGATGGTCGACCGGTTCGCCCGCTACGGCCTGCCGCTGCACCTGACCGAGACCTCACTCGTCTCCGGTGACCTCATGCCCGCGCACATCGTCGACCTCAACGACCACCAGGTGGCCTCGTGGCCGTCGACGCCCGAGGGCGAGGCGCGCCAGGCCGACGACCTCGAACGGCACTACCGGAGCCTGGTCGGCCACCCCTCCGTCGAGGCGATCACCTACTGGGGCATCACCGACTCCGGCGCCTGGCTCGGCGCCCCGATCGGACTCGTCCGCGCCGACGGGACCCCGAAGCCGTCCTACGAGGCCCTCCGCCGGCTGGTCAAGGAGGAGTGGTGGCTCGGCCCGACGGTGCTGCGCACCGACGACCGGGGTCGGGTGCAGATCCGCGGCTTCCGTGGCGACTACCGCGTCGACGTGCGTGGCGCGTCCACGGCGTTCGCCGTCACCGACGTGCCCACGCAGGTGCAGATCGTCGCGTGACCACCTGACCACCTGACGGACTGGAGGCCCGGTGCGGCCCCGCCCCGCGCCTCCCGTCCGTCACCTGGTCGCGCGTCGTGCGGCCTCCACGCCCCAGACGGCTCCACCGACGAGGATCGCGGCGCACGCGACGAACGCGGGAACGTCGTCGGCGCGTCCGAGTGCGATGTAGACCAGGCTCACGACCACCGTCGCGCCGCCGGCGATGCTCGTCGGGACGACCGCTGCTCGGTGGCCGAGGATCCAGTTCTCGTCACTGCGCATGGTCGCCCGGGTGCGGATGCCCACGAGTCCGTTCCTGCCGATGAGGCCCCGCGCCGGCAGTGCGACGAGGACGATGGTCAGGACGGCGGCCGCCGTCTCGATCGCGATCACGTGGTCTCCTTCTGGGTCGGTCATCGCGCTCGTGCGCGCAGTGAAGCTGCGCGGAGCATGTCAGACCAAACCTGCCGGTATCCGGTGAAATACGCAAGCAGGATGTCGAGGTGAGCGGCGCTACCGAGGGGACCGGAACGGCCAGTCGCCGGCATGCGTGTGCGGCACCGCGACGACCTGGACGGCGTCCCGGTAGACGATCCGACCAGGCGAGCTGGTCACGAGTTGCATCCACGGGATCCCGTGGTGGTCGAGGAGTTCCAGGTACGGGCCGACCATCTCGAGCAGTGCGACGGCGTCCGCGCTGAACCACGCCCGTGCCCCGGGGTTGCGGGTCTGGTCGTAGCAGTCGGGCCTCGTGGTGGTCGGGTCTGGGTACGACGCGGTCCCGCGCGTGTTCGCTTCCCGGAGCCATCCCGTCTCGGCGTCGCTCAGCCGGCCGCCCCGCTGCAGGCCGTTCGCGAGGGCGAAGACCCCCGGGAACCGCCCGCGGCGGTTGGGGACGGCGCTTTGGTACCTGATGAACTCGCTCACGACAGGGAGCGTCCGGGGCCGCGCAACGCTGCACCGAATCCGCGGATCACTGCAGGGCGCTCCAGTCCTGGGGAAGTGCAGTCGTGCCCCACGCCGGGTCGGGGACCCATCCCGACCAATCGGTGTCGAAGGGGAAGCGGCGCGCGCTCGCGACCTCGGTGGCTTCTCGGCCAGCACGCTCGATGACCGCCCGCATCGCCGCCGGCCAGTACCCGCCGGCGGCGTAGAACTCGAGCTCGTCTTCGTCCTTGTACCGGACAGACCACGAACCGTCGGGCTCGGTGGTCGCCACCACGTCGAGTGTCCAGTCCTGACTGTCGAACCCGATCGGTGTCCGTACCCACGGCAGCTCGAGGTTGACGTACCAGTCGGGAAGCCAATCGGACCCGTCGTGCCAGCGCCAGACGGACCAGGGGGTCCCCTTCTGGTGGACGCGGACGACACTGGATCCAACCCACCGGTCATCGACGTAGGAGCCGTCCCAGTCCTCGGGCAGCACGAGGCGTCCGTTGGGGCCGCTCCCGACGCCCGCACGTCGACGGACGGCTGAGCCGACGGTCGTGGCGACCACCGCGAGTTCGTCGTCGTCCACCAGGACCCGGGCGGCGACCGCGAAGCCGACTGCTTCGCCGTGCTCGCCGAAGCGGTTGATGCTCCGGAGCGCAACGGGAGTCCCGGAGGGGAACGGATCAGTCCTGGTGTCGGATCGCGCGGCGTCGGTCATCCACCGATGCTGCCACGGCGCGGCCTCCGGGACCGATGGCTCACCGTCGCACGTACCGGTGCTCCGGCCGCCCAGCAGCCCCGTACCGCAACTGCATCGCCACGGTCCCGTCCGCCGTGAGCTGCGCCAGGTACCGCTGCGCCGTCGCCCGCGACACCCCGATCGCCGCAGCCACCTCGGCGGCGGATCGTTCCTCACCGGCGACGAGCTGCTCGAGCACCAGCGCCGCGGTGGCCGCCCGGGACGGCGACGCCCCACCGCTGTCGCCGGCGTGCAGGATCCGGAACGCCCGCTCGACGGCCTCTTGATCGAGGGTCGACCGCTCGTCGAGGACGTTCCGCGACCGTGCGTACGCCTGCAGCCGCTCGGCCAGCACCCCGGCCGCGAACGGCTTGATCAGGTAGGCGAGTGCCCCGCTCCGCATCGCCCGCCGAACGGTGCCCGAGTCCGACGCAGCACTCAGCACGAAGGCGTCTGCGTCGGTGTCGATGGACCGCAGTAGGTCGAGCCCGCTGCCGTCGGGCAGGTACACGTCGACGAGCACCAGGTCCACGGTCCCGCTCGACAGCGCGGAGCGGGCGGCCGCGAGGGTCCCGACGGGTTCGAGCGCCTGGAACCCCGGTACCTCGTCGACCTGCCGTCGGTGCAGGTCGGCGACGTGGAAGTCGTCGTCGACCACCAGCACGGTGAACACGGAACTCACGACACCACTCCTTCCAGTCGGGCGCAGAAGACCGCGCCGTGGTCGTCACCGCCGGGGGAGGCGAGCCACACGTCGCCACCGTGCCGCCGGGCGATCTCCCGCGACAACGGCAGCCCGATCCCGAGCCCGTGCACCTGCGAGACGTCCTCCGACGCAGGAGCCGCCGCCGGCCCGCGGACGAACAGCGAGTCCGCGGCGTCGACCGGCACCCCCGGCCCGGAGTCCACCACCGACAGGTGCAGGGTCGTGCCGTCGTCGAGCACCTCGACCTCCACCCACGGGGAACGGCCGTCCCGCGACCGCTCGTCCCCGTCGAGGGCCGCCGAGACCGCGTTGTCGACCAGGTTGCCGAGCACGGTCGTCACGTCGCCCGGTTCGGTGATCGTCCCCTGAACGAGCGTCTCCGCCCCGATCCGCAGCAGCACACCGCGCTCGGCGGCCTCGACGCCCTTCCCCCCGAGGAACGCCTGCAGGTACGGCTCGGTCAACCGGTCGGCGTGCTGCACCGGGTAGCGCAGCGGCCCGCGCTCCTGCACGTCCGCCAGGTAGGCACGTGCCCGCGTCGTCTCGCCGATGTCGAGCAGCCCCGAGATCGCGTGCAGCCGGTTCGCGAACTCGTGGCGCTGCGCGCGGAGCGCCGTGCTCATCGCCCCGACGGCGTCGAGCCGTCGGGTCAGGGCCTCGACGTCGGTGCGGTCGCGCAGGACGGCGACCCGGCCCAGGTCGCGTCCGTCGCGGAACACCGTGCGGACGTCGACGAGCAGCACCCGGTGCCCGGCGACGATCGTGGCGCTCGCCGGAGTCGCGGTGGCCACGGCGAGCATCGACCCGAGCGGCGCGGGCAGGTCGAGGGAGGTCACCGGACGGCCGACCGGGTCGGCCAGTCCGAGCAGTCGCACGGCTTCGGGGTTGCAGACGGTGACGATCTCCGACGGCCCGATCGCGATGACGCCCTCACCGACGCCGCCGAGCACGGCCTGCTGGTTCTGCACGAGCGTCACGAGCTCCTCCGGCTGCAGCCCGAGCGTCAGCCGCACCAGTCGCCGCCGGATCAGCACCGAGGCGATCACCGCGAGCAGGACCGCCGCCAGCCCGGCACCGATCACCGGCATGCTGTCCTCGACCAGGGTGTCGTAGACGCGTGCCCGGTTGAACCCGACGCTCACCTCACCGACGACGGCGGACTGCCGGGAGGCCCGGCTCGTCTCCGCCCCGCCGGCTGCGGGCGCGGAGACGGGCACCTTCGCCCGCGCCGACTCACCGAGCGTGCCGCGCGCCCAGGAGACGGTCTCGCGGCCGTCGAGTGCGGCGTCGGGGGAGGTGCTCACCATCTCGCCGATCCGGTCGGTGTCGGGGTGGGCCAGCCGGATGCCCCGGTCGTCGGTGACCACGACGAAGAGCGCCCCCGTCCGGCGCTGGGCTGCGAGTGCCGCACGCTGCACGGGCCCGTCAGCGAGGACCGCGGGGTCGAGGTCGGTGCCGTCGACGCTGAGCCGGGCGACCGCGGCCCGGACGTCGGACTGCGCGGCGACGCTCTGTGCGATCGCGAGTGCGGTCCCCTCGGCGGCGCGCTCGAGCCGGGTGAACTCGATCCGGACGAACACGGCACTGGTCAGGGCGACGACGGCGACCACCACGGCGAGCTGCAGCACGAGCACCTCGGTGGCGAAGCGGAGCCTGGGGCGCCGTGAACGGTCGTCGGTCACGACCCCAGCGTACGGAGGGCGAGCCGACCTGCCTGCGCACAATGCGCAGAAAGCGGTCAACGCGCGATGGTGCGCCAATGTGCAGAAGCGCGCCGCGCCTCCAGGCCGGGTCGTAGCGTGCCCGGACTGCCAGACACGGACGAAGGAGTCCTGATGCTCGTCATCCTCGGGTACGCGATGGTCCTGACCTTCATGGTCCTGATCATGACCAAGCGCATGTCGCCCATGCTCGCGCTGATCATCGTGCCGACCGTGTTCGGACTGTTCGCCGGGGCGGGTCTGGGACTCGGCGACATGGTGACCGAGGCGATCGGCACGCTGGCGCCGACGGCCGCGCTCCTGATGTTCGCGATCATGTACTTCGGGCTGATGATCGACGTCGGCCTGTTCGACCCACTCGTCCGGTTCATCCTGCGGGTGACCGGCAACGACCCGGCGAAGATCGTGCTCGGCACTGCTCTGCTGGCCGGCGCGGTCTCGCTCGACGGGGACGGCTCGACGACGTTCATCGTGGTCACGGCGGCGATGCTGCCGATCTACCTGAAGCTCGGCATGAGCCCGGTCGTGATGACGTGTGTGGCGGGTCTGACGAACGGCACGCTCAACATCGTGCCGTGGGGCGGTCCCACTGCCCGTGCCGCCGCCGCGCTGAAGATCGACCCGACGGACATCTTCGTGCCCCTCGTGCCGTCACTCGTGGTGGGGCTGCTGCTGTGCTTCACGTTCGCGTGGACGATGGGCCTGCGGGAGCGCAAGCGCCTCGGGCTGATCGAGTTCACCGAGGCCTCACGGGGCGCGCCGGTGCCGGAGCGGGCGAACGCCCGAGCGGGGTCACGGGTGCTCGCGGCGGTCGGCGGGACCGGCGGCGGGATGTTCACGAGCCCCACGGTCGCGCTCGGGCTGCGTGGTGGGAAGGCCGACGGTCGACGTGCGGACGGCGAGGGCGTGGACGGCGCCGGGCCGGGGGACGAGGGCGGCGCGGGCACCGGCACCATGGCCGAGACGATGCTCGACCCGAACCGTCCGACCCTGCGGCCGAAGCGGATCTGGTTCAACCTGGTGCTGACCGTCGCCGTGATGGTGGCGCTCGTGCTGGGGCTCTTGCCGCTGCACTTCGTGTTCATGATCGGCACGGCGATCGCCCTGCTCGTGAACTTCCCGCAACTCAAGCAGCAGACCGCGCAGATCGTGGCGCACGCCCCGAGCATCGTCGGCGTCGTGTCGATGGTGTTCGCCGCCGGGGTGCTGATCGGGGTGCTCGACGGCACCGGGATGGTCGCGGCGATGGCCGACTGGCTCGTCGCGGTGATCCCGGACTCGATGGGCCCGTACCTGGCGGGCATCACCGGTGTGCTGAGCATGCCGCTGACGTTCTTCATGAGCAACGACGCGTTCTACTTCGGGATCCTGCCGGTGCTGTCCGAGAGCGCCGCGGCGTACGGGATCACGCCGGCCGAGATGGCGCGGGCCTCGGTCGTCGGGCAGCCGGTGCACATGCAGAGCCCGCTCGTCCCCGCGATCCTGCTGCTGGTGTCGCTGGCCAACGTGAACCTCGGCGACCACCACCGGAAGGTGCTGTGGCGGGCCGCCGTGGTCGCGATGGCGATGCTCGTGGTGGCGATCGTCGTGCGGGTCATCCCGTTCGGGTGACGCGACGGTCGGAGCCGGTCCGGCGGTCGGAGCCGGCCCAGCGCGCGCCGGGGCGGCTCAGGCGGCGTCGAGCTCCCGCGTCAGGGCAGCGACGAAGTCGTCGATGTCCTGCTCCGAGGTGTCGTACGCGCACATCCACCGCACCTCGTTGCGGCTGGCGTCCCAGTCGTAGAACCGGAAGTGCTTCCGCAGCCGGTCGGCCACCCCGGCGGGCAGGGTCGCGAAGACCCCGTTCGCCTGGGTCTGCTGGCTGAAGCCGACACCGCGGATGCTGCCGTCGGCCATGCCGGCCTCGAGCGCACCGCGCAGTCGGGCGGCCATGGCGTTGGCGTGCCCGGCGGAGTGCAGGTACAGGTCGTCGCTGAGCAGGGCGATGAGCTGGGCGGAGACGAACCGCATCTTCGACGAGAGCTGCATGTTCATCTTGCGCAGGTAGTGCAACCCCTCGGACGCCGACGGGTTCAGCACGACGATCGCCTCGCCGTAGAGCATGCCGTTCTTCGTGCCGCCGAAGCTCAGCACGTCGACACCGGCGTCGGTGGTGAAGTCGCGCAGGGGCACCCCGAGGGAAGCCGCGGCGTTCGAGATGCGGGCGCCGTCCATGTGCAGCTTCATGCCGAGCGAGTGGACGTGGTCGGCGATCGTCCGGACCTCGTCCACCGTGTAGGCGGTGCCGAGCTCCGTGGTCTGCGTGATCGACACGACGAGCGGCTGGGCACGGTGCTCGTCGCCCCAGCCCCAGGCCTCGCGGTCGATGAGCTCGGGCGTCAGCTTGCCGTCGGGCGCCTCGACCGGCAGGAGCTTGATGCCGGCGACGCGCTCGGGCGCACCGGCTTCGTCGGTGTGGATGTGCGCGGTCGCGGTGCACACGACCGCTCCCCACCGCGGCAGCATCGACTGCAGGCCGACGACGTTCGCGCCGGTGCCGTTGAACACCGGGAACGCCTCGGCCTGCGACCCGAAGTGCTCGCGGATCACCTCGTTGAGACGTGCGGTGTAGACGTCCTCGCCGTAGGCGATCTGGTGGCCGTCGTTGGCCGCGGCGATGGCGGCGAGGATCTCGGGGTGGACGCCGGCGTAGTTGTCCGAGGCGAAGCCCCGCAGGTCCAGGTCGTGCAGTCGGAGGGTCACTCGTTCATCCTAGGTTCGAGGGATCAGGCGCCGTGAGCGGGATGCGGGCACCGTTGACGTCGGCCGGTGGCGTGTCCCAGAGCCGGACGACCTCGGCTCCGAGCTGCGCTTCGAGGCCGGACAGCGCACCGACGACGAACACGGCGGCCGCGGCGGTCTCCGGCGCCTCCTTCCGGAACCCCTGCGCGACGGCCCGGACCCAGGCGTCGGACGCGGCCTTCGCCGCCGCGTAGTTCGCGGCGCCGGCGGTGGGGGAGTCGACCGCTGTCGACGACACGAACGCGAGCCGTCCGGCAGGGGACGCCACCAGGTCGTCGTGGAAGACCCGGGTCGTGTTCCGCAGGGTCCGGAAGGCACGGTCGAAGAAGTCCCAGTCCGCGTCGGACTGGCCGACGATGCTGCCACCGCCGCGCCACCCGCCGACCAGGTGGACCAGTCCGTCGACGCGGCCGGCGTCCGCGTGGACGTCGTCGGCCATCGCGGTGACCGCACCGAGGTCCGACAGGTCGCACGTGCGGGTCGTGACGCCCGGGACGGACGCACACAGGGCCTCCAGGGCGTCGGGTCTGGTGCCGACCGCGACGACGGCCGCACCGGCGCCGGTGAGTGCGCGCGCGACGGCCGCGCCGCTGGCACTGGTCGCACCGGCGATCAGCACCAGGCGACCGGCCACCGAGTCGTCCGTCACGCGGCGGCCTCGCCGACGAGCTCGGCGTCCGTGGTGCCGGTGATGCCGGCGGTGGACGCGATGACGGTCGCCATCTTCTTGTCGAGGGCCTCGTAGAACATCGACAGCGGGAACTCGTCGTCGAGCACCGCGTCGGTGTAGCCGCGCGGCGGTCCGGCGAGCGTCTCGTCGGGCAGGCCACGCGCCCACTTCGACGCCGGGTGCGGCGTGAGCGTGCGGGTCAGCATCTCGTACGCGGCGAGCCAGTGCGCCGACTTCGGCCGGTCGATCGAGCGCCGGTAGAGCTCGTTGATCTCGTCACTCAGGGCGATGATCACGTCCGGCACCTCGGGCCAGTCGATGGTCAGCTGCGTGTCCGTCCAGTGCAGGACGCCGTGCTGGTGCATCCAGGCGAACAGCAGCTGGCCGCCGAGTCCGTCGTAGTTGCGGATGCGGCTGCCGGTGATCGCGAAGCGGAAGATGCGGTCGAACACGACCGCGTACTGCACCAGGCGCGCGTGGTCGCGGATGGCGCGCTGCGCGTCCTGGAGGCCCGTGTCGGGTCCGGCGGACAGCTCGCGTTCCAGACGCACGGACTCGCGGAACGCGGTCAGGTCGCACCGGAGCTCCTCGAGCGAGTAGAGGAAGAACGGCATCCGCTGCTTGATCATGAACGGGTCGAAGGGCAGGTCCCCGCGCATGTGAGAACGGTCGTGGATGATGTCCCACATCACGAAGACCCGCTCGGTCAGCTGCTGGTCGTCGAGCATCGCAGCGGCCTCGGCCGGCAGCTCGAGCTTGGTGACGTCGGCGGCGGCACGGACGACCCGGCGGTAGCGGGCGGCCTCGCGGTCCTGGAAGATCGCGCCCCACGTGAAGGCGGGGACCGTGCGCATCGCGACGGTCTCGGGGAACAGCACCGCCGAGTTCGTGTCGTACCCCGGGGTGAAGTCGACGAACCGCAGCGCGACGAACAACGCGTTGCCGTGGTCGCCGGCCTCGAGCTCGGCGATGAACTCCGGCCAGATGACCTCGACCAGGACCGCCTCGACGAACCGCGAGGTGCTGCCGTTCTGCGTGACCATCGGGAACACGACCAGGTGGCCGAGCCCGTCGACGCGGTGCTGCTGCGGCTGGAACGCGGTGAGGGAGTCCAGGAAGTCGGGGACGCCGAAGCCCTGCTCCTGCCAGCGAGCGAAGTCGTGCTGCAGCACCTGCAGGAACGCGGCGTCGTGCGGGAAGTGCGGTGCGAGCTCGGCGACGGCCGGCACGATCACCGCGACGTGACCGGCGGCAGCGGCGTGGTCGGACGGTTCGGGGACGGAGCCGTCCCGCGTCTGCAGGGCCTGCAGGGCGACGACTGCACGCTTGAGCCGGAGCCAGGCGGGGTGGGCGGCGATCTCGCGCACCGACAGGTGGTCCTCGACGACCTCGGGCTCTCCGACGATGGCGTCCTGCGAGATCTTCTGGACGAACTGGGACATGTCGAACCTCCCGTCATTGGGGTCGGCCGCGGATCTGCGGACGAGTGGTGCGCGTTACCGGATCGTCTCGAGCCTAGGGAAGTTCGGGGGACGCAAAGTTGCCCATCTCCGGTGGAATCGTGCGTCGTCGCGATGCTCGCGCGGGCATCCACGCGAGCCGTGCACGGAACCGTCGCTCCGCGTGGCTGGGATCTCCGGAAGGGACCGGGAAGTGCTGTCGACTGGCCTCGGGGCAGGGCTGCTGCGCGCGCTGGTCCGCATCGACGGCTCGGCTGTCGTGAGATCGGTACGGTGGTGGCCATGGCCCGATTCACGCCCCCAGCCGCTGACGCGATGCGCGCCCGGCTCCTGCTCGCCGCGCGGGACGAGTTCGCCGCGGTCGGACTGGCCGCCGGAAGGGTCGAACGGATCGGTGCCGCAGCGTCGAGCAACAAGGCGCAGGTCTTCCACTACTTCGGCAGCAAGGAGGGGCTGTTCGACGCGCTCGTCGCCGAGACCGTGGCCGAGACGTTCGCCGAGGCTCCGATCGACACCGCCGACCTCGCCGCCTGGGCCGGCCGGGTGCACGACTCGTACGTCCGGCGCCCCTGGGCCCAGCGGCTCGCGACGTGGCACCGGCTCGAGCGCGCCGACGGCCCGCTCGAGTCCGTCGCGACGAGCTACGCCGACGCGGTGGCCGAGGTCGAGCACGCCCAGCGTGCCGGGGTCCTGCCGCGGGCGTTCCGCCCGGCGGTGCTGCTCGGACTCGTGCTGCACACCGCGGCGTTCTGGAGCGCGACCGCTCCGGAGTACGAGCCGCTGGTGCAGGCCGTGACGCCGCCGCGGCGTCGCCAGGTCGTGGTGGACGCGGTCACGGCGCTGCTCGGCGGGAAGTCCTGACCGAGGGGTCCGCGAGCACCAGCGTGAGGGCGCCGGGGCCGAGCGTGCGGGACAGGGCCGCACCGGGCCTCCTGGCCGCCCCTCAGTCGGCTGCGCCGGCGGCGACCCGCAGCGTCCGCTCCGCGTCGTCGAGGTAGTCGGCGAGCAGCGCCGAGGCGGCGTCCTGGTCGCCACCGCGCAACGCGGACACGATCGCGTCGTTGCGTTCGACGAAGTCGGCGTGGAACGAGGCCGGGTCCGCGGTGGTCAGGAAGGCGAGCCGCATCTCGGCGAGCAGGCCGTCCATCAGGGCGTGGATCCGCTCGCTCGGCACGGCGCGCACGAGCTCGGCGTGGAAGCGGATGTCGGCGGTGCCGACCGCGCCCCAGTCGCCCGCGGACGCGGCTGCCCGGGCGTCGGCGACCGCTGCGGCGGCCTCGGCGAGTGCCGGTGCGTCGGGGGTGCAGGCGCGGACGGCTGCCTCCTCGAGCACCCGCCGAGCCGCGTAGAGATCGGTGACGTCGGCGGCGGAGAGCCGGCGGACGAACACCCCGCGGTTGAACACGTGCTCGACCAGACGGTCGCGGGCGAGCAGCCGGAAGGCCTCGCGCAGCGTGTTCCGTGAGACCCCGAGCTGGTCGCTCAACCGTTCCTCGGACAGCTGCGCCCCGGGGGAGAACCCGCCCGACGCGATCATGGTGCGCAACCGCGTCGCCGTGGAGTCAGCGCCGCCGACGGTTCGGGTCATGGCACCGATCCTGGCACGGGTGGCGTTTGTGAAGGGCGTGTTACAGACCAGAACCGGCTCTTGCGATTGTTGAACAATGCGGTCCAGACTGTCCCGCATGTTCGTCCTCATCGGCGTCGCCGTCGTCATCGTCGGCTTCGCGCTGCGCATCAACGCGCTCCTCGTCGTCACGGTCGCGGGCATCGTGACCGCGGCCATCGGCGGGATCGGTCCCGTCGGCATCCTCGACGCGTTCGGCAACGGGTTCGCCTCGAGCCGGTCCGTCACGACCTTCGCGCTCGTCCTGCCCGTCATCGGTCTGATCGAGCGCTACGGCCTGCAGGACCAGGCGAAGCGCCTGATCGCGAAGCTCGACAAGCTCACGACGGGTCGTCTGCTCGCCGGGTACCTGGTGATCAGGCAGGTCACCGCTGCGGTCGGCCTGACCAGCATCGGTGGGCCGGCGCAGACGGTGCGTCCGCTGGTCTACCCGATGGCCGAGGGCGCGGCCACCAAGAAGTACGGGCGGATCGACGACCGCATGCGCGAGAAGATCAAGGGCTACTCGGCGTCGTCCGACACCGTCGGTGTGTTCTTCGGCGAGGACGTCTTCGTCGCGGTCGGCTCGATCCTGCTCATCACGACGTTCGTCGACTCGACCTACGGGCTGTCGCTCGAACCGATCGACCTGGCCCTGTGGGCGATCCCGACGGGCATCGCGGCGCTCATCGTGCACGGCGGACGCCTGCTGCTGTTCGACCGCCGACTCGACAAGATGGCGGCGGACGCCCGTGCCGACGCCCCGACCCTGGGGGCAGCAGCGTGATCACCAGCGAATGGCTCTACTGGCTCATCGGCGCGTTCTTCATCGCCGTCGCCGTCCTGATCGTCACCGACACCGCGCACGCGAAGCGCCTGGGCAACGCGGCGTTCTGGGGCATCCTCGGGCTGTCGTTCTTCACCGGCACCTTCGTCGCCGCCGGCACCGTGCCGGCCTGGACGCTCGGGATCGCCGTCCTCGTGATGGTCGCGCTCGCCGGACTCGGCTTCACCGGCACGACGAGCCGCACCCGGGTCGCGAGCATCCCCGGCGCGGGCACGGGTGCCGAGACCGGCCCCGCCGAACCCACCGGCGTGACGCAGAAGGTCACGAACGCCGGTAGCGGCAGCACGAGTGTGCTCGCCACCACCAGCCCGGACGAGCGCGCGGCCTTCGCGACGAAGTACGGCAACCGGCTCTTCATCCCGGCCCTCGTGGTGCCGGTGGTCGCCGTGCTGGTCGCGACGCTCGGCCCGCTCGTCTCGTTCGGTGGCGAACCGCTGCTCGCCGAGGGCAGCGCGACCCTGACCGGTCTGGGCATCGGTTCGGTGCTCGCCGTGGTCGTGGCCGTGTTCGTCCTGCGCCCGCCGAGGATCGCCACCCCGATCCGCGAGGGCGGTCGCCTGCTGCAGGCGATCGGTTGGGCGGCGCTGCTGCCGCAGATGCTCTCGACGCTCGGCATCGTCTTCACGCAGGCCGGGGTCGGCGACGCCGTCGGCACCATCATCAAGTCGGTCCTGCCCGACGGCTCGCTGCTCGCCGCCGTGGTCATCTACTGCCTGGGCATGGCCCTGTTCACGATCATCATGGGCAACGCCTTCGCCGCCTTCCCGATCATGACGGCGGCGATCGGCTGGCCCGTCCTGGTGCAGGGCTTCGACGGCAACCCCGCCGCGATCTTCGCGATCGGCATGCTCGCCGGCTTCTGCGGCACGCTCGTCACCCCGATGGCCGCGAACTTCAACCTGGTGCCGGCTGCCCTGCTCGAGATGCGGGACAAGTACGGCCCGATCAAGGCGCAGATCCCCACCGCCGCCATCCTGCTCGTCGTCAACATGGGAGTCATGTACCTTGTCGCATTCTGATGCCGCCCCGATCGAGCTGACCCGGGCCGCGTGGGCCGACCGCTTCGCGGCGGTCGCCGCGGACAACACGACCCGCGAGTACCCCTACGCCGCGCACCACGCGACGTCCGGGCCGGACGACCGGGCACTGCCCGTCGAGCTCCACCCCGCCTTCGCCACGTCGTACGACTGGCACTCGTCGGTGCACATGCACTGGCTCGCGGCGCGCCTGGTCGCGCACGGCCTGCCCACCGACCTGGAGGCCCGGCTCACCTCGATCCTGCAGGCGCACCTCACGACCGATCACCTGGCGACCGAGGCGGCTTACCTGCGTGAGACGCCGCACTACGAGCGCCCCTACGGCTGGGCCTGGCTCGCCCGGCTCGCCGCCGAGGTGTCGGCGTCCGAGGTGCCCGCCGTCCGGGCACTGGCGCCGGGCTTCGCGCCCGTCGTCGACGTCCTCGAAGACCTGGTCGTCCGGTGGATCGACGGCGCCGCGCACCCGGTCCGGCACGGTGTGCACTCGAACTCGGCGTTCGGGTTGCTGCTCGTGCTCGAGGCCGCCCGGTCGCTCGACCGTCCGGCCCTGGCGGCAGCGGTCGAGGGGGCTGCGAAGGACTGGTTCGGGGCGGACGCCGGGTGGCCGTTCGCCTGGGAGCGGAGCGGGCACGACTTCCTGTCCGCGGGCCTCGCCGAAGCCGACCTGATGCGGGCGGTGCTGCCCGCCCCGGAGTTCACCACGTGGGCGCGCGGTTTCTTCGCCGCGGTGCAGCCGGGTGACGCGATCCTGCGGTCGACGGTGGTCCGTGACGAGAACGACCCGCAGCAGGTGCACCTGTTCGGGCTCGACCTGTCGCGCGCGGGCTCGGCCCGGCGCATCACGGACGCACTCCGCGCCGACGGTTCGGACGACTCCGGCACCGGGATCGCCGACCTGCTCGACGACGCGGCCGATCGGCTGCTGGCCTCCGGGCTCGCGGCGAGCGTGGGCGAGGAGTACTACTCCACCCACTGGCTGGCGAGCTTCGCCTGGGACGCCATGGAGGCCCGGGAGCACGCCGCCCGCTGATCGTCCTCGGGACCGCTAATCGTCTGCGGACACGTCGAGGATCCGGAGGTACCTTCGGGGCCATGAGCGATCCGAAGGACGACGAGACCCTCGACGACTTCCGCGAGGCGCAGGACACCGACTACGAACCGGAGCCGGCCGTGCTCGACCCCGACGACCTGCCGGTGGTCGACGACGCGGACGACGAACTGCTCCCCGACGACGACCGACCGGTGCCGCTCGACACCGACGACGACACGGTCTGAGCCATCGCGCCGCCGTCGTGCCGCGGTGCCGGTGCCGACGTCGGCGTCAGCACCGGCGTTGGCGTCGATTTCGGTGTCGGTATCCGCTCAGTCGAGCGGCAGGGTCCGCGCGAAGGTGCGGGTGACCGGAGTGGCGGCGAGGAACGGTGCCATCGCCGGAGCGCCCTCCGGCGTCGCACGCCAGGCCACGTAGGTGTCGTGGTCCTCGGCGGTCGTCCATGACTCGACGACGACCATGCGCGCCGGGTCCTCGTCGTCGACCAGGACCTCGAGCGACTCCAGGCCGTGGAACGACGCGGTCTGTTCGAGCGTCTCGCGGATCGCACCCCGGAGTGCGTCGTCGGGGGCATCGCTCTGGAACTGGACCTCGAGCAGGACGGTCATCGACATGGGGAACCTTTCGTCAGCGGTGTCCAAGCCAACCCCTGACCCCCTGCGCTTGTTCCGGGTCGGTCAGTCGACGATGCGGAACCGGAGCGGATCGCCCGGACGGAGCTGCGCCGCGAGGTCGATCGACGACGGTGTCAGGACCGCGACGACCGGGTAGCCGCCGGTCACCGGGTGGTCGGCGAGGAACAGCACGGGGAAGCCCTCGGGCGGCACCTGCAGTGAACCGGTCTCCACGCCCTCGCTCGGCAGCTCGCGTGCCACGGAGCGGACGAGCGGCGTCTCGGCCGTGGTGCGGACCCCCACGCGGTCGCTGTCCGCACTGACGGAGAAGTCCTGACCGGTCAGGGTCGCACGCCACTCCGGGGTGAACCAGTCGTCGCGCGGTCCGGGCACCACGTCGAGCACGACCGGCTCGTCGGGCCACCGGAGCTCGGGCTGCGGCACCGCGTCGACGATCGGCCACGACACCCGGGCGTCACCGACGGGCAGGACGTCACCGGCGGACAGCGGCGGCGGACCGAGGCGCGCGAGGGAGTCCCACGAGCGACTGCCGAGCACCGGGTCGACCGCGAAGCCACCGAGGACCGCGACGTAGGCGCGCAGGCCCACGGTCGCGGTGCCGATCCGGAGCGTGTCGCCCGGAGCCAGCAGCAGCACCTCGTGTGACGCCGCCCCGCGGACCGACCCGTCCGCCCGCTCGACCTCGACGGGGCAGGCCGCGCCGGTGGTGGCCGCGACCACGTACGCGTCGGCGCGCAGCGTGACGGAGCCGAGCAGGGCCTCCAGGACGGCCGCGTCGGGACGGTTGCCGACCAGCCGGTTGGCGAGCGCTGCGGACCCGCGGTCGGCTGCTCCGGCCGCGCCGAGGCCCATGTCGCTGAAGCCCGGGCGCCCGAGGTCCTGCGTGGTCGCGCCGTAGCCGACCTGCACGACGGTCAGCGCGGTCATGCCGCACCCGCCACCACGAAGCGGACGAGCGTGCCAGCGGGGGCGACCGCCGGTGGCGTGCGGTCGAGCGACCACATCGGGACGTCGGTGCGGCCGATGAGCTGCCAGCCGCCGGGGGAGGTCCTCGGGTAGACGGCGCTGAACTCGCCGGCCACCGCGACGGCCCCGCTCGGGACGGCCGTGCGGGCGGTGCTGCGGCGGGGCAGGTCGAGCGGCCGATCGCTGCCGGTCAGGTAGCTGAAGCCGGGTGCGAAGCCGCAGAACGCGCTCGTCCAGAGCTGTCCGGTGTGCCACGCCACGAGTTCGTCACGCCGCATGCCGGTCAGCTCGGTGACGGTGTCGAGGTCCTCGCCGTCGTAGGTGACGGGGATGACGAGCGGGTCGGCGTCGTGCGCTTCGCGCGTGGCGCTGAGCGGAGTGACCTGCGCGAGCTCCGAGCGGAGTCGCCCGGCGTCCGTCGTGGTCGGGTCGAAGCGGAGCAGCAGCGTGCGGGCGCCGGAGACGACCTCGGTCAGCCCCGGCAGGGCAGCCTGCGCGAGCCCGGCGCGGAAGGCGACGACGTCGGCGAGGGAGTCGAACGTGGTGAGGAGTGCGGTGCCGCCCGCGGAGCGGACCTCGGGACCCGTCACGGTGCGAAGGGCGCGATCGTCACGCCGTGCTCGGTCAGCAGCGCTCGGATGGCTCGGGCCATCGCGACCGCGTCGGGGGAGTCGCCGTGGACGCAGACCGAGTCGGCACGCACGGCGATCTCGGACCCGTCGACGGCGGTCGCGACGCCGTCGGTGACCATGCGGAGCACCCGGGCTGCGACCTCGTCCGGGTCGTGCAGCACCGACCCCGGCTGCTTCCGTGACACCAGTGAGCCGTCGGGTTCGTAGGCGCGGTCGGCGAAGGACTCGCTCACCGCGCGGAGCCCGTGCCGCTCGGCCGCCAGCAGCAGCTCCGACCCGGGCAGCGCGAGCACGGCGAGGGACGGGTCGACGTCGGCCACGGCGCGGACGACGGCCTCGGCCTGCACCGGGTCGGCGCAGGCGGTGTTGTACAGGGCGCCGTGCGGCTTGACGTAGGTGACGGCCGTGCCGGCGACGTGCGCAGTGGTGGCCATCGCGCCGAGCTGGTGGACGACGTCGGCGTACAGCTCGTCGGGGGTGACGTGCACGGGTCGGCGGCCGAACCCGATCAGGTCGCGGTAGGCCACGTGTGCCCCGACCGCCACACCACGTCCGGCGGCGGCGCGGGCGGTGGCGAGCATGATCGTCGGGTCGCCGGCGTGGAACCCGCACGCGACGTTGGCGCTGGAGACGACGTCGAGCATCGCGGCGTCGTCGCCCATGGCCCAGGCGCCGAAGCCCTCGCCCAGGTCGCTGTTCAGGTCGATCGTGGTCACGGACGCTCCCTGTCCTCGCGGGTTGTTGAACAATCTACCGATCGCCCCGGTCCCTGTCATCCGTTGCCTCCGGCTGGACGGCGGTTTCCGAGGTGCGCCACGTACTGTCCGAGTCCTCAGTACCACCGGCGGCAGTGCTGCCGGATCGATCTCTGCACTGGAGCAGCTCATGACCGACAGTGACAACACGCACGACACCCCGAAGAACGACTCCGAGGGCACCGAGAAGCCGGGCGGCCTCGGCGACGACAACACCATCCCGAACAACCCCGACGGCCTGGCCGCGGGCCACACGGGTGACGACTCGCACTTCAACCCGGAAGAGGACGGCGAGCACTAGCGGCCCCTTCCGGCCCGCGGGTCGATGCAGAACGACACCGTCGTTGTCCTCCGACAACGGCGGTGTCGTTCTGCGTCGACGCCACGTGCGTCCGCACCCGACGAAACATGCGTCACAAAACCTTCCGGCACGAGGTTTCCGGTGCTACAGTCCCGATCACCTAGCAGCACTAGGGATTCGCGGGCGCCGAAGCCCCTGTGACTCAAGGAGGAGTCATGTCGACACCGACGTCGAAGGAAGAACCCACGCGGGGCATCGCCGGGACCGCGTCCCCAGCGGTCACCGCAGCCGCCGGAGCCACCGCCACGGACGCCGCGGCGTCCCGAGCGTTCTCGGTCGAGGGCATCACGCAGTCCGTCAGCACCGTCCGGGTGGGCCGCGGCTACCTCTGGGGCCTCAGCTTCGCCCAGTTCGGCCTGTTCGTCGCCCTGCTCACGCCCGTCTTCGTGAGCATGTCGATCAAGGCGACGGAGCTGAACCCGACGAGCCCCGAGACCGTCGTCGGCTCCGTCCTGCCGTTCGGCGCGCTCGGCGCCCTGTTCGCCAACCCCCTGTTCGGCGCGCTCTCCGACCGCACCCGCACGCGGTGGGGCCGTCGCCGCCCCTGGATGGTCGGCGGTGTCGTCGTCTTCGTCGGTTCCCTCGCCTGGCTCGCGTTCTCGCCCGACGTGCTGCAGCTCACCCTGGCCTGGGTGCTGGCGCAGGTCTCCGCCAACGCGGTTCTGTCCACGCTCACGGCGAGCTTCGCCGACAACGTGCCGGAGTTCCAGCGCGGCAAGGCGTCGAGCGTCATCGCCCTGGCGCAGAACATCGCGATCCTGGCCGGGCTCTACCTGGCCGTGTACCTGGTCGGCAACCTGCCGGTCCTGTTCATCGCACCGGGCGTCCTGGCGATCATCGCGGTCCTCGTCTACTCGTTCGTCGCCCGTGACGACCTGCCGACGACGCCGGTCAAGCCCTTCAGCTGGATCAACCTGATCAGCTCGTTCTGGACGAACCCGATCAAGCACCGCGACTTCGGGCTCGCCTGGTGGGGCCGCTTCCTCATCACCTTCGGCACGTTCATGTTCACGACGTACCGACTCCTCTACATGCAGGACCGCATCGGACTCCCGCAGGACGAAGCGGTCGGCGCCGTGGCGTTCGGTGTGCTCCTGTACACGGTCGCCCTGCTCGTCAGTGCCGCTGTCTCCGGCTGGGTGTCCGACCGGATCCAGCGTCGCAAGGCCTTCGTCTGGGGTTCGACGGCCATGACCGCCGTCGGCCTGGTGATCCTGGCCCACGTCGACAGCGTCGGCGGGTTCTACTTCGCCGAGATCGTCCTCGGTTTCGCCTTCGGCATCTTCGCCGCCATCGACACCGCCCTGATCGTCGACGTGCTGCCCGACCCGGAGCGCCCCGGCAAGGACCTCGGTGTCATCAACATCGCCAACGCCCTGCCGCAGTCGCTCGCCCCCGCCGTCGGTCTGTTCCTGCTCGGCATCGGTGGTGGCCAGAACTACACGCTCATGCTCTGGGGTGCCGGCGTCGCCGTCATCCTCGGCGCCCTGGTGATCCTGCCCATCAAGTCGGTCCGCTGACCGACGCGACCGCCTGGAGGCGCGACCTGCGTCCGCGACGCACGCCGCGCCTCCAGGCGGTCACCTCCACCCCACGTACCCGTCTGTTCATGCGCCGTGACGAGCAGGGGGCATGGCTCAGAGCTGCGGTGTGCGCCTGCCGAACAGTGCGTCGAGGAACCGCGAGAACCGCGACTCCGGTTCGTGGGGCGTCTCGATCGAGCGGGTCGGGGAGCGGAACGCCAAGTCGTGCAGCATGTTCCGTTTCGATCCGTCCCAGTTCGCGAACAGGTAGGTCCCGCCGATGAAGGACATGCTCCGGACCGGCGTGCGCTTCCACGAGTCGGCAGCCACGTAGTACCCCGCGTGGCCGGCGCGGATGTGCTGGATCACGGTGTCCACGTCGATGACACCGGTCGGTGTCACGACGGCGGTGATGCCCGTGCGGTCGCGGGCGACGTACTCGATGAGGTGTTCGGTCACGATGGAACTCTTCGTCACGGTGGTGAGGCGCCACGGCAGGGAGCGTGGCGAAGGGGATTCGGAACCGCCGTTGCTTCCGTTTCCAGAGTACGTCCGCCGCGGGCGTGCCGTCCCCGGATGTCCGCCGTTCGCAGGCGGATGAGCGTTCAGCGGATGGGGGTCCGGCCGGCCCAGTCCACGATGCGTTCGATCGTGTCGTCGAAGTCCCGCGTGCCGGGTCGGTTGAGGAACGCGTGACGGCTGTCCGGCAGGACGTGTCGTTCGACCTCGATGTCCGCTGCCTCGAGCTCGTCCGCGAATCGTTCGCCCGACGCGCGCATCACGTCCCGCTCGGCGTCGATCACCAGGGTGCGGGGGAACCCGCCGAGGTCGTCGGGCGCCGGGTAGACCGCAGTGGGGCGGCCGCCCGCGTACGCCCGGTTGCTCAGGTCGAGCAGCAGCGGCGCGTGCGTGAGCCGCCGGTGGCCTCGGACGAGTCGCCGCACCGCCGGGTCGCGCGGGAGTCGGGCGTGGAAGAACCCGTATGTCAGCACGAGGCCGACCAGCGGCGGGGCGGTCGCGACCGCGGATGCCGCCAGGCAGGCACCGGCGCTCGCCCCGCCGAGCAGCAGGCCGGACGGTGTCTCGTGGTGCAGGTGGCGGAGGACGGCGACGATCTCGTCCCGCGCGTGCGGCGCTCGTCGTCGCCCTCGCGCTCCACCCCGGCCGAGCCACGGCAGCCCGGGCAGCGGTCCGAGGCGGTAGTCGACGGTCACGACCGGCAGGCCGCGCTCGGCGAGTGCCCGTGCGACGGCGTCGGATTCCGGCAGGTCGAGGTCGCCCCGGAAGAACCCGCCGCCGTGCACCCAGACCAGGGTCGGGGATCCCGTGCCGCCGCTCCGGTCCAGGGGTCGGTAGCGCCTGATGGGGACCGGCCCGTGCGGTCCGTCGATCCGGTCATCGGCGACCTCGATCGTGTCCTGGTGCTTCCCCCGCATGGGAGCAGTGTCGCAGCACGCGGGCGGGAGTCAGGCTCGCGTCGCTTCAACTCGCGTCCGTCAGGAGCGTCGTGCGGGACACGGCCCGGTAACGATGCGGGCGACCGCTCGGCCGGGCAGGCAGCGTGGAGGCATGCGCCTGACGAGAGCCGCCCTGATCCTGACCACTGCGACCCTGGCAGCGCTGCTGACGGGGTGTTCCGGCGCGGACGGAGCGGACGGCGGTGCTGCGACCCCGACCGTGACCGAGACCGTCACTGCCCCGCCCTCCGACGCCGCGAGCGCGTCGACCCCGACGCGGACGCCGACGCCCACCCCCACCCCGACGTGTGGCCCGTCGAGCGGTGCCGAGGCTGCGGCCGATGGCATCGCGGCCCTGCCGTTGCCCGCCGGACTCGAGGATGCGAAGTGGGACGCCGCGAACGCCGACTACTCCGGCTACGACGCCTGCGCGCCGCTGTCCTGGTCCGTGGTCGCACCCGAGTTCGGCACGGCAGGATCCCCGTACGCGATCCTGCTGTTCCACGAAGGCCGGTACCTCGGCACGGCCACTGCCCAGCAGTACGCCTTCGAGCCGACCGTCGAACGACAGAGCGACTCGGCCGTCACGGTGACCTACCGGTTCGCCAAGGCTGGCGAGCCGAACGCAGCGCCCTCCGGCCTCACCACGGCCACCTTCACCTGGAATGACGAGACCGGCCGGGTCGAGATGACGGGGGACACCCCGCCCGCTCAGTGACGGTCAGCTGGCGCCGAGGCCACGCCGAGCTCCCGCTGCAGGGTGCGCAGGACCCGCACGAGGGTGTCGAGCTTGTCCGGTCCGGCTTCGAACCCACGTCCGAGGGTGGACCGCGGTTGCACGACCACGTCGTCACCGTCGGTCGTGGTGATCCAGACGCCGAAGTCGGCACGCTGGCCGCGGGACTCCCTCGTCGCGACGGAGAACCGCCGGATGCGTGCCCACGGCAGGTCGAACACCGGCGCGTCCCGTGACGGTGCCCACGCGTGCAGGCCGAACTCGTCGACGGTCCAGACCTCCGGGCGGGGCTTCGGGAAGTCGTCGGAGGTGCGCAAGCCGGACGTCAGCACGGGCAGGTGGAACCGAGGTGCCCGGCCCGCTCCGATGCGCGCGAGCGTCCGGCGGTCGCCTCGCCCGGCGGACAGCGTCGACGCGGCCAGCAGCAGCCCGAACCCCGTGACCACGATCGGCCACAGCACGAACGACCCCTGCGTCCGGGCACTGTCGATGCCGCGCAGGAAGTCCGGGAACGCGAACTCGGCGACGAGCGCGGCGAGCCCCACCGCCGTGGTGACGACCGCCGCGAGCAGCACCGGCCCCCGCTTCGGCATCTCCCCGTCGCGCAGCCGCTGCACCCACCGTTCCCCGGAGTACTCCACCGTGCCATCCTGCCCGTCGCGGTCACCGATCGGCCGCGGGCGCGACATGCTGTTCACATGCAGTCCGTCCGTGCCGCCGCACCCGGTGTCGCCCTCGCCGTGGCGATCGGCATCGTCGCCACCCTCGTCGGGCGGGTCGTCCCGGTGGTCGGCGGTCCCGTCCCCGCCGTCCTGATCGGTGCCGTCGTGGGGTGGCTCGTCCGGCGTCGCACCGGTGGCACGCTCGCCGCGCTGGCTCCCGGTGTGAAGTTCTCGTCCAGCCGGGTCCTGCAGTTCGCGGTGGTCCTGCTCGGCGCGCAGCTGTCCATCGGCGAGGTCCTGCGCATCGGCGGTGAGACCCTGCCGGTGATGCTCGCGACGCTCGTCGTCTGCCTGGTGGCCGCGTGGGGGATCGGCCGACTGCTCCGGGTCTCGGGCGCACTCCGCACCCTGATCGGCGTCGGGACCGGCATCTGCGGTGCCTCGGCGATCGCCGCCGTGACACCCGTCATCGGCGCGGTCAGTGCGGACGTCGCCTACGCGATGTCGACGATCTTCCTCTGCAACATCGCCGCCGTCTTCGCCTTCCCGCTGCTCGGGCATGCTCTGGGCATCAGTCAGCACGCCTTCGGCGTCTTCGCGGGCACCGCCGTGAACGACACGTCGTCCGTCGTCGCCACGGCGACGGTCTACGGCCGCCAGGCGACCGACACCGCGGTCGTCGTGAAGCTGGTGCGCACCCTGATGATCATCCCGATCGTCATCGGGCTGGCCGGACTGGAGGCCCGCCGCGCCTCCCGCGAGCAGCTCGCCCCCGCCTCGGGGCCGGGTCGCGGGTTCCGGGTGTTCCGGTTGGTGCCGTGGTTCCTGATCGGGTTCCTCGTGGTGGTACTGCTCCGGACGGTCGGGGTCCTGCCCGCGTCCGTGGCGCCGGGGTTCGCGACGGCCGCCTCGTTCCTCATCACGGTGGCGCTCGCCGCGATCGGTTGCTCGACGGACTTCGCGGCACTCCGCCGCGCCGGGTTCCGGCCGATGCTGCTCGGCATCGCGCTCTGGGTCCTGGTGGCGGGGACGAGCCTGGGGGCGCAGGCGGTCTTCGGCCTGCTGTAGGGGTTGCCGGCACCGGACCTATCGTTTATCGTTGCATCGAAATTCGATGGTATCGATGATCGACAGGGGAAGCAGCCATGACCACGCCCGTCTACGAACCGCCCCGCGGGCGGAACTCCTACCTGGCCTACGTCGTCTCGTGTGCGCTCGGCATCGCGATCGTGGTGTGGCGGTACGTCGACCTGCTCGTCCACTCGATCGCCTCGGGCACCGTGGTGGTGCCGATCCGGATCCGCGAGACCAGTACCGTCCCGCAGCCTCCGGGTGGCGCGACGGTGACGTCTGACCAGCTCGTGCTCCGGGCACCGATCGCCGACGTGCCGGGTGGTGCGATCGGGTACATCCGCGTCGGCGACGCCCTGGAGGTCCTGCTCGTCAGTACCCTCATCGCCCTGGTGGCGGCGGTGGCCTGGAAGATCTCGCGCGGCGGGCTCTTCGACCGCTCGACCACGCGGATCCTCGACTGGCTCGTCGGCGCGGTGCTGGCCGCCGGGTTCCTGCCGTCGTTCGTCCGCCGCATGGGGTGGAACTGGGTGGTGTCGGGCCTCGGCTGGGACGGGTACCTGCCCACGCCGGTGGTGGACCACCAGTTCCTGCCCGTGTACCTCGGCCTGCTCGTCGTCGTCTGCTTCCGGTTCGCGCTCACCGCCTCGCAGCGGATGGTGCGGGACCAGGCCGGGCTGGTCTGATGCCCCCGGAACAGGAGGACGGCCACGCGGTCGTCTGTCACCTCGACGACCTGCTCGCCGAGCGGGGGATGACCCTGACCGAGCTCGCCGACCGCGTCGGCGTGACCGTCGTCAACCTCTCGGTGCTCAAGAACAACCGGGCTCGCGCGATCCGGTTCTCCACCCTCACCCGACTGTGCGAGGTGCTCGGCTGCCAGCCGGGCGACGTCTTCTCGGTGCGCACGGATTGACGACGGAAGGCCCGCCCGATGTGAGCTGATCTGCTCACGCTGGGCGGGCCTCCTGGCCGTACCTGACGGATCTGCCGGCGTCAGCCGCGCAGCGCCTCCGACAGCTTCACGCGACTGCCGGTGCGGAGCAGGGCGTTCTCGTAGACGCGGGCGCCGATGACCACGACCGCGACGACCGAAGCGGCGACGATGACGAGCGACAGGATCGGCTCCCACCACTCGGCGGTCCCCAGGAAGATCCGCATGGGCATGCCGATCGGGGCGCTGAACGGCACGTACGACATGATGCCGAGGATCGTCGGGTTGTCGTAGGCGACGATGATCAGGAAGTACGGGATCATCACGAGCATCATCACCGGGGTGGTGACGCTGCCGACGTCCTCCTGGCGGGAGACGAGTACGGCCGCCGCGGCGAACAGCGACGCCAGGAGCACGAATCCGATCGCGAAGAAGCCGATGAACCACAGGATGCTCGGGCCGAGCATCGCGAACATGTTGTCCTGCCCGGTCACCGCCAGCGTGACGATGGCGGCGACGGCCACCGCGACGATCTGCGCGAAGGCCATGATGCTGTTGCCGAGCACCTTGCCGGCGAGCAGCGCCCGGGCCGGGATCGCGGACATCAGGATCTCGACCACCCGTGTCGACTTCTCCTCGACGACACTCTGCGCGATCGACTGGCCGAACGTCACTGCCGACGCGAAGTACACGACGCCGAACGCGATGGCGATGAGGTAGACCAGGCCACCCGGCAGCGCGTCCGGGTCGAGCAACTCGATGCGCGGGGTGACGCTCAACGCCGAGACGACCTCGGACGGGGCTTCGTCGAGTCCGACGACCTTGTAGCCGAGCGGGTCGTCCGACGGCACGATCGCCGCGTCGACGTCACCCTTGGTCACGAGCCGTTCGGCGTCGTCGACCGATGCCGACTCCGTGACGTCGAGCCCACTGGTGGTCGGCAGCGAGACGCCGGCGACGACGGCGACCGGGGTGGTGTCGTCGGCGGTGGCCTTGCTCACGATCCCGCCGACGACGATCGACGCGACGACCATGCCGATCAGGATGAGCGCCGAGACCACGAAGGCCTTGCTGCGGATGCGTGCCTGGATCTCACGTGCGGAGACGAGCCGCACGGCCTGCACGAAGGAGTTGTTCATCGGACGACCTCCCGGAAGACCTCGCTGAGCCGCGGCACCCGCGGCGAGAACGACCCGACGGCGCCGTGCTGGACAGCACGCTGCAGGACACGCTGGGCGGTGGTGGCGTCGGCTTCGAAGACCGCGTACCCGCCGTCGAACTCCCGCACGGCCACACCCGGCTCGTCGCGGAGCCAGGCGACGTCCCCGTCGACCAGCAGCTCCCACGCGGCGGGGCCGGCCTGCTTGCGGAGCTCCTCCTGCGGACCGGCGGCGCGGATCGTGCCACCGGCGATGACGACGACGTCGTCGCAGAGCCGCTCGACCACGTCGAGCTGGTGGCTCGAGAACAGCACCGGGACGCCCCGGGCCGCGGTCTCGCGCAGGACGCCGAGCACGGTGTCGACAGCCATCGGGTCGAGGCCCGAGAACGGCTCGTCGAGCACGAGCACCTCGGGGTCGTGTGCCAGCGCCGCGGCGATCTGCACGCGCTGCTGGTTGCCGAGCGAGAGCTTCTCGACGGGGTCGCCGGCATGTGCTGTGAGTTCGAGGCGTTCGAGCAGCTCGCCGGTGCGGGTCGTCGCCGCGCGCTTGTCGACGCCGTGCAGCCGGGCCAGGTAGGTGATCTGCTCGGCCACCGGCATCTTCGGGTACAGGCCGCGTTCCTCGGGCATGTAGCCGAAGCGGCGGCGGTCGGCGGGGCGGACCGCGGTGCCGTCGATCGAGACCGAGCCGGCGTCGGCCTGGAGCACGCCGAGCATGATGCGCATGGTGGTGGTCTTGCCGGCACCGTTGCCGCCGACGAAGCCGGTGAGGCGGCCGCTGCCGACCGTGAACCCCACGTCGTCGAGCACCCGGCGGTCGCCGAAGTGCTTGGTCACCCCTTCGATGGTGAGCATGTCGTTCCCCTTCGTCGCGACGCTGGTCGTCGCTGCGTCCGACGCTATTGGCCGGGAGGCACGCCCCGCCTCCGCCGCCAGGCGGGACTTGGCCAGGTGGTCGGCTCCACCGCGTGGGGGAGGACCGCGCGTCGACCCGGCTCGGCACGGCGCGCGCTGGGTGCGAGTCGGCACGGTGCGCGCTTGTTCGGCTCGTGCGGGTTTGGTTGCTCGGTGCGTCGTTCTGGCGGCGCACGGTGCGGTCAACGCCGCACGGGTTGAACGAAGGCGCACGGTGCGGGCGTGGGGTGCGGTGGTGGGCACGGTGCGGGCTTGTTGGGCTGGTGCGGGTTTGGTTGCACGGTGCGTTGTGGTGGCGCGGCACGGTGCGGTCAACGCTGCACGGGTTGAACGAAGGCGCACGGTGCGGGCTGGGTGCGGGTCAGCACGGTGCGGGCTTGTTCGGCTCGTGCGGGTTCGACCCGGCTCGGTCAGCCGGCGACGCCGTGCTCGAACGCCCAGACGACGGCCTGGATGCGGTCGCGCAGTGCGAGCTTCTGCAGCACGTTCGACACGTGGGTCTTCACGGTGGCGTCACCGACGTAGAGCTCGGCGGCGATCTCCGCGTTGCTCAGGCCACGGGCGAGGAGTCGCAGCACCTCGGTCTCCCGCTCGGTGAGCCCGGCGGCGGCGAGCGCGTCCTCGCCCGTCGTCGAAGGTGTCGCGGTCGTGGTGGTCGCCGAGGGCTGCGCCGCAGCCGACGCCGTCGCCCGGCTGATCACCCGGCGCGTGACGTCCGGCGCGAGCAGGGCGTCCCCGGCGGCGACGGTCCGCACGGCGTCGATCAGCCGCTCGGGGGAGGCATTCTTCAGCAGGAACCCGCTCGCTCCCGCCTCGAGCGCTTGGAACAGCGCGTCGTCGCTGTCGAACGTCGTGAGGATGAGCACCGCCGGCGGGTCCGGCAGCGCCGCGATCCGTCGCGCGGCCTCGAGCCCGTCGACGCCCGGCATCTGCACGTCGAGGCAGACCACGTCCGGGTTCAGCTCCTGCACGGCCTCGACCGCCCGCGCGCCGTCCGAGGCTTCGCCGACCACCCGGAACCCGGGCTCGGACTCCAGGATCACGCGGAACCCGGCGCGGACGAGCTCCTGGTCGTCGGCCAGCACGATGGTCAGGTCGGTCGTGCCGTTCACGTCGTCGGCAGCCATGCGCGCACCAGGTAGCCTCCTCGGGCTCGTGGCCCGATCTCGATCCGTCCGTCCACGGCGGCGACGCGTTCCCGCATCCCGACGTGTCCGAGCCCGCTGCCGGAGGTACTCCGGGCGGCACGGGCACCGAGCCCGTCGTCCGCGACCTCCACCTCGACGCCGCCGTCCAGGTACCGCAGCCGGACGTCGGCGCGGGCGGTCGGGCCGGCGTGCTTGAGGATGTTCGTCACGGCTTCCTGCACGATCCGGTACGCCACCGCGGCCACCGTCGGCGGCACCGGGCGCTCGTCGCCCACGACGACGTACTCGGCGGGGTGGCCCGCCACCCGGGCGGACTCGGCCAGCTCGGCGATCCGCGTGATGCCCTCGGTGCTCGGGCCGTCGCCCCCGGCGGCCGCGAGGCCGTCCGCGTCGTCGTCGGAGCGCAGGGTGCCGAGCATCCGCCGGAGTTCCTCCACCGCGGTGCGGGCGCTCTCCTCGACCACCCCGAGTGAGGCGGTGGCCTGGGCGGGGTCGCGGTCGATCACGCGTCGTGCAGCACCCGCCTGCACGCCCATCAGCGAGACGTGGTGGGCGACGACGTCGTGCAGCTCGCGGGCGATCCGTACCCGCTCGATCGTGACGGCCTGTGCCGCGGACCGCTCCCGCTCGGCGGCGAGTTCGGCGGTGCGTTCGGCGAGCTCGTGTCGTGCGACCGCAGCGGCCCAGGCCCGGTTGCCGGCGTACCAGGCGGCGCCGAAGTAGATGACGTTGATGACGATGTTGAGCAGCGAGATCGCGACGTAGGGCGCCACGGGGGAGTCCGTGTCGTTCGGCAGGGTGTTCGGTGACGCCCACCCGAACGAGATCGCGACGAACAGCCACGCGAACATGCCACCGATGACGACCCAGCGCACCGCTTCGGCCCGCACCCGGTCGGAACACCACGCACCCACCGTGTACAGCGCGATGAAGAGCGTGAAGTTGACGAGGAAGACCTCGGGCACCTGGAGCAGCTGCGTCGCCGCGAACGCCACCGCCGACACCAGGGCCACCGACATCGGGAACCGTCGGCGGAACGCGATCGGCGCCGCGTTCGCGACGATCATCAGCGCGGAGACCCACCACTCGGCCTGGTCGTCACCGTACGTACCGGCCGACCCGTACAGGAAGGTCGTGACGGCGAGCCCACCGGCCAGCACCACGGCGAGCACCGTGTCCTGCCGGTACTCGTGCCGCCCCACCGGCAGTCGCGACCACTCCGCCGTCGTCCCCATGCAGGAAACGCTACTGGGTGTGTTCGACCAGGAGTAGCCTGCCGCCAACGAGCAGGGGAGACGCCATGCAGTTCCTCGTCAACGTCATCGACGACGGTCAGGCCGCCGCCGTCGGCAACACGTACTCCGCGACCGACGCCGAAGCCGCAGCGGTCGATGCCTTCAACCAACGGATGGCCGACGCGATCGTGTTCGCCGCCGGGGTCTCCGCACCCGCTGACGCCATCGTGGTCGACGCCCGCGGGGGCGCGGTCGACACGACGGCCGACACGACGACCCGGCCCGCCAGCAACTCCGTCGAGTACGTCGCCGGGTTCTGGGTCATGGACCTCCCGGACGCCGAGACGGCGGCCCGGGTGGCGCACCAGGCGTCCGAGGCGTGCAACCGGAAGATCGAGCTCCGCCCGCTGCTCTGACGGCACGGACCCCACCCGGCGGACGGACCACCGCGGGGACGGCGCTCGCCGCGGTCACGACCGCCCCGACCACGAACGTCGCGACGAACCCGATCGCACCGACGAGCGCTCCGGCACCCGCAGCGCCGACGGCCTGCCCGAGCACGAGTGCGACGAACAGCATCGACGTGCCCGCCGACGACCGCTCGGCATCGATCTCGGTCGTCCACGCGATCAGCGCCCCGGTCGCCGCCGTGTAGCCCCAGCCGAACACGGCACACGCCAGCAGTGCCGCGACCGTCGCTTGCGGCGCTGCCCCCAACACCACGACGGCGACGGCGACCGACCCCGCCGTGACCGCCCAGAGCGTGCTGGCGCTCAGTCCGTTCGTCCAACGTGCGGTGACCACGACGGCCGCTCCGCCGATCCCGAGCGCGATCCAGGCCGACACCGAGACGACGATCGACGCGCCGGCCTCCACCAGCGCCGAACGTCCGTAGGTCCAGACGACGGCGGACCCGGCCCCGAACAGCAGCGCAAGCACGAGGACCCCTCTGTGTGCCGTGAACCACGGAGCACCGGGCAGTGGTGACCACGACGCGGCAGCCCCGCCGTGGGACGCCACGAGCAGCAGGGCTCCGACGGCCAGGGTGAACACCCCGGACACCGCCCAGGCCGTCCGCCAGTCGGGCAGCAGCACGAGTGCGAGCACCCCGGCGCCCACGAGCCCGGGGCCGGTGCCGGCGTTCACGATCGCCTGCGCGCGGCCCTGCAGCGCCTGGGGCACCCGCGCCGCGACGATCCGGACGAGGGCGGGCGACGCGAGTCCGGCACCCGCCGACGCGAGTACGGCGCTGACGCCGAACGCCGGTGGCCCACCGGCCGTCGCCATGCCGATCGAACCGGCCCCCGCCACCAGGGTCGCGACCGTGACGAGCCCCCGGGGCATCCGTGCGGCGAGCAGGAACCCGGCTACCGCACCGACGCAGTACAGCGCCGAGGCACCCGACGAGACCCACCCGGCGGCGTCTGCTCGGAGCCCCAGGTCGCGCTGCACGTCGGGCAGGAACAGCCCGTACGCCAGGCGCACCAGGCCGTAGGTGGCGGCGATCAGGCCGAGTCCGCTCACCAGGAGCAGTCGATGTCGTAACGAAAACGATCGTTTCACTTTTCAGAGCCTAGGGTGCTCTCATGGTGATGCGCCCAGGGACCGAGCAGCGGCTGCTCGACGCCGCCGAGGAGCTCTTCTTCTCACAGGGCATCGCCGCCACCCCGATCGACGCCGTCCTCGAACGGGCCGGGGTCTCGACGGCCACCCTGTACCGCGGCTACGCGAGCAAGGAGTCCCTGGTCGCCGCGGCCCTCACCCGTCGCCACGAGGACTGGATCGCCACCTGGGACCGTGCGGTCTCCGCCGAACGGGACGACCTGGGCCGACTCCTGGCGGTGTTCGACGCCCTCGACGACTACCGCTCGACGCCCACGGGCTCCCGCTGGTGCGCCTTCCTCGGCACCGCCGCCGAGTACGCCGACGCCCCCGCCGAGGTCCGGCAGGTCCTGGACCTCGAGACCACCACCCTGCGCCGGCGGCTCGTGGCACAGGCGGTGCCGGTGGTCGGTCCCCGTGCCGAGGTCCTCGCCGACCAGCTGCTGCTCATCGTCTCCGGTTACCTTGCGATGCGGTTGCGCGACCCCGCGCTCGACACGACGACGGCACGGTCCGTCGCCGCGTCCCTCATCCGGGAACACACCCCAGACGGAACGGCGCCCACCACATGACCCGATCGCGTGCTGCCACGATCACCCGCCGCTCCCTGCTGATCGGTGGCACGGGCGTCGTCGCCGCGGGAGCCGTGGCCGAGGGGATCAACCTCGGCCTGCTGCCCGGACGCTCGACCCTGTACCGGGTCCTCGGTCTGGACGGCACCGACGGCACGGTCCCCGACGTCGAGGCGGTCCCCACCGCCTCCGGCACCTTCGTCTCGACCGCTCGGAACGGCCGCACCGTCGGGTGGACGATCGCGGCCCCGGCATCCGACACCCCCTTGCCGGTGGCGGTCGCCCTGCACGGCTACGGCGACGACCACACCTCGTTCTTCGGGCGGAGCCTGGGCTACGACCGGTTCCTCGCGGCGCACGTCGCCGACGGAGGAGCACCGTTCGCGATCGCCTCGATCGACGGCGGCAACCGCTACTGGCACCCACGAGTCGACGGGGACGACCCCGCCGCGATGGTCGTCGACGAGTTCCTGCCCCTGATCGCCCGCCGCGGCTTCGACACGGACCGCCTCGCCCTGACCGGCTACTCGATGGGTGGCTTCGGGGCACTCCGGCTCGGTGGAGTCCTCGGCGCCTCGCGCGTCCGGGCCGTCTCGGCCATCAGCCCCGCGCTCTGGAAGTCGGCCGCCGACACCGCTCGCGGCGCCTTCGACGACGCCGCCGACTTCCGCGCGAACACCGTCCTCGGGCGGCAGCGCGCCCTGGACGGTGTCGCCGTCCGCGTCGACTGCGGCAACGGTGACGGGTTCGCGCCGGCGGTGCACACCTACGTCGACGGTTTCGACACGCCTCCGGCCGGAGGCTTCGCACCCGGCGCCCACACGCACGGGTACTGGCGCCGCCTGGCGCCACAGCAGCTCGCCTTCCTCGGCCGCCACCTCGGTCACTGACCGGGCCCGCGCCCGGGACGCGCGTCGAGACGGACGGGAGGCCCGTGGCGGCCCCGCACCGCGCCTCCAGGCCGTCGACCGGTCACCGCAACGGCCCGTGCCGCGTGACCAGGAGCGCTCAGGCGCGACCGCGGTTGCGGCGCCGGATCTCCTTCGGAGCCCGCCCGGCCATGAAGGACCGTGCAGGATCGACGAGGAAGCCCTGCCGGAGCGCCTCGCGACCGACGAGCATCCGGAACCCCATCTGGTCCCGGTTGCTCAAGGTGACCTCGGACTCGACGACCCGCCCGGCCAACGCGATCCGCGTGCGGACGACGATGCGCTCCTGGGTGTGCCCGGTCGAGCTGCGGACGATGCGACGGTCGTGCACGTCGCACTCGATGGTGGAGGCGTCGGCATCGGTGTCCTGCCAGGGGTGCAGCGAGAACCGGACCCGCTCGCCGGGCAGTTCCTCGAGGTCGAAGGCGTGCAACGCGGAGCTCCGGGCGCCGGTGTCGAGCTTCACCTTGATCCACGGCACGCCGAGGTCCGGCAGTCCCGCCCACTCCCGCCACCCGGCGACGACGAGCCCGCTGTCGGAGGACTTCGGAGCTCGGGCCATGTGCCCATCCTGTCGCATGCTCCGTGGCCACGTCCGCATGCTTTGATGGAGCGTCGCCGTCGATCCGACCCAGCGGAGAACCCCTCGATGAAACTCGCCATCCTGTCGCGCGCGCCCCAGGCGTACTCGACCCAGCGCCTCCGCGCAGCGGCACTCGACCGCGGTCACGAGGTCAAGGTGCTCAACACCCTGCGCTTCGCGATCGACCTGTCCGGCGACGACCCGGACCTGCTCTACCGCGGCAAGCTGCTGAGCGACTACGACGCGGTGCTGCCGCGCATCGGCAACTCGATCACCTACTACGGCACCGCCGTGGTGCGCCAGTTCGAGCAGATGGACGTCTACACGCCGAACACGGCGAACGGCATCACGAACTCGCGCGACAAGCTCCGGGCGAACCAGATCCTGTCGCGGCACGACATCGGCATGCCGGCGACGACCTTCGTGGCCGGCCGCAACGACGTGCGCGGGGCGATCGAACGGGTCGGTGGCGCGCCCGTCGTCATCAAGCTCCTCGAGGGTACGCAGGGCATCGGCGTGATCCTGGCGCCCGAGGCGAAGGTCGCCGAGTCGATCGTCGAGACCCTGCACTCCACGAAGCAGAACGTCCTGATCCAGCGGTTCATCGCCGAGAGCCGTGGCCGTGACATCCGGGCCCTCGTCGTCGGTGACCGGGTCGTGGCGGCGATGCGCCGGACCGCCTCGGGTGACGAGTTCCGCTCGAACGTGCACCGCGGCGGCACCGTCGAGAAGGTCACGCTCTCGCCCGAGTACGAGGCCGTGGCCGTGCGCTCGGCGCAGATCATGGGCCTCAAGGTCGCCGGCGTCGACATGCTCGAGGGCAACGACGGGCCGCTCGTGATGGAGGTCAACTCCTCGCCAGGGCTCGAGGGCGTCGAGCGCGCCACCGGCCTCGACATCGCCGGTGCGATCGTCGACTTCATCGCGAACCAGGTCGCGTTCCCCGAGATCGACGTCCGTCAGCGGCTGTCCGTCTCGACCGGCTACGGCGTCGCCGAGCTCCTCGTGCACACCAACGCCGACCTGGTCGGCAAGACGATCAAGGAGTCCGGGCTCTGGGACCGTGACATCACGGTCCTCACGCTGCACCGCGGCTCGAACGTCATCCCGAACCCGCGCAGTGGCGTCGCCCTCGAGCCGGGGGACCGCCTGCTCTGCTTCGGCAAGCTCGAGGAGATGCGGTCGATGATCCCGGAGCGCCGCAAGCGGCGCGCGAAGGTGCGGAAGCTGCCGAAGGAGCCGTTGCAGACCGAGGGTTGAGCGCTCGGGCGCTGCAGCGTCGTGACAGCCGGGAGGCCCGGATCGCGTCCCCTCGTCGGGTACGTGATCCGGGCCTCCCGTCCGCAGTCCGGGGCTCAGTCGCCGCGCACGTCGCCTTCGCGTCGGCGCGCGAGCAGGCGCAGGACGGCGCCGAGCCCGAGTGCGGTGAGCGCGGCGGCGAGCCAGCCGCCGAGCTCGACACCGGTGAAGGCGAGCTCCCGGTTGGTGGTGACGGTGCCGGGGGTGCTGGCTTCGTCGGTCTTCGGAGCGGGCGCGGTGTGGTCGTCGGTCATGCCGAGCTGCGTGCCGGTGCCCGGGGCCACGACCCCCGGGAACGCGGTTCCCGTTCCGGCCCCGTTGTCGCTCTCGCCCTCGCCCTCGCCTTCGCTCTCGGGGACGAGCGTGACGAGCATGCTCGAGCCCGGTGAGACGTGACCGAAGCGGTCCACGGCGACGACCGACAGCAGGTGGGCTCCCGGCTCCAGGGGAACCGTCGTCCGGAAGGCGAACCGCCCGTCGGAGTCAGCCGTCCCACGGCCGATCTCGCGGCCGTCGGCGTCGCGGATGACGACCGTCGAGCCGGGTTCTGCCGAGCCCCGGACGATGCCGGTGCCGTCGACGATGTCGTCGAACGCCTCGAGGACGGGTGCCGCCGGGGCCTCGGTGTCGACGTCGACCGTGGTCTTCGTCTGCTCGGAGGTGTTGCCGGCCTTGTCCTGCGCGATCAGTTCGAGGTCGTGTGCCCCGTCCGTGAGTGGCTCGTCGAGTTCGATGGAGAAGTCGCCGTCGTCGTTGGCCTCGCCGCGGCCGAGTTCGTTGCCGTCCTCGTCACGGATGATCACCGTGGCGCCAGGTTCAGCGGTCCCGGTGATGGGTCCCTTGCCATCGGTGAGGTCGGACGGGCTGGTGACGACCGGTGCCGTGGGTGCTTCGGTGTCGACGTCGACGGTGGTCTTCGTCTCTTCGGAGGTGTTGCCGGCCTTGTCCTGCGCGACGAGTTCGAGCTTGTGCTCGCCAT